>NZ_JBFOCJ010000002.1:0-2136212 GCF_046581065.1 Paraburkholderia yinzeri | reverse complement strand
GGCACTTCGAAGAGCGCATAGCCCACGAAGAATACGCCGGCGCCGAAGGCGAACGCCGTGTCGGAAAGCCCGGTGTCGTGCTGGAGCGCCTTTTGCGCGAAGCCGATGTTGGCGCGGTCGAGGAACGCCAGCACGTACATCAGCAGCAGGAACGGCAGCAGGCGCCGCATGACCTTGCCGACAACGGCATCGGGCAGCGGGCTGGCCTCGGCTTTCATGGCTGTCTCCTCCTCCGGCGGTGGGTCCGCCGTGATCGTCGCTGTGATCATAGAGCGCCCTTTACGGGCGGGATGCCGCATCGCCCGGCGGGGCACTCAGTAGGTCGCGCGCCCGCCGGAGAGGTCGAATACCGAGCCGGTGCTGAACGCACAATCCTCGGAGGTGAGCCAGACGATCAGCGAAGCCGCCTCTTCGGGCATCAGAAAGCGGTTCATCGGGATCTTCGAGAGCATGTAGTCGATATGCTGCTGCGACATCGAATCGAAGATCTCGGTTTTTGCGGCGGCCGGCGTCACCGCGTTGACGAGCACGTTCTTCGTCGCCAGCTCCTTGCCGAGCGACTTGGTCAGCCCGATCAACCCGGCCTTCGATGCGCTGTAGTGCGAAGCATTCGGATTGCCCTCCTTGCCCGCCACCGAAGCGATGTTGACGATGCGCCCGTAGCCCTGCGCGATCATGTGCGGCACGACGGCGCGGCAGGTCAGATAGCAGCCGATCAGGTTCACTTCGATCACACGGCGCCACATGTCCACGGGCAGTTCCCACGTGAGGCCATTGCCGCCGGTGATGCCCGCGCTGTTGACGAGCGCATGGATCGCGCCGTGCGTTTCGACGGTCTGGTGCGCGGCGGCTTCGACGGAAGTCTCATCGGTCAGCTCGACCTTGACGGCCGACACCTTGCCGAGCGCCGCGAGCTCGCCGCGCGAGCGTTCGAGCCGCTCGCCGTCGGCGTCCCACAGCGCCACCGCGGCGCCGGAGCGCAGCGCGCGCTGTGCGACCGCGTAGCCGATGCCGCGCGCGCCGCCGGTGACCACCATCACGCGGTCCTTGAGATCGATCTGGTTCATTGCGCCTCCTCGGCCGTCTTCATGCGGCGTCTCGTGAAATGGGAATCGAACGTTGCCCAGCCAATATAGGTGCGCCGCGATACGGGAACAATCCGAAAGACGCATGGGGTGATAGCGAAAGCGGATCGCCTTCGTCAGCGGGCCCCTTCGCAAAGAAAAAACGGCGGCCGCTCGCGCGGACCGCCGTTTCAGCAGGGTTCAGCAGGGCAAAGAGCCGAAGAGGAAACGACCCGGACGCCGCCCGATCAGTCGCGATTGGCCTGCAGCACCGTCAACGCGGCCATGTTGACGATGCGGCGCACCGTCGAGCTCGAGGTCAGGACGTTCACCGGCGCGTTCACGCCCAGCAGGAACGGGCCCACGGCCACGTTGCTGCCCGCGCCCGTCTTGAGCAGGTTGTAGGCGATGTTGCCGGAGTCCACGTTCGGGCACACGAGCAGGTTCGCCGCGCCCTTCAGGCGCGAATGCGGCAGGATGCGCTCGCGCAGCGACTCGTCGAGCGCGCAGTCACCGTGCATTTCGCCGTCGATCTCCAGGTCCGGCGCCTGTGCGGTCACGAGCTTCAGCACTTCGCGCATCTTCGTGCCCGAAGCCGAACTGCCCGAGCCGAAGTTCGAGCGCGAGAGCAGCGCGACCTTCGGCGAGAGATTGAGCCATGCCATCTGCTTCGCCGCGGCGATCGTGAACTCGGCGATCGTCGCTGCGTCCGGATTGTCGTTGACGTGCGTGTCCACGAGCGCCACCGTGCGCTTGTCGAGCAGCAGGATGTTCATCGCCGCATAGGTGTTCGCGCCGGGCGCCATGCCGATCGCTTCGTCGACGAAGCGCAGATGGTCGTGGTACGCGCCCACGGTGCCGCACACCATGCCGTCCGCGTCGCCGAGGCGCACCATCATCGCGCCGATCAGCGTGAGGCGACGGCGCATTTCCACGCGCGCCATTTCCTTCGAAATGCCGTCGCGGCAACGCAGTTCCCAATAGGTGGTCCAGTACTGGTGGAAGCGCTCGTCGTACTCGGGGTTCGTCACTTCCACGTCCTCGCCCAGACGCAGGCGCAGGCCGAACTTCTCGATGCGCGCGAGCAGCACTTCGGGACGGCCGATCAGGATCGGACGCGCGAGCTTCTCGTCGACGATCACCTGCACCGCGCGCAGCACGCGCTCTTCCTCGCCCTCGGCGAACACGATGCGCGACTTGCCGCCTTCGCGCACGATCTGCTTGGCCGTCGCGAAGACGGGCTTCATGAACGCGCCCGAGTGATAGACGAACTGCTGGAGCTCGTTCGTGTAAGCCTCGAAGTCGTCGATGGCGCGCGTGGCCACGCCGTCTTCCATCGCGGCCTTCGCCACGGCCGGCGCGATGCGCAGGATCAGGCGCGAATCGAAGGGCTTCGGAATGAAGTACGTCGGGCCGAAGCGCAAGTCATAGGCGCCGTAGGCGGCGGCCACCGAGTCATTCGGCTCTTCCTGGGCGAGTTGCGCGATGGCGCGCACCGCCGCGATCTCCATGTTGCGCGTGATGGTGGTCGCGCCCACGTCCAGCGCGCCGCGGAAGATGTACGGGAAGCACAGGACGTTGTTCACCTGGTTCGGGAAGTCCGAACGGCCCGTCGCGATGACCGCGTCGGCGCGCGCTTCGAGCGCCACTTCCGGGAAGATTTCGGGCGTCGGGTTCGCGAGCGCGAGGATCAGCGGCTTCGCAGCCATCTTCTTGACCATTTCCGCCTTGAGCACGCCGCCCGCCGAGCAGCCGAGGAACACGTCGGCACCTTCGATCACCTCGGAGAGCGAGCGCGCCGCAGTCTCCTGCGCGAAGCGCGCCTTGTCCGGGTCCATCAGTTCCGTGCGGCCCTTGTAGACCACGCCTGCGAGGTCCGTCGCCCAGATGTTTTCGACCGGCAGACCCAGATCGACCATCAGGTCCAGACAGGCCAGCGCCGCCGCGCCCGCGCCCGAGGTCACGACCTTCACGTCGCGGATATCCTTGCCCACCACCTTCAGACCGTTCAGGAACGCGGCCGAGACCGTGATCGCCGTGCCGTGCTGGTCGTCGTGGAAGACGGGGATCTTCATGCGGTCGCGCAGCTTGCGTTCGACGGTGAAACAGTCCGGCGCCTTGATGTCTTCGAGGTTGATGCCGCCGAAGGTCGCTTCGAGGCTCGCGATGATCTCGACGAGCTTGTCCGGGTCGGATTCGGTGATTTCGATGTCGAACACGTCGATGCCGGCGAACTTCTTGAACAGGACCGCCTTGCCCTCCATCACCGGCTTCGACGCCAGCGCGCCGATATTGCCGAGGCCCAGCACAGCCGAACCGTTCGTGATGACGCCCACCAGATTGCCGCGGCTCGTGTACTTGAACGAGTTCTGCGGGTCCGTGACGATCTCCTCGCAGGCCACGGCCACGCCCGGCGTGTAGGCCAGGGCCAGATCGCGCTGCGTGATGAGCGGCTTGCTTGCCGTTACCGAGATTTTCCCGGGGGTCGGGTACTGGTGGTACTCCAGGGCTGCCTGGCGATCCGTCTCGTTCATGTTCCTCACTCGCTCTCTTTAGGGCCGGACAGTCCCGGCTACGTTCGAATGAGTCGATTCTAGGCAGCCGCCATAATCTGCCAATTTTGATTTAGTATGACACCATCACTTTTTTCTTATACTAATGGCCCGAATCGTCCATTGCTCCGTCCCTTTGTCTACTCTCAGTCCCGATGAAGTCACGCGGCGCCTGACCACGCGCCTGAAGATGCGCCACCTCGTGCTGCTGCTGCAGATCCGCCAGTACGGGTCGCTCACGCGCGTGGCCGAGCACGTCGCCACCAGCCAGCCGGCCGTGACCAACGCGCTCGCCGAAATGGAGAGCATGTTCGGCGGGCCGCTCTTCGAGCGCTCGTCGCGCGGCATGACGTCCACCGCCCTCGGCAACGTGGTGCTCACGCGCGCCCAGGCCATGCTGCACGACCTCGACCACCTCGCGCGCGACATCGAAGCCGTGGTCGCGGGCCACGCCACGCGGCTGCACGTGGGCGTGATTCCATTCATCTCGGGGCGTACGCTCGCTTCGGCGATCCAGCTCACGCAGGCGCGGCTGCCGCAGCGGGTCACGCTGACGATTCACGAAGGCACGAGCGACGCGCTCATGCCGCTGCTGCGCGACCACACGCTCGACATCGTGATCGGCCGGGCCTCGTCCACGGTCGATTTCGCGCAGCTTCGCTTCGAGGTCCTGTACCAGCAGAAGCCGCGCCTCATCGCGAGCCGGCGCCTCGCCGCGCGGCTGGCGCGCGCGCGCCTCAGTTGGGACAAGCTCGTGGAACTCGACTGGATCCTCGGTGCGCCGCACACGCCCATGCGCGGGCAGATCGCCGATATCTTCCTGCAGGCCGGGGTCGCGCCGCCTGTGCCGATGCTGGAGAGCTACACGTCGCGGCTGATCGGCGAAATGATCGTCGCCAACGAGAATGCCGTGTCGATCGTGCCCGCCGATATCGCGGAAGAACTCGTGCATTTCGCGGGCGTGGCGATCGTGCCTTATACGCTCGACTGGACGCTGCCGCCGGTCGCGATGTTCACGCGCGCAGGCGTCGCGCGCGAACTGGACGCGGCCTTCGGACAGTCGTTGCGCGAGCTTTATCAGGCCGCGGACAGCGGGCGGGGCGTGTGAAGGTGCCCCGAAGGGCACCTCGCCTTACGGCCTAGTGCTTCGACGTGCCGCCGCCGCTGCCGGTACTGCCCGCGAGACCGCCGAGCAGATTCGTGAGCGGAGACAGCGGCGACGAACTCCCGCCCGCTCCGCCGGCGGCGCCGGTGAGCGCGCCGAGGAGGCTGGTCAGCGGTGCGGCCGGGTTGGAGGTGGAGCCGGGGCTGCCCTTCGTCGACGACCCGTTCGCCGTGCTGCCCGCGCTGCCCGTGGAGCCACCGGTCTGGCCGCCGAGCAGGTTGACGAGCGGTGCGAGCGGGCTGCTGCCGGAATGCGAACCCGAGCCCTTCGAGCCGCCGCTCGCCGAGGTCAGGGACGTGCCGCCCAGCAACGCGGTCACGGGCGCCAGCAAGCCGCCCGAGCCATGTCCGCTCGATCCGCTCGTCGCGCCCTTCGAGCCGCTGCTCGTGCCGTTGCCTGCACCGTTGCCATTGCCGCTGCCGCTGTTGTTGCCGAGGGTGATCGGCACGATCGGCACGCTGATGGCGCCCACGTTGAGGACGAGATTCGCGATCGGGCTGAGGAGGCCGCTCGACGACTGGTTGCCATTGCCGGAGTTCGAGCCGGTGGTGCCGGTGTGGCCGGAGCCGCCACCCGAACCACCGTGGCCGCCGTTTCCAGAGCCTCCTGACCCACCCGAACCGCCTGATCCGCCTGATCCGCCTGACCCACCCGAACCGCCCGATCCTCCCGATCCGCCTGATCCTCCCGATCCGCCTGATCCGCCCGATCCGCCTGACCCACCCGATCCGCCCGATCCGCCCGATCCGCCTGATCCACCCGAACCGCCTGATCCACCCGAACCGCCCGATCCTCCCGATCCTCCCGATCCACCGTGACCGCCATTCCCGGAGCCGCCACCATCGCCGCCCGAACCTCCCCAGCCTCCATGCCCGCCATTCCCGGAGCCGCCAGAACCGCCCGAGCCTCCCTGCCCGCCGTCTCCAGAGCCGCCACCGGCCCCGCTCGATCCCCCGTTGCCCGTACCACCGCCATAACCACTGCCACCGCTCGACCCACCGCCTCCGCCATAGGTCGAAACACCGCCCCACGCCGACCCATCGCCCCAGCCGGAACTCGCGGTAGCGCCCGCCCCGGCGCCGTTGCCCGCCCCGGCGCCCGACCCAGCCCCAACCGAACCGCCGGTTGTGCCGCCGTCCCCCGTACTTCCGTAACCCGACCCCGGCATGCCCGGGATCGACCATCCGCCGCCTTGCGAGACCGAGGTGGGCGGCGTCGATGTGACGTCCTCGGCCTGAGACACCGTGGCCAGCGACAACCACAGGATTGCGCTCGCCGATGCAACAAGAGTGTGTTTGAAGGGAGCCATGATTAGTCCTTTCGCGATGTCATCGCGTCCTGATTGGTCAAAGGTGTAATCAGTGCCCCCGGAAACCCGCTGATCGTTTCTGCAGAAAACGGTTGCCTCGTGCCTGCCGTCGCAAACGCGCGCGTTGCCTTGATGGTTGATGTGGGAGCCGCGCGCTGGGGCGCAAAGCTCGAATGTGGCTCGGCCTGGCGATCGAACTG
Organism: Paraburkholderia yinzeri; assembly: GCF_046581065.1. Taxonomy (NCBI): domain Bacteria; kingdom Pseudomonadati; phylum Pseudomonadota; class Betaproteobacteria; order Burkholderiales; family Burkholderiaceae; genus Paraburkholderia; species Paraburkholderia yinzeri. Next base: position 2,129,922 of record NZ_JBFOCJ010000002.1, on the reverse strand, counting down.
TGCAAGTTGCGAGCCAACGCTCGCGGGCGCGGCACGGCGCGGCATGGCGCAGCGACCGCGCAATCAGGAAGGCTTGCGGGACGGGACGGAGCGGCAGACGAATGCCTCGCGCAGAGGCTTGCCGTGCGATGGGTGTTACGTCTGCGGCGTTACGTTTTTCGGCCCGGCCGAACGTAACGCCGCATTCTCAATGACCCGCCCAGACCGTATCCGGATCAAACGGGTAAACCGGTCGCGCCACGCGCCGGTACTCGAAAAGGCCGTAGTCCGACCCCGTCACGCCGCGGCTGTCGCACTCCACGAGCCCCGCCGAAATCGGCACGAACACGGGCCGGCAGTACATGCGCGATTTGAGCAGCAGGAAACGCGCGCGCCGCGGATCGATGCCCACGCTCTCGAACACGCCCAGGTCCCACGGCTCGTGCGTGCGCTCGGTCACGACCAGCGTGGCCGTGCCGATGTCGAGCACCGCCGCGCGTCCCATGGAGGCACGCTGGCCCGTATAGGTCGGCCCGGTGATGACGTACTCGCCGTCGGTGATCGCGCGCACGACCCCGGTCGCTTCGAACGGAGCGCGCGGCGGCGCTCCTTCGCGCTGCAGCTTGTTGCCGATTCCGAGCGTGACCGTCGCCCCCACGCCCGCCTCGATCAATTGCGCGACGGCCTCCGGATCGCACAGCGGCCCGCTGACAATCCCCGTCAAGCCCTGCGCCAGCGCGGCTTCGAGCAGATCCATCGTGTCGCAGGTGCCGCCGGACATGCAGTTGTCACCGTGATCGAGCAGCAGCACCGGCTTGTCCGCTCCGCGCGCCAGAGGCTCGGCCTGTGCGACCGATTCCGCCAGCGGCGGGCTGCGATAGACGAAGTCGTCGCGCTCGCTCCAGATCTGGCGCGCCACGCGTTCGGCCGCCGCCGCGGCAGCGGCCTCGTCCCCGTTGCCCACCACCACGACACTGATGCACGGCGCGGGAATGTCGGCGAGCGAAAATCCCGCCAGCACCGAGACAGCAAGCATTCCCTGGGACTCCTCTCGACGTGCTGCCTCGATTGCACGATGCATCGCGCCGCCCGCACTCGCGCTCAGCAGCGTCGACGTGAGCAGCGGCGGCTGGCGCCATGCGAGCACCGGCCGCGCGCGGCCTGCCATGCGCTCGATCAGCACACGCGCCGCATGTTCGCCTGTCTCGTACATATCGACGTGCGGATAGGTCTTGAAGCTCACGATCACGTCGGCGTGATCGATCATTTTCTGCGTGACATTGCCGTGCAGATCGAGCGCCACCGCAATCGGCACATCAGGCAGTGCCGCACGCACGCGCGCGAGCAGATCGCCCTCGCCGTCCGCCGACTGCTCCGCGACCATCGCGCCGTGCAGGTCGAGCATCACGGCATCGCAGCCCGGTGCGGCGGCCACGATCGCGTCGCAGATCGCCTCATAGGCCGCTGCCTCCACCGGCCCGCTCGGGTTGGCCGCGGCGGAAACCGGCGTCACGACTTCGGCGCCGAGACGCTCGGCCGCGTCGATGAACGCCGACATCGCCGTGCGCATGCCCTTTTCGAGCCGGTACGCGTCATCGCCCCACGCCGGGCCGTTGCGGCCGAACGCCGCGAGCGGCGTCGCGACCGGCGAAAACGTATTGGTCTCGTGATTCATCCGTGCAATGAGGATCTTCATGCGGTGCATCGATGCGGTTCCTTTGCGTGCTTTCCATCACTATGCCGGCGTGCCGCTCAAACAACGCCCACGCCAAGATAGCGGTCCTTCGCGGCGTGGTCGGCCGCGAACGCCGCGTTGTCGCCCTCGTAGACGATCACGCCCTGCTCGATGATGTAATGCCGGTCGGCGAGCTGCGTACACACTTCCAGATTCTGTTCCACTAACAGAATCGCCACGCCCGCGGCCTTGATGTGCTTGAGCTGCGCGACGATCTCCTCGACGATCACGGGCGCGAGCCCCTCCACGGGTTCGTCGAGCATCAGGAGGCGCGGGTGATTCATGAGTGCGCGGCCAATGGCGAGCATCTGCTGCTCGCCGCCCGAAAGCTGCGCGCCGCCGTTCTTGCGGCGTTCCTTCAGCCGCGGAAAAATGCGGTAGATGTCGTCGAGCTGCCACGGCGAATCCTTGCGCGCGCCCAGTCTCAGGTTCTCCTCGACGCTCAATAGCCGGAAAACGCCGCGATGCTCGGGCACGAAGCACAGGCCCGCGGCGGCGATGCGATGCGGCGCGAGCCCGCCGATGCGCTTGCCCGCAAAGCTCACGGTCCCGCCGCGCGGCGCCACGACGCCTGCGATCGACTTCAGCGTCGTGGACTTGCCCGCGCCGTTGCGGCCGAGGAGCGTTACCGTTTCGCCTTCGTTCACGGCCAGCGACACGCCCTGCAGAATGTGGCTCTTGCCGTAGAACGCGTGGACGTCCCGCACGTCGAGCATCATGCGCGGCCTCCCGTGATCATGTTGCCGAGGTAGGCACTGCGCACGCGCTCGTCGCCGCGAATCTCGTCCGGCTTGCCCTCCACGAGCACGCGGCCCTGCTGCATCACCGTGATGGTGTCCGAAATGTCCATCACGATGCCCATGTTGTGCTCGATCAGCACGACGGTGTATTCGTCGCGCAGGCCGCGAATCAGCGTCTTCATGTCGTCGAGATCGTCGATGCCCATGCCCGAGGTGGGCTCGTCGAGGAAAATCGCGCGCGGCCGCGCGGCCAGCGCCATGCCCACTTCGAGGCGGCGCTGCTGGCCGTGCGAGAGCGCGCCCGCCAGCGTATCGGCATGACGTTGCAGCGCGAGGCGCTCCAGCACGCGCTCCACGATTTCGGCATGCGCCAGTGCACCGCGTGGAGGCGTCCAGGCGTTGAGCGCGCGACGCGCCTCGACGCCCTGTGCCGCCACGCGCAGGTTCTCGCGCACGCTCAGGTTCTGAAACAGGCTCGTTACCTGGAACGAGCGTGCCATGCCGCGCCGCACGCGCTTGTGATCGGGCTCGCGCGTAATGTCCTCGCCGTCGAACACGATCGAGCCCGACGTGATCGGCACCGTGCCGGTCAGCACATGAAAGAGCGTGGTCTTGCCCGCGCCGTTCGGGCCGATCACGGAATGCACGGTGCGCGGTGCGACGCGCAAATCCACGCCCGCGAGCGCCGTGAACTTGCCATAGCGTTTGACCACGCCGCTCGCTTGCAGAATCGCTTCGCTCATGGCTTTTCCCCGCCGGCGCCGGCCGCGCCGCGCGTTCCCGCGAGCGCCGCGGCAATCCGCTCGCCAAGCCCCCACAGGCCGCGCTGCATGAACAGGCTCACCGCGATCAGCACGAGGCCGAGCAGCAACAGCCAGCGCGGCCACAGCGTCGAGAGCCAGTCGGCGAACAGCACGTAGAACGCCGCGCCGATCACGGAGGCAAAGAGATTGCCGCTGCCCCCTATCACGGTCATCAGCAGGATCATCTCGCTCGTGTGATAGTCGATGTTCGAAAGCGGCGCGATGCCCGTCATCAGCGCGTGCAGTCCGCCCGCGAGCCCCGTCGCCGCCCCCGAAATCACGAACGCGGCGAGCTTGAAGCGGCGCACGTCGTAGCCGGCGGCAGCGGCACGTGCCTCGTTGTCGCGGATTGCGAGCAGCGTGCGGCCGAACACCGACTGCGAAACGCGCACCAGCAAGGCAAACACGACGATGAAGACGGCCGCGACGAAGCCGTAGTATTGCCACGGCGTATCGAGAGAAACGAGTGCGTGCCCGAAGAGCGAAAGCGCGGGACGCGGAATGTCGAGCAGACCGTTGTCGCCGCCTGTGAGGTCGGGCGTGCTGTACGCGAGGAAGTAGAAGAGCTGGCCGAACGCGAGCGTCAGCATGACGAAATAGGTGCCGCGCTGGCGTATCGAGAACCAGCCGACGAACACCGCCGCCAGCGCACCGACCGCGCCCGCGATGACGAGCGCCGCGCAAACGGAAGGCACGCCGCGCGTGAGCGCGATCCCGGCCGCATAGCTGCCGAGCCCGAAAAAGATGCCCTGCCCGAACGAGAGCAGCCCCGTGAAGCCCAGCAGCAGATTGCAGCCGAGCGCGGCAAGCGCATAGACGAGCACTTCCGTGGCGAGCGATCCCGAGTGCAGCACGAGCGGCAGCACGCCGGCCACTACCGCGGCGAGCAAAACGTAGCGATAAAGTCGCGCCCAACCCTCCCGATGCGCGACAGACGCGCCACCCCCTTCGGACTCCTGAGACATCGGCTTCGACGAGTCGATCATACGGCCCTCCCCAGCAGGCCGTTCGGGCGCAGCAGCAGCACGGCAGCCATGGCCACGTAGATCATCAGTTGCGCCCCCTCGGGCCACAGCGTGCTCATCACGCTCTGCACGATGCCCACGAGCAGGCCACCCACCAGCGCGCCGAGGAAGTTGCCCATGCCGCCCACCACCACCACGACGAACGCCACGCTGAGCGCTTCGAGCCCCATGAACGGATCGACGCCGCGTATGGGCGCCGCGAGCACGCCCGCAAGCGCGGCGGTGGCGGCGCCCAGCGCAAACACGAGACTGAACACGCGCGAGACGTTGATGCCCAGCAGCGCCACCATCTCCGCCGATTCGCTGCCTGCGCGCACGGCGCTGCCGAGCCGCGTGCCGTCCAGCACCCACCAGAGCAGCGCGGCGAGCACGGCGGTGAACCCGATCACGAAGAGCCGGTACTTCGGATAGACGAAGCTGCCCCAGATGACGACGCCGTTCAGCACGTCGGGCACCGGCACGTTATCGCCAAGCGGCCCCCATACGAGAATGACACACTCCTGCAGCACGAGCGCAAGACCGACGGTGGCGAGAATATGGAACTCGTGCTGCTGCTCGTAGACGTGCCGCAGGACGAGCTTTTCGACCACCCACGCAAAAGCCCCGACCACGAGCGGCACGACGACGAGCGCGAGCCAGAAGTTTCCCGACCATTGCATGACCTGGTAGCAGCAATAAGCGCCAAGCAGGTAGAACGCGCCATGCGCGAAGTTCACGAAGCGCAACAGGCCGAAGACGATCGAGAGGCCCACCGCAAGCAGGAAATACAGCATCCCGACGCCGATTCCATTGATGATCTGCAGCAGATAGACGTTCATGGCTTGCGTAGCGTAGAAAATGCAAGGCCGGGCGGCGCGCGCTGCCGCCCTCGTGTCGGAGGCGTCGCGCGGCTCAGGCGAGCTTGCAGCCGGTCTGCTCCACCGGCAGGAACGACTGGCCGGAGCTGACGATATCGACGTAATCGTCCTTGTCCCTCATCTTGCTCTTCGGCTTGCCCTTGAGCAGATAGTAGTTCTTGAGCACCTGATGGTCGCCCTTGCGGATGACTTCGGGCCCGGTGAGGCCGTCGTACTTCATGCCTTCCATCACCGCGATCACCTTCTTCGGGTCGGTGCTGCCGGCCTTCACCATGCCGTCCAGCAGGATCTTCGCGCAGATGTACGAACCGGCCAGACTGTAGTTGGGATTGGCCTGAAAGGCCTCGTTCGTGCGCTTGACGAGATCGCGGTTCAGCGGCGAATCGATAGCGTGCCAGTATTGCGCGCCGAAATAGACGCCGTCGCACAGGTCCGCACCCAGTGCCTCGAACTGTTCCAGGCCCGAAGCCCACGCAAGCAGGATCGTGCAGTTGTTCTTCAGGCCGAAGCTCACGGCCTGGCGCAGCGTATCCGAAGACTGCGAGCCGAAGTTGAGAATCAGCAGCACGTCCGGCTTCGCCGCGACGGCATTCGTCAGATAGCCGCTGAACTCCTTTTCGGTGAGCGAGTGGTAGCTGTTGCCCACATGCTCGATGCCCTTTTCCTTGAAGACGTCTTTCGCCGCCGAAAGCAGCCCCTCGCCGAACACGTATTGCGGCGTGATGGTGTACCAGCGCTTCGCCTTCGGCATCATCTGGATGAGCGGCCGCACCGTCTCGTTGATCGCGCCGAAGGTCGGCACCGACCAGCGGAACGTCGAACTGTTGCAATCCTTGCCGGTGATCTCGTCGGCGCCCGCCGTGGTGATGAACACGCCGCCTGCCTTGTCCACTTCCTTGCCCATCGCCAGCGCTTCGGAAGACAGGATGCCGCCCGCGAAGTAGCGCACGCCCTTCTGCTGCTCGATCTCCTGCACGCGGCGCACGGCGGTGGCGGGTTTGCCTTCGGTGTCGAGCGTCGTGTAGCTCACCGGCAGGCCGAGCACCTTGCCGTACTGCTTGACCACAAGCTGCATGCCGAGGTCGGCGTATTTGCCGTTGGCCGCGAACGGCCCCGACATCGGCACGGGACACCCTAGCTGCACGAGCGCCCCCTGCGCGAACGCGCGGCTGGACGACAGCGCGCCCAGCGCACCCGGCACGGCCGACAGCGCGGCCAGTTTCAACAGTTCCCGGCGATTCAAGTTCATGCTCCTTTCAGAAAAAAGCACACACGAGGCGACCGACTGCTTGATTCTATTTATCATGATAAATAGAATGAAACCGATCCTAGGTTTAATTAATTCGAGTGTCAATCGGCCAAAATACGAGGCCAAATTCCGGGTCGACGTCCGTGGCACGGAAGCGCCGCGGGTCACCTGCAGGGAGTCTGAAAGATGGGCATGAACCGCGTCAGATCGGGCAGCGCCGTCGAAATCAAGCAGCCGAAGCGCGGCGACCTCGTTGCCGAGGAAATCAAGCGGCTCATCACGGAGAAAGACCTGAAGCCGGGTGACCGCCTGCCGCGCGAGGCCGAGCTGCAGCAGTTGTATTCGGTCAGCAAAAGCACCATACGCGAAGCGCTGAAGTCGCTCGAAGTGCAGGGCCTCATCAAGGTGAGCACCGGGCCGAGTGGGGGCGGCATGGTCGTGGAGGTGCCGCTCGACCGCACGCTGCAACTTCTGCAGAACTATCTGTTCTTCAAGGACGTCACGATCGACGACATCTATACCGTGCGCCGGCAGCTCGAACCCGAACTGGCGGCGGGCGCGGTGCCGCATCTGAGCGAAGCGGACTTCGCCGCGCTGGAGGCGAACATCGCCTGCTGCGACGGCACGGCCGGTGCGCACGATCGCGGGCATCTGCTGCGCCAGCGCCAGGAGGACACCACTTTCCACGACATACTCGCGGCCGCGAACCCGAACCCGTTCCTGCGCTTCGTCTGCGAACTGATCAACGAAATGATCCGGCAGCTCATCGAGTTCCGCAACGATACGCCGCTCACCGAGCACCGCCGCTTCGGCGCCGCGAACGTCAAGATCCACCGCGAGATCCTGCAGGCCGCGCGCGAGCGCGACGCCGAACGCGTGCGCGCGCTGATGATCGAGCACATGACCGAGGCCCCGAAGTACGTGAAGCGCATGAAAGGCAAGCTGCGCGGCCGGCTGATCCTCGATTCGGAGATGCGCAAGCGGGTGCGTGCGATTGTGCCGGCGGGCGGAAAGGACGCATGAGCGGCTAACTTCGCGCTCACGCTTCGCACCGGCGATGCGCCTTGCCGAAGGACCGGCAATCTCGCTTCGCGGCAACCGGTACCCATCGCGGCTCCCATCGGATCGCCCGCCCTTTTCATCGACCTTACTCTGGAGTCCGAACCCATGTACGTCGTTTCCCTGACCTATCGAGCCTCGCTCGACGCCATCGACAACGCCCTCGAAGCCCACCGCCAGTTTCTCGACCAGCACTTCGCAGCGGGTGTCTTTATTGCAGCAGGGCCGAAGGTGCCGCGCGAAGGCGGCGTGATACTGGCATCCGGCGTCGAGCGCGAGCGGCTCGACGCCATACTCGCGAGCGACCCCTTCGCGGTTCAGGGTCTCGCCAGTTACGCCGTGACCGAATTCAAGGCAACGCGGATTGGCCCAGGTGTCAATCTGCATCCGCAGCCGGCCTGAGCGCGAACGGCGCGTGCCGGGATCTCGGGAGAAACGCCGGGCCGCCCCCTGCTTTCTTGGTCCCCTTGGGGGTCCGACGCAAAGCTGCAGGTCTGGGGGGCTTAGAACACGCCCAGCGCGAGACCGGCCGCGAGGCCCGCGCCCAGCTCCGCGCAGCGCGCAAGGTCGTCCGCGCCGATGGTCTTGGGCGCGAGTATCCGCTCGGGCGTCTGGGCATGCGTGCAGACGATCACGCCCGGCGCCACGCTTCGGAGCCGCCAGCCCGTGGCGATGCGATCGAGCTGGCGCAGCGCGTTTTGCCCGTCACTGCCCGCGCAGATCATCGCTGCGTAGGGGCGGCCGTTCACGCGATCGAGCACGCCGTAATAGCTGCGGTCGAAGAAGTCCTTCATGATCCCCGACATCGCGGCCAGGTTTTCGGGCGTCGCGAACAAATAGCCGTCCGCCGCAAGTACGTCGGCGGGACCGCTGGCGTCCGCACGCTGCAGCTTGACCGCCACGCCGGCCTGCTCGCGTGCCGCCTGCGCAGCCGCCTCGGCCATCTGCCGCGTGCCGCCGGTCATCGTGTGATAAACGACGAGCAGTGTCTTCATGCGCGGTCTTCCATGATCGGGGCGCGTGTTATCGGGCATGAGCCGATGATACCGCGCCCCTCTGCGCGCTCAAGGTGCGGACCGCTCGGCCCGACGGCAGGTCCATGCGCGCGCGGGCGCCGCCCTGGCCGCCTCGACAACCGGGCGCCACCAGCTTTCGCCGCGATGGGGCGCATCCAGCGCGAGCCGCTCGCCCATGCGCGGCGTTGCGAGTGCAATGCCGCGCGCCGCCGTGAGTTCCGTGACGCGCTCGAACGGCTCCTGCCAGCGGTGCATCGCCAGATCGAAGGTGCCGTTGTGCACCGGCATCAGCCAGCGGCCGCGCAGATCGAGGTGTGCCTGCACGGTCTGCTCGGGCTGCATATGCACATACGGCCATTGCGCGTCGTACGCGCCCGTCTCCAGCATCGTCACGTCGAACGGTCCGAAGCGTTCGCCAATCTCGCGAAAGCCCTCGAAGTAACCCGTATCGCCGCTGAAGAACACGCGCAGGTCGCGCTCGACGATCACCCATGACGCCCACAGCGTGCTATTGCCGTCGAACAGGCTGCGCCCCGAAAAATGCTGTGCCGGTGTCGCCGTGAACATCACACCGTCCACCTCGGTCCCCTCCCACCAGTCGAACTGGCGCACCTTCGCGGCGTCCACGCCCCACTCGATCAGACGGTCGCCCACGCCGAGCGGCGCGAGAAAAACGCCTGTCGTCGCGGCCAGCGCGCACACGGTTTCGCGGTCCAGATGATCGTAATGGTCGTGCGAGAGAATCACGCCGCGCAGCGGCGGCAGCTCATCGAGCGCGATGGGCGGCGCGTGAAAACGCTTCGGGCCGAAACGGCGAAACGGCGACGCGCGTTCCGCGAAGACCGGGTCGGTCAGCCAGAATTGTCCGCGCAGCTTGAGCAACAACGTGGAATGGCCGAGCCGGTAGAGGCTGCGGTCCGGCGCGGCGTCGAGCTGCTCGCGCGTCAGGCGCTCCACCGGCAACGCACCGGCCGGCACCGTGCCGCGCGGCTTGTTGAACAGCAGGTTCCAGGCAATGCTCAGGCCCTTGCCGGCCGACTCGACCGGGCGTGGCTTGACGTTGCGAAAGTGCGTGCCGTCGTGCTGCGGGGAGGCGCCGAAGCGGGCGCGAGCGTGTTCGGCCGTGTCGAGGCCGAGGGTACGGCGAAGCAATGCGGTGAGCGAGGCCATAGGAGGGAACCGGCAGAAAAGGTACACCGCCCAGTGTAGTTTATTTTCGAGAAAAGTAAACTCCCCAGTGTAAAATGCGCCTATGGAATCCAGCGCCCCACCTCAACGTCTGACCGACCGGAAACGCAGCGCCATCGTCAGCGCGGCGATCGAGGAATTTCTCGCGGCCGGGTTCGAGGCGACCAGCATGGACCGCATCGCGGCCCGCGCATGCGTTTCCAAGCGTACGGTCTACAACCACTTTCCCGGCAAGGAGGCGCTCTTCGAGGCCATCCTCCTGCAACTCTGGAATGCGAGCGAATCCTCGGATACGCCAGGCTGGCGCGCCGACGAACCGCTGCGCCCGCAGCTCGTCGCGCTGCTCATGCGCAAGCTGCGCCTCCTGAACGACGAGTCGTTTCTCGCGCTCGCGCGCGTGGCGATTGCAGCGGGCATGCACTCGCCGGAGCGCGCGAGCGAGATGGTGGGCCGTCTTGGCGAGCGCGAAGAAGACCTGACCGTATGGATTCGCGCGGCGGCAGCGGCCGGCCGGCTGAAGACGGCGGACCCGCTGTTCGCCTCGAAGCAACTACAGGGCCTCGTGAAGGCGTTCGCATTCTGGCCGCAGGTGACGATGGGACAGGCGCCGCTCGGCAAAAGCGAGCAGAAGAAAGTGGCGGAATCGACCGCCGATATGTTTCTCGCGCATTACGCGACGTAAGACGGCATCAAGCCGCCGGCGACCGCCAGACCGGATCGCGCGCAGCGCCTCGCCCACCGGCTGCGCTCACGCGCACTCGCTGGGTATCATCGCGCACCTCCGTCACGCAGCGAAGCGGACAGCATGACATGACTGGCATGCGCGAGGCTGACCAGCACCTGGCTGCCGTCGTCGCGTGCCGCAGCCTCCTTCGAAAAGGCCCTTTCGCTGTACGCAATCACCTTGAAGCCGCTCCCCAAAGCTCGCGGAACGGTAATGCCCCAATGCCAGCCGCCGTCCTGTTCGAATACATGCAAAACCGGGTCGGCGTGAAACTCCGCAATCTGTGCTGTCGTCATGGCGCATCCTCCCGTCATGGCACGACTGTGTTCGCATCGGCACGAACGTCTCTACCCAGTCTAGACGAATCTCGCTGCATTGCAACATGACGGGCGTTGTAAATATGTCGAATCGGCATTCGACATAATTTTGAAAAATAGCGGTGTCTGAACAAGATATGCGACGATAAAAACATGGCATCGGAATGGAATGCCGGGATTCGCGGGGGTTTCATGAATATCCAATCGCTTATCTGGGCGGCGGTGCCGCACAACAGCGACGGTGTTGTGTTTCAGGCCCGTATTCTCCACGGACTTCAACGCTTCCATCTGCCCCGGCGCGTATTGGAGGAAGTGTTCGGCCTCGAGCGCAAAGCGTCGGATGCGCGGCAACTAGAAGTTTTTTATGCGCGCCTTCCCGAGATTGTGTCCCACGCGCGTGACAAACGTGCGATTGCGGGGCCGGATACCGTAGCGCTTCTGTCCGCCGATTTCCCTGCGTGCAGCAAAACGTCTCGCAGCGTGCGCCCCGACGCGTACACGCGCCGCCTGCAGTAAGTCCGACCGCCTGTGACGCCTGTCGCGCGCCGGTGATAGACTGGCGCGCAAACTTTCGATCCCCGACATGTTCGTTCACGCCCGCAAGCACCTGATCGCATGGCCTGGCCTCGTCGCCATGTGGCTCATCGTGCTCGCGCCGCTCGTGAGTCAGCTCGTCGTCGCGGCCCATCGCGACACAGTCGCGGAAGGCGTGCTGTGTTCGGCCGCGCAGCCGCCCGCAAGCAGCGCGCTACACGATCATGGCAATGGCTTCGCGGCATGCGGATATTGCAATCTGCTCGCCGATCACGCCGCCATGCCGCCCATGCCGGCGGCACTCCCCGCGCTGTTCGTGCCCGGCGCACCCGCCGTCATGGCGCTTTCGTTGCGGCACGTCCCAGTCGGTCCGTTCCCTTCGGCGCGACCGCGCGCCCCTCCGCCCCACCCCTGATCCGGTCTGCAAGCAGCGCACGGCATTGTCGCCGCGGCGCAGCGCATTGCGCTTTCTACATTGCGTTCGGCGCAGCGCGTCGAATCGACTGCCGGCGCCCCCTATTCGTTTTCGTATGGAACAGGAGAACATTCCATGAGCCGCACCCTTCGCCACATCGCCCTCGCCTTGCCGCTCGCCGTCGCCTCGCTGTCCTCGTTCGCCGCGTCGTCGGGAGCGGTGATGGTGTCCGACTGCTGGATCCGCTCGATGCCCGGCGACACGCCTTCCGGCGGCTACTTCAAGCTCATGAACATGAGCGGCAAGCCCGTCGATCTCGTGGGCATCAGCACCGAGGCGTTCGGCATGGCCATGCTACATCAGACGCAAAGCAGCGGCAGCACCTCGAAGATGGTCATGATCGACAAGGCCACCGTGCCGGCCAACGGCACGCTCGCCTTCGCGCCGGGCGGCTACCACGTGATGTTCGAACACGCGAAGAAGCCGCTCACGATCGGCTCGACGGTCCCCGTGACCTTCAAGTTCAGCGACGGCGAGAACGTCGAATCGCAGTGCGCCGTGAAGAACGCGGCAGGGCTGTAAAGGCGCACGGACTGGTCCTCCGGCGCCTTCCGTGCGCCGGTGAACTTACCGCGACCTGCTGGTTCGTCGAGGCCGCAGTGGCACTTGCGCGAGCGGCGTCGGGCGGGCGCCCTCGCGCTCGAGCCACGAACAGAAGTGCTGAACCAGTTCGTCTTCGGCCCTGCCTTCCGGAACATACATGAAGTAGCTCCGCGACGGCAGGCGAGGTCCCGCGAACGGCGTCACGAGCCTGCCTGTGGCCAGCTCGTTCACGATGAGCGCCGTCGGGCCCATCGCGACGCCTACGCCGTCGATAGCGGCCTGCACGGTTAGATAGAAGTGATCGAAGGTCAGATTCGAAGCGGGCACAAATGCGGGATGGCCCGCCTTTGCGAGCCATTCCGGCCATAACCGCGGCAGACTCTCCGTATGCAGCAAGGTATGGCGATGCAGATCGTTCGCTCTACGAATCGGAATCCGCTTCAACAGAACAGGACTGCAAACCGGAATCCGCTCCTCGTGCAGGAAAGGCCGCGTCGAATAGCCATAGAACGTGTCCGGTCCGCCACGGATGACGACATCCCACGTGTCGTTCAGACTCTCCACCGATTCGCTCGATGTCTCCACCCGGACATCCACGCCGGGATGGTCGGCGAGGAACATCGCGAGTCGCGGAACCAGCCAGCGCAGCGCGAAAGTCGCTACCGCGTTCACCGTGAGCGTACGGGTAACGACCGCCGGCGATCCGTATCTCGCCGTCGCATCGGCGAGCTGCCCGAACAGCGGGCCGACTTCTTCGAGATATCCCCTGGCTGAAGGAGTCAGCGTCACCCGCCGGTGATGCCGTTCGAACAGCGGTGCGCCGAGCCAGTATTCGAGCAGGCGCACGTGCTGGCTCACGGCGCCTTGCGTCACGTGCAGTTCCGCGGCGGCTTCCTTGAAGCTGCCCAGCCGGCCCGCTGCCTCGAACGCGCGCAGCGCGTTGAGTGGTGGCAATACCCTCTTCATTCCCCGCCTCATCTGGGTTTTATTCACGATAGTTTATCTAATTCGAGCGCCCAATTTATCTGGTTTGCCGCGCCGGAACAAGGTGGATATCCTGACTGCAAACGTTGGAGTCCATTCATGTCCACCGCCGTCATGGCAATCGTGCTGCTGGCCGCATTCCTTCATGCGGGCTGGAATGCCCTCGTGAAATCCAGTCCCGACAAATTCCTCGATATCGTCTTCGTGACCGGCAGCGCCGCCCTCATCAGCGGCATCGCCCTGCCGTTTCTTCCGTTGCCGCATAGCGATAGCTGGCCGTACATCGCGGCCTCCGTCGCAATTCATATCGTCTATTTCGTGTTGATCGGCGCGGCGTATCGCAGCGGCGACATGGGGCACGCCTACCCGCTCATGCGCGGCACGCCGCCGTTGCTCGTCGCGCTGGCCAGCGGCCCGATCATCGGCGAGCAGCTTACCGCCGGCGAATGGAGCGGCATTCTTCTGATATGCGGCGGCATACTCGGCCTTCTGCTCGCCAGCCCCGCCAGCGGCGTCAACACGCGAAGCACCCAGTTCGCTCTACTGAATGCCATCGCGATCATGTCTTATACACTCGTCGATGGAACCGGTGTGCGCATCTCGGGCAATCCCGCCGCTTACACGACGTGGATGTTCGCGATCACCGCGCTGCCGATACTCGCGTGGACTGCCCTGCGTCGGCGCGACGCCATGCGAGGTTATCTGCGCGTTCGCGGGCACCTTGCCCTGGTGGGCGGCGCCTGCACGCTGGGCGCTTATACGCTGATCCTCTGGGCGATGACTCGCGCACCCATCGCCATGGTAGCGGCGCTGCGCGAGACGGCCATCCTGTTCGGCGCGGCGATTTCGGTCTTTGTCCTGAAGGAGCCGCGCAACTACGGGCGTTCCGCCGCCGCGCTCCTGATTTTCCTCGGCGTGATGACGCTCAAGCTGAGCTGAACGCGCTGCCGCCGGTTCGTCCAGACACGCTTTGCACGTGGCATTTGCAAGGCGTGGGTGAGCCGGCTCGAATCCCGCTCGCGAAGTATTCACAAAAATTCGATCGGTCGATACAATGGCGCCCCTCAAGCCCAGGTAGCGAAATTGGTAGACGCACTATCTTGAGGGGGGTAGCACCGCGAGGCGTGTGGGCCGGAAATTTCCAACTGAGCCTGGAACGGAATTTGGGCTAACCTCACCGCCATGCCCGGCCGTAACTCATCGGGTGCCCCTGCCGTTCCAGACATATCTGCATTCAACTCAGTAGTTGTACGAACGACTATGTTCAACCATCCATCAGCTTCGCAATTCCGCTACGAGCGTCTGGACCAGTTGCGCGGCAGGCAATTCGCGCACTAGCGGAGCCCCCTGGCCCGCCCATTGCGCTGCGAACTCATGGTTGCCAAGCTTGGCCGCAGCCGCATTCAATTGCTTGGCGGCGTCGTAGGCAACGGGATAAGGTGCCGGCGCCGGGCTTTCCGGCGATTCCCCGAAGGCGATCAGGCGATTAACCATTCCGCGTGCCGGACGCCCTGACAGCACCGAAGTCAACCGCGTCGTTGCGGCGCGTTCGCTCTTCAGGTTCGTGCGGTAGCTCGCATTGGCCGCCGATTCCGGGCACAAGATAAAGGCCGTACCGAGTTGCGCGGCAGCGGCACCGAGGTCCAGTGCGGCCCGGATCCCCTGGCCGTCCATGATGCCCCCCGCCGCAATCACGGGAAGTTTCGTCCGCTCCACCAGCAACCGTACCAGCACCGCCGTGCTCAGCCGTTCGTCCACCGCCTCCGGGTCGAACACGCCGCGGTGACCGCCCGCCTCTATCCCCTGTGCCACCACGGCGTCTACGCCAGCCTGCTCGACCAGTGCTGCCTCGCGCAGACTGGTGGCACTGGCCAAGGTCATGATGCCTGCTTCGCGCAACGCGCGGATAGCGTCTGCGGAAGGCAGCCCGAAGTGGAAGCTGACGACAGCCGGGCGCAGGTCGATCAGCAACTCGAATACCGCGGCATCCTCAAGAAATGTGCGGTAGATCTCATCGAGCACCGCTGGAGGCGCAATACCCGCCTCGGCAAATAACGGCGCCAGATGCCGTAGCCACGCTGCTTCCCGCTCCGCGTTACGTTGGGCTGGCAGATGGCAAAACACGTTCACATTGAAAGGCTCACGCGTGAGACTACGCGCTTCTTCGATCATCTTGCGGGCCTGATCCGCCGTACTCGCACCGATACCAAGGGAACCCAGTCCACCGGCGTTCGAGACTGCCGCCGCGAGCTGTGGCGTAGCGACGCCCGCCATTGGTGCCTGGATGATGGGAAACTCGATGCCGAGTCTTTTGAGGAAAGGATGTAGCGAGCTCATGGCGACTCCTGACTCCTGTTCTGCAGGGGGGTTGAACAGCAACGATGACAAATTCCCTAACTGAGAATAAACTTATTCTATCATTCATTTTTTGAGAATCACATGGATCGAGAGTCGCTCAATATCTTCTGCACGGTGGCAGCCGAATTGAGCATCACGCGTGCGGCAAGCCGTCTGGGCAGGGTTCAATCCAACGTAACCACGCGAATTCAGCAACTGGAAGCGGATGTGGGTGTGGAACTGTTCGTGCGCACCGGTAAGCGGCTCAGCCTGTCGACTGCTGGCGAGCGCTTCCTCGACTACGCACAACGGATGCTGGCACTGGAGGAAGAGGCACGGCATGTCGTCACGGGCGGCCTGGACGGCGGTATATTGCGTATGGGGTGCATGGAAAGCACCGCCGCCAGCCGGCTCCCCACCGTGCTTGCTGCCTATCATGGCCGCTACCCGGACACGCAGCTTGAAGTCAGCACGGGGCCATCAAGGTTGCTGCTCGAGCAGGTTCGCACCGGCAGGCTGGATTGCGCATTCCTTGCGTTACCGCCCGCTACGGAGGATTCCTTACTAGACGACCTGGAACTGATTGCTGAAAAAGCATGGCATGAAGAATTGCTGTTGCTCGCGCCGACCAGCGAATCTCGCGCACGCAGCGCCCGGGCTCTCAGGACGCGTTCACTGGCGGCATTCGCACAGGGATGCACGTACCGCGCCATTGCCGAAGAACTGCTCGGCATTCCGGATTCCCCGGACTGGAAAGTGCAGGAATTGGGCTCCTATCACGCCATGATTGCCTGCGTTGCAGCGGGCGCATGTGTCACCCTGCTACCCAAAAGTGTGCTGGAGCTGGCCAGGGTTCCGAAAGACCTCAAGAGATTGCCTGCAGGGCACGTCGACACGTGCCTGATCTGGCGTTCGGGCTATGACGTCCCGGCTTTCCGGAACTTGCTGAACCAGATGAAAAGAGTTTGAGCATGAGCGTCATCGCCGCGCCAGCCCCCACCCTGACTTCTTCAGGCTTGACCGCCGGCCTGAGCACGCAGCCACTTCGCTCTGTGCTCCAGCCGTTGCCGCCACTCCGGCGCAAGCCCGGGGACGACGGCCAGCTCGGCAAGATCGTCGATGGACGGACGGTGCGACATCTGAACCTGCCAGAACTGCTCAATGGAAAACCGCTGAGTCTGCCGTTCGAGGAGCCATATCTCGTCGCCCTCCTGCATTTTCCCCGGCTGCAGCACCCGGTAATACCAACCCGTAATCCTCGCCTGAGCGACAAACATCGACATCCGTTCCACGCCGAAACGGTGATTAATCTTCCAGCACGGGCTGCGCGGCTGCGACACCTGCAGGACCGCGGTGCCGAACCGAAATACGTCTCCGACGTGGACGCTCCGCTCGGTCATGTGCCGGGAGGAAATATTCTCGCCGAGGCTGCCCGGGACAAACAGGTCCACGCATTGCGGAAACGCTTCCGCCAGCCGCCCGTAGTTCTCTGCGGCGTACTGATGCACGGCCTTTTCTGGCCCACCGTGCACCCGGGGATCTCCGTGTTCGTCCCCCACAATACCCAGCTTCCCGACCCGTACAACCCCAGGAACGCGGCGTTTATAGATACCGGTGAGCTGACCTTCCGGCTCCAGGTTTTCCAGACCACCTGCGAAGAGTTGCTCAATGTTTGAAATCGTCAGCATCGCCAAATTATGTCCCGCTACGTATTTGCGCTACTGTGCCGTGCCGCCTCGACCCCGTAAAGCGATTGTGAGCGATGTTGACCATCACTCTTGATGATGAAAGGGTGCAGCCATGGAATTACGTCATTTGAAGATTTTCTGCGCGGTAGCCGAATATGGCAGCTTCACGGCCGCCTCGGACAAAGTGCATACCGTCCAGTCGAACATCACCATGCGGGTGAAAGAACTCGAATCCGAGTTGGGCCAGCAACTTTTCATCCGGCAAAAGACTGGCGTCGTTCTCACCTCGGCAGGACAGACCTTTCTCGGCTACGCGCGGCGGATACTGCAACTCGCCGACGAGAGCCGCAATGCGCTGCTTGATACGGCAACGCCTGGCGGGCATCTACGCCTCGGTTCGATGGAGACGACTGCGGCGACACGGCTGCCTCAGGTGCTGACCCGATACCGGGAAAAATACCCTCAGGTCCAACTATCCCTTGTCACGGGCACAACCGTGGAGTTGATCAAGGCCGTTGAAAACCACCGTCTCGATGGTGCCCTTGTCGGAGGGCTGCACCAGAATTCGGCGTTGCTGCAGGACGAGATTTTTCAGGAAGAGCTGGTTCTGGTGAGCAGCAGCGATTTCGATTCACTTGACGCGCTGATCCAGACGATGCCGCAGCAGACCGTCCTCGTTTTTCGTACCGGCTGTTTCTACCGGTCCACGCTTGAGCACTGGTTTCACGAGGTGGGTCTGGTGCCAGGTCAGGTCATGGAACTGGGCACGCTCGATGGCATCCTGTCGTGCGTATCCGCCGGAATGGGCGTCACCCTGTTGCCTGAATGTATCGCCGAGAGTTACGGCACACGACACGCGATACGCTTTCATCGGTTGCCGGAAGCCTTCTCCAACGTCAAGACCGTATTCATTCGCCGTGCCGATACGCTGACCACGCCGGCACTCAGCGCGTTTATCGATGTGGTTCGCGATCAGCCAGGCCGAATCGGCAGCGAGATGACTGGGAGTCCAATATCACCGAAGTCCTCCTTTGCAGAAGTGCGTCACTCGCTTGTGGAGTCGAATGACTGACCTGTCGGGCTTTAAATAAGAGTTTGCGCGTAACAAGGCGCCGGAACACATCGTATCTCGTGGGTCAAAGGTTCAACCGACTGCGACGTGCAAGGGCTCCCCCGGCTACCTGCGCGTTCGATCTCCCCGGCTTCCTGGGCGACCGCGTGCTCGGGAAGCCCAGCTACCAGCTCCGCAATCCGTTCCCCCGCCGGCGTGACGCGATGAATCTTCCCCACACCTTGTCCGGCATACAGCGAGAGCTTTTGCGCCATGCGCGGCTTGTCGATGATGCGGGCACCTCCGCCAATGAACCGTAGAAGGTTCCAGCGGTCGCGGTTGGGAATCACGCGATGCGGTGTGCCATATTTCCAGCCGAACGAGTAGCCCGTTCGGTATTCCGTATCGTCCACCGTTGCATCCACGATCTTCTGTTTGTACAGCGGATGTGCATTGGACTCCTCACTGGCGACGAAAGCCGTACCCACCAGCACGCCCGAGGCGCCCAGCTCCATCGCGACGCGCACATCGTCGCGAGTCGTGATGCCTCCCGCCGCCAGCACGGGCCGGTCCCGAGCAACATCGCATAGTGCCGGAAGCAACGACAGCAGTCCGATGGTACCGCGGTTGAGGTGCCCGCCGCATTCGCTGCCTTGTGCAACGATGATGTCCGCCCCTCGCTCGAGCGCCTGTCGCGCCAAGGCGACCGTGCCCACCTGTACCATGACAATCATGCCGGCGTCCTTCGCGCGCGGAATCATATCGGCGCTGTAATCCTCGGCGTAAAAGAGCGACAGCATTCTGGGCCTTTCCTGCAGAAGCACCTGAAACTGGGCCTCGAAGACCTCGGGACCGCCGAAGGAAGGAACCAGATTCACACCGAACGGGTGGTCCGTCAGCGCGCGGGTCTCCCTGATCCACTTGCGCAACGCGAGCGGAGCAAGTCGCAACCCGCCAAGCGTACCCATCCCTCCCGCCTCGCCCACCGCGGCAACCAGCTTCGGACCGGAGATCGCGGCCATGCCCGCGAGGAAGATGGGATAGCGCACACCACACAGCCGGGCGAGCGCGTTCCCAGGGTAATTCGTTTCGTAGCGGTTCATGGTGTCAAAGCTCCACTTGTTTGCCCAGCATCCGTTTGAGAGCGTCGTTCTTCAGGACGAGATGATTTTTGAGTGCGCCAAAGATATGCAGCGCAAGACCTGCCAGGAATGCCGTCGCACCAATCTTGAACAGGACTCCGAAAATACGATGCGCCTCTGCACTCGGTCCGAACGGTGCAGGAATCGCCCAGCCACCGGGCAGACCGATTGTTTCTCCGGCAGCACACTTCGTCAGCCACGCGGCGAGCGGCAGCAACACCATGGCCAGCGCAAGCGCCGCCGCGACTGACCGGCTCGCGATCACTTCAACGGGATTGGGAGCACCAAGAGGCAACGGATGATACGAGGTGATCCGCGCCCAAAACCGATAGACCGAGATAAAGAAGAGCATCGCACCCAGCAGGTTCTGCAAGTGCAGATACCCCTGCTTTTGCGCATCATCGCCGGACTGCGATAGCACAACGCCCAGACCCATGATCGAAAGTAGAAGTATCACCACGGCCCAGTGCATAACGATGGTGACCGGCGAAAATTTCAGGCCGTTATCTCTTAGCTGCATACGTCGTTCCTTTGTGTAAGTAGCACGGCACCCTGCCGATCGTCAAACTGGTTGCGCTCGCGCGCGGCCTCTTCGCCGTTATCCGTCACCGGGCCCGACCAGCGAAAGACGAAGGCAATGGTCATCGGCATGCCGTATAGAAGTCACTCATCGACCGGGTTCGGTTGGCGGCCCACCAGGTCATCACCAGCGTTGGCCCGGCGAACGGACAGGCCCGTCGACAGCCCTGTGCCAATAATCGGCCCCACGCCGACTGGCCAGCCGATACTCACCGCCTCGCAGCCCGGAAATCTGCCGGCCAGCCAATCAGGCGCAAACGCGGCGACGAGAATAACGGCGTAGCAGGGAATCAGGATTGCGGCCGTCGGCCCAACCACAAATCGCCTGCGTCGCTGGACCAGCGCCGCAAATAACGCGGGTGTCTCGAACCGCCGAGAGTTCGGTCGTCTCCATTCGATTGTCTCCGTCCACGAAAATCTTCTTGAATTCCGCCCCAGGTCATGTCGACGACCGGGGTCGCGCGGCCTTCCTCTGATCTGGACGATAGGACGGCCAATAGATCGCATCAAGTGATGATTGGTGATGGATATAATCGTTTTCAGTGAACTACGCATGGCACCGGACGGAAAAAGATGGCGTGCTCGCTGCCTTGGATGACTCACGATTTATTTCATTTCCCGTGAAGCAATCGCGGCCCCCTTACGAATGAAATCTCCACCCGGGAGTTAACTCATGACCCCACACGCCAACACCCCACTCCGCGTGCCAACGACCTACAGCACGGCCGATGTCAACGGTCTGCCCGTTTTCTACCGCGACGCAGGACCTCGCGACGCGCCGGTCATCCTGCTGCTGCACGGCTTTCCCTCGTCTTCGCGCATGTACGAACCGCTGATCCAACGCCTGTCGGATCGATACCGGCTCATCGCGCCGGATCTGCCGGGGTTCGGGCATTCCGGCGCGCCGGATCCGAAGCAGTTCCACTACACGTTCGATCACCTCGCCGAAGTGATCGTGAGTTTTATCGAACAATTTGGACTCCGACGCTATGCCTTGTTCGTTCAGGACTATGGGGGGCCGGTCGGGTTCCGTGTTGCCGAGGCGCTCCCCGATCGGATCGGAGCGTTGATCGTTCAGAATGCGGTGGCGCACGAGGAAGGACTCGGTCCGTTATGGGACACGCGACGGGCCTTC
Source organism: Paraburkholderia yinzeri (assembly GCF_046581065.1). Lineage (NCBI taxonomy): Bacteria > Pseudomonadati > Pseudomonadota > Betaproteobacteria > Burkholderiales > Burkholderiaceae > Paraburkholderia > Paraburkholderia yinzeri. The sequence goes on along the minus strand of NZ_JBFOCJ010000002.1, from coordinate 2,108,762 downwards.
TGGCGGGATCGTGCCACTCATGAAGCAGCGCTGCGGGCGAATTTCTTCTCGTTCAATGCCACACGGCTGCGGCACGTCGGAAAGAGTCCGAATCCGGAGCGCTACGACCCGGACCTATGGACAGACGAACTCGCCTTCCTGGCGAGGCCCGGTCAGCAAGAAATTCAGACGGATCTTTTCTATGACTACCAGACCAATGTCGCGTCCTATCCGAAGTGGCAGGCATGGCTTCGTCAGCACAAGCCCGCGACGCTGGTAGTCTGGGGACGCTACGACCCCTCCTTCGAGGTAGCCGCGGCTCACGCCTACGCACGCGATGTGCCCGATGCGGAGGTCCATGAAGTGGAAGGCGGCCATTTCGCACTAGACGAAGCGGCAGACGAAATTGCGCGGTTGGCCCGCTCATTTATGGAGCGACGCGTTGGTTAGCACGTACCCGGCGGGCGTGCCCGAACGGTATCGTCCGGTTGCGTCGTCTTTATGATCAATCGGACCATCCTGATTGCCAGTTTCCGCCCTTCTTCCGGCGTAGCAGTGGTGAGCGAATTTCCAGGTATGAGGGTAGTATCCATGCTGTTTGCAGCACCGCGTTACCTTCGGAGAACGTAGTAGCTATCCGATATGCTTTTGCCAAAATCTATCCGGCTGCCTGGCCTCAGGATGGCGGTCTAACAGATCTGCAGGAACAGGCCAAGACAACATCGGCAAGAGGGAAAACAGCCAATCAATGCCTCATCGGGATATCAGTCATGCCCCTCATCCAAGGGCACAGCGCATTGCCGCGAGAATTCTTCGTGGCGTGGCGGCCCTCTTCGTCAGCGCCCTGGGGGGCATTCTGCCCGCTGCAGCATGCCCGATACCTCATGATGTCGTGGTCACGCAATCGGCCTGGATAGATCAGGACGGGCACCGGCTGGAGGTGGTCGCAGCCTCTCTTACCACCTTGAACGACGATGGGTCCCGTCTGGTGGTATTCGACGACCAATGCCACGTGCTGCTGAACGAGAAGGCGAATGGCCTCGAATCCCGGTTCGAGATCGACAAGTTGGGTCAAGCACCGATCCTTCAGTTCGTGACGATGCAAATGGCGGGTGATGGAACGAACTATGTCCACCGTCTTTTTCTATTGCACAACGGCCGTGTTCAAGGACCGATCCAGACAATCGAGACCACCGGCAAAGACGGGTTTTATCTCGGGCCATTCATAACGGCGCCTGGCGCGGGAATCGTGGTCTGGGCAGCCGACCCAGGTGCGGAATCCGAGGCAGAGGCCCATCCCTATATCGTCAGCCGGTGGCGTTGGAACGGCCATCGTCTGGCGCCGCCAACGCGATTCGAGACCCGGCGAAAATACAAAGCGTCGGACGATGTTGTGCCTCGCGCGAATGCCGTCGCTCAGGCCATGGACCTTCCCTACCGTGACCAGACCGGCGTGGCGCGATTCATGGATATCGACAGGCTCCTCAGTATCAAGGCCAGAATGGAAAATGCGGGAATTTTCTCGAACGAAACCTGGTAGTCGTGCCGGATTTCGGATCCGATATTTCAATCTGCTTTCGCCTTCCAAACCAACCCATGCCGGCCCGCTACAGCCCACTACAGAATGGCTACGTGCTGGGGATCCTCGGGGGCATACTTGATCTTTACCTTATCGCCAACCCGCGGCACGGCAATGCGGGAGACCAAAGTCTGGATGTTGACATCGTAAGGCGTGCCGTTCGCAGGACTGACGGTCATATGAATCAGGACTACGGGATTATCGTTGACCGTGGCCCCGGTATCCTGCACGGAGAGGATATCGGCAGTCCCATCCAGTCCGGTCTGAATCAGTTTCAGTCGCTCCTGGTGTCCCGCCATGGCCTTCTGGCCCATATCCATGACATCGTTCATTTTGTCGACAAATCCTTTGCCCATAAAAGTCTTTGTCACGAGGCCTGTTAATCCGGAGTTCAGAGACTTCTTGTGATCTTCTATCGCACCTACGGGGTCTGTCTCCGCTTTCTTTATTGCGTCCTGGATTTTCTTACCAATGCCGAACATGTTGTGCTCCTCTTCCAGTGGTCCTTGATAGAGTGCAGGCTACAACCGTATTGAAGCATCGTCGATTACATTGCCGGCCAGCAAAATGACATTGCGGGCGGATGCTCCGGGGAATCATTCTACACACTTGAGATTAACGCAGTCGAATCCGTCGGTAACGGATATAACCCCACACTGTCACTAAAAAGCCTTAATAAAATGACGTCTGGGGCTGCTGACTTTCGGTCGTTCCCGCGAATCCCGCCCGCAGTCATCCTGGTGGGTGGCAAGCGCGAAAGACCACTCTGGCAACCTCCGCCCGACTTCTCACTGGTGCCTATAATCGTAGCGGAGCGCAGTGTGCGAGCGCACCGGTTTTGAAGTCTCGACATGGCGGGAGGGCTGATGGGCCGGCAGGCAACCGTCTGCCATTCCGCTACCCGGACACTTGAAAGCAAAAGCGAGTGTATGGACAACGGATCCGCGATCGACGATCGTCCTGAGCCGATTTACCGACGCGAGACTATTCTCGTCGAGGTAGACAATCCGGCTGACGTTACGGAGGCCGAAGCGTGGCTTGAAGCTGCGGCCGATCGCCTGTTTTTCGTTTCGGAGCAGAAAGGATGTGGCTGCTGCGTTCTGAGCTGGGACATCGAGGGACCAGCCGAATTGCTCGACACGCTGCCCGATGCCTTCAGGTGCGATAGTGGCTGGACGAGGCGAGAGGACCAGCCACAACCGGCACCGGGATTATTGCGCCGGTGGCAGAGCAGCCGTATCTATCAAGGCCATGCGTTGTCCGCGCTGCTCCTGATCGGGGGAGTCGTTATGCTTCTGATGGACTTCTTTCGGTTTCTCCTGCGTTAGCTTGTTGGAATGCGGCTGCGGCGTTGGCCGCATCAAACGGTCGGCCCGACCGGGTCGTCGCACCGCGAACGGGTACTGTTGAAGAATCTCTCAACGGCGCCAGGGCGAAGCGAGTCACGACGACGCAGATGGAGCCCGAGATCGCAAACGCGGCTCCTTTTTCAAAACCGGTCTGCCTCAGTTCGTACTGTCGTCCACCTGACATCCTGCCGATTGCAACGCTGCGTGGGCGGCTTGCGCCGCCTGCCGGAAAGGCGGATTATCCGGCGCAAAGCCGGCTTTCTGGTCGGCCTGGTCAGCCGCAACGGCGAGTGCTTCGCAACGCAGCCGGTTGCTCCATGGGCTCCCGTCGTCGCTGACGATCACGAAATCAGCCGGATAGCCGCGCAGATATCGGACCGAGAAGACGTCGCCGCTATCGGGATAGCGCGTGGCGTTGTGCGGTGGATAGACGTTGAAGTCATCGCTCCGGAAACTGCCCTCGACGACGGCGCCGTCTGCGGGTCGAATCAGAACGTGATAGCCGACGACCGCCTGATCGTTGTAGATGTCGTTGGTCGGGAATGTCCCGGTGACGGTCGCCGGCGCCTGATTGCCGAAGCGATAAATGAGCGCCACCCCCCAATCCGGGCCAAAGATCACGTTCAGAATCGCGTAGCCGAAGATGAGGGGCACCAGCCACAGGATCGCAAGACGACGCAGGCGGATCGCGACGACGCCTATGAGGATCGAAACCACGATGGCGACCGGCACGAATTCGAAACGCCAGTGCGTGAGTTGCCACATCACGTGCACGACCGGCACGAAGATCGCACTGTTTGCCGGAAGGTGGCGCTCCGGGGGACGCCAGGCATTGGCTGCAATGGCCGGTGACGGAGTTGAGGCGACGGCCCCTGGCGGTTCCGGCGGCGCCAGCAATCGCGCGCCGGCACCGGCCAGCGTCAACGCTTCGAACCGCGCATTCCAGTCCGGATCCCGCACAAGGGACTGCGGCACCGTCGCGCGGGCGACAGCAATTTCCAGGCCATGGCGTGCCGCCATCGCACCGGGCGAGAGTTGGATGACTTCGTCGTCGGCATTACCGGTTTGGGCATGGGGTGCGTGCGCAGCGATGCCGAAGCCGCGCAACTCGGTCCGAGCCCGTGCCACGCTCGCAAAATGATAGAGATCGAGCGTAAGCGCCGCATCGGGTGCCGAGCCGTCCGACGCACCGGCTTTCAGGGCGGACCAGACACAGGTGAGCTTGCCGGCTTCGACATTGCTCGAATCGACCGAGAAGATACCGTCGCCGGGGGACGCAATCAGCGCATATACGTCGCGGCTCTGCACGTGCCCGCACAGATCGCCGGCGGGGATAACCGGTTCGGGAGATACCTTCGCTGCGGTCGCCGGGCCAGCAAGAGCCAGGCACAGGGTTGCCGAAATGATGGCAGCAGCGAGGTATCGACTGACGCCCTTTTGCACGATAGCTCCTCATCCGTCCTGTCGACACGGATGATATCCTCCCGGAGACTCTGTTGCAGCAAGATAGTCCGCTACGATGTGATGCCAGGAACCGTACGAACGACCGACAGCTCGCCGAAGATGTTGCACTACGACCTCATAACATAAGCAGTGCTTCTCATATCAGCTCGCGAGGATCCGGTTCAGATACGCTCCGGCTCCTTCGATCACCTCGATCGCGGCGGGCAGCACACCCGCCATCTCGACGAAGCCGTGCACCATGCCAGGCACTTCGATGTAATTCACCCGAACGCCGGCCGCCCGCAATGCGTCGCAATAGAGCCGGCCGTCGTCGCGCAACACGTCGCATTCCGCCGTGACGATGAGCGCCGGCGGCAAATCGTGCAGATCCGGCTCCCGCAACGGCGACAACCGCGTGTCACAGGTATCGAATCCGTCGGCGAACGGACTGGATAGCACCTGCATCAATTCCAGTGTCAGCGGCGGTACCGACCCGTTCTCAAACCGCGAAGGAAAGTCTTGCGCCGCCGGTGACAAATCCGTGGACGGGTAAAACATCACCTGCGCCCGCAGGAGCACCTCGCCGCGCAGTCGCTGGCACGCCACCGCCGCCATGCTGCCTCCCGCACTGTCGCCGGCCACGGCAATCCGCGCAGGGTCGAGCCCAAGCGCCTGCGCATGGTTCGCCACCCAGCGAATCGCCGCCAGTACGTCTTCCGGTCCGGCCGGCGCGGGATGTTCCGGCGCCAGGCGATACCCGACACCGACCACCGCGCAGCCGGCCGCGTGGACGAGGCGCCGGCAAATCTTGTCGTGGCTGTCCAGATCACCCAGGGTCCAGCCGCCACCGTGCAGATAAACGGTTACGCCATGCGGCCCGGCCCCCGTCTGATCCGGCAGGTACAAGCGTAACGGGATCGGCCCCGCCGGTCCTTCCGCCTGCAGCTCGCGGACTTCTCGCAGCGGCAAGGATTCGCCGCCCAGTCCGGCGCCGATCTGCTGGTAGGCCAGACGGCGCTGCGCGAGAGGCAGCGATTCGAGGGGCGGCGCGCCGCTGGCGGCAATTGCCGCCAGCAACTCGCGCACGTCGGGCGCTAAACGGAGTGGATTGAAGGGTGCGCTCCGCATGGACTGTCTCCTGTCGTCGAAATTTCGATCTGTAAAAAATAATTTCCCTGGCAATGCGAATTTTTTTGTCCTGTCGTTCAGAAACGCGTCTGCATGCCAATCCGGCCGACGAATTGCGATGCGCTGCTCGACGCAACCATGACGTCGTCGATCAGCGCCGTCGCACCCTCGTTCGTGCGTTGATAGACACCTGCCACATAAACGCTGGTTCGCTTCGAGAGCGTATAAGTCAGCATGGCGGTCAGTTGATGCGCATGGTTGTTGTCGACGACGTCGTTGCCCTTCATGTACATATACGCGCCGCTCAACGCCCACTGCGGCGCCATCTGCCACAAGCCGCCCAGTTCGGTCTGCCAGACCTCGGCGCCATTCAGCTCGTTGCGCACGGCCGTGTAGAGCGCCGTCGCGGTCACGAAGCCCATGCGATAACGGGCGCCGACACCCCAGTTGCGCACGCTGTCCTGTACGCCGCCCACGTCGGTTTTCACTTCGGTATAAGCCGCATTTGCCCCGAACCCGCCGTTCAGGTAGTTGATGCCCGCGCTCATTGAGCTATCCGAACCAAACGATCCCGGCACGCCGCCAAAGCCGTACATCGCCCCTGCGGAAAAGCCGTAAAAGTTGGAGCTGAGGTACTTCACCGAGTTGCTGACGGCGACGCCCGCCATGCGGTCCCAGTCGAATGCGCCCGTGGGGTTGTCCGGGAGCGCAAGCTTCGCAAACGGTCCATTCGGAAAGTCGTAGATACCCAGCGCGTAGATGGAGCCGTCGTCCAGGAACAGCGAGTCGAACATGAAATCGAACTGGTTGCCGAACGTCAGGCGGCCCCAGCGATCATCGTCGAGACCGACGAGCGCGGTGCGGCTGAAGAGGCTCTCGTCCGGCATGAACGAGCCCGTGGCCATCTCGAACTGGTCCGTGAGTTCGAAGACCGCATGCACGCCGCCGCCCAGATCTTCCTTGCCGCTGAAGGTCAGCAGGTTCGGCACGGCGACGCCGTCGTCGAACTTGAAGACGTGACCACCGGCCTCATTGCTGACATAAGACACACCGGCATCCAGCAGGCCGCTGACCGTAACGCTGCTTTGTGCATAGGCGTGGCACGCAAACAACAGACTCGCGGCAACGCAAATGGCTTGACTTCTCATTGACTATCTCCAGGATCGAATAGGTGTTTCGCTACATGACGCCGTCACCGGCGCGCGACTGGCAGGCCAGCACGAAGGCACGGGACGAGCGCCGCCCGCTGGCGCAACGGCCAGCCGGGCTGACAAGGGGTTCAGGTATCGGCAATCTGCCCGCGCGGCGGGCAATGCATGCAGAGGAAGCGACTCGGCGGGCAACGCCTCAGGCAATGTCCTCGGGGATGCCCATCGAGGCGGGCGACGCGGCGGCGCCGCGACGGCGCGGGGAGGTCTCGACGAGGAACAGCGAGACGACGCCGCCGGCGACCAGGCCGCCGAGCGCGAAAGTCAGCGTGGAGGCCAGACCGAAGTGCTGGGCGACGAAGCCGGCTACCGCAGGCGCCAGGCCGCCGCCGAAGATTTCTCCGGCGCCCGACACGAAGCCGACGGAAGACGCCACGAGGCCCGCGGGCGCCGCTTCGGTCGCGATCGGACCGCTCAGGACGCCGAGCAGACCCAGCGCGAACACCGCAACGCCGAACAGCAACACGAACAGCCGTTGCGGATCCGCTCCCGTACCGGCGAACAGATACAGCAGCGCCGCTGCGCCGGCGAACGCGATCAGTGCGGCATTGCGCCGGCCGATGAAATCCGACACGCCGGCCACACCGAACGAGCCCACGAAACCGCCAAAGCCGATCGCCGAGACGACGAACCCCATTTCCTGGGTATCGAGATGCAGCACCTCGACGAGATAGGTCGGCACCATCGCGCTGACCACGAAAATGCCTGTCATCGCGCACAGTATCGCGAGTGTCGCAAGCCACACGTTGCGGCTGCCAAACAGCGCGCTCCAGCGCGGACGCCCTGCGGTCGCCGGTGAAGCGGGCAACTCGCTGCGCGGCTTGTCGCGCAGCGTACGGGCAATCAGCCACGCGACGATCAGGCCCGGCACGGCGGAAACGGTAAACACCCAATGCCAGGACGGCAGGACGCGCAGCAGTTGCGTCGCCAGAATCGGCGCAAACCCGAGACCCAGCAGCGAGAACATGCTCAGTTGCAACCCCTGGTTGAACCCGCGCCGGGACGGCAGCGAGGCCTCGCCGGTCGCGGCGACGCTGGCCGGCGTAAATGCCCCTTCCGCCACCCCCATCACCGCCCGGATCAGCATCAGGCTCGCGAAGCCGGTGGCAAGGCCGGACAGGCTGGACAGCAGCGAAAACGCGACCATCGTGACCACTAGAATGCGCTTGCGGCCGATCCGGTCGGACACCGGCCCCATCGCCATCGCCCACACTCCCCAGGCGACGCTCAGGATACCGATCAGGCTGCCGAGCTGCTGAAAATTCAGGTTCAGGTCGCGCATCATGTGCGGAAACAAGGGGGCGACGATCCAGCGGTCCAGCCCGACCAGGCCGAAGCCCAGCCCCAGCAGAATCAGTGTTTTTATTTCGTATACCGAATCATGTTTCCCGTTACTTCCTGAATCGTGGGGCGACGAAGCATGCATGTGTTGTCTCCTGGCGGTTCCTGGCGATTTCTGGTGATGGGTCTCGGAATTTTAATTATCTTGTATATTTGTTATATATGATAAGTTGTTTACGCGGAAACGCAAGAATCCCGGTTTAGGGGAAAACGCTGAATGCGCGGCAGCGCCGGCACAACCCACGTCAAACCTCTCGCCGCCTTGAGGACGGCTATCGATCGTCACATGCTATGATTTCCCGGAACCGCCTTACCGCTTTGCTCTCCTGACATGCCGACCAAGCCCGCTACCCATAACATCAATGACGAAGCCTCCGGTCTGGTCGATCAGTCGGAGCTGCTGGGTCTTCTCGGATACAACGTTCGGCGAGCCTATCTCGTAGTCCAGACACATTTCGACGCCCAGATAGAGAAACTCGACTTGCGGCAGGCCGATTTTGCGGTCCTGTCGATGCTGCGGCACAACCCGGGAACGAACCAGAAGGCACTGGCCGAAGCCCTGGCCATCGCGCCGCCCAATCTGGCGACGTTGCTGGACCGGCTGGAGTCGAACGGGCTGCTCACGCGACAGCGCAGCACGGACGACAAACGCATCCAGCTGGTCTCGCTCACGCCGCAAGGCATCAAACTCCACACGCAAGCCTTGAAGGCCGCGCAGAAAGCCGATGAAGCCGCGGTTCATCGGCTCTCCGGGGCCGAGCGGGAACAACTGCGGCACCTTCTTTCAAGAATCTTCGCCGGCTGAGCGGTCCGGCGGGGACGGTGTTCCGCCCCGCCGGATCAGAACGGTCAGCCGACCTGCCGTGGCGCCTCGATCAGCATCAGCGCGTCGAGCGCCAGCACTCCCTGCCCGCTGGGGTAGACGACGACCGGATTCAGGTCGATCTCCCGAATGTCCGGTTCCGACTGCAGCAACGCACCTAGACGCACGACCACCTCCGCGAGCGCTTCGACATCCAGCGCGGGCGTACCGCGATAGCCGTGCAACAGCGGCGCGCCTTTGAGCCGGCCGATCTCGCGCACCACCGCGTCTCTGGAAAGATCGTGAGGCAGCAACCGGACATCGCGCGTCACCTCGGCTGTCACGCCACCAAAACCAACGAGGATGACGGGTCCCCACTGGGGATCGTGGCGCGCACCAACGATCATCTCCAGACCGCGCGCGCCCATCGCCTCGATCAGTACGCCGTCGAGCATCGTTGCCGGCGCGTGCCGCTGGATGTTGCGGTCTAGCTGCGTCCACGCGGCCTGTAGCGACCCGGGCCCGTCGACGCCGAGCATCACGCCGCCCACGTCGCTCTTGTGGCTCAATTCGGCCGCCTGCGCCTTGAGCGCAACCGGATAACCCAGGCGCTCCGCGATCTTCAGCGCCGAATCGAGACCGGTGGCAAGCTCGCCGCGAGCGAACGGAATACCGAGCGGCGCGAGCACGCGCTTCGCGCGGTATTCGGGCACGACGCCGCTTTGGCGCGGCACATCGGCGGCAACCGGCTCGAACGCGGCTTCGGAAAAGTCCCGGGTACGAGAATCGCTGAGCCGCGCGATGGCCCGCAGGGCGCGTTCCGTGCCCGGAAAATACGGAATGCCCAGCTCGCGCATTTGCTCGATGTACTCGGGCGGCACGATGGCACCTTCATCGAGCCCCGCGCAGATCACCGGCTTTTGCGGATGCAGTTCCCGAACCGCGCGCAGCACCGGCGGCATCTTGATCGCGCACGTGACCGGATCCGTCTGGATCAGGCCGACGACAATGGCCGAAAACCGTTCGTCGTCGAATAGCGCGGACAGCGTACGGTAGTACAACTCAGGATCGACGAGCCCCTGGGCGGTCAGATCGAGCGGATTGGAAACCGCGACGAACGGCGGCATGGCTGCGCGTAGCGCGGACGCATTGCCGTCGTCGACGGCGGGCAGTTCCAGACCGAGCTCCTCGCAGATATCGAGGCACAGCGCCTTGAACGCGCCGGACTCGCCGAGGATCGCGGTTCCGCGTGCGGGCAGGCGCGCGCAGCGCAGGCCGATCTCGGCGATATCGCCCAGCTCTTCCAGGCTCTGCGCCATCACGACGCCGGCCCGTTCGACCTTGGTGCGCATCACCGCGTAATCGCCCGCCATCGCGCCCGTGTGCGTCGCCGCCGAAGCGCGCGCCGCAGCGCTCTTGCCGGGATGCAGCAGCACCAGCAGCTTGCCCGCGCGGCGCGCACGCCGCGCGGCATCCAGCAGCCGGCGCGGCTGCCGGAACTGCTCGGCGATCATCGCAACGACGCGCGTGCCGGGATCGTCGAGCAGAAACTCCAGGTAATCCTCAAGATGGCTGGCTGCCTCGTTGCCTGTCGATACCGCGTACGAGAGCGGGAGATGGCGGCTCGTCAGCGTGGTGTTGAGCACGGCCATCATCGCCCCGCTCTGCGACAGAATGCCGATGGCCGGCTGGGCGCGGCTGCGCTGCGCCTGAACCTCGCTCACGCTGGTTTCGATGAAGGTCAGCGGCACGCGGTCGCGATAATTGATGCAACCGAGGCAATTCGGCCCTTCGACAATCATGCCGGTTTCGGCGGCGATCCTCGCGATCTCGCGCTGCTGCGCGATGCCCTCCGGGCCCGCCTCCGCAAAGCCAGCCGAAAAGATCACCACGGCCCCCACGTTACGCGAGGCGAGCTGCCGCACGGCGTCGAGCACCGCCGGCTGCGGGATCGCCAGCACAGCGACGTCCACGCCCGACGGCAACTGCTCGATCGATTTCACGCATGGCCGGCCATGGATCTCGTCGCGCTTTGGATTGACGAGGTAGATTTGCCCGCCGTATTCGTTGCGTTCGAGATTGGCCAGCACCGACGCGCCGAGCGCGCCCGGTGTCGGCGAAGCGCCGACGATGGCGATCGACGCCGGCCGCAGCAGACGTGTCACGGTTTCGCCACGCACTCCGGGCCGCACACCGGCATGGGTCGCGGATTGGATCCTGTTCATGTTAACGGGCTCCTGCGGTCAGGCACGCTTCCGGGTCACATCATAGGCGCCAAGGCCGGGCTTGTAGATTTTGTCGTCGAGGAACTGCCGGAGGCCCTCCTTGCGGCCATCGTCGTCGAAGCTGTTGGCCGCCTCCTGGGCACGCACGAGGAAGTCCTCGGCATTATCGTAAGTCATCTCGCGCACCCGGCGAATCGCATCCTTGGTAGCCTTCAGGGCGACCGGATTCTTCTGGAGCAGCGCCTGCGCCACTTCGACGACGCGTGCCCGCAACTGCGCGGCGGGCACTGCCTCGTTGACGAGCCCCCATTCCTCGGCTTTGCGGCCGTCGATGTTCTCGCCCAGCATCGCGTGATACATCGCGCGGCGGAACGACAGCAGTTCTGCGGCGACCTTCGACGCACCGCCGCCCGGCAGAATGCCCCAATTGATTTCCGACAGGCCGAAACGTGCCTCTTCGGCACAGAAGGCGAGATCGCAGGCAAAGAGCGGACCATAGCCGCCGCCGAAGCACCAGCCGTTGATCATCGCGACGGTGGGCTTCTGATACCAGCGCAGGCGCCGCCACCAGCCGTAGCTCTCACGCTGAGCCTTGCGCGTGCCTCGCAGACCTTGCGCTTCCGTGTCGCGGAAATACTCCTGGAGGTCCATGCCGGCCGTCCACGCCGTCCCCTCGCCGGTCAGCACGAGCACGCCCACGTCCGGATGGAACTCCAGCTCGTCGAGCACCTGCATCATGCGCCGGTTCAGCGCCGGGCTCATGGCATTGCGTTTTTCCGGACGGTTGAACTTCACCCACGCGATACCGTCCTCGATGCTGAAAGTCACGGTTTGCTCTTCTGCCTGACTGCTCATTTCGTATACCTTATTGATAATTGAAGACATTGGCCGCGGCGCCCTCCCAGGGGGCGCCCTCGCCGCGGCTCAGAACGGATACTGCGGCACCGCGTCCTTGATCGTTACCCACTGCCAGTGCGTGTATTGCTCCCAGTCGGCAGGGCCGCCGACGCTGGTGCCGTTGCCCGAAGCGCCGGTTCCGCCGAAGGGATTGATGACCTCGTCGGCCACGGTCTGGTCGTTGATGTGCAGCAGGCCCGTATGCAGCCGCTCGCCAATTGCCATGGCGCGCCCCACCGAGGCCGAGATCACGCCCGCCGACAGGCCGTATTCGGTGCGATTGGCAAGTTCGATTGCCTCCTCGTCGGTGTCGAACGGAATCACGCTCGCGACAGGCCCGAAAATTTCTTCGTCGAACGCGCGCATGCCCGGCTTCACGTTGGACAGCACGGTCGGCGAGTAGAACAGCCCCTCGTGCGTCCCGCCCGCCTCCACGACGGCGCCGGCCGCGACCGACGCGCCCACGATATCGACCACGTTCTGCAGTTGCCGCTGGTCGATGATGGGCCCGAGCGCGACCTGCGCCACGGCGGGATCGCCCACCGGCAGATGGCGTGCCTTGTCGGCAAGACGGCGCGTGAGTTCGCCCGCAATGCTGCGATGGGCGAGCACGCGGCCCGTCGCCATGCAGATTTGACCCTGGTGGAACCAGGCGCCGAATGCAATGGCCGAGGCCGCCTTGTCGAGATCGGCATCCTCCAGCACGATCAGCGAATTCTTGCCGCCGAGCTCCAGCGAAACCTTCTTCAAATGGCGCCCCGCCAGCTCGCCGATCTTGCGGCCGGCTGCCGTCGAACCGGTAAACGCGAGCATCGGCACGCCGGGGGCTTCGACCAGCGCCTGCCCGACGTCCGCGCCGCCCGGCAGCACGTGCAGCAGTCCTTTGGGCAAGCCCGCGGCCGCCAGCACCTCGGCGATCACGAATCCGCCCGCATAGGGCGTGCGCGGATCCGGCTTGATCACCACCGCATTGCCGACCGCCAGCGCGGGCGCGACCGAGCGCAGCGACAGCACGAGGGGGAAATTGAACGGCGAGATCACGCCGATCACGCCCAGCGGCAACTGGCGCGCGATGCTCAGGCGCCCCGGCTGGCCCGGCAGCACCCGTCCGTTGGCTTCCAGCGGCATTGCCGCCGCGCGCTGCAGCAACACGATCGCTTCGCGCACCTCATGCTCGCCCTTCGCCAGGATGGCGCCGGTCTCGCGCGCGATGAGCGCCGCCGCAGCGCCTGCCCGCTCCTGCAACAGCGCCGCGGCGCGATGGAACACCGCTGCCCGCTCGCGCGGCGGCGTGGCGGCCCACGCGCGCTGCGCCGCGCGGGCCGACTTCACGGCGACTGCGACGTCCTCCGGCGTGGCCTTGCCGACCTGATGCAACGGCCGGCCGGAAGCCGGTTCGATGACGTCCAGCACGCCGGGAACGCCAACCCAGTCGCCGTTAAAAATCTTGCCCTGCCACGTGTCCGCGTTGGCAAGCGGAAAGCCTGACGGATTGCTCATGACGCATGTCTCCAGTAGGTATTGATCAGGTATGCTTAGATTGCCGTGGCGGCCAGGCCGCCGTCGACGGGCAGATTGATGCCGTTGATCCAGCGTGCAGCGCCGGAGGCAAGAAACACGATGGCTTCGGCAACTTCGTCCGCGTAGGCGGGGCGCTTCATCTTCGCGGCGTCGGCTTCCACGCGCTCGGGTCCGAGCATCGTCACGAAATCGCCCAGAATCGGCGTAAAGACCGGGCCCGGCGCGACGCTGTTGACGCGCACCGAATGCTTTGCGAACCAGTCCTGCGAGCGGCGTGCGCTCCACACGATCAGGGCTTCCTTGAAGTACTGGTAGCAGGTGGCCTGCGGTACGGGATGCGCGCCAAGCCACTGAGCGCCCGCCTCGAAACCGGCCGTATCGGCCAGCTCGCGGTGCAGTTCGAGCCGCTGCGGCCACTCCGCGCCCAGGATCGACGCGACGTTGATCACGCTGCCTCCCGGCACGATGCGCGGCATCAGCGCCTCGCTGAGATGGCGTAGACCCAGGTAGTTCACGCGCGCCACGAGATCCACCGGCGCCGTGCCGGGCACCCCCGCGATATTGGCCAGGGCATCGATGCGGTCCGGCAGGCGCGCGACCAGCGCATCGATCGCGGCCGGGTCCCCCAGATCGGCCTGGTGAAACGCGTCGAGCGTCATGTTCACCGGCTGACGATCCACGCCGATCACGCGAGCGCCGTGAAACCGGGCGAGGCGCGCCGTCTCTGCGCCAATGCCGGACGCCACGCCAGTGACGATCAGGGTCTTGCCGTTCAGGTTCATTGCAGTTGTCTCCTTGGTTCCGGTCGAATGCCGTCTGATAGTTTTATACCATAATAGTTACATCACATAACTATTTTTTTGAGATGCACTGCAGCATGAAAAGCGGATCGTGAACCGGGGTGGGGAAAGGAGAAATGGCGGTCCGGGCGGCCCGCGATGCGCGCGGGAGCCTGGCCGGCCGGATGGGTATGAGCGTTAGAAATCGAGAACCAGGACGGTTCAGTGTACCGTGCCGAAAAATGCCTGAGCGCCTTCGGCCGGCGTCAATCCGACGACGAAATAGCCCTCAAGGCGTTCGGCCTTCGACTGGTCGAGCAAGAACGGGGGCTGTATGAATCCCTTCAGCACGGAATGGTCGTACCACTGGCTCATCCATTCACGCAGTTTGACTTCGTACTGCGGCAGTACCGTTTCTATCGTCTTTTCATCCACGTGCGATCTCCCCACAGTTCGCTCCGTACGTCACGACAGGAACCCCGCTCAGGCGGCGTGCCGCGCCACGCTCATCGCCGGACGCGTGCCTTCCGGCGGAAAGACCTGCCACCCGCGTTCCGGGTGGTGAAAGAAAAACAGCCCGCAGGAACGACTCGCCCCCTGCATCTCCACACACACGCTGACGATCCGGCCTGAGCGGGAACGGTGCACCGCGATCACCCGAACCGTCTGTTTGCGCGTAGCGCCGAGCCATTTGCCGACTGCCATTCGTAACGACTGCCGTCCCGCCATCGCCGCTCTCCCAGAGTCCGTGCAGCCCATCGTAGGCGACGCGCGCGTGCGGCTCCATCGGCGCCGGCGGATAGTTCCTTAAGGAAACGCTGGTTCACGCGTCAGGATTTCCTTCACGCGGCGCGCACGGCAACCGCTCACTCGGTAACAAGACCGTGCCGGATCGCGTAGCGGATCACCTCGGCGTTGTTCGACAGACCCAGCTTCTGCATCAGCCGCATCTTGTGAGTACTGATGGTTTTGGCGCTGAGCGCACAGGCATCCGCGATTTCGTTGATGCTCTTTCCCGCCGCCATCATCTGCAGCACCTGAAACTCGCGGTCGGACAAAATCTCGTACGGTGCCACGTCGCCGGAATGTTTCTCGAACACCATCGCGTCGACGAGCTTCGGGTCGATGAAACGCCCGCCGTCCGCGAGTTTGCGGATTGCGGCAATCAGCACGTCGGGATCGCTGTCTTTCGTCAGATAGCCGGTCGCCCCGGCCTTCAGCGCCCGCGACGCAACCTGCGCTTCGTTGTGAATGCTCAATACCAGCACGGGCAGCGCCGGCTTTTCGGATCGCACGCGGCGGATCAGGTCGATACCGCTGATGCCTGGCATCGTCATGTCGAGCAGCAGCAGATCGACCTCGCAACTGCGCAGCTTCTCGATCACTTCGGAGCCCTGCCCCGTCTCCCCGACCACGACGATGTCGGTCGTCGTGGCGATGATCTGCTTGAGCCCCCCGCGCACGATAGCGTGGTCGTCGGCGATGAGTATCCGGATCATAAGTTGTTGTGGTTGCCCTGCAAGCGCAATGCACGCAGTGTAGCGCAGCGAACAGCAGACCTCGCACCCGGCCTCCGTCGCTCCGGGTTGCCCGGATCCGGCTCACGCGGCGGGAGCGCCGATCCCGGGCGAAATCGCCGACGCATCGTCGACCAGCCGCCCGAGACATTCGCAAAGTTCGCCGAGCGTTGCCGATGTCTGCATGTCCAGCCAGTCCGAATGGTAGCGGCGCAGGTCCGTCACCGTTTCGTACAAGCGCCGCATCGCGCCCGCGCAGCGGTGCGGCATGGGCCAGCAGTGCATCAGGTAAGTCAGCGGCACCAGGCTGCGCGATTCGCACCAGGCATCGAACAGACGCAGGCATAGCGTCTCTACCTCGTCGACTCGCTCCTTGCGATCAAGCGGCCAGGAATCCATCTCGTCTCGCCTCATCCGATGCATGGTTCGTCCTGCTCCATCATGAACCCTGCGGACGTTCCGGACAGTCGGGTCTCGCTGCAAAAAATCAAAGGATGTCCTGAATTACGTGTCAGGAAATCCTGAACGCGCAACCCGGGCCCCAAAGCGTGCAGCCCTGTTCGCGTGGCACGCGCCTGCGATTCGTCGTACTTTTGCGAGGCGCGCACAAGGGCCGCGGAAAGCGAGCGGAAGCCGATTGCCGGATTGTCGGCGCCATTACGTCGCGCTATGCTTCGCGCATGCTCGCCTCCTGAATCCACCCACCCGTACGGGTTGCCGTGCCAGATCGTCCTTTGCTTCTCCGGGCGGCGCAGTAGAGGAAAACTGGCCGCCGCACGCCCGGATATCACCATGAACAGACGACAGATGCTCGCCCGCTGCATGGGCCTCGGCGCGTGTCTTGCGACGGCCCCCGCACTGAGGGCGATGCCCGTGCGCAGCGCTCCGGCGAAGATCGTGTTTCTGAATCCGGGCGAAGCCGCCGAAGGCGATACCGGCCCGCACTGGCAACTCGTGTCCCGCTTCATGGCCGCGACCGCCAGGCGTTTCGGCATGCAGCTCGAAGTGCTGTATGCCGAACGCGATCATCTGCTCATGCAGCGCCTCGCCGAATCGGTCGCGGCCCGGGCCGAGGCGCCTGACTACGTCGTGATCGTCAACGAAAAGATGGCCGCCCGGCAAATGCTGCAGACGCTGTCGCGCTCGCCCGCCAGGGTATTGCTCATCCACAACGACCTGACCGATGCCCAACGCGCCGAGATCGGCAACGAACGCGGCGCGATCCCGAACTGGATCGGCACGATCACCGCGGACGCGGAACGCGGCAGCTTCCGGCTCATGGATTACCTGTGCTCGGCAAACGGCAACCAACCGGCAAGGGTCATCGGCATCACCGGCGACCCAGCCACACCCGTTTCAGAGGAACGCGCAGCCGGCGTACAGGCCGCGCTGGCGCAGCGTCCCGCGGACCGTACCTGCCAGCTCGTGTACGGCGACTGGAGTTTCTCCGACGCCCGCCAGAAGGCACTCGTGCTGCTGTCGCGCTATCCCGATGCGAACATCATCTGGGCTGCTAACGATTCGATGACCCTGGGCGCGTTCAGCGCCGTACGGGAGCGACACGCCAGCGCGGTCGTCGGCGGTCTGGGCGCGCTGCCCGACGCGGTGGCATCCGTGCTTCGTGGCGAACTCGCCGCAATCGTCGCAGGGGACCAGTTCATCGGCGCGTGTGCGATGGTGCTGATCTACGACTATCATCATGGCGCGGACTTCGCACTGGCGGGCGGTCCGCGGCAGCGACTCGACTATCTGAAAGTCCTGTACGGCGACTCCGCCGCCCGGTACTACGAAATCGCGTTCGACCGTCGCGACGCCCCGGACTTCAGCGTCTTCTCGCGCTTGTCCCGCAGACATCCGGGAGCCTACGACTTCAATCTCGGCCCCCTGCTAACCAGGCGTTCTCCCACTGCATGATGTGGCCAGCCATCTTGCGCCCACGCTTTCCTCACAGCCTGCACGCCCAGTTGATGCTCTCGCTGCTGGTGCTCATCACGCTGGTGGCGGGCGGCTCGGCGTTCGTGGTGCTCAGACAGGCACAGGAACGCCGGCTCGTCGAGCTCGACGACCGTGCGAGCCGGATCGCCCATCTCTTTAGCCAATCGCTCGCGCAACCGCTGTGGAACGTCGACCGGGACGCGATCGTGCGCCAGTTGAACACGCTGAGACCGAATCCCGAAGTCGTCCGCCTCACGGTCACGGCAACCAGCTACGGCGTGCTCGCCGACGTGAGCAACGCGCCGGCGCCGCGGCCGGACGAGAGGGTGGTGCGGGTACGGCCCATCGAGTACCAGCCTCCCGTCGAGGCACCGCGTGAAACGATCGGCGAGGTGCGGGTGGAACTCACGAGGGCGGTGGCGGCACACGATCTCGTGGTCGCGCGCGAAGCCGTGCTCGCGACGCTTGCCCTCGTGCTCGCCTTGCTCTACATCGCGACCTTCCTGCTCATCAGGCACCTCGTGCGCGAGCCCATACGACGCCTCGAGGAAATGGTCGACCGGATTGCCGGCGGCGACCTCAATGCCCGGTGCGCGATCGAGTCGCGCGCCGAACTGGGTCGACTGGCGGCGCGCGTCAACGTCATGGCGGAACGGCTGCAGGCGTCCACTGCCTCGCTGAGGGAGAGCGAGATCAAGTACCGGAGCATCATCGAGAACTCGCTCGAAGGCATCTTCGTGCTCGATCGCGACGGCAGGCTCCATGACGCGAACCGGGCGATGGCCCGGTTGCTGGGCTATCGCGATGTCTCCCGCCTGCTGGACACACGGGCGGAGGACACGCAGCCGGCCTTGCTCGCGCAGCCGCTGACGGCCACGCAGGTCGGCCGCCTGTTCGAGACGCTGCACCTGACGGGCGAGATCGCCGGACTCGAAATACCGCTGACGCGCGCCGACGGCACGGCGGTATGGTGTCAGCTCAACGCGCGCGGGGTTGGCTGCGACGAGGCAGGTCCGCTACGGCTCGAAGGGCAACTGACCGACATCAGCGCGCGCCGACAGGCCATGGAAGATCTGACGCGTCATCGCGACCAGCTCGAACAGGAGGTACGCGAGCGCGTACGAACGGAGCTCGAACTGCGCGATTCGCGGGAAAAGCTGCGCCAGCTATCGGCCCACCAGGAATCGGTGCGCGAAGAAGAGCGCCGGCAGATCGCCATGACAATCCACGACGAACTGGGCCAGTTGCTGACCGCCATCAAGATGGATATATCGTTGCTGAAGCGCCTGCCGGTCCACGGTTCGGCATGGAAAGACAAGGCAGCCCAGATGAGCGAGCTCGTGGAGCGGACCATCGACATCGTGCGCAACATTGCGAGCCACCTGCGCCCCGCCGCGCTGAACTTCGGCCTGCTCTCCGCGCTGGAGTGGCTGGTTCAGGATTTCGCGCGCCATAATTCGACCACCTGTGCATTCCGGCTGGACGGCGCCGAACCCGCTCTGAACGACGACCGGGCCACGGCGGTATTCCGCATCGCCCAGGAAGCGCTCACCAATGTCAGCCGGCACGCGCAGGCGTCGCGCGTGGAGGTCGTGCTACGCACCGTCGGCCAGTTCGCCCTGGAGATCCGCGACGACGGCATCGGGTTCGACGTGGCAGGTGCGGCGGCGGGCGGCTCCTATGGCCTGCAGGGCATGAAAGAGCGCGCGCGAATGATCGGCGCGCAGTTGTCCATCGTCAGCGGCGGCAACGCGGGATCGACCGTTCGTCTGCAATTCGGCGAGAGCCTGCAGCCCGTCGTCCAGAGCGAGCCTGCCCGCGATTGACGCCAGGTTCAGCGACTATCGCACGCGGGAGCCAATGGGCTTCATCAACGACGGCGCGGTACTCGACTACTTCTCGATGATCACCACGGTCGGAACGCCGTTGACTGTCGCTGCGCAGGAACTGCGGATCGAATGCCTGTTTCCGCCGACGACGAAACCGAAACGCGGCACCTCGCCTTGCTCGATCTGGCCCGCGAATAATTCGACTTGCTGATTACCTGCCATGTAATTGGCAGACCTCGCGCCGCTCACTAACCTGTGCCTGTCGCTTGACCGATCTCAACGATACCTTCCACGCTCAAGGAAACATCATGGCTCACTTCCCCATCTATAGGCTCGACTCCGCACCCGAACAATCGAAGCCCGCGATGAACGGCCTCGCTCAGGCCTTCGGCATGGTGCCCAACATTGCCGGCGCCATCGCCGGCTCGCCGAAGCTGATCAATGGCCTTGTCGGCGTGTTCCAGCAGGTGCATGGCGGCAACTTCACCGAAGCTCAGGTCCAGGTGCTGCTGCTCACCAACGCGGTGACCAACGGCTCCGCGTGGCCGGTCGCCTTCCACTCGTTCCTCGCGCTCAAGGAAGGTCTGAGCGAGGCCGACGTGCAGGCGATCCGCGAACGCCGCTTCCCGCAGGACCTCAAGTTTGCGGCGCTGTCACGCCTCGCCCGCACGCTGATCGAAAAGCGCGGCCGCGTCGACGATCACGACATCGCTTCGTTTACCGAAGCAGGCTTCGACCCGGCGCGGGTGCTCGACGTCATCCTCGTGGTTGCCGCCTCGACAATGACGAACTACACCGCGAGCGTCGCCCGGTTGCCGCTGGAAGAGAGGTTCCAGCCCTACGCCTGGCAAGCCTGAGGCCGGAGCGTTGAGGGTCCGGCCGCCATCTATCCATTGGAGAATTCAAGTGCATAACCTTCGCAACAGGGCGCTCTTTCATCCCCGGATAGCAGCGGCCGCGGTCTATCTCGCCGAGGTCATGACGAGTGTCGACTCGAGTATCGGCGGCGCATTGATCGTGGTGGCCGGCGGGCTCGCGCTCCAGCTCTATCGCAAGTTCACGCGATGCCATTGCTGCGTCCCGTAGCGCGCCATTCCGGCGCCCGGTACCCCGGCATCCCCAACGTTTAACCCTTCGAGATCACGCTGCTCTTATTCAGTCATCCGAAGGAGACGCGCGTTGCATATCTTCGCAAACGCGGGCAACAATCCTCCCGCCTCGGGCGTCTCCCGAACCTGCCGGGCAAGCCGTAACGGGTCCTGTCCTTCTTTTCGCAGCGTGTCTTCGTAGGTCTCGATGTAGAAGCGCATGGCAGCCATTGGAAACTCGGGATGAAATTGCACGCCCCACGCGTTCTCCCCGACACGATAAGCCTGATGGGGATCGGCCTCCGATCCCGCCAGCAGGACGGCTTGTTCGGGTAAGCGCATGACAGACTGCCAATGAACCGACTGCGCAAAAAACTGCTGCGGTAATCCGGCAAACAGCGGGTCGTTATCGGAAATCGCGTGACGTCCCACCGATATCGTTCCAACCTCGGCCCCCTCGGGCCGTGCAGCCACACACCCGCCCAGTGCATCGGCCAGCAATTGATGCCCGTAGCGGACACCCAGCACGGGAAGCCCGGCGCCCACCGCCTGTCGCAGCCATAGTCGCAGACGCTCGCTCCACGGCTGTCGAGCCGTGACCATACACGCGGAGCCGGTCAGAATCACGCCGGCTAGCGCGGCCGGCTCGGGCAGCGCACCTTCGCCTCGCGCATTCCAGATCTGCACCGGCATACCGTGATCAATGACGGCCTGCTGAAACCAGTCCTCGAAATCTCCCGCCGCCGCAGATAGCTCGGGGAAAGTCGAATCGAGCTTGAATATGGCCAGCGGTCGAGTCGGCGAAGCAATCGCAGACATAAAAAATCCCTACCCATGAGAAGAACAAGCCAGGCGCCCGATACGTCACGTTGATCGGATCCGCGCCAGCCAGGAGCATCGCATTCTCCACGCCGAAAGGCCATGGCCGTTCTCTGTGAATTCCCTTGCAGGGTTAACGCTTATGGTGTTCCGTAACATGGTATACCAAAATGAAACCCGTGATCAACGTACGAAAGGAACGTGCCATGAGCCTGATTCGCAAATCCGTCCTCCACGTCGAGACCGTCTATGTAGACGGCGACAAAGCCGCCGCAAAGCCACTGAAGATGATTGGCGCGGCAGCGGTCATCAAGAACCCGTGGGCGGGCCGCGGCTACATCGAAGACCTTTCGCCGGAGATTCGCGCGCTCGCGCCGCAACTCAGCGAGTACCTGACGAAGCTCATCCTGGACGAAGCCGGTTCGGGCGAAGCGGTCGAGGCGTTTGGCAAGAGCGCCATCGTCGGCGTGGACGGCGAACTGGAGCATGCCTCGGCGCTGATCCATACGCTGCACTTCGGCAACACCTACCGTTCGGCCGTTGGCGCGAAGTCGTATCTGGCCTTCAACAACACGCGCGGCCCGGCGAATGCGCCCCTGCTCATCCCGATGATGGACAAGAACGACGAGGGCCGCCGCTCGCACTACCTGACGCTCCAGTTCGCCATTGCCGATGCGCCGGCGGCCGACGAACTGGTCGTCGCTATCGGCGGCGCGACCGGCGGCCGTCCGCATCACCGCATTGGCGACCGCTACAAAGATCTCGCAGAGCTCGGAAATGATGTCAAGAACCCTGCAGCTGTCAACTAATCGCGTTGCCCATTATCTCGAACAGGGCACCGGCGAGCCGCTGGTCCTGATTCACGGTGTCGGCATGCAGGCGCTCGCGTGGTATCCGCAGATCGACGAGCTCGCTTCCGGATTCCGCGTCATTTCGGTCGATATGCCGGGGCATGGCAAGAGCGGCGCACTCGAAGCGAATGCCGGGCTGCAGCAGTTCGTGGCCTGGGCGATCGAGTTCATCGAGGCGCTGGATCTCGGCCCGGTCAATCTGGCCGGCCACTCGATGGGCTCGCTGATTGCGGCAGGCGTTGCCGTTACGCGGCCCGATCTGGTCCAGCGCGTCGCGGTCCTGAACGGTGTATATCGCCGCACGGAGGAGGCGCGCGAAGCGGTGCTCCAGCGCGCCGCCGAACTGCGATCCGGAACCATTGACATCGATACGCCGCTCAAGCGCTGGTTCAATGCCGAGGAAGCACAACAGGCCGCGGCGCAGAAGGTCGAGTCCTGGCTAAAATCCGTCGATCTCGCGGGTTACGCCACGGCTTATACGGCTTTCGCAAAGGGCGATGAAATCTATGCCGATGGCTGGCACACGATTGCCTGCCCGGCTCTCGTTCTCACCGGCTCCGACGATCCGAATTCGACGCCGGAGATGGCAAGACAGATGGCCGCGGCAGCCAGCAACGGAACGGCGGTCGTGATCGAAAACGAGCGGCACATGGCAAACCTGACCGCACCCCACGAAGTCAATCTCGCCTTGCGCGCCTGGTTGCAGACCGAGCCGCGGGTCGAAACCATGAAGTCGGAAGCGTGACATGAGCCACGAGACAAAACTCAATACCCGCGAACTTCGCGACGCATTCGGCGCGTTCATGACGGGCGTCACGATCGTGACCACCGCGCGCGAAGACGGCAAGCCGCTCGGCTTCACCGCCAATTCGTTCACGTCGGTGTCGCTGGACCCCGCCTTGCTGCTGGTGAGCATCGCGAAAACGTCGGGCAACTATCCGACGTTTTCCACGACGCGGCACTTCGCCATCAATATCCTCGCGGAGGGCCAGAAGGATTTGTCCAATACCTTCGCGCGGCCCAGCGACGATCGCTTCGCCAATCTGGGCTGGCATCTGAGCGCGAATCACAACCCGCTCATCGACGACGTCAGCGCCTGGTTCGACTGCACCACGCACGCGGTGATCGACGCGGGCGACCACGCCCTGATCGTCGGCAAAGTCGAGGCGTTCCATTCCGCGGGCTACGCCGGCCTCGGTTATTACCGCGGCGGCTATTTCACGCCGGCGAAGGTGTCCGCCGAGGTCATCGCCGGGCCGAAAGTCATCGTCAGCGCGATCATCGCGCGCGACGACAAGGTGCTGCTGACCAAGACGGCGGACAACAAATGGAGCCTGCCTTCGAAGGAAATCGGCAAGGAAGGCGCGGACAAGGCGCTCGCCGAGCTTTTCAACACCTACCAGCCGCACGCTTCGGCAAGTTTCATCTATTCGGCGTACAACAACACCGAAACGCATTACCAGTACATTTCGTTTCTCTGCAGTGCACCGGATGAGTCCGCCGCCACGGGCGAATTCGTCAGCCTCGACGACATCGGGACAGACGGCTTCCAGGACGGCGCAGTGGCCAGCATGCTCGAACGCTACCGCAAGGAAAGCCAGTTGAAGAGCTACGGCATGTATTACGGCGATCACAGCAACGGCACGGTCCGCCCGCTTCTTTCCTGAAAGGTTACCCCATGCGTTTTTCGCTTTTCGTTCATATGGAGCGCGTCTCCGACCAGACCAGTCAAAAGCAGTTGTACGACGAAATGGTCGAGTTGTGCCAGATCGCGGACCGGGGCGGCATGCACGCCGTCTGGACCGGCGAGCACCACGGCATGAACTTCACGATCGCGCCCAATCCGTTCCTCAACCTCGCGGACCTCGCCAACAAGACGACGAACGTGAGGCTCGGCACCGGCACGGTCATCGCGCCGTTCTGGCACCCCATCAAGCTCGCGGGCGAAGCGGCGATGACCGACATCATCACCAACGGCCGCCTGGAGCTGGGCATCGCGCGGGGCGCTTATTCGTTCGAATACGAACGCTTGAGCCCCGGCCTCGACGCATGGGGCGCCGGGCAGAGAATGCGCGAACTCATTCCGGCAGTGAAAAAGCTATGGGAAGGCGACTATGCGCACGAAGGCGAGTTCTGGTCGTTCCCTTCGACGACCTCGTCTCCGCTGCCGCTCCAGCAGCCGCATCCCCCCATCTGGGTCGCGGCGCGCGACCCCAACAGCCATGAATTCGCCGTGTCCAATGGCTGCAACGTTCAGGTCACGCCGCTGCACTTCGGCGACGAAGAGGTCGAAAAGCTCGTGGGCCACTTCAACGCGGCGTGCGAGAAGTTCAGCGACATGCCGCGCCCGCAGATCATGTTGCTGCGCCATACCTACGTGGCGAGCAGCGAAGACGACGCGCAAGTGGCGGCCAATGAAGTGAACGTGTTCTACAACTACTTCGGCGCGTGGTTCAAGAACGAGCGTCCGGTCAGCCGCGGTCTCATCAAGACCTTGAGCCAGGAAGAGATCGACGCGCACCCGTTCTATACGCCGGAAGCCATGCGCAAGAACAACGTGATCGGCACGCCCGAAGAGGTGATCGCGCGCCTGAAGGCCTACGAGGCACTCGGATTCGACGAGTACTCCTTCTGGATCGACACCGGCATGAGCTTCGAGCGCAAGAAGGCTTCGCTCGAGCGCATGATCAACGACGTGATGCCTGCCTTTCAGTGAGGGCGTGATTCCATGAGTGTTCAATTTCAGCTGTATATCGACGGCCGGTTCGAACCCGGCGCCGCGACCTTCGGCAGCCTGAACCCGGCCACGGGCGAAGTCTGGGCGCAGATGCCCGAAGCCCGGACCGGCGAGGTCAACCGGGCCGTGGAAGCCGCCAGCCGCGCGCTGAGCGATCCCGCGTGGGCCGGCATCACCGCGTCGAGCCGGGGCAAACTGCTCTACAAGCTCGCCGACCTTGTCGAAAAGGCCGCGCCGCGACTCGCTGAAATTGAAACCCACGATACCGGCAAGATCATCCGCGAGACGTCCAGCCAGATCGCGTATGTTGCGGAGTACTACCGTTACTACGCCGGCATCGCCGACAAGATCCAGGGCAGCCACATTCCGGTCGACAAGCCGGACATGCAGGTCTGGCTCGAACGGCAACCGGTTGGCGTGGTGGCCGCGATCGTGCCGTGGAACAGCCAGTTGTTCCTTTCCGCGGTGAAGGTAGGGCCCGCGCTCGCCGCCGGTTGCACGGTGGTGCTGAAGGCCTCCGAGGAAGCGCCCGGCCCCTTGCTGGAGTTCGCGAGGCTCGTGCACGAGGCCGGCTTTCCGCCGGGCGTCGTCAACGTGATCACGGGCTTCGGCGCGGAATGCGGCGCGGTGCTCAGCGGCCATCCCAAAGTGGATAAGGTCGCCTTCACGGGCGGCCCGGAAACCGCGAAGCACATCGTCGCGAACACATCGAACAATCTCGCCCGGGTCTCGCTGGAACTGGGCGGCAAGTCGCCGTTCATCGTCTTCGCCGACGCGGATATCCAGAGCGCGGTGAATGCGCAGGTTGCGGCTATTTTCGCCGCAAGCGGTCAAAGCTGCGTCGCGGGATCGCGACTGCTGATCGAGGCCTCCATCAAGGACACATTCCTTGCATTGCTGGTCGAACGCGTTTCGCGCATTCGCGTGGGTTTGCCGAACGACATGGCGACGGAATACGGGCCGCTGTGTACCGAAAAGCAACTGCGCCACATCGAGTCCGTCGTCGCGCGTTCCGTGCAGCAGGGCGCCAGGGCGCTCGCCGGTGCGGAGAAGCTCGATCGGCCCGGGTACTATTACGCGCCCACGATTCTGGACTGCAGCGGCGTTGCGAACGCGGACAGCATCACGACCGAACTCTTTGGGCCGGTGCTTTCCGTGGACACGTTCGCCTCCGAACAGGAAGCGATCGAAAAGGCCAACAGCACGGCCTACGGTCTCGCTGCGGGTATTTTCACCACCAATCTCACGCGCGCGCACCGCGTCTCGAAGCGCGTTCGCTCCGGCATCGTCTGGATCAACACCTATCGGGCCGTATCGCCGCTCGTGCCGTTCGGCGGCTTCGGACGCTCCGGGCACGGCCGCGAAGGCGGATTCAGCGCCGCGCTGGAATATACGACGACGAAGTCGGTATGGCTTCGCACGTCGGACGATCCGATCAGCGACCCGTTCGTGATGCGCTGAGCGCACACCGGCGCGCGCCACTCACCCGCCGCATCGATTCAAAACCTGCGCCATGCCCTTACCGGGCATGGCGCGGCGTAGCCTGGCAATAAAGATGGAGACATGATGAACAACCCGTCGAACGATAACAGCGTTCTGACCATCGAAAGCAATTCGATCGAGTATGTTGCCCCGGAGAATCGGCACGGCAAACCGGTCGACCTCTTCACCCTGTGGTTTTGCACGAACGTCGCGCCATTGGCCGTGATTTCCGGCGCCACCTCGGTGTTGATCTTCCACCTGGATCTGGTGAGCGCCATTCTCGCCATTGCGGCCGGGCAGTTCTTCGGCGCGATCTTTCATGCCCTCACCTCCGCGCAGGGGCCGCTCGTCGGCGTGCCGCAGATGATTCAAAGCCGCGCGCAATTCGGCCGCTATGGGTCGTTGCTCGTGGTGGGCTTCACCACCTTGATTTATCTCGGCTTCTTCGTCTCGAACATCATTCTCGCGGGCAAGACGCTGCACGCTGCCGCGCCGCCGGTTCCCGTACCGCTGGCGACCGTGCTGGGCGCTCTCCTCGCGACGCTGGTCGGCGTGATCGGCTATCACTTCATCCATCGCTTCAACAAGATCGGCGCGTGGTTCATGGGCAGCGCGCTCGTGATCGGCATGCTGCTGATGGCGCCTAACCTCGACGCCCGCGCCTTCCAGCAAGGCCATTTCGAGCTTTCGAACTGGTTTGCCATGTTCGGACTGTGCGCGATCTGGCAAATCAGCTTCGCACCCTATACGTCCGATTACTCGCGCTATCTGCCGGTGTCCACCGGGTTCGGCAAGACCTTCGCCTTCACGTACTTCGGCACGTCGCTGGGAACGATCTTCGCGTTCGTCTTCGGCGTGGTCGCCGTGAGTACCGGTCACTCCACCGACGCGATGCAGGCCATCCGGACGCAGACAGGCCTGTTCGGCTACGTCCTGATCTTCCTTTTCCTCGTCAACATCATTGGCCATAACGGCATGAATCTGTATGGCGCGGTGCTGTCGTTCATCACCGCAGCGCAAACGTTCCGTCCCGAGTGGGTGCCTGGCCGGCGTGTTCGTATCGTCGTATCGACAGTCTTGCTGGTTGCGTCCACCGTGACCGCGCTGTGGGCGTCGAGCAACTTCATCGCCCTCTTTCTGAATGCGATTTTCGCGTTGCGCATCGTTCTCGCGCCCTGGATCGCCATCAATCTGGTCGACTTCTATCTCGTCAACCACCGGCGCTATCGGGTCGCCGAGATCATCGGCAACAACGGCGGCGTGTACGGTTCGTTCAATTTCAAGGCCATTGCGATTTACGTCTTCGGAATTGCGATTCAGGTTCCGTTCATGGAAGAGAGCTTCTTTCATGGCCCCTGGGCCTCAATGATGGGCGGCGCCGATGTCTCGTGGATGGTCGGCCTCGTCGCAACAGCACTTGCCTACTACCTGCTCGCGCCGAACGACGGTTCGCGCTCCCCCAGCCGGGCGCCCGCAGGCGCCACCGCTTCCGAGTAAGCCCTGCGATCTGCAGCCGGATCGTTGTTAGACACGAGCCGGCTGCGCCGCGGTTCATGCATGCCGATCAGCGTGATCGTGGTGATCGGCGAGCACGAACACCGACACCGCACCTTTGAGATCCATCGCCTGATCTTCGAGAGACTGGGCCGCGGCAGCCGCCTGCTCGACGAGCGCCGCGTTTTGCTGCGTGACCTTGTCCATCAGGTTCACGGCCTGATTGACCTGCTCGATGCCCCGGCTCTGTTCGTCGGAAGCCGCCGCGATCTCGCCCACGATGTCCGCCACCTGTTTGATCGCGAGCTTCACTTCCGCCATCGTGCCGCCTGCGTCGTGCGCCTGCCTGGCGCCGTTGCGAATCGTTTCCACCGACGAACCGATGAGCTCCTTGATTTCCCGCGCGGCCGTTGCCGAGCGTTGCGCGAGCCCACGCACCTCATTGGCGACGACGGCGAACCCGCGTCCCTGGTCCCCTGCCCGCGCGGCTTCCACCGCCGCGTTCAAGGCCAGAATGTTGGTCTGAAAGGCGATTCCTTCGATCACCCCCGTGATCTCCGAGATCTGGTCCGAGCTGCCGCTGATCCGCCCGATCGTCTCGACCATGCCGTGTACCGCCTCGTTGCCGGCGTCCGCCAGACTGGATGCGCGCGTGGCAAGCAGGCTGGCCTCGCGGGCGTTGTCCGCATTCTGGCGCACGGTTTCGGTCAGTTGCGTCATGCTGGCCGCCGTTTCCTCTAGCGAGCTCGCCTGCTCTTCGGTGCGCGAAGAAAGATCGAGATTGCCGGCCGCGATCTCACTGGAGGCGGAAGCAATGCGGTCGGCACCGGAGCGCACTCCGGCCACGATCGTCCCGAGGCTCTGGTTCATCGCCTGCATCGCCAGCATCAACTGCCCGGTTTCGTCCTCCGACGTCGCCTGGATGCGATTCGTCAGATCGCCTTCGGCGACGCACGTTGCCACGGAAACTGCCTGTTTCAGGGGACGGGAGATCGCAAGCGAAAGCCACCGCCCCGCGAGGATGGACGCGAGCACGGCGATCAGCGACGCGACGATTACGCTCACGTAAATCGTCGTGCGCAGGGAATCCAGCGCCACCCGGTTGGCCGACATTCGCGTCTGCTCGTAACTGTCCAGCTTGCCGATTGCCTCGATCAACTTTTCGGTGCCCAGATAGGATCCGAAACCTTCGGTGAGCCCGGACAAATCGCTTACGCTCACGCTGTAGGCGTCCACCTTCTTTCGCATGTCCACGAGCGGATCTACGACTTTTCCTAGCCAGGCATCGTATTCCTGCTGGCATTCGCGGCTGAGCGCATCCCCTGCGAGGCTTCGGTCCATCGCGCGCAGTCTCGCCATCTTGTCGCCGAAGTCGCCCCGGTGATCGACGATCCACTGCCGGTGCGCCGCCTTGCCGTTGAGGTTGTTCGCGAGCACCGCCCAGACGATGTTGAGATAGTCGGCCGACCCGTCCTTTAGCAGAATCAGTATCTGCTCCGATGCTTCGATATCCTTCTGTTTCTGGTCGATAGCGCGAACGCTGAAAAGGCAAATACCCGCACTGACAATAAAAGCAAAAATCGCGCTCGAAAACGCGATTGAGATTTTGCTGGCAATGGGCAAGTCTTTAATGGTTTTCATTTTTAGACTTCAAGATAATTGGATAGGTCTACCGCGCCCCCGCTCACACCGCCATGCAGAGGTATTTGACGATCACGTAGTCGTCGATGCCATAGTGCGAGCCTTCGCGCCCCATGCCCGACTGCTTCACGCCGCCAAACGGCGCGACTTCGTTCGAGATCAGGCCCGTGTTCACACCCACCATTCCGTACTCGAGCGCTTCCGCGACTTTCCATACGCGGCCGATGTCGCGACTATAGAAGTACGCGGCGAGACCGAATTCGGTGTCGTTTGCGAACCGGATCACCTCATCGTCGCTCGTGAACCTGAATAGCGGCGCGAGAGGTCCGAACGTCTCCTCCTTCGCGACTTTCATCGCCGGCGTGACGTCCCTGAGCACGGTCGGTTCGAAGAAACCGTGGCCGAGCGCGTGACGTT
The DNA here is from genome assembly GCF_046581065.1 of Paraburkholderia yinzeri. Taxonomy (NCBI): domain Bacteria; kingdom Pseudomonadati; phylum Pseudomonadota; class Betaproteobacteria; order Burkholderiales; family Burkholderiaceae; genus Paraburkholderia; species Paraburkholderia yinzeri. The sequence continues at coordinate 2,078,701 of NZ_JBFOCJ010000002.1, read as the reverse complement.
TTCCGCCCGTCACCACGGATGCGCCCTTCGCTACGGCGTCCGCGATGTGCGCTTCGACTTTCTGCACGGCCGCCTCGTTGATCAGCGGTCCCTGTTCGACGCCGGGCTCCGTGCCGCGTCCCACCTTCAAGCGGCCGACCGCCGAAGCCAGCTTTTCGGTGAACTGATCGTAGACAGCCTCATGAACGTAGAAGCGGTTCGTGCAAACACATGTCTGCCCGCTGTTGCGATACTTCGATGCGATGGCACCTTGCACGGCCGCATCGATATCGGCGTCGTCGAACACGATGAACGGCGCGTTGCCGCCCAGTTCGAGCGAGACCTTCTTGACGGTCGCTGCGCACTGGCTCATCAGAAGGCGCCCCACGGGCGTCGACCCCGTGAACGAGAGCTTGCGCACGATGGGGTTCGACGTCAGCTCGCCGCCAATCGCCTTCGGGTCACCCGTCACGACGCTGAACACGCCCGCGGGCACGCCCGCACGTTCGGCCAGCACGGCCATGGCCAGCGCCGAAAACGGCGTCGCCTCGGCTGGCTTGACGACGATCGTGCAACCCGCCGCAAGCGCGGGGCCAACCTTACGGGTAATCATCGCCGCCGGAAAATTCCACGGCGTAATCGCGGCGCACACCCCCACCGGCTCCTTCACCACGACGATGCGCTTGTCGCTCGCGGGTGTCGGAATCGTGTCGCCGTACACGCGCTTGCCTTCTTCGGCAAACCATTCGAGAAAGGACGCCGCGTACGCAATTTCACCTTTCGCCTCATTGAGCGACTTGCCCTGCTCCGTCGACAGGATCAGAGCAAGGTCGTCGGCATTCTGCGCCATCAGCTCGAACCATCGGCGCAGAATGGCCGCACGCTCCCTGGCTGTCTTGTTGCGCCACGCGGGCCAGGCGGCATTCGCTGCGGCTATCGCTTCACGGGTTTCCGTCGCGCCCATCAAGGGAACGCTGCCGACAAGCGAGCCGGTCGCGGGATCGCGAACCTCAAACGTTTCGGTATTCGCCGCGCTGCGCCATTCACCGCTTACATACGCCTGCTGTCGAAACAGCAGCGGATCTTTCAACCGGGTTGCCAATTCCATGGACTTTCCTGAAGGTGTTTGAAAATGATTCGCGAGACCCGACGTCCGGTGGGCCAGCGAGAAGGAAAGCGCGTATCCGTCGTCAGCCCGCCTGTTTCAGCAGCAAGTGCTCTTGCCCTTCAACCAGCAGCTTCCGGGCGATTTCCGCCACCCGGCTGACGTGCGTGACGGCCGCGCTACGCGCGGCAGCGGCATCCCCCGCGCGTAGCGCCGCCAATATCCGGCGCATTTCCGCAACGGCCTGGCGTCCGCGATCGTCGGACGCGATCGTCAAGGCCCGCAGGCGGTTGATTCGCGCCGTCAACGACTGCACGATCTCCCAGGCGACATGTTTGTGCCCCGCCGTGAACATGCGCTCGTAAAAGGCGGTCGTAAGCGAGCGCACCGCGCCATAATCCTGGTCGTGGAAAGCGAGTTCGATCTGGTCGATCCGCTTTTCGAGGTCCGCAATGATCGATCGATCGGCGAATTGGGCGCAGGCAGCCGCCGCCTCCCCCTCCAGCAGCGCTCGAATCTCGTAGATCTCGGTGGCCCGTTCGAGATCGAGCACGGCCACGATCGGCCCCTGGTTCGCCCGGATCTCGACCAGCCCCTCCGTTTCCAGATGGCGCAGGACCTCGCGCACGACCGTACGGCTCACGCCCAGTTCTTCGCATAACGTACGTTCGACCAGCCGGTCGCCCGGCTGGAAACGGGCGTCGAGAATGGCGCCGCGCATTTTCTCTAGCGCCAGCTCTCGTAACGTGGTGGTTCGGCGCTCGACTTTCAGGGACAAAAACGATTCGCTCATCGCGTGCCCGATCAAGCTTGCGCGAACAGCCGAACGTCGCGCGCGTCCCAGTCGACCCAGGCCTGGGTACCGATGACTATGCCGCTATCGCGATGGTCGCCGGCCGGCATTCTCACCGACACGTCCTGTTCCCAGGGTGTCCTCACCGAGTAGTGCATGACGTCGCCCAGATACGTGATGTCCCGAACCGTCACCGGCAAGCCTGCCGCATTTTTCGCCGCATCGAGCGCGCGAAGGCGGATCTGTTCGGGGCGGACCATCAGCGTGCCGTCGTTTCCCACCGAAAGCGTGGCGTCGCCCGCGGCGGCGACTTCATGGCCGCTCGGAAACACCGCGCTCGATTGCGCTGCGTTGCGTGCCGTGATGCGCACAGGCAGGAAGTTCGAATTGCCGATGAAGTTCGCGACGAAGCGCGAAGCCGGATTCGCATAGAGTTCCTCGCCGGTTCCGCATTGTTCGATACAGCCCTTGTTGAACACGGCGATACGATCCGAAAGACGCAACGCCTCTTCCTGATCGTGCGTCACATAGAGTATCGTCACGCCGGTCTGCTGATGGATGCGGCGCAGTTCGAGCTGGATTTCCTCGCGCAGCTTCTTGTCCAGCGCAGAGAGCGGTTCGTCCATCAGCAGCACGGGCGGATCGTACGCAAGCGCACGCGCGATCGCCACGCGCTGCTGCTGGCCGCCCGAGAGCTGGGCCGGCATGCGGTCGCGGAACTCCGAAAGGTGGACGAGCGCCAGCATTTGCTCGACCTTCTTTTTGATTTCCGCATCGGGGCGACGGCGAACCCGCAGCGGGAAGGCGATGTTCTGCCCGACCGTCAAATGCGGAAAGAGCGTGTAGCGCTGGAACACCATGCCGATATTGCGCTTGTTCGGCGCGACCGAAAGCAGCGGCTTGCCGTCGAGCAGCACGCGGCCCTCGGTCGGCTCCTGAAAGCCCGCGACGATATAGAGCGTCGTGCTCTTGCCCGAGCCCGACGGCCCGAGGAAGGTCATGAACTCGCCCTTGCGCACATCGAGCGAGACCTGATCGATGGCGACGACGTCGTCGTAGGTCTTGCGCAGGCGCTGGATTTGCAGGAATGCGGAAGTCATGGCTAATTACCTCAGTTATCGCGCGCGGCGCAGCACGGCGCCCGCCAGCATCAAAACAGTCGTCAGTCCGACCAGCAGCGAAGACGCCGCGGCGACCACCGGCGTCAGGTCCTGCCGCAGCGTGGCCCAGATGCGCACGGGCAGCGTCTGCAAGGTCGGGCTCGACATGAAGATCGACACCACCACTTCGTCCCACGATGCGAGGAACGCGAAGATCGCCGCTGCGAACAGGCCAAGCCGGATCGCGGGCAGCGTCACGCGCAGCTTCACTTCGAGCGGCGAGGCCCCGCAGATCAACGCGGCATCTTCCAGTGCGGTATCGAAGCTCGACAGCGAATTGCTGATCGAGATGATCGAAAACGGCAAGGCGATGATCAGATGGCCGATGACGAAACCCGTCATCGTTCCGTTCAGTCCAATGCGAAGAAAGAATGCATAGAGAGCCACCGCCAGCACCACGACGGGCAGCACCATCGGCGTGAGGAAGAACGCCTTCACGACGTTGCGCCCGCGAAACTTGCCCCGCACCAGCGCGAGCGAGGCGAGAAAACCGATCAGCACGGACAGCGCCGTCACGATCACCGCGAGTTTTGCGCTCGTCAGCAGCGAATCCAGCCAGCCCGGATCCGTGAACAACTGGCGATACCACTCCAGCGTCCAGCCCGGCGGCGGAAAGATCAGCCACTGCGAATCGCCGAACGACAAAGCGACGATAAACACGATGGGAAGCAGAAGAAACAGGGCGACGGCAGCGCCGATAGCCAGCAGCGCCCAGCGCAGCGCGCCCAGACGGTCGAAGTCGAGCAACATGTCAGTGGCCTCCGGTAGTGGCGCGCGCGCCGCCCGTGAAGCGCAGTTGCAGCGCATAGAGCGAGAGCGTCACGGCGAGCAGGACGAAGGCGGCCGCGCCGGCCAGCCCCCAGTTCAGCAGTTCCTGCACGAGCTGGGCAACCAGTTCGGCGAGCATCATGTATTGCGCGCCGCCAAGCAACGCCGGCGTCACGAAATAGCCGAGCGCCATCACGAACACCATCAGCGCGCCCGATGCGATGCCAGGCATGGCCAACGGCACGAGAATTTTCCAGAAAGCCTGCCAGCGGCTCGCGCCGCACACCGCCGCCGCGCGCAGCGTCGAGGGATCGATGCTGCGCAGCGTGGCGTGAAGCGGCATCACGAGAAAAGGCAGCATGATGTACGTCATGCCGATCGTCACGCCAATCAGGTTGTTCACGAGCGCCAGCGGCTCGCGAATGAGGCCGATCGCCATCAACATGCGATTGATCGGGCCCGTGGCCTGGAGCAGCACCATCCAGGCAAAGGTGCGCGCCAGCAGGTTGGTCCACATCGAGAGCAGCAGGATCGAAAACAGCAGGGCGCTGAGCCGGCGCGGCGCGATCGCGAGCAGCCACGCCGTCGGAAAGCCGATCGCCACCGTCACCACCGTGACGACGCCCGCCACCAGAAACGTGTTTCCGAACACGCGAAGATAGGTGGAGGAGCCGAGAAGCTGCGCGTAGTTCTGCAGTCCCGGGGTGGGCTCCAGCACGCTGCGCAACAGCAGCGACAGCACCGGCAGCATGAAAAAGATCACGAGGAGCACGATCCCCGGTATCAACAGGCGGATGTTGCGCCAGTCGCGCCGCCGGCGCGCGGGTGTCGCCGGCGGATGGGCGACGGTACTCAGAACGTTGGGCATGGTGTCTCCTGCATCTCTTCAGTTACTGCTATGCGCCGCCTGCTTCGCCGTCGCTACGGGGCACGCCTCTCTCTGCGACGACTATTTCGATTGCCACGCGTACCAGCGCTTCGCAATCGCGTCGCGATTGTCGGCCCAGTACTTCATGTCCAGATCGATCTGCGAGCTCTTGTACTGGTCCGGCAGCGTCTTCGCGACCGCCGGCGGCATCATCGCGGCCGACTTCACGTTGATCGGCGCGTAGCCCGTGTCCGTTGCGAATTTCGCCTGCGCCTCGGGGCTCGTGGCGACGGCGAGGAACTTCATCGCCTCGGCCTTATGCTTCGCGCCCTTCGGGATCACGAGCATGTCCGCGGCGGTCAGGTTCTGGTTCCACGAAATGCCGACCGGCACACCCGTCTGTTCGAGCGCATGCAGGCGGCCATTCCAGAACATGCCGACCGGCGCTTCACCCGAGGCGAGCAACTGCTGCGACTGCGCACCGCCGCTCCACCAGACAATGTCGCTCTTGATCGTGTCGAGTTTCTTGAACGCGCGGTCGAGGTCGAGCGGATAAAGCTTGTTGGGCGGCACGCCGTCGGCCAGCAGCGCGATTTCGAGCACGCCCGGCGCGGACCACTTATAGAACGTGCGTTTACCGGGGAATTTCTTCGTATCGAACAGATCGGCCCATGTCTGCGGCTGCGCGCCCTTGAAGGCCGATTTGTTGTAGCCGAGCACGAACGAGTAATAGAAGCTGCCCACGGCGTCGGTCGTCGAGAAACGCGGATCGAGTTCGTCCTTTTTGACCACGGAATAATCGATCGGCTCGATCAGCCCCGCCTTTTGCGCCGCATAGGCAAAATCGCCCTCCACGTCCACGACGTCCCAGTTCACGTTCCCGCTGTCCACCATCGCCTTGAGCTTGCCGTAGTCGGTCGGACCGTCCATCAGCACGTTGACGCCGCTGGATTGCGTATAGGGCTGCGCCCAGTCTTTCTGTTGCGAGGACTGCGTCGTTCCACCCCAGCTCGTGAAAACGATGGGATCGGCGGCAAGCGCCGGCGCGGCCGTGAAGGCCGCCGCGCACAGGGCGATCAGCGGCGTCATCATCAGAGAGCGTGTGCTGTTCATGTCGGTGTCCGTGGGAATCGGTTGAGTAGCGCTGCGTTGAATGTGGGGATGGCCGGTGGCCTCGACCGTGGTCTCTCAGGCCAGCGGCGAAAAGCGCGCCGGCTTCATGATCTTGTTTTCCATCTCTTCCATCAGTGCCTGAATCTTCGGCGCGAAAGCCTGCCAGGCCGGATCTGCGGCGAGTGCCGCACGACGGCGTTCCCGCTCGTCGAGACCCGGATAGGCCCAGATATGCACGATCTGGTTCTGCGGGCCGATCTCGGAGAAGAAGTAGCCGACCAACTGGCCCAGGTACTGCTTTTGCAGTTCGATGCCCTCTTCTTCCACGAGCTTCAAATACGCGGGTACGGCGCCCGTCTTGATGCGATAGGTACGGATTTCGTAATACATGATTGGGTCTCCTTATTTCAGTATCGGGTGATCGAACGTTACCGATCAACGTGTGGCTGAAAGCGTCTGCACTTGCCCGGCTTCCGTATCGCCGACGTAAATGCCGAAGGCGTCTTCGCTGCGCTCGCGCACATAGCGCTCCAGCATCGAACGCACGGCTTCATCGCGCAATTCGTTCCACGGAATCCGGGAAAGCGGGATGAGGTGGATCGCGTTGTCCATCCACACCGCGCCGCTGTTGACCACACGGCCGCGGTAATAGACCTGGACACTCGCCGACGGCCCATGGCCCGATTCGAACACAGCGAAAATGAAGTCGAGATGCGCCACGAGGCCCAGCTTCGCCAGCACCCCGCGCAGGCTCGCCGCATCGCTTTCGGGTTCGAGCTTGACGCCCGTGGGCAGTTGCAGGCCGTCTTTCGTTTCGAGCAGCACAAGGCCGTCGCGGTGTTCGAGAATCGCCCCCACCTGGGCGCGTGCGCCGGTCGCCGCCAGGGCGTCCTGCGAGAGGCTGAAATTCACGTAGGCGCCCCGGCAATAGCCCAGCGGCGACGAGTTCGTATGAACGAAATCGACAACACGTCCGATCAGGATGATGTGATCGCCCGCATCGACAACGTCGTGCGTCTTGCAATCGAACGTGGCCGCCGCGCCGTCCATCACCGGCGCTCCCGTTGCGCGGGCGCGCCATGCCACCTGCGCGAACTTGTCGGGCGACTTCGAGGCGAATACGCCGGACACCGCCTTCTGGTCCTCCGCCAGCACGCTTACCGCAAAGTGATCGGTGCGGGAGAAGACCGCATGGCTCGATGCGGTTTTGGCGATGCATACGAGAATCAGCGGCGGATCGAGCGACACCGAGGCAAACGAGTTGGCCGTGAAGCCTCGCGGGGAACCGTCCTGCTGGATCGTGGTAACGACCGTCACGCCGGTGACAAATGCGCCCAGCGCACGGCGAAATTCAAGCGTGTCGAAACCCGTTTCGATGATCGGCTCAGGCATCGCATCCTCCAGCGTTCGGTGGGTTTGCCGCGCCGGGCTCCGTTGCTGCGGCGAAAAAGGCGAGCAGGCGCTCGTTCGTTTGTTCTGGATCGCTAACGGTCATCATGTGACGCGCGTTCGCAATGACCTCGGCACGACCGAACGGCGCGGCCGCAGCCATCTTGTGCGACATGTCCGGACTCGAGTTCGGATCGCAGGCGCCGGTCAGGAACAATGCCGGCACGGACAGATTCGTCAAACGGCCCACGTGAACATCGTCCGAACAGGCGAAGAGACGGTAAGTCCGCGCATAGCCGACCGGATTGACGGACAGCAGCAGATGGCGCACCGCTTGCGCGGCCCGGGTCAGGTGCGCGGGCACCGGGTCGCCGAACCAGCGTTCGAGCGTGGCGTCGACGCCCGTATCGAGCGGCGCTTCGCCCAGCGTCCCAGCGCGCGACATCACTGCTTCGCGCTGGGCGGGCGTGCGGTCGTAGACCGCATTCAGCGCGGCCACGCTCAGCGTGCGCGGCGCGCGCGTCAGGGCGAACTCCAGCGCGACGAGCGCGCCCATCGAATGCCCGACGACATGCGCATGGCCGATATGCAGGTCGCCGAACAGACGGTCGAGCTGGGCCGCATAGTCGCCGAGCGTGGGTTCGTCCGGCGGCAGCGCGCTGCCGCCATGGCCGAGCATGTCGTAGACCACGACCTCATAGTTCGCGGCCGTCAGCGGAGCGATCTGCGGCGCCCACACGCTCTGGTTCATGCCCACGCCGTGGATCAGGACGACCGTCGCCCGCGCTTCGTCCGACTTCGGCGCGTACACGCTGTAGCTCGTGCCTGCCGTGACGCCGCGCGTGACGACAGGCTCCTGCGGCAGATCGGGCTTCATTCGACTTGCCCTGCCTGCGTTCCGGGTACGGACCTGCTTGCCAGACTGCGGACTTCCAACCTCATTTTGCGCTCCAAACCAGCCCGAAAGCCGCGTCGACATCACAGAAGATTATGGTATGCCATACTATGGATGGTCTTGGCTCACGAATATTATGGAATACCATAATGCTTGCGATGCCGGCGGGTGGCATGAATCTCGCCCGCGGCGCGCCGGAGCGCCGTGCGAGGCCGGTTTTGGAAGGCATGCGGAGTCGCCGCCGGCCAGCCAACGCGAGTCGGACGCGACGAAAAAAGGGAAGCGGGGACGGCAGAAATCAAAAACGCCGCTCACGAGCAGCGCTTTATCGGGGAAGGGACGCGAGCCGGGTCGGTCCGCCGAGAGATCGCCGGACGGCGCCTCTCGATGAGCGAAGGAATGACGCGCTCAGATCAGGCTTTGGATACGCTCTCGCTTCGTTGCGCAAGCGCCGACTGAGCCAGTTCCGAAGTGCGCTGGATATGGGCGATGGAGGCGGCAAACGCCGCATCGCCGTCGCGCCGCTCGATGGCATCGAGCATTTTGTTCATCTCGCGATTCGACTCTCCGCTGCGGCCCGGCATGGCGATGGTCAGCGCGCGCAAGCGATTGATGCGCGCATTCAGCGTCTTGACCACGGCGAGGGAAACGGTCTTTTGCGCCCCTTCGAACAGCGCGTCGTAAAAGCGTTCGGTATGGGCGAGCACGGCTGGCAGGTCTTCTGCCTTGAACGCGGCTTCGATTTTCTTGCGGATGTCCCGCAGTTCTTTCACGAGTGCGGGCGTGGACTGCTCGGCGCACGCTCGCGCGGCATTCGCCTCCAGCAGGCCGCGCAATTCATAAATCTCGCTGACCTGGGCGGGATTGAGCTGCGCCACGACCGGCCCCTGCCGCGCAATGACTTCCACCAGCCCTTCTGTCTCGAGGTGCCGCAACACCTCTCGCACAATCGTGCGGCTAACCCCCAGCTCATCGCACAGCGTGCGTTCGACGAGGCGCGCACCCGGCTGGAAGTAACCCTGCACGATCGCGTCGCGCAATTTGTCCAGCGTTAATTCACGAAGCGTTTTGGTCTCGCGGACAACTTTAAGGTCTGACATAGGGCACGAAAGATGGACGGATAAAAAGGCGGCCGCACGATGACGTCGTAATCGGCGATCTGGAATGCCATATTATCCACCATTCGAAAACCTGGCTATCTCTGGATGCCGGGCCCCGGGCGCGCACCTCCGGCGTACGCGCCCGGCGAAACGTCGGCGCCCGATCAGAACCGGTGAATCATCGCGATCCGGTACACGAACTGATTGACGGTGGAGGACGGGCCCGCCGCCGCCAGGATCTGCGCGTTGTCGAACTGCGTACCCGTATTGGCGCTTTGCACGTGCTGATACGCACCCTGCAGATAAAGCGACGTGCGTGCGCTCAGATCGTAGTCGAGCGTGAGCTGGGCCGTATGCCACTTCGGGCTGTAGTTCCCGGCCGTGGTATCCAGCTTGCCCATTGTGTAGGTGTACGATGCACCGAGCCAGAAAGCGGGCGTGAAGAAGTATTGCCCGTTGATCTGAAAGTTGTCGAACTTCCAGTTGGTCCACGAGCCGCCGTTAGCCGGCGCGATCGAACCCGACAGATAGGCGTTGCCCGTCGGACTGTCGATACTCGTATGCGACCAGGCGAACGCAACCTGCACCGACTTGAATTTGTAGGCAAGCCCGGCGTCGATGTTCTGCTGGACGGCGCCGGAGAAAACGCTATCGTTCGTGACGGCGCCCGACGTGCCCGAGCCGGGGTTGTCGATCCGCATATAGGCCGCCACCGCCGTCAGGCCGCCGTACTGGTACTGTCCCGCCACGCTGAAGAGCCGGTTGTCGGCAAAGCCGCTCGTGTTGCTGAAGCCGTACATGGCCTCGCCCGTGAGCCCGGCAATGGTCGGCGAAACGTACTTGAGCGAGTTGTTGACGCGGAAGTCCCAGTCCGTATTGTCGTTGTCGAACGGTGTCGCGCCAACGTCGCCCCAGTTGCCCGCGGCGGTGATCGCGCTGAACAGGTCGACGGTCGGATCGTACTGGCGACCGGCGGTCAGCGTGCCGTAATTCTGCGACGCGAGACCTACGTAGGCCTGCCGGCCGAACAGCCGGCCGCCTTGCTGCAAGGCGCCATTGCTTGCGTTGAACCCATTTTCCAGCCTGAAAATCGCGGCCAGCCCCCCGCCCAGATCTTCGGAGCCTTTGAGGCCCCAGCGGCTGCCCACCACGTCGCCGCTCTGCAGGCGATACGCTTGGCCGGTCCCCGCGTTGTTCGTGAAGTTCAGGCCTTCATCGATCAAACCGTACATCGTCACCGTACTCTGGGCGTGCACGCCAGAACTCACCAGCAAAGGAAGAGCCATGATCTTCCACTTCCCGAAACGCATGCCATTCTCCTTCCATGTTTTGTACAACTAATAAAGAAAAGCGTGAAATGACCCAAATCGGGCGTGAACCCGGGCAATACCGAACGGCGTCGCCCATCGCCCCGCAACGCCCTGCCGATGGGAAATCTCGTGCACAACCGGAATCGCCCCGCCGCGCGCGTCACGCCATGCGGGATCCGATGACAAGATTATGGTATGCCATACTAGTCATGGCCTCGCCCAGGCGATACTATGGAATACCATGATATTGACATCTGCTTTGAAGATCGGCATCGGCCGGGGCTGGGAGCGCAAAAGGCTCCGCGTCGGGGACAGGCAATGGGCGGGAGTGGGAGGGAAGGCGCACAACCGGCGATCGGCGGCTTCCGGCAGTGTCAGATGGATCGCCAACGCCGCGACCTGCCTGGATCCCGGGCGATCGCCGTGGGCCGTGGCGCGTTCAGAAATGTGTCTACCAGCGCAATAAGTTCCCGCCTCAAAACGGGCGATGAAAGCGTTCCTTGCCGTGCCGCTTCGTGCACGGCACCCGCAAGCGCGATCGGGTCGAGTCCATTCTTCCGCCCTTGCCGCAGTCCTGAGTATTGCTAACGGATTTCACGCCCGAAATTCTTCCCGAAGCGCCCGATACAGCCGCCGGTAGCGCGCCAGCCGTTCGTCGAGCATGGCACGCGTAGTCCCGGAGGGTTCGTATCGCCGCACCACCGGCGGCGCGACGCACACCGTGTCGAGCGCTTCGCCGGTGCGGGCCAGACGCGCCAGCCGCCCGGCTCCCAGCGCGGCGCCAACGTCGCTGCCTTCGCGAAGATCGAGCGGAAAACCGAGCGCCGTGGCGCAGAGCCGGCCCCAGAATGCGCTTCGCGATCCGCCTCCGACGAACGACGCCGCTTCCAGCACCGTGCCCGCACCTTGCAGCGCCGCGTAGCCGTCGGCCATCGCGAACGCCACGCCTTCCATCACGCTATAGGCCAGCTCGGCCGCACCGTGCGAAGCGCTCATGCCGTAAAACACGCCCTTTGCTTCGGCATCGTTATGCGGCGTTCGCTCGCCGTTCAGATAGGGCAAAAATATCGGCGCCGTGGCGCGCTCGCCGGCCGGCGCCATCTCGACCAGTTCGGCGACATCGAGTTTCAGCACGCGCGACAGCCATTGCAGGCTCGCGGCCGCGGAAAGAATCACGCTCATCTGGTGCCACTGCCCCGGCACGCAATGACAGAACGCGTGCACGGCCTGGGCCGGGTTCGGCGCATATCGTCCGGTGGCAGCGAAGAGCACGCCGGACGTACCGAGCGAAAGCAAGGCCTCCCCTGTCTTGACCACGCCGATACCCACCGCGCTCGCCGCGTTGTCTCCGGCGCCGCCGCAAACCACCACGCTGCCGTTCACACCCCATTCGCGCCGCAGATCGTCGCGCAGCGGCGCCGCCGCCTCGCTGCCCTCGACGAGCCGCGGCATGTGTTCGCGCGTCAGCCCCGTTGCCTCCAGCATGCGGTCGGACCAGTCGCGCCTGGCGACGTCGAGCCACAGCGTGCCCGAAGCGTCGGACAGGTCGGAGACGAATTCGCCGGTCAGACGCCAGGCAATATAGTCCTTCGGCAGCAGCACTTTTTGCACGGAACCGAATACCGCCGGCTCGTATTTGGAAAGCCACAGCAGCTTCGGCGCCGTAAAACCCGGCATCGCCAGATTACCGGTGATCGCGCGCGAATCGGGCACGAGCGCTTCGAGCTCGACACACTCCGCGAAGGCGCGCGTGTCGTTCCAGAGGATCGCCGGCCGCAGCACGTTGCCGCCGCGGTCCAGCAGCGTCGCGCCATGCATCTGGCCGGACAGGCCGATGCCGCGCAGCCCCGCAAACGCGCGCGGCTGCGCGCTCCGCACGGCGCCGATCGCATCGACGGTCGCCCGCCACCAGTCCTGCGGACTCTGCTCCGACCAGTGAGGATGGGGGTTCTCCACGCGCAGCGCGACGCCCGCGCTGGCAACCACGCGAGATTCGTCGTCGGTCAGGACTGCCTTGACTTCCGAAGTGCCGAGATCAATGCCGAGATAACTCAATGTACGATCCTGTTGATGGGCAATCAGATGCCCGGTTCGAGGCGTGCTCAGGCTGCCGCCTTGTGCTCGTGCGGCGCGGGTTCGTTCAGGCGATGGAGCGCGCGAAACTTCGAAGGCGGTATGCCCTTCTGCGCCAGAAATTGCCGGTTGAAATTCGACACGTTGTTGAAGCCCACGCGATAGCAGATGTCGGTCACGCCAAGGCTCGTGCACATCAGCAGTTCGCAGGCCTCGTTCAGGCGCAGGCGATTCTGGTATTGAACGAACGTGCAGCCCGTATGCCGCTTGAAGAAGCGCGTAAACGCGCTGACGCTCATGCCGGACAACTCCGCCACGTCGACTTCGCGCAGATTGCCCGCGAGGTTCTGCTGGATATACGACAGCACCTGGTTGATCGTCGACGACATGTAGCGCCGCGCGTTGACGTCGTAGGCGGGGCCGGCGAGCATCTTCCTCTGTGCGCAGTTCGTCAGTTCGTCGAGGATCGCCATCAGCAGCGCGACGCGGCGCGCCCCGTGCGCGCTGCAGAGTTCTTCGATGAGCGGCGTAATCGAAAGACCCAGGCGGTCGGGAAACTGGATGCCTCGCGAGGCCTGGTCGATCAGCGTCAGCACCGGACCCAGTTCCGCGAATGCCGAAACCATGCGCTGCACGGCCTCGCGCGAAAACTGCAGCACGAGGTCGCGCGAGGGCACTGCGATCGCATTGCCGCCGTCGCTCACCCAGTTGTGCGGTAGGTTCGGCCCCGTCAGGACGAGATTGCCCGGCGCGAAGTCGCCAATGTAATCGCCGACGAAATACTTGCCCGACGATTCACGAATGATGTGAATTTCGTATTCCGGATGGAAATGCCATTTCGCGACCGTGTGCGGATAGTCGTGTACCCAGGCGCGAAACGATTCGTCCTGCCGGGTGTGAACCAGTTCGAGATCCGGATTCATGCGTCGTCTCCTTCACGTATCGCTACGCTGTCCTTTTGATGACGTCCTGCTAATGCACCCCCGCCTTCAGCGCCACGTACGCGGCCGGGTTGCCGGACTGCGGATCTGCCGTATCGTACTGCAGTTCGAGCGAGACATTTTCCTCGGTCCCCGCATCGAAGACGTGCAGGTCGTGCGCGCCGAATGCCAGCGTTACGCTCGCGCCGGGCGCCGGCACGCGCGCCGAGGACACCAGCGCCGCCACCCGTTCGCCCGAATATTCCACGGTCACGAGCGCCTCCGCGCCCAGCACCTCGACGAGCTCCACGACACCCTGTAGCGCAAGCGCTTCGGCCGGGTGCGCGCCTTCGGTCACGCCGACGAAGTTCGGCCGGATCGCGAGCTTGACCGGCTGTCCGTCCAGCAACCGGGCGAAGCGCGGGCCGTGCAGCGGCCACCGCTCGCCCTTGACGCGCACCGCAACGGCCTCGCCGCCGCGCTCGACGATGCCGTCGAAGAAGTTCATGGCGGGCGTGCCGATGAAGCCGGCCGCGAACAACGTGCGCGGGTGCCGGTAAAGCTCGCCCGGCGTGCCTTCCTGCTCGATCCGGCCGCCGCGCATCAGGATCACGCGGTCCGCGAGCGTCATCGCTTCGAGCTGATCGTGCGTCACGTAGACCGTCGTCGTCTTGAGGCGCTGATGCAGCCGCTTGATGTCGGTGCGAAGCTGCGCGCGCAGCTTCGCGTCGAGATTCGACAGCGGCTCGTCGAAGAGGAATACTGAAGGTGTCTTGATCATCGCGCGCGCGATCGCCGCGCGCTGCTGCTGCCCGCCCGACATCGCCCGCGGCCTGCGTTCGAGCAGCGCGTCGAGATTGAGCATCGCCGCGACCTCGCGCACGCGCCGGTCGATCTCGTCTTTCGGCGTATGCAGGCGGCGCAGGCCGAACGCGATGTTGTCGTACACGCTCATGTGCGGATAGAGCGCGTAGTTCTGGAACACCATCGCGACGTTGCGCTCGCGCGCGGGCACCTCGTTGACGACCGTGCCGCCGATCATCAGATCGCCGCCGCTGATTTCCTCCAGCCCCGCGATCATGCGCAGCATCGTGGACTTTCCGCAGCCCGAGGGCCCCAGCAGCACGACGAATTCCCCTTCGTCGATATGCAGGTCGAGCGGGTGCAGCACGGGCGCCCCGCCGTCGTATTGCTTGGTCAGCCCCTTGCAGACGATATTGGCCATGGCTCAGTCCATCTCGATCTGGATCTTGACGTCCTCGGGACGCCCCGCGGCAGCCTCTTCGAACGCCTTCACACCCTGCGAGAACGCGAACTTGCGGGAGATGAACGGATTCACGTCGATCGCGCCCGAGCTGATCAGCGCCAGCGCGCGCGGGAAAATATTGGCGTAGCGGAACACGGATTCGAGCCGCACTTCCTTCGCCTGCATCGCCACCACGTCCAGCGCGACAGGCGCGGCCGGCATGCCCACGAGCACCGCACAGCCACCTGGGCAGACGAGGTCGAGCAGCGTCTCGAACACCGCGCCGTTGCCCGACGCCTCGAAAACCACATCGGCGCCCCAGTCCTGCGTGACCTCACGAACGACATCGACGAGCGATTGCTCCGCCGCGTGCACGGTGACGACGGCCGGATGGTTGGCGAAGTGCGCGAGCTTCTCTTTCACGACGTCGGCAAGGATCACGCGCGAGGCGCCGCCCGCGAGCGCCGCGAGCGTGGTCATCGCACCGATGGTGCCGGCGCCGATCACGACCGCCACGTCGCCGGGCTTCATGGCGGCCTTCTTGGCCGCCTGCAGGCCAATCGAAAGCGGCTCGACGATCGCGCCTTCCGCGAACGTCACGTTGTCGGGCAGACGATAGGTGAACGACGCCGGATGCACGACATAAGGCGTCAGGCAACCGTGTATCGGCGGTGTCGCCCAGAAGCGCACGGCGGGGTCGAGGTTGTAAAGGCCGCGCATCGTGGCCGGCGAATCGAATTGCGGAACGCCCGGCTCCATGCAGACGCGGTCGCCCACCTCGAGGTGGCTGACCTCGGCGCCCACCTCCACCACCGTGCCCGACGCCTCGTGACCGAGCACCATCGGTTTCTCCACCTTGAACGGCCCGATGCGGCCGTGCGTGAAATAGTGAACGTCGCTGCCGCATACGCCCACCGTATGAATGCGGATCTTGACGTCGCGCGGACCCACCGTCAGCGGCAGATCGATGTCGCGAAGACTCAGGCGGCGTGCTTCTTCGAGTACCAGTGCTTTCACAGCAATCTCCTCACTTTCCTTTCAGCATTGAGTTCAGCAGGCGGCTTAGCACGCCTACAAAAATAATAGGCGGTATCGCCAGCAGCACCGTCGATGCGTTGATGACGCCCCACGGCACCTCCTGGCCCAGCGACGTAAAGGCGGAAGCCACGACGGGCAGCGTCGCGCTGCGCGAGGACGTCAGGGCGAGCGCGATCATCAGCTCGTTCCACACCAGCACGAAGCTGAACACGATCCCGCCGATAAGCGTGCTGCCGCAGGTGGGCAGCGCGATACGCCAGAACACCGCGTAAGGACCGTAGCCGTCCAGCGTGGCCGCTTCCTCGATCTCGCGCGGCATGCGCTGGAACACGGGAATCGACAGCCATGTGATGGTCGAAAGCGTGGTCAGCAGATATGTGACGACCATCGAGAGCCGCGTGTCGTAAAGCCCCAGATCGATCCAGATCGCGATCAGCGGAATCGCCACCGCAACGGGCGGCAGAAAGCGCAGCGAGAGCAGGAAGAACTGGATGTCGCGCTTGCCCGGCACATGAAAGCGCGCGATCACGTAGGCCGCCGGCACGCCGAGCACGGTGCCCAACACGACCGCCGTGCCGACGATTGCCGCGCTGTTTTCCAGCGCGATCAGCACTTCGGGGCTTGCGATGACCTGCCGGTAGTTGTCGAGCGTCGGCGTGAAGAAGAAACGCGGCGTGGGCGTGACGATGTCGAGCAGGTGCTTGAGCGAATTGAGCACGGCCCAGAAGATCGGAAACGCCGCCAGCAACACGAGTGCAACGCCCGGCAACAGAATCGCGCCGCGGGAAATCAGTCTTCCCATTTGTTCACCCGCTTCCAGATAAAAGTGAAGATCAGGGTCGTCGCAACCATCATCAGGACGGCCATGCTCGACGCGTACGAAACCTTTCCCGAAAGACCGATCCCCTGCGAATACGCGTACATGTCCAGCGTTTCGGTCGAGACCCCGGGGCCGCCCTTGGTCATCACGTAGATCAGGTCGAACGAACGCAGCGACTCGACCATCTTGATGAAGACGAGGCTCATGATGGGCGCGCGCAGCATCGGCAACGCGATATAAGCGTAGACCTGCCAGGTTTTCGCATAGTCGAGCCGCGCGGCTTCGAGCGGCTCGGGCGGCAAGGTTTCGAGCAGCTTCAGCACCACCACCGAGAAGAACAGCCCCCATTGCCAGATGTCGACGAGCGCGACGGCATAAAGCGCGAGCCCCGGATCGGAGAGAAACGCCGTGTCGGGTATGCCGAGCACGCCGAGCAGCCAGCTCAGGATGCCGTTCAGCGGCGAATACATGAACTTCCAGATGAACGCGGCCGACACGCGCGGCAACAGAACGGGCACGATCAGCAGGATGCCGATCAGGTCGCGCAACCGCCCGCGCACGTGCTCGAACAGGTAGATCGCGATCACGACGCCCACCGCAACGGCGCCGACCACGGTGACGAACTCCCAGATTGCGGAGACCTCGATCGAGTTGACGAAGCGCCGGTCCGACGCGAGGCGAACGAAGTTGCGGAACCAGACGTACTCGCTGTCCGGGTACGTCAGCACGCGGTTGCGCAGCGCGAGATTGATGGCCGCGACGGTCGGCACGAGTCCCAGCACTGCCATCACGGCCAGCGGCGGCGCCAGGAACACGAAGGGAAGGCTAGTTTTACCGCGATTGAACATTGCGTACTCCAGCGGCCCACAGGATGGGAGCGCGTACCCGCGCTCCCGCACACGGATTACTTGCGCGCATGTTCCATCGCGTCCTGGGCGTACTGCACCGCGTCGTTCAACGCGCTTTGCGGGTCCGTTTGCGTGCCGGTGAAGACCTCTTCGAGAGCGACGCCGAGGTTGTCGCCAATGTCGGGCCACTGCGGCGTGCGCCAGAACGTAACCTGCGAAACCGGTCCCGTGTCTTTCAGACCGGCCAGGATCTGCGGCTTCACGTGCTTCTGGAAGTAGTCGCTCTGGATCGTGCTCGTGCGGTTGTAGTCGCTGAAGACGTTGTCGCGCAACCGTGCCTGCTCCTGCTCCTCGCTGGTCGCCCATGCAATGAACTTGCCCGCTGCCTGGCGCGTGCAATCGTCTTTCGCGCCCACCGCGGAAATCGCCAGACCGTGACCGTAGGCCGCCGAAGGCAGCGGCGCCGGCGGACGCGCATAGCCCACCTTGTCGACGACCGTCGATTTGGTCGGATCCTCCATCCAGTCGGCAAACGGCGTGGATTCGATCATGAACGCGACCTTGCCGGAGCGGAACGCTTCGAGCGCATTGCTCCAGTCATAGGTGGTCGAGCCCGGCGGCGCATAGTGGAAGAGATCGGTATAGAGCTGCGTGGCCTTCACGGCAGCGGGCGAATTGAAGTCGGGCTGCCCCGACTTGTCGGTCCACGTGCCGCCTTCGCCGAGCATGAACGGCGCCCAGCGCCAGACGTTCATGCCGGAGCCGCGCTGGCCGCGCGCGACCCAGCCATACAGATTCGGCGGCGCGTTCAGCTTCTTGATGTCGGCCACCAGTTCGTCGAGCGTGCGCGGCACGGGCATGTGCGCCTTCTCCAGGATGTCGCGACGATAGAACAGGAAGTCGGAGCCACCGATCAGCGGTGCGAAATAAGCAACACCCTTGTAGCTCGCGACGGCGCGCCGTGCCGGCAGGAAATCGTCGTAGTTGGCCTCCTTCGGGTAGTACTTGAGCAACGGCACGATCCAGCCGGCCTGCGCGAATTCGGAAACGTTGGCTTCGTCGACGTAGTAGACCTGGTACGAACCCGCGCCCGTCGATGCATCGAGCCGCGACTTGGCGCGCCGGTCGCTTTCGCCGAAATAGCTGATCTCGACCTTCGTGCCGCTCTTCTTTTCGTAGTCCGGCAGCGACTTCTCCATCACGGCGAGACCGAGCGTTTTTTGCGCCAGCACCTTCAGGACGGGCACGTTGCACGATTGCGCGAACGACATGACGGGCAGCGTCGCGCCAATGAGTGCGCACAGCGCGGAATGGTGGAATCTGTTCACAAGCGTCTCCTGATGATTTTGATTGGAATCTTCGTCATCTGCCGGAAATCGCCTGCGTCCCCGGCGGATAGCGTGTGCAGACTATCACCGGGGTTATCGCGTCAGCCACGCCAAAACAGCACCGTCATCGATACTTTTTTCTCAGCATGGGTACGCGAAGCGGGATTTTGTATCGCTACGATGCGCGGGCCGGGCGGGCCACGCGCCGGCTACCCGTTGCTCAATCGGAGCCGGAACGGCGGCCGCGGACGATGCCGAACGCCTCCATGCGGCGATAGAGCGTTGCCCGCGAGATCTGCAGATCGCGGGCGGCGCCAGCCGCACGTCCGCGGTTGCGTTTGAGCGCGAGTTCGATTGCTTCGCGTTCGAGCGCCTCTTTGGCCTGCGCCACGGTAAGCGGTGCTTGCGCGCCGTACCGCGGCAAATCGAGATCCTCCGCAGTAATCAGCCGCCCGCGCGCCATGACAAGCGATCGACGCACGCGGTTGATCAGCTCGCGCACGTTACCGGGCCAGGCGTGGAGGTAGAGCGCGTCTAGCGCCTCCGCCGAAAATCCGCGTACCTGCTGTGGCGCATCGGAACGGTAGCGCTCGAACATGTGCTGCGCGAGCAGCCCGATATCCTCGCCCCGGCTGCGCAACGGCGGCTGCTTGACGTGCAGCACGCATAGCCGATGGTAAAGGTCCGCGCGAAAGCGCCCCTCTTCCGTCGCGCGTTCGAGGTCGACGTGCGTGGCCGCGACGATGCGCACGTCCACCGGTATCGGCTTCGTTGCCCCTACCCGCCGGATGGTCTGCTCCTGCAGAAAGCGCAGCAGGCTCCCCTGGCTATCGAGCGGGAGATCGCCTATTTCGTCGAGAAACAGGGTGCCGCCGTTCGCCGCTTCGATGTAACCGATCTTGCGCAGGGTGGCGCCCGTGAACGCACCGCGCTCATGGCCGAACAATGCCGACTGAACGAGATGGGACGGTATGGCGGCAAAGTTGATCGCGACGAACGGTTCGGCACGGCGCGGCGATTGACGATGAATCGCGACAGCAGTCAGTTCCTTGCCCGATCCGGTTTCGCCGGTCACGAGCGCCGGCGCGTCCGTGCGTGCAACTCGCTGGATGACGTCGTACAGTTCGCGCATCGCCTCGCACGATCCGACCATGCCGCTTTCGGACTCGTCCGCAACGGGCGTCACGACTTTCGACTCCTGCAGACTAGCCATGCCGTACGCGTGCCCCACTACGTCGACAATCCGGCTCACATCCGTCGGCACCGTAACGTAGTCGAAGCAATGTTCGTAGAGCAGCGTGCGAATGCAAGGATCGTCGATCTGATTGCCCTTGATCAGCGCGACCCATACCCTGTCGCTCAGCGCGCCGCAAACGTTGGAGAGACGTGCAGCGGCATCGTGTGAAATGTCGCTCAGGTCGAGAATGCCGACGCGCCGCTTCGCGTTCGAAGAGCCGATCTCGCTCACGTCTGAAACAACGGAGACGGTCCAGGCACGCTTTCGCAACTCGCCGAGGAGACCCTGGAGTGGCGAGCGAGTTGCATAAACGAGTGGCCGGCGGTTGCCCGAAGAATCGCCCGGGATACGCCCTGCGCTCGTAGACATTCAGATCTCCGAAAGAACAGCAATGTGACCTGACGACGACTTCGGTCAGCTCAGATGTGCATCGTCGTGCGCCATCATCATCGTGCGCATCTCCGCCCACATGCCGTAGTAGTGCACGATAAAGCTGTCGGGCTGCCGCAGGCTCCACGGTGTGTTGAGGGTCACGAGATCGAGAATTTCTCCTTCGTCCAGCAGTCCTGCGCGCTCCAGCGCCCGGATAAAATAAAGCTGGTCGCCGTCGCTGGCATAGACGTGCGATCTATCGGCCAGCGCCGCAATCCGGTCCATCAAATCTCGCAACATCGCATCGTTCTGCCCGGTGCGGCGAAATCCCATCACGCCCGAATTGAACGGCCACTGCCCCACGTCGTGGGCAAGAAGCGAATTGCGCCCCTCCATTAGCGGCTCCAGCTTCTGCTGCATCTCGCCGATCAGCACATCCGCATCGAGCCAGACGACCCAGCCGTGATGCTGCATATAGCCGTGCAGCAGCCACGGTTTGAACCAGTTGCCGCTCGCATCGAGACCGATCTCCGAAGGAATCTCGCGATGCACGTAAAGCGTATAGCTGTGCATGTCGCAATAGCGGCGGAAGTTGCGCTCTGCAATACGCGCGTAGGCGGCGATATTCGGCGTGTAGAGCGTCATCAACGCGATGGAACACCCCGGGTTGTAGACGCTGCGCTCGGCGCAATCGTCCTGCGCGTATTGCATGTATTGCGGGAAGGAAAACATCGGAAAACCGGAACGCTGATGCCGGTTCACATGCTCGACCAGCACGTCGCGAAAGCGTGGCGAGG
Organism: Paraburkholderia yinzeri; assembly: GCF_046581065.1. Lineage (NCBI taxonomy): Bacteria > Pseudomonadati > Pseudomonadota > Betaproteobacteria > Burkholderiales > Burkholderiaceae > Paraburkholderia > Paraburkholderia yinzeri. The sequence goes on along the minus strand of NZ_JBFOCJ010000002.1, from coordinate 2,057,542 downwards.
TTCCTTTGCACCGAGGATTTTCCCATTCGTCGTCGATACTGATCGCGAAAGTCCGCTCGCGGGTCCACGCGGGATCGACGTTATAACCGGTCGACATAACCACGTGTACGCCGCCGATCGTTTGCATGCCGGGATGCGTGTCGAGACCCGCCAACAATTCGGCCTCGGACTCCAGCGGCTCGCCCCCCAGCCGGCATCGTTTGATCGTCCGGAACACGATCTCGCGAACGCGAGCCGTATTGCGCCAGATCTGCACGTCGACCTGCGGCAGCCCATGTGAGGCCGTCATCACCAGCAACCAGTCCCGTCCTGTCATCAGATCGTCGAGTGGCATCGGATCGACGATCGCCGCATCTTCGCTCAGCAACAGCACGAGTTCGTCGGGCGCGGCGTGCCTCAGCACATTGAGCAGCACCTCGTACCGGTATAGACAGCGCAACGGCAAGGTCTCCGGAAATCTCGATGCGTCGACCCACTCGTGACGATATCCGTATCGCGCTGCATAGTGACGGTGGTTTGCGAGGCTGGCGGAAGCCACGCGATGGAAGTGGCTGAGAACGATCATGATCCGGGGCCCGATTTCACGGAGTCAGTGCCAGAAGATCGGCCCGCACGCGCTCCAGCACCGGGCCCCAGTCCTCGTAGTCTGGCTGGCGGTAGAGCGTCAATGTGGGATACCACGGGCTGTCGCTGCGTTCGAGCATCCAGGCCCAATGGGGATTCACGTCGAGCAGCAGCCAGGTCCGCTTGCCGAGCGCACCCGAAAGATGCGCCATACTCGTGCAAACGGTAATCACCAGATCGAGGTTGGAGATCAACGCGGCCGTCTCGTCGAACGACGTGAGTTCCGGCGTGCGATCCACCACGGTCAATCCCTGCGCGGCCATCGCCTCGGCCTCCTCTCTGCCGTCGATCTGCAGACTGTAGAACTCGACGTTACGCAGGCCGCTCAATGACCGCGCATACAAGTCGGGCGGAACCGCACGAAGCGGATTGCGCTGATGGGTCCGGCTGCCGCTCCATACGAGCCCGACCTTGAGTCTGCCGTCTTGCGGCAGCGTCGCACGCCATCGCGCCACGCTCGCGGGATCGGGCTCGATGTAGCGTTGCGGCGCGGCCAGCGTTTCGGCACGTACATTTAACATCAGCGGCAGGCTACCGACCGGCACGTGATAGTCGAATTCGGGTACGTCTATCGCATTGTGGGGAACGACAGTCACGCCATGCTGCTTGAGGCCGCGTTCGAACAGCGGAAACAGCCCTGCAAAGCAACAGTAAATGAGCGCCCCGCCCGCTTCGCGTACCCGTTGCGCGATCTGCGGCACAAAGCGCACGAACTGCAAGGCGTCGCCCAGGCCCTGCTCGCCCCAGACGAACAACGTCTTGCCCGCGAGATCTTCGCCTTGCCAGCGCCGCTCCTCATGGAAATGCTGCGTCCCCGCCAGTTCCGGCGAGCCGTGCCAGCGCGCCTCGTGGTTCACCAGACCGTTTTCGTAGTCGCCATGCAGCAATTGCAGCATCGCAAGCGACCACTGGATTTTCGGATCGGCAGGCGCTGCGCGCGCGGCCCGCAACACGGCATCGAATGCTTCGTCGAAGCGCTGCAGCTCTTTTAGCGCATTACTCAAGGCCAGCAACGCCAGCGCATAATCCGGCGACAGCGCGCAGGCCCGCTCCGCGGCGATCAGCGCGTTGCCGGGCATGCGCAGCTTGCACCAGATATTCGCCGCATTGGTCCAGGCGAGCGCATTCTCCGGATCGAGACGGATGGCCTCATCGCACATGCGGAGGGCGGTGTCGTAGTCGCCCATCGAGCTATGCCATGCCGACAGGTTGTTGCACAACATCGGATACCGCGCATCGAGCGCCATCGCGCGATGGTACGCTTCCTTTGCCTCGGCAGAATCTTCGTTGTGCTGATGGCTGAGCCCCAAAGAAAACCAGGCTTTCGCCGAATCCGGCTGAGCATTGCACCAGCGCTGGGCCACCTGGGCCGCCTGAGCATGACGTTGCATTTGCTGCAGCAGATCGTGCCATTCGTCGAACCACTCCGTCGCCTCGGGCGCGCAGCGATGCGCCTCCTCGTACCAGGTCTGCGCGCGCTCCAGTTGCCCTTCGTGACGCGCGAGCCGCGCCATCTCGATCAGGCTTGGCGCATAGCGAGGTACCCGCGCAAGCGAACGTTCCAGCGTCTCGGCGGCAACCTGAAACCGGCCGCGCAGGCGCATCAGAAAGGCGTACGCCGTCAAAGCGCTGGCATCGCCGGGCGCCATCGCCAGCCAGGTATCGATTTCGCGTGAGGCATGGATCAGATCGCCCTTCAGGAGACGCTGCTGGATACGCGAAAACGGTGTGTCCGGGGTTGCCATGGGCTAGCGGAGAGGCCTCGCCATCAAATCGTCGAGCAGCGCGGCATAGGTGGTGACCAGTTGCCGGTTGTCCGGCAGATAACGGGCAATCTCCGTGCGTTGCCGCTCCCGATACCACGAAGCGTGGGCGTCGTGCGTCTCGATGGCTTCGATCAGGCGGCGCGCGCCCTCTTCCGCGTCGTTATCGCGGTAGTAGTAACCGAGGTCTGCGCACAGGTGCGCGTTGTGTACCAACGCGTAGCCCTGCCAGCAAACTTCGAGATAAAAATAGTTGAGCGGATTTTCGAGTTGATGCGAAACGACGATATCGGTATTTTCGGCCAGAAAAACCGGTGTTTCATGACGCCCCAGGAATACGGCCTTGTGCGCACGCACGATATCGAGTTGATTCATCAGGGTGATGAATTCCATGCTCTCACGCGCGATCTGGTCGGCGTTCGTCACCTGCAGTATGGCGATGCTGTCGGGCCGCCGGCGATACGCCAGTTCCGCAATCAACGCCGGATACAGGCAAAACTTCACGACATTGATGTTCGGCTCCATCACGCTCAGGCGCTTCGGACCGTTGCCCGGCCGATACGCTCCCCCATCCGGCAAATTCCCGGCACGTTCGTCGAGAAACTGCGGACTCCAGATAAATGGCACAACCCGCCCGGTCTGCCTGCGCAGGACCTCGAAGTAGGAGCGGCTGATATTCGCCACCTGCGGAATGATCCAGATATCGTCATAGCGCTGGTTGACGAAAAGATTCTCGCCCCACATCGGCTTGCGGAACAGCACCGACTCCATCGCATGAACATATTCGAAGCCGCAGCAGTAGGACACGATCCGCGCGCCGCGCTGCTTGAGATATTCGGTCTGCGCCGGATCGATCTGTCCGCCCAGTTCGATCAATACGTCGATGTCATCTTTCGCCGCATCGAAGGACTGCGTAGGATAGCGCGCCAGATCCCAAGGCAAGGCCGGAGTAATTGGCACCTGCGTCGTATTGACGAGCACGGCGCTGGCCACCTGCGAACAATTCCGCAAAGCTTCCGCCAGAAAAACGGCGTTTTGCTTGATGCCGTTATTCCACAGCGTTTCAGCCTCGTGATGCAAGCCAATCGTGATGCCGATCCGTAACCCGTTCATGGTCGAATGATTTCCGTCGCGTTCATGTCATTGCAACCCGGTCGTGAAGATCGTATCGGCATCCGGGCCAGGCGTGACAAACCGCCTGACCGCTCAACCGCCTCGCCCCGGAGCCCCCGCCGAGAACTTCACGTACCGGCGGATCACGAGGCAGCCCACCTGCTCGTCGATCAGCGACACCGACGAGCCCGGATCTTTGGTGTCGGTGTAAACCATCATATGGGGCAGCAATTTCGTCGCGCGATAGCCGGCCAGCTCTTTCTTGGCCACAACCTGGCAACCCAGGGGCGCGACCGAAATGCGCTCTGCCGAGACCGAGCACGAACCGTCGGCCTCGGGCACGCCCGTTATCGACATTGCCGCGTTGCTGTCGGGAAACTCCAGCCCGATCAGCGAGAAGACCGTGCTGTTCCCCGCGCGGGTACGGTCCCAGTCGAACAGCACGTCGTTATTGCTGGCTCCCTGCACACCGAGCGTCGACAATGCCGTCATGGCCGGCAAACAATTGCGAACCCCAACCGAAGTCGCCGCGACGACCAGCGAATTACGCGGCCCGGCCTGCCCTTGTGGCACGAGCACCCCTTGCGCAAATGCCCCGGCGCTCAGCAGCAACAGCGTGGCGGCCAGCACGAGCTTGTGGATCATCCGGATCGTTGTACGAAATGAACTCATGGATACAGCGCCGCAATGGCTTCCGTATAGATTCGCACATTAGCTTCGCTCACGGGATCCAGTTGCGCGAGAAACGCACGCGCGCTTCGCTGGTACGCGTCGAGATCCGCGTCGTGTTCCGCATAGGCTCGCTGCAAGGCACGGCCGCCTTCCTCGCAATCGAATCCGTCGTAGCGGTACCCGCAATCGCCAATCAGATGCGAGTTATGGATGAGCGGATAGCCGCCATACAGCGCCTCGTAATACACGTAATTCTGCGCGTTTTCCCAATGATGGGTGACTACCGCATCGACATCGGCAGCCACTACCCTGCAGAACGGAAAGCGCCCTTCGAACGAGGTCAGGCCATGCTTCACGATATCGAGGCTGTGTGCGAAGCCGTTGAAACCCGTGTGCTCCTTCATATGGAACGTGTTGTAGGCCCACACACGCTCGAGCATGTCCGGATTGGCACGGTGCGCGGCCTCGCAGGTCAGAAGCGGAACGAAGCTCGTCTTCACCATACAGATGTTCGGCTCGAAAATGCCCGCCCGCCAGCGCCTGCGGCCGGGGCGGTAGCCGAAGCGAACACCCTCCGGCAGCTTTGCGGCTTCGCGCTCCAGCACGAACGGACTCCACAGATGCGGCATCACCCGCACCGGCGTACGGAATGTGCTGCGGAAATACGGCACACAGGTCTTCTCGTATTCCGCGAGCGTCCACACCTCGTGATAAGGCGCCCCCGTGATCAGCAAGCCATTCGGCTTGTCGAACACCATGCGCTCGATGTCGATGACATAGTCGTTGCCAACCCGCATCGACACGATCTTGCCGCCGCGCTCGCGAAACGCCACGACCCACTCGCGCGCAAGCTGGGCGCTCATTTCGATCATGACGTCGAGCGTCGCCGCGGCTTCGTTCATGTCGATGAGCGGCACCGGCGAATCGGCCAGGAAATGCTTCGCGTCGGCGGGTTCGCCGTCGCCGCCGCCCGCCACCAGATAAGTCATTTCGACCAGCGGCGAACGCATGAGCAGCATCACCAGGAAAATGCAGTTCTGGTAGATCCCGTTTTCCCAGATGGACTGCTCGCCTTTGCGCACGAATATCGACACGCCCACGCGCAATTTGCGCGGCGTGAGCAGCGAATTTTGCTCGATGCTCATGATGTGCTCACGGCCTGGCGAGTAAATTTCGCGTCGCGGCACAGATGCAACAATCTCGACGCGTACTCGTCGAGATTGGGCTGGCTGAAGGGATTCACGGCGTCGAACACCCGGCGCGAGCGGGCACGATAGTCGTCGAGGCCGCTTTCATGCCCGGCCGCCGCGCGCAGCAGTTGCTCCGCGCCTTGCAGCGCATCGAAGTCGGGATAGTAATAGCCCGCATCCTTTAGCCAGGGGGAATTGTGGATCAGCGGGTAATCGCCGTACAGCGCGTCCATATAACTGTAATTCTGGTCGTTCTGCCATTGATGCGAAACGACGGCGTCGGCGTATTGCGTCATGAAGCCGACGATATCGTGCCGCCCATGAAACGTTGCCTTGTGCTGGCGAACCAGATCCAGCGAGTTGGCAAAATAGAGCATGGTCGGATGATCCTTGAGGTGCAGCGTGTTGAGCACGTGCATCGCCGTTACCGTGGCGGGTGCGGCACGGTACGCCTCGTCGCAGACCAGCATCGGAATGCTCGAAGTCTTCGCGACGGAAATGTTCGGCTCGAAGATCGCCACGCGCAGGCCGCGGGACTCGCCGGTCTCCCCCGGCGTGCGGGGCTGGTAGCCGTACGGAACGCCCAGCACCGCTGCCACCTCCCGTGCGCGTTGCTCGACGAATTGCGGATGCCACAAATACGGCACCACGTGCACCGGGCAGCGATGAAGCACCCGCTGAAAGCTCGCGAAATCCCGATACTCGGGCAGCACCCATATCTCGTCGCAGCGGTTTGGACGCGAAAAATGTGTAGGCTTGCCAAATACTGCCGGCTCGGCAAGTCCGGCAAACGGCTGGCCGCAGCAGTAGAACACCACCTTCTTCCCGCGCGCGCGCATCAGGTCCAGCCATTGGACGTCGAGCGCGCCCCCCATCTCGACAATGACATCGACTTCGTTCGTTGCCTCCGGAGTCCTCATGATTCTCAGATCCAGCGAATTCATGTTGACCTGAGGCGGCATCACACCCTGATCGCCGACGTCGATCAGCGAGACCGACGTCACGAAGGGCAGCCGTTGAAACAGCCCGGCGAGAAAAATGATGTTCTGTCCGAGACCATTCTCCCAGATGTTCTGGTCCTCGTGGGTCACGACAGAAATTCCGATGCGCATGCTTTCTTAACCCGTCGATCAAACGATTACCCGCGTTCCGGTCGTGCCGATACTGTATTACCAGGAGTAGCCCACCCCAGCGTTGTACAGCACATGGTTGCCGCCGCTGGTGGTGCTGACCCCCATCTTCACGATCGTGTTCTCGGTGATCCGCGCACTGCCGCCAATGGCCAGTGCCGTGTATCCCCCGTAGTTGCCGACGCCGGCACCGAGCTGGAACGACTTGCCTTGCTCCACCTGCGGCAGCGCGGCCAGCGCGCCCGCCATTGCGATGCCCGAGTAGGCGGTCTGCGCAACCTGGTTGATAGTTTGCTGAACGCTTTGCAATTGTGCAACGTTTACCGCATCGGTCGGGTTCACGCCCGGCGCGACGTTCGAGATAGTTCTCTCGTTGCCCGGCGAGCCGACCGAAACCGTATTGGCCTCGCTCGCCACCGAACCGGCTCCGATCGCCACCGAGTTCGTGGCCGACACTACCGCATTCGCGCCGATCGCCGTCGAGTTCGCGCCGCTTGCCTGCGCCGCAGAGCCGATCGCAACACCATAGTTGCCGCTTGCGTTCGACGCCCCGCCCACCGCCACGGCCTCGGTTCCCGTGGCGCTTGCCGCGCTTGCCGTCGAATTCACCGCGACGTACTTCGAGCTCGTTGAACTCCCCGTGCCCGTGGTTCCGGATTCTCCCGACACCTGAACGGTGATGGCGCCGAGCGCGGATTCGAGTGCGTACAACTGGCTGCCGTTGACGGCATCGGTGCTGGTTGCCGTCAACGCGCCTGCGGCGACGTTGGTCAGCGCGACCTCGGTGGTCGCGCCGACGCCGCCCAGCGTGACACTCGTGTGCGCCGCGTTGTCGTACTGGACCGCGTTGCTGGCCACCGAGGCAACGGCATTCAGTTGGCTGACGTTCACCGCATCGGTTGCCGCAGTGCCGGCGGCAACGCCGGTCAACTGCCGGTTGCCGTCGGTGCCGGCGAAATCGACGGCGGTGCCGCCCGTGCTGGCGCCCACGGTGATCGCGCCGTTGCCGGGCGCGCCGCCCACCTGCTGCACCAGGCCAACCGTGCCGTTGGCAATGCCCGTCGACAGTGCCGTCACGTTGCTGGTCGTGGTGTTCAGGCCCGTGGACAGCGAAGCGACGTTGGTGTTGGTCGTATTGAGGCTCGTCGACAAGGAAGCGACGTTGCTGTTGGTGGTGGTCAGTCCCGTGGACAGGGAGGCGACGTTGCTGTTGGTCGTGCTCAAACCCGTCGACAACGAAGTGATGCCGGAGACCGTCGACGTCGACAGCGATGTCAGTTGTCCGAAGTTGACGGCATCGGTCGGATTGACGCCGGCGGCGACGTTGGTGAGCGTCACCGGCGTGGTCGCGCCGACGCCGCCCAGCGTCACGCTCGTGTGCGCTGCATTGTCGTATTGAACCGAATTGGCCACGCCCGTCGACAGCGAGGTGAGGCCGGTCGAGACCGAGGTCGACAGGCTGGTTACGTTGGCGTTGGTTGTGCTCAGGCCGGTTGACAGTGAGCTTACGCCAGTGGACAGCGAGTTGAAACCCGTCGAAGTCGAAGTGGACAGACTGCTTACGGTGCTGTTGGTCGTGCTCAGGCCGGTCGACAACGAGCTGGCCGTCGTCGAAGTCGAGGTCGACAGACTGTTCACCGCGCTGCCGGTTGTGCTCAGGCCGGTCGACAATGAGCTGGCCGTCGTCGACGTGGACGTGGAGAGCGAAGCAAGACCGGTCGATGCCGAGGTCGACAGCGAGCTCAATCCCGCCGAAGTCGAGGTGGACAAACTGCTCACCGTGCTGTTGGTCGTGCTCAGACCCGTCGACAGCGAGCCGAGGCTTGTCGAAGTCGACGTGGACAGGCTTCCCACCGAACTGTTAGTCGTGCTCAGACCGGTCGAGAGCGAGCTGAGGCCCGTCGAGGTCGACGTGGACAGGCTGCTTACCGTGCTATTCGTCGTGCTCAGGCCCGTCGACAGCAAGCTGGCCGTCGTGGACGTGGACGTGGACAGCGAGTTGAAGCCCGTCGAAGTCGACGTGGACAGGCTACTCATCGAACTGTTAGTTGTGCTAAGACCGGTTGACAACGAGCTGGCCGTCGTCGAAGTCGAGGTCGACAGACTGCTCACTGCGCTGCCGGTTGTGCTCAGGCCAGTCGACAGTGAGTTGAGGCCCGTTGAGGTTGACGTGGACAGGCTGCTCACCGTGCTGTTCGTCGTGCTCAGGCCGGTCGACAGTGAGCTGGCCGTCGTGGACAGCGAGCTGAGGCCCGTCGAAGTCGACGTGGACAGGCTACCCACAGAGCTGTTCGTCGTGCTCAAGCCGGTCGACAGCGAGCTCGTCGTCGTGGACGTGGACGTGGACAGCGAGCTGAAGCCCGTCGAAGTTGACGTGGAGAGGCTGCCCACCGTGCTGTTCGTCGTGCTCAGGCCGGTCGACAGTGAGCTCGTCGTCGTGGACGTGGACGTGGACAGCGAGCTGAAGCCCGTCGAAGTCGACGTGGAGAGGCTGCCCACCGTGCTGTTCGTCGTGCTCAAGCCGGTCGACAGTGAGCTCGTCGTCGTGGACGTTGACGTGGAGAGCGAAGCAAGACCAGTCGAAGCCGAGGTCGACAGCGAGGTGAGGCCGGTCGAAGTCGACGTGGACAGGCTACCCACCGTGCTGTTCGTCGTGCTCAAGCCGGTCGACAGCGAGCTCGTCGTCGTAGACGTGGACGTGGACAGCGAAGCAAGACCAGTCGATGCCGAGGTCGACAGCGAGCCGAGGCCCGTCGAGGTCGACGTGGACAGACTTCCCACCGAACTGTTGGTCGTGCTCAAGCCAGTCGACAATGAGCTGGCCGTCGTCGAAGTTGACGTCGAAAGTGAGGTTAGCCCCGTCGACGTTGACGTGGAGAGCGAAGCAAGACCAGTTGAAGCCGAGGTCGACAGCGAGTTAAGGCCGGTCGAGGTCGAAGTGGACAAACTGCCCACCGAGCTGTTGGTCGTGCTGAGGCCCGTCGACAGCGAACTTACGCCCGTCGACAGCGAGCCGAGGCCCGTCGACAGCGAGCCGAGGCCCGTCGAAGTCGATGTCGACAGACTACCCACCGTGCTGTTGGTCGTGCTCAGACCGGTCGACAGCGAGCTAGCTATCGTCGACGTGGACGTGGAAAGCGAGCTCAGTCCAGTCGAAGCCGAAGTCGACAGGCTGCCCACCGAACTGTTGGTCGTGCTCAAGCCCGTTGACAGCGAGCCAATACCAGTCGAAGTCGAACTCGACAGGCTGCCCACCGCGCTGTCAGTCGTGCTAAGCCCCGTCGAAAGCGAAGAAATCGCGCCCGACGTAGACGAAAGCGTACTGGACAGAGACGTTACCGAACTATTGGTCGTGGAGAGTCCCGTGGACAGCGACGACACACCCGTCGACAACGAGCTGATCCCTGTCGAAGTCGACGTCGACAGGCTGGTGATGCCCGACAAAGTCGTACTGGCAACAGCGTAGAGCTGGCTGCCGTTAACCGCGTCGGTACTGGTCGCGCTCACGAGGCCAGCCGCCACGTTCTGAATCCGGCGCTCATTGCCAGGCGTACCCACGCTGACGACACCCGCCGCCGAGCTGGTGCCGGCATAGGTACCGAACGTGGTTCCAGCAATTGTAGTACTACTGACTACTCCGGTGCCGCCAGTCACCGAATTGGCGGTACCGGTCGTAACAGCAGCCGATCCCAGTGCGACGGAGCCGGCCACGTTGGCCGTGGAACCCGCACCGAGCGCCAGGGCACCGGTCGCGCCGGCGCTGGCGTTCTGACCCATGGCAACGGCACCGTTGGCGCCGGCAGTGGCACCATCGCCAACCGCAACGCTGCTGGCGCCTGAAGCCGACGCATTGGTGCCGGCCGCAAGCGCGTTGACACCTGTCGCACCGTCGTCGTTATAGTTGCCTTGCTGCATACCATTGTCGTTGACGCTGAAATAGTGCGTCGTTGCAGCGGCAATCGCAGTCGATGTCGAGGTCGAAAGTGAAGTGATCCCCGTCGAAGCCGAAGTCGACAGGCTGACTACCGAGCTGTTCGTCGTGCTCAACCCGGTCGACAGCGAGCTGGCCGCCGTTGAAGTCGATGTAGAAAGCGAGCCCAAGCCCGTCGACAGAGAGCCAATACCGGTCGACGTCGAGCTCGACAGGCTACTCACGGTGCTCCTGGTCGTGCTCAAGCCCGTTGAAAGTGAGCTGGCCGTCGTCGAAGTCGACGTCGAAAGCGAACTCAGGCCCGTCGATAACGAGCTAATTCCCGTCGAAGTCGAGCTCGACAAGCTGCCCACCGTGCTGTTCGTCGTACTCAGGCCTGTCGACAATGAACTGGCCGTCGTCGAAGTCGAAGTCGAAAGCGAATTCAGCCCCGTCGACAACGAGCTAATTCCGGTCGAAGTCGAACTCGACAAGCTACCCACCGTGCTGTTCGTCGTGCTCAAACCCGTCGACAACGAACTGGCGGTCGTCGAAGTCGATGTAGAAAGTGACCCGAGCCCCGTAGACAGCGAGCCGATGCCGGTCGATGTCGAACTCGACAGGCTGCTCACCGTGCTTTTGGTCGTGCTCAAGCCCGTTGAAAGCGAGCTGGCCGTCGTCGAGGTCGAAGTGGAAAGCGAGCTCAGACCTGTCGACGTCGAACTCGACAGACTGCCCACCGTGCTGTTGGTCGTGCTGAGCCCCGTCGAGGTTGACGTCGACAGCGAATTTATCGATTGAATCGTCGCAAACAACTGCGATCCGTTGATTGCGTTGGTGCTGGTCGCCGTGATCTGACCGGCCGCGACATTGGTGATCTGACGCTCCGCGCCCGATGCGCCAACACTGACGACGCTCGCCGGACTTGTCCCCGCAAACGAGTACGAAGTATTGCCAATGGTAATGCCGGAGGTCGGACTAGCAGCGGCAGTGACGGAGTTTGACCCAAGCGCGACATCCGAAGCATTCGTCGCAACGGCGTTCAGACCAATTGCCACGCCATTCGAAGTCGAAGCCGTAGCCAGATTGCCGACGGCGACACTGGACGTGCCGGCAGAATCGGAACCGCTTCCGATTGCAACGGAGTTGCTGCCACTCGCGGTTGATCCACCGGATCCCGTCCCCTGACCGCCCCCGATGGCAACAGCAGAGGTCCCGCTTGCGGACGAATCGTCACCCAGTGCAAAGGCACCCATCCCGCTCGACTTCGCACCAGAACCAATTGCCGTGGAACTGGCCGCGGACGCCGTGGCGTTGTTCCCGATTGCGATGGAGTACGGACTGTTCGCGGAGACGACAGCAGATGAGGTGTTCGATCCGATTGCGATGGACGAGGAACTGTTCGAGCCCACCGTTCCGTTACCGGCCGTGTACTGGGCATGAGCAACGTCGACCGCGCAGGACGATAGCAGGATGGCTGCCGCCACCGCCTTCGCGACGGCCGACCTGCTCGGCTTGCCTCGGCCGGAGTCGAGTTCCGATGCAGCTACCCAGGCCCCGAGTGCTTCGTTCCAGATTGATTTATATGATTTGTTCATACTACTAACCAAGTCAGTTTTACCCTGTTCGCTGGAAAACGCGAACTTTGGGAAAGAGGCAATCGAAATTGCGAACGAATACTCGAACAGCCGGCAGCAAGTTTCTGATAATTTCGAGATGCGATTCTATCGGCAATAATTCTCGCGCACCTACAAACAATGCAAAATACATACCCCCAAAACGTCAAATGTTGTTAATTACCCTGTTACTGCCGGCAATACCTTATTCTCCAGATTAAATGCATCTGAGAGTCCCAATCCCCCTCCATCGCCCGCTCCACCTGGTGTTCAAGCTCATATCAACATCTCCACAGAGCAGCCCCTCGTTTTAAACATCACTCTCCCGATCCATTTATCAGACAATATCAAATTGATTACAATCTATAAAAATACCAATCCTCTCCGATTATCTGATTCCTGCGCCCAGGATAATTTCTTCAAGCCGATTTACACAAAACATAGAAAATCGGCGCAAACATCGACGATGTTTAATACGGACGAAGTTGACCGGCCTGCAATGCCAGCCGGCACATCCAGGCAAATCAAAGATTCAGGAAGGAGGGACCGGCCACCGCGAGGGTCATGACGGGCTTGCGGGAGATTCGCTCCATGCCTGTTCAATCGCGCGCAACGCTCCCATCACGATCGACCGGTTGAGCGCGGCTGCCAGCACACCATCGTGCTCCGCGTAGGCCTCACACAAGCGCTGATGATCGGTACACGATCGTTGCATCCGGCCGGGCAATGAGGTGCTCAGATGCCGCAGCCGGTTCGTACGCATGCGCATCGAATCAAGCACGGCCTTGATTGTGCCGTTGCGGCTGATTCGAAGCTCCTCGTCGCGAAACGCGACGTTGGCCCAAAAGTAGCCATCCACGTCACCCTTCGCCGCAACATCGGCAAGCCGACTGTGCGCGCGCCAGAGTGCCTCGATGTCCTCGTCGCCCGCATGCTCGGCAATGGCGAGCGACACCTGCCCATAAAGCAGCGCGCGCAGTTCGTAGATCTCCCTGACTTCCTTCAGTTGCAGGACAGCGACACGCGGACGCCGTCTCGCCTGCCAGTCCACGAGCCCCTCTCGAACCAGCGTGAAGAGCGCCTCGCGCACCGGCGTGCGGCTCACTCCGAAGCGCCTGGCCAGGTCGACGGAATTCAGGTCGTCGCCTGGTTTCAGGCGGCCTTCGATGATTCCCCGTGCCACCCAGTCGACGATCCCGGCAACGGGCGTCAGTTCGTGGTCTTCCGTGAGCGGCATCGCGCTGTCGTCCCTGTCCATCAGGCATTCCTCGAAACGCCCCCGGGAGAAAGCGAAAACGGGGGTGATTGCAAAACCGCATCGCAGTAAGTGTATACACTTAATGCGACTTAGCCCTTGTTAGCATTGACTTAAGATCTATACTGAGTCGACTGTCGACACTAATAGCTGCTATTGCCTGCTCTGGCAAGGAGACGCCATGTACATGGAGCAGCGGATGGCCGGTTCGCCGGGCGTCGAGCCCAGCGTCTCCGCGCGCCTCGACCGCTTGCCGCCAACCCGCTATTTCCGGGGACTCGTCGTGCGCATCGCCATTGGCGGGTGGTTCGAGTTCTACGACATGTTCATGGCCGCCTACATCTCGCTGGGGCTCATCGCAAGCGGCCTGTATCACGCGACCACGAAAGGAGTTTTCGACGTCAACGGCTTCGCGAGCTTTCTCGGCGCGTTCTTTGCGGGCATGTTCGTCGGCACGGTTGCGCTTGGCGGCATCACGGATCGCATCGGCCGGCGGTCCGTCTTCACCTGCGCCATGCTGGTCTACTCGGTCGCGACGTTGATCGCCGCGTTCCAGAACTCGCCCGTGGCCATGGACGCCTGGCGCTTCATCGCGGGCGTCGGCATCGGCGTTCAGCTAATTACTGTGGATACCTATATTTCCGAACTGACGCCTCACCGCACGCGCGGCAAGTACCTGGCATTCAGCATTCTGGTGATCCTGACCTCGGTCCCTACCGTCGCGCTCATTTCCTGGGCGCTCGTTCCGCACACCCTGCTCGGACTTGCCGGCTGGCGCTGGGTGATGATCATCGGCTCCGCCGGGGCCGTGCTGATCTGGTTCATGCGGCGGGGCCTACCCGAGTCGCCGCGCTGGCTCGAAAGCCGCGGGCGCACGGACGAGGCTCGCAGAATCGTCGACGCCATCGAGCACAAGATCGTGCAGGAGACAGGCCGGCCGCTTTCGGCGGCGTGCCCGGACGCCCTTTCGACCGAGGCGGAAGGCGCCGGTTCATGGGCCGAAATGTGGCACGGACGGTATCTGCGCCGCACCATCATGCTGTCGCTTTTCAATTTCTGCCAGACGTTCGGTGTGTACGGCTTCGGCGCCTGGGTGCCGGTGCTGCTCTATTCGAAGGGCATTACGATCACACACTCGCTGTTCTATACGATGCTGATCGCCATCACGACGCCGCTCGGCGCAATTGGCGCGATGGCATGCGCGGAAAAATTTCAGCGCAAGTGGCAACTGGTGGGCTGTGCAATCGTGGTGGCGTGTGCCGGCGTCCTGTTCGGCTTCACGCGCGAGCCGGTCCTGATCCTCGTTTTCGGCAGCCTCGTGACGATCGCCAACAACTGGCTGATCGGCATCTTCCACACCTATCAGGCCGAGCTCTACCCCACGCGCATTCGGGCCCGGGCGGTCGGCTTCGTGTTCAGCTGGAGCCGCGTCAGTTCGATCTTCGTGGGATTCTGGGTGGCGGCGCTGCTCAAGCGCTACGGCGTCCCTGCCGTGTTCGTGCTGATTTCGTTCGCCATGTTTCTGATCGTCGTGGCCGTCGGGGCCCTGGGCCCGCGGACCAACGGCATCCGTCTCGAGGAGTTGTCGCAATGAGTTCCATTGCCGCCGTGTTCGCGCAAGGCATCGACATGCTGGCTGGCCGACCGTTGCCGTCTGCCGTTGCGAACGAGGCAAAGCGTTCGTTCCTCAATGTGGTCGGCACGACCGTCGGTGCGGCTCGCCATCCCGGTGTCGATGCGATACTCGCGGCCGCACGCGAACTTGGCGGCGGCACGATTGCGCCCGTGCTCGGGCGTACCGAACGCGCCGACGTGCACTTCGCGGCGCTCGCCAACGGCTTTGCGGGTCACGTCGACGATTTCGACGACACGCATCTGGCAACGGTCATTCATCCGGCGGCGTCGGTGCTGGCCGTCCTGACGGCACTGGCTCCGCAAACGCGGCCGACTGGCGAGCGAGCGTTGCGGGCGTTCGCCCTTGGCTGCGAGGCGCAACTGCGTGTCGGCATGTCGATCTCGCCCGAGCACTACGATCGCGGCTGGCACATTACGGGAACCTGCGGCGTCATAGGCTGTGCCGTGACGGCCGCGTTGCTGCTCGGGCTGCGCGAAGCCCAGCTCGCCGATGCCATCTCGATCGCAGCATCGATGTTCGTTGGTCAGCGCGAGGCGTTCGGCACGATGACGAAGCCCTACCATGCAGGCAAGGCAGCCGCCAATGGCATTGCCGCCGCGCGGCTTGCGCAAAGCGGCCAGCGCGTCGCGCCGGGCGTCTTCGAAGCGGCTGGCGGCTATTCGCATTCGCTCTCGACGAAGGTGGACTTCGCGCTGATGAACGACGCATTCGGCGAACGCTGGGAACTGCTCCTCAACACGTACAAGCCGTATCCCTGCGGAATCGTCGCGCATCCGGCAATCGACGGCGGTCTGACGCTCTCGCGGCAGATTGCGGACATCAGGGAGATCGACGCAATCAAGTTGCGCTGTCACCCGCTCGTGCCTGAACTGATGGGCAATGCGCAGCCCAACGACGGGCTGCAGGCGCGCTTCAGCGCGATTCATGGCGTCGCTGCGGCCCTGTGCGACCGGCAAGTGGGACTGGCCCAATACGAGGACAGCCGTGTGACTCGTGACGACGTCAAGGCGCTGCGTGCTCGCATCACGCTTGCGCCGGACCCAGGCGTCGATCGCGACGAGGTGTTCATCGAGGCACGCATGAAGGATGGCTCGACGGTTACGCATCATGTCGAGCACGCGCGCGGCAGCCTCGCAAAGCCGCTGACCGACGATGAATTGCTCGACAAGGTTCGGCTGCTTGTCGACCCGGCTCTGGGCACAGGCGCAGCGGCGCGTGTCGCGGATTTTATTGGTCATATCGAAAGCGCCGCCAGGCTCGACGCCTTGTTTTCGTTATGCACTCCCAACAAGGACCCGCACCATGCATAGTCCCGCCGCACATTCCGACGTATCCGAGGCACTGACGAAGCTGGCGGTATCGACGCCCGGCACCCATGCACTCGATGCCGCCCGCTCAGCCATTGCACAAGCCTGGTTGCAGGTGGGTAGCACACATGAATCGGATACCGCACTACGGGCACTGAGCGAAGGCAATCTCAACGACGCCCGCTTGAGCGCCTGGGAGATTGGGACCACGTTGGCCAGTCACAGCGAGCCACAGGTAGCAACGCCGGTAGTCGGTGCGGCCATGGCGATGGGCCTCCGTATCCAGGCTTCGGAAGACGACATCGCGGCAGCGGTCGCCGTCGGCACGCAGGCTGCGGAAAGACTGCTGGCCGCCGTCGACAGCGAAGGCTTCCGCGCGCGCTGGAACGTTGCCTCGTCATTGGGCATCCTGGGCGCAACGCTTGCCGTCTCCCGTCTGCTCGGACTCGATGAACTTCGCATGCGTCACGCGCTCGGCATCGCGGCGACCCAGGCGGCCGGCCTTGCCCGCAACGTCGGCCAACCAATGGGCGCGCTGGAAACGGGCAAGGCGGCGGCGGACGCCGTCGAAGCCAGCCTGCTCGCGAAACATGGCGTCACGAGCGCGCCCGCCTCCATCGACGGGCGACGCGGGCTGGCCGCGCTCATGGCCTCGCGATTCGATGCGAATGCGATCACCGCAAACAAGGAGGAATTGTCGTGACCCGGCTGATCCTGATGATGCTCCTCGTCTTGCTGTCGATCGGGACAGCAGCCGCGGCGCCGGAGGTCGAACTCCACGATGGCAAGTTAAGCGGCAGCACCGAGGGAACGGTACAGGTGTTCAAGGGCATCCCCTACGCGGCGCCGCCCGTTGGCGACCTGCGGTGGCGCGCCCCCAAACCACCGGTACCCTGGAGCGGCGTGCGCGATGCGACGCAGTTTGCCGCAAGCTGCGAGCAGTCGCGCCGCAATCCTGGCGAGGTGATTCCCTGGACGGCGGAGTATCTGTCCGACCCGCCGTTCAGCGAGGACTGCCTGTACCTGAACGTCTGGACGCCCTCGCTGCGCCACGACGCCCGCTTGCCGGTCGTCGTCTGGCTTCACGGCGGCGGATACGTCGAGGGCTCGGGCGCGGTCCCGGTCTACGATGGCGCACAGTTGGCCCGGCGCGGCATCATCGTCGTCACCATCAACTACCGGCTTGGCCTCTTCGGATTCCTCTCCACCCCGGATCTCGACGCGGAACACGACGGTTCGGGCGAGTTCGGCATGATGGACCAGGTTGCGGCGCTGCGATGGGTCCAGGCCAATATTTCCCGCTTCGGCGGAGATCCCTCGCGAGTGACGATCGAGGGGCAGTCCGCGGGCGCGATCTCCGTCCATCATCTGTTGGCCGCGCCCTCCGCAAAGGGGCTCTTTGCGCGCGCCATCGCCGAAAGCAATTCGTGGTCTCATACCGAACTGGCTCCGCTCGCCGAGGCCGATGCACTGGGCGAAAAGCTGGTCGGCCTGACGGGCGCGCAGGACCTGACCGCGCTGCGTGCCGTTTCCGCGGATCAGTTGATCGCCTTGCAGACCGACCCGCGCCTTGGCCAGAACGCCCACTTCTGGCCGGTCGACAACGGCAGTTTCATTCCGCCCGGCACCGTCGAGCGAACCGACGTTCCGGTGCTGCTGGGCTCGAATCACGACGAAGCCAGTGCGTTCAGTCCTGCCTGGCAAATCGCCACGACGACCGCGTATCGGCAACTGTTGCAGGAACACTACCTGCCCTACGCCGACCGCTTCGCAGCGCTGTATCCGGCGCAGACCGATGCCGACGTCTCCGCTGCCGTACGGCATCTGCTGGCGGACTCGGCTACCGCGGGCGTGATTGCCTGGTCGCAGGCTCGCGGCGAGCGGGCGGCGCCCGCCTACGGCTACCGGTTCGACCATCCCGAACCCGGACCGCTTGCCGCTCGTTTCGGCACCTTCCATAGCGCCGAGATTCCCTACGTCTTCGGCACGATGGACGTGGGCAACCGCCCCTTCACGGCAAAGGACCATGCGATCTCCCGTGTGGTTCAGTCCTACTGGGTGAATTTCATTCGTACCGGCAATCCAGACGGCGCTGGCCTGATGAAATGGCCACCGCTCGATAGCGGAAATTTCATGCTACTGGGCAACAAGCAAGCGGTCACGCCGCTGCTGTCGCACGACCAGCGTGAGGCCTTCCGCCTGTGGCTGAACGCCGGCGGCAAGATTGGCCTCTTCTGAAACGAAGCAATCCTGATCATGTCCACAACATTCGACAGGGCCCGCGCCGCGGGCCTTCGCGCTGCCCTCGTCCTGTGCGTTGCCGGTTCCCTCGCCGCATCGGCCTTTGCCGCCGACCCAGTGGAAGTCGCGATTGCCGACGGCACGCTGCGCGGAAGCGCGGAAAGCGGCATGGCCGTTTTCAAGGCCATTCCTTATGCTGCAGCGCCCGTGGGCCCATTGCGCTTTGCGCCTCCTCGGCCGGTACCGTCCTGGCAAGGCGTGCGCGACGCCACCCATGACGCGCCGGCCTGTGCGCAACCCGCCTCCGGAGACCCCGCCGGACGGGCGAGCGACAACGAAGACTGCCTCTACCTTAATGTCTTCGCGCCGGCCGCACACGACACGCCGCGCCCCGTGCTGGTGT
The DNA here is from genome assembly GCF_046581065.1 of Paraburkholderia yinzeri. NCBI lineage: Bacteria > Pseudomonadati > Pseudomonadota > Betaproteobacteria > Burkholderiales > Burkholderiaceae > Paraburkholderia > Paraburkholderia yinzeri. The sequence continues at coordinate 2,038,682 of NZ_JBFOCJ010000002.1, read as the reverse complement.
GGATTCACGGCGGAGGCTGGCAGGAAGGCTATGCGAGCGCCAGCCAGTACGATCCTTCGGCGTTGGTGCACGAAGGCGGCATTGTCGTGGTCAGCATCGATTACCGGCTCGGTCCATTGGGCCTGTTGGCGCTACCTTCGCTGGACAGCGGCAACGCGCTATCCGGCAACGAGCTGATTCGCGATCAGCTGGCCGCATTGCGATGGGTGCAGCGAAACATCGCCGCGTTCGGCGGCGATCCGGCACGGGTCACGGTGGCCGGCGAATCCGCAGGTGCGAATTCGGCGTTGGCGCTGCTCGCGTCGCCCCGGGCGAAAGGGTTGTTCCAGCGTGCGATCGTCCAGAGCGGCGTCGATGACGCTCACGTCAATTCGCGAAAGACGGCCTACGCTGCGGGCGAAAAGCTCGCGAGCGACCTGGGGTGTCCTGCTGGCGCAGAGCAGGCCACCTGCCTGCGGGCCCTGCCGGTCACCTCGATTCTCAAGGGCTGGCGCAAGATGCATCTGGTACAGGATCCTGAACTGCTGCCAGTCGATCCCTATGCCGCGTTCCAGCAAGGAACGTTCAACCGGATGCCTGTGCTTGTGGGCACCAATCTGCATGAAGACTACCTGTTCGCCTCAGGACAGGAAGCGCAGTTGAACCGCAAGCTCAACGCCAAAGACTACGCAGCAGGCCTGGAATCCACCTTCGGGCCGCTCGCCAAAGCAGCAGAGACGCTTTATCCGCTCGACAAGTCGGCATCGCCGGCTGCCGCGCTGGGCGATGCCGTGGGCGATCTGCGATTTTCCTGCTATATCGACATGGCGCGTCAAGACATGTCCCGCTACACAACGGTATTCGGCTACGAACTCGACCAGCCGGATCCGCCTCAGCAGCAGCCGCGCAAAACCTGGTCGCTGGCAAACACGTCGTACCACACCACCGATCTGGGCTATCTGTTCGACAATGCCAATGGCCCGCTGCAGGGCAAGGACGCGATGCTCGGGCGGCAGATGCGCGCGTACTGGATCAATTTCGTACGCGATGGCAATCCCAATGGTTCCGGTCTGCCCAGGTGGCCGCAGTTTGCGGCCAGCCGTCCGCTGATTCGCAGGCTCTCGACTTCCGGCGGGGTCACAGCCGATTTTGCGAGCCGTCATCATTGCCCCGCAGCCGAGGACGCCGGTCTGGTTACGCGCAGTTGGCCCTGAATGGACCCTGGGTTGCCCCGAAATTGGGCATTGCCCGGCAAGCCGTTAGCTGAACTTGTGCTGCGGCGACGTGTTCGACGCCGTCGAGCTACCCGCTGTGGGGTCAGGCTTCAGCACAGGGACACCGCCGGCTGCGCCCGGATCCAAAGCCGACACGGGAAAGAGAACGTTGGAGGAGTAATGCAGGCAGACCCACTCCACCTTACTGGGACAAATCGGATCACTTTCAGATAGCCAACGGGTGCCGCAGTGGCCGCACCGGTAATACCGCACCATGATGGCGGGCCGCCGAAGCCGGCGCATGCGCACCGGGTTGCGCGTCTCGACCAGCCCGTCATGGCCGGTCGGATCTGGACTCTCCTGCATTCCGGTGCACGCGTCGCAGGTCATGGGCATTGATCTGGCGGTGGAGGGTCCACGCACTATAGCACGCGGTGCCGGACCGCCCTGGAGGCGTCCTGGCTCAATGCCGGCGCGTACAGCGGATCGGCTCCCATCTCGTCGAGCGTCTGATGAGTCGAGAGCGGGCCGTCGATATGCTACGGATACGGACTATGCGCCACCCGACCGGCGACGGGTCTCGCGCAAGCGCCCTACGATACCCTGTGGAAAGTAATAAACGCAGAGAATGAACAGCAACCCGAGCCACAAAAGCCAGCGCTCCGGATCGAAGAGGCGCGACAGGACCGGCACTGCCGATACGGCGTGGCTGGCGAAGCGCATCAGGTCTTGCAGATAGGTCTGCGTGACGACGAACAACGCTGCACCGACGGCCGCGCCATACAGTGTGCCCATCCCGCCTATCACCACCATGAGCAGGATATTGACCATGACGTTGAGCGATAGCGACGTGTCGGGACCGTTATAGCCGAGCCAGAGCGCCATCAGGGCTCCGGCCAGCGTGGCGAACAGGGCCGAGAGCACGGTGGCGACGGTGCGATAGACGAAGGTGCGGTAGCCGATCGCCTCGGCGCGGAACGCGTTTTCACGTATCGCCTGCAGAACGCGCCCGAACGGCGAATTGACGATGCGCAGCAACACGAGGAACAGCACCAGCGCGATGGCAAAGACGAAGTAATACGCAAGCAGCCGGCCATCGGGATGCACGCCGAACCAGCGCCGCTCGCCGAGCGAGAAGGCTGGGCTGAGCCACCTCGGCACGCTGAAGGTCAGACCATCCTCGCCGCCGGTCCAGTCGGACAGGCGCGAGACCAGCCCGCCAAAAGCCGTGGCCACCGCGAGCGTGATCATCGCGAAGAAGATCGCGCGCACCCGCAGCGAAAACACCCCGATCAGCGCCGCCAGCACCAGGGAGACGGCAAGCGCGGCGCACGTGCCAAGGAGGAGCGACGCCCAACCGGGCTCGAAGCGCGACATCGCAATCGCCACCCCATAGCTGCCGATGCCGAAGAACATCGTGTGGGCGAACGAAACAATGCCGGTGTAGCCGAGCAACAGATCGTAGCTCGCCGCGAGCACGACGAAGATGCAGATCTTCGCCGCAGTGTCGATGGCGCGCGCGCCCGTGAACAGAAACGGCGCAAAGGCCAGCGCAAACAGCAGCGCCGCCACGAGACCGGAGAGCGTGCGGCTGCCGGGCAGGTCGGCAGAAAGCAGTCGATTCATCAACGTTACGCTCCGCATTCAGCGCCGGGCCACGGGATAGAGCCCCTGCGGGCGCCAGAGCAGGACCAGCATCATCAGGGCGATATCGGAGAACATCGCCACCTGGGGGAAGAGGAAGCTCGTGTAGTTTTCCATCAGCCCGATCAGCAAGGCGCCGATGAAACAGCCGGTGGTCGAGCCGAGCCCGCCGATAATGACGACCATGAAGATCAGCACGTTGAGCTGGGCGCCGATCGTGACCGAAACGTTCTGCTGGTAGAGTCCCCAGAGCGCGCCGCCGAGTCCGGCGAGCGCCGCGCCAACCACGAATACGCCGATGAACACGCGATTGATCCGGTAGCCGAGCGCTTCGACCATTTCGCGGCTTTCCACGCCGGCGCGGATCAGCAAGCCGATGCGCGTGCGGCTCAGCACGAGCAGCATCGCCACGAACACGGCCAGTCCCAGCGCCATGGCGAGCAGACGATACTTCTCGATCGCCGCGCCGCCCAGCAGGACAGCGCCTTCGAGGTGAGCCGGCACCGCCAGCGCAATGTCCTGGCCGCCCCAGATCACCTTGATCGCTTCCTGCGCAACGATCATGCCGCCCATCGTGACGAGGATCTGCTTGAGGTGCTGGCCGTAGACCGGCCGCACGGCCAGGCGCTCGAACACGAAACCGATGGCGGCCCCCGCCGCCATCGCGGCGAAGGCCGCGAGACCGAGCACGCCGAGATTCAGGCCCATGCTGTCCGCGGAGCTCCATGCGGCCAGCGGCAGCATGACCGATGCGCCCACATAGGCCCCGAGCGCCACGAAAGCCCCATGGCCGAAGTTGAGGACGTCCATGAGGCCGAACACGAGTGTCAGGCCCGACGCGACGACGAAGATGATCATGCCCATCGCCAGTCCCGCCACGCTCAGCGTGAACCAGGTCGATCCGCTGCCGACGAGCGGGTACGCGAGCACGATCACGAGCGGCACCAGCGCGAGCGGGATCCAGTCGAGCCGCGCTTGGGGCAAGGCAGCAGGCGCAGCCGCTGCGCCTGCCTGAGACTTCGGGGTAACGGTGCTCACGTGTTTGGGTCTCCTCTTTATCCGGATCGCAGCGGCTCACCGCGGATCACTGGTGCGCCGCGAGCGACAATCCCAACAAACGTTGCTGCAGCGCTTCGTCCGCGGCAAGGCCGGCCATCGTTCCGCGATGAACGACGCGCCCGTCGTCCATCACCGCGACCGTGTCGCCCACCGAGCGCGCCATATGGAAGTTCTGTTCGACCAGCAGGATCGAGATCGCGGTCTGCCGCAGTTCGAGGAACACTTCGATCATGTTCTGGATGATCGCGGGCGCGAGCCCCTTGGTCGGTTCGTCGACGATCAGCAACTGGCGCGGCTCGATGATGGCGCGCGCCACCGAGAGCATCTGCTTCTGGCCGCCCGACAGCACGCCCGCGCGCTGGCGCCAGAACGTCTTGAGCGCCGGAAACATGCGGAACACCCAGTCGAGCCGTTCGGAGTCCAGATCGCCGCTGCGCGCCGCGAGCCGCATGTTCTCGGCAACGGTCAGGTCCGCGAACACGCCCATGTTTTCGGGCACATAGGCAATGCCGGCACGCGCGATATCCGCCGTGCGCTGTTTCGCGATCGGTACGCCGTCGAACTCGATGGTGCCCGCGCTCGGCCGCCACATGCCCATGATGGTGCGCAGCGTCGTGGTCTTGCCGGCGCCGTTGCGGCCCAGCAGCATCGTCACGCCGCCGCGCGGCACCTCGAAGCTCACGCCGTGCAGGATGTGATACGGGCCGATGTGGGTCTCGACGTCATGCAGCCTCAGGATGGGGTTCTCGGTCATGGCAGGCCTTCGGGTCAGGACGCGACGCCCAGATAGGCCTGCTGCACGATCGGCGAGGCCATCGCCTCGGCCGGATCGCCGTCGGCCACGAGCGTGCCGTTGTGCAGCACGATAATGCGGTCGGCGAGCGAACGCACCACGTCCATCTTGTGCTCGACGAGCAGCACGATCTTGCTGCTGTCGCGCTTGATTTCGTGAATCAGGTCGAGGATCACCGGCACCTCGTCGACGCTCATGCCGGCCGTGGGTTCGTCGAACATGAAGACGCGGGGTTCGAGCGCGAGCATCATCGCCACCTCCAGCTTGCGCTGATCGCCATGCGGCAGCGAAGCCGCCGGGAGATGCCGCTTTTCCGCCAGCGCCACCCGCTCGAGGCAGGCTTCGGCCTGCTCGCGCAGCGCGCGATGCGCACTCCACACCGAGAGCAGATCGAACGCCTTGTGCCGGCGCGCCTGCACGGCGAGCCGCACGTTCTCGAACACTGAGAGGCGCGGAAACAGGTTGGTGAGCTGAAAGGCGCGGCCGATGCCGCGTCGCGTCTTCGCCGGCACCGGGAGGCGCGTGACGTCTTGACCGTCAAGCAGCACGTGGCCGGCGCTCGGCGGCAACTGCCCCGAGATCAGGTTGAAAAAGGTCGTCTTGCCGGCCCCGTTGGGGCCGACGATGCACGTCAGTTCGCCCGCCCGGAACGTGCACGACACCGCATTGACGGCCACATGGCCGCCAAAGCGGATCGTCAGTTCGCGCGTTTCGAGCGTCCTGCCGGGTGTGCTCCCGGGCGTGCTCACTGATGGTTCTCGATGGGCACGTCCATGTCGGAGGCCTTGATCTCGTTGACCAGCTCCGGCACGGCCCACGTCAGCTTCGGATCGACCGCGATCTTGAAGTGATACATGGACTGCATGGCCTGGTGGTCCTGCTTGCGGAACGTCATCGCCCCCTTCGGCGTCTCGAACGACATGCCTTCCATCGCGCCGATCAGCTTGTCGGCATTCGGGTCGCCGCCGGTCTTCTTCAGCGCGTCGACGAGCGCGATGCCGGCCGCCACGCCGCAGACGGTAAAGAAGTCGGGCGGTTCCTTGTAGCGCGCTTCATAGGTGGAGACCAGCCAGTCGTTGGCCTTGTTCTTCGGGATGCCGTAGTAGTAATACGTTGCGCCTTCCATGCCCGGGAAACGCTTGTATGCAGCAAGCGCCGGCAGGATGTTGCCGCCCGTCGCGATCTGGATGCCGTAGCGCTGCGGATCGAGATCGGCGATCTTGAACGGATTGCCCTGCCCGGCCCACAGAATGAAGATGACCTTGCGGCCGGGTTGATCCTTCAGCGAATCGAACAGGTGTTGGGCCGCGGCCGTGAAGTCGGTCGTATTCAGCGGCAGGTACTCTTCGTGCACGACCTTGGCGTTCTTCAGCGCGCCCTTGAAGGCCTTGATGCCGTCACGCCCGAACGCATAGTCCTGTGCCAGCGTGGCGATTTCCACGCCCGGCTGGTCGAGCGCCCGTGCATTCGCAATCGCGTCCTGCGAGGAATTGCGCGCCGAGCGGAACACATAGCGGTTCCAGTTCTTGCCGGTGACCGAATCGGCCACGGCCGAGTCGACGAGCAGGACCTTCTGGTACTGCTGCGCGATCGGCTCCATCGCCAGCGCCTCGCCGGAGCCGGTCGCCCCGACGGCAACGTCGGCGTGGTCGTCGTTATACGCCGCTTCGAGCTGCGCGCGGGCGACATCGGGCTTTCCCTGGGTATCCTTGTGAATGACGACGAGCTTGTGACCGTCCACGCTCATCGTGCCCTGCGTCTCGTACTCGATGCCCAGCATGAGCCCCGTGTCGGTTTGCTTGCCGTATACCGACAGCGGGCCGCTGTCGTCGTAGACGTGTGCGATCGTGATGTCCGTCGCGGCGCCCGCGCTGCCTGACGCCAATCCCGCCACCGCGAACAGCGCGCATACCGCCAGTTGCCTGCCGTGCATCTGTGTCTCCTGGGTTGAGTTTGTTGTCGTTCTGTGCATTCAAGGCGCCGCGAAACCGGCGCGTTCGGCAATCGCAACAATATGGGCGACGAATGCATTGTCGTCAACGTTCTCGAGACCGCGAAACGCAACGCCAGGTGGAGAGGAAACGCGTTGCCACGCGAAGGCAAACGGTGCCGACGCAACTTTCCTCTCACCGTCGAAGACTTGTGACTTCCACCAATAGGAGAACCGCACGATTTCGGCTAGCCTGCGGCGGCGCTGCTTGCGCGCCGCGCGCGGCAGACCCGGATCAGAACCGCGTCAGAATGCCCGCGAACACGCCCGTTTGTGAGCCGCCAAAATTCGGATCGGTGCGGGTGTTCGCCGCGCCGCTCGCTGGGTCGTTGACCTCGTTCGCGCCATAGGGATCGCTATAGCCGTCGCCCAGCCCGATATTGGAAGTCGAGCTGTTGCGCACGGTCGCCACTTCCGAATAGAACGTGGTGCGCTTCGAGAGCGCGTACGTTGCCGTCAACGTGTAGAGCGTGGCGTTGCCGTTGCCGTGGTTCGCGTTCGTGTGATAGACGGCCGCGCCGAACGACGTAAAGGCCGTCACGTTCCAGCGTGCGCCAAGCCATTCCTGCTCGGCCTGGGTTGGCAGCGACGTACCCGAAGGCTGCGCGGTCGGCGCGCCGTCGCCGAAGTAGCCGACATTGGACGCCTGCGGCGCGTCGAGCAACTGATAGCCGCCGTAGAACGTCACCCCGCCGATCGTGTACGTGCCGCCGGCCATGATCGAGCGCGAGTTCACGTAGACGTTGTCGAACTGGCCATTGCTGTCACGAATCTCGTCGTAAATCGCCATCAGGCGCGCACTGCCGATGTCGTAGAGAAACTCGATGCCGTCCGAGCGCCCCTGCGGACCGCCAAGCTGCCCCGGGCCGCTGCCCGGATTGCCCGCGTTCCATGTGGCGCTATTGGTCAGATCGTACTGCCCCTTCACCCGCAGGCCGCCCAGCGTCGGCGACGTATATTCGAACCCGTTCGAAGCCGTCGACCAGTTGCGGCCACGCACCAGCGTCTGGATGCCATAGAGCATCATCAACTGCGGGTCGAGTTCGAAGCTGTCCTGCTGAAGTTCGTACTCGCCCATGTTGCCGACCTTGAACGTGCCCCAGGCGTCATTGGTCGCGCCGACGATCGCCTGCCGGCTGAACAGCGTGCCGCCGAGCTGGCCGTTCAGCGAATTGAAGCCGGCCTCCAGCGTGAAGATGATCTTGGTTCCGCCGCCAATCTCCTCCGAGCCTTTCACGCCGAAACGCGGCACGTCCCAGTTTCCGCTTTCCATCGTGAATGCGTTGCCTTGCGGCATGCCGGTCTGATACTGCAGGCCCGTATCGATGCGACCATAGAGCGTCACGCTGCTTTGCGCATGCGCGGCGCCGGACACGCCCAGTACGGAAGCGAAAAGAAGCCACTTTTTCATGGAACGGATCCCCATTTTGGTGTGAGCACAGCTTTGAAATGAATCGGCTTGCACGCGTTCCGGGATTTCATGGCCGGCCGTTTAAGCAGGAGTCCTTGATGAATCCGTTGCGATGCAGGGATCGTCTGCCTGTTTGCGGGTCATGCGGTCACGTGAGCGGCGCGGGCCGGCGCGGGTCAACCCGTTCACGGCCGCCATCCGCTTGATTGCCCGCAGTGTATGCAGGTCGCGTAGAAAACAAAAACTTATTATTGTTATCTGTCTATAAATTCAATTTATTCTAGCCGGCGTCGTGTGCGGCCCCCGCAGGCGTTGCGCCCGTCGAATCGGTGGCCATAAATTCAATCTTCGATCCTATAAAAAAACAAAATTATTTTTTATTCTGCGGATCCGTATAGTGGTGGCCAGTTTCCAGCGCGCAGGCAAGGCGAGCCGCCCGCGCGGCACTGACATACCGGAGAGGACATGGCGTTAAAGCTTCGCGGCGATCCATTCCCTGCAGATGCGCACATGCGGCCCCCGGTCGTCGTCGGCCAGCGAAATAAGCGCAATGGAGCGCGTGACGCACGGCTTGTCGAGCCGTATCGCGATGAGCTCCGGATCGTGCAGATGCATCGTGTAGAGGCTGGGCAGCACCGCAAGCGCAAGACCGTTGCGCACGAGTGCGTAGAGCGACTCGGTGTATTCCATGCGATAGCTGACGCTCAGGCGCAAATTCTCGGCCATCCCGGTACGTTGCAGCGCGTCGCTCACGCTGCCGCGCACGAATACCGCGAGCGGGCGATCGGTCAGCCGGCTCCAGTTCACCGTGCGGCGCTTCGCGAGCGGATCGTCGCGCCGCGTGACCACCACGATCTCGTCTTCGATGAGCGGCTGGTAGTGCAGCACGGCGTCGGTGTCCGCGACTTCGGGTTCGTGCACGCCAATACCCAGATCGACGCGCCCTTCGCGGATCGCTTCGAGCAACGCGCTGTTGGGCAGATCCTGCACGACGAAGCGCAGCGACGGCTCCCGTTCGCCGAGCGCCGTCAGCGCCTGCATCAGGCGGCCGGCCACCGAGGGAATCAGGCCGATGCGCACGGTTCGCGCGCGTTCGGCGAAGGTGCTGGCCATGTCGTCGAACGTGCCGCGCGCGCTATTGAGCAGGCGTTCGGCGAGCGGAAGCACGCTGGCGCCCGCATCGGTCAGCGTGAGGCGATGGGCCGAGCGGGCGAACAGCGCGCCTCCCAGCAGGTTCTCGATCTGGCGAATCGCCGCGGTCAGGGCCGGCTGAGTCAGCGCCAGTTCGCGGGCGGCCTGCGTGAAGCTGCCGGCATGCGCGAGCACCACGAAGTACTGGATCTGTTTGAGCGTGAGCGCGGGAAGCAGGGATGAGCGGCTGGACATGGCGGGGCGCTGGAAAGACGCGATGCGCAGCAGTATAAGGTTGAACCTCAAGAGGAGAAAATGTTCGATGAGTAAGGACTCTTCCGCCGATTCCGCAACTCCGGGAGCAATCGGCGCGCCGCCCTCAGACGGCGATCGCGGCGCCGTCGCGACCACCGCGGCTACCGTAACTACCGCAACTACGGGCTGGCTGGACCGGCATTTCGCCCTGCGTGCGCGCAATACGACGCCGAGAATCGAGGCGCTCGCCGGCATCACGTCGTTTCTTGCCGCCGCCTATCTGCTCGTCGTGATCCCCTCGCTGCTCGCGACGGGCGGCATGGATCGCGGCGCGGCCACGACTTCGACCATCATCCTGTTCGTCGCGGGCACCCTTTTCATGGGGCTCTATACCAATCTGCCGTTCATGGTGGGGCCGGGTATCGGCGGATCGGTGATCGTCGGCGTCACGCTCGCGGCAACGGAGCACGTCGCCTGGCAGACCGGGCTTGGCATCGCCTTCGTCTCCGGCGCCCTCTTTCTCGTCCTCACGCTGCTCGGCGCGCGCAGCCTCGTGGTGCGGCTGATCCCCGCGCAGATCAAGCTCAGTCTCGGCGCTTCGATCGGCCTATTCATCGCCGTGCTCGGCTTTCGCAATGCGGGCATGGTCGTCGCCAATGCGAAGACCAATGCCCTCGCCCTCGGCGACTTCTCGCGGCCGGGCACGCTCGTCGCGTTGACCGGTCTCGCGGCCGCCGTGCTGCTGCAGGGCCGCCGCGTGCCGGGCGCGATACTCTGGGCCATCCTGATTGCCGCGGCCGTGGGGGTGCCGCTCGGCGTCACGCACCTGCCCGCTGCGCCGATCGCGCTGCCGCACGACATCATGCCGGTATCCTTCAAGCTCGACATTCGCAGCGCGCTGACCATCGCCGCCTTGCCGTACCTGTTCGCGTTCTTCGCCGCCGAGTTCTTCTCCACGCTCGGCACGACGCTCGCCGTCGGCGCCAAGGCCAATCTGCTCGATGAACACGGCAACCTGCCGAACATCAACCGGCCCTTCCTCGTCGACTCCATCGCCGCGATGCTTGGTCCCGTGCTCGGCATTCCGGCGATGACGGCGCTCGTCGAATCGGCCGCGGGCGCCGAAGCGGGCGGCCGCAGCGGCCTCTCGTCGCTCGCCGCCGCCGCGATGTTCGCGCTGACACTCCTGTTCGTTCCGGTGGCGCTAAGCATTCCGAAGGAAGCCACCGCACCCGCGCTGATCCTGATCGGCCTTTCGATGTTCAGCACGATCCGCCACGCGCAGCTCAGCGATTTCACCGACGCCGTGCCGGTGCTGTTCATGGTGCTGCTCACGCTGATGTCCAACAGCTTCGGCACCGGCATTGCCGGCGGCCTCCTCGTCTACGTGCTCGTGAAACTGCTCGCCGGGCGCCTGAGCGAGGTGCCGTGGGGCCTTGCCGTGCTGGCCGTTCCGCTCGGCTACTATTTCTGGACCGTCGTCAAGCCGCATTGAAGCCGCACGGTGAATCCGCGCAGTAAATCCGTCTGATCGCAACACCATAGAAAACATGAACGAGACACCAGGCAACGTACCCGCCTCCCGCACCGGCATCGTGGTGACGCCGGCCCATCGGGCATTCTTCCGGGCGATTCCAAAAGTCGAACTGCATTGCCATCTGCTCGGCGCGGTCCGCCACCAGACCTTTGTCGATCTCGCCGAAAAGCGTCGGGCGCCGATCACGCGCGAGGAGATCGACGCGTTCTACACGCGCGGCGAGAAGCCGGTTGGCGTGTTGCGCGTCCTGCGCGCGCTCGACGAACACCTGCTGGCCGAGCCCGACGACCTGCATCGCATTGCTTACGAATATCTCGAGGACGCCTCGGCGCACAACGTGCGTCACGCCGAATTCTTTTGGAACCCCACCGGCACCGTGCGCGTATCGAAGATTGCATACGGCGACGCGCAGGCCGCGATCGTCATGGCGATTCGCGACGCGGCGCGCGATTTCGCCATCTCGGCGCGGCTGATCCCGAGCATCGACCGCGAAGCCGATCCGGACGAAGCCGTGGCGCTGGTGGAATGGATGAAGCAGCACCGCGTCGAGGAGGTGGCCGGGCTTGGCATCGACTATCGCGAGAACGACCGGCCACCCGAATTGTTCTGGAAAGCTTATCGTCACGCGCGCGAAGCAGGGTTCCGGACCACCGCGCACGCGGGGGAATTCGGCATGCCCTGGCGCAACGTGGAGACCGCCGTGGACCTGCTGAAGGTGGACCGCGTGGACCACGGCTATACGATCGTGGACAATCCCGCGCTGGCCACGCGTTATGCGGCAGCAGGAATCGTGTTCACCGTGGTCCCGACCAACTCCTGGTATCTGCGCACGCTGCCCGCCGACCAATGGGCGGAACGCCATCCGATCCGCCGGATGCCGGGCCTCGGCCTCAAGATCCATCCGAATACCGACGACCCGACGCTGCACAAGGTCACACCCAGCGAGGCGTGGGAACTGATGTTCAGCCACTTCGGCTTCGGCATCGACGATCTGCGCGCGTTCATGCTCAACGGCATCGACGGTGCGTGGGTCGATGAAGCCACGCGCGATGGCTGGCGCGCGAGCTGGGTGCGGGAGTTCGATGCGGGCGCGGCTACGTTGCGTTGACTCAGCCCTGCCGCTGCCCGCGCAAGGACCGCGTATTGCGCTCGATCGCCATGAGCAGGATCAGCACCGTGAGAAAGCCCGCGAGCGCCAGCAGTATTCCGAGCGACGACCGGAATTGCCCGCTTCGATTGTTCTCGGCCTCGATGGCGTTGGCGGCCAACGTAACACGCTCGATCTTCATATGCGCGTACTGGCTCATCGCCGCCGCCACATAGCGTTCCCGATCGTCCCATTCCCAGGTCGCCGCGTGCTGGCTGGCGCGCGCGATCACGTCGGAAAGTTCGTCCAGGAACGGCTGCCGGTCCGGGGGCGGCACGCTTCCCAGCCAGCCATCGAGCACCGTCTGGCTCGCGTCGTCCTGATTCAGCACCGCGCGAAGCGCAGCCGGCACCACGAGGCCCGCGGCGCCCGCCACGTCGAGCGTGGGCGCCGCGCCGTTCGACAACGCGTCGTTGGCCGCCTCGGTGCCCGGGATCGTGCCCAGCACGTCGCTGGCCGCGACGGGCGGGTCGGCGATCACACCCGTACCTGCGGGCGCGGCAAGCGCGAAGACAACGGCGATCATGCCCATCACAGCAGCGACCAGCGCGACGATACACAGAATGCGTGCCGTGCCCAGCAAGCGGCGTTCCACCTTGTCTGCAAGACTCATTTCGACCCCGTAGACCTCTACCTCGGCTTCCCGGCGCATCTCGAACACCCGAAAAAAAACCCAGCGGCGACGCTGGGTGAGGGGAAGTTGCCGCCGTCGCTGCCAACGGCAACCGGACGTCCTGTCCGTCAAAGCTGAGGCACAACGGTCACGCGCCATCGTTTCCTGCAATGATCGAAAGCCCATTGCAAAGAACGATCACGACGTGACATGTATGGCAATTTAGGCGGGCAGGCTTAAACGAAACTTAAATTCACGGACTTTCGCGGCGCGGGAAATTACCGAGGCGTCGTGTACCATTGCTCGCTAGACTGCAACGTGCGACCGGGGTGCCCGCGCCCGGCCTCTTTCCCGGAAACCGAATGAATTTGCATCGATCCTGCGCCGCCATGCTGCTGGCCGCGCTCCTTGCCGGATGCCATCACCCGGCATCGGCGCCCCAGGCCACCGGCACGGCAAACACGAACCCAGCGGCCTCGCAACCGGTCTCCGAACCGATGGCAGCGACCGCAGCGACCGACGAGCTCAACAATCCCAACGGCCCGCTCGCGAAGCGCAACCTCTATTTCGATTTCGACAGCGACACGGTGAAGGGCGACTACCAGCCGCTGTTGCGCGCGCTCGCCGACTACCTGCGACGCCATCCGGGCCAGCACGTGCTCATCCAGGGCAACACCGACGAGCGCGGCTCGGACGAGTACAACCTTGCGCTCGGCGAGCGCCGCTCGCAGGCCGTGCTGCATGAACTCGAAACGCTCGGCGTGCCCGATTCGCAGATCGAAGCGGTCAGCCTTGGGAAGGAAAAGCCCGTCGCCCTCGGGCACGACGAAGCATCGTGGGCCCAGAACCGGCGCGCCGACCTCGTTTATCAACCGCAGCCGTAGCGCAAGCCCTCAGAACCCGCCTGACTCCTGGCCCGCGGATTGCCGTCGCCGGTCGTCGTGTTCCTCGCGAAACGCCCAGCCGAAGGCCTGAACCTCCGACTTGTGCAGTGCAGCCAGTTTCGCGAGGCAACGCTCGCCCTCCGGCGTGAGGTGCACCTGAACCTGCCGCCGGTCATGCGAACCCGGCACCCGGCGGACGAGCCCGGCCGCCTCGCAGCGCGTGACGAGCGCGACGGTCCCATGCGAGGACGCCTGCAGACGCTCCGCCAGTTCGCCCACCGTGGCCCAGTCGCGGTCGGGGAAAGCACGCGTGTGCAGCATCAGCATGTATTGCAGCGGCGTGACGCCCTCGGCATGGACGATTTCTTCCGAATACCGCAAGAATCGACGCAGTCGATAGCGAAACTCCGAAAGCTCCCGCAGATCCGCTTTCGTCACTTTTCCAGTCGTTTTGCGGCGCGTCATAGGCATGGGCCTCTCGATGCAGTAAGGCTCGGGGCGAAAACAAGGTCACTTTGCGACATAAAATACAGGCGTAGCGCGGAGGGCGTTCAAAAGGCCATTGTAATGGAGCGTCCGCTTCGGATGACGCCCATCCGAGGCCCCTTTCCTCCCGTGCGCCCGATAAACCGGCTGTAAAAGTGGCCATGAAAATGACTGCCTAAACGGCCTTGCAAAAATGGCGATCGTGCTCTAAAAATCATTTAGTTTGACTATCTACTCGTCGCTCTGCGGGGGCGGCGGATCTCTATCGGAGCGAGCGCGACAGTCCATGAGTCTATTGGAGCTCAGAGGCGTTTCAAGGTACTTCGGCGCCATTCACGCCCTGACCGACGTGACGCTCAGTCTGGAGCCGGGCCAGGTGGTCGGGCTCATGGGCGACAATGGAGCCGGAAAGTCCACGCTGGCCAAGGTGATCGCCGGCAACTTCCCGCCTTCGCATGGCGAAATGCTCATCGACGGCAAGCCGGTCCATTTCAGCAAACCGATCGATGCGCGCGCCCGCGGGATCGAGGTCGTCTATCAGGACCTCGCGCTCTGCGACAACCTCACGGCAGCCGCCAATGTCTTTCTCGGCCGCGAACCGCGGATCGGGTTCTGGCCTTTTCGCGTGCTCGATCACGCGACCATGTTCCGGCGCGCCGGCGAACTCTTCAAGGAACTCAAATCCGAAACGCGCCCGCACGACCTCGTGCGGCAGATGTCGGGCGGCCAACGGCAGGCGGTGGCGATCGCCCGCACGCGCCTTTCCGAAGCGCGCCTCGTCATCATGGACGAGCCGACGGCCGCGATCAGCGTGCGCCAGGTGGCGGAGGTGCTCGAACTCATCAAGCGGCTGTCCGATCACGGCATCGCCGTCATTCTGATCAGCCACCGCATGCCCGACGTCTTCTCCGTCGCCCACCGCGTGATCGTCATGCGGCGCGGGCGCAAGGTCGCGGACAAGAGCACGGAGGCGTCCTCGCCGGAAGAAGTGACGGGCCTCATTACCGGCGCCATCGCCGCCGCCTGAGCCGGACATGCACGGGAGCCAAGAATTGAACGAGCCGCCTGGAAGGCCGACCCCCACGCCGACACTGCTCGACGACCCGCAGGCAACGAAGACCCATACGCCGTGGAGCGGGCTCGTCGCGAGCCAGGTATTCTGGGTGGTGCTCGCCACCATCATCGGCTGCATCGTACTGTCGTTCGTGACGTCGAGCTTCGCGACCTCGCAAAACCTCTTCAACGTAACGCGCAACTTCGCTTTCGTCGCCATTGTCGCGCTCGGCATGATGGCCGTGATCATTACGGGCGGCATCGACATTTCCGTCGGTTCGACGATCGGCGTCTCCGGCATCGTGCTCTCGGTGGTCATGAACGCCGGCTACCCCATCTGGGCCGGCATCGGCATGGCGCTGTTGACCGCCGGGCTTGTCGGGCTCGTGAACGGCGTGCTCATCGCTTACCTCGACATGCAGCCCTTCGTCGTCACGCTCGGCATGCTGAGCATCGGCCGCAGTCTCGCGCTCGTGATCTCGCGCAGCCGCACCATTTTCGAGTTCGGGCCGGACGGCAGCCAGCTGCTTGCGCTCGGCGGCGGCAAGACCCTCGGCGTCGCCAATCCCGTGTGGTTCCTCGTCGTGCTCGCCGTCGCCTTCTGGTTCGCCTTCCGCTGGACGCGCTGGGGCCGCTACGTCTTCGCCGTCGGCGGCAACCGCCACGCGGCCAACCTCGCGGGCGTGCCGGTGCGCCGCATCATCTGTTCCGTCTACGTGCTCGGCGGCCTCATGGCGGGCGTCGCGGCCATCCTCGAAGTCGGCTGGCTCGGCGCGGTGACGACCGGCCTCGGCACCGGCGACGAACTGCGCGTCATCGCGGCGACCGTGATCGGCGGCAGCAATCTTGCGGGCGGCGTCGGCAGCGCCTTCGGCACGGTCGTGGGCGCGGCGCTCATCGAAGTCATCCGCAACAGCCTGATCCTGCTCGGCGTCGATTCGTTCTGGCAGGGCACGGTGGTCGGCAGCTTCATCATCGTCGCGGTGCTGCTCAACCGGTTCAGCGGAGACCGGCAACGCAATTGAGGGTATCCGGGTGCCGCGAACGGCGCCGGGGTACGGAGGACGCAGGACACCGCGCGCGACGACCGGACGCCATCCGGCCGCATCGCGCGATGCTGCGGGTGAGCCCGGATGCGCAGGCAGGTGAAAGCGGGCTTTTCATACGATGTTGACGAGGTGTGTGATGAGACACAGGCGCCGTAGACCCGGCGCAACACAGGAGGCGACAATGAGAAAGGCATGGATGTGGTGTCTTGCTGCAATCGGCGGGCTGGCAATGCTGAGTAGTCCCGCCTTCTCGGCAGACAAAACGCTGGCGCTGGTGGTGAAGGGGCTCGACAACCCCTACTTCGACCTCATGCGCCAGGGATGCGAACGGGCGAACAAGGAACTCCACAAGCAAGGGTTCAACTGCTACTACACGGGACCCGCGACAGCGGCTGACGAAAGCGCGGAAGTGCAGATCATCGACGACCTGCTGACCAAGGGTGTCGCGGCGATGGCGATTTCGCCCTCGAACGCGCCGGCCGTGGCGGAAGTCCTGCGGCACCACAACGGCTCGGTCCCAGTCATCACGACGGACGCCGACCTGCTGCCGAAGGATGCTTCGCTGCGCAAGAGCTATGTCGGCACCGACAACTACGAGCTGGGCTTCAAGCTCGGCGAGCAGCTCAAGTTGCTGATGCCGAAGGGCGGCAATATCTGCCTCGTGATGGGCAATCCCGCGGCCGAGAACATCAACCAGCGCGCCCAGGGCACGCGCGATGCGCTCTCCGGCAAGAAGGGGATCGAAAAGCTCGCGGGCGAGAACGGCTGGCATGAAATCAGCGCCTGCCCGCTCTATGTGAACGACGACGCCGCCAAGGCGAACCAGATGATGCAGGACACGCTCACGGCGAATCCCACCGGCCTCGACGCCTTCGTGCTGGAGGGCGGCTGGCCGCTCTTCGCGCCGGAAGCCTATTCGCAGGTGGTCGGGCCGATCATGGACAAGATCAAGAGCGGCCAGTTCGTCATCGTCTCGGCGGATACGCTCGGACCGGAGCTGCAGGCCCTGAAGGACCACAAGGTCAACATCCTCGTGGGTCAGCGGCCTGAGGAGATGGGCTACCAGGCCGCGATGATCATGCGCGACCTCGCCCAGGGCAAGACGGTGAAGCCGCTCATCCATACCGGGCTCGACACCTGCACCTGGAAGAACGCGGATACCTGCCTGAAGCACTAATCAGTCCGCAGTCGACGCGGCGGCCGGGGCGCCCTGACCCGGCCGCCGCGTTCCGTTTACGGCATGGCGAAGATCCGCGGTCTACGACAAGGACGCCGTCGTCACTCCGCCGAGCAGCAGCGCGAGTTGCAGCGCGGAGATCAGCAGGATCACGACAATCGCGCCGATCGAAACGATGCGTCCCACACGAGCCGGGCGCAGGCGCAGCCGCAGTGCGAGGCGCGCCAGCGTGCGATTCGCGCCGATGCTGCCGAGCCCCGTCAGCACGACCGTCGTCGCCACGCCCGCGGCCATCGCGAACGTCGCGACGACGCCGGCCACGAGCGCCCCGACCGCCATGGACGTGACCAGCGCGAAGATGGCGCCGATGCAGGGCCGCACGCCGGCGGCAAGCCCGAGTGGACCGATCTGCCTCAGTCGCGAGCGTGCCGGCGCCTTCGGCGTCGAGCGAACGTCCGCTGTCGCACGGAACGCGGAATTCGTCTTGCCTCCAGCCGCTTGCGACGCGCTCGCGAGACGTTCGCGCAGATACGCGCCCTGGGCCGGCCGGCCGCCGCTTGCCTCCTCTGCGGCGCGCGGAAACCTCACTACCGGCGGTTCCTCGCAGCATTGATCGCGCGCCCGCCTCGACCGGATCGCCCAGGCACTCGTGACGCAAAGCAGCAGGTAGCTGATGGTTTCCATGGATGCCGCACGCGGCATCACGCTCATGAGGCCCGCGTGCGCGAACCCGGCGGCGCCGAGCACGAGCCCGATCGCGCTGAGCGCCTGGACGATAGCGGTCCAGCTACCCAGCAGCACGGCATCCGCCACGCGCGCGCGGCGAGACGCCAGCCACGTTCCGACCACGACCTTGCCATGACCGGGGCCGAACGCGTGAAGGACGCCATAACCGAACGACACGGCGATCAACGTCGCCCATGCGGCCAGCGACGCGCCATGCGGCCACTGCGCGAGGAAACCCTCGATCCGTGCGTTCCAGTCCGCCTGCACGCGCAGCCAGGCGCCCACGCCGGTCCGGACGAAATCCGGCATGTCGCGTATCCACCAGGCCGGCGGCGTGGCCACGCTGGCCGGCGCGGAAGCTGCGGCAGCCGCTGCCGCGGCCCCCGATGCGGCCACCGGCTGGCCGAACACGTCCACCGTCTGGGCTTGCGCGCCGGCACACATCGTGACGAGCGCGAGCGTCAACCACGCGGCGAACCAGCAAGCGAACGCGCGGCGGCAGCGCATGAGCCCGCGAGCTAGCATGTCAACGCACTCGCATGCGGCAAGACGAATCCGTTGAAGATCGGGTGCGCCTTGTCGACGACCGTATGCACCGAACAGCTCGCGGGCGCGCCGGGCGCGAACGCCACGGCGCCGTCGGACTGCGCTTCGTAGTCCACATAGTACGAAGGGTCCCACACGCCAAGCTCGACCTGCTTGCCGCGTATGTCCACGGGCGCGGCGAGCGGTAGCCGGAACGCGTACGTGATCTTGCCGTCCGCGACCGACACCTTGAAGCCGGTCGGCTCGCCGAAGGTCTGAGGATTACCGTCGACGAAAAGGTGCGTGAAAAAGAACGCATGGGCCAGCGAGACGAACGCCTGATCGTGAAACTGCTGCGTTTGCGCCGCACTCAGCAGACCGTTCGCGGGCAACTGATCGATACCGGCGAGCTGCACGGGAAAGCCTTCCGTAAAGCGCCAGGTTTCGTCGAGCGCGACGATCGACGTGTTTTCCATCCGGATGCTCGCCGTGTACGCGATCCACACGTGCGGGTGCGCCGAGGCAAGGCTTGCCGGCCAGACCAGGCACCAAAGCAAGCCTCGCAGCAACGCGGCGGAAAGGCGATCGTAGCGGGACATCGGGTGTGCGCTCAACGACGGGGAAAAGTGGCGGCCATTATTACACCAGATACGCTCATGCCGGACCCGCGAAGTAATCGAGGCCCAGCGCGCGCTTCGCCTCGGACAAGGTCTCGCCCGCCTCCTCGCGCGCGCGCATCGTGCCGCGCCGCAGAAGCGCCAGCACCTCGGCCCGGTCCGCTTCGAGCTCGCGGCGCCGCGCGCGTATCGGCGCGAGCAGCGCCTGCAGCCGCTCGTTCAGCATCCGCTTGACCACGGCATCGCCTAGCCCGCCCCGGCGATACCGGGCCTTCAGTTCGGCCACCTTGCCGGCGTCGGGCTCGAACGCATCGAGAAACGCGAAAACGACATTGCCCTCGACCTGGCCGGGGTCGCTCACGCGGAGGTGGCCCGGATCGGTATACATGTCGTTGACCGCCTGCGTGATCTCGTCGGGCGTGGCGCCCAGCGCGATCGCGTTGCCGAGCGACTTGCTCATCTTGGCCTTGCCGTCGATACCCGGCAGCCGCGGAACGGTCGACAGCACGGCCTCGCACTCGACCAGAACCGGCCGCTCCACCGTGAGATTGAAGCGGCGCACGAGTTCGTTGGTCTGCTCGATCATCGGCAACTGGTCGGCGCCCACCGGCACGTGCGTGGCCTTGAACGCCGCGATATCGGCCGCCTGGCTCACGGGATAGGTGAGGAAGCCCGCCGGGATGTCGCGCTCGAAGCCGCGCAGGCGAATCTCCTCCTTGATGGTGGGATTGCGTTCGAGGCGCGCGACCGTCACGAGGTTGAGCAGGTACTGCGAGAGTTCGGCCAACTCCGGCACCTGCGACTGGATGCAGAGCGTCGACTTCTCCGGATCGATGCCGACCGCCAGGTAGTCGAGCGCGACCTCGACGACGTTCGCGGTGACGCGCTGGTGCCGCCCCACGTTGTCGGTCAGCGCCTGGGTATCCGCCAGCAGCAGGAACTGCCGGGCCTCGTGCTGCAATTGAACACGCGCGCGCAGCGAGCCGACGTAGTGGCCAAGATGAAGCGGGCCGGTGGGCCGGTCACCGGTGAGGATAACGGGGGAATTCGCGGATGTCATGGTGTGCTGTCGTCCCATCGGTTCGATGCCGCCAGCCACGAGCGCAGATACGAAAATGCCGCCAGGACTGGCGGCATCACGTTTTGAAAGTGCATGGAGAAACGGGCCGCCTGGTTCAGGCGAGCCACCAGCGACGCAGGTTCAGCGAGGTCGGTTTCGTATCCATTGGGCGAGTATAGCCGAACGCGGCGCATCGTTGCTCCGCCGGCCCTTCAGGCCACCGTGGAATGCGCCGCCGCGCGCGCCTCGCGGCGGGCGCCGCGCGGTCCGGCGACGATCCCGTTGCGCCCCGCGGCCTTGGCCCGGTACAAGGCTTCGTCGGCCACGCGGATGAGTTCGTCGAGACTCGCGATCTCCCCGGACTGCGAACTGGCGATGCCGATGCTCACCGTGATACGCCCGAACGTGCTGGCCGCATGTTCGATGGCGAGCTCCCAGACCGCCTCGCGAATGCGCCCAGCCAGCGCCACTGCATCGGACTCCGAAGTCTCCGGCAATACCGTGAGGAATTCCTCGCCGCCGTAGCGCGCAGCCGTGTCGGCGGCCCGCAGACACGATGCCATGCAGCGGGCGACGGCGGCGAGCGCGTCGTCCCCGGCCTGATGACCGTAGCGGTCGTTGAACGCCTTGAAGCAGTCGACGTCGATGAAAAGAATCGCGAGGCTGCGCCGGGTTCGCCGCGCCCGGCGCCACTCGTGCTCGAGCGTTTCGTCGAGCCGGCGCCGGTTCGCGAGTCCCGTGAGCCCGTCGGTTCTCGCGAGCAGCCTCAACTCCGACTCCGCGCGCATGCGCCGGCGCAACTGCGCGCTGAGTTGAACGGACAGGCCGATGAGCACGAGCGCGAAGAGCGCCATCACCGAGGCGAGCTTGCCGGCCCGGCGCCGCCAAGGTCCGAAGATGTCGGGCTCCGCTTCGGCCACCACGATAATGAACGGCAGGTGCGCAAACCGGCGGAAGTAGCAATACCGCCGCACGCCGTCGACGACCGAGGTGGCCGGGAAGTACCCTTCGGGCGCGTTGGCGAGGTGGCGGAACGTGCTGGCCGCGACGACGCTGCGCCCCGGAATGCCCGGCTCGAACGGCTCGCGCATGATCATGACGCCGTCCGTGCCGACGAGCGACATCGCCCCATGCGGACCCACCGCGAGCCCCTCGAAGAGCCGCTGGAAGTATTCGAGCCGGATCGCCATGACGGCGACGCCCGCAAAAGAGCCGTCGGGATGCGACAGACGCACGCTGAGCGCCATGCGCAAGCCCCCGCCCAGGCGCGGAACGTAAGGATCGCTGATGAACAGCCCGGCATCGGCATGGTCGCGATGCACCGTGAACCAGGGGCGGTCCGCAAAGTTGCCCTTGCGGGGCACGTCGCTTTCCGAATCGACGACGATATTGCCGGACGCATCGAGCACGTACATGCCGCCCTGATAGTCGGCGGTGGCGGCGCGATCGAACAGCACCATGCGGCGCAGATGCGGCGGCAGCGCCATGACGTCGGGCTGGGTCATGCCGTCGGCAACCGCCCGCAGCGACATGGCGTAGATTTCGAAATTGCGCTCGATATCGCGCTGGGCCGCGAGCGCGATGCTGTGCGAGCTTTCCTGGGCGTGCTCCAGCGCGTCCGTGCGGCTCTGGTAGAGGGCGACGGCGCACAGCACGGCAAGCGTGAACGCGGCGACCACGCCCCCCACGACGATCGCGTTCGGGCCTGCGTGCAACGAGCCGCGCAGCCGTTGCACGAATCCGGCCAGGCCTTTTTTATGCATCTGTGGTCCGTTCGGAACCGGGCGTGGTATTCGGCATGTCCGGATGTCGCTTGAAAAGGATGCGTCGCCAGTACGCAACAACCTGGTGCATTACGGCTTCCTGGCAGAAAACTTGAGGGGGATCGCGCACGGAGGCGCACAACCCGCGTGCAGCTGTGCCGCCCTTCAAAAAGGGATGCATCGACCGCCCCGGCACGCCGCCTGCGCTTGCCGGTAGAATGCTTCGCAACCGAAGCGCCCAGCGCGCCCGCGCTCCCTGCCGGCTTGCCCTCCGCTCCCGCCCTTCGCCCCTCTTCGCCTCCATTGGCCCGCCATGCCCCGACTGTCCTTCTTCGTGCGCTTCATCATCATCGGCGTGCTGCTGCACGTCTATGTCGGCTTCCGGCTGATCCCCGACCTGCCGGCGCCGGCCGCCGGCAAATGGCTCGCGGCGCTGTGGCTCGTGCTCTCGTGCCTCGTGATCCCGCCCGGCATGCTCGCGCGCACCATCCGGCGCCAGCCGCTCGCCGACCGCCTGGCGTGGGTGGGGATGCTCGCCATGGGCTTCTTCTCGTCGCTCCTGATGCTCACGATTGCGCGCGATCTCGTGCTGGCCTCGCTGATGACCGTCGAGGCGATCTGGCCGCGCGCCGTGAACCTGGCGGACTGGCGCACCGGCAGCGCGGCGGCCGTGATCGCGCTCGCGCTGCTCTCTAGCGCCATCGGCTTCTTCAATGCCCGGCGGCGCGCGCCCGTGCGCACAGTGGACGTGCCGATCCGCGGCCTGCCCGACGCCCTCGAAGGCTTCACGATCGTCCAGCTCAGCGACATTCACGTCGGGCCGACGATCAAGCACGACTATGTCGAGGCGATCGTGCGCGCCGTGAACCGGCTCGAACCCGACGTCGTGGCGATCACGGGCGACGTGGTGGACGGCAGCGTCGCGCAGCTCGCGCGCCACACGGCGCCGCTCGGCACGCTGGCGGCGCGCCACGGCGTGTACGCGGTGACGGGCAACCACGAGTACTACTCGGGCGCCGACGCCTGGGTGGCCGAGTTCCGCCGCATCGGCCTCACGGTGCTGATGAACCAGCACGTGGTGATCGAGCATCGCGAGGCGCGCCTCGTGCTCGCGGGCGTCACCGACTACACCGCGGGCCATTTCGACCCCGCCCAGCGCAGCGACCCGGCGGCGGCGCTGGCGGGCGCGCCCGCGGACGTCGAAACGCGCGTGCTGCTCGCGCACCAGCCGCGCACGGCGCACGCCGCCGCCGACGCGGGCTACACGCTGCAGCTCTCGGGCCACACGCACGGCGGCCAGATCTTTCCGTGGAATTTCCTCGTGCGGCTGCAGCAGCCGTTCACGGCGGGGCTGGCCCGGCTCGGCAGCCTGTGGGTCTACACGAGCCGCGGCACGGGCTACTGGGGGCCGCCCAAGCGCCTTGGCGCGCCCTCGGAAATCACGCGCGTGCGCCTCGTGGGCGCGGAGTGAGGCGGCATGGCAGGCAACAAGACGCTTCACCAGACCGCGTTCTACCTGCTGCTGCTCGCGGTTTCCATCGCGCTCTGCTTCATCCTCGCGCCGTTTTTCAGCACCGTGATGTGGGCCGCCATCCTCGCGCTGATCTTCCAGCCCGTGCAGCGCTACTTCGTCGCGCGGCTTGGCCGCCGCCGCAATCTCGCCGCGCTCATCACGCTGGCGATCTGCGTCGTGATCGTGATCCTGCCGCTCACGCTCGTGGCGGGCACGCTGATCCAGCAGGTCGCCTACGCCTATAGCCAGATCAAGTCGGGCAGTCTCGACATTGGCGCATTCTTCAGCCGGATCGTCCATGCGCTGCCCGCCTCGCTGCAGAACCTGCTCGCGCGCTACGACCTCATGGACCTCAGCGGGCTCCAGGCGCGCCTCTCGGCGGGCGCCGCGCAGATCAGCCAGTTCATTGCGACACGCGCGCTGAGCCTCGGCCAGATCACCATGCAGCTCGCCATCAGCTTCTGCGTGATGCTTTACCTGCTGTACTTCCTCGTGCGCGACGGCCGCGAAATCTCGGCGCTGATCCGCAGCGCGATCCCGCTCGACGAAGCGCACAAGCAGCACCTCGTGCGCAAGTTCACGACCGTGATCCGTGCGACCGTCAAGGGCAATCTGGCCGTGGCCTTCGTTCAGGGGACGCTCGGCGGCATCGCGCTCGCGGTGCTGGGCATCCAGGGCGCGCTGCTGTGGGGCTTCGTGATGATGCTGCTCTCGCTCCTGCCCGCCGTGGGCGCCGCGCTCGTCTGGGGGCCCGTCGCCATCTACTTCCTCTCGACCGGCGCGATCGCCAAGGGCATCGGGCTCGCGGTGTTCGGCTCCGTCGTGATCGGCACCGTGGACAACGTGCTGCGCCCCGTGCTGGTCGGCAAGGACACGCGGCTGCCCGACTGGGTCGTGCTGATTTCGACGCTGGGCGGCATCTCGCTTATCGGCATCAACGGCTTCGTGATCGGGCCGCTCGTCGCCGCGCTGTTCATCAGTTGCTGGGACCTGCTGCGGCGCGACCAGATGGACCGCGCCGCCACCGCAGAGAAAAAGGAAGGCGGCGACAGCGGCTTATGAAGAGACGTGCAGCGGCAAGCCCGCGCGGCCGTTGTGCATGGCCTCCGTCACGACCGGGTCGCCGGCCCGCTCGCCGTCGACCGCCACCGAAAAGCCGAACGTATTGACGCCCCCGGCGCTGCGCACGAACACCGTGCCGCCGTGCATCTCCGCCACCGCCTTGACGATCGAGAGCCCGAGGCCGTGATTCTCGTGGCTGTTCGAGCGCGCCTCCTGGAGACGATAGAAGCGGTCGAAGATGTGCTCGCGCACGACGGGGTCGAGCGGCTCGCCCGGATTCGAGACGGCGATCTCGACGTGGCCGTCCTGCGGCGCGATCGTCGCCCGCAGCGTGGTGCCGGCCGTCGAATGCTGGATCGCGTTGACGAAGAGATTGCTCACGGCCCGGCCGATCAGCGACGTGTTGACCCACGCCCGCGCCTCGCCCTGCACCGCGACGCGCAGTTGCGCGTCTTCCAGCGGCATTTCCAGGAACTCCAGCATGCGTTCGAGCTCGGCACGCAGCGAGACCTCGGCCAGATCTGTCGCCCGCTCGCCGCGGTCGCTGCGCGAGAGGAACAGCATGTCGTTGACGATCACGCGCAGACGTTCGAACTCCTCCAGATTCGATTGCAGCGTCAGCCGCAATTGCTCCACCGAACGATCGCGCGTGAGCGCCACCTGGGTCTGGCCGATCAGGATGCTGACCGGCGTGCGCAGTTCGTGCGCGACATCGGCGTTGAACGATTCGAGCCGTTCGTAGGCCTTGTCGAGCCGTTCGAGCGCGCCGTTGAACGACGTGGCCAGCTCGTGCAGTTCTTCGGGCAGTTCGTCGTCGTGCAGACGCTGCCGGCGATTCGACGGACTCAGTTGCGCCGCCTGGCGCGACAGGCGCGTGAGCGGAGCGAGACCGAAGCGCGTCACGGCGCGGCTCAAGAGCGCGACCGCGATGGTGGAGGCCGCAACCAGCACGGCAATGACGATGCCGAAACGTTGCAGCAACTGCTCGGTGCGTTTGCAGTCGCTCGCGACGACGAGCGTCACCTCCGGGCGGTCGCCGCTCGCGGGCACGAGAAGCGTGGTGATGGCGACGTCGTAGTCGCCGCCGGGCGGCCGCACGAGCCGATGATGCGCATCGAGCGTGTCGGTGACCGTGCCCGCGATGGGCGTGCCGAAGCGAAAGCGCGGGTCGGGGCCTTCCACGTAGTAGTGCATGCTGCTGTCCGCCGGCGAGAGGTCGCGCAGCTTCTCCTGGACGAGGGCCCACTTCTGCGCGTCGGACGCGTGCGAGACGATCAGCAGGGCGATGTGCGCGCGCGCGTCGACCGTCGCGCGCAGATCGTCGAGGAGCTGGGTCTTCATCAGCAGGAAGAGCCCCGTGCCGGTGAGCGTGAACACCACGAGCGATACCGCCGCGAACATGGCCGAAAGCCGCAGCGAGATCGAGTGTTTCATGACGGCTGGCCCCCATCCTCGCGCACTTCGAGCACGTAGCCCATGCCGCGGATGGTGTGCAGCAGCTTGGCCGGGTGCGGGCCGTCGAGCTTGGCGCGCAGGCGCTTGATGGCCGTCTCGACGACGTTCGCGTTGCTTTCGAAGTTCACGTCCCAGACGAGCTCGGTGATGAGCGTCTTCGAAAGAATCTCGCCGCGCCGCCGTGCGAGCACGGAAAGCAACTGGAACTCCTTGGCCGTGAGATCGAGCCGCACGCCGTCGCGCGTCGCGCGGCGGCTGATGAGGTCTACCTGCAGGTCGCCCACCGTGATCAGCGTCGACTCCTGCGCGCGGGCGCGGCGCGTGAGCGCGCGCAGCCGCTCGACCAGTTCGAGGAACGAGAAGGGCTTCGTCAGATAGTCGTCGGCGCCGTCGCGCAAACCGTGCACGCGGTCGTCCACGCGGTCGCGCGCGGTCAGCATGATGACGGGCGTGCCCTTCTTCGCGCGCACCGCGCGCAGTACGCCGAAGCCGTCGAGCTTGGGCAGCATCACGTCGAGCACGATCACGTCGAAGTCGTACTCCGTGGCCATCCACGCGCCTTCTTCGCCGTCCATCGCAACATCGACGATCCACCCCTGTTCGGTCAACCCGCTGCGCAGGTAGTCCACGACCTTGCGTTCGTCTTCGATCACCAGGACCTTCATACCCGCTTCTCCCTCCTTCTCTCCCCTTTGCGCGAGCGGGATTCTAACCCTTGCCCGCCGCCGGCATTTCGCGGCACGTGCCTGCGCTGCAGGCCAGCTCGCGCTCGTCGGTGCTCCAGCCGCCGCCCAGCGCCTTCGCCAGATAGACCACGGTCGCCACCTGCTGACCATGAATCTGCACCTCCGTGCGCTCGCTGGCAAGTAGCTGCTGCTCGGCGGTAAGCACGTCGAGGAACGCCACGAGGCCGCCCTGATAGCGGTCATTCGCGAGATCGTACGCGTTGCGCGCGTCGTCCACGGCCGCCTGGCCCTCGTCCGACGCGCGCTCCAGGACGGAGAGGCCCGTCACCGCATTCTGCACCTCCTGGAATGCGGTCAGCACCGTCTGCCGGTAGGAGGCTTCCGCCGACTCGTAGCCCGCCTGCGCGTAATTCACGCCCGCGGCGCGCTTGCCGCCGTCGAACAGTATCTCGCTCGCGCTCGCGCCGAGCGACCACATGAGGCTGGGCGCCGTGAAGAGCGTGCTGAAGCGCGTGGACTCCCAGCCCAGCGTGGGCGAAAGCGTGATGTCCGGGTAGTACGCCGAGCGCGCCACGCCGATCTGCGCGTTGGCGGCGGCCATCGCGCGCTCGGCCGATGCGACGTCGGGCCGGCGCTGCATCAGTTCGCTCGGCAGGCCCGTGGGGAGCGCCGGCACCGGCAGCGGCGTGACGGCGGAAGCGATCGAAAACTCGGGCGCGGGCTTGCCCACCAGCACCGCGATCGCATTCTGGATCTGCTGACGCTGGTTCACGAGCAACTGCGCCTGGGTCTGCGTCGCGTCGAGCTGCGCTTTCTGCTGCGCCACGTTGAGCCCCGAAACCGCGCCGAGATCGTGCTGCGAATTGACGAAGTCGAGCGCCTTCTGCTGCAGCACGACCGACTGGTTCACGACGTCGATCTCGTCGTCCAGCTCGCGCAGCGAGAAATAGCTCGTCGCGAGCTGGGCCGTGAGCACGAGGCGCGCGTTCGCGAGATCGTCGCCGGCCTGCTCCGTCGAGGCTTGCGCCGACTCGACCATGCGGCGGATGCGGCCGAACAGGTCCAGCTCGTAGCTGATGGCGGGGCCGATCCCGAGATCGTTCTGCACCGTCGAGGTGTTCGGCACCGTATAGTTGGTCAGCGGCCGGTTCGCCGAAATGCGCTCGCGCGCCGCGCTCGCGTCGAGCGTGACCTGCGGCGCCTGTTGCGAGGACACCGAAGCCAGTGTCGCGCTTGCCTGCTCGTAGTGCGCCACGGCCACGCGCAGCGTCTGGTTTTCCGCCAGCGCCTGTTCTTCCAGCCCGTTCAGCTCGGCGTTGTCGAACACCTTCCACCATTGCGGATCGAGCGCTGCATGCGAGGGCTGCGCGGCGTGCCAGTACGAATCGGCCGGGTCCATGGTCCAGGCAGCCGGGCTGGCCGTTTGCGGCGCATGGTAGTCCGGGCCGACCGTGCAGGCCGCCAGGCACGCGGTTCCGAGCACCGCCAGCACCACTGCGGCATGGCGCGGCTGCGCATTGCGCCTCATGCTCACGTCGCGCTCCGCTTCGTGCCCGCGCCGCTCGCGCCATGGGCTCCGCCCGCGCCCGGGGTCACGACCGTCACGTCGTCGCCGTTGGCAATCGAATCGCTCGGGTTCAGCACGACGCGATCCGAGCGCTCGAGCCCGTGACCGATCAAGAGTGTCTGCCCGAGATCCTGGGTGATCTCGACGGGCTTCAGTCGCACCTTGTTGTCCGCACCCACCACGGCAAGGCGCGGCCCCTCGGCGCGGAACAGCAGCGTATTGCCGGGCACCGTGAGCATGCCGGCCGCGTCGGTGTTCAGCGAAGCCTGCACGTAGGTGCCGGGCAGCAGCCTGCCGTCGTGGTTCGGCATCATGATCTCCACCTGCAGCGTGCGCGTGCCCGTGTTGATCGCGCCCGAGGTATTCGTCACCTTGCCCTCGAACGTCACGCCCGGCATTTCCTGTTGCGTCACGCTCACGGGCTCGCCCACCACGATCTGCTGCGCGTAGGTCTGCGGCACGTCCACATAGAGCCGCAGCGGATCCGACTGCGCGATCGCAAAGAGCGCGCGGCCCGTGCCGCCGTTGCCCGCATTCACGAGGTCGCCGATATCGATATTGCGCTGCGTAATGACGCCCGTGAAGGGCGCGACGATGCGCTGGAAGCCCTTCGTTTCGGTGAGCCTGCGCATGTTCGCTTCGGCGGCCGCGAGGTTCGCCACGTCCTGGTTGTACGCGCCCTGGCGGTCGTCCAGCTCCTGCTGCGAAACCGCATCGCGCTGGCGCAGCCCCTGCGCGCGGTCGAGCGAGGTCTTCGCGAGCGCGAGCGTCGCTTCGGCCTGGGTGCGCTGCGCCTGCGCCTGCTGGAATTCCTGATCGATCTCGGGCGTGTCGATCTCGGCCAGCAACTGGCCCTGCTGCACGTGGGCGCCGATATCGACATACCAATGCGACACATAGCCGTTCGCGCGCGAGTAGATCGGCGACTCGATGAAGCCGCGCAGCGTGCCCGGCAGGACGATGCTGCCGCTCGCACCGGCAGGCACCGGATTCACGACGCTCACATACTGCTTCGCGTTCTGCTTCGTGACCTCCGCGAGACGATGCGAGTTCTCGATGTTCGAGACGATCGTGCGCACGGCGCCTGCCGCGAGCAGCAGCGCGACGATGATCGCGGCGAGCCGCGCCCGCCGGCCCGCCTGATGGCGCGCGGGCAGATCCATGCCGTGCTGGGCGCCGCCGACGGCAATGTCGAGGGATGAGTGATGATGGGGTTCGTTCATGTCATCGACCAGATTGAGCGTAACCGGATTGCATGTTGTCCGAATCAATGTCTGCCGCGCCGTGCTTCACGTTCGCGCTTTTGCTCTGCGCGCTGCGCAAGCCGGCCATGCACCGTCGCAAACATCAGCGGCACGAACAGTAATGTGGATACCGTAGCAAAGAGCAGGCCGCCGATCACGGCGCGGCCCAGCGGCGCGTTCTGCTCCGCGCCTTCGCCGAGACCGAGCGCCATCGGCACCATGCCGATCATCATCGCGAACGCCGTCATCAGCACGGGGCGAATCCGCGTCGCGCCGGCTTCGAGCGCGGCCGCGAGCGGCGTCACGCCCGCGGCGAGCCGCTGACGCGCGAACGCCACGACGAGAATACTGTTGGCCGTCGCCACGCCCACGGTCATGATAGCCCCGGTGAGCGCCGGCACGCTCAGGTGCGTACCGGTGATGAACAGCATCCAGGCAATGCCCGCGAGAGCCGCCGGCAGCGCGCTGATGATGATGAGCGGGTCGGCCCACGACTGGAAATTCACGACGATCAGCAGATAGACGAGCACGATGGCCATCGCAATGCCTACGCCCAACCCCACGTACGAGGTACGCATGGTGGTGATCTGGCCGCGCATCGTGATGGTCGTGCCGCGCGGCGCGTGCGCCTGCACGGTCTTGATGAGATCGTCGATATGCGAGCCCACGCTGCCGAGGTCGCTGCCTTCCACGCTCACGAGCAGGTCGATCACGGGGCGGATGTTGTAGTGCGTGACGATGGCGGGACCGACGTGCGGCTGCAACCGCACGAGGTTGCTCACGAGCTGCAGCGGCTCGCCCGGGCGCACCGAGACCGGCGTGCCCATCAGTTCATTCACCGATGCTTCGCGATACTGCGGCGTCTGCACGGTAAGCGGATACTCCACACCGTTCTGCGGGCTCACCCAGAACGCCGGCGCCGTTTGCGTGCTGCCGGCCAGCGCGACCAGCACGTCCTGCGCGACGTTCTGCGGGCTCAGGCTCAACTGCTGCATGCGCGTGCGGTCCATCGCGAGCGTGAGCGCCGGCTCGTCGTTGCGCTGCTCGATGCGCGAGTCGACGGCGCCCGGCATCTGGCGCACCGCTTTGAGCAGTTCGCTCGCGAGCGCCATGTTCTGGCCGAGATTCGTGCCCACCACCTGCACGTCGATCGCCGCGGGCTGACCGAAGTTCAGGATCTGCGTGATGATGTCCGCGGGCTGAAAGAAGAATTCCACGCCCGGAAAGCGCTGCGGCAGCAACTGGCGCAGCTTGTCGATATAGAGGCGCGAGGGGTCGTGGTCGGGCTTGAGCGCAATCTGGATTTCGCCGTCGAGCGTGCCCATGGTCCCCGCATTGCTGTACGAGAGGTTGATGCCGCTGTACGGCAGGCCGAGATTATCGACGATCGTTTCGAGCTGGTCCGGCGGCACGACCTCGCGGATGGTCTTCTCCACTTCGTCCGCGAGACGCGCCGTCTCCTCGATCCGGTACCCCGTCGGCGCACGCATGTGCAGGCGGATGTTGCCCGCATCGACGCTGGGGAAAAAGTCGCGGCCGAGGAAGAACACCAGACCGAGCGAAACGAGGCAGAACGCGAGAAACGTCGTGCCGAACACGCGCCGCCTCGCGAGCAGCAAGCTCAGCAGTGCGATGTAGTTGGCGCGCACGCGCTCGAAGCCGTAATTGAAGCGCTCATGAAAGCGCGCGAACCACGAGCGCGAGGCGCCCGCGTGCGCGTGGCCCGCATCGGGGCCGCCGTGCGTGAAGAGCAGCATTGCGAGCGTCGGCACCAGCGTACGCGAGAGGATATACGACGCGATCATCGCGAACACCACCGCCTCCGCGAGCGGCACGAACAGGAAGCGCGCCACGCCGGTGAGGAAAAACATCGGCACGAACACGATGCAGATACACATCGTGGAGACGAGCGCCGGCACCGCGATCTCGCCCGCGCCCTCCAGGATGCCATCGTGAAGGTCCGCGCCGAGATGCAGGTGACGCTCGATGTTCTCGATCGTCACGGTCGCGTCGTCGACGAGAATCCCCACCGCCAGCGCGAGGCCGCCGAGCGTCATGATGTTGATGGTCTCGCCGAGCGCGAAGAGCGCGAGGATCGACGCGAGAATCGACAGCGGAATCGACACCGCGATGATCAGCGTGCTGCGCCAGTTGCCGAGAAAGACCAGGATCATCACGGCCGTGAGCGCGGCGGCGATCAGCGCCTCGCGCAACACGCCCTGCACCGCCGCCGACACGAAGATCGACTGGTCGAACAGCGGCTTGACGACGAGCGCGGGGGGAAGCGTCTCGCGCACCTGCGGCAGCAGCGCCTTCAGGCTGCTCACCACCTGCAGCGTGGAGGCGTCGCCATTCTTGAGCACCGAAACCAGCACGCCGCGCACGCCGTCCTGGCGCACGACGTTGGTTTGCGGCGAAAAGCCGTCGCGCACGTGGGCCACGTCGCCGAGGTAGGTCGTCGCGCCGTTGACCGTCTGCACGGGAATGTGGTTCAGGCCCGCGATCGTCTCGGGCGAGGCATTGGTGTCCACCTCGTACTCGGTCTGCCCCAGCTTCGCGGTGCCGGTCGGCAAGATCAGGTTCTGCGCATTGACGGCGTTGACGATGTCGGAGGGCGTGAGGCCCTTCGCGATGATCGCGCGCGTGTCGATGTCGACGGCGATCACGCGCGTCTTGCCGCCGTACGGATACGGAACCTGGGCGCCCGGAATCGTGATGATCTGCGGGCGCAGGAAGTTCATCGCGATGTCCGCGATCGACTGCTCGCTCATCGTGTTGCTCGACAGGCCGAGCTGAATCACCGGGATGCTCGATGCCGAGTAGCTGATGACGAGGGGCGGCGTGGCGCCGGGCGGCATCTGCTTGAGCGTGGCCTGTTCGAAGGCCACGGCCTGCGCGATCGCCGACTGCTGGTTCGCGCCCGGCTGCAGGAACAGCTTGATGACGGCGATGCCCGGCAGCGACTGCGACTCGATATGTTCGATGTTGCTGACGGTCGTGGTCAGGCCGCGCTCGTTGACCGACGTGATGCGGTCAGCCACGTCCTTGGCGGAAAGCCCCGTGTACGACCAGATGATGCTGATCACGGGGATATTGATGTTCGGCAGCACGTCGGTCGCCATCCTCATGAGGGCGAACGGCGTGGCCAGCACGATCAGGATGGCCATCACGATGAACGTGTAAGGCCGCTTCAGTGCGAGATTGACAATCCACATGTGACTGTTTCAGGCAGGCATTAGGGCTGACGGGCAGGCGTGGCTTACCCGAAACGCATTTTTGGGACGGTGCCGCATGATAGGCAACGGCGGTGGCGCTTTGCTGGCGCCAAAATGGCGAAATTGTCAGGCTGGAAATAATCCGCGGCAACGGTTTTCGGAACACGCAAGAATCGCCCTGCGCACGGTCCAAAGTTGCACCGCAGCAAACAGGCGATCTTCCGGGCTCCGCGCGGCGGAAACCCCTGGCGCATCGATCGAACCAGGTCTGGCCGCTACTTCGCTACCTCGCTGCCTCAGTTGACAAGCCGCAGCCGGTCGGCGTCGCGAGCGAGCGCCGGGTCGCGGTCGTGGGCACGCAGCGGCGGCGATGCGCCACGGCGCGGCCGCAGCCCGCCGTAGGCCGCGAGCGCGGCTTCCTGCTCGGCGAGCATACGCGGCACCTTTTCGCGCAGGAAGTCGACGAAGGTCCGGATCTTGGCGTCCAGATAGCGGCGCGAGGCGTAAAGGGCGTAGATGTTCAAGCCCTCCAGCCAGTGCTTGGGCAGCACGCGCACGAGCGACCCGTCGGCGAGGCCCGGCAGCGCCACCGGCACCGGCAGCGGACCGATGCCCATGCCCTCGCGGATCGCGAGGGCGAGCGCCTCGGGATTGTTCACCTGGAGCGGCGTCGCGCCGTGCGACCCCACGGAAGCCCACTGGCCCGCCGGCAGGCTCGCATCGGTGAGATGCAGGCAGGTGTGGCCTTCGAGTTCGTCGAGCGACTGCGGCACGCCGCGCGCATGAAGATACTCGGGCGAGGCGCACAGGATCGCCACCGTGCTGCCGAGATGCTGGGAAATCAGCGCGGAGTCCTCGAGCTCGGCGGCCACCACCACGGCCACGTCGAAGCCCTCCTCGATGATGTCGGGCATCTGCTGGGCGATGGTCAGATCGACCGCGACCTCGGGCTGATGCTGCTGGTAGCGCGCGATCAGCGGCATCACGTAGTGCTGGCCGAAGCTCGTGCCGCCGTAGACGCGCAGCTTGCCCGACGGGTTCGCCTGGGCCGCGGCGGCCTCGGCTTCGGCCTGCTCGATATCGGCGAGAATGCGCTTGCAGTTCTCGAGGTAGCGCTCTCCGGCCTCGGTCAACGCCATGCGCCGCGTGGTGCGGTTCAAAAGCCGCGCGCGCAGGCGCGCTTCGAGGTCGGTGACGGCGCGCGAGACCTGCGCCGTCGTCATCGCTTCGCTCGCGGCCGCTCGTGTGAAGCTACCCGACTCCACGACCCTTACGAAGATCCGCATATTGCGCAGCGTATCCATCCCAGACTCCTGTTCGTCCTGCCGTCCTGCCCGATTGCAAAAACGCCAATGGCGCCAGTGTGCAGGAGAGGCCGTGGCCCGATGCTGACCTGCAAATGACGGCGCGGACAGCTTGGCGAGGCATGCCGCGCCGCGTATGATCCAGGGCGCTGCCGGCGTCGCGCATTGCATTGCCGCGCGACGCTTCTGGCATCGGCCACGGCGCTTACATGACAAAACGATGACTCTCGAATTCGTTCTGCGCCTTCTCATGGCGTTTTCCTGCGGTGTCGCCATCGGGCTGGAACGCCAGATTCGTCAACGCACGGCTGGCCTGCGCACAATCGTCCTCGTCGCGACCGGCGCGTGCCTCTTCGTCACGCTCGGCGTGCTGACCGGCAACGGCACGTCCGGCATCACGCAGATCGCGGCGTATGTGGTCTCGGGCGTCGGCTTCCTGGGCGGCGGCGTGATCATGCGGGACAAGGGCTCCATCCAGGGCATCAACACGGCGGCGACGCTCTGGTGCTCGGCGGCCGTCGGGGTGCTCTCGGGCGCGGGCCACTATGGCCCGGCGGCGGCGGGCACGGTGGCCGTGCTGCTCATCAATACCGTGCTGCGCGAGGTGAGCCGCATCATCAACGCCACGCCGGTGGGAGCCGCCGATCTCGTGCGCGAATACGTGCTCACGGTGGTCTGCCGCGAAGAGGACGAGATCCACATTCGCACCGTGCTCTCCAATTCCATGTACTCGACGCCGCTCTCGTTCCAGAGCCTCACGAGCGAAGACGTTCCCGACCAGCCCCAGCGCCTGCGGGTCACGGCCACGCTGCGCACGCACCCGAAATTCCAGTCCAAGCTCGAACTGATGGCGAGCCGCCTCAGCATGGAAAAAGGTGTTTCGAGCGTGAGCTGGACGGCCGTGGATACCGAGGTCGCCCCTGAATGACGCGCCGCAACGCTCAGTCTTTCATTTTCATTTCAATTTTGTTGCGTAATTTCAAACGATGCCTGACACTTTTTAATAAGTGTCAATTCTGGCCACGCAACATGGACGCGATCCCGCCCTTGGTCTAAGCTGCACATCACCGTGGATTTTTCACACCAACAAGGGGAGTGCTCAATATGGAACACGGCATCATCGCCTGGCTCATCATCGGCGCAGTCGCGGGCTGGCTTGCCGGCGTGCTCGTCAAGGGCGGCGGCTTCGGGTTGATCGTCGATATCATCGTCGGGATCGTGGGCGCGTTCATCGGCGGCTGGCTGGCCGGGATCCTCCACATCTCGGTGGGCGGCGGCTGGATCAGCTCGATCATTACGGCCGTCGTGGGCGCAGTCATCCTGCTATTCGTCATCCGGCTATTCAAACGCGCGTAGCCGGCTGAGCGTCCCACACGAACAAAACGGGAGTGCCGTGACCGGCACTCCCGTTTTTTCATGTCCGCGGGTAGGTCAAGCGTTGGCGACGAGGCCCCCCGTGCCTTCGGGCAGCATCGAACCGGTCTCGCTGAAACGCAGATGCATCGCATACGCCTTCGCGAGATCGTGCGGCGTCTGGCCGCCGTGCTTCAGCGCGTCCTGGTAGTAGTCGCGCAGCAGGTCGCGATAGAGCGGATGCGCGCAGCGTTCGATGACGAGCGTGGCGCGCTCGCGAGGCGCGAGGCCGCGCAGATCGGCGAGACCCTGCTCCGTCACGATCACGTCCACGTCATGCTCGTTATGGTCCACGTGCGGCACCATCGGCACGATGCTCGAAATGCAGCCATCCTTCGCGATGGCCTTCGTCGCGAAGATCGCGCACGCGGCGTTGCGCGCGAAATCGCCCGATCCGCCAATGCCGTTCATCATGTGCGTGCCGCCCACGTGGGTCGAATTCACGTTGCCGTAGATATCGCATTCGAGCGCCGTGTTCAGCGCAATCAGACCGAGGCGCCGGATCACTTCCGGGTGGTTGCTCACCTCCTGCGGGCGCAGCACGAGCTTGTCGCGGTAGCGGTCGAGTTCGGCCAGCACCTGGGCCTGGCGCTGCGCGGAGAGCGTCATCGAAGCGCCCGACGCGAACACCATCTTGCCCGCGTCGATGAGATCGAAGGTCGAGTCCTGGAGGACTTCGGAGTACATCGTCAGCGCCTCGAACGGCGAGTTCACGAAACCCGAAAGCACCGCGTTCGCAATCGTGCCAATGCCGGCCTGCAGCGGCGGCAGTTGCGCGCTCATGCGGCCATGCGCGACTTCGTG
Organism: Paraburkholderia yinzeri; assembly: GCF_046581065.1. Classification (NCBI taxonomy): domain Bacteria; kingdom Pseudomonadati; phylum Pseudomonadota; class Betaproteobacteria; order Burkholderiales; family Burkholderiaceae; genus Paraburkholderia; species Paraburkholderia yinzeri. Next base: position 2,002,306 of record NZ_JBFOCJ010000002.1, on the reverse strand, counting down.
CTGGAGGAACTCGATCAGGTGGCCGGCAATGCGCGCGGTTTCGTCGTCGGCGGGCAGGACGGTGGATGGGCTGTCCGCTTCGTTGGTGATCACGATGGCCGCGATCTTCTCGGGCGCAATGTCGATGATCGTCGTGCCGACGCGATCCTGCGGGCGCACGACAGGCAGCGGATCGCGATGCGGACGGCGGCCCGGAATCCAGACGTCGTGCAGGCCTTCGAGCGCGAGCGGCTGCGCGAGATTGATTTCGACGATCACCTTCTCGGCGAGGATCGCGAAGCTCGCGGAGTTGCCGACCGACGTGGTGGGCACGATGCCGCCCGTCTCCGTGATCGCGGCCGCCTCGATGATCGCGAGGTCCAGCTTGCCGAGCAGGTTGGCGCGCAGCATCTCGACGGTTTCGGAGAGATGCTGGTCGACGAACATCACCTCGCCGCGGTTGATGGCACGGCGCAACGTGGTATCGACCTGGAACGGCAGGCGGCGTTCGAGCACGCCCGCTTCGGTCAGCGCGCGATCGACGTCGTGACCGAGCGAAGCTCCCGTCATCAGCGTGATGCGCAGCGGCTCCTTCTCCTCGCGTGCGCGGCGGGCCAGCGCGATCGGCACGGCCTTCGTGTCGCCCGCTCGCGTGAAGCCGCTCGCGCCGACACGCATGCCGTTGCGCACGAGCTGCGCCGCCTCGGCGGCCGTGGTGATCTTGCCGCGCAGGGCGGCACAACGAATACGGTCTTCGTACATCACAACGTCTCCAGAAATATTCTGTCGTGGCTCAGCTACCGAAGTAGATGTTGCAGAAGCTGACGGGACCGACGCATTCGACCGGCGCTCCCGGCTTCGCAGCGGGCTGTTGAGCGTTCGCCCCGGCAGCCTGGGAGACCTGCGAGACGGTCACGGCCGGTGCCTCGCTCTGCGCCCAGGCAGCGGCGGCAGCAAACAGCGAGCAGGCAACAACAGCGATCTTCACGGCTTTCATTTCACTCTCCATGGCTAACGGGTACTGCCGGGCAGTGACCTCACTATAGGGCTCGGGCCCGATTTGATTAATGCGGTCCGGTAGAAGGCATCTTTCCAGCGCGCGGCAAGATCGCCCTTCCGGTCTGCCGTGGCCCCGGCAGCGCGTGCTTTTCAGCGGGCGCCGGAAGAGCGCGCCGAACCGCGCGCCCGGCGGCGCGCAAACGTGCCGAGCGGCGCGTCGCGATCCAGCAGTGCGCTGCGGATGAAATGCAGATGGGAAAGGAGCCGCTGGACCTCGTGGCGGCGCTCGCGCACCTCGTGAACCGCATCGCGCGCCGCCTGCGCCACCCAGGTGGCCGCGCGCACCGAGGCGAGCGCCCGTTCAAGCCTCTGCGCGTCGGGCCGCTCGAATAGCCGCGCAATGTCGGCCTGCACGCGAGCGAGCGACGGTCGCCAGCGTGCGTCGAGATCGGCCAGCCAGGCGGCCGCCTGCGCCTCGTGACGCAGATCCACGACCGCATGGCCCACTTCGAGTGTGACGAGCATCCAGCGTAGTGCGCGCCGGTGCGCCCGCGCGTCCCCGTTGAGCAGCAGGCGCAACTGATGCATCAAATCGTGCGTGCCGGACTGGAAGCGTTCGCCCAGTCCCGCCAGTTCGCCGCGGCACGCAATCGCGACCTGGTAGCGCAACGCGGCGCACAGATGTGCGATGAGCCATTTCATGCGCGGGGGGAACACCACCGCGAAGGCGAGCGCGGCGACCAGCAGCGTCGCGACGACTGCGATGCCGTTGTTGATCAGGAGGTCGGGCGCATAGGCGATCACGTTGTCGGGGCCGGCCAGCAGGCAGAAGAACACCGAAAAGCCCACGCCCACACCCGAAATGCGCGGACGCGTCGCGAGAAAGGCGCCCAGCGCCAGCACCGGCGCGAGAACGGCGCAGAGCAGCGGGAACCCGTCGACGTTCGGGTAGACGTAGCACGTGAAGAGATAGCCCGCGAGCGCAGCGCACGCCGCGCCGGCAGCCATCTGGGCCGCCATGCGCGTGGCGCCCGGCGTCGACGATGTCAGCGCACAGGTCAGCGCCGCCGCAATCACCGCCATGCCGCCGCTCGGCCAGTCGGTTTCGATCCAGAACGCGCCCAGCGCCGACACCACGACTGCCGTGCGCACGAACGTGAAAGCCACGACATACCCGCTCGTGCGTGGCTCGTAGCGCGCCGTACGCCGCGCCTGTGCGAGCTGCGGCTGCGTCACGGACGCATAGGTACGGCTGTATCGAACGATCTCCGATGTGAAGCGCCAGACGAGTTCGGCGGACGTATCGAAGTCCTGAAGCCAATCCGGTGTGGCGGCTTCGAGCGGTCGCCGGGTCTCGCGCACGTGGCGCGGCAGCGTGCGCTGCCACGCCTCCAGGGCATCGGCGAGACGCAGCGCGTATTCGCGATCGGATTCGCCGCGCCGCGGCCGTTGCGCGAGCCGTGCGGCAAGCTCGCTGAAATACGGTGCCAGGGGGGCGATCGCCGAATCGCTCCCGCGCAGGCGCTTGAGCAGTTGACGCAGTGCGTGCAGACGCGCGCAAACGTCCATGAATTCGCTGTTCAGGCGCGCTAGCAGAGGACTGCGCGAACGCATCGCCGGATCTTCGAAGAAGGCAAAGGCGCGCGTCGTCTCGAAACCCACCACATCGTCGACAAGATGCGCAAAGCGGCCCTCGAACGCGCCCCGCTCCAGCCGGCCTGACAGCACATCGGAGGCGAACGCAGTAAAATCGACGAAGCGTGTGCGTAAGGTCTGCTCTAGCAGCAAGCCGGTCTGCCGGGGCACGATTACGGCGCTCACCATGCCCGAACAGAGTATGCCAACCGCTACTTCGGCACCGCGCCCGAGTGCGGCGAGGAAGAGTCCGTTGGGTTGCTGCACGAGCGGAATGCCGATCAGCGCAGCGGTGTAGCCGGCCAGCACGAATGCATACCAGCGAAAATGCCGATTCCTCATGGCAGCCGCCGTACAGGCGGCCATCCACCCCGCTATCCCGGCGATGTAGAGTTCGGGTTGCTGGATGAACACGCCACCCAGCACAACCGCGGCGATCATGCCGACAACCGTCCCGACGATCCGGTACACGCTCTTCGCGAAAACCATGCCCGAGAGCGGCTGCATCAGCACGAACACGGTGGTCATCGCAATGCGTGGCTGCGGCAGATCGAGCAGCATCGCCATGCCCATCGCGAGCAGGCCTGCCGCGACCGTCTTGAAGAGATGCAGCCAGATCGCGCCGTCGGTGGCGGACCAGTCGCGCAGCGCGCGCCGGGTCGCCTGCTTTTTCGCACGCCCAAGCGCTTCCTTGCGCCGACGCGAGTCGAACGCTCGATGAATCGCGTGCTGGCGGGTCATGGGAATGGCACTACGCTCGGTCTGTTACCAGGCCGCCGATTGTAGGAGCGTCACCGCAGCGGATTAACGGGACGGACGGGGAACGTCCGTTCCAGATCACTCAACAATCACGAGGCTTGCGAGGCGGACAATATCGTTTCCGTGCCGAACAAGAAGATTAGATGGATACGTTACAAAATATGCGGGTATTTGTCCGCGTCGTAGAAGCGGGCAGTTTTACCGCGGCGGCCCAGTCGCTCGATTCGACAACGGGCGCCATGTCGCGCGCCGTGTCGGAGCTGGAGGCGCATCTGCGCACCCGGCTGCTCAACCGTTCGACGCGCCGTCTCGCGCTGACGCCGGCGGGCGAGCTTTATCTGAAACGTTGCATGCAGATCCTCGCCGACGTCGATAGCGCCGAAGAAGAAGCGAGCTGCGCGCACGAGCGGCCCGCGGGCGCACTGCGCATGCATAGCTTCGCGAGTATCGGGCAACAATACGTACTGCCGGCGATCTCGCGCTATCGGGCGCTGCATCCCGAGGTCACGGTCGAGCTGACGCTCTCGCAGCGCATGCCCGATCTGTTCGAAGGCAGCAGCGATGTATCGGTGGTCACGGCGTCGTCGCTGCCGAATTCGGACCTCGTTTCGCACCAGCTTGGGACGACCTACAGCATCCTGTGTGCGTCGCCGGCTTATGTGCATATGCATGGATCACCGCGTACGCCTGCCGACCTGTCGCATCACGAATGCCTGATCCTGAAGACGCCCGCGCTGCCGGCGCAAGAATGGACGCTCGAAGGCCCCGAGGGCAGCATCGAGATGCATGTCGACGGGCCGGTGCAGGTCAATATTGCGGAGTCGCTGGCCGTGGCGATACGCGAAGGCATGGGGATAGGCGTGCTGCCGGTCTATACGGCAATCGAAGGACTGCGCAACGGGACGCTCGTGCGCGTGCTGCCGCAGCACAAGTTGCAGAAGACGAATGTCTACGCGCTGTATCCGTCGCGCAAATTCGTCGACGCCAAGACGAAGACGTGGGTCGAGTTCCTGCGCGCGCATCTTCCCGAAGTCATTGCCCGCGACATGGCGCTACTTGAAGAGCTGACGCAGGAACAACTCGCCGAAGAAGCGCTGGCCGACGCGGCGATGGTGCCGGCGGCGGCTGGCCGGTTGCAGAACAGCGCGCATTGAATCGTTTCGCGCCAGCCAGGATGACGAAGCCGTCCTTCGGGGCGGTTTTTTTGTGCGCGGGATTTGCACCGGACGCCGGGGTCCCGGATGCGGGATGCGGGCCGTAAACGCCGAAACCCCGGCGCTCTGTGGGAGAGGCCGGGGTTCCGGGTTACAGCATGAGGAGCCTGACGATTACCTACTTTCACACGGGCAATCCGCACTATCATCGGCGTGGAGCTGTTTCACGGTCCTGTTCGGGATGGGAAGGGGTGGGACCAGCTCGCTATGGTCATCAGGCATGACGGGTTGCTGCGTCGCAGTTTCCTGCGCCACAGCCAGTCGGGAAGAAGCGTAAAGAGGTTTCTTGTTGGGGTTGTGTTGTTTGTGGCACAACACCGATCTCTCAACCTGTGCGCACTTCACTCCACGTCGGGAGCGAGGCACACCTGTTATAGGATCAAGCCTTACGGGCAATTAGTATCAGTTAGCTTAACGCATTACTGCGCTTCCACACCTGACCTATCAACGTCCTGGTCTCGAACGACCCTTCAAGGAGCTCGAAGCTCCGGGGAAGTCTCATCTTGAGGCGAGTTTCCCGCTTAGATGCTTTCAGCGGTTATCTCTTCCGAACATAGCTACCCGGCAATGCCACTGGCGTGACAACCGGTACACCAGAGGTTCGTCCACTCCGGTCCTCTCGTACTAGGAGCAGGCCCCCTCAAACTTCCAGCGCCCACGGCAGATAGGGACCAAACTGTCTCACGACGTTTTAAACCCAGCTCACGTACCTCTTTAAATGGCGAACAGCCATACCCTTGGGACCGGCTACAGCCCCAGGATGAGATGAGCCGACATCGAGGTGCCAAACACCGCCGTCGATATGAACTCTTGGGCGGTATCAGCCTGTTATCCCCAGAGTACCTTTTATCCGTTGAGCGATGGCCCTTCCATACAGAACCACCGGATCACTATGACCTGCTTTCGCACCTGTTCGACTTGTCAGTCTCACAGTCAAGCACGCTTATGCCATTGCACTATCAGCACGATTTCCGACCGTACCTAGCGTACCTTCGTACTCCTCCGTTACCCTTTGGGAGGAGACCGCCCCAGTCAAACTGCCTGCCATGCACTGTCCCCGATCCGGATTCACGGACCAGGGTTAGAACCTCAAACAGATCAGGGTGGTATTTCAAGGACGGCTCCACGAGAACTGGCGTTCCCGCTTCACAGCCTCCCACCTATCCTACACAAACCGGTTCAAAGTCCAATGCAAAGCTGCAGTAAAGGTTCATGGGGTCTTTCCGTCTAGCCGCGGGGAGATTGCATCATCACAAACACTTCAACTTCGCTGAGTCTCGGGAGGAGACAGTGTGGCCATCGTTACGCCATTCGTGCAGGTCGGAACTTACCCGACAAGGAATTTCGCTACCTTAGGACCGTTATAGTTACGGCCGCCGTTTACCGGGACTTCAATCAAGAGCTTGCACCCCATCATTTAATCTTCCGGCACCGGGCAGGCGTCACACCCTATACGTCCACTTTCGTGTTTGCAGAGTGCTGTGTTTTTATTAAACAGTCGCAGCCACCAGTTTATTGCAACCCCTTCACCCTTCCGGCGCAGGCCGGTCAAGCTACCAGGGCGTACCTTATCCCGAAGTTACGGTACCAATTTGCCGAGTTCCTTCTCCCGAGTTCTCTCAAGCGCCTTAGAATACTCATCTCGCCCACCTGTGTCGGTTTGCGGTACGGTCAACGTGAAACTGAAGCTTAGAGGCTTTTCCTGGAACCCCTTCCAGTTGCTTCGCTTCCGAAGAAGCTCGCGCCACACCCTTGAATCCTGCGCCCGGATTTGCCAAAGCGCCTTCTCCAATGCAGCGACCGGGACTTCCAACACCCGGACAACCTTCCGCGATCCGTCCCCCCATCGCATTTCACGCCGGTGCAGGAATATTGACCTGCTTCCCATCAGCTACGCATTTCTGCCTCGCCTTAGGGGCCGACTCACCCTACGCCGATGAACGTTGCGTAGGAAACCTTGGGCTTACGGCGAGGGGGCCTTTCACCCCCTTTATCGCTACTCATGTCAGCATTCGCACTTCTGATACCTCCAGCACACCTTCCGGTGCACCTTCGCAGGCTTACAGAACGCTCTCCTACCATGCACATAAATGTGCATCCGCAGCTTCGGTATATGGCTTAGCCCCGTTACATCTTCCGCGCAGGACGACTCGATCAGTGAGCTATTACGCTTTCTTTAAAGGGTGGCTGCTTCTAAGCCAACCTCCTGACTGTTTTAGCCTTCCCACTTCGTTTCCCACTTAGCCATATTTGGGGACCTTAGCTGGCGGTCTGGGTTGTTTCCCTCTTGACACCGGACGTTAGCACCCGATGTCTGTCTCCCGTGATTGCACTCTTCGGTATTCGGAGTTTGCTATGGCGAAGTAATCCGCAATGGACCCTTCAACCATGACAGTGCTCTACCCCCGAAGGTGAGACACGAGGCACTACCTAAATAGTTTTCGGAGAGAACCAGCTATTTCCAGGTTTGTTTAGCCTTTCACCCCTATCCACAGCTCATCCCCTAACTTTTCAACGTTAGTGGGTTCGGTCCTCCAGCACGTGTTACCGTGCCTTCAACCTGGCCATGGATAGATCACCTGGTTTCGGGTCTACACCCAGCGACTAATCGCCCTGTTCGGACTCGCTTTCGCTACGCCTGCCCTATCCGGTTAAGCTCGCCACTGAATGTAAGTCGCTGACCCATTATACAAAAGGTACGCCGTCACCCCTTGCGAGGCTCCGACTGTTTGTATGCATGCGGTTTCAGGATCTGTTTCACTCCCCTCCCGGGGTTCTTTTCGCCTTTCCCTCACGGTACTGGTTCACTATCGGTCGATCACGAGTATTTAGCCTTGGAGGATGGTCCCCCCATCTTCAGACAGGATTTCACGTGTCCCGCCCTACTTGTCGTACACCCAGTTCTTCCAATCTGTTTTCGCCTACGGGGCTATCACCCGCTATGGCCACACTTTCCAGAGTGTTTGGCTAACAGTTCAGATAAAGAGTACAGGCTGATCCCATTTCGCTCGCCACTACTCTGGGAATCTCGGTTGATTTCTTTTCCTGCGGCTACTTAGATGTTTCAGTTCGCCGCGTTCGCTTCACGTAGCCTATGGATTCAGCTACGGATACTCCATACGGAGTGGGTTTCCCCATTCGGACATCCCCGGATCAAAGCTTGTTTGCCAGCTCCCCGGGGCTTTTCGCAGGCTACCGCGTCCTTCATCGCCTGTGATCGCCAAGGCATCCACCACATGCACTTGTTCGCTTGACCCTATAACGGGTGTGTCTCTTTCGTGTTGCCACGTCCGGACTCACTCGCTACAGGCTGAGTTTTCGCGTTGTGCCGTATTCCAAAGCAATCTTTCGATCACTTAAAAAATACTTCGATACAATCACAACCCTGATTCACTTACTGACGCCCATCTCTAGACGCGTTCAGATGAATCTCTTTACTACTTCTTCCTGATTGTTAAAGAACGACAGCCGATACTTTACGTACCGCTCTGACTGGCTCAATCGCCAATGCGTAATACCCGGTTTGTGTTCAAACCGGACACTAGGCATTAAGGATTGGTGGAGGATGACGGGATCGAACCGACGACCCCCTGCTTGCAAAGCAGGTGCTCTCCCAGCTGAGCTAATCCCCCAGTCACATTCTCAAGGGATCTGCCCGTCCACAGACAGTGGTGGGTCTGGATGGATTCGAACCATCGACCCCCGCCTTATCAAGACGGTGCTCTAACCGACTGAGCTACAGACCCCTGAGTCTGTCTTTTCTACAGCCGACAAGTGTGAGCGCTTAACACGCAGTGAGCAGAAAGCTCTGGAAAGGAGGTGATCCAGCCGCACCTTCCGATACGGCTACCTTGTTACGACTTCACCCCAGTCATGAATCCTGCCGTGGTGACCGTCCTCCTTGCGGTTAGACTAGCCACTTCTGGCAAAACCCACTCCCATGGTGTGACGGGCGGTGTGTACAAGACCCGGGAACGTATTCACCGCGGCATGCTGATCCGCGATTACTAGCGATTCCAGCTTCACGCAGTCGAGTTGCAGACTGCGATCCGGACTACGATCGGTTTTCTGGGATTGGCTCCACCTCGCGGCTTGGCAACCCTCTGTTCCGACCATTGTATGACGTGTGAAGCCCTACCCATAAGGGCCATGAGGACTTGACGTCATCCCCACCTTCCTCCGGTTTGTCACCGGCAGTCTCCCCGGAGTGCTCTTGCGTAGCAACTGGGGACAAGGGTTGCGCTCGTTGCGGGACTTAACCCAACATCTCACGACACGAGCTGACGACAGCCATGCAGCACCTGTGTGATGGCTCCCTTTCGGGCACATCCACCTCTCGGCAGACTTCCATCCATGTCAAGGGTAGGTAAGGTTTTTCGCGTTGCATCGAATTAATCCACATCATCCACCGCTTGTGCGGGTCCCCGTCAATTCCTTTGAGTTTTAATCTTGCGACCGTACTCCCCAGGCGGTCAACTTCACGCGTTAGCTACGTTACCAAGCCAATGAAGGCCCGACAACCAGTTGACATCGTTTAGGGCGTGGACTACCAGGGTATCTAATCCTGTTTGCTCCCCACGCTTTCGTGCATGAGCGTCAGTATTGGCCCAGGGGGCTGCCTTCGCCATCGGTATTCCTCCACATCTCTACGCATTTCACTGCTACACGTGGAATTCTACCCCCCTCTGCCATACTCCAGCGATGCAGTCACCAATGCAGTTCCCAGGTTAAGCCCGGGGATTTCACATCGGTCTTACATCACCGCCTGCGCACGCTTTACGCCCAGTAATTCCGATTAACGCTCGCACCCTACGTATTACCGCGGCTGCTGGCACGTAGTTAGCCGGTGCTTATTCTTCCGGTACCGTCATCCCCCCCCGGTATTATCGAAGAGGATTTCTTCCCGGACAAAAGTGCTTTACAACCCGAAGGCCTTCTTCACACACGCGGCATTGCTGGATCAGGGTTGCCCCCATTGTCCAAAATTCCCCACTGCTGCCTCCCGTAGGAGTCTGGGCCGTGTCTCAGTCCCAGTGTGGCTGGTCGTCCTCTCAGACCAGCTACAGATCGTCGGCTTGGTAGGCCTTTACCCCACCAACTACCTAATCTGCCATCGGCCGCCCCTTGAGCGCGAGGTCCGAAGATCCCCCGCTTTCCTCCTCAGAGCGTATGCGGTATTAATCCGGCTTTCGCCGGGCTATCCCCCACTCCAGGACACGTTCCGATGTATTACTCACCCGTTCGCCACTCGCCGCCAGGATTGCTCCCGCGCTGCCGTTCGACTTGCATGTGTAAGGCATGCCGCCAGCGTTCAATCTGAGCCAGGATCAAACTCTTCAGTTCAAACCTGTTACTGTTTTCTGTCCCTCTCGGAACAGGTCGCTCACTCAAAGCTGACAGGTTCTGAATAAATTCAAAAACCTGACTTACTTTAGTGTGAGACTCTTGATACTTGTGCTTTCCGACAGACTCCGAAGAATCCACCGGCCCGCCCACCGCATCAAGCGCCCACACCTGTCGGCTGTAAATTTTTAAAGATCGTTCGCAAAAACGCCGCTAAAACTCATCAACTGCCGGCTTCTTCCTGCGTCGCTGCGTCTGCAGCAGAGAAACGAGATTATGGAGACTGCCGGGTGATCTGTCAACAGGTTTTTTACTTCGCTTAACCTGCCGCCAACCTGCCCACCACCCGGAAGACCCCGGCGCCACAAGGCTTTCGCCCCAGGCTTCCCGTCTCCCCGCGCTCTCGTCGAAAGCGCGAAAGACCGAGATTCTAGTGACCCGGTCCCCTTCTTGCAAGCAGTTTTTTCGAGGCCCCGGGCGGAGCCCCGAGAAGCACTGATCCGGCAGCGCCAGATCGACCCTGATCACACGTGACGCGACATCACGCGTTCGACGATCCGCAAATAATGATTCAGATCCGGCGTCGGTTTGCCAGCCGCCTTCGCGAGGTCGTCCCAGCGGCGCAGACGCACCGCGTCCTCCGCGAACGGGCGCTTCGCAAACTCGCGCGCCTGTTCTTCGCTGTAAATGCCGCCCTGCAGTTCCAGGCTACGAACCGAATCTGCCGACAGGCAGCCGAAATAGCCCTCGTCGGTCGCACAGAGATAACGCTTCGCATCCACGTGCAGCTTGATTGGCTCGAGCACGCTATCCGGCAGCACCGCGCGCAGAAACGGCAGTGCGTAGTACTGGTGGAGGTCGTCGATACCGCGCTCGGTCGGCGTCTCGCCCTGGCGATTGAGAAGGTGACCGAGGTCGTGGAGGAACGCCGCCGCCACCAGTTCCTCGCTCGCGCCCTCCTCCTCGGCCAGCGCGCCACTTTGCAGCGCGTGCTCCAGTTGCGTGACCGGCTCCCCGCTGTACGCGAGCGCGCCGTAGCCGTCGAACAATCCCTTGATATCCGCCAGACTCAATGCCATCCCACTTGCTCCCAGTTCCATAGCGGCAGCCCACACGCTCCCGCTTTCCGCCTCTACCATTGCAGCTCGCGCCGCCTCGAATCCTCAGTCCGCCCGGCGTCGCGGCACCCGCGCCGCGATCACCAGCAACGCCGCCAGCGACACGATCAGGAGGATCAGCGATAGCGCCGACGCCGGCAGGTAATAGCCACGCTCCACCGCGCCCACCACGACGATCGGCACCGTGGCAAAGCCCGGCGGATACACCGTGAGCGTCGCGCCCAGCTCGCCCAGCGACAGCGCAAAGCCAAGCGCGAGACTCGCGCGGATCGCCGGCACGAGTTGAGGCAGCACGACACGGCGCAGCACCATCGACGGCGGCGCACCGAGGCTGGCCGCAGCCTCGCGCAGAATGGTCAGTTCGGGCCGCAACGCGGCCGACGCACAGCGATAACAGAACGGCAGCACGAGCGCGAGCTGCACCAGCACGACGATCGCGGCAGACCCCGAGAGATCGAGCGGCGCCTTATGGTAGGCAATCAGCACCGCGAGGCCGAGCACGACGCTCGGTATGCCGTTAGGCACCATCGCCAGCGTATCGACCACCACGCCAAGGCCGCGCCGGTCGCGCCCCTCGAGCACCAGCGCGAGCCACAGTCCCAGTACGGTGCCGAGCACCGCCACGCCGAAACCCACCTCGAAACTCGTGAGGAGTGCGTCAAAGTCATCCGAACCGAGACGCTCGAACCAGCGCATGCTGAAGCCATCGGGAAGGATCGTGCCGGACCAGTGCGATGCGACGCTCGACAGCGCCACGACAATCACCGGCAGCACGAACAGCCAGAAACACAGCAGCGCGGCGAAGCCCGCCAGCGCGACGCCCGCCATGCGCGCAGCGAGATTGCGCTCGGCCGCCTTCGCGCGGGGATGCAGCGGCGGCAGCGCCATGCGATCGGGATTAGCGGCCATGACGCGCGCCTCCTTGGGAACGGCGGTTCACGCGCCGGTACAACGTATAGAGCGAAAGCGACATGGCGAGCATCACGACCGCGCCGGCGGCGGCAGTCGGCAGATCGAGGTCGACCGTCGCCGAGCTGTAAATCGCCACCGGCAGCGTGACGAGGTGCGCGCTGCCGAGCACGAGCAAAATGCCGAACTCGTTGAACGTCAGCAGGAAGCACAGGATCGTGCCCGCCGCGATGCCCGGCCACGCAAGCGGCAGGATCACGCGCGCGGCGACCATCCACGTGTTCGCGCCGAGACTGCGCGCGGCTTCGATCAGCCGCATGTCGAGCAGCGCGAACGCGGCGAGCGTGGGACGCACCACGAATGGCGCGTAGAACACGACTTCCGCGAGGATCACGCCGCCCATGCCGAACAGGAAGTCGAGCGGCGGCGCCTGCAGATGGAAGAGGCGCTGCAGCCCGATGCTCACCGAACCCTGCGAGCCGTAGAGAAAGATCAGCGTAAAGGCGACGAGAAACGAGGGAAACGCCACGAACAGTTCGAGGAAGCGCGTCACGAGGCGCGCCCCCGGAAACGGCTTGAAGAACAGCATCGCGGCAAGCGCGACGCCGAGCACCGAGGCGAGGCCCGCGCTCACGCAGAGGATCCAGAGCGTCGTGCCGATCACGCCGCGCGAATCGGGATTGCCGAAGAACGTCGCGTAGGCGCCGAAGCTCAAGCCGTGCGCACCGGTGAGGCTCAGCAGCACGAGACGCACGAGCGGATAGACGACGATCGGCCCGAGCACGAACACGAGCAAAAACGCGATGTGCCACTGCGCGCGGCGCTCGCGGCGGCGCACGGCGGCCGCGTGCGCGTCGGCGCCCGCCAGCGGGAGCGCGGAATCAGGGGTTGATAAGGACGACATCTTCCGCCTCGTAACGCAGGGATACGCGCATGCCTTTCTCCGGCGTCATGCCGTGGCCGCGCTGCAGGGTGACGAACACCGGCTCGTTCGGCATGGCGTCGAGCAGCACCGGCACCGAGAGCACCGAGCCGTACCATTCGACCGATTCGACCGTGCCGTGCAGCGAGCCCTCGCCGAGCGGCACGATGCGCAGGCTCTCCGGCCGCAGGCAAGCGAGCCTGTCGCGCACGTCGTGGCGCGCGTCGCCCACCGGGAACACGACGTTCGGCGGCAACAGGTTCGCCGCGCCAAGATAGCGCGCCACATAGGCGTCGTTCGGCGTGTCGTAGAGTTCCTGCGGCGTGCCGAGCTGCGCGATACGACCGTCGCGCATGAGCAAGGTGCGATCGGAGAGCACGAGCGCATCGTCCTGATCGTGCGTCACGCAGACAATCGTGAGATCGGGCAGGCGCTCGTGCAGCGCCTTGAGCTCGGAGCGCACCGAATGGCGCAGATTGGCGTCGAGCGCGGAGAGCGGCTCGTCGAGCAGCAGCACGTCCGGCTCGATCACGAGCGCGCGCGCGAGCGCCACGCGCTGCTGCATGCCCCCGGAAAGCTGCGCGGGCATGATGTGGCCCGCGTCGCCGAGCTGCACGAGTTTGAGCGCGTCGGCCACGCGCCGCGCGATATCGCGCGACGGCACGCCGCGTGCCTTGAGCCCGAACGCGACGTTCTCGAACACCGAAAGGTGCGGGAACAGCGCGTAGCTCTGAAAGAGGAGACCCAGATTGCGCCGATGCGGCGGCACATGGGTCAGGTCGCGGCCCGCTACGTGGAGCGAGCCGGCGAGTTCATCGGCCTCGATGAACCCGGCGATGAAACGCAGCAGCGTGGTCTTGCCACAACCGCTGCGGCCGAGCACGGTCAACAGCTCGCCGCGCCGGATCGTGAGCGACAGATCGTCGAGGACAGTGCGGGTGCCGAAACGGACGCTCAGACGGTCGATCTGGACGCCCGCGGTTTCCGTTGCGCCTGCGGTTTCCGTTGCGCCCGTGATGCCGGACTGGTCCGGCAGGGCGCGGGCCATGCCGGCCGGCGAGAGGCTTGCAGTATTCACCGGGTTCATCTCCTTCGCTTATTACCGACTACCAACCACGCTTACTGCGGCTTGACGACTTCGAGCTGCTTGCCCGACGAGCCGATCACTTCGTTCTTCCAGCGCGTGGCCCAGTCGCCCTTCTTCGCCATCACCTGATTCCAGTCCACCGGAATCAGCTTGACGCCCGCAATCGCCTGCTTGACCGCCTCGCCGTTCTTGCCCGTGAGCGCAACGTCCGTGCGGCCGGGGATGCCGAAGATGTCCGGCACCTTCGACTGCACCTGCGTCGACATCAGGTAGTCGATCAGCTTCTTGCCTTCGGCCTGGTTCGGGCCGTTCTTGATCAGGCCGATCGCGTACGGGAGCTGGAACGTCGTGGGATGACCGCCGGCGTCGGCCGCGAGGAAGATCGGCTTGAGCGAAAGACCGCCGTTGGCCGCGTCGTCGAGATCCATCTGCAGGTCGCCGTTGGCCACCGCGATTTCGTTGCGCGAGAGCAGCACGTCGAGGTAGCCCGTGCCCTTCGTGTGGAATTTCGCGCTCTGCTCGAGCTTCTTCAGATAGTCGAACGCCTTGTCTTCGCCCATCAGCGAAGTCGTCAGGATGATGACGGCCATGCCGTCGCCCGCCGTCGCCGGGTTCGAGTACGCGACCTTGCCCGAGTAGTCCGGTTGCAGGAGGTCGGCAAAGGTCTTCGGCTGGTTCTTCACGACGTCCGGGTTGATCGCGAACGAGAAGTAGTTGTTCACGAACGTGGCCCACGAACCGTCCGCCGACTTCGCCATCGCCGGCACGTTCTTGTAGTTCACGCTCTGGTACGGCTGCAGCAGACCGTTTTGCTGCGCCTGCTGGATGAACGGCGGCAGCGTGACGAGAACGTCGGCCTTCGGCGAATCCTTCTCGACGGTGGCGCGGTTCACGACTTCGCCGCTGCCCGCCGTCACGATGTTGACCTTGACGCCTTCCTGCTTCTCGAAAGCCGGCAGCACATCACGATAGAGATTTTCGAGACCGTCGGCCGTGTAGAGCACGACTGCGTTGGCCGCGTGCGCGCTCAGCGCGAAGCCTTCCAGCATCAGCGCGGCAGCCAGCGTCGGCAGCAGTTTGCGTGCGAAACCCGCGCGATGGGAATTCCTGTGGTTCATGTCGCTCTCCGAAGGCAAAAACCGGGGTTGCTCGGGGATACCCGATGCGTGTGTGATCGAACGTCGGCGGACTCTGCCGCCTGCCTTGCCCCGGCCGGCGCCGCCACGAATTGCCACTTGTTTGCAATCCGCCCGGCCCGGCCCGAAAACCGCGGCCTGCACACGGCGCCGGCTGTGGCCCGCCTGACGTGCAAGCCCATCTGAATGGGCATCGAGAGAATCTCAAATTTCCGTGACACTGCCGTGACGAATGTGGCAATCGACAAAAAATTCCACAAATTGCCAATTTTCGATTTGAGCGAAATTGCAGCGTGGCGCGGCACCTTGGTGGCGTCTTCGCGGTGCAATCGGCAGATCGGAATGGCGGAGAAAAGCCGCCTAGGGAACCCGGCGCAAATCGTCGCGCCGGCCGGCTTTCGCCTCAGACTGAGGCGACGATCAGTTCGGGCCCGCGCGCCGCGATCGCGAGCACGACCGACTTCTCCGGCGCGCCCTCGGTAATGACGTAGCGCACCCGTTCGAAGCCGTTGATCCGCACCGGCGTCACGCGCCCGAACTTCGACTGGTCGGCCACGACGATCGCGCAGCCCGTGGCCATGAGCATGCGGCTGCGCACCTCGGCGACCATGCGCGAGTAATCGGTCAGCCAGCCGTCGACGGTGATGCCGCCCGCGCCGACGAACGCATAGTCGGCGTGATACTGGTCGAGCTGCTGCACGGTGTCGAGGCCGAATGTGGCCTCTTCGTGATCGGACAGCTCGCCGCCCAGCAAGGTCACGCGGTTTTCGTTGCGGCGGCCGAGCAGCAGCGCAATGCGCCAGTCATTGGTGTAGACGGTCAGCCGATGGCGGTCGGTGAGCGCGCGCGCCACGGCGTGCGTCGTGCTGCCCGAGTCGATGATGACCGAGGCGCCGTCGGGCACGAACGCGGCCGCACGCTCGCCGATCATGCGCTTCGCGTTGGCGTTGGCCGCCTCGCGCACGTCGATATCGGGCTCGCGCCGGCCGCTCGAAAGCGCACCGCCGTGGGTCGTGACGAGCAGCCCGCGCTCAGCGAGCGTATTCAGATCGCGCCGGATGGTCTCGCGCGAGACACGCAGCTCGCGCACGAGCTCGGACACCGAAAGCGCGCCATTCCTGTTGACTTGCGAAAGGATGTATTGGTGACGTTGTTCTGCAAGCATCTCGATGTGCGGCGCATGGCGCGCGTGGATTCGGAAAGGCCGCTGTATTGTATTACGTAGGGGGCGCACGGCATGCCCTTGCCTGCAGCCCACGCCTGGCGAGACGCGAAGCAGCAGCAATCCGCCCCCGGCGAAATCGCACTGCCGCCCGACACGCAACCCTGCTACTCTCGCCCTGTGCCCCATGTCCTGCCCCGCGGGCGGCACGGCTTTCATCGACAACGGCATCGATGCGTTCGAAACTCCGACAACTCCGACTCCTCTTTTGTGCGCTGCGTTACGGCGTCAGGCTGCTCTGGCTCGCGGCGCCCGAACATCACAAGCTGCACTGGTTCCTCACGCTGGCTTCGCGCCTGCGCGACGACGCCCGTTTCGCCTCCAGCCTGCACGGGGTGCTGCCTCAACTCGCGCCGCTCGCGGCCACGTTCGCGCAAACGATGGCGGCACGTCCCGAGCTCGCCGCGACGACCCTGCACGACGCCATCGAAGCGCTCGAGCGCCTCGATGAGCCGCTCGCGCCAGAGGGCCTCGACGCGGCGCTCCATGCCGCACTCGGCAAGCCACCGAAGACCGTGTTCTCGTGGATCGCCCCCACGCCGGTCCATCACGGCTGGTGCGAGCAAACGCACGTCGCGCGGCTGGCGCTGCCCATCAACGGCCATCAGAGGGTGACGCTGCGCGTGCTGCGCACCGACCACATCGAAGCCGTCGACGACGAAGCCGCGCTGCTCTGCGGCGCCGCGCGCTGGCTGGAGCGTTTCTCGCACGCCGCGCGCGAGCTGCGGCTACGCGAGCTGGCGCTGGTGCTGCGCGAGGATCTGCAGCGCCGCTTCGATCTGCGCGCGCAGGCCGCGAACCTGAGCCAGGCCGGCCATCATCTCGCCGACAACCCGCGCATTGCCGTGCCCGACGTGATCTGGGATCTGTGCACGCCGCACACGCTTGCCGTCCAGCATATCGACACGGTCGGCGCCACCGATCTGGCCGGGCTCGCCGAGCATGGCATCAACGTGACGCGGGTTGCGACCAACCTGATCGAAGTCGTCACGCAACAGGCGTTCGAGCACGGCTTCTTCCACGCGGCCATCGACGCACGGCATGTCTCGGTCAGCGTCGAAGAGCCGACACGCGGACGTCTGGTGCTCGCCGGTCCGGCGATGATGACGAGCCTGTCCTCACCCGAACGCGAATTCTTCGTACACGGCGCGACGGCGCTGTTCCAGCAGGACTACGGGCAGCTTGCCCAGTTGCATCATGCCGCCGGCCATGTGCCCGCGCACGCGCGCACCGAGCAGATCGAAGCCGAGCTGCGCACGCGCAGCGAAGCGCATTTCGCGGACGCTGCCGACACTCGCAGCGCCGGCGCGCTCTTCCACCAACTGCTGCACGCCGTGCAGCCGTTCGGCGGCGAGGTGTCGCCGCGGCTCGTGGCGGCGCAACGCGCATTCAGCCAGGCGGAGGATCTCGCGCGGACGATTCACCCCGGCGTCGACGCATGGGGTATCGCGCAAAGCACGCTCGCCGGCCTGGCGCAGCGCGATCTCGACCATCGCGGCTGGATCCGGCGGCTCTCGCAGGAGCTGCCTCATCTGGCGCAGATCGCGCCGCGCGTGCCGCAAATGCTCTTTCATTTCCTGCAGCACCACGCGGGGCCGCGGCACGGCCATCCCGCGGCGGCGAGCGCGCCGCACGCCGATCTCGCCGAAGCGCTGCGCCGCGAATACCGGCGTACGCGCACCCTGCTTGCCGCCTGCGCGCTGTGCGGCGCGGCCGTCGGCTTGGCGGCGGTCTGGCTGGGGCACTGAAGCGGGCGGCCGCCCGGCAGCCTGGGGTTGGGCGTGGGGCATTGCAGTCCTGAACAAGACGCGTCGCGGCGGCCGGGCGATACTGCCGGCCTTTCGGATCCCCCGCGCATGCGCGCTCCCCTGCAACCGACACCGATGCTCGCCGCCCTCGCTCCCGCCCTGTTCGTTATCCTCTGGTCGACGGGTTTCGTCGTTGCCCGCGCCATCGCCCCCTACGCCGACCCCAACCTGTTTCTGCTCGCGCGTTTCGCGGGGACGGCCGCGTTGTTCGCGGGCGTCGCGCTGATCGCGCGCGCGCCGTGGCCGCGCGGACGCCAGCTCGGCAAACACCTGTTCGCCGGCGCGCTGCTGCAGGGGATCTATCTCGGCGCAGGCTACTGGGCCGTCGCGCAAGGTTTGAGCGCAGGCGTCATGGCCCTGCTCGGCGCGCTCCAGCCGTTGCTCACGGCCGCCTTCGCCGCGCGGCTCTTCGGCGAGCGACTCGCGCCGCGCCGCTGGGCCGGCATGGCGCTCGGGCTCGCGGGTGTGGTGCTCGTGCTGCTGCCGAAGCTGCAGGCGGCCGCGCACGGCGCATCCGCGCCGGGCCACGCGCTCCCGGGACACGTGAACCCGCTGCTCGTGGTGATCGTCGCGGTGGCGGCAGTCGGCTCGATCACAGCGGGCACGCTCTATCAGAAGACCTCGCTCGCCGAGGCCGATATTCGCAGCGCGAGCGCCGTGCAGAACGCGGGCGCGGCGATCGTTGCCGCGCTGCTCGCGCTGGCGCTGGGGGAAACGCGCTGGGTCGCCTCGGCGACGCTCTGGTTTTCGCTCGCCTGGGGTATCGCCATGCTGTCGGGAGCGGGCGTGACACTGCTGGTGCGGATGGTCCGCCGCGGCGACGCGGCGCGCGCCACGGCCCTGCTCTTTCTCGCGCCGCCGCTCGCGGCGCTCGAAAGCTGGCTGCTCTTCCGCGAAACGCTCACACCGCTGCAGATCGCGGGCTTCGGCGTGGCGCTCGTGGGCGTGCTGATCGCGCGGCGCGATCAGACCGGCGATGCGCCCGCTCGCGCAATGCGCAAGGCGTCGCGCGCCTGAACCATGACGGCACGCGGCGCGCCGTCCCGTGCCCGGGTACGTCCCCGGTTTCGTCCGCCGTTCTGCCCTTAATCGGCCGTATCGCCACCTGCGGGCACCTTCGCGCGCGCCTTGCTGCCGGGAGCGGGCGCCCAGGCGGGACGCGTCTTGCGCTCCGAATCGATGACGACGACGAAGCGCCCCGCCCAGGGCGTGGCCTCGCGATCCGGATGCAGCACCCAGAGCGACTTGCCCGACGCGACGAGCGCTTCATACTCGGCGTCGATGATGCCGTAGTGATCGAAGAACATATTCAGCGACGCCGGAATCCGCACGCAGCCCTTCGAATGGCGAATGCCGAGCAGCGGCTCGAGCCGGTCGGGATCCGTGGCATGCATCTGGAAGCGCATCTGCGAGTAGCCGCCCTTGCCCCAGCCGCGTTCGCCGTTTACCCAGCCGAAGTCGTAGATGCGCATGTCGCGCTTGCCATAGCCGCGTATGCCGTTGTCGTTCATCGTGCCTTCGGCGCGGAAGTCCATATTGCCCGGGGTGTGCTCGAAGACACCGAGCGGCGTGAGGAAGTGATCGAACTCGCCGGGCCGTCCCGTCGCAACGGGCGAGGCGCCGATCATCTGCCAGCGTTCGCCGGGCGTCGCGCGAAAGTAGATGAAAAGCGCCTGGACGTTCGCGGAACGATCCACGAGGACGACGAATTCGCCCGCCAGCTCGCCGAGGTTCGCCGCTTCGAGCGCCGTCTGGAGACGTTCGCCGTAGGCGTGCTGGTCCGCGAGCGGCACGCTCAGGCGGCGCGTGACTGCGCGTGCGAATACCGCGCGCATTTGCAGCGCACGGTGCATTTCCTCGGCGGCCTGCTCGGGCGTGAGCGTGGGATGTTCGGGCAACGTGAACCCTGCAGGCGCCGAGGCTCCAGTGGGTGCTGAAGCGGCAGCGGCAGAAGCGGCGGCGGCCGATGTCGCGCTGCCAGAGGCCGGTGCGGCGCCCGACGCGGACGAAGCACCCGGCGCGGGTATCGCCGCGGAAGCAGGCACAGCCGACGAAACCGGCGCCGACGCGGCACGGGATCCAGCGCTCGATACGGCTCGCGGCGCCGTCCCGGCCGAAGCAGGCGCGACTTGCACGGCCCCCGATGCCACGTGCGCCGCAGCCGCCGACGCGGCGTCGGCCGACCACGCGGGACTCACCGCCCAGCACGCGCTGGCGCAGAGCGCGAGACGCAACGCCGGCGGCAACGAGCGGCCGGCACGCCGCAAGGAAAAACAGGAGGCGCCGCCCCGTATGCCGGCCTTTACGCGCACGCCAGGCCGGCGCGAAATCTTGTTGTTCATCGTTCGAGTACGGCCCGAGTGATTACGGCCTGATTATGCGTTCGGTGTGAAGGGAAGCGGCGTAATACCAGACGTTCGGAAACCGGAACAGGAAAGCGCCGACCCTCGCAGCGCTGGCGAGGCGGCGTACGCGAGAACTCGCGCCATGCGAAACAAAGGGAACGTTACGGCTGGGCGGACTCGCCCTCGAACGGATCGGCGCTCACCTGCAGCGCAACGCCCGCGAGATGCCGGCCCTGCAACTGGCGCGCGACCGCCTCGGCAACGTAGGGCACATCGGCGTGCAATTCAAGGTCGGCGTGCGCGTTGGGCGTACCGACGTCGTACACCGTCACGTCTTTCGCATAGTGACCGAGTTCACGCGTGAAAAAGTCGCGGACTTCCTGCTCGCTGCAGGACGCGGGAACATTCCAGACCGTGAGATGCGGCATGGCCAGGCTAGCGCGGATAGCGCGCGCGATCCGCACGCACGCGGACGGGTTGCAGGCTTGCACGCGAACGTGCGCGAGTCCACACCACCTGGCCGAGCAGCGCCGCGACAGAAAGCAGCAACAGGGTGGACGCGATCATTTCACAACTCCTTCTTTTTTGACTAATCTCAGCATAGTCTCAATTCGAGACTCCTGCGCTGCGGCATATTGCCGTTGAGATGAAACCCGCTTTACCGTTTCGCCAATCGAACGCAACCGGCAGGCCCACCGGTATGGGAGCGCTCACTGACCGTCGTCGCTGGCTGCCGTGAGGTCTGCCGAAGTGCTCGCACCGCAGGCCATGCGAGTGAGGCGCTCATATTCGCTCACCCAGTTACCGAGGATGGCGTTCTGGGCATCGGCCAGCGACATCTGGCCCGCACACACGCAGCGCTTCAACCGGACCGTCAACAGCGCCTTGCGGCGCTCCCCGCCATGCCCGCCCCACGGCAGCAGGTCGTAGTTCTCGACCGCATCCGGCGATCCGCCGAGCACGATGGGCACGCGCCGGTCGAGCGCATAATCGGCGCCTTCGTCGGCCTCGATGCCACGCTGCGCGAGCAGCCTGTCCTTCAACGCCATCGACTCGTCGAACGGCGGCGCGACGGTATCGGCATAGCCCGGACGGCAGATCGTTTCGCCAACCGATTGCTGGGTCACGCGCGAATCCAGCAACTGCGCGTCCTGCGCCGCGGCGGCCAGATGGTGCATGCCGCCGGCAACGGTGAGCAGCAACAGCACAATGTGCCGCACGCGCGCGCGACGGGTCGGAACCACAGCCATGCTGCGCGCGATGCGGCGTCTTTCTGCCTTTTCTGCGTTCATGGGTAGGCGCACCATAAGATGCGGAATGGATTGTCTACCGGGATTATTAAAACATATTCGAAATTCTTCGTGGCGAATGCCGCTCAATTCCGCCACCGGGCGCAGCAGCGCCTCATAACGCGTCACATAAACGACATGTGAGTCAAACCCCGGTTTCTACATGACAATTTTATTTCGCAATGCAAATCGTTAGCGCCTGGGCAAGGAAATAGCCCGGACGGCGACGCAGCAGCCCACGCGAGCTCGCGCAAAGCCGGCCGTATGGCCAATGGCAGCGAGAAAACCGATAGAGCATAATGAGCCGCCAGCCGGCGCCCGCCCGGGCGCAGCTCGCTCATTCGAAGAAACGAGGAATTCCCATGTCTATCACCATGTATCAAGCCTCGGTGCCCGTCCTGATCCGCGGCCTCACCAGTCTGCAAACCATCATCGGCAAGGCGCAGGCGCACGCGGCCGAAAAGCAGATCGACCCGTCGGTGCTGACCGCCGCACGGCTCTTCCCCGACATGCTGCCGCTCACGCGCCAGATCCATATCGCCACCGATACGGCCAAGGGCTGCGCCGCGCGTCTTGCGGACGTGGAGGCGCCGAAGTTCGAGGACGTCGAGGTGACGTTCGACGAACTGCATTCGCGCATCCAGAAGACCATCGACTATCTGAACATGTTCAAGCCCGAACAGATCGACGGTTCGGAAGGCCGCAGCATCACGCTCAAGATGCGCAGCGGTCCGATCGAGTTCAGCGGTGTGAATTATCTGCTGGCCTTCGTGCTGCCCAACTTCTACTTCCACGTCACGACGGCTTACGACATCCTGCGCCACAACGGCGTCGAACTCGGCAAGCTCGACTACCTCGGGCGCCCGTAAGAAGGTAAGCGGCGGGTAAAGCGACGCGGGCCGCTTCGCAGCGGCCCGCACCCTCGCACCGAAGCCACCGGAGCATCAGGACGGCGGTGTCTCGCGCCGCCCCTCAATCGAGAGACAGGCGCACCGCAAAGGCCACCAGCGCCGAAGAAAACGCCCACTTCTGCACGGTCTGCGCAACCGGATGCTTGCGCAACCATACGGCAATGCGCGCGGCGCCCAGCACGTAGAGCATGTCGAAAAGCGCGCAGACGATAACGAGCAGAATGCCCAGTTGCAACACCTGCAGCCACACCGACCCCGCCTGCGGCCGGATGAACTGCGGCAGCAGCACGGAGCAGAACAGCAACGCCTTGGGATTGAGCAGGTTCGTCAGCAGGCCCTTGACGAAGTCCGCGCGGCGCGAACGTGCCACGGCCGTCTGAGTGCCCGCCTCCGGCAGCGCGAAGACCGGCGCCCGGAAGATTTGCAGCGCCACCCACCCCAGATAGACCGCACCGACATAGCGCACCCCGTCGTAAAGCCACGGCGCATTGTGCAGCAGCGCCGCTAGGCCGCAGGCCGAGAGCGTAACGTGCGTCGCGCGCGCAATGCCGAGGCCGCAAGCCGCCGCGAAGCCGCTCCTCGCGCCGCGGCTCATGCTG
Organism: Paraburkholderia yinzeri; assembly: GCF_046581065.1. Taxonomy (NCBI): domain Bacteria; kingdom Pseudomonadati; phylum Pseudomonadota; class Betaproteobacteria; order Burkholderiales; family Burkholderiaceae; genus Paraburkholderia; species Paraburkholderia yinzeri. The sequence continues at coordinate 1,979,031 of NZ_JBFOCJ010000002.1, read as the reverse complement.
GTCTGCATCACGAGCGCCATGTCCGCGCCGGGCAAGGCGCTAACGATGATCAGGGCGACGACGAACATGAGCAGCAGGTGGGCGGAAATCATGATGACCTCGTTGGATGGAGGCTCTATGTTGCCGCCAACGAAGGAGCGATTTCTGGCGATTTTCTTGCGCCTCCTCGCCACGTTTGGAGCAATGCACTAAAATTTCCCCATCCATCAAGGAAATCCCCTCCCGCCTCATGAGCGACATCGACAAACTGGACAGGGCGATCCTGCGCGCGCTGCAAACGGACGCGCGCATCTCGAATGCGCGGCTCGCCGAAACGGTCGGGCTGAGCGAGACGCCGTGCGCCCGCCGCCTCAAGCGGCTCGAGCAGGACGGCTATATCGAACGCTACCGCACGGTGCTGTCGCGCCGCGCACTCGGGTTCGGCGTGGTGGCGTTCGTGTACGTGCGCTTCGCCCAGCACGACCGCACGCTCGCGGATCGCTTCGAGCGCGAAGTCTGCGCGATTGAGCGTATCCTCTCCTGCCATAACGTATCGGGCACCGCGGATTACATCCTGCAGATCGTCGCGCGCGACCTGGACGACTACGGCACCTTCATGCGCGACCAGTTGCGCGGCCTGCCGGGCGTGACCGCGGTGGAGTCGGCGCTGTCGCTGCGCGAGGTGAAAGCCGACAACGGCCTCCCCCTGCCGTGAGCACCTCCCGTCTCCACGCTGCCCATTTCACCCCTCTCACACCGGAGCTTTCGATGACCCCAGAACAGGCGCGAGCCGAAGAATCCCAGGCCATGGAGCGCGTGCTGACCGCTACGCAGCGCGTCCAGTCGGCGTTCACTTCGTTACAGTCGCAGTTTCCGCCGGCCGGCGACGGCCGCCCCTCCCAGTTTGCCCTGACGACGTTCGACGCCGCCCTGCAGGAGCTGGAAGACGCCCAAGCCGCCTTCGACGAATTGCTCAACGATCTACTGGACGGCGAGCGCTGAGCGGTCGAAGCGCTCGCGCGCGAAGGCCGCGATCCGCTCGCAGGCCTCGAAGAGCCGAGGTTCGTCGACCACGAAGCCAAGACGGACATAGCCGTTGGCCGTCTCTCCGAACGCGCTCGCATCGAGCACCGAGACCTTCTGCGCGTTGAACAACTGCCAAGTGAATTCGTGCGTATCGAGCCCCGTGCCGCGCACGTCGATCATCATGAACATGCCCGCCTCCGGCAGCAGGCAACGCAGGCCGGGCACACCGCTCAGCCGCTCGTAGACGATATCGCGCCGGCGCCGGTATAGCTCGCGCATGTCGGCGACGATCGGTGCGCGGTGCTCCAGCGCGGTCAACGCCGCCTCCTGAATAAAACCTGGCAGTCCGTAAAACATGCAAAGCGCGAGCCGGCTGAAATGGCCGACCAGCGTTTCCGGCGCAATCGCCCAGCCGAGCCGCCAGCCCGCCATCGCATGCGATTTCGAGAGGCTGCCCAGCGTGACGGTACGCTCCGCCATACCGTCCAGCGTGGCGATGCTCACGTGCTCGCGCTCGAAGGTGAGGTCGGCGTAGACCTCGTCGGAAACGACCCAGAGATCGTGCGCCTTCGCGATCTGCGCGATACGTTCGAGGTCCTCGCGCGGCATCACCACACTGGTCGGATTGCAGGGCGTCGCGAAGAAGATCGCGCGCGTGCGCGGCGTCACCGCGGCGGCAAGCGCGTCGCAGTCGAGATGAAAACCGTGCGCCGGATCCACGGGCACCGGCACGAGCGTCGCGCCCGAAGCGCGTATCGCGGCCTCGTAGGTCAGATACATCGGCTCGGGCACGAGCACCTCGTCGCCGGCTTCGCACAGGCACAGCGACGTGGCGAACAGGCCGTTCTGCGCGCCCGCGCAGAGCATGACGTGCTCCTTGCCGACCGGGCGCCCGCTGCTGTTCGCGTGCTCGCGCGCAATGGCCTCGCGCAGCGGCTCGCGGCCCATGATCGTGGTGTAGTGGGTGTCGCCTGCGCGCAGCGCGGCCACCGCGCGTTCCACGATCGCCTCCGGCGTGCCGAAGTCGGGGTCCCCCACGCTCAGCACGATCACGTCCTCGCCACGCGCCGCCGCCTGCTGGGCGGCATGATGGATCTCCCACGCCGTCGTTCGCCTGCCCTGCAGGCGCTCGACCAGATTCGAATACTTCATCGCGCTCGGCTCCTTGAGTCGTTCTCGTTCGCTCGCGCGCGGCAAACCCGGGCCGCGGCGCCGCTCATGCGGAACTGGTTCGGATCGTTGTCCGGACTGGCATTGTGCCCCGGACCCTCCAGGACGGCAAAGCGGGACCGCAGCGCATTGGTGCTAACCCGCAAACCGTTCGATAATCGCACACGCATGTGCGTTCAACGCGCGTAGACGGGCGCGCAGCGATTGCCGTAGCGTGCCATGCGGCCTATGCTCGCTTCACCCAACGCCCCACCCCGGCACGACGCCGGGGCACTGCCACAAGACCCGGCCGCGCACCGCGTTCGCGCCAGCCTCAGGAGACACGATGACCCCCGCCTTTGACACCCCCGATGCGACAGCTTCGCGCCGCTCCCCATCCCGCGCGCGGCGCGCGGCCATCGGCAGCTTCGTGGGCGCCGTCGTCGACTGGTACGACTTCCTGCTCTACGGCATCGTCGCCGCGCTCGTCTTCAACTCGGCCTTTTTCCCCAAGGTAAGTCCGACGATGGGCACGCTCGCCGCATTCGCGACGTTCGGCGTGGGTTTCCTGTTCCGTCCGCTCGGCGGCGTCGTCTTCGGCCACTATGGCGACCGGCTCGGCCGCAAGCGCATGCTCGTGCTGACCGTCATGATGATGGGTCTCTCGACGGTCGCGATCGGCTTTTTGCCGACCTTCGCCACGATCGGCTGGTGGGCGCCCGTGCTGCTCGTCGTCCTGCGCGCGCTGCAGGGTTTCGCCGTGGGCGGCGAATGGGGCGGCGCGGCGCTCATGGCCGTGGAATCGGCGCCGCAGCACAAAAAGGCGTTCTATAGCAGCGGCGTTCAGGTGGGCTACGGCGTGGGTCTCGTGCTCGCCACCGGCATCGTCTGGGTGCTCAATCACACGTTCGGCGAAGCGGCGTTCAAGGCCTGGGCCTGGCGCGTGCCGTTCGTGCTCAGCATCGTGCTCGTGCTGATCGGCCTGTGGGTGCGCCGGAGCATGGACGAGTCGCAGGAGTTCGTCGAGAAGGTCGAGCATGCCCATCACAAGGTTCGCATGCCCGTGATCGAGGCGCTCACGCAGCATCCGAAGGCCTTCCTGCTGATCGTCGCGCTGCGCCTCGCCGAACTGTTCACGATGTACATCGTCACCGCCTTCGCGCTCAGCTACTCGACGACGAACCTCGGCATGTCGCGCGACGTGTTCCTCAGCATCGGCCTCATGGTCGGCGCGATCAGCTGCGCGACGATCCCGTTCTTCGCCGTGCTCGCCGACCGCTTCGGCCTGCGCCGCATCTACATGATCGGCGCCGTGGTCGGCCTCGCCTCGGCCATCCCGTTCTTCCTCGCGCTCGAAGCCCGGTCCGTCGCATGGATCGTCATCTTCTCCATACTGCTCGCCAATCTCGCGCACGACATGGTGGTGAGCGTGCAGCAGCCGCTTTTCACCGAACTGTTCGGCACGGAGTATCGCTACAGCGGCGCCGGCGTCGGCTACCAGTTCGCGAGCGTGGTGGGCGGCGGCTTCACGCCGTTCATCGCGGTCGCGCTCGTGGGGGTGGCCGGCGGCTCCTGGCACCTCGTCGCCGGCTACCTCGCCGCCGGCTGCCTGATCTCGCTCGTCGTCGCCGCCCGCATGCGCGCCGCCTGACGCCCCGCCCCGCCGCGTTGCGTTGCGGCGCGAAGAACGCCCCGAGCCCGCGCGCAAGCGCCGGGCCCGGGGCGTTCGCGCTTGCGTCTCCTTGTGCCGGCTTGCACCCGTTCCGGCTCGCTTGATAGACTGCACGCAAACCTCCCGCCGCCCTCCGGCACCCACCGCATGACCGAAAATGCTCTCCATGTCTGATACGCGATCCGGCGGCAATCCTGGTGGCAATCCCGGCGACAATCCTCTAGGCATTCGCGGTCTCGAGTTCGTGGAGTTCGCCTCGCCGGATCCCGCGGCGCTGGCGCAGTTGTTCATCCGCCTCGGCTTTCGCGCCGTGGCCCGGCACCGGTCGAAGGCCGTCACGCTGTACCGGCAGGGCGACATCAATTTCCTCGTCAACGCGCAGCCCGATTCGTTCGCGAGCCGTTTCGCCGACGTAAACGGCGTGGGCGTCGTGGCCATCGGCATGCGCGTCGAGCACGCCCAGCAAGCCTGCCACCAGGCAATACGCTGGGGCGCCTGGCGCTTCGACAACGAAACGATCGGGCCGCAGGAGTTGCGCATTCCCGCCATCCAGGGCATCGGCCATTCGCTGATCTATTTCGTCGAGCGCTGGCGCGGCAAGCCGGGCGGAGACGAGTCGGTATTCGACGTCGACTTCGTGCCGCAGGACGGCATCGACAACGTGCAGGCCGTCGTCGCAGGCACCGGTCTGGAGACGGTCGATCACCTCACCCAGGTCGTGAGCCGCGGCACGCTCGCCGAGTGGACGGACTTCTATCGCACGGTGCTGCACTTCTCCGATACGCCCGAAACGAACGCGAACTGGCATGTTTCGGAAGCCTCGGGCGTGATGGTGTCGCCGGGCAACCTGATCCGCATTCCGGTGTACGAGGAAGGCGCGCCGCGTACGGCGCTGATGCACCGCTACCTGCACGAGCACGCGACGGATGGCGTGCAGCACGTGGCGCTCTCGACGAAAGACATCTTTTCGGCAGTCGATCGGCTGCGCGAGGCCGGCCTCGAACTGGTCGAGCCGCCCGCTCCGTATTACGACCAGCTCGACGCACGCCTGCCCGGGCATGGACTCGACATCGACGCGCTGAGAAGCCGGCATATCCTCGTCGATGGCGACACCACGGGCCCCGGCGCGCCGCGCCTCTTCCTGCAGACCTTCGTGCGCCGCGGGCTGGGCGAGATGGCGCTGGAGATCGTCGAGCGGCGCGGCGACGAAGGCTTTGGCGCGGGCAATCTCGCGGCGCTCGAACAGGCTCGCCTCGCCCTGGGGGCAACGCGGCCGTCGGGCGGACAGTAAGCCAGTAATTGCGCCGGCCAACCGGCCGGCATGAAACCAGACAGGACCGAGTGCATGGATCGCCCGCCGCTTGCGAGGCGCGACTGGATCGCGGGGCTGGAAAAGGGTCTCGCGATCCTCGAAGCCTTCGACAGCGAACACGCCCGCATGACGCCCTCCGAGGCGGCCGCCCGCACCGGCCTCACGCGCACGGCGGCGCGCCGCTATCTGCTTACGCTGCAACATCTGGGCTATGTTGCCGGCGACGGCAAGCAGTTCGGCCTCACGCCGCGCGTGCTGCGCGTGGGTTGGTCGTACTTCGATTCCGCGCGCCTGCCGAGGCTCGTGCAGCCGTATCTGCAGCAACTGAGCGCCCGCATCAACGAGTCCGTGTACGTGAGCGTGCTCGACGCGTGGGAGCTTGTCTTCATTGCCCGCAACAGCGCCTCCCGCGTGATGACGACCGGGTTCGTGCTGGGCGCGCGCGTGCCGGTGCCGCTCACCTCCCCGGGCATGGTGCTGCTCGCGCACCACCCCGACCAGGAGGCCGTGCGCCGCTGGCTCGGCACCGTCGATCTGCATCCGTTCACGCCGCACACGCTGACCGCGCGCACGCCGCTCCTCGAAGCGATCCGGATCGCACGCGCCAGCGGTTACGCACTCGTCGAACAGCAGTTGCAGTCCGGCGTGCGCGGCATCGCCGTACCGGTCAAGAATCGCCACGGCGAGGTCGTGGCCGCATTGAGCACCAACATGCCGATCGGCCGGGAGTCGGCGGAGAAGGCCGTGCAGCGCGTGCTCGTGCCGCTGCAGGAAACGGCGCTGGCGCTGATGAATATCGTCTAACAGGAGCAAGGCTTATGGGAAGCATCGACGCGGTTGTGGCGGCGGCTGTCGCCTTCGTGGCCAGCCATTTCCTTCTGTCTCATCCCCTGCGCAAACCGTTGGCCGGCGCAATCGGCGAAGCGGGATTTCAGGGGGTCTACTCGCTGGTCGCCTTCGCGACCTTCGGCTGGCTGATCGCCGCCTACCTCAAGGCGCCGCTCACCGAGCCCCTGTGGCAGGCCGGCGACGCCCTCTGGGCGCTGGTGTCCCTCGTCATGCTGATCGCGTCGATCCTGCTGATGGGCTCGCTGATCCGCAATCCCGCGCTGGCCACGGGCGGGCGGCCCGCGCCGTTCCCCGAAACGGCGCGCGGCGTGTACGCGATCACGCGCCACCCGATGATGTGGTCGTTCGCGCTCTGGGGGCTCTGCCATATCGCCGTGTTCCCGGTGACGAAAAGCATCGTGCTGGCCGCGGCCATGATCGTCCTCGCGCTCGTGGGCGCCGCCTTGCAGGACCACAAGAAGGAGCGGCTCGAGCCCGAACGCTGGCCTGCCTGGGAAGCGAAAACGAGCTACGTGCCGTTTGCGGCAATCATTGCGGGTCGCGCGCGGCTGGGCGGGTTCGGCCTGCATGCGCTGCTTGGGGGCCTCGTCGTCTGGCTGGTCGCCACCTGGGCTCATATCCCGCTGACCGGCTGGCACGCGGGCATCTGGCGGTGGATCTAGCGGTCGGCCGAAACGAAAAAAAAGCCGCTCCGAAGAGCGGCCCTCGCCAACGGACAGGCGGGCACGCAGCCCGCCGGCCCGTTCAGTCGTCCAGCAAGGACAGATCGCGCACCGCGCCCTTGTCCGCCGACATGACCAGCTTCGCGTAAGCCTTGAGCGCAGCCGACACCTTGCGCGGACGCGGCTTCGCAGGCTTCCACCCGAGCGCGTTCTGCGCTTCGCGGCGGCGCGCCAGTTCTTCGTCGGACACCAGCACATCGATCGTGCGGTTGGGGATGTCGATGCGGATCCGGTCGCCGTCGCGCACGAGGCCGATAGCGCCGCCGGCCGCCGCCTCCGGCGAGCAGTGTCCGATCGAAAGGCCCGAGGTGCCGCCCGAGAAGCGCCCGTCGGTCAGCAGCGCGCATGCCTTGCCGAGGCCCTTCGACTTGATGTAGCTCGTGGGGTACAGCATTTCCTGCATGCCGGGGCCGCCCTTCGGACCTTCGTAGCGCACGATCACGACGTCGCCGGCCTTGACCTTGTCGTTGAGGATGTTCTCCACGGCTTCGTCCTGCGATTCGGTCACGTGAGCCGTGCCCTCGAACACGAGCAGGCTGTCGTCCACGCCGGCGGTCTTCACCACGCAACCATTGCGCGCGATGTTGCCCGTCAGCACGGCGAGGCCGCCTTCCTTCGAGAACGCGTGCTCATACGAGCGGATGCAGCCCTCGGCGCGGTCGAGATCGAGGCTCGGCCAGCGCGAGTCCTGGCTGAACGCCACCTGCGTGGGAATGCCGGCCGGCCCGGCCAGGTAGAAGTTTTTCACGGCGTCGTCGCGGGTATGGACGATGTCCCACTGCTGCAAGGCGTCCTTGAGCGTGGGGGCGTGCACCGTCGGCACGTCGGTATGCAGCTTGCCGGCGCGGTCGAGCTCGCCGAGGATGGCCATGATGCCGCCCGCGCGATGCACGTCTTCGATGTGGTACTTGTTCGTGTTGGGCGCCACCTTGCACAACTGCGGCACGACGCGCGAGAGACGGTCGATGTCGGCCATCGTGAAGTCGATGCCCGCCTCCTGTGCCACGGCCAGCAGGTGCAGGATCGTATTGGTGGAGCCGCCCATGGCGATGTCCAGCGTCATGGCGTTCTCGAACGCCTTGACACCCACCGAGCGCGGCAGGACGCGCTCGTCGTCCTGTTCGTAATGCTGGCGCGTAAGCTCGACGATACGGCGGCCGGCGCGCTTGAAGAGCTGCTCGCGGTCCGCATGCGTGGCCACCACCGTGCCGTTGCCGGGCAGCGAGAGACCGAGCGCCTCGGTCAGGCAGTTCATCGAGTTGGCCGTGAACATACCCGAGCACGAGCCGCAGGTCGGGCAGGCCGAGCGCTCCACTTCCGCCACTTCGGCATCGGAATACTTCGTGTCGGCGGCGATCACCATGGCGTCGATGAGGTCGAGCTTCTTGATCTCGATGGCCTTCGTGGCGGGATTCGCCAGGCGCGTCTTGCCGGCTTCCATCGGACCGCCGGAAACGAAAATCACCGGGATGTTCAGGCGCATCGCGGCCATCAGCATGCCGGGAGTGATCTTGTCGCAGTTCGAGATGCACACCATGGCGTCGGCGCAGTGCGCGTTGACCATGTACTCCACCGAGTCCGCAATGATGTCGCGGCTCGGCAGCGAGTACAGCATGCCGTCGTGGCCCATGGCGATGCCGTCGTCGACGGCGATCGTGTTGAATTCCTTGGCCACGCCGCCCGCGGCCTCGATCTCGCGCGCGACGAGCTGGCCCAGGTCCTTCAGGTGCACGTGGCCCGGCACGAACTGGGTGAACGAGTTGACCACCGCGATGATCGGCTTGGCGAAATCGTCGTCTTTCATGCCGGTGGCGCGCCACAGGGAGCGCGCACCCGCCATGTTGCGGCCGGCGGTGGAGGTTTTGGAACGGTATGTGGGCATCGTGGGTGCTGTAGAAAGGTCGCAGGAAATGGCGGGCCACGGGATTGAAGGCCCTCGCGCGCCCGTGCGTACAACCTCTTGAGTCGCGCCCTGGGCAGACCGGGAATTATTGCACAGGCCCGAGCGGGGCGCGGTCGCGCGCCTTCGCCACGCACAACGCGGCGCCGACGGCTACAGCGGGGGGAATTCGAGAAAAAGCGGGGGAAAAACGAGAGGAACAACATTCCCCGCGAACGGGGGAATCGAACCAACCCGCCTGCATGGCAGGCGGGTTGCGAATACCGCGCGCGACGTCTTACTTCGCGCCGGCTTGCGAGGCACCGCCCATCGACGAGCCGTAAGCCGTATTTTCTTGCGCCACACGCGCCTGCGCAGCTTGAATGTCCGACGTATAGGTACGCGGGTTCATGCGTGCCGGGTTGTAGCCAGCTTGTTCGACCTGGGCCAGTTCGGCACGCACCTGGGCACGCGTCAGCGAGTCACTGGATTGAGCAAACGACACCGCGGGAACGGCGAGAGCAGCGGCAACGACAACAGCAACGAGGGAATGCTTCATGGTAAACGCTCCGGAAAGGGACTTGTAGGCGGCTCCCCGCAGGAACCTTGAACCGGAGTCTATAGGTAGTACCACCTACAGATAAACCCTGAAATGGCGAATTCACTATTCTCGTGAGAGATACAATCCGGAGTGCAAAAAGTACCTCTCCCCGCACTCCCCTGCGCTCTGTTGCGTGGCGCATCGTTAATCCAGGCTATCTGGAACGGCAATGAAGCGGGTGTGCGCCCGATATATTTCATTTTCCTTTCTAATAATACAAAATCCTTTCTTGTGCTTTAGAATTGGCCGGTCCCGAGTCGAAGGAAATCGCCCACATCCCCGCCAGCAGGCCATGGCGCGGCCTTCCCGGGACATTAAATCTTCGTTCATGAAAATTTTCGACCATTGCACAAAAAAATAAATCAATCAATAGAGAGTAACCTTGCGAAATCGACAGGCAAGTGGACACTCCTTTAAAAACAAAGACTTATTACGACCATAAAGCCTCGGTGCATTGGCATGCCTTTTCCCCCTTTGTAATTTGGCGACAATTCGCAACACCACCGCATTCTTCCCTCGCCTCGCCCGGTCGCCTTTGATACATTTGTTGTGAAAATAAACAAAAGAACGCAGCAGAAAGTAGTTTCGCTCCCTGACAACAGCAAGCGTGATCGCCCAGGACGCAGGGCAAAAGCGGCGGCGCCCCCGGAAGTGATTCGAGGTGCCCTGCTTGCAACAGGCGTCTTCGCTCACGGTATAACAACCATTGGGCAAAGTTAGTAGTACTACAACCCAACTCTTTTTTTGCGAAGGTATGGAGGAGAGAATGAAGAAGGCTTTGCTCGCCGCGGCACTCATGTCTGCGGGAATCGTCGCCCATGCACAAAGCAGCGTGACCCTGTATGGTCGACTGGATGTCGGCGTCCAGTACCGCCAGGGCATCTACGGCGGCAACGCCGTGCAGATGGAAAGCGGTGACTGGGGTGAGTCGGAACTCGGCCTCAAAGGCGCTGAAGATCTCGGCGGTGGCACGAAGGCCATCTTCAAGATGGAAATGGGCCTGAACATGACGAACGGCACATACAACAACGGCTCGCTGTTCGGTCGCGAAGCCCGCGTCGGTCTGACGAACGATGCTTGGGGTACGTTCAAGATCGGTTACGCCGGTGCTGCTGAAATCATTCAGGACAGCTGGGATCTCGACCCGCAACTGATGCAGCAGTACGCAATCGCCACCCTGGTGCGCGGCCGTAACTGGGCACAGGCAGGCAACAGCGTGGAATACACCTCGCCGCTGCTCTACGGCCTGACGTTGAAGGGCCAGTATGATCTGGCCAACAGCCCGAACTGGAACGGCAGCGTCACCTCGCCGGGCAGCTCTGGCCCGAACCAGCTCGGTGGCACCGCGCAGGGCCGTTCGGACGGCTTCAAGATCCAGTACAACGCTTCGGCCTTCGAACTGCAGGCGATCTACGACGAAACCCGCGACGCGTTCGGCAACTTCAGCAACGTCTACCTGTTCTCGCGTTCGATCATCGCCGGCGGCAACTACACGCTCGGCCCGGTCAAGTTCTACGCGGGCTACCAGCACCTGTCGGCGCCGGGCGCCGACGAGTATGGCTACGGCGGCGCCGCTGCGCCGTCGGGTGCCGGCCTGCCGACCGCGGTCGATCACGAATGGGGCGGCGTGGCCTGGCAGATCAACGCGGCTACGGCTCTTACCGGCGCGATCTACCACGCCAACGCCAACAACGGCAACGGCAACGCCACGATGTACACGCTGGCTGGCACCTACAATCTGTCGAAGCGCACGTTCTTCTACACTGAACTGGGTTACATCCACAACAGCTCGACGTCGAACATCGGTCTTGGCAACGGCTACTCCGACCCGTACGGCACGGCTGGCCAAAGCCAGGTCAACGGCGGCTCTGGCTCGAGCGGCAGCTCGTTCGTCAACGACGGTCCTGGCTACGGTCACAGCCAGTTCGCGGCTAACGTCGGTATCATGACGCAGTTCTGATGTAGTTTCCGCAGTATCGGCAACAAGCATCGACTCGCGCCGCGGGAGGTCGCATCGCAAAACATGCGCTTCCCGCGGCGGACATTCACCCAGTTACTCAACGAATAATTTTCAGGGCATAGGAGAATCGATATGAAGTTGATACAAGTTGCCAAGGCAACCACGGCCGCGTTCGCACTGACGCTGGCTCTGGGCGCCCACGCACAGGCCAGCGATACGTCGGCATCTGCTCCGATGGCAGCGGCACCGACCTCGGCCAAGGCGTCGAAGGCGGCCAACCGCGCGCTCGCCCGCAAGATCCATCGCGCCCTGTCGAAGACCAAGGGCCTCGATCCGACCCATATCTACGTCAAGGTCGCTAGCGGCGGTGTCGTGACGCTGACCGGCAGCTGTGTCAGCCAGGACCAGATCAACCTGGCCGCCGATACGACGCAGAAGGTCGACGGCGTGACGTCGGTCAGCAACAAGCTGAGCGTGAAGACGCCGCAGTAATCGTTTTGTTGTTATTGCGTCGGGCGGTGTTCGCACCGCCCGACGCTACGCTGTCCCCCTCCGCACCTTACGTTTGCAGTGCAGCGCAAACGCCCCGCCCAGTTTCTCCTGCATCCCGCCGCCCCCATCTCCGAAGCCGTAATCGTGAAGCGGCAATCGCATTGCATCGTTCGTACCGCGTCAAATTGATGACAGAGGTTTAATCTTCACCCTGTTGCATCTTTATCCAGCCCGGCATTCGGGCGGTCGATAATGAATTAATCAATGATAGAGACCGTGCGCTGCGCGACGCGCCACCGGTCGAAAGACGGAGACAACGCGGTGTATCCCCAACTGCCGCAGCAATCGCGCGTGACATTCACGGCGGGTTGCCCATGAATCAGCTTCAAGCCATGCGCGTGTTCACGAAAGTCGTGGAGCTGAACAGCTTCGGCCTTGCCGGCAAGCAGCTCGGCATGTCCGCGGCGGCCGTCACGCGCAGCATCGGCATGCTCGAAGCGCATCTGAACATGCGCCTGTTGAACCGCTCCACGCGCTCGCTCTCGCTGACCGAGGCCGGGCAGCTCTATCTGGAAGGCTGCCGCGCCGTGATCGAAAAGCTCGACGACATGGAGTCGGAGCTCGTACGGACCACGCGCGACCCGAGCGGCGTTCTGCGCATCGCCTCGCATTCGATCTTCGCGGGTCACGACTTCGCATCGCTGCTTGGCGCCTATCACGAGGCCAATCCGCGCGTCGACTTCGACGTCACGATTTTCGACACGCATCTCGATCTGATCGAAGGCGGCTTCGACCTGTGCTTCGCCATCGACCGGCAGCCCATCAATGCCACGCTGGTACGTCGCGAGCTCACGACGATCCGCGAGATCGCCGTGGCGACGCCGGGCTACCTGGCGCGGCGCGGCGCCCCGCACACGCCGCTCGATCTGGCCAGCCACGACCTGCTCGTGGCCGGGAACGGTCCGCGCACGTGGGAATTCAGCAACGGTGCATCGCAACACCGCATCGGCGCGACCGGGCCGTTCGTGGCGAACAGCTACGCTACGGTGCGCGCGGCGGTGCTCGCCGACATGGGTATCGGCGTCCTGCCGCTGCCCTGCATCGCCGACGACCTCGCACATAACCGCCTGCTGCCGGTCCTGAACCAGTACGCGATCAACGGCGGCGAACGCAGTCTGTCGCTGGTCTACCCGGGCCGCAGCTATCTGAGCATCAAGGTGCGGAACTTCATCGACTTCGCCGTCGAACGCTTTCGCACCATGACGCCCGGAACCCAGCCGAGCGCCCACCACGTCGTCGCCTGACACCCGTCGCGACTAGCCGTCCGCGACCTCGCGCACGCGACCTTTATTCACCTGCCCTGTTCCAGCCGACATCATGCATCGAGTTCTCGCGATTGAAGATCAAGCGGTTGGCCGCGACGCCGTCGCCCCGCGTCTTGCGCAGTCCGGCTTCGACGTGGAAGTCGCCCGCACGGGACGCGAAGGCATTGCGCTCGCCCTCTCCGGCCAGTACGACGCGGTCACCATCGAGCGGCGGCTGCCCGATCTCGACGGTCTCGCGATCGTCACCACGATGCGCAGTGTGGGTCTCGATACGCCCATTGTTCTGCTGAGTTCGTCGCAGGCGGTCGAGGAGCGCGTGCAAGGCCTGCGCGCCGGCTGCGACGACTATCTCTCGCGCCCGTTCGTGCCCGAGGAAATGCTGGCCCGCGTGGAGGCCATCCTGCGCCGCTACCGGCACACCAGCGCGCCGGAGACGATCCTGCGCGTCCCGCCGCTCGAACTCGATCTCGTGCGCCACACGCTGGTGTCGAACGGCAAGCTCCTCAAGCTGCGGCCCGCCGAGATGAGCCTCATCGAGTATCTGATGCGCCACCCGCGCATGGTGCTGACACGCACGATGATCTACGAGTCGGTCTGGGGCGGCCGCTACGACCCGACGAGCAATGTCGTGGACGTGCACATCGGCCGCCTGCGCAGCCGCATCGACGTACCGGGCATACCTTCGCTGATCCGCACGGTGCGCGGCACGGGTTACCTGCTCGGTTGAGGGCGATAGCGCGCCACCTAACAATCTCTTCATCTTCACGCGACCGTTTTGGTAGGTAGGCCTGACTATCCTGACTCTCATGTGCCCGACGGGTACCTCTGAATTTGCGGGTCGGGAGAAAGGGAGGGTATTCAACATGACAAGACATCGCACTGGCGTTCTGGCACGCCGCCTCGTCGTGGTGGCGATCGGCATCTTCGCCCTGGCGGGCTGCTCGTCGCTGCAAGGCACGGCTAACGGGCCCGGCGGCTGTGTCGGCCCGCCCGACTTCTGCACGCCCTACTTCGGTTCGTAAGAAGGACGGGCCCCGGTGCGCTGACCTCGACTTCAGGCCGATTTCACGCCGAAGAGAGATCCGGCACCGTAGTGAGCTGATAGCCGTAGCGGTTCACGGTATCGAGCCGAAAGTGCGCGCCGGAGGCCTTCAGCTTGCGCCGCAGCCTCGACACGACGAGATTGACGCTCGACGGTTCGACATCCTCGCGCTCGGGCCACGCGTAGCGCGTAAGCTGCTCGCGCGCGACAGGCGCATTCGGCCGCCGCAGCAGGCATTCGATCAGGAGGAATTCGCGCGTGGTGAGCGGAATGCGCAGTTCGCCGTCCACCGCTTCGCGCGTCATCGGATCGAGCCGCAGCGTGTGCATGTCGGCCTGGTTCTGCCCCGCCGCATAGGCCACGTTGCGGCGCAGCGCCTGGATGCGTTCGTGTATTTCGAGCACCGAATAGGGCTGGACGTAACAGGCGTCGGCGCCCGCTCTCAGAAGCCGCGCGCATTCGACCGGCGTCGCCCGGCCCAGCGCAATCACAATGGCAGGCGCATTGTCGATGTGACGCAGATCGGTCAGCACTTCGAACAGCGTGTCGAGATCCTCCTCGCTCTGCCGGCAGATGACGATCGCGTCGAATTCTTCGATTCGCGCGAGATGCGAGGCATAAAAAAGATCGTCGGTCGCTTCGACGCTGTTGAGACTCTCGGTCAACGCCTTTTGCATGTAGTGGCGGGTCGTGTCGGCAGTCGCCGTAAGCAACACTCTCATTCGGTCGAGGTCCGTTACAGGTTATGCGGCCAGCAGTCGACGCGCACGACCGTGCCGTGGCTCGATCCGCTGATGTCCAGCGCAAAATCGTGCAGGCCGATGATGGCCGAAACGATCCCGAGCCCAAGACCGCTGCCCGGCAGGTGCCGCGTCTGTCTGCCGCGATAGAGCTGGTCGAGCACGAGCGTGCGCTCGTCTTCGGGGATGCCGGGTCCGCTGTCCGCGATGCTGATGCTGGCGCCCGCCGCCACCGTTTCGAGGCGCACGCGCACGGTCCCGCCCTCGGGCGTGAATTTCACGGCGTTGTCGAGCAGATTGCTGAATGCTTCGAACAACAGCGCGCGGTCGCCCGAGACCGGCGCAACCGGGGCAAGATGCCGCTCCAGCACCACCTGCTTCTCTTCGGCGAGAGGCTCGTAGAGATCGCACAGATCGGCGACCAGCGGCTCGAGGTCGAGCTCGGAAAACGCCGCACGCCGCTGGCGCGAGCCGAGCTCCGCAATGCGCAGCATCGCGGTGAAGCGGTCGAGCAGCCCGTCGACTTCCTCGCGGGCCGCGGCGACCACCGCCGCGAGGTCCTCGGCGTTGCGCCCCGTGGCTTCGCTGCTGGCGTTCGAGAGGCGCGCGCGCAGACGCACGAGCGGCGTGCGCAGATCGTGCGCGATGCCATCCGTGGCGAGCTTCACTTCGGCCATGAGGCGCTCGACCTCGTCCAGCATGCGGTTGACGAGCTGCGCCAGCATGGCGAGTTCGTCGCGGCCGCTATTGGGCAAGCGCGCCGAGAGATGGCCCGACGCGATGGAAGCGGTGGCCTTGCGGATGGCCGACACGCGGCGCATCTGGTGCACGCTGATGAGCAGGCCGCCCAGCACGCTGGCGCCAAGGCACAGAATGCCGCCGAACACCAGCGCATGGATGAGATCGCCGCGCACGCGCCGCACGTCGTCGAGCGAGCGCGCGACGACGAGACGCTGACCGTTCGGTCTCACCTCGCCCATGATGCGCAGCTCGCGCGAGGCGTCGTCGACGCGCAACTCGACGTTTTGCCCGCTCGTGCGCTCGTGCGCCTGCCCGACCGAATCGAGCCTCAACGCGGCCGGCAGAACGTCGAGATCGCCGGCCACGTAGCTGCCGTCCGGAGTGAAGAGTCCGTAGTGGTTCTGGTGGGGGCTTTCTCGCGCAAGCCGCGCGGCGATCGCGCCAGGCAGCTCGGCGTCGCCGCGCGCATCGAAATAGCGCAGTTGCCAGCGCAGGCCGCTGTCGGTCTCGCGCTCCATGGCGCGCGTGACCGAATACTCGATCAGACCGATCAGCGCCATGAACGCGAGCGAGAAGATCGCCGCGTAGGCGGTCAGCCAGCGAAACGTCGTCGTGCGCCAGTGCTGGCCCGGCGCCTGCAACGCGCGCGCATGCGCCGGCGACGCTGTCGCGTCGCGCTGCGGCTTCGGTTTGCGAACCGTCCAGCCCATGCTCACCATAGCCCGATCACTGCTTCGTCGTTGCAAACCGGCATCTCGTCTCCGTAGATCGCGCGAGTTTCCCCTGTCGTTTCATGAAATTTCGTTCAGGATACGCATTGCCCAGCATCGTCATTTAACCGATCCGGATCATCCGCATTAACCTTCATTTAGCGCGAGGCCGGCGCCGGACCGTGTTGCAGAGCAAAACGCACGCCCACCCTAGCCGCACATCGCGAGCGGCAGCTTCATCTCCGCAAGCAGGGTCCGCGTCACGCCGCCCAGCAGCTTTTCCCAGAGCATGGCGCGACCGTGCGCGCCGGCGATCAGCAGGTCCGCCCCTTCGTCCAGCGCAGCGCCTTGCAGCAAACTGCCGGTAGCCGGCCCGCCACGCTCGAGCGTGCGAATTTCCACGTTGACGGCATGGCGTCGCAGATGATCCAGCACAACCGTGGGGGCGAGCTGTTCGGGGCGTGCCGGTTCGTCGCTGTCCATGACGAGCACAACGGTGGACTGCGCGCACTCGATCAGCGGCAACGCGGCCGACAGCGTGCGAGCGCACGCCGGGCTGCCGTTCCAGGCGAGCGCCACCCGGCGACCGAGCGGACACTCGCCGGGCAGGCTGTCGACGTCGGAGCCGCCGCCCGGCGGCATGATCAGCACCGGCCGGCCCGTCGTGAAGAGCACCGTCTCCGCGAACGAATATTCCTCGGGCAAATCGATGTCCTCCAGCGGATCGTGGCCGACGATGCTCAGGTCTGCGTAACGTGCGCGCTGCGGAACGATCACGCGCGCACGGCCGTCGGCGCCTTGCCATTCCACCTCGACTCCGCGCTGGCGGCCGAGATCGGCGAGCATGGCGTGCAGCATGTCGGCCTGCTCGTCGAGCTCGCTTTCGATCGTGGCGCGCAGCGATCCTGCCTGGCCGCCCGGCATGAGCCCGAGCTCGGAGGCCTTGAGCCGCCGCTGCTGCGCAATGCTGCGCTCACGCACATGCAGCGCGCTCAATCTGGCGCCGTGCCGGGCCGCCAGATCGGCGCCGCGCAGCAGACGCACCTGACCGGCCTCGCTGGCGTCGACATGCACCAGGATGTCCTTGAAACCCATCGTCCTGCCTCCCCCTTACAACTGACCACTCATTATCGCGCCTCGGCGGCCGCGTCGCTTGCAGAATGTGAGCCATACGCAAGCGGCCCGAAAGGGATCGTCTGCTTCGGCGTGGGCAGGTCGGCCGTGCTCCAGCCGCCGCCCAGCGCGCCGATCAGCGCAACCGACGTCTGCAGGCGCCGCGTCTGCACCTGTGCTTCGGCAATCTGCGCATCGAGCGCCGCGATCTGCGCGACCGTCACGTTCAGGTAGTTGTCGAGTCCTTCGGTGTACAGACTGAGCGACATGTTCTGCACCCGCACCGCCGCATCCACCGCCGCCTGCTGCTGTTGCGCCTCGGTGGCGAGGCGGTCGGTCAGCGCGAGATTGTCCTCCACTTCGCGGAAGGCCTGCAGCACGGTCGAGCGGTAGTCGTCGCTGGCTTCGTTGAACACCGACCAGCTTGCCTGCAGCTCGGCGCGCCGCAGTCCGCCTTCGAAGAGCGGCAGCACCGCCGACGCCCCAAAGGCCCACAGGCTGTTGGAGAGCGTCGTCAGCCCCCAGCCCGAGTCCTCGAAGCCGCCCATGGCGGAAAGCCGCACGTTCGGGTAGAACGCGGCGCGCGAGACGCCGATCGCCCGGTTGGCCGCCGCCATGTTGCGCTCGGCCTGCGCGATGTCCGGGCGCCGCTGCAGGAGCAGCGACGGCATGCTGACCGGCACCGTCGGGATCGCATAGTCGTGCTCCGGCATCGTGGTCAGACGAAAGTCGACCGGATTGGCGCCGACCAGAACGGCCACCGCATGCTCCAGAACGGTGCGCTGCGCCAGCACCTCCGTGTCCGCGGCCTGCGCCGAGGCGAGCTGGTTCTCCGCGCGCCCCACGTCGAGCCCGGACGAGATCTTGCCCGCCAGCCGCATCTGCGTGATGGAGACCGCCGTGCTGTAGGCCTTGATGGCCTGCTTGTAGATCTCGTGCTGCTTGTCGTAGCCCCAGATCGCCATGTAGTCGGACGCGAGCTCCATTTCGAGCGAGAGCCGCGCGTCGGCCACCGCGGCGGCCACGCCCTGCGCGTTGCTCTGGGCCTCGCGGGTCAGGTTGCGTGTCTGGTCCCAGAAGTCGGGCCCCCATGACGCTTGCCCGCCCCAGAAGTTCGACGCCTCGTGCATCGTGCCGCTGTTGTTATGGAACAGCGTGTGCGCCGATTCGCCGTTCTGGCTGGTGTAGGCGTTCAGCCCGATCTGCGGGAACAGGCCCGAGCGCGCTGCGGCCACAACGTCCTGCGCCTGCGTAAAGGTTTCGCGCGCGGCGGCGAGATCGGGGTTGGCGGCGTCGAGCTGCGCTTCGAGCTGGTCGAGCTGCGTATCGCCGAACATCTGCCACCACGGCCCGCGCTGCAACTGGTCCGAGGGATTCGCCGTCACGAACGGACCCGTGCCCGTGTACGAGGCGGGCAGGATCATCTCGGGCGGATGATAGGTGGGCGCGAGATCGCAGCCGGCGAGCAACGACACCGCCACGAGTGCCGCAATGCGGGTCATGCGTTTCATCAGGAGCCGTCCTCGTCTTCTGCCGGTGTCAGCGCCGCAGCCGACGCCGCAGCCGGGGCCGAAGCCGACGTCGTCTCGCCCGGCACCTCGGTGCCCTTCGCGCCCGTCACGATGCGAACCTGCTGGCCTTCGAGAATACCCGCGGAAGGATTCAGCACGATCTTGTCGGTGGGCTTCAGGCCCGACACCACCTGCACTGTCTTTCCGAAGTTGGTCCCGAGCTTCACGTCCTGCAGATGCACGCGATCGTTGGGTCCGACGAGCGCCACCTGCATGCCGTCGGAGCGGAACAGCAGCGCCTGTTCGGGCACGACCGGGATATTGCGGTCGAGCGGCACCTTGAAATGCACGTTCGCGTAGCCGCCCGGCCAGATCAGGTGATCCGGGTTCGGCACGAGCAGTTCGGTCGTCACGGTGCGCGTCTGCGGGTTGAACGCGTTGGCGCTCGTGGCGAAGGTCGCGTCGAACACGCGGTCCGGGTACTGCGGCAGCGACAGCGTGGCCGTGAGGCCGGGCTTGAGGATGTTCGCGTAGTCCTGCGGCACCGAAACGAACACGCGCATCTCGTGAATGTCGGAGACCGTGAAGAGTTCGTCCGCCGCGCCGCGCGAGCTCACGTCGCCGCCCGCCCCATTCACGTAGTTGCCCACGTCGGTGTTGCGCGCCGTCACCACGCCGTCGAAGGGCGCCACGATGCGCTTGAAGCCTTCGAGCACCCGGAAACGGGCCACTTCGTGCTGGGCCGCGCGCACCTTGGCTGCCTGCGCGGCGGCGTCGGCCACCTGCACGTCCACTTCCTGCTGCGACACGGCCTGCGTGCCCGCCAGCGCCTGATAGCGCTTCGCGGTGAGCGCCGCCAGGTTGTAGTTGGTCTGCGCGACGTCGAGGTCGGCGATCGCGCGCTGATACTGCTCGTCCACGGCCGGGGCGTCGATCGTGGCAAGCGTCTCGCCCGACTTGACGAGCCCGCCGTAGTCCTTGTTCCACTTCAGCACGTAGCCCGAGACCTGCGCATAGATCGGCGCCGTGTACCACGCGCGGACCGTGCCCGGCAGCGTGAGCGTGTTCTGGGCCGGCCCGTTCTGGGGCGAGATGAGCTGCACGGACGGAACCGAATCTTCGTTGGCGACGGCGCGCAGGTCCGCCATGTTGTTGTGCCGCTGGATCACGCCGATGGCGACGACGACGGCAGCAATCACGCCCGCGCCGATAAGCCAGGTCCGCGGCCCGAATCGCCGGGGAACCGGTGCTTCCCTGTTTGCGCTCATGACTGTGCCTCCTTGGAAGGTTGATGATCCCGGTGCAGCAGCGCGAACACA
Organism: Paraburkholderia yinzeri; assembly: GCF_046581065.1. Classification (NCBI taxonomy): domain Bacteria; kingdom Pseudomonadati; phylum Pseudomonadota; class Betaproteobacteria; order Burkholderiales; family Burkholderiaceae; genus Paraburkholderia; species Paraburkholderia yinzeri. Next base: position 1,958,889 of record NZ_JBFOCJ010000002.1, on the reverse strand, counting down.
CAAGGGACGAAAAGCAGCGTAGCAAACGTGGCGAACATCAGACCGCCGATCACGGCGCGTCCGAGCGGCGCATTCTGGGTATTGCTGAAAGACATGGGCAGCATGCCGATCATCATGGCGAGCGCCGTCATCAGCACCGGACGGATCCGGCTGAAACCGGCCTCGATCGCGGCCTCGACGGCGTTGCCGTATTGCGCGAGGTGCTCGCGGGCAAACGAAACGACCAGAATCGAGTTCGCGGTCGCCGTGCCCATGCACATGATGGCGCCCGTGAGCGCGGGGACCGAAAGCGTGGTGTGCGTCACGAAAAGACTCCACACGATGCCGGCAAGGGCCGCCGGCAGCGCGGTGATGATGATGAACGGATCGAGCCAGGACTGGAAGTTGACCACGATGACGAGATACACGAGCAGGATCGACAGCGCGAGACCGCCCAGCAGCTGCGCGTAGGCGCTGCTCATGGTCTGCGCCTGGCCGCGCAGGTGCACGCTGGCGCCGTGCGGCAGCTCGCCCTGCATGTCGTTCACGATCTTCTGCACGTCGTCGTACACGCCGCCGAGATCGCGCCGCTGGTTGCTCACGAAGATGTCGATGGCCGGCAAGATGCTGTAGTGCGTGGCCAGCAAGGGCGTGCCCATCTGCGTGATGCGGCTCAGCGCGCCCAGCAGCTGCGCATGCTGCGCGTCCGGCGTGCCGGTGCCCGTGTCGATGGGAATCGTCTCCAGGTCGTTCATGGACTCCAGCTCGTTCTGCGGCGTCTGCATGTTCACGAGGTGCGACACGCCGTTCGAAGTGTCGAGCCAGTAGGTCGGCGCCGTCTGGCCGCTGCCCGAGAGCGTGGCGAGCGCGTTGTTCGCGATGTCCGCTTCCGTGAGGTTCAGGCCCGAGGCGAACGAGCGCGAAGCCGTGATCTTCAGTGTCGGCTCATTGAAAGCCTGCTGGATGTTGACGTCGGTGGCGCCAGGAATCTTGCGCAGGCGCGCGGCGATCTTCTGCGCGTAGGCGAAGTTCGCCTCCTGGCCGCGGCCGGCGATCTGCACGTCGATCGGCGCGGGCAGGCCGAAGTTCAGGATCTTCGCCGTGATGTCGCCAGGCAGGAACGTGAACTGGGTGCCCGGATACAGCTTGGGCAGCTCGCGCCGCAGCGTGTAGCGGTAGTCGTCCACGGGCGAGCGCTCGCTCGCGAGACTGATCGTAATGTCGCAATCCTGCGGGCCGATCGTGCCGGTCGAGTTATACGCCTCGTTGATACCGCTCGCCGGCAGGCCGCAGTTGTCGAGCACGTTGGTCACCTTGCCGGGCAGCAACTGGCGGATCGAGCCGTTGACGAGCACCGCCAGCTTCGACGCTTCTTCAAGGCGCGTGCCGATCGGCGCACGCATGTGCATGTCGATTTCGCCAGACTTGATGCCGGGGAAGAAGTCACGGCCGAGGAAGGCGATCAGCACGAGCGAGCCGAACGCGCACAGCGCGAAGATCGGCACGAAGCGACGGCGGTTCCCGACCACGCTGGTCAGCACTTCGCGATAGCGATCCCGGAAGTTCGAGAACGCATGCTCGAAGCCGCGCTGGAAACGTCCGAATACGCCGGGCGGCGCACTGTGGCCGCCGCCGTGCGCATGCTCCGCCACCTGGCCGCGCAGCAGCCATGCCGCCATGGTCGGCACGAGCGTACGCGAGAGGATGAACGAGGCGATCATCGCGAAGACGATGGCCTCGGCCATCGGCAGGAACAGGTAGCCGGCCACGCCGCTCAGCTGGAACAGCGGCAGCCAGACGATACAGATACACAGCGTGGCGACGAAGGTCGGCACGACGATCTGGTTCGCCGCCGCGATGATGCCGGGCTCGAGCTCCGCGCCGGCTTCGAGGTGGGTGTCGATGTTCTCGATCATCACCGTCGCGTCGTCCACCAGAATCCCGACCGCCAGCGCGAGCCCCCCCAGCGTCATCACGTTGATGGTCTGGCCGAGCCACGAGAGCGTCAGCACCGAGCAGAGAATGGCGAGCGGAATAGAGGTCGCGACGATCAGCGTGGAGCGCCAGCTGCCGAGGAACAGCAGCACGGTCAGGCCCGTGAGGATCGCCGCCGTGATCATTTCCTGCACCACCTCGCGCACGGAATCCTTCACGAAGCCCGAGGCGTCGTTGAGGGGCTTGATCTCCACGCCGGGCGGCAGCGTGCGCAGAATGCCCGGCAGCGCCTTCTTGATGCCGTCGACGACCGAGAGCGTCGAAGCGTCGCCGCTCTTCAGGATCTGGATCAGCACGGCCTGCTTGCCTTTCACGAGCACTGCGTTGATCTGCGGCGGCGAGCCGCGGTGCACGTAGGCGACGTCGCGCAGGAAGACCGTGGCACCGTTCACGGTCTTGATCGGCATGTTGTTGAAGGTGTCCACCTGGATCGGCGTCGCATTGGTCTGCACCATATAGTCGAGCGCGCCGATCTTCTGGTCGCCGGCCGGCAGCACCACGTTCTGCGCCGCGAGCGCCTTGCCGACGTCGGTGGCCGAAAGGCCGTGTGCGAGCAGCTTGGTCTGGTCGAGGTCGATTTCGACGTTCAGCTGCGCGCCGCCATACGGTGTCGGAATGGCGGCGCCCGGGACCGCCACGAGCTGCGGACGGATCAGGTTCGACGCCATGTCGTAGACCTGGGCTGCCGTCATGCCGGGCGCCGAAACCTGCAGGTCCAGCACCGGAACGGAGGAGGCGTTGTACGACAGCACCTGCGGCGGCGTGATGCCCGCGGGCATCTGTTTGAGCACCGTCTGCGAGATCGAGGTGATCTGGGCCTGCGCAGCGGCGATGTCCGTGCCTGGCTGGAAAAAGATCTTGACGATGCCGCGCCCGTAGAGCGACTGGCTCTCGATATGCTCGATGTTCTCGACCGTGGTCGTCAGCGAGCGCTCGTAGTAGTAGATCACACGGCCCGACATGTCCTGCGGCGACAGACCGTTATAGGTCCAGACGACCGCGACGACGGGAATTTTGATGTTCGGGAAAATGTCGGTGGGTGTTTTGACCACCGCCAGACCGCCGAACAGGACGATCAGTATGCTCATCACCACGAACGTCAGCGGACGTTTCAGGGCGACCAGAACGATTGCGTTCATTGGAACTCAGGAACGAAAGGGAAAGAATGGTCAGCAGGGAGCGCGGCTCGCGCCGCATGCAACCGCAGCGTGCAACATTTCGCGTCGCGCTCACTCCGCCAGCATGTAGCCGGAGCCACGAACTGTTTTAACGGCAGGACTGTCGCCCACCTTGGCGAGCTTGGTACGCAGCCGGCTCACGTGTACATCGATCACATTGGTTCCCGGATCGAACCGGTAACCCCAGACCTCCTCGAAAATCATGGTCCGGGTCAACACCTGCCCCGGGTGACGCAGCATGTACTCCAGAATACGCAGCTCCGTGGGCAGCAGGTCGATCGCGCAGTGATGGAACTGGGCACGGCGCGAGATGAGATCGAGCTCGAGGTCGCCAAGGCTGAGCGAGGTCGCCGTCGGCGACGACTGCCCGCTGCGCCGCAGCAGCACCTCGATGCGCGCGGCCATCTCCTCGGGCGAAAACGGCTTGACCAGATAATCGTCCCCGCCCGCGCGCAGGCCCCGCACGCGTTCGTCGAGATTCGACATGGCGCTCAGGATCAGCACCGGCGTGTTGATGCCCACGCTGCGCATGGTCGTGAGCACGGCAAGCCCATCCACGTCGGGCAACGCGCGGTCGAGGGTCACGACGTCGTACGGACCGGTCATGATCTTGGCGAGGCCGAGACGCCCCGTGGTCGCCGTTTCCACCTCGTGCCCGAACGCGCAAAGCGAGGTCTGGATCTCCTGCAATATCAGCTCGTCATCGTCGACGGAAAGTATCCGGGTCATGAGTCGCACATCTGGGTAATGCGCAGCCGCTGGCCGCGGCTGCTCAGGATCTTTGCGGCGCTGCAAAACAAACCGCCTCGCCGCCCTGTCATTCGGTGTGGCGCAATGATGCATGACGGCACCTAACGCGCTATCGCCACCTGGATTAAGTGTTGTTAATCTTTGCGCCCTTCGATGAACGATTCGCGACAAAAAAGAGTATCAACGCATTTCGCTCAACGAAAATGAAAAACTGAATTTCAGTTTTCGAAGATACCGCGGGCGCGCGGCGTCTTCGGCTAGTTCACGCTCAGGCTGCCCGGAGGCATCACGGGCCGGTGCCCGATTTCGAGCAGACGGTGGGCGCTTGCCAGCGGAATCGCAAAACCCGCCCATCCGTACCCGCTATGCCGCAGGAAGAGCAGCACGCCCGCGAACCCCGGGTCGACGATCGTCTTCCAGCGCGGCTCGGTTTCGATGGGGAACTGCTGGTCGCGCGGCACCTGCGCCGGCACGGCCGGCAAGAGCTCGACCCGGGCCAGGCCGAGCGCCTCGATCAGTTCGCTGATCGAGGCCGGGTCGAGCAGCACCCGGCTATTGCCCAGCTTGAGCATGAGCGCATTCGCGCCGTACTCGTTGACGATTTCGAGTTCGACCTCGGATGCGCGGGTGGAGCGCGGCCGCGAATCTAGCATGGCTTCGCTCCCTTGCGGTCCTTGCCCTCGATCGCGCGGACGGCCGCACGCAGTTCGCCAAGCCAGCGCCTGCGCCGTTGATCGTCGAACGCGTGGCCGGTCCAGCCCAGGCCCTCGTGGCGAAAGAACACCACGGTGGCGTCGAAGAGGCGCGCCGGCTCGGCGTACCAGCAGGGATCCAGCGCGACGTGATAGTTGTGGCGCGGCTGCATGGTGTCGGGAATCGGCGGCTTCATGGCGGACCGGTACAGCGCCAGTTGCTCGATCAGCGCCTCGACGCCCTCTCCGTCCAACAGGGTCACGTCGTCGCCCACCGTGAGCCTGAGACCACGGCGCCCGTCTTCGTCGACCCGTTCTATCCGCAGGGGTTGTTGCATGGAAGCTTCGCCTTCTGTGTGCCTGTCTGGTGGCGACAAGTTAGCGATTGGGCCTGCGCGGAACAATGTCTCGAACATTAAAACTCTTTTAGCCTTCAGCGCGCGTTCGCCCGAAACCCCCATGCACGCGCCGTTCCGCGCACGTCCTGCCTGCCATGCCGGTCCTGCGTTAAGAAAGCTTAATCCCTGGCTATTGGTATGCGCCGGTTAGCTCGACTAAGTTTGTCAATGCCGCGGCACCGAAGATGCCTGCTCGGGGCGCTTCCGTTGCGTGGCCGCTCTGGCCTTGCCGGAGGGATTTCGCTCTACCGTCAGGAGGTTTCATCATGAAGCTCGCCACTATCGCCGCCATTCTGGGGCTCGCCATGGTTCTCTCCAGCCCCGTTCACGCAGCCCGCTTCCAGGTCTGCCACAAGGTCTTGCAGCATCACGACTGGCAAGAGCACTGCGCACCGTGACGCCGGCCCGGGGGAGGACGCCGGCCGTGCTGCGTCAGGCGCCCTCCCCCGGATACGGCGCCTGTGCGACCCCGCCACCTGGATTAAATAAAGTTAACGTCAGGGACATTTCAATTTTCCTGACTCGGTCTAACATAAATCTTGCGTTTGGGTGACCGGTCAGAAAGGTGACCAGATCAAGCGTGACAAACCGGAGGTAATTATGAGGAATGCTACTCTTTTGGGCGCTGCAGCGATCGTTCTGGGTCTAGGTTCGGCGTATGCGCCAGCAACGATGGCGGCACCGTTGACGGCACACGAATGCCAGTCCTATCCGTTCGTGAAGTCCAATGGAGCCGTCACCCACAAGCAACTGATGCGCGAATTGCGCGAGCTGGAGGCAGTCGGCTATGATCCGGCCCGGATCGACGTCTACTATCCCTCGGACATCGAGAAAGCCGAAGCGCGTCTCCATGCCAAATATGAGCGCGATTGCACGGGTGGCGCGGCCGGCGGACAAATGCCTGGTACTACGCAGGGTTTGTGAACCAGAGTTTTTGAAGCCGTTTTTAGCATCCCGACCGCACGCCGCGTGATTTCCCTCGCGGCGTGAGTTTCATTGCCCTCATCGGCGCCACGCTTCGAGAAACCGCAGCCACGCGGTCGCGCCCGGATCGGCATGACCCGCGCTGCGTTCCTGCAACCATCCCGCCCGCCCCTTCTTCGACTGCAGCGCGGCTGTCTCGCGCACCTGCTGCGACGCTGTCGCGATCATCGCGTCGAGTTGTGCACGCTCGTCGCCGCTTGCCGCTTCGAGCGCGTCGAGGCTCGGCACGAGCGCATCGAGCACGGTCTTGTCGCCCGGCTGCGACTTGCCGCGCTCGGCAATACGCGCGGCCAGCGCTCTTCCTGCGGCCAATGCATCGGCCTTGCCGACTTCGCGCCGACCCGCCACCGTCTTTGCGGCGGCCAGCATGCCGCCGCCCATGAGCGCGGCGAACGTCGAGGGATTCGCGGTGGAGAACGCCTTGCCGGTCGCTATCAGCACATCGGAAACCGTGGCGTCGGCCGGCAGCTTTTCAATCGCCTCGGCCGCCGCCAGCGAGCCCGCCTTGACGGTAACGCCCAGATCGCCATCGCCGAGTGCGGCGTCGAGTTCGCGCAACTCTTCGGCGCACGCCGGCATCGCACGCAAGGTGTCGACGAGCCGGGTACGCAGTTCGTCTACGGTCAGGCTCATCGCGCCCCTCCCTCGTCGACTCGCCAGCCTTCGCGCCAGAGCGGCGAGTGCACCGGCGCGTCGAGCAGCGTGTCGAGCTCTTCGTCGAGCTGCATCACGGTAATCGACGCCCCTGCCATTTCGAGGCTCGTCACATACTCGCCCACATACGCGCGCGTCACGCGCAGCCCCGCGGCAGCAATTTCGCGCGCCGCACGCCGGTAAAGCAGATACAGCTCTTCGAGCGGCGTGGCGCCAAGCCCGTTGACGAGCAGCGCGACGCTCGATCCGGCTTTCGCCTGCAGATCGCGCAGAATCCCGGCCGAGAGCCGCTCGGCAATCGTATCCGCATTCTCCAGCTTGCCGCGGTGCGTGCCGGGTTCGCCGTGAATGCCGATGCCGATCTCCATCTCGCCTTCGGGCAGCGTGAACGTGGGCTTGCCCGCCGCAGGCAGGATCGTGGGAGACAGCCCCACCCCCATCGTGCGCGTCGCGCCGTTCGCCTTCGCCGCGATCCGCGCCACGTCGTCGAGCGTATCGCCGCGCTCGGCAGCCGCCCCCGCGCATTTGAAGCCGAACACCATGCCCGCCACGCCGCGCCGTTCGGAGGCCCGCTCGGGCGGCGCGGACGCGACGTCGTCCGCCACGAGCACCGTGCGCGTTTCGATCCCGTCCGCATCCGCGAGATCGGCGGCGAGGTCGAAGTTGAACACGTCGCCGCCATAGTTGCCGTACAGGTAGAGCACGCCCGCGCCGCCCTGCACGGCCTTCGTGGCCTCGTAGATCTGCTCGGAGGACGGGGAGGAAAACACGTTGCCGACGGCGACGCCGCTCGCCAGCCCCTTGCCGACGTAGCCGAGAAAACCGGGCAAGTGTCCCGAGCCGCCGCCCGTCACGATGCCGACCTTGCCCGCGCGCGGCGCGTCGGCGCGTACGAGCGCGCGGCGGTCGGCGGTCACGGGTTTGAGCCAGCCCGGATGGGCAAGCAGCAACGCGTCGATCATTTCATCGACGAAATGATCCGGGTGATTGATGATCTTTTTCACGTCTCGCGTCTCCAGAATCGGCGGCAGGCAGGCCGCCAGTCAGGGATGAGGCAGCGCGCGCCTAGCGCTTGCGCCGCTGGCTGAGCGCATCGAGCAGCACGGCTGCGAGGATCACGCCGCCCTGGATGAACTGCGTCCAGAACGGATTGACGCCGAGCAGCGAGAGCCCGACGTTGATCACACCGATCAGCACCACGCCGATAAACGTGCCGACAATCGAGCCGCGGCCGCCGGAGAGCGACGTGCCGCCGATCACGATCCCGGCGATCACCTGCAGCTCCAGCCCGTTCGCCGCGGAGGGCAAGGCGGAGTTGAGGCGCCCGGCCAGCACGATGCCGGCGATGGCGGCGGTCAGCCCGGCAAACGTATAGGTCAGGAAAATCACGCGATTGACGGGAATGCCGGCCAGCCGAGCCGCTTCCTTGTTGCCGCCCACGGCGAACACCTGGTGGCCGAATGCGGTCTTGCGCAACAGCACGTGGCCGCTCACGAACACGACCAGCATGACGAGCATCGGCATGGGGAGGCCCGCCAGAGTCTTCGCGCCGAATGCGGTGAACACGGAAGGGAAATCGAACTTCGTCTGCCCGTCCGAAATGGCGAGCGTGAGGCCGCGCCCCATCGCCATCATCGCGAGCGTGACGATGAACGGCACGAGACGCAGCCACGCAATGGCGAAGCCGTTGAGCGCCCCCACCGCCGCGCCCGTCACGAGCGCAATGGCGAGACCCGCCACGCCGAGCCCGACCGCGCCGGGGCTCGCGCCCGCCATCGCGGTCGCCGCCACCATGCCGGACAGCGCGACGAGCGAGCCGACCGAAAGATCGATGCCCGACGTGATGATCACGAACGTGCCGCCCACGGCCGCAATGCCCACCACCGAGACCTGCACCATGACGCTCGTGAGCGTGCTCGTGGTGAGAAATTCGGGCGAGGCAATCGAAAGGGCGATGCAGATCAGCACGAGCGCCGCGATCAGCGGCCCGAGACCGCTCCGCAACTGCCGCAGCATACGCTGCTGCGGGGTTTCCGAATCGTTCGGGGAAACGGTGGTGGATGTCATGCTGCAACTCCGGTGGTGGCCCATTGAATGATCGTCTCGGAGCTGGCGTCCTCGCGCGCCAGTTCGCCGACGATGCTGCCGCGATACATCACGAGCACGCGGTCGGACATGCCGAGCAGTTCGGGCAGTTCCGAGCTCACGAGCACGACGGCGGCGCCCACTCGCGCCATCTCCACGATATGCGCATAGATCTCGGTCTTCGCGCCCACGTCGATGCCGCGCGTGGGCTCGTCGAGCAGGATCACGGCGGGCGAGGTGGCGGTCGCGCGCCCGAGGATCACCTTCTGCTGGTTGCCGCCCGAGAGATTGCCCGTAAGCTGCATGACCGAAGGCGCACGCACCCCGAAGCGCCCGGTCGCCTCGCGCGCAAGACGGCGCTTGCGTGCGGCGCTGACGAAGCCGCCGCGCACGAGTGCGCGCAAGCTGGAAAGCGCGATGTTCTCCTCGATGCTCGCGTCGAGCACGAGTCCTTCGAGCTTGCGGTCCTCCGCGGTGTAGACAATGCCTTCGCGCACGCCCTGCGCGGGCGAGCGCAGCGCGAGCCTGCGCCCGCGCAGCCGCAGCTCGCCGCCGGTTAGCGGCAGCGCGCCGCACAGCGTCTTCAGAAGCTCCGTGCGTCCCGCGCCCGCAATCCCGCCTATCCCCACGATCTCGCCGGCGCGCACGCTGAAGCTCGCATTGCGCAGCATGGGTGCGCTCGCCACGTTGCGCGCTTCGAGCACGACGTCGCCATACGCGCGCGGCTGCCACGGATAGAACGAGTCGAGATTGCGGGCCACCATGGCCTGCACGAGCGCGGGCTCGGTCCATTCGGACATGGGCCGCGCGCCCACCGTCGCGCCGTCGCGCATCACCACCGCGGAATCGGCCAGCTCGAACACTTCTTCGAGGTGGTGCGAAATGAAGATGATGCCCATGCCCGCCGCGCGCAAACGGCGCACCACCGCATAGAGGTTCTCGATGTCGTGGTGCTGCAGCGCGGCCGTGGGTTCGTCCATCACGAGAATGCGGGCCTCGCGCGCGAGCGCCTTCGCCACTTCCACGAGCTGGCGCTTGTTGAGCGGCAGGTCGCCCACGCGCATCGAAGGGGACACACCTTCCAGCCCCACCTGCGCCAGCGCCTCGCGCGCCATGGCCTGCGCCTCGCGCTGGGCGAGAAAGCCATAGCGCGCGGGCATGCGGCCGAGGAAAAGATTCTCGGCCACCGTCATGTCGTTGACGAGCGAGAGCTCCTGATAGATCACGGCCACGCCCGCATCGATCGCGGCCTGGGTGCCGCGCGCGAGCGGCCTCCCGTCGATCTCGATCGTGCCCTCGTCCGGCTCGTAGGCGCCGGACAGCGTCTTGATCAGCGAGGACTTGCCCGCGCCGTTCTCGCCGACGATCGCCATCACGTGGCCCGCGTGCAGTTCGAGGCTCACGCCGCGCAGCGCCTTCACGCCGGGAAAGCTCTTGACGATGCCGCTCATGCGCAGGAGCGGCGAATCCGCCTTCGCCGCATGGGCGGCGGCATTCGCCGCGGTGCCGCCATGCTTGCGCCGCGGTGCATGCAATGCTGAACCTGGTTCGCGTTTCATCCGTTCATCCTGCCCGCCGGCGCACGCCGCTTGCGCGTGCGCCAGACGCGTTGATCGAAGCGCGTTACTGCGAGACTTCGAGCGCCCACAAACCGTATTGCTTCACGCCGTCCGAATCGATGTTCGACTTGTCGATCAGATAGGTCGGCCACGCGTAGTTCGCGGGCACGTCCTTCTTCGCTTCGTAGTCCGTGATGAAGCTCATCGCCTTCGCCGACATGCCGATCGGGTTCTGCGAGATCGTCGCATCCTGCTTGCCCGCCCGGATCGCCTGCAGCGCCTGGGCCGTGCCGTCCGCGCCGATGACCATGATGTGGTCCGGATCGCCCAGCGGCTTGTAGCGGCCCGCATTGTCGATCGCCTTCTCGGCGCCCACCGTGTTGTCGTCGTTCGCGCCGAACACCGCATCGATCTTCGGAAACTTCTGCAGGATACTCGTCATCGCGTTGAGCGACTTCTCCTGATCGAAGCCGCCTTCCTGACGCGCGACCACCTTGATGTCCGGATACTTCGCGATTTCCTGCGAGAAGCCTTTCTCGCGATCCGTCGCCGCGGTGGTGCCGACGAGGCCGATCAGATCGACCACGTTGCCCTTCGGCGAGCCATAGCGCTTCGTCAACTGGTCGGCAATCCACTTCGCGCCGGTGGCGCCCAGCGCCACGTTATCCGATGCGACGAACGACGTGACCTTGCCGCCGTCCGAGCCACGGTCGAGCATGAAGACCGGCACGTTCATCGAATTCGCCTTCTCGACCGCCGGGATGATCGCCTTCGAATCGATCGGATTGAGCACGAGCGCGTTGACGCCCTGGCTCAGGAGGTTCATTGCGTCGTTGACCTGCTGCTGCGCGTCGCCGTTCGCGTTGGTCTGCACGAGGTCGAAGCCTTGCTGCTTCGCGCCCCGCTCCACGCCATTCTTCAAGCCTACGAAGAAGGCGTTGTTGAGGGTGGCGATCGAGAACCCGACCTTCAGTTTGCCGCCCGCGGGCGCCGCGTCGGCCTGCGCCGGCGCGCTTGCCGGTGCATTCGCCGCCGCCGCGCCGGACGAGGCGTCGCTGGACGTCGGCGACTCGCTCTTCGAACAGCCGCTCAACATCGCCGCGAAAGCCAGGACCACGGCGCCCATCGAAACGCCCATGCGCGCACGCGGCGCCGCCCATCTGTCGAAACCTGCCGAACTCCACGTCATGACTGTCTCCTGTTTGTCGACCAGAGTTAGCGCTTCAGCACGTGATCTGGTCCCCTGCGGGTTGGATTTCTGCTGAATACGTGACTTTCCGTGTGTACCGCACTGCCGCGACTGCTCCGGGCGCGCCGTCATGTTTCACCTGCGCGGTCCGTACCCCTTGAACTTTTCCACCACTTCCTCCATCTGCGCGTCCGAGAGCAGCGGCGGCTCGCCGAGCTGACACGCGAGCAGATACTGCTTCGCCAGCACTTCCACTTCGTTCGCGAGCCACAACGCCCGCGCAAGATCGCGGCCGAGCGCAATGACACCGTGATGCGCGAGCAGGCATGCGAGCCGGTCGCGCAGCGCGTCGAGCGCATGATCGGACAGCGCCTGGCTGCCAAACGTCGCGTAGGTTGCGCAGCGAATCGAATTGCCGCCCGCCGCGGCCACCATGTAGTGATGGGCGGGAATGCCGCGGCCGTGAATCGCGAGCGCCGTCGCCGCATTCGAGTGGGTATGGACCACGGCGCCCACCTCGGGCCGCGCGCGCAGGATGTCGCGATGAAAGCGCCACTCCGACGAAGGACGCTGCGTTTCGAAGAGCGGATCGTCGTCGCGCACGTCGAGGGGCATCCAGACGATGCGCTCGCGCGCGAGCGACGCGCAGGGCACGCCGCTCGGCGTGATCAGGAGTCCGTCGCGCCAGCGTGCGCTGACGTTGCCCGAGGTGCCCTGATTGATGCCCAGGCGCTCCATCTCGCCCGCGGTATCGACGATCTGCTGGCGCAGTTCGGCTTCGGCCCGCACCTCTCTCGCGCGCGCCGCCGCCTCGCCTGCGTGGTGCTGGCCCGCGTCGCGCATGTCGCCCACGCCGCTCATGCCGCTTCCCCGGGCGCGAACAGCGCCGCCAGATTAGCCTCGAACGGCGCGCGCACGATACCGAGTTCCGTCACGATGCCGGTGACGAGTTCATGCGGCGTCACGTCGAAAGCCGGATTGCGCACCTTGATGCCCGCCGGCGCGGTGCGCTGCCCGCCGAACTGCGCCACTTCGTCGGCGCCGCGCTCTTCGATGACGATGTCCGCGCCGCGCGCGGTGCGCAGATCGAGCGTGGACGAAGGGCACGCGACATAGAACGGAATGCCGAAATGCTTCGCCGCGATCGCGACGCCAAGCGTGCCGATCTTGTTCGCGACATCGCCGTTCGCGGCCACGCGGTCGGTGCCGACGATCACGAGATCGACAAGTCCCTGCGCCATCAGCGCGGGCGCCATGCTGTCCGTGATCAGCGTGACATCGAGCCCCGCCTGCTGAAGCTCGTAGGCGGTAAGCCGCGCGCCTTGCAGGAGCGGCCGCGTTTCGTCCGCGTAGACGCGAAACGCCACGCCGTCGCCATGCGCGCGATACAGCGGCGCCGTCGCGGTGCCGATGCCCGTCGTCGCGAGCGCACCTGCGTTGCAATGCGTGAGCACGCCGCTACCCGCGGCGATCAGTTCGCGCCCCTGTTCGCCAATCCGCGCGCACAGATCGACATCCTCGCGGTGAATGCGGACCGCCTCGGCCACGAGCGCTTCGTAAAGCTCCATTCCTGTCTGGGCGCGAACACCCCGGATATGGTTGCGCATGCGGTCGAGCGCCCAGCGCAGATTCACGGCCGTGGGCCGCGCACTGTCCAGATACGCGGCATGTTGTTCCAGCCTCGCGAGGAAGACTTCGCGCGACGCGGACCGCTCGCGCTGCATCGCCACGCACAACCCGTATGCGGCCGCTACGCCAATGGCCGGCGCACCACGCACGCGCAACTCGTGGATCGCGCGCCACACCGCCTCCACGCTGGCGGCCGCCTCGACCACGCACTCACGCGGCAGGCGCGTCTGGTCGAGTAACAGGAGGGTGTCGTCGCGCCACGCGATAGTGGGGGGAAGACTCGATTTCATCGGCTGCCGGGCCATGTATTCTCCGTCGATGCCGCTATTCCGTATCATTTCCGCGCGTGCAAGGGATCTGCTCGACTCCACGCTTCGCTACACATTTCTCTGCACGCTCAAGCTTCGCCGTCCTGCGGCTGCGCGAGCACTTCGGCAGCGAGCGCCACGACGGCCTCGATCGAGGCGAGTTCGCGCCGCCGCACGAGCAGCGCCTCGGCAAGACGCAGGCAGCGCACTTCCACGCGCGCGCGCACCGCGTCGTCCTGGATGCTGGTGATTTCCGAGACCTTCGCCATGCCGACGATACGCCGGATCATCTTGCAGCCCGCAAAGCCTAGCGTATCCGCAAAGAGGCGCCGCATGAAGTCCTCGCGGAACGCATCGGCCGCGCGCGTATCGGCGGGACCGCCGATGAAGGCGCGGCCCGCCTCGCGTTCGTGCATGCGCCACAGACCCGCGAACTTCTCCGCGAAACCGTTCCAGACCTGGATGACCTGCTCAAGCAGCCAGCGCTGATAATCGCGCGGGTCGCGGCCGCGCAGGCGATCGTGCCAGTCGCGCGCATAGTACGCCAGCAGCAGGTTCGCGATGAACGCCCCCGTGTCGAAACCGAACGGCCCGTAGAACGCGAACTCGGGATCGATCACATAGGTCTCGCTTTCGTTCGCCATGATCGAGCCCGTGTGCAGATCGCCATGCACGAGCGTCTCCGCATGGTTCATGAAGGCCCACTTCATCTCGCCGGCCGCGCGGCGCAGCGGCTCGTGCGAACGCAGCCGCGCGATGGCGCCGGCGGGCAGCGCCGGACTGTACACGTTCGACGGGTCGTCTTCGAACGGGAACGTGAAAACGAGGTCCTCGGTAATCCGGCACAGCTCCGTGTTGATGTTGGCGCGCACGGCTTCCTTCTTCGCGCCGGGCGCGAGAGCCAGATCGGAGCCGTGAAACAGCGTGCGCGCGAGAAACGTGGAGATATGGTCGGCGAGCCACGGATACACGATCCCTTCGGTCAGCCCCTGGCGCAACACGCGATGCGAGGCGAGCCGCTGCATCACCATCAGGTACTTCTCGCTGTCGGCGTGATACACGCTCGGCACGTGCTGCGGGCACAGCGCCCCGAACGAACGCAACGCCGCCACCTCACGCTCCATGCGCTCGCGCGGCAACGGCCAGGCTTCGCCCACGAGCCGCAGAAACGGCGGCGCCTGTTTGACGACGACGCTGTGCCGCGGATCGCGCGCACTGCTAACGAAGTACACGTAGTTCAGGTTGCCGTCGCCGACTTCCACGACCTCCAGGTCGCTGTCGCCGCCCAGCCGCTCGCTGACGGCAGGAATGCCCCGCAGGTATGCGGCCAGTTCGGAAGCACTGAAAGCCTCGAATTGCATCGTTTTTCCTGTCCGGAAAGGGAGACGAAGGTCCTTCTACCGCCGCTTGCGTACGAGATCGAACTTGAAGATGCTGGTGTTGTAGTAGTCGTTGCTATAGCAAACCGCGCGCCCCGTGTCGTCGAAATCCACTTCGTCGATCAGCAGGAACAGTCCGAAGCTCTCCTGCAGCTCCGGCAGGTCGCGCGGCGTGAGTATCGTGGGCTGGATCGAGCTGTGCGTATGCGAGAGCCGGATGCCGGCGCGCTCGAGCGTACCGAAGAGCGACTCGCCCAGCTCGTGCTCGTCGAACACCGACTTCGGCACGATGTCGATGCAGTACGCCGCAATCGCGTCGTCCGCGCGACGCACGCGCTCCACCCGCATGCAGGGATCCCCTACCGCAATGCCGAGCTTCTGCGCGAGATTGTCGGAGGCGGCAATCGTCTTCACCTGCAAGCGGCTCGTGGACGGCACGGCGCCGACGCTGCGGATCATGTCCGTCACGGACATCAGATCATCCAGGCCGCCCTGCAGCTTCAGCACCACCTGTCTGACGAAGGTGCCCTTGCCCTGCACGCGCGTGAGGACGCCGTGCGAAATCATCTGCGCCACCGCTTCGCGCAGGCTCGAACGGCCGACGCCAAGCAGTTCGCACAACTCGGTTTCCGTGGGGATCTGATCGCCAGGCTTGAGCGAGCGCTCGCGGATCATCGCCAGCAGCGAGTCCTGGATCCGCTCGCTCATCGATTGGTCGACACTCAGACGCATGCTGTCCTTTCGTAGCCACGCTTGTCACCACGTTTGGCTCGAATGTACATCAGACGTCTGATGTTATCGATTCATGGTTTTCCCTTTCGTGCAGCGCAACAGGCGCCGCGCGCCGCCCCGCGCAAGGGCCGGCCGGCGCCGCGGTGCGCTCACTCGTGGCCCTGCCGCATGAAAGGTGCGCCCACCGCCGCCACGAGCAGCAGCACGGCCATGATGATGAGCCCGTTGCGCGTGCTGCCGGTCGTCTGCTCGATCACGCCCATCACCGAGGGACCGAGGAAGCCGCCCACGAGCCCGCAGGTGTTGATGAGCGCGAGTCCGCCCGCCAGCGCCATGCCGGAAAGACGCGACGCCGGGAACACGAACACGATCGACTGCACGACGAAGAACATCAGCGCGGTGAGCGAGAAGCCGGTCAGCGCCAGCGCCGGACCCGTAAAGGCCGCGATCAGAAGCCCCGCTGCCATGACGATGAGACCGAGCAGCAGCAGGCGGCGCCCGCGTTGCGGCGTATCGGCGTATTTCGGCAGCCATGCCGCGCCCACGGCCGCGGCAATCCAGGGCAGCGAATTGAGCAGACCGATCTGCAGCGGCGTGAGCTTCCCGTAGGTTCCGATGATGCCGGGCAGGAAGAAGATCACCGTGTAGATGGAGATCTGGTGACAGAAGTAGATGAAGATCGCGAGCCACACCTGCGGGTCGCGCACCGCCGCGAAAGACGAATGCCCCGCCCGCGCCGCCGCGCCCGACGCCTCGCTGTCGAGCCTGCGGCGCACCTCTTCCGCCTGGGCGGGCGTGAGCCACGGCGCGGAGTCGGGCCCATCGGGAAGCTTGCGCCAGACGACGAACGCCAGCACCACGGCGGGCAGGCCTTCGGCGAGGAACATCCACTGCCAGCCCTTCAGGCCCAGCACGCCGTCCATCTCCAGCAGCGCGCCTCCCAGCGGGCCGCTCACGATGTTGGCAATGCACACGCCCAGCAGAAAATAGCCGACGGCCCGCGCGCGGTCCTCGCGCCCGAACCAGTAAGTCAGGTACAGCATCACGCCGGGAAAGAGGCCGGCTTCGGCCACGCCCAGCAGCAACCGCATGACGTAAAACGAGGTGGGGCCCTGCACGAACGCCATCGCCGCCGAAAGCACGCCCCATGTGATCATGATGCGCGCGATCCAGAAGCGCGCGCCGACACGATGCATGATCAGATTGCTCGGGATTTCGAGCAGCGCGTACGAGAGGAAGAAGAGACCGGCGCCCAGCCCGTACGCCGCCGCCGAGATATGGAGGTCGACGGCAAGGTGCGACTTGGCAAGCGCGATATTGGTGCGGTCGACGAAGCTGATCACGTAGGCGAGTACCAGCAGCGGCATCAGCCTGCGAAAGAGCAGCGAGGTTAGCGTTCGGTCGGCGGACTCCGGAAGCGAGGCGCCGGAAACATGAGCGGTTGGCATGGGCGGAAGTCTCCACGGCACGCGGGGCGGGTGCCCCGGCGTGCGACCCTGAAGGTCAGGTGAGAAAAAGCGGAAGCGCGGGCATGAGCGCGGCGTCAAGCCTGGAAGGCCGCACCCGCCGCGCCCTTCAGTTCCAGAATGTCGCGGGCTTCGTCGGGCGAGGCCACGTCGATATTGAGAGCATCGAGCACGGTGCGAATGCGCACGACCTGTTCCGCGCTCGAAGCCGCCAGTTGGCCCGGCCCGATCCAGAGCGAATCTTCCAGACCCACGCGCACGTTCGCCCCCATGGCCGCGCCGATGGTGGCCAGCGGAATCTGGTTGCGGCCGGCGCCGAGGATCGACCAGCGGAACCGGTCGCCGAACAGGCGCTGCGCCGTGCGATGCATGTGCATCAAATCTTCGGGGTCCGGACCAATGCCGCCCAGGATGCCGAACACCGTCTGAACGAACACGGGCCCGGTTACGAGGCCGCGATCGACGAAGTGCTTGAGGTTGTACAGATGGCTCACGTCGTAGCACTCGAACTCGAAGCGCGTGCCGTTCGCCGAACCGATGCGCAGGATGTTCTCGATGTCCTGGTATGTGTTCTTGAAGATCAGGTTGCGGCTGTTCTCCAGATGCTCGCGCTCCCAGTCGTGGCGGAATTCCTTGAAGCGCTCCAGCATCGGAAAAAGGCCGAAGTTCATCGAGCCCATGTTCAGCGAGGCCAGCTCCGGCTTGAAGGTGGTTGCGGGCCGCATGCGCTCCTCGACCGTCATATGCGGACTGCCGCCCGTCGTGATGTTGATCACCGCGTCGGTCGCGGCGCTGATCTTCGCGAGGAACGGACGAAACAGTTCGGGGTCCTGAGAGGGCCGGCCGTCGTGCGGGTCGCGGGCGTGCAGGTGCAGGACGGCGGCGCCCGCGCGGGCAGCCTCGATGGCGGCCTCGGCGATTTCGTCGGCGGTGACCGGCAGATGCGGCGACATGCTCGGCGTATGAATCGCGCCCGTTGGTGCGCAGGTGATGATGGCTTTGGCTCGCTTGGCCATGGTGTCTCCTTCCCGGTCCGGGTCGTGGCGCGCGTCCGCGCGCCCGTTGAATCGTTGAATGATGGCGCGGCTGCGCGGCTTAACTGAGCGCCTGCGTCAAGCCGTCGACGACGAGTTCCTGCCCATGCACGCTCGCGGCCTGATCGCTGCAGGCGAAACGCACCATGTTGGCGATGTCGCGCATTGTCACCATGCGGCCCAGCGCGGCCTGCGACGTGTAGCTGCGGGTCACTTCCTCCACCGGCTTGCCGAGCGATTCGGCCTTGGCGGCAATCACAGCGCGAATGCGCGGCCCGTCCACGGCGCCCGGCAACACCGTATTCACGCGAATACCTTGCGGCCCGAGTTCGAGCGCCAGCGACTTCGTGAAGCCCACCACCGCCCACTTCGAAGCTGAGTAGACCGAACGACCCGGCATGCCCAGGTGCCCCGCAGCCGAGGAAAGATTCACGATGGCCGGCGCGCGGCCCTGGCGCAACCGCGGCACGGCAGCTCGCGCACACAGGAATTGCCCCGTGAGATTGACGGCGAGCGTGCGCTCCCAGTCGGCGAGCGAAAGCGTTTCCACGCCGCCGGTCGGCCCCGCCACGCCCGCATTGTTGACGAGCACGTCGAGCCCGCCCAGCGACGCATCCACGCGTTCGAAGAGCGCCGCGACATCGCTCTCGCTCGACACGTCCGCCCTCACGGCCAGCACGCCGGGCAACTCAGCCGCCACGCGCTCGAGGCCAGGCCCCGAGACGTCGCACACGGCCACCCGCGCGCCCGCTTCCACGAAGGCCCGCGTGATCTCCAGCCCAATGCCGTCCGCGCCGGCCGTCACCAGCACCCGCTTGCCAGCGAGCGATTCATCCTTCCACATGTCCGTCGTCTCCATGAGTGCATCGTATCCGGACTGAATGCTATAACTGTGATCACAGATATCATATCGGGGATACCCTATGTGCTATGATCGAGCCATGGCCCTGAACGAACTCGTGACCCCGCTGACGCGCCAGACGCTCAGCCGCGACGTCTACGCGCAATTGCGCGACCTCCTCATCACCGGACAGATGATGCCGGGCGAGCAGATCTCGCTGCGCAACATCGCGGCGGCGCTCGGCGTGAGCGTGATGCCCGTGCGCGAGGCGGTGCACCGGCTGGTGGCCGAACAGGCGCTCGAACTCACGCCCAACCGTGCGCTGCGCGTGCCGACCATGAGCATCAGCCAGTTCGGGGAGATCACGCAGATCCGCGTGAATGTGGAAGGTCTCGCCACGGCGCAGGCGGCCGCGCGCATCGAGGAAGACGAGCTCCAGCGTCTGCAGGCGCTGCACGCGCGGTTCGCCGACGAAATGGAAAAGACGCGGCCCGACGGCGCCAGGGTGATCGCCATGAATCAGGCGTTCCACTTCGCCATCTACGACGCGGCGCGCATGCCCATGCTGCTGCAGATGATCGAAACGCTGTGGCTGCGCATCGGGCCGATTCTCAACTACGATCTGCGCTCCGGCTCGAAGCGCGTGGGCGAACGCGTCGCCGTCAAGCACCACAGCAAGCTGCTCGACGCCCTGCGCCGGCGCGACAGCGACGCGGCATGCGCCGCCTTGCGCGGCGATATCGAAAGCGCGGCGGCCTATATCGTCTCGGCCGGCGTGCTGCTCAGCGCGGAGACCGGCGGCGCGGCCCCCCTCGCCGCCCCGGCGGCGAGGGGGGCCGCGCGGGAAAAAGCCGCGAACGCCAAGGCCTGAATCGCGCTGCGCGCGACCTTGATGGGGACGCGCCATGCAAAAGCGCCGCGAGCCCGTAAAAAACGGGCTCGCGGCACAATGACTGCGACTGCGTGGTTACGCGGCTTCGTTACTTCGCAACGGGCATCGTGAATTCGGCGCCCTTTTCGGTGCTTTCCGGCCAGCGCTGCATGATCGACTTCTGCTTCGTGTAGAAGCGCACGCCTTCCTCGCCGTAGGCGTGCATGTCGCCGAACAGGCTGCGCTTCCAGCCGCCGAAGCCGTGCCAAGCCATCGGCACCGGAATCGGCACGTTGATGCCCACCATGCCCACCTCGATCTGGCGGCCGAACTCGCGCGCCACGTGGCCGTCACGCGTGAAACAGGCCACGCCGTTGCCGAACTCGTGGTCGTTGATCAGTTGCACGGCCTCGGCAAAGTCCTTCACGCGCACGCACGCCAGCACCGGGCCAAAGATTTCTTCCTTGTAGATGCGCATTTCGGGCGTGACGTTGTCGAACAGCGTACCGCCCGTGAAGAAGCCGCTCTCGTGCCCCGGCACCTTCAGGCCGCGGCCGTCCACCACGAGCGTCGCGCCCTCTTCGACGCCGGTTGCGATGTAGCCCTCGATGCGTTCCAGCGCCTGCTGCGTCACCACCGGCCCCATTTCGGCATCCGCTTCCATGCCGTTCTTGACGACGAGGCTCTTCGCGCGCTCGGCCAGACGCGGCACGATCTTGTCGGCCACGTCGCCCACCAGCACCGCCACCGAGATCGCCATGCAGCGCTCGCCCGCCGAACCGTAGCCTGCGCCGATCAGCGCGTCCACGGCCTGGTCGAGGTCGGCGTCGGGCATCACGACCATATGGTTCTTCGCGCCACCCAGCGCCTGGACGCGCTTGCCGTGCTTCGCGCCGGTCTCGTAGATATAGTTCGCGATCGGCGTCGAGCCCACGAAGCTCACCGCCTTCACGTCGCGGTGCGCGAGCAGCGCGTCGACCACGACCTTGTCGCCCTGCACGACGTTGAACACGCCGTCCGGCAGGCCCGCTTCCTTGAGCAGACGCGCCATGAAGAGCGACGCCGACGGGTCGCGCTCGCTCGGCTTGAGGATGAACGTGCAGCCGGCAGCCAGCGCAACCGGGAACATCCAGCACGGCACCATGCAGGGAAAGTTGAACGGCGTGATGCCGGCCACCACGCCCAGCGGCTGGCGCACGGTCCAGTTGTCCATGCCCGTCGAAACCTGCTCCGTGTAGTCGCCCTTGAGCAGTTGCGGAATCCCGCAAGCAAATTCGATGACGTCGATACCGCGCGCAACCTCGCCCTGCGAGTCGGCAAATACCTTGCCATGCTCGGCCGTGATGATGGCGGCGAGTTCGTCCTTGTGGCGGTTCATCAACTCCAGAAAGCGCAGCATGACGCGCGCACGGCGGATGGGCGGCGTGTTGCTCCAACCCGGGAACGCGGCTTTCGCGCTAGCCACGGCGGCATCCACGTCGGCCAGCTCGCCCAGCACGAGGCGGCGGGCGGCGGTACCGGTCGCGGGATTGAAGACCGCCTGGGTGCGGTCGCCGGCGCCGCGTACAGTCTTGCCGCCAATGTAGTGAACCACGTCTGCGCTATCGGTATAGGCCTGCATGTCATCTCCTTGCGGGTTGTTCGATGGGACCCAGTGTACGTAGACCGCCCGGCCCTGCAAAGCCACGGCGGCTGAATTGATTGTTTTCGATGGCGAACAATCCGCAACGCGAATGGTGAAAGATGGGTCGGCGCGGTGCTATGATCGGACCCTGATCAGGAGACGTTCGGCGGGAATCATCGGCATGGACACGCAGAAGATCGAGGCGCTCTGGGCGCATCTGCACTGGCTCAGCGTGCTCGCGGAGCAAGGCAGCTACACGGCGGCGGCGGCACGCCTCGGCGTGAGCAAGGCGGCCATGAGCCAGCGCATTGCGGAGCTGGAGCGCGCGGCGGGTGTCGCACTGGTGCAGCGCACCACGCGCAGCGTGCGCTTTACCGAGGCGGGGCGGCAACTCGTGGAGGAAACGCGCGCGGAATTCGAACGCATCGCCGCGAGCTTCGCGAACGTGCGCGAGATGGCCGACGTGGTGCGCGGCACCGTGCGCGTCACGGCGCCCGTCGCGTTCGCGCGCCAGCAGCTCGTGCCGCGCCTCGCGCAATTCGTGCGCGCGAATCCCGAGGTACGCGTGCAACTGGAGCTTTCCGACCGGCTCACCTCGATCGCGACCGAAGGCTTCGACCTCGCGATCCGTCATAGCGCGCAAGTGCCGGAAACGCACGTGGCCTTCAAGCTCTGCGACACGCACTCCGTCATTGCCGCCACGCCGGCCTACCTCCGAAGGCGCGGCACGCCGCACACGCCGGCCGATCTCGCGGCACACGACTGCCTCTACTATCCGCGCACGCCGGGCCCCGGCGTCTGGTCGTTCGAGAAACCGGGCCGCCGCGCCGAGAACACCCGCGTCAGCGTGACCGTGAACGGCCCGGTCTCGGCCAACAACAGCGAAGCCTTGCGCGACGCCGCGCTCGAACACCTGGGCATCGCGCTCCTGCCCGATTTCAGCGCCCAGAGCGCGCTGCAGGGGCGCAAACTCGTCGTACTCCTGCCCAACTGGCGGCCGGTGGGCGCGTATGCGTCGCAACTGCATGTCGTGCGCCCGTACGGCGCGCACGTGCCACGCGCCGTCACGCGCTTCACCGAGTTCCTGCGGCAATCGTTCGAGGGCGGATTTCCGCTCGAATGAGTCGCGACAGATCCGGAGACACTCCATGACCGACACCCCCTCGCCGCGCCGCAAACGCGGCGCGCGGTTCGCCGATATTGCCGAAGCGGCGGGCGTCAGTCCCGCCACCGTCGATCGCGTGCTGAACGAGCGCGGCAGCGTCTCCGCGGCCATGCGCGCACGCGTCGTGGCGGCGGCGCGGCAGCTTGGCGTGCCGCGCGTCCTGCCGGCCACGAGCCATGGCCTCGTGCATATCGACGTCCTGCTGCCGCAAAACGCCACGCCGTTCTTTCAGCGCGTGGCGCAAGGGCTCGAGCGCTCGATGCAAATGCTCGACCGGCGCATCGTCCTGCATCGCCAGATCCTCCCGGAAGCCGACGACGACGTGATCACGCGCGCCATCCTGCGCCCGAACTACAAGCGCGCCGGTTTGATCGTCACGACGCGCGACACGGCTGCCGTGCGCGAGGCGCTGCGCACGGTGATCGCGCGGGGCGAACCCGTGGTCACGATGGTGACCGATATTGCGGAGGTCGAACGAATTCATTACGCCGGCATCGACAACGTGAGCGCAGGCCGCACGGCGGGCTACTTGCTCGGACGCCTCGCGAAGGGGCCCGGCCGGATTCTGCTCGTGTGTTCGCGCAAGGACTATCGCGCGCACGTGGACCGCATCAGCGGCTGCCGGGCACAGTTGGCCGAGGCGTTTCCCGACCTGATCTGCGACGGCGAGGCGATGGAGCATTTCGACGATGCGGACCGCTGTCACCGCGCGGTCCTGAAGGAGCTCAAGCGCGGCGACGTGGCCGGCATTTACAACAGCGGCTATGCGTCGGCAGGCATCGAGGCGGCGTTACGCAAGGTGGGGGCAACCGGGCACGTGGTCTGGGCCGGGCACGAGATGCTCGACCTGCACCGCCAGTACATCGAGCAGGGCACGATGGACATTGCGATCGACCAGGACCCGGACGGACAGATCATCTCCGCCTTGCAGCACGTCCTGAACGCGTGCGGCGTGGTGGAAACCCCCGCGCCGCCGGGACCGGTGGAGTTCCGCATTTTCTGCTCGGCGAACGTGCGGCGCGACCCTTATCTGGTCGCAAGAAGCTAAGTCCTGCCAGGCAGGTTCACACCGCTGCTCGCTCGCCCGACGCCGGCGCCAGAGTGTCCAGTTCGCTCCACAGTTCGCGTATCCAGTCCCGCATCAGCAGCGATTCGGCCCAGCGGTCGGTGGTGTCGTTGCCGTCCCGGCCGACGATGGCGTACGGCTGCGGCCCGAGTTCGCAGGTGAAGGCGAGCGTGTCGTTCTCGCCCGCACGTCGGCGCCACGAGCGAAAGCCATAGCGCCACCAGTCGAGAAACAGATCCACCCACTTCCGGTGCGGCGCGAACGAGATTTCGATCTGCACCTGCTCGCGGCTCGCCACGCGGCCGTGAAAGGCCCAGGAATTGTCGAGAATCCGCTGGATCAGCGCATGATTCTCCTGCGAGACGGGCCACGCGAACTCGCGCCCGACGAGGTAATGCGAAAGATCTCCGAGCAGCGGGAGATCGGGACGCGCATCGAGCAGATCGAGTGTGAAGTAGAGGTCCGTGGTCAGGCGGTCGCGATGTGTCTCGATGTAGACGGGCATGTCCACCTGCTCCGCAAGACGCCGCCAGCCATCCACCAGGACCAGGGCTTCCTTGAGGGTGCGCGGACGCACGTCGGGTTGCAGATCGACATGGTGCAAACCAAACTCGGTCGCCAGTTCGAGCACGGGCTGCAGATCGTCGATGGTGGCGGGAAAGCATTGCCCTTCCGCCGCCAGCCCGTAGGCCTTGCGCAATTCGGCCAGCCGCTTCACGTCTTCGCGCTTCGTGCAGTGCGCGCTGACACCGTCAAAACCGGCTTCGGCAATCATCCGCACGTTTTCTTCGAGCGAGCGCTCGTAGCCATCGGTATGGCGGCGTTCCATTGCCCAGAGGGACTGGAACACCTGCAGTCGTTGCGCCATCATGTCTCCGTTGCGGCGGGGGTAGCGAGTCGCAGGGGTACTGCGTTTAGAGCAGGCTCTTGAGCTTGACTTCGGGATTGGCCAGTTGCTCGGGGTCGTGCGCGCCACCGCGCTCGACCAGCATTCGCGCGAGCCGCATTTCCTTCGCGAAACCGCTCGCCGGGCCGAAGCCGCTCGCGCCAACCAGCTTTCCTTCGACATCCAGATCGAAATAGATCTCCCCGTTGCCGTTTATCGCACGCACGATCGTGCGCTGCCCAAGCGCAGGCTCGCCTGCCACCTGCAGTTGATGGTCGTATTGGTCGGACCAGAACCAGGGCGTTTCGCGGTACGCCTCCTGCGCGCCCAGCATGTTGCGCGCCGCGACGCGCGCCTGGGTTTCCGCGTTGTGCCAGGTCTCCTGGCGAATGCGATGCGCGCCGAACCGGCTGGGAAACACGGCGACATCGCCCGCCGCGTAGATGCCGGGCGCCGAAGTCTGGAGCATTTCGTCAACGAGAATCCCGCGCTCGATAGCCAGTCCGGCCGCCCGCGCCAACTCGTCGGCCGGCTCGATGCCGATACCGACCACCACCGTATCCGCACGCAGCACCTGGCCGTCTTCCAGCACCACGGCAAGCCCTCCGTCATCGCGCGGCTCGAACGCACGCGGTGCGGAATTCAACAGGATCCGCACGCCGTTGCGCTCGTGCAGCGCATGAGCGCGCGCGGCGATCGCGGCCGGCACGGCACGTCCGAGCAGGCGCACGCCGCCCTCCACCACCGTCACCTCGCATCCGCGCGCGCGGGCCGAGGCCGCCACTTCGAGGCCGATGAAGCCGCCGCCCACCACGACAACGCATGCCCCCGGCGCGAGCCCCGGTCCGATCGCCGCAGCGTCGTCCAGCGTGCGCAGGCATTGCACGCGCGCGCCGGATGCGCCCGGCACCGAAAGGCGCCGCGCATGACCGCCAGTTGCCAGCAGCAGCGCCTCGTAGACGATCGTTGCGCCATCATCCAGATGCAGCGTGCGCGCGGCAGGGTCCAGCGAGCGCACCGTCGCAACCCGGTGCTCGATCTGGTCCTCGCGCCACGCTTGCGGTGCACGCAGGCCGCATTGGCCCGGTTCGCGTTCGCCCGTCAGCACGGCTTTCGAGAGCGGCGGCCGCTCGTACGGCAAATACGGCTCCGCGCCGATCAGCACGATGCGGCCGTCCCAGCCCGCCTCGCGCAGGGTTTGCGCAGCGCGGCCGCCCACGTGACCCGCACCCACGATAGCCATTACGCGTTCGCTGCCCATGGCGTCAGATCTCGATGAAGATGCGTCCGGCCTCTACCCTGGCCGGATAAATCTTGAGCTTTTCGCATACGGGCGCACAGAGCGCCCGTCCGTCGCGGATGTCGAAGCGGCCGTTGTGCTTCGGGCATTCGATCGTGTGGCCCATCACGAGGCCGTCGCACAGGTGTACGTGCTCGTGCGTGCAGAGCCCGTCGCTCGCGTAGACGTCGCCGTCCACGCGATAAAGGGCATAGGTCTGGCCGCCGTGATCGAAGCGCATGACGTCCTCGTCCTCGATCTCGTCCAGCGCGGCTGCGTCGATCCATTGCGTCATGTCGTGTCTCCTCGATTCGTTATCGATATGTTCAGGACTGCTTCGTCTCTCAGCTAATGCCCGGCACTGGCCGCGTGACGTGATATTCGGGGTTGCGCGTCTGCCGCACGAGCGCGGGGATGATCTCGGCGTAGGCGGCCAGGCTGCTCGAATAGGCAGGCGGCATGTCCGCCCTGACGAACTCGTGCAGCCGCGGCAGCGCATGGAACGGGATCATCGGGAACATGTGATGTTCGATGTGGTAGTTCATGTTCCAGTAGAGGAAGCGGAACACGGGATTCATCATGACCGTGCGACAGTTCTTGCGGTGGTCGAGGACGTTCTCCGGCAGCCCCGCGTGCTGCGTGAGGCCGAAATAGAGGTAGAGCCACGCGCCATAGAGACTGGGCAAGCCGATATACAGGAGCGGCAGCACCGAATGGAAGCCGATGCAGGCGGCCACCACGGCCGCATAAACGAGGAGCGTGAGGCGCGCTTCGCGCACGACCTTCGGCCACTCGGATTCGGGTATGAAGGTTTTCTCTTCCGCACCGACGTTGCCGAAGGCCGCGGAAACGATCTTCGGCACTTCGTTCGCGACATGCTTGATCGCGAAGACGTTGAGCAGGATGGCGAACCAATCCGTCGGGCGCGGCGCGCCGATCTCGGGATCGCGGCCGACCACCAGCGTATCGGTATGATGCCGCGCGTGACTCCAGCGCCAGACCGTGGGGCGCCGGAAGACCTGGAACGAGGCGAGCTGATAAACCACGTCGTTCATCCAGCGCGTCTTGAACGCCGTGCCGTGCCCGCACTCGTGCCAGCGCGAGTCGGCCGGGCTGCAATAGAGCGTGCCATACAGGAAGAAGGCGGGGATGGCCCACAGCGAATGCGCATGCCACGCGAATCCCGCGAGCACGCCGCTCGCCACGATCGCCGCGTACCAGATCAGCGTGTCGCGAATCGCGCGCGCGTCGTCGCGCTGCATCAAGGCCTTCATGGTGGCCCGCGGCACGGGGCACTTGTACCACTCGGCATTGACGAGGCCCGCGGCGCGCGCCGCCTCGCCCGCACCGCCTATCAGCCGGTAAGCCTGATGCCCCGCGAAGGCGGACGCCTCGCGCGAGCCTGTTTGCGTGTTCGACACCGCTGTCTCCTTGATCCGGTTCGCCGTGGGTTGCCCGGCCCGTCAGTTCATCTGCTCTCGAGATCAAAAATAAGCGCGGCGAACGGATCGCTCAACGGAAACGTTGACGAAATCTCGTCAAATTGGCTGGGGCGCGCAGTCTTCAGTGTTCCGGCGGCAGGTTCTCCCGAAGGTAGATCGAGATTGGAGTTTGTAGCGGCAGCCAGGAAGGCGTGCCCCGGTTGTAATGCCGGAGAAGGAGTACAAGAAGATGTGCGAAAACTCGCGCATCCTGCTCGCCTGCTACGGGGCCATCTTCGTCTGGGCGATCCTCGCACATAGCTGGCTGCCGGTGCTGTTTCTCTTTTTGGCGCGCGCTTACGGCACCTGGCTGCACGAACTCTGCGCCCTCACGCAACACAGGCCTCAAGGAGAACGTGCTCGACCATCGCGTCTCGAGCCGCACCGTGAAGCTAAATCCTGTCGTGCGTTTTCTTTACTGGAACATGAACTATCACGTCGAACGTCACATGTTCCCCAGTGTGCCATTCCACGCGCTGCCGAAATTTCATGAGACCGTGGCTGCGCAGATGCCCGTGCCTTACTCCGGCCTGTGGCCCGCGTGGCGGGAGATTCTCACGATCTTCGCAAAGCAGCAGCGCGATCCTGAATATGTGGTCGTGCGTGAGTTGCCGCCTGGGAAGCAGGGAAGCGTGGTTATATGAGCGGCAGGCTGGCGCATTGAAATTCGAATGAAAGGCCCCGCCGAAGCGGGGCCAAGTCCCAGGTTACCTGGATTCCCGTGGTGCGCGTCTTGCACTGAATCGCCGCCATCCAAAGGTGCCAACGGGTATAACAATGGCGGCGCAAATCAACCCTGTTGCAATAACCAGGACCAGGAGTCCGGGGTCATCCATTTGTAACACTCCGGGGTCATAGCCTGGTTTGAATTTACGCACCACCCATAGCGCAAAATCATTCGTTATCTGGTAAAAATTGATGGGAATTTCATACCAGATATGAGACAAAATAAAATGACCAATAAAGAAAACCATGGCAAGCCATAGACCAAGCGACCCAATGCACCAACCGACGAATGCTAATCGCTTCATCGCACATCAACCTGGCCGTACGCTTTCATGTCGCTACCCGGCACGGGCAGATCCGGGGCGTGCTGGCGGATATGATGTTGAAGCCGGTCGAACTCAGCCGGATTTTTAACCGTGATACAGCCATCGCTTTCATGGTGTGGCCCGTCTGGATGCAGCCGGAAATTCCCGCGCCTGATACCGTTGATCATCGTGCTATCTCCGGTGTAGGGGTTCCAAAGCATAAACCATAAACGCCGATCGGTCGTACCGACAAAGGGACCAAGCATATCGCGAAGCCAGCCCATACGCCCGCCTGATTGACGGTCAACGATATAGTACGTGCCGGGCGGGATAGCCCCGACACCAACGTCGGCGACATCAACTGGACTATCGCGGCCCCTGTCGTGTCCAGAATAGGCGTCTACTGCGCCGTAGCCAGAGCAAACGAGCGTAGACATTTCCCGATTATTGAGTGTGAAGGTACAAAAGACAGGCATAGTGTCGATCCCTTAGAAGTAGTTCCAGGAATCTTTGAATATCATGTTGCCCTCGGTGTAATTCCACGTAATTTCCTCATAGCGAAATTCCACCACTTCAAAGTGATTTCGATGCTGATTTGTGGCCTCCTTGATATTCAGAACTCGCGGAGAAATTCCAACGACCTTCACGTTTTTCATAAGAATGATAAAGTAAACCTCTTCTAGCCCCGCCTCGTTCGTCCGATAGAACCTCAACTCTCCAGACTGCAACGTTAGCCCGCATGCTACGGCTCGATAAAGAAGCGCGGACGAACGATCGATTTCCTTTTCGATGGTGAGTGGGCGATGCGTGCGCGTGCCCATCAACTTTCCAGTTTGACCGTCCGCAGGCATATTCAGGCCGTGCGACAGACTCAAAACTTCGATGCTGCCTTCGCGGCCCAAAACCTCGCTGGACCCAGGAATGTCCGCGCCGCCATCATCTTTCAACCATAGATGCAAAGGAACTGCCATTGCGAAGCCTCCGTTGATGGTTTGAACGTGTCTGCCGGTAACGCAACCGGTGACAATCCGGGCAAAGATTTCGCCCTGACAGGCAATATCAGCATGGGACGAAAGCAGGGACTATCAGACACGGATGAAAGGCGCGCGAACAACAACGGCTCTATTACATCCCAATGACACACAAGCATGCGACAAGCCGTAGAAACCCTCTACACCCGCGCGGGGTTGCACCCTCAAGTTCTCCGGTAGCCCTGCCGTTATGCCCTGTGCATGCAAGGGCGGGGCCAGGCAATGAAAGCACGCGGTGCACCAGATAACAGGAGCAAAGACGCGCATGGCCCGACGTTCAGGGACGTGAGCGCCGCGCTTTCCGGCAGGTTGCGCACGCGGCTCGTCACCGGGCTCGCCGTCGCCGCCATTCTGGCCGCCATCGGGCTCAATACGACGCTCGCGCTGCGTCAAACGCAGGAACAGAACCACACGCTCGGCCAGCAGCAATCCGTGGCGCTCCTCAAGCGCAATCTCGACGCGCTCCAGGACGCGCTGCTCGACGAACACGAACAGCTCTATACCGTGGTCGGCATGCGGCCTTTCTTCAGACGGCCGGCCTCTGCCTACATCTATCCGCTGCCGGCACTGCTCGATTACGCGAGCGCGGCGCAACAATCCTGCGGCAGCGAATCGCGCTGCATTGCCCTGCTCGACGAACTGAAGGACATGATCCGGCACCTCGGCAAGCTCAGTAACGAGTTGGCCATGCGCGCGCTGCTCAAGCCAGGCAGCGTGACGATCGGCGCGCCCAAGCTCGGGGAGCTCGACGCCCGCTTCTTCCAGACCATGCAGAAGATCGGCGAAGTGCGCATGGCCGAGGACGAACATCTCGACACCTCGGTCAGCAAGGCTTCGCACGACGCGGAAGTGGTCTCCGACCTGCTGCTCGGCTCGGGTCTCGCCGCGGCCCTCATGCTGCTCGCGCTCCTGTACCGCAACGGACGCATCACGAAGTCGCTGCGCGTGGCCTTGCGTACCGCCGACTCCAACCGCGAGAAGTACCAGCGCCTCTTCGTGCGTAACCCGCTGCCGATCTGGATCGTCGACGACGAATCGGGCCGCATCGTCGCCGTCAACGATATGGCCGTCGAGGCCATGGGATATCGCGCCGACGAAATGCTGCGCATGACGCTCGACGATATCCGCACCGGCGAGACCCCGTTGCACGGCGCCACGGTTCCGCAGGCCCGGGGGCTGCAGGACGGCATGGCCGGCATCTGGTCTCACCGCACGAAGCAGGGCGAAATGCTTTCGATGGCGGTCTTTCATCTGCACACGGAACTCGACGGCCGGCGTGCGACGCTATGCGTCATGGAGGACATGACGAAAGAGCTCGCCGCGCAGGCCGAGCTGTTCCGCTCGATGCAGATGCTCGAATATGTGCTCGACAATATTCCCACCGGCATTGCCTGGAAAGATTCTTCGCACCGCTACGCAGGCGGCAACGAGATCTATGCGAAAGACGCGGGACTGGTCTCGCGCAAGGCGCTCGTCGGGCTGACCGACGACCAGTTGCGCTGGGGCGACGATCCGGCCGCGGTGCGCGCGGAAGACATCCGGATCATGACCGGCGAACTCGTGAAGAAGCGCATCGAACGCGAGGCCATTGCCGTGGACGGCAGCACCGTCTGGATCGCCGAAACGAAGCTGCCGTTGATCGACCCGTCGGGCACCGGCGTGGGCGTGCTGACCGCCTACGAAAACATCACGGCGACGCGCGAGTCGCAGTTGGCGCTGCGTCTGCAGGGCCGCGCGCTCGACGCGAGTATCAGCGGGATCGTCATCGCCCAGGCAAAGGAGCACGCGCACCCCGTCAGGTACGTCAACCGCGCGTTCGAAAAGCTGACGGGCCTGCGATTCGAAGAGGTTGCGGGCAAGGACTTCGGCACGCTCTTCGCGGTGCGCGACACGCCCGATGGCGCGGGCCATGCAGCGGCAAATGCCGTAACAAGCGCGGTAACAAGCGCGATAACAAGCACAGCCGCCAGCGAAACGGCAAACGAGGCAGCAAGCGGCTGGGCCGAAGTCCACGCCGCGCTGCAGTCCGACGCCGACGCGAACCTCACGCTGCAATGCCGGCATCGCGATGGCGACGTCTACTGGATCAACATGCTGGTCGCGCCGGTGCCCGCGCCGAACGGCAAGGTCACGCATCACGTCGCCATCATGAGCGACGTGACCGCCGTGATCCGCTATCAGGCCGAACTCGAACGCCAGGCCCAGTACGATACGCTCACCGGCCTGCCGAACCGCAAGCAACTGGATGACAAGCTCGCCGCGGCGCTGCAGCGCGCGGCGCGCTCGGGCGACCCTGTCGCCGTCATCTTCCTGGACCTCGATCATTTCAAGGAAGTCAACGACTCGCTGGGTCATCGCATCGGCGACGCGCTGCTGGGCCAGATCGCAAGGCGTCTCGAACGCATGATCGGCGGCAGCGGCACGGTCGCGCGCTACGGCGGCGACGAATTCATGGTGGTGACCGAGGGCATTTCGCGCAGTGAGGTCGCCGCGTTACTGGACGAGCTGCTCGTCGTCATGACGGAGCCCGTGCGGATTTCCGCTCACGAGCTTTTCATCGAAGCGAGCATGGGCATCAGCGTCTTTCCCACCGACGGCGCCGACGCCGACACGCTGATCCGCAACGCCGACGCCGCCATGTATCTCGCGAAGCACAATGGACGAAACCAGTACCAGTTCTATCGTCCGGAACTAAGCGAGGCCGCGGCGTCGCGCCTGCGCGTTTCGACGCGATTGCGCCGCGCGTTCAAGAACAGCGAGCTCAACGTGATGTACCAGCCGCAGTTCGACATGGCAAGCGGCGGCATGGTCGGCGCCGAAGCGCTCCTGCGCTGGACCGACTCCGAACTCGGCGAGGTCTCGCCGGCGGTGTTCATTCCCCTCGCGGAGGACACCGGCCTCATCCGCGCGATTGGCGAATGGGTCCTGCGCGAAGCCTGCAACGAAGGGGCGCGGTGGAACGCCATGCCGGGTAGCCGCCTGCGCGTTTCGGTCAATGTCTCGCCGCTGCAGCTCGAACACTCCGACCTCGTCGATCAGGTGCGCCGCGCGCTCGGCGATTCGGGTCTCGTCCCCGAGCTGCTGGAGCTCGAAGTGACGGAGGGCGCACTGATACGCCATCCTGAACATGCGGCGAAGATTCTCGCCAGCCTGCGCGACCTGGGCGTGCGCATCGCCATCGACGACTTCGGCACCGGCTATTCGAGCCTGAGCTACCTGAAACGCTTCCGCGTGGACCGCCTCAAGATCGACCGTGCGTTCGTGAAGGAAATCGGTCAGGACCCGGAAATGGAAGCGATCACGCTTGCGGTCATCGCCGTGGCGAAGGCCTTCAATTTCGAGCTGATCGCCGAAGGCGTGGAGACCCGCCGCCATCGCGACTTCCTGCTGGAGAACGGCTGCACCCAGGCGCAGGGCTTTCTCTATAGCCGCGCGATCAGCGGCCACTCCATCGCCCGGTTCCTGAGCGCTGAACCGACGGCGGCTCAGCCGGGTCCCGCCGACTGACGCCGTTCACCGCCGCCCGCTCACGTTAAGGCATCCTAACCGTATTGCTCAGATAGACGAACGCGTGGTTCCGGGTAGCTCGTCCTGCGCGTGCTTGACCGGCAACGGTTCGATCCGGCCGACGATCACGAGATAGCTGAACGCGCCGAGCACGCAAAAACCGCCCGCAACCACGAGTGGAATCGTGAACGAGCCCTTCGTCAACGCCACCATCGCGCCGGTGAACGTCGTGATGACGATACCGGCGATGTTCGAGGCAAAGTTCTGGATCCCGCCTATCGAAGCGACGTGGCCCGGCGTCGGCGCGACGTCGGCCGGCAGCGCCCAGATGCTTGCGGCGGCGAACGCAAGGCTGCCGTACGAAATGCCGAAGCACGCGAGCATGAGCCAGGTGTCCGACGTGAAGGCCGAAAGCGTGATCGCCGACGAGGCCAGCATGCCGCCCACCATGCAGGTCTTGCGCGCCGCGGTGAGGCTCCAGCCGCGGCGCACGAGCGCGTCCGAGGCCCAGCCGCCCAGCCAGCCGCCCGGAATCGAGATCAGCGCCGGAATCATCCCGAGCGAACCGAGCGACTTCAGCGAGAAGCCGCGCGTCTGCACGAGATAGCTCGGGAACCAGGTGATGAAAAAGTAGATGACGAAGTTCAGGCAAAAGAAGCCGAGCATCATCCCCCACAGCGTGCGGTAGCGGAACAGCGACGCCCAGGTCACGCCGCCATTTTCGCGGGCATTGCGTTGCGGCGCGGGAGCCGCGTCGGGCTCGCCCGTCATGTCGCCGTGCGCGGGCGCGCGGTAGATCGCGAACCAGCCGATCACCCACACCACGCCCAACAGACCCGTGATGACGAACGCGGCCCGCCAGCCGAGCGTGCCGACGATCAGCGCGACGACGGGAATCGACAGCGCGGAGCCCACGCGCGAGCCGCTATCGAAGATGCTCGTTGCGATCGCGCGTTCCTCGCGGCGAAACCACTGGCTCACGAGCTTCGCGCACGACGGATAGGCGCCCGCCTCGCCCATGCCGAGCAGAAGCCGGCAGCCGAACATCCCCACCACGCTCGTCGCGAAGGCCGTCGTCGCCGTGAACACCGACCACCAGCCGACTGCCAGCGGCAGCGCAATGCGCGCGCCGACGCGATCCACGAACCAGCCGAACGGCATCTGCATGAGCGCATAAGTCCAGAAGAATCCGCTCAGCAAGAGGCCCATGTCGGCCGGGCCGATGCCGAGCGCCTTCTCGATCTGCGGCGCGGCAACGGCGAGGTTCGCCCGGTCGATGTAATTGACCGCGATGGCCAGAAAGCTCAGAAACACGACTACCCAACGCATCTTCCTCATGGAGCTGTCTCCTCTCAGGGGTATCGTTGCCGGGATGCTGTCCTTCAGGCGGGCGCACGCGCAGCGACCGCCGCACGCAAGCGCGGCTGCGCCAGCTCGAGACCTAGCTCGCGTGCCAGATCGATGACGGGCGCGAAACGCCGCGCCTTCTTTTCCTCGTGATTGCGGGCGATGTCGGCCAGCCGGTGATCGAGGAAGGGATTGCCGAAGCGCTCGCGCAGTTCGTCGAGATAGGCGCGCGCCGCGTCGCCCTTGCCTAGTGCGTCGAATACCGGCACCACTTCCTCGCGCCACAGCGCTTCGAGCTCGCCGCGCATCGCCGGGTCGCGCATCGCGTGCAGCGTGTTCTCGTCGGCCGCCCGCCCCTCCGCGAGCCAACGCTCGGCGAGATACGTGTGCCCCAGGTTCAGCAACAGCAGCTTGAGCCGTACATAGTGGTCGAGATCGTCGGTCACGACGATCGACTCGTGTTCGCACGGCAGCACCATGCCCGCTTGCCGCTCGATCGCCCAGAGCGCGTAGGGCTCCGCAATGGCTCCCACGGGCGCGATCGGCTCGGACACGATCCGGTCCACCAGCGAGTTCACCCACATGCAGCCGTGCTCGACATACTCGACGAAGCCCGGCGCGGCGTTCCACTCGCGCGCGAGCTGCGCGACGAGCGCGCGCAACGTGTCGCCATTGCGCGTCACGAGTTCGCAGGGATACAGCGTGAGCGGCTCGGCGCCGGCATCGTAGCGGGCCTTCAGCAACACCGCTAGTTTCGCGACGAAACCACGCGGCACGCGTGCGCCAGGCGCGAGCAGATCGGCGCTGTCTTCCGGATAGCGCGCATAGCCCGTGTCGCCTGTGTTCGAGATCACCACACGCGCATCGTGCGCGAAACGCTCGCGCACGGCGGACCAATCGAGGTTCGCGTCGAGCGCTTCGGCAATCGCATCGCACTCGCGGGTCTCGTCGATCGTCGTCTCGTGCCGCACGCCGCGAATCCGCACGGGGTAGCGGCCGCGTTCGCGCAACGCCTCGATGCGCGAGCGGCTCTCGGGATTCGAGGTGGTCTGCACGACCGTGATGCGCCCGAGCGCGCGCCCTTCGCGCAGCGCTTCGGACACGAACAGATCGGCATGCGCCTGGAGAAAGCGGCTCGTGCCGAACTGCAAAATCGGTTGTCCCATGCTGTATTCCCTTTCAGCAGGCGACGAGCGCCTTGATCACCCCGGCCTCGGGCGCGAGCAGCCCAGGGAACGTTTCGGGCAACGTATCGAGT
Source organism: Paraburkholderia yinzeri (assembly GCF_046581065.1). NCBI lineage: Bacteria > Pseudomonadati > Pseudomonadota > Betaproteobacteria > Burkholderiales > Burkholderiaceae > Paraburkholderia > Paraburkholderia yinzeri. The sequence goes on along the minus strand of NZ_JBFOCJ010000002.1, from coordinate 1,923,491 downwards.
TCGAGCCGGTGCGTGTTCAGCACGTCAGTGGGAATCTTGCCCGCACGCATGGCGTCGAGCACGGTCTCGAAATCGGCGGGCGTCGCGTTGCGGCTCGCGAGCAGCGTCGTCTCGCGCTTGTGGAACTCCGGATCGGAGAAGCCAATGCGCGCATTGACGATCGAGATCAGCACGTACTTGCCGCCATGCGCGACGAATTCGAGGCCGCGCTCCATCGCGCCCGCGTTGCCCGTGGCGTCGAACACGACGTCGAAGTATTCACCGTCCGTCCACTCGCCGAGCGCCCGTGCGTCGGCGCCTGCGCCCGACGTATCGAGCGTCACCGTGCTGTCGGCCCCTAGCGACGCCTTGCAGACCGCCAGCCGGTCCACGCGAGCGTCGAGCACTACGACGCGCGCGCCGCGCAGCCTGGCGAAGATCAGGGCCGCCATGCCGATCGGCCCCGCGCCGACCACGAGCACGCGCGCGCCGGCCTGCACGTCGGCCCGCGCCACCGCGTGCGCGCCGATGGCGAGAAATTCGATCATCGCGGCCTGGTCGAGCGACACGCCATGCGCCGGGAACACGAACTCGTGCGGAACCGCGAGGTATTCGGCCATGCCGCCGTCCGCGTGCACGCCCAGCACGCGAATGTTCGTGCAGCAGTTGGTCTTGCCCGCGCGGCACGCCACGCAGCGTCCGCACGAAAGGTAAGGCATCACGTAGACGGCATCGCCCGCCTTCACGCGCGCGCCGGGCGGCGCCGACTCGACGACGCCGGAGAGCTCGTGGCCCATCACGCGCGGATACGACAGATAGGGCTGGTTGCCCGTGAAGATGTGCAGGTCGGTGCCGCAGACGCCGATGCGCTTCACGCGGATCAGCACATCGCCGGGGGCGGCCTCGGGCTTGGGCCGTTCGACGACTTCGAGCCGGCCCGGTTGTTCGCAGATGACGGTTTTCATGGGAGGGTTGGGCTGCGTGCGAAGAAACGCGCGTCCTGGAACGCGACGCGCGCCGGCCACTCGCTCTAGAGTGGCCTGACCAGTTGCGAAAATACAAGCCATAATAGAATTGGTCAAGCCACCTTTACCCGGGGGTCCGGGCCGCGGCGCACGCGCACAGGCTGGGCCACGGCCGCTTCGATTTACAATCGCGGCTCCCCGCTTTCGGGCCGCGCAAGGCCCGCGGCATCACACAACGGCAGCACCCAACGACAGGAACCCTCGTGGTCGCCAAACCCGCCGAATCCCGCCGCCTCTACCTGCAGATCGCCGACAAGCTGCGCGCGCTGATCGCCGAGCCGGACTTCGCGAGCCACGGGCGTCTGCCTTCCGAGCGCGCGCTGGCCGAGCGGCTCGGCGTATCGCGGCCTTCGGTGCGCGAGGCGCTGGTGGTGCTGGAGCTGGAGGGGCGCGTGGAAATCCGCATGGGGTCCGGCGTTTACGTGTGCGCGGCGGCCCCGCATGCCGCGCCGGCCGAGGAAGAACTGGGCGACAGCCTCGTCGACGTCATGAACGCGCGCGCCGTGCTGGAAGGCGCGATTGCGGGAAGCGTCGCGGCGTTCTGCACGCCCAGGATTCTGAAAGCACTGCGCGCGATTTACAACGCGATGGAGCGCGAAGTCCACGCCGGGCACATTCCGGAAGCGGAAGACCGCGCGTTCCATGTCGCGATCGCGCAGATGACGGGCAACGAGATCCTCGTGCAAACCGTGGGAACGCTGTACGACAAGCGCCATACCCCGCTTTCCTCGAAGCTGCGCGACCACTTCGAGAGCGAGACGACGTGGCTCGCGGCGCTTGCCGAGCATCGCGACATCCTGGAAGCGCTCGAAGCGCGCGACGCGATCCAGGCGCAGGCCGCGATGCAGCGGCACTTGAAGATTTCGCTCGAACGCGTGATGGCGCGGCGCGGCTGAACCAGGAGCCAGATGAAAGCCTTAGCCACCTTATGCGCGATGAGCTGCATGCTGTTGGGATGCGGCAAGTCTTCCGCATGGCGTGCCGACCGCAAATAGACGACCCGCATGGCTCGCACCTCTCCCGGCGCCTCAACACCGCCACCGCGCACCGGCGGCCTCGCGAAGAAGGGAGTCTGGCTTCGGTCGGCGATCCTGTTCGTGTTCGGCGCCATCTTGTCCATAGCGGGCATGGTGGGGCTTTTCGACACGAGCAAAATGCTCCTGGCGCGCAACTGGCCCGTCGTCACCGCGCATCTCGACGCTTGCGACGCCACGCTGCGCAGCGGCCGCTACGATGATTACTGGGATTTTTCCGCCAGATGGCGCTTCGGACCCGGCGAGGCGCAGCATCTTGAAGAAAACTGGACACCCCCCGGCGCGCCCCGGTATCCGCACCATAACCCGCGCGAGATTGTCACTGCCGGGCAGATGGCCGAAATCAAGGCACGTTATTGCAACGCGCCGGAGACAACGCAATTGCGCGTCTCTCCAACGTTCTCCGGCCAGGCCGTCATGAATACGGACGTAACGGACGGCGCATGGAAAGGCAGCCTGGCCGGTACCCTCATCACCCTGCTGGGCGGCCCGATGCTGATCGCGGTCGCGATTTCGGGCTGGCGCAGCGCAACCGGGCCCAAACGCGCGAAGCGAAAGCGATAGAGCCGCACAAGCGCGCCGGACAAGCGCGCCGGTTCAGTTTTCCGGCTGCGGAAGATACTTCAGGGGATCGAGTTGCTGACCGTTGCGGCGGATCTCGAACTGCAGCATACCGTTGCCCGTCGCGTCCGCGCCCATTTCTGCAATGGGCTGCCCCTGCGCGACAACCTGGCGACTCTTGACCAGCAAACGCCCGTTGTGCGCGTAGGCGGTCACGAATCCGTCGCGGTGCTGGACGATGACAAGCGGCCCATAAGCTTCGACCGCGTTGCCTGCATAGACCACGAAACCGCTCGCCACGGCCTTCACGGGCTCGCCCGCGTTTCCGGCAATGAGCATCCCGCGCGTTTTCCCCTCGACGAACGCTTGAGCGACGTGGCCCTGTACCGGCCATACGAAGCGCGCGGCTCCATTTTCCGCCGGCGCGGCCGGACCTGGCGTCGCGGGCCGTTCGCGGGATGACGCGCTTTCTTCGCCGGTTGTTTGCCGTTCGCGGGACACCGCGCTGTCCGCATCGCCGTTCGGCCATTTCGTCCATTTCGGCGCCCGGCCGAGCACCTTGTCGACCGACTCGTCCACGATCCTGATTTCCGCCCGGCGATTCTGCGCGCGCCCTTCTTCGGTGTCGTTATCCGCGATCGGATGATCGGAGGCGTAGCCGCGAATCGTAATGCGGGAGGCGGCAATGCCATCGCGCTCCAGTGCCGCTGCGACGACCTGGGCACGGGCGTCGGACAGAGCCAGATTGGCGTCGCGTGATCCGACGTTGTCGGTGTGGCCTTCGACCACGACCCGCTTGTCGCTGCGTGCCACCATCGCGGCCGAACGAGCGATGGCGGCGCGGGTATCGGCGCGCAGATCCGAGCTGCCAAAGTCGAACAGGACATTTTCCGGCAGGCGGATCGCCACATCGTTCTGCGCCTGCGTTACATCGACATCGGCTGCCCAGTTCAAAGCCTCCTCGCGGCTACGGTCGATCCCCGCACAGGCGGCGAGGTGAATCAGTACGGCGATGGAGAGAGCTAGCCTTGCGAAACCTTTCATGGCGTCCTGTTTCCCGGCACTCCGGGCAAGATGGCTTCAAACACAACGGGCGTGCCAGCCGCGAATCGTAGCTGGCACGCCCGTCGACACAGAGTACGGCGTAATCAGAGAGGCGCCGCGCGGCGCCCCGCCGACCCGATTCCGGATTTAGAAGCGATGACGCATCCCGGCGGCTACACCCACCTGATTGGGCGTCGACGACGCCGGCAACAAATCGGCGATGGACGTCGAGTTGCTCAGCACATAGCCTTGGCCGTCGTTGTAGATGTCGCCTGCGGCATGCTGGTACACGCCAGCAAAATACAGATCGGTGCGCTTGCTGAGCGAATAGTCCACGCCCAGCGTTGCCGAATGCCATTTCGGACTGCTCGATTCCGTGCCCGAACCCGATGTCTTACCCCAGGTGTACGTGTACTCGCCCACCAGCGCGAGCGCCGGCGTAAGCCCGTAGGTGCCGTTCAGCTCGATGTTGTCGAAGCGCGCGTCGAGGGGAAGGTCCGCACCCGCGAGATTCGTATTCTGAAGCTGGGTCTGCGTCCAGAGCACGCCGACCGTGCCCGGGCCGAATGCATAGTTCGCGCCCACGCCGTACGTGCGCTGCAGGCTCGCGCCTTGCGGAACCACGACCGCGCCACCCGTATTGGCGACGCCATTGGGGTCGTCGTTCGACTGATCGTAAGCCGCGGCAATCGTCAGCGGACCGTTCGAATAGCCGGCGCCGACACTCCATGCGCGGCCGTTGGCGAAACCGCCGGCCTGATTGCTGAAACCGTACAGCGCGCCGAAGTGGAAGCCCGAATAATTGATGCTCTCGTACTTGACCGCATTGGCAATAGAGTACTGGGCGCCGATGTTGTCGTTGTTCAGCGGATGCGCCGCGACGTTGACACCGCCGGCCTGGCCGGCCAGCGACAGCGGCGACAGGTAATCGACCACGGAATCGTACTGACGGCCCAGCGTGAGCGTGCCGTAGTCCTTGCTCTGGAGGCCGACGTAGGCCTGACGGTTAAACAGCGCATTGCCGGCGAGACCGCCATTCGTCAGGTCGAAACCGCTCTCGAGCCGGAAGATCGCCTTGGTCCCGCCGCCCAGGTCTTCAGCACCGCGCAGACCGAAATACGTGTTCGACAGCGTGCTGCTGTTTTCCGCCCAATTGCTGTGGCCCTGCCAGTTATTGACATACAGCAGGCCCGCATCGATCGAACCATAGAGCGTGACGCTGCTTTGCGCGTGCGCTGCGATGCTGAATGCGCCAAGTACACCGAAAGCAACCAGTGTTTTTTGAAGCTTGAGTTTCATCATGTTCGTTCCCGTTTCCCGGCCGACATCCGTCTGCGGTTTGCAGATCGACGGGGCAACGTTGCCCCAGCCGGACGGGCGAAAATATAATCGGCACCGAGGGAACGAATGGTTGTGCGCGTACAACGCGGAAGGTGTATTCCGACAGCTATTGCGCACGCGCAAAGTTTGCGCACAGAACGGCTACGGATATCCGGCGCACCGTGCCAGGACGGACCTGGACGTATCGTTAGTTGGCCGGAGCCTCGATCTCGAGATCGAGCACGATCGAGCTGACCGACTTTCCATGCGCATCGAGGGCGAGCGAGCGCGTCACGCCGCCGCCCAGCGCCTGGCCGAGCACGAAATTGAACGCCGCGAGTCGCGGCAGTTCATAACGCACCACCTCGCCATGCACGAAATCGGCAAGCCACGCCTTGACGCGCTCCGCACCCAGCGCTTCACGCAAATGTTCGTAGTGCTTCGGATCGCGGCAGATCACCGAAACGTTCAGCGTATTGCCCTTGTCGCCCGTGCGCGAATGCGCGAGTTCGCGTAGTTTCATCTCATGCCTCCACGAAGGCGAATCCGGGCGTGACGAAGCCGCGCGGCAACAGCACCGACTGCACGGCCAGCACCTCGCGCACCGACTTCGTCACGCCGCCGCCGCCCGCGGGCCCGTTCGTATAGAGCGTTTCGACCTCGTTGCCGATGCGCAGCGCCTCGCTAGCATCGGCTGTGCGGCCGGCTACGCGCACGCGCACTTCGGCCGGCTCGTTGCGCTGCGCGGCGCCCGTTTCCCCATACAGCGAATTCAGCCCGATCAGATCGAAGCGCAATTCGTCCGTAGCGACGCCCGTCGCCGCCAGGCGCTCGCGCACGATATCGAGCGCGAGCTGCGCCCGTGCAACGGCGCCCGGTCCGCCATACGAAATCTGCCCTTCGCCGATGAAACCGTCGACATAGGCCACCGAGACCTTCAGCGTGGCCGTCCTTGCGCTTCCGCGCCCACCGCTAATGCGCACGCGGTCGGTCGCTTCCTCGACAATCTCCACTTCCGTGAAATCGGCGACGACATCCGGCTGCAAGTAGCGGGCTGGATCGTGAATCTCGTAGATGAGCTGTTCCTTGCAGGTCGCCGCGCTAACGCGCCCGCCCGCCTGCGGCAGCTTCGTGATCGTGACCGAACCGTCGGCCGCGACCTCGCCGACCGGAAAGCCGAGGCGCGCGAGATCGGGCACGTCCTTGTAGCCCGGGTCGGCAAAATAGCCGCCCGTGACCTGCCCCGCGCATTCGAGCAGGTGGCCGACCACGGTCGCCTGGCCGAGCGTGGCCCAGTCGTCGAAGCGCCAGCCGAACTCGTGAATCAACGGTGCCGTGAACAGCGACGGGTCCGCCACGCGGCCCGTCAACACGATATCGGCACCGGCGGCGAGCGCCTCGACAATCGGCGCCGCGCCCAGATAGGCATTCGCCGAAACGATACGCTCGCGGTAACGCGCGACATCGTCGCCCGACTCCTCGAAGCGAAACGGCTCGCGCAGCACGACGTCGAGCACGTCGTCGCCGCTCACCGCTGCGATTTTCAGTCCGCCCAGGCCGAGCTCGCGCGCGATCTGCGCTGTCCTGCGCGCGGCCGCCTGCGGATTGGCGGCCCCCATGTTCGAGACGATGCGCACGCCGTTGCGCGCGGCGCCGGGCAGCACGGCGCGCATGCGTGCTTCGAGCAGCGGATCGTAGCCGAGCTGCGGATCCTTGCGCCGCGCCTGCTGCGCGATGGCGATGGTCCGCTCCGCGAGACATTCGAACACCAGATAATCGAGCTTGCCGTGTTCCACCAGCTCGACGGCCGGTTCGATCCGGTCTCCCGAATAACCCGCGCCGGCGCCTATCCTGACGCGCCGCGCCGCGCCGGGTCCGCTCGGGTTGCCTGTCCCTTGGGTCGCTGTCATTTCAACACCACCATCCGATAGAACCTGATCAGAAAATGCCCAGCACGACGCAGGCGATCGTCATCACGATCGACGCGCCGAACAGCAACGGAAACGTAAACTTCTGGTGCTCGGCCAGTTCGATACCGCACAGGCCGACGACGAGGAACGTGGCGGGCGTGAGCGGGCTCACGGGAAAGCCCGTCGTCATCTGGCCCAGCAGCGCCGCCTGGCCCACGTGCGCCGCGGGCACGCCGAATTGCCCGGCCACCTCGGCAATCACCGGTAGCACACCGAAGTAAAACGAGTCCGGGTCGAACAACATGCTGAGCGGCATGGCCAGCAGCCCGAGCACGACGGGAATGTGACTCGCGAGCGACGGCGGCACGAAGCCCACCGCCGCCTGCGCCATCGCCTTGAGCATGCCGCTGCCCTGCATGACGCCGGTGAACACGCCCGCCGCCAGCAGAATGCCCGCCATCATCAGCGCGGCGCGCGCGTGGGCGTCGATACGTTTGCGCTGCATGTCGACATTCGGATAGTTCACCATCAGCACAATGCACAGCCCCACCATGAACACGAGCGCGGGCGGAATCTTCTCGCCCATCACCACCATCAGGCCGAGCACGATCACCGTGAGCACGATGTTGAACCAGAAGTTGCGCGGGCGCCGCAGCGCCGCTTCCTCGGGGGTCAGCTCGCGCTTCGGCAAGGCGATTTCGCCGCCCGCCGCCGCCACGCCAAGGCGCTTCTCCTCGCGGCGCCCGAGCCACCAGGCCGCGCCGAACACGAACACGAGACCGATTGCCTGCACCGGAATCAGCGGATTGAACAGCGCCGAAACAGGCAGATGCAGCGAAGCGGACGCGCGGATCATCGGCCCCGTCCACGGCAGGAAGTTGATGCCCGCCGCCATCGAAGCCGCCGCCGCCAGCACGCGCCGGTCCATTTGCAGCCGGTCGTAGAGCGGCAGCATGGCCGGAATCGTCACGAGGAAGCACACCGCGCCCGAGCCGTCCAGGTGGATCAGGAGCGCGAGCAGCGTCGTGCCCATGACGATGCGCGTGGGACGCGTGCCCACGGCCCGCAGGATGCGGTCGATGATCGGGTCGAGCGTGCCGGCGTCCGTGATGGTGCCGAAGTACAGGATCGCGAATACGAACATGCCGACCACGGGCGCGAGGCTCTTCAGCCCGTCGATCACGAACTTGCTCGTATGGAATCCGAAACCACCGATCAACGAGGCCGCGATGGGCACGACGATGAGCGCGACGAGCGGCGACATGCGCCGTGAAAGGATGGCGCCGAGCAGGACGGCAATCGTGAGAAGCCCCAGCACAGGCAGCATGGTCGTGTCTCCAGTCTTGTCTTTTGATGAGAGGGAGGGTAAGTTCGACGCTGCAATAACGCAATTGAAATGATTTGATTGCAGCAATCAGAGAACGCTATGGATCTGAATCTGCGGGAAATTCGTGCGTTCGTCACCGTCGCGACGGCCGGCAACTTCACGCGTGCCGCCGCGCAACTGCATCTCTCCCAGCCGGCGTTGACCGTGCAGATCCGGCGTCTGGAAGAGATCGTCGGCGCCCGGCTCTTCGACCGCAACAGCCGCAGCGTGGCGCTCACGCAAACGGGCCGCGAATTGCTGCCGCTGCTGCAGCGCTCGCTGGAAGACATGGAGCGGGTGCTGCGCGACGCCCGGGCGCTGGGCGGCGGATCGAGCGGCACGGTCCGGCTCGCATGCCTGCCCACCTTCGCGGCGAGCACGCTGCCCGACCTGATCCGCGCATTCCGGCAGCAGGTGCCGCGCTCGACGTTTCTGATTCGCGACGCGGTGGCAAGTCACGTCCTTGCACTCGTGCGCAGCGAGGAAGTGGATATCGGGCTGACCGGCGGCGACGTGTTCGACGCTTCGCTCGACGTGCTCTATCGCGGCTCCGACCGGCTGGTGGCGGTCTGCCCGAAAACGCACGCGCTGGCCCGCAAGCGGCGCATCGGCGTGGCGGACCTCGCGCGCTCGCCGCTCGTGCTGACGGCACCGGGCACGAGCGTGCGCAGCGTGGTGGATGCGGCGCTCAAGGCCAGCGGCGCCACACCCGAGATCGCCTGCGAGCCCACCTACATGATGACGGCCGTGGCCATGGTGCGCGGCGGCCTTGGCCTCACGATCCTGCCGCAAAGCGCGCGCGAGGTGCTCGCGGAACCCGAACTGGTCGCGAGACCGATCGACGATCCGGCCTTCGTGCGCGCCACAGCGCTCGTGAAAAAGCGCGGGCGTACGCTGCCGGGCGTCACGGATGCGTTCGTCAGGCTGATGCTGAGCCGGCTGGGCCAGAAGAGCGGCCCTGCCCTGGCGAGGCGCAAGTGACCACCGGCGTCAGAGATCCAGCACCAGCCTGCTGCCGCGCCTCGCGCCGGAGACGCAGATCATCATCGACTTTCCGGCCGATCGCTCGGCCTCGCTCAGCACGCTGTCGCGGTGCTCGGGCGCGCCTTCGAGGACCGCCGTTTCGCAGGCCCCGCAAATCCCCTCGCCGCAGCTATAGTCGCATGCCACCCCCGCCGCAAGCAGCGTGTCGAGCAGGCGCGCGCCGGCCGGCACGTCGATCGTCCGGCCACTGCGCTGGAGGTGCACGACGTAAGCGCCCACCGGAGCGGCAAGCGCGGCCGGAGCGGCCGCAAAGCGTTCGAGGTGCACGTTGACGAGACCCGCGGACGCGCATGCCGCCTCGTACGCAGCCAGCATGGGCAGCGGCCCGCAGCAATAGGCGTGTGCCGCTTTGTTCTGCCCGGCCAGAAAAGCCGCCAGGTCGAACGCCTGACCGTCGTGCTCGTCGTCGAACCACAGCACGACGTCGCCGCCGAGCGCGGCGAACGCATCGAGAAACGCCGCCTGCGTGCGGCTGCGCGCGCAATAGACTACGCGTGCCGCCTTGCCCAGTTCGCGCAGGCGCCGGTACATGCAAAGAATCGGCGTCACACCGATTCCGCCCGCGATCAGCACGCTTTCATCGGCGCTTTCGTCGAGTGCGAAAAGGTTGCGCGGCGCGCCGATCGTCAACACGGCGCCGCAGTGCAGGCTCTCGTGCACGAAGCGCGATCCGCCGCGGCTCTTCGGGTCGAGCAGCACGCCCAGTACGTAGCGGCCGGTTTCGTCGGGTGAGTTGACGAGCGAGTAGCTGCGCGTCACGCCGTTCGGCAGGTGCAGATCGATATGGGAGCCCGCTGTGAAGGCGGGAAAGCGGTGGCCGGCTTCGGGCACGAGCTCGACGCCCAGCACACCAGCGGCTTCGTGGCGCAGCGTTCGCACGCGTGCCTGCAACAAGGGAGAATGCGTCATCGTTTTCCATTCATCAAACAAAATTCATACAGCGCACATCGGGTACGGCGAACGCATCACGGGCCAGCGAGGCAAGCCGGGAACGCTGCGTCCCGGCGCCGGATAGCCGGACTCCATGGGAGTCAGAACTTGTGGATGATCGCAATGCGAGCAGCAGCCTGTTCATGGTTCGACGAGGGCGTATACCAGTAGAAATCCTGCCCCTGCTGGGCAACGACATCGCCCGAAGCGACCTGGTACGACACGGCCGCATAGAAACTCGTGCGCTTCGAGAGAAAGTAATAGGCTCCCACCGTCGGCTGGTTCCAGTGAACGTGATCGGTCCTCTCGTACTCGTATGCGGCAATGCCCTGCAGGAACGGCGTGATCTGCCAGATCACGCCGCCTTCGTAGATCCAGACCGTCTGCGACTGGCCGTAACCCTTGAACGTCGTCGCCGTGATGTTGCCTGCCGCCGTCAGGCTGCCGAAGTTATACGAGGCCCCAAACTCCGCCGACGACTGCCGGTCGATCGCGAAGTTGCCGTCGGGGTAAGCATCCACGCCGCCCGAGGTCGTCGCCTGGCCAAGGAACGACGACACGCCCAATTGGCCATAGGGGTCGAAAAACGCAGGATTCCTCACGCTCGTGTAGACCGCCGCAAGCTGCAGACTGCCGCCGTCGTAGCGCAGCCCCGTGCTGAACGCGCTGTCTTTGGCGAGACTGCCCGGGACGCCGCCAAAGGCATACATGAGACCCAGTTGAACCCCGTCGTAGACCGGTGTCGTGTACTTGACCGCGTTGTTCAGGCGGTCGCCGCCCTGCCGGTCCACGTCGCCGATATGCCCGCCGGTTGCCAGCGCATAGCCCGCCGGGCTGAAATAGCCGAGCGTCATGAAGTCCCATGCGAAGTCGTACTGGCGGCCGAGCGTGACGGTGCCGTACGGCGTCGACAGACCGACCCAGGCCTGGCGGCCGAACAGCGCGCTGCCAATGCCCGGAACATAGGAGCCTGTGTTGAGATCGAGGTCGCTTTCGAGGTCGAAAATCGCGCTATAGCCTCCGCCGAGCACCTCGGTGCCGCGCAAACCCCAGCGGCTGCCGAAATTCACGCCCGACATGGCGCCAATGAAGCGATTGCCGCCCTCGTTGCTGACGTAGGTTATGCCCTCGTCCAGCAGGCCATACAGCGTAATCGAGCTCTGTGCGTGGCCTGGTACGCACAGGCATGCCATCGCCGCCATGGCGGCGAGTTTCAGGGTGGTCTTCATGAAATTGATCTTGTAGTGAAGGGACAGTTACGTGCGGACCTTATCGCGACGTCATCCGGGTCCGGATATCTCGCTCGATATTTGTAGTACTACGAACTATCAATAATGGATCGATCTGCTTTCGTCTTCCTCCCCTGTTCGTGCCGTCGCCGCGTCGAGGGCGGCCGATGGGTGGCTTTCCATGAGCGGCGCGTGGCGCGCCCTCATGGAAAGCGTATGCGCCGGAGTATCCGGCAACTGCGAAGCAACTGCCCGGCAACTGCGAGGTTAGTCGGATTCCACCATGGCCTCGGGAGCGGCGCCATGCACCACGAAGGACGTGGCGCCGCGCGTCTTCTGGCCGATCGCGGCCTCGTAGGCCAGCGTCACATCCAGGGGCTGGCCGGCCTGGCCGATGAAGTCGCGCAGGTAGGGCCCGAGTAGCGGATGCCGGTCCTGCTCCTCGCGCGGCAAGCCGTTGATGAGCTCGTCGCGGCAGGCGGAAGGCAGCACAATGTTCCGGTTGATTGCGCTGTCGGTAATCAGTCCCTTCGGCTGCTTGCCCGCGGCCACCGCATCGAGTTCGTCGAAGAAGCGTTTGCGCAGCATCACAATGCCACGGTCGCTTGCACCGAGTGTCTCCTTCGTGCGGTCCGTGATGCGGCCTTGCCCCACCCAGGCGGCGAAGTCCTGGTTCGCCACGTGAGTCTTGATCCATTCGCCGTTTTCGTCGTAGAGCGGGCCATACCATGACGGGATGCGCTCCTGTACGTAGGGCTCCTGCTCTTTCGGCACGCGGCTGAAAACCCACAACACGCTAAGCGTGTTTTCGTCGTCGATCGGCACGCGCCATTCGAAGTGATGGCCCAGATAGAACGCGTTCGGCCACAGGGTCACGCGGCCGATAGTCCACATCGGATTCTGCTGGGTCTCCGCCGCCCGCAAGCGCTTGTAGACGAACCCGTACTCGAATTCCTCGTACTGCGTTTTCAGGTGCGTGGGCACGTACTCGGCCTCGCTATCCTGCAGGCGGGCGGTCCAGTTGTTGTGCGTCCATTCGAAATGGATCGGATCGATCGAGTTTTCCTGGCACTGGAACCAGTTGCACGGCAGTTCCGCGAAAACGGCCTGCGCAAAGCCGTCTTTGTAGTTGAAGAGATCCCAGTCCGGCAGTTCCGGCGCGGGCGCAGGCCCCATGTAGGCCCATAGCATGCCGGCCTTCTCGCGCACTTCATAGGCGGCGACCTTCGTCTTCTTGCGCAGGCGCGCCTCGGGATCGACGATCTCCTCGAAGGGCTGATGCACGCATTGTCCGCCGGCCTCGAACTGCCAGCCGTGGTAGGCGCAACGCAGTCCCTCGCGCTCGACGAAGCCGAACGCGAGATCCGCGTTCCGATGCGGGCAATACCGTTGCACGAGTCCGTAGCGGCCGGACAGATCCTTGAACAAGACGAGATCTTCGCCGAACAGGCGTATCGGGCGCACCGCCTTGTCGTCGAATTCCGTCGCGCCTGCGATGGGATGCCAATAGCGGCGGAGGTATTCACCCATCGGCGTTCCTGGACCAACCTGGGTCAATAGCCTGTTTTTTTCCGCGCTCAACATGACTGCTCTCCTCCTGATGCCATACGGGAACGCAGGTTCGCGCCTCGCGCCGACGCGGCCGTCTGACGCACGCGCGTAGCCTGCCTGAATCGAATACTGCTTCGGATACCGCGCGTGCAGGCCGGTAATGCGATTCTTTGTCGCCAGTATGTTTGGAGCAACACCCGGAGGTATCAAACAGGTAGCTGTTCGTCCCGGGTTTCTGGAGCGGCCACCGGAAAGCAGGCTTGCCGGGGATCAGGAGAGAGACAGGATGTGGCTGGCGAGCTGCCGGTTATCGGCACCCGCCAGCCAGCGGGTTCAGACGTTCTTGATAGCCTCTTGATAGCCGCGCATTACTGCAGGTTTTCGAAGATGGCCGCAATCCCCTGGCCACCGCCGATGCACATCGTCACGAGCGCATAACGGCCGCCGATACGCTTGAGCTCGTACAGCGCTTTCACCGTAATGAGCGCACCCGTTGCCCCCACCGGATGGCCAAGCGAGATGCCCGAGCCGTTCGGATTGACCTTCGCGGGATCGAGCCCAAGCTCTTTCGCGACCGCGCAGGCCTGCGCGGCAAACGCCTCGTTCGACTCGATCACGTCGAGGTCGGCAGCCGTGATGCCCGCGCGTTCGAGCGCGAGGCGCGATGCCGGCACGGGGCCGATCCCCATGTACGCCGGGTCCACGCCCGCGTGCGCATAGGACACGAGGCGCGCGAGCGGCTTCGCGCCGCGCTTTTCGGCAACGCCGCGCTCCATCATCAGCACGGCCGCCGCCGCGTCGTTGATGCCCGACGCGTTGCCGGCCGTCACCGTGCCGTTCTCCTTCGCGAACACCGGCTTGAGCTTCGAGAAGTCGTCGGCGCTCGCCTCGTGGCGCACGTGCTCGTCGGTGTCGAACAGCACTTCGCCCTTCTTCGACTTGAGCGCGACGGGCAGGATCTGATCCTTGAAACGCCCTTCGGCAATCGCGCGCGCGGCGCGGCGGTGCGACTCGAGCGCGAGCGCGTCTTGCGCCTCGCGCGTGATGCCGAATTGCTTCGCGACGTTCTCTGCCGTCACGCCCATGTGGATCGTCTGGAACGGATCGTGCAGCGCGCCCAGCATCATGTCGATCAGCTTGCCGTCGCCCATGCGCTGACCAAAGCGCGCGGCCGGCACCGTGTACGGCGCGCGGCTCATGCTCTCGGCACCGCCGCCGATCGCGATCTCCGCGTCGCCAAGCAGGATGGTCTGCGCCGCCGAAACGATCGCCTGCAGGCCGGAGCCGCACAGGCGGTTCACGGTCAGCGCGGGCGTGTGCTGCGCGACGCCGCCGTCGATCGCCGCGACGCGCGCGAGGTACATGTCCCTCGGCTCCGTATGGATGACATTGCCGAACACGACGTGGCCGACCTCTTCGCCGGACACGTTCGCACGCGAGAGCACCTCGCGCACGACGCGCGCGCCGAGATCGGTCGGCGCGAAATCCTTGAGGCTACCGCCGAAATCGCCGATCGCGGTACGGACGCCGCTCACCACCACCACTTCCTTCGCTGCATTGCTCATAGTGTTGCTCCGGTTCGTTCGCGCATTCACGCGCGTTCATGCACTACATGTTCGGATAATTCGGTCCACCGCCGCCTTCGGGCGTGACCCACACGATGTTCTGCGTCGGGTCCTTGATGTCGCAGGTCTTGCAGTGCACGCAGTTCTGCGCGTTGATCTGCAGACGGTCTTCGTTCGAGTCGTCCTTCACGAACTCGTACACCGCGGCCGGGCAGAAACGCCCCTCCGGGCCCGCATAGGTGCGCAGGTTCACATTCACCGGCACGGATGCGTCTTTCAGCGTCAGGTGCGCCGGCTGGTTCTCCTCGTGATTCGTGTTCGAGATAAACACCGACGAGAGCCGGTCGAACGTCAGCCTGCCATCCGGCTTCGGATACTCGATCGGCTGGCACTGCGACGCGGGTTTCAGCATCTCGTTGTCGCGATGCTGGTGATGCAGCGTCCACGGCACGTTGCCGCCCAGCAGCTTCTGCTCGATGCCCACCATCAGCGTGCCCAGGTACAGCCCCTTGCTCATCCACTGCTTGAAGTTGCGCGCCTTGTAGAGTTCCGTGTACAGCCACGACTGCCTGAATGCTTCCGGGTACGCGGCGAGCTCATCGCTCTGGCGCCCCGCCTGCACCGCTTCGAACGCCGCTTCCGCCGCCAGCATCCCGGTCTTGATCGCCGCATGGCTGCCCTTGATGCGCGCGGCGTTCAGGAACCCCGCGTCGTCGCCCACCAGCGCGCCGCCCGGGAACACCAGCTTCGGCAGCGACATCAGGCCACCGGCCGTCATCGCCCGCGCGCCATACGAGACCCGCTTGCCGCCTTCCAGGTACTGGCGGATGGCCGGGTGCGTCTTGTAGCGCTGGAATTCCTCGAACGGCGAGAGATACGGGTTCGTGTAGGCGAGACCCACCACGAAGCCCACCATCACCTGGTTGTTGTCGATGTGATAGAGGAACGAGCCGCCGTAGGTGTCGTTTTGCAGCGGCCAGCCGGCCGTGTGGATCACGAGCCCCGGCTGGTGCTTTGCCGGATCGATCTCCCACAGCTCCTTGATGCCGATGCCGTAGACCTGCGGGTCCGCGTCGCGGTCGAGCTTGAACTTCTCGTTCAGTTGACGCCCCAGGTGCCCGCGGCAGCCTTCGGCGAACAGCGTGTACTTCGCGTGCAGCTCCATGCCGAGCTGGAAGTTCTCGGTCGGCTCGCCATCCTTGCCGATGCCCATGTTGCCGGTGGCGACGCCCTTCACCGAGCCATCGTCGTTGAAGAGCACTTCGGCCGCCGGAAAGCCCGGGAAGATCTCCACGCCCAGCGCCTCGGCCTGCTGGCCCAGCCAGCGCGTGACGTTCGCGAGGCTGATGACGTAGTTGCCGTGGTTCCTGAAGTTCTCGGGCAGCGCCCAGTTCGGCACGGCCTTCGCGCCGGTTTCCGACAGGAAAAGAAATTTATCTTCGGTGACGGGCACGTTCAGCGGTGCGCCCCGTTCCTTCCAGTCGGGGATCAGCTCATTCAAGGCGCGCGGGTCCATGACCGCGCCCGAGAGGATATGCGCCCCGATTTCCGAGCCTTTTTCCAGTACGCACACGCCGGTCTCGACGCCTTTTTCTGCTGCGAGCTGCTTCAGGCGGATCGCAGCCGACAGGCCCGCCGGGCCGCCGCCTACGATCACCACGTCGTATTCCATCGATTCGCGTGGGCCGTATTGTGCGATCAGGTCATTCGAATTCATGCTGAGTCTCCCCCGGGCCCGCTTCAGAACGGCTCTCCGGCAACCGCGGGCACGCCTGCGCCAGCTTGCGCGCCCTACCTCGATGGATATGGCAAACCTTGCCAGCGCGCTTCCGTGAATCGCCGCAGCGCGGTTTCGATACCCGGCAACGCGGCGTCATGGCGAACCCTGTGTTCAAACGATATCACGAGCATCCGGTGCGGCCAGCCGCCAAAGGCGAGCGCCCCGGAATCGTGTCGTGGCTATCGTAGCTTCAAAGGGAAGTGCCGGGACTGTCCAATCCGGCCCATCTAGTGACATATCTGGCCACGTTGACCCTCGGCGCTATTCCGCACGCCAGGACTGGAGACAGCATTTTGTAAAAGACCCCCGATCGCACGCGCACTCATGAGCGCGGTCGGCATTGCCGCACCGCACTGCATCGGCGAAACGAGCCTATCGGAAAACATCGGGCGCAGGATCGTCGAAGCATTCGACCGATAATCCGTATCGGTAGATTTAATCTGCCATGCGCGCGCCAACTGCGTATCTTTAGTGAGTGCCGTTCATCCGCCAAGGAGCGTCAACATGACCCAAGAACTGATTGCCGCCACTTTCGACAATCCGGACATGGCGCAACGAGCCGCCCGCGACCTCCACAATTTCGAAAAAGACGGCGACGGGTTCAAGATCGAAAGCGGCGTGATGGTCGAGAAAGGCGCGGACGGCAAGGCGACCGTACTCGAGCAGTACACCGAATCGTACTGGGGCACGGTCATCGGCGCCGTGACCGGGGGGCTCGTCGGCCTGCTCGGCGGCCCGGCCGGTGCGATTGCCGGGGTAGCTGCCGGGGCCGCTGCGGGACTCGCGGGCCATGCTGTCGAGCACGTGCTCGACAGCAAGCTCACGAGCGCGATCGAAACCGAGTTGCAGGCCGGAAACGTCGCACTGATCCTCGAAACCCGCGAGCCGCCCCTCGACGAGGTTGAAGAAGTCGTCCGGGGCTATGGCGGCCAGATCTTTACGCAGCCGCTATCGTGGTGAGAACTAACGCGCCGCCAGCTCGCGCAGGATCTGCTCGGCCTCCTGCGTGGCCTCGATCCTGAAGAACCACTGCTCGGCGCGGGCCCGCAGCGCCACCCACGAGCGGTCCTGCGGATCGCGCATCATGTGGCCGATGAACCGGCATCCCCGCTCGATCCCGTCACGGTTGGCCTCGGCCTCCGTCAACCACTCCGGTTGCACCGTATCGGGGCTGCAGGTTGCAAAGAGCCGGCCCTCGTGATGGATCTCGACGTGGGCAATCCATCCGCCGAGCCGGTTGCACCTGGACCGCGCGCTAATGTCGAACCCGTAGCACGCGGCTTGTTCGTTCTGTGCCATGGTTGGCTCCTGGTTTGATCGGCGGCGCGACCCGGTGCCATAATGCCCTGTCGAGCATGGCTAAACATCCGGTGAGGGCACAACGATGAAGCGCGAACCCACAGAGCGTGGTCGCGGTTTCCTGCACGACCTGAAGTGGATCGCCATTCTCTGGTGCGTCGGCGTGGGCGGCGCCCTGCTGCTTACGCTTCCATTTCACCTGCTCGTGACCGCGATGATCCACAAGTAGCCTGCGGCCTTCGCCAGACGAGAACCCGCCGGCTCGCCACGCCGCCCCTGAATTCGCGCCGGATGCGAGGCGATGTGCCTGGATGTCCGGCAATCGTAACTCCAAACGCAACAGGCGAAATGTTCACTGCGACCTTCATTGCCCATTCCATTGTCGTTCGCGACTCGCGGCGGCGTGCACGATGCAAGGCGGGAGCGCGCTGCCCGTCGAAACGCAGGCGTTACCTGGAGCTCTGATCCATCATGCAAATCTTCGACGCCTTTCATCTGGCCAGGCTGCAGTTTGCGTTCACGGTTTCGTTTCATATCGTCTTTCCCGCCATCAGCATCGGCATGGCGAGCTTTCTCGCCGTGCTCGAATGGCGCCTTTTGATGACCGGCGACGCGGCCTACAAGGACATGTACCGCTTCTGGTCGAAGATCTTCGCGGTAGGGTTCGGCATGGGCGTCGTCTCCGGCGTGGTGATGGCCTACGAGTTCGGCACGAACTGGAGCGGCTTTGCCCTGGCTGCCGGCAACATCACCGGGCCGCTCCTGACCTACGAAGTGCTCACCGCCTTCTTTCTCGAAGCTGGCTTTCTCGGCGTCATGTTGTTCGGCTGGAATCGCGTGAGTCCGAAGGGGCATTTCTTCGCGACGCTGATGGTCGCGGTCGGCACCCTGATCTCCACGTTCTGGATACTCGCGTCCAACAGCTTCATGCAGACGCCGCAGGGCTATGCCGTCGAAAACGGCCGCCTCGTGCCGGTGGACTGGTTCAAGGTCATCTTCAATCCCTCGTTTCCGTTCCGGCTCGCGCACATGACGATTGCGGCGTTCATCGTCGCCGCCTTCATCGTGGCGGCCTGCGGCGCCTGGCACCTGCTGCACGGGCGGCGCGACGTGCCCGTCAGGCGCAGCTTTTCGATGGCGCTCGGCATTCTGCTCGTGCTCGCGCCCGTACAGATCTTCGTGGGCGACGCGCACGGCCTGAACACGCGCGAGTACCAGCCGGCCAAGATCGCCGCCATCGAAGGGCTATGGGAGACCGAGCACGGCGGCACGGCGCTCAACCTCGTGGGCCTGCCGGACATGAAGGCGGAAGTCACGCGCTACGCCGTGCGGATTCCGCATCTGGGCAGCCTGATCCTCACGCATAGTTGGGACGGCGAAATTCGCGGGCTCAAGGAGTTTGCGCCGCAGGACCGCCCTTACTCGCCCATCATCTTCTGGACCTTCCGGCTCATGGCGGGCCTTGGCATGCTGATGCTGCTGACCGCCCTGCTCGGTCTGTGGCTGCGCTTGCGCGGGCGCCTCTATGAAACGCGCTGGTTCCAGTGGCTCGTGTTCTGCATGGGGCCCTCGGGCATCGTGGCGCTGCTGGCCGGCTGGATCACGACCGAAGTCGGCCGCCAGCCGTGGACCGTCTACGGCGTGGTGCGCACCATCGATTCCGTGTCGCCCATCGGCGCCCAGCAGGCCGGCGTATCGCTGCTGATCCTCGTGATCGTGTATTTCCTCGTGTTCGGCTCGGGCGTCTACTACATGTTGAAGATGATGAAAAAGGGCCCGGCGGAAGGCACCGAAAGCCGCGAATCGCTGAAGCATCCGGGATTGCACAACCGGGCGCTGGACGCCGTGACAGGAGAGTGACGCCATGCAAATCGATCTCCCCGTGATCTGGGCCGCCATCATCGGCCTCGGCGTCTTCATCTACGTGATGCTCGACGGCTTCGACCTCGGCATCGGGCTGCTATTCCCGTTCTTCGAAGGCAAGGGGGAACGCGAGGTCATGCTCAACACCGTCGCGCCAGTCTGGGACGGCAACGAAACCTTTCTCGTGCTGGGCGGCGCCGGCCTGTATGGCGCGTTTCCCGTGGTCTACGCCACGCTGCTGCCGGCCAACTACATGCCGCTCATCCTCATGGTCGTCGGGCTCATCTTCCGCGGCGCGGCGTTCGAGTTGCGCGCCAAGGCCAACCGCACGCAGCACGCGTGGGACCTGGCGTTCATGGGCGGCTCGGCGCTCGCGGCGATGTGCCAGGGCATCGTGCTCGGGTCGCTGCTGCAAGGCATCAAGATTGTCGACGACCGCTTCGCCGGCGACCCGTTCGACTGGTTCTCGCCGTTCAGCGTGTTCTGCGGTTTCGGTGTCCTGATCACCTATGCGACGCTGGCTTGCGGCTGGCTCATTCTCAAGACCGATGGCGAACTGCAGCGCAAGATGCGCCAGTTGATGCGTCCGCTCGCCATCGTGCTGCTCGCGGCCATCGTCATCGTGAGCCTGTGGACGGTGCTGGGCCTGCCAGCCGTCGAGGCGCGCTGGTTCGCCAGCGGCAATCTCGGCTGGTTCCTGCCCGTGCCCGTACTCGTCGTCGCCTGCGTGTGGGGCATCCTGCGCTCCGTGGCGCGCCGCCACGAAGCCACGCCGTTCCTCCTCACGCTCGCGATCTGCTTTCTGGGCTTCACGGGGCTCGTCATCAGCATCTGGCCGAACATCGTCCCGCCCTCGCTCACGATCTGGGAGGCTTCGTCGAGCCATTCCAGCCAGCTCTTCACGCTGGTGGGCACGGTCATCGTGCTGCCGGTCATCCTGGTCTACAACGCCATGCAGTATCGCGTGTTTCGCGGCAAGGTGCGGGAAGGGGATCCGGGCTATCACTAAGCCTTCCCGGGGCGCCGCTAACGTTGAGGGCGCTCCAGGTAATCGCCAAGACGCGCCAGCATCGCATCGCAGCCCGCAAGCTGTGCCGTGCTGATGAATTCGTCGGGCTTATGCCCCTGGTCCATGCTTCCGGGGCCGCAAACCACCGTCGGGATTCCGGCCTGTTCGAACAGCCCGCCTTCGGTGCCGAACGCCACCGTGTCGAACTCCGTCGATCCGGTCAGCAGCGCCAGTAGCCGCGCCGCTTCGCTATCGGGCGGCGTGGCGAGTCCCGGGTAAGCGCTCAGCGACTGGAAACGCACCTCCGTCCCAAGATGCACGGCCCGCATGGCCGGCAGCAAATCGCGTTCCGCATAGCCTTGCAGTTGGTCCGCCACCTCCCGGGCATCGAAATCGGGCAGCGCCCGCACTTCGAAATCGAACTCGCATTCGGCGGGCACGATGTTCAGCGCGCGTCCACCCTTGATCACACCCGTCTGCACGGTCGAATACGGCGGATCGAAACGGGTATCGTGATGTTCGGGCGCAGCCAGTTGGGCTCCGATCTCGTCCAGGCGCCCGATCAGGCGCGCCGCATACTGGATCGCGTTGACGCCATACGGCGCATAGGCCGAGTGGCAGGCGGCGCCCTTCACGTGGCAACGCATCGCGAGCTTGCCCTTGTGGCCCAGCACCGGCTTGAGCGCGGTCGGTTCGCCGATCAGGCAGAGCCGCGGCCGGTGCGGGCGCCGTGCCAGTTCGGCCAGCATCGGCCGCACGCCGAGGCAGCCCGAGTTATCGTCGGAAGTGGTGTATGCGGCGTAGGGAGGAGGCAGGAGAAGGCGGTGGCGATTGATGGAGAATGTTGCTTTCCACGGTAACACTTCCTCAATCGAACTCCACCACCATGGCGAAACATACGCAGGAAACGAGCAGCAGTCAAACAGCAGAACCGCAATTTGAGGGCGCACCCGGCCTGGACGATCTGATCCAGCAAGGGGCGCGGCGGATCATCCAGCAGGCAATCGAGGCGGAACTGGCGGCGATGCTCGAGCAATATTCGAATGTGAAGACGATGGACGGCCGGCGCGCGGTCGTGCGCAACGGCTACCTGCCAGAGCGCGAGATCGTCACGGCGGTAGGCCCGGTGCCGGTCAAGGTACCGAAGGTTCGCGACCGCTCGAGCTCCGGCATCAAGTTCAATTCGACGATCGTGCCGCCCTATGTGCGCAAGTCGCCGCGCGTGTCATCGTCGCTGCCGTGGCTGTACCTGCGAGGCGTCTCAACCGGCGACATGGGCGACGCACTGTCCGAGCTGCTCGGCGAGCAGGCTAAAGGGCTGTCAGCGAGCGTCGTGAGCCGCCTGAAGGCCGCATGGTCAGAAGAGTACGAGAAGTGGAACAAGCGCGACCTGTCCGCCTCGCGCTGGGTCTACTGGTGGGCCGACGGCATCCATACTCAAGCCCGCACAGAGGATTCGGACGGGCAGTGCCTGCTCGTGATCATCGGCGTGAAACCGGACGGCGGCAAGGAGCGCGTTGCGCTCAGCGACGGTTACCGCGAGTCGAAACAGTCGTGGATTGAACTGCTGCTCGATCTGAAAGCGCGCGGCCTGCAGGCGCCGCCACTGCTCGCGGTTGGTGACGGCGCGATGGGACTATGGGCGGCACTCGATGAGGTGTTCCCGCAAACGCGACATCAGCGCTGCTGGTTTCATAAGGTCGGAAATATCCTCAACGCGATGCCCAAATCGCAGCACGGCAAGGCCAAGGCGGCGCTCGCAGAGATCTGGAATGCCGCGACGCGCGCCGATGCGATTGTTGCGTTCAATCAGTTCGTCGACGTGTACGCGGCCAAGTACCCGAAGGCTGTCGAGAAGCTCACGAAGGATCGAGACGCACTGCTCACGTTCTACGATGTCCCTGCGGAGCACTGGCAGCATGTGCGGACCACGAATCCGATCGAATCGACGTTTGCGACGGTACGCCATCGCACGAGCCGCACGCGCAACTGTCTGTCGCGCGCGACCTTCCTGGCGATGGCGTTCAAGCTGATTGAAGCGGCCGGGCAGACCTGGAGGAAGATTCGCAGCGCCGAGAAAATTGATCAGCTTCTGAAGGGCGTTCCGTTCAAAGACGGAAACCCGGTGATTGAAAGCACACCGGCTCCTCAAGCGCTGGCCGCCTGATCATGCCGTCCCGCCCGTACACCACTATTGACGATTGCTCAGGCAGCCCACTTCCTCGTCATAGGAGAAGGCAAGATGCACCGGAAACTGCAAGTCCTGCTCGACAAAGCGCGGCACCGCGGCCAGAACCGACGCGATAAAGCCCTTCATGTCGGCCGTGCCGCGGCCATACAGACGTCCGTCGCGCTCGGTCAGACGGAACGGGTCGAGCGTCCAGTCCTGCCCGTCCACCGGCACGACGTCGGTGTGGCCGGACAGCACGACGCCGCCACGATCCCGCGGCCCGAGGGTCGCAAAGAGATTCGCCTTGGTGCGCCCGGTGTTGTGGAACAACTCGCACTCCACGCCGTATTGCGCCAGGTACTCCTCTATGAATGCAATCAGCGCGAGATTCGAGTCGCGGCTCACGGTGGGGAAACCCACCAGCCGTTCGAGCAGTACCCGGCTTGACGTCTCATTCATCGCCTGGGACTCCGTAGCTCGGCGCGGCAGTGGGGTTCAGCGCCCGCGCAAGATAGTCCTGCATTTGCGGACGGTAGGCCTGCCAGAGACTGTCGAGACGACCGACGGGATCGTCGTCGGCCCAGTCCACGCGCAGGTCGACCATCGGCCACGCCACCTCTCCCATCACCTTCAATGCCGCGGAATGCACGGGCCCGGCTTCGCCGCCCGCCTTCATGGCGCCGTGCATGGCCGCGAGCAGTCGATCCGCGAGCAGGCCCTGCGCGCTTTCGAACGCCTCGACCATCGCGCCGATGACGTGCGCGCCGGCCAGCAGATTACCGGCGGCAACGCATTGCCTGCCGGCCATGGCGTTGTGCGTGCCAAGCGCCTCTTTGCCGCTGAAGAACGCGGTGCGCCCCTGACGGTCGATCACCGTCACCTGCCGGTACTGGCTCCACCGGTCGGCGTCGAGCGCCTGCTGCATGGCGGTGCCGGGCTCGATCTGGTGGTTCTCCAGCAGGTCGAGAATGCGCGGGCCCAGGGCCGGCAAGGTCACGTTCTGGCTCGCCACGACGCCGACACCCGCACGCGCCCAGGGGCAGCGGGCGCCCACCGCGATGCTCGACGAACTGATGGCGATACCAAGCTGTTCGCTTTCGGGGCAGCGTCCGACGATGGAGAAAGTCATGATCGCTGTCCTCGGGCCGGATCCGGTGTCCAGTTATCCGGAATCACCGCAATCACGTCGATCTCCATGAGCCACTGCGGCTGCCCGAGCGCCGACACCACGAGGCCCGTGGAAATCGGAAAGACGCCCTTGAGCCACTTGCCGACTTCCTGATACACGGGCTCGCGATAGCGCGGATCGATCAGATAGGTCGTCGTCTTGACGATGTGCGACAGATCGCTGCCCGCCTCTTCGAGCAACTGCTTGACGTTCTTCATCGCCTGCTCCGCCTGGGCCTGCGGATCGCCAAGACCTACGAGGCGTCCGTCGAAATCGGTGCCCACCTGGCCGCGCACATACACGGTGTTGCCGGCGCGCACGGCCTGGCACAAATCGTTGTCGAGCGACTGATTCGGGTAGGTATCCCGCGTGTTGAACATGCGAATGCGCGTATGCGTCGGCATTAGAAGACTCCCAGTTCGTTGATGTTGTTCGCCTGCGCGGTCCGGCACGCACGGTCGGACGCGGGCGCACGCGGCGCTTCGTCTTCGCGCTGCCCGGGATCGCGATAGGCGAGATACTTGCGTTGCGTGACGATATGGTCGGCAATGTGTCTGGCGTCGTGCCACACGCCCCAGATGAATGCCGAGCCGCGCCGCGACAGCCACGGCAGGCCGAGGAAATAAATGCCCGGCTCGCTCGACACGCCGCGCTGGTGCCGCGGCTTGCCTTTCGCGTCGAAGGCATTCACCTGCAGCCAGCCGTAATCGACGGCGTAGCCCGTCGCCCAAATGATCGACGTGATCCCCGCCTTCGCGAGATCGAGTTCGAGTATTGGATGCGTGAGGCAATCCGGATCGGGAAGCGTGGCGCGTGCTTCCGGTTCCTCCGGCAGATCGACGCCGTTGCGGGCGATCCACGCGTCGGCCGCGTCGAGCAGCGCGCGGTAGTTTTCGTCGCCGCGCGCGATATTGAGCGCGAGGTCCGGCTCGAAGCTCACGACCGGGCCGTCGAACGATTTCGTCAGGCCGACGAGCGTGATGCCCTGATGCGCGAGCCTGCGGAAATCGACCGTATGGCCGCCGCGCGCACCGCTCACGGCGATCGTCACGTGCTCCTTGCCCGGCGTGACGGTCTCCGCGTCCCATTCGCCCAGCACGCCCAGCCACCAGCAAAAATCGCGGTTGCGATACGCGCGCGGCGGCCGGTCGTGCGCCCCCACCGAGAGGTAAACCTGCTTGCCCGCGCGCTGCAGTTCGTCGGCGATCTGCACGCCCGACGAGCCTGCGCCCACCACGAGCACGGCCCCTTCGGGCAATTGGCCGGGATTGCGATAGTCGGCGGAGTGGATCTGCTCGATATTCGCGGCTTGCGGTGCGATCGGCGGAATGACCGGGCGCTGAAACGGCCCCGTCGCCACCACGACGCGCATCGCTTCGACCACGCCCTCGCTCGTTTCGACGGCGAAGCCCGGGCGCCCTTCGTTGCGTACCACGCGGGTCACTTCCACGCCCGTTCGAATGGGCGCGTCGAACTGCTTCGCGTAGGCTTCGAAGTAGTCGGCAATCGATTCCTTCGGCACGAACGCGTCCGGCGCGAAGCCCTCGAATTCCATGCCAGGAAAGCGGTCGTGCCAGGCCGGCCCGTTGGCCACCAGCGAGTCCCACCGGCCCGTGCGCCAACGTTCTGCAACGCGGCTGCGCTCGAGCACGAGGTGCGAGATGCCCAGCCGGCTCAGGTGTTCGCTCATGGCGACACCGGCCTGGCCGGCGCCGACTACGAGCGTGTCGACTGAAATGTTTTCATTTTTCATAGCGTTTTCCTTCTGCCATGCATACCGGCCCATCCGGCCATTTAATAGGTATGCCTAACTATTGATCCGGTTCGCCCACCGTTGGATGACAGACGTGCCCCCCGTCGGGGGCACGATCCGGGGTCGCGATGCTTTGATGCGTTATCGGGCGATCGTCTTTGCCGTTGTGTCGACCGCCTGGCGCATCTTGTCCACCAGTTCGTCGATCTGGGCATGATCGATCACGAGCGGCGGCGCAACGATGAGGCGCCCATTCGTCGAGCGCACGATCACGCCGAGGTCGAAGCCGGCGGAGCGGCTATGCCAGGTCAGATCCGCTTCGTTCGCGAAGCGCTCGCGCGTGGCCTTGTCCTTCGCGAACTGGATCGCCGCCACGGCGCCCACCCCCTGAATTTCGCCAACGAGCGGGTGATCGGCGAACGCGTCGCGCAGCGCCTTCTGCAGATACGGTCCGGTATCGGTCTTCGTCCGCTCGACGAGCCCGCCGCGATCGAGCACGTCGAGATTCGCGAGCGCGACGGCGGCGGCGACCGGGTGCCCCGAGTAAGTCAGACCATGGGCATAGACGCCGCCCTTCTCGACGAGCGCCTCGCCCACGCGCCGGCTCATGATGAGGCCGCCCATCGGCACATAGCCCGAGGTCAGGCCCTTGGCCACGCAGATCAGGTCCGGCTCGAAGCCGAAATGACGGTGCGCGAACCACTCGCCCGTGCGCCCGAAGCCACCGATCACCTCGTCGGCGCAGAGCAGCACGTCGTATTGACGGCAGATGCGCTCGATCTCCTGCCAGTAGCCGTCCGGCGGGAAGATCATGCCGCCCGCGCCCTGGAACGGCTCGGCGACGAAGGCGGCGACGCGGTCCGCGCCCAGTTCGAGAATCTTGCGTTCGAGCGAGAGCGCCGCCGCTTTGCCGAACGCCTCCGGCGTGAGGTCGCCGCCATTGGCGTACCAGTAGGGCTCGTCCACGTGCGTGATGTTCGGAATCGGCAGGTCGCCCATTTCGTGCATGAAGGCCATGCCGCCCAGCGAAGCGCTGCCCACCGTCGAACCGTGATAGCCGTTCACGCGGCCAATCAGCACCTTCTTCTGCGGCTTGCCCATCACGTCCCAGAAACGGCGCACCGTGCGGATCAGCACCTCGTTCGACTCGGAGCCCGAGTTCGTGTAGACGACGTGCGAGAAGCGATCGCCCAGCAGCGAGAACAGCTTCTCCGAGAGTTGAATCACCGCAGGATGCGTGGTGTGAAAGAACATGTTGTAGTACGAAAGTTCTTTCATCTGCCGCGAGGCCGCGTCGATCAGTTCCTGGCGGCCGTATCCGACATTGGTGCACCACAGCCCGGACATGCCGTCCAGATAGCGGTTGCCGTCGTTGTCCCAAAGGTGGACGCCCTCGCCCCGCACCATCACGCGCGGCCCTTCCTCGTTCAGGGCTTTCTGATCGACGAAGGCGTGCAGGTGGTGCGCGGCATCGCTCTGTTGATAGTCGCGCGTCGTGCGCTGCGGCAAGTCGTGTGCATTCATTTTTCCAGACTCCAATGGATAAGGCGGTTTGATCCGGGGCGCATTCACCAGGTGATCCAGGTGGTCTTCAGGCCCGTGTATTTGTCGAGCGCGTGCAGCGAGAGATCGCGGCCGAAGCCCGACTGGCCGAAGCCGCCGAACGGCGTCTGGGCGCTCAGCGCGTCGACCGTGTTGACGGACACCGTGCCGGCGCGCAGGCGCTGCGAGACGCGATGGGCGCGCGCGAGGCTGCCGGTCCATACCGAGGCGGCAAGGCCGTAGATCGAATCATTTGCGAGCTGCACCGCTTCGTCTTCGCTGTCGAACGCGAGCACCGAAAGCACCGGGCCGAAGATCTCTTCGCGGGCGAGCGGGTTGTCCGCCTTCACGTCGACGAAGATCGTCGGCTCGACGAACAGGCCCTTGCCGTTCACGAGCGGCGCACCGCCTCCGGTGGCGAGCGTCGCGCTCTTGCGCCCGCGCTCGATCCATTCGAGCACGCGCGCATGCTGCGCCTGATCGACGATCGCTCCCATGCCGCTCACGGGGTCGAGCGGATCGCCCGGGTAGAAGTCGCGCGCGCAGGCAACGAGCCGCTCGACGAACGCGTCGTGTATCGAACGCTGCACGAAGAGGCGCGAGTTCGCCGAACAGACCTCGCCCTGATTGAAGAAGATGCCGAAGCAGGCCTTGCGCGCCGCAAGGTCCAGGTCGTCCGTGTCTTCGAACACGAGGTTGGGGCTCTTGCCGCCGCATTCGAGCCAGACCTGCTTCATGTTCGACTGGCCCGCGTATTCGAGAAACTTCTTGCCGATCGCCGTCGAACCCGTGAACGCGAGCACATCGACATCGGGGTGCATCCCGAGCGCGCGGCCGGCGGTTTCGCCGAAGCCCGGCACGACGTTCAGCACACCGGCCGGCAAGCCGGCTTCGAGCGCCAGTTCGGCAAGACGCAGCGCCGAAAGCGGCGACTGCTCCGCGGGCTTGAGCACCACACTGTTGCCGGCCGCGAGCGCCGGCGCCACCTTCCACGCAACCATATCGAGCGGGAAATTCCAGGGCACGACGGCGCCCACCACACCCAGCGGCTCGCGCGTCACGATCGCGAGATTGCCGGGATCGGTCGCGGGCACCTCGCCGGAGAGTTTGTCCACCGCTTCGCCGTACCAGGCGAACAGGCTGCCGGCAGCCGGCACGTCGATGTCGAACGCGTCGGCTACGCGCTTGCCCATATTGAGCGAGTCGAGCAGCGCGAGCTCGCTGCCGTGCGCGGCGATCAGTTCGCCAAGACGGCAGAGCACGAGCTTGCGTTGGCCCGGCGTGGCGCGCGACCAGACGCCGGCCGCGAACGACGCGCGGGCGGCGCGCACGGCGTCGTCCACGTCGGCGGCGTCGCACGAGGCCACCTCGGCAATCGC
Organism: Paraburkholderia yinzeri; assembly: GCF_046581065.1. Taxonomy (NCBI): domain Bacteria; kingdom Pseudomonadati; phylum Pseudomonadota; class Betaproteobacteria; order Burkholderiales; family Burkholderiaceae; genus Paraburkholderia; species Paraburkholderia yinzeri. The sequence goes on along the minus strand of NZ_JBFOCJ010000002.1, from coordinate 1,894,970 downwards.
CGCGCCCGTGGCGGGATCGATCGCCGTGAAGGTCTTGCCGCTGCGCGCGGGCACGAAGCGGCCGCCAATGTGAGCCTGGGTTCTCGGGGAGACGTCCGCGGCAAGACGTTGCCAGTCGGCGTAGCTGCGCACCGTTGCTGTTGCTGGATTCACGAAGACTCTCCTGTTAGTGGATACCTCCGGCGGCTCCGCTACCGCGACCGTCGAAAGCCATGAGCGCACTGTGCCTGGGCAAAAAGAGAACATAAAGAACGGAATTTCTGGCTAGTGCATCGTTTTTTTCTATGCAATTCCGAATGACCATGGGGGCATTGCATGTTGCACCTTTCATTTGCTGCAGCACGCCATTTTCCTGAATAGCCAAAACCTATGCATGGACTAAGAAAACTATTTTTTTACCCCTTATTGGCCGGTGCTACGCTTCAGCCGTCGTTCGCAATGCACCGCCCGTTGAACGAGGGCCGTGCTCAACGCGGGACCAACCGGCGCCGGGCCGATTCGCTGCCCGCGCCACCCTACGCGGCAGTGCCATCGAGTGAATGCAATGAAGGATGCAATGAGCGGCATGAACGAGATCGACGATTTCCTGAAGAAGCATCGCGTCACCGAAATCGAGGCGATCATTCCCGACATGTCCGGGATCGCGCGCGGCAAGATCATCCCCCGCAGCAAGTTCGAAGCGGGCGAGTCGATGCGCTTGCCGCAGGCGGTGATGATCCAGACCGTCACGGGCGACTACCCCGAAGACGGCACGCTGACCGGCGTGACCGACCCCGACATGGTGTGCGTGCCCGATCCTTCGACGCTGCGCATCGTTCCCTGGGCCGTCGATCCCACGGCGCAAGTGATTCACGACTGCATGCACTTCGACGGCACGCCCGTTGCGATCTCGCCGCGCCACGTGCTGCGCCGGGTGCTCGCACTCTATGACGCGAAAGGCTGGACACCGGTGGTGGCGCCGGAACTCGAGTTCTATCTGGTCGACACGAACCGCGACCCCGATCTGCCGCTGCAGCCGCCCGTAGGCCGCACCGGCCGCCCGGAAACGGGCGGGCAGTCGTATTCGATCGAGGCCGTCAACGAATTCGATCCCTTGTTCGAAGACATCTACGAGTACTGCGATATTCAGGACCTCGAAGTCGACACGCTGATTCACGAAGTCGGGGCCGCGCAGATGGAAATCAACTTTCTGCACGGCGATGCGCTCAAGCTCGCCGACCAGGTGTTCCTCTTCAAGCGCACCGTGCGCGAGGCGGCGTTGCGGCACCAGATGTACGCGACGTTCATGGCCAAGCCGATGGAAGACGAACCCGGTTCCGCGATGCACGTCCATCAGAGCCTGATCGACGCGCAGAGCGGCCGCAATCTCTTCAGCGAGCCCGGCGGCAAACCCAGCGCCCTCTTTCACTCGTATATCGCGGGTCTGCAGACCTACACTCCCGCGCTCATGCCAATCTTCGCCCCCTACATCAATTCGTATCGCCGCCTCTCGCGCTTCATGGCGGCGCCGATCAGCGTGCAATGGGGTTACGACAATCGCACCGTGGGTTTTCGCGTGCCGCATTCGTCGCCCGCCGCCCGCCGCGTGGAAAACCGCATTCCCGGCGTGGACTGCAATCCGTATCTGGCCATCGCCGCCACGCTGGCCGCCGGCTATCTGGGCATGACGCAAGGCCTCGAGCCCACTGTCCCGCTGACGAGCGACGGCTACCGGGAGTCGTACGAGCTGCCGCGCAACCTCGAAGAGGGGCTCGCGCTGATGCGGCGCGCCGACCCGCTGAAGGAAATGCTGGGCGAGGCGTTCGTCAAGGCCTATGTCGCCCTCAAGGAGACCGAATACCAGGCGTTCTTCCGCGTGATCAGTTCGTGGGAACGCAAGCATTTGCTGCTGCACGTCTGAAGATTCGCACTTTCACGCCGCTTCGAACCGGCTTCTCGAGCCTTCTCGAGCCTTTTCAAGCATTACCCGCTTTTACACGAGCCACAGCGAGCCCACGCGCCCGCTTCTTCATTTTAGGGAAAACACTATGATTAGCTATCCTTACTGGTGCCGTATTCGTCCCGCCATTACGGCCACCTCGCTGGCCACGCTGGCGAGCCTTGGCGCACTCCAATGCGCACCGGCCAGTGCGGCGGACACGCAGATCAACGTCTACAACTGGTCCGACTACATCGGCAAGGACACGATTCCCGACTTCGAGAAGCAGACGGGCATCAAGGTCAAGTACGACAACTACGACAGCGACGACACGCTGCAAGCCAAGCTGCTGGCCGGCAGCTCGGGCTACGACATCGTCGTGCCCACGTCGAACTACATGGCGAGGCAGATCCAGGCCGGCGTCTATCTGAAGCTCGACAAATCGAAGCTGCCGAACCTCTCGCATCTCGATCCGGCCATCATGAAGATCATTGCCGAGGCGGACCCCGGCAACCAGTACGCCGCGCCCTATGCTTACGGCACCGACGGCATCGGCTACAACGTGGAAGCGGTCAAGAAGGCGCTGGGCGACAACGCGCCGGTGAATAGCTGGGCGCTCGTGTTCGACCCGGACAATCTTTCGAAGCTCAAGAGCTGCGGCGTGTCGTTCCTCGACCAGGCCGTGGACGTATTCGCCGCGACGCTGCAGTACATGCACAAGGACCCGAACAGCACGAACCCGTCCGACTATCAGGCCGCTTTCGAAGTGCTGAAGAAAGTCCGCCCGTATATCACGCAGTTCAACTCGTCGGGCTACATCAACGACCTCGCGAACAACGATATCTGCGTGACCTTCGGCTGGTCCGGCGACGTGGGCATCGCGCGCCGCCGCGCGGCCGATTCGAAGCGCAGCTACGAGATCAGGTTCGCCAACGCGAAGGAAGGCGGCCTCATCTGGTTCGACAGCATGGTGATCCCGAAGGACGCGCCGCATCCCGAAGCCGCGCTCGCCTGGATCAACTACATCGAGGATCCGAAGGTCAACGCACAGATCACGAACGAAGTGTTCTACCCGACCGCCAACAAGGCTGCTCACCAGTTCGTGACGCCGGCCGTGGTTCAGGATCCGACCGTGTACCCGCCGGAAGACGTTCTGAAGAAGATGACGCTGATGAAGCCGATGCCGGCCGACATCCTGCGTCTGGAAAACCGTCTGTGGGCGCAGCTCAAGACGGGTCACTGATTGCGCAAAACCCCTGAAGGAGAGTGAAGGAGACAGTGCGCCGGAGGGATCGCTCGACCTCTCCGCGCCATCAGTCGTAGTCCGAAGTCCGGTTGCGCGCGCCGCGCCCTTTTCCCCTGACGACGCGCGCAACCCCCAACGAGCTCCGTTCGCAGTACTTATTTCGCGAGTCGCGTCATGCGCCCCGTGCGGGACCGTTCGCGCCTGCGATCAGACAGGAACCAAGGTTACATCATGAAATCGACGCCACAAGTCAACGCCAATCCGGCCGCGGGTGCATCGGGCACCAAGGCCACCACCAACGACGCGTTCGTCCGCATCGAAAACGTCGTCAAGAAGTTCGGCGAGAGCACCGCGGTGGACAACGTGAGCCTGAGCGTCGCGAAGAACGAACTCTTCGCCCTGCTCGGCAGCTCCGGCTGCGGCAAGTCCACCCTGCTGCGCATGCTCGCCGGGCTCGAAACCGCCACCTCCGGGCGCATCTACGTCGACGGCGAAGACCTCGCGACGCTGCCTCCCTACCGGCGTCCCGTCAACATGATGTTCCAGTCCTACGCCCTCTTCCCCCACATGAGCGTCGAGGCCAACGTCGCCTTCGGCCTCAAGCAGGAAGGCACGCCCAGGAACGAGATCAGGGAGCGCGTCGCCGACGCCCTGAACCTCGTGCAGATGAGCCGCTACGCCCAGCGCAAGCCCCACCAGCTCTCCGGCGGACAGCAGCAGCGCGTCGCGCTCGCCCGCTCGCTCGTCAAGCGCCCCAAGCTCCTGCTCCTCGACGAGCCCATGTCCGCACTCGACAAGAAGATCCGCCAGAAGACCCAGCTCGAACTCGTCGGCATCATCGACAAGGTCGACGTCACCTGCGTCATGGTCACCCACGACCAGGAAGAGGCCATGACCATGGCCAACCGCCTCGCCGTCATGAGCGAGGGCCGCATCGTGCAGACCGGCACGCCCTCCGACGTCTACGAATTCCCCAACAGCCGCTTCTCCGCCGAATTCATCGGCTCGACCAACCTCTTCGAGGGCAAGGTCGTCGAGGACGAGCCCGACCACATCTTCGTCGAGAGCGGGGACCTCGAAACGCGCATGTACGTCAGCCACGGCATCACCGGGCCGCTGGGCATGCCCGTGGGCATCTCGGTGCGCCCCGAGCGCGTGCGCGTCACCCGCGAGAAGCCCGGCACGCCCCACAACTGGGCACGCGGCGTCGTCTCCGACGTCGCCTACATGGGCAGCTACTCGCTCTACCACGTGCGCCTGCCCGGCGGCAAGGTGGTCGTCTCCAACCTCTCCAGCTCGCACCTCATGAGCGAGGGCGCGCCCGCCTGGAACGACGACGTCTACGTCTCCTGGTCGCCCGCCAGCGGCGTCGTGCTCACGCAATGAGGAAGAGGACACCATGAGTACTTCCCTGCCCTCCACCCATGCCTCTGCCGCTTCCGGCGGCGCGCTGCGCGTCTTCTCGCGCCTGTTCTCCCGCTTCGTGCCCTCCGGCCGCACCGCCGTCATCGGCGTGCCCTTCCTCTGGCTCACGCTCTTCTTCGCCGTGCCCTTCGTGCTCGTGTTCAAGATCAGCTTCGCCGACCAGATGATGGCCGTGCCCCCCTACACCAACCTCGTCGGGATGAAGGACGGCGTCGTCCATTTCGCCCTGCAGCTCGGCCACTACGCCTTCCTCCTCCAGGACGACCTCTACATCGCCACCTACATCAGCTCCCTGAAGATGGCGGCCGTCTCCACCCTCCTGTGCCTGCTCATCGGCTACCCCGTCGCCTACTACATCGCCCGCTCGAACCCCGCCACCCGCAACCTCCTCATGATGGGCGTCATGCTGCCCTTCTGGACCTCCTTCCTGATCCGCGTCTACGCCTGGATCGGCATCCTCAAGGACGACGGGCTCCTGAACCACGCCCTCATGGCCATCGGCCTCATCCACTCGCCCCTGCGCCTCTATCACTCCGACGCGGGCGTCTACATCGGCATGGTCTATTCCTACCTCCCCTTCATGGTCATGCCCCTCTACGCCCACCTCGTCAAGATGGACCTCACCCTGCTCGAGGCCGCCTACGATCTCGGCGCGAAGCCCTGGGTCGCTTTCACCCGCATTACGCTGCCGCTCTCGAAGAACGGCATCATCGCCGGCAGCCTGCTCGTGTTCATCCCCGCGGTGGGCGAGTACGTGATCCCCGAACTGCTCGGCGGCGCCGACACCCTCATGATCGGCCGCGTGATGTGGGACGAGTTCTTCAACAACATGGACTGGCCGATGGCCTCGGCCGTCACGGTGGCGATGGTGCTGCTGCTGCTCGTGCCGATGGCCCTCTTCCAGCACAACCAGGTCAGGCAACTGGAGCAAGGCAAATGATCAGGCCCAACCGCACCCTCTCCACCGGTGTGCTTACACTCGGCTTTCTGTTCCTGTACATCCCGATCATCAGCCTCGTGGTGTATTCCTTCAACGAATCGAAGCTCGTCACCGTCTGGTCGGGCTTCTCGCTGAAGTGGTACGCCGCGCTCCTGCAGGACGACGAACTGCTCAACGCCGCGTGGCTGTCGCTGAAGATCGGCCTGATGACCGCGTTCGCCTCGGTCGTGATCGGCACGTGGTCGGGCTATGTGCTCGCGCGCATGGGGCGCTTCCGGGGTTTTGCGCTCTTCGCGGGCATGATCAACGCGCCGCTGGTGATTCCCGAGGTGATCCAGGGCATCTCGCTGCTGCTGCTGTTCGTGGCGATGGAGCAGTTCCTGGGCTGGCCGAAGGGCCGGGGCGTGCTGACCATGTGGATCGGCCACGTGATGCTGTGCGTCTCGTACGTGGCGATCATCGTGCAGTCGCGGGTCAAGGAGATGAACCGCTCGCTGGAGGAGGCCGCGCTCGATCTGGGCGCGACACCCTTCAAGGTGTTCTTCGTGATCACGCTGCCGCTGATCTCGCAGGCGCTCATCTCGGGCTGGCTGCTCTCGTTCACGCTCTCGATCGACGATCTGGTGCTCTCCGCGTTCCTCTCGGGCCCGGGCTCGACCACGCTGCCGCTGGTGGTGTTCTCGCGGGTGCGCCTGGGGCTCAATCCCGAGATGAATGCGCTGGCCACGCTCTTTATCAGCGCGGTGACGATCGGGGTGATCGTGGCCAACCAGATCATGATGGCCCGCGAGAAGAAACGCATGCGCGACATGCAGATGGCCTTCATCCAGCCCGATCCGGCCGGGGCGGAGCCGCCTGCCGCGCCGGTGGGCGCCGTGGGGGCGCCGCTGGGACGCCGCGCGGCGTGATTCGCGCCTGATTCCGGCGCGCTCCGGGTCGGGTTGCGATCCAGCCACGGCCCGAACCGCAAGCACCCGCAGGGCCTGAGAGACATCCGAACCTGTATCCGTAGTACACCGAAGCACAACCCGAAGCACAAAGCGAAGCGACAGCGCACGGTCCACGTGCGGAAGAAGGGCGGGCGGTCCCGGGGACGGACTGCACGCCGACGGGGGTTTGCGCACCCCATGCCGAAGTCTTTGCAGGAACGACCCACAAGGAGAATGTTGATGAGGAAGAAGTTAATCTGTCTGCTGGTAGCCGGAGCCCTGCCAGGCCTGGCCATGGCCGATACGACCAGCGACCAGATCAAGGCCCTGCAGCAGGAACTCAGTTCGCTGCAGAAAGAAGTGAAATCGCTGAAGACGGAGCTCGCGCAGTCGAAGAACACGAAGGCCACGGCGCAGACCGCAGCGGCAGCAGCACCGGTAGCCGCCGCTCCGGCCCAGGAAGTGGACGCCTCCTCGCCCGGCTACGGCAAGGCGCCCGCGCACCTGACCAACGACGATCTCGACGCCATCAAGCAGCAGGTCGCCAACCAGCAGCTCAAGGTCGATTCGCTCTCCGACGCGGCCAACACCGGCCCCATCGCCGGCCTCTCGATCACCGGCTACATCGACCCGAGCTACATCTACAACCGCGCCGCGAGCACCTCGTCGTTCCTCTTCGCGAACCACGAAAGCTCCTATAACTACTTCAACAGCACCTTCGGCGACCTCTACCTCGACATCAAGAAGACCTTCGGGGTCGGACCGATGGCGCCGTCTGCCGAAGTCACCCTCATGCCCAACCGCGGCAACGGCATCACGCTGCTGCAGAACGAGCACGGCAGCACCGGCGACGACATCCTGAACACCGCCGTCATCACCGTGCCGGTCACCGCCACGGGCACCTTCGTCGCGGGTCTGATGCCCAGCTTCGGCGGCTACGAGGTGCAGCAGTCCAACCAGATGCTCACCCTCACCCACGGCCTGCTCTACGACTTCTCCGATCCGGGCAGCTACGTGGGCGTGGGCTGGAACTGGTCGCCCGACGGCAGCAACTGGGCGTGGAAGTTCATGGTCGGCAACGAGCAGTACCGCACCTACGGCTCGGTCACGCAGACGGGCACCAACGCGCTGGGCGACCCGATCACCACCAGCAACAAGATCCCGACCTTCACGGCCCGCACCGACTACACGTGGTCCAGCGCGCTGGATATCGGCGGCTCGTTCAACATCGGACGCCAGACGCTCTCGAGCGCCACCAACGCCGACGGCCAGGTGGTCTACGGACCGGGTGGCCAGGCGACGAGCTCGGGGGGCTACTTCTTCTTCGGCGAGGCCGATGCCACCTACACGCTCGCGGACACGCAGTACAACGCCGAAGTGGACTACGGCCAGCAGCAGCGTGCGGCGTACAACGGCGGCAACGCGCAGTGGTACGGCCTGTCGCTGCTCGCGCACCACAAGTTCAACGCTCCGGTGGTGGGCCGCATGGGCGTGACGGCGCGCTACGACGTGCTGGCCGACGGCAAGAACGGCGGCGGGGGCGGCGGCATTGCGCTGAACGGCAACGGCATGGACCCGTACAACGGCTTCGGCATTGGTTCGGAGTGCCTTGCGAATTCGCAGGCCAACGGCGGTCTGGGCTTCGACTGCAAGGGCGCCACCCGCCAGGACGTGACGCTGGACCTGCTGTTCTATCCGACGCAGCAGATCACGGTCAAGGTGGAGTATCGCCACGACTGGGCCACGCAGCAGGTGTTCCTGCGCAGCGACGGTTCGTACAGCAGGAACAACGACCTGCTCGGCGCGCAGTTCATCTACTCGTTCTGACGAGAGCGCGCCTGATGCGTGCGTCGATACCCCGCCGGCACCGCCATGCCGACGGGGCATCGGCATGGCGGTCCGTTCAAACCTTGGCGTGCTGCTTCTTGATCACCGTCTCGGCGAAGGATGCAAAACGCTGCACCACCTGTCGCGGCTTCATGTTGCGCGACTGGGCAATCCCGAGCGTGGTGGCGGCAACGTCGTCCTTGAAGCGCTTGACCACGAAGTCCGCGCCATCCACGGTCTGCGTGGACTTGAGCGGAAAATTCAGGATGCTGTACCCAAGGCCGTTCGCCACCATGCCCCGCACCACTTCCGGCTGGGCCGACCGGAACGCCGGCACGGGCCGCTCTCCCACGGCGTCGAAGAGCGACGAAAAATATTCGCGGCTGTGCGGCAGATCCAGCATCACATAGGGCTGGCCCACGAGGCTCGCCAGCGTCACCGAACGATGCTGCGCCAGCGGATGGTCCGTGGGCAGGATCACATACGGCGGCAGGCGCACCAGTGGACGAAACTCGATGTCGGCGGTGAGGTCGATGTCGTAGGTCAGCGCAAGGTCGAGCGTGCCGTCGTGCAAGCCCGTGAACAAGTCTTCCTGATGTGCTTCCGTGGTCCTGAAGCCGATACCGGCATGATCGGACAGAAAGCTGCTGACGAGCCCGGCCAGGAGCGGCGGCGCGAGCGAAGTCAGGCAACCGAGCGCGATGGTGCCGGTCATGCCCGTATCCATCCCGCGCGCGGAAGCCTGCAGCTCTTCCGCGTTCTTCAGCAGGTCGCGCGTCTTGCCGAGAATCTCGCGTCCGGCCTGCGTCAGCGAAAGCCCCGACGCGTGATGCCGGATGAAAAGCTGCACGCCCAGCGAGTCCTCCAGTTCGGCGATCGCGGTCGAGATCGAGGGCTGCGAGATATGCATCAGCTTCGCTGCCGACGTGAACGACAACACTTCGGCCGTCGTGACGAAATAGCGAAGCTGGCGCAGCGAATAATTCAGTCGGGGGTTTTCCATTTCACGCGCACGAGGTGGGAATCCGCGCGCCGACGCGTAAAAAGCGTGATCGGCCGCAAGCCATCAGCATAGCAAATGGCAGCGCCGCGGAAACTCAGAACTTGTGTTGAATCCCGAGCACGAATAGCGCCTGCTTGCTGTTGCCGCCTTCCCATCCCCACGAATCGGCAATCACCGCCTGGGCCGGTCCGGCGCCATTGCTGCCCGAAGCGTGGGTAAAGGCCGCTGTCGCATACAACCGGGTCCGTTTGCTCAGCGAGTAGTCGCTGGCCAGCGAGAACTGGTTGTACGTCGCGCTCGAATCGCCGTGCGATTTCAGGTAATCGTAGCCGGCTTCCAGTCCGACTGCCGTGGTCACCTGCCAATAGGCCCAGACCTCGCCATTATTGAAGCGCTCCGCCTTCGAGAATGTCGAATACCCGTCCGGCAGATATTCCGAGTAGCTGTAGTAGCCCCCGAACGTTACGGACCCGATCGCGTAGGACGCCCCCGTCCGCGCGACGTTGATCTTGCTGGCACTCGCGTAATGCGAATTGACCGGTGTACTGAACATGCCGTTGTTGGTCGAGTTGATACCGCGCCCGGAAAATGCCGGATTACCGTTGTCGGCATGGAAGAAGCCGGCCGCCAGCGTCAGCGCCTTCCCCGTGTACAGACCGGCAATGCTTGCGGTCGAACCGGAGCTCATGGAACCCGCGACGCCTCCGAACGAGTATTGCGCTTCCATCTGCAAGCCGTTCCAGACCGGACTCGCCCACTGCACCGCATTCGAAATGAGCGTCGACCCATCGGCGAGATCGATGTCGCCCGGCGCCGTGAAATATTCGAGAAAGTTATCGCCCTGCACCGGCACGACCATGTCCTGCATGATGTCGAGCTGCTTGCCCACGGTCAGCGTTCCCCAGCGGTTGCTGGACAACCCCACGTACGACTGGCGATTGAAAATGCCGTCCGCCTTCCCGGTATTGAGGTCGAACTCCGATTCCAGCCTGAACACCGTGCTCAAGCCGCCGCCCAGGTCCTCACTGCCCTTGATACCCCAGCGGTTGGTGTACCAGTTGCTGCTCTGCAGCCCCAACTGGTAGTGTTCGCCACCCACGTTATGGATGTACTGGATCGACTCGTCGATTACGCCATACAAGGTAACCGAACTGTCGCTGGCGAATGCCTGTGTCGTCATTCCGATAGTGCCGAGTGCGGTGCAAAGCAGAATGCAGTTTTTCACGTCCGAATCTCCTTCCTTATATTATTTATGTACAACTAATTGATATCGATTGGTCAAGACTGAACTCGCTTGTCGACGATCTCCATGAGACCGCGTCGACAAGCGGGAAGCGCGCTACAACACCGTGCGGTTGCCGGGCCGTTGCTCCAGCATTGCCGCTATCGCGTCGATAAATGCCCGATACAGGCAGGCCGTCTCGGGGCAACTGCGCATTGCCCGCATGCAGCCGTGCAGCAATCCGCGCCCGAAATGAAGCTGCGCTGCCGCGCCGGCGGCACGCAACCGCTCGACGTAGCGCTGGCCATCGTCACGCAGGGGATCGAATTCGGCTACCGCCACGAAAGCCGGCGGCATCCCGGCCAATGAAGGCGCCGCAAGGGGCGCCAGGCGCGGGTCCCCATGACTGGACGGGGCGGGCGCATAGACCTTCAGGTAGTAATCCGCGTCGGCGGCGCTCAATAGCGGCGCATCGGCATTCTCACGCCAGGACGGCAGGCTCTGGTCGGTACCCAGCACCGGGTAGATCAGCGCCTGTCCCCGCGGAGCCGGGCCGCCGACACGAGCGATTTCCAGACACAACGCCGCCGCCAGGTTGCCGCCGGCGCTATCGCCAGCCAGCACCAGTCTGGACGGATCGATCCCGTGGCCGCGGCCCTGCGCCAGCAGATACCGCCACGCCGCCAGGCAGTCGTCGAACGCCGCCGGAAACACATGCTCCGGCGCCAACCGATAATCAACCGCGACCACCACGGCGGACAGGTCGCGCGCCATCGGCATCGTCATGAATTCGTGCGAGTCCAACCCGCCGACCACCCAACCGCCGCCATGCAGGTACAACACGCATGGCCAACCCTGCGCCGGAGCCTCGCCAACCGGGCGATAAAGCCGGATCGGAACCGGCCCGTCCTCTCCGGCAACGCACAGCTCCTCGATGGCCACGCCGGCGTCGCGCGTGGGGGTGAAGTGCCGGCATAGCGCGTCGTAGGCGGCCCGGCCGGCCTTCACACTGTCGTCTTCCGCGCAAAAGGCCGCGCTGGCCTCCACGAACTCGCACATCTCCCTGCTGAGCGGGTAGCTACGCTGCATGTCGTGCTCGCTCAACCGGGCAGGTGTTCTTGGGCCACCAGCATGCCGCCCTGCTCTTCGATCAGGTGCCCCGGAACATGGCCATAGTCTTCGCGCAGCCATTTGAGCAGGCCGTACACCTTGACCAGCATGATCAGAAGGAACGGAATCGCGGTAACGATCACAGCCGTCTTCATGGTATTGAGCGGTGCCCTGGTGAAGATCACCGCCAGCGGCACCAGCGTGAGCATGATGCACCAGAACAACCGGTCTCTCGGCGCGGGGTCCTGCCCCTCCGCCAGATCGCGGGTGCAGGTTGCCGACACGGCGTAGCCCACCGCATCCATGTGCGCAGCGAGGAAAACCGCCATCAGCAGCAGGAAGAACACGATCACGAGGCGGCCCGCCGGCAGATGCTGGAGTAGCAAGCCAATCGCGACTTCGCCGCTCTGCTGGTTCAATACGCCCGGCACGTTGACGACGCCGGTGATGAAGTTGTGCAGGCTATAGTTCTCCAGCACGCCGAACACGAACCACACCCCCACGCAGCCGCCCAGCATCATCGCCAGAATGACTTCCCGAATGGTGCGTCCGCGCGACACGCGGGTCACGAAGAGCGCCACGCCCGGCGCATAGGAAATCCACCACAGCCAGTAGAACACCGTCCATTCGCGGGTGAATTTGCCGTCGCCCATCGGATCCGTGAACAGGCTCATGTCGACGAAGTTCGTCAGCATCAGCCCCAGGCTGGAAAGCGAATTGCTGGTGATGAACTGGGTAGGGCCGCACAGATAAATGTACGCGGTCAACGCCAGCACGCCCCAGCACACCATCTGGCTGAGCCGCTTCATGCCGCCGTCCATGCCGATCCACGAACTCAGCGTGAACAGCACGGCTACCGCGACGATGATGGTCACCTGGGTCGCGAACGTATCGGGAATGCCGGTCAGGTTGGACAGCAGGCGGGAAAACGTCGTGGCGGAAAGCACGAGCGAAATCGTCAGTGCTCCGAACATGCACAGCATGAACAGCAGGTCGACCAGACGGCCGACCGGACCGCTCGCGCGGCAACCGGTAATCGCTTCCACCATCGAGGCCAGGCTCAGTCCTTTGTTTTTGCGGACGTGGAAGTGATAGCACATCGCGACCGAGCCAATCGCGTAGATGGCCCAGGCGCTCAGACCGGAATGGAAGAACGAATAGGCCACGCTGAATTTCAGCGACTGCGGCGAATCCGGCGGCAGGTTCAATCCGGGCGTGTGATAGTAATAGGCCCAGTCCAGGAAGCCCCAGTACAGCGCCGACGAACCCAGCCCCGAGAGGATGAACATGAAGATCCAGGAGACCGTCGAATAGTCGGGAGCGCCCTCGCCAAGCCGGATCTTGCCGTACTTGCTGCAGGCGAGCCCGACGACGAACAGCAGCGAGCCGAACGCGAACAGCAGAACCGGCGAGGCGAAGACCGTCGTACACCAGTAAAGAACCTGCTCCGCGCCCGCGATCGACTGTCTGGGAAAAGCGGCCAGGCCGCCAACCGAGAGAAATACGATCGCCAGACTGGCGAGGGAAAGCGGCATATCGCGCCGGCCGGATCTGCTAGTGCCCATGACGTCTCCTGTATTTGAGGCTACCGCACGTCTTGCCGACGTGTCGTATCCACCTGGTATCGGCGAATGGTAGCCGCAAGCGCTTTGGGCATGAAACGCGGAATCCGTGAATCCATAAGATACGAATCGTGAAGAATGGGGCGGCGCCCCGCCGGCCCTCTCACGCAGCAGGCCAGGCCTGCCTGCAAAGCGCAATGACCGTATTGCGCAGCCATCGATGCGCGGGGTCGGCCTCCATGCGCGGATGCCACATGGCCGATACGCTGTGTTTCGGCAACGACACCGGCAAGGCAAAGCGCTTGAGCCCCGACGCGGTGGCGTGACGGCGTGTCAGCGCGTTCCCGAGGCAGCAGCCCGGCACCGTCGCAACGAAATCGGACGTGCGCACGAGCCGCATGGCATCCGGGAAGCCCGGCACCACGACGCTGACGGCTCTTGCGATCCCGAGCTTGTCGAGGGCGTCGTCCACCGGCCCGCTGAATTCGCCGACCGGCGACGCCATGACGTGCCGGCAGGCCGCAAAGCGCTCAGGCGTGACCTTCCCGCCGGCAAGAAGCGGATGCCCGGTCCGTACGACGCCGACAAATTCGTCGCGAAACAGCAATTCCTCGCACAACTCGGGCGCCCACTCCCCGCGCAGGCCCACTTCGAGGTCGATGCGGCCGTCGCGCAGCAGACGGGCATCCTTGTCGGGCTTCGGTGCGAAGCGCAGGCGAATATGGGGCGCGGCTTCGGTGAGTGCCGCCACGAGCGGCGCGGAGATCAGCTCCATGAACCACTCGCCGGCGCGTATCGTGAAGGTCGAAGAGAGCGCAGCGAGATCGACTCCTCCATCAGGAGGCCTAAGTACGGCTCGCACCTCGCCGGTGAGCGCATGCACGCGGGCGCGCAACGCCGCGGCATGCGGAGTCGGCACGAGCCCGCGTCCGGCTCGCACGAGCAAGGGATCGCCGGTTGCCGACCGTAGCCGTGCGAGTGTCCGGCTCATCGCCGACGTGCTCAAGCCAAGCCGGCGAGCCGCACCCGTAACGCTGCCTTCCTCCAGCAGCACGTCGAGGGCAACGAGAAGGTTCAAATCCAGATCGTCCATCGCCGCAGTCTACCGCAGGCGCCTGTTTTGGCATGGCGCGCCATGCAACTGTGGCTTGCATTCGTTGCGTCTTGTGCCCGTTCAGGCTTTTGACTATCTTGCACGTGTGATCGAACAAAGGATAACTCTCCATGCTTTCTGCCTCCACCAGTCAACCGGCCCCGACCGTTCTGATCGTCGGCGCCTCACGGGGTCTCGGCCATGCGATGGCCGGCGAATTTCTGAAAAAGGGATGGAATGTGGTCGGCACCGTGCGCGGCGGGACGACGCGAACGCTGCTGCACGATCTGGCCGACGAACATGAGGGGCGCCTCGAGATCGAGGTCCTGGATATCAACGAGCCTGCCCAGCTTGCCGCGCTACGCGACAGACTCGAGGGCAGAGTTTTCGACATGCTGTTCGTGAATGCCGGCACGGCCGACAAACAGCAGACGACCATCGGCGAGGCATCGACGGAAAATTTCGTGGAGGTGATGATCACCAATGCGCTGAGCCCCATGCGCGTCATGGAGGCGCTTCAGCATCTCGTCTCGCCTGCCGGGCTGATAGGTGCGATGTCGTCCGGGCAAGGCAGCATCGCCAACAATACGGTGGCGTTGCGCGAGATTTATCGCGGCAGCAAGGCCGCGCTGAACATGTTCATGCGCAGCTTTTCGGTTCGGCAAGCGGCAAGCGAGGCCACGACCAGGCGGGCCTTCGTGCTGATGGCGCCCGGCTGGGTTCGCACGGCCCTGGGCGGGCCCGATGCGCGCCTGACCCTAGAGGAAAGCGTGCCGAATCTCGTGAACGTGCTGCTTGCGAAGCACGGACGGCCCGGCCTTGAATATCTCGACTATCTCGGCAGGACGGTGCCCTGGTAATACGCGCCCCACGCGACGGGTGCCGGCCCCGGCACCCGCTTTCAGCTC
Organism: Paraburkholderia yinzeri; assembly: GCF_046581065.1. Lineage (NCBI taxonomy): Bacteria > Pseudomonadati > Pseudomonadota > Betaproteobacteria > Burkholderiales > Burkholderiaceae > Paraburkholderia > Paraburkholderia yinzeri. The sequence continues at coordinate 1,879,787 of NZ_JBFOCJ010000002.1, read as the reverse complement.
ACGCGGCCTGACCGGACTCAGCGGTGCGGGTCCTTCCCTCGCCGCACGTCCGGGCCTCCGCGGCTATGGCACCCGTCACTGCAGATGCTGGCCGCCGTTGATCGCGATGTTGGCGCCGGTAACGAAACCGGCCTCGCGCGAGCACAGGTACTGCACCAGCGCGGCGATCTCCTCGGGTTCGCCAAGGCGGCCCACGGGAATCTGCGGGATGATCTTCGTGTCGAGAATCTCCTGCGGCACGGCCATGACCATCTTCGTGGCAATGTAGCCAGGCGAGATCGTGTTGACCGTCACGCCACGCTTCGCGACTTCGAGTGCAAGTGACTTCGTAAAGCCGTGCATGCCCGCTTTCGCAGCCGCGTAGTTCGTCTGCCCGAAGCCGCCCTTCGAACCGATGATCGACGAGACGTTGACGATACGCCCCCAGCCGCGTTCGACCATGCCTTCGCAGACGGGCTTGGTCATGTTGAAGACCGAGTCGAGATTGGTGCGCAACACCGCATCCCAGTTCACCTTGTCGAGCTTCCTGAAGCTCGCGTCGCGCGTGATTCCGGCGTTGTTCACCAGGATATCCACGGGGCCCACCTCCGCCGCGATCTGCCGGACGCATCGCTGGCACGAGTCGTAGTCGGCCACGTCGACCGGATACGCAAGGAACTGCCGCCCTTGCGACTCTCTCTTTGCGAGCCACTCGTTCGCACCGGTATTGCCCGGCGAATGCGTCACGATAACCGCGTATCCGGCGTCGTGCAGCCTGACACTGACCGCTTCGCCAATACCCCCCATACCACCGGTCACGACCGCGATTTGCCTTGCCATGGAACATCCTCCTTGAACAAAATCGGGCACGGCCAATGCGCACGGCATAGACGCGCCTATCAAAACCCCATCTGAATCATTACGCACTGCTTAAAAACAGGCAGCGCCCCCATTCGATCAGAATTCGTTGTTATGTGCTGGACGCGCCGGTCTTGCGCGCCGGACTGCCGTGAGATGCCTGGAGGTACGGCTTTGTACTTTCAGGCCGGGCAGTCCGGATGTCTTGGGTCTAGTGAATGCAACCGACGGCTTGCAGAACAGATTTGCCGTCGCTCGTGATGCAGGGTCTGCGCCCTGCTGTCCCTTCTTCGAGGGATACGAGATGTCGTGCCAACAGGGTATCGAGCTCGGCTCGATCCAGTTCGACCTGATCGGGTGAGTCCTTGATCAGCATGAGAGTGGCAAACTCATGAGGGCTCAGCATGTCGTCTCCTTATAGTGTCGGTCTACGCCGCTGCAAGACTGAATAACCTTCCCGCCCCTTGCGTCCCTCGGGCGAGAAGTTGCTGATCGACTCGTCGTTTCCCCGCTTGTTCGAACCGTGACGTTCGAGATCACGCGGGCTCATCATAACTGTTCAATAGTGAATTGCAATATGTGGGATGAGCATTTCGGCGACAAGTTTCCGCAAAAATCCGGGCTATGCGAAGTAGCGCGCACGTTCGTTCTAATAATTCGTGCCGCATTTTTACGGGAGAGTCAGCCCCGCATGAAGCCTTTTGAATACCCGCGTAATGATCTGCCCAATGCCCCGCGGATACTCGGGCACCGTCGATACGATGAAGCGTAAGCAAACAATGTGTACTTTTGATTTCAACGTGCACAACGCTGGCGCGCAAGTTGCGTGCCGCCATGCAGGTCGCAGTCCTGATTACTCTGGATACGCTTCCACTGCATCGGACAGGCGTTGAAGCCGTAGCGCGGTGTCTTCACGCAGGCGGCAACGCGCGCAAGGCCATGTCCCGCCCCAACGCGTCCCGCAAAACCCTCGTGTATCATCTATCGCGAGCCAGTCAACTGGCCCCGGCTCCCATTGCAGGAGCTCACCGACGAGGTCTTTTTGCCCGCTTTTTGCCCGCTTCTTGCCCGAACGGGTTCCGAAATTCCAACAACTATGGAGTCTGGCAATGAAATCAATCGTTGAACGCGCGGCGGCGACCGCCGCACTGTCCGTCGCTCTCGCAGTTACCGCCCTGCCTTCCGTATCCTTCGCGCAAAGTTCGGACGCGAGCGCGCCGATGAGCCGCTCCGCGGCCCGAAAAGCGAATCATCAACTGGAGCGCCAGGTGGTGAGCGCACTCAGCAAGGCGAAAATCGACGTCGCCGATGTTCGCGTGATCGCCAAGCATGGGGAAGTCGACCTGGCCGGCGAGGTTGCCCACCAGAAGGAAGTTGACGACGCGGCCACCGTGGCGGGCCAGGTGCCGGGCGTCACCGACGTGAAGAACTATCTCACCGTCTATGAGGGCGGCGGACGCTAACGCCCGAACGTATGCGGCTTTCGGGCCGCACCATCGCGCCCGCCCCATCCATCCGCGCCGGGCGGCCGGACTGAACCCCGGCCAGCCCCTTCAGCCTGTCAATGGGCGGCCAGATAAGCCTTCACCGCCTGCAACCCGTCCTTCCCGTCGAAAGTCTGCACGCCTGCCAGCCATGGGTCGAGCGTCTGCGGATTCGCCTTCAGCCATTCGAGCGCCGCCTTGTTCGGGTCCTCCTTGTTCATGATGGGAACCATCACGTGATTTTCGATCGCCGTGGTGAATTTCAGGTTCGAAACGAGCTTCGCCGCGTTCGGGCATCGCGCCGCATAGTCGGGCGGCGTGGCCGTGAACACCTTGGCCTCGCCATAGTTCGGCCCGAACACGTCGTCGCCGCCGGCCAGATAGTCGATCTTCATCTGAACATTCATCGGGTGCGGCTCCCACCCGAGGAACACGATCCACTTCTTCTCGCGAATCGCGCGGTTGACCTCCACGAGCATGCCCGCTTCGCTCGATTCGACGAGCTTGAACTTGCCGAGGCCGAACTGATTCCCCTGGATCATCTTGTTGATCAGCGCGTTGCCGTCATTGCCGGGCTCGATCCCGTACACCTTGTCGTCGAGCTTGTCGGCGTACTTCTGAATATCGGCGAACGTCTTGAGGCCGCCGTTATAGACATAATCGGGCACGGCGAGCGTGTATTTCGCGCCGGTGAGATTCGGTGTCGGCAATACCTTGATGCTGCCGGCCTTTACGAACGGGTCGATGATCGGGTCCATCGTCGGCGCCCAGTAGCCGAGAAATACGTCGATCTGCTTGCTCTTGATGCCCGCGAACGTAATGGGCACGGACGCGATGGTTTTGGTCGGGTTATAGCCCAGCCCCTCGAACAGCGTCGAGGCAAGCCCCGTGGTCGCGGCGATGTCGGTCCAGCCGACGTCCGCGAAGCGCACGGTGCGGCAAGCCGCCGGGTCCGTCGCGTGGGCACTGGTGGCGGCAAGAGCAAGCACGCCAGCGGCGATTTTCAGATGATTGCGTTTCATGAACATCCTCTCGTTGGAAGCGGCGACAGACACGAAAAAATCAACAGGGGTTACACGCGACCGGACTGACGCCGCTCGGCGCTGGGCGCGTGGCCGAACTGGGCGCGATAGGCCTTGCTGAAGTGACATGGCGAATGAAATCCGCAGGACGTGGTCACCTCGGCGATCGTGGCGTCGGTCGCGCGCAACAGCTCGCGCGCCCGGCGCAGGCGCAGGTTCAGGTAGTAATGCGTGGGGGAAACATTCAGGCAGACCTTGAAGATGCGTTGCAAATGCCGCTGTGAAAGCTTGACGAGCCGCGCCAGTTCGTCGAGCGAAAGCGGCTCCTCGATATTGGCCTCCATCAGGCGCACGACCTCGATCAGTTCCGCGCGCGAAGGCCCCATGCGCGCGTCGATGGGAATCGGCTGCTGATCGCTGTCCCGGCGAATCCGTTCGAGAATGAACTGCTCCGAGATCTGCGCCGCGAGATTGCGTCCGAAACGCAGGCTGACGAGGTTGAGCATCATGTCGAGCGGCGCCGTACCGCCCGTGCAGGTGAGCCGGTCGCGATCGATCACGAACAGCTCGTCTGCGAAGCGCACGTTGGGAAACTCGGCGTGCAGCGCCGGCAGGTCCTCCCAATGCGAAGTGCAGTGGTAGCCGTCGAGCAAGCCCGCGGACATCAGCGCGTACGCCCCGGTACAGACCCCGCCCAGCAGCACGCCGCGATCGGCGGCGCCGTGAAGCAGCGCCTTCACCTCCTCGCTCACGGCACTGCGAACCCGCGTGCCGCCGCACACGATCAGCACGTCGGGCATGCCGGCCGCTTCGAGCGTCGTGGTCGGCCTGAGCGCGATGCCGTTGCTCGCGTGCGCCGTCGCGCCGTCCGGCGTGATGACCGACCAGCGATAGTGCGTCTCGCGGGCCAGGTAGTTCGCCATGCGCAGCACTTCCACGGCGGTGCTGAAGGCGATCATCGAAAAACTCGGCAACGTAAGGAACCCGAAATATTCAGGCCTGGCAAGATCGAGTCGGTCGGTCGTGGACACCACGCTGCGCTCCCTGGGGCCGGTTCAGCTTTGTGCGGCGACCGGATGCTCGCGCCTGACGCGCATCACGTTGCGCAATCCCGCGAAGCGCGGTGCGGGCGCCGTGCCGGGCGTGCGGCCGAAGCTTTCCGTAATGCGGTCCAGCATGATCGCAAGCAGCACGACCGAAAGACCGCTCTCGAAGCCAAGGCCGATGTCGAGCCGCTGGATACTGGCGAGCACGTCGTTGCCGAGACCGCCCGCGCCGACCATCGAAGCGATGATCACCATCGAGAGCGCCATCATGATCGTCTGGTTCACGCCCTGCATGATCGAAGGCAGCGCGTTAGGAAACTGCACCTTGTAGAGTAGCTGCCACGGCGTGCAGCCGAACGCCTGGCCCGCCTCCACGATCTCCCGGTTCACCTGGCGAATGCCGAGGCTCGTCAGACGCACCGCGGGCGGCATGGCGAAGATGACGGTCGAGAGTATCCCAGGCACGCGGCCGAGGCCGAAGAGCATGGCGGCCGGAATCAGATAGACGAATGCCGGCATGGTCTGCATGAGGTCGAGGATCGGACGCACGATCATGGCCACGTGCTTGTTCTTCGCGGTCCAGATGCCAAGCGGCACGCCCAGCACGAGGCTGATGAGCGTGGAGGACAGCGTCAGCGCGAGCGTGATGATCGTCTGGTCCCAGAAGCCCGTCGCATAGATCAGGAACAGCGACAGCGCGGCGAACAGCGCGAAGCGCCAGCCCACGCGCCAGAGCCCGACACCGATGAAGAGCGCCATCATGACGCCCATCGGGATGGCCTGAAGCCCGTGCTCGATCAATGCGGCGAGGCCTTCGATGAAGCGGCCGATCGAATCGAACGTGCTGGCGTCGTGATCGAGCAGATAGTGGACGGACTGGTCGACCCAGCTTCCCAGGGGAATGATCTCAGACATGGGCACCTCGACTGCGCGTAATGACCTTCAGAACGGAAGCCTGATCGACGGAACCGCAATAGCGGTCCGTTTCGTCGACCACCGGCAGCGCCGTGCGGCTCGCACAGACGCGCGATACCACCTGATCGAGCGGCGTAGCGCGCCGGATGCTCTCGACCTTGCGCAGCGACGGCGACGCGCTGCCTATCGCCTCGCGCGTCACGAAACCGCGAATGCGCTGCTCCGCATCGAGCACGAACGCATATTCCGCACTGCCATTCAACGAGGCGGCGATGCCCGACGGGTCGAACTGGCGCACGAGCGGCACGCTGTTGGACTGCATCAGGTCGCCGGCCGTCAGGTAGCGGCTCGTATCGACGCCTTCGAAGAAGGCCCGCACGTAGTCGTCCGCGGGGTTGGCGATGATCTCCTGCGGCGTGCCGATCTGCACCACGCGCCCGCCCTCCATGATCGCGATGCGATTGCCGATGCGCAGCGCCTCTTCGAGATCGTGCGAAACGAACATGATCGTGCGGCGCTGGTTCTTCTGCAGTTCCAGCAGCACGTTCTGCATTTCCTTGCGCTTGAGCGGATCGAGCGCGGAGAACGCCTCGTCCATGATCATCAGCGAAGGGTTGACCGCAAGGGCGCGCGCAAGACCCACGCGCTGCTGCATGCCGCCCGAAAGCTCGGCCGGCAGCTTCTTTGCGAAGGCGGCGAGGCCGACCTGTTCGAGCACTTCGAGCGCGCGCCGCTCGCGCGCCTTGCGGTTCATGCCGGCCACCTCGAGGCCGAACGCGGCATTCGAGAGCACGGTGCGCTGCGGCATCAGCGCGAACGACTGGAACACCATGCTCATGTCGGTGCGGCGCAGCGCCGTGAGTTCGGAGCGGCGCACCGCGGCGATGTCGTGACCGTCGATGACGACCTTGCCCGCCGTCGGCTCGACGAGCCGGTTGACGAGACGGATCAGCGTGGATTTGCCGGAGCCCGAAAGCCCCATCAGCACGAAAATCTCGCCTTCCTTGACGTCGAAGGACACGTTATGAACGCCGACCACGTGGCCGGTCTTCGCAAACACTTCGTCCTTGGAGGCACCGCGCGCCAGCATGTCGCGCGCGATTTTCGGGTTGTCCCCGAATACCTTACACAAACCTTCAACCACGATCTTTGGCGATTTCATCGACTCCATCTCCTCGTGGTGCAGGCGCCGGCCCGCACAGTGTGTCTATATAGTTGCCAGAAAAAACCGCCGCTAACCGACGAATTCCGACAGGTGCTTGCGGAAAAGCGACACGCCCCGCCGGACCGCCACCCTACCTTCGCTTTCCCTCGCGCGAAAGCCCGTTCGCGAGGGATGCTGCATTGCACCGAGGCTCATGGGCTTGCCCCGCTCCATCAGAAGCTGTGCGTGATCGCAAGGCGCCCGACTATCTGGTGCGAATTCGACGAAACGCCCGCCGACCCCGGGATATACGCGTAGTCGAGGATAGTCCCGCTCGTGTTGCCCGACACCTTCTGGTACACGAACTGGCCGTACACCGCGGTGCGTTTCGAGAAGTTGTACTGCGCCATCACACCGCCCTCGTTCCAGTGCGGCGTGGCATCGCCCGAGTCCTGCTGCACTTCGGCGCGCGTATAGGTGTACATACCACCCACGAAGAACGTCGGCGTCAGATTGTATTTGACGCTGAATTCCGCGTTGTCGAAACGCAGTCCGTTCGCCGCGAGCGGACCCACATAGATCGACGCCGAAGGCTGGTCCACATTCGTATGCGTATAGACCGCGCCGAGCACCACGGGCCCGATGCCGTAGTTCGCGCCGATGCCCCAGATTTTCTGGCTTTGCGCGGAGAAGCCCATGTCGTTGGTGGCGACGGCGCCGCCGGTCGTCGTACCCGCCCCCGAAAGGTCCTCGAAGGCCGCGCCGACCGTGAGCGTCGACCAGTTATAGGTGAGGCCGAGGCTGTAGACGCGGTTCTGCGCAAATCCCGCCTCGTTGCTGAAGCCGTAGAGCGCGGTGCCCGACAAGCCCGCGTAAGTGGCCGACGTGTACTTGACGGCGTTGCTCGCGTGGAAGCTGCCGTCCGTGTTGTCGTTATCGAGCGGATGCGCGAACAGATAGCCGCCCCAACTGCTGTTGACGGTGAGCGGCCCGATCACGTCGACGATCGAATCGAACTGGCGCCCGAACGTCAGCGTGCCGAAGCGGGTGTCCTGGAGTCCGACATACGACTGATAGCCGAACAGGCGTCCGCCATAGTAGAGTTGCCCGTTTTCCATCATGAAGCCGCTTTCGAGGTCGAAGATCGCACTGAGTCCGCCGCCCAGATCTTCGGTGCCCTTGATCCCCCAGCGGCTCGTGACGAGGTCCACGCTGGCCATCTGCCATGCGCTCTTGCCCCCCGTGTTATTCGTGTAGTTCAGGCCTTCGTCCAGCGCGCCGAACAGCGTGACGCTGCTTTGCGCATGGCTCGTGTTCGCGAGACTCGCAAGCGCAACGGCCACACCGGTCAGCATGGCGGCATCCAGTCTTTTCATGGTTCGATTCACTCCCGTGTGCCGAGGATGGAGAAACCGGGGCTCGCAGCCGCCGCCACGGCCCGCAAGGGAATGCCCCTTACGTACCGTCCGGCCGATACCGGAAAAGCGCCCTGGCCTGTGCCGGCGGCGCCCGCAACGCGCCGCCGTGGTATGCACAGTAACTGCCCATATTTCGGGTAACGCCATCAAAGACGACACGGATTGGTCGGTTTGCGACAACGGCGTCCATCTCGCGCCGTGCCGCCGTTCGGGCGCTCCGCCCGGCACTCCGGTTGGCGTGCCGATACCGGCGATACGGCGCGCCGATTCTATGCAGCCCGAAGGAAATACGGTGTACTCGCGCCACCGCCCGTGCACTCGCGCCGCGCAAAACCGGTGCCGCGCACGAGGCCTTTCTTTCGACATCCGGAGAATCCGCATGCCCGCAACCGTTCGTCCCCATCCTTATGTTCTGACGCTGTCCTGTCCGAGCGCGGCAGGCCAGGTGGCCGCCGTCGTCGGCTACCTCGACAAGCGCCATTGCTACATCGACGAACTCACGGTCTTCGACGACGACATCAGCTCGCGCTTTTTCGTGCGCTGCGTCTTTCACGAAGTCACGGACGCAGGCCCCGCCGCGCTCGATCTCGCCGCGCTGCGCGACGGTTTTCAGCCCATCGCGCGCGACTTCGGCATGACCTGGGCCATACACGACGTAGCGGTGCGCCCCAAGGTGCTGATCATGGTTTCGCGGCTCGAACACTGCCTCGCCGACCTGCTGTTTCGCTGGCGCATGGGCGAGCTGCAGATGGACATCGTGGGCGTCGCGTCGAACCATGCCGACTTCGAACCGCTCGCGCGGCAACACGGGCTTGCGTTTCACCACTTGCCCGTGACGCCCGAGACGCGGGCGCAGCAGGAAGCGCGCGTGCTCGAACTGTTCGAATCGAGCGGCGCGGAACTGCTGATTCTCGCGCGCTACATGCAGATCCTTTCCGATGCAACGAGCCGCCGGCTCGCGGGGCGCGCGATCAACATCCACCACTCGTTCCTGCCGGGCTTCAAGGGCGCACGCCCCTATCACCAGGCGCATGCGCGCGGCGTCAAGCTGATCGGGGCAACGGCGCATTTCGTCACCGACGATCTCGACGAAGGCCCCATCATCGAGCAGGAGGTGCAGCGCGTGGACCATTCGCTGGGCCCGGAGCGGCTCCTGGCCGTGGGACGCGACGTGGAATGCGTGACGCTCGCGCGAGCCGTCAAGGCGTTCGTGGAGCGCCGCGTGTTCATCAACGGCGAGCGGACTGTCGTGCTGTGAGTAGAGGCTGCAAAGACAGCCGGCGAGGCCGCGATGGCGAGCCTCGCCTTGACCAGTGGCAGAACGAAAGAATCAGAAGTACGGCTTCGCCAGGTGATGCGAAAGCCAGACCACCAGGACCGCGAGCACGAGCGCGCCATACGGCAGCCAGCGCCGGATGCCGGTGTTGTGCGCCTCGTCCTGCAGCGCCATGTCCTGCGCCATGCGTGCGGGAAAGCGGCCACGGTCCTGCCAGAAGTGGCGGTACAGGAACACCGGCACGATCAGCAGCATCGCGATCAGGCCGTTGCGCATCGTGCCGATGCCCTGCAAATCCGCGCCTGCGCCAATGAACGCGAGATCGAGGTAGCCGCACAGCGCGCCCGCCGCGAGCAGCCAGGTCGGACAGCGGAACGGCCGCTCCGCCCTGGGGCGATCCATGCGATGAATCCAGCCCGACTGGAGATTCAGGAATACGAAGATCATGTAGCAGACGTTCGAGATGGCCAGCACCGTCATGTAGTCGGACATCAGCAACAGGATCAGATTGAACCCGAGGTCGGTCCACATCGCGCGCGTGGGCGCGCCGTGCTCGTTCACGTGCGAAAGGTAGCGCGGCAGCCACCCGTCGGCCGAGGCCTGGTAGAGCGTGCGCGACGAGCCCATCATCGAGGTCATCACGATGAGCAGGATGGTGAGCACGAGCATGACGACCAGCAGATTCACCACGAGGCCGCTGCCGCCCACCATGCGCGCCATCGCCTCGCCCACGCCCGTGCCGTCCACGATCTTCGGATCGAGCATCCCCGCCGTGCCGAGCACGCCCTGGAATGCGAGCGGCACGAGCGTCATTACGAACAGACACAAGAGGCCCGACCAGAAGATGGCCCGCGCCGTATCGCGCCGCGGGTTGCGGAACTCGCGCGTATAGCAGACCGCGGTTTCGAAGCCGTACGCGGCCCAGCCCGCGAGAAACATCGCGCCGAACGCCATCGTGATGCCGCTGCCGTTCCATTTGCCGGACACCGCGGCCGTCACCGCGCCCTGGGCGTCGTGGCCGAGCGGCATCAGCGGCCACAGATGAGCGGCGGGCACGTCGCCCGTCACGAACGGCACCACGCCGACAATCACGAGCGGCGCGAGCGAAGCGATGCCCAGAATGCGCTGCGTGCGCGCGGCCTTCGACGCGCCGCCGTGCTGCAGGCGGAACGTCACGAGCAGAAATGCCGCGGCGACGAGGAAGGTCGCGTTGATGCGCAACGAGAGACCGTGCTTGACGAAGCCGAGATCGACGAGGGTCAGTTGCCAGGTGTTGATCGCGGCGTCAGGCGCGAAGAGGCTCGTGAGCATGTAGCTCGCGGCAAGCCCGGTGCCGAGCGCGAGCATGGGCGACCAGGCAAGCCAGTTGCACCACACGGAAACCGGCGCGATGAGCTTGCTGTAGCGCACCCACGCCATCGCGCCGTAAACGGAGGCCCCGCCCGACTTGTGCGGAAAGAGCCCGGAGATTTCCGCATAGGTCGCGCTCTGGATCAGGCCCATCAGGACCGCGGCGACCCAGATCGCCCACGCGGGCTGGCCAACGGTGGCCGATACGCAGCCGATCGTGAACAGCACGCCGCCCGGCACGCCGCTCGTGACCCAGAACGCGTCCTTCCAGCTCAGGCCACGCTGCAGCGTGTGATTTTCATCGTGTCCAACGCCACCTTCCAATGTCCCTTCGATGTTGCGCATGCCCGGTCCTGCATGTTCCATCGGGTGTCTCCAGCCATGTTCGATTCGTCCGACCTGATATTCGCCCCACGGCGCGCCGCTACTTGTCGACGACCAGATCGGTGAGCGGCTTGCTGCAGCATAGCAGCACCATACCCTGGTCAATTTCCCTCTGGCGTATGCCGCCGTTATGCTGCATCTGCACCTGGCCGGATACCAGCTTGACCTTGCAGGTGCCGCACATCCCCTGCGTACACGAGGCGGGCAGCCGCACGCCCGCCGCGCGGGCCGCTTCGAGCACCGACTGCCCCGCCGTGCAGCGGATCTCGCGATGGCTGCGCGCGAAGCTCACGGCGAAGTCTTGTTCCTCGGCGCCGGCGGCCTCCTGCACGGCCTCTTGCGTGTCTGCCGGCGCATCGGCGAGCGTCTCGAACGAGAAACTCTCTTCGTGATAGCGTGCCCGGTCGAAGCCCGCTTCGTCGAGCAGATCGCGCACCGCCTTCATGTACGGCGCGGGCCCGCAGGTGAAGATCTCGCGCTCCATGAAGTCCGGCGCGATAAGGCGCAGCAGCGGCAGGCTCAGAAAACCCGTGACGCCGGGCCAGTTCGTGTTCGCCCCCAAGCGCTCGCACACATACGAGGTGCGGAACCGTTGCTGGTTCGCCGCCATCAGGTCGAGCTCGCGCGCGAAGATGATGTCGCCGGGCGTGCGTGCGCTATGCACGAACACGATGTCGCGGTCCTCGCTCAGCTCGTGGTGCGCGCGGCTCATCGACATGAGGGGCGTAATGCCCGAGCCGGCCGAGAGGAACAGGTACTTGGCCGCCGGATGGCGCGCACACGTAAACTCGCCCGAGGGTCCCAGTACGCGCACGTGCGCCCCTTCGCGCAGATGGTCGTGCAGCCAGTTCGAAACCACGCCGCCCGGCACGCGCTTGACCGTGATCGAGAGCGTGTGGGGGCGCGTGGGCGACGAGGAGATCGTGTAGCAGCGGTTCACGGTCTCGCCGTCTATCTCGAGTTCGAGCGTGATGAACTGCCCCGGTTCGAACGCGAACGCCCGGCCTTGCGGAGAGCGAAAGAAAAAGCTCTTCACGTCGTGGGTCTCGTCGCGCACCTGGCAGCACTCGAGCGTCTCCTCGACGTCGCTCGTCCAGCGCGCCGGCAGCGCGCTCCAGAATTCCGGCTTCGTAAGCCGCCCCTCGAGCGGCTCGAAGGTTGCCGCATCCCGCATCATGGTGTCCTCCAGCTGCTCTCCGGCAGTCGGTGATAGGTCCGTCAAGAACGTATGTACGGCGCGTACGTTCAGGCCTCGATCTGCTCGGCAAGCCGCGCCACGTACCAGTCGCAGAACTTCTCGACGAGGCCCTCGGTGTACGGCGAATATGGGCCCGGTTCGTAAGCACTGCTTTGCGCACCGCTCTGCGAGTATTCGACGAGCGCCCGGTCCTGGTCGTTGGTCGCGCGCCAGACCGCCGTGAGGTTGTTCACGTCGTAGTCCACGCCTTCCTGCGCATCCTTGTGCACGAGCCATTTCGTGCGCACGAGCGTCTCCCCGGCGGAAAGCGGAATGACCGAGAAGGTCACGACGTGGTCGCTCATGAAATGGTGCCAGGAGTTGGGCTGGGTCCAGAACGACAGGCCGCCCAGATCGGCCTGGCGAAACTCGCCCAGCAGCTTCTTCGAGGCGATCTTCGCGTCGAGCGTCTGCGACTCGCCGCTGCGGTCGAGCGGCAGGCGCTGCGTGCGAAAGCCCGTGACGTCCAGCAGGCGGTCCACTTCGACCGACGGCAGGCTCAGGGTTTCCCACTGCTGCGCGCGTTCCTCGCAGGTCCGCTCAAAGGCCGCCATGCCTTCCGCGTTGGCGGCGCTCGGCTGGTAGCCGAAGCCGTACTCGTAGAGCGAGATGGTCAGCTCGGGATGGTTCGCCACGCAGTGATAGCACTCCCGATTGTTTTCCATCGTCAGCTTCCAGTTGCCTTTCTCGATGATGTCGATCGAGGCGGCCACCTTGCAGTTCGCCATGTCGTGCGGCAGCAGATAGGGCTCCATCGCGGCGCGCATCACGGCGAAGTCGACGGGCGGCGTGGGTGCGAGGCAAATGAAGATGAGCCCGCCCAGGCTCTCCACGTGGACGGTCTTCAGGCTGTGCTTGCAGCGGTCGAACTGGTCGCCCATGTGCTCGGCGAAACGCAGCTCGCCCGTGAGGCTATAGGTCCAGCTATGATAGGGGCAGACGATATTGCCGACGGCGCCCTTCTCTTCGTTGCACAGCCGCGCGCCGCGATGCCGGCAGACATTGTGGAATGCCCGCACCACGCCGTCGTCGTCGCGCACGATCAGGATCGAATCGCTGCCCAGCTCCACCGTGACGTAGTCGCCCGGCTCGGGAATGTCCGGCTCCACAGCCACCTGGATCCAGTGCTTGCGGAAAATCGCCTCCATATCGAGGGCAAAGATTTCATCGCTCACATAAAACGGCGCCTCGAGGCTGTAGCCCTTCTTGCGGCGGTCGACGAGCGCGCGGATGTCTGCCGAAACTTTCATGTGTGCTCCAGGGTGGGGCTGTGCCGCCAGGCCAGGCCTGGACGGCGCAAATTCAATAATCAATGAGTTGATGCTCGCGCAAATAGGCAAGTATCACTTGTGCTTTTTCGACCGAAGTTCCATCAATTACGACGCGGCCGCCACGACTTTCCGTCGTGGTGGCCGAAAGCATGCGCTGATGGCCGGAACGCTTCTCCGCCGCCGCGAGGCGCACCGGCCGGCGCGTGGCCGGGGCCAGCGCCCATTGCGCGGCTTCGGCGCAGGGCGCAGCGGCTGTTTCGCGGGTCTCGATTGCGCCGCTGCGCAGGCGCGCGTAGGCGTAGCGCGCCGTGGCGGCAGCAAGCGGATGAATCGCCACGACGGCGGGCAGCGCCACGTCCACCGCGCGGCGCACGCCCTTGGGCATGAATTGGCGCACCGCTGCGCGCCCCGCCTCCGCGGTGACCTCAACCGCCGCATTCACGAGCGGATAACCCAGCCGGTGAGCCAGCCGATAAGGCAGCATGCCGCTGTCGAACGCGCCTTCCGCACGCGTGCCGGTGAGCACGAGGTCGTAGCCGGAAACGCGCGATGCCAGCACGGCGGCGATGTCGTCCGTATCCTCGCAAGCGAGCACTTCGACGCGCGCGGCCCCCAGCGCCAGATATTCCGCGAGCGCCGGATTCGCGGCGTCGCCGGCGTGCACCACGTCGCAGCGCGCGCCGTGCCGCGCCGCGAGCGCGCGGCCGATCTCCAGCGCGGCTGCGTCGTTGCGGCTGTAACGCGCCACGCCGCTCACGGGGTGCCGCCCCGCGGAGACCAGCACGGCGATCTTCTCCAGCTTTCCGTTCATGCCGGCACTCCTTCGGTTTCCTGATTGAGTCTTGCGGCATCCCGAGGATGCGACGCCGCCTCGCGCGCGCGGCCGATCTCGTCGATCAGCGAGGCGATGGTCGACTGCGTATCGCCCACGATGGTCAGGTTGGCGCGCTTGACGATCGGCGCGCTCGCGTCGAGGTTCACCGCGATCACGTGCCGGCAGTCCTTGATGCCCTGCAGATGCTGGACCGCCCCCGAAATCCCGAATGCCACGTAGACGCTCGCCTCCACGGTCTTGCCCGTCGCGCCTATCTGCTGGTCTCGCCGGAAGAGACCGTTGTCCACGGCAACGCGGCTCGCCCCCACCGCCGCGCCGAACGCCTCGGCCAACTGGCCGAACGCGGCCACGTCGCTCACGCCGTTGCCCGCCGAGACGATGAAATCGGCTTCTTCCAGCGCGACTCGCGCGGCGTCGACGGCCTCAATACCCCGATCGGCGTAGCGGCTATCGGCGGCATCGGCGGCGTCGAGGGGTTCGCCGATATCCGCCGCGATCCGCTCGCCCGCGCCGACGAACGGCAGGCGCGGGTCCACGGCGCCCGGTGCGAGCAACACGACTCCCGGCAGCGCACGCATGGCCAGCGACCGCCTGGCATGCACATAGGCGCCCACTTGCGCGGCGTCGATCTGCACCACGTTCGTCGCGGCGCTCGCGCCGGCCAGCGCGGCATAGCGCCGGCCCAGGTCGCCGTCGCCGTAGGCGTTGTCGGGAAGCAGCACGTGGTCGGGCGCGAAACGCGCTACGCAGGCCGCCAGCGCCTGCACCTCGCGTTCGGGTGCGAACGCGCGGCTGCCGAACGAGGCCAGCTCGATGATCTTGTCCGCGCCCAGCGCGCCGCCGTCGTCGTGAAAGGCGCCGAACACCACGAGCACGACCTGCGTGGCGGCGCCTGCGATCAGGGCGGCGGCCGCGAGGGTCTGGCGGGCATGCTCGTCGAGCGCCCCACGGTCGCTGTGGGCGGCCACGAGCAGCGTGCGCTGCGCCGCCTGCATCGTGCGGCGCGGCTTCGTGCTTGCGCCATGCGCCGTTGGCATGGCCGCAGCGAACTGCGCGGCTTCATCGTGCAAAGCGTGCGTCTCGTCCGCCGCGCCAAGCGTGATCCGGCGCAGCCCTGCCGCCGTGATCGTGAAGGGCCGGCGCGGATCGATACGTTTGAGTGTCGTAGTCATCGTTTCACTCCAGCGCCGCGGCAACGAGTTCGGCCACGTCGAGCACTTCGGGACGCGGCCCGACCACGCCTTCCAGCATGGCCGTGCAGTTGGGGCAACCCACCGCGACCGTGTCCGCGCCGACGGCGCGCGCGTCGGCCATGCGGATGTCGGGAATGCGCTGCTTGCCGGGAATGTCGGTCAGCGGCGCGCCGCCTCCGCCCCCGCAGCAGCGGCCCCGCTGCCCATGCCGCTCCATTTCGACGACCTTGATGCCGATGGTCCGCAGCAGCTTGCGCGGCGCTTCCGTTTCGCCGTTGTAGCGGCCGAGGTAGCACGGGTCGTGATACGTGAGCGTGCGGTCGCGCCACGCGTCGAGCACGCCGGGCGCGAGCTTGCCGCTCGCGACGAGCTCCGCGAGGAACGTGGTGTGGTGCAGCACCTCGAAGCGCGCGCCGAGCGCCCGGTATTCGTTGCGCAGGCTATGCATCACATGCGGGTCTGCCGTGACGATGCGCGTGAAGCGCAAGCCCGACAGCGTGCCGACGAGCTGCTTCGCCATCTGCTGGAACGTCGCTTCGTCGCCGAGGCGGCGCGCCACGTCGCCCGTATCGGTTTCCTGGCCGCCGAGCACCGCGTAGTTCACGCCCGCCTTGTTGAGCACCTTCACGAGCGCGCGCAGCGTGCGCTGGTAGCGCATGTCGAATGCGCCCTCTCCGGCCACGAGCAGGACGTCCACGGCCTGGCCAGGCTGCGCGACGGGTGCGTCGAGATCGACCGCCCAGTCGTAGCGCGCGGCCTTGTCGTAGCCGCCCGCCGTGCCCGTCTCGCGCAGGTTCGCGAGCACCTCCGGCCCCTTGCCCGGCACGCTGCCGTGCACGAGCGTCTGGTTGCGGCGCATGTCGACGATCGCATCGACATGCTCGATCAGCATGGGGCATTCGTGCACGCAGGCGCGGCAGGTCGTGCAGGACCACAGCGTCTGCGCCTCGATCAGGCTGGAGACGATCGGCAGTTGCGGCTTGCCGCCGTGCCGGCCCACCTCGATGCCCGGCGTCGGGCTGCCGCTATAGGCGCTGTCCGTACCGCCCACCATGCCGGTCACGAGGTCCTGAATCAGCTTCTTCGGGTTCAGCGGCTGGCCGGCGGCGAAGGCCGGACATGCGGCTTCGCACTTGCCGCACTGCACGCAGGCGTCGAAGCTCAGGAGCTGGTTCCAGCGGAATTCGACGGGTTTGCCTACGCCGTATTCGTTCTGCTCGAGATCGACGGGCTTGAGCGCGGTGGGCGGCACCGCCGCTTCGTGCCGTTGAGTCGCACCGCCACCGGTAGCGGCATGAGCGGCAAAGCGGGCCTGGCGCGGGTGAAACGCCAGATGCAGCAAGCCGGCGAGCGCATGCTTCATCGGGCCGCCGCGTGCCGCACCGAGCGTCATGGCAAGCGCGCCGGCCGCGATCAGCACTGCGAACAGTACCGCGAGGCCGCCGGACAGGGCCGAGGCCGGCACGGCGACATAGAGCAGCAGCCCCAGCGCGAACGAGCCCAGCAGCCACGGCAGCGTGTCCCACGGCCCGCGCGAGAGGCGCGCCGGCACTGCCTGCGTGCCGTGACGGCGCCGCCAGACGAACACCGTGCCCACAAGCATCACGAGCGCGGCGAGAAAGATCAGCCGTTCGAGCCACGGCGAATAGATCGCCAGTCCGTAGTTGACGAACACGAGGCCGAACGCGGCAATCGCCCCGCCCGCCGTGGCAACGTGCGTCTTCGCAATGTACGGATCGCGGGCCACCACATGGTGCAGGTCCACGAAATACCGCTTCGGGATGGCGAACAGATTCGTCCAGCCGAAGCGGCTGTCCGCAGTCACCCGGCCGAGCCGCCAGTAGGCGGCGCGCTTCGCGAGCGCAAAGGCGAGACCGGCCACCGATGCCCAAAGCAATGCGGTAATGAGGAGCGCCGGGTTCATCGTCAGAAGTCCTTGCAAAGACGCAGCGCATCGTAAATGGCGCCGTGAATGTTGTGCATGGAGATGCAGTCGCCCACGCGGAACAGCAGGAATCGTCCGTTACCGAGCGTTTCGGCAAGCCACGGCTGCGGCTCGGCCGCGAAAAGCCGCTGCACGTCCACCTGCCCGCGGTTCACCGACTCCGGCTTCAGCGACCAGTACAGCGCGTCGTTCGGCGTCACGCCGTTTTCGATCACGACCTGATCGACGGCCCGTTCTTCCTGTTCCTCGGTGTACTCGTTGCGCAGCACCGCGATCTTCTTGCCGCCTTCTTCATAAACACGGTCGAGCCAGTAGTTCGGCGTGTGAATCACGCCCTGCGCGTAGAGCCGGCGATAGAAGATGGGGAAAGTCGTGCCGCCCACGTCGTCGGCCACCTTGACGTCCGGCGTCACGATCTCCACTTTCGAGCCGCGGCTCGAAATGAAATCCGCCACCCCGGCGCCCGCATGCGTGCTCACGCCGTCGTAGACCAGCACGTTCTGCCCCGGCTCGACACGCCCCGAAAGAATGTCCCACGAGCTCACCGCGAGCCCCGCTTCCACGCCCCAGTCCGGCACCTGCTGCGTAAAGCTGCTGCCGCCCGTGGCGAGCACGACGATGTCGGGTTTTTCCGCGAGAATCGTCTTCTCGTCGGCTGCCACGCCAAGGCGCCGGTCCACGCCAAGGCGCTTCGTTTCCATGTCGAACCAGCGCACGATGCCGGCCATCTGCTCGCGCTGCGGCGCCCTCGCCGCCAGCAGGATCTGGCCGCCCACGGCGTCCGACTTCTCGAACAGCACGACGTCGTGGCCGCGCGAGCGCGCCACGCGCGCCGCTTCGAGCCCCGCCGGCCCCGCGCCCACCACGACTACCTTGCGGCGCGGACCGCGCGACTTCTCGATCACGTGCGGCATCGTCGCTTCGCGCGAGGTGGCCGCGTTCTGCACGCACAGCACGTCGAGGCCGTTGTACTGGCGGTCGATGCAGTAGTTCGCGCCCACGCACTGCTTGATCTCGTCCTCGCGGCCGTCGCGGATCTTGATGACCATATGCGGGTCGGCGATCTGCGCGCGCGTCATGCCCACGAGGTCGATCATGCCGCTCGCGAGCAGGCGCTCGGCCTGGCCCGCGTCGCGAATGCTCTGCGCATGCATGACCGGCAGCTTGACCACCGACTTGATGCCGGCCGCGAGATGCACGAACGGCTCGGGCGGCAGCGCCATCGGCGGCATGCAGTTCGCCAGCGTGTTGTGCGTATCCGCGCCCGATCCGATCACGCCGACGTAATCGATCAGGCCCGTCTCCGCCATCGCGTGGGCGATCTCCTTCAACTGCTCGTGATCGAGCCCGTCCTCGTGAAACTCGTCGCCGCACATGCGCAGGCCGACACAGAAGTCGCGGCCCACCGCTTCGCGCACGGCGTTGAGCACCTCCACGCCGAAGCGCAGCCGGTTCTGCAGGCTGCCGCCCCATTCGTCGGTGCGATGATTCGTGCGGGGGCTCCAGAACTGGTCGATCAGATGCTGGTGCGCAGCCGAAATTTCGATGCCGTCCATGCCCGCGTCCTTCACGCGCTTCGCCGCAGCCGCAAAGTCGCCGATGATGCGGCGAATTTCCTCGACCTCGATGATCTTGGCGTTGCCGCGGTGTACGGGCTCGCGCACGCCCGAGGGCGACACCAGATGCGGCCAGTGCTCGCCGTGGAAGGCCGTGCGGCGGCCCATGTGCGTTGCCTGGATCATGATCTTCGCGCCGTGACGATGCATGGCTTCGGCGAGGCGCGCGAGCGGATCGATCACCTTGTCCGTCGCGAGGTTGACCGACTTCCACCAGCCTTGCGGGCTGTCGATCGACACCGGGCTCGAGCCGCCGCACACGGCAAGGCCCACGCCGCCCTTCGCCTTCTCCTCGTAGTAGCGGATATAGCGATCGCCGGGCAGCCCGCCCGGCTCGGCGTAGACCTCGGCATGCGCGGTGCTGACAATGCGGTTACGCAGGGTTAGCTGATTCAGCGTCATGGGCTTGAACAGATTGGGATAACGCATCGCGGGCGCCTCTTGCGCGAAATACAGTTGAAAAAACGGCTCGTCTGCCTCAGTGCGCGATCGGCGAGACTTCGAACAGGCAGCACGCGTGGTGCTCGGCCGCGCACTGCACTTCGCGCGACTGTGCGCGCGGCGCCGCGGCGGCGCTTCCGGCCGCCGTATCGTTCACCCAGTCCATCGCTCCCGCGAACCAGCCGGAAAACATGTAGCAGAGCTTGCCTTCCTTGCCGGGCTGTGCGAGCACGAACGACGAGTGCCGCAGTTCGATCGTGGCGCGGGACGCGGCCGGGTCGGCCTCGACGATCCTGAAGAGGCCCCAGCCGCGCTGCGAGAGGCGCTTCAGGTAATGCTCGAACACGGCCATGCCGGTGAGGCCGTGCTGCTTTGCTTCCTTCTCGCACCAGTGGTACGCGGACTTGTAGCCGGCCCGGTACAGAATTTCGGCGTAGGCTTCGCGCCCGAGCGCTTCCTCCACGGCCGTGTGGTTGTTCGTGAAGAAATGCCGGGGCACGTAGAGCATCGGCAGGGCGTCGGTCTTCCAGACACCGGTTTCGGCATCGACGTCGATGGGCAGTTGCGGTTGCATGCGGGGACTCCGTAGGGTGAGCGATGCCTGCGCCGGCGTGGCGGAGCACGCCGGCGGCACCTTGTTTTCAGGCCGTCGAGTGAAAAAGAGGGGAGCGCTCAGGCGCCCCACACGTCACGGAACACGCGGACCCAGTTTTCGCCCATGATCTTGCGGATGCGCGTCTCGCTCCAGCCGGCACGCTCCATCGCGCGCGTGAGATTCGGAAACTCGCCGATGGTGCGAATGCCTTCCGGGTTCACGACCTTGCCGAAGTTCGTGAGGCGGCGATAGCGGCCCTTGTCGTGCGTGAGCCAGTCGAAGAAGTCGACGCTGTAGCCCTGGGTGAAGTCCGTGCCGATGCCCACCGAGTCTTCGCCGATCAGATTGACCACGTAGCCGATGGCCTCGATATAGTCCTCCACGGTCGCGTCGATGCCGCGCTTGAGGAACGGCGCGAACATGGTCACGCCCACGAAGCCGCCGGCGTCGGCGATCTCCTTCAACTGCGCGTCGGACTTGTTGCGCGGGTGCTCCTTGAGTCCCGAGGGCAGGCAATGCGAGTAGCACACCGGCTTCTTCGAGAATGCGATGGCCTCCGACGAGGTGTTGCCGCCCACATGCGAAAGATCGACCATGATGCCCACGCGGTTCATTTCGGCGATCACTTCGCGGCCGAAATCCGAAAGGCCGCCGTCGCGCTCGTAGCAGCCGGTCCCGACGAGGTTCTGCGTGTTGTAGCAGAGCTGCACGACGCGCACGCCCATGTCGGCGAACGCTTCGATGTACCCCAGGTTGTCCTCGAACGCATGCGCGTTCTGGAAGCCGAGGATGACGCCCGTACGGTTTTCCCGCTTCGCCCTGGCAATATCGTCGGTAATCCGAACGAGTGTCAGCAGCTCGCTGTTATCGCGGATCATCTGCTTCATCGTGGCGATGTTGTCCACCGTCTTCGCGAAGCTCTCCCATACGGAGACCGTGCAGTTCGCCGCGGTCACTCCGCCCTTTCTCATGTCTTCGAACACCGGCCGCTCGAACTTCGAGATGTTCAGGCCGTCGATGACAATGCTGTTCTCATGCAGGTTGCTCATGCTTGACTCCGTCTTCGTTCGTGTTGTCGTTCGCGCGGTTTCGACGCGCGATCAGTAGATCGGGAAGCGCTCGCAGAGCGCGAAGATTTCGCGACGCACGCGCTGTTCGGTCGCCGCGTCGCCTTCCGGTTGCGCGCGCAACGCGTCGAACACCTCCAGAATCAGGCGGCCGATCTCGCGGAACTCCGCCACGCCGAAGCCGCGCGTCGTGCCCGCGGGCGTGCCGAGGCGTATGCCGGAAGTCACGGTCGGCTTCTCGGGATCGAACGGAATGCCGTTCTTGTTGCAGGTGATGCCCGCGCGTTCGAGCGCCTGCTCGACCTGGTTGCCCTTGAGCCCCTTCGGACGCAGGTCGACGAGCAGCAGATGATTGTCGGTGCCGCCCGTCACGAGATCGACGCCGCCCGCCGTCAGCACTTCGCCCAGCGCTTTCGCATTGGCGAGCACGGCATCGATATAGATCTTGAAGCTGTCCTGCAGCGCCTCGCCGAACGCCACCGCCTTGCCGGCGATCACGTGCATGAGCGGGCCGCCCTGCAGGCCGGGGAACACGGCCGAGTTGATCTTCTTCGCGATCTCCTCGTCGTTGGTCAGCACGAAGCCGCCGCGCGGACCGCGCAGCGTCTTGTGCGTGGTCGAGGTGACGACGTGCGCGTGCTCAACCGGATTCGCGTGACGGCCGGCCGCGATCACACCCGCAATATGCGCCATGTCGACCATGAGCCGCGCGCCCACGCTGTCTGCAATGGCGCGAAAGCGTGCGAAATCCAGCTCGCGCGGATAGGCCGAGAAGCCGGCGATGATGAGCGCGGGCTTGTGGTCATGCGCGAGACGCTCCACCTGCTCGTAGTCGATGCGCTGCGTCTCGCGGTCCACGCCGTACTGCACGGCGTTAAACCACTTGCCCGAGAGTGCGGCCTTCGCACCGTGCGTGAGGTGGCCGCCCGCATCGAGCGACATGCCGAGCACGGTATCGCCCGGCTTCGCGAGCGCCAGCATCACGGCGCCATTGGCCTGTGCGCCCGAATGCGGCTGCACGTTGGCGAACCCCGCGTCGAACAACTGCTTGATGCGCGAGAGCGCGAGCGCCTCGATCTCGTCGGCGAATTCGCAGCCGCCGTAGTAGCGCTTGCCCGGATAGCCCTCCGCATACTTGTTCGTCAGCACGCTGCCCTGCGCTTCCAGCACCGCTCGCGAGACGATGTTTTCCGAAGCGATCATCTCTACCTGGGATTGCTGACGTTCCAGTTCCTTGAGGAGGGAGTGGCGCACGGCGCCGTCGCGTTCTGCAAGGGACTGCGCGAAGAAGGGGTTGGCGTTCGACATGGGGGGTTCCGTTGGCGTCCGTGGGTCCGTTAGTAATGGGAAGCAGTGCCGCCGTGGCTGTGCCGGATGCGCGCTTCGCCCGACTGGCCTCGTGTTTCACCACCTCACCGACGGCTCTATTCTTGTCTTTCGCCGCAGCGGTCAATTTACGAATTCAGACGCGTTCTTTTCCATTTCCGCCATGCACGTCCAATTTCGACAAGTGAAGGCGGGCGGGCACGGTTTGCGTGCAACCGCCGCACGACCGTGCGCGGGTGCGCGGCCGCAGTGCACTCGCGGTGCAACCCGCAGTGCACCAATCGATGTACCGGTTCCGCATAAAGGGTCGGGCGCGTCGAGCCCGCCTGGGTTTGCACCAGGGTTTAGCCAGGGTTTGGCCGTATGGCACGCTTGTTGCACCCACGCGCAGAATTTGAGACTACAGCCGCGCACCGCACTCACTGCACCTGTTCGCGCTGTCCCCACACATAAAGCAGAAGGACCTCCCGCATCATGTCGCCGGCTCGCGCGTCCTCGTTGACGCATTTTGCGTTCATGCCGTTGCCGAACTTCACGATGATCGCGTTCACGAACGCCATCGAAGTGCTGCGCATGGCCAACTATCTGAGCGGCGAAACGCTCTACCGCTGGTCGGTCGTCAGCCCGACCGGCGGGCCCGTCGTCGCGAGCAACGGGCTTTCGGTGGATACGGGCCCCGTGGAATGCGTGGGGCGGCCCGATATCGTGTTCGTGTGCGGCGGCATCAACGTGCAGCGCGAAACGCAGCCGGCGCATCTGGCCGCATTGCGCCAGTTCGCACGCTCCGATACGCCGCTCGGCAGCCTCTGCACGGGCACCTATGCGCTGGCGAAGGCCGGCCTGCTGGCCGGCTATGCCTGCGCGATCCACTGGGAAAACATGTCGGCGCTGAAGGAGGAGTTCCCCGATACGCGCTTTCTGAAAGAACTCTTCGTCGTCGACCGCGACCGCGTCACCTGCACGGGCGGCGTCGCGCCGCTCGACATGATGCTGCATCTCATCGTGCCGCGCGTGGGGACGGCGCGCGTCACGCAGATCGCCGAGCAGTTCATCATCGAGCACGTGCGCGACACGAGCGCCCAGCAGCGCATGCCGCTCGTCGCGCGCCTCGGCTCCGCGAACAAATCGCTGTTCGAGGTGATCTCGCTGATGGAAAACAACATCGAAGAGCCGCTTTCGCGCGAAGAGCTCGCGCGGCTCGCGAACATGTCGCAGCGCCAGTTGCAGCGGCTCTTTCGCGAACACCTCGGCATGACCCCGACGCACTACTATCTGACCTTGCGCCTGCGCCGCGCGCGCGAACTCCTGCTGCAGACCGACATGTCGATCATGCACATCACGATGGCATGCGGCTTTCAATCGGCCTGCCATTTCAGCAAGAGCTATCGCGACGCGTTCGGCACCGCTCCCACGCAGGAGCGGCGCATGCAGGTGGCGCCCATGGCGCATGCGGTCAATCCCGCTACTGTCAATAGCCTTACATTGCACTCCTGATCGAGTCGTATCAGGCTCAGCACAACCCAGGACAGCAGCAGGTTCAAGGGGCATGGCGCCCCTCTCTTCATGCCGCTTTCAGCAGCCCGTGCGGATCGATGACGAATTTGCGCGGTGCACCGCCGTCGAATTTCCGGTAGCCTTCCGGCGCCTCGTCCAGCGACACGACGGTCACGTTGACGATGTCGGCAATCGGCAAGCGGTCCCACAGAATCGCCTGCATGAGGTTGCGGTTGTACTTCATCACCGGCGTCTGGCCCGTGTGCAACGAGTGCGACTTCGCCCAGCCCAGCCCGAAGCGGATGCTCAGGCTGCCCTTGCGCGCGGCCGCGTCGGCCGAGCCGGGGTCGTCGGTGACGTACAGGCCCGGAATGCCGATCGCGCCGGCCACGCGCGTGATGTCCATGAGCGAGTTGAGCACGGTGGCCGGCGCCTCTTCATGTTGGCCGTGGCTACCGTGGCCATGCGCCTCGAAGCCCACGCAGTCCACCGCGCAGTCCACCTCCGGCTTGCCGAGGATCGCGGCGATCTGCTCGCCGAGCGTCGCATCGCGCGAAAGATCGACGGTCTCGAAGCCCACGGCGCGCGCGTGCGCCAGGCGTTCGGCGTTCATGTCGCCGACGATCGTGCAGGCCGCGCCGAGCAGGCGGGCAGAAGCGGCGGCGGCCATGCCCACCGGGCCGGCGCCCGCAATATAGACCGTCGCGCCGGGCTTCACGCCCGCCATCACGGCGCCGTGATAGCCCGTGGGCAGAATGTCGGAAAGGCACGTGAGATCGCGGATCTTTTCCATCGCGCGATCACGGTCGGGAAACTTCAGCAGATTGAAGTCGGCGTACGGCACCAGCACGTACTCGGCCTGCCCGCCTATCCAGCCGCCCATGTCGACGTAGCCGTAAGCGCCGCCCGCTCGCGCGGGGTTCACGTTCAGGCACACGCCCGTATGCTGCTCCTTGCAGGTCGGGCAGCGGCCGCAGGCGACATTGAACGGCACCGAAACCAGATCGCCGACGCTCAGCGTCTCCACGTCGCGCCCCACTTCGATCACCTCGCCCGTGATCTCGTGGCCAAGCACGAGCCCGACCTCGGCGGTCGTGCGCCCGCGCACCATGTGCTGGTCCGAACCGCAGATGTTGGTCGACACCACCTTGAGGATCACGCCGTGGCCGATGGCGCGCCCGCGCGGATCGACCATCTTCGGATAGTCGATCGGCCGCACCTCCACCTTGCCCTGCCCTACATATACGACACCGCGATTGCTGCTCATCGTTTCGTCTCCATGTCCACTGACGTTGTCAACTACGTTGCATTCGACGCGCCTTGCCACCCTGCGTCCCGTCGCGACCTGCCCTGCGGCAAACGCATTCAGGCCGACATGCCGAGGGTAGCCCGCCGCCCGCCCAGCCGAATGTGCAAAACGCGACGCCGGTTTGCCCGTATGCGACACGACCGGGTTCTACGCTTCGAAAGCGATTTTTTGTTGATTGAACGTTCAATAAAAAACCGCTAATCTGGCCGCTCTCACCCAGGGGACACACCATGCCGAAAGTCGGGATGCGCGAGCTGCGCCGCGCCCAGCTAATCGACGCGACGCTGCTGACCATCGACGAAGCGGGCCTTTCCGGCACGACGCTCGCTCTCGTTGCGCAGCGCGCCAATATTTCGACCGGCATCGTGAGCCACTACTTCGGCGACAAGGACGGCCTGCTCGAAGCGACGATGCGGCACATCCTGCGCGACCTGTGGGCCGCCACCACGCGGCGGCGCCGGGCCGCGAAGGCCGAACCGCGCGCGCGCCTGCGCGCGATCGTCGCCGCGAACTTCGACGTTTCGCAGGTCAGCGGGCCCGTCATGAAGACATGGCTCGCGTTCTGGTCGCAGAGCATGCACGAGCCCACGCTAAGCCGTCTGCAACGCGTCAACCGCCGGCGGCTCTACTCGAATCTCAGCGCGGAATTCACCAGGGCGCTGCCACGCGCCCGCGCCCGCCGTGCCGCGAGCGGCCTCGCCGCGATGATCGACGGCCTGTGGCTGAGCGGCGCGCTCGCCGGAGGAGTGTTCGACACGCGAGCCGCCCTGCGCCTCGCCAACGAGTACATCGACCTGCTGCTAGGCGGCAGAGACTGATTCACGCGACACAAGACAAGGATTCCTGACGATGACCCCCTACGGCCTGCAACGGCTCTACATCGGCGGAGACTATGTCGACGCCACCAGCGGCGAGACCTTCGAGACGATCGATCCGGCCACGGGCGAAACGCTCGCGGTCTGCCAGCAGGCGAGCGAAGCCGACGTCGACCGCGCCGTGCACGCCGCCCGCGAAGGCCAGCGAGTCTGGGCCGCGCTCGACGCGATGGAGCGTTCGCGCATCCTGCGCCGGGCCGTCGAGCTGCTGCGCGCGCGCAACAACGAACTCGCGTGGCTCGAAACCCTCGACACCGGCAAGCCGCTCGCCGAAACGCGCACGGTGGATATCGTCACCGGCGCAGACGTGATCGAGTACTACGCGGGCCTCGCCCCCGCCATCGAAGGCCAGCAGATCCCGCTGCGCGCCGACTCGTTCGTCTACACGCGCCGCGAACCGCTGGGCGTGACGGCAGGCATCGGCGCCTGGAACTATCCGCTGCAGATCGCCTGCTGGAAGTCCGCGCCCGCGCTCGCCGCGGGCAACGCCATGGTCTTCAAGCCGAGCGAGGTCACGCCGCTCACCGCCACGAAGCTCGCGGAGATCTATCGGGAAGCCGGCGTGCCGCCCGGCGTGTTCAACGTCGTGCACGGCGACGGGCGCGTGGGCGCCATGCTCGGCGTGCATCCGGACATCGCGAAGATCTCCTTTACGGGCAGCGTCGAAACGGGCCGCAAGGTCATGGCGCTCGCGGGCGGCTCCTCGCTCAAGGACGTGACGATGGAACTGGGCGGCAAGTCGCCCCTCATCGTGTTCGACGACGCCGACCTCGACCGCGCCGCCGACATCGCCGTGACCGCAAACTTCTTCAGCTCGGGCCAGGTCTGCACGAACGGCACGCGCGTATTCGTGCATCGCTCGATTCAAGCGGCGTTCGAAGCGCGCGTTATCGAACGCGTCCAACGCATTCGCGTGGGCCAGCCCACCGATCCCGCCACGAACTTCGGCCCGCTGGCGAGCGCCGCGCAGCTCGACAAGGTGCTCGGCTACATCGAAATCGGCCGGCGCGAAGGCGCGCGGCTCGTGACGGGCGGCGAGCGCCTCGGCGGCGATTTCGCGCGCGGCCTCTATGTGCCGCCAACCGTGTTCGCCGACTGTCGCGACGACATGAAGATCGTGCGCGACGAGATTTTCGGGCCGGTCATGAGCCTCCTGACGTTCGACGACGAAGACGAGGTCGTCGCGCGCGCGAACGATACGCACTACGGGCTCGCCGCGGGCGTCGTCACGGAGCGGCTCGCCCGCGCGCATCGCGTGATCCATCGTCTCGAAGCGGGCATCTGCTGGATCAATACGTGGGGCGAGTCGCCCGCGCAAATGCCGGTGGGCGGCTACAAGCAATCGGGCATCGGCCGCGAAAATGGCATTGCGACGCTGCTGCACTACACGCAGCTCAAGTCGGTTCAGGTGGAGCTGGGGCCATACCGGCCCGCGTTCTGAGCGCCCACGTGCGGACGATGCCGACGCCGCGAAGGAGCAAGGCATGGCAAGGGAAGACTACAACACCATCATCATAGGCGCGGCGGGCCGCACGGGCCCGGGCGCCGCCGATGTCCTGAAGGAGCGCGGCATGGTCGCCAAAGAGTACGACTACATCATCATCGGCGCGGGTTCGGCCGGCAACGTGCTGGCGACGCGGCTGACCGAAGACCCCGATGTCTCGGTGCTGCTGCTCGAAGCGGGCGGTCCCGACTATCGCTTCGACTTTCGCACGCAAATGCCCGCCGCGCTCGCGTACCCGCTGCAAGGCCGGCGCTACAACTGGGCCTATGAAACCGAGCCCGAACCGCACATGAACAACCGCCGCATGGAATGCGGGCGCGGCAAGGGGCTGGGCGGCTCGTCGCTCATCAACGGCATGTGCTATATCCGCGGCAATGCGCTCGATTACGATCACTGGGCGCGGCGTTCCGGCCTCGAAAACTGGGCCTATCGCGATTGCCTGCCCTACTTCCGCAAGGCCGAAACGCGCGACGTGGGGCCGAACGACTATCACGGCGGCGACGGTCCCGTGCACGTCACCACCAGCAAGCCCGGTGTCAATCCGCTTTTCGAGGCCATGGTCGAGGCCGGCGTGCAGGCGGGCTACGCGCGCACGGACGACCTGAACGGCTATCGCCAGGAAGGCTTCGGCCCGATGGACCGCACCGTCACCGCAAAGGGACGACGCGCCAGCACCGCGCGCGGCTACCTCGACCAGGCACGCAGCCGCCCCGGCCTCACCATCATCACGCACGCGCTGACCGATCGCATCCTCTTTAGCGGCAAGCGCGCGAACGGCGTGGCGTATCTGCACGGCGACTCGAACACCACGGTCACGGCCCACGCCCGCCGCGAAGTGCTGCTGTGCGGCGGCGCGATCGCCTCGCCGCAAATCCTCCAGCGCTCCGGCGTCGGGCCCGGCGCCTGGCTGCGCGAACTCGGCATCCCGGTCGTGCTCGATCTGCCCGGTGTCGGGCAAAATCTTCAGGATCACCTGGAGATGTACATGCAGTACGCGTGCAAGGAACCCGTCTCGCTGTATCCCGCGCTGCTGCTGCACAACCAGCCGGCCATCGGCCTCGAATGGCTGCTCAGGGGCACAGGCATCGGTGCGAGTAATCATTTCGAAGCCGGCGGCTTCATCCGCACGCGCGACGACGACCTGTGGCCCAATATTCAGTACCACTTCCTGCCGGTCGCCATCAACTACAACGGCACCAACGCGATCCGCATGCACGGCTTCCAGGCGCACGTCGGGTCCATGCGCTCGCCTAGCCGCGGCCGCGTGAAGGTGCGCTCGCGCGATCCGCGCCAGCATCCGTCGATCCTCTTCAACTATATGGCCGAAGCGCTCGACTGGCGCGAGTTCCGCGACGCGATCCGCGTCACGCGCGAAATCATGCGCCAGCCCGCGCTGGACCGCTTCCGCGGCGAAGAGCTGAACCCCGGCGCGCAGTACAAGACCGATGCCGAACTCGACGCATTCGTGCGCGGCCGGGCCGAGACGGCCTACCATCCTTCATGCTCCTGCGCAATGGGATACGACGACATGGCCGTAGTCGACGCCGAAGGGCGCGTGCATGGCGTCGAGGGACTGCGGATTGTCGACGCGTCCATCATGCCGCAGATCACGACGGGCAATCTCAATGCACCGACCATCATGATCGCCGAGAAGATCGCCGACCGCATTCGCAACCGGCCGGCGCTCGCGCGCTCCCATGCCGCGTATTACGTCGCGAACGGCGCGCCGGCGCGCGGCGGCGTGGCGCGAGACATGTCTAACGCCGATGCCGGGCGAGGCGCGATCGCCGAAACCGTTCCAACCCGCTAGAGGCCTCCGTGGACCCGCGTGGCCGCATTGCACGCATCGAACAACCAACGGCGAAACGGCGGCACGGCGGGCGCCTCGGGCCGGGCCAGCGGTCGCACAAGGAAATAACCGCGCGCCGTCCTGACAGGCGTATCGATCAGTTGTACCAACTGGCCGGTTGCGATCAGCCCGTCCACGAGCGGCGTCCAGCCCAGCGCCACGCCCTGGCCCATCACTGCCGCCTCGATCACCAGCGAATAGCTGTTGAACGTGATCCCGTGCCCATCGGCGGGCGCCGGCAGATCGTGCGCGACGAACCAGTCGCGCCATGACATCCAGCGCGCCGGCTCGGTGGGCTGCACGTGCAGCAGCGGCAACGTCACCAGACCGGCCGCCCCGCTCGCCGGCCAATGACGCTCGGCAAAACCCGGTGAGCACACCGGCGTCACCTGCTCCTGGAACAGACGCGAAGACGTACAGGGAGCCCAGTCACCATCGCCGAACGCAATCGCGACATCGGCACGATCGCGACGCGGGTCGAAGCCCTGTTGCGACGTGACGATCCTGACATCGACATCGGGCATGAGGCGCCGCAGATCGGCAAGACGCGGCATGAGCCAATAGGTCGCGAAGCCCGCGTCGGTGAGAATCGTCAGTGCGCCGCCGGCCCGCCGCGCACGGATTTCGACAGTGGCTTCGCGGATCGTCGCAAGGCCCTCGCGCACCGCCTCATACAGCCGCTCCCCGTGAGGCGTCAGCACGACACCGCGATGCCCGCGCTCAAACAGCGGAACCCCAAGGTCAGCCTCCAACTGCACGATGCGCTGGCTGACCGCGGGTTGCGTCGACCCGAGCTCGCGGGCCGCGGCGGAAAAACTTGCGTGCCGTGCCGCGGACTCGAACACGGCCAAAGCCTGCATCGGAGGCAAACGCTCCTCTCCGGACATAACGCTCCCTTATACGGATATAAGCTGCCGTGGTCTTCACGAGCGCATTATGACCCGACATATTGGCGTCGTACACGCCTCGCCTGTCGAGCCGCCGGTCAACGTGAATCCCGCCCCTATCCATGAATCATCCGAGCAAACCTAATCTCCTCGTCCTCATGGCGGACCAGATGACACCGTCGTCGCTGCGCGCTTACGGCAACGCGGTCTCGAGGACGCCCCGCATCGACGCGCTCGCCCGCGAAGGCGTGGTTTTCGACTCCGCCTATTGCCCGAGCCCGCTTTGCGCGCCGTCCCGCTTTTCGCTGATGGCGGGTCAATTGCCGTCGAAGATCGGCGCCTACGATAACGCCGCCGAATTTCCGGCACAAACGCTGACCTTCGCCCACTATCTGCGCGCCGCCGGCTATCGCACCGTCCTCTCCGGAAAGATGCACTTCTGCGGGCCGGACCAACTGCACGGCTTCGAAGAACGCCTCACGACCGACATCTATCCGGCGGACTTCGGCTGGGTGCCGGATTGGGATCGGCCCGACGTTCGGCCAAGCTGGTATCACAACATGAGCTCGGTGCTCGAAGCCGGTACGTGCGTGCGCACCAACCAACTGGATTTCGACGACGAAGTGACGTTCACGACCCGCCAGAAGCTGTTCGACATTGCGCGCGAACGTCAGGCGGGCAACGATGTCCGGCCTTTCTGCGTGGTCGCCTCGCTGACGCATCCCCACGACCCGTATGCTATTCCAGAGGAGTACTGGAATCTGTACCGCGACGAGGACATCGACCTGCCGCGCACCACGCTGAGCCATGACGAGAGCGATCCGCATTCGAAGCGCCTGCGCCACGTTTGCGAGACCGACCGCACGCCGCCGACGGCGCAGCAGGTCCGGAACGCCCGGCGCGCTTACTACGGCGCGCTCTCGTATGTCGACACCCAGTTCGGTGCGATTCTCGACGCGCTGAACGCAAGCGGTCTCGCGAACGACACGATCGTGATCGTCACCTCCGATCACGGCGACATGCTCGGCGAACGAGGTCTCTGGTACAAGATGACGTTCTTCGAAAACGCGAGCCGCGTACCGCTGATCGTGCACGCTCCGAAGCACTTCGACGCGCATCGCGTAGCGGGCTCGGTTTCGACGATCGATCTGCTGCCGACTCTCGTCGAGCTGGCGACCGGCGAGCGCGAACCTGCGTGGCCCGATCCGGTGGACGGCAGAAGTCTCGTGCCGCACTTGCTCGACAACGGCGGCCACGATGAGGTGTTCGGCGAATATCTCGCCGAAGGCGCGATTGCACCGATCGTGATGATCCGCCGCGGGCGCTTCAAGTTCATCCACACGCCAGCCGATCCGGATCAGCTATTCGATCTCGTTGCGGACCCGCAGGAACGCAGCAATCTGGCGGAGGACCCGGCGCACGCGCAAACGGTGCGCGCGTTTCGCGACGAGATTGGCGTGCGCTGGGACCTGGCCGGCCTGCATGCCGCAGTGCTGGCGAGCCAGCGGCGCCGGCGCTTCCACTATGCGGCGACCACGCAAGGGCGCATCCAGTCGTGGGACTGGCAACCGTTCTCCGACGCGAGCCAGCGCTATATGCGCAATCACATCGAACTCGACACGCTCGAAGCCATGGCGCGCTTTCCACGCGTGACGCACGAGTAAATCCGCCATCCGATACCGATACCGCCACCCACCAGGCAAACGAAAGAAGGAGGAAAGCATGAAGCCAATCGGGCCCACCTGGCTCAGATACATCGCACTCACGGCGCTGCTTGGGGCAACGCTTGCCCCGACGCTGGCCGCGCAAGCTCAAGAGCCGCAAGCGTGCAGGCAGGTCCGCATGGCGGCTCCCGGCTGGACCGACATCGACGCAACCAATGCGGTTACCGGCGTCGTACTCAAGGCGCTCGGCTATCAGCAAAACGTCATGAACCTGTCCGTGCCGATCACCTATGAAGGACTCAGGAAAGGCCAACTGGATGTGTTCCTCGGGAACTGGATGCCGGCGCAGGCGCCACTCATCAAGCCATTCGTGGACAGTCATTCGATCGTCGTGCTGCATGCCAACCTGACGAATGCGAAGTTCACGCTTGCCGTACCCGACTACGTCGCCGCGGCCGGTGTGCATTCGTTTGCCGACCTGGCCAAAAACGCAGACAAGTTCGACGAAAAGATCTATGGCATCGAACCCGGTGCGCCCGCGAACCAGAACATCACGAAGATGATAGGCGACAAAGCGTTTGGCCTCGGCGACTGGCACCTGGTCGAATCGAGCGAGACAGGCATGCTCACGCAGGTCGACCGCGCAGTGAAGCAGAAGAAATGGATCGTGTTTCTCGCGTGGGAGCCTCACCTCATGAACACGAAATTTCACCTCACCTATCTCTCGGGCGGGGACACCTATTTCGGTCCCAACTACGGCGGTGCCACCGTCAATACCGTGACGCGCGTGGGCTTTGCCGACCAGTGCGCCAATCTCGGCAGGCTATTCCGCCAGATTACCTTCAACGTCGACCTCGAGAATCAGCTCATCGCGAGCGTCCTGCAAGACAAGGTCGATATGGACACGGCCGCCAGGAATGCCTTGAAAGCGCATGAGGATTTACTCAAGACCTGGCTCGAAGGCGTGACGACCGTGGGCGGCGCGAATGGTCTGGAAGCCGTGAATGCGGCAGTCGGGGCGCACTAGCGCCGCACATTGAACGGGTGCGCGGGGATATCCCCGCTCATTCTATTCATTATATGTAGTTATCCGAATTAAAAAACCGTCAACGCAAGAGGAAGAAATGATCGAACTTCGTCACAGGCCGCCGCGTCCCAGTAGGTACCGCGCCATCCCAGCCCTGATATTCAGCGCGTCCGCGTGGATTCCGGCCACGAGTCATGCACAGAGCAGCGTCACGTTATACGGTGTGCTTGACACCTCAATAGGCTACGTCACGAACGCGGGGGGAACCAGCGCAGCTCACCGGATCGGCTTCGTCAACAGCAATATCCAGTCGAGCGGATTCGGTGTGAAAGGCAAGGAGGATCTGGGCGGTGGACTGTCGGCAATCTTCGACCTGCAAAGTATCATTGTCCCGACCTCCGGCGCACTTGCCGAAAAGAACACGCTTTTCAGCCTGCAATCGTGGGTCGGTCTCGCATCCGACAAATACGGGACGCTGACGTTCGGCCGGCAGTACGATCCCATCACCGACCTGGTCGAACCCTTGACCGCGGATATCGACTTCGGCGCGCTGTTTGCCACGGTGGGCAATGTCGATAACTACGACGCGCTGCTCCATATCAACGATTCGATCAAGTACGTCAGCCCGACCCTCGCAGGCTTCACGCTGGAAGCCATGGCTTCGTTGAACGGCGTCGCCGGATCCGCTTCGGCAGGTAGCGTTTATTCCGCCGCCGTTTCCTATACCAACGGTGCGCTCTCGCTTGCCGGCGGCTATATGGTCAATCGCGTCGACAACCAGACGGCACTCATCGGCGGTATTCCGGCCGTCACGGCATCGACCAGTGCGGACGGACTCAACTATGACAACCCGATCGTTCAGTTTGCCAATATCCGATCCAACGAGATCGGCCGCCTGGGTGGTCAGTATTCCTTCGGACCATTGGCGGTCGGCGCGGCTTACAGCAACTCCCGCTTCCATCAGTTCGACACCAACGCCACGCTCAATTTCAATAGCGGATCGGCGTTCCTGCACTACATGCCGGGCCCGCTACTGGGGCTGGCCGCCGGCTATAGCTTCACGCGGGCAACCGGCAGCGGAGCGGGGGCGAACTATAACCAGGTTTCGCTCGGGTCCGATTACTTCCTTTCGAAGCGAACGGACATTTACGTCTCGGCGGTTTATCAACATGCCAGCGGCGACACATTGAGCGACGCCGACGCTCTGGTTCCCGCTACGGCTTCGGTGGGGGACGAAGGGTTTTACGGTACGGGCCGGTCGCAGTTTCTCAGCGTGGTGGGCATGCGGCATCGCTTTTAGCAAACTGTTGAAGATGCCTTCCGTCGGCACCTATCCCGGCAACTGCTCTTTTGGCTCATCGAGCATCGCATGCCGTACGAGTCCAGTTTGCGCGGGAATTCGTTAGCGTATTGACTGCCTCTGTCCGGCGAATCCTCAGGGGAAGCTCAAGGTGATTCTTGTCCGATATCAAGGCAGCCTGGCAACAATGAAGCTGCGCATGTATTTCGGAGTAGTCCGATATCGCCTTCTCGCTTCGATCGCTTATCAAGGAAAACATCGGCTAATTACATGCCGATGTTCCTGTCGCATTCCTTTTCCCTGGAGATTTCACAATGGCAGTTCCTCTGCACCTGTGGCTGAAAGACGAAGGTGGCGCAAATATTCAAGGTTCGAGCGACGTTCTAGGTCGTGAAGGAAGCATTGAGGTTCTTAGCTTGAGCCACGGGCTGCATTCCCCTGCAGACGGCAATACGGGGCGACTTGTGGGAACACGAACGCATCGCCCTCTGGCCATCGAAAAGGAAATTGATTGTTCGTCGACGCTTCTCTATCAAGCCGTCGCATGTGGCCTGACGTTGCAGTCTGGAGAAATCAGATTCTATCGAGCGACTGAAGCGGGACGGGAAGAGGCTTATTTCACGATATTCATGAAGAACGTGAAAGTGGTTGGCATATCGCCGCGAGTTCAGAATATCAAAGAGCTTTCTAACCAGAACAGGAATCACTTTGAAATCGTTGAATTCCGCTATGAAGAAATCACCTGGGCATATTCGGACGGCAACATGATTTTCAAAGACATTTGGAACTACATCTAAGGAGACGCTATGCCTGTACGATGCACATTCGCGCTAAACGACAGGGTAACCTCCTCGTTGTATTGTTCTGGCTTTGGTTCAGTCTCAGCCTATTCCGGCACGAGTTGGGGACGCGACGATCCACAAGCGACTGCAACTGAAGGCCTTGGTCCGCTTCCAGCGGGAACCTATTACATCGTTGATCGGCAGTCGGGCGGAATACTGGGTTGGGCGCGTGACCTCTGGTCGGAGTACGGTTATGGAACAACGGATCGAACGAAGTGGTTCGCACTATGGAACCCTGTCACGGGAGACTCAACCATGATTGACGGTATCAGGCGCGGGAACTTTCGTATCCATCCTGAAGGGCCGGCACACCTTAGTGAAGGTTGCATTACCGTTGTCAACCCATTTGCCTTTGACCAACTACGGCGGTACATCCGCGCCCATAAGCCCGACTTGCCGGTTCCCGGTAGCACGTTGCGCGCTTACGGCACGGTTGAAGTGCGATGAAAACGATGATACTGCGCGGCGCGCGCGTCCTTGGATTTGTCATGATGTCATGCCTGGGCGGCTGGTTCCTGGGGGCGTTTATCTCCCGGTCATCGCTATGGATGCCGGATTGGCTCTGGAGCTCGATGCGTGCCGCAGTTCGGGCAAGTGGCATTAGTGCTTTGTATAACGAAGACGATATTGAAATGCTTTGTCTTCTTTGCCTGACTATCACATCGTGCATGACGGTTGCGCTCGTACTGGGTGTTGCATGGTTCGTCATCGCCCGCTATGCCCGAAAGCGGCAGTCGGGAGGTACATAGCTGGCCCGGTGTCTCTTGCGTTTCAGATTAGCGGGCGGGGCGAAGAGCGTGTTATGCGACACGCCCGCTTCCGCGCCTCCACAAGCAGCGCCTCCAGCGCCCCCGCACTCATCCCCGCAGCCACGCGCCGCACATAGTCATGATGGTGCCCATCGAGCGGCGCATCGAGATACTGCGCCTGCAAATAGCGCAGCAAAGCAATGCGCCGCTGCCCGCGCGCCATGCTCTGTTCGAGTAGCGCAAGCGCGGCCTGCGCGTCACCCTCCGCGTAAGCGCGCTCGGTCAGTTCAACGGTATATGCCCGAGCCATGAACGCGAACCTCGCCGCACGACGCGTCGCGTACCGCTTGCCCCGCGCGGCGCGCCTCGTAGTCGGCGCGCGTCCAGTCGAGCTCGATTCCCAAACGCCGCGTGCCCTCGCGTATCTTCGGCTTGTATAGCGTGAGCGTGAGCGCATCGAGCGCCGGCCATCCGGAGAACGACAGTTCCGCGATCTCCATGGCCAGCGTTTCGAGCAGCCGCGTATGAGGTTTCGTCGTGAGAAACGCACAGATGCGATTGCAGTACTGCTCGTAGTCGATCAGCGTATCGATGCTCGCTTCAGAAGGGTCGCACCGGTACACGAGGCTCGCGTCCATCACGAGCGGCTGCGGCGCAAGGTGTTCGTGCGCGTGAATGCCCACGCGCGTCTCGATCGCGAGTTCGTCGACAAACACGCGCCAGCCCCGCCCCGGTCCGCTGGTCCCGGGCGAAGCGAGGATGGCGCGCAGGTCGTCGAAGGGCTTCATGCGACGAGCGGCGCGGCCGCGTCCAGCAGGATCCGCACGAAGTAGTCGGCGAAGCTGCGCCGCACGATCACCTCGTAAGCCTCCCCGCTGATGGGCACGAGAACGATCGAGGCCTTGAAATAATGGCTCTGTGCGCACTGGCCGGGCGCGAGCAAGCTCGGATGGAGGTCGAGCGGACACCCGCGCGCCAGCACGTCGCGCACCTGTGTTCCGCTCAGTTCGAGCACGGTAAACCCGCTGCCCACGTCGACAGCCGAGGCGAACTGGCCAGCGAGCGCGGCGGCCAGCGCCGCTTCGAACCTTGCCGGCTGCGGCTCGCGAGAGCGCACGAGCCACTCGTCGGGACCGAGCCAGAGCAGGTCGCAAGCCTCGCCGCGTGCGGTCGTATTGGGGCGCACCGGCAAGCTGCAACCGGTCACGCGCTCGACAGCCTCGACAAACGCGCGATCGGCCGCGTCGCCGCGCAGGTTCACCAGATCGCAAAAGGGTCGCTCGCTCAGACGAATCGCCCTCGATTTGCCGGCTTGATGAGCCTCGAGCAGATCGGCCACGCCGACGAGCGGCGACTCCTGCCACACCTTTCCGGCCGAGCGCTGCACGATGTCCGCGAGCACCGCCGTCTCGTTGCTTCTCGCTTCATTCCACATGTTGACGCACTCCTTCGGTATCGTAGAAGACCGGGCTCGCGATCTTCGCGGTGGCCTGCCTGCCGTTCGCGAGCGGAATCGTGACCTGCTCGCCCATCTTGCCAAGACCGCCCTTGACCACCGCCATCGCAATCGAGCGCTTCAGGATCGGGCTGTAGTAGCTCGACGTCACGTGCCCAAGCATCGGCGCCGTGTCGCCCGTTACGGGCCCCGCGGTAATCTGGCTGCCTTCGGGCAGCACGAGCTTCGCGTCTTCGGTCAGGAGGCCCACGAGCTGCTTGCGTCCCGGCTTCGCCGTATCGGAGCGGAACAGCGAGCGCCGGCCGAGGAAATCCTTCGACTTCGCGACCAGCCCGTCCATGCCAAGGTCGATCGGCGTCATCGATCCATCGGTATCCTGACCAACGATGATGTAGCCCTTCTCCGCGCGCAGCACGTGCATGGTTTCGGTGCCGTACGGCGTGATGCCGAACTCGTCGCCCGCCGCCATCAGCGCCTCCCACACCGCGCGGCCCAGGTTGGCCGGCACGTTCACTTCGTAGGCGAGTTCGCCCGAGAAGCTGATGCGCATCACGCGCGCGGCCACGCCCGCCACCGTGCCCGTGCGGTAGGTCATGAACGGAAACGCCTCATTGGCGAAGTCGACGTCGCTGCACACTTTCTGCAGGACCTTGCGGCTCTTCGGCCCCACCACGGCGAACGTCGCCCAATGATCGGTGACGGAGGCAAGCCGCACCTTCATGTCCGGCCACTCGGTCTGCAGCCAGCGTTCGAGCCACGTGAGCACGCGTGCGGCGCCGCCCGTGGTGGTGGTCATCAGATAGTGCTGGTCGGCCAGGCGCACCGTGACGCCGTCGTCGAACACCATGCCGTTCTCGTCGAGCATGAGCCCATAACGGCACTTGCCCACTTCGAGCTTGCTCCAGGGGTTCGTGTACACCCAGTTCAGCAGCTTCGCCGCATCGGGACCCTGGATGTCGATTTTGCCGAGCGTGGACGCATCGAGAATGCCAACGCTGTTACGGACTGCGAGGCACTCGCGCGCGACGGCCGCATGCAGGTCCTCGCCCGCGCGCGGGTAGTACCAGGGGCGCTTCCAGTTGCCCACGTCTTCGAACTCCGCGCCCTGCTCCTCGTGCCACTCGTGAATGCAGGTCTTGCGGATCGGGTCGAGGAAATCGCCCAGTTCGCGGCCCGCGAACGTACCGAACGAAACGGGCGTGTAGTTCGGGCGGAACGTGGTCGTGCCGGTTTCGGGAATCGTCTTGCCGAGCGCGGCAGCCAGAATGGCCATGCCGTTGATATTGCCGAGCTTGCCCTGATCGGTGCCGAAGCCCATGGCCGTATAGCGCTTCACGTGCTCGACGGACTCGAAGCCTTCGCGTGCCGCCAGCAGGATATCGGACGCCGCCACGTCGTTCTGGAAGTCGACGAACTGCTTCGGGCCGCGCGGCGCAGCCTCGCGGCTGCCGACGAGCCACAGCGGCTGCAAAGGCGTCTCGTCCGGCTCCGCCACCTTGGGCACCGTCGGGCGGGCCAGCGCGAAGCCGAGCGATTGCGCGGCGTCGAGGCCCGCGTCCACCGCAAGCTTGAGCCCGCGCGCGAGGCCGAACTCGCCCACCGCCGCGCCCACGCTCACTTCGGGCTGCACGCGCTTGCCCGGCATGAAGCAGGCTTTCTCGTCGTTCCAGTGCGCCTTGCCGCCCGACTGCGCGAACAGATGCAGCACAGGGCTGAAGCCGCCCGACATCGCCACGAGATCGCAGCCGAGCGTGGCGAGCTTCGCGCCCGTCTGCCCGTTCGTACAGGCGACCACGTCGACCGAACTGACGCGCAGCTTGCCATGCGCGGCCATGATGGCCGCGTTGTACATGACCTTCACACCCTGGCGGCGCGCAGCGGACTGCAACGCGCCTTCGCCTTGCGGGCGCGCGTCCACGACCGTCACGTTCGCGCCGCAGGACTTGAGGTCCAGCGCGCAGCGATAGCCCGCATCGTTGTTCGTGAACACCACTGCATTGCGACCCGGAATCACGCCGTAGCGATGGATATAGGTCGACACCGCCGAGGCCATCATGACGCCCGGCAGGTCGTTGTTGCCGAACACGATGGGACGCTCGTGCGCGCCCGTCGCGAGAATCACGCGCTTCGCGCGGATTTTCCAGAGCAGCTCGCGCGTGCCCTGGCGCGTGGAGACGGGCAGATGATCGGTCAGCCGCTGCGTGACCGTAACGAGATTGTGGTCCTGGTAACCGAACGCCGTGCTGCGCGTGAGGATCTTCACGTCCGGCATCTTCGCGAGTTCCGCCTCGATCTTTTCGACCCAATGGATCGCGGGACGCCCTTCGATCTCGGCCTTGCACCCAAGCAGGCTGCCGCCGGGCTCGCGCTGGTCGTCCACGAGGATCACGCGTGCGCCGGCGAGGCCCGCGGTGTGCGCCGCGGCGAGCCCCGTCGGTCCGCCGCCGATCACGAGCACGTCGCAATGCGCGTAGCACTTGTCGTAGCGGTCGGCGTCGCGCACTTCGGGCGCCTTGCCAAGACCCGCCGCGTCGCGGATCTTTTCCTCGTACTTCGGCCACCATTTGCGCGGCCACATGAAGGTCTTGTAGTAGAAGCCCGCAGGCAGGAAGCGCGAAAACTTCTGGTTGACCGCCATGCGATCGTTTTCGAGGCTCGGCTCGGCATTCACGCTCGTCGCCACGAGGCCCTGATACAGCTCCACTTCCGTCGCGCGAGCGTTCGGCACCGCATACGCGCCGCGTTCGAGCTGCACGACGGCATTCGGCTCGGCAACGTCCGCCGTCACGATGCCGCGCGGCCGGTGATACTTGAAGCTGCGCGCGACGAAATGCACGTCGTTGGCGAGCAGCGCCGAAGCGAGCGTGTCGCCCTGGTAGCCCTGATACGTGCGGCCGTTGAACGTGAAGCTCAGCGGAATCGCACGGTTGATGCGTCCGCCCGCACCGAGTCGGTTCTTCTGGCTCATCGCGTCCTGCTCCCTTGCGTGTGTTCCTGCGCCCCGCCGGCGGCGGAGGCACCGGTGGTATCCGGGCCAAACGTTTCGTATCCGTGAATCGCGTAGGTCACGGTGTCGCGCGTGACCTTGAACCAGCGTCGGCAGCCCTGCGCGTGCAGCCATTGCTCGCGATGCTCGCCGCGCGGGTTATGGCGCATGAACAGGTAATCGCCCCACTCCTCGTCGGTGAGCTTGTCGGTTTCGAGCGGGCGCGCGATATCCGCCTCGCCGCCGCAGGTGAATTCCGATTCGGCACGCGGTCCGCACCACGGACATTCGATCAGCAACATGGTTTTTCTCCGTTATCCCTTCACTGCACGTTCATTGCGCGCCTGGTGCACGCTCGGTGCACACTTAATGCGCCACGGCAGCCGCGCCGTGCTCGTCGATCAGATGGCCCGTGTAGAAGCGGTCCAGCGAGAACGGCGCATTGAGCGGGTGCGGCTCGTCCTTCGCGACGGTGTGCGCGAAGACCCAGCCCGAGCCCGGCGTCGCCTTGAAGCCGCCCGTGCCCCAGCCGCAGTTGAAGTACAAACCCTTCACGCCGGTCTTGCTGATGATCGGGCACGCGTCGGGCGAGACATCGACGATGCCGCCCCACTGCCGGTTCATGCGCACGCGCGAAAACACCGGGAACATTTCGACGATCGCCTGCAAGGTGCCCTCGATGATGTTGAAGCTGCCGCGCTGGCCGAAGCCCGTGTACTGGTCGATGCCCGCGCCGATCACGAGGTCGCCCTTGTCGGACTGGCTGATGTACGCGTGCACCGCGTTCGACATCACCACCGTGTTCACGACGGGCTTGATGGGCTCGGAAACGAGCGCCTGCAACGGGTGGCTTTCGAGCGGCAACCGCACGCCGGCCATGTCCGCGAGCGTCGTGGTGTTGCCGGCCGCGACCACGGCCACCTTCTTCGCCTTGATGAAGCCCTTCACGGTATCGACGCCCGTCACGGCGCCGCCGTTGCGGCGGATGCCGGTTACCTGGCAGTTCTGGATAATGTCCACGCCGCGCTGGTCGGCGCCGCGCGCGAAGCCCCACGCCACCGCGTCGTGGCGGGCCACGCCGCCGCGGCGCTGGATCGAGGCGCCGAGTACGGGGTAGCGGCTGTTCAGGTTGATGGTCGGCTCGATGGCCTGGATCTGCTCGGGCGTGAGGAACTCCGCGTCCACGCCGTTCAGGCGGTTCGCATTGACACGCCGCTGCGTATCGCGCACGTCCTGCAGCGTATGGGCAAGATTCATCACGCCACGCTGGCTGAACATCACGTTGTAGTTGAGGTCCTGGGCAAGCCCTTCCCACAGCTTCATCGCCTTCTCGTAGAGCGCAGCCGATTCGTCCCACAGGTAGTTCGAGCGCACGATGGTCGTGTTGCGCGCCGTATTGCCGCCGCCTATCCAGCCCTTCTCCAGCACCGCGATGTTCTTCACGCCATGCTCTTTCGCAAGGTAGTACGCGGTGGCGAGACCATGCCCGCCGCCGCCGACGATCACCACGTCGTACTCCTTCTTCGGCTCCGGGCTGCGCCACTGCCGCTCCCAGTTCTCGTGATACGACAATCCGTTGCGAAACAGACTGAAAATCGAATAGCGGCTCATCGGCTGCTCCCTCGTTCGTTGCTCATGTGTGCTCTCTCAATGCGGTCTCTCACTGCGACCTCTCAGGCCCTAGCATTCGATGACGTTCACGGCAAGCCCGCCGCGCGACGTCTCTTTGTATTTCGTTTTCATGTCGGCGCCGGTTTCGCGCATGGTCTTGATCACGCTGTCGAGCGACACGTAGTGCTTCCCGTCGCCCTTGAGCGCCATGCGCGAAGCGTTGAGCGCCTTGATCGCGCCCATGGCGTTGCGCTCGATGCAGGGAATCTGCACGAGGCCGCCTACGGGATCGCAGGTCATGCCGAGGTTGTGCTCCATGCCGATCTCGGCTGCGTTCTCTACCTGCGTGGGCGTACCACCCATCACGGCCGCGAGCGCGGCGGCGGCCATCGAGCACGCCACGCCCACCTCGCCCTGGCAGCCCACCTCGGCGCCCGAGATCGACGCCGTTTCCTTGTAGATGATCCCGATCGCGGCGGCCGTCAGCAGAAAGTCGACGATGCCGTCCTCGTTCGACCCCGGCACGAACTTCACGTAGTAGTGCAGAACAGCCGGAATCACGCCTGCCGCGCCATTGGTCGGCGCGGTGACGACGCGCCCGCCCGCGGCGTTTTCCTCGTTGACGGCCATGGCGTAGAGGTTCACCCAGTCGAGCATCGAAAGCGGGTCGCGCAGCGACTCCTCGGAACGCGCGCGCAATTGCACCGCGAGGTCGGCCGCGCGCCGCTTCACGCGCATCGGGCCCGGCAGCTCGCCGTGCAGGCGGCAGCCGCGCTCGACGCAGGCGGCCATGGTGCGCCAGATCGCGAGGAGGCCGTCGCGCACGTCCTGCTCGCTGCG
The DNA here is from genome assembly GCF_046581065.1 of Paraburkholderia yinzeri. Lineage (NCBI taxonomy): Bacteria > Pseudomonadati > Pseudomonadota > Betaproteobacteria > Burkholderiales > Burkholderiaceae > Paraburkholderia > Paraburkholderia yinzeri. Next base: position 1,836,992 of record NZ_JBFOCJ010000002.1, on the reverse strand, counting down.
CGAGACGCATTCGTTGCGCAGCGCGACTTCGGCGATCGAAAGCCCGCTCTCGCGGCACACGCGCATGAGGTCGTCGCCGGTGCGAAACGGGTAAGGCACCTCGCCGGCGGGACGCAGCCCGTTGATGCGGTCGCCGTCGCGATTGACCACGAAGCCACCGCCGACGGAGTAATACTCCTTCTCCACGAGCAGTTGACCGTTCTCGTCGAACGCCTGGAAGCGCATGCCGTTCGGATGCGCAACGCCATGCGTGCCGCTCATGAGCCGGCGGTAGAACGCGAGATGCTCGCGCATGTCGAACGGCACGGCATGCTTGCCGAGCAGCACGAGGCGCTTGTCCTTGCGGATGGCTTCGAGACGCGGCTCGACCAGGTCGGGGTCGATCAGGTCGGGCAGATGGCCCTCCAGCCCCATCAGCACGGCCTTGTCGGTACCGTGGCCCTTGCCGGTCGCGCCGAGCGAGCCGTACAGCTCGATCTTCAGGTGGCGCACGAAGCCGAGCAGGTTCGCATCCTCCACGTGAGAGGCGAACCGGCACGCGGCGATCATCGGGCCTACCGTATGGGAACTGGAAGGACCGATGCCGATCTTGAACAGGTCGAAGACGCTGACGTTCATGAAATGCCTGCTGAAAAATGACGCCGGAAGTGGGCGGATCGTGGCGATCCGGCATGACGTCACTTCACCAAAGCGAAAATTCCGCCGATAGAACAAAAGCGGCATGGCCGTGGGACAAGGCCGCCACCGCAGGCGCGGCAGCCCCGATTGTTCGTTTATGCGAAGATAGATGGCGCAAAAACACAAGTGTCGCGAGCGCCGATCAGCGACGCTTGAGTGACCGGCCCCGCAGCCCGCGGGGCGTACGCCGTGGCCCGCGTGGGCCTTTTTCGCTTCGCTTTTCGCCATGCCCGATCCGCTGCCGGTCACGTCCGTCGACGCCTTGCCCAAGGAGCACATCCGCTTCGGCATCGTGCTGCTGCCCAATTTCACGTTGACGGCCTTCTCGGGCTTCGTCGACATGCTGCGGCTCTCCGCCGACGAAGGCGACTACAGCAAGCCCGTGCGCTGCTCGTGGCGCGTAATCGGCGAATCGCTCGCGCCCGTGCGCGCGAGTTGCGGTATCCAGGTCACGCCATGGGAGACGTTCGAGGACGCGCCGCCGGTCGACTATCTCGTCGTGGTGGGCGGCCTGCTGCATTCGGGCCCGCAGGCCAGCGAGGAAACCTTGAAGTACGTGCGCCGCGCGGCGCAGGCGGGCACCACGCTCGTCGGCATCTGCACGGGCGTGTTCGCGCTCATGCGCGCGGGCGTGCTGGACGGGCACCGCATCTGCGTGAGCTGGTTCCACTACTGGGATTTCGTCGAGCGCTTTCCGGCCGTCAATGCCGACGCCCTCGTGGCCGACCGCCTGTTCGTGATCGACCGGCGGCGCATCACCTGCTCGGGCGGGCGCGCCGCCATCGACGTGGCCGCCGCCATTTTGCTGCGCCACTTCGACCACGCCACGGTGCAAAAGGCGCTGCGTATCCTGCTCGTGGGCGAGCTGCAGCAAGGCAACGCCCCCCAGCCTCAGCCGCCGGGGCTGGAGCCGGCCACGCACCCCAAGGTGAAGCGCGCCATTCTCCTGATGGAGCAGCAGGTCGGGCGGACGGTGCCGCTAGAGGAGCTGGCCTGCAAGCTGAACCTTTCGCCGCGGCAACTGGAGCGTCTGTTCAAGGCGGAGACGGGGAAAAGCCCGCGCGCGTTCGCCAACCAGATCCGCCTGCGCACGGCCGCGTGGCTGCTCACGAGTTCGGATCGAACCGTCGCCGACATCGCATCGAGCTGCGGGTTTTCGGACGCCTCTCACCTGGGACGCGAGTTCCGCAAACAGTTCGGTGTGCCACCGATCGTGTACCGGAACAACGAAACGGCACGGCCAGCCGAAACCCCGTCGCTCGACGCGATTCACTGACGCCTCGCTCGGGGCATCCCTGCCAGGAAGCCGACGTAGACGCGTCATGACTGGCAAGCGCGCTCGCACAGATAGACGGTCAGGTCGGTTGCCGGCACCGCCGCCGACATGCGGCGCAACGTATCCACGACGAACCCGCGGTGAAATGTGTAGTGATTGACGACGTGGAAGAGGATTTCGCGCCGCGTCATCGTGCCTTCGCCGCCATCAAGGAATCGAAAGCGGACAGGCTCGTCCAGTTCGAGCGCGTTCACCGTGTCGATCCACGTCACCAACCGCGTATCGAGGTCCCGTTGCATCGCGCGCAGTGCGCCGAACGTCGTCGAATCCGGAACATTGCGCACGGTGAATCCATGGGAACGCTGTTCCAGATGAGCCTGGAAAATCGCACCCACGGCGTAGCCATGCCCCAACGTGCGCAGCACGCTGCCGAAGGTCGTCTCCAGGGGCGCCGTGACCGCCTCCTCGGGCAGCCCCGCCACCACGTCGTAAATCGTCTCGTTCGCCCATTGGCTATATCGGGCCAACATGGGTTCGTTACGCAGTGCCATTGGTGTTTCTCCACGCCATGATTGAACAACAGGAAAGCCGGTCGTACCCGTTGCCCGCATGGTAAATGCCGGTGCCTCATCGGGCTCTTATAATCAGGTCAATCTGACAATAGTTCGGGCCATGCCAACCGCCATTCCGGTCAGCTACGTGGAAGTCCCGCGGGACGTCATCGCCACGGAGCGTCTTTATCCTTCGGGTTTCGTCCATCCCGACCACACGCATGCGCGCGGTCAGTTTGCCTACGCGGCCGAAGGAGCGATGACGGTATTGACGAGTGCGGGAAACTGGATGGTTCCGCCCCGGTGCGCCGTGTGGCTTCCCGCCGAGTTTCCCCACGAGATGCGAATGAGCGGCCAGGTGCGCATGCTCAACGCCTTTGTCGACGAACGTGCGAAACAGGCCAGCCGGCTGCCCCGGCAATGCTGTGTCCTGGGTACGTCCGCCTTGCTCAGGAATCTGATCTCGGAAGCCGTGCATCAGCCCGCGCTATACAAACCGATGACACGCGCGGAACGGATCATGGCGTTGCTCCTCGATGAGATCGCCACCATGCAGCCGTTGCCGCTCAATGCCCCCTTGCCAGACGAGCCGCGCCTGGCGGCGCTTTGCCGGGACCTGCTGGCCGCGCCGTCCGTGTCGCTCAGTCTCGACGAAGCGGCACGCCGCACAGGACTCAGCCGCCGCAGTTTTACCCGGCTGTTCCGCGAGGAGTTGGGAATCAGCTTCGTCGCCTGGCGGCAGCAGGCATGTCTGCTCGCCGCCATTGCCCGGTTTGCGCAGGGCGAGTCGATCACCCGCGTAGCCTACGAACTCGGCTACAGCAGCCCGACGGCGTTTTCCAACATGTTCAAGCGCGTCGTCGGCATCGCCCCTCACCGCTATCAGGCGTAGGTGGTCTTGACCGGCGCTGTCTCGCCCGGCGTCAGACGCACTTCGGCCTGTTGCGGCAACGGGCGCCGGATGCAGTAGTCCGGATCTTTACGCTGGCGCCACAGGGCCGGGATGATTTCGCGGTAGGCGGCGAATAATCCGCGCGGCGCCGGCGGACATTGGGCCTGAATCAGCGCGTGCAGTTTCGGCAGGTTGTAGAACGGCACCATCGGAAACATGTGGTGCTCGATGTGATAGTTCATCTTCATGTAGAGGAAGCCGAACAGCGGGTTGAACAGCACGGTGCGCGTGTTCAGACGATGGTCCAGCACATCTTCGGCGAGGCCCGCATGCTGGGTGATGTTGAAGACCTGCGTGAGCGGCGAACCGTAAAAGCGCGGCAGAACGATGAACAGGGCTGGCAGGATGCTGTGAATGGCGACGCACCACGCCGCGGTTGCGGCGAAGATCGCCGTATAGATCCGGCTGGAGAAGACCATCCGCCCGATTTCCGATGCTGGCACGAATGTTCGCGTCGCGTTGCTCACGCTGCCGAAGGCATGACGGATGGTGCGCAGCACCTCGATCGTGCCGGACTTCAGGAAAAAGAAGTCGGCGAGCAGGCCGAGCAGACTGACCGGGCGCGGAAAGGCAATTTCACGGTCGTTGCCGGCAATCAGCGTGTTGGTGTGATGGCGCACGTGGCTCCAGCGCCAGTAGACCGTCTCGTGCAGCGCGAGAAACGAAGTCAGTTGAAAAAAGACCTTGTTAAGCCAGGTAGTCCTGAACGGTGTGCCGTGCGAAAGCTCATGCGCGCCATGCTCGCCGGCCGCGTAGAACAGACCGTATAGCGCGAACGCCGGCACGGCCCAGATCGTCCCCCAGCAGTGCCAGGCCAGCACGCCGCTGCCCATCAGCAGAAGCAGCCAGCTCCCCAGATACTGGAGGCCTTGCCAGTCGCTGCGCCGCATCAGTGCCTTCATCGTCTTGCGGTCCACCGTGCAGGCGAACCATTGCGCCGACACCAGCCCCTTCGCCGCCGCCTCCCGGCCTCGCGGCCCATCCAGCCGGTAATCTCGCACCCTCGCGGAATCTATCATTTCGCATCATCCCATGCCCGTCACGAACGCTCTCGAACGATCTTCGAGACCCTGTTGATTGCGATGGCCTGTCGCTGATTTCGAGTATAGTGAGGCACTGCGCCTCGCCAACGAGGTTCAGGGATTTCGCCTCACGATCCATCATCACATGCCGGGCATATTTGATAGTTTTTTATCAGGAAGGAAGGCAGGTAGCCATGTATCCGACCATGATGGATGTGGCCCGCGAAGCGGGCGTAGGCGTGGCCACGGTGGACCGGGTCATCAACAAGCGCGCCAAGGTCCGGCCCGAGACCGCACAACAGGTGCTCGAAGCGGCCGAACGACTCGGCTTTCGCCGGGCCGGTCTGATCCGGCATCGCATCGACGAGCGTACGGATGGCTACAAGCTCGGCTTCCTCCTTCAAAAGCGCAGCGTCCAGTTCTATCGCGACCTGGGCGATGCGCTGCATACGGCCGCCGGCACGTACAGCGCCGCTCCCGTCAAAGCCGTGATCGAGCATCTGGACGAACTGACGCCACGGCATGTCGCGGCGAAGCTGCAGGCGCTGTCCGGCAAAGTGGACGCCGTTGCCATAGTGGCGGCCGATCATCCGCAGATCAGCCAGGCCATCGACCAGCTCGCCCACGAGGGCACGCCGGTGTTCGCCCTGCTTTCCGATCTGAGCGCGCAAGGCTGCGCCGGGCACGTCGGCATCGATCATCGCAAGGTTGGGCGCACCGCGGCCTGGGCCGTCTCGCGGCTCAGTAAAACGCCGGGCAAGGTAGTCGTCATGCTGGGCAGCCACCGCTATCTGTGCCAGGAGCAGGCGGAAATCAGTTTCCGCGGCTATATGCGCGAGTACGCCCCGGACTTCGAGGTGATGGAAACCCTGGTCAGCCTGGAAGACATTCATCTGGCTCACGAGGCGACGCTCGACCTGCTCAGGCGCCAGCCGGACCTGGTGGGCATCTTCGTGGCGGGCGGCGGCATCGAGGGCGTGATTCAGGCGTTGCAGGACGATGACGTGCCGCGAAGACTGGTCACGGTATGCATGGATCTCACCCAGATCACCCGGCAGGCGCTGATCGAAGGGCAAGTCGATCTGGTGATCTCGCATCCCCTCGACGGAATGGCGAGCCGGCTGGTGAACGCGATGATCGAGGCGTCGCGCGACAACGGCATGTACCGGTCGATCCAGTCGCTCCTGCCGTTCGTCACTTATACCGAAGCCAATGTGTAGCCTGCCGCGGCTGACGAAAAAAACCCCCGGAGGGGCCGGGGGCGTTACAAAGGGCTCTGGTTGATACACCGCGCAGCCAGGCTAGGGGAGAAAGCTGGCGTGTGCGGCGGAAATCAGCATAACGCATCGAACCGGGCAACAGGTTTCCGGAAAATTTCGGATTGTTAGTGGATCAGCGGAAAGCGCTACCGCGCAATGAACCCGCCCCGCTCAGTCGCTTACGGGAACATTCTCCAGACGATACCCCACACCGTAGATCGACCGAACCAATTCCTGACCTGGACGGATCGCCTCGATTTTCTTGCGCAGATTCTTCACGTGCGAGTCGATGGTACGGTCCGCCACGACGCGATGATCGTCGTAGAGCGTCCGCAGCAAATAGTCGCGCGCGTAGATGCGCCCCGCGCCGGCATGCAGCAACGCGAGGAGCCGGAATTCGACCGGCGTGAGGTTGAGCTCCTTGCCATCGAGCTTCGCGACATGGTGTTGCCTGTCGATCACGAAGGGCGACGGCACGGCGTCTTCGCCCTCGTGCCCGGCGCGCGAGCGAACCTCGGCGCGGCGCAGTATGGCCTTCACGCGAGCAACCACTTCACGCGGGCTGAACGGCTTGCACACGTAGTCGTCCGCGCCCAGTTCGAGACCGAGCAGGCGATCGATCTCGTCCACGCGCGCCGTGATGATCATCACGGGAATTTCCGAAAACGTCCGCAGTTCACGGCATACGTCGAGTCCGGTGCGCCCGGGAAGCATCAGGTCGAGCAGCACCATGGCGGGCTGCTGCTCGCGCACGTAAGGCACGACGTCGCGGCCGTCTTCGAGGATCGCCGGCGTAAAGTTCTCGGCGGCCAGATAGTCGGCCAGCAGGGCCGAGAGCTTCGGCTCGTCCTCGACGATCAGGACGGTGGAGGGGGCGGCGGCGTCAGTCATGAGCGGAATTCAGACGTGGGAGTCGAACGAGTATCCTCAGACCGCCAAGCGGCGAGCGGGAGGCCTCGATGGTGCCGTTGTGGCGTTGAACGATGTGCTTGCACAGTGCAAGCCCAAGGCCCGCGCCGCCACTCTGGCGGCTGCGCGAGGAATCGACGCGGAAGAAGCGTTCGAACAGATGCGGCAACAGCGGATCGGGAACGGGCGGATACGAGTCTTGCACGTCGACGATCACCGTATCCTCCGCAGTCCTGATCGCCACGCGCGCGAGACCACCCGCGTTCGTGTAGCGCAGCGCGTTTTCCAGCAGGTTCTTGCAGAGTTGGGTGAGCCGGTAAGGATCGCCGGAAATGGCGGTCTCGCCGCTCCCGCCCTCGGCCTCGAATTCGAGCGCGATGCTTCTTGCCGCGAGGCGCTCGCGGAAGGCGTCGCAGGCCGCTTCGACGACCGGCACGACATCGAGCGAAACCATCTCGAACGAGAGCTGGCCGATATCCGCCAGCGCGAGTTCGTAGAGGTCGTCGATCAACTGGTTGAGCATCCCCACTTCGGCTTGCAGCGAGGCGAGGGTCGCGGCATCCGGGCGGCGCACGCCGTCCTCGATGGCTTCGAGCTCGCCGCGCAACACCGAGAGCGGCGTGCGCAACTCGTGCGAAATGTCGGCAATGAAGTCTCGCCGCATCCGCTCGTTCTTTTCGAGCGACTGCGCGAGCTGGTTGAAATTGCTCGCGAGCGTCTGCAATTCGTCGCCGCCGGTTTCGCTGACGCGCGTAGCGTAATCGCCGCCTGCCAGCCGGTGCGTGGCGCCGACGATGCGCTTCACGGGCGCCAGCAGAATACGCGCAAGCAGGATCGAGATCGCGGCGGAAAGCAGAATCGTAAAGCCGACGATGATCCACGTTGCCTGCGCCTCGCGCTGCTTGAAGCGCTGGCCCGCGCTGTCGACCAGCGCCGCCGGGCCCGCCACCGCGAGCCAGCCCACCGTGTGCCCGGCCACCACGAGCGCGCGGCGCGCGGAGTCCGGCGGCGCGGGAGGACCTTCGCTCGTGACGGGCTTCCTGTGCGTGTCGTAGACCGTAAAGGGCGGACGGGGCGGTTGCGCCCGCCCGGCAAAGTCGCGAGGCGACGGCCCGCCGTCGTTGCCTGGCGGGGGTAAGCCTTCCGGCCCGCGCGGGCCGCCCGCTACCTCGGACGGCAGGTCCGGCGGCGCGCCCATGGCCATCGGCGGACGGCCGCGATCTTGCGCCTCCTGGCGCAGAAAATCCCAGTTGCCGTGCTGAGCGTAAGACGCTTCGAGCTCCTGCTCGATCGCCCGGATGTCCGGCTCGCTTTGCTCCTGCAGAAAATCGACAAAGGCATAGTCGAAGCTCAGGCGTACCGCGATGCCTGACGCAACCGCCACGAGCACGCAGGCTCCGAGGATCGCGAAAAAGAGTTTCGATGTCGTGGTGATTTTCATGGAGTGCTGGCCGTGTCCCAGGGACTCGGGCGTGAAACGGTCGGATCGCCGCGCCCGCAGTGTGCCGGTAGCCGGCTGCCGCTATTTTCGCCCAAAGCCTGCCGAAAGCTTTCGGCGTACGCCTCAATCCACATTTTCTCCAGATTTCCCCATCTTTCTTGCACAGTTGCTCCGTATGATCGGTTTGCCTGCGCCGGCCATCTCGCCTTCGTGGTGCCGCGCAGCGTCAGTCGTCGAAAGGAACAGAACCCGTGGACATTCAGGTGCTAGTCGTCGAGCCCGATCCGGCATGCCGGGACACCTTGCGTGCGCATCTGCAGCGCAATCAGATCGACATGTCGGTCCTGTACGGCGCCGAGGCGCTGGAGCGGCGCCTTGCGCTCGAGTACCCGTCGGCCATCGTCCTGCGCCACGACCTGCCGGCAAACGACGGACTTTCGGTACTCCGGCGCCTGCGCGAAACAGGCTGCCTGCTTCCGGTCATCGTCATCAGCCGGTCCGACGACGTAGTCGACAAAGTGCTGGCCTTCGAGATCGGTGCGAACGATTATGTCGTCGATCCCTTCGATGCGCGCGAGCTGCTCGCACGCCTGCGTCACGCGCTGCGTTGCAGCCCGGCTTTGCCGAGGATCCCGCGCGATTACAAGCCGATCGTTTTCGACAACTTCGAACTCGCCCCCGCGGGTGCGCGTCTGCTCAAACACGGCAAGGAGATTGCGGCTTCCCCGCTGGAGTTTTCCGTGCTGACGGTGCTGGCCAGCAACCGTATGCGCGTGATGTCGCGTCCCTGCATTCTGAGCCAGCTCGACAGGAGGTCGAAGCTCAACGAACGCAGCCTCAACGTGATCGTCTGCCGCCTACGCAAACTGTTGGGCACCTCGCCGAGCGGGCGCCAGTATATTCAAACGCGCTACGGCGACGGCTATATTTTTTGCTCTGACGATGCATTTCCAGATTTTAGTTCTGCAGACGAGTTCGACACGCCCTGCGAAACAGACACGGGAACGGCGTACCGGGCCGGGTCCTCCGCGCATAGTCGCGTCGTCCCCTCATAATCCGCGTCCACGGCAGCGGTGCGAGAGGGTCTATGCGGCACGGGGCGGCCCCTGCTTTCGATCCCCTCATTGATCCGCGCCCTTCCCCCAAACGAACGATTCTGGATGCCGCTCGAGATATTCGGAAAGCGCATTCACGCTCACCGATGCGCGCCGGAGTTCGATCAACGCCTGGTCGACGTCGCGCGGCAACGGCGCCTGCTGGTCGAGCGTATCGTTTGCAGAGCGAAACGCTTCCCGGGCGGACGCGAGCGTGGCCTCCGCCGCCGGTACGAGTTCCCCGTCGAGACGTTCGAACAAGTCATTCGAATGCGCCAACGATGCGTTCAGATTGCTCCCGATCTCCTGTAGCGGCATACGGTCGAGTTTGCGAATGATATTCGCCAACTGATCCTGAAGTTCTTCGAGGGTATTCGGCACCGACGGCAGTTCGATGGGAGCATGGCTCATATCGACTCGGGCCGCGGGGGCATGCGGAAAGACATCGAGCGCCACATACTTCTGTCCGGTCAGCGGGCTTCCCATGCGCAACTGCCCGCGAAGCCCCCGCGCGACAAGCTGCTGCAGGAGGTTTTTTGCGGGCGCCCCGGTGCCGTCTCCCAGCGCGTCGCGATAGTTTCGTCCGAGTCGCGACGGATACAACTGCAGGGTGACCAGCATATCGAAGCGATCGTGCTCCGGATTCAGGTCGATATCGACCGCGATTACCGTGCCCAAATCGACGCCGCGGAATTCGACCGGTGCGCCGACCGACAATCCTCTAACCGACTGCGCGAAGCGCATTCGCACCACGGCGGCTAGCCCGTCGTCGTTACGCATCGCGTCTTCGCGATTGTCCGCGAGCGCAAAGGTCTGCCCGCTCGCGGCGGATGCCGCAGACACGCCGCCGAGCGGTTCGAACGCCACGCCACCCGCGACAACCGCCATAATCGACTCCGCCTGCATACGCACGCCGCCGGACCCGAATCGCATCTCGATCCCGCTTGCCTGCCACCACCGTGTATCGAACGTGACGAAGCGATCAAACGGCGCCTTGACGAAAGCGTCGATGAGGACGTTGCGGGAACCTGCCGCAAGCGAATACCCCAGTATCTGCCCCACTTGCACGCCGCGAAGATAAACCGGCGAGCCCGGACTCAACGAGCCCAACGATGCCGCACGAAGCGTGAAACACGTACCGCGCTGATCGCGGGTCACGACCGGCGGCGTCTCCAGTCCGATGAATTCGCCACAGGCCCGATGCGATTTCAGGTCGACGTCGACATCGATATAGGCGCCGGAGATAACGGACATCAATCCGGAAACGTTCCTTGGCCCGAGACGTGGGCGTACGACCCAGAATCGCGCCCCGCATGTCGCAATCGCTCGTCCGGCGGCATCGAGTTGCAGTTCCGCATCGATGTGCCGGGAGTCGGCGGACCAGCGCAAGCTCTCCAGCCGCCCCACTTCCACATTGCGATAGCGGACTTTCGTTTTCCCAGCCACGAGGCCCGCTCCCGACAAAAAGCTCACGGTCACGCGCGGCCCGGACGGTGTCAGCACATAGGCAAACGTGAGGATCCCGATCAATCCTCCGGCGACGAGGAGGAACCAGCCTGAGAACGGTCGGCGAAGACGCGTCATTCACCGCTTCCCCACGACGACACCCGTATGCCGACCGGCAGTCAGCGCAACTGCTCGACGAGAGCGTCGGCGCCTTTGTCGATGCCCGTCTTCGCCGCGCTCAGCGAGCCAAATGCCGCCGGCAGGTTCATCGCGTTCGGATATTGCTTCGTCACGTAGGCGCGCAGGAGTCGTCCCGTCGCGCTGTCGTAAACCTCCACCGCGTAGGATACCGAACCGCTGAATGCGCCCTTCCCGCCGCGGACCGCCTGAACCCCGTTGTAGAGATTGCCCGCAATGTCGAAGTGCATGGCCTGGCCGATTACGGCGGTCGTTTTCTCTGCGCCGGTCAGTGTGAGCTTCACGCGCAGCGTCGCGGGCGACGGTTGGGCCGTCAGGTCGAAGCGCCCGGAGAGCGCCTTGGCAAACGCCTTGTTCATGTATGCGGCAAGCTCGGACTTGTCTGCGTCGGACAGGTCGCCGAACTGGTTGTCGGTCCCGCGATACACCACCACGGGATCAACGATCACCTCGGCGTAGCGCGACCACACCACTGGCGCCACGTAGCGGAACGGTGTCCTGGCGGCATCGTCGCCCCGGTTCTCCTTCAACTGCGACGCCGATGCGAGATCGGTATAAGCAACCGGCTTCATGCTCGCGCAGGCCGATAACATCAGTAGTGCTACGTAAAATGCCGACCTGGAGAAAGAACGGATCTTGAACACGGGGGCTTCCTCTTAAAATGGGGCCAAATTGATGGGCGCGATGCGGCGGTATGCGACCGCAACGAGGACGAAGCGTAGCATTGTCATCTCAGAATGTAAACCGTCTGCCCGGTTTGTTTTTAGCGATCCATCCCGGACGCGCGTACAATACGGAGCTTCGCCAATTACAACGGCTCGCTCTGCGCATTAACAATGGATAACCAGACACGTTCGGAGATTTCGCGCAGAAAAGCGATTGACGCGGCGCTCTCGATCTTGACTCGCGATGGTGTTGGCGGACTGACGTTCGATTCGCTCGCACGCGAAAGCGGCATCAGCAAAGGCGGGCTGCTCCACCAGTTTCGCAACAAGCACGGCGTATTGCGCGGGCTCCTCGACCGCCAGCGCGAGCAGTTCGAACAGATTGCCCATGAACACCTGACTACAGGCGGAACCACGCGGCCCGAACCCGTTCTCTCCGCCCAGATCGCCATCTTCAGGGAGTCCGTCAAGCAGCCGAATTCAGTCGCGCGCGCAGTCCTCGCGGCCTTGATCGAAAGCCCTGCCCTGCTCGACGACCTCAAGTCCCAGGATGTCGCCAAGATGGAGCAGTTACAGGCCGAGGCGAAAGATCTCGAACTCTCGTTGCTGCGCTACTTCGCAGCCGCCGGGATCGCCTTCAACTCGCTGCTCGGCCTCTCCAGCATGCCCGAGGCCTTGCGCGACCGGCTTTTCGACCGGCTTCTCGACGACGGAAAGTGGTGAGAGCGTTACGCTGCGGCTCCCTGCAGCTGTCGAGGGTGACGCGCCGCCCGGCCGTGCGGCACGCCCCTGGACCTGGATGTTCTGCCCGATTCACATAAAACCAACGCCATCCTTCCTGGCAAAGGACAGACGCCCGCGGACCCTAGACGACCAGACAACCCTGCGCCTTGGCAACCGTCACCGTCGCTTCCATGCCCGCCGTAAACCGCAGATAGTCGTCCTCCATTCCATCGGAAAAAATCACGCCGTTTTCCGGCATGCGCGAGCGCAGCCGCAGCGGTTGCCCGGCACTCACATGGCCGAAAACCAGTTCGGTCTTCGACGCCCGGCTCGGAAACGGCTCCCGCACGGCGAACGTCAGTTGCGGACTGTCCCAGGACTGAGGCGGGTACTCGAAACTCTGGTCCGATCCCAGCGTGGCCCGCGTCACGCCGATCGCCCCCGTCACCACGCTTTTGACCCATGCGGTCGAGCCGAGTCCCGTGGACACGATAATGCCCGACGACGACTGCGATTCGCGTCGCTCACCCAACTCGATCTCATAGAGCGCGGAAGAATGCGTACGCGGCCCGACAAACAGGTCATTGACCGCGCGCAGCACCTGCCCGTCCGAAAGCCGTGCCTCCGCCATGGTCACGGCCTTCGTTGGACGACGGCCGCGGGCGACATCCGCGAGTACCGCGCCAAGGTCGGGCGGTTCGAACGGCAGCAACACGCCGTCCCACCTGCCGGGCTCCGGATTCAGGCCGATCAGCGGCTGCCCGCCCAGGTATTTCATCGAGTTCGCCACCAGCCCGTCCTGCCCGAGCGCCACGACTATATCGTCGGGCGCGAAAATGAAATTGGGCAGGTAGCCTCGGTCAACGATCTGGTAACGGCCCCAGCCTTCGAGCGCGCGAACGGTCAACTCCAGGCCACGCGCGTAGGCGGCGTGCTCGGCGAGGTAGTCGGAGAAGTCCGCGCCGAGATGCTCGATGTAGAACTTCGCCTGCGCGAGCGTGTGGTGCCGGGCAATCAGATCTTCATAGCGCGTGCAGCGTGTCACCAGCACGACTTTACGCGACTCGGTAGTCATGCTGCCTTCCTTTCTCCGCCGCCGATCAGACCCTGGAGCAGGTCGGGCGAGACATTGAGCTGACCGATGCGCTCCGCGCGTTCGGCGATGCCGCCGAACGCCTGGGCGATCAGTTGTCCCGGCTGCATGCCCGCAGCGGCGAGCGCGGTGACGATGCGCGGATCGGCCTTCTCCAGCGCCTGCATGACGGCTGCGACCCGATGCGCCTCGGCCTCCGCGAGGGTCCGGCTGTTCTGCGCCTGCCCGGCCACGAATGCCTTGCGCTTTTCCTCGAGCTCGATGTCCGACGCCATCTGTTCGTTGCGCAGCCCGTTTTCCTTGCGCATCAACGTGGCCTTCGCCTCCATCTGCGTTTCGCGGATCTGCCGCTTCTTCTGCTCGACCGCGATGTCGGTATCCAGTTCGTTTTGGCGAATCGCGCGCTCGTTCTCCACGGCCGACATCCGTCGCAGATAGACGGCGTCGTCAGCCGCCTTGAGGTTGGATTCTCGCGCCTCTGCTTCAAGGGCGCGCGCAATGTCCGGTGTGGGCTTCACGGCCATCACCGAGACGCCCAGAATCTCCAGACCCAGCGCCTCGATCTCCGGCTGATCCGCGAGCCCCTTCTGTACGGTCTGCGCGATTGCCGCAGAAGCGCGCAACGCCTGCTTCAGATCCATCGCCTGCACGGTCTGCTGAACGATCACCTCGACCTGCATCGCGACGCGATCCCCGAGCCGCTTCGGATCCTCCGACACATAGGTCCGGCCGTCCTTGCCCAGCGAGAAGTCCATCATCGCCGCCGTGCGGTGCGGATCGCGCACGCGGTAGGTCACCTGCCCCTGCACGGTGACGCTCTGGAAGTCCGCCGTCACCAGTTCGAGGATGAACGGACGATCCTGGCTCGCAACCGGCACGGAAACCAGCGTCGTCGCCGGCGCGTAGTAGAAAAACGAAAGCCCCGCGCCTTCGCGCACCATCTGGCCAGCGCGGAACTGCATGAGGTGAACGGTCGGCTGTGACTTGATGAACCGGATACCGAACATGATGTACTCCTTGTTTGAGTTGTACTGTACAACTTGCATAAGTTGCACAATACAACCTAGAATGAGGGTCGTCAAGTTTTTCTGGTTCGCCATGGCACATCCGAAACCCGCTTCCGGACAACGCGCAGGACATGGGCATGAGTTTCCCCAGCCCTATACGACTGTCGATGTCGTGATCTTCTCGGTGCTCGATAACGCGCTGCAGGTCCTGCTCGTCCGGCGTCCGGCCGAAGCCGGCGAACCGTTTCCGGGGCGCTGGGCGCTGCCGGGGGGCTTTGTCGACGTAGCGGTCGATACAACGCTCGAGGGTTGCGCGCGCCGCAAGCTGCTCGACAAGACCGCCGTGAGGAGTCCATATCTGGAGCAGCTCGGCAGTTGGGGGAGCGCGACGCGCGATCCGCGCGGCTGGTCGGCAACTCACGTCTGGTTTGCGTTGATCGCGGCGCAGGACGTCACGCTCGCGAAGGGCGCGAACGCTGCCGAAGTGGCGTGGTTCGCTGTCGACGCGGTAGCCCGGAAAGGCGGACTCGCATTTGATCACGACACCATCGTTCAAGCGGCGGTCGAGCGGCTACGCGGCAAGGTCGAATACACTTCGCTGCCGGCGTTCCTGTTGCCTGAGCCGTTCACGCTGCCGCAGCTTCAGCGTATGTACGAGATCGTGCTCGGCCGGCCCGTGGATAAAAGCGGCTTTCGTACGCGGATGCTCGCCGCAGGCTTCCTGAGCGAAGCGGGTTATGTCGCCGGGGAATCGAATCGGCCGGCCGTAGGCTATCGCCTCGTGGACCGAAGCACGCTTGCGGTGTTTCCGCGAACCTTTAGTCCGCGTGGCGGCGGCTGAGCACGGCTGACAGCCGCGCCTGCGGCGGGTAGTTCAGCCTTTCAATTCTCGCAAAGGTGCACGCCTTTTTTCACGCCGACACAAGAACCCCCTCTTGAAACCCGGTCAATCGCCTATATCGTAAAATCACGATATATACTTCGTGCAGCTACGATGTTTCCCAGATGAAGAAACCCACCCCCGCTCCTGTCGCGCTCGACATCGACGCCATCCACAAGGCCCTCGCCAACCCCGTGCGGCGCGAGATCCTGGCGTGGCTGCGCGAGCCGCAGGCGTATTTCGCCGATCAGGAACTGCCGCTCGACCAGGGCGTCTGCGCCGGCAAGATCGACGCGCGCTGCGGGCTGTCGCAATCCACCGTCTCCGCTCACCTCGCGGTGCTCCAGAAAGCGGGGCTCGTGTCGTCGAAGCGGATCGGCCAGTGGGTTTTCTTCAAGCGCAACGAAGCGGTCATCGAAGCGTTTCTCGCTCACGTGAACGCTCAGTTGTGACGGAGCCATCGTCCTTTCATTCGCAGCCCATCCAGTTCGCGGGCCATGCCCGCTCAAGGTGAAACATGGCAACCCTTTTCGACCCCATTCAGATCGGCGCGCTCACGCTCCCCAACCGTATCGTCATGGCGCCGCTCACGCGCCAGCGCGCCGGCGAGGCCCGTGTGCCCAACGCGCTCATGGCGAAGTACTACGCCGAACGCGCGTCGGCCGGCCTCATCATCAGCGAGGCGACTTCGGTGACGCCGCAGGGCGTCGGCTATGCCGAAACGCCGGGCATCTGGTCGCAGGAACAGGTGGCGGGCTGGAAGCTCGTGACCGACGCCGTGCACGCGGCCGGCGGCCGCATCTTCCTGCAGCTCTGGCATGTGGGCCGCGTGTCGGACCCCATCTTTCTCGACGGCGAGCTGCCGGTTGCGCCCAGCGCGATCGCGGCGCAGGGCAACGTGAGTCTCGTGCGTCCGCAGCGCGCCTACGTGACGCCGCGCGCACTCGAAACCGATGAAATCCCCGGCGTCGTTGCCGCGTTCCGCCTCGGCGCCGAAAACGCGAAGGCGGCCGGCTTCGACGGTGTCGAAGTGCACGGCGCGAACGGCTACCTGATCGATCAGTTCCTGCAGGACAGCACGAACCATCGCACGGACGCCTATGGCGGTTCGATCGAAAACCGCGCGCGTCTGCTGCTCGAAATCACCGACGCGTGCATCGACGTCTGGGGCGCGAATCGCGTAGCCGTACATCTCGCGCCGCGCGGCGATGCCCACACGATGGGCGACTCGAATCCCGCCGCGACCTTCGGCTACGTCGCACGCGAACTCGGCAAGCGCAAGATCGCGTTCATCTGCGCGCGCGAGTCGCTGGGCGACAATCGCCTCGGCCCGCAACTGAAGGCCGAATTCGGCGGCCCGTTCATCGCCAACGAAAAGTTCACGCTGGAATCGGCCCAGGCCGCACTCTCCGCCGGCGAAGCCGACGCCGTGGCATGGGGCCAGCTCTTCATCGCGAACCCGGACCTGCCGCGCCGCTTCGAACTGAACGCGGCGCTCAACACACCGAATCCGTCCACCTACTACGCACGCGGCGAAACGGGTTACACCGACTATCCCACGCTGGAAAACGTGGCGTGATCTGACGTGACCCAACGGGGCGGCCGTACCACGGCCGCCCCTTGCTGCATGGGGCACGCGTGCCGCCAGGCGCGCCGTCGCGGTCAATCGTGCCAGAGCAGCATTGCACCGCAGGCGGCCACCCATTTCCTCAGGGCTTTTTCCATAGGCCGTTTCAATTGGCATCCGGCGCGAGCGTGTCCTCTAATGGAAGCCTTCCGCTTTGCCCCGCTGACTGGAGATCCTCCATGCCTCAAGCCGACGCCACGCAAATCGTCCACACTATCGCCGCGGAAACCAATACGCCGGAAGAAACCGTCGCGCGCCTCTATGCCGACACCCTCGACAGTTACCGCGCCGAAGCCAGCATTCAGGACTATCTGCCGCTGTTCGCCGAGCGCAAGGTGAGAGCGGCGCTGCGCGAAAAGAAAAGTAAGCCGCACTAAGCACCACTGAACGCCAGAAAACACCAAGCCGCCCCTCTCATTCCCACTATCTGGATTGCACGCGCTGAGCGCCCGGCCAGCGCGGGATTTCGCGCGCCCGTCGTTTGCGCGCTTGCGTGCGTCTGCCCCCTTGTTTGCGCCCTTTTGTCCGTCGTCAGTCGCGGAGGCTCTTAAGACTCGTTTAATTCTTCGCTGTAACCATACGATCACCCCTGTTGAGCCGCCGGAGCATCGGCGGCGTTTTTTTGTAGGCGCCGCCGCTTGCCGCGCGACGGCGCTACCTGGCAAGCAAAGTAGAACGAAGGAGCCAGTTCATGGTTGAAGACGACGTGCTGATGCACCTGCAACTGCTGCTGGACGACGGCGCGCGGGCGAACGTCGCGAGCTGCCGGGTTTCGGGTCCGCTCCCGCAGCCGTGGGGCCGGCCTTGCCTGCTTGTCGAATGGACCACGCTGCTCGACGACGGCGCGCGCCGCCAGGTCGTGCCCGCCGAAAGCTCGGCGCTCGACATTGCCCGTCTCGTGGCCGCGCACGTGCCCGGCCGCCGCATCGTGCTGAACGGCGAGCCCGCCGAGCCCGAACGCGGCCGCACGCGCCGGCGCGCGCGCTCAGGTACGCGCGCGGCGCGCTGACCGCGCGGCAGCGGCTCTCCTCCGCTTTTTTCCGGCTACCGGTTCGCGCCCGTTCGGGTGCGCCCGGCCTACGCCACCCGCTTCCCCAATTCGGCTTCGAGCGCTGCGCTCGCGCGCGTCATGGGCGCGCGCAGCTCGTTGCGGATCAGCCCGCAATGCGCGAGCGCCGCCTTCACGGGCGCGGGATTCGGCTCCGCAAACGCCGCGCGCACGATCGGCACGAGGGCATGCCACAGCGAGCGCGCTTCGGCCAGCCGTCCCTCGCTCACCTTGCGCGCCAACGCCACGAAGCGCTCCGTGCACAGATGCGCCGACGCCGCGATCGCTCCGCTACCACCAGCACACAGGACACCGAACATCTCGATGTCTTCGCCGCAGAGCACCTGCAAACGCCCATCCAGAATCAGCGAAAGCGTCTTGTCGAGCGAACCGCCGCAATCCTTCACCGCCACGATGCGCTCGTGGCCGGCAAGTTCGAGCAGCGTCGGCAATTCGAGCTGCACCCCGGTGCGCGCCGGAATGTCGTAGAGGATCACAGGCTTGCGGCTCGCATCGGCGATGGCCGCGAAATGGCCAATCACGCCGGCCTGCGACGGCCGGATGTAGTACGGCGCGGCCGCCAGCACGCCCGCGACAGGCAGGGCGTTCAGCTCGGCAACGCGCTCGCACACCGAAGCCGTATGGTTCCCGCTCACGCCGGCGACTACCGGCAGGCCGTCCGCCGCCGCCAGTACGGTCGCGAGCACGGCGTCCTGCTCGCGCGCGTCGAGCGCGGCGGGCTCGCCCGTTGTGCCCAGCGCGACGAAGCCGGCCACGCCGGCGCGTGCGTAATGGCGCACGAGCGTATCGAGCGCGGTGTGATCGACCTCACCTGCGTTGAACGGCGTGATGAGCGGAATCCAGATACCTGAAAAGATGGACATGACTTTCCCTTGAACCCGACCGTATCGAAAGGTCCGTCGAGCAATGTGCAGAAGGGAAGCGAGCCGGGGATAACGCGGTAGGCAGGGCGGGCTGTTCCGTCGCACATCTGACGACGGAACAGCAGGCTCCGGTCAGATGAGCCGCTGTTTTTTGGCTTTGGCGTTCACGCCGGCCGACGAGGCGCGCACGAACGCACGCGTCGCGCGCGAAGCGGCGACGGCGGACGAACGGAGGCGGCGGGATGCGGTGCGTGACATGCGCGACAGTGTAACCGGGATTGCTCGCGTACGCACGGTCGCGCTGACACGGGCATAGCGCCTCAGGCGGGCGTCTCGTCCCACACCTGCGAGTCGCGCTCATGAGGCAAGGGTACATTGAGCAGCAAATCCGGCGCGGCGGCGTCGCGTTTGGTCAGCTTGCCCTCCACGGTCGCGCCGCACTCCATCTGCAGCTGGAGGTAGCGAATATTGCCGGTCACGTGCGCGTTCGCCTTGAGTTCGACGAAGTGATCCGCGATCACGTCGCCGACGATATGCCCGTTCACGACGATGTCGTAGCCGTGCACGTTGCCTTCTATCGTGCAGCACTCGCTCAGCACGAGCAGCGACTCCGTGCCCGGCTTGGCCCTGACGTTGCCGCGAATCGTGCCGTCGAGCCGCAGCCCGTCACTGAATTCGATATCGCCCGCGATGCTGACGTCCTGTGCGATCAACGTCGCCAGTTTGGTGTGCTGAATGCCTGCCTGTGCTTTTTTCTTGCCGAACATGAATGACCACCGTTGAATATGCCTTGCCGCGCCAATGCTCGCGGATACGCGTCGATACGCGTCGATACGCGCGCCGCGCCGCCGCCTTCAGCGGCCGCCGTGGCTGCGCAGGAACAAGAGTTCCTCCCGCAGCTTCGCGACGTCGGCCTGCGCGGCATCGGCCGACTTCTGCAGCGCCGCGCGAGCGGCGCGCTCCTGCTCCAGTCTGAATTGCGCGTTCGCCAGCGCCTCGTGCAGGCCGTCCGGCGCGCTGGACGGGCAGCGCGCCGGAGCGCCGGGCTCCAGCGACCACGCCATCAGGGCCGCACTGGCCGCAGCCGTTACGACCGTCCATGCCAGCACCATGGTCACGCGCGCGGCGCGCGAGCGAACCGGCTGCAGTTCGTAAGCGCGAGTCGCGTCCGCACGGGTCCGTGCGAGGCGTCGCTCAACCATTGGCGTAGGCTCCGAATAGCGCGAGATAGTCGGCGGGATTGACGGGCGCGCCGTCCACGAGCACCTCGAAATGCAGATGCGGTCCCGTCGAGCGGCCCGTCGAGCCCACGTCGGCGATATGTTCGAGCGGCAGCACGATCTGGCCGACCTGCACGTCGATCTTCGACGCATGCCCATAGCGCGTGTGAAAGCCGTTGCCGTGATCGATCTCCACGGCGTTGCCATAGCCGGCCTTCGGTCCCGCGTAGATCACGCGGCCACCGGCGGCGGCAAGGATGGGCGTGCCGGTCGGCGCGACGAGATCGACGCCCGGATGAAAGCTCAGGCGATGGGTGAACGGGTCGATGCGGTTGCCGAACGGCGAGCCGAAGCGGCCGTCCACGAGCGGCTTTCTCCCCGGGAACGCGCTGAAGGCCGCCTCGTGCAGTGCGACAGCGTGCTCCAGCGCCGAAACGGTCGCGGACAGGCAGTCGAGTTCGCCGCGCGTCGCCTGCTCGTTCGCGCGCGCAGCCGCCGGCGCCGAGGCCGCGCCGGCGCAGTGACGCGGCGCGAGCAACGGGCCGCCCTCGCCGCCTTCGTCGCTGTCGCCCGACCCTGCTGGGACCGGCGTCGTGGTGACGCCGCGAGGCGGCTGCGCACGCAGACGCTGATCGAATTGATGCAGTTCGGCCAGCTGGCTGGCAAGGCGTTCGATGCGCGGATCGAGCAATTCGATCGACGCATTCATCCGCCCCAACTCGTCCACGACATAGCGATGCTGGGCCGGCCCGTCCGCTCCCGCCGCGGCATTCGCAACCGGCGCCGGCGCCAGGTAGCGGCCGATCGCGACGCCGCCCGCGAGGGCAAGCGTCGCCGTGGCCAGCGCAGCGGCGATGGCGGTGCGTCGGGCAGTGCGATGGGTGACGAAACGCGTATCGCGACCCGCGAGATCGTCGACGGAGTCCGACCAGGGCGCAAACCACGGCGACTTCACGAGCAACCCCGGCGGCGCGACCCGGCACGCGCGGCCGCATCGAGGAAGCAAGAAAGCGAAAGGAAAACGGGCATCGAGAAGGCGATGACGGGTAGCGACCCGCCAGGACAAACGCAAAGGCGCGATTATCACGGCGTCGCAAAATCCGGCATCTCAATATCAGGAGCGCCGCGGCAACCGGCTTCCCCAAATCTCGGATCGCCCTACCGCCGAGAAAACCGCTTGACTTCTGACGGCGCCGAATTAATATACGCACCGCGTACATCAACCCGACTCAGAGGTGCCTGCATGAGCGTTCCGCAACAAGCCTTCCTCCGCGACGCCATGCGGCGTCTGAACATGACCCGCGATGCGTTCGCGAGCCGCATCGGCGTGTCGCGCCGGGCCCTCGACACCTGGCTCCTGCCCGAAGAATCGCAGGAATCGCGGG
Organism: Paraburkholderia yinzeri; assembly: GCF_046581065.1. Classification (NCBI taxonomy): domain Bacteria; kingdom Pseudomonadati; phylum Pseudomonadota; class Betaproteobacteria; order Burkholderiales; family Burkholderiaceae; genus Paraburkholderia; species Paraburkholderia yinzeri. The sequence goes on along the minus strand of NZ_JBFOCJ010000002.1, from coordinate 1,815,634 downwards.
CCATGCCGGAGATCGTCGAGCGCTTCGTTTCGGAAATCGTCGGCAATGGCGAGCCGCGCGAAGGCTATACGCAAAGCGTAGACCCGCATTCGCTCGCGAGCCAGATGCAATTCGAAGGCAAGCCGCAACTGCTCTCCGTCGACCAGTTCTCGCGCGATGCCGTCGAAGCCCTGTTCCGCGTGGCCGACATCATGCAGCCCATTGCCCGCCGCCGCAAAATCTCGCGCGTGCTCGAAGGCGCCGTGCTCGGCAACCTGTTCTTCGAAGCCAGCACGCGCACGCGCGTGAGCTTCGGCGCGGCGTTCTGCCGGCTGGGTGGTTCGGTATGCGATACGACCGGCTTCACGTTCTCGTCGATGGCGAAGGGCGAGTCGATCTACGATACGAGCCGCGTGATGGCGGGTTACGTCGATGCGATGGTGATTCGGCATCCTGATCAAGGCTCGGTGGCCGAATTCGCGCGTGCCGTGAACATCCCCATCATCAATGGCGGCGACGGCCCCGGCGAGCACCCGAGCCAGGCGCTGCTCGATCTCTACACGATCCAGCGCGAGTTTTCGCGCCTCGGCAAGATCGTGGACGGCGCACATATCGCGCTCGTGGGCGACCTCAAGTACGGCCGCACGGTGCACTCGCTCGTGAAGCTGCTCGCGCTCTATCGCGGCATCAAGTTCACGCTGATCTCGCCGCCGATGCTCGAAATGCCCACGTACATCGTGGACAAGATCTCGACCAATGGCCACGTGGTCGAGCAGACGCACGACCTCAGGGTCGGTCTGCGCGGCGCGGACGTGGTGTACGCTACGCGCATCCAGAAGGAGCGCTTCACCGACGAGTCGTTCGAAGGCTATACGCCCGACTTCCAGATCAATCAGGCGCTGATGGACGAATGCTGCAGCCCCGAGACGCTGGTCATGCACCCTCTGCCGCGCGACAGCCGCCCGGGCGCGAACGATCTTTCGACGGATCTGAACCACGATCCGCGCCTCGCCATCTTCCGCCAGACCGACAACGGCATTCCGGTACGCATGGCGATCTTCGCGACGCTGCTGGGTGTCGAGAACCTCGTGCAGCACTCGATGCGCGACGCCGCGTGGCGCCCGCCTGCCTACCTCGGCCCGGACGACGCCGTGTTCCACGGTATCGACTGAGGTTCCTCTTCACATCCCGCCGGGCATGCCCGGCGGGAATGTCCTGCTACATATACTTCGCATTACTACATAATTATGCCGGATGGGATCTCACCGCGAGTTCAAATCCGGATTCATCGAGCACAAGCGCCGCTGGCGGCCAACACCTGACCCGCAGATGCAATCCGGCGATTATGTCCATCCCGCCAGTCTCGCGTCAGCCACCGGTCACGCATGCGCCAGCCCGACGCCACACTGGCACGAGTCACGAAAGTTTCGCGGTCCCGCTCTTTACTTTCGGTTCCGGCAAGCGCAACGTGCTGGTCTGACGCGCGTGCCAGGCCTTCGTGCGGCCCCCGCGTCGCGCGAACCTGCCGCGTAACGCTTCTCCCGGTAAGCGACCAGCAAGGAAGGCACCACACAGGCTCGCGGCATCGGAATTGCTGTCTGACGAAATTTCGCTGAATTCGCGCAACGCGGGCCCAAGCTCATGCCACCTCGCGTGCGCGTGTTTCCGTCCTTCGATGGAGCCGCCGAACGCCATGTCACACGATCTTCCCGACGACGCAGGCAAGCCCGCGCCCGCCGCCACCCCCGCCGACGTCTCGCGCCGCCGCTTCCTGCAGTCGGCGGCCGCTGCCGCCGCACTGGGCGCCACGCCGCATCTGCAAGCGCAGACCGGGCCCAGCCCCGCCGAAACCGCAGCGCCACGGCCGATGCCCGCGCCTGCACAGCCCGTACACCTGAACATCAACGGCCGCGAGTACGTACTGCATATCGAACCTCGCGTCACGCTGCTCGACGCGCTACGCGACTACGCGGGCCTCACCGGCACGAAGAAGGGCTGCGACCGCGGCCAGTGCGGCGCGTGCACCGTGCTGGCGGACGGCCGGCGCATCAACTCGTGTCTCTCGCTCGCGGTCATGTACGAAGACGCACGCATCACGACCGTAGAAGGGCTTTCGAGCGCAACCACGCTGAGCCCGGTGCAGCGCGCCTTCATTGAGCGCGACGCGTTCCAGTGCGGCTACTGCACACCAGGCCAGTTGTGTTCGGCGACCGCGTGCATCAGCGAGTTCAACGCGGGCACCGCAAGCGCCGTCACGCACGATGTGCGCGAACGTCCCCCGCAACTCACCGATGCCGAGATCCGCGAACGCATGAGCGGCAATATCTGCCGCTGCGGCGCCTATGCCAACATCGTGGCCGCCGTGCGCGACGCGCATGCGGCCAGCGCGTGACGAAGGAGGCGCCTCTCATGGATGCCATTTCCTATCAGCGCGCCGCCGACGTCAACGGCGCGATCGCGGCCGCGCAGCAACCGGGCGCCGTGTTCATCGGCGGCGGCACGAACCTGCTCGACCTCATGAAGGGCGGCGTGACGCATCCGGTGACGCTCATCGACATCACGCGCATCGATGCCCTGCAGAACGTCGAGACGCTGCCGGACGGCGGCCTTCGCATCGGCGCGCTGGTGCGCAACAGCGACGCGGCCAATCACGCGCTCGTGCGCACGCGTTATCCGCTGCTCACGGAGGCGCTGCTTTCGGGCGCCTCGGGGCAGTTGCGCAACATGGCGACGATGGGCGGCAACCTCTTGCAGCGCACCCGCTGCGGCTACTTCTACGACACCGCGTTCGCCCAGTGCAACAAGCGCGCGCCGGGCAGCGGCTGCGCGGCGATCGGCGGCTTCAACCGCATGCACGCGATACTCGGCGCGAGTCCGCAATGCGTGGCCGTCAATCCCTCCGATATGAACGTGGCGCTCGCCGCGCTCGACGCGACCGTGCAGGTAAGCGGCCCGCGTGGCGCGCGCGCGATCCCCATCGCGCAGTTTCACCGCCTGCCCGGCGACCGCCCCGATCTCGACACGACACTGCAGCCGGGCGAGCTGATCACCTCCGTCGATCTGCCGCCCCCTGCGTTCAGCGATCACACGCATTACCTCAAAGTGCGCGACCGCGCGAGCTATGCGTTCGCGCTCGTCTCGGTGGCAGCCGCCTTGCAGATGGACGGCAAGACCGTGCGTGCGGCACGGGTCGCGCTGGGCGGCGTCGCGCACCGTCCGTGGCGGGCGAGCGTCGTCGAGCAACGGATCACGGGGCACGCGCTCGGCGCCGCGATGCTGCGCGAAGCGGCAAGCGCCGAGCTCGCGAGCGCGCAGCCGCTCAACGGCAATGCATTCAAGGTCGGACTTGCGCAGCGCGCGATCGTCCGCTCGGTGCTGCTCGCAGCCGGCCAGACAGGAGATTTCGCATGAGCCACCTCACCGGCCAGCCGCTCGACCGCATCGACGGCATCCTGAAGGTCACCGGCAGCGCCAGTTACGCCGCCGACTTTCCCGAGGCGCGGCTCGCGCACGCCGTTCTCGTGACGAGCACGGTGGCGAGCGGCACGATCAGCGCTATCGACACGCAGCGTGCGCAGCAGATGCCCGGCGTGCTGCTCGTGATGACGTACCGGAACGCGATGCGCCTGCCCAACAACGGGCACCCGCCGCTGAGCCCGCCAGCGGGCCGGCACCTCACGCTGCTGCAGGACAATGTCGTGCGTTACAGCAACGAGCCGGTCGCCGTGGTCGTCGCCGACACGCTCGAACATGCTGCCGACGCCGCGCGCCACGTGACCATCACGTACGCGGCAGCGCCGGCGGCGCTCGACTTCGCGAGCGCGAAAGCCACGGCCCATACGCCGCCGAGCCAGCCCAGCCGCCCGGCCGATTCGGAGCGCGGCAATCCGGAGGCGGGGCTGCAGGAAGGCGCGGTGCGCCTCGATGCCGTCTATACGACGCCGATGCAGTTCCACAACCCCATGGAGCCGCATGCGACGATGGCGCACTGGGACGGCCCCGACCTCACGCTCTACGACGCCACCCAGGGCGTAACCGGCGCGAGCACGGCGGTGGCCGCAGTGTTTGGCATTCCTGCCGATAACGTGCGCGTGATCTCGCCGTTCATCGGCGGCGGCTTCGGCTGCAAGGGCTCGTCGTGGTCGCACGTGAGTCTTTGCGCGATGGCCGCGAAGCAGACGGGGCGGCCCGTGCGTCTCGCCCTCGCGCGGCCGCAGATGTTCGGCTCCGTGGGCGGAAGGCCGCGCACCGAGCAGCACGTCCGGATCGCGGCGCACCCTGGCGGCACGCTCACCGGCATGCGCCACGACACGTACTCGCACACCTCGACCTTCGAGGACTGGACCGAGATGTCGGGCCTCGTCACGCGCATGATGTACGCGGTGCCGAACCAGAGCACGAGCCATCACCTGGTACAACTCAACGTGGGCACCCCCACCTTCACGCGTGCGCCTGGCGAGACGACGGGCTCGTTCGCGCTCGAATCGGCCATGGACGAACTCGCGTGGCAGTTGAAGATGGATCCTGTGGCGCTGCGCCTGAAGAACTACGCCGAAGCCGAGCCGCAGGACGGCAAGCCGTGGTCGTCGAAGGCGCTGCGCGAATGCTACGAGACGGGCGCGCAGCGCTTTGGCTGGTCGCGCCGCACGGCCACGCCGCGCTCGATGCGCGAGGGCAATACGCTGATCGGCCTCGGCATGGCGAGCGCGACCTATCCCGCGAACCGCAGCGAAGCCTCCGCGCTCGCGCGCATCCTGCCCGACGGGAGCGCGATGGTCGCTTCGGGCACGCAGGACCTCGGCACAGGCACCTACACGGTGATGACTCAGGTGGCCGCCGACGCGCTCGGCTTTCCGCCCGAGCGCATCCGTTTCGCGCTCGGCGACTCGACGCTGCCGCGCGCACCGGGCTCGGGCGGCTCGCAGTCGGCGGCGAGCGTCGCGCCCGCCGTGCAGGCCGCCGGGCAGCAGGCGCGCGACAAGCTGATTGCGCTCGCGGTGGCGGATCGCGCCTCGCCGGTCTACGGCGCCGCGCCCGGCGATGTCACGGTGGAAGACGGCTGGGTCGTGAGCCGCAGCGACACGTCGCGGCGCGACCCCGCCGCCGCGATTCTCGCGCGCGCGGGCGGCAAGCCGATCGAAGCGGTGGCAACGACGAAGCCCGGCAGCGAGCGCCAGCAGTACGCGTTCCACTCGTTCGGCGCCGTCTTCGCCGAAGTCCATGTGGACGCCGATCTCGGCACGATCCGCGTGGCGCGCATCGTGGGCGTCTACGACGTGGGAAACCGCCTCAACGAGAAGACCGCGCGCAGCCAGTTGATGGGCGGGATGGTGTGGGGCGTGGCGACGGCGCTCGAAGAAGAGGCGCTGCTCGATCCGCGCTTCGGGCGCATCGTGAACGCCAACCTCGCCGAGTATCACGTGCCCGTGAACGCCGACATCGGCGAACTGGACGTGCTGTTCGCCGGGCCGCCCGACCTGCGCTTCAATGCGCTCGGCGTGCGCGGCATCGGCGAGATCGGCATTACCGGCGTGCCCGCGGCCATCGCGAATGCCGTGTATCACGCTACGGGCGTGCGCGTGCGCGATCTGCCGATCACGCTCGACAAGGTCGTGCCGAAGATGAGCGCAACCGTATGACGTGTCTCTGCGGTTGACGAGATGCCCCTGGCGGCCTTGCCTGCACGCCTATGGTGCGGGCAAGGCGGTTTGATTCGCAGGCCTTGCTTCACACGCGCTTGCGCCGCACAATCGATGCTCGATCTTCTCGCGCGCCAGACACCCCATGGCCTACGCATCGCTTGCCACCGGCGTACTGCTTGCCGCCGGCACCGGATCGCGCTTCGATCCCAACGGTCTGCGCAACAAGCTCCTCGCTCCGCTGCCGGGGGGCACCAGCGTCGCGCGCGAAGCCGCGCACCGCCTGCTGCTCGTCGTTCCCAAAGTCATCGCCGTGGTGCGTCCCGGCGCGGAGACGCTGGCCTGCGTGCTCAACGAAGCCGGCTGCGACGTGGTGTATTCCGCCGATGCGCAAAGAGGCATGGGCGCGAGCCTCGCGGCGGGCGTGGGCGCGGCCGGCGACGCGGAAAGCTGGATCGTTGCGCTCGCCGACATGCCGCGCATCGCGGTCGAGACCATCGCGGCCGTGGCGCGCGCGATCGACGAAGGCGCCGCGCTTGCCGCGCCGTTCTACGAAGGACAGCGCGGACACCCGGTGGGTTTCGGCCTCGAACATCGCGAGGCGCTGCTCGCGCTGGACGGCGACGCCGGCGCGCGTGCCCTGCTCGCCACGTATCCGCTCATGCGCATCGACGTGGACGATCCCGGCATCCTGCGCGACGTCGACACGCCGGCCGACCTGAGCGACCTCTAGGAAACCGCGAAAGCTTGCGGCCTCAGGGGCGCTCGCCTGCGCGGGTGTAGGCGAAAGTCGACGCGTCGGCGCCCACCTCGGCGATCTGGGCCGGTGCGGATGCGGGTGCGGGCGCCGCGGCGGCCTGCTGCTGCGTTGCCTGCGGCCTGGCGCGGTTAGCGCCAGAATTGCCGTGGCCGAACAGCGATGGCACACCGATCAAACCCGCCAGAAACACCACCCCAATCACCGCCGCACCCATGACCCGCTCCGAGAAAACAAACCGGGCGCCGCTTCGGCACCCAATTTCGAAAAAGGCAGGAGTCTAAGGGCTGGCTCGCGATTGTGAAATGCTGATGACATATAAACAGCATTGCGATCTTCACAACAATGGATGCCCCGGCAGAACGCGTGGTCATCGCCGTTGCCATGCAGTACAGTGAAGAACGGATCCGCCGCAACGGTGGAAACCCCGCGCACGAGGTACCCGAGATGATCTGCTCGCATACGAATCCGCTGCCCGATCCGCTCGCCGACCCGACGCGCGACCCCGAGCGCGACCCGCTCACGCCTCCGCCGCCGGGCCATCACAACGAAGAGCCTCAACGCCCCGAAGGGCCGCCGAACAAGGACCCCGTGTAGGCCGCTCTGCCCGGGACCTGGCAACTCCACTTACATCCGTAGTCGATCTTCGCACTCAGGCAGAGTGGCGCCCTGTGCCTGCCCACGCCTTTCGTCCGGCTTGCGTCCGTCACGCTATCGACATAGAATACGAACAATTCGCATTTGCACTATTGATACGACGTGATTCCACTCGACGCGGCGCCGGCCCGCACTGTCGCATGAGACCCCTGCTGGTCCGCCTGCACCGCTGGTTCGGCCTCACCATGGCGGGCTTCCTGTTCCTCGCCGGGCTCACCGGCGCGGTGATCGCGTGGGACCACGAACTGGACGCCTGGCTCAACCCGTCGTACTTTCACGCCCGGACGGACGGCGCGCCGCTGCCCGCCGTAAAGCTGGCCGAGCGCCTCGAAGCCGCTGATCCGCGCGTGCAGGTCACGTATCTGCCGCTTTCGGTCGAACCCGGCGACGCGCTGATCGTGCGGGTGCAGCCGCGCATCGACCCGGCCACCCGGGCGCCCTATGCGCTCGACTTCAACGAGGTGTCGCTCGACCCCGCGACCGGCGTCGTGCAGGGGCACCGCATGTGGGGCAAGCCCTCGCTCGCTCGCCTGAACCTGATTCCCTGTCTCTACCAGTTTCACTACACGCTGTTCCTGCCGACCAGGGCGGGAGTCGATCTCGGCATCTGGACGATGGGGGTCGTCGGCATGGTCTGGCTCTTCGACGGCCTCATCGCGCTCGCGCTGGCGTTTCCGAGCCTGAAAAGCTGGCGCAAGTCGTTCGCTTTCCGCATGAAGCGCGGCGGCTATGCGCTCACGTTCGACCTGCATCGTTCGGGCGGCGTATGGCTATGGGGACTCCTGACGATCGTCGCGCTCACGTCGGTCTCGATGAATCTTGCCGGACCGGTCGTGCGGCCCGTGGTGTCGCTGTTCTCGACGCTCGCGCCCGATCCGTTCCGCAGCGTCGCGCCCGGCCCGCGCCTCACCGAGGATGAAGCCGCGGCCGCGCGCGAGCGCATCGTGGCCGCCGCGCCCGAGGCGGGCCGGCGCGAGCGACTCGCCGCGCCGCCTGGCGGCCTCTTCTACGTGCCGGCGCTCGGCATCTATGGCGTGGGGTATTTCGCGGCCGGCAACAGCCATGGCGACGCGGGGCTTGGCAATCCCTGGCTGATGATGGACGCACGCTCGGGGAAGCTGATCAGCGCGCAGATCCCGGGCCGGGGCACGATGGGCGATCTTTTCATGCAACTGCAGTTTCCGCTGCACTCCGGTCGCATCGCAGGACTCGCGGGCCGCATCGCGATCAGCTTTACGGGGGTATGCGTGGCGGTGCTCAGCGTGACCGGCTTGCTGATCTGGCTGAAGAAGGCCCGCGCGCGGCGGCGGACGACGAAGGTGGATCGAGCCTCGATCTCTGCCAGCGCCTGAATCCCATGCCCCAACCAGCCGATCACAGCAACCCTGATCACCACCGTCGGTAAGTTCAGCGCACGATATCGTCGAACGCCGCCAGCAAACGCTCGATATCCGGCGCGTGGATATCGCCCATCGTCGAGATACGGAACAGCTCCGCCGATAGACCGCCCTGCCCCGCGTAGATCACGAAGCCGCGCGCCTTCAGCGCATCGTGCAGCTTCGGATAATCGACACCCTGCGGGAGCCGGAACGCACGCAGCACGACCGACGATTCGTCCTTCGGCAGCACGCTTGCGATGCCGCGGGCCTCGAGACCCGCGCGCACCTGCTCCGAAAGCGCCGCATAGCGCGCGTGGCGTGCCTGCCAGCCGCCCTCGTCGGCCAGCTCGCGCAGCGCCTCGACGAGCGCATAGTATGCGTGCACCGAAGGCGTGAACGGCGTGTTGCGCTGGTCCTGCAGCGTGGCGAGGCGCCTGAGGTCGAGGTAATAGGTACGGCTCGCCGCCGTGGCGAGCGCCGCGCGGCGCACGATCACGAAGGCCGCGCCCGGCACGCCGTGCAGGCACTTGTTCGCCGTCGCGGCCACGGCGGCGATGCTCGTATCGTTGAAGTCGATCGCTTCGGCGCCGAAGCTGCTCACGCCGTCCACCAGCATCTGCACGCCGCGCGCGCGGCAGGCCTCGCCGAGCGCGCGCAGGTCGTTCAGCCGCCCCGTGGTGGTTTCGTGATGGATGATCGCGACATGCGTGATCGCGCGGTCGGCGTCGAGATGACCGACGATACGGGCGAGATCGGACGCCTGCATCCAGTCGTGCTTCACCACTTCATGGGCAATGCCATACTGCTTCGCGATCTGCGTGATGCGCTCGCCATACACGCCATTCTCGACGATCAGCAGCTTGCCGCTTTCGGGCACGAGCGACGCGATCATGCTCTCGACCGCAGCCGTGCCGGAGCCGGTCAACAGCACAGCCTGCCACTGGGCGGCGTCGAGGCCATACACATTCACGAGGCGCGTGCGCGCCTCTTCCTGCACGTCGAAAAACTCGCTTTCGCGGTGGCACAGGTCTTCCTGCAGCAGGCTGCGGCGCACGCGTTCCGTGAGCGTGACCGGGCCGGGATTGAGCAGCAACATCGACATATTCTTACTGAACGAGCGCGCCGATGTGGCGCATCAGGCGCGTCTTCACATCGGGCGGCGTGATCGTGGGACGCGGCAGGCCGTCGGGCGTGCCGCGGCGTATCGTGAGGCGTACGAAGCGCGTGCCGCTCACGCCATCGGCGCCGGCGCGGCGCTCGCGCGCGGCGGCGAGCACGCCGTCGAGCGCGGCGAGGTCGTCGCTCTCCACGGCGTCGGCATAGCCGCATGCGGCGGCGACAGCCGCGAACGACACCTGCTGCGAAACCGTGGCCTGGCCGCCCGTGGAATCGTGCGCGCCGTTGTCGAGCAGCACATGCGTGAGGTTCGACGGCCCGTAGGCGCCGAGCGTCGCGAAGACGCCCATGCGCATCAGCGCGGCGCCGTCACCATCGAGCGCGACGACGTTCAGGTCGGGGCGCGCCAGCGCGAGGCCCAGCGCGAACGGCGTGACGCAGCCCATCGAGCCGACCATGTAGAGCTGATTCGCGCGGTCGTCGAGCGCGTAGAGCTCGCGGCCGCAAAAGCCCGTGGAGGCGATCACGACCGTCGATTCCGCGGGCGTGGCCGCGATCACCCGTTCGAGAGCATCGCGGCGCGACGGCCATTCGTTCGCAGCCCGATCGGTCCACTTCGATTGGGCAACCGCCAGGGCATGCCTTTCCGGCGCGGCGCCGTTCTTCAGTTCGACCGGCGCGACGCTGCCCTTCTGCATCACGAGAGCATACGGACGACCCGTTTCGTCCATATGACGGATGGCGCGCTCGAGCGCCGGCCCGATCTGGTCGGCCTCGGTCGGAAAGATCTCCCAGGGAATCTCCATCGTTTCGAGCATCCGCGGCGTGACCGGGCCCATCAGCGCGTGCTGCGGCTCGTCGGAAAAGCCGGGCTGGCCGCGCCACGTCACGATCAGCAGTTGCGGCAGACGGAAGGTCCACGTGAGCGACGTGAGCGGACTCACGGCGTTGCCGAGGCCCGAGTTCTGCATCATCGTGATACCGCGCTTGCCCGCGAGCGCGACGCCCGCGATCAACGCAACGGCATCGCCCTCGTTGGCTGCCGAAACGTAGTGCAGCGATTCGTCCTGCAGCACGTAGTTGATGAACGGCGTGAGATACGAGCAGGGCACGCCCGCATACCATTCGAAACCGCGCGCACGCGCCGCTTCGACAAATTGTGCCGCCTCGATCATGCGCCGCCCTCCGGTTTCGCCTCTCCCGCGCCCAGCGGCGTTTGCTCATGGGCGAAGTCGCCCGCGCGGCAGAAGTCTTCAAGGTCGTTCACGCCGCGCCAGTGGCCATGCACGTATTGCACCTCGATCTTTTCGCCGTCCGCGATCAGCGCGTTGAGGAGCACCGGCATGTCGAGCGTGTCGAAATCGGCGCGCGTCTGCAGTTGCGCGAGCTTCTTCGCGAGCTTCTCGCGGCCCGCGCCGCGCACGCTCATGAGCCCGATCCAGCGGCCATGCGGCGCTTCAACCGCGTTGTCCGTTGCGCCCAGATCGCTGGAAACGCGCGAGAGCAGCACCTTGTTGCCGAACAGGCCCCGGTCGTCGGCTGCCGAGCACCATGCGAAGTCGCGCACGCTGCGGTTCTCCGTAGCCGGCGACGAATCGATCACGACGCGGAACTCCGCCTCGCTTTCGACCAGATCGCGCAGGAGGTAGCTGCGGAACAGCAGATCGCCGTAGGAAATCACGGTGTCGTGTTGCATCGCGTCCACCGCGCATGCGAGCGACGCAAGCTCGTTCGTCTGCGCGTAACGCTCGTTACGCACGAGCTTGATGCCGGCGCTGTCGATCGCGTCGGCGCAATAGCCGCCCACCACGGTGATGTCGTTCACCGACTGCTTCTTGAACGCATCGACAAGCCAGCGCAGCAGCGGCTTGCCCGCCACCGGCAGCATGACCTTCGGCTTGTCCTCGGTAAAAGCGTCGAGGCCCGAGCCGCGGCTCGCGGCCAGCACGATGGCCGAACCCGCGTTGCGCGACGTGGACAGGTAGCGGTTTTCCGCTTCGGAATATTCGTCGGCGTCCTGCAGGCGGAAAATTTCGTTGACCGATGCAATGCGGTCTTCCACGTCGACGAGCGTTTCCGTGTCGTGAATCGTCTTCGCCACGGCCTGCATGGCCGAAGCCGACGCGCGCACGAGATGGTTCGCCCAGATCACGACGCTGATGCCGGCCTTGCGAAACACATCGGTCGGCGTGCTGTAGTACTTGGTCGGCACGATCACGAGCGGACCGCGCCCGGCCCACTCGCGCGCGAACGTGAGGATTTCGTCGGGTTTCGAGAGCTTGCTGTGGATGAGGATCGCGTCCGCGCCCGCGAGGCGATAGGCCTCGGCGCGCTTGAGCGCTTCGTCCATGCCCCAGCCCGCGATCAGCGCCTCGACGCGCGCGACGATCGAGAAGTTTTCGTCGGTCTGCGAGTCCTTGCCGGCCTTGATCTTGCCGCAGAACTCGTCCATGTCGGCGAGCGGCTGCGCCTCGCCCTTGATGAAGCTGTTGGTCTTCGGAAACTGCTTGTCTTCGATGCACACGCCCGCAATGCCGCGCTGTTCGAGCTTGCGCACGAGGCGGCGCACGTTGTTGAAATTGCCGTAGCCCGTGTCGCCGTCGAGCAGGATGGGCAGATCGCTCGCGTCGGCCATGAACTCGAGGTTGTCGACCACCTGGGTCCAGCTCGCCTCGTTGTTGTCGCGTACGCCGAACTGCGCGGAGATCGAAAGACCCGAACCCCAGATCGCCTTGAAGCCCGCCTCGCGTGCAATGCGCGCGGAAAGACCGTTGTGGGCTTCCATCAGGAATTCGAGTTCGTTACTCAAGAGCATCTGGCGCAGCCGCGCGCTGCGGGAAGTGGAAACTGCGGTGAGAACCGCGGCGGGTTCGCGTGCGTTCATCGTGTTACTCCTGCCGGACGGCGCAGTTGCGGCAGCACTTGTTGCGCCGCGCGCGTCACATCATTGGGAAAATCGATTTCGATCCAGGGGGCGCCGGTCACGTCGGCCGTCTCGAACTCGCGGCCGCGTTCGAGCAGCAGGTCGCGCAACGCCTCTTCGTGCGGCAGGTTCGCGCGGCCGCTCTCGACATAGCCGGCCACGATCTGCGCGAAGCGCCGCGCCGTGGCCTCGTTGAGGCGAAAGAAGCCCACCGACTCGCCGATCGTGTCGTACTGCAGACTTACCGCGAGCTGCTTGCGCAATTCGACGGGCACGCCTTCGCGCAGGCAGAGCTTCACGGGCTCGTCGCCGGTTTCGAAGTCGCGGTCGATCAGGAGGCGGTTCGTGCCGCCGGTGCCGGCAACGAGCGGCGCCAGCACGCGTTCGTCGTAGAGCACATCGGCGTCCATCAACAGGACGTCACCGCCGCGCGTGAGCGCATCGGCCACACAGTGCACCGTGAGCACGCTGCCCAGCTCGTAGCGGGTATTGAGCACGGTCTCGACCCTGTGCGGCCAGCCGATGCGGGCCAGCTCCGCCTCGACGCTTTGCGGCTGGAAGCCGAGCGCGAGGACCACGTCTGTCACGCCCTGAGCTTCGAGCAGGCGCAAATGCCGCTCGAGCAGCGAGACGCCATCAAAACGTAACAGGCATTTCGGATACTGTTTGCCCTCGGCTTGCTGAAGCCGCAGGCCAAGGCCGGCGGCAAGAATGATCGCTCGCATTCGGTTTCCAAGGGTTTTGTTATTGGGGCGGGCGCCGCCGCCCGCTCTTCTTGCCGGCCCTCGGTGCCGGCGCGGCAAGGCCGCGTCGGCTCGGGAGCCGAATTCGCGACTATAACGGAAATGATTCCCAATTGCCTTGTCGCACCTCTAATCGTGGCAAAACATGGTGATGCAGTGAAATTTGTGGTTTTGTCACGGCTCTTTTGACGTTTTTCCCACCCGTCCGCCCTCCCCACCCGCTACCCATCCGTTTCAGCGCGCAAACCGCGCCATTCTTCGGATGAATATCCCCGCAAAGGCCCGCGCATTCAGGGTTCCCCCTGATCGCGCCGTCGTGCGCGCGCGCCGTTAACACAGTCGGACGCACCCCGCCCCTCAGCCCCCTGCCGCCCCACGAACGACCCGACCGACCATGACCCTGAATCAGAAACTCCGTTCGATGATCGCGATCCTCTGGATCGGCCTTCTGCTCATCGTCGCCTTTGGCGCGTGGCAAAGCCGCACCTCGATGATCCGCGAGCGCGAGGCGCAATTGAAAACGCTCGTCGAAGAAGCGATGAGCATCACCCACTATTACTACACGCTCTCCCAGCAAGGAAAACTTTCGGAGGCCGACGCGCAGAAGCAGGCGCTCGCCGTCATCGGCTCGATCCGCTACGGCACCGACGGCTACCTGAGCGTCAATAATTCGCAGTCCGTGATGCTCATGCATCCGATCAAGCCCGAGCTCGACGGCAAGATGCTCGCCGGCTTCACCGACCCGGCCGGCCACCATCTGTTCACCGACCTCGCGGCCGCCGCCAACCAGCCCGAAGGCGGCTTCGTCGATTACCTCTGGGCCAAGCCCGGCCACGATCAGCCTGTGCCCAAGACGAGCTACGGCAAGCGCTTCGCGCCGTGGGACTGGTGCATCGTCACGGGCATGTACATGGACGACGTCCGCGCGGCCTTCTTCGAAAGCCTCGGCATCTGGCTCGCGGTGACGCTCGTGCTCGGCGCCGTGGCGACGATCGTCATGATCTTCGTCGTGCGCAGCGTGCGCTCGAGCCTCGGCGGCGAGCTGGAGGTCGCCGTCGAAACGGCGAACCGCATCGCCCACGGCGACCTCACTACGCGCGTGCAGGTAGAGGGCGGCAACGAGAACAGCCTGATGCGCGCGCTCTCGACCATGCAGGGTTCGCTCGTCGAAACCGTGTCGCGCGTGCTGGGCGGCGCGGAGAACATCAACGTGGGGGCGAACGAGATCGCCGCGGGCAACACGGATCTTTCTCAACGCACCGAACAACAGGCCGCGGCGCTCGTGGAAACGGCGTCGAGCATGGACCAGATGACCGCCAACGTGCGCCAGAACGCGGACAGCGCGCAGCACGCGGCCACGCTCGCGAGCCAGGCCGCCGACGTGGCGACGCGCGGCAACGAGGTGGTGGAAAACGTGGTCCGCACGATGGGCGACATCACCACGAGCTCGCGCCAGATCGGCGACATCATCGGCGTGATCGACGGCATTGCCTTCCAGACCAACATCCTTGCGCTCAATGCGGCCGTGGAGGCCGCGCGCGCGGGCGAGCAGGGCCGTGGCTTCGCCGTGGTCGCCGCCGAAGTGCGCAGCCTCGCGCAGCGTTCGGCCACGGCGGCCAAGGAAATCAAGTCGCTCATCGAAAAGTCGACCGGGACGGTGGCGGAAGGCGCGCAACTCGTCACGGACGCGGGCACGACGATGACGGAGATCATGCAGTCCGTGCGGCGCGTGCACGAGATTCTCGAGGAAATCAGCCACGCCTCGCGCGAGCAGAGCGCGGGCATCGAGCAGGTCAACCGCGCCGTCGGCGAGATGGACCAGGTCACGCAGCAGAACGCCGCGCTCGTCGAAGAAGCCGCCGCGGCAGCGCACTCGCTCAAGGATCAGGTGACCATGCTGCGCGAAGCGATCTCTAGCTTCAGGCTGCCGGCGCTCGCCTGACGGCCTCCCGGCCGGCCGCTTCGGCCGGCCCGCAATTCCCCCCTTCCCACGCGCGACGCCATCAGCAGACATCGCATTCCCGATAATTAATCAGCTCTACTATCCGGTTTGCAGCCGTACCGACGGGTACGGCCTGGTCCGACGCCAGCCCCGCCCGCAACATTTCATTTAAATTACATTGCAATTACAATTCATGCCATGACACGACGCCCCACTACCCGATGACCTCCCGGAACAAGCCGCCGCGCGACCCGCACGCCCTTGCCACGCGTCACCCGATGCTCACCCCGAGCCTGCCCGCCTGGCGTTCGAAGCTGATGGTCTTCATCGCGTTCGCCGGGTTCGCGGCGCTCGCGGGGCGGGCGCTGTGGATCCAGGTGGTCAATCACGACTTCTACGTCCAGCAAGGGCAAAAGCGCTATCAGCGCACGCTGGAACTCGACGCGCGGCGCGGGCGCATCGTGGATCGCAACGGCGCGCTTCTCGCCGTGAGCCTGGAAAGCTTCGAGATCTGGGCCAATCCGAAGCGCGTCGACGAAGCGGCCTGCGAGCCGCTCGCGAAGCTGCTCGCCATGCCGCTCGCCGAGCTGCGCCGCCGTCTTTCGGGCGAGCGCTCGTTCGTGCTGCTCAAGCGCCAGGTGGACCCGGACACCGCCGCGCACATCGACGCAATGGCCACGAGCGGCATCACGCTGATCGCGGACTCGAAGCGCTTCTATCCCGAAGGCGAATCGGCGGCGCACGTGGTGGGCTTCACCGGTATCGAAGACATCGGGCAGGAAGGCGTCGAGCTCGCGGCGGACACGCAGTTGCACGGCACGCCGGGCCAGCGCGAAGTGATCCGCGACCGGCTGGGCCGCGTCATATCCGAAACGCGCGAGCGCGTATTGCCGAAGAACGGCGAGACCGTCCAGCTCACGATCGACCGCCGCGTGCAGCAGCTCGCGTATGCGCAATTGAAGGCCGCCGTCGCGAAGCACAACGCCGAAGCCGGCAGCGTGGTGGTGCTCGACGCGCGCAACGGCGACATCCTCGCGCTCGCGAACTGGCCGTCGTACGATCCGAACGACCGCGCGCGGCTCACGGGCCGCCAACTGCGCAACCGCGCCGTGGTGGATACGTTCGAGCCCGGCTCCACGATCAAGCCGGTCGTGGCGGCGCTCGCCATGGACCTGCACAAGGCGACGCCCGACACGATCATCGACACCGGGCCGGGCTCGTACCGCATCGGGACCGCGACGATCCACGACACCTCGGACCACGGGCGCATGACCGTCGCGGAGGCCATCCAGAAGTCGAGCAATATCGCCCTCGCGAAGCTCGCGTTGACCCTGCCGGCGCAGACCATCTGGAACAAGTATCAGGAATATGGGCTCGGGCAGAAACCCGCCGTGACATTCCCGGGCGCCGCGGCGGGCCGCGTACGGCCGTGGGCGCGCTGGCGTCCCATCGAGCAGGCCACGATGGCCTACGGCTACGGCCTTTCGGCGTCGCTGCTGCAGATCGCGCAGCTCTACACGGCTTATGCGGGCGACGGCACGATGTATCCCGCGCGGCTTCTGGTCAAACCGGAAGATTCGCTGGCCGATGGCATCGCCGAAGAAAACTCGATCGATGCGCCCGCAACCATGGCGCGCAGAGTCACGACGCCGGCCACTGCCGCTGCCATGCGCACCATGCTGGAGATGGCGACGCACGAAGGCGGAACGGGCCGCGCGGCGACGGTGGAAGGCTATCGTATCGGCGGCAAGACCGGCACCGCGCGCAAGCAGATCGGCGCGGGCTATGCGAAGAACCGCTATCGCGCGCTGTTCGTCGGCATGGCGCCGATGAGCGCGCCGCGCGTGATCGTGGCCGTGATGATCGACGATCCCGCCAGCCGTGCCTATTACGGTGGCACGGTGGCGGGACCGGTGTTCTCGGGCGTCACCGCCGGCACGTTGCAACTGCTCGGCGTGCCGCCGGATGCCTGAAACGCGCGATGCTCACGATATGCAGGCATCGCCACGCCTTTAGCGCGCCGACGCCGGAGCGCCCGATTCGCTGCTTTGCGCGGGCGAGCTGCCATAGCTCGACTGCGCAATCTGCCGTTCCTGGGCGAGGCGTGCCTCATTCGCGCGCTTCTCGCCAAGGCGCTGCATGGCTGCCTGCACGTCCTCGGGATACGTGGCGTCGTTGAGGTGGGCCGGGTTGTATCCCACCGATTCCAGATCGACGATCTGCTGCTTCACTTCTGCGCGCGTGACCGGCGCGTTGTTCGCGGACTGCGCGAACGACATCGCGGGAACGGCAAACATCATCGAAACCACTGCGGTACGCAACATTGCGGTCTTCATTTTGCTCTCCTGAAGCATGAAAGAGACTCGCGCCGCGGGCTTCGTGCACCACCCAGTCATGCGCGAGTCGGTGAGCAAAGTCTACGCAGCGTGCCGCCCCGCAAAAAGCACCCGCGGCGAGAGGGACCCTTTCATCCTGCTCAACGATCCGCGAGCCGTGCGCCTTCTGCCCCTTCAAAGCTGATCGCGGCCGAACCTCCTCAATCCGTCGAGATCGAGAACGTCCACGCGGTTGTACGAGAGCGTGACGAGCCCCGCCTTTTCGAGCGTTTGCAGCGCCTGATTGACCCGCTGCCGCGATGCGCCCGCGAGCATGCCGATCTCCTCCTGCGATATTTCCAGCGCCAGTCCGGTCTCGGGGTAAAGGTCGGGATTGAAGAGCTGCGCGAGCGCCTGGGCAACGCGCGCGTCGACGTCGAGCAAGCGGCTGTTCTGGATCAGCGCGATGAATTCGCCCATGCGGTTGTTCAGTTGATGGATCACGAAACGGTTGAACGGCAAGCTACAGTCCATGAGCCGGTGAAACGTATCGGCCGGCACCGCCATCACGAGCGAGTGCTGCAGCGCGATCACGTCGTACTTGCGGGGCTCGCGCTTGATCACGCTGCCCTCGCCGAACCAGCCGCCATGCGGCACGCCCGAAAACGTGCAGCCGCGCCCCGAGGCGTTGAAGATCGCGAGCTTGACGAGCCCGGCGCTGACACCGAGCCAGTGTGCGGACGGCGCCTCGCGCGCAGCGACGGTCACGCCGGGCGCGTAAGTCTGCGCATGCGAATCGGCCAGCACCCACGCGCGATGCTCGGGCGCCAGCGCACGAAACCAGGTGCAGCGTTCGAACAGCGCGGCGAGCCGGACCGGATCCGCAGCATCGACGCGCTGGGCGCCCCGCGTGCAGGCGCCGGCGTCGGCCGGCTCGGCGGGCGGATTACTGCCCGGGGGCATACTGGACTGCGTCATCGCGCAAGCTCTGAGTGGGATCGGGGAATAGGGAACCGGGGGGCTCTGTCGCGCCAGCGACAGACTCGTGCGCGCAGCCCTGCCAGGATAGCGCGATCATACCGATAAACCACAACCGCCCGGGCTTCACGCCCGACGGCTTTGCCCAGGACAGGAGACAGCGCCATGGTGCACCTCTTCGAAGAAGGGCTCGCGCAACGCGAGGCCAATTTTGTGCCGCTCACGCCGCTCGACTTCATCGCGCGTTCCGCCGAGGTCTATGGTGAGCGCCTCGCGATCGTCCATGGCGACGTGCGCCGCACCTGGCGCGAAATGTACGCACGTACGCGCCGGCTCGCGAGTGCGCTCGCGAAGGCCGGCATCGGCCGCGGCGACACGGTGGCCGCGCTGTTGCCCAACATCCCCGCGATGGTCGAGGCGCACTTCGGCGTGCCGATGGCCGGCGCCGTGCTCAACACGCTGAATACGCGGCTCGACGTGGCCACCATGCTGTTCATGCTGCGCCATGGCGAGGCGAAAGCACTCATCGTCGACACCGAATATGCGCCGCTCGCGCAACGCGCGGCGCTGGAATTCCCGAACCTGACGATCATCAGCGTCGCCGACATCGCGCCCGCCAGCCCGGAACAATTTCCGCGCGCCACGGACTACGAAGCGTTCCTCGAACAGGGCGACCCCGCGTTCGAATGGACGCCACCGTCCAGCGAGTGGGACGCCATCGCGCTCAATTACACGTCCGGCACGACCGGCGACCCGAAGGGCGTGGTCTACCACCATCGCGGCGCGGCGCTGGCCGCGGTGAGCAACATCCTCGAATGGGACATGCCGAAGCATGCGGTCTACCTGTGGACGCTCCCGCTCTTTCACTGCAACGGCTGGTGCTTCGCATGGACCGTCGCGGCGCGCGCGGGCGTGAACGTCTGCCTGCGCCGGTTCGACGCGAAGCTCGTGTTCGACCTGATCCGCCGCGAGCGCATCACGCACTACTGCGGCGCGCCGATCGTGCAGTCCGCACTCGCCGACGCACCCGCCGAATGCCGCGAGGGCATCGCGCACACGATCCATACGATGGTCGCGGGCGCGCCGCCCGCACCCGCCGTGATCGCGAAGATGAAAGCGATCGGCGTCGAACTCACTCACGTTTATGGCCTGACCGAGGTGTATGGGCCCGCCGCCGTCTGCGCGATCCAGGAAAGCTGGCAAGCGCTCCCCGCCGAGGAACAGGCGCGCCTCGCCGCGCGGCAGGGCGTGCGCTATCACCTGCAAGCCGGTCTCACCGTGCTCGATCCCGCGACCCTGGAGCCGGTGCCGGCCGACGGCGAAACGCTCGGCGAAATCATGTTCCGCGGCAACATCTGCATGAAGGGCTACCTCAAGAACGACCGCGCGACCGAAGACGCCTTCCGCGGCGGCTGGTTCCATACCGGCGACCTGGGCGTGATGACGCCCGACGGCTACGTGCGCATTACCGACCGCAGCAAGGACGTCATCATTTCGGGTGGAGAAAACATCTCCAGCATCGAGGTGGAAGATACCCTGTACCGGCATCCGGCCGTCGCGCTCGCGGCCGTGGTGGCCATGCCCGACGCGAAATGGGGCGAAGTGCCGTGCGCGTTCGTCGAACTGCGCCCCGGTGCGAGCGCGACCGTCGAAGAGATCATCGCCCACTGCCGTCTCTTCCTCGCGCACTACAAGGTGCCGCGCGCAGTGCGGTTCGGCGAGCTGCCCCGCACCGCCACGGGCAAGATCCAGAAGTACGAGTTGCGCGCGCAGATGAAGTCGCAAAGCGCCATCGACCTGAGCAGCGCCCCAGCAAAGAAAACCGGACCCTGAACGGGTACGGGCCGCCGCGGCGGCGGTCCGCGGGCGCTGGACGCCGATCCGAATGTAACGTGAGTTGACAACCTGACCCTATTGATATCGGACGTCGACTGTCAGTTACCGCGCGTTATCGTTTTCGCATCAAGGGCCAAATGTCAGATTGGCCCTTTCTTCATGCCTTTCGTTTTGAAATTTATACTTACAAGTGGTCACGCATGGTTCGCATCCTGGCCTATAAGCTCGGTTTCGTGAGTGACGGCAAGGCGGCCTCCGCCGCCATACCGTAACGACGGACTCTAGAGGAGGAACCTGATGAACACAAAGAGCTGGAAGACCCCCGCTCGCGCCATCGCAGCGGCACTGATCGCCGGCGGCGCGCTGATGGGCGCCACGAGCGCCTTCGCGCAATCCGCGCCGTTCGCGCTGCGCGCCGATTCGCAACCGCAGTATGGCGAGCCGCACATGATGCCTGTCGACGTGCAAGTCTCGATCGGCTGGCATGGCGACCGCTACTGGGACGGCCATCGCTACTGGGAACACGACGAGTGGATGCACCATCATCCGCACGATCCGGGTCCCCCGCACTACCACGAAGACGACCATCGTCCGCCGCCCCCGCAGCACTACTGATCGGGTCGGCTACCTGTTGCCGCCGCGCTGCCGTTGTCGGGCGGCGCCCCGCACCGAAGCCGGTTTTCCTCGCGGAAAACCGGCTTCGCGCATTTGACGGAAAGAAAATTGCAAGTAATTGAAGGTAATTTGTATGAATTGATTCGCGGCGAGCGGGCGGGTAACTTATCTCTGCGTTTCGTTCCCCGGAGCGCACGGTGTATTCTCATTCGCCCCGGCCGGCAACGCCCGGGGCATTTTTCTGGAACACCCCAAGATTTTTTTTGCGTTGCGCAATGATTTTGGCGCGCGTAAGGTTGAATCGCCTCTTGAGAACAGGCGAGCCTTATGAGCCCCGGTCACAGGACAACGTCCTGACCGGGCTTTTTTTTGGGGCTCTCGCGTTGAGCGGTGGAAATTCCGGAGGGCCTCGCTGCAGCACCGCACAAGCCGGCGGCAACGAGCGGAAAGCAGAAAGATGACGGATCACCGAATGAGGAGTTCGGTTTCGCTCCAGCCAGAGCTAGACCCGCCACGACGACCATTATCGGGGCTGGCCGCCGAAGCGTCATTAGCACAGGCTGCAAGAATCCATTACGGATTTCGTCAAAATTCGGGGCCCGACGCGTCGGAAGCGGCCGTTCACATCGGTTAACATGGCGGTTTCGCCCCTGCCGCGCCCTCTGTCTTGCCCACCTTCACGCTAGCCGCCCCCCTCCGCGCAGAACTCGAGATCCGCAAGAGCCGCTTCATCGCGCATGCCATTCCGGTTGCCGGCCGCGAGGCTGCCATGGTCGAGTTGCGCCTGCTGCGCGAAGCGCACCCTGCGGCCACGCACGTCTGCTGGGCACTGCTCGCGGGCGGCCAGTCCGGCATGTCCGACGACGGCGAGCCCTCCGGCACCGCTGGCCGGCCGATCCTCGAAGTGCTGCGCCATCACGACCTGGACGGCGTGCTGGCCGCCGTCGTTCGCTATTACGGCGGCGTGAAGCTGGGCGCGGGCGGCCTCGTGCGCGCCTACACCGACGCAATCGCGACCGCGCTGCAAGGCGCCGCACGCATCGAGCGCATTGCGCAGGCGCGCCTGATCGTCGAGGTCGGCTATCCCGACGAAACGCGCGTGCGCCACTGGCTCGAGCAGGCGAAAGCCTCCCTCGTGGAGAGCGCCTACACGATGACCGTGCGCCTGACGATCGAATTGCCCGCGACCGAGGTGGAGGCCGCGCGGGAGACGCTGCGCGATCTCACCCAGGGCCGCGCCGGCTTCCCCGCGCACGGGTGAGGCCCCGCGCGCGTAACGTGGCGAAAAGCGGTGCAAAAAGCCGTGCAAAAAAAAGACCGCCGAGGCAATCGGCGGTCAACAGGGGACGTGAAGAACAACCGCGAATCGACTATCGAATCGACCCGACGACTCCATCATGGCGACCCAAAATTAAGACAAACTTAAACGCCGCCCAAACTACCCAATAACTTTTCGGCGACACGCGCGAACAGCCCAAAGGCGCACAAAAACGTGCTCGCTATAATCGATTTGTCACAGACATTCGGGCCCATTCCGGTCGCCCGACACCTGTCGGATGTCCGTCCACCGCGACAAGAAGAGCTGCCCATGAGATTCGATCACCTCAAGGAAGGTGCGGGAGCCGAACGGCGTCATCGGCTGTGGAGCAAGATACGCATCTTCGTGGCAGCCATGGGCACGCTCGGCGCCGCCGCCGGCATAGCGATCGCCGTATTCGGGCTCGTCCAGTTCAACCATCGCGAAGTCATCACAGGAGTGGCCGTGATCGTTATCTCGACGGCGGTGTACGTGTCGATCCTCGTGCGCGACCGCAACCGGGTCGACTAGCAGGTCGACCAGGCCGCTGCCCGTTTGCATCCGCACGAAATGACGCTATACGCTGCGATAAGGCGTGATACGGCATTAGATCAGACTTGAATCGCAGACTAAAACCGAAACAACGCATTGCGCATGCGCTGCCGGAACCGCGAAAGCGGAATACGTAACGCTCGTGCGCATTGTTCCGCAATCCGGTCCGATTGATTTTGCCGATAGTCCACGATAATCCACAAGTCAAGCAGACTATTTTTCGCGGGACTATACACATTCCCAACAAAAACATTTATTAATATTCGCTGCGGGGCGCAAGCGCGTACCGCCCGCACCCCACCTGGGGCGCAACACTTCGCCGTCCGCTACAGGCCAGGCGTGATCCGTTGCCAACGCAAGGCCGTGGCAAGCGACAAGACCCACATGCAGGAACCGGGGTTGACAGCTTTGCATGGGACCCAACCCGGCGCCCGAGCGCCAACCTGGGTCAACAGCTTTGCATGGGACCCGAGTCAGCGCTGAGGCGCCAACCCGGGTCGACAGGAGCGGCGTATCCGCAATGCCGCATGACCGGAATCTTTCGTCGACGAGTGATCACATGCTTACCCGAACCGAGGACTTGCCAAGCGTCACGAGAAGAATGGCCGCGGGCCAGATGCTTATCGAAGGCGCGACCGTGAATGTTGTCGCTGATTCCCTCCACCTTTCCGCACAAACCGTGCGCCGTTACAAAACGATCGTCGAGGATGGCGGGCTCGCCGCACTCAAACAGATGAGCGTGGGCGGCCGCCCTTCCGTGCTCGACCAGGCCGCGCTAGGCTGGATCGCCAGCGCGCTGCACGGCTCCGCGCGCGACCACGGCTTCGCAAGCGACGCGTGGACCAACAGCCGCGTGCGCGAACTGATCGGCCGCCAGTTCGGCGTGCATTACTCGCGCGTCTACACGTGGCAGATCGTGTCGAACCTCGGTCTCGGCCATCGCCTGTCGAAATCGGCACGCTGACCCGCAGTTGTCTTTCAGTTGTCTGGAGTTGCCACGCAGCCGGCCCGCTGACCGCCCGGCGCCCGTTCAGGCCGCGGCCTGCGGGCCCGTATTGGCCGGCTCGACACCCTCCCCGCTCCACGGCCGCGCCTTTACCTGGTTGCGGCCGCCCGCCTTGGCTTCGTAGAGCAGGCGATCCGCGGCGGCCAGCAGTTTCACGGCGCTGCCCCCTTGCGGCGGATCGCAGCTCGTGCAACCCACGCTCACCGTGACGCGGCCGTAGTGCGACCCGCTGTGCGCGAGGTTCGCCGACTCGATGCGCCTGCGAATCTTTTCCGCGATCTTCACGGCGCTCTCGAGCGCCGTGCCGGGCAGCACCACGGCAAACTCCTCGCCGCCATAACGCGCCGCCATGTCCGACGTGCGCCGCGCGCCCGCCGCAATACGCCCGGCCACGAGCGCCAGCACTTCGTCGCCGGCGGCATGGCCGTAGGTGTCGTTGAAAATCTTGAAGTGGTCGATGTCGAAGAACAGCACCGAAAGCGGCTCGTGCTCGCGCACCGCGCGCTGCCATTCCGCGGCGAGGCGGCTGTCCAGCGCGCGGCGATTCGCGAGGCCCGTGAGCGGGTCGGTCACGGCGAGCCGCATCAACTCGCCTTCCGCGATCACCTTGTCGCGCAGCGCGAAGGCCAGCGCCCACGACACGATTATCCAGGCGCCGCCGAACAGCGTCGTCATGGCGATGGCGAACCAGGCGCGCCTGCGCCACGGCAGGAGCACGTCGTCCACGGCCGGCGCGATGCCGACGATCAGCGGCGCGTTGTCGATGTGCTCCCACGTGAAGATGTGCATCCTGCCGTCCAGCGGCGAGCGCCCGGTGTAGGTGCCCGACGGCCGCCGCGAAATGATCGCGTAGTTCGGCGAATCGGCATAGCTCGTGCCCATGCCGCGCTGCGCCGGCGGCTTGCTGGCGAGCATCGTGCCGTCCTGCATCATGATGAACACGCGGCCGTGGCGGCCCACGTCGATGCGCTCGAGCAGGTGCTGGAAGTATTCCAGCCGCACGGCCAGCAGCGCCACGCCGGCGAACTCACCCTCGCGCCCGTTGATGCGCCGTGACAGGGCGATTGTCGGCACGCCGCCACGCAAACGCGAGAAATAAGGCTTCGAAAAGAAGAGGCCGGTGTCGGGGCGGCTCGCCTGGGCGAGAAAGTAGTCGCGGTCGGCAAACAGCACGCCGGTCGCCGCCCCGCCGCTCTGCGAAGCGGCCACGTAGCCGTCGGCGCCGACCACGTAGGCGCCGCCGAGCGACGATGCCGCCGTCGCCCGGTTGAACAGCACCTGCTGGCGCAGCGCCTCGGGCAGAGTCCAGGTTTGGGGCTGCTGCGCACCCGTCACCACGGCCTGAAGCGCGAGATTGTAGATTTCGACATTGCGCGCAATATCGCTGCTCACGATCCGCACGATGTTGCGCGAATTCTCCGCGGCGTGGCTCAGTTCCTCCGAGCGGCCGCTGTAGATCGCCGCCAGGGTCACGCCTGCCATGACCGTCGCCACGAGCGAACCGGACATGCCGCCGAAAAGCGGATGCCCACCGATCAGCCAGATCGCCTGCCTGCCGCGCGCGAGCCACCACCGGCGCGCGCGATGACGTAGCGCGAGAACCCGCTTTGGCACTGTCGCGATCCTCCGTGATGATGCAATGCCGGTCTGCGCCGGGCGGAATCGGGCCACGACGCGCGCCGGCGCGTATAGCTAGGTATAGACAGGTATACGTCTGATGTTTCCGGTCCCGACCCGGCGACGAACCTTGCATGCAACTGTCATAAGCCCGACACGACAGCAAGCGATGATCGGTACGTAGCATTTGCCGATTTTTTTACGCACAAGGAGCCCGCAGGCCATGCCGGATATTTCCCTGTCGCCGCAACCGGGCGCAGCCCAGTCGCGCGGCCGCAATGCGAGCATGCTCGCCTTCTTTGCCGTCATTGCCCTCGGCATAGGCTATGTCGGCGTGCACCTGTCCGACGACCTCTCGCCCATCCACCAGAGCTCCGTGCTGCCCTGGGTGCTGCTGGGCTTCGCGCTCCTGATCGCCCTCGGCTTCGAGTTCGTCAACGGCTTCCACGATACCGCGAATGCGGTGGCGACCGTCATTTACACGCACTCGCTCGAGCCGCATCTCGCCGTGATCTGGTCGGGCTGCTGGAACTTCCTGGGCGTGCTGACTTCCACGGGCGCCGTCGCGTTCGGCATCCTGCAGTTGCTCCCTGTCGAACTGATTCTCCAGGTGGGCAGCAGCGCAGGCTTTGCCATGGTCTTCGCGCTCCTCATCGCCGCCATCATCTGGAACCTCGGCACCTGGTACTTCGGTCTGCCCTCGTCCAGCTCGCATACGCTCGTGGGCTCGATCATCGGCGTGGGCCTCATGAACCAGTTGATGCACGGAACGTCCGGCACGAGCGGCGTGGACTGGAGCCAGGCGCTCGGCGTGGGCAAGGCCCTGCTGTTTTCGCCGCTTGTCGGCTTCCTGCTTTCCGCCCTGCTGCTCCTCATCCTGAAAGCCGTGGTGCGCGTACCCGAGCTCTATGCGGAGCCCAAGGGCAACGAGCCGCCGCCGTTCTGGATCCGCGCGCTGCTGATCCTCACCTGCACGGGCGTTTCGTTCGCGCACGGCTCGAACGACGGCCAGAAGGGCATGGGCCTCATCATGCTGATCCTGATCGGCACGGTGCCCACGGCCTATGCGCTCAACAAGGCGGTCACGCCGGAACAGACGCAGACCTTCCTCGCCGTCGCGCAGCAGGCCTCGACCACGCTCGGCAAATACTCGAACGGCGTGGCCGCTCCCACCGAACCGCGCGACGAAGTCGAACGCTACATCAGCTCGCGCCATCTCTCGCCGCAAACGGTCCCCGCGCTCGCGGCGCTCGCCACGCAGGTGGGCGAGCAAGTGGGCGGCTACGGCTCGATGTCGAACGTGCCGCAGTCGATCGTCGATAACGTGCGCAACAACATGTACCTCGCCTCGGAAGCGATCCGCCTCATGGAGAAGAGCAAGCAGCCGGCCTTCTCCGCCGTCGACGCCAAGGCCATCGACAACTTCCGCACCGCGACCGACCACGCCACCAAGTTCATCCCGACGTGGGTGAAGGTGGCCGTGGCGATCGCGCTGGGACTCGGCACCATGGTGGGCTGGAAGCGCATCGTCGTGACGGTGGGCGAGCGCATCGGCAAGCAGCACCTCACCTACGGCCAGGGCGCCTCGGCCGAAGTGGTCGCGATGGCGACGATCGGCATGGCCGACGTGTACGGCCTGCCGGTCTCCACCACGCACGTGCTGGCCTCGGGCGTGGCCGGCACGATGGCGGCGAACGGTTCGGGTCTGCAATGGAGCACGGTGCGCAGTCTCATCCTCGCATGGGTGCTCACGCTGCCCGCTTCGATCGCGCTCGCCGCCGGGCTTTACTGGGTGTTCCGCCACGTCTGAGCAGACGTCGCGCTGCACATGAAAAAACGGCGCGCGCTCCGACTGGAGCGCGCGCCGTTTTCGTCGCCGTTTTCGTTTATCGCGCCGTGTAGCCGCGCCGGAAGTCAGTACACGTCCGGCACGATCATGTTGTCGGGCACCGGCTGGCGGATATAGTCCGGATGATGCTCGCGCGCGGGCAGCGTCACCTGCGGGTGCTCGATCTCGTGATAAGGCACCTGGTTCAGCAGGTGACTGATGCAGTTCAGGCGCGCGCGCTTCTTGTCCACGCCCTGCACGACCCACCACGGCGCCTCCGGAATATGCGAGCGCTGCAGCATCACTTCCTTCGCCTGCGTGTACATCTCCCAGCGGCGGCGGCTTTCGAGATCCATCGGGGAGAGCTTCCACTGCTTGAGCGGATCGTCGATGCGGCTCTGGAAGCGGATCTCCTGCTCGTCGTCCGTGATGGAGAACCAGTATTTGAGGATCTGGATGCCGCTTCTCACGAGCATCTTCTCGAACTCGGGCACCGACCGGAAGAACTCTTCGTATTCGTCGTCGGAGCAGAAGTTCATCACGCGCTCCACGCCCGCGCGGTTGTACCAGCTACGGTCGAACAGCACCATCTCGCCGCCCGCCGGCAGATGCTGGACGTAGCGCTGGAAATACCATTGCGTGCGCTCGCGGTTGCTCGGCGCGGGCAGCGCGGCTACGCGGCACATGCGCGGGTTCAGGCGCTGCGTGATGCGTTTGATGACGCCGCCCTTGCCCGCCGCGTCGCGGCCTTCGAAGATCACCACCATGCGGTGGCCCGTGTTCACGATCCAGTCCTGCAGCTTCACGAGCTCGCCCTGCAGACGGATCAGCTCGCGGAAATAGACGCGGCGCAGCTCGCGCGCGTCGTCGCCGATATGCAGGCCCGTGTGGTGGAGATGGTCGTCGACCTCCATTTCGAGCTCTTCGTCGTAGGCATCGATCAGCTCCTCGTCGAGCCGGCGGCGGCGATCCTGCTCGGCTTGCAGTTCGCGGTCGGTTTCGTTCATGGCGACTCTCCTGTGTCGGTCAAATGGCAATCCGCATCGCTCACGCGGCGACGGTATCGCAGCACTATCGGCGCTATGGGTGTCATTCGTATTTCAAACACGTCGATATGGCGTAAGTGGACGCCTTCGCGCCCGTATGCGCCAACCTCATCCCAGCGGCTTCGCAAAGCTCAGCTCATGGCCGTCGGGATCGAGCAGATGGAAATAACGCTCGCCCCACGGCGCGTCCCGGGGCGCAAATTCGGGTGTGTGGCCTGCCGCGAGCGCCTCGCGGTAGAACGTGTCCACGTCGCGGACGTAGAGAATCACGCGCCCCCAGCCCGCAATGGCGCCATGCGGGCCTTCCAGCAGGTTCAGATAGCCTGGCGGCCCCCCACCCTCGCCCAGCACGAACGATGCGAATCCCGGCACCGCATGACCCGGACGCTGCCGAAAGCCGAGCGACTCGTAAAAACGCACCGACCGCCCGATTTCGCTGACGGTCAGCGTCACGGCGCTCAGCGATTCGATTTGCGTTACGCGTTCTTCCATGCCGCCGGCTCCTCTGTCGCCCGCCGGCCGGTCGAATCGGCCTTCGGCGGTGATGCCGCCACGCTGCGCCGCACGATCCCCATCTGCTCGATCGCGGCATCGACGAGTTCTTGCGGATCCCGAAACGTATCGGTGGCGGCCGCAATCCGGGTGAGACGGTGGTCGACGAGCAGCGAAGCGAGCCCATGAACGTAGGCCCATAGCGCGGTCATCGCCACCGCTTGCGAGCCGCTGAGCTCGGCAAAGGCGTCGGACGCAGGCGACGACGACGGCGGCTCCGCACCGGCCACGCCGGCCAGTTCGCGAGCGGACAGGCGCCGGGCCTCCACGAGCGACGGCCGCCCGGCATCGAGCAGTTCGTTGCGCGCCATCAGGCGAAACAGATCCGGGTTGTTCACGGCAAAGTCGATATAGCCCCGCGCGGTCGCCCGGCTGCGCGCTTCGTCCCCCTCCACGCCCCGCGCGCGCTCGATCATGGACGCGGCAAGGCGGCGGTGCCCGGTCGCGGCCAGTTCGCTCAACACGCCCGTCGTATCGCCGAAATGGTGCTGCGGGGCCGTGTGCGACACCCCCGCTTCGCGGGCGATCGCCCGCAGCGTGAGACCGCGCAGACCATCGCGCCGGAGCACGGTTTCCGCTGCGCGCAACAGCGCGTCGGGCAGCGAACCGTGATGGTAGCGCCGCGCCGGCGCCGGTTCGCTCCCGGGTTTGTTCCCGGCGCTGCTCGTTCGGGTGGCCGCCGTGCCCCCTGCCCGGATCTTCTTCTGCATGATGGACTTCAACTACGCAATTGATTTCTCCAATGGAAAAATATCTTGACCATGTTCGGCGGCCAAGTCAAAATCTTTCCACTGGAAACATTGGGTAGCCATCACTACCTGAGCGCACCCGACGACCGAACCCGCCAGGCTGGCCGAGCACAACCCGGAGATCATCGTGTCATTGCCCTTTCCCGCCGACGAGCCCTTTCTCAGCGGCTACTACGCGCCGCTGCACATGGAATGCGACGCGGCCAATCTGCCGATCACCGGCACCATGCCGAAGGCGCTGCGCGGCACGCTCTACCGTAACGGACCGAATCCGCAATTCGCGCCGCGCGGGCCGTACCACTGGTTCTCGGGCGACGGCATGCTGCACGCGTTCCAGATCGAAGACGGGCGCGTGTCCTACCGCAATCGCTGGGTGCGCACGCCCAAATGGGTCATGGAGCACGACCGCGGAGAGGGCCTTTCGGGCTCGCTGTCTCACCGGCACCTGAGCGACCCGGCCCTGCGCGAACTCAATTCCACAGTGGCCAACACCAATGTGATCTGGCACGGCCACCGCCTGCTCGCGCTGGAAGAAGCGCACGCGCCGTTCGAAGTGGACCCGTTCACGCTTGCGCCGCGAGGCTACTATCGCTACGACGACAAGCTGCCGGGCGCGATGACGGCGCATCCGAAATACGATCCGGTTACCGGCGAGCTGGTCTTCTTCGCTTATGCGGCGACCGGCCCGTTCACCCGCGACCTCGTGCTTCACGTGGCCGATCGCGAGGGCCGGCTGCAGCGGAGCGTGCACTTCGCGGCGCCGTTCCCGAGCATGGTTCACGACTTCGCCGTCACGCGCACGCACATCCTCTTCCCGGTCTTCCCGCTGACGGGTTCCATGGACCGGGCGACGGACGGGCTGCCTCCCTATGCGTGGGAACCGGACAAGGGCACGCATATCGGCATTCTGCCGCGCAACGGCACCGCCGACGACGTGCGCTGGTTGCCCGCCGATCCGTGCTTCGTTTTCCACGTCATGAACGCATTCGATAACGGCAAGCAGATCGTCTGCGACGTGATGAAATACGACACCGCCCCGCTGTTTCCACGTCTCGACGGCACGCCCGTGGGAAACGAGCCGCCCCGCGCGCGACTCGTGCGCTGGACTCTCGGCCCGGACAAGACAGCCAGCGTGGGAGAGCAGTTACTGGACGACCGCCCCGGCGAATTCCCGCGCTTCGACGAGCGTTTCGCGATGTCGCGCTACCGGCACGGCTACTTCAGTTCCGCACCGGCCACGGAGGGCGCGAAGGGAACGCGCTCGCGCGTGGGCCTCGCCCACATCGATGTGACGACCGGCCACACCGCGGAATGGCTGCCCGACCTCGGCGACTACTGCAGCGAACCGGTGTTTATCGAGCGCCATGCGGATGCCGCTGAAGGCGACGGCTGGCTGCTCGCCGTCGTCTGGCGCGGCGGTGAAAACCGCAGCGACCTTGCGGTGTTCGACGCCACCGACGTTGCATCCGGCCCGGTTGCCCTCGCGCATCTGTCCCACCGCGTGCCGGCGGGCTTTCATGGCAACTGGCGCAGCGCCGCCGGCTGATCTCGCGCACAGGGAATGCGCCTCGCCAGCACTGCGAAACAACAAAGAAACAACGAAGCAGCAACGCAGGAAGGCGCCGCCCGCACCCGCTATCGAACCGTGGAAGCCACGGGCATCGAGAGGTTCGCATCGGCGAACGCCGTCTGGCCGTTTCCGCGCGATTTGGCGCGGTACATGGCGCCGTCGGCGGCGCGCATCACGGTCCGGGCGTCGCGCGGAACGTCTCCGGTTCCCTCGGCCAGCATGCACACCCCGATGCTGCCGGAGATCGCAACCGGATAGCCGCCAATGGTTCGTATGTCGCTCAGGATCGCGTGAATCTTCGCGGCTTGCGCCAGCGCGCCGGCCCGGTCGTGAATGCGGTGCGCCAGCACCACGAATTCGTCGCCGCCAAGGCGAGCCAGCGTATCGCCGCGCCGCATCTGATGGGTCAGCGTGATGGCGAAACTGCGTAGCAGTTCGTCCCCCACCGCATGCCCGTAGTCGTCGTTCACTTCCTTGAAACCATCGAGGTCGATAAGCAGCAACGCCGCATGAACGGCACCGGCGCCTCGAACGGCGAGCGTGCGGCCAATGGCCTGCTCGAGCCGGGCGCGGTTGCTCAAACCCGTCAGCGGGTCGGTGGCCGCCTGCTTTTCCAGCCGGTACACCAGCACCGCGAGGTAGAGCGATGTCGCCGCCACGCTGAGCATCAAGCCCGCGCCGGCCGCGACGTTCGCGCGCCACCACGGTTGCCAGTGCGTCAGTCCGGCGAAACCGCAGAACGCCACTGCGCACGAGAGGGCCAGCATGCTTCGGCCGTAACGGCATCCGGCGCCGACGAGGAACCAGAAAACAACCCATAGAAGCGGCAGCGCGGCCTCGCCGCCGACGGCCAGCGCCGTCATCAGCACGACCTGATCGGCAAACGTGGCAAGCGTCAACCTGAGCACCGAGCGC
This sequence comes from Paraburkholderia yinzeri, assembly GCF_046581065.1. Classification (NCBI taxonomy): domain Bacteria; kingdom Pseudomonadati; phylum Pseudomonadota; class Betaproteobacteria; order Burkholderiales; family Burkholderiaceae; genus Paraburkholderia; species Paraburkholderia yinzeri. The sequence continues at coordinate 1,783,623 of NZ_JBFOCJ010000002.1, read as the reverse complement.
GCCGGGCGGAGTGTCGTGGCAAGCCAGGTCGCCGCGCCGAACACCACGTACAACGCGACGGCGCCCGACGTCGCCCATGTCTCTTTCGAGTGAGAGGCCTCCGCGGCGACCAGGTACGCGAACAGCACCACAGTGCCAAGCGTTATGCGCAGTAGCGCCTGCTCCTTTTCTGGGTTCTTCTGAAACGCGCCGAATACGCCTTGTCCGGACCAGGATTGAAAGTCCCCCTCGCCCATGCCCGCACCCCCGCCCGTATTCCGTAGTTATCGACCGGTAGTCTAACGCGCCCGCGTGTCCCGGCGTGTTCGATTGTCGAGCTGCCAGGCGTTCACCCGCGCAACTCATGCCACCTGAATGAACTCAGGCCCCGTTTGCGGCTATGATCGTGAGCGACGCCGCCCTGGCACGCGCGGCGTCCCACGTTCCCCCGTCCATTCATCACGCACACGATCAACCGGAGATAACCGCATGGTATTGGGGTGGCTCGTCGTTCTCCCGTTCGCGGCGGCGGCGCTCGTTGCGGTGGCGATGCAGTTCGCCCGGCCGCTCGCGACGTGGATCGCATTCGCCGCAGCGCTCCTCGGTCTCGGGTTGCTCGCGAGCAAGCGGGTGGGCATGCCGACTTACGGCGTCCTGCAATGGCGGCACGACTGGGTGCCCGAGCTCGGCCTCGCGCTGAGCCTGCGACTCGACGGCCTCTCGTTCATGTTCGCGCTGCTGGTGCTGGCCATCGGCCTGCTCGTGTTCGTCTACGCGCGCTACTACCTCGCGGGTAGCGAATCGCTGCCGCGTCTCTACCTGCTCCTGCTGCTTTTCATGGGCGCGATGCTGGGCCTCGTGCTCTCGAACAACCTGCTGCTGCTCGTGATCTTCTGGGAACTGACGAGCCTCGTTTCGTTCCTGTTGATCGGCTTCTGGCCATCCCGCCCCGATGCGCGGCGCGGCGCGCGCATGGCCCTCACCATCACGGGCGCGGGCGGCCTCGCGCTGCTGGGCGCGATGCTGCTGCTCGGGCACGTGTGCGGCAGCTACGAGCTCACCGACGTGCTCGCGCAGGCCGGCAACGTGCAGAAGAGCCCGCTCTATCCGGCGATCCTGCTGCTCCTGCTGTTCGCGGCGTTCACGAAGTCGGCGCAGTTCCCGTTCCACTTCTGGCTGCCGCATGCGATGTCCGCGCCGACGCCGGTCTCCGCCTACCTCCACTCGGCCACGATGGTAAAGGCCGGCGTGTTCCTGCTCGCGCGTTTCTACCCCGTGCTCGAAGGCACGGACTGGTGGTTTTATACCGTGAGCCTCGCCGGTCTCGTGACGCTCACGGGCGGCGCGGCCATGGCGCTCGTGCAGCGCGATCTCAAAGGCCTGCTCGCGTATTCGACGATCAGCCATCTCGGCCTCATCATGCTGCTGTTCGGCCTCGACACCGAACTCTCCACCGTCGCCGCGCTCTTTCACACGTTCAACCACGCGGTGTTCAAGGCATCGCTGTTCATGGCCGCGGGCATCATCGACCACGAAACCGGTACGCGCGACCTCGGCCGGCTGCGCGGCCTGCACCGCTATCTGCCATGGACCGCGGCGCTCGCGGGCGTTGCCTCGCTGGCCATGGCGGGCGTGCCGCTCCTCAACGGCTTTCTCTCGAAGGAAATGTTCTTCGGCGAAACGCTCGCGCAAGGCCTCTTCGGCGAGTTCAACTGGGTCATTCCGGCGCTTGCCGTGGTGGCGGCCGGACTCTCGGTGGCGTACTCGCTGCGCTTCGTCTACGGCGTCTTCTGGGACGGCTCGACACCGCGCGACCTGCCGCAGTATCCGCCGCACGAGCCGCCGCGCTTCATGCGTCTGCCCGTCGAAATTCTCGTCGTGCTGTGTCTGCTGGTCGGCCTCTTTCCGCAGCAGACTATCGGCCGGATGCTCGAATCGGCGGCGTGGTTCGCGCTGGGCGGCTCGCTGCCCGTCTACAGCCTGAGCATCTGGCACGGGTTCAACCTGCCGCTCGTGATGAGCGTGGCCTCGTTCGCTGCCGGCGCGCTGCTGTTCTTCTTCCGCCGTGACGCTTTCCGCCATCATCGCTCCAGGCTCTCCGAAATGAATGCGAGCGAAGGCTTCGACCGCTTCGTGCAGCATCTGGAGGAAGCCGCTGCCGTGGTCGTGCGCGTATTCGAGAATGGCTCGCTGCCGTCCTATCTCGCGTGGATGGTGGCCGCAATGATCGTCGTGCCAGGCGCCGCGCTGCTGGCCCTCCCCCGGTTCGGCGGCACGCTTGCCCTCACGAGCGTCGATCCGGTCACGTTCATCGGCCTCGTGCTGACCGCACTCTGCGCCCTCGCCGTCGTGCGCGTTCGCACCCATACGCTCTACGCACTCATCCTGCTGAGCACCTGTGGCCTCTTCGTGACGCTCGCGTTCGCGCGCTTCTCCGCGCCCGACCTCGCACTTACGCAAATCTCCGTGGAAGTCGTCACCGTCCTGCTGCTCGTGCTCGCCATCTACTTCCTGCCCGGCGAACAGCGCGTGATCGAGCCGGTCCCGGCGCGTGTGCGCAACGGCGTACTCGCGCTCGCGGGCGGCGCGCTGCTGGGCGGCGTCGCCTGGGCCGTGATGACACGCCCCGCCGGCACCGGCATCGCCCCGTTCTTCCTCGCGAATGCGCTGCCCGGCAGCGGCGGACACAACGTCGTGAACGTGATCCTGGTGGACTTCCGCGGCTTCGACACGATGGTGGAAGTCAGCGTGCTCGTCGTCGCGGGTCTCGCCGTCAAGGCGCTCCTGCGCGGCCTGCGGCTCCCCCCGCCCGCCGCGGGGCCGGGCGGCCTGCCGTGGTCTTCGCAGTCGCATCCGCTGCTGCTCGCCCTGCTCGCGCGCCTCATGCTGCCGCTCACCACGCTCGTCGCCGTGTTCGTGTTCCTGCGCGGCCACAATCTGCCGGGCGGCGGCTTCATCGCGTCGCTCATCGTTTCGGTCGCGCTCCTGCTGCAATACGTGGCGAGCGGCGTGCTGTGGGCCGAGTCGCGCATCCGCATCAACTACCGCACGCTCGCGGGCCTCGGCCTGCTCGTGGCCGCGTGCACGGGCGCCGGCAGTCTCGCGTTCGGCCAGCCGTTCCTCACGAGCGCATTCGGGCATCTGCATCTGCCGCTCATCGGCGAAGTCGAGTTGAGCACCGCCATGCTGTTCGATCTCGGCGTGTTCTGCGCCGTGGTCGGCACCACGCTCACGATCGTCTCGCACCTCGGCACGCGCGACAAAGACCTGCAATCCGTGGAGAAAAGCTGATGGAAGCCGCTTTTGCCGCGACGATCGGCGTGCTCTGCGCCTGCGGCCTCTACCTGCTGCTGAGCGCGCGCGTGCTGCCCGTGATCCTCGGCATTACGCTGTTCTCGTATGCCGTCAACCTCTTCCTGCTCGGCATGGGCCGGCTCTCCCTGGGCAAGCCGCCCGTGATCGCTCCCGGCGCGCAGTATGCCGATCCCGTCCCGCAGGCGCTCGTGCTCACGGCCATCGTGATCGGCTTCGCCATGACCGCCTTCACGGTCGTGCTGGCGCTGCGCTCGCTCGCGCTCAGCGGCTCCGATCACGTGGACGGCAAGGAGATCGACGGCGCATGAACCATGCCCTCATCCTGCCCATCCTGATCCCGCTCTTCGCGGCGGGCGCCATCGTCGCGCTGCCGGTGCGCGCAAAACGCCTGCAGCGTGCGCTCAACGTCGTCGCCACGATCGCGCTCCTGCCTGTCGCGATCGCGCTCGCCGCGCGCGCCGCTTCGGGAGAAATCGCGACCTATTCGCTCGGCGCGTGGCCCGCGCCGTTCGGCATCGTGCTGCAGCTCGATCGCCTCGGCGCGCTCATGCTCGTGCTCACCGCGGTGCTGGCGTGCTGCTGCCTGCTCGGCACCTCGAGCGCCGACGCCCGGCGCGGCCGCTACTTCCGCGCGCTGTGCCAGTTCGAGCTGATGGGTCTGAACGGCGCGTTCCTCGCGGGCGATGTCTTCAACCTGTTCGTATTCTTCGAACTCCTGCTGATTGCCTCCTACGCGCTGCTGCTGCACGGCGGCGGCCGGCGCCGCGTGCGCAACGGCCTGCATTACCTGCTGCTGAACCTCGTGGGCTCGTCGTTCTTCCTGATCGCGCTGGGCGTGCTGTACGGCCTCACCGGCACGCTGAACATGGCCGACATGGGCGAACGGCTCGCCCATCTCGACGCCGCCTCGCTGCCGCTCGCCCAGTTCGCGGGCGCGATGCTGATGCTCGTGTTCGGTCTGAAAGCGGCCGTCTTTCCGCTCTCGTTCTGGCTGCCGCAGGCGTATCGCAGCGCGATCGGCCCGGTGGCCGCGCTCTTCGCGATCATGACGAAGGTGGGTGTGTATGCCATGCTGCGCTGTGACGCGCTGGTGTTTGGTGGGGGTGGCACTCCAGGTGCCGGCGGCTTGCTCGATCATTTCATGCACGACTGGGCATGGTGGCTCGCCATCGCGACAATCGCATTCGGCGCGCTGGGCGCGCTCGCCGTGTCGAGCCTCAAGACCACGACAGCGTATCTCGTGCTGGTCTCGGTAGGTCTCCTGATTGCGGCGGCGACGCTGCAAACCGCGGCCGCATGGAGCGCACTGCTCTACTACCTCATCAGCACGACGCTTTGCTCGGCGGCGCTGTTTCTGCTGGCCGACACGCTGGAGCCGGAGGCGCCGGAGCCGGCCGCCGACGAACCCGGCTCGCACGCCGCGCTAGACGACACCACGGCGCCCGCTCTCTCGCCCGTGGCCGATGGCGACGTGCTCGTGGCCGAACCCGCCGTCGTGGCGGAAGTGGCGGCAGAAACGGCGGCGCGCAGCACGACATCGCCTTGGCCCACGCAAACGGCAACCTTGCTCTATTTCGTGGGCGCCGTGGGCGCGGCGGGCCTGCCGCCGCTCTCGGGCTTCCTCGGCAAGGCGATGGTGCTGGCCGCCACGCCCATCGACAAAGCCGCCACGCTGTGGCCCGCCGTGCTGCTTTCGAGCCTGCTCCTGATCGTCGCTCTGAGCCGCACCGGTACGCGCCTGCTGTGGGCCGCGCCCGCTTCGCGGGCGTATGCGGCGGCGGCGCCAGTAGCACCGCGCGGTACGCGCGCCAAGCTTGGAGCGTGCGCGCTGCTGCTCGCCTGCGTCGTGGCCGCCACGCTCGGCGCGGGCCCGCTCAAGCGCTATCTGGACGCCACCGCCACGCAGTTGCTCGATCGCGCCGCGTACGTGCATGCCGTCCTTCCCGATGTAACACCAGCGGCGGTGGCTCCGCAAGGCAACGGGAACTGACCATGCTGAAACGGCTCTTTCCCCATCCCTGGCTCAGCATCGTCCTGCTCGTCTGCTGGCTGCTGCTGATGAACGATGCCTCGCCCGGCAACGTCCTGCTCGGCGCAGTGCTGGGCTGTGCGATTTCGTTCGCGGTCGGCGCGGGGCTCTGGATGCGGCCCGTGCGATTCGGCCACCCGTGGCTGCTCGCACGGCTCGCGCTGCACGTGCTCTGCGACATCGTCGTCGCGAACGTCGAGGTGGCGCTGCTCGTGCTCGGCCCCACGCAGAAGCTGCGCCCCGCGTTCATCGAAGTGCCGCTCGACAGCACGCACGAAATCGCGCTCACGGCGCTCATCAGCATCGTGTCGCTTTCGCCCGGCACGCTGTGCGCCGAACTCTCGGACGACCGCACGCGCCTCATCGTGCACGTCCTCGATCTCGACGACGAAGCCGCGCTCGTCGCCCAGATCAAGACCCGTTATGAAGCCCCGCTGATGGAGATCTTCGCATGCTAGCCATCGCCATTCCGGTCTCGTTCGCGATACTCGGCCTCGCGTTCCTGCTCACGCTCGTGCGCCTCGTGCGCGGGCCGTCGCTGCCCGACCGCATCGTCGCGCTCGACACGCTCAACATCAACGCCATCGCACTGATCGTGGTCTACGGCATCAGCCTGCGCTCCACCGTATTCTTCGAGACGGCGCTGCTGATCGCGGTGATGGGTTTCATCGGCACCGTCGCGCTGACGAAGTATCTGCAGCGCGGCGACATCATCGAACTGAACTGACGGGAGGCACGCCATGCAAACCGTCGTCGAAGCGATCGTCAGCGTGCTGTTGCTCGTGGGTAGCCTCTTCATGCTGATCGGTGCGATCGGGCTCGCGCGCCTGCCCGACTTCTTCATGCGCCTGCACGGCCCGACCAAATCGACGACGCTCGGCGTGGGGGGCGTCGTGCTCGCGTCGGTGGTCTACTTCAGCGCGCACAATAACTATGCGAGCCTGCATGAACTGCTGATTCCGGCTTTTCTGTTTCTTACCGCGCCGATCAGCGCGCATATGCTTGCGAAGGCGGGGATTCAGCAGCGCGTGGCGCTCACGGCGGGTACGCGCGGAAGGCCGCCGGTGACGGGGGCTTGCGAGGCGGCCGACGACACACCGGATGCCTGATCAGGCCACCGCCACCCCTCTCCCCGCCTTGTGCGCCTCGGCCAGCACGAACTCGATAAAAGTGGACGCTGCCCGCGTACGATGCCGATTCGGCATGTAGAGCATATACATGTGCGTGCCGAAAATGCTGAGCCGCCACGCATCAAGCGACGTAACAACCTCCCCGCGACGCAGATCGTCCTGAACCACATAGTCCGGCACGATCCCCACTCCAAGCCCCGCCAGAATCGACTGGCGCAGAAAAAGAAAGTTCTCCGAAATGATAGCCGGCTCGAGCAGGACCTCATGACGTTCCTCGCCCAGATACCCCGCCAGCCGCAGTTGCTTACCGACCACGGCGGCAGTAATGACCGGTGCCGTACCCAGGTCTTCCAGCCGCTGCGGCATGCCGTTCTCGCGCGCCCATTGCGCCGAGGCGCAAGCCACGTAGCGCACCGACCCCATGTCGCGCGCCACGAGGTTCTGCGGCGGTTCCGACATCACGCGCACGGCAATGTCGACTTCGTCGCGCAACAGGTCTTCCACACGGTTTTCGAACATCACGTCGAGCACGATGCCCGGATAGAGCCGCTTGAACTCGATCAGCCAGTCGGACATCACGAGCTGCCCATAGCCGCTCGGCACCGATAGCCGCACGCGCCCCTGCAGGCTCTGGCCGAGCGTCGAGACCGATTCGCGCGCGGCCAGCAGCGCGTTCTGGATCGCGCGCCCATGCTCGTAGAGCTTCAGCCCGATCTCGGTAGCCTCCACGCGGCGCGTGGTGCGCCTCACGAGTTGCAGCCCGATCGACTTTTCGAGGTGATTGAGGTGGTAGCTGACGTTCGCGCGGCTCATCTTCAGGCGCCGCGCAGCCTCGCTAAGATTCCCCGCGTCGAGAATCTCCACCAGCAGGGTTAGCGCATTGACGTCCACGGCCGGCTCACTGTCAAGGATATTTTGACAGTCTGTCAACAGACAATGTGATTGTCAATGAACCTTGGCGAGCCCAAAATCGAACGCACATCCGATAATCGGGCATGCCCCCTTGCGCCGCCCGGATCGACTTCTGGAGACAAGACCATGGCATCCGACACCGCCTTCCCCCCGGCTTCCCCTGCTGCTTCCCCGGTCACTCACGAACTACGCGGCAAAGTTCTGCTGGTCACGGTCGACAATCCTCCCGTCAACGCCCTGGGCGTCGAGGTGCGCCGCGGCCTCGCCGCCGCCATCGAGCACGCCGAGGCGAATGACGCCGTGCAGGCCATCCTGATCGTCGGCGCGGGGCGCAACTTCATCGCCGGTGCGGACATTCGCGAGTTCGGCAAGCCGCCTCAACCGCCCGCGCTGCCCGACGTCTGCAACCGCATCGAGGCCTGCCGCAAGCCGGTGATCGCCGCGATCCACGGCGCGGCGCTCGGCGGCGGGCTGGAGGTGGCGCTCGCCGCGCATTACCGCCTCGCCGTGGCGGGCGCAAAGCTGGGCCTGCCCGAAGTGCAGCTCGGCCTCCTGCCCGGTGCGGGCGGCACGCAGCGCACGCCGCGCCTGATCGGCGCGGAGGCCGCGCTCTCGCTGATGCTGAGCGGCCGCCACGCCGGCGCACAGGAAGCGCTCAAACTGGACCTCGTGGATCGTCTTGGCGCGAGCGACGACGTGCTCGCCGAAGGCCTCGCCTACGCCCAGGAGCTGCTCGCCGCGCACGCGCCGGTGCGCCGCACACGCGACGCGCAGGGCCTCGCGAACCGCGAAGCCGCCCAGGCCGCCATCGACACCGCGCGCGCCGACACCGCGAAGAAGTCGCGCGGCCTGTTCTCGCCGATGAAGATCGTCGAGTGCGTGGAAGCCGCCCTGAACGAATCGTTCGACGAAGGCCAGCGCTTCGAGCGCAAGCAGTTCCTCGAATGCCTGGAGAGCCCGCAGCGCGCGGGCCTCGTCCACGCGTTCTTTGCCGAACGCGAAGTGCAGAAGGCGCCGGAAACGAAGACTTCGACGCCGCGCGCGCTCGATAGCGTGGGCGTGGTGGGCGGCGGCACGATGGGCGCCGGCATCGCGGTGGCGGTGCTCGACGCGGGTCTGCCCGTGACGATGATCGAGCGCGACGACGCCTCGCTCGCGCGCGGCCGCGCCCACGTCGAAAAGGTCTACGACGGTCTCATCGCCAAGGGCCGCATGACGCCCGAAGCGAAGGCGCAGATTCTCGCGCGCTTCTCGGGCAGCACCTCTTACGATGCGCTCGCCAAGGCCGATCTCGTGATCGAGGCCGTGTTCGAAGACATGGACGTGAAGAAGGCCGTGTTTGCCGAACTCGACCGCGTCTGCAAACCGGGCGCCGTGATCGCCACGAACACCTCGTATCTCGACATCGACGCCATCGCAGCCAGCATCTCGCGTCCGCAGGACGTCGTGGGCCTGCACTTCTTCTCGCCCGCGAACATCATGAAGCTGCTGGAAGTGGTGGTGCCGAAGCAGGTATCGGCGGACGTCGTGGCCACGGCCTTCGAGCTCGCGAAGAAGCTGCGCAAGGTGCCCGTGCGCGCGGGCGTGTGCGACGGCTTCATCGGCAACCGCGTGCTCGCCGTGTACCGCGCCGCCGCCGACCACATGATGGAGGATGGCGCCTCGCCGTATCAGATCGACAAGGCCGTGCGCAATTTCGGCTATCCGATGGGCCCGTACCAGGTCAGCGATCTCGCGGGCGGCGACATCGGCTGGGCCACGCGCAAGCGCCGCGCCGCCACGCGCGATCCGAAGGCGCGCTACGTGCAGATCGCCGACCGCATCTGCGAGCGCGGCTGGTTCGGACAGAAGACGGGCCGCGGCTACTATCTCTACCCCGACGGTGCGCGCACCGGTACACCCGACCCGGAAGTCGAAGCGATCATCGCCGCCGAGCGCGAGCGCGCGGGCATCCAGCCGCGCAGCTTCACCGACGAGGAAATCATGCGCCGCTACATGGCCGCGATGATCAACGAAGGGGCGAACGTTGTGCACGAGAAGATCGCGCTGCGCCCGCTCGACGTGGACGTGACCTTCCTCTACGGCTATGGCTTCCCGCGCTACCGCGGCGGCCCCATGAAGTACGCCGACATGGTGGGCCTCGCGAACGTGCTCGCCGACATCCGCGAGTTCGCGAAGGAAGACCCGCTGTTCTGGCGCCCCTCGCCGCTCCTCGTCGAGCTGGTGGAACGCGGCGCGAATTTCGCGAGCCTGAACGAGTCGGCGTGAGCCAACACTCACACGCGCTCTTGATGGAGTGAAGCAAGCATGGACCTGAAATTCACGGCGGAAGAAGAAGCCTTCCGCACCGAGGTGCTGGACTTCCTGCGCGAGCGCCTGCCGCAGCGCATTGCCGACAAGGTGCGCAACGGCCGCCACCTCACGCGCGACGACATGGCCACCTGGCACGCAACGCTCAACGAAAAGGGCTGGCTCGCGAACCACTGGCCGAAGGAGTATGGCGGCCCCGGCTGGACCGCGGTGCAGAAGTTCATCTTCGAGAACGAATGCGCGATTGCGGGCGCGCCGCGCATCGTGCCGTTCGGCGTGAACATGCTCGGGCCCGTGCTCATCAAGTACGGCAGCGAGGAACAGAAGCGCTACTGGCTGCCGCGCATCCTGAACGGCGCCGACTGGTGGTGCCAGGGCTATTCGGAACCGGGCGCGGGCTCCGACCTGGCCTCGGTGCGCACCACAGCCCAGCGCCAGGGCGACCACTACATCGTGAACGGCCAGAAGACGTGGACCACGCTCGGCCACTACGCGAACATGATCTTCTGCCTCGTGCGCACGGCCACCGACGTGCGCAAGCAGGAAGGCATCAGCTTCCTGCTGATCGACATGAACACGCCGGGCATCGAGGTACGCCCCATCGTCACGCTCGACGGCGAACATGAGGTAAACGAAGTGTTCTTCACCGACGTGCGCGTGCCGGCGGCGAACCTGGTGGGCGAGGAGAACAAGGGCTGGACCTATGCCAAGTATCTGCTCACCTACGAGCGCACGAACATCGCGGGCGTGGGCTTTTCGGTGGCGGCGCTCGCGCGCCTGAAGCGCGCGGCACGGAAGGTCACGCGCAACGGCAAGCCGCTCGCCGACGATCCGCAGTTCGCGGCGCGCATGGCCAGAGTCGAGATCGATCTGGAGAACATGAAGACGACGAACCTGCGCGTGATCGCCGCCGTGGCAGGCGGCGGCGTGCCGGGCGCGGAAAGCTCGATGCTGAAGATTCGCGGCACGGAGATCCGCCAGGAAATCTCGTCGCTGCTGCGCCGCGCGATGGGGCCGTACGCGGCGCCGTTCGTCGAGGAAGCGCTGGAAGAAGGCTTCGACGGCGAGGCCATCGGTCCCGACGAGGCTGCGAGCGCCGCGGCGCAGTATTTCAACAACCGCAAGCTGTCGATCTTCGGCGGCTCCAACGAAATCCAGAAGAACATCATCTCGAAGATGATTCTCGGTCTTTAAGAGGTCCGGCCATGAACTTCCAGCACACCGAAGACCGCCGGATGCTCACGGACACGCTCAACCGTTTCATCGCCGAGCAGTACGGTTTCGACGCGCGCGATAAAATCGCGCGCTCCGCGGAGGGCTTCAGCATCGACATGTGGCGCCGCTTCGCCGAACTCGGCGTGATCGGCGCGCTCTTTCCCGAGGCGCAGGGCGGCTTCGGCGGCGCGGGCTTCGACATCGCGGTCGTATTCGAATCGCTTGGCCGGGGGCTCGTGGTCGAACCGTTCCTCGACACGCTGATCGTCGGCCGCGCGCTCGCGCACGCGGGCAGCGAAGCGCAGCAGGCACACATCGCCGCGTTCATCGACGGCTCGCGGCTCGCCGCCTTCGCGCACGACGAACCGGGTTCGCATTACGAAGCGGCGCGCGTGACCACGCATGCCGAAAAGCGCGGCAGCGGCTGGGTGCTGAACGGCGCGAAGGGCGTCGTGCAGCATGCGGAACACGCCGATCTGCTGCTCGTTTCCGCGCGCACCGCAGTGGGTCAACCCGGTGGTGGATTCGACGAAGCGGGCATCTCGCTCTTCCTCGTGCCGCGCAATGCGCCCGGCGTAAGCGTGCGCGGCTACGGGAAGATCGACGGCGGCCGCGCGGCCGAAGTCTCGCTGAATGATGTGCAGGTGGATGCCGAAGCGATCGTGGGCGCCGAGGGCAGCGGCTTCGCAACGCTGGAGCATGCAACAGGTTTTGGCCTTCTCGCGCTCGCGGCGGAAAGCCTGGGCGCGATGGATGTGGCGCGCGACTACACGCTCGAATATCTGCGCACGCGCAAGCAGTTCGGCGTGCCCATCGGCAGCTTCCAGGCGCTGCAGCATCGCATGGCCGACGTGCTGCTCGAAATCGAGCAGGCGCGCTCCGCGGTCATCAATGCGGCGGCGGCCGTCGATGCGCCGCGCAGCGAACGCGAGCGCGCGCTCTCGGCCGCGAAGTACACGATCGGACGCACGGGCGCGCGCGTGGCCGAGGAATCGATCCAGCTACACGGCGGTATCGGCATGACGTGGGAGCTGCCGCTTTCGCACTACGCGAAACGTCTCGTGATGATCGATCATCAACTGGGCGACGAAGATCATCACCTCGCACGCTATATCGCGCTGGCATCGGACGGTGGCGCAAGCGAAACGTAACGCGACGCGCCGACGCAAAATCCGGCAAACCGCACGCCCGCCAACGAACCAGGAACACTTGCCCATGCAGACCGAAAACAGGACCTTGCCGCTCGCGGGCGTGCGCGTACTCGATCTTTCGCGTGTCCTCGCGGGCCCATGGTGCGCGATGACGCTCGGCGACCTCGGCGCCGAAGTCATCAAGGTCGAACACCCCGGCCGCGGCGACGACACGCGCGACTGGGGGTTGCGCATCGGCAAGACCGAGACGGCGTACTTCAACAGCGTGAACCGCAACAAGCGTTCGGTCACGCTCGACCTGCAGACGCCCGAAGGCCAGCGCATTGCGCAGGACCTCGCGAAGACCTGCGACATCGTGGTCCAGAACTTCAAGTTCGGCGGCGCGGAAAAGCTCAACCTCGGCTACGAGCAGTTGAGCGCGGAGAATCCGCGCCTCATCTATTGCTCGATCGCCGGCTACGACCGCACCGGCCCCGAAGCCGCGCGGCCCGGCTACGACCTCGTCGTGCAGGGCGAAGCGGGCCTGATGGCGCTGAACGGGGAGGCAGACCAGCCGCCGCTGAAGTTCGGCGTCGCGGTGGTCGATCTGTTCACGGGCATGTATTCGGCGCAGGCGCTGCTCGCGGCGCTCTTCGAGCGCGAACGCACCGGCCGCGGGCGCCACATCGAGATGGCGCTGTTCGACTGCGGCCTCATGATCACGGCCTACTACGGCCTCGAAGCGCTCGTGATGGGCGAGGACCCGCCGCGCTACGGCAACGCGCATCCGTCGATCATGCCGTATGGCGTCTTCGATGCAGCGGACGGCCCGATCGTGATCACGGTGGGCAACAACAAGCAGTTCGAGCGATTCTGCCGCGAAGTCATCGAGCGCCTCGATCTGGCCGACGACGAACGTTTCAAGACCAACCTCCTGCGCGCCCAGCATCGCGAGGTGCTGGTGCCCGAGCTCACGCGCGAACTCCGCAGTCGCCCGCGCGCGCTGCTGCTCGAACGGCTCGCGCGCGCCGGCATTCCGTGCGGCGAAGTGGCCGGACTGCGCGAGGCGCTGCTGTCGAAACGCGCGACCGACGCGGGCCTCGTGACCGAGCAGCCGCATCCGCATACGGCCAGCGGCACGACGCCGGTACTCTCGCCGCCGTGGCGCTTCGACGGCGAGCGCATGCCCGTGCGGCGCGCGCCGCCGCAGCTCGGCGAAGGCACGCGCGAGGTATTGCAGTCGGTCCTGGGGCTTTCCGGCGAAGCGCTTGCCGGCCTGAAAGACAAAGGCGTCATCTGATTTCGCGGCGCCTCGGCGTCGCCTGAACGCTCCGCGGCGCATGTCCTCCGCATGCGCCGCGTTTCCTTGCCATAACAGCGCTCCGCCAGGACCGTGCGATCCGTCACCCAATCGCACGCTCGGAGCGGCGGCCGGGTATATTGCCCATGATGCGCGATGCCGACAATCGGCTCGCGCCACTCCCCGCCACCCAGTCCGCCCCGTCGATGGAGCACGCCTACGCTCACCTGCTGCACCTCCTCGCCGCGCATGCGGGGTGGACGCTCGCGTTCGTCTTCGTGGCCGCCTTCCTGGAATCGCTCGCGCTCATCGGCACGTTCATTCCGGGCAGCACGGCCATGTTCATTGCGGGTGCGTTCGCGGGCACCGGCACGCTGAACCTCGGCTGGCTCTTCGTCGCGGCCATTGCGGGCGCCGTGGCCGGCGACGCCCTGAGCTTCTGGATCGGCCACCGCTACCGCGAGTCGCTCGCCCAGATGTGGCCGTTCTCGCACTATCCGGCCATCTTCGCCAAGGCGAAGGCGTACTTCTCGCAGCACGGCGCGCGCAGCGTGATCCTCGCGCGCTTCATCGCGCCGCTGCGCGCCGTCGTGCCCATCGTCGCCGGCATGGCGGGCATGGCGCCCATGCGCTTCCTCGTGATGAACATCGTCTCGGCGCTCATCTGGGCCCCGGCGCACATCCTGCCGGGCGTGGTGTTCGGCGCGTCGCTGCAGATCGCCGGTGCCGTGTCGTTCCGCCTCGTTGTGATCGCACTGATCCTCGCTTGCGCGCTCTGGCTCATCTGGCGGTTCGTGCGGATTCTGCTGCTGCATTTCGACGCGTGGGCCAGCGCCTCGCGCCGCAGCGTCGCGCACTGGGCCCAGGGCCACGAGGGTGCGGCGGCGCGGCGGCTCGCGCGCCTGCTCGACCCCGAGCAGCCGGCGCTAGGCGCCCTCGTCGTGGTCACGGGGCTCGTGCCGCTCGGCGCGGCCGTCTTCTCGTACGTGCTCGACAACGTGCTGCACGGCGATCCGCTCGTCCAGGTGGATCAGTCCGTGCGCCTCTTCATGCGTTCGATCCACACCATCTGGGCCGACGCCGCGCTCGCGCGCGTGGAAACGCTCGGCAGCGGCCTGACGCTCACCGCGCTGGTCGTGACCGTGACGATCTGGATGACGCTCGAACGGCGCTGGCGCACCATCGCGTACTGGATGATCGCGGCGACGTTTTCGCAACTGGTGATCCTCGCCATCCGGCTTGGCGTGCATCACGCGCCGCTCGCCGTCAGGAACGTCGAGACCTATGTGTTCCCGAGCGACCGCGTGGCGTCGATGGTGATCGTCTATGGCTTCCTCATGTTCCTGCTCGTGCGCCGCGCGAGCATGGCGGAAGCGGCGCTCGTCGCGGCGCTCGGCAACGGCATCATCGTCGCCGTGACTTTCGCCGGGCTCTATTTCGACCGCTTCCTGTTCTCCGACGCGATCGGCGGCGCCGCGCTCGCCTCGATCTGGGTCGCGGTCGTCGTGCTGATGTCGCTCTGGCGCTATCCGGAGCGGCCGCCGCAGCGCAATTTCGTGCCGCCGATCGTGCTGGCCGTGCTCGCCACGGCGTTCGTGCTGCAAAAGGGCGAGCCGCCGCGCAGCGCCGCCCCCGTCGGGACCGCGCCGCCCATCGTCATCTCGCAGATGGACTGGAGCGACAGGCTGTGGCGAAACTTCGCGTGCTACCGCTTCGACATGAAAGGCGAGCGCCGCGAGCCCACGACGCTGCAGTGGGCCGCGAGCGCGGACGATCTGCGCGCCGCGCTGCGCGACGCGGGCTGGAGCGAGGGCGCGCAGTTCTCCATGCGCAACGTGCTCGCGCTCGTGGCGCCGCACGTGGACGTGATGACGCTGCCGCTGCTGCCGAGGCTGAACAACGGCGTGCCTTCGCCGCTCGTGTTCGCGCGCGAACCGGTGTCGGGCGGTCCTGGGCAGGCGGACGGGCGGCGTGACGTGCTGCGTTTCTGGCCGACCGGTTATGCGCTGAAAGCCGGGAGCGGAGGCAATGGAGGCAGTGGCAACAGCAGCGACAGCACGGTGCCGATCTGGACGGGCTCGCTGATCCACGAGCAACTGCGGCGCGCTTCCTGGCCGTTCAACATCCTCACGGCCGCTCCCGGGGAGGGCAGCATCGCGCCCCCGCTCGCGACGCCCGGCAAGAGCGCGCCATGGCGCGTACTGCACGTGCCGGGCGCAGTGGGTTGCGAGGGGCGGCCGGTGATGCTGGTCGTGTCCGGCAACCGCTAGCGACCGCGCCATACCCGCCAGGCGCGCCTGCCGCAGTGCAGCATCGCGCGCGAACCGGCGTGCGGCCTACGCCCAGTTCCCCTTGGCATGAAAGCGGTCGATGCGCCGACGGGCGTCGGCGTAGGCCGCGTCGAGCGCCGCGTCCGCGCCGGTGTAATTGCGCATCATGTCGTGAAAGCGGATGCTCTGCCCGTCCAGATGCGCATCCGCACCATGCCGGCAGATATAGCCGCTGTAATGGAACAGCGGTTCCGGCGAGCGCGGCCCGAACGCGGGAATCGGCAGCACCCAGATCTCGAAGCCTTCATGCTCGGTGTGGTCCCACATCATGCGTCTCCTCGAAGAAGCTCCCGGTCATGCTCGCACGCACCCCGCTCGACCTGCAAACGCGGATTGCGCCAGTTGGCTAAACTATGCGCTCATCATGTTTCACCCTTTTACCACTCCCCGCCAGACGATACCTCAGACCATGACGCCGTCTTCCGCCCCGCCCGATCCCCAGGCCGTCTCCACCTCCGTCACGAAGAGCGCGTTCTTCATCGTCGCGACGGTGAACGACGACGCCGCGAGCCGCGCCCAGGTGCGCGCCTGGTGCGCCGACGTCGCAAACCTCGCGCGCGCCGTCGGCAAGCGCGTGCCGAAGGGTAATCTCAGTTGCGTGGTGGGTTTCGGCTCCGCCGCCTGGGACAAGCTCTTCGGCGAGCCGCGCCCGGCCGAGCTGCATCCGTTCCGCGAGTTCGGCAGCGGCGAACGCCTCGCGGTAGCCACGCCCGGCGACATCCTGATCCATATCCGCGCCGACCAGACCGATCTCTGCTTCGAACTGGCCACGCAGTTGATGACCCGCCTCGAAGGCGCCGCGACGACGGTGGACGAAGTGCACGGCTTTCGCAACTTCGACATGCGCGCGATGATCGGCTTCGTGGACGGCACCGAGAACCCGGAGGGCGACGAAGCCACGCACTTCACGGTGATCGGCGGGGCCGACCCCGACTTCGCGGGCGGCAGCTACGTGCTGGTGCAAAAGTACCTGCACGACATGAAAGGCTGGAACGCGCTGCCGGTGGAGGCGCAGGAGCACATCATCGGGCGCACGAAGCTGCAGGACATCGAGCTCGAACCGGGCGTGAAGCCGAGCTGGTCGCACAGCTCGCTCACGACGCTCGAAGACGCGCAGGGCAACGAAATCAAGATCCTGCGCGACAACATGCCGTTCGGGCGGCCGGGCCAGGGCGAATTCGGCACGTTCTTCATCGGCTACGCGCGCTCGCCGCAGCCCATCGAGCAGATGCTGGAGAACATGTTCGTCGGCAACCCGCCCGGCAACTACGACCGCCTGCTGGACTTCAGCCACGCCGTGACGGGCTCGCTCTTCTTCGTGCCGTCCGAACCGCTGCTGGAAGCGCTGGCCGAACGCGAACCCGGCGCCGCGCCGGGCGTCACACCGGGCGCGCCAAATGCGCCTGACGAAATCAACCCCGAATCCGCCGCCGCAGCACCGTCCGGCGACGGTTCGCTCGCCATCGGATCCCTCAAAGGAACCCCTCGTCATGAATAATCTCCATCGCGATCTGGCGCCCATCTCCTCGGCGGCCTGGTCGCAAATCGAAGAAGAAGTCGCGCGCACCTTCAAGCGTTCGCTCGCGGGCCGCCGCGTCGTGGACGTGGACGGCCCCGGCGGCGCCGATCTCGCAGGCGTCGGCACCGGCCACCAGAACGGCATTGAAGCGCCGCTGGAGGGCATACGCGCCCGCCAGCGCGAAGTGAAGGCGCTGGTCGAACTGCGCGTGCCGTTCGAACTCTCGCGCGACGCCATCGACGACGTCGAGCGCGGCGCGGAAGACTCCGACTGGCAACCGGCCAAGGATGCGGCCACGCGCCTCGCCTTCGCGGAAGACCGCGCGATTTTCGACGGCTACACGGCCGCACAGATCGCCGGCATCCGCGAGGGCTCGTCGAACCCCGTGCTGACGCTGCCTGCCGACATCGCCGATTACCCCGCCGTGATCGCGAAGGCGCTCGCGGAACTGCGCCTGCAGGGCGTGGACGGCCCGTACGCGGTGCTGCTCGGCTCGGACGCCTACACGGCCGTGAGCGAGGCCAGCGACCAGGGCTACCCCATCCTGGAACACATCCGCCGGCTCGTGAACGGCGAGATCATCTGGGCGCCGGCGATCGAAGGCGGCAGCATTCTCAGCACGCGCGGCGGCGACTTCGCGCTCCACCTGGGGCAGGACCTTTCGATCGGCTATCTGAGCCACGACGACAAGAGCGTGCGGCTCTATCTGCAGGAAAGCTTCACGTTCATGCTGCTGACCACCGAAGCCTCGGTGACGGTCAAGCCGGAATAAGCCTCCGGCCGGACGTGTCGGGAATGCATGAGACCAGGGGCGCCGCGGGCGCCCCTTGTTCATTCCCGGCGTGCCGCGCTGCCGGTATGATGTCGGGCTCGCGCCGCGCGAACACCCGGAGGGAGGCCCGGCGCCCAGGATTTCATTCACGACGACCCAGAGGAAGACCGCCATGACGGCCGCAACGCAATTCGACCAGGTTTCCGTTATCAAACGCGCCAACGTCTACTTCGACGGCAAGTGCGTCTCGCACACCGTCCTCTTCGCCGACGGCAGCCGCAAGACGCTCGGCGTGATCCTGCCCGGCCCGCTCAACTTCGGCACGGACGCGCCCGAGCTGATGGAAGTGCAGGCCGGCAAGTGCCGCATCCGCCTCGAAGGCAGCAGCGAGTGGCAGACTTACGGCGCGGGCGAGTCGTTCTCCGTGCCAGGCAAAAGCCGCTTCGACATCGACGTGATCGAGACACTCGACTACGTTTGCAGCTACCTGTAACACGCCACGCCCTGGCTTCTCCATCGCCGGATTCGCCGCCATGCCGAAGACCCGCCCCGAAGCCGACCGTCCACCCGCGCGCAGCCCGCTTCTCACGCTCGCGGTGGTGACCGTGCTGACCGGCATCGGCGCGGGCATCGGCGGCATGCTGCTCGCGATGCTGCTGCACGCAATCCAGCACGTCGCCTACGGCTACAGCCAGGCGCACGTCATCAGCAGCGAGAGCTTCCTGCAGGGCGTAACCGGCACCACGCCCGCGCGGCGCGTGGCGGTGCTCACGGTCTGCGGGCTGATCGGCGGCTTCGGCTGGTGGGCACTCTATCGCTACGGGCGGCCGCTCGTGAGCATCAGCGCCGCCATCAAGCCAGGCGGCGCGCGCATGCCGCTCGCGGCCACGACCGTGCACGCGGTGTTGCAGATCGTCACCGTCGCGCTCGGTTCCCCGCTCGGGCGCGAGGTGGCGCCGCGCGAGATCGGCGCGGCATGGGCGACCTGGCTTTCGAAGCGCACCGGGCTCACCGGCGCCGAACGCCGTGTGATGATCGCGTGCGGTGCGGGCGCGGGCCTCGCAGCGGTCTATAACGTGCCGTTAGGCGGGGCCATGTTCGTGCTCGAAGTGCTGCTTGGCACCTTCGGCTGGTCGGTGGCGATACCGGCGCTCACGACCTCGGCCATCGCGGCCGTCGTCGCCTGGATCGGGCTGGGCGACGCACAGCAGTATCACGTGCCCTTCTATACGATCAACGCGCAGCTCCTCGTATTTTCCGCGCTGTGCGGGCCGCTCTTCGGCGCGGCCGCTCACGGCTTCACGCGCATGACGGGCCGCGCGCGCGACGCTTCCCCGAAAGACTGGCGCCTGCCGCTCTACTCGCTCGCGAACTTCGTGGCGATCGGACTGCTCGCGATCCGGTTTCCGCAATTGCTCGGCAACGGCAAGGGCCCGGCGGGCCTCAGCTTCAACGACGATCTCGGCATCGGCCTCGCCGCCACACTGCTCGCGCTGAAACTGATTATCACGACCACGAGCCTGCGCGCGGGTGCGAAGGGCGGGCTGCTGACGCCGGGACTGGCGATCGGCGCGCTGCTCGCCATCGCGATCGCCGGCCTGACGAATCACGTGTGGCCCGGCCTCGCAGCGGGCGCGTTCGCGATCGTCGGCGCGGCGGCCTTTCTCGCGGCGTCGATGCAGATGCCGGTCACGGCCACCGTGCTGATCCTCGAATTCACGCACGTCAACCACGACCTGGCCATTCCCATGCTGCTCGCCGTCGCCGGGTCGGTGGCCACGCTGCGGCTCATGGCAACGTCGCATAGGCCTGCGAAGCAAATGGGCGAGGCACAACGCGCACGGCGTCTCGAAGCGCCCGGGGAACCGGAGGCGCGTGAAGCGTCGGATTGAGGACCGCCGAGGTCCGGTCGAGGGCCCGACTACGGGCCGCCCCGGGCGCTGCCGCTCCCTGCCTCGTATCATGACGCCAGCACGCCGCGCGCCCTGCGCGCAACCACCGAACACGAGGACTGCTCCATGACCACCAACTCTTTCCGCGAGAACGTCGATCTCGCCCGCTGCACGCGCCTGCTCAACCACGGCCCCGTCACGATCATCACGAGCCAGCACGGCGGACGCTCGAACGTGATGGCCGCCTCGTGGGCCATGCCGCTCGACTTCGATCCGCCGAAGGTCGTGGTCGTGATCGACAGCCGCACGCTCACGCGCAAGCTGGTCGAAGAAAGCGGGGTGTTCGGCCTGCAGTTGCCTGGCGTGGCATTCGCGCAGCAGACGCTCGCGGTGGGCACGAGCAACGGCGTCGAGCTCGACAAGTTCGCGGCGTTCAAGCTGGAAACGTTCCGCGGCCAGAAGATCGACGTGCCGATGCTGGCCGCGTGCACGGCCTGGATGGAGTGCAAGGTGATTCCCGACGAGAGCCGGCGCCACGACCTCATCCTGGCCGAAGTCGTGGCCGCGTATGCGGACCGCCGGGTGTACTCGAACAACCGCTGGCACTTCGACGCCGCGCCCGACCTGCGCACCTGCCATTACGTGGCGGGCGGCACGTTCTTCGCGACGGGAGAGCCGTTCGAGGTGCATGCTACGCCCTCGGCCGTGACCGAGAGCAGCACGTCGCAGCCCTGAACACCGCACCGCCAGGGAAGCATCGGGTCAGGCGCCGAGCCCCGCCAGTGGATGCTCGTCGCTGCGCCACGGCGACGTGAGGAAGTGCCGCACGCGTTCGGGCCGCAGTTCGGCCAGCGTGGCGGGCGCCCAGCGCGGCGTGCGATCCTTGTCGACGAGATGCGCGCGCACGCCCTCGCAGAAGTCCCCCTCCTCGATTGCCCGCGCCACGATGCCGAGCTCCATGCGGAAGCTTTCGGCCAGCGTCATCTGCCGGCCGCGCAGCAACGCCTCGCGCGTCACTTCGAGCATGGTCGGCGAATAGTGCGTGAGCGCGTCGAGCGTTGCGCGGCGCCATGCCTGTTGCGGCTCCGGCGCCCCGGTCTCGTTGGCGAGGTCGGCTCGCAAGGCTTCTACGATCTGCTCCGCCGTCCTGCTCCGCTCGAAGTACTGCGCGATCCATGGCGCGTTCGGCTCCAGCGCGCCCGCCTGCGCATCGTGACAGGGCGCGTCGAACACGCGCCGCAGCGCGGCCTCCACATCGCCTTCCAACAGCGCCTGCGCGAGCCGCGTTTCGAAGCCGTCGAGCCATTCGCCGGGCACGCAGATATCCGCGAGTCCGCAATGGACCGCATCCGCACCGGAAAGCGCGATACCGGTCAGCCCTACGTAGAGCTCCGTTTCCACCGGCATTACCGAAAGAAAATGCGTCGCGCCCACATCGGGCAAGAGGCCGATGCGCGTCTCCGGCATCGCGATCTTCGTGCGCGAGGTCGCAACCCGCAGCGCGGCCCCCTGGCCGAGACCCATGCCGCCGCCCATCGTCACGCCGTCGAGCAACGCGACGACCGGCTTCGGGAACGTATGCAGCGCATGGTCGAGCCGGTATTCGTCGATGAAGAACTGCTGCCAGCCGTCGTCGCCAAGCCGCTCCTCGCGCCGGGCCTGCTGGTAGATGGCGCGCACGTCGCCGCCTGCGCAGAAGCCTTTCGGCCCCGCCCCGTTGAGCACCAGGGCGACGATGCCGTCGTCGGCACGCACGCGTTCGAGCAGCGCGGCCAGGGTGCGCACCATGCCGTGCGAGAGCGCATTGAGCGCGGCGGGACGGTTCAGCGTGACGATCGCGACGCGGTTGACGACGCGAAACAGCACTTCGGTCCCGGCTTCCCCGGATGCCTGGGGTGCCCGTGCAGAAGCGGGTGTTGCATTCATTACCTGGTTCTCCATTTCAATTGACGGGCGCGGATTAACGCAGCTCGGGGAAATCCTCTTCCCAATATTCGTCGGGCAAGCGCGCCATGTCGGCCGGGCGTTCCATCTCGCGCCGGCGCAGTTCGACGCGGCGAATCTTGCCGGAGATGGTCTTCGGCAGTTCGCTAAACTGAAGACGGCGAATGCGCTTGTACGGCGCGAGCGTTTCGCGCGAGTAGCGAAACACCTCGCGCGCCAATTCGGGACCGGCCTCGTAGCCCTGACGCACGATCACATAGGCCTTCGGCACCGAAAGCCGCAGCTCGTCCGGGCTCGGCACCACGGCGGCCTCGGCAATCGCCTCGTGCTCGATCAGCACGCTCTCCAGCTCGAAGGGGCTCAGCCGATAATCGGACGATTTGAACACGTCGTCCGCCCGACCTACGTAGACGTAATAGCCGTCGTCGCGCAGCATCGCGACGTCGGACGTGTGGTAGTAGCCGTTGCGCATCGCATACTCGGTCGCTTTCGGATTGTTCGCGTAGCCTTTCATCAGGCCGAGCGGCCGCTGCGCCAGAGACAAAGCGATTTCGCCTTCGCTCGCAGGCTGGTCGTCGGTATCGACGAGTTCGACGCGGTAGCCCGGCAGCGGTCGGCCCATCGACCCCGGCACCACGGGCTGGCCCGGCGAATTGCCCATCTGGCAGGTAGTTTCGGTCTGGCCGTAGCCGTCGCGGATCGTGATATTCCACGCATGGCGCACGCGCTCGATGACCTCCGGATTGAGCGGTTCGCCCGCGCCGACAATCTCGCGCAGCTTCACCGGATACGCGGCAAGCGGCTCCTGCACGAGCATGCGCCACACCGTGGGCGGCGCGCACAGCGTGGTCACGCCGAACTGCACGATAGCGTTCAGCGTGTCCTTCGGCACGAAGCGCGCGTAGTTGTAGACGAACACGCAGGCCTGCGCGTTCCACGGCGCGAAGAAGCAGCTCCACGCGTGCTTGGCCCAGCCCGGCGAGCTGATGTTCCAGTGCACGTCGCCGGGCATCAGGCCGATCCAGTACATCGTCGAAAGATGGCCGACCGGGTAGCTCTCGTGCGTGTGCTCGACGAGCTTGGGCTTCGAGGTCGTGCCCGAAGTGAAGTAGAGCAGCAGCGTATCGCTCGCGCGCGTGGGCCCATCGGGCACGAAGTCGGCGCTCGCGTCATAGGCGCGCGCGAGATCGATCCAGCCTTCGCGCGCTTCCCCTACCGCGATGCGCTTCACGCCGGCGTCGAGGGTATCGAACTTGGCGAGTTCGGCTGCGTCGACGACGACGTAGCGCGCCCCGCCCGTCTCCACGCGCTCGCGCACGTCGTCGGGCGAGAGCTGCGTCGTGGCGGGCAGCACCACGGCACCCAGCTTCATCGCCGCCAGCATCACGTCCCACAGTTCGACGCGATTGGGCAGCATCAGGAGCAGACGGTCGCCACGCTTCACGCCCTGCTCGCGCAGGAAGTTCGCCATGCGCGACGAACGCCCGGACATCTGGGCGAACGAGAGGCGCAGGCCACCGCCCGCCGGATCGTCCACGATCCAGAGCGCCGGGTTGTCGTTGCCGTGCGCCATCACGTCGAAGTAGTCGAGGGCCCAGTTGAAGGTGTCGAGCTTCGGCCACGCGAATGCCTCATACGCTCGCGCGTAGTCGGTGCGATGGCGCAACAGCAGGTCGCGGGCGTCGAGGAAGGCCCGCGCGGAAGGGGAATACCCGGTCATCGTCGTCTCCTGTATGGCGGTCGGCGCTCGTGCGCGCTCTGTCTGCGTCTTTCTTTTACTTCGCTATCCTTTTCATTCAAAGCTGCCGCGCAATCACCATGCGCTGCACTTCGCTCGTGCCTTCATAGATCTGCGTAATGCGTGCGTCGCGGTAGTGGCGCTCCACGGGGTAATCGTTGAGAAAGCCATACCCGCCATGAATCTGGATGGCATGCGAGCACACTTCCTCGGCCATCTCGGAGGCATAGAGCTTCGCCTGCGAAGCCTCGGAAAGACACGGCTTGCCAAGCGTACGCAGCCGCGCCGCATGATGTACGAGATGGCGCGCGGCGTTGATGCGCGTATGCATGTCCGCCAGCATGTTCGCCACGCTCTGGTGCCGGATGAGCGGCTCGCCGAACTGTACGCGTTCGTGCGCGTAGGCGCGCGCCGCATCGAAGGCCGCGCGCGCGATGCCCAGCGCCTGCGCCGCAATGCCGATGCGCCCGCCCTCCAGATTCGACAGCGCGATCCGCAGTCCCTCGCCGCGCTGGCCCAGCAGGTTCGCCTCCGGAATCGCGCAATCGACGAGCGCGATCGGGCAGGTGTCCGAGGCGCGAATCCCCATCTTCTTCTCGGGCGGCCCGACGTTGAAGCCCGGCGTATCGGTCGGCACGATAAAGGCGGAAAGGCCGTGCTTGCCCGCGTCCGGATCGGTGACGGCGAACACGATCGCCACGTCGGCGCGCGCGCCGTTGGTCACGAACTGCTTGTTGCCGTTGAGCACCCACTGGCCGTCGCGCAGTTCCGCGCGCGTGCGCAGGTTGTTCGCCTCGGAGCCCGCCTGCGGCTCGGTCAGGCAGAACGCGCCGATCAGTTCTCCGGCCGCCAGCTTGCGCAGATAGCGATCTTTCTGCGCGTCGCTGCCGTACTGCAGGATCGGCCCGCACCCCACCGAGTTGTGCACGCTCACGAGCGTCGCACACGAAGCGCAGCCCGCCGCGATCTCCTCCATCGCGAGCGCGTAGGCCACGTAGTCGGTGTAGGCGCCGCCCAGCTCCTGCGGCACGATCATGCCGAGGAAGCCCAGCTCGCCCATCTGCTTCACCACCTCGTCGGGCAGCTTGCCGTCGCGGTCCCATTGCGCCGCATTGGGCGCGAGGCGCTCGGTCGCGAAGTCGCGCGCGGCATCGCGGATCATGCGCTGATCCTCGGTGTAGAAATCGTCCATCTGTGTCCCCTTCTGTCGACCCTGCAACTCGTTGCGGTCTCTTCCCTGCGGCCGGCGTGCTGCAACGCCGCATGCTGCGCGCCGCACGTCCTGTCATCCACTGTCGCGCCCTGCGGCCTTTGCCGCAAGACTTGCGAAAAGTGTAGGCATCCCGGCCCCAGCCTTCCATGTCCGCCGCGCTCAAACTCACTGATCGGATTTACCATATCAGGCTCGGCAACGCTTCCCGGAGCGCATTTTTTGCAGCACGATAAATCGACCCGCCTGAGCGAAAAAGGCACCATCGCGATGAGCCTCGTGAACGAGACGCTTGCGCTCGCGCGTTCGCGCGGGCTCGATGTCGGCCCGGTAATCGAGGCCGCGGGCATCGCGCGAGCCGCGCTAACGTCGCCGCGCACCCGCGTGAGCGCGGCGCAGTACGGCGCGCTGTGGTCCGGCATCGCCCGTGCGCTCGACGACGAATTCTTCGGCCAGGACTCCCACGCCATGAAGAGCGGCAGCTTCGCCGCCATGACGCGCACGGCGCTCACCGCCCGTACGGGACGGCACGCGCTGCAGCGCGCGGCGGGCTTCATGCGGCTCGTGCTCGACGACCTGGCCGGCCACCTGGAGATCGACGCCACGCGCGTGCGGATCGTTTTCGCTCACCGCGAAGGCACACCCACGCCAACGCTGTTCGCCTACGCAACCTGGTTCATCCTCGTGTACGGGCTCGTGTGCTGGCTCGTGGGGCAGCGCATCCCGCTTCTCGCGGCGCGCTTTCGCTGTACAGCGCCGGCCGCCGTCGACGAGTACCGCCTGATGTTCTGCGACGACATGACCTTCGGTCAGGATGCGTCCTACGTCGATCTCGCGCCGGGCTTCCTCGAGTTGCCGGTGATCCAGACGAGCGCGTCGGTGCGCACCTTCCTGCGCAATGCGCCCGGCAACTTCGTTGTGAAGTATCGCAATCCCGGCTCGTTCGCGGCGCGCGTGCGCCGGACGCTGCGCGCGCTGCCCGCCACCGCCTGGCCCGATGCCGACGTCATCGCACACCGGCTCAACGTGGCGCCGGCCACCTTGCGGCGCCGCCTCAGGCAGGAGGGCCACAGTTGCCAGTCGATCAAGGACGCCTTGCGCTGCGAACTGGCGATCGCAGCGCTCGAAGATCCGGCGCGGTCGGTGGCCGACGTCGCGGCGGCCGTGGGATTCGCCGAGCCGAGCGCCTTCCACCGCGCGTTCCGCAAGTGGACCGGCATGCGGCCGGCCGATTACCGGCTGGCAAGACGGCGCGAAACAGGCCAGCGCAACTGAGTGCGCCACGCGCCAACACGTGCCCCTTTACCTTTCGTTTATTGAGATACGACCTATACTTATTAGGGTAATTCCTGGTACGAAAGGCATCGCCATGATTTCCCTCCCGCGCATCACGCTCGGCCTGCTCGTGGCCGGCTGTTCGCTGGCGTCGGCCTCGGCCCTCGCCCAGCCCTACAATCCCTCCGCTCCGATGACCCGCGCCCAGGTCCGCGCCGACCTGGCCGAATGGCGCGCCGCGGGCTACGATCCGCTCGACTGGATCGACTACCCCGAGAACGCCCAGCGTGCGGGCGCCATCGTGGCAGAGCGCCGCGCCGAGCGCGCGGGCGCCATGGGACAACCCAAATGACGCGCGGGCCGCTCAGGTCCGCCCCCTTCTCGCCGGCGTGAGCCTGCGGCCCGCGCCGGCGCGCCCGAAAGCATGAATCCTTACGGATGCACCGGTCTGCCTTCCGGGCCGGCGTCCCCTTCTTGTGCATCCGCACAAACGGTGCGGTCCGCCGCCCGATCCCACCGCCCCCCTGTTGCACCCACTCCACGCCGGCTGCGGCATTTCGGCACTTTGCCGGGAAGCTTGATTACAATCCCGCCCGTAGCCGCGTGCTTCCGGCAGTCGCGATACCCCGGCCGGCGCCGCTCTCCACAACAACGCAATCCGCTCGACAACTCAAAGGCCCGATCCTCATGGACGCCATCAAACGCTATTTCGGTTTCGAAGAAGCAGGCACCGACCTGCGCACCGAACTGCTCGCCGGCTTCACCACCTTCCTCACGATGGCCTACATCATCTTCGTGAACCCGGCCATCCTCGGCGACGCCGGCATGCCGAAGGATGCGGTGTTCGTCGCGACCTGCCTCGTTTCGGCGCTCGCCTCGATCATCATGGGCCTCTACGCGAACTACCCGATCGCGCTCGCGCCCGGCATGGGCCTGAACGCCTACTTCGCCTACGCGGTGGTCAAGGGCATGGGCTTCACGTGGGAAGCGGCGCTGGGCGCCGTGTTCATCTCCGGGTGCCTGTTCTTCATCGTCACGCTGCTGCGCGTGCGCGAGGCGATCATCAACGGCATCCCGCATTCGATCCGCGTGGCGATCACGGCCGGCATCGGGCTCTTTCTCGCGATCATTTCGCTCAAGACGGCAGGCGTGATCGTCGGCAACCCGGCCACGCTCGTCACGCTCGGCAACCTGGGCGACCCGCACACGATCCTCGCGATCATCGGCTTCTTCGCGATCGTCACGCTCGACGTGCTGAAGGTGCGCGGCGCCATCCTGATCGGCATCGTGGGCGTCACCGTCCTCTCGTTCTTCTTCGGCGGCAACCAGTTCCACGGCATCTTCTCGGCGCCGCCGTCGATCGCGCCGACCTTCGCGCACCTCGACATCAAAGCCGCGCTCTCGACCGGCGTGCTGAACGTGGTCCTCGTGTTCTTCCTCGTCGAACTGTTCGACGCCACCGGCACGCTGATGGGCGTGGCCAACCGCGCCGGCCTCCTCGTGCACGGCAAGATGCACCGCCTGAACCGCGCGCTGCTCGCGGACAGCACCGCGATTCTCGCGGGCTCGATCCTCGGCACCTCGTCGACGACGGCCTACATCGAAAGCGCCTCGGGCGTGCAGGCGGGCGGGCGCACCGGCTTCACCGCGCTGACCGTGGCCGTTCTGTTCCTCGCATGCCTGTTCGTCGCGCCGCTCGCGGGCGTGGTGCCCGGCTACGCGACCGCGCCCGCGCTGCTCTACGTCTCGTGCCTGATGATGCGCGAGATCGCCGGGCTCGACTGGGACGACGCCACCGAAGCCGTGCCGGCCGCGCTCACCGCGCTGACCATGCCGTTCACGTACTCGATCGCCAACGGCGTGGCGTTCGGCTTCATCTCGTACGCGGGCCTGAAGCTGCTGACGGGACGCGCGCGCCAGGTCAAGGCGATCGTGTGGATCATCGCGGCCGTGTTCCTGTTCCGCTTCTTCTATCTCGGCAGCGAATAAGCGCCCAAGGGCGGGCTTCTCCGAAGATACGGCGCCACGTCAAGCTGTCCGGCCGTCAAACTGCCGTGCCAGCCGCGACCTCCTTATCATAGGCAGCCATATCCGACGTTCCCCGCTTACTGGAGCCCCCTTTGGCCACCTACCCCGCCGCCGACCGCTACTCGAAGCCCGCCATCTTCTTCCACTGGGCCATCTTCCTGCTCGTCGCGCTCGCCTATCTCGCGATCGAAGTGCGCGGTCCCAAGGGGACGGACAGCCGCGTGTTCTGGAGCAACGTGCATTTCTGGGCCGGAACGCTCGTGCTTTCGCTCGCGATCCTGCGGCTGCTGTGGCGCCTGTGGCACGGCGCCCCCGCCGACATCGACGCGAATCGCCTGCTCGCGTTCCTCTCGCGGCTCGTGCACCTCGCACTCTATCTGTTCATCTTCGTGCAGCCGCTGCTCGGCATCCTGATGATCAACACGGGCGGACATCCGGTCACGCTCGCGGGCCTCGATCTGGACATCACGCTGGTGGGCGCCGATCCGGTCGCGCGCAAGTTTATCCATGGCGCGCACGTATTGATCGGCAATGCGTTCTATTGGGTGATCGGCGTGCACGCGCTCGCGGCCATCGGCCACCATGTCGTGCTGCGCGACAACACGCTGCGGCGTATGGTCTGACTCAGGACACCACGGCGTGCGCCTGCACGAAGCGGACATAACCGCTGCGCAACACGAGGCATTGCGCCCGCGTCTCGGAAAGCAGCCGGCGCGCGACTGCTTCGATCCGGTCGCGATGATGGTCGAATGCGTCGAGCATGTCTTCGGCACGCGTCGAAGCCGCGCCAAAGTGATCCTCCAGCGCCGCGGCCGTGATGGTGCACTCCACCCTCTCTCCATCGATCATCGCCGGAAACGCCAGGGTCAATTCGGGCCCCGAATACTCGGGGACTTCATCTGGAAACAGGATCTGCATGGTCTGGCCTTCGGGGTTGAGGGTGAACGGGCCGCGCTGCCTGTGCCCCTCCCTGGCGCGCGCGCGGAACAACGCGTCAACCGCCGCGTGCACTGCCCGGCCTGATTCGTTTGCGACGGTTGATGGGATTCACTTTAGACGACTTCCGGCAAGCCGCAAGGCCGGCGTTGTCGCATCGGGGAAAATACGCGCCAGGCTGCCCTCAGGTCGGCTTCGGGTCAGCATCGGGTCAGCTTCAAGCGCGCAAATGCCTGCCCGCCGGTGCGGCGGCTTCCTGCCCTGGCGCGCCGCCCTCACGTTTCGCGGTGCCGCCCTGCTTCGATATCCTTCGGATGCAGCGTCAACATCATCACGAACGCGAAGACGCCGGCTCCAATCGTCGCCGCGCCGTACAGCACGAGGTCGTTCCGGTCGAAAAAGAGTCCGTGAATCGTGAGCGCCACGCCGAAGAGCGAGACGAAAGTGGCGAGCGTTGCCACGAGGATCCTGAATTCGCTTTGCACCATGATGCACTCCGCAAGACGGAGCCGGCGGCGGCCTGGCGGCCGCCGCCCGCAGGCGCAGAACCAACCGATGCACTGCCCCCACGCTTTCATCCTGGCACCCGCTTCGGCAAAGGCAAGACGAAAATGCGCGCGCCAACACCGTCACGACAATCCTGTACCATGGAGCGACGCGAGTCTGGCGAAGCGCGCCGTGCTGCAACGCAGCGGCGCGCTTCGCGCACCGCCCAGAACAACCGGAGACACGAGTGACCCGACGCCCCGTCACGCCGCACGATGCGGCCCGCACGGACGCCATCGCGCAAGCTCATGCGCGCTCGCGCGCCCTCGGGCTGCGCGCCGCCGAAGCGCCCGATTTCGAGCCGCTGCGCGCGGCGGCGCTGCGCGATCTCGTCGAGGCCAACCACACGCTCTATCATCACGCGCGCCCCGTCATGGATGCGCTGCACGCGCAGATCGTCGATACGCAGAGCATGGTGCTGCTGACCAACCGCAACGGCGTGATCCTGCACAGTCTCGGCGATATCGACTTCGTCGCGAAGGCGCGGCGCGTGGCGTTGCGGCCGGGCGTATCGTGGTCGGAGCAGGATCGCGGCACGAACGCGATCGGCACGGCGCTCGTCGACGGCCAGCCGACCACCATCCACGCCGACGAGCATTTCCTGCACGCGAACCACATCCTCACCTGCTCTTGCGCACCCATCGCCGATCCCTACGGACGCACGATCGGCGCCCTCGACGTGAGCGGCGATCCGCGCGGCTTCAACAAGCACACGCTGGCGCTCGTGCGCATGTCGGCGCAGATGATCGAGAACCAGCTTTTCAACACGGATTTCGCCGATGCCGTGAAGCTGCAGTTCCACGCCCGGGCCGAGTTCATTGGTACGCTCTACGAAGGATTGGCGGCCTTCTCTCCCGCCGGGACGCTCCTCTGTGCGAACCGCAGCGCACTGTTCCAGTTCGGCGCACCGCTTGCCGATCTGCAGCGGCGCGACTTCGCGGCGCTGTTCGGCATTGCCTTCCCGGCTTTCATGCAGCAGTTGATGCGCGCCAATGGCGATCTCGTCACGCTCACGCTGCCGGGCGGGGTGCGCGTACTCGCGCGCGGCGTGCCCGGCGCGGCCTTCGGAACATGGGCGCCGCGCGCCGAGATCGCACCGCAGCATCCCGAAACCGTGGAAAAAGCCGCGGCGAAAGCGGCGCCGAATGGACCGCCGCAACCCACGCTCGCCGACCTCGACACGGGCGACGCGCGCATGCACGCCGTCCTGCAGCGCGTAGCGCGCGTGCGCGGCCGCGATATCCCCGTGCTCGTGCTCGGCCGCACCGGCACGGGCAAGGAATGGCTCGCGCGGGCGCTGCATCGTGATTCGCCGCGCCGCGACGCCCCCTTCGTCGCGCTCAACTGCGCGGCCCTGCCCGACTCGCTGATCGAAGCCGAACTCTTCGGCTACGAAGACGGCGCTTTCACAGGCGCAAAGCGGCGCGGCAATCCCGGCAAGATCGTGCAGGCGGACGGCGGCACGCTCTTTCTCGACGAAATCGGCGACATGCCGCTCGCCCAGCAGGTGCGGCTCATGCGCGTGCTCCAGGAGCGCGCGGTCGTGCCGCTCGGCGGGACCCGCGCGGTGCCGGTGGACCTGCGCGTCGTCTGCGCGACGCACCGCGATCTGCGCGCGATGATCGCCGAAGGCACCTTCCGCGAGGACCTCTACTACCGCATCAACGGGCTCGCCGTGACGCTGCCGCCGCTCGCCGAACGCAGCGATCTCGACACGCTCGTCGAACGCATGCTCGAAACGGTGCGGCGCGAAGTGCGCGACGCGCCGGCGCGGCTCACGCCTGCCGTGCACGCCCTGTTCGGACGCTGCCGCTGGCCGGGCAACCTGCGCCAGCTTGCCAACGTGCTGCGCACCGCGGCGATCCTGGCCGAAGGCGAAGCCGCCATCGATCTCGACCATCTGCCCGAAGACCTGCTATCCGACTGCGCGGCGTCCCCCGCCGAAGTCACTGCGCACGTGTCCGGCACGCCGGATGCGCCGCGTCCCTCGCGGCTCGAAGACTGTCAGGCTGCGCTCGTCGAAGAGGCGCTCGCGCGGCATCGCGGCAACGTCTCCGCAGCCGCGCGCGAACTGGGGCTCGCGCGCAACACGGTCTACCGGCATCTGCGGCGGCAACGCTGATCCCACGCGAGCCCGCCGGGTGCGGGCCAGGTTAAGCTTGGCGGACCGCCGCCACGTCCGCGCCTCATGGCCACTGCCCAGGAACTCAAACGCTACCGTCGCCATCTCGCCGACGAACTCGACAGCGCCGCCGTCTACGACACGCTCGCCCACGCCGAGCGCGATGCCGGGCGCAGCCAGGTCTTCGCGGAACTCGCCGCCTCCGAGCGCGAGCACGCGAACGTCTGGCGCGAAAAGCTCGCGGCAAACGGGGTTCGCCTGCGGCCGCACCGGCGCAGCGCGAAAACAAGGCTTCTGCAGGCACTCACACGCTTCTTCGGCTCGTCGCTCGTGCTGCCTACCGTCGCCGCCACGGAAAACGCGGACCGCGACCGCTACGCGCACGAACCCGGCGCCGAAAAGCTCTCCGCCCAGGAGCAGCAGCACGCGGCGATCGTCGAGGCGATCGTGGCGGCCAAAGCCGGGCGCGGCCAATCCCGAGGCGAGCAGATCGCCGCCGCGGAGTCGTGGCACAAGGGCGCGGCCTCGGGCAACGATCTGCGCGCGGCCGTGCTGGGCGCCAACGACGGCCTCGTCTCGAACTTCTGCCTGATCATGGGCGTGGCCGGCGCGGGCAGCGCCAACCGCGCGATCCTGCTCACGGGCCTTGCGGGACTCGTGGCGGGCGCCTGCTCGATGGCGCTCGGCGAATGGCTTTCGGTCACGAACGCACGCGAGCTCGCGCGCACCCAGCTCGCGAAGGAAGCCGACGAACTGGAACACACCCCGGATGCCGAACGCCACGAACTCGCGCTGATCTATCAGGCCAAGGGCATCGAGGCCGACGAAGCGCGGCGCGTCGCTGCCCAGATCATGCGCGACCGCGACCAGGCGCTCGATACGCTTGCGCGCGAAGAACTCGGCATCGACCCGAAGGAACTCGGCGGCAATCCGTGGTCGGCGGCGGCAGTGTCGTTCTGCCTCTTTGCGCTCGGCGCCGCCTTTCCCACGGCGGCATTCCTCTGGGCGCACGGCGAGGCCGCCATCGTGCAGTCCGTGCTGCTGAGCGCCCTTGGCCTCGCGGCCGTAGGCGTCTTCACGTCGCTCTTCAATGGCCGCAGCGCAGCGTTTTCGGCGTTCCGGCAGATCGCGATCGGGCTCGTCGCCGCGGCATTCACCGCGGGCGCGGGGCACCTCCTGGGAGTATCGATCTCGTGAGTGCCGATCCTCGGGTGCCGCACGTGCTCGTCGAACCGCTCGGCGTGACGTTCGAAGCGCCGCCGGAACTCACGCTGCTGGAGGCGGCGGGCTTCGCCGGCATTCGTTTACCGCGCATGTGCCGCAATGGCACTTGCCGCACCTGCCTGTGCCGCGTGACTAGCGGCGAAGTGCGCTTCACGATCGAATGGCCGGGGCTAAGCCGGGAAGAGAAGGCCGAGGGCTATGTGCTGACGTGTGTGGCGGTCGCACTAACCGACCTGGTGCTCGACGCACCCGACGCCTCTGTAGCGTGACCGGCAAACCTCGATCTTCTTCCAGCCCTTTTATCGTCAACCCCGCCTGCCGGCCAGTCGCCCACTCTGCGCGAAATCGGCAACAATCGCCCGCTCTCCGGCAAACCCCGCCAGTGCTCGCCGTGGCCGGCACGAGGCGCATCGATTACTGTTTCGTATGAACAATAGGGCGCACGATTGTTGTTCCCAGGAGAATAGTGAATTCGTTTTTTAGGTATTTACCCTAACCATGCAAACGCCTACATTGCCGTCATGGGCGCGACGCTTAAGCGCACGCCCCCCAGACAAGATATTGGAGGTACGTCATGAAGTCGCTTCTCAAGGCAGCCCTGGTGGCCGCCGTTCTCGCAGTCCCGGTAGCCTCGTTTGCCCAGGAACAGCAGCAACAACCGGTTACCCGCGCCGAAGTGAAGGCCCAGCTCACGCAGTTGCGCGCCGCCGGCTACGATCCGAACGACTGGATGCACTACCCGGAAAACATCCAGGCTGCCGAAGCCAAGGTCAATGCGCAAAACGCCGCAACGGCTTACGGTCCGTCGACGAACGGCACGTCGCAGTCCGGCCAGTAATTCCGCCTGACGCGTGCGCCTGCACGCGGTCAGACGCATCGGGCCCGCTTTTCTCGCAAGAGAGGCGGGCCTGATTGCTTTTGGGCGGCGTTCAATGTGAACCGCCGCCGTGTCCGCCCCCTCCGTGCCCCCCGCCGCCGTGCCCGCCACCACCACCGTGCCCGCCACCGCCGTGGTCACCATCATGTCCGCCCGACCACCGCGGGCCACCATAGCCCTCGCCCCGGCCATGCCAGCCGTCGCCATGGCGGTCGTAGCCACCACCGCCATTCCAGATGCCGATATTGACGCCGCCGTAGGCCGGCGCATAACCCGGCACATAAGCCGGCGCAGAGTCGTAGTAGCCGGAAGCATAGGGCTGGCCGTAACCGTAGCCATAACCATAACCCGGCGCCACCGCACATCCGCCCAGCAGCGCAGCCGCGCCCGCCGCGAGAATAAACCTGAACATCGCACGCCCTCCTTTCTTTTCTGTAAGAAAAGAGGCGCGGTATTAAGTTCTCGCTGAATTGTGAATTGTCGTTAGGCGTGTAACGGCTGCTTTCATCGGGATGGCGGTTATCAACGCTTGCCGAGCGCAGCGTCGATCTTCTGGTCGGTGCGAAACTGGCTCAGCGCATAGACGGCCCAGATGGCGGCGGGAATCCAGCCGATCAGCGTGATCTGCAGGATCAGGCAGACAATGCCCGCGACCGGACGGCCGATCGTAAAGAACAGCAGCCAGGGCACGATGAGCGCAATCAGGAGACGCATATCTGGTTATTCCTTGCCGATGAGGTTCGGGGATCAGTTGACGGGTGCAAAACGAGGTACGAGCGAGCCTTCATGCTCGACGAGTTCGAAGAAGACCGAAGCGGGCCGTGTCCAGATCGTGCCGTTCGCCGCGCGATACACGATCATCGTGACCGACGGATCGGCTTCGAGCGTCGCCTCGCAAACCAGTTCGTATATGCCGCCCTTGTAATGCCGATATCGCACCATGGCGTTCCCCTCCTGGATGGCGCAAGCGGTCCTCGCGCAATCGCGCTAGTTTAGCAACGATCGCCGGGTGGGCAGAACGGCCCGAAGGCGCGAGCCGGACATGGCGCGGCGCACTAGCCGATGGATCGACAGCGGTCAACGAGGCGCGAACACGGCCTTCAGGTCGCGGCCGGCGCGCAGGCGCACCTGCTCAAGCACCCGCGCTTCCAGCTCGGCAAGATGCCGGCGCATGGCATCGAGCGCCGTGCCCGGCTCGCCGTCCTCCAGCGCGGCGATGATCTGCTCGTGTTCCTCGGGCGCGCACAGCGACGCTTTCGACGGATCGAACAACGCCTTGTACAGCTCGGTCTTCGCAACGAGCGGCGCGAGTACGCCGACGAGCGCCGCGCCGCCCGCAAGCTCGGTCAACAGCAGGTGAAACTGGCCGGCCAGCCGCACGGCCTCGTCCACGCGCGCTTCCTTATAGGCCTTTCTCTCGCTGCGCACGTGCGCGGCGAGGCGCCGCCGCGCCGTCGCATCCAGCGCCCCGCACAGGCTCACGACAACACCGGCCTCCACCACCTGCCGCGCGCGATAAACGGCGTGCACGTCTTCCTCCGAAGGCGACGGCACGAATGCCCCGCGATTGGGCTCCAGCACGAGCTTGCCTTCGTGGCCGAGCCGCGCAAGCACCTTGCGCAGCGCGCCGCGCGTGCACCCGAGGGCGGCGGCGAGTTCGCGCTCGACCAATTGCTGCCCCGGCGCCAGCCTGCCCTGCAACAAGGCCGACGAGATCGACGTGTAGACGAGCGCCTCGACGTCGGCGGGCTCGTCGGTTTCGGGAACGGGTGAGGGGGCGGCTGGACGGGATCGGGTGACCATGAAGCAATACGCGGTAGCGGGTTCAGGCTCGCATTGTAGCGACGCACGCGCAGCCGCGAAACCTGCGCCATGGCCCCTCATCGATCATTCCGCCTATGCCGGGCATAGCAAACAGGTTAACCATATTTTGCTATTATGGTTAACCAAAATGCTTTACAAAGGTTGACCACGTGACGTCTCGTTCCGCCTCCGCATCCACCGCCAGCGCGGCGACCCCCTTCGCCTGGTACGCGACCATCGTCGCGATCGGCCTCAATCTGCGCCCGCTGCTCACCTCGCTCAGCCCGCTCATGACGACCATCCGCGGCGCAACCGGGCTCAGCTTCTCCGGCGCATCGCTGCTCACCAGCCTGCCGGTCGTCGCGATGGGGCTCGGCGCGTTCGGCACCGGCTGGCTCGCGCGGCGCATCGGCGAAGCGCGCGGCGTCGCACTCGGGCTTGCCGCCATCGCGCTGGCCTGCGGCGCGCGCGCCGTCACGTCGGGCGGCGCCACGCTCATGCTCTCCGCCGCCGTTGCCGGAGCCGGCGTCGCCGTCATCCAGGCGCTCTTGCCCGCCGTCATGAAACAGCGCTTCGCGCAGCGCGTGCCGCTCGCGATGGGACTGTTTTCGGCGTCGATCATGGGCGGCGGCGGCCTCGGCGCGAGCCTCAGCCCCTGGGTGGCGCGCCTGTGGGCCTCCTGGCACGCGGCGCTCGCCGTATGGGCCCTCCCCGCGCTCGCCGCGCTAGCAATCTGGGGGGCGCTCAATCGCCGTTCGCGCAGCGAGACCGCGGCGTCAAGCACCTCCACCGGTGCGCCCGCAACGCCCCACGTCCCGCTCTGGCGCAAGCGCCGCGCGTGGAGCCTCGGCCTGCATTTCGGCCTCGTCAACGGCGGCTACACGAGTCTCGTCGCGTGGCTGCCCGCGTACTACCAGCAGCATGGAGCCAGCGTCGCCGCGAGCGGTTCGCTGCTCGCCGCCATGACCGTCTTCCAGGCCATCAGCGCCCTGCTGCTGCCGGTTGCGGCAGCCACCTTCACCGACCGGCGGCCGTGGCTCATCGCCGGGCTCTGCGCCCAGTTCGTCGGCGTGGTCGGGCTCGCCACGCGGCCCGAGGCGGCGCCCCTCCTGTGGGTCGCCGCGGCGGGTGCGGGGCTCGGCGGCACGTTCTCGGTCACGCTCGTCACCGCGCTCGACCATAGCGCCGATCACCGCGTCGCCGCGCGGCTCGTCGCGTTCGTGCAGGGTGTGGGCTTCGTGATCGCCGCCCTCGCGCCGATCGTGGCAGGCCGCGTCCGTGATCTGACCGGCAGCTTCACCGCCGCGTGGCTGATGCTCGCCGTTTCCATCGCGGCAATGATCGTGCTCACGCTCGCCTTTTCGCCGCGCAGCTATGGGCGCTGGCTCGGCCTGCACGGCCCCGCCATCGAGGGCCAGAACGCCTGACCAACCCGGTCAAGCATCGCACGGGATTCCGTCTGCGGGACAGTGACGAGAACCGTCCCGGCCCACAGCATCCCCTCACACCGCGCCCGCGATACCTCCGCGCAACACCACCTCGCCCGCCCCCTCCAAACGTTTGCATTAGCGGCTGTACGGATGTACAGTGCGTGCAGCCTGCCATCGGGCTGCGGCCACGCGTGCAACTTGCCCGCCGCGCCGTTCCGGACAGGTCATCAACACGGAGAAGACGACGTGCGATTCATCATGACGGGGACCTTGCTGTGCGTCCTCGCATCCTCCGCGCTCGCGGGGGAGCACTACATCGAAATCTGGAATCCGCCAGAAGCGCGCGCGCCCGGGGCGCACCCCGGTACGCCAGGCAAGACCGCTCATTCGCACCACGGCACGAAACACAAGCTTGCCTCGGCCGATAGCCTCACCACGCGCAAGGTCGCCGAACCGGCCGTGCGCGCGAGCGCGCCCGTCGTTCCGGTCACGCCCGGCAACACGGCACCGCACGAAAACCGGATGCCGGAAATCCCGCCGCAGATCGGCCCCGACGGCAACGTGCTCCAGGTGAGCTACCGGGTACCCGCCCAGTCTTCCCATCCCACGGCGCTCAAGCCCGGCGCGCAGTAATCCGGGCGCGGCCGCGCCAAAATCGTCTCGCGAAAAAAACGGCCCCGGTCACCATGCGGTGCGGGGCCGAATCCCATGTCAAGGAGATGTCATGGAGGAGACGGTTTGATCTTAGCCACTCACCCTCGCACGGCCCAACCAATGTTTTCGCATATCCATATGGCGAGCCCCGCTGCAAAGCAGCTCATGGGGCAGCGCATACCCGTCCGGATATATCGTTAGAACAAAAAGTCGGTTCGTGGCGCCCGGCGCGCTGACTAAGATGGCGCATCGGCCTTTGTTATCCGGGCTAGAGGCGCGCCGGCCCGCGTGCCTCGCATCCAGAGCCCGTTCATGCCATCCAGGGAGATGTCCTTGAGCCTTTCCGATACCCCGCGCCGTCCGCTCGTCGTCGGCATCGGCGGCACGACGCGCGCCGCTTCATCGACTGAGCGCGCGCTCGGCTTCGCCTTGCGCGGCGCCGAGCATGCCGGCGCACGCACCCGCCTCTTCGGCGGCGCCTTCCTGCACAGCCTGCCGCACTATGCGCCCGAAAACGAGACGCGCACCGACGAGCAGCTCGAACTGATCGAAGCAGTCCGCGCGGCCGACGCCGTCATCATCGCGACACCCGGCTACCACGGCGGCGTATCGGGTCTCGTGAAGAATGCGCTCGACACGCTCGAAGAACTGCGCGCCGACGCGCGCCCCTACCTCGACGGCCGCGCCGTGGGCTGCATCGTGACCGCCTACGGCTGGCAAGCCGCGGGCTCGGTGCTGACCTCGCTGCGCTCGATCGTGCATGCGCTGCGCGGCTGGCCAACGCCGTTCGGCGCGGGGATCAACACGCTCGAAACGCGCTTCGAGAGCGCGCAGCATTGCTCGGATCCCAAGATCGTCGAGCAGCTCTCGACAGTCGGCCTGCAGGCCGCGCAATTCGCGCTGGCCTTCAATGCGCATCGCGTCGCGACGGGCGCGGCGGCAAACAGTGCAACAAGCGCGGCAACAAGCGGCGCGGCAAACGAAGCGCGCAACGAAAAACGGCTCAGCCTCGCGGTCTGAGTCGCCAGACGCCGGGCGGTCCTGCTCGTGCGCCATCCCACAGACAGCCTCCGCATGGCGGGTCCACATTGAAGCCGGACTCGCAACTCGCCTCATCCCGATTCTCCTGCTGACCGTTCCAGGCCACTGGTGATTTGCTTGCGACGAAAGATTGGTTCCGTCCGCACGTGCCGGCGCCTACGCTAGCCCCGTGCCTGCGCCTCCTGCGTTGCGCGCCATCGCCAGACCAGGCCAGACCCGCAGAGATCACAACGCACAACGCCATGAACGCACTCATCCGCTACAAGGGCTACGAAGTCGCCACGGCGGCTCAGCAACAGCCGAACGGCCTCTTCGCCGCCAACCTGACCATCGGCACGCAGCCGGGCCAGACGCACTCGTTCGACGCGCTCGACTACTTCTTCGACGAAGAGCACGCACTCGCCTACGCATTCCGCTGGGCGCGCATGTGGATCGACGAACAACGCCGCTGCGCGTGATCGCGCCAGGTTTCCTTACCGTTGTGACAGAATAGGAGCCACATCACCGCCACCGATCACGCTCCATGTCCGAAACCCTGACGCATCAGGACGAAGACGGCTCCTTCGCCGCCGACCAGGACGCCGCGCTGCGACGCTGGACCTATGACGCGCCAGGGCCCGTCAGGATCGGATCGGAAGAGCATCGCAAGATGTTCTGCAAAATGCTGCTCGATACGCACGATCCGTATCGCCCCGCCGTGCTCGACTGGCCGAGACTCGCGCCCGACGCGCTCCAGCGCCTCACCTCGCTCCCCATCTGGGACATGGCCGTGCAGACCGAGGGCCGCGCGTCGATCCGCGTGAAGACCTATGCCGATACCGTGCGCGAGCCATTGTTGCGCGAAGCGCTGCAGATGGACGCCGACGAGGAAGCGCGCCACAAGGTCGTGCTCTCGCACCTGGTGCGGGCCTACGGCATCGCCCTCGCGCCCGAACCCGCCTACCCCGCCCCGCCGAAGCCCGAATGGGCGTGGATGTTCACGGGCTATAGCGAGTGCATCGACAGCTTCTTCGCGTTCGGCCTGTTCCGCGCGGCAGAGCGCTCGGGCTACTTCCCGGCCGAACTGGTGGAAACCTTCGAGCCCGTGATCCAGGAAGAAGCCCGTCACATCCTGTTCTTCGCAAACTGGGTTGCCTGGTACCGCAAGAACATGCCGTGGTGGCGCCGGCCATGGCATGCTGTGCGCGTAGCGGTGATCTCGTTCCTGCTCGTCTGGGAGCGGCTTGCGATCGCACGCGGCATCGACGCGGACGGTGTCGCGCACGACTCGAACTTCCTGCCCGCGAACCGCGAGACGATTGGCGCCGCGCTCGGGCCGCGCGAGATGCTGGAGCTGTGCCTGAAAGAAAACGACGAACGGATGAGCGGCTACGATTCGCGCCTGCTGCGCCCGATGTTCGTGCCCGCGCTCGCGCGATTCGCGCTGCGCTTCATGAAGCGCTGAGCGCTGGCCCCGCCGCCGCTCAAGGAGAACGACCGCATGACATGGTCTGTCGACAAGCAGGTCGAACTCACCTCGACGCAAGCCGTCGAGGCGATCCGGGCCGGCAAGCTCAAGGCTGCCGATTACACGGCGACGCTGCTCGCGCGCGCTCACGCGCTCTCGAATCTGAACGCGCTCACCGTGCTCGACGTCGAGGGTGCGCTCGCCGCGGCGCGCCGCATCGACGCGCTGGGACCGAACGAGCGGGCACGCCTGCCGCTCGCGGGGCTGCCCGTCGTCGTGAAGGACAACATCAACACACGCGGCCTGCAGACGGCCGCCGGCACGCCCGCGCTCGAAGGCTTCCTGCCGGCGCGGCACGCGCCTTCGGTACAGCGGCTCGTCGACGCGGGCGCTGTCCTGCTCGGCAAGGCCAACATGCACGAACTGGCGTTCGGCATCACGAGCACGAACCTGAACCCGAGCGCCGGGCCCGTTCGCAATCCTTACGATCCCGAACGCATCCCCGGCGGCTCGTCGGGCGGCACCGCCGCCGCGATCGCCGCGCGCATCGCACCCGCGGGGCTCGGCACCGACACCGGCGGCTCCACGCGCATCCCCGCCGCGCTGTGCGGCATCGTGGGACTGCGCCCCTCGGTGGGCGACGGCGGCACGCACCGGCGCTATCACGACCCGCAAGCCGTCGTTCCGATCAGCCACACGCGCGACACGGTCGGACCGATGGCGCGCACCGTCGCCGACGTCGCGCTGCTCGACAGTGTCATCACGGGACACGGCCCGCTGGCGCAGGCCTCGGTCTCGAACCTGCGCATCGGGCTGCCGGCGCCGCTCTGGGAGGGACTCGAAATCGCGCTGGAAGACGCCCTGCGCGAAGCCGCGGCGAAGCTCGAAGCGGCGGGCGTGACGCTCGTGCCCGTCGAGATGAACGAGCTGCTGTCGATCAACGATCGGGTGAGTCTTGCCATCGCCCTGCACGAGCCGATCGAGGACCTGCACGCGTGGCTCGTGACGAACCAGGCGCCGGTGCAAAACGTGGCCGACGTGGCCGCGCGCATCGCGAGCCCAGACGTGCGCGCGGCCTACGACGCGATT
The DNA here is from genome assembly GCF_046581065.1 of Paraburkholderia yinzeri. Lineage (NCBI taxonomy): Bacteria > Pseudomonadati > Pseudomonadota > Betaproteobacteria > Burkholderiales > Burkholderiaceae > Paraburkholderia > Paraburkholderia yinzeri. The sequence goes on along the minus strand of NZ_JBFOCJ010000002.1, from coordinate 1,742,426 downwards.
CTCGCCGACGCACGAGGCGGCGACTATCAGACGGCGCTCACGATCTGGCGCCCGCGCCTGCAGCAGCTTTACGCGCAGACCTTCTCGGCCTGCGGCCTCGACGCGCTGCTGTTCCCCACCACGCGGCTTGCCGCGGTGCCCATCGACGAACTCAACGGTTCGTCGCGCGTTTCGATCGACGGCGCGGCGCCTGTCGACGAAATGGGCGCCTACCTGCGCAATACCGATCCGGGCAGCAACGCCGGGATTCCGGGCCTCGCGCTGCCCGCCGGCCTCGCGTATGGACGGCTGCCGGTGGGGCTCGAACTCGACGGCCCGCTTGGCAGCGACCGGCGGCTGCTGGCGATCGGGCTCGCGTTCGAACAGATTCTGGGTACGCTGCCCGCGCCGGTGATCTGAGGCGCGGCGCGCCCCCAACGCCGGAGCGTGCCGTCAATACTTCTCGGGCACGACGTGGGCCGTGTAGTCGGTCCCGCTATAAGCGCTCTTCTGCCGTTTCGGCAGTTTCACCTTGTCGCGCGGCACGGGCTCGTAGGGAATCTTGCTGAGCAGATGGCTGATGACATTGAGCCGGACCCGGTTCTTGTCGTCCGAGTGCGCGATATGCCACGGCGCAAAGTCCGTGTCGGTCCTCTTGAACATGTCGTCGCGCGCCCGCGAATAGTCGTCCCAGCGGCGATACGACTCGAGATCCATGGGCGAGAGTTTCCAGACCTTGCGCCCGTCTTCGATGCGGTCTTCGAGGCGCCGGGTCTGCTCGTCGGGACTGACTTCGAGCCAATACTTGAGGAGGATGATGCCCGAATGGATCATGGCCCGCTCGATGAGCGGCGTGGTCGCCATGAACTCCTCCACCTGCTCTTCCGTGCAGAAGCCCATGACGCGCTCGACGCCCGCGCGGTTGTACCAGCTACGATCGAAGATCATGACCTCGCCCGCGGCGGGCAGGTGCGGCAGATAGCGCTGGAAATACATCTGGCTCTTCTCGCGATCGGTCGGCTTCGGCAGCGCAACCACTCGAAAGACGCGAGGACTCACGCGCTCGGTGATCGCGTTGATCGTACCGCCCTTGCCTGCGCCGTCGCGACCTTCCATCACGATGCAGACTTTGGCCCCGGTATGCTCGACCCATTCCTGCAGCTTGACCAGTTCGACCTGCAAGGGGCGCAGCTCCTTCATGTACGCCTTGTCGCTCAGCCGCTCTCCGGCATCGGCCTTGCCGCCTGCTTCTTTCACCTTTGCCGCTTTTTTGGTCTCAGCCATTTCTGTTCTCCTTAAGACGCCGTACAGAATATCGTTGCCGTTGGAGCCATGCGAGCCTGCCAGACGCGTTGAGAATAACAGTTGATGGCCGACGACGATCCGTTGCATGAACGTAGCGGTTCGCAACGGAATCGGCAACAGGATGGGGATCCGGCCTGTTGATCTCACGCAGCGCTGCGGCATTTGGGCGCTTGCCGACGCAACATGATCCCGCGCCTTTCCGTATAATGAGAACGGTTCGCATTCCAATTCGTACCTTGCCCCATGCTTCTGAGCGACCTGTCGAAAGACGCGACTGCCTACGTCGAGCGCATCGAAGACGCGCATGAGCGCGACCCCATCGCCCAACGTCTACGCGACCTGGGTTTCGTACCCGGCGAGCCCGTGCGCGTGGTCGCCCGCGCGCCCTGGAGCGCCGACCCCCTGCTCGTGCAGATCGGCTCGACGCGTTTCGCGCTGCGCCGCGCAGAAGCCCAGCGCGTGAGCGTTCTGGAGGGGTGGGCATCGTGAGCCAGGCGCCGCTGCGTATCGCCCTCGTCGGCAATCCCAACTGCGGCAAGACCGCGCTCTTCAACCTGCTCACCGGCGCGCGCCAGAAGGTGGCCAATTACGCGGGCGTCACCGTCGAGCGCAAGGAGGGCCGCTTCGTCACCCCCTCGGGCCGCAAGATCCGCCTGCTCGACCTGCCCGGCGCCTATAGCTTCGCCTCCACGAGCCCCGACGAACGCGTCACGCACGACGTGCTGCTCGGCCGCTATCCAGGCGAAGCGGTGCCCGATCTCGTGGTTTGCGTTGCGGACGCAACGAATCTGCGCCTGCACCTGCGCTTCGTGCTGGAAGTCAAACGCCTCGGCCGGCCGGTCGTGCTTGCGCTGAACATGATGGACGCTGCGAAACGCCGCGGCGTCGTCGTGAACGTGCCGGAGCTTTCGCGCCGTCTTGGCGTGCCCGTGGTCGAGACGGTGGCCGTGCAGCGCGGCGGCGCGCAGGCGCTGATCGAACTGATCGACCGTACCGACACCACGACAGCGGCCGCGACCGTGGCGGCCGCCGCCAGCCAGGAAGTTGCCGATCCGGGCGCAGGCGGCGACCTGCACGAGACCGTGCGCGCTATCCTCGCGGCGGCGGTGACGATGCCGCACGCCACCGACGCGCGCGACGACGCGATCGACCGCTGGACGCTGCACCCGGTCTTCGGCCCGGTGATCCTCGCGCTCGTGATGTTCCTCGTGTTCCAGGCCGTCTATTCGCTCGGCAAGCCGCTCACCGACGCGATCGGCGACGGCTTCACCGCGCTCGGCACGCTGGCCGGCAACGTGCTGCCCGACGGGCCGCTGAAAAGCCTCGTCACCGACGCGCTATTCGGCGGCGTGGGCACCGTGCTCGGCTTCCTGCCCGAGATTCTCGTGCTGTTCTTCTTCATCCTCGTGCTGGAGGAGTCGGGCTACCTGCCGCGCGCGGCCTTTCTGCTCGATCGCATGATGGTGTCCGTGGGGCTGACCGGACGCTCGTTCATTCCGCTGCTTTCGAGCTTCGCCTGCGCGATTCCTGGCGTGATGGGCACGCGCAGCATCGCCGATCCTCGCGACCGTCTCGCCACGATGCTCGTCGCGCCGCTCATGACCTGCTCGGCGCGCCTGCCCGTCTATGCGCTGCTGATCGGCGCGTTCATTCCGCACCGCATGATCCTCGGCGTGTTCAACCTGCAGGGGCTCGTGCTGTTCGCGCTCTACGTCGCCGGGATTGTGGGCGCAATGGCCGTAGGCTGGGTAATGAAGCATGTGCGGCGCGACCGCAGCGAGCACGCCCTGCTCATGGAACTGCCCTCGTATCGCCTGCCGCGCCCGCGCGACGTCGCGATCGGCCTGTGGGAGCGCGGCGCGATCTTTCTCAAGCGGCTCACGGGCATCATCCTCGCGCTGACCGTGCTGATGTGGTTCATCTCCACGTTCCCGTCCCCGCCCACGGGCGCAACGGGCCCGGCCATCGACTACACGTTCGCGGGCTATATCGGCCGCGCGCTGCAATATCCGTTCGCACCGCTCGGATTCAACTGGCAGATCAGCCTGGCGCTGATTCCGGCATTCGCTGCGCGCGAAACGGCCGTGGCCGCGCTCGCCACGGTCTATTCCGTGGCGACGGGCGACGCCGATGTCCTTAGCCTCGGCAACACGCTCGCCCATAACTTCTCGCTCGCGAGTGCGCTTTCGCTGATGGTGTGGTTCGCGTTCGCGCCGCAATGCATGTCGACGCTCGCGGTAATCCGCCGCGAGACGCGTTCGTGGCGCGCCGTGACGATTTCCTTCGGCTATATGTTCGTCGTGGCTTATGTGGCCGCGTTCGTCACGTATCAGATCGCGAGGCACCTCGCATGAGCGCCGGGCTCGTCGCGCAGTATGCGGTGATCGCGGTGCTCGTGACGGCGAGCGCGCTCTACACGCTGCGCAGGCTCGCGCCGAAAATGGCGGCGCGCGTGCAGGCGGCGTGGGCCGCGTCGCTGCTGCGGCCTCAGCGCGCGGCGCTTGCTCGTCGGCTTGGGCGGTTCGTCCAGCCCAAGGGCGCGACGGGGAATTGCGGCGATGGGTGCGGGACGTGTGGAACGTGCGGACCAACGGATGAGGCCGGGACCGATGGCGCCGCGAGCGAGCAACCGCTCACTTTTCATCCTCGACGTAAATAGGCAAGCGCCCGTCGCGCGGTCGATCCGGCCAGCGCGACCTGTCGTTCATACGGCTGCCGCGCGCGTTCGGCTAAACTGCCCGCTGCAGCCCACCCGCGCGGCGCATCCCCGCACGACGCTGCCCCGACGCCTCCCTTGCGACACGCCAACACGCCGATGCGCCTTACCGCCCTGCTCCGGACTGCCCTCCTCGCTGCCAGCGCCACCGCACTCGTCGCCTTGAGCGGCTGCGTCCACCTTTCCACGTTCGACCCGAATGGCCTCTGGAAAGTGGTGGGCGGCCAGTGCGTGCCGAATCAGCGCGACCAGGGCACGCCCGCGCCTTGCACCACGGTCGACTTCCAGAAGCGCTACGCGGTGCTCAAGGACATCGCGGGCCGCGCGCAATATCTGCTGATCCCAACCGATCGCGTGCCGGGCATCGAAAGCCCCGGGATCCTCTACGGCGGCGCGCCGGAATACTGGGTGGGCGCATGGGATGCGGGCCGGTATGTCGACGCGAAACTCGGCACGACGCTCGCCGCCAACCAGCTTGGGCTCGAAATCAACTCGTCGGCACAGCGTTCGCAGAACCAGTTGCACATTCATGTGGACTGCATGCGCACCGATATCGCCAATGCCCTGGCACCGCATCGCAGCGATCCGCCGGGCCAGTGGAGCTGGATCACGCTGGACGGCAGCCGCTATCGCGTGACGCGTGTGACGAGCCTGCGCGATAGCGATAATCCGTTCCGCGTGGTCGAGCGCGGTCTCGGAGCGCAACAGACGATGGGCGCCCAGACGATTCTCGTGACGGGCGCCGGCCCCGACGCCGCACGCGATGGCTGGCTCATCGTCAACAGCGGACGCGACGTGGAGGGCGGCACCGGCACCGCCGAAGGCCTGCTCGATCACGCCTGCAGTCTTGCCCACGCGCAGTAATGCTCACGCTTCGCGCGCGACGTTCGCGAGCCAGCGGCGAATCACGCGTTCTTCGGCCGGCGCGAAGCCCTCGACCATGCCAGCCTCCACCCTGCGCACGCGCGTGCGGCATTGCTTGAGCAGCGCCTCGCCCTGCGCCGTTACGTCGATCTGCTGAATCCGTCCGTGCACGGCATGCGGCCGCCGCTCGATGGCGCCGCTGCGCTCGAGGTTCGCCACGATCACGCTGACCGTTTGCGGCGTGAGCGCCGCCAGCCGTGCGACATCGGCGCCCGAAATGCCCGGATAGGCCGCGAGCATCGTCAATACCACGAACTGAGGCGGCGTCACGCCGAGATCGGCAAGCGCGCGCTCCATGCGCAACCGGTGCGCCGCCCCGGCCTGCCGCAGCAGATAGCCGATGTATCCGGACTCGCCGCGCTTGCCCTCGCCGGGCGCAGGAATGTCCGGTGTGTTCCGAGTCTCGATATCTTGTATACGCTTCGTTTTATTGCGCATGATGTCAGTGTTCGAATAATATGTTCGTGCTCTGATATTATCACCGGACACTCTGGAGGAATCCGTCATGTCCAATCGCATCACGTATGAAGCGTTTTCGCGCGATGCCGCCCCGGTCGTCGCCGGGCTGGTGGCGATGAGCAAGGCCGTGGATGCGGCCGGGCTCGAAAAGCCGCTCACCGAACTGCTCAAGGTTCGCGCTTCCCAGATCAACGGCTGCGCGTTCTGCCTACAGTACCACCTGAATATCGCCCGCGATGCTCAGGTGCCCCGCGTAAAACTCGATCTGGTCGCCACGTGGCACGAAGTGCCGGAGCATTACACCGAGCGCGAACGCGCGGCGCTGGCCTGGACCGAAGCGCTGACCGCGAAGCCCCACGAAGGCGTGAGCGATGCGCTCTACGCACAAGTCGAGCGTCAGTTCCCGGGCACGCAAATGGCATTTCTCACTGCCGCCGTCGCGAACATCAATGCGTGGAATCGCATCGCGATGGCACTGCGATTCGCGCCGCCCGTGCCGAAAGACGCGGGATAAGAAGGTTAGCCGGCTTCGAGCACCAGCAGTTGCGCGCCGTCGGCCACCTGGTCGCCCACGCCGTACAACACTTCGGTCACTTTCCCCGCGGAAGGCGCGCCGATCGTGTGCTCCATCTTCATCGCCTCCATGACGATGAGCGGCGCGCCCTTCTCCACCACCGCGCCAGGCTCGACCAGCACCGCGATCACCTTGCCGGGCATCGGCGCGGTGAGGCGGCCTTCGCCGTGCTCCGTATCGGCCGCGTGGGCCAGCAGGTTCTGCCATTCGAGCACCACTGCCGTGCCGAGACAGAACACATGGAACACGTCGCCGTCGATGAATACGCGCCCCGTTACACGCGTATTGCCGATTGTCGTACCGTATTCGTCGGCGCCCGCGCCGCGCCACCACGTCCAGGACTCCAGCCCGCCCGGGCACGCGAGCCTCCGTGTGTTGCCGTCCTGCACGTACGTCGTCGAAAACGCCGTATCGGTCTCGACGTCGCGCCAGGTGTGCGACTGCGTGTAGCCGCCGTTCAAGCGCCAGTGCGACAGCGCGGTCCACGGCGATACGTCGCGGGCACGATCCGCCTCGCGCGCGAGCAGCGCGGCGCAGGCCAGCGCGAGCGCCTCGCGAAGCGGCTTGTGGCGCGGTGCGAACAGGGCGTCGTGATGACGCTCGATCAGACCGGTATCGAGGTCGGCGCCAGCGAACGGCTCGCACGTCACGAGTCGGTGCAGAAACTCGACATTCGTATGCGGCCCGACCACCTCGCACGCTTCCAGCGCGCGTTGCATGCGTGCCAGCGCGTCCTCGCGCGTCGCGCCGTGCACGATCAGCTTTGCGATCATGGGGTCGTAGAACGGCGTGATCGTGTCGCCTTCGCGCACGCCACTGTCGATGCGCACCGGCGCGCGCTGGAGCGCCGTACCGATCGTGAATTCCACGCCTTCCGGCATGCGCAGATGCTTGAGCGTGCCCGTGGAAGGCAGGAAGCCGCGCGAGGGGTTCTCGGCGTAGATCCGCGCTTCGAGCGCATGGCCCTTGACGACGAGCTGCGACTGTTCGAGCGGCAGCGGCTCGCCAGCCGCCACGCGCAATTGCCACTCGACTAGATCGAGGCCCGTGACCATCTCCGTCACCGGGTGCTCGACCTGCAGGCGCGTGTTCATCTCCATGAAGTAGAAGTCCGCGCCCGTCATGATGAACTCGACCGTGCCCGCGCCCACGTACTGCACGGCGCGCGCCGCCGCCACCGCGGCCTCGCCCATCGCGCGCCGCACGCTTTCGTCGAGCCCCGGCGCCGGCGCCTCTTCCAGCACCTTCTGGTGGCGCCGCTGCACCGAGCAGTCGCGGTCGAACAGATACACGGCACCGCCGTGCCGGTCCGCAAACACCTGCACTTCGACGTGGCGCGGCCGCGTCAGATACTTTTCTATCAGCACGCGGTCGTTGCCGAAACTGCTCGCCGCTTCGCGCTTGCACGACGCCAGCGCCGCCGCGAAGTCCTCGCTGCGCTCCACCACGCGCATGCCCTTGCCGCCGCCGCCCGCGCTCGCCTTGAGCAGCACCGGGTAGCCCATGGCGTCGGCCTCGCGCTGCAGGAGCGCGGCGTCCTGATCGTCGCCGTGGTAGCCGGGCACGAGCGGCACCGCCGCCGCGTGCATCAGCGCCTTGGCCGCCGCCTTCGAGCCCATTGCGGCAATCGCCTCGACCGGCGGCCCGATGAACACGATGCCCGCTTCGTCGCATGCGCGCGCGAAATCTTCGTTTTCCGAAAGAAATCCGTAACCGGGATGAATCGCCTCTGCGCCCGTCGCACGCGCCGCCGCAATGATGCGCTCGATGCGCAGATAGCTCTGCGCCGCGGCGGCTTCGCCGATATGCACGGCTTCGTCGCAAGCGGCGACGTGCTTCGCGTTCGCGTCGGCGTCCGAAAAAACGGTCACGCTCTTCACGCCGAGCCGGCGGCAGGTCGCCGCGACGCGGCACGCAATCTCGCCCCGGTTGGCGATCAGGATCTTGTTGAACATGTTTTTCTCGCTATTGGGCGGACGGCTGCGCACGCCAGCGCGGCGCGCGCTTTTCGAGGAACGAGGACACGCCGTCGCGGCCTTCCTCGCTCGCGCGGATGCGCGCGATGCGGTTTGCCGTATCCGCGATGAGCGCCTCGTCGATCGTCTGTCCGGCAATGTCCTGCACGAGCTGCTTGCACTCGCGCACGGCGTTCGGGCTGTTCGCCACGAGCGTTTCGACGATGCGCTGCACAGCGGCGTCGAGCCCCTCCGCGGCGACCGCTTCGCTCACGAGGCCAAGCCGTTGGGCAGTCGCGCAATCGAATGCTTCCGCCGTCACGAAGTAGCGGCGCGACGCCTGCTCGCCGAGCGCACGGATCACGTAGGGCGCGATGGTGGCGGGCATCAGGCCGAGGCGCGCCTCCGAAAGACAGAAGTTCGCCGTTTGCGCGGCGACCACGATATCGGCCGCGCAGACGAGACCCATGCCGCCCGCGTAGGCATCGCCGTGCACGTGCGCGACCACCGGCTTCGGGCAGCGATAGATGGCGGAAAGCATCTGCGCGAGACGCATCGCATCGGCGCGATTTTCCTCGTCGGAGTAGCCCGCCATCTTGCGCATCCAGTTCAGATCCGCGCCCGCGCAAAACGCCTTGCCGTTACCAGCCAGCACGACGGCGCGCACGTCGTCGCGCGCGCCGAGCGCGACGAACGCCGCCGTCAGATCGGCGATCATGGTTTCGTTGAACGCGTTGCGCACGTCCGGGCGGTTCAGCGTGACGGTCGCCACGTGACCCGCCACCTCGACCAGCAGCGTTTCGTATTGCATCGTCAGGGTCTCCTCGTGAGGTTCGCGCTCATTTACCACCTTACATGCGGAACACGCCGAAGCGCGTGTCCTCGATCGGCGCGTTCATCGCCGCGGACAGGCCAAGACCGAGCACGTCGCGCGTCTGCGCGGGGTCGATCACGCCGTCGTCCCACAGACGTGCGCTCGCGTAATAGGGATGGCCCTGGCGCTCGTACTGATCGCGGATCGGCTGCTTGAACGCTTCCTCTTCCTCTGCGCTCCATGTGCCGCCCTTGCCCTCGATACCGTCGCGACGCACCGTGGCGAGGACCGACGCGGCCTGCTCGCCGCCCATCACCGAAATGCGCGCATTCGGCCACATCCACAGGAAGCGCGGCGAGTAAGCGCGACCGCACATGCCGTAGTTGCCCGCGCCAAACGAGCCGCCGATGATCACCGTGAACTTCGGCACCTTCGCCGTCGCCACGGCCGTCACCATCTTCGCGCCGTTGCGCGCAATGCCTTCGTTCTCGTACTTGCGGCCCACCATGAAACCGGTGATGTTCTGCAGGAACACGAGCGGAATCTTGCGCTGGCAGCAAAGCTCGATGAAATGCGTGCCCTTGAGCGCCGACTCCGAGAACAGGATGCCGTTGTTCGCGACGATCCCGACCGGATGCCCCCAGATATGCGCGAAGCCCGTGACGAGCGTCGTGCCGTAGCGCGACTTGAATTCGTCGAATGCCGAGTCGTCGACAATGCGCGCAATCACTTCACGCACATCGAAGGGCTTCCTCGTATCGACAGGAATCACGCCGTAGAGACTCTTCGCGTCGTAACGCGGCGGCAGCGGCTCGCGCAGCGCGACGGGTGGCGTCTTCACGCGGTTCAGGTTGCCGACGATGCTGCGCGCGATTGCGAGCGCATGCGGGTCGTTCTGCGCGAGATGATCGGCCACGCCCGAAAGACGCGTGTGAACATCGCCGCCACCCAGGTCTTCGGCGCTCACCTCCTCACCGGTCGCCGCCTTCACGAGCGGCGGCCCCCCCAGGAAAATCGTCCCCTGGTTCTTCACGATGATCGACTCGTCGCTCATGGCGGGCACGTACGCGCCGCCCGCCGTGCACGAGCCCATCACCACGGCGATCTGCGGAATGTCCTGCGAAGAGAGGTTCGCCTGGTTGTAGAAGATGCGGCCGAAGTGATCGCGGTCCGGAAACACGTCGTCCTGGTTAGGCAGGTTCGCGCCGCCCGAGTCGACGAGATAGACGCACGGCAGGCGGTTTTCCTGCGCGATCTCCTGCGCGCGCACGTGCTTCTTGACCGTCACCGGGTAGTACGTGCCGCCCTTCACGGTCGCGTCGTTGCAGACGATCACGCATTCCTGGCCCGCAATGCGGCCAATGCCGGTGATGACGCCTGCGCCCGGCGCATCGTCGTTGTACATGCCATAGGCCGCGAGCTGCGAGAATTCGAGAAATGGCGTGCCGGGGTCGAGCAGTTGTGCGATGCGATCGCGCGGCAGCAGCTTGCCGCGCGAGACGTGCTTGTCGCGCGCGGCCTCGCCGCCGCCCAGCGAAAGCTTCTGGATCTTCTCGCGCAGGTCCGCGACCAGGGCTTCCAGCGCGGCGGCGTTGGCCTTGAAGTCGTCCGAGCGCGGGTTCAGCTTCGATTCGATGATCGGCATCGCGTGCTTCCTTCTTTCTTGACCGTGACGGACGGCGCAGTTACATCGTTTCCGCGAACAGCTCGCGGCCAATCAGCATGCGCCGGATCTCGCTCGTGCCCGCGCCGATTTCGTAGAGCTTCGCGTCGCGCCAGAGCCGGCCCACGGGATACTCGTTGATATAGCCATTGCCGCCGAGGATCTGGATCGCCTCCCCGGCCATCCACGTCGCCTTTTCGGCGGTGTAGAGAATCACGCCCGCGCAGTCCTTGCGCACCTGGCGCACGTGCTCCTTGCCGAGCGTGTCGAGCTGGCGGCCCACGGCGTAAAGATACGCGCGACACGCCTGGAACGTGGTGTAGAGGTCGGCCATCTTGCCCTGGATGAGCTGGAACTCGCCGATAGCCTGGCCGAACTGCTTGCGGTCGTGGATATACGGCACCACCGCGTCCATCACGGCAGCCATGATGCCGGTGGGACCGCCCGCGAGCACGGCGCGCTCGTAGTCGAGGCCGCTCATCAGCACCTTCACGCCGCCGTTGAGCTGGCCGAGGATATTCTCTTCGGGCACCTCGACGTCCTGGAACACGAGTTCGCCCGTATGCGAGCCGCGCATGCCGAGCTTGTCGAGCTTCTGCGCCACGGAGAAGCCCTTCATGCCCTTCTCGACAAGGAACGCCGTCATGCCGCGGGCCCCCGCTTCGGGATCGGTCTTCGCATAGACGACCAGCGTGTCGCAGTCCGGACCGTTCGTGATCCACATCTTCGTGCCGTTCAGCACGTAGCGGTTGCCCTTCTTTTCGGCGCGCAGCTTCATGCTGACCACGTCCGAGCCGGCGTTCGGCTCGCTCATCGCGAGCGCGCCCACGTGCTCGCCGGAAACGAGCTTCGGCAGGTACTTGCGCTTCTGCGCCTCGGTGCCGTTGCGGTGGATCTGGTTCACGCAGAGGTTGGAGTGCGCGCCATAAGAAAGACCGACCGACGCCGAAGCGCGCGAGATCTCCTCCATCGCGACCATGTGTGCCGTATAGCCCATGTTCGCGCCGCCGTACTCCTCCGAAACCGTCATGCCCAGCACGCCCAGGTCGCCGAACTTGCGCCACAGGTCCATGGGGAACTGGTCGGTACGGTCGATTTCGGCCGCGCGCGGCGCGATCTCCCTCGCCGCGAACGTGGCAAGGCTGTCGCGCAGCATCTCGACTTCTTCGCCAAGGGGAAACTGCAGTCCGGGTACGTTGCTCATGAGTGTCTCCTCCAAACAGGCGCGGGCGAGGTCCTTCGCCCCATCGACGCCCATTTCACGCCACATTTACGTATACGTCAATAGGGAATGTTGAGTAAGGCTCAAATTTCCTGAATCGCCTATATTGCCTGATTATCAGTGTGAGATTTCACCGATAATGAACGTATCGAAACCTGATAACTGATCCAGACTCAGAATGCCAGCCGCCACCCGAGCCGCCCTGCCCGCCTCCCGCCGGCAACCCGCGGGACGCAAGTCCCAGCAGCGCGTGAAGGAGATCCTTCAGGCAGGCCGCGACGTGTTCTCCGAAAAGGGCTACGAGCGCGCGACCACGGCGGAAATCGCGCAGCGGCTCGGTATTTCCGAGGCGACGGTGTTCAGCTATTTCCGCGGCAAGCGGGAGTTGTGCGCGCGCGTGATCGGCGACTGGTACGACGAATCGATCGAGGCGATCGAGGCCGGCATGCCGCTGGACGGCACCGTGCGCCAGCAGTTTGCATTCATCGTGCGCATGCATCTGCGGCTGATGCTCGAAAGCGGCACCGGCATCTGCGAGCTCGTGCTTTCCGAGGGCCGCACGCGCCATCACGACCTCAGCGAAGCGCTGGTCGAAATGCAGCGCCGCTACACGGCGCCCCTCATGCGTGTGCTGGCGCGCGGCCAGGAAAGCGGCCAGATCCGCACCGACATGCCGCTGCGGCTCCTGCGATCGCTCGTATTCGGGCCGATGGAGCACGTGCTCTGGGACGCAACGTTGGGCCGCCGGCGGACCGACATCGACGCTACGGCACAGCGGCTCGTCGACGTGCTGTGGCCCGCGCTGCAGCCGCCGGATCTCGAACTGGCGGCGCTCGCGCAGTTCAGTCAGGAGGTGGGCGACGCCGTGCGCAAGCTCGAGCGCGAGCGCACGGCCCGCAAGACTGACCGCGCCTCCGGCCAGGCGCCCCCGGCGGAATCTGCGGTACGCTGACGGCTCCGTTTCCGCCGTCACGTTCCGCCATGTCCGATACGCTCACCGCCGCTCACGCCTCCCGCTTCGCCTCGCTCGCCCTCGCGCATCTCACGCGCGAATATCCGAACAAGCTCACGCACTCGCTCGCCGGCCCGCAGGACGTGCAGGAGCCGCGCGCCTTGCACCCGGTGTTCTATGGCAGCTACGACTGGCATTCCTGCGTGCACGGCTACTGGCTCGTTTCGCGTCTGCTCGCGCGTTTTCCGGACCTGCCCGAAGCGCCGCGCATCGTCGCCGTGATCGACGAGCATTTCACTCAGGAGAAGATGGCGGGCGAACGCGCGTATCTGGACCTGCCGCACAACCATGGCTTCGAGCGCCCGTACGGCTGGGGCTGGCTGCTGGCGCTCGCGGGCCAGCTCGACGCGATGTCGACGCCCGAGGCCGCGCGCTGGGCACGCGCGCTCGCGCCGCTCACGGAGGCCTTCGTCGAACGTTTCGAGGCATTTCTGCCGAAGGCGACGTACCCGCTGCGCGTGGGCACGCACTTCAACACCGCATTCGCGTTGACGCTCGCGCTCGATTTCGCACGCCAGACGGGGCGCGACACGCTCGCGAAGCGCATCGCGGACACGGCGCGGCGCTGGCACGAAGCGGATGCGGGATGCCAGGCGTGGGAGCCGTCGGGCGACGAGTTCCTCTCGCCCGCGCTGATGGAAGCCGTGTTGATGAGCCGCGTGTTGCCCCGCGACGCATTCGTCGAATGGTTCGGCGGCTTCCTGCCCGACCTCGCTGTGCGAGCGCCCGCGGCGCTCTTTACGCCCGCCACCGTCACCGACCGCACCGACGGCAAGATCGCCCACCTCGACGGCCTCAACCTGAGCCGCGCATGGTGCCAGCGCACGCTGGCGCGCGCGCTGCCCGAGGGCGATGCACGCGCCGCCGTGCTGCGCGAAGCGGCGCAGACGCACCTGGACGCCGCGCTCGATCACGTGGCGGGCGACTACATGGGCGAACACTGGCTCGCCACGTTCGCGACACTCGCGCTCGAAGCCTGAGCCAAGAAATTTTCACGGTTCGTAAAAATGTGACGGCGCACCGCTCCGGCCCCGGAGTGTTACCGGCCATTTCCTTTCAGAACGCCCCATAGCCGCCGATTACGCCACAATGCGCGAGGTTGCGTGCCGATACGGCCCCAATCACCCGAAATCGAACCGGCCCGCCCGCTTCTTGTAACAACTCGAAAAAACAGTGCGATTCAGGTAATTGCATTGGCACCGGGGTTGTCATAGCGTTCGATAATCGAATGGCGTGTGCGTCCGCACATCGCCTGTCGTTCTGGAGAGATCGTTGTGAGAAGGTCGAAACTGTTACTCGGGGCCGCCGCGACTGCCATCGCGTGCGCGAGCGGCGCAGCGCATGCGTCGCATGTCGGCGTCTATGTCGGCGTCGGCGGCCCATGGTATTACCCTGTCGCTCCCATGCCGTACTACTACGCACCGGCACCCGTGGTGGTCGCACCGCCGCCCCAAGCGCCGGACTATGTCGAGCAGGGCCAGCCTCAGGGAGGCGCGCCCGACCCGTCCTATTCGCAAGACCCGGGCGGGCCGGGCGGCGGCGGCGGCGACGACACGTGGTACTACTGCGACGCCACCAAAACCTACTATCCCTACGTGAAGCAGTGCTCGTCGGGCTGGCGCGCGGTTCCCGCGCAAACAGCACCCGGAAACTGAACCTTTTGACGATATCGAGCTGCACATGAAGACCACTTATCTTGCGCTCCTCGCCACGGCGGGTTTGCTGAGCGCGTGTGCCGTCGTTCCGCAGGGGCCGAGCGTGATGGCGCTGCCGGGCAGCGGCAAGACCTTCGACCAGTTCCGCGCCGACGACGCCAACTGCCGCGGCTTCGCCTACCAGCAGGTGGGCGGCGAAGGCAGCAACCAGGCGGCGACCAATAGCGCGGTCGGCAGCGCCGTGCTGGGCACGGCGCTCGGCGCCGCCGCGGGCGCGGCGTTCGGCGGCGGCCAGGGCGCGGCGATCGGCGCGGGCGCGGGCCTGCTCGCCGGCAGCGCGGTTGGCATGGGCGGCGCCCAGGGCTCGGCCTACGACGTGCAACGCCGCTACGACTACGCGTATATGCAGTGCATGTATGCGAACGGCAACCGTATTCCCGTTCAGGGCCGTATGGTGACGACACAACCGCCGCAGCAAGCGCAGCGCTATCTGCCGCCTCCGCCCCCGGGCTCGCCGCCCCCGCCGCCTGCCGGCGCGTACTGAGTTTCGCAATGCAAGAGAGGCGCCCTTCGGCGCCTCTCTTTCGCCCGCTATCCAGCGCGCGCGTAACTACCGGTCCGCATCGCCCGAGATCACCTGCCAGGATATCTGACGCAGCGTAACCGGCTGCGAGCCAGACAGCGTCACCTGCATCGGCCCGCTCTTTGCCCCGCCCTTTACCACGCTCGCCGTGGACTGCGCCGCGCCGGCCGACGCCGGCGCAGCCTGCTGGTCGAGCAAAGGCTGCAGCGCCGGCGCCATCGACTTGAGCAATTGCACCGCCATCGCGCTCGTGAACGTATAGCGCGCCGCATACGGCTCGTGGACCCAGGCCGTGATCGTGCCGTAGAAGCGGTCGCCGATCACGAACACGAACGTCGCGCAGCGGTTCACCTTGCGCGACTCGATCAGCCGCGCGCCCGACGCATAGACATTGAAGCGCTGGTCGCCGGTGCCGGTCTTGCCGTACACGGGCAGCGTATGCCCGTCGGCGAAGGTCATGCCGTCGGCAAGACGCTTCGCCGTGCCTCCTTGCACCACTGAGTCCAGCAGCTCGCGCACGACTTGCGTGATTTCCGGCGAGATCAGCGGCTGCGGCTTCACGTCCGCGTGCACGAAGCGCGTTTCGTAAGGCGTGCCGCGCGCGAAGTCGAGCGATTCGAAGCTATGCGTCGGCAGCTTCTGCCCGTCGCTCGCCACGAGGCCGATCAACTGGGCCAGCGCCGCGGGCCGGTCGCCCGACGCACCGATGGCCGCTCCGTACGACGGCGTGATGTTGTCGAACGGATAGCCGAGCTCGCGCCACGACTTGCCGATCGCGTCATAGGCGTGCAGTTCGATCATGCGGCGGATGCGGCGGTTCTGTGTCGCGTAGTAGCGGGTCTTGAAGAGCCAGCTGTACGTGTAGAGCCGCACGTCCCTGCTGTCCTGCTGGACCTGCGGGAGCGTCGCGTCGGGATGCTCGCGCAGATAGTTCACGAGCCACAGTTCCAGCGGATGCACGCCCGCAATATAGCCGCGGTCGTTGAGGTTGAAACGGTCAATCGCGTACTTTTCGTAGTACTTCGCGAGGTCATCGTCGGCGAGCCACTGGAACTTCGTGCCCTTCAGTTGCGCGCGCATCTGCGCGTTGAACCACGCCTGCGATCCGTCCGGCACGGTACTGCGCAGCACCGTCGCGATGCGCGCAGGACCCTTGCGCGTGTGCTGCAACAGGGTCGCGACGGCGTCGTCGATGCTCATGCCCTGGTAGCGCGTGTAGAAGCGCTTCATGTACACCTGGCTCTCGCCGTCGGCGAAACGCGTGAGGTAGGCGCGGCGCACGTTTGGATCATCGAGCCATTGCGAAGGCGGCCCCGACGTCTGGATCATCTCGTAGTGGACGATATCGCGCATCAGCCGCACGAACACCAGGTTCACCGAATGCTGGAATGCACGCTGCACCGTGAGAATCTGCGCGTTGTCGCTCGACTCGAAGTTGTTGAAGGTCTGCGCACCGCCGCCCGTATAGAACGTCTCGCCCGGATTCGCCGAATACTTGCGCTGCACCGCCGCTTCGAGCATCGCCTGCAGCGAGCGGTCGTCCGTCTTCGACAGATAGTCGAGCGCCCAGAGCGAGAGCGCGTCGCTCGGATCGGGCTGGATCGCGCTCAACGCCTTCTTGTCGAGCGAGCCGTACTTCGCGTGCAGGTCGCTCACGATCTGCAGGTAGGTGATCAGCGTGCGCAGCTTCGCCGTCGAGCCCAGATTCAGACGCGCACCCGAATTGATGTCGAACGGCTGGTTCACGCTATCCGTCTGCACGCGCACGAGATCCTCGCCGTTGCGCCGCTCGAACAGCGTGAAGCTGTACGCGATCTTCGACGGGTCGTCCCAGGGCTGCAGCATCTCGAAGCCGACGAGCCCCGCCGCCCGCGCGCCGTCCTTCGTCGTCGCGTCGGCCAAACGCTGGCTCACGGCTTGCTGCACGCCGTCGTCGAGCGTCGCGGTGGCGGTGAGGTCGAGGCGGTCGACGTCGTAGAGCGTCTTCAGGCCGAGCGTCTGCATCAGTTGCGTGCGCAACGTGAGCACGGCCTTGCGGTCGGCATACGACGCCGTCGCATTCATGGGCGGCGGCGGCGAAGTGTCGAACGTCAGTTGCGTCGCGAGTGCGGCGTCGCGCAGCGCGGGCGTGATCACGCCGCCGCTCGCCAGCAGACGCAGATAGCTATCCGTGAGCTTCGCGAGCGCGGCGTTGTCGTGCTGCAGGAAGTACGACGGCGCGCGCTGCGCGATCAGGAGCGAGAGCACCTGGCGGAACGCGAGCGCCTGCTCGTCGAGCGTGGCGGCCGTGACCGGCTGGCTCAGGATGCGATTGACGTCGCGGAAGTCACGGCCATACCAGGCGGCGAGACCGTCGCCGAGACCGTTCACCTCGCCGACGCCCGGCTTCGCCGAAAGCGGCACCGAATTCAGGTAGTGGACGAGAATCTGCTGGCGCGCCGGCATGGTCTGCGGGCCGTTCAGGTAGGCGCGCACCGAAGCCGACGCGATCTGCCTCAGCTTCTCGGGCGGCGTCGCCGTACGGCCGCCGTCCGAGTGGCGGAATTTTTCGATCTGCGTGGCGAGCGTGCTGCCGCCCGGCATGTGCTGATGACGGTTCACGAGACGCGCGCCCTGGTCGACGAGCGCGTGACTGAAGCGGCCCCAGTCGATGGCCGGATTGCGGTTCGGCTGATCTTCGGCGAGCAGGTATTTGTCTTCGATGAACGTCAGGGAATCGCGCACGAGCGGCGGCACGGCAGCGAAGTTCTCGTACGCGCGCTGCGGGTAGCGCGTATGGAACAGCATGGTGCCGTCGGCATCGCGCAGCACGACGCCCGCCTGATCCTTTTCTTCATAGGGGAGAAAGAGACCTTCGTCGGCCAGCGAAAGCATGCGCTCCGAATCACGCGCCTGCTCCGCGACAACAAAGCCGCGGGCATCGAGACGCTGCTCGAATGCGGGCAGTTCGGCGTAGCCGAGCCGCACGTCATAAGGGCCATGGGTAGTGGGAAAACGGATGCGCTGGCTCGGGCCGCTCTCGACCGTGTAGCCGATGTCGCGCGTGAGTTCGGAGAGATATCGCGCCTGCAGACGCGATGTGTCGATTTCGATCTGAATCAGGCGCGCAATGATGACGACGGCCATGAGGAACCCGACAACGAATCCCCACTTGACCCATCGCAAAAGCGAGCCCGCGCCGACAGTACGAAGAGGAAAGCGGATCGACGGGCGGTTCATGTGTATTCTCCCTGACGTCTCGCCAGATCACGGAACGGCACCTCTCAGATAGTCTATCTCGCAAAGTAAGAAGTTGTGTGACTGCTTGCTCACCCGCAATCTGACAGTCGCGAGGCCGCAACACTCGTGCCCGCACAACCTGTCGGAGCGAAAAACCCGGACGCGGCAGAACCCGGCACGCCGCATGCTGCCGATATAATTTCGGGCTGCTTTCCGGCCACCTTTCGGGCCACCCGAGCCCCACGCGACATGCCGCGCGCATTTCCACAGGAGAGATATGAAGAAGCTTGTCTTGCCGCTTGCCCTTTCGCTCGCACTGGGCGCCTGTGCCTGGTTCCAGAGCAATCCGGATTCCGGTCAGCCCGTGATCGATACGACGACCAACCGGTCGGTCCAGGACGTGATCGCCTGTCTGACGGTCGAGGCGTCGCGGCACGGCGCAAGCTTCCAGACCACGCCGTTGCCGGAGGGCCAGATGCTCGACTTCGGCGACTCGAACGTAATCAAGATCCGCGCCGACAACGGGGCCACGACGTACCGCTTCTACGCCGGCAAGCGCCACGCGTCCAATCTCTGGATCGAGGCCGCCAGCAAGACCTGCGCCCCCTGAGAGGGCGGCGCGTTACATCCGGGCACGCGCTGTAACGTCGTGTAGCACGGCGACACATTTTCGAGAGGCCGTTTTAAGAATCGCTTAAGTCTTGGTCCGCATCATCCGCTGACCAGAAGAGAAACGCAGCAGGAGGTGCCCGTGAGCAGGCTCGAATCGACGAAGCAGGACGCATTGAACAACGTGAGCGCCGTTGCGGCGAAGCCCGCAAAACGCACGATGCTGCGCCGGCTTTTGAGCCACCACGAACTGGCTACGCTGCTGCTGCTCTTGCACGCGCCGATCGACGCGCACGCCAAGCCGGAAATCCCGACGCTTCAGGAAGCCGGGCTGGTGGAAACGGTACCAACCGAAGCCGCGGGCGCCGCGCAGATCCGCCTGACCCAGGAAGGCAACGCCGTGCTGCAGGGACTGGGCCTCGCCCGCTGACGTCCCCGCCCGAATCCCAAAGAAAGCCGGCGGTGCGCAAGACGCACCGCCGGCTTTTTTATGCCTGTGGCATCTGCGGCGCTCATGCGGCAACGCAGGCCGCGGCGCGTGCGAGCGATCGCCCTCCGCCGTGCAGGCGCAACAGCCGGTAGCCGCTCTTGTAGACGGGCTGCAACCGGTAGCCGCTCTCGTCGTCGATTTCCAGCAGCACGCGCAGACGGGACACATGGCTGTCGATCGTGCGTGTCAAGGTCTGCAGCTCGCGGCCCCAGACCATCGCATAAATATGGTCGCGTGACAGCAGCCGGCCGACGTTGGCAAAGAACAGCGACGCGAGCCGGTACTGGGTGCCGGAAAGCAGCACCGTCTTGCCGTTTACCGTGACCGACTGGTGCCGCATGTCGAAGTGGTAGGGCCCCGCGTCGAACGAGGCATGCTCGAAACGGTCGGGAAACGCGCGACGCAGCAGCGCATTGACGCGCGCCCCGAACACCGGCGCGCAAACCGGCAGGCTGACATAGTCGTCGGCGCCCACGGAAAAGGCTCGCACGATACTGTCGTCCGAAGCGTCCTCCGACGCGAACAGCACCGGAATATGGCTGCCGTTCACCGCGCGCACGGTCCTGAGCACTTCGGCGCCGGATAGCCGCGAGCCCTGCCAGTCGAGCACCAGCATGTCGACCGTCGACGCGGCAAGCGCTTTGGTCAGCGCAAAGCCGTCGCTGAAGGGCAGGCAGGTGTGACCGCCCTGGGCGAGCACGCGCTCGATCTGGCTCCGTTGAGCCGCATCGCGCTGCAGTATCGCGATCCGCATAAGTGAGCCCCCGTATGGGTCGAGTTGGTCGGTATGGGATGTTGGATGGGTGTTGGCACAATTCTGTGGAGATGTGCAAAACGCGCCCATAAGACGATTCCTAAAGTCGGAATCGCCAGCCGGGTCCGACCCGCGCCGAATTCGACGCTTCACGTCGCGCTGAAACGTCGCGGCCAACCCGGGTCCTAACATAGGACGCATGAAACTCGACCACCGCCCTCTCGTCCGCTTCACGCCCGCGCTCGCGCGTATTGTCGCGACCGTCAGCGTGGGCTTCGTCGTCACGCAACTCGACGTGACCATCGTCAACATCGCGCTCGCGCGGCTCGCGGCCGATCTCCACGCGAGCGTCGCCCGCCTGCAGTGGATCGTCGACGCCTATACGCTCGCCTTCGCCGTGCTAATGCTCTCCGGCGGCGTGCTGGGCGACCGCTACGGCGCGCGGCGCCTGTACGCCGCCGGGCTCGTGGTGTTCGCGTTCGCCTCGCTCGCATGCGGTCTCGCCGCCCAGCCGGCCATGCTGATCGCAGCCCGCGCCGTGCAGGGCGCGGGCGCCGCCATGATGCTGCCGAACTCGCTGGCGCTCCTCAACGAGGCATGCCGCCACGACCGCTCGCTGCGTGCCCGCGCCGTGGGCTTCTGGACGGCGGCGGGAGCGATTTCGATCGCGGCGGGGCCAGTCGCGGGCGGGCTGCTGATCGCGGCGTTCGGCTGGCGCAGCATCTTTCTGGTCAATCTCCCGCTCTGCGCGGCCGGGCTCGCCGCAACGCTGGCGTGGATTCCCGCACCGCGACGGACCCTCGCAGCCAACGCCGCCGATCCACAACCGCAACGCAGCGCGCCCCCGCGCAGCCTCGACGTCCGCGGCCAGCTGCTTGCCGTCGTCGCGCTCACGGCCTTCACGGGCGCGGTCATCGAATGGCGGCCGCTCGGCTTCGCGCATCCGGCCGTGGCGGGAGGCTTTGCCCTGGCGCTCCTCGCCGGCTGCGCGTTCGTCTTCCTCGAATCGCGCATCGCCGATCCCATGCTGCCGCTCGGCATGCTGCGCCACCGCACGTTCAGCGCGGCCGTGCTGTTCGGCGTCTGCGTGAATCTCACCTACTACGGCACCGTCTTCGTGCTCGCGCTCTACCTGCAGCACGCGCGCGGCGAAACGCCGTTGCAGGCCGGGCTCGCATTCGTGCCGCTCACCGCCGGGTTCCTGCTCTCGAACATCGCCAGCGGCCACGCCGTCGCGCGCTTCGGCACGCGTGCGCCCATGATCGTCGGCGCACTCGTGGCGGGCAGCGGCTATGCCCTGCTTGGCCTCATCGGCGCGACGACGGCGCTCGCCGCCCTGATGGCGGCGTGTCTGCTGATTCCCTTAGGGATGGGGTTGGCCGTGCCTGCCATGACGACCGCCGTGCTCGCGAGCGTCGAGCCGGCCCGCGCGGGCACGGCCTCGGCATTCCTCAACACGGCGCGGCAGGCAGGCGGCGCGGTGGGGGTGGCGGCATTCGGCGCCCTGACGGGCAGCGGCGGAGCCGTCCAGGTCGTGGCCGGCCTGCACGCCGAAACGCTCGTCTCGACGGCGCTGCTGCTGGCCGCGGCGGGGCTGGCGTGGTTCGTGAGAGCCGAGGCAGCGCATCCGCCGGCGCGGATGGAGAAAACGCCGCGGCTCGAAACGTCGCGGCTCGATGGATAGCGGCGAAGCGAAATCGGAGCAGCGCGCGCCGACTCGTACCGAATCGCCGAAACGAGGCCTAAAGCGACGCTTCCTGAATTTCTCCGCTCGCCACCGCGCGTTCGATCAGCCCCTCGTTCTCGGCCTTGCGGATGGCATGGGCAATCAAACGGTCGGGCTCCTCGAGTTCGGCCTTGAGCGCTCCGAGCAGGCCGGAGGCGTCGAGGATCACGAGCGTCCTCGCCGTAGCCGCGTAGCTAATCAGCACGCGATTCGAGCCGTCTTCGGCAAGACTCGCGCATAGCTGCTCGGTCTTGCCGTTCACGTTGAAGTCGAAGTTCTGTATCAAGGCCCGCTCCTTGTTCGCTCTGTGGAAGTCCGGCGCCGGCGGCCTCAGCCGCGCAGCGAGCCCCGCGGCGCGCGCAGGCCGTCGACGGAAGCGCGTCCCGCCCCCGTCACGCCCAGCAGCAGCAGGCCGCCCGCAATCGCCACGTTCTTCCAGAAGTGCACGGCAGCATCCTGCTGCAATGCAGCGTCGGTAATGTTCCAGAAGTCGTGGCCGACGACCGCAGTGGCAATAGCGTACACGGCCAGCAGGAAAGCCACTGCACGCGTGCGCACGCCAAACACGATCGCGAAGCCGCCGATCAGTTCGACCGCCACGGCCACCGGCGCGGCAAAAGCCGCATAGGGCACGCCCCTCGTATGCAGCCATGCCACGAAGCCCGCATAACCCAGCAGCTTCATGCAGCCGCCCCAGAGAAACAGGATCGAGAGCGCGAGACGGGCGATGAAGACGATCAGGGAATCAGCGGGTCGTGTCATGAAGGGCTCCGGTATGCGATGACGGAATGACCTTCGCATCCGCGCGCAGTTCCCGCCCACCGCAGACAATTCCCGCCACATCCCTTCACGCATGCGCCCGCGCGCCGATGGGCCGCGCGGGCGAAAGCGCCGGCGCGATGCCCGCTGCCATGCCAATCGGCTCCAATCCAGTCAACAGGCCGTCGGCCGTCGTGGTCATGACTGCCTGCGCAATCATTCGTACTCCCAGGTATTTTGCGCACGCGGCAAAACCGCCAGGAGCCACAGTAACCGGGGAAATGGGCGAGACATTGCGGCTGACCGCGCGTTGCGCTTCGCCGCCTCGTGCTCAAGGTCTCGGCCTGGCACGCTCAATGCTTGTGGCGCATGCCATGGCCGCGATGGGCGTCGATCCACCGGGCAAAGCGCTCCTCGAGCTCGCCCCGCGTACGGCGCGCCACGGCCCACATGGCGACGCACACCACCAGCATCACGACTGGGCCCAGCAGATAAGCAGCTACGGTTTCCCTCATGGCAATCTCTCCTCGCCACGCCGCCACACACATCGAGAGTTATATTCTAGGCGATTTGCACGCGCCATATTTGGCCTTATCCCTCCTCGCCGCGCGGGCATTGCGCACCTGGAATCCACGACATGAACACGCTCGCCCCTTTCGTCGCGGCGCCGTCCGCGGCCCTCGGCCGCCGCAGTGTCGGCGATCTGTTGCGCGACTGGCGCCAGCGCCGGCGCATGAGCCAGTTGCTGCTCGCCGTCGAAGCCGGCATTTCGGCCCGCCACCTGAGCTTCGTGGAGTCGGGCCGCTCGCAGCCGAGCCGCGAGATGGTCATGCATCTCGCCGAGCGGCTCGACGTGCCGCTGCGCGAACGCAACGCGCTCCTGATCGCGGCAGGCTATGCGCCGCTCTACCGCGAGCGCGGGCTCGACGATCCGCAACTGGCGGCGGCCCGCGAGGCGGTAGAGCTGGTGCTGCATGGGCACGAACCCTATCCGGCCGTGGCCGTGGACCGTCACTGGAACATCGTGGCCAGCAATCGCGCGCTCGCGCCGCTGATCGGCCATGCCTCCCCGGCACTGCTCGCCGCGCCCGCGAATGCGCTGCGCCTCTCGCTGCACCCCGAGGGCATTGCGCCGCGCATCCTCAACTGGCAGGCGTGGCGCGCCCATCTGCTCACGCGGCTGCAACGCCAGATCGACGCGAGCGCCGACCCGGCGCTAGTGTCGCTCCACGACGAACTGGCGGCCTACCCGCCGCCTCCCGGCACACCGGACCCGCAGGACGCCGCCGAAGCGCCCGGCCACCATATTGCCGTGCCGCTGCGCGTGCGCACATCGCTGGGCGACCTGTCGTTCTACAGCACGACGACCGTGTTCGGCACCCCCGTCGATATCACGCTTTCGGAACTCGCCATCGAGGCGTTCTTTCCGGCCGATCCGCAAACCGCCGCGGCGCTGCGCGCATCGACATCCGGCTGAGCGATGAGCCGGGCAGGCCCGTCCCGCGAATGGCAGAGCAAGACCCGGAGTGCGCGCAGCACGGCGTGAGCGCGACACTAGCGCCATGCCGCCTTACCCACCCTGCCCCGGAGCCGACATGTCTCTCGCCGCCCTGCGCCCGCCCGTCCAGCCGGACCCCACCCTTGCGTCGCGCCTCGACGCCCTGCCCTGGGACGTCATGGAAGAGGAACTCACCGAACGCGGCTACACGCTGATCCCCAAGCTGCTGGACGACACGGAGTGCGACGCGCTAGCCGCGCTCTACGACCGCGAGGCGCCGTTTCGCAGCCGGATCGTCATGGCGCGCTACGGTTTTGGCCGCGGCGAGTACAAGTACTTCGCCTACCCGCTGCCCGATCCGGTAGCCGAATTGCGCGGCCTGCTGTACGCGCGCCTCGTCGCATTGGCCAACCGCTGGGCCGACTGGCTCGGGTTCGACACCCGCTTTCCGCCAACCCACGCCGGGTTCGCCGAGCGCTGCCGCGCGGCGGGCCAGCAGCGCCCCACGCCGCTGCTGCTGCGATACGGCCCCGGCGATTACAACTGCCTGCATCAGGATCTCTACGGCGAGCACGTCTTCCCGGTCCAGGCAACGGTCCTGCTGAGCACGCCGGGCGCCGACTTCAGCGGCGGCGAGTTCGTCTTGACCGAGCAGCGGGCGCGGCGCCAGTCGCGCGTGGAAGTGGTGCCGCTCGAAAAGGGAGACGCCGTGCTGTTCGCAGTCCACCATCGCCCGCTGCAAGGCGTGCGTGGCGCGGCACGCGCAACGTTGCGCCACGGCGTGAGCCGGATTCGCGCAGGGCAGCGTCACACTTTGGGGCTAGCCTTCCACGACGCCGCCTGAGCCGGTCCCCATCGCGGGGAATCTGTATCAGAGGGTCGGATCTCCAGTTACATTTAAATCTTCCGACTTATTAATTCTGCATCCGGCATTTCTTACCTCACCTCGTAAATCCTTTCAAAAAGTTTATTTACGTCATGCGCCCGGATCCAGCGCGGCGCAATTCGTTGCGCATGCATCGAGTACCCCTAAACTCCACCAATTGACAAGGTTTCGCGCCGAATCCCGGCCCAATTTGGGTTTGTGAGAAGCCGCAATTTGATGCAGAACAAGTACAAGAAAAAATTACCGAAATTGCACATGGCTCCCTCATTATTTTTTTATGACAGGGATTGATTTCCGAGATAAGCCCTCATACAATTCGGCCCAAGGTGTTACGAGTTGTAACACCTTGTATCAAACAGTCAGGCTCCGCCGAACACACACGAGCGAGGGCCGGCAAACAGACCAGACAAATACAACGGCGGAAAACGCCGGGGGGTTAATAATTCGGGGCTTCGGAAGAGAGAAATGGACCGTAGCAGCGAGACGCTGGAATCTATCCGCGAAATTAATTTGTCGTACCTGATGCTTGCGCAACGCATGTTGCGTGAGGACAAGCCCGTCGGCATGTTCCGGCTGGGCCTGTCGTCGGAACTGGCCGATCTGCTTGGCGGACTGTCGCTCGCGCAGATCGTCAGGTTGGCCGCTTCCGACCAGCTCCTTTGTTTTTTCCGCTTCGACGATCATGCGATGTTGTCCGCGCTTACGCAGACCACGAAGCATACCGACGTGGCGACCACTCACGCGGCCATCCTGCTTGCAGGACAACCCGCCGGCCAATTCGCCTGAGGACGACGTCATGACCACGCGGCGCAGCCTCACCGAAGACGCCCAGGAAGTTTTCCGCGCGATCGCGTTGATCGAGCTGGGCGCGCGCATGCAGGTGCTCGAAAGCGAGCTTTCCCTGTCGCGCGACCGCATGATCCGCCTCTATCGCGAGATTCGCGGCGTATCGCCGCCGAAGGGGATGCTGCCGTTCTCGGCGGACTGGTACATGACGTGGCTGGCGAACATTCACGCTTCGCTGTTCTACAACACGTACCTGTTCCTCAAGAACGAAGCGCGTTGCTCGCATCTCGACGCGCTTACCAAGGGGTTCCGGCTGTACGTGGAACACTGCCGCCACAGCGAGGTCGAGCCCGTGCTGGACCTCACGCGTGCCTGGACCCTGGTGCGGTTTTTCGATGCCGATATTCTGCAGCTGACGCCTTGCTGCCGCTGCGGCGGCAAATTCGTCGCGCACCGCCACGACCTGCAGCACAACGTCGTGTGCGGCGCATGCCAGCCGCCTTCGCGCGCCGGCAAGACGAAAAAGGCCGCTGCGGCGCGACGGGGCGCAACGCAGACCGAAAGCGACCTTCCGGAAGTCGTAACGCCGGATGGCATCGCCGAGGCTGCCTAGCGAGGAGAGCAGATCCGGGATCACCCGGACGTGAGACCAAGACGCGAAGCCGTCCGGCGTACCCACTCCGCCGGACGGTAAAGCGCTTTCCCTTCCGCTGCTGGTTGCCTTTCCGCCCGCTTCAATCCCGCTGTTTCCATCCCGCCGCTTCAATTTCCACTGAACGTCTGCCAGACGAGCCACAGGTTCGCGACCGTGATCACGACGAAGAGCACCCACGCCAGGATGCGCGTGGGCAGCCGGTTGGCGAACGCGCCCATCAGCGCGCGGTCGTCGGTCATGCGGATGAGCGGCCAGAGCGCGAACGGCAGTTGCAGACTCAACACCACCTGGCTTGCGACGAGCAGCTTGCCCACCGCCCCGTTGCCGAGCAGCGCCACGCCCGCGAACGCCGGGATCAGCGCGAGCACGCGCGTGATGAGCCGGCGCTGGTAGCACGGAATCTTCATCTGCAGGAAGCCTTCCATGATGACCTGTCCGGCTACCGTGCCCGTGAACGTCGAACTCTGGCCCGACGCGAGCAGCGTGACCGCGAAAAGCACCGCCGCCGCGCCCGTGCCGACAATGGGCGCGAGCAGCTTGTAGGCGTCTTCGATCTCGGTCACCTGGTTGTGGCCCGTGGCATTGAAGGCGGCCGCGGCGAGAATCAGGATGGCGGCGTTGATGAGCAGCGCGACGACGAGCGAAGCGATGGTGTCGAGACGCGAAAGGCCGATGGCCTGCGCGATGCTCGCGGGGTCGCGCTTCACGGCGCGCGTCTGCACGATCGACGAATGCAGATAGAGGTTGTGCGGCATGACCGTGGCGCCGAGGATGCCGATCGCCAGATAAAGCGGCTCCTGCGTCGAGATCGCGTGCCACGACGGCACCACGCCCGCGAACACCGAGGGCCAGTGCGGCTTCACGAGCGCGAGCTCGATCACGTAGCCCACGCCGATGGTCGCGATGAGCCCGGCCATGATCGCTTCGAGCGTGCGGAAGTTCTTGCCCTTCAAGCCGAGCACGATGAGCGTGTCGAACGCGGTGAGCGCCACGCCCGCCATCAGCGAGCAGCCCAGCAGCAGATGAAACGCAAGCGCGCCGCCCAGCACTTCGGCGAGATCGCACGCGATGATCGAAAGCTCCGCGAGCACCCACTGCCCCATCGCGACGGGTTTCGAGTAGCGCGTGCGGGAGAGCTCGGCCAGATCGTGCCCGGTCACGATGCCAAGCCGCATCGAGAGACACTGCAGCGCGATGGCCGCGAGGCTCGACAGCACCACGACGAACAGCAGGCTGTAGCCATAGCGCGAGCCGGCCTCGATGTCGGTGGCCCAGTTGCCGGGATCCATGTAGCCGATGGAAACCAGCAGGCCGGGGCCCGCGAACTGCCAGAACTTCTTCCAGAATGGCGCGGCCGACGAAACGGCGACGCTGCCCTGCACTTCCGACGGGCAAAACGGCGCCGTCGCGGTGGTGGGTAGGCGGAACTCCAACGGTTCGATCCTCGAGGAAAAGAAGCCGCGCGGCACGCGCCGCGCGATCGGTCCCTCAAGTGTACAAGCGCTTCAGCCCTGGCGCGACGCCAGCGGTGCGGGAGGCGGTGCGCCGCCGTCGCGCTTGGGATCGTCGGCCTTGATGTCGCCCCAGCCGCCGCCCAGCGCGCGGATCAGGTTGACCGTCGCCACCGCCTGGTCGCCCTGCAGGTGGCTCGCCTGCAGTTGCGCGACCAGCACCGAACGCTCGCTGTCGATCACGTTCAGATAGCTCACCTCGCCTTCTTCGTACTGCGTCTTCGAGAGATGCGCCGAGCGCTCGGAGGCGTTCACGGCCTCGTCCTGCTCGTGAATCTGGTCGTCGAGCAGGCGCAGGTCGGAGAGGTTGTCCTCCACTTCGCGGAACGCCACGAGCACCTGCTGGCGATACTGCGCGACATCCTCGTCGTACTTTCCGCGCGCCTGAGCAAGATTGGCCTTGCGGCGGCCGCCGTCGAAGAGCGGCAGCGTGAGCGCCGTACCGGCGAACGGTCCGAGCAGGAACGCGCGGCTCGACCACATGAAGAGGTCGCCGAGCGTCGCCGACTCGTAGCCGAACTGGCCGGTGATATCGAGCTTGGGAAAGAACGCCGATTTCGCGAGCCCGACGCGCGCATTGGCCGCGGCCATCGAACGCTCGGCGGCGGCGATGTCGGGGCGACGCTCCAGCAGCGTCGAGGGCAGGCCCGGCGGCACGCGCACGTTGACGGACGCGAGCGGCGTTTCGGGGAACGTGAAGTCGGCCGGCGCCTTACCCAGCAGAATCGCAAGGCTGTGTTCCGAAGCGGCGCGCTGGCGCGCGACGCCCACGGCATCCGCACGCGCGCTCGCCAGTTCGTTGCGCGCCTGCGCAACGTCGAGCTCGCTGATGTCGCCTTCCTTGAAGCGCCGCTGGACGAGCGCGAGCGCATCCTCGCGCAGCGAGACCGTGCGGCGGTACAGATCGACGTCCGAATCGAACTGGCGCAACTGGAAGTAGTTCTGCGCGACATCGGCCTGCAAGGCCAACTGTACCGAAAGGAACAGCGCCTCGCTCTGCTGCGCGTCCGCTCGCGCGGCGTTCACGTTCGAGCTCACGCGGCCGAACAGGTCCGCCTCGTACGAGACCGTCCCCTGTGCGCGCCAGAGCGTCTGCGCGGGCACGTCGGCGTTCTGCGGCAGATACTGCGAGGCCGGCGAGAGACGCTCATAAGTCGGCCCGAAGCCCGCATCGATCGACGGGAACCACGACGCCCGCGCCGCCTGCGTCACCGCGCGCGCCTGCTGCACGCGCGCCGCCGCGGCCTTGAGATCCTGGTTCGCGGCCTGGGCCTGCTCTTCCAGGGCGTTCAGCGTGGGATCGTCGAATACGGTCCACCATTGGCCGCGGTGCGCGCCGTCGGCCGGTTGCGCGGGTGTCCACGTGCCCACGTCGTGCGGGCCCGCGGGGGGTTGCTGCGCTTCCTTGAACGCCGCCGGAACAGCGGCGTCCGGTACGTGATAAGGCGGCTCGACCGAACACGCCGCGAGCCACGCGAAGAGCGCCACGCCGGCGGCCAGACGCGTGCGGCGCAGCCACGTCGCGCTGCCTGAATGCGAGTAATTCATCATGTTCTTTTTCTCCCTCAAGCGTCGACGGTCGGCAGCGCCGCGCGCGCGCTGTCCTTCTGCGCGACATGAATCTTGCCGCCCGCAATCGTACGCAGTACGACATAAAACACCGGCGTAAGCAGCAAGCCGAATGCGGTCACGCCGAGCATCCCGAAGAACACCGCGATACCCATTGCATGCCGCATTTCCGAGCCCGCGCCTGTCGAAAGCACGAGCGGCACGACGCCCATGATGAACGCGATCGACGTCATCAGGATCGGCCGCAGACGCAGGCGGCTCGCCTCGATGGCGGCCGAGAGCGGCGAGTGGCCGTCGTGCTCCAGTTCGCGCGCGAACTCCACGATCAGGATGGCGTTCTTCGAAGCGAGACCCACCAGCACCATCAGACCGATCTGCGTGAAGATGTTGTTGTCGCCCTGGGTGAGCCACACACCGGTCAGCGCGCACAGCACGCTCATCGGCACGATCAGGATCACCGCGAGCGGCAGCGTGAGGCTCTCGTAGAGCGCGGCCAGCACGAGAAACACGAGCAGCACGCTGATCGGAAACACCCAGATGCCCGAGTTGCCCGCGAGAATCTGCTGGTACGTCAGGTCGGTCCATTCGAACTTCACGCCGCGCGGCAGCACTTCGGCCGCGATGCGTTCCGCCGCCGCCTGCGCCTGGCCCGACGAGTAGCCGGGCGCCGGGCCGCCGTTGACGTCGGCGGCGGTGTAGCCGTTGTAGCGCACCACC
This sequence comes from Paraburkholderia yinzeri, assembly GCF_046581065.1. NCBI lineage: Bacteria > Pseudomonadati > Pseudomonadota > Betaproteobacteria > Burkholderiales > Burkholderiaceae > Paraburkholderia > Paraburkholderia yinzeri. The sequence goes on along the minus strand of NZ_JBFOCJ010000002.1, from coordinate 1,712,386 downwards.
ATTTCGGGGCCGTACGTAGGCGTCACCGTCACAAGCGACGAGAGCGGCACCATCTCGCCCGCGGCATTGCGCGTCTTCAGTTGCAGAATGTCGTCGGCGTTCTGGCGGAACGGCGCGTCCGCCTGCACGCGCACCTGGTACACGCGGCCGAAGCGGTTGAAGTCGTTCACGTAGAGCGAGCCCAGATAGATCTGCATCGTGTCGAACACGTCCGTTACCGAAACACCCAGTTGCTTCGCCTTTGTGCGGTCCAGATCGACGTTGAGCTGCGGCACGTTGATCTGGTAGCTCGAAAACGTCGGGCCAAGCTCCGGCGTCGTCGCGGCGCGCTTGATGAAGTCCTGCGTCGCGCGGTTGAGCGCTTCGTAGCCCACGGCGCCGTGGTCCTCCAACTGCATCTTGAAGCCGCCCAGCGTGCCGAGACCAAGCACCGGCGGCGGCGGGAATACCGCTATGAAGGAGTCCTTGATCTGCGCGTACTGCTGGTTCAGCGCGCCCGCGATCGCCCCCGCCGACAGTGCCTCGCCATGGCGCTCCTTGAACGGCTTGAGCGTGACGAACACGATGCCCGCGCTCGAACTGTTCGTGAAGCCGTTCACCGAGAGCCCCGGGAACGCGACGGCACTTTCGACACCCGGCTGCTTGAGCGCGATGGCGCTCATGTCGCGAATCACGTTTTCGGTGCGATCGAGCGACGCGCCGTTCGGCAATTGCGCGAACGCGATCAGATACTCCTTGTCCTGCGCGGGCACGAAGCCCCCCGGCACGACGCGCGCCATCAGCACGGTCGCACCGATCAGCACGACGTAGACCATCAGCATCGCGCCCTTGTGGCGCAGCACGCCGTTCACGCCGCGCCCGTATTCCTCCGAGCCACGATGGAACACCTTGTTGAAGCGCCGGAAGAAGCCGCCCAGCACACGATTCATCCCGCGCGTAAGCCAGTCCTCCTTCGCACCGTGGCCGCGCAGCAGCAGCGCGGAAAGCGCGGGCGAGAGCGTGAGCGAGTTGAACGCCGAAATCACCGTGGAAATGGCGATGGTCATCGCGAACTGCTTGTAGAACTGACCGGTGAGACCGCTCATGAACGCGAGCGGCACGAACACGGCGACGAGCGTGAGCGCGATGGCGATGATCGGGCCGCTCACCTCCTGCATGGCCTTGTAGGTGGCGTCGCGCGCCGATAGCCCGCGCTCTATGTTGCGCTCGACGTTCTCCACCACGACGATCGCATCGTCCACCACGATCCCGATGGCGAGCACCATGCCGAACAGCGAGAGCGCGTTGATCGAGAAGCCGAACGCCAGCAGCAGCGAAAACGTTCCGACGATCGACACCGGTACGGCGACGAGCGGAATGATCGACGCGCGCCAGGTCTGCAGAAACACGATCACGACGATCACCACGAGCGCGATCGCTTCGAGCAGCGTGTGCACGACCGCCTCGATACTCGCGCGCACGAACTGCGTGGGGTCGTAGACGATGCGGTAGTCCACGCCCGCCGGCATGTCCTCCTTGAGCTCCTTCATGGCCGCGCGCACCTGGTCCGAGATCGCGAGCGAGTTCGCACCCGGCGCCTGGTTGATCGCGAGCGCCACGGCGGGCTTGTTGTCGAGCAGCGAGCGCAGCCCGTATTCGGAGGCCGCGAGTTCGATGCGCGCGATGTCGCGCAGATACGTGACGCCGCCATCCGGATTCGTCTTGACGATGATGTTGCCGAACTCGCCTTCGGTGCGCAGACGGCCCTGAGCGTTGACGTTCAACTGCAGCGGCGTGCCCGGCACGCTAGGCGAGGCGCCGATCACGCCGGCCGCCACCTGCACGTTCTGCTCGCGAATGGCGTTGACCACATCCTGCGCGGTGAGATTGCGCTGCGCCACCTTCTGCGGATCGAGCCAGATGCGCATGGCGTAGTCGCCCGAGCCCCACAACTGCACCTCGCCCACGCCCCGGATATTCGCGAGACGATCCTTCACGTTGAGGAGCGCGTAGTTGCGCAGGTAGGTCATGTCGTACTGGTTGTTCGGCGAGATCAGGTGCACGACCATCGTGAGCGTGGGCGAGCTCTTGATCGTCGTGATGCCAAGACGCTGGACATCCTCCGGCAAGCGCGGCAGCGCCTGGTTCACGCGGTTCTGCACGAGCTGCGTGGCCTTGTCCGGATCGGTGCCGAGACGGAACGTGACCGTGAGCGTGAGGTTGCCGTCGCTGTTCGCCTGCGACTGCATGTAGAGCATGTCCTCGACGCCGTTGATCTGCTCTTCGAGCGGCGCCGCCACGGTTTCGGCGATCACCTTCGGGTTCGCGCCCGGATACTGCGCATGCACCACCACCGAAGGCGGCACGACCTCGGGATACTCGGAAATCGGTAGCTGGAACAGGGCGATCACCCCGGCCAGCAGGATCAGCACGGACAGTACGCCCGCGAAGATCGGCCGGTCGATGAAAAATTTCGATATGTTCATGGGTCGCTCTTCGAATTGACGCTTAGTAGCACTAAATGGCATGCGGGGACGGGCGGGCTGCGCCGGCAAGCGCGCCCCCCCGCCGCCCGGCGTCAGGAGGTCTTGTCGTGCTTCGTGCCGGCCTGCGACTGCAGGGTCTCGCCCGCCGCGGACGCGCCCTGCGGCGCGGCAGCCAGCGCATCGCCATTGGCGTCGCCGTTCATCGGCACCATGTGCGCGCTCACCACTTCGCCCGGACGCACGCGCTGCGTGCCGTTCACCACCACGCGCTCGCCCTGCTGCAAGCCGCCCGCGATTTCGCGCAGATTGCCTTGCAGGCCGCCGAGCTGCACCGGGCGGTACGTCACGTGATTGTCGCGGTCCAGCACATAGACGAACTTCTTGTCCTGGTCGGTGCCGATTGCGGCGTCGTCCACGAGCAGCGCCGGGTGCGGTGCGCTCCCGCTCACCTTCACCCGCGCGTAGAGGCCCGGCACGAGCGCACCATCGGCATTGTCGAAGCGCGCACGCACGCGGATCGTGCCCGAAGACGTGTCGAGGCGGTTGTCCACCGACTCGATCGTGCCCTGGCGCGAATAGCCGCTTTCGTTCGCGAGGCCCAGATCCACCGGCACCTTCGAACCATCCTTCATGTGGCTGATGTAGTCGAGATAGGTCTGCTCGTCGGCGTCGAATTCGGCGTAGATTGGCGAGACCGACACCAGCGTCGTGAGCGGCGGCGCGTCCGCGCCGGCCGACACCACGTTGCCCACGGTAATTTCCGCCCGCGACACGCGCCCCGCCACCGGCGCCACGACGCGCGTGTAGCCCAGGTTGATCTGTGCGGCCTCGAGCGCTGCCTGCGCGGCCTTCACGTTCGCGCTCGCCTCGCGCGCGTCGTTCTGCTTCTGGTCGTAGTCGCGTTTGGCGATCGCATTGTCGCCAATGAGCCGCTGCGCGCGCTCCCAGTCGCTCTGTGCGTAACCGCTGCGCGCCTGGGCCGCGGCCAGTTGCGCGGCGGCCTGATCGACGGCGGCCTGATACGGACGCGGATCGATCACGAAGAGCGTGTCGCCCTTCCTGACGAGCGCGCCGTCACGAAAGTCGACGGAAACGATCGTACCCGATACCTGCGGGCGGACATCGACCTTCTCCACGGCGGCGAGACGCCCGGAGTAGACCTGCCAGTCGGTGACATTGCGCTGGACCACGGCGGCAACGTCCACCTCGGGTGCGGGCGACGCTTCGGCCGCGACGGCGGAATGCACGTCGAGCCGCATGGCGACGAGGGTGCCGAGCCCCGCGACCGCGACGACGGCTAGCGCCGCCATCGCGATACGCGTACGGGAATGCGATTTCAGTGACATGTCGAGCTCCAAATTGAGTGAATCCATGTTCGTTATCGTTGTGCACCGGCTTCAAAGCAGCACTTGAAGAAACGCACCGCTTCGCCGAGCGCGGCGGGATACGCCGCGATCTGCGCGTGCGAGACGCTGGGATAGCGCACCACCTGGGTGCGCACGCCCGCGTCGATCAACCGGCTCGCGTACTTTTCCGCCTCGATGTGCAGCACGTCGTTCTGCGCCGTGACGATGAGCGTGGGCGGCAGCCCCGCGAGCCGCGACGATTCGAGCGGCGCCGCGTACGGATGCATGCGCTGCGAGGCCTCGGGCAGATAGGCCCGATAACACGCGGCGCATTCGCCCGCCGTGATGTCCGAGCCAAGACGCCGCTCGTCGCCGAGCCGCGTGAGGCTCGGGTCGAGCATCGGCGCGAACAACGCCTGTGCGACGAACCGCACGTCGCCGCGATCGCGCCCGATAAACGCGAGCACGTTCGCGATCTGACCACCCGCGTCGTGCCCCGCCGTGATCACGCGCTTCGCGTTGCCGCCAAACGCCCGGGCGCGCGTGACGATCCACAGCGCGGCGCGATGGGCATCTTCCGGCGCGGCGGGAAACGGAAACTGCGGCGCAAGCGAGTAGTCCACCGAAACCACCAGCGCGGGCAATTGCACAGCCAGGTAGCGCGCGGCTTCGTCGGCATCGTCGAGCGTGCCGCGCACAAAGCCGCCGCCGTGAAAATAGAGCAGGACCGGCAGGCCCTGTGCGCCCTCGGGACGGTACAGACGCAGGCCGATCTGCTGCGCGTAGCCTTCGATCGTCACGTCCGTCGCGAGGAGCGCACGCGTGCCGTTGGCCGTGGCAGCCGAAGCCGGCGTGGCAAACGCCGACGGCACACTGCCGTGCACGCTGTCGGCCGTGTCGTCGGACGCGACCCCCAGTGTCGGCGCAGGCTTGAAAGCATCCATGTCGAAATGGCGCAAAGCGCGATAGTGATTCGAATGGTGCGAATTGTGGGTTCGGCAGACTTTCAAATAAATGCCTATAATCCGGCAACACAATTCGGCGCACCTGAACAATCTGTCTCTTCTTTTTGCGCGCGGTGCGGTTTTGCCCGTAGCGCGCGGTGCAGCCGAACTCTTTCGGAGAGTGGCAATGGACCGCCTTCAGGCCATGCAGGTGTTCACCCGTGTCGTCGACACCAACAGCTTCACGCGCGCAGCCGAAACGCTCAACATGCCGCGCGCCTCGGTCACGACGATCATCCAGAATCTCGAAGCGTTTCTCGGTGTGCGGCTCATGCATCGCACCACGCGCCGCCTCTCGCTCACGCCGGACGGCGCCGCGTATTACGAACGCTGCGTGCGCATCATCGCCGACGTGGAGGAGACCGAACAAACGTTCCAGAACGGCAACCGCAAGCCGCACGGCAAACTGCGCATCGACATGCCCGGCTCGATCGGGCGCCTGATCGTAATCCCGGCGCTGTGCGAATTCCACACGCGCTACCCGGATATCGATCTGCAACTGGGGCTTTCCGACCGCCCCGTCGATCTGCTGCAGGAAGGCGTGGACTGCGTGGTGCGCGTGGGCGCGTTGCAGGATTCCTCGCTCGTGGCGCGGCGCATCGGCCTCTTCGAGGGCGTCTCGTGCGCGTCGCCCGACTACCTCGAACGGCACGGCATTCCGCACACGCTCGAAGACCTGGAAGGCCACCGCGCGGTGAACTACTTCTCGAGCCGCACCGGGCGCGTGATCGACTGGGCGTTCCTCGTCGAGGGCAAGGAAGTGGAGGTCAAGCTCAAGAGCATGGTGTCGGTCAACGACGCGGATGCGTACGTCACCTGCGGCGTCGAAGGCTTCGGCCTGATCCAGCCCGCGCGCTACCAGGTGCTGCCGTATCTGAAGTCGGGCGAGCTCGTGGAGGTGCTGCCCGGCTTCAAGCCGCTGCCCATGCCCATCTCGGCCGTCTACCCGCACAGCCGCCATCTGTCACCGAAAGTGCGCGTATTCGTGGACTGGATTGCCGAGGTGTTCGACCGCTGCCCGCTCCTCTCCGGCCGCGCGTCGCTCGACAAGACCTGCACCATGCGCACGCCCGAGGACCGCGAATCGGCGCCGAGTCATGAAACGCCGGTGGTTTCAGAGTGGGTCGCCTAATGCACGCAAAAAGGCGCGCGATGATTGTTCCGGATTTTCGACAATTCATTTCGCGTTTGCGCCGTTTATCGCCGCGACGCGCTTAATTACATTAGCTCCTGTCGCCGCGGGCCGGTTGTCTTCCAACCGGCTCGCGGCCCTCGCTACAGGAGCAGATCATGAAACGCACTCTCGCAACCGCCTCGGTGCTCGCGCTGGCCGCGAGCGCGCCTGCCTTCGCCGAGGGCATAGGCACGGCGGAAAGCTGGCGTACGGCGGGCATTACTCAGGATAACGAAGCGAACAGGCATGTGGTCGCGAAGACCGCGCCGTCTTCGGAACTCGACTACTGGGATACGACGACGGCTGTCTGGACGCCGTTCCGGCACTGAAGTCCAACGACCGACGCACGGCAGTCTCAGGTCCGCCGGTCGTAGCGGTCCTCGAAGTCCGGCTCGAAGAACACCCAGCGCACTTCGGGAAAGCGCGCCTGCAGATCCGCCTCGATCACGTTGATCGCTTCGACCATCGCGCGGCTTTGCGCGTAGTCGATCATCTCGGCCTGCACGGCCACGACGACGTCCTTACCCCATTGCAGGGTAATCAGGTTGATGATGCTGCGTATCTCGGGCCGGCCGCGCAGAAACGCTTCGATCTCGCGTCGTCTTTCGGGGCTCGCCGATTCGCCGACGATCATCGACTTCACCTCGCGCGCGATGAACCACGCGATGAGCATGAGCAGCACGCCCACGCCGATCGATCCGCATGCGTCCCACACCGGGTTGCCCGTAATGACGGTGAGCAGCACCGCAGCGAAGGCGATGGCGAGGCCCGCGAGCGCGGCAATGTCCTCTCCCGCCACGACGAGCAGGTCGGATTCGCGCGTCTCGCGCGCCCAGCGCCATAGCGATTTCGTGGGGGTTCCCGTCCGGATCTCGCGCAGCGCGCCGTAGAGCGAAAGCGCCTCCAGGATCACGGAAACGCCGAGCACGGCGAGCGCCACAAATACGTATTGCAACGGCTCACGTACGATCAGGCGATGGATGCCCTCGTACACGGAAAACGCGCCGCCCACGAAAAACAGCAGCAGCGCAACGAGCAGCGAATAGAAGTTGATCGCACGACCCGAGCCCATCGGGTGGAGCGGCGAAGGCGGCTTGCGCGACTGCCGCAGGCCGAAGAGCAGCAGCAACTGGTTGCCGCAGTCGGCGGTGGAGTGGATCGCCTCCGCGAACATCGAACCGGAGCCGGTAAACGCCGCCGCCACGTACTTGAAAACCGCGATACCGGCGTTCGCCGCGAGCGCATAGAAAATCGCCTTCGGCGACTCCGCACTCATACGATCTCGACGCGGGCCGGGCCCGGTTCCACGCTCATTTCGCCAATCACGCGTGCCTCGGCAAAGCCGTCCGCGTGCATGATCGCGAGCACCTCGTTCACGCAGTCGGGCGCGCACGAAATCAACAGGCCACCCGAGGTTTGCGGGTCGGTCAACAGCGCCTGCGCAACGAGCGGCAGGCTCGCGCCCAGCGTCACGCTCTCGCCGTACGACGCCCAGTTGCGGCCCGAAGCGCCCGTGAACACGCCGTCGGCAGCAAGCGCCTCGACGCCGGGCAGGAACGGCAGGTCGGCATAGCGCACGCGCGCGGTCAGTCTGGCGCCGCGCGCGATCTCCAGCGTATGGCCGAGCAGGCCGAAGCCGGTCACGTCGGTCATCGCATGAACGCCGTCGAGCGCGGCGAGCTTCGCGCCCGGCGTGTTGAGCTTCGTCGCGGCGGCGACCATGGCCTGATAGCCCGCAGCGTCGAGCCGGTCCTTCTTGAGCGCCGCGGAGAGCACACCCACGCCTAGCGGCTTGCCGAGCACGAGCCGGTCGCCCGCACGCGCCGACGCGTTGCGCTTCACACGATCCGGATGCACGACGCCAAGCGCCGCGAGGCCGTAGATGGGCTCGACCGAGTCGATCGAATGACCGCCCGCGACCGGAATGCCCGCGGCAGCGCAAACGTCCTCGCCGCCGCGTAGCACCTGGGCGATCACGTCATGCGGCAGCACGTTGATCGGCATGCCCACGAGCGCGAGCGCGAGGATCGGCTTGCCGCCCATTGCATAGACGTCCGAAAGGGCATTCGTGGCGGCGATGCGGCCGAAGTCGTAGGGATCGTCGACGATCGGCATGAAGAAGTCGGTGGTCGCGACGATGGCCTGCTCGTCGTTGAGCTTGTAGACGGCGGCGTCGTCCGCCGTCTCGGTGCCCACCAGCAGGTTCGGGAAAGCGGCCGTAAGCGGCGTGCTGCGCGCGAGCAGCGCGGAGAGCACGCCCGGCGCAATCTTGCAGCCGCAGCCGCCGCCATGCGAGAGGCTCGTGAGGCGCGGCGCCGCGCCGGTTTGGGAAGTGCTTGCGTTCATAGGCGGAAGTCGTTCGCGATAAGGCGGGATAAGGCAATTGAGTAAAGCGGAATCACGCGCCCTATTATGAGCCAACGGGTCGCGATGCGCCCACCGCGGTGCCCGGCAACCCTTTCTCCTCCAGCGCGAGCAGCGCAGCCACGAGCCATTGCGGATCGTCGTGCGGCAGATCGTGTCCTGCCCACGGATGCGCCACGTGCTGCGCGTTCCACGCGCGTGCGAGCCGTGCCGAGCACACGGGGTTCACGAGACGATCGCCGCGTGCCGACACCACGAGTACTGCGCCATGCGGCACGCCTCGCGCCGCATAGCGCGCGGCGGCCCATAACTGGCGCAGCGCGTTCGCCCGGCTAACCGGTGTGCCCGCGCGGATCGCGCGCCATGCGCCGAGATCGGCAGCATGCGTATCGCGACGTTCGCAGGTGCGCGCATGGATCAGGGCCTCGGCCGGCCCCTCGGCATCGCGCCAGTCTAGCGCCACGCGCACGAGCGACGGCCAGGCAGCCGGCCGCAGGCGCTCGTAGAAGCGGCTGTATGGCCGCATGCTCGTGTTCACGAGCACGAGCCGTTCGATTTCGCCCGGATAACGCAGCGCCCAGGCCGTCGCCACCATGCCGCCCAGCGACATTGCCAGCACGCGGTACGGCGCGCGCACGCCGTGCCGCTCGATCTCGGCACGCACCGCGTCGACGAATGCCTCCACCCGGGCGGGCGAGCGTACCTGCGCTGCTGTGCCATTGCCCGGCAGGTCGATGGGCAGCACGCCGCCCGTGGCCGCTTCGAGCATCGGCACAAACGCGCCCCAGTGGCGCGACTCGCGCGTGAGACCGCGCAGCAGGATCCAGGGGCCCGCGCTCATGCGCCCGGCTGCCGGTACCAATGCCCGATCGCGCTTTGCAGCAGTTGTTGGCGCTGCGCGCCTTCGGGCAGCCAGCACCGCGCGGAATACGCGGCGCGCGTAAGGAATTCGAACAGATTCGCATGGCGCCGCAGCACGCGCGCGGTGCGATGCTGCATGACGGGATTGAACATGCCCTGGCGCGAGAAAATCTGGCGCGGGTTCTTCTTGATCCACAGCCACGAGCCGAGTTCGAGCGTGAGCGGCAGAAATACGTTCTCCGCGGGTGCGCGATCGTAGGCACAGTCCCAGAGATCGCCATGCAGCAGATACTGGTGGCTCTGCGGTTCGAAGGCATAGCCGTGATGCGGATGCGCGCGCTCGAACATCGTCTTGAGCAGGTACATCTCGGGCAGATGGCGCATGAGCTTGCGCGTGCGCGCGTACGGGAACCAGATGCTGTCGCTCCAGCCATAGCCCGAATGGCAATCGAGCGCGAAGCTGAGCGTGCGCGACGCCAGCTCTTCGTCCACGATCTTCAGGAGCGCCGCCGCCTCCACTTCCATCGGTGCGCCGCGCTTGCCCCGATACCACGGCAGCCACGAGCCCACGCGCTGGCCGCCCGCGAGGAACGGGACGCGCTCGTCGGCGTCCTGCGGCGCGTTGCGCATCAGGTCCACGCCGTTCGGGTTCGCGCGCGTGGCGAGCCACATGCCGCCCGGATTCAGGATGGGCACCATCACGAGCCGTATCGATTCGAGCTGCTGCATGAGCAACTCGTCCCAGGCCAGCCGTCCCACGAGCGCCCGCATGTAGTCGAGCACGAGTTGCGAGCCGATCCGCTCCAGCCCATGTATGCCGCCGAAAAAGCCGATGGCGGGCGCGCAAGGATCCTTCGATCCGATGCTCGCGGCGTAGAGCTCGAACGAGCGGCCGTGCACTTCCACCTCGCCCGCGCTGCGTATCGAGAGCCAGCGGCTGCCCGCATCGAGGATCGCCTTGAGATCCTCGTACTCGGCAAAGCTGTCGGGCAGAAAGCTCAGGGCCTGGCGCATCGATGCACTCGGTGGGCAATGATGGAAGGGTTGTCGAAAGGAACAGCGGCGGCACGTACGCCGCCCACAATATAGCGCCTTGGGGACGCATTGCGCATGACAGATCCGCGGCGTCACGCGCCTGTCACATGCCGGAATTCCTTCGCATGACTACAGGCTTCGGCGATGCGCCGCGTGGGCAGACCTCAGGCAAAGCTCAGGCGAACAGCGGCAGCGTCGCGTCGATCGCTTCGCCGAGCGTGTCGAACGCCGGGGCGATCTCCTCGTCAGGCACGCACGCATAGCCGATCAGCAGACCCGACGCGGCACGCGCGCGCTCCGCGTAATAGCCCGACAAAGGCCGCACGACAATGTTGCGCGCGAGCGCCGCCTCCGCCACGGCGCGGTCGTCGCAGCCCTCGGGCAATTGCATGACCACGTGCAGGCCGGCGTCGCCGCCCATCGCGGGCAGCGCGTCGCCATAGCGGCTCGTGGCGGCGTCCAGCAGCGCCTGGCGGCGCTGCCCATAAAGCCCGCGCATCTTGCGGATATGCGACGTGAAGTGCCCTTCCGCGATGAACTCAGCCAGCACCGCCTGCTGCAGCAACTGGCCCTCGCGGTAAAGCTCCGCGCTCGCGGTCGCGAAGCTTTCCGCGAGCCCCTCCGGCGCGACCAGATACCCCACGCGCAAGCCCGGAAACAGCGTCTTGCCGAAGCTCCCCACGTAGATCACCTGCCCCGCCGTGTCGAGGCCCTGCAGCGACGCGAGCGGGCGGCTGCCGTAGCGAAACTCGCTGTCGTAGTCGTCCTCGATGATCCAGCACTGGTGCTGGCGCGCGTACTCCAGCAACATGCGGCGGCGCGCGAGGCTCATCACCATGCCGAGCGGGTACTGATGCGAGGGCGTCACGAGTATCAGCTTCGGCGGCACGGCGAAGTCCCCGGCCGACGGGTTGATGCCTTCGCCGTCCACGGCGATCGGGCGCGGGTTCAGCCCCGACACCTGCAACACGCTGCGCAGGCCCCAGTAGCAAGGGTCCTCGGTCCAGATCACGTCGCCGGAATCGGTCAGCAGGCGCACGGCCAGGTCGACCGACTGGTGAATGCCGGTCGTGATGATGATCTGCTCCGGCGCACAGCGCACCGAGCGCGCCGTGCGCAGATAGTCGGCCAGGACATGGCGCAGCAGCGCGAGCCCGCCGCCCGGCGCATAGGTGAGCAGATCGGGACGCAGGCTGCGCCAGTACTTGTTGTGCAGGCGGGTCCAGACGCGCGACGGGAAGCGCGAGACGTCGGGCACGCCCGGCATGAACGCGCCGCCCTGGCGCTTCGAGACGCCCGCGTCCGCGATCAGCCGCGCGCCGCGCGCGGACAGCGCCCGGGCCGCTTCGCGCGACGCACGCGTGACGCCCTGCGTAGCGGGCCCGGCGAAGGACGCGGCAAGGCCGGTGGAAGGCGCCGCCGTTCGCGCGGCAGCCGGCGAAACGACACCCGGCGCAGCCTGGATGAAACCGGGCAAGCCGCCCGTCATCGCACTCGCGCCCTTTATTCGATCCAACCCTACGGAACCCGGTTCATTCGCCCCGACGATCTCGTCCGGCGACGTGTCGGCCACATAGGTCCCGCGCCCGGTCGTCGAGATCACGTAGCCTTCCAGGGCGAGCTGCTCGTAGACCTGGGTAACGGTATTGCGCGCGATGCCCAGCTCCGCCGCCAGCAGCCGCGACGAGGGTACGCGCGCCCCGGCCGGCAGTTCGCGCGAAAGGATGGCCTGCTGCAGCAGCCGGTGGAGCTGCCGGTACACCGGCTGAGTGCTTCCATGGTCGAGCCGTTGGGCCAGCCAGTCGGAGAGGACACTCGCTCGCATCGAATTGGCTCCCAAGAATTTCATTGAATGGCTCTGAAACTTGGAGCCAAATGTGAGTATAGTCGCTTCATCGGCCGCCTGTTGCCCGCTTCCCGCCTCACGGCGGCCTGCATACCCACCACCGATACCCAGAAATCGTCTGCGAAGGAGATGAATCGTGAAAAACGCTGAACTGGTAAGCCGCAAGGACGCCGCCACCCCGCGCGGCGTGGGCGTGATGTGCAACTTCTACGCCGCGCGCGCCGAAAACGCCGAACTGTGGGACGTGGAAGGCCGCCGCTTCATCGACTTCGCGGCCGGCATCGCCGTGTGCAACACGGGCCACCGTCATCCGAAGATCGTTGCCGCGATCAAGGAACAGCTCGACCGCTTCACGCACACCGCCTACCAGATCGTGCCGTACGAGTCGTACGTCTCGCTGGCCGAGAAGGTCGCGAAGCGCGCGCCGGGCAACTTCGCCAAGAAGGCCGCTTTCTTCACGACCGGCGCCGAAGCCGTCGAAAACGCCGTCAAGATCGCGCGCGCCTCGACCGGCCGTCCGGGCGTGATCGCCTTCGCCGGCGGCTTCCACGGCCGCACGATGATGGGCATGGCGCTTACGGGCAAGGTCGCGCCGTACAAGCTGAACTTCGGGCCGTTCCCGGCGGACGTCTATCACGCTCCGTACCCCAACTCGGTCCACGGCATCACGACCGCCGACTCGCTGAAGGCCATTGAAACGCTGTTCAAGGCCGACATCGATCCGAAGCGCGTTGCCGCGATCATCTTCGAACCGGTCCAGGGCGAAGGCGGTTTCTACCAGGCACCCGCCGACTTCGTGCGCGGCCTGCGCCAGATCTGCGACACGCACGGCATCCTGCTGATCGCCGACGAAGTGCAGACGGGCTTTGCGCGCACCGGCAAGCTGTTCGCGATGGAGCACTACGACGTCACGCCGGACCTCATGACGATCGCCAAGAGCCTGGCCGGCGGCATGCCGCTGTCGGGCGTGGTCGGCCGCGCCGAAGTCATGGACGCGGCGGCGCCGGGCGGCCTCGGCGGCACGTACGCGGGCAACCCGCTGGCCGTCGCGTCGGCGCACGCGGTGCTCGACATCATCGACGAAGAAAAGCTCTGCGAGCGCGCCACGAAGCTGGGCGACAAGCTCAAGGCCAGGCTCGACGCGATGAAGGGGGAAGTGCCGCAGATCGCCGACGTGCGCGGCCCGGGCGCGATGAACGCCGTCGAGTTCTGCAAGCCGGGTTCGAACGAGCCGGACGCCGACTTCACGAAGCGCGTGCAGACGGCGGCGCTCGAACGCGGCCTGCTGCTGCTCGTGTGCGGCGTGTACTCGAACGTCGTGCGCTTCCTGTTCCCGCTGACGATCCAGGACAACGTCTTCGACGAAGCGCTCGCGATCCTCGAAGAGTCGGTCAAGGAAGCCGTGGGCGTCGCCGCCTGAGCACGTCGAACGGAAACCTCGCTGAAGGAAACGGACGGTACACCGGCGCGCGCCGCTGTGCCGTCCACCGTTTTGGCCACACGCACATCGTTCGCATGGCTGATCAAATAAATCGCAAGCTGTCGGGAGTTCAACCATGAACCTGAAAGACGCATCGCTGCTGCAAAACAAGGCCTTCCTCGCCGGCGAATGGCAAGGGGCCGAAGACGGCGCCACATTCGACGTGACGAATCCCGCCACCGGCGCGCTGATCGGCACGGTGCCGAAGATGGGCGCAGCCGAAACGCGCCGCGCCATCGCGGCCGCCAACGCCGCCTGGCCCGCCTGGCGCGCGAAGACCGCGAAGGAGCGCGCCACGATCCTGCGCAAGTGGCACGATCTGATGCTCGAACACGCGGACGACCTCGCGCTGATCCTCACCACCGAACAGGGCAAGCCGCTCGCGGAAGCGAAGGGCGAAATCGGCTACGCCGCCTCCTTCCTCGAATGGTTCGCCGAAGAAGGCAAGCGCATCTATGGCGACACGATTCCGACAGTCGCGAGCGACCGCCGCATCGTCGTCACGAAGGAGCCGGTGGGCGTCTGCGCCGCGATCACGCCATGGAACTTCCCGGCCGCGATGATCACGCGCAAGGTAGGCCCGGCGCTCGCAGCGGGCTGCCCGATCGTCGTGAAGCCGGCCGAAGCGACGCCGTTCTCGGCACTGGCGATGGCCGTGCTCGCGCAGCGCGCGGGCGTGCCCGCCGGCGTGTTCAGCGTCGTGACCGGCGACCCGAAGGCCATCGGCGGCGAAATGACCAGCAATGCCACCGTGCGCAAGCTCTCGTTCACGGGCTCGACGCCCGTTGGCCGCCTGCTGATGGGCCAGTGCGCGCCGACCGTCAAGAAGGTTTCGCTCGAACTGGGCGGCAACGCGCCGTTCATCGTGTTCGAAGATGCCGATCTCGACGCGGCCGTCGCGGGCGCCATCGCCTCGAAGTACCGTAACAGCGGCCAGACCTGCGTCTGCACGAACCGCTTCTACGTGCACGACAAGGTGTACGACGCGTTCGCCGCGAAGCTGCGCGACGCCGTCGAGCAATTGAAGGTCGGCCTCGGCACCGAGCCGGGCGTGACGCAAGGCCCGCTCATCAACGAAGCGGCCGTGCTGAAGGTGGAATCGCACATCGAAGACGCGCTCGCGAAAGGCGCCCAGATCGCGACGGGCGGCAAGCGCCACGCGCTCGGCCACGGCTTCTTCGAGCCGACCGTTCTCACGGGCGTGACGCCTGCCATGAAGGTCGCGCGCGACGAAACGTTCGGCCCGCTCGCCCCGCTGTTCCGCTTCTCGTCGGACGAGGAAGTCATCAGGATGGCGAATGATACCGAGTTCGGTCTCGCCGCGTACTTCTATAGCCGCGACATCGGCCGCGTATGGCGTGTGGCCGAGGCGCTCGAATACGGCATGGTGGGTATCAACACCGGCCTGATCTCGAACGAAGTCGCGCCGTTCGGCGGCGTGAAGCAATCGGGCCTCGGCCGCGAAGGCTCGCACTATGGCGTGGACGACTATGTCGTCGTGAAGTACATGTGCATGGGCGGTCTGTAAAGCGCAACGGGCGCCCGCCTCTCATGAAAAAACGCCGGGGTGCAGCGAATCGATCGCTGCACCCCGGCGTTGTTGTTTGTCGCGCGGAAAACGCGCTTATTGCGTCGCGCCGACCGGCGTAACCTGCGTCGCGTAAGCGGACACGAACACGGCGTGGATCGTGTCGCCAACCTTCAGCGACTTGAGGTCGATATCGGGCGTAGCGTCGAGCGTCACCGTCTGGTAGGCGCCGCGCAGCGTCACCTTGCGCTTCTTCAGATCGATGTGCTGAACCGTGGCCTGCACCTCGACCTGGCGCGCCGCGCTGTAGCCCGACGACGCCGGGAGATAAACGCTCGTATCGACGCGTTTGCGAATACCCTTGTCCTTGCCGGTGACCTTGTCGGCCGTAACGAGCAGTGCGTTCTTGTAGAGCACGTCAACGGTATCGCCGACATTCAGTTGATCGAAGTTTCCGACCTGCGGCCCGATCCCGATATCCACTTCGTTGCCGCGCGGACCGCGCAACGTCACCACGCGTGCCGTGCGGTCGATGCCGACGATCTGCGCCTGCACATGAACCGGCTCGGCATTGGCGACCACGGCCTGCGCAGCGCTCGCGAGCGCGTCCTGCGCGATGGCGGGTTGCACGGCCGCGATGCCAAGAATCAAGGCTGCGCCCCAGCTTGCTGCTTTCATCATCCGCGTTCTCCTTATCAAGGTAGCCTGGAATGCTGTTGCAATCGACGGTGCAGCGGGTGTGCACCGAAGTGCGGACGATTCTACGCGAGCGTTCAAAAAAAACCGATGGTTAGTGGGCCGGAATACTTTCACGTTATCCACCATGAATCAAAGTAAGTGAATGCCGCGCATCCGGCATTCACAAATTCGATACGAATTTGGCCATTGTTTTGGCTCTCGAAATACTCGGCGACTGCCTCAGTCGCAGCCCGTTCACATGCTGGAAACAAAAACGCCGCGAATCGTTCGGTTCGCGGCGTCTGTCAGCCTGGCCTCACGGGATCAGGCGAGCGGGGCAACCCTCAGAGTCGTTCGATCGCCATGGCGATACCCTGCCCCACGCCGATACACATCGTGCACAGCGCATAGCGGCCCTTCGTGCGCTCAAGCTGATACAGCGCCGTCGTCACGAGGCGTGCACCGCTCATGCCGAGCGGGTGACCGAGCGCGATCGCGCCGCCGTTGGGATTCACGCGAGGATCGTCGTCGGCTACGCCAAGCATGCGCAGCACGGCCAGACCCTGCGACGCGAATGCCTCGTTCAGTTCGATCACGTCGAACTGGTCGATCGTCATGTTCAGGCGCGCGAGCAATTTTTGCGTCGCGGGCGCCGGGCCGATGCCCATCACGCGCGGCGCAACGCCCGCCGTGGCGATACCCAGTACGCGCGCGCGCGGCGTCAAGCCGTAGCGCTTCGCGTTCTCTTCGTTGGCGAGCAGCAGCGCACAGGCGCCGTCGTTGACGCCCGAGGCATTGCCCGCCGTCACCGAGCCGTCCGGACGCACCACGCCCTTGAGTTTCGCAAGCGCTTCGAGACTCGTTTCACGCGGATGCTCGTCGCGCGAAACGACGACCGGATCGCCCTTCTTCTGCGCGATGGTGACCGCGACGATTTCCTGCGCGAGCGTGCCGTCGGCCTGGGCGCGCGCCGCCTTCTGCTGGCTGCGCACAGCAAAGGCATCCTGGTCCGCGCGGCTCACGTTGTAGTCGACCGCGACGTTTTCCGCCGTTTCGGGCATCGAGTCGACACCGTACAGTTGTTTCATCAGCGGATTCACGAAGCGCCAGCCAATCGTCGTATCGTAGATCGCGGCGTCGCGCGAAAAAGCGCTCGCGGCCTTGCCCATGACGAAGGGCGCACGGCTCATGCTCTCGACGCCGCCCGCCACCATCAGCCCGGTCTCGCCCGACTTGATCGCGCGCGCGGCAATACCGACGGCGTCCATCCCCGAACCGCACAGGCGGTTGACGGTCGACCCCGGCACGGCCTGCGGCAGCCCCGCGAGCAGCAGCGACATGCGCGCCACATTGCGGTTGTCGTCGCCGGCCTGATTGGCGCAGCCGTAGATCACGTCGTCGATCGCCGACCAGTCGACTTCCTTGTTACGCTCCATCAGGGCCTTGAGCGGCACGGCGCCGAGGTCGTCGGCACGAACCGGCGCGAGAGCGCCGGCATAGCGCCCGATGGGGGTGCGAATCGCGTCGCACAGAAAAGCTTCCGTCATGAACGTCTCCTGTCGATGGAACCTGGCGTGCCGACCAGCGTTAGCGCTCGGGCCCATCCTATGCAAACCAGCGTGACGGACTGCGCGGACGAAACCCAACCCTCGAGCGCGCCGGTCCAGATGCGTCTTGTTCGATATATGAACTCATGGTCGTGTATCGAACAATTGCCCTGCATGATAGGCGGCGTGCGCAAACGGTGTCAAGCGCATGGCTTCGCACCGAAAACGAAACGGCCGCACAGACTGAGAGTCTATGCGGCCGTTCGATACCCCGGCAAGCCACGAACTACCGTGCCCCCCGAAAGGGGCGGGATCAGCGCGACATCATATTCATGCCGACGTTATGCATCACCCAGATCGTGCCGAAAATGAGAAAGGCGGCGGCAAGCACCGTATAGGCGAGCGACAGGACGTTCCAGCCCTGCCCCGCCGACGCGTTCAGGTGCAGGAAGAACACGAGGTGGACGACCACCTGCACGAACGCCAGCACCGCGAGCACGACGATCGCCGTAGCGGGATCGAGCGAACCGTGCATCACGATGCCGAACGCACCCGCCGTGAGAATCACGGAAAGAACGAAGCCTGCAAGATAGCTGCCGAATGTGCCATGAGCGGTGCCATGAGCACCACCCTCAGCGACCGAGGAAGAATGAGCCATTTAGAGCACGCTCCCGAGATAGACAAAGGTAAACACGCAAATCCAGACGACGTCAAGGAAGTGCCAGAAGAGGCTCAGGCAGGTCAGCCCGCGAATTTCCTTTTCGCCGAGTTCCGGCTTGCGAAGCACGTGGATCATCATCACGATCATCCAGACGAGGCCGAAGAACACGTGCAGGCCGTGGGTGCTGACCAGCGTGAAGAACGAGGACAGGAACGCGCTGCGCTGCGGGCCGGCACCCTCTCCGATCAGGTGCGAGAACTCGCGCAGTTCGAACACGAGGAAGGTCACGCCCAGTACGAACGTGACGGCGAGCCAGCCGAGCACGACACCGCGCTTGCCCTGGTGGGCGCCCAGCATCGCGAAGCCGTATGTGATGCTGGAAAGCAGCAGCACCGCCGTTTCGATCGCAACACCGGGGATATCGAACAGATCCTTGCCCGTGGGACCGCCCGCGTACTGGTGCCCCAGCACGCCGAAGGTGGCGAACAGCGCCGCGAACAGCACGCAGTCCGTCATCAGGTACGCCCAAAACCCGAATACCGAGTTCGAAGGCGGATGATCGTGATGATCGAGTTCGGCAAGAGTTGCCGCGTTGGTTTTCTGTAACATCAGTAAGCCTCCTCAGCAACCATTTCGCGACGATTCGCAGAGGCAACGGCGCCATGGCGTCGCTCTTCGATCTCGCGGACCTTTGCCGCCGGAATGTAGTAGCCGTCGTTATCGCCGAAGCTGCGAATGGCAATGGTCAGCACAACCGCCGCGAACGCGAGCACGCCGAGCCACGTGATGTGCCACACGCCGGCAAAACCGAGCACGAGGCTGAATACACCGACGAAAAAGCCCGCCGGCGTGTTGGACGGCATATGGATATCGCTGTATTTGTCCGCAAGACCGAGGCCCTGGCCCGATTCCTTCATGTGCGCGAAGGCATCGATATCGCCGACCTGCGGAATGACCGCGAAGTTGTAGACCGGCGGCGGCGACGAAGTCGACCACTCCAGCGTGCGGCCGTCCCACGGGTCGCCCGTAACGTCCTGCCATTCGGCCTTGTTGCGGTTCACGAACGCCATCACCCACTGCAGCACCTGGAACACCACGCCGAGCGCGATGATCGCGGCGCCGATCGCGGCCACGATCAGCCACGACTGCCAGTCGGGGTTGTCGTAGTGGTTGGTCCGGCGCGTCATACCCATGAAGCCGAGCACGTAGATCGGCACGAACGCCACGTAGAAACCGACGAACCAGCACCAGAACGACGCCTTGCCGAGCTTTTCGCTGGGCTTGATGCCGAACACTTTCGGGAACCAGTAGTGCACGCCCGCGAGGTAGCCGAACACCACGCCGCCGATGATCGCGTTGTGGAAGTGCGCGACGAGGAAGAGCGAGTTGTGAAGCACGAAGTCCGCGCCCGGAATCGCCATCATCACGCCCGTCATGCCACCGATCGAGAACGTCACCATGAAGCCGATCGTCCAGAGCACCGGCGCCGTGAAATGCACGCGGCCGCGATACATCGTGAACAGCCAGTTGAAGATCTTCACGCCCGTAGGGATCGCGATGACCATGGTCATGATGCCGAAGAACGCGTTGACGTCGGCACCCGATCCCATCGTGAAGAAGTGGTGGGCCCAGACGAGGAACGCGAGAATCATGATCGCGCACGTGGCATAGACCATCGTCTTGTAGCCGAACAGCGGCTTCTTCGAGAAGGTGGCCATGACTTCCGAATAGATGCCGAACGCGGGCAGCACGAGGATATACACCTCGGGGTGGCCCCAGGCCCAGATCAGGTTCAGATACAGCATCGGGTTGCCGCCGGCATCGTTCGAGAAGAAGTGCATGCCGAGATAGCGGTCGAGGCCGAGCAGCGCCACCGCGATGGCGAGGATCGGGAACGTGGCCATGATGAGCACGTTCGAGCAGAGCGCCGTCCACGTGAACACCGGCATCTTCATGAGACTCATGCCCGGCGCGCGCATCTTGATGATCGTGACGAAGAAGTTGACGCCCGTGATCAGCGTGCCCACGCCCGAAAGCTGCAGCGCCCAGATGTAGTAGTCCACCCCCACGCCCGGACTATATTGCAGCTCCGAGAGCGGCGGATAGGCGAGCCAGCCCACCTGTGCGAACTCGCCGATCACGAGCGACAGGTTGATCAGGATCGCGCTGATCGCCGTCATCCAGAACGAAAGCGAGTTCAGGAACGGAAACGCCACGTCGCGCGCGCCGATCTGCAGCGGCACGACGAGGTTGAAGAGGCCGACCATGAGCGCCATCGCCATGAAGAAGATCATGATGACGCCGTGCGCCGTGAAGATCTGGTCGTAGTGATGCGGCGGCAGGTAGCCCGGCCCGTTGAAGGCGATAGCCTGCTGGATACGCATCATCACGGCGTCGGCGAAGCCGCGCACGAGCATGAGCACGGCCACGACGATGTACATCACGCCAATGCGCTTGTGGTCGACGCTCGTGAGCCACTCGCTCCAGAGGTACTTCCACTTCCCTGTCACGGTCACGAGACCGAGCACCGCGACGACGATCAGCGCCATGAACGCCGCGGCGCCCATGATGATCGGCTGATCGAACGGAATCGCGTCTAATGTGAGTTTGCCGAACATGCGTTACCCCTTAGTACCGCAGGCAGCGTCACTGAAGTCCGTGACGTGGCCGTTGTTGTACTTCGCAATGATGTTGTTGAAGAGCTTCGGGTCGACCGTCGAGAAGTACTGCACGGGCACCTTCTCGCTGGGCTGCGCGACCGTGGCGTACTGGTCCATGCCGAGCGAGCCGGCCGACGCCTTGACCTTTTTGACCCACGCGTCGAAGTCGCCCTGGCTCGTGGCGAGCGTGCGGAACTTCATGTCCGAGAAGCCGCGGCCGCTGTAGTTCGACGAAAGGCCCTCGAAGTTGCCGGGCTGGTCGGCGATCAGGTGCAGGTGTGTCTGCATGCCCGCCATCGCGTACACCTGAGTGCCCAGTTGCGGGATGAAGAACGAGTTCATCACCGAATCCGACGTGATGCGGAAATTGACCGGCGTGCCCACCGGCACGGCCAGCTGGTTCACCGTGGCGATGCCGAGGTCCGGATAGATGAAGAGCCACTTCCAGTCGAGCGCCACGACTTCGACGTTGATGGGCTTCACGTTCGACTCGAGCGGCTTATAGGGATCGAGCTCGTGCGAAGTCCGCCAGGTGAGGATGCCGAGGAAGAGGATGATCACGGCGGGAATGGCCCAGACCACGACCTCGATGGCTGTGGAGTGCGCCCACTTCGGCGCATAAACGGCATGGCGGTTCGACGCCCGGTAGCGCCATGCGAACAGCAGCGTGAGGATGATCACGGGCACCACCACCAGCAGCATGGCGCCGGTAGCCGTGGCGATGAGCGATTTTTCGGCCACCCCCACGCTGCCCTTGGGATCGAGCAGCGGGAAATTGCCGCTGCACCCCGAAAGCATTGCGGCCAGCCCACTGCCGAGGGGGATGAGCCACCTTTTGAAGGCCTGTCTGTCTGTCATGTTTGCCCGTCTTTCCGTTAAACGATCTTTGGACGCTTTAACGCATTTACATCGCAAGAAATCGCGAGAAATGCACCCGTATCGTGCTCGGCAAAATTCTACGGAAAGATATTCGGATCTAATTTGATCTCGATTCGCTAAATCTCGCTCAAACTGGCGCGACGGAAGGACGCATCATGCTTTCTAAAATCTTTCACCTCGGCCATGAAAACGCGCTGCGGCGCCTCCCAGCCGGCCAGCGAGGCTCGCGCAAAAGCGTCGACCCACCCTGTTATTCATGACTCGCCGTTTCTCGGCACGCTATTAATTCGAATCGACATTCGCCGCCAAGCGGAAGCATATTTATAAAATCAGGCCAATATTCGCGCACACACCCCTGGACCTAAAGCAAGTTAGATGCAGAATAAAAAATAAAGAGATAAATGATTGACAAAAATCAATGGCGGTTGCGCGCTCTCGCCAATGCCGGCACCTCCGCGCGCAGCGGCCCCCCCCGCGCCGCCGGTTGGCGAAACAGGGCGCTTGCGCTATCGTCATGGGTTCGTTACGCGCCGCCGAACCCTTTTCCGACGCCCATGACCTCTGCATCCAGTGCCTCGCCCGACCGTCCCGCCGAGCAGCCGGAGATCCCCGACAAGCCGGGCGACTCCTATGTGCAGTCGTTCGCCCGCGGACTCTCGGTGATCCGCGCGTTCAACGCCGAACGCCCCGAGCAGACCCTCACCGACGTGGCCGCCGCCACCGGCCTCACGCGCGCCGGCGCGCGCCGCATCCTGCTCACGCTGCAGACGCTCGGCTACGTCGAGGCCGAAGGCCGCCTCTTCCGCCTCACGCCGAAGATCCTCGACCTGGGTTTCGCCTACCTCACGTCGATGCCGTTCTGGAACCTCGCCGAACCGGTCATGGAAGAGCTCTCGGGGCAGGTGCACGAAAGCTGCTCGGCGGCGGTGCTCGACCGCACGGAAATCGTCTACGTCCTGCGCGTGCCCACGCACAAGATCATGACGATCAACCTCTCGATCGGGAGCCGCCTGCCGGCGTATTGCACGTCGATGGGGCGGGTGCTGCTCTCGGCGCTCGACGAGGACGCGCTCGACGCCACGCTCGGCGCCTCGCCGCTCTACGCGCACACGCCGCGCACGGTTACCGACAAGGAAGAGTTGAAAAAGGTCATCGCCCAGGTGCGCCAGCAGGGTTGGGCCATCGTCGACCAGGAACTGGAAGGCGGCCTGATCTCGATCTCCGCGCCCATCCGCAACCGCCAGGGCCGCGTGATCGCGGCAATGAACATCAGCGGGAATGCGCAGCGGACCTCGGCGAAGCAGATGGTCAAGACCTTCCTCGAACCGCTCCAGCAGGCCGCGCAGCGCGTCTCCGGCATGGTGGCGCGACGCACCTGAGCGGCCGCGTCCGGCGCGCCGCGGCGCCGGGCGCTCGACCAAACGCTGTCTGCCCGGTTTCGACGCAGCGCTCAGCGGCCCGCCGCCACGCGGCGCACCACCTCGACGAATGCCTCGCCGGCCTCTTCCAGCCGGCCCGAGTTGTCGATGCGCGCGAGGCGCGCCCCCGCCGGCACCTCGAACGGCGCCTGGCGTGCGAGACGCGCGGCGATCTGCGCGGGCGTCTCGCGTCCGCGCGAGGCGAGGCGCGCCGCCAGCACGGGGTGCGCCGCCTCGACATGCACGAGCGTCATCTGCGGATAACGCTTGAGCGCCTCGCCCATGTACGCGCGCGAGCCGTTCACCACCACCGTGCAGCCAAGCCCGAGCCACTGGTCGATCTCCACGCCGATCCCGTAGCGCAGCGCGTGGCTGCGCCACTGCAGCGCAAAGAGGCCGAGCCGCGCGCGCGCCTCGAACTCGTGGTCGGTGAGCGCGATGTGGTTCTCGCCGCCGCCTTCGGCACGCGTGATGTAGCGGTGCGCCAGCACCACGCCTTCGGCCGCGAGGCGGGCGCGCGCGAAGCCCAGCAGCGAGTCCTTGCCCGCCCCCGAAGGCCCCATCAGGTAGATCAGCCGGTCGTTCATCGGCGCGGCTCCCCGCCGGCGAACGCCACCCGGCGCCACAGCGCGAACGGCGCGCCCGGCCGCGGTTCGACGAAGAGCGCGGCGCCGTCCACCGGCAGCGCGCCGGCATCCGCCATCCGCGCGTTCCAGGCCGCCACGAGCGCGTGCCGCTCGCGCGCATCGTCGAGCGAATCGGAAAGCGTCATGTGGAAACGGTATTCGTCGAAGACGTACGGGTAGCCCCATGCCTCGACGTAGGCGCGCTGGCGCGCCGTGAGCGGCGCGTCGAGCCGTTGCGCGAGTTCCGCCGGGGTCTGCGCGGCCCGCAGCGCCGCCAGCGTGCGCAGCGCGTCGGCGGCCAGCTCGCGCACGGCGGCGTCGCCTTCGTCGTCGGCGGCACGCAGGGCGACGAAGCGGCCGAGCGTCGCCGCCTCGACCGTCAGCGCAAAGCGCGCGCGCGTCGCGGCCCATTGCTGCGCGGCGGCCAGCAACGCCTCGGGAGTCGCGCCGGGCGCAAGGCGAAATGGCGGCACGAGCGTGCCGTGCCAGCCGTAGCGGCGCGGCGCGGCCGTGACTGCGGCGAGCGGGCGGGCCAGGTCTGCGGGCTGCGGCGCATGCAGGGCTTCGCCGCTCTCCGGATCGCGCCCGAGCCACGCGCAGCCCGCTCGCCACCAGGCCGATTCGCGCGGCGGCGCATAGTAGATCGCGAAGCGGGTGGCGTCGCTCCAGGCCTCGGCGGCGCCCGTCATACGTCGTGCTCCACCATCAACTGCACGCGGTCGGCCGCGAAATGCGTGATGCCGTACTTGATCGGCGTGCCGTCCATGTCGACGTCCACGTTCTCGACCACGAGCACAGGCTGCTGCCGGTTGATGTTCAGCCGCCGCGCCACCTCGGGCTCGGGCAGCGCGCTGCCGATGCGGCTCCATTTGCGCAGGTAGTCCGCCACGCCGTATTCGGCGAGCGCCTTCGAGGTGCTGTCGAAGCGCTCCATCACGGCGGGCAGGTCGGCGAAGCGCGCGGCCGGATACCAGTTGCGCGCGTAGGTGAGCGGCACGCCGTCCAGTTCGTGCAGCGTTTCGATCCGATAGACCAGCGCGCCCGCGCGGATGCCCAGCGCCTTTGCGACGGTCGGCTCCGCCTTCACGCGCGACGACGACAGCAGTTTGCCCACCGCCGCCTGCTGGTGCTGCCGGAGGTTTTCGGTAAAGCGCGTGCGCCTGCCGATCGTATAGTCGATCGCGCCCGGCTGAACGAACGTGCCGCGCCCCTGCTCGACGCTCACGAGCCCGCTCGCCGCGAGGCCGAGCATCGCGCGCCGCACCGTATGGCGGTTCACGTCGAAGCGCTTCGCCAGCTCGCCCTCGCTCGGCAGGCGCCCGTCCTCGCCGAAACCTTGCGCCGCGATTTCGGCCACGAGGATCTGTTCGATCTGCCGCCACACCGCCACGCCTGCGCCGCGCTCGAGCTGGGCGCCGTGCGGCGCGTCGTCGTTCGATGTCATGGTGCTGTCATTCCTTCCGGGTTCAATAGCGTTTCCCGCATTGTAGTGCGCGCGGCGTGATGGAAATATGAAAACATCTCCCTCGCTGCATATAGACGACTGCACGACCAGACGTCTAGACGTTTAGATGAATAGATGGTCCAATAACGAACTTCAGCGACGTTCGCAGGACACTCCCGTTCATGACACAGGAACCGCAGATGAACGCTACCTCCGTCTCGCCCCCGGCCGCATCGCGGCGCGCATGGATGGCGGTGCTCGCCCGCACGCCGCGCGCCGATCTCGAAGCGGCGCTCGCGGCCGCGCTGGAAGGCGCCGCCGCGCCTGCCTTCGACTGGCTGCGCCCGCCGCAGACGGGCCTCGCGATGGTGCGTGGCCGCATCGGCGGCACCGGCAATGCCTTCAATCTCGGCGAAGCCACCGTGACACGCGCCACGCTGCGCCTGCGCGGTGCGGACGGCGCTGGCAGCGGCACGGTGGGCGTGGCCTGTCACCTGGGACGCGACAAGCGCCGCGCCGAACTGGCCGCGCTGGCCGACGCGCTCCTGCAGCAGCCCGAGCGCCATGCCTCGTTGCACGCGCAACTGATCGCGCCGCTCGCCGCGCGCGCAGAGGCACGACGTGCCGCGCGCCGCGCCGCTACCGCCAGCACGAAGGTCGAGTTTTTCACCATGGTTCGAGGTGACGCATGATCGACGAACATCAAACCGCCCTTGACCCGCAAGCCGCACAGGCCGCACACCTCGCGCTCGATGCGCTCGCTCCCGGCTTTGCCGATCCCGTCCACGACACCCAGGCGGTGTTCCGCACGCTGCTCGACGCGCTCGCGCGTCCGGGCCGCGTCGGCGTGATCGAAGCGGTGTTGCCCGCCGCCGACGCCACGAATGGCGGCGAACGCGCCGGCCTTGCGGCGTTCGCCTCGCTGCTTGCGCTCGCCGACTACGCCACGCCCGTTTGGCTCGCGCAGCCTGACGCCGCGCTCAGCGCCGCCCTGCGCTTTCATGCGGACGCTCCGCTCGCCGCCGCGCCGGGCGAAGCCGCATTCGTCTACGTGCACGACGCCGCGGCGCTGCCGCCGCTTGCCTCATTCGCCATCGGCACGCCCGAATCGCCCGAGCTGTCGGCCACCGTATTCGTGCGCGTCGCCTCGCTCGCGGGCGGCGCGCCCGTCACGCTGCGCGGCCCGGGCATCGAAAATGCTCACACGATCGCGCCTGCCGGCCTGCCCGAGCGCTTCTGGCAGGAGCGTGCCGCACTGGGCCCGCTCTTTCCGTGCGGCATCGACTTCTATCTCGTCTGCGGCGACCAGTTGGTCGGCCTGCCGCGCACCACCCGCGTGGAGATGAACTGATGTATGTCGCCGTCAAAGGAGGCGAGCGCGCGATCGAAGCGTCGTGGCGCCTGCTCGACGAGGCGCGCCGCGGCGACACGCGCGTGCCCGAACTGAGCGTCGCGCAGATTCGCGAGCAGTTGCGCCTTGCCGTCGCGCGCGTGATGGCCGAAGGTTCGGTGTACGACGAAGAGCTCGCCGCACTCGCCATCAAACAGGCCGCCGGCGATCTCGTCGAAGCCATTTTTCTGCTGCGCGCCTACCGCACGACCCTGCCGCGCTTCGGCTATACGGAGCCCGTAGAAACGGAGCGGATGGACGTGGCGCGCCGCATCTCGGCCACCTTCAAGGACGTACCGGGCGGCCAGGTGCTTGGCGCGACCTACGACTACACGCAGCGCCTGCTCGATTTCGCGCTGCTGGCCGAAGGCGGCGACGTGGGCGCAGGCGCGCAAAGCCCGGAGTCGAACGCAGCCGCATCGCCTGACAGCATCCCGCCGGAGCCGATGCCGCGCGTCGTCGCGCTGCTCGACAAGGAAGGCCTGATCGAACAGGAAGCGCCCGCGCCCGGCGCGCTTGAACCCGGCGATCTTTCGCGCGAACCGCTGTCGTTTCCGGCCGACCGCGCCGTGCGCCTGCAGAATCTCGCGCGCGGCGACGAAGGCTTCCTGCTGGCGATGGGCTATGCGACGCAGCGCGGCTACGCGCACTCGCATCCGTTCGCGGGCGAGATCCGCTTTGGTTCGGTCTCCGTAGAAATGAGACTGGACGAGCTGGGCGAAGCCGTCGAGATCGGCGAGATCGAGTTGACGGAATGCCAGATGATCAACCAGTTCGCGGGCAGCAAGGCGGTACCGCCCACCTTCACGCAAGGCTACGGCCTCGCCTTCGGCCACGCCGAGCGCAAGGCGATGGCGATGGCGCTCGTGGACCGCGCGCTGCGTGCCGAGGAACTGGGCGAAACGCTCGCCTCGCCCACCCAGGACATCGAGTTCATGCTCTCGCACAGCGACAACGTCGAAGCCTCCGGCTTCGTGCAGCACCTGAAGCTGCCGCACTACGTCGATTTCCAGGCCGAACTCGAACTCGTGCGCCGCCTGCGCGCGCAACACGAACAGCACGGACAGCCGGACCCGACGAACGAGGAGGCCGCATGAGCGCGCCCGCCACCCTGGCCGCGCCGATCGCCTCGCACGAGACGCAGGCCGCCGAAGGCTACAACTTCGCCTACCTCGACGAGCAGACCAAGCGCATGATCCGCCGCGCGCTGCTCAAGGCCGTGGCGGTGCCCGGCTATCAGGTGCCGTTCGCCTCGCGCGAGATGCCGCTGCCCTATGGCTGGGGCACGGGCGGCATCCAGGTTAGCGCGGCGATCATCGGGGCGAACGACACGCTCAAGGTGATCGACCAGGGCTCGGACGACACCACGAACGCCGTGAACATCCGCCGCTTCTTCGCGCGCACGACCGGCGTGAAGACCACGCGCCGCACGCGCGAGGCGACGATCATCCAGACGCGCCACCGCATTCCCGAAACGCCGCTCGCGGAAGGCCAGATCCTCGTCTATCAGGTGCCGATGCCCGAGCCGCTGTTCCGGCTGGAGCCTCGCGTGGCCGAATGCCGGAAGCTGCACGCGCTCGCCGACTACGGCCTCGTCAGCGTGAAGCTCTACGAGGACATCGTGCAGCACGGCAGCATCGCGACGACCTACGACTATCCGGTGACGGTCAACGGCCGCTATCTCACCGCGCCTTCGCCGATCCCCAAGTTCGACAACCCGAAGCTCAACATGAACGCCGCGCTGCAGTTGTTCGGCGCCGGACGCGAGCGCCGCATCTACGCGATTCCGCCCTGGACGCCGGTCAGGAGCCTCGACTTCGACGACCATCCGTTCGAGGTCCAGCGCTGGGAGCAGGCGTGCGCCCTCTGCGGCTCGCGCGAAAGCTTCCTCGACGAAATGATCGTGGACGACGCGGGCACGCGCATGTTCGTCTGCTCGGACAGCGATTACTGTCACGAGCGCCGCGAAGAAAACGGAGAACCAGACGGAGAACCGGCATGACGCCCCTGCTGAGCGCCCGCCGTCTCACGAAGCAATACGGCGGCCGCAACGGCTGCCGCGACGTGAGCTTCGACCTCTATCCCGGCGAGGTGCTGTGCATCGTCGGCGAATCGGGCTCGGGCAAGACCACGCTGCTCAACACGCTCGGGCTGCGCACCGGGGCCGATGCCGGCGAGCTGCGCTACGTGAGCACGGAGGGCGAAACGCTCGACCTGCGCACGCTTCCCGAGCCGCACCGGCGCCGCATCATGCGCACCGAATGGGGCTTCGTGCAGCAGAACCCTCGCGACGGACTGCGCGCCGGCGTTTCGGCGGGCGCGAACATCGGCGAGCCGCTCATGGCCGTCGGCGCGCGCCACTATGGCCAGATCCGCCACACCGCCCAGCAATGGATGGAGCGCGTGGAGCTCGACGCCGCGCGCATCGACGAGCTGCCCTCCGCGTTCTCGGGCGGCATGCAGCAGCGTTTGCAGATCGCGCGCAATCTCGTCACGGGCCCACGCCTCGTCTTCATGGACGAGCCCACGGCGGGTCTCGACGTCTCCGTCCAGGCACGCCTGCTCGATCTGCTGCGCACGCTCACGACGACACTGCATCTCTCGGTGCTGATCGTCACGCACGATATCGGCGTGGCCCGCCTGCTCGCGCACCGCCTCATGGTGATGCAGGGCGGCACGGTGGTCGAGGCGGGCTTGACCGACCAGGTGCTCGACGATCCTCAGCATCCCTACACGCAGACGCTGGTGGCCTCCGTGCTGCCGGTCTAGGATGATCGACATGATGCGTACCGCCTCATCCCCGCACGAAAATGCGCACGAAAGCCCCTTCGTCGAACGCCCCGCGCTGATGCTGCGCGCGCAAGACGTGCGCAAAACGTTCACGCTGCACGGCCAGGGCGGCATCGGCATCGAGGCGCTCGCGGGTGTCTCGATCGATGTGGAGCGCGGCGAATGCGTCGTGCTCGTCGGGCCGTCCGGCGCGGGCAAGAGCACGCTGCTGCGCTGCCTCTACGGCAATTACCTCGCGAGCGGCGGCTCGATCGCCATTCGCGACGACGATGCGCCCTCGCAGCACCTCGAAATCACGGGCGCGGCGCCACACGACGTGCTGCGCCTGCGCCGCAACGTGGTGGGTTACGTAAGCCAGTTCCTGCGCGTGATTCCGCGCGTCGCCACGCGCGACCTCGTCGCGGCGCCGCTCGTGGCGCGCGGCGTGGCGCAAAACGAGGCGCACGCGCGCGCCGAAGCGCTGCTCGCGCGCCTGAACGTGCCGCGGCGGCTCTGGTCGCTCGCCCCCGCAACGTTTTCGGGCGGCGAGCAGCAGCGCGTGAACATCGCGCGCGGTCTGATCGCCGGGCATCGCGTGCTGCTGCTGGACGAGCCCACGGCCTCGCTCGATGCGGAAAATCGCGAGGTGGTGTCGAGCCTGATCGTCGAGGCGCGCGAGCACGGCGCGGCGATCGTGGGCGTCTTCCACGACGAAGACACGCGCGAGCGCGTCACCACGCGCCGTCTCGCGCTCGCCGCACCGCGCGTGCAGACGGCATTGAACGAAGCCGCCTGAAACCGCTCTATCTGTTCTGATTACGGAGCCAGACGATGTTGATCAAGAACGCTCGCATCGTGACGCGAGACGAGGTTTTCACCGGCACGTTGCGCGTGGAGGACGGCCGGATCCGCGAGCTGTCGCGCGGCACGACGTCCGCCCCCGAGGCCGAGGACTGGATGGGCGACTATCTGCTGCCCGGCCTCGTCGAACTGCACACCGACAACCTCGAGAAGCACCTCGCACCGCGCCCCGGCGTGCATTGGAATACCGACGCCGCGTTCGTGATTCACGACGCGCAGATCGCGGCGGCCGGCATCACGACCGTATTCGACGCGCTCGCCATCGGCACGCGCCTTTCGGTGGGCGTGCGCGGCCGCGAGGTGCAGCTCGCCTGCGCGGGCGCACTCTCGCGCTTCTCGGAGCGCGGCCTGCTGCGCGCCGAGCACTTTCTGCATCTGCGCTGCGAAATCGCGACCCAGGACGTGATCGAACTCTTCGACACGCTGAGCGCGCACCCGCTCTTGCGCCTCGCCTCCGTGATGGACCACACGCCGGGTCAGCGCCAGTGGCACGACCGCGAGCAGTGGCGCCGCTTCCAGGAGCGTTACGGCAAGTGGACCGACGAAGAAGCCGCGACGATGCAGGCCGAGCTGGCCGACGAGCAGCAGCGCTTCGCCGACGCGCATCGCCGCCAGATCGTCGAGCGCTGCCGGGCGCGCAACCTTCCGCTCGCGAGCCACGACGACACGCTGGTCGAGCACGTCGAGCAGGCGGCCGCGGAAGGCATCGTGCTGGCCGAATTCCCGACCACGCGCATCGCGGCCGAGGCGGCGAAAGAGCGCGGCATTTCGACCATCATGGGCGCGCCGAACCTCGTGCGCGGCGGCTCGCATTCGGGCAATGTCTCGGCGCTGGAGCTCGCGCAGGCGAACCTGCTCGACATCCTCTCGTCCGACTACGTGCCGTCGAGCCTCCTCACGGCGGCATTCGACCTCGTCACCCAGGCCGGCTGGCAGTTGCCGCGCGCCATGGCGACCGTTTCGTGGGAGCCGGCTCGCCGCGCCGGGCTGACGGACCGCGGCGCCATCACGCCGGGCCTGCGCGCGGACTTCGTGCGCGTGACAATGCTCGATGCATTGCCGGTGCCGCGCGCCACCTATCTCGCGGGCAGGCGGGTGGTTTGAGCCGGGCGACGGAGGACGGCGGGGCCGCCTGCCGCCGACTGTTGCAACCAGGCATCGCATCCGCTTTCTGCAGACCATTCGCGCAGGTCGCACCGCTATCCACCAGCGCCTTGCCCGGCAAGGCTTTGCGCCCATCGCCGCCGGAAATCGAACGTTCCTTTCAGCGAGCATTCTTGCGCTATCCGGTATTACACTAGCGACGCAGCAATTTTGACCGGGTAAGCTTCTGCCCGCGCCGCCGGCTCTCGCGCCGGCAAGCCCAAAGAAAGTCCGGGATGCACAACGCGCCGGACAATGCGCCGCGGCGGCATGACCGCACGCGGCGCTCCATGAACCATCCGAGGAGTACACCATAGTGAAAAAACTGCTTGCCGCCCTGTCGGTTGCCCTGCTGGCCGTATCGGCCGGCGCCGCCCACGCGAAAGACTGGACGACCGTCCGCTTCGGCGTCGATGCCAGCTACGCGCCGTTCGAATCCAAAGCACCGGATGGCAAGCTCGTCGGCTTCGACATCGACCTCGGCAACGAAATCTGCAAGCGCCTGAACGCCAAGTGCGTGTGGGTCGAGCAGGACTTCGACGGCATGATCCCGGCCCTGAAGGCGAAGAAGTTCGACGGCGTGCTTTCGTCAATGACGATCACCCCGCAGCGCGAAGAGCAGATCGCGTTCTCGGCGAAGCTGTTCAACACGCCGACGCGCCTCGTCGCGAAGAAGGGCACGAACCTCCTGCCGACGGCCGATTCGCTCAAGGGCAAGTCGGTGGGCGTGGAGCAAGGCACGATCCAGGAAACCTACGCGAAGGAAAACTGGGCGCCCAAGGGCGTGAACGTGGTGCCTTACCAGAACCAGGACCAGGTCTATGCCGACCTGCTCTCGGGCCGTCTGGACGCCGCGCTGCAAGACGAAGTGCAGGCCGACCTCGGCTTCCTGAAGACCCCGCGCGGCGCGGGCTTCCAGTTCGCGGGCAAGGAAATCCCGACGGGCGCGGCCGCCATCGGCCTGCGCAAGGAAGACGCCGACCTGAAGACGAAGATCGACAAGGCCATCGCCGACATGATCAAGGACGGCACGTACAAGAAGATCGAAGCGAAGTATTTCGACTTCGACGTGTACGGCGGCTGATCGACGCGCGCTCCAAGCCTCGCGGCGTGTTCCCCGAGGTGAGAGAAAAACCCGGACTGCGGTTCGGGTTTTTTTTCGCCCCTGCTTTGTCTGCTTCATCTGCGCAATCTGCGCGCGCCGCACGCCTCGGCGCGTTTCCACCGAAGTTACGGCGCCAGATCGAATCCGCTAAGATCGCTTCTTGCAGCCCGGCTGCGGGCTTCCCTTTCACGAACCCACTACTCACGTGTGCCGCGGCCTGCCGCAGCGCGCGTCTCCAACATGCGTACCCAGAACCATCCGTTGATAGCGCCCGCCCTCGGCACCGCGCGGCAGATCACGAGCTTTCACTACGGCACGGGCGGCGGCCAGAAGGTGTACGTACAGGCCTCGCTGCACGCCGACGAACTGCCGGGCATGCTTGCCGCCTGGGCGCTGCGGCGCAAGCTCGCCGGGCTCGAAGCAGCGGGCCGCCTCCGCGGCGAGATCGTCGTGGTGCCGGTGGCCAATCCGATCGGCCTGAACCAGCAGTGGCTCGGCCATCTCATCGGGCGCTTCGAATCGAACACGGCGCAGAACTTCAATCGCAACTTCTACGACCTGACGGCGCTCGTACTGCCCACCATCGAGGAACGCCTCGGCCCCGACGCCGACGCCAACCGCCAGGCCATCCGCGCCGCCATGGGCGAGGCGCTCGCCGCGCAGAAGCCGCGAAACGAGCTCGATTCGCAGCGCCTCGCGCTGCAGCGCCTCTCGTACGATGCCGACATCGTGCTCGACCTGCACTGCGACTGGGAAGCGGCGCTGCACCTCTACACGAACCCCGAGCTGTGGACCGACGTCGAGCCGCTCGCGCGCTATCTCGACGCGAAGGCGTCGCTGCTCGCGCTGAACTCGATCGGCAGTCCGTTCGACGAGATTCACAGCTTTTGCTGGACCGAGTTGCGCGAGCGCTTCGGCAAGCGCTTCCCGATTCCGCACAGCGCGATCTCGGTGACGGTGGAGCTGCGCAGCCAGCGCGACGTCTCGCACGAATTCGCCGAGCGCGACGCGCAGGGTATCGTCGACTACCTGATCCGTCGCGGCGTGATCGCGGGCACCCCGGCGCCGCTGCCGGCGCTGGCGTTTCCCGCCACGCCGCTCGCCGGCACCGAGCCTGTCGTCGCGCCCGCCAGCGGCGTGATCGTGTTTCGCGCCGATACCGGCGCCTGGATCGAGGCCGGCGCGCCCGTGGCCGACATCGTCAACCCGCTCACCGACGAAGTGCTCACGCTGTGCAGCACCGTGAGCGGCGTGATGTACGCGCGACATAGCGCGCGCTTCGCGACGGCGGGCATGGAAGTGGCCCGCATCGCGGGAGACCGGCCGATCCGCAGCGGTTCGCTCCTGTCGCTGTAACCCGTCCTTCCAGCCGGCTCATGCCGTGGCATGGGCCGGCTTCGCGCCACTCCGGCGCCCCTCCCCATTGCTTCGCACTCCGCATCGACCCCGGCCGGGCGAAATCTAAACATCTAATGAACAAATTTTCATATTGAAAGCTTGAAAGCTGCAAAAGAGGCTTTCTGACGGCCCCTCCCGGCACCCCATAAATCGCCGGAACCCATGCCACAAAAGGCTTTGCAGGCGATGTCTTATTTATGCAACATAAATAATACATATCAGTAATATGAAAATACTGTCACATCCCTTTCGCGATTGGTGTTTAAATTTCAGCGCGTCGCATGACCCTGTCCAGCAGAAACGGGGCATTCGAATCTTTCCTCAATCCGGAGAATGCTTTGAAGAAAATATTGACCACCGCCGTTCTTGCCTCGGTCGCGGGCGCAGCACAGGCACAAAGCAGTGTCACGCTGTACGGCCTGATCGACGCGGGTATCAGCTACAACAGCCACATCAAGAACGCTACGGGCGGAAGCAGCAGCTACTGGGGCTACGGCGACGGGGTCGCGCAGGGCAGCCGCTGGGGCCTGCGCGGCACGGAAGACCTGGGCGGCGGCCTGCAGGCGATCTTCGTGCTCGAAAACGGCTTCAGCAGCGGCACCGGCGCAGCCGGCCAGGGTGGTACGCTGTTCGGCCGCCAGGCCTACGTCGGCCTGACGCAAAACACGATCGGCTCGCTCACGTTCGGCCGTCAATACTCGTTCAGCACCGACTATCTCGGCGGCTACTACTCGAACGGCGGCAACACGGCCGTGGGCAACTGGGCCTACCACTTCAACGATATCGACCAGTTGACGTCGAGCCGCATCAACAACTCGGTCAAGTTCTCGAGCGTGAACTTCTCGGGCCTGACCTTCGGCGGCTTGTACGGCTTCTCGAACACGACCTCGTTCGCCGGCGCGCCGACCACGTCCGCGGAGGCTTCGTCGCGCACGTACAGCTTCGGCGCGAACTACGCCTACGGCCCGTTCGGCCTCGGCGCCGCCTATACGAACATCACGTACCCCGGCGCGGCCTCGCCCGCCTTCACGACGACCATCTCCGGCATCGGCGGCGCGCTGCAGGACCTGCGCACGTTCGGCGTGGGCGGCCGCTACACGCTCGGCCCGGCCACCGTGTGGGCCCTGTGGACGAACACGCTGCTCTCGCAGATCGCCTCCTCGTCGTACCTCTACAACGCCTACGAAGCCGGCGCCAGGTACGCGTTCACGCCGGCGCTCTCGGGCCAGCTCGGCTATACGTACTCGCGTGCCTCGGGTCTCTTCGGCGCGCACTGGAACCAGATCGACGCGGCCGTCGACTACCTGCTCAGCAAGCGCACGGACGTCTATCTGGCCGTCGCTTACCAGGACGCGTCGGGCTCGTACAAGGGCGCGCCGGTGCAGGCGCAGATCGGCGACTCGAACTCGAGCATCTTCCAGCCGTCGGGCTCGGGCTCGCAGGACCAGCTCGCGGTGCACGTGGGCATGCGCGTCAAGTTCTAAAAACGAAGCGGCCGGCAACGGCCCGGCGCCGGTCTGCGATGCCGGCGTCATTGACACGAGGCATCCGGCGGGATGCCCCGTTTTCCTTTGCGACGTCGCGCCGCCGCGCGCGACGCGCGCGCTTCTGGTACGCTGCGCCCTTTCCCCTCGCAGCGTTCTCATCGATGGAACTCCCCTTCAACGAAGCCGGCGTATCGGTCACGCGCACCGCGCTCTCCGTCGCGGGCCAGGTCTTCGCCTTGCGCGACATCGAGGACGTGCAGGTCATCACCGGGCGCCGCAACCGCATCGTGCCGATCGTGCTCTCGGTAGCCGGCGTCGCGCTCGGCGCGTGGGGCGGCCTTCACGGTTCCGGGGGCGGGCTGATCTGCGGGGCGATGCTGTTCGTGGTCGGGCTGATCGCGTGGTTCACCCAGGATGTCACGCATCGGCTGATCGTCGTGATGGGCGGCGAACGGCGCGAAGCGCTGACGAGCCTCGACCGCGGTTTTGCCGAACGCGTCGAGCAGATCGTGCGCTTCGCCATGGCGGGCCGACCCGATGCGGCCGCTCGCAGCCCGGCGCATTGAGCCTGCATTGAGCTTCGCACCGACCTGACACGAAGCCCGGCAGCCCGGTCAGTTCGGATCGATCGGTTTGACGCGCCAGATATCGCGCGCGTATTCGGCAATCGCCCGATCCGACGAGAACGGCCCCATCGCCGCCACGTTTTCGATCGAGCTCGCCGTCCATCCCGGCACGTCGAGAAAACGCCGGTCGGCCGCTTCCTGCGCGGCCACGAAGGCCGCGAAGTCGGCGAGCACGAGATAGTGGTCGCCCCAGTCCACGAGCGTGTGGAAAATCTCCGTGAAGCGCGCCGGGTCGCCCGGCGAGAAGAAGCCCGTGCGGATCTGGTCGAGCGCGGTGTGCAGTTCGGCGTTTTCCTCGTAGATCTGGCGCGGCCGGTAGCCCGAGGCGCGCAACGCATCCACCTCGTCCGACGTGTTGCCGAAGATGAAGATGTGCTCCGGTCCCACGGCCTCGCCGATCTCGATGTTCGCGCCGTCCAGCGTGCCCATCGTCAATGCGCCGTTGAGCGCGAGCTTCATGTTGCCGGTGCCCGAGGCCTCCGTGCCCGCCGTCGAGATCTGCTCGGAGAGATTCGCGGCCGGAATCAGCACCTCGGCCACGCTCACGCCGTAATTGGGCACGAACACCACCTTGAGCCGGTCGCCTACCCGCGGATCGTGGTTCACCTTCGCGGCCACGTCGTTGATGAGCCGGATGATCATCTTGGCCATGCGGTAGGCCGACGCGGCCTTACCCGCGAACACCACCACGCGCGGCACCCAGTCGCGCTGCGGGTTCTCGACGATACGGTTGTAGCGCACGATCACATGCAGCACGTTGAGCAGTTGCCGCTTGTATTCGTGAATGCGCTTCACCTGCATGTCGAAGAGCGCGTCCGGGTCGACCGTCACCCCGAGACGCTGAGCAATGCGCTGCGCGAGCCGCACCTTGTTGCTGCGCTTGGCCGCGCGAAACGCGGCTTCGAACGAAGCGTCGCCGCGCAGCTTGCGCAAGCCGTGTAGTTCCAGCAGGTCGCTGCGCCAGCGCGTGCCGATGCTCTCGTCGATCAGGCGCGCAAGCGGCGGGTTCGCCTGCGCGAGCCAGCGGCGCGGCGTAATGCCGTTCGTGACGTTCGTGAAGCGGTCGGGAAAAAGACGCGCGAAGTCGGAGAAGATATCGCGCTGCATGAGCTGCGAATGCAGCTTCGAAACGCCGTTGACCTTGTGGCTCGCCACGATCGCGAGATAGGCCATGCGCACGCGGCGCTGGCCATATTCGTCCACGAGCGAGATGCGGCGGATCATGTCGAGATCGTGCGCGCCCTGTTCGTTCGCCTCGCGCAGAAAGGCCGCGTTGATATCGAAGATGATTTCGAGGTGACGCGGCAGGAGGCGCGCCAATAGTTCGACATCCCAGGTTTCCAGCGCTTCCGGCATGAGCGTGTGATTCGTGTACGAGAACACGCGGCCGACATGCTGCAGCGCTTCGTCCCACGGCATGCCGTGCACGTCCACGAGCAAACGGATCAGTTCGGGGACGGCGAGCACCGGGTGCGTGTCGTTCAGGTGCACCGCCACCTTGTCGGAGAAGCGCCCGAACGTGCTGTGCGTGCGCAGGTAGCGGCGGATCAGATCCTGCATCGTCGCGGAGACGAAAAAGTACTCCTGGCGCAGGCGCAGTTCGCGGCCGGCCATGGTCGAATCGTCAGGATAGAGCAGGCGCGAGACGTTCTCCGACTCGTTGCGCGCTTCCACCGCGCGCTGATAGTCGCCCTGGTTGAAGGCGGAAAGATCGAGCTCCTCGTCCGCGCGCGCGGACCACAGGCGCAACGTGTTGGTCGCGCTCGTGGCGTAGCCGGGAATCACGGTGTCGTAGGCCATCGCGTTGACGTGCTGCGTGTCGATCCATTCGACCGTGCCGTTGCGCTGCACCGTGCGCCCGCCGAAGCGCACGTGATATTGCACCTCGGGCCGCGGAAATTCCCACGGATTGCCGGCGTGCAGCCAGTAATCGGGCGCCTCGACCTGCTCGCCGTCGACGATCTGCTGCCGGAACATGCCGTAGTCGTAGCGGATGCCATAGCCGAAGCCCGGGATGCCGAGCGTCGCCATCGAATCGAGAAAGCACGCGGCGAGGCGGCCGAGGCCGCCGTTGCCGAGCGCGGCGTCCGGTTCGAAGTCGATCACCGACTCCATGTCGACGCCGACGTCGGCCAGCGCCTCTTTCATCTGGTCGTAAATGCCGAGCGCGAGCAGCGCGTTGGAAAACGTGCGGCCGATCAGAAATTCCATCGAAAGGTAATAGACGCGTTTGACGTCCTGGTCGTACTGCCGGCGCGTGGTGACCATCCACCGTTCGACGAGCCGATCGCGCACGGCCAGCGCCGCGGCATGCAGCCAGTCCTGCGGGCGCGCCGTGACGGCGTCCTTGCCGACGCCGTACATGAGGCGGTTGGAAATGGAACGGCGCAGCGCCTCGGCGCTGTTCTTCAACTGGTCGAATTCCAGACCTATGGCTGTCATCGATACCTCCCGTCGACCGGAGTGGGTGTGCTGCAGCGTCCCGCCGGACCACGAGCACAGATCAAATTTGCAGAGTAGGACATTTTCCCGGCGCTTGCGGCGGCGCGGCATCGGGCAATGCGGGACGGCGCGCCGCCGCAAGTGGCATGCCGCCCCGCATTGCCCGATGCCGCGCCGCTCGCCTTACAGTCAGCCCACGCCATGAGGCGCGCCCTGCACGATCCGCTGTGCTCTGCAACAATTACCGGGTTCGGCGCGGCGCGCGCCGCCGCCCTTTCCCTTCTTCCGCCCGAGACCGCCTTGCCCGAAACCACGTCCGCGACCCGCGAGGCGCAGTCCGCCGACGCCCCCGTATCCGCAAAGAATCGCCGCGCGATGGCCGCGGTGATGCTGGCCGTCGCGCTCGCCACACTCGACACCGCCATCGCCAATACCGCCCTGCCCGCCATCGCCACCGACCTGCACGCGGCGCCTGCGGCTTCGGTGTGGATCATCAACGCCTACCAGCTCGCCATGGTCGCCACGCTGCTGCCGCTCGCGGCGCTCGGCGACATCATCGGGCACCGACGCGTCTACGTGAGCGGGCTCGCGATCTTCACGGTGGCGTCGCTCGCCTGCTCGCTTTCGCCCACGCTCGGTGCGCTCGCCGCCGCGCGCGTGCTGCAGGGCCTCGGCGCGAGCGCGATCATGAGCGTCAACACGGCGTTGATCCGCTTCCTCTATCCGCCGCACCGGCTCGGACGCGGGCTCGGCATGAACGCGCTCGTGGTGGGCGTCTCGTTCGCGATCGGGCCGACCATCGCCTCGGTGATTCTCTCGGTGGGAACCTGGCCGTGGCTCTTCGCGGTCAACGTGCCGCTTGGCGTCCTCGCGCTCGCGTTCGCCCTGCCCGCGCTGCCGCACACGGCCAACGGAAAGCACGCCTTCGATCCCGTCGCGGCGGTCCTGAACGTCGTCGCGTTCGCCGCGCTGATCTTCGCGCTCGGCGAATCGGCGCAGCGCGCGAGCGCCGGCGTAATCGGCATTGCCGCCGTGATCGCGCTCGTCTTCGGCATGCTGCTGATCCGGCGCGAAGCGGGCCATCCGGCGCCGATGCTGCCCGTCGATCTCTTCAAGCGGCCCGTGTTCACGCTGTCGGCCTTGACGGCGATCTGCTCGTTCGCGGCGCAGGGTCTCGCGTTCGTCTCGCTGCCGTTCTATTTCGAAACCGTGCTGATGCGCAGCCAGGTGGAAACCGGCTTTCTCATGACGCCCTGGTCGGTCGTCGTGGCGGCCGCCGCGCCCATCGCCGGGCGTCTGTCCGACCGCTACCCGCCCGGGCTACTCGGCGCGATCGGGCTCGCGATCCTTTCGGCAGGCATGGCCTCGCTCGCGCTGATGGCGCCACACCCCAGCGTGGGAGCCATTGTCTGGCGCATGGCGATCTGCGGCGCGGGCTTCGGCTTTTTCCAGTCGCCCAATCTGCGCGCCATCATGTCGAGTGCCCCGCCCGAGCGCAGCGGCGGCGCGAGCGGCATCATCGCCACCGCGCGGCTCATCGGGCAGACCACGGGGGCGGCGCTCGTCGCGCTGTGCTTCGGCCTCGTGGGCCGCCACGGGCCCACCCTCGCGCTAACGCTCGGCGCCGTGTTCGCGGGCGCCGCGAGCGTGGTCAGCGGCGTACGCCTCTTCGCGCCGTCGCACCGGGCGGTGCGCGGCGCCTGAGGCATCAGGACGGAATGGGGAAACGGGCGCGCGCGCCGGTTAGCGGCTCGCGAAGTACGCTTTCACGGCGTCGACAAAGGTGTCGATATCGGCGGCCGTTACATCGAGATGCGTGACGAAGCGCGACGCATAAAGCATCTGCGTGAGAATGCCGTGCTCCTTCAGCCACGCTTCGAGCGGCGCGCAGTGTGCCTGCGGGAACTGGACGAACACCATGTTCGTGGCCTGCGACATGACCTTGACCTCGCCGATCTGCGCGAGACCCGCGGCAAGCCGGGCGGCGTTCGCG
This sequence comes from Paraburkholderia yinzeri, assembly GCF_046581065.1. Taxonomy (NCBI): domain Bacteria; kingdom Pseudomonadati; phylum Pseudomonadota; class Betaproteobacteria; order Burkholderiales; family Burkholderiaceae; genus Paraburkholderia; species Paraburkholderia yinzeri. Next base: position 1,672,156 of record NZ_JBFOCJ010000002.1, on the reverse strand, counting down.
TGATCGTCGGCGAGACGCGCGACGTTGTGGTCGAGCGCATAAAGGCAAGCGGCCGCCAGCACGCCGGACTGGCGCATGCCGCCGCCCAGCACCTTGCGCCAGCGGTGCGCCGTGTCGATCAGCGCGCGGCTGCCCACCAGCACCGAACCCACCGGCGCACCCAGCCCCTTCGAGAAGCAGATCGAAACCGAATCGAAGCCCTCGGCCAACACGTTCAATGGCTGGCCCGACGCAACGGCCGCATTGAACACGCGCGCGCCGTCGAGGTGCGTGGAGAGCCCGCGCGAGCGGGCAAGCTGCGTTGCCTCGGCCACGTAGGCCGCGGGCAGCACCTTCCCGCCAATCGTGTTCTCCAATGCCAGCAGGCGCGTGCGCGCGAAGTGGTCGTCGAGCGGCTTGATCGCGGCGGCGATGCGCTCGAGCGCAATGGTGCCGTCCTCGGCATTGTCGAGCGGCTGCGGCTGGATGCTGCCGAGCACGGCCGCGCCGCCGCCTTCATATTTGTACGTGTGCGCCGCCTGGCCGACGATGTATTCGTCTCCGCGGGCGCAGTGGGCCATCAGCGCGGCGAGATTGCTCTGCGTGCCGCTCGGAAAGAAGAGGCCCGCCTCCTTGCCCGCTTCCCCGGCAACGCGCGCCTGCAGGCGCAGCACGGTGGGATCGTCGCCCCAGACGTCGTCGCCGGTTTCGGCTTGCGTCATGGCGGCGAGCATGCCCTGGCCCGGGCGGGTGACGGTATCGCTACGCAGATCGATCATGCTACGGGTTCCTTGTATCGGGCGCTCGCGTGGCGGCGGCCGGCGGCAAGCCGACCTAGCGCGGCAGCAGCGGCAGCGGGTCGACCGGCTTGCCGCCGCTGCGCACTTCGAACTGGACGCCCGCGACGCCATGCGAGTCGAGGCCCATTTCGGCGATGGGCTGGCCCTGCGCGACGACGTCGTCTTCCTTCACGAGCAGCTTGCTGTTGTGGCCGTAGGCGGTCACCACCGTATCGTTGTGCTTGATGATGACGAGCGGCCCGTAGGCCTCGATACCCGTGCCCGCGTAGACCACGCGGCCCGCCGCAGCGGCCTTCACGGGCTCGCCCACCGATCCGCCGATCAGGATGCCGGTGGACTGGCCGGGAACGAAACGCTGCACGATCGGCCCGCGCGCGGGCCAGTTGAGCGCGAGGGAAGCGTTGACCGGCGCGGGCATCGCGACGCCCGCCGCCGCTGGCGCGCCTGGCACTGCCGACGACTGCTGCGGCGGCACGGGCGAGGGCGCGTAGGCGGACGGCGGCGCCACGCGCAGCACCTGGCCGGGCACGACGGAAGCGCTGGGCGGCAACTGGTTCCAGCTGGCGATATCCTGCGGCCGCTGGCCGAAGGCATTGGCGATGCGTCCCAGCGTATCGCCGGGATTGACGCGGTAATAGCCGGCGGGTACGCCGCCGTTCGAGGTCGCGGCAGGCGCCGCCGGCTCGCCCGACCAAGGGGTGATCGTGCAGGCGCTCATCAGGAGCGTCAGGGCAGCCAACGCCGCCGCCACGCCCGGGTTTCGCCGGTATCGATTCATCTTGCTGATCCTCGCTGGTTCCTCGCGAACGGCCCCCATTATATCGCCCGCCGTTTGCCGCCCGCCGTTTGTCGACCCGTCAGGCGCCCCCTCGAAGCGGCCGGCTCTCACTTGTTGCGGCGCTCGCCTATACTGCGTCGTGCTGCTCCAGAAAAACAATGCCAGGTCTCTCGCTGCGGTGCCACGTCCGTGAGGAATCCGAGGATGAACAAAGCCACTTTCCTTTCCGTGCAACTCAGTGTCGAAGACGTCGCGGCTTCGCCTGGCCTCGTCGAATTGTTGAACAACCATCTGGTTTTTGCAGCCGACGTGGCCGAGGCCGCCGACGAACTGGTCCAGCACGCCAGCGTCGCGCGCCTGTCGGGCGGCGTCGAGGCAACCGTCGAAATTCCGGCCGTGGTGCTGGAGCGCCTGCGTGACGCGCTCGATACGCTCAGCGGCTATGACGAAACCTGGCTTTTCGCGCTGGAGCCCGGCCGTGCGCTCTTCGACGACATCGCACACCGGCGGCGCCTGTTGCATTGAGGCCAGCCCGGAGCGGACGGCGGACGGCAGCCTGCGGTTGCCCTCCCCCCGCCTGCCCCGTTTTGACAGCACGCCTGCCCCGGCGGCTCGCCTCGTTGTGAGGCGTATGACCGGCCGCCGGCAAGAGGGCGTGTCATTCTGGGGGAAACGCCGTGAAAACTTTCCTGAACCGCCGTAACGCCGTGCTCTCGGGCGGCCCGTCGCATCTCGTCGCCGTATCGCACAAAGCGCATCTGGCGTCGGCCGAAACCGTGGCCGAAGAAACGCAGTCCGAAGCACTCGAAGCCGAAGGCGGCAGCGCCGTGCGCCCGGTGCCGACACTGCGCGCGGTGCCCGTCGTGCCGTCGCAGTTGAACGGCCGCCCCGTGCAGATCGCCGACGGCGCGACATTCGCGGCGCTCGCCGCCGCGAACGAGCTCGCGACATTCCGCGTGTTCCGCAGCTTCGACTACACGGTAAGCCTGCTTTTCCACGCGCGCACGCTGAGCTATTACGTGGCGCTGCATCAGGACGGTTTGCTCTGGCGTGCGCTGAAGGCCGCCGACGTCGATGCCGCCGGGGCGGCGTTTCATCTCCTGGAGGAGCAGGCCACGCGGCTCGCGGACGGCGAAACGCGCCGCGCCTGGCTGATCGCCCAGAACGAGCAACTGGTGCGGCAAATCGAGGAATCGGAAGCGCAGGCGGAGCGTCTGCGCACGGACCTGCAGCGGCACACGGAGCAGGAGCATCGCGTGACGAGCCGCCAGCATCAGGTCCGCAAGGAGGTGGCGCAACTGGAGGCCCAGCGTATTGCTGCCCAGGCGCAACTGAACAAGACGCACCGCACGATCCACCAGCTCAGCGTGACGAGCAACGAAGGCGTGCCGCATCTGCCGGGACGCTGAAAGCGCCGCGACGGCCCGCACAAAGAGGGCCGGAGGCCGATGATCGAGGCAAAGAAAAAGCGCGGGCCGGTTCTGGACCGGGCCGCGCTCGACTGCGTACTGCGGGTACAGCTACCTCTGTCCTGCTCGTACTGCCACTTCTCTACTGCATACTGCAAGCTCTCTCTGCTCACTTCTGCACTGCAACCACTACAGCCACTGCTACTGCCACATCAACTGCCTGAGACTGCAACTTCTACGGCTGGCGCTACTGCGAGAACTTCACTGCGGGGCATTGCCACTTCTACAACTGGCGACTACTCCTGCAAATTCCAGGCGGTACTGCCGCCCCGGCCAGCCGGGCTATCCGGCAGCCGAAGCGCGCTGACCGTTACGGGGTGACGCGGGCCGGTTGCGCCGGAGCGCCCGACTCGGAGGTGCCGGCGGCAGGTGCGCCATAGCCGCTGGTATTGCCGTTGGCGAGCTTTTCCGCGCTGACGCGAGCCTCTGCGGCTTGCAGGTCTTGCGGGTAGTTCACCCGGTCGCTTTGCGGCTTGTAGCCGGCTTGCTCGAGTTCGACGAGCTGCGCGCGAACCTCGGCGCGGGTCAGGCCTTGCTGGCTCGACTGGGCGAACGAAATCGCCGGGGCGGCAAGCATGGCAGCAACAACAACTGCGGGAAGAAGCTTCTTCATGATCGGACCTCCGTCTGTTTTCTTTCGCTTCGAACACCTTGTTCGTCAGCGAGTGATGACAGTGTAGGAGTAAACCCGATATAGGGAAAACCCTTAATCTGGAAAACACCGTTGCGATTTCGGTAATAAAAAAGGTGAGTCCTGAGGACTCACCTTTCGATTCCTACAAAGACCGCAACGACAGTGCGGTTTTTGGCCGCGCGCCGCCGGTGGCGCGCTCCGCTGCCGTCAGGCCCAGTCGGCGTGGAAGCTGCCGGGCTTGTCGATGCGCTCGAACGTATGCGCGCCGAAGAAGTCGCGCTGCGCCTGCACGAGATTCGCCGGCAGACGCTCCGAGCGATAGCCGTCGAAGTAGGCGACCGCCGACGAGAACGCCGGCACCGGCACGCCGGCCGCCACGGCCTGGATCACCACATCGCGCAGCGCTGCCTGGTAGTTCGCCGCGACGTCGCGGAAGTACGGGTCGAGCAGAAGGTTCGCCAGTTGCGGATCGTTGGCGTAGGCGTCCATGATCTTCTGCAGGAAGCGCGCGCGGATGATGCAGCCCGCGCGGAAGATTTTCGCGATGGTGCCGTACTGCAGATCCCACTTGTACTCGTCGGAGGCGGCGCGCAGTTGCGCGAAGCCCTGCGCGTACGAGATCACCTTGCTCAGGTAGAGCGCGCGGCGCACCGCTTCGATAAAGGCCGTGCGGTCGCCCGTGAACGGCTTGTGAGCCGGCCCCGAGAGCACCTTGCTCGCCGCCACGCGCTGCGTCTTCAGCGAAGAGAGCACGCGCGCGAACACCGACTCGGTGATGAGCGGCAGCGGCACGCCAATGTCGAGCGCGTTCTGGCTCGTCCACTTGCCGGTGCCCTTTTGCGCGGCGCGGTCGAGGATCACGTCCACGAGATCCTTGCCCGTCTCCTCGTCTTTCTTGCCGAAGATCTTCGAGGTGATCTCGATGAGATAGCTGTCGAGCTCGCCCTGATTCCATTCGGTATAGACCTTGCCGAGTTCCTCGTTCGAAAGGCCCAGCACCTGCTTGAGCACCGCGTAGCTTTCGGCGATCAGTTGCATGTCGCCGTACTCGATGCCGTTGTGCACCATCTTCACGTAGTGGCCCGCGCCGTCAGGCCCCATATACGCGACGCAGGGCGCGCCGTCCGGCGCCTTGGCCGCGATTTCGGTGAGGATCGGCGCAACCAGATCGTAAGCGTCGCGCGGGCCGCCGGGCATGATCGAGGGGCCTTTCAGCGCGCCTTCCTCGCCGCCCGAAACGCCTGTGCCGATGAAGTGCAGGCCCGCCTTCGCGAGTTCCTGGTTACGGCGGATCGTGTCGGTGAAATGCGTGTTGCCGCCGTCGATCAGGATGTCGCCCTGGTCCAGCAGCGGTTTGAGCGCGGCGATGGTGGCGTCGGTGGGCTCGCCGGCCTTCACCATCAGCAGGATGCGGCGCGGCTTTTCCAGCGACGCGACGAATTCTTCCAGCGTATAGCTCGGCACGAGCTTGCGGTCGGGGTACTCGGCGATCAGCTCGTCGGTTCTCTCGCGGCTGCGGTTGAACACCGACACCGCATGGCCCCGGCTCTCGATGTTGAGCGCCAGATTGCTGCCCATCACGGCAAGCCCTACCACGCCGATTGGCTGTTTGCTCATGTTGTTTCTCCACTCCACTTCAGAATGACGGAGACGCCCGGGGCGTCAATCGTGCAAGCATAAGGGAAACGCCCGTGCGATGCGCGAATGCCTGCACGCGGCGCCCGGATTCAGCGCTTTCGGAACACGAGGCTGAAATTGTTCGCCGGCATCGGCACGCGCGCCTCGTAGACAAGGCCCGCCGCTTCGGCCAGCGTTTCCACGGCTTCCATGTCGCGCACGCCCCAGGCGGGATTGCGCGCGCGCAGGTCGGCGTCGAATGCCTCGTTGCTCGGCGCAGTATGCGCGCCGCCGCGCCGGTATGGGCCGTAGGTCACCAGCACGCCGCTCGTAGCAAGCCGCGTACCGGCACCTTGCATAAGTGCAAGCGCCGTTTCCCAGGGCGCGATGTGGATCATGTTGATGCAGACGATCGCGTTTGCCGCGTCGATCGGCCAGGGCTCGCGCGTCACGTCGAGGTCGAGCGGCATCAACAGATTCCGAAGGTCCGTCTGCGCGCGCCAGCCCGCGATCGACGCGCGGGCACGCGGGTCGGCGTCGCTCGGCTGCCAGAGGAGATGCGGCAGCGCGGCGGCGAAATACGCCGCGTGCGTGCCGGTGCCGCTTGCGATTTCCAGCACCGTGCCGCGCGCGGGCAGCACACCCCGCAACACGTCGAGGATCGGCGCGGCGTTGCGTTCGGCGGCGGGGGCGCTCAGGCGCGAGTCGCGTGGTTCGCGCGGGTCGGTTTGCGAATCGTTCATCGTGGTCGGGAATTTCATTGCAGGTCGATGCCGAGGCGTTCGACGAGCGCGTCGAGCGCCGCGGCGCACGGGGCCTCGACCTTGAGCGCGAGGAGCGGGTCGGCGCGCGTACGCCCGAGGTTCACGGCCGCGACCGGCTTGCCGCGCTGCTGCGCCCATGCGCAGAAACGGTAGCCCGAAAACACCATCAACGACGAACCGACGACGAGCACGGCATCCGCCTCGTCGAGCGCCGCCGAGGCCTGCGCCACGCGCTCGCGCGGCACGTTTTCGCCGAAGAACACCACCGAGGGCTTGAGCATGCCGCCGCAGGCGGCGCATGCCGGCACCACGAACGGCAGGTTGCCATCGAAGTCGAGATGGGCATCGCCATCGGCGGCGGGCTGGGCGATCGAGGCCGCCACCTCGGGGTTGTTCGCTTCGAGCAGCGGCTGAATCGACGCGCGCGTGTAGTGGGCGCCGCAGTCAAGACAGTGCACGTGACCGATGCTGCCGTGCAGCTCGACGACGTCGCGGCTGCCGGCGCGCTGGTGCAGCCCGTCCACGTTCTGCGTGACGAGCGCGCCCACGTAGCCGGCGGTTTCGAGCCGCGCGAGCGCGCGGTGCGCGCCGTTGGGCTGCGCGAGCCCCACGGTCGGCCAGCCGAGCAGGCTGCGCGCCCAGTAGCGGCGGCGCCACGCTTCCGAGCCGAGGAACTCCTGCAGCGTAATGGGCGGCGAGCGCTTCCACGCACCGTTTTCGTCGCGATAGCCGGGGATGCCGGAGTCGGTGCTGATGCCCGCGCCGGTCAGCACGAACAGGCGCGGATGGCGCTCGACGTAAGCCTGCAGTGCGTCAAGCGCGGCAAGGTCGAGTGCGGGAGCCTTGAGCGGGATGAATTCGGGCGAAACGGATTCGGTCATGACGGCCTGGCTGGAACTTTGGGCTTGCGTTTGCGCCCCGCCGCGCGGCGGGCGGTCTCGCGCGCCTCCCATGCGGCCAGCTCGGCGCGCCAGCGGTCTAGCGCCTCGTCGTAGAGGTCGAAGATGCAAGGGTCGCAGCCGCTGTGGCAGCAGGCGTCGTTGTCGGGACGCTCGGGCGGTTCGGGGCGCGGGTCGTCGTCGGGACGCGGGGGCTTGGGCATGAGCGCGGGCGTCGTGGCGGATCGGCGTCCAGTATACGTAACCTCGCGTAACCTTGCGCGCCCTCGCCGCAGAGTGTCGCGCCGCCTAGCCGCGCCCGACGAACGGCATCTTCGTGGCCATGATCGTCATGAACTGGATATTCGCTTCGAGCGGCAACTGCGCCATCTGCAGCACCGCGTCGGCCACCCGTTCGACATCCATGAGGGGTTCGACGGCGATCTCGCCGTTCGCCTGCGGCACGCCGCGCGCCATGCGCTCGGCCATTTCGGTGGCCGCATTGCCGATGTCGATCTGTCCGCACGCAATGTCGTAGCGGCGCCCGTCGAGCGAGACCGACTTCGTGAGCCCCGTGATGGCGTGCTTCGTCGCCGTGTAGGCGATGCTGTAAGGCCGCGGCGCATGCGCCGAAATCGATCCGTTGTTGATGATGCGGCCGCCGCGCGGCGTCTGCCGCTTCATGAGCCCGAACGCGCCGCGCGTGCAGAGGAACACGCCGGTCAGGTTCGTATCGACCACGGCGCGCCAGTCGGCCACCTCGATTTCGTCGATGTCGACCGGCGGCACGTTGCGCCCCGCGTTGTTGAACAGCAGATCGAGGCGGCCATACTGCGCGCGGATGGTCGCGAAGAGGGCATCGACGGCCGCGGCATCGGTCACGTCGCAGGGCACCGCGAGCACCGTCTGGCCGGCTGCCGCGGCTTCGTCGGCGAGTGCGCGCAGCGGTTCGGCGCGCCGCCCCGCCAGCACCACGGTAAAGCCGTTCGCGAGCAGCTTGCGCGCGCAGGCGCGCCCGATGCCGCTGCCCGCGCCCGTGACGAGCGCAACCTTGCGTGGCGAGGTGGCCTGGGAGGCGGTCTGGGATTCGTTCATGATGAGTTCCTTGCCTGGGGTTATCGAACGTAGACGCATGGACACCCGCGGTCTCGTCAGACCCGGAAGTCGGCGGCCATGTCCTCGTCGCTGCGCGCGAGAATCTTGCCGCTGCGCGCGGCCTTCAGGAAGACGTCGTAGTCGCGCTCCACCTGATCCGCATAGGCGAACGCATAGCCCACGAGTGCCTCCGCGAACTGGTCGTGGCGGCCGATATACGCGGCGATTTCGATAGCCGTGTTGCCCGACTTCGCGTGCGCGCGCGCCATCGCCCAGCCGCACAGGCGCGCGTAGCCTTCGAGCAGCGTGCTGTCGAGCAGTTCGAGCTCGACCGAAAGCTTCATGTCGCGCAGTTGCCGGAAGTAGAAGTGGCGCTCCGAGGGCCCTGTGGACCAGCCGAGGAAGATGTCGCTCGCCGCCTGCAGAAGCCGCTGGCCCTGCACGACGCGCGCCCCCTCGTGCCGGAACGCGGGCGATTTGTAGAACTGCTGGATCACGGACCGGCGCGCTTCCTTGATCTGCAGGAAGAGCGGCTTGTCGTGGTGGTCGGTCAGGAGCGCGACGAGGCAGCGCGTGCCCACGCTGCCCACGCCCACCACCTTGAATACGAGGTCCTGCAGCGCAAAGTGATCGAGCAGTTCGCGCCGGTCCTGCGCGAGGGTCTTCCTGTAAGCGTCGTACATGGGCTCGACGAGTTCGCGCCAGCCGCCGATCCTGAACCAGTCGTCCTCGGCTTCGAACAGCGTGTTCGCGCCGTGCACGTGAAAAAGCGCGGGCGGCGTGTCGCGCATCGTCCAGCGGCCGTCGGCATCGCGTTCGGCGAGCTTGTCGAGCATGCTTTCATGGGTGCGGCCCGCCGCCTTCTCCATGCCGCGCCGGATCAGGCGGCGGCCTTCCGGCGTGAGCGCCGTCTCGACCATGCGGTCGAACGTGATCCTGTCGTACCAGAGATCGAGCGCGCCGAACTCGGCGTACTGGCTCATGCGGTCGCGGTAGGTGGTGACCGCGGCCGCCACGAGCGCCTCCGCAACGCCGCGCGAGTAGCGCATATGCCGCGCGGCCACGACGAGGCTCGCCGTGAGGCGCTTGAGGTCCCACTCCCAGGGACCGGGCGCGGCTTCGTCGAAGTCGTTCAGGTCGAACGCGAGCTGCCGCTCGGGCGTGGCGAAACCGCCGAAGTTCATCAGATGCCCGTCGCCGCAGATCTCCATCGCCATGCCGGTATTCGGCACGAGCGAAAGGTCGTGTGCCTGCAGGATCGCGCTGCCGCGAAAGAACGTGAACGGCGAGACGAGCATGCGCCCGTAGCGCAGCGGCACGAGGTTCTGCACGCGGCCCTCGCTGTTTTGCCGCAGCAGGTCGAGCGGATCGCGATCGAGCTCGCCGATATGCCGATGGCTGGAACGTTTCACACGCTCGCGCACGGCACGGCCGGCCGCCTCGCGTTCAGCAATGGTGCTCGTACTCATGAACGTCTCCGGTTCCTTTCGATGTCACGATTCGCCATGCATGGACGCGCGCTCCTGCGGCCCCTCGCGTGCGCCACCTCTCGGGCACTATTTAAGCGTGCAGGCCGCAATCGCGCAAGCCGGATGTCGCGATGCGACCGCGCAGACGCACCCGGAACGCCCTTCATATACCTTGCGCCGTGATGCCGCTCACCGTCGCCCGGCGCGGCGCGAGAACCGGATGGATTCCGGCGGCCGCCCAACCAACCATAAGCTTCCCTTGATGATCGCGCCGATAAACTTTAACTGTCGATAAGCGGCGCGCGCCCCTATGCTCGAACCATCGTCCGCCGCGCGCATGACGGACAAGCGGTTCTCAACGTCATTGGGGTTTCACCATGAAGATCTGCATCTTTGGAGCGGGCGCGATAGGCGGCATGATGGGCGTGCAGCTCGCACGCGCGGGCGCCGACGTGAGCTTCATCGCGCGCGGCCCGCACCTGGCCGCCATGCGCGAGCGCGGCGCACGACTTCTTATGGATAACGAAGAATATGTCGCCAACGTGCGCTGCACGTCCGATCCGCGGGAGCCTGGCGTGCAGGACGTCGTCATCATCACGCTCAAGGCACATTCGGTGGCTGGCGTGATCGACGCCATGGAGCCGTTGATCGGCAAGCACACGGCCATCGTGACCGGCACCAACGGCATCCCTTACTGGTACTTCCACGAACACGGCGGCAAGTTCGAGGGCACGCGGCTTAACAGCATCGACCCGGACGGCTCGCAATGGACCCGCCTCACGCCCGAGCGCGCGATAGGTTGCGTGCTCTATCCGGCTGCCGAAATCGCAGCCCCCGGCGTGATCCGCCACGTCTACGGCAAGAAATTTCCCATCGGCGAACCCTCGGGCAAGCGCACGCCGCGGCTCGTTCAGTTGCACGAAATCATGCAGGCCGCCGGCTTCGAAGCCCCGATTCGCGAGAACATCCGCGACGAAATCTGGCTGAAGCTGTGGGGCAATCTCTGCTTCAACCCGATCAGCGCGCTCACGCATGCGACGCTCGACATCATCGCGTCCGACCCGGCCACCCGCAACGTCGCGCGCACCATGATGCTGGAAGCGCAGCGCATTGCCGGGCAGTTCGGCGTGCAGTTTCGCGTGGACGTCGAACGGCGCATCGACGGCGCCGGCGCGGTGGGCGCGCACAAGACCTCGACCCTCGTCGACCTCGAAAACCGCCGGCCCATGGAGATCGATCCGCTGCTGACCGTGGTGCAGGAGATGGGCCGGCTGGTCGGCGAGCCCACGCCCGCGATCGACGTCGTGCTCGCGCTCGTCAAGCAACGCGAGCGGATGGCGCTGCAAGCCGCGTAATGCGAGGCAGGCGGCTGCGCGTGGTCGGCGCGGCCGCCGATGGGCCTACAGTCGGCCCCCGATCAATCAATGCTCACCTCGTCAGGTGCCGGCGCGTCGGCGCCGGCTGGCATCGCGCCGCGTCGCGCGCCGTCCTGCTCGTCCGCCGCCGATCCATCGGTGACGAACTGCGTCCACGCGGCCTGAGCACAAGGACGCAGCGAACGATGACGGCGGCGCACGAGCATCGTGTTCACGTTAACGACCGGATGCAGCACGCGCGCAACGAGCGAGCCCGGCGGCGCGGGCCAGTGGCAGGTGGCATCGGCCGGATCGACGGCGTGGGCATGGCCCGCGCAAACCGGCAGCACGCCGATGCCCAGCCCTAACTGCGCCATACGCGCCACGCCCTCGACATGCGCAAACTCCTGCACGGGCTTGCCTTCCGGTCGGCAACCCGCCAGCGCACGCATCACGGCACCGTGACACCCCGCGTCGCGATTGAGCGTCACGAGCGCTTCGTCGGCAAGATCGCTCCAGCGCAGCGTGCCGTGCTGGGCGAGCGGATGACGCGGCGGCAGCACGGCGCACAGCGGCGTTGCGGCGAGCGGCTGCACTTCGAGGCTGCCGTCGCCGGCAAAAGGCATCGTTTCGGCGATCACGCCGAAGTCCGCTTCGCCCTGTTCCACCGCGTGAATGACGGCAGCCTGCGGCAAATCCTCGAGCTGCATCGTGAGATCCGGAAACGCCGCCGCGCAGCGCGCGAGCGCAGCCGGCACCCAGCCCGAGGACAGCACCGGATTGCTCGCCACGAGCACCACGCCGCTATGCGACTGATGCGCAGCGCGGCCTTCGTTGAGCGCCATGTCGATCTCGTCGAGCAGACGGCCGATGCGCCGCTCGAAGCCACTGCCGGCGACCGTGAGCTCGACCTGGCGCGTGGTGCGGTCGAACAGTTTCAGTTCGACCGCCTCTTCGAGATCGCGCACGCAGCGGCTCACCGCCGACTGCGTGAGACCGAATTCGCGCGCGGCGCGCGTGAAGCTGCGCGCCCGCGCGACGGCCACGAATACCTTGAGTTGCTGAAGCGATACGTTCATCGACATCTCTTGCTCCTTGGTTCCGGCGCTTTTTCGCACGTCTCACGCACTACATTCGGAGTCCTTTATACTTCACGCCAGGGTCATTGCTGAATGACTCACGATTAGATGTTGTTACCATGGCAATTCACGTTCCTTTATGGATCGGCCATGACCATGCGAAACGCCACGCTGCGCCAGTTGAAAGTCTTCGAAACCGTGGCGCGTCATCTCAGCTTTTCGCGCGCGGCCGAGGAGCTCCACCTCACCCAGCCAGCCGTTTCCACGCAGGTCCGCCAGCTCGAAGACCATGCGGGGCTGCCGCTTTTCGAGCAGCTCGGCAAGAAGATCTACCTCACGCCGGCCGGCAGCGAAATGCTTCACTACAGCCGCACGATCATCCAGCAGTTCCACGAGGTCGACGAGGCAATGGGCCAGTTGAAGGGCATTTCGGGCGGCAAGCTCAACGTTGCCGTCATCAGCGCCGGCGACTACTTCTTCCCCCGCGTGCTGGCCGAATTCACGCGGCGCTATCCGGGCGTGCAACTCAATCTCTCCGTGCATAACCGCGAGCAACTGCTGCAGCAACTCGCGACGAACCAGACCGATCTCGCCGTGATGGTGCGTCCGCCGCATGGCGCGGACGCCATCAACGAAGCGTTTGCGCCGCATCCCTACGTGATCGTGGCCGCGCCCACTCACCCGCTCGCGCACCGGCGCGGCATCCCGCTCGAGGCGCTGGCCAACGAAGCCTTCGTCGTGCGCGAGCGCGGCTCGGACACGTGGAACTCGATGGAAGAAGCGTTCGCCGGCAAGCTTGCGAACCTCAAGATCGCCATGGAGATCAAGAGCACGGAAACCATCAAGCAGGCCGTGATCGCCGGCATGGGCATCGCTTTTCTCTCTGCGCACACGATCAGCCTCGAACGGCAGGTTGGGCATCTGACCGTGCTCGACGTCGAAGGCTTCCCGGTCATGCTCAACTGGTATGTCGTGCATCGCAAGAACAAGCGGCTGCCGCCTGTCGCCCTCGCGTTCGAGCGCTTCCTCATGGAAGAGGGCGCGCAGCTCATCGAAAACATCACCCGCGTCTCGGAATCGAGCTTTCATAGGTAAGGCGTTGTGGGTCGGGACGGTTCCTGTGGCGATCGCGGATTCCTCAGACAGCGTCTTCGGCCACGGCGTTCACCCGCGCGTCGGCTCGCACTCCGGCTAGCGTATTGACCAGCGTGCCGATACCCTCGATCGTGATTTCGACCGTTGCACCCGCACCGATCGAACCGACGCCCAGCGAAGTGCCGCACGCAATCACGTCACCCGGTTCGAGCGTGAGATCCTGCGAAATCAGGCTCACCTGCTGCGCCGGCGTGAACACCATGTCGTCGAGGGGATAGTTCTGGCGTTCGACGCCATCGAGCCGCGTCACCACGCGTGCACGGCGCCAGTCGAAACCGGAGACGATAGCCGGCCCCATGCAGCAGAACGTATCGAACCCCTTGGCGCGGCACCACTGCGGAAAGTGCGGGTTCTCGGCCACGAGGCTCGCTGCCGTAACGTCGTTGACGATCGTGTAGCCGAAAATCGAAGCTTCGGCTTCGTCCTCGCTCACGTTGCGGCAGCGCCTGCCGATCACGATGCCGAGCTCACCCTCGAAGACGATCTTGCCCGAATAGTGCGGAGGCCGAAGTATCGGCGCGTCCGATCCGATCACCGACCCGGGCGGTTTGAGCAGAAAGAGCGGATGCGAAGGCACCGGCTTCTCCAGCTTCGCGGCCAGCGCGCGAAAGTTGTTCCAGAGGGCAATCACCTTGCCCGGCGCGCACGGAGCAAGCGGCGTCAGCGTACGCAGCGAAAGCACCGCGCCGGTCCGCATAGGTTGATCGAGTCCGTCGTACTCGTGCAGATTGCCGTTCTCCACTTGGCCGAACACGATACTGCCGTCGTTCGCCATCAAGCGCATCCAGGTGTTCATGCTTCGCTCCCTCGTTGCCGTGCATGACGGCCAGGTGTTCGGTTCGCCGCTTTTTTCCCGCTTTTTCCCGTGTTGTTCAAATGGCGCCCGCAACGCGCAGCGCCGTGATTTCGTCGTGCGAGTAGCCGAATTCGGCCAGGACTTCGTCCGTATGTTCGCCAAGCAGCGGCGAACGCAGCACTTCGGTGGGGCTGTCCGAGAGCTTGATCGGGTTGCCAACGGTGAGGTACTTGCCGCGCACCGGATGATCGACCTCGACGATCGTGCCGCTCGCGCGCAGCGAGGCGTCGGTGGCGATCTCCTTCATCGAAAGAATCGGGCCGCACGGAATGTCGTAGCGGTTGAGCACGGCCATCGTCTCGAACTTGCTGCGCTTCAGGGTCCAGCCCTCGATCTCGTCGAAGATCGCCTTCAGGCGCGGCAAACGCGCATTCGGCGTGGCGTAGTCCGGATCGTCGATCCATGCCTCGCGTCCGATCAGCTTGCAGATGCGCTCCCACACCGGCGCCTGCGCAATGAAATAGATATACGCGTTCGGGTCGGTCTCCCAGCCCCTGCACTTGAGGATCCAGCCCGGCTGCCCACCGCCCGAAGCGTTGCCCGCGCGCGGCACGGCTTCGCCGAACGCCGCGTTCGGATACTGCGGGTACTCCTTCATCACGCCTGTGCGCGCGAGCCGCTGCTGATCGCGCAGTTTTACGCGGCACAGGTTCAGCACGCCGTCCTGCATGGCGGCAAGCACCTTCTGGCCGCGTCCCGTATGCACGCGCTGATAAAGCGCCGTGACGATGCCGAGCGCGAGATGCAGGCCCGTGCCGCTGTCGCCGATCTGCGCGCCGCTGACGACCGGCGGGCCATCGTCGAAGCCCGTCGTGGAAGCCGCGCCGCCCACGCACTGCGCCACGTTCTCGTAGACCTTGCAGTCTTCGTAGGGACCGGGGCCAAAGCCCTTCACCGAGGCGACGATCATGCGCGGATTCAATGTCTGGATGCGCTCCCATGAAAAGCCCATGCGTTCGAGTGCGCCGGGCGCGAAGTTCTCGACGAGCACGTCGCAATCGCGGATCAAGCGCTCCAGTACGCCCTTGCCTTGCGGGTGTTTCGTATCGATCGTGACGGAGCGCTTGTTGCCGTTGAGCATCGTGAAGTAGAGACTGTCCGCGTCGGGAATGTCACGCAGTTGATCGCGCGTGATATCGCCGGCGCCCACGCGCTCCACCTTGATGACGTCGGCACCGAACCACGCGAGCAACTGCGTGCAGGTCGGACCCGACTGAACGTGCGTGAAATCGAGAATGCGCACGCCATCCAGTGCCTTGCCCATGTCATGCCTCCTTGTCGGTCGTGGCCGGGCGAGTCGTCGAAAATCGATAGGAACCGCTGTCGCAGGTCAGCGCCGGCCTCGAGGCCAGGTGTGATCGCGTCGATGATTAATACGGTATGTGATATATCAAATCATGGCAAGCGGGAGCCCCCTCTCGTCACGGTTGCCGGGAATACGCGGCAAGGCCTTATCCAGACTGGGTTCGGTGCGATTTCTCGCTGCCATGTTGCGACGCACACTCGGGAAAATCCTGGGCCGCCCCTCCCCGGAGCGCGAGCCGTAAACGCGGAACGGGAAACCCGCGGGTCTCCCGTTCCGCCATGCTGCCGGTCCGGCTGCTACCGGGCTGCCACCCGGCTGTTGCCCGTTACGCCCTCCTCAGTCGAGGAAATCGCAGTACTTTTCCACGTGCGCGGCAAGATCGAGCGAATGCTGGCGCACGAGCTTTTCGGCCCGTTCGGTGTCGCGCTTCTCCAGCGCCTCGATGATGCGCAGATGATCGACGATCGAACGCGACGCACGATCGCTCTGCGAGATCGTCAGGCGCCGGATGGCGCGCACGTGCACGAAGATGTTCTTGATGGTGTCGAGGATCACCTGCGACTTCGAAAGCTCGACAATCGCCTGGTGAAACGCGATGTTGGCGTCCGAATACTCGGCAATATGCTCGGCAGGCGTGCTGTCGCGAAAGTTGTCGAACATGTGGCGCAGTTTCGCGATTTCCTCGTCGCTGGCGTGGAGCGTGGCGAGACGCGCGGCCATGCTCTCCAGCGCGGCCCACATCTGGATCATCTCCACGATCTCGCGCTTGCTCTTGCGCACGATATAGATGCCGCGGCGCGGCACCATGCGCAGGAAACCCTCCTGTTCGAGCAGCGTCATCGCCTCGCGCACCGGCGTGCGGCTCACGCCCAGCGTTTCGCTAAGCACGCGCTCGTCGAGGCGGATTTCCTCGCGCGATTGATAGATGTCGGCGTCGGCGATGGCCTGGCGCAGCATGGCGTAGGCCTGGTCGCGCAAGCTCAGTGTCGCGCTGATCGGTTGCAGCGCCAGCTTGAGCGGCGCCGGGGAAGATCGAGTGATGGCTTCAGTTCGAAGTTCTGACGACATTCATTGCCTCTTTACGGACCTGCTGACGATACATCGGCGTGGCGGCCGGCGCCTCGCCCAGACCGACGAACCGGCCGTGATCCGCAGCCCGCTCGACGACCGATTTCGGCAGCCGCGCGGCAATCAGCCAGGTAGCGGCGGCGCCAAGGCCCAAGGCAGCCACGCCAACGAGCGCGAGAGACGCGTAATCCATGTGAAGCTCCACGAGATTGAGTCATGCAATGACTCAATCCTATGATGCACTGCGGCAAAAATAAATATTCCGTATGTGATATATCATACGCTGTCGCTTGCCCGCGACAAAGGCTTCGATGGATGTCCGCCTGGCGTCTCTTCCGGCCGGGTTCGTCCGATAAACAACCCATCCTGGAGGAAATCGCCCCCGGCGGCAAGGGGCCCGATGCCGGGCAGACGCCCGGCATCGGTGGCGGGAACCGCGTCAGAACTTGTGACGCAACCCCAGGTTGAACATCGTCTGCGTGCTCGTGCCCGGATAGCCGTACGAGCCGATCGACGCATCGGCCGGCGCCGCTCCGCCCGAGCCGTCGCCCGTTTCGCCGCTCGCGTGCTGCCAGGCGGCCGTCATGTAGAGGTCGGTACGTTTCGAAAGGCTGTAGTCGGCGCCGATCGACACCTGATGGTAGTTCGCCGAGGTGTCGCCGTTGGAGTGCGTATAGCTATAGCCAATGCCGAGCAGCAGAACCGGACTCAGGTGATAGTCCACGAAGCCCTGGCCGGTGTTGTACTTCTCGGTGTCGTGGAACACGGAGCTGGCATCCGGCGCGTACTGGGCGTTGCTGTAGCCGAGGCCCATCGTGAACCGGCCGATCTCGTACTGCGCGGCGGCGCGCGCGATCGCCAGCGAGTGCGCCGAGACATAGCCGGCGTTGATCGGCCCGTCGAAGGTGCCGTCCGAGGTGCCGGTCCAGCCGTCCGTGCGAATGCCCAGCGCGGCCTGGCTGTTGGCCGCGTAGAAGTAGCCGCCCGCGAACCCGACCGGCCCGTTGTTGTAGGCCACGGCCGCCGCCCAGGACTGTTCGGCGCCCGTTGCGCCGGCCACGCCGCCGAACGCATACATCGTTTCCGCCTGGAGTCCGTTGAAGGACGGCGTGGTGTACTTGACCGAGCTGTTCACGCG
The DNA here is from genome assembly GCF_046581065.1 of Paraburkholderia yinzeri. Classification (NCBI taxonomy): domain Bacteria; kingdom Pseudomonadati; phylum Pseudomonadota; class Betaproteobacteria; order Burkholderiales; family Burkholderiaceae; genus Paraburkholderia; species Paraburkholderia yinzeri. The sequence continues at coordinate 1,654,716 of NZ_JBFOCJ010000002.1, read as the reverse complement.
AAAACTGTTGTCGTAGTTGTCGACGTCGCCTGGCGTGGCGAAGGCCGAGCCGAAATAGTTGTCGGCCGTGATGCCCTGGACGAGGTCCACCAGCGGATCGTACTGGCGGCCGAGGGTGAGCGAGCCGTACTGCTCCGCAGTCAGCCCGACGAAGGCCTGGCGGCCGAACAGCCGGCCGTCCTGCTCGCTGCCGCCCGTAGACGGATTGAAGCCGCTTTCGAGCAGGAAGATCGCCTTCAGCCCGCCGCCGAGATCTTCGGCGCCCTTGAGGCCCCAGCGCGACCCGGAAAGATTGCCCGAACTGCTGTTGCCGAGCGACCACTGGTTCGCGTTGCCCTGGGCGTGATTGATATAGGTGAGGGAAGTATCGATGGCGCCGTACAACGTCACGCTGGTCTGTGCGTGGGCCACGCTGGCGGCGCCGACCAACGCCAGCGAAAGAGAAGTCAAGGCGATTCTTTTCACGTCGCTCTCCCTTCTGGCTTGTTGCTCCTCCAGTTACCTGAGACTACCTCTCCCGGGCGGCGAAGTAAAAAAATTAAAGGTGATGTCTCAAATTGTTAACAGCCGCGCGGCCACCGCCTGGCTGGGTCCGACCCCAACCGGTCCGATTTGACCGGCTGGGTCAACCACATCGCGCTCTGAAGCGTTTGCTGACTTTTACCAGTCCATTACCAGACGTTTACGCGGATGTTGAGCCGATGTCGACCTCGGGTGCCGGACCCTGCCATGCCTGACTCACGATCCTCGCGCGCGGCGCAGGCCACCGCCGCGTTGCGGCGTCGCTTCGCCGCCTTGCAACCTCAGCGCTTCGTCGCGCCCGCCCTCGCGCTCGGCATCTGCGCGCTCCTGCTCGTGGTGTTCCAGCACCTCTCGCAATCCGTCAATTACCGGTCGGTCGCGCATCAGCTCCAGCATCTGGCGCCGTCCGAATGGACCGGCGCGCTGGCGGCCACCGCCATCAGCTTCATCGCGCTCGTCGGACGCGACGCCGTCGGTCTGCGCTACCTCGGCGCCCGTGTCTCGCGCGGCGCACTCTGGGTCGGTGCGATCGCCGGCTCGGCGCTCGGCAACGTCACCGGCTTCGGCGCGCTCACGGGCGGCGCCGTGCGCTGCCGCGTCTATGGCGGTGCGGGCGTCACCGCAGCCCAGATCGGCCGCATGACCGTATTCACGAGCGTCACGCTCGCGTTCGCCCTCGCGTTGATGACGGCGCTCGGCATGGCAAGCAATGCCGGCACGCTCGCCGGCCTGCTGCACCTCGCGCCTGATACGCTGCGCGGGATCGGCGGCGCGCTGCTCGCGCTCGGCGCCGCGCTCATTGCCGCCTGCCCGGCGCAAGCGCGCGAGATCGAGCCGTTCGGCCGCGCCGCCCTGCGCTTTTCCGTTCCCGCGCGAGGCGATCTCGTCGCCCAGTTGCTGCTCGCCGCGCTCGACGTCGCGGGCGCCGGGCTCGCGCTCTGGTCGGTGATGCCGCACGCGCAGGTCGGCTTCGGCAGCTTTCTGACCGTCTACTGCGCGGCCATGCTGCTCGGGATGATCGGCCACACGCCGGGCGGCATCGGCGTGTTCGAGGCCGCGATGGTGTACGCGCTCGGCCCGGACGTGTCCACCTCGCCCGTGCTCGCCGCGCTGCTCGCCTACCGCGCGATCTACTTCGGCGCGCCGCTCGCCGCTTCGGCCGCGTTGCTCGCGGCCTTCGAAGGCCGCGCGCTCGCGAAGCCGCTCGGCACGACCCTCGCGCGCCGCGGCGCCGACGGTGTCTCGCAGCTCGCGCCGCTCTTTCTCGCGATCGTCACCTTCGTCACGGGCGGCATGCTCGTGATCTCGGGCGCGACCCCCGCCTTCGAGCACCGCATCGCCATGCTGCAGACCTTCCTGCCGCTCTGGGTGCTCGAAAGCTCGCAACTGCTCAGCAGCCTGTTCGGCGTGCTCCTGCTGTTCGTGGCGCGCGGCCTGCTGCGGCGTCTCGACGCCGCGTGGTGGCTAGCACTCCTGATCGCTTTCGCCAACCTCGCGCTTTCGCTGACCAAGGGCCTCGCGTTCGTCGAAGCCGGCGTGCTGGGCGTGCTCATCGTCCTGCTGTTCGCCACGCGCGGCCGCTTCAACCGACATTCGTCGCTGTTCGCCGAGCGCTTCACCCCGGGCTGGCTCGCCTCGGTGGCCTGCGTGATCGCGCTCGCCGTGTGGGTGCTCTTCTTCGCGTTCCGCGACGTGCAGTACTCGCATCACCTCTGGTGGCAGTTCGCCTTCGACGGACGCGCTCCGCGCGCGCTGCGCGCGACGCTCGGCGCAGTCGTGCTGGCAGCCACGCTCGCGTCGTGGCAATTGCTGCGGCCGGCGGCGGGCCGCTTCGTGAAGCCCGCGAGCGAGGACCTCGAAGAAGCCGGGCGCATCGTGCGCGCCCAGGAGCGCAGCGACGCGGGCCTCGCGCTGATGGGCGACAAGAGCTTTCTGTTCTCGGGCTCGCGCAACGCCTTCCTCATGTACGCGAAACACGGCCGCACGTGGGCCGCGCTGCACGACCCGGTCGGCCCGCGCGAGGAATGGCCCGCGCTGATCCGCACGTTCGTTTCGCTCGCGCACGCTCACGGCGGACGCGCCGCGTTCTACCAGGTGCGCGCCGACGCGCTGCCGCTCTATCTCGACGCGGGCCTCACCTTGATGAAGCTCGGCGAGGAAGCGCGCGTGATGTTGCAGGAGTTCGACCTCAAGGGCCCGCAGCGCGCGCATCTGCGCTATGCGCTCAAGCGCGGCGAGCGTGACGGCTTCTCGGTCGAGCCGATTGGCCGGGCACGGATGGCGGAGCACCTGCCGGCGCTGCGCGCCATCTCCGACGCCTGGCTCGACAGCCGCGACGCGCGCGAGAAGAGCTTCTCGGTAGCCGCGTTCGACGACGACTACCTGGCCGCGCAATCGGTGCTGCTCGTGCGCCAGCATGGCGAGCCCGTGGCGTTCGTCACGTTCATGACGACCGACCTCGCCACCGAAGCGACGGTCGGCGTGATGCGCCACCTGCCGGGCGCGTCGCCGTACGCGATGGAGTATCTGTTCACACAGCTCGCGCTTCAGCTCAAGGCCGCCGGCTATCACGCCCTGTCGCTCGGCATGGCGCCGCTTGCAGGCATGGGCCCGACACCGCTCGCTTCGCCATGGCACCGCCTCGCCGGACTGATCTGGCGTTTCGGCGGCAAGTTCTACAACTTCCGGGGGCTGCGCGGCTTCAAGAACAAATTCGCGCCGCACTGGGAACCGCGCTATCTGGCCGCTTCGGGCTCGATCAGCGTGTTCATCACCCTCGCCGATCTTTCCCTGCTGGCTGGAGGCTGGCGCTCATGACGAAACGCTTTTTCGAACGGCCGCGCCTTGCCGCGGCGGCCACGGCTTTGTTCGCGACGCTCGCGTGCGGCGCGGCGCATGCCACGCTCAATCCGGCTCCCGCGGCCGTGACCCACGTGCAGGGCGGCCGCTATGGCGAAGTCGCGGTGACGAGGCCTGCCGGTCCGATGCTCGGCTTCGCCGTGCTGTTCTCGGCGGGCGATCACTGGACCTCGGGCGACCAGACGCGCGCCGACGCGCTCGCCCAGCACGGCGCGATGGTGGTAGGCGTGGACACGGCGGACTATGCGCAGAATCTCGCGGCCCTCAAGACGGAGACCTGCCACAAGCTGTACAGCGACGCCGAAGCGCTGAGCCACCAGCTCGAACGCCGGCAGGCATCGACCCAGTATTTCGCGCCCATCGCGATCGGCAGCGGCGAAGGCGCGCTGATTGCGCAACACATGCTCTCGCAGGCGCCGGCCAACACGATGGCGGGCGCGGTATCGCTCGATCCCGCCGCGCGGCTCGACGCGCGCTTCGTCCCCTGCCCGGCCGATCCGACGCTTTCGCGCGGCAAGGGCTTGCCCGGCTTCTTCGAACAGGGCGTGACGTCAGCGGCAACGCGCACGACTCAGGTTGCGCATGCAACGAACGACGCAACAGCACCGCGCACGTTCGCCGCGAACGTCCCCGACGCGGACAAGCTCGTTGCGCTCGCCGCGCCGCATCTGCACGTGCAGGCCGAAAGCGAGGAGGATGTCTCCGACCTGCCGCTCGTGGAACTGCCTGCCGCGCATCCCACCGACATGCTCGCCATCGTGATCTCCGGCGACGGCGGCTGGCGCGATCTCGACAAGACGATCGCCGAAACACTGCAGAAAGACGGCATCGACGTGGTCGGCTGGGACGCGCTGCGCTACTTCTGGAGCGAGAAGTCGCCCGAGGAAACGAGCCGCGACCTGGCGCGCGTGATCCGGACGTACGAAGCGCGCTGGCATGCGAAGCACGTAGCGCTCGTGGGCTACTCGTTCGGCGCCGACGTCATGCCGTTCGCGTACAACCGGTTGCCGGACGCACTGCGTGCGAAGGTCTCGTACATGTCGCTGCTCGGCTTCGCGCCGGACGCCGATTTTCAGGTCCGCGTGACGGGCTGGCTCGGCATGCCCGCCAGCGACAAGGCGCTCGCCGTGCGGCCGGAACTCGCGAAGGTGCCGCCGGCCATCGTGCAGTGCGTCTACGGCGCCGACGAGAAGGACACGCTGTGCCCGGCGCTCGCGAATACCGGCATGGACATCGTGAAGACGAACGGCAGCCACCACTTCGACGGCAATTACGGCGCGCTCGCGGCAAAGATTATTGAGGGGTGGGAGAAGGAGATTGCGGTGCGGGGGTGAGGGGATGGCCAGATACCGCACGCCCCGCGATCCATCCACGAAGTCCAGACCCCCCAAAAAAGACGCCGGCAAAGCCGGCGCGTCAAAGAGAGACTATTTTCCCGCCAAGGCTCAAGCCTCCACGGCGGCAACCTTCGCATCCTCTTCCTGGTCCGCCGACGAGCGGATCAGGTATTCGAACGCACCGAGCGAAGCCTTCGCACCTTCGCCCACGGCGATCACGATCTGCTTGAACGGTACTGTGGTCACGTCGCCGGCGGCAAACACACCCGGCACCGACGTTTGTCCCTTCGCGTCCACTTCGATCTCGCCGTGCTTCGAGAGCGCCACCGTCCCCTTGAGGAATTCGGTGTTCGGCACGAGGCCAATCTGCACGAACACGCCTTCGAGTTCGAGATGACGCTTCTCGCCGCTCGTGCGTTCGAGATACGCGAGGCCCGTAACCTTCTGGCCGTCGCCCGAAATTTCCGTGGTCTGCGCGTTCACGTGCACCGCGACATTCGGCAGGCTGCGCAGCTTGCGCTGCAGGACTTCGTCCGCACGCAGTTGCGTGCCGAACTCGAGCAGCGTCACATGGCTCACGATGCCCGCGAGGTCGATGGCCGCTTCCACACCCGAATTGCCGCCGCCAATCACGGCCACGCGCTTGCCCTTGAAGAGCGGACCGTCGCAGTGCGGGCAGTACGCCACGCCCTTGTTGCGGTATTCCTGCTCGCCCGGCACGTCCACGTTGCGCCAGCGCGCACCCGTGGCGAGCACCACGCTCTTCGCGCGCAGCGTCGCGCCGCTCGCGGTGCGGATCTCGATCGACTTGTCGCCCGGCACGAGCGCCTCGGCGCGCTGCAGGTTCATGATGTCGACGTCGTAGGCACGCACGTGCTGCTCCAGCGCCGCCGCGAACTTCGGCCCTTCCGTTTCCTTCACCGAGACGAAGTTCTCGATCGCCATCGTGTCGAGCACCTGGCCACCGAAGCGTTCGGCGAGCACGCCGGTGCGAATGCCCTTGCGCGCCGCGTAGATCGCGGCCGCCGCGCCGGCGGGGCCGCCGCCGACGATGAGCATGTCGAACATATCCTTCTGGCTCAGCTTTTCGGCAGCACGCGCCGAGGCGCCGGTATCGAGCTTCGCGAGAATTTCCTCGACGCCCATGCGACCCTGGCCGAACACTTCGCCGTTCAGGTAAATGGTCGGCACGGCCATGATCTGGCGCTTCTCGACCTCGTCCTGGAACAGCGCGCCGTCGATCGTGACGATCTTCACGTTCGGGTTCAGCGCGGCCATCGCATTGATCGACTGCACGACTTCCGGGCAGTTCTGGCACGTGAGCGACATATAGACTTCGAACGAGAACGCGCCGTCGAGCGCCTTCACCTGTTCGATCGTTTCGTTTTCGAGCTTGACCGGATGGCCGCCCACCTGCAGCAGCGCGAGAACGAGCGACGTGAATTCATGGCCCATCGGAATGCCCGCGAACGTGACCGACACGTCCGAGTTCGCGCGCTTCAGTTCGAACGAAGGGGTACGCGCGTCGCCGGCTGCGGCGCCACGGCGTTCTTCGTAGCGGATGCGATCCGAGAGCGAGGCGATATCCTGCAGGAGCCCCTGCAGTTCCTGCGACTTCTCGCCGTCGTCCAGGTACGCAACGATCTCGATCGACTGCGTGATCTTTTCCAGGTAGCTTTTCAGTTGAGTCTTGAGATTGGCGTCGAGCATGGCTTTTCTTTCCGGCTAGAAGTGAAGCAGAGGGGAATGCCGTTCAGGCGTCCGGGCCGCAGCCGCAAGGGCGCGGCCCGGATTACAGCAGCGTCATGCGATCAAGGCGATCGCATTGCGAATGCGACGCTTAGATCTTGCCGACGAGGTCGAGCGACGGCTTCAGCGTTTCAGCGCCCGGCGTCCACTTGGCGGGGCACACTTCGCCCGGGTGAGCGGCGACGTACTGGGCGGCTTGCACCTTGCGCAGCAGTTCCTTGGCGTCGCGGCCAATGCCGTTGTCGTGGATTTCGCACAGCTTGATCTCGCCTTGCGGGTTGATCACGAACGTGCCGCGCAGCGCGAGGCCTTCTTCTTCGATCATCACGTCGAAGTTGCGCGTGATCGCGCCGGTCGGGTCGCCGACGAGCGGGTACTGGATCTTGGCGATCGTTTCCGACGTGTCGTGCCAGGCCTTGTGCGTGAAGTGCGTGTCGGTCGAGACGCCGTAGACTTCGACGCCGAGCTTCTGGAATTCTGCGTACTGGTCAGCCAGGTCGCCCAGCTCCGTCGGGCACACGAACGTGAAGTCAGCCGGGTAGAACACGACAACCGACCACTTGCCGAGGAAGTTCTCTTCCGAAACCGGAACGAACTTGCCGTTGTGATAAGCGGTGGCCTTGAACGGCTTGACTTGCGTGTTGATGAGAGACATGCGTTGTTTCCTCGCTGGGTTGGAAAAGGTATGGACGAAATTTACGGGAATCGCGTCCGTTTGAAAAATTGGTTGCTTTGATCGCGGGTATTGTCTGTTCCTATCGGCCTCCATAGAGACCGCCGAAAGCCCCGCCCGCGCCCGCTCTCACCCGTTCGAGCCGACCCGGCGCAACCACCGGGGGCGTCGAGCATACAACGAAACTGCGACATTGCGCCTCAGTCGCCGCGCCCCCTTGCCGTCGTCAATCGAACAGATGCGGACGCAACGGCCATTTGGCAAGAGCGGGCGCACCTCGGCTCGCATCAAAGCGCCCCGCCGCGCGCGGTTGCCGCACGGGCCGCCAGACGCGTTCGCAGAAATTGCGTAAACGCCCGGATCGTCACAGAACCTTCGCGATGCTGGGGATAAACCGCATGCAGCGCGCCCGGCGGCGGCATGAACGGCGCGAGCACTTCGACCAGAAGCCCCGCATCCACCGATCCCGCTACGATGAAATCGGGCAAATAAGCGATGCCGAGCCCCGCGATAGCCGCATCGCGGATCACCTCGCCGTTGTTCGCGCGCAGCGGGCCCTGCACTTCGAACGGTGTGCGCGCACCGTCCACGACGAAGCTCCACGCCGCCCGGCCTTCCTGTCCATAGGGCAAGCAGGCGTGGTGCGCGAGATCGGCCGGCGTGGCCGGTTCGCGGCGGCGGCGCCGGTAGCCGGGGCTGCAGCACGCGATCATGCGCACGTCGATAAGCTTTTGCGCAACGAGCGTCGAATCCTGCAACTGCCCGATGCGCAAAGCCATGTCGAAGCCCTCGCCGACCACGTCGACGGTGCGGTCGCTCAGGTCCATGTCGAAGCGCACGTCCGGATGCTCGCGCAGAAACTCGGCAACGAGCGGCGAGAGGTGCGCCATGCCGAACGACATCGGCGCGCTCACCCGCAAGAGGCCGCGCGGCTCGGTGCGGCGCGCGGACATGGCTGTTTCCGCTTCGCCGACCTCCGCGAGAATGCGCTTCGCCCGCTCGTAGAAATCCTGCCCGAGATCCGTGACAGCCAGATTGCGCGTGTTGCGCACGAGGAGCCGCACGGAAAGACTCGCCTCCAGCGCGGCCACGCGGCGGCTCACGAACTGCTTCGAAAGCCGCAGGCGGTTGGCCGCCGCCGTGAAATTGCCCGCCTCCACGGTCGCCACGAAGATCCGCATGTCGTCGAGTTGCATTGCCATTGTCCACTTAAACGTGACAGTCATTCCAATTTTCAGTCAATTATAATCAACTGGATTGACCTAAACTGACGTTCATCCCATCGGACAACATCAATGGAGGTCGAAATGATTGAACTGCGCAATGCCGACCAACGCGGCCGCGGCGAGCATGGCTGGCTTAGCTCACGCCATACGTTCTCGTTTGCGAATTACTACGATCCGCAGCAGATCGGCTTCTCCGACCTGCTCGTGATCAACGACGACCGCGTTGCGCCGGCGCGCGGCTTCGGCAAGCATCCGCACCGCGATATGGAAATTTTCTCGTACGTGCTGGAAGGCGCACTGGAGCATAAGGACTCGATGGGCACGGGCTCGGTGATCGTCCCCGGCGACGTGCAGTTGATGAGCGCCGGCACGGGCGTCGCGCACAGCGAGTTCAACCACTCGGCCAGCGACCCGGTGCATTTCCTGCAGATCTGGATCGCGCCGAACGTGAAGGGCGCACAGCCGCGCTATCAGCAGAAGAACATCGCCGATACGGAAAAGCGCGGCAAGCTGCGCCTCATCCTCTCGCCGGACGGCGCCGACGATTCGCTGCTGCTGCGCCAGGACGCGCGCGTCTACGCCGGCCGCTTCGACGGCGCGGAAACGGCGAAGCTCGAACTCGACGCCGACCGCTACGCTTATGTGCACGTGGCCCGCGGTAGCGTAAGCGTGAACGGCGTAGCGCTGGGCGAAGGTGACGGCGCGCGCATCCGCAACGAACGCGAGCTGACGTTCAGCGACGGCCAGGACACCGAAGTGCTGGTCTTCGACCTGCGCAACAACGAAGTCTCCGAACTCTGGTCCTGATGTTGATCGTCGCGCACCAGATCGCGTAGGCTTGGAGGGGGCCCGGCGGGCCCCTCTCCCGGCAGACGCTGCAACCCACAGAAACAATTCGAACTGCAACCTCCTTCGGAGATTCAACATGCGATACAACCTGTTCGGCCAGAGCAACGACCTCGTCCTGCTCGTCTCGCGCCTCTTCCTCGCCACGCTGTTCGTGCTGTTCGGCTGGGCCAAGATCACGGGCTTTTCGGGCACCGTCGGCTATATGGAGCACGTGGGCGCGCCCGCGCCGATGCTCTCGGCGATCATCGCCGTTGTCATGGAGCTGGTGGTAGGTGTCCTGATCTTTGTCGGCTTCTATACGCGTCCCCTCGCGGTGCTGCTCGCGATCTACACCATTGCCACCGGGTTCGTCGGCCATCACTTCTGGACCGAGACCGGCATGGAGCAGATGGAAAACATGATCAACTTCTACAAGAACGTCAGCATCGCGGGCGGCCTGCTGGCGCTCGCCGTGACCGGCCCGGGACGGTTCTCGATCGACAGGAAGTAAGCAGCGCGCGAGCCTCACGGCTCGCCGTGCGGGAAGGCGCGAGGCCGTTCGTCCGGCGTCGCGCCTTTTTTTTCGTTGCACCGCATCATGCGGCCGGCCGCTGTTGCATCCCACGCTCCGGCGTCTGCGCTACCATCCTCGACACCCTCGTCGACACCCTCGTCGGCACCCGCGGGCACACGACCAACAACAAGGATGAGAGGCAGACATGTCCACGACCCCACAGGGCGCCACGCCCTTCCTGCAGCGCCATCTCAAGGATCTTCTCGCCGGCTGCGCCATCGCCGGGCTGCTGCTGCCCGAGGCCGTCGCCTACGCGAACATCGGCAACGTGCCGGCGCAGGCGGGGATCGTCGCGCTGCTCGCGGGGCTCGTCATCTATGGCCTGATCGGCAAGAGCCGCTTTGCGGTCGTTTCGTCCACGTCTTCATCGGCCGCCGTGCTTGCCGCCGTCACGCTCGCCGAGTCCGGCGGCGACGCCGCCTCGCGGCTCCTGATCGGGGCAGGCATCGTCATCCTGACCGGCGCGTTCTTTCTCGCCGCCAGCCTCGCACGGCTCGGCAACATGTCCGACTTCATCGCGAAGTCGGTCCTGCGCGGCTTTACGTTCGGCCTCGCCATCACCATCGTCCTCAAGCAGGTCGGCCTCGCGCTGCATGTGAGCCCCGCGCACTCCGACGCGCCGCGCTATTTCCTGGGTCTCCTGAAAGCGTCGCATCAATGGAATCTCTACGGCGGCGCGCTCGCCCTCGTGGCGCTCGCCCTCCTCTATGCGCTGCGCCGCTGGCCTCGCGTGCCCGCCACGCTCGTCGTCATCGTGCTCGCCGTCGCGCTGGGCTACGCCGTCGATCTGCCGCACTACGGCGTCGCCCAGGTGGGCCGCATCGACTTCGACCGCGTCGGCTTCCGCCTGCCCGATCTCGTACGCAACCAATGGCTGCGCTCCGGCGAACTGGCCGTCGCCATGATGCTGATCGTCTACGCCGAATCGTATGGCTCGATTCGCGGCTTCGCGCTCAAGCACGGCGACCCGTTCGTGCCCAACCGCGACCTCGCCGCGCTCGGCGCGAGCAATCTCGTCTCCGGACTGTTCGGCGGCATGCCGGTGGGAGCGGGCTATTCGGCCACTTCGGCCAACGAGGCAGCCGGCGCGCAAACACGCGTGGCCGCGTGGTGCGCCGCCGCCGTCATCGCGCTGATGGTCGCCCTGCTGCTGCCGCAGATCGCGCTCATTCCCGAGCCCGTGCTCGCGGCCATCGTGATCCACGCGGTAAGCCACACCATCGATCCGCGCGTGTTCGCCCCGTACGTCAAATGGCGCCGCGACATCTATCTCGCGTTCGGCGCGTGCCTCGCGGTGCTCATTCTCGGCGTGCTGGACGGGCTGTTGCTTTCCATCGTCGTGAGCCTGCTCTGGACCCTGCGCAATTTCTCGGAGCCCAAGGTCAGCGTGCTTGGCCGTCTTGGCGACACGCACGACTTCGTCGACACGAGCATCCACCACGACGCCCAGCCGGTGCCGGGCATCCTGATCGTGCGTCCCGAAGCGCCGCTCTTCTTCGCCAACGTCGAACGCGTGCTGACCAGTCTGCGCATGCTGGGCGCGGTGGGAGGCGGGGAACTGCACACCACGATCATGAGCCTCGAGGAATCCGCCGATATCGACGGCTCGACGATCGAAGGCCTGCATACCTACGCCGCCGAACTCGCGCGCGACGGCCGCCGGCTGGTGCTCGCGCGCCTCAAGCCGAAGGTGTTGCGCGTGCTGACGCGCGCGGCGGACGAAACGTTGCCGCTCGAAGCCCTGAACGAACTGAGCGTGGACGTTTGCGTGCGCTCTCTGCTGGAAACAAGAGAGACGGGAGGCTAATCCCCGGTCCCGCTCTCCCGCTTTCCTGAAATTTGATCAAATTTACATCGCGGCCCCTCCCATGCGATGATTTGATCAAATCTTGCGGTGCCCATCCTCTTCGAGGAGGCAAACCGCTACACACAGGAGACACTCCATGCCCGACCGTCAAGGCGTGAACTGGGACCGCGTGCAGCGCGTCCTCGCACGCGAACGCGAAGCGTTCATCGCCGCCCGCCCGAAGTCGCAAGCGCTTTCCGCACGCGCCGCGCAACATCTGCTGTTCGGCGTGCCGCTGCACTGGATGAACGACTGGTCCACGCCCTTCTCGCTCTACGTCGAAGCCGCGCGCGGCGCCACCTTCACCGACGCGGACGGCCACCATTACGCCGACTTCTGCCTCGGCGACACGGGCGCGATGTTCGGCCACGCGCCCGAAGCCGTCTCCCGCGCGCTCGCCGCGCAGGCGCAGCGCGGCTTCACGACCATGCTGCCGGGCGAGGACGCCGTCGTGGTGGCCGAGGCGCTCGCCGAGCGTTTCGGCCTACCGTACTGGCAGTTCGCGATGACCGCCAGCGACGCGAACCGCTTCGCGCTGCGCTGGGCGCGCGCCGCCACGGGCCGCAAGCAGATCGTGGTGTTCAACGGCTGCTATCACGGCACGGTGGACGACGTGTTCGTCGATCTCGTCGACGGCGTGCCGACGCAGCGCGCGAGCCTGCTCGGCCAGGTGCACGACCTGCTGCCTTATACGCGCGTGGTGGAGTTCAACGACCTCGTTGCGTTAGCGCATGCGCTGGCCGACGGCGAGGTCGCCTGCGTGCTGGCCGAGCCCGCGATGACGAACGTCGGCATGGTGCTGCCCGAGCCCGGCTTCTGGCGCGAAGCCCAGGCGCTGATGCGCCGCCACGGCACGCTGCTCGCCATCGACGAGACGCATACGATCTCCAGCGGCCCGCGCGGCTACGCGCGCGAGCACGGCATCGAGCCCGATCTCTTCGTGCTCGGCAAGCCCGTGGGCGGCGGCGTGCCGTGCGCCGTATACGGCTTTTCCGCAGCATTCGCGGCGCGCGCGCAGCAGGCGAAGTTCGATGCCCCGCCGGGCCATTCCGGCATCGGCACGACGCTCACGGCGAACATGCTTTCGATGAGCGCCATGCGCGCAACCCTCACCGAAGTGATGACCGATGCCGCCTACGAACACATGTTCGCACTCGCGCAGCGGCTTGCGGACGGCCTGAGCGATACGATCGCGCGCCACGGGCTGCCGTGGTGCGTGACGCGCGTGGGCGCGCGCACCGAGTTCCAGTTCTGCAAGACACCACCGCGCAACGGCACCGAGGCGCGCGCCGCGATGGACGACGAACTCGAACACATCGTGCATCTGTACCTGCTGAACCGCGGCGTGCTGATCACGCCGTTCCACAACATGATGCTCGTGTGCTCCGACACGACGGCGGCCGACGTCGACCGGCTGCTCGAAGCGTTCGATGCGTGTTTAGCAGAGCTGAAGTAGGCGGAACCCGGCGATGAAAACCCGCGCGCATCAGTCGTTGCAGGACGAAACCTACGCCACGCTGCGCCGCTGGCTCAGCCTTGGCCGCTTCGTGCCTGGCGAGCGCCTGCGCATTCACGCGCTTGCGGAGCAGCTAGGCGTGGGCGTGATGCCGGTGCGCGCGGCGCTCGTGCGGCTCGCCGCCGAATCGGCGCTCGTGAATCTGCCCAACCGCGGCGTGCTTGTGCCGCAACTCACGCGCGCCCAGTTCGACGACGTGCTGAACGTGCGCGTGATGCTGGAGGGCGAGGCGGCGCGCCTCGCCACGCCGCGCCTTACGTCCGAAGAGATCGGGCAACTGGACGCGCTTTGCTCGCAGATGGCCGAGGTGCTCGCGCGGGGCGTGCCGACACGCTATCTGGACGCCAACGAAGCGTTCCATCTCGTGCTGTACCGTGCGAGCGGATCGCCGCTGCTGGTCGAACTGATCGAGACCGTGTGGCTGCAGGTGGGGCCGATCTCGAACCTGCTGTTCGACGACGCGGCATTTTCAGCAACGCTCAACGACGCTCACGACGGTTTGATGCGGCGGTTGAAGCGCCGCGACGCCGAAGGCGTGCGGCGCGCGATCGAGCGCGATTTGCGGCATGCGGCACGGAAGCTGCGAGGGCACTGTCTGCCCGATGTTGCTCAGGAAACCTCTGGCGAGGCGCAACCAGCCGGCACCGTTAGCGCAACTCCACGCTGAACCGGATGCTTCTCTATCAAATCGGCTTTTCGACGGGGGGCTGGCCGCCAGGCAGATTTGCCGCCTGACCATCCTTGTCGAATGCGCTGTAAGTCCATTCCAGTTTGAGCACCGAGGTCGCGGTCGAGCGAGGCAGACCAACTCCGTATTCGGTCAAATAGGTTCGACGCAGCCTGCTCTGGACGATGCCATCTTTTGTTGACTCGCAGTCCAGATCAATGGCTTTACCGGTCAACGCAGAGTTGAATTGCGAGGCCGGATAGTAGTGGCTCGCATGACAAGTCCACACGAGAGTCTGGAAGTTGACGATCTGAACCGTCGTGCCGAGCTTGAACGCCGTCGTGTAGGTCTCGTTCTCTTGCGGCGCTTTGAAAGCAAACTGATTGTTGTCGACGTCGTGCGTCACAAACGGGATGAACGCGACCTGCTGCGAGTACATCGCCGTTTCTTCTTTCAGGCTGTAAATATTGAGGTAGGAGAGGCTAAACGTTACGCCGGCGGGCACACCGTTCGCCGACGTTTCGTATACCTGTTGAACCATGCCGGTATTTTGAGCGTTGATCAGCACGCTCTTGAAGTCGTTCTGAATCGCCGCATTGCCGACATGACCTGACACCGTACCCAACACCGTCAAAATCTTGAACGGTAGTTCGTGCTTGCCTGCCGCAGGCAGTCTGTCTCGAACGCTCGTGGGCAAGGAGTCGATGCCAAAATGTGCCGCGAGATATCCGGGCTGGTCATTCGCAATGTCTTTGACCGACACGAACTGGGCGCATCCGGACAATAGCGCAACCGATATGAGCGAAGCGCCGATAAGCAGACGGTTATTTTTGTATCTCATTTTTCTTGGATTCTCTGTCAACATTCGAGGCACAGCCGGCCTCTCATCTACGGGGAGCAGCTTGACTCGCTTATCGGCACGGGCAATGGATTCTTTAGTCAGAAGCCTGCGCGCAAGGCCGTCCACCAAGTCTTGCTATCCTTCCCTCACCCCAAGCCGCCCCGCGGCCCTACTTCCACCCGCCAAGCTAGATGCCCGATTCGCAAGACAACCTTTTCGCCTACCTGACATCGCTGCAGCAATCCGCGCTGGGCGCGCTCAAGAGCCTGCCGCTCAAGAGCCGCGCCGCGCAGGGCTTGCTGATGGCGCTACGCGCCGTGTGCGGCGCGGGCCTTGCCTACAGCATCGGCCGCGCCCTGCACACCGAGCAGGCCTTCTGGGCCGCCATCACCGCCATCGCCGTCACGCAGCACGACTACGCGGACACGCTCAGCCAGTCGCGCGACCAGTTCATCGGCGCGCTGGCCGGCGGAGTCTGCGGTTTCGCGGCGGCCACGCTCGGCACGGAGAACATCGCGGTCTATCTCGCGGCGGTGGCCGTGGTGATCGTCGTGTGCTGGTGCCTGAAAGTCAGCACGGCCGCGCGGCTCGCCGGGATCACGACCACCGTCGTGCTGCTCGTGCCCACGCACGGCCCGGTCTGGACCGTCGCGCTGTTCCGCTGCGCCGAGGTCACCCTCGGCATGCTGTGCGCGCTGCCGGTGTGCTGGCTGTTCTCCTACGTCGAACGCAAATGGCTGCACGCCTAGGCGGCCGCCGATACTCGCGATACTCACCATCGGGAAATAATTCATCTCCCCCCGCGCACGAATCGGCCCCCGTTTAGCGGCGATAATCGGGGGGCGCCGTGCAACGGCTCGCCAACCGCTACGCAGGGGCCACCCCATGCGACCGCGCGGCGCAGCCCGCGCCAAAGCGCCCCCGCAGATGCGATTTCGTGCGACACTCTCGCGCCGCGCGTCGCTCCGGGCGCGCCGAAACGCCAACACACGCTCACTGCACGGCCACACGCACCATGAACACGACTTCCCGTAATCCTGCCCCCGCCAACCTGCCCGCCTCGTCGAACAAGTCGATCACGCTGCTCCAGATGCTCGCGCTGATCGCCGCGAGCGGGCTCGCGGTGTCGCTCGCGGCCCGGTACTTCCTCTGAAGCCGGCCGGGGCGCGGGCAGTCCGCTCTCCCGCTCTCGGTTAGATACGCATGTACAAGAAAGGCGTCGCCCTCGAAATCCAGTTCTCCCCCGAACGCCTGAATGACGGCGCAGGCGATCCCTACTGGATCGACCTTACCGCCGACGAAGCCGCGAAGCTCCTCGAAACGTTGCAAACGCAACTAGCCGCGCGCGAAGGCGGCACCTCGGCGCCGCTCGTCGTGGCGCTCGATACGCCGCCGCGTGCCGAAGCCCCCATCGCCGCGCAAGCGCCAGCGAGCGCCGCGACGGCAGCTGCTTCGGATAACGGTTTCAAGCAATGGGTCTGCGTGATCTGCGGCTGGGTATACGACGAAGCGGCAGGCGCCCCCGACGACGGCCTCGCGCCCGGCACGCGCTGGGCCGACGTACCCGACGGGTGGCGCTGCCCGCTCTGCGACGTGGGCAAGGAAGATTTCGCGCTCGTCGAATTCTGAGCGCCAGATGAGCATCCAGCGCCGTCGCGCCGGGTGCGCCGGCGCTCAACCGCCCTCGCTCACCCCCGTCTCGTAGAACAGCGCGAACAGCTCCGACTGCGAACTCACGCCGAGCTTCGCGTAGATGTGTTTCTTGTGCGCACGCACGGTTTCGAACGAGATCTCCAGACGCTCGGCAATCGCGCGCGTGGAGAAGCCGCTGAGGCTCAGGCGCACCACTTCGATTTCACGCGCCGTGAGCGGCACGCGGCCGCTTTGCTGGGCTACGGCCTCGAAGCGGCGCGCGTCGTCGCGTTCGCGGCCCGGCGCCACGAGTGCGGCCGCCTCGTCCGGCACGGCCTCGGAACCGCCCTGCCCAAAATGCTCGTACGGCGCGCGCTGGCGCATGAGCGCCACGATCCACGGCGCGAACAACGCGAACTGCGCAATCTCGCGCTCGGCGTAATGGTGCTTCGCCCCGATTGAGAAGATCAGCGTGCGCTGCGCGTCGAGCGGCAGGTTGAACTGCACTTCGTCGCCGATGATGTTGCTCTTGAAGTAGCGCTGATAGTAGTCCGTCATGCGGAAGTTGTCGGGCGCGACTTCGGCAAGCGTGACGAGGCCCGTGCGCGCCCTTTCGCACGCCGCGATCCAGAACGGGTCGAGCTGGTACATCCCCTCCAGGTAGGCGCGAAACAGCAGATCCACGGTGCCGTCCGGCATCGGCGACTCGGCGCAGACGAAGGGCGCGCGGTCCCGCATGAAGACGAGCGAGACCCAGTTGTCGAAGGCCACGTAGCGCTCGATCACGCGCGTCATGCGCGTCCAGAAATCGGGGCTGTCGAGGGCGTCGATCAGGGTCGCGATGTGATGATGGAACGCGCGGTCCTGCCAGTCGTGTTCCATGAGTCCTCCGATCAGGGTACCCCGGTTGGGGAATTTCTGGACAAAAATAACGTGGTGATAATAGCCGCTCAGACGCCCAGGCGCCCGGGTTATCGGACCGTTACCGGTCACGGTCGCTCGCAGGCCCGCAGAAACAGGCATTACCGGAGACAGCCGATGCAACTCGAACTCGCCCAGATTCCGCTCCAGGATGGCGTGGTCGCACCCAACCTCGCCCGCGTCATCGAGACCATCGGCAAGCGCCGCGAAGGCACCGACCTCATCGTCTTTCCCGAAGCCACGCTCACGGGCTTTCCCACGCGCGACACCGTGCGCGATGTGGCCGAGGCCATCGGAGGCCCGTCGCTCACCGCCGTGCGCGATGCCGCGCGCGCCGCGAAGGTGGCGGTGGCAGTGGGCCTTGCCGAGCGCGAAGGCGACCGCTTCTACAACACGACAGTCCTGATCGACGAGCGCGGCGAACTCGCGCTGCGCTACCGCAAGACCCATCTGTGGGCCACCGACGTCGGCGTATTCACGCCGGGCGACCGCTTCGAGGTCTGCGAATTCAAGGGCATAACCGTCGGCCTGCTGATCTGCTACGACATCGAGTTTCCCGAAGGCGCGCGCGCGCTCGGCCATCTCGGCGCCGAGATGCTGATCGTCACCAACGGCAACATGGATCCGTACGGTCCCGTGCATCGCCGCGCGATCGTCACGCGCGCGATGGAGAACCAGGTATTCGCGGCACTCGTGAACCGCATCGGCGACGGCGACGACAACCTCACGTTCCCCGGCGAATCGGCGCTCGTGAGCCCGTTCGGCGACGTGCTCGCGGAACTGAAGAACGAAGACGCCGTGCTCGCCGTGACGGCGGACCGCGCGCTGCTCACGCAAAGCCGCGAACACTACAGCTATCTGCACGATGCGCGCATCGCGCTGAATCTCGCGGATGAGAACGACGCGCAAGGACGTCGCTCGCTGAAGATCCGCGCACGCTGACCCGAATCGACCGGCGGCGTGCGACGCGCGCCGACCGGTCCCCCCGCACGGCTTACCGTGGCCCGCTCCGCCCTCGCGCGGGCGGCCGTGGCGTGCCGCGCCCGCATGCAGGACCGCAGTACCTCAGCGCAGTCCATCAGGAGACAAAGCATCATGAAGCCCTCAGCCCCGCCGACCGCCCCAGGCGCCCAC
This sequence comes from Paraburkholderia yinzeri, assembly GCF_046581065.1. Taxonomy (NCBI): domain Bacteria; kingdom Pseudomonadati; phylum Pseudomonadota; class Betaproteobacteria; order Burkholderiales; family Burkholderiaceae; genus Paraburkholderia; species Paraburkholderia yinzeri. The sequence goes on along the minus strand of NZ_JBFOCJ010000002.1, from coordinate 1,636,391 downwards.
GAACCTCATCTCAAGCGCGCGCTCGGCCTGCCCTCCGTGCTGCTGTTCGGCCTCGCCTACATGGCGCCGCTGATCGTCTACGGCACCTACGGCGTGCTCGCCGGCGCAGCCCAGGACACGGCCGCGCTCGCCTACCTGATCGCGCTCGTCGCGATCGTGTTCACGGCGCTCAGCTACGGCAAGCTCGCCCGCCTCTTCCCGGTGGCCGGCTCCGCCTACACGTACACGCGCAAGACGTTCAGCGCGCATCTGGGCTTCCTGATCGGCTGGGCCACGCTGCTCGACTACTTCTTCCTGCCGATGGTGATCTGGCTGATCGGCGCGGCCTATCTCGGCGCGGCGTTTCCGAGCATTCCCACCTGGATCTGGATCGTCGCGTTCATCGTGCTGACGAGCGGGCTCAACATCCTCGGCATCGAACTCGCGAACCGCTTCAACATCGTGCTGATGATCGTGCAGCTCGTCATCGTCGCGATGTTCGTCGTGCTGTGCTGCCACTACGTCGCGGCGGCGGCCGGCCCCGGCGGCCTCGTCTCCGCGCAGCCGTTCTTCCAGGCGCACGTGCCGCTCTCGGCCACGATGGCGGGCGCCGCGATCGCCGCTTATTCGTACCTCGGCTTCGACGCGGTTTCTACGCTCACCGAAGAAACCATCGAACCCGAGAAGACCATTCCGCGTGCGATCGTGCTGATCGCGCTGGTGGGCGGCGCGATCTTCGTGATTGCCGCCTATACGCTGCAACTCGCGCATCCGGGTGCCGTTTTCAAGGACCCGGACTCGGCCGCGTTCGAAATCGCGCGCAAGGTCGGCGGTGACATCTTCGTCTCGATCTTCCTCGCCGGCCTGATCCTCGCGCAGTTCGCCTCGGGCATCTCGGCACAGGCCAGCGTGGGCCGTCTGCTCTACGCCATGGGCCGCGACGAAGTGCTGCCGAAGTCGATCTTCGGCTTCATCCACCCGCGCTTTCGCACCCCCGCCATCAACATCGCGATTGCGGGCGTGGTTGGCCTGATCGCGCTGAAGCTCGACGTCGCCACGTCCACCTCGTTCATCAACTTCGGCGCATTCCTCGCGTTCACGGCGGTGAATCTCTGCGTGATCCGCCAGTACTTCGCGGGCGGCGAGAAAACGCGCGCCTTTGGCCTGCTCGGCGGCCTCGTGTTCCCGCTCATCGGCGCCATTACCGACATCTGGCTGCTCGTCAGCCTCGAAAAGACCGCGCTGGTCCTCGGCGCCATCTGGTTCGTGGTCGGCCTTGCCTACCTTGGCTGGATTACGCGGGGCTTCCGCCGCGCGCCGCCGGAAATGGCGGTCTGAGCGGTCACGCCCGACCGAAACGCCGGACTCTGATCGGACTGCAAGCGGGTTGCGCCTTCGGGCACAGCCCGCTTTTGCTTTATGGCCGCGTGCGTGGACCACGCGCGCCCTTCACCGAGCTTTCGGGGTACGAACGGATAAATAACACTTCGGTCACGCCACCCTGAACCGAACTACAATGCATGCCGTCCGATGCATTGCCGCAATGTCCGCTCCGAATATGTCCCGTTTTCCGACCGTCGCCCCGTCCCTGTTCAGTCCGCTGGTTGCCGCCTGTGCGGCCGCCGTCCTCACGCTCGGCGCGTGCTCGTCGTCGCAGCCGAAGTTCCAGGAGGATCAACTGCTGAGCACGGCGCCCAATCAGTTCTCGCGCAGCTTCGGCTACCCGAGCACCGATGCCTGCGAAAGCGCGCGCCGCGCCCTGCTGAGCCAGGGCTACATGACGACGATGCCGCACAGCGACACCGTCGACGCCAGCAAGGATTTCCAGCCCGCCGCCGACTCCCACATCGTCGTGGAGGTGCACGTGGTCTGCACGCCCGGCGATTCGACGAACGCGAGCATGGTCTATGTGAACGCGGTGCAAAGCGGCTATGCGTTGAAGAAGAGCGATACCTCGGCGAGCGTGGGCCTCTCGATCCTGGGGTCGGTCTCGCTGCCGATCCGCTCGAACAGCGACTCGATGGTCAAAATTTCGAGCGAGACGATCCAGTCCGGCGCGTTCTACGACCGTTTCTTCGATCTGGTCGGGCACTATCTGTCCACCGCGGTGCGCAGCGAGCCGGTGCCGGGCGACGACGGCATCAAGATCACGCCGCTCGCCCCCGTCACGACACCGGCAACGGCCACGGCTCCCGCGCCTGCTGACGTCATGCCCGCGCATCCCGCCGCATCGCCGGCGACGATGCCCACGCCGCCTGCCGCACAGGCGGCGCAGACCGGCGTCGTGCACAGCGGTGCGGCGACTGGCGTGGCGCTCCCGGTGCCGGTCGCGCCGGCGCCGGCCTCGGGTGCCGCGGCAGTCCCGGCCGCCGCTCCCGCTGCCCCCGCTGCAGCGGCAAGCTCGGCCGCGATGACGGGAGACGCCGCCCCGGCCCAGGCGGATGCCGAACCGCCCCTGTTCGCCAGCGGCACCACCACGCTCGCTTCGGCAGCCGCTCCGGCCGCAGCCAACGCCGCGCAAGCGGCCCCGGCCAACACTACGCCGGCGGCAATGGCGATGCCCGCGAGCGCCGCCAACGCGGCAGAATCGGCCGCCACGGCGCCCGCGGCACCTTGAACGTACGAAGGCATCCTCAGGAAGCGAGCGCCCACTAACGGCCGCTCCTTGCCTCGTACGGGCCATTCTCGCGTCAGCGCAATCCGGCCATCATCGCCCCCATCCCGACGAGCAGGCTGCCCATCAGGCGGTTCACGGCGCGCATGCGCTTTGGCCGCTGCAGGACGTGGCGCAGCCGGTGCGAAAACAGCGCCATCGACGCCACCCCGCCCGCAAACAGGACCGCGAAAGTCGTCGCCAGCAGCAGGTACTGGCGATCGGCGCTCCAGCCAGCGTCCGCGCTCATGAATTGCGGGAAGAACGAGGGAAAGAACAGCAGGGTTTTCGGATTTAGACCCGAAGTCGCGAAACCGCGCCAGAACAGCGCGCTGCGGCCCGCGCCGGTGGTCCCGGCGAGGGTGCCGGAGCCGGCCGGATCGCGGCTGCGCCATTGCTTGCACCCCAACCAAACGAGATAGGCCGCGCCGAGCCAGCGCAGCACGGTGAGCGAATGCTCACTGACGAGCAACAGCGAGTTGAGGCATAGCGCGGTGAAGACGAGCTGCAGCAGCACGGCGAGCGTTCCGCCCCAGACGCAGGGCAAGGCCTCGCGCCAGCCGGCATGCAGGGCCTGGCTCATCGTGAGCACATTGACGGGACCGGGGGTATAGACGAGGACGAGCGCGGCGGCGAAAAAAGACAGGTACAACTGGATCGACATCGTTGGTTCTTCTACGGGAAGTGCAGGGGTGCGATTGAAGCGGCGTGTGTGTGCATGCCTTCAGGCCCGTCGGGCGCGCCTCCTGACGCAGGGTTCGCGCGAAACGCCCGGTGGCCGGCGGTTGGACGGCGGGCTGAACCGCTCTGTCGGCCTGACGGTCCGCCTTGGCTCGTGGCTGCGGCGGCGCACCCCGCACCGGCGAGGTGACTGGGCGGGTCGTGCCGGGCATGAAGGCACGTTGGAAAATATACCGGCCGAGGCGCTGGAAAGGCTTCCTGTTTTAGGGTTGATTGCGCAAATTGACGGAACGTTCTTCCGCTAGAATCGCATTTTCCTGAACACGATTCTTTTCCGACGATGACCGCACGCGAACGCCCCGCCCGCACGCTCGACAGCCAGGACCGTAAGATCCTGCGCGCACTGCAGAAGAACGCGCGTCTTTCCAACGCCGAACTGGCCGAGCAGGCCGGCATGTCGACCACGGCATGCTGGAACCGCACGCGGCAACTCGAAGCCGACGGCTATATCGACGGTTATGTCGCGCTCGTGAACCAGAAGAAGCTGGGCTACGCGGACATCGTGATCCTCGAAGTGACGCTGGACCGCCATGAGGACGACGCGCTCGCCCGCTTCGGCGAGGCGCTCGCGGCGCTGCCCGAGGTGCTGGAGGCTTATCTGGTCTCCGGCGAGTACGACTACTGGATCAAGGTCGCCGTGGACGGCACGGCCGGCTACGAGCGCTTCCTGCGCGAGAAGCTCTATCGCATTGCGGGCATCCGGCATAGCCGGTCGATGTTCGCGCTGCGCTGCATGAAGGACGTGCCGTCGATGCAGGTTTGAGCCGCGGCGCGGGCAGTCCTTACCCCTCTTGCCCCTTTACGCCTGCGGCGAGCGCGCCCCACTCGCGCGCAGGATCATGCGCACCACTTCCTCGGTGCTCGACTCGAATCCCGCCGCCGAGAGCGCGCGCTTGCCCGCGAGCGCCCGTATCTGCGCTTCGAAGTCGGCGTAATGCTGGGTCGTGGCCCAGATCATGAAGAGCAGCGCCTTCGGGTCCACGGGGGCAAGCAAGCCTTCCTCCACCCACCGCTCGATGAGCTTCACGCGCGTCTCCATCCACGGCTTCACGCGTTCGAGCAGAATGTCCTGCATGTGCGCCGCGCCGCTGATGATCTCGTTCGCCCAGACCTTCGAGCCTAGCGGCCTGCGCCGCGAGAGCGCCATCTTCGCGCGCACGTAGCCGCCTATTGCCTCGACCGGGTCGTCGCTCGCGTCGAAGGTGTCGGCGGCCGCGTTCCATTCCTCGAACACGTCGTCGAGCACACGCCAGTAGAGCGCGAGCTTGGTCGGGAAGTAGTAGTGCAGATTCGCCTTCGGCAGGCCCGCGCGTTCGGCGATCAGCGCCGTGCTCGCGCCTTCGAAGCCGCGTTCGGCGAACACGGCTTCCGCGCACGCCAGCAGATGCGATTCGTTCGAAGCCCGTATCGCCGCCTTGCGCCGGGGCGCCGGCTTGTGCGCCGCGTCAGCGGTTTCGCGACCCGCTCGCGGAGGGCGCGTCGCGAGGTTCGCGGCTGGCGTGGTCGTGTCGTCGTCGCGCATGGCATTCGTTCCGGTCAAGGAAAACAAGGCATCGCGGCCTATCGGCCGCAGCGTGCCGGTTTCATTGTAGTCACAGTGCCCGCTTCGCCGTGCGCAATCGCATCGCGCACCGCTTGCTCGCCGCGGGCTCATCGTGGGCTTGCTGCGAGCTTGCTTATCACGCAGTGCAGCATCGATGGCACGCTTTTCGCTGGCAATACCGTATTGAAATCGCGTGGTTTATCGCCTACAACCTGTCCAATCGGACAGGATTCGCGAGTGCGGGATGCGCGGGTTCGAAGGACGCTTGCGCGCATGCACCGCCGCTGCGCAACTTGCCCCAGATGATGACAGAGATGCACGCTTTCTGAACACGACCGCGTCTTGCGAACGGAAGTCCGCAAGACCTCGACCACCCGATCTGCTCGAAAGGAGGACCGGCATGAACGCAGTAAGCGAAGCCGCGCTGACCACCGCGATCCACGTGAATGGCCAGCGTCTGTGGAACAGCCTGATGGAAATGGCGAAGATCGGCGCGACGGCCAAAGGCGGCGTGTGCCGCCTCGCGCTCACGGATCTCGACAAAGCGGGCCGCGACCTCATCGTGCAGTGGGCCAAAGAGGCGGGCTGCACAATCAGCGTGGACCAGATGGGCAACGTCTTCATGCGGCGCGCGGGCCGCAACAACGACTTGCCGCCCGTGATGACGGGCTCGCACGCCGACTCGCAGCCCACGGGCGGCCGCTTCGACGGCATCTACGGCGTGCTGGGCGGGCTGGAGGTGATCCGCTCGCTGAACGATCACGGCATCGAAACCGAGCATCCGGTCGAAACCGTGATCTGGACCAACGAGGAAGGCTCGCGCTTCGCGCCCGCGATGGTGGCCTCGGGCGTGTTCGCGGGCGTGTTCACGCTCGACTACGGGCTCTCGCGCAAGGACGTGGACGGCAAGACCATTGGCGAAGAGCTGAAGCGCATTGGCTACGCGGGCGATCTGCCGTGCGGCGGGCGCAAGATTCACGCGGCGTTCGAACTGCATATCGAGCAGGGACCGATCCTCGAGGCGGAGAAGAAGACCATCGGCGTGGTCACCGACGCGCAGGGCCAGCGCTGGTATGAAGTTGTCCTGACGGGTCAGGAGGCGCATGCCGGCCCCACGCCGATGCCGCGCCGGCGCGACGCGCTGCTGGGTGCCTCGCGCGTCGTGCAGCTCGTCAACGAGATCGGCTTGCGCCATGCCCCGCTCGCCTGCGCGACGGTCGGCATGATGCAGGTGCACCCGAACTCGCGCAACGTGATTCCCGGGCGCGTGTTCTTCACCGTCGATTTTCGCCATCCGCTGGACGAGGTACTCGCACAGATGGACGCCGAACTGCGCGATGGGATTGCGAAGATCGCGGAGCAAGGCAAGCTGGAAGCGCAGGTCGAGCAGATCTTCTATTACGCGCCGGTGCCGTTCGACGAGGCTTGCGTGAAGTCCGTGCGCGCCGCCGCCGACCGCTTCGGCTATTCGAACCGCGACATCGTTTCGGGCGCGGGCCACGATGCCTGCTATCTGGCCACCGTGGCGCCCACGTCGATGGTGTTCGTGCCGTGCGTCGACGGCATCAGCCATAACGAGATCGAAGACGCGACGCTCGAATGGATCGAGGCCGGCGCGAACGTGCTGCTGCACGCGATGCTCGAACGCGCGAGCGAGCCCGGCTAAACGCGAAAGAAAAGCGGCCGTAGCGCCGCGCTGCACTCCCCGTTTCCCCACGTACCGGCTCGCGCCTTGCGCGAGCCGGTGGACCCGTGTTTTGCCTCGAAAGGAGCACCCGGATGTCCCAGCCCACCAAAAACGCCGCGGCCGATGTCGCCGCAGGCCGTCTCAGTGCCGAACAACTCGGCTGCAATTTCGCCGACGTCGCACCGCCGCTTTCGGTCGATGCGGCCATCGTCGCCGCCGATCGCTGCCATTACTGCTACGACGCGCCCTGCGTCGCCGCCTGCCCCACCGGCATCGACATTCCCGGCTTCATCCGCAAGATCGGCAACGGCAATCTCAAGGGCGCTGCGCGCGACATACTCAGCGCGAATCCGCTGGGCGGCATGTGCGCGCGCGTGTGCCCCACGGAAATTCTCTGCGAAGGCGCCTGCGTGAGAAATCATCAGGATGGCGAACCGGTCAGCATCGGCGCGCTGCAGCGTCACGCCACCGACTTCCAGATGGCGCGGGAAGCCGCAGGCGCGCCGCCGCTCTTCAAGCGCACGAGCGAGACGGGGCGGCGCATCGCCGTGGTCGGCGCGGGTCCGGCCGGGCTCGCCTGCGCGCATACGCTCGCGCTCGCCGGCCATGACGTGACCGTGTTCGACGCCCGGGAAAAACCGGGCGGCCTCAACGAATACGGCATTGCCGCGTACAAGACGGTGGACGACTACGCGCAGCGTGAAATGAAATGGCTGCTCTCTATCGGCGGCATCTCGTTGCGGCAAGGGCAACAGCTCGGCCGCGACTTCGCCTTTGCGCAACTGCGCGAGCACTACGATGCCGTGTTCCTCGGCATCGGGCTTGGCGGCACGCAAGCGCTCGGGATCGAAGGCGAAACGTTGCCGGGCGTGCGCGATGCCGTCGATTTCATCGCGCGCCTGCGCGCCACGCGCGATCTCTCCTGGCTGCCGGTCGGGCGCCGGGTGGTCGTGATCGGCGGCGGCAACACGGCGATCGATGCCGCCGTGCAGAGCCGCAAGCTCGGCGCGGAGCAGGTGACGCTGGCCTACCGGCGCGGCACCGCGCAGATGAGCGCAACGTGGGCCGAGCAGGAATTCGCGCGCTCGCAAGGCGTGATGTTGATGGAGTGGGCCAGGCCCGTGCGGATACTGGGCAGCACGCATGTGGAGGCCGTGGAGTTCGAACGCAGCGCGCTTGCGGCGGACGGCATAGTGAAGGGCACGGGCGAGACCGTGCGCGTGGAAGCCGACATGGTGCTGAAGGCCATCGGCCAGAAGCTGTCGCCCGAAGGGCTCGACGCACTGCAACTGACGGCGAACGGAACGCGCATTGCCGTCGACGCGGACGGCGCCGCGTCGCTCCCCGGTGTCTGGGCCGGCGGCGACTGCGCGGGTCACGGCGCCACCGACCTCACGGTGCAGGCCGTGCAGGACGGCAAGCTCGCCGCCCGCGCGATCGACCGCTATCTCGCGGAACAGGCCGGGAAGGCCGCCTGAAACCAACCGCCGCACCTGGCGAACGACCAACACGAACGATCAGGAAAGGAGTCCCAACATGGCCGATCTGCGCTGCACGATAGCCGGCATCCATTCGCCGAACCCGTTCTGGCTTGCCTCCGCGCCGCCCACCGACAAGGCTTACAACGTCAACCGCGCCTTCGAGGCCGGCTGGGGCGGCGTGGTCTGGAAGACGCTCGGGCTCGACCCGCACGTCGTCAACGTGAGCTCGCGCTACGGCGCCACCACCTGGCGCGGCCAGCGCATGGCGGGCCTGAACAACATCGAACTGATCACCGACCGCCCGCTCGACGTGAACCTGCGCGAAATCCACGAGGTGAAACGCGCCTGGCCCGACCGCGCGCTGATCGTCTCGCTGATGGTGCCGTGCAACGAGCAAGACTGGAAATGGATCCTGCCGCAGGTGGAAGACACGGGCGCCGACGCAGTCGAGCTCAACTTCGGCTGCCCGCACGGCATGAGCGAGCGCGGCATGGGCGCGGCCGTGGGTCAGGTGCCCGAATACATCGAAATGGTCACGCGCTGGGTGAAGGAAGGCACGCGCCTGCCCTGCCTCGTGAAGCTCACGCCGAACGTCACCGACATTCGCCACGGCGCCCGCGCGGCGCTCAAGGGCGGCGCGGACGGCGTCTCGCTCATCAACACGATCAACTCGATCGTGGGCGTGGATCTGGACGCGATGGCGCCGCTGCCCACCGTGGACGGCAAGGGCACGCACGGCGGCTACTGCGGCCCGGCCGCGAAGCCCATCGCGCTGCACATGGTCGCCGATATCGCGCGCGACCCGCAAACGCAGGGGCTGCCCATCTCGGGCATTGGCGGCATTTCCGACTGGCGAGACGCCGCCGAATTCATCGTGCTGGGCGCGGGCAGCGTGCAGGTCTGCACCGCGGCGATGCATTACGGATTCCGTATCGTCGAGGACATGGTCGACGGCCTCTCGAACTGGATGGACGACAAGGGCTACGCGAACCTCGACGCGATTCGCGGGCGCGCCGTGCCCAACGTCACCGACTGGCAATACCTGAACCTCGAATACGACATCAAGGCGCGCATCGACCAGGACCGCTGCATCCAGTGCGGCCTGTGCCACATCGCCTGCGAAGACACCTCGCACCAGGCCATCAGCGCCACGCGCGACGGCAAGCGCCATTTCGAGGTGATCGATGCGAACTGCGTCGGGTGCAATTTATGCATGCATGTGTGCCCGGTCGACCAGTGCATCACGATGGAGCGCGTCGACGCGGGCCGCTATTCGAACTGGACCACGCATCCGAACAACCCGGGGCGCGTGGCCGATCCCAAGGCGGCCTGATTCCCCACTACACGACAAGCCACGGAGAACCCGCACCATGAGCCAGCCAGCCGTACCCGGCGACGCGAGCGCGCGCCGCAGCGAAAGCGAGCTATACAACGACGACCTCGCGCCCACCGGCGCCGCGCAGCGAACGTGGCGCTGGTACCACTTCGCGGCGCTGTGGGTGGGCATGGTGATGAACATCGCCTCGTACATGCTCGCGGCAGGCCTCACGGAGCAGGGCATGTCGCCGTGGCAGGCCGTGCTCACGGTGCTGCTGGGCAACACCATCGTGCTCGTGCCGATGCTGCTGATCGGCCACGCGGGCGCGAAGTACGGCATTCCGTATGCCGTGCTCGTGCGCTCGTCGTTCGGCACCCAGGGCGCGAAGCTGCCCGCCATGCTGCGCGCGATCGTGGCCTGCGGCTGGTACGGCATCCAGACCTGGCTGGGCGGCAGCGCGATCTATACGCTCGCCAACATCCTCACGCACAACGCGCTCGTGGGCGACGCGCTGCCGTTCCTCGGCATCTCGATTGGCCAGGCCTCATGCTTCCTGCTGTTCTGGGCGCTGCAGATCTACTTCATCGTGCACGGCACCGACTCGATCCGCTGGCTCGAAAGCTGGTCGGCGCCGATCAAGGTCGTGATGTGCGTCGCGCTGGTCTGGTGGGCCTGCTCGAAGGCGGGCGGCGTGGGCTCGATGCTCTCGCAACCTTCGCAGTTCGCGCCCGGCGGCAAGAAAGCGGGGCTCTTCTGGGTCACGTTCTGGCCGAGCCTCACGGCAATGGTGGGCTTCTGGGCCACGCTCGCGCTCAACATTCCCGACTTCACGCGCTTCGCGAAAACCCAGAAGGACCAGTTCGTGGGCCAGGCAATCGGCCTGCCCGTGCCGATGGCCCTGCTTTCGGTGGTCTCGGTGGTGGTGACCTCGGCCACCGTGGTCATCTACAACAAGGCCATCTGGGACCCTATCGATCTCACGAGCCGCATGGAAGGCATCGGCGTGGGCATCGCGCTCGTGATCCTCACGCTCGACACGATGTGCTGCAATCTCGCGGCCAACCTCGTCGGCCCGGCCTACGATTTTTCGAGCCTTTGGCCCAAGGGCATCTCGTACAAGGCGGGTGGCCTGATCACGGCGACCATCGCCATCGTGATGATGCCGTGGAAGATTCTCGCCACCACGCAAGGCTATATCTTCACCTGGCTCGTGGGCTATTCCGCGCTGCTCGGCCCTGTGGCCGGCATCCTCATGGTCGACTACTTCCTGATTCGCGGCACGCGGCTCGATACCGAACAGCTCTTCGAGGAGAGCGGCGAATACGCCTATTCGAACGGCTGGAATCCGGCCGCCGTCATCGCGCTCCTCGCGGGCGTGCTGCCGAACCTGCCGGGCTTTCTGAACGTGGCGTTTCCGGCCGCGTTTCCGGCCGTACCCGACGCGTTCAAGGGGCTCTACACCTATGCGTGGTTCGTCGGCCTCGCTATCGCGGCGCTCGTCTATGGCGTGCTGATGAAGCTCGGCAAGAGCCGCCGCCCGAGCATCGCGAGCGCGTGAGCGAATCCGTCACGGCATCAACCGAAGGAGACATTGCATCATGGCGATCCTGATTCGAGGCGGCACCGTCGTCAACGCCGACAAATCCTGGCGCGCGGACGTCCTGTGCGAGGGCGGCACCATCCAGGCCGTCGGCACCGCGCTGGAAGCGCCCGCGGGCGCAACCGTGGTCGACGCGGGCGGCCAGTACGTGATGCCGGGCGGCATCGACCCGCACACGCACATGGAACTGCCGTTCATGGGCACGACCGCGAGCGACGACTTCTTCACGGGCACGGCAGCGGGCCTCGCGGGCGGCACGACGTCGATCATCGACTTCGTGATTCCGAATCCGAAGCAGCCGCTCATGGAAGCATTTCGCGAGTGGCGCGGCTGGGCGGAGAAGGCCGCGGCCGACTACGGCTTTCATGTGGCCGTGACGTGGTGGGACGAGAGCGTGCATCGCGACATGGGCCTGCTCGTGCACGATCATGGCGTGTCGAGCTTCAAGCACTTCATGGCGTACAAGAACGCCATCATGGCCGACGACGAAATCCTCGTGAACAGCTTCGCGCGTTCGCTCGAACTGGGCGCGCTGCCCACCGTCCATGCCGAGAACGGCGAGCTCGTCTTCCAGTTGCAACGGCAACTGCTCGCGCGCGGCTTCACCGGGCCGGAAGCCCATCCGCTTTCGCGCCCGCCCGAGGTGGAAGGCGAAGCGGCCAATCGCGCGATCCGCATCGCGCAGGTGCTGGGCGTGCCCGTGTATATCGTGCACGTTTCGGCAAAAGATGCGCTCGAAGCCATCGCCCGCGCGCGCGGCGAAGGCCAGCGCGTATTCGGCGAAGTGCTGGCCGGGCATCTCGTGATCGACGAATCCGTCTACCGCGATCCCGACTGGACGCGCGCCGCCGCGCACGTCATGAGCCCGCCGTTCCGCACGAAGGAGCATCGCGACGCCCTCTGGCGCGGTCTGCAAGGCGGCCTGCTGCATACCACGGCCACCGACCATTGCGTGTTCTGCGCCTCGCAGAAGGCCATGGGCCGCGACGACTTCACGAGGATTCCGAACGGTTGCGGCGGCGTGGAGGATCGCATGGCCGTGCTCTGGGATCAGGGCGTCAACACGGGGCGCCTCACGCCCAACGAGTTCGTGCGCGTCACCTCCACGAACGCGGCGCAGATCTTCAATCTGTACCCGCGCAAGGGCGTGATCGATGCCGGCGCCGATGCCGATGTCGTCGTCTGGGACCCGCAGGCCACGCGTACGATCTCAGTGAAGACTCACCACCAGAACGTCGACTTCAACGTGTTCGAAGGCATGACCGTGCGCGGCGTGCCCACGCATACGATCGCGCAGGGCGAACTGGTGTGGGCCAACGGCGATCTGCGCGCGCGGCGCGGCGCGGGCCGCTATCTCAAGCGGCCCGCGAATCCGGGCTATGTGGAGGCCTCGCGGCTCGCGAAGAGCCTGAAGGAGACGCAGCCCGTGCATCGCGAGGGGGACAAGAACTAGAGACCAGCCAGCTCGTCAGTACTCCACGAAGATCGTCACGCGGCGATTCTGCGCCCGGCTCGCGGGATCGTCGGCGGCGACGAGCGGAAAGTTGTCGGCGCGGCCGATGGCGGTGAGCCGCCGGGGCGCGACGCCGCGCTCGACAAGGTAGCGCACCACCGCGCCGGCCCGCGCCGACGAAAGTTCCCAGTTCGACGCGTATTTCGCATTCGCGATCGGCGTGCTGTCCGTATGGCCTTCGACCAGGACATTGCCCGAAGGCACTTCGCGCAGCACGTCCGCCACATTGTCCAGCATGCCGAACGCGTCCGGCAGGAGGCGCGCGTCGCCCGCGTCGAACAGGATCTTCGCGTTGATGCCGATCTCCACGCCGTGCGCGGCGCGCACGATCGTGATCTCGCCGCGCTCGCGCAGCGGCTCGAGCGACGCAAGCAGCGTCTGCCCGGCTGCCGGCGGCGCGGCGGCCACCGGTTGCGACGTCGCCGCCAACGACTGGTAGCGGATCTCCATTTCCTTGTTCTTCGCGAGCTCCATGGCGTAGAGCGCGAGAAACAGGACCATCATCGTCGTGATGAGGTCGGCGTAAGAGATGAGCCAGCGCGACGACTGCGCGTCGTGGCTCTCTTCTTCCTGAGCGTCCTGCGCCATGAACGGAAGATGGCTTTCGGTCGGCATCGGCATGCGTCCAGATCAGTGCGCGAGTTCGAGCGAGCGCGAGGCGTGGTCGCGCACGTCGCCCGCGAGACGCGTCGCGATCGTGGCGGGCGTTTCCTTGCGCGAGATGGCAAGCAACCCATCCAGGTAGAGCTTGCGCAGGCGCAGCTCGCTTTCGATATGCGCGCGCAGTTTGCCGAACACCGGCAGGAACACGAGGTTCGCGAAGGCGAGCCCGTAAAGCGTCGCCACGAAAGCAACGGCAATGCCCTGCCCGAGCTTCGAAGGGTCGATGAGGTGGCCCGTCACCTGGATGAGGCCGAGCACCGAGCCGAGAATGCCGAAGGTGGGCGCATAGCCGCCCGCCTGCTGCCACAGCCGCGCCGCCGCCATGCGGGTGCGCCCGTAGGCCTCCAGTTCGCGATTGAGCGCGTCTTCGAGCACGGCCGTCGTCACGCCGTTCGCCAGCAATTCCAGCCCACGCCGCGCGAACGGATGCACAGGGTCGAGGTTCATCGATTCGAAGGCCAGCATGCCGTTGAGCTTGGCTTCGTCGCCCCATTCGAGCACGGCGGCAAGACTCGCCTGATCGACCTGCGGCGCCTTGACGAACGCCATGCGCAGATGCCTTAGCGCGTCGACGAATTTCGCCCACGTGTTCTGGATCATCACCGCGCCCAGCGTGCCGCCCAGCACGATGACGAGCGCTTCGGGCTGAACGAGGGCCACCACGTGCCCGCCTTCCAGCGCATAGCCCACGACCACGGCCGCCCCGCCCAGCAGGACTCCGAACAAGGTCAGAAAATCCATGTTTTCTCCGCTGTCGTTACCGGTCTCAGATGGCGGGCACCTGCTTGAGGGCGCGTACCGACTCGATCAGGCGTTGCTCGATTTCCGCCACTTCCGCCGGATCGATCTTGATCTCGCGCCGCATGAGCCACGACACCTCGTTCTTGCGCACCTCGCCCATCACGGAGATGAGACGCGACGAGAGCGACGCGTCGTTCACGCAGGCCAGCAGCTTCGCGAGGTCGTAGGTGTCCATGCCGCTTACGGCCTCGAACAGCGTGCGCTCGTCCACGAACACGAGGTCGTCGAGCGAGTTGAGCGCCCCGGCGCCGCGAACCGTGCGCTTCGTGAAGTACGCCACGCCCTTCTCTTCGACGTAGTTGAGTACCTTCGACTTGCGGAACGCGAACACTTCGTCGGCGATCTCGCCGTGCGAGAGTTTGTTGAGGATGATCTTGCGCTCCACGCCGATCAGCGCCTCGAGGTCGGCCAGCTCGATCAGTTCGAGCTCGCTGTTGATGGAAACGTCCAGATCGCGGTCGGCCACCTGCGCCGCGCGATCGACGATCCGCGCCGGATCGAAGCTGACGACCTGGCGGCCGAGCGGGCCCTCGGCGACGGCAGACTCCGCCAGGCCCGAGCCGGTATAGCCGGCGGTCTGCGCCGCCTCGATCGCGATGAGGTTGAGCTTCTCCATGCGCTTGAGCATGGCCATCACGTGCGGGCGCGAATGCCCCGCCACGGCGCGGCACTTCTGAACCACGTCGGCAAGCGAGACGGAGACTTCGCCCGCGGCGCCCTGCCGGCCCCAGGCGCCGCGCTCCTCGCGCGTTTCGGCGCCGGCCATCAGCGCGAGCACATGGGCATACGACAGTACACCGGGGAGAAAGTCGGCGTGCGTGTATGTTGCTAGCAGATCGTCCTTGGCCTTCACGCGCCGGATCAGGGTGCGCGAAATATGCCGCAGGAGCGGCGAGACGCGCTCCAGTTCTTCTTCCACGATGCTGACCGGTACGACCGTCAACTGGCAGAACGTCAACGCTTTCGCCGTGTTGCTTCTCGGCTCCGCGCCGAGCAAGGCGGTCTCGCCGAAGAATTCGCCCCGCCCGAGTGTCGCCACCACGACCTTCTTTTCGTCACAGCGTGTCGAGATTTCTATTTTTCCGTCGGCGATCACATAGATGACGCGTTCCCCCGAATAGCCTTCGGAGTAGATGATCTCGCCCGGCGACGCCGTGCGCGACCATGTCTGATTGCGATTCAAAGCCTTTCCCCCGGTGTGGCATATGGGCAGCACGCTGCCGACCCGTTGCGGTGCGGCTGTTCGTGGCTGCTTCGTGGCTGCTATATGGCGCGTTAACGGCTTTGACCCCCACGCTCTTTAATCATTACGCATGGGTGGCGATACGGTAAGCGCGGCGAAAGTTGCGCGAAAGCGCGAGGGGGAAAGGTAGTACGAAAAGGACGTTGCATGGCCAGCCCTCGCTGGCCATGCGGATCATGTGCTAATCAAGCGGCCAGCTTGCCGTCCGCGCCGTTCGACGAAGGCGCGACCACGCCGCCGCGCGCGTAGCGGATCGCCTCCATGAGCGCTTCGTGCTCGCCCACGTGGTTGGCCAGCAAAAGAATCAGTTGGGCGTTGGCGGACTGGCTCTGTGCTTCGTCCAGATCGCGATGCATGTCGATCAGCGCTTCGTAGAAGTCGTCGGGACGCGTGAGGTTCGGTTGGGTGTTGAGCATGGTTGTCTCCTGCCTGTTTTCATTGCGCTGGCCGCTGCTCGCGCGGCAGCCAGCCGTCATGCCGTGCCTTGCACGCACAGTGCCCGCTTGAGGGCATGCGCAAGGCGATCCGTGTCGACACGCCGCCAGCGCGCGCAGACGTGCTGGTCCGGACGAATCAGATAGAACGCCCCCGCCTCGGCATCGTAACGCTGCGCCGCGAGCCCCTCGCTGTCGCGCAGGATCGTCGCAGAACCTGGCAGTCCCGACGGCACCGCACCTTCGCCTTGCACCACCGCCACGATTTTTGCCGGAACGGGCCCATTCGCGAGCGAATCGAGCGACGCAATCGTTTGCGTATCCAGAGCCGCGCCCGCCGCGCAAAAGACGAGCTCCGTGAAGCAGTCGCCGAGCTGCGCGAGCAGCCAGGCTTCGCGACCCTGCGCGTCCGTCACCGGCGCATCGGCGCAGGAGGCGCCCGGCACCATGCGTCCGGCGAATGCGTCTTCGTCGGCCGTGTTGAGCGACGACTCGCTCAGCACCGCGGGCACCGAAAGCCGCCCGCTGTTCACGAGCTGGCGTGCGAACGCATGGTCGCGCGCGAGCGTCAGCACGGCGTCGCGGAACACGCGGCTCACCGCGCTCTTCGGCGTGATGAAGTCGGTCGAGCGCGTGGAGTTGCGGATGTTCTCGTCGGCCGCGTACTCGCGTTCGCTCGCATAGGTGTCGAGCAGCGCATCGGGCGCGCGGGCTTCGAGCACGGCGGCGAGCTTCCATGCCAGATTTTCGGCATCCTGAAAGCCGCTGTTCGCGCCACGCGCGCCGAACGGCGACACGAGGTGGGCCGAGTCGCCCGCGAACAGCACGTTGCCGTGCCGGAAGCGGTCCATGCGCAGACACGAGAACGTGTAGATGCTGACCCACTCCAGCTCGAACTTCACGTCCGGGCCGAGCAGCGCGCGCACGCGCGGAATCACGCGCTCGGGCGTTTTCTCCAGCACGGGATCGGCATCCCAGCCAAGCTGGAAGTCGATGCGCCAGACGTTGTCGGGCTGGCGATGCAGCAGCACCGACTGGTTAGGATGGAACGGCGGATCGAACCAGAACCAGCGTTCGGTCGGGAAGTCGGCTTCCATCTTCACGTCGGCGATCAGGAAGCGGTCCTTGAACGTGCGGCCGTGGCTATCGAGGCCCATCGCCTTGCGCAGCGGACTGCGCGAGCCGTCCGACGCCACCACGTAGCGCGCCAGCAATTCATAGGGACCATCGGGCGTCTCGACGGTCAGCGCGACGTGCGCGCCCTCCGTGCCCCGCGTGCCGCGCTGCGCGAGCCCCGTCACCTTGCTCTTCCAGCGGATTTCGAGGTTCGGCAGCTCGCGGGCGCGCTCCAGCAGGAAGCCTTCCACGTAGTACTGCTGAAGATTGACGAAAGCCGGACGATGGTGCCCGCTCTCGGGCAGCAGGTTGAAGGTGTAGACCAGTTCGTCCTTGCGGTACACCTTGCCCACATTCCAGCTCACGCCCTTTTCGACCATGCGCTCGCCGCAGCCGAGGCGGTCGAAGATGTCGAGCGAGCGCTTCGAGAAGCAGATGGCGCGCGAGCCGGTGGAGAGCGTGCAATCGTCGTCGACGAGCACGACGGACACGCCCTGTTGCGCGAGGTCGATGGCGGTCGCGAGCCCCACGGGCCCGGCGCCCACCACCGCTACCGGGTGCAGGCGCGTATCCCCGGCCGCACCCTGTTCATGGCAGCGCGCGTATTCGAACGTCAGCGCCTGATAATCGATCATCTTTGTGTCTCCTGTCGACCAGAGTTAGTGCTTCAGCACTTACTCTGGTCCCATGCAAAGCGCCATTTCACCGTGCCTCAATCCTGCAGCGCGTCCCACATCTCCTTGTCGCGCTGCGCGGTCCAGATGCGCGGATGCGTGATGCCGCTCGCCTCGTCATAGGCGCGCGAAACGTCGAACGGCAGGCAGTGCTCGTAGATGAAGACCTGGCCGAACTTCGGGTCCATCGCTTCGCGCGTGAGCGCCATGGACTGCTTGAGGTCGAGCTTGCGCTCCACGGCCTTGCGGCCCTGGGCGAGCAGCGTCGTCACGAAGTCCTTCGTATAGTCGAGGCCCTTGTCCACTTCCGCGGGCGTGAGAAGCGCGGGGCCGCGGCCCGGCACGAGCTTTTCGGGCTTGAGCGCGCGCAGCGCTTCGAGCGTGGCGGGCCAGTCGGCCAGTTGCGCGTCGCCGCAATAGCACGCCGCGTCGTATTCCACGAGGTCGCCCGAGAACAGCACTTTCTGCGAGGGCAGCCACACCACCGTATCGCCCTTCGTGTGGCCCGAGCCCAGATGCGCGATCTTCACTTCGAGCTTGCCGAGGAACAGCGTGATTTCCTTCTCGAACACGAGCGTGGGCCACGTGAGGCCCGGCACGGTTTCCACGCCCGCGAAGAGGCGCGGGAAGCGCTCGATCTCCGACTTCATGTCGGCCTCGCCGCGCTCGACGATCATCTCGTACGTGCCGCGGCTCGCGATGATCTGCTGCGCGCCTTCCTTGAAGTACGCCGAAGCGCCCAGCACGCGCACCGCATGGTAGTGCGAGAGCACGACGTATTTGATGGGCTTGTCCGTGACGCTGCGGATCTTCGCGATGAGATCCTGCGCCATGGCCGGCGTCGCGGTGGTGTCGACGATCAGCACGCCGTCGTCACCGATGATGACGCCCGAATTCGGATCGCCTTCCGTGGTGTACGCGTACGCGTTTTCGGAAAGCTGCGTGAACGTGACCTTTTTCTCTTCGAGGTCGGCCTGGGATGCGAACGCCTTTGCCATCGTGAGTCTCCGTATCGTGGGACGTGAGGGACGCGGGGCGAGGGCTCAGGGCCGACCGTGCCGGGACGCGGAAGTGACAAATGCCACTGGCAGCGCGCCGGCCGGTGTATGTCTCGCCCCGTGTTGGATTTTGAATGAACGGCTGTTCTGCCGGGGTGAGGCCATATTAGGCTCTCCCGTTTTTGTTTGTCAATAGCGAATATACTCGCTATTGTTTAATAAGACAGCGAGACCACCGCAGTGGGCCGTTCGCGCAGGTTGTTCAGTTACCATGTGCCCTTTTTGAACCCGAGAATCGCTGTGAACCGACGTCGCAACGAGCGCGCGAGCCTGACCGAGCCCCCCGGCGACACCGGGACGGAGGCCCTCGCGCGCACCCAGCGCGGCATCCAGAGCGTGGAGGTGGCCGGCCGCCTGCTGCGCGCCCTCGCCGACGCGCGCGCGCCGCTCGCGCCCGGCGACCTCGCGGCCAGCGGCGATCTGCCGTCGAGCCAGGCGCACGCGTATCTCGTGAGCCTTACGCGCCTTGGGCTCATCAAGCGCGACTCCCTCTCGGGCCGCTACGAGCCGGGGCCGCTCGCGCTGCGCCTCGGCCTGCTGCATCTCGGTCAGCAGCGCGCGCTGCGCGAGGCGGTGCCGCAGGCCTCGGCGCTGGCGCAAACGCTCGGCTGCAGCGTGGCGCTGTGCATCGCCGGGCCGCAGGGGCCGACGATCGTGCGCTACGAGCATGCCAGCCTGCCGCTGCACGTGAACCTGCACGTGGGCACCGTGATGTCGTTGCCGGCCACGTCCACGGGCCGCGTGTTCTGCGCGTTCCTCGCGCCCGATGCGCTGCGCGCGATGTGGGCCGGCCAGAGCGCGCAGCCGGTATGGCGCGGCACGGCCAACGCCGCCGCCGCCGTGCCGGCCACGGCCCACCCGGACGCGCCGGACGCCGCCCTCGCCGCCACGTTCGAGGCCATCCGCGCGCGCGGCTTCGACTACGGCGTCGACGCGCCCAGCCCCGGTGTGAGCAGCGTCTGCGTGCCCGTGCGCGGCCGCAATGGGGAACTGGCGCTCACGCTCACGGCCATCGGCGCCACCGGCGCGCTCGACGTACGCGAGAACGGCGCGGTCGTACGCGCGCTGCGCGATGCCGCCGGCAGGATCGGCGCGGCCGCTTTTCCATCGACACAACCATGCCCCGAGTAAGCCAGCAAACCGCGCAGGAAGCGCCCGCGGACAAGCCGCAACGCGGCATCCAGTCGCTCGACGTGACGGGCGAGCTGCTCGCGGCGCTCGTCGCGGCGGGCACCCCGCTCGCGCTGCGCGACCTTGCGGCGTTGGCGGGCATGGTCCCCGCCAAGGCATTCCCGCATCTCGTGAGCCTGCAAAAGATCGGCCTCGTCGCGCGCGACGCGGCGGGCCGTTACGAAGCGGGCCCGCTTGGCCTCGAACTCGGGCTCATCGGCCTCGCGCGCCTCTCGCCCGTGCGCGAGGCCGACGCCGAGCTCGTGGGCCTCGCCGCCGCCACCGGCATGAGCGTCGCGCTGGCCGTGCCGGGACCGCTCGGCCCGACGGTCGTGCGGCTCGAAGAATCGGCGTGGCCGCTGCACGTGAGCCTGCGGCCCGGTACGGTCATGTCGATCGTGCACACGGCGATCGGCCGAGTCCTGGCTGCCTGGCTCGACGACGAAGTGCGCGCCGAACTGCTCGCGCAGGACGCGCTGCGGCTTGCCGGCGCGCCCGCGCGCGAGGGCGAAACACCCGCGTACCGCGAGCGGCTCGCGGCGATCCGCGCAACGGGCATCGACACGGCGCTCGACAAGCCCGTGCCCGGCATCAGCACCGTGGCCGCACCGGTCTTCGATCACACGGGCAACGTGTGCCTCGTGCTCGCGCTGATGGGCCCCTCGGGCATCATGGAAACGGCCAGCGAATGCCCGCCCGCGCAGGAGCTGCTGGCCGCCGCGCAACGGCTCTCGCGGCGCTTCGGGTATATGGAGGGCGCAGCGGCCGCGCCGCTATAATCGCCCTCGATTCGCGTGACCAAACACGGCCCAGGCCCGAGGACCCCATCCATGAGCACGGCATCCGCCGGACCCCGCACGACGCCGCGGACCATCGCCGACCTGCCCTGTCCGCGCGGCCTGCCGCTCATCGGCAACCTGCTGCAGCTCGCGCCGCCGCGGCTGCACCGAATCCTCGAAGACTGGGCCGCCCAACTGGGGGCGCCGTATCGCTTCGAAGTCGCGGGCGTGCCCATCACGATCTGGACCGATACCGAACTGATCCAGGGCATCATGCGCGAGCGGCCGCACCGCTATCGCCGCTATCAGCCCATCGAAGCCGTGTTCAGCGAAATGGGCTTCAACGGCCTCTTCTCCGCCGAAGGCGCCGCCTGGGAACCGCAGCGGCGCCTCGTGATGCAGGCGCTTTCGATCCCGAACGTCAAGGCCTTCTACCCCACGCTCGCCGACATCACCGCCCGCCTGCGCGCACGCTGGCTGCGCGCGTCGCAACGCGGCGAGACCGTGGAAATGGTGGAGGACCTGAAGCGCTATACCGTCGACGTCACGAGCGCGCTCGCCTTTGGCGACGACCCGCGCACGCTCGAACGCGACCAGGGCGTGATCCAGGAGCATCTGGCGCAAATCCTGCCGGGCGTGATGTCGCGCACCAACGCGCTGTTCCCCTGGTGGCGCTATGTGAAGCTGCCGCGCGACCGCAAGCTCGAGGCGTCGCTGGCCGAGGTGCACCGCTACGTGCGCGCCACGATGGAACGCGCGCGCGAACGCATACGCGACGATCCCCCAGAAACGCCGCGCAACCTGCTCGAAGCGATGCTCGTGCAGCAGCAGGAGCCGGGCTCGACGATCACCGACGCGCACATCGCCGCAAACGTGATCACGCTGCTGCTGGCCGGCGAAGACACCACGGCGCACTCGATCGCATGGACCGTGCCTTATCTCGCCGCCGATCCGGCGTTACAGGCAACGCTTGGCGACGAAGCCCGCCGCGTGCTGGGCAACGCCCCCGTGTGCCCCGATTACGCGACGCTGAAAGACCTCGACCTCTTCGAGGCCATCTGCATCGAAGCGACGCGCCTGCGCCCCGTGGCCTCGATCCATTCGTTCGAGCCGCTGGAGGATGTGGTGGTGGGCGACGTGGCGCTACCGAAGGGCACACGCATGTTCTTCCTCTCACGCCCCGCGATGCTGGACGAGAAAAATTTCGCCGACCCGCAGCGCTACGATCCCTATCGCTGGCTGCGCCGCCAGGAGCGTCAGGAGCAAGAGGGGCAAGAAGGCGAGCCGCGCGGCGCGCACGACGTGCGCGCCTACCTGCAGTTCGGCGCGGGACCGCGCGTATGCCCCGGTCGGCATCTCGCGACCGTGGAGATGCGCCTCGCGCTTTCGATGCTGATGAAGGAATTCCAGGTAGAACTGATGATCGACCCCGGGAAAATCACCGAGGTCCAGCAGTTCACGATGGTGCCGGACACCATGCCAGTGAGACTCGTACCGCGCCCGGCGGCCTGAGCCGCTTCAAGCACCGCCTCAGGTATCGTCGCTGGCCACTTCGGGCGTTTCGCCGTCGCTGCGCGCCTGCGCGTCGCGCATCTTCTCGAGCGTCTTCGGCTTGAGTCCGAGCGCCACGCCTATCGCGAGCGCGTCGATCACCGCCAGATGCGCGAGGCGCGCCACGCCCGGCGCCTGCGGCTCGGTCGTCGTGGGCACGCGCAGCAGCAGCGGAATGTCCACGATCCAGGCCAGCCGCGAGCCTGCATTCGTCAGCGCGATGGTGGTCGCGCCGCGCTCCTTCGCGATCTGGATACTTTCGTTCACCTCCACGCTGCGGCCCGACTGCGAGATCGCGAACGCCACGTCGCCGGGTTCGAGCAGGCCCGCGTAGAGCCGTTGCAAATGCGCGTCCGTGAACGCGCTCGCGGCGACGTCGAGCTGCAGCATGCGCAGCGCCGCATCCTGCGCCACGAGCCCCGAACCCGCCCCCACGCCGAAGAAATAGACGCGCCGCGCGCTGCCCAACGCGGCCATCGCAGCCTCGAACACGGCAGGATCGAGCGACGCGCGAGCGAGCGTCATGCCTTGGACGACCGATTCGGTCACCTTGTCGAGCAGCGTGCCGACGGCGTCGCCGCTAGCCACCTCGGCCGACGCCGCCGCATACGGCAACCCGCCCGCCGCGCTCTGCGCGAGCCGCATCTTGAAGTCGCGCAGGCCGTGCGCGCCCACCGCGCGGCAAAAACGCGTAACCGAGGGCTCCGAAACCTCGGCGCGCTGCGCGAGTTCGGTGATGCTCGCGCGCATGGCGAAGTCGATGTCGGCGAGCACCATCTCGGCGACCTTGCGCTCCGCGGGCCGCAGCGACTCGGCCACATTGCGGATGTGATGGATCAGGTTGGAGACCGGCAAGCTCAATATCCCATGGATTGACCGATGCGCCCGACGCTCAGTGTCGTATTCCGTTCAGTCTCAATCGAGCCGCTTGCCGCTTTCGGTGTCGAACAGATGCAGGTGCGCGAGAGGCAGACCGAGCGTCATGCGCTGCCCCGGCCCGACCTGCGGCCGGGCGCGCGTGGTGACGCACCAGGTGGAACCGCCTATTTTCCCGTACAGATGGGTCTCGGCGCCAGTCGGTTCGATCACCTCGACGTTGAACGGCACGTCGCCGCCCGCCTCGATATGCTCGGGGCGGATGCCGAGCGTCGCGTACGCGCCCGCTTCCGCCTTGCCTTCGGGTATCGCAATGCGCACGCCGTCGTCCAGCACGAGCGCCGTGCCGCGCGCGTCGCTCATCACCTTGCCCGCCACGAAGTTCATCGAGGGCGAGCCGAGGAAGCCCGCGACGAACAGGTTCGCGGGCTTGTCGTAAAGATCGAGCGGCCGGCCGATCTGCTCGATGCGCCCCGAGTTCATCACGACGATCCGGTCGGCCATCGTCATCGCCTCGATCTGGTCGTGCGTCACGTAGACCACCGTGTTGCGCAGCCGCTGGTGCAGCGCCTTGATTTCGGTGCGCATCTGCACGCGCAGCTTGGCGTCGAGATTCGAAAGCGGTTCGTCGAAGAGGAAGAGCGAGGGCTCGCGCACCACCGCGCGTCCCATCGCCACGCGCTGGCGCTGGCCTCCCGAGAGGGCGCGCGGCAGGCGCTCCAGATAGTTCGAGAGATTGAGCATCTTCGCCGCCGCCTCGATGCGCGGCTTGAAGCCCTCCTCGCGTTCCTTGCGAATACGCGGGCCGAACGCGATATTGTCGTACACCGAAAGATGCGGATAGAGCGCGTAGCTCTGGAACACCATCGACACGTTGCGTTGCTGCGGCGGCAGATGGTTCGCGCGCGCGCCGCCGATGGTGAGCTCGCCCCCGCTGATATCTTCGAGCCCGGCGATCATGCGCATGAGCGTGGTCTTGCCGCAGCCCGACGGGCCGACCAGCACGACGAATTCGCCGTCCTCGATGTCGAGGTCGACGCCGTGCACGACCTGGGTCTCGCCGTAGCGCTTGTAGATGCCGTTCAGTTGTACCGCTGCCATGCTGTCCTCGTTCGCTGGTTGCGCTCTCGTGCGCGTATTGGCGTTATTCGTGCGTGTGTGCCGGTTCGGAATCCGGCTTCAGAGCGGATCGAGCGTCAGCTCGTTGGCCATCATCCGGTTGCCGGCCATGAGGCCCGCGTCCACGGGCAGCGCGACACCCGTGATCACGCGCGCCTGCGGCGAAGCGAGAAACTGCACGGCATCGGCAATATCCTCCGGCTCGGCCACGTCGCCTAGCGGATACCATTTCTTCAGTTCTTCGAAGATCTGCGGATGCTGGTCGACGCGCTTTTGCCACGCGGGCGTCTTCACCGTACCCGGGCAAACCAGGTTCGCGCGAATCCCGTACTGGCCCAGCTCGATCGCGAGCGCCTTCGTGTAGCTCACGAGCCCGGCCTTCGCCGCGCTGTAGGCCGGATGCCCGAGCGCGCTGAGCCCGTTCACCGAGCCGATCATCACGATCGCCCCGCGCCGCCGCTCGATCATCGACCGGCGCACCGCCTCGATCGTGTAGTACGTGCCGTTCAGGTTCAGGTCGACGTCGCGCCGCCACTTCGCGGCGTCGGTGTGCGCGAGCGTCGTGCCGGCCGCGCCGCCCGCGTTCGCCACCGCCACGTCCACGGGACCGCGCGCGGCCACGCCCGCCGCAATGGCACTTGTCACGAAACCGTCATCGCTCACGTCGGCGACGAGCGGCTCCAGCCGGCTCGTGCCGAATTCGGCGGCGAGCGCCGCGACGCCCGCCTCGTTGCGGTCGAGCGCGAGCACCGTATCGCCCGCGTCGAGAAAGCGTTTGCACAGCGCGCGGCCTATGCCGCCGCTCGCGCCCGTCACCAGCACCACCCGGCTCATCGTCGGCTCTCCGAAAGAATTCACCCACCAGGTCCGCCAGCCGTGCCGCCGGGCCTGTAAATTTCCAACAGACTCGCTACGTGAAACGCAGCGACATTCGGGTTAACGCGCACTGCCCAATCTGCTGCAACGCAGGAATTTCCCCAGTTTTACAGCATGTTAGGCAAGCTACGAAGGAAAAAACAATATCGCGTTTCCCAGGTGACAATGTTTTTTTCATCCTGTAGGATTTTTTCAAACAACGCAACCCGGCAGCCGGGCAGCGAGAACCGTGACAACCGCGGCGACGGCGGCGGCAAGAACCTGAACCAGCCAGGAACAACCACAAGGAGAGACAGCATGTCGTTTCAGCAACGTGCAACCACCACGCTCGGCAAGCTCGCCGCCGCGCTCGCATTCGCGGGCCTCGCGGTCGCGGCGCACGCCGATACGGTCCGCGTGACCGTCGCGCACTACAGCGACTCCACCGCTCCGTACTTCGAGAAAATGGCCAAGGAGTTCGAGGCCGCCAACCCCGGCACCACGATCAAGATCGAAGACGTGAACTGGGACTCGCTGCAACAGAAGCTGCAAACGGACATCTCCGGCGGCGCCAACGCCGACCTCGCGATCATCGGCACGCGCTGGCTGCTCGACTTCGTGAAGGACGACATTGCCGAACCGCTCGACGGCTACATGGACCCGAGCTTCAAGGCGCGCTTCATCGGCCCGTTCCTCGCTCCAGGCGAAATCAACGGCAAGATCTACGGCCTGCCGATCGCTGCCTCGGCGCGCGCGCTGTACTACAACAAGGACATGCTCGCATCGGTCGGTTATCCGAACGGTCCGAAGACCTGGGCTGACGTGATCGACGCCTCGAAGAAGCTGAAGGCCAAGGGCATTGCCGGCTTCGGCCTGCAGGGCAAGGAAATCGAAACCGACGTGTACTTCTACTACGCGCTGTGGACCAACGGCGGCGAAGTGGTGGGCAAAGACGGCAAGGCGGCGTTCAACTCGCCGGCCGGCATCAAGGCCGCGACGCTCTACAAGACGATGATCGACGAGGGCCTCACGGAGCCGGGCGTGACGGGCTACAGCCGCGAAGACGTGCAGAACCTCTTCAAGCAGGGCCGCGTGGCGATGATGATCTCGGCGCCGTTCCTCGCGAAGCAGTTGAAGAAGGAAGCCCCGAACATCAAGTACGGCATCGACCCGATCCCGGTGGGCACGACGCCGGCCACCTACGCGGTGACCGACTCGATCATGATGTTCAAGAACTCGAAGGTGAAGAAGGAAGCCTGGAAGTTCCTCGACTTCCTGTTCACGAAAGAGCCGCGCGTGGAGTTCACGAGCACGGAAGGCTTCCTGCCGACCACGAAGGCTGAAGCGACCGACCCGGCGTTCCAGGATCCGGACACGAAGGCTTTCGTCGCGCTGCTGCCGCACGCGAAGTTCGCGCCGACCGTGACGGGCTGGGAAGACACCGCGAAGGCCGTGACGAACGGGATGCAGTCGATCTACCTCGGCAAGGCCAAGCCCGCCGACGCGCTGAACCAGGCTGCCGACGAAGCGAACAAGTCGCTCGGCAAGTAAGCCGTGCCTGAAAGCGGCCCGGGGCGTGTCGCACGACATGCCCCGAGCCGCCGGAGCCTCGCCGTAATGACGGGGCAACGACGCTTTGACGATATGACTTCCGGTCCCCAGAAACACCCGGGCCAAGCGCAGCCCGCCAGTCAGGCGGCCGGCGGCGCTCCCGGCCGAACCCGCGAACCCAACCGCATGAGCCGCTCCAACCGTGCCGTCGTCGCGCCCCGCGCGCCCTGGCTTCTGATCGTGCCGAGTCTGGTGCTCGCGCTCTTCATCATCAGCTATCCGATCTTCAACATCGTGTTCTACTCGCTGCACGATGTTTCGCGCTTCGGGCAGATCCGCGACTTCAGCGGCCTGCAGAACTTCTATAACGTCCTGAGCGACCCGGTGTTTCTCTCCGCGCTGAAGAACACCATCGTCTGGACCTTCTTCGTGGTGGCCGGCACGGTGCTGATCTCGGTGCCGGTTGCGCTCGTGCTCAATCAGGACTTCTACGGGCGCGGCGTCGCGCGCACGATCATCATGCTGCCGTGGTCCGTCTCGCTCACGATGACGGCCGTGGTATGGCGCTGGGCATTCAACGACGACTACGGCATGGTCAACGTGACGCTGCAACGCCTCGGCCTCACCTCGGGGCCGATCCACTGGCTGGCGACGCCCGAATATGCCTTCCCCGTGGAAATCGCGGTGGGCATCCTCGTGTCGATTCCGTTCACCACCACGATCCTGCTGGGCGGGCTCTCTTCGGTGCCGGGCGACATCTACGAGGCGGCGCGCATCGACGGCGCCAGTGCCTGGCAGCAGTTCCGCCAGCTCACGCTGCCGCTCCTCAAGCCGTTCATCAACATGACGATCCTGCTGAACGTGATCTACGTGTTCAACTCGTTTCCGATCATCTGGGTCATGACGCAAGGCGGCCCCGACGACAGCACCCACATTCTCGTTACCTACCTCTACGAACTGGGCTTCAGGCTGGGACGCCCCGGCGAAGCGGCGGCGGTTTCGCTCGTCATGCTCGTGATCCTGTTCGCGTTCTCCGTGGCCTATCTGCGGCTGCAGGCAAAGCGTGGAGGCAGCGCGGAAGGAGACCTCGCATGAACAGCAAACTCAAACGCTCGCTCCTCTGCTGGCTCGCGCTCTCGCCGCTCGTGATCGTCGTGCTGTTTCCGTTCGCCGTGATGTTCTTCACGTCGGTCAAGCCCGCCTCCGAGGTGTTCGTCTATCCGGCGCGCTGGCTGCCCATGCACTGGCGCTGGCAGAACTACGTCGACATGTGGGAGGCCGCCAACTTCGGGGTCGCGCTGCGCAACAGCATCGAGGTGAGCGTGTGCTCGACCGCGCTCGCGCTCGCCGTGAGCCTGCCGGCCGCCTACGCGCTCGCGCGCTTTCCGTTTCGCGGCCGCGGCCTCTATCGCCAGTTCCTGCTCGTCACGCAGATGCTCTCGCCCATTCTGCTCGTCGTCGGTCTGTTCCGGCTCGCCGCGATGATTCCCTGGGGCGACGGCAATCTCGTCGACTCGAAGATCGGCGTGATCGTCTCGTATGCGGCGTTCAATATCGCCTTTGCGGTGTGGATGCTCTCGTCGTACTTCCAGACGGTGCCGCGCGATCTCGAAGAGTCGGCATGGCTCGAAGGCTGCAGCCGCACGGGCGCCGTGTTCCGCGTGTTCCTGCCGCTCGCGGTGCCCGCCGTGGTGGTGACGGCAATCTTCACGTTCATCAGCGCGTGGAACGAGTTCGCAGTGGTCTATACGCTGATCCGCTCGCCCGAGAACAAGACGCTCACGGTGCAGGTCACCGACATGGTGGCCGGCAAGTACACCGTCGAATGGGAGCTCGTGATGGCCGCCACGCTTGCCGCCACGCTACCAGTTTCGGTGGTGTTCGCGTGGCTGCAGCGGTATATGGTGAAGGGGCTCGCGCTGGGTGCCGTCAAGTAAGGCGGATTACGCCCTCAGCCTCCGTGCCGCAGATGCAGCAACAGCAGCGTGAGCGTCACGAGCGAGCCCACCGTGGAATGCAGAATGGTGCGCGACGTGACATGCGCCTCGCGGCGATAATACTCGGCCAGCATGAAGGGGCCTGTGCCCGTTGGCAGCGCCGCGAGCAGCACGGCCATCTGGACGAGCGGCGCCGGCAGCGCGAACACGCGCTCGGCAAGCCACCAGGTCAGCGCCGGCTGAGCCACGAGTTTCGAAAGCGTGAGCCACCATGAGGATTCGCGTTTCTCCGTCGTTTTATCCGCGGTTGCTTTTGCGGCTGCCTCATTACCCCGCTCCGCCAGGAAGAGCCCCAGGCTCACCAGCGCGCACGGGCTCGCCGCGCCGCCCAGCAGCTTGAGAAACGTCTCCGCGCTCTCGGGCAGCGTGACGTGTGTGCCCGCAACGATCGCGCCCAGCGCGGGCGCCACCAGCAGCGGATTGCGCAGCAGCGAGCGCACGACCTTGATCGCGAGGTGATGCGGACGCCGCTCGCTTTGCAGGCCCGTTTCGATCAGCACGATCGCAATCGCAAACAGCACGCAGACGACGAGGATCGTCGCGATGGTGGTAGGCGTGAGACTCGACGGGCCGAACGCGATCATGCACAGCGGAAAACCCACGTAGCCCGTGTTCGGATAGGCGGCGGCAAGGCCGTCGATGCTCGCATCGGCAAGCGGGCGGCGCAGGAAGAGCCGCACGCCCACCACGGCCGCGAATACGATGAGCGCCGCGCCGCCGAACGCGGCAACGAAGGCCGGCTGGAAGAGTTCGCGCCAGCTTGCGTGCGCGAGGATATGAAAGAGCAGCGCCGGCAGCGCGAGCCACACGACGAAGCGGTTCAGTTCGGACGCGGCAGCAGGCCCGAGCACGCCGAAGCGGCGGCACGCGAAGCCTGCGAAGATCAGCCCGAATACGGGCAACAGAATGGATACGGCGGAAAGCATGAGATCCGGTGTGGCAGGCGCGCATGAGCGGCGCGCGTTGAGAGACGAAGATGGATACGTGGCGGCGGACAGCTAATCCATCGCGGCATGGCCCGCGTCGGCACCCGCGCTGCCGCCCGAAGGCCGGATCAGCACGAGCAGCGGAATCACCAGCAGCGTCGCGACGAACATCATCTTGAAGTCGTTCAGATAGGCGATCATCTGCGCCTGCTGCGTGATCGACTGGTTGAGCACGGCGAGATCGTAACGCGAACCGGACGAAAGCATCGTCTGGAAGGCAGGATTGAACGGCGTGACGTTCGCGGCGAGATCCGAGTGCGCGACCTGGGTGCCGCGCGTGACGAAGGTTTGTACGATCGAAATGCCGATACTGCTGCCGATGTTGCGCATCAGGCTGTAGGTGGCCGTGCCGTCCGCGCGCAGTTGCGGCGTGAGCGTGGAGAACGTGAGCGCCGAAAGCGGCACGAACACGAAGCCGAGTCCGAAGCCCTGAACCACGCCCGGCCACACGATGTCCGAGGCCGAGAGCACGATCGTGTACTGCATCATCTGCCAGAGCGCGTACGCCGACACCACGAAGCCGAACAGCAGCAGCGCGCGCGCATCCACGTGTTTCAGCATGCGCCCGGCGATCAGCATGGCGACCATGGTACCCGCACCGCTGGGCGCGGTAACGAGGCCCGTGGTGGCTACCGGATAACCCATCAAGCCCTGCAGCATGGGCGGCAGCAGCGCACGCGTGGCATACAGCACCGCGCCGATCACGAAGATGAAGAACGTGCCCGTTGCGAAGTTGCGGTCCTTGAGCAACTGGTAGCGAAAGAACGTGCCCGGCCCGGAACTGGCCGTGTGCACGACGAAGAATGCGAAGCTGAGCACCGAGACGAGCGTCTCGATGCGGATCTCCATCGAGCCGAACCAGTCGAGCTGCTCGCCGCGGTCGAGCAGCGCCTGCAACGCGCCGATCGCCAGCGCGAGGGTGGCGAAGCCGAACATATCGAAGCGCGCCTCGCGCGCCGGCTCGCGCGTGGGCATGAAGGTCGAAACGCCGAAGAACGCGAACGCGCCAATCGGCACGTTGATGAAGAACACCCAGCGCCAGTTGTAGCTATCCGTAAGCCAGCCGCCGAGCGTGGGACCCAGCACCGGGCCCACCATCACGCCCATGCCCCACACGGCCATGGCCTGGCCCTGGCGGTCGCGCGGGTTGATGTCGAGAAGAATCGACTGCGAGAGCGGCACGAGCGAAGCGCCGAACACGCCCTGCAGGAGCCGCGAGGCAACGATCTCGCTGAGCGTCTCCGAAAGCCCGCAGAGCGCGGACGCCAGAGTGAAGCCGGCGATCGCCACGCCCAGCAGTTTTTTCACGCCCATCCGGTCGGCCAGCCAGCCTGTGAGCGGCGTGGCGATGGCCGCGGCGACGATATACGAAGTGAGCACCCACGTGATCTCGTCCTGCGAAGCGGCCATCGAGCCCTGCATGTGCGGCAGCGCGACGTTGGCGATCGTGCTGTCGAGCGTCTGCATCAGCGTGGCGAGCATGATCGAGAGCGTGATCATGCCCCGGTTGAGCGGCGCGGCCTGGCCGCCCGGCGCGACTGCGGTCATCGTGTGAAGAGCGGAGCGTGAGGGAGATAATAAGCATGCTTATTATACGGATCGAGCCCCCTGACGCAATCGGGGAATGGCCCCACCGCCCCCCCGACCTGCTCCAGCGCGACCTGTCCGCGCCGCGCCTCCGTATAATCCCGCCATGGCTACCGACCTCGAACAACGCTTCGGCTTCTTGATCGCCGAAGTGGGCCGGCTCTACGGCAAACGCTACGACGACCTTGCGAAGTCGTCGCTCGACCTCACGCGCGCGCAGTGCCGGATCATCGCGTACCTCGCGCATTACGGGGACATGAACCAGGTGAGTCTCGCCCAGCGCCTGGAGGTGGCGCCGATCTCGGCGGGGCGGATGCTGGAAAGACTGGAGGAAAACGGCTGGGTGGTGCGCGCGGCGAATCCGAACGACCGTCGCGAACTACAGGTGAGCCTCACGCCGAAGGCCGAAAGCGTGCTCGCGGCCGCGCGCCGCGTGGGTGACGAGGTGCAGGCGGAAGCCCTTGCGGGCTTCACGCCTGAAGAAGCCGGGCAGTTCAGCCAGATGCTGCAACGCGTGCGCGCCAATCTGGGACCGCTCGTGGAGCGCTAACGCGCCGCGTTATTTGCCCGCCACCTTGCGCTGGCGCCACAGGCATAGCAGATCGCACGCAACGTGCGCCGCCGCAATGGCGGTGATCTCGCTCTGGTCGTAGGCCGGCGCCACTTCCACCACGTCCGCGCCGATCAGGTTCACGGCTTCGAGCCCGCGCACGATCGCGAGCGCCTGCGCCGACGAAAGCCCACCCGGCACCGGCGTGCCGGTTCCCGGCGCGAAGGCCGGATCGAGGCAGTCGATATCGAAGGTCAGATAGGTCGGGCGGTCGCCCACGATGTCGAGAATGCGCCGGCGCGCGGCCGCCGGGCCGTGCTCGTGCACCCACGCCGCGTCGAGGATGTTGATGCCGAGGAAGTCCTCGTTCCAGGTGCGGATGCCCACCTGCACCGAGGTCTTCGGATCGATCAGGCCTTCCTTCACGGCCTTGTAGAACATCGTGCCGTGGTTGAGACTGTCGGGCGAGTCGTCGGCCCAGGTATCGCAGTGCGCATCGAAATGGATCAGCGAAAGCGGCTTGCCGTATTTCTCCGCGTGCGCGACCAGCAGCGGATACGTGATGAAGTGATCGCCGCCGAACGTGAGCATCTTCGCGTTCGAACGCAGGATCGTGCGCGCGTGCTCGATGATGGCGGGCTTGATCGAGAGCGGATTGTGCGCGTCGAACCAGCAGTCGCCGTAGTCGGTCACGGCAAGCGTGTCGAACGGATTGAAGCCCCACGGATACGGATACAGCTCGGCGAGCTGCACGCTGGCCGCGCGCACGGCGCCGGGCCCAAGGCGCGCGCCGGAGCGGAACGTGGTGGCGAGATCGAGCGGCACGCCCGAAACGACGACATCGACGCCGTCGAGTTCGCGCGTGTAGTTGCGCCGCATGAACGACAGCACGCCGCCGTAGGTATTTTCGACCGAGGAGCCGTAAAGCGACCGGCGACGGATCGCGCCGTCGCCATGGATAATGTCGGTCATGGTTAGCGCAGCCGCACGAGCGTGGATTTCAGTTCGGTGTACTTCTCGAGGGCGTGCAGCGACTTGTCGCGGCCGTTGCCCGACTCCTTGAAGCCGCCGAACGGGAAGTTCATGTCGCCCCCTTCGTCGTAGCAGTTGACCCACACGGTGCCCGCGCGCAGGCGGCGCGAGATTTCATGCGCGTTCGTGAGGTTTGCCGTCCAGACGGCGGCCGCGAGGCCGTAGTCGCTATCGTTGGCAATGCGAACCGCTTCGTCGATGGTGCTGAACGTGATGACCGAGAGCACCGGCCCGAAGATCTCTTCGCGCGCGATCTTCGCATCGTGATGGGTGTCGAACACGGTCGGCTCGATATAGTAGCCGCCGCTCGCCTCGTTCACGCGCTCGCCGCCCAGCAGCAGCTTTGCCTCCTTGCGGCCCGCCTCGATATAGGAGAGCACGCGCTCGAGCTGGATCTTGTCGACGATCGCGCCCATCGAAACCTTCGGGTCGAGCGGATTGCCCGGCACATAGTTGCGCGCGGCCTCCACGAGCTTCGCGAGGAACGCGTCCTTGATGTCGCGATGCACGAGCAGGCGCGAACCGGCCGTGCACATCTCGCCCATGTTGTAGAAGATCGCGCCGGCCGCCGCGTTGGCGGCGCGGTCGAGGTCCGGGCAGTCCGCCAGCACGATGTTCGGCGACTTGCCGCCCAGTTCGAGCCACGTGCGCTTAAGGTTCGACTGGCCCGCGTACTGCATGATCTGCTTGCCGACGCCCGTCGAGCCCGTGAACGCAATGCAGTCCACGTCGCGATGCAGCGCGAGCAGCTTGCCGGGTTCGCCGCCGCCCGGCAGCACGTTGAACACACCGGCCGGAATGCCCGCTTCGTGAGCCAACTGTGCGACGCGAATGGCCGTAAGCGGCGACTTTTCCGAAGGCTTGAGCACGACGCTATTGCCAGCCGCGAGCGCCGGGCCGAATTTCCACGAAGCCATCAGGATCGGGAAGTTCCAGGGCACCACAGCCGCTACCACGCCGATCGGCTCGCGCGTGACGAGGCCCACGAGATGATGATCGGCCGGCACCACTTCGCCACCCACCTTGTCGATCGCTTCGGCAAACCATTCGACGCAGTACGCCGCGCCCGGCACGTCCACCGTGGTCGTGTCGCCGATGGGCTTGCCCGCGTCGAGCGTCTCCAGCAGCGAGAGTTCGTCCAGGTGCTCGCGCATCAGCGCGGCCCAGCGCAGCAGGATCGCCTTGCGCGCGCGCGGATTCAGGCCCGCCCACACCTGCGCGTCGAACGCGCGGCGCGCGGCGGCCACGGCCGCGTCCACATCGGCGGCGCCGCAGTCGGCGACGCTCGCAAGCACGCGGCCGTCAATCGGGCTCACGCAGTCGAACGTGCGTCCCGAGTAGGCATCGCGATACGCGCCGTCGATGAATGCGCGGCCTTCGATCGAGAGCGTCGCAGCCTTGTCCTGCCAGTAAGCGAGAGTTTTCTTTTCCATCAGGATGCCTCAGTGTTGTTTGTGCGCAGTGTTGTGCGGTTGGGTACGACGGGCCGGGCACGCCACGCTTGCGCGGCGGCTCGCGGCCGGGGTGGGCGCGATCAAAAAGTGGGCGGCGAATTCGCCGACACCACTTCGCAAACCTGATCCGCGCTCGGATTGCGGAAACGGTGCGGAAGACGGCTTTCGAAGTAATAGCTGTCGCCGGGGTCGAGCAGCCACGTCGTGCCGTCCACGGTCAGCTCGATCTGTCCGGACACCACGATGCCGCCTTCGTGACCCGCATGCGTGAGCATTTCGGGGCCCGTATCGGCGAGCGGCTGGTACACCTCGCGCAAGATACCCATGTTGCGGTCTTTCACGTTCGCGCCCACGAGATAGAACTCGATGGACGCGTTGCCGAGATTCGGCATCTCGCCGCGCCGCGACACCACGCTGCCGCCTTCGCTCAGGTCGAACGTGAAGAACTCCGCAAGACTCATCGGTATGCATTCGAGCAGCTTCTTCAGCGACCCCACCGAGGGGCTGACCCGACTTTGCTCGATCAGCGAGATCGCGCCGTTGGTGACGCCCGCGCGCTTGGCAAGCTCGCGCTGGGACAGACCATACCGCTTGCGGACGTAGCGTAGCCGCGTAGCGACTTCGGTGGACATCGAGGCAGACTCGGACACGTTTTCAGGAACCGTAGACGAAAGAGCGCGCACGCAGACCCGGCGCGGACGTGTTGAATATTCTAATCACTTGGCTTTTTTTTCTGTCGGTACAAACCCCTGTAAGGCATTCGAAATATTCAGAATGGTGCGCACAGGTTCCGTGCATCAGCGTATTTGCAGGGGAACTCGGGAAAGTGCTGACATAAAAAGCGTAAAAAATAATTGACGCCCATTTTGGCTCGTATATGCTGGACCACAGGTTGGAAGTCATGAAGTTCTTGTAGCGGCACATCTTGCAGCACCCGGTGCAGCAAGACGTTTAGCGATGCAAAGGGCATCTGGCACCAGCCGCGTTCCGGTCGAATCAGGATTTACCGTTTACGCTTTTTTGACCGGAATGCCCCTGTTCAACGTCACCCAGTCGAGTGCAATTGTGAGAGTCCGTGGCCCTCTGGTCAGATGGGATCGAAGTCATGCGAGGTGTCTTCGCAGTGACTCGGCCGCCATCGCCGATGGCAGTAGCGGCAGGCTTGCTTCTCGCCTGCTTCTGTCCATCTTCACGATACTGTCCCGCCGGTCGGTTCGGCGTCATAACGCCGTCTCCGCACGCGCCTTCATCGCCGTCCACACGGACGAAGTCGCGTCGCTGCTGCCCTAGCGCCTCTCCTTCCTGCGCCGTTCGTTATCGTCGATCGCCTGCGTGGCCGCGTGCCGCCGCTCGCGAGCGAGGTGGCCGTGCGCGCCCGAACAGGGCTGCGTCTCCGGTCTGGCCACATCGCAGTACGAAACGAACCGCCTACATGATCTCCACGCGCAGCGCGATGCGTTAGCTACGCTCTCGCTGCAAACCAGGTTGCGGCCTTGCCTCGTGCAGGGTTGCAAGGTCATGTCACGCCCGCGGCATCCCTGCAATACACGTTATATCCGTGAATAGAGCATTGCCCGGGTCAAGGAAGTCGAACTTTAGCCATGCGAATGAAACCCCTGATCGGCGTTACCGCCGACCGAACCATGGTGGGATCCCACGCGTCGCACACGACGGGCGAGAAGTACATCGCCGCAGCCGTGGACGGCGCCGGCGCACTCGCGCTGGTGCTGCCCGCGCTCGGCGAGCGCCAGGCCACGGCCGACGTGCTCGACGCCGTCGACGGGCTGCTCTTCACGGGCAGCTACTCGAACGTCGAGCCGTATCGCTACGGCGGCGTGGCGAGCGAGCCGGGCACGCTGCACGATCCGCACCGCGACGCAACCACGCTGCCGCTCATGCGCGCCGCAATCGAGGCGGGCGTGCCCGTGCTCGCGATCTGCCGCGGCTTCCAGGAAATGAATGTGGTGTACGGCGGCACGCTGCACCAGCAGGTGCATAACGTGGAAGGGCTCAACGATCACCGCGAGAACAAGGCCGATCCGCTCGACCAGCAATATGGTCCGGCACATGCGGTCACGCTCGCTGCCGGCGGCATGCTGCAGCGCTTCCTGCAGGGCGCCCGCGAGGCTCGCGTCAACTCGTTGCACGGGCAAGGAATCGATACGCTCGGCGCGGGACTCGTTGCCGAAGCGGTTGCGCCCGATGGCCTGATCGAAGCCGTGAGCGTGGCGAACGCCCCCGCCTTCGCATTGGGCGTGCAGTGGCATCCCGAGTGGAAGCACGCTGAAGACGCCCTTTCCACCGCTATTTTCCGTGCCTTCGGCGCAGCCTGCCGCGCACGCATGCTGGCCCGAATACCGGGCGGGGCCGACCGGCAGAACGCCGCGGCGCCTCGCGCCGCCCACGCCTGAGCCGACCCGTACCAGACAGAGAGAACCAACATGCATGAAATCGAAGAATTCCTGAAGAAGCACCACATCACCGAAATCGAAGCGATCATCCCCGACATGGCGGGCATCGCACGCGGCAAGATCATTCCGCGCAGCCGGTTCGAATCGGGCGAATCCATGCGGCTGCCGCAGGCCGTGATGATCCAGACCGTGACCGGCGACTATCCGGAAGACGGCAGCCTCACGGGCGTCACCGACCCCGACATGGTCTGCGTGCCCGACCCCTCCACCATCCGCATCATTCCGTGGGCCGTCGATCCCACGGCCCAGGTGATTCACGACTGCGTGCACTTCGACGGCACGCCTGTCGAAATCTCGCCGCGCCGCGTGCTGCGCCGCGTGCTGGAACTCTACGAAGCGAAGGGCTGGAAGCCCATCATCGCGCCGGAACTGGAGTTCTACCTCGTCGACATGAACAAGGATCCGGACATTCCCCTCGCGCCGCCCATCGGCCGCACGGGTCGTCCGGAAACGGGCCGCCAGGCGTACTCGATCGAAGCCGTCAACGAATTCGACCCGCTCTTCGAAGACATCTACGAGTACTGCGATATTCAGGACCTCGAAGTCGATACGCTGATTCACGAGGTTGGTGCCGCGCAGATGGAAATCAACTTCATGCACGGCGAACCGCTGGGCCTCGCCGACCGCGTGTTCCTGTTCAAGCGCACGGTGCGCGAAGCCGCGCTGCGCCACCACATGTACGCCACGTTCATGTCGAAGCCGATGGAGAATGAACCCGGCTCGGCCATGCACATACATCAGAGCCTCGTCTCCGCCGAAAGCGGCCAGAATCTCTTCACGGGCGCGGACGGCAAGGCCACCGACATGTTCTACGCGTACATCGCCGGCCTGCAGAAGTACACGCCGGCGCTGATGCCGATCTTCGCGCCGTACATCAATTCGTACCGCCGCCTGTCGCGCTTCATGGCTGCGCCGATCAACGTTGCATGGGGCTATGACAACCGTACCGTGGGCTTCCGCGTGCCGTACTCGTCGCCGGCCGCGCGCCGCGTCGAAAACCGCATTCCGGGCGTGGACACGAATCCGTACCTCGCGATCGCCGCAACGCTCGCCGCGGGCTACCTCGGTATGACGCAGCACCTCAAGCCCACCGAGCCGCTGCTCAGCGACGGTTACGAACTACCGTACCAGTTGCCGCGCAACCTCGAAGAAGGCCTCTCGCTGATGGGCGCGTGCGAGCCGCTGAAGGACATCCTCGGCGAGAAGTTCGTGCGCGCGTATCTGGCGCTGAAGGAAACCGAATACGAAGCGTATTTCCGCGTGATCAGCTCGTGGGAACGCAAGCATCTGCTGCTGCACGTGTAACGAAGCAAGGAGACAAGCAATGAGCTACCGAATCGACGCCCCCGCCGGCCTGGTGCAACCCGCGCCGACGACGCTGCGCGCTCAGGCCCAACGCTCGACGGCCGAATATCGTGCGCTGGACGCGGCGCACCACATCCATCCGTTCTCGGACATGGGCTCGCTCAACCAGGCGGGCAGCCGCGTGATCGTGAAGGCCAAGGGCGTGTATCTGTGGGACTCCGAAGGTAACCAGATCATCGACGGCATGGCTGGCCTCTGGTGCGTAAACGTGGGCTATGCCCGCAAGGAACTCGCGGATGCGGCCTACAAGCAACTGCAGGAGCTGCCGTACTACAACACGTTCTTCAAGACCACGCATCCGCCCGTCATCGAACTTTCGGCGATGCTCGCCGAAGTCGCGCCGGGCCCGTTCAACCACTTCTTCTACTGCAACAGCGGCTCCGAGGGCAACGACACGGTGCTGCGCATCGTGCACCAGTACTGGCTCGCGCAGGGCAAAGCTTCGAAGAAGGTCGTCATCTCGCGCAAGAACGGCTATCACGGTTCGACCATCGCGGGCGGCACGCTGGGCGGCATGGGCTACATGCACGAGCAGATGCCCTCGAAGGTGGAGAATATCGTCCACATCGACCAGCCGTATTTCTTCGGCGAAGCCGAAAGCAACATGACGCCCGAGGAGTTCGGCCTCGCGCGTGCGCAGCAGCTCGAAGCGAAGATTCTCGAAGTGGGCGCGGAAAACGTGGCGGCCTTCATTGGCGAGCCGTTCCAGGGCGCGGGCGGCGTGATCTTCCCGCCCTCGACCTACTGGCCGGAAATCCAGCGCATCTGCCGCAAGTACGACATCCTGCTGTGCGCCGACGAAGTGATCGGCGGCTTCGGGCGCACGGGCGAATGGTTTGCGCATCAGCACTTCGGCTTCGAGCCCGATCTCATCACGCTGGCCAAGGGCCTCACGAGCGGCTACGTGCCGATGGGCGCGGTGGGTCTGCACGACCGCGTGGCGCAGGTGATCATCGAGAACGGCGACTTCAACCACGGTCTCACGTACTCGGGCCATCCGGTGGCGGCTGCCGTCGCCGTCGCGAACCTCAAGATCCTGCGCGACGAACAGATCATCGAGCGCGTGAAGACGGACACCGGCCCGTACTTCCAGCAGCGCCTGCGCGAAACCTTCGGCAACCATCCGATCGTCGGCGACATTTCGGGCGTCGGCCTCGTGGCCGGCCTCCAGCTCGCCGAAGATCCGAAGGCGCGCAAGCGTTTCGCGAACGGCGGCGACGTGGGCACGATCTGCCGCGACTTCTGCTTCAACGGCAATCTCATCATGCGTGCGACGGGTGACCGGATGCTGCTTTCGCCGCCGCTCGTGATCACGCGTGCCGAGATTGACGAAATCGTGTCGAAGGCGAAGAAGGCCATCGACGCAACCGCGCAACAACTGGGTTTCTTGTAACACCACTTGTCCGGACCGGCGGCGCGTTACGGGGTAAAGACGCCGCCGGTCCACCTTCACCTTCAGGGGAAAACAACATGAGTGTTTGTCATCTTCGTCATGCGGTCGCGGCAGCTGCCCTGGCCCTGTGCGCAGGTCTTACTGCCACTTCGAGCCAGCAGGCCCAGGCGGCGGACGACGTTCTGAACGTCTATAACTGGTCCGACTACATTGCGAAGGACACGATCCCCGACTTCGAAAAGCAAACGGGTATCAAGGTCAAGTACGACAACTACGACAGCGACGACACGCTGCAGGCCAAGCTGCTCGCAGGCAGCTCGGGCTACGACATCGTCGTGCCGACGTCGAACTACATGGCCAAGCAGATCCAGGCCGGCGTGTACCAGAAGCTCGACAAGTCGAAGCTGCCGAATCTCTCGAACCTCGATCCCGTCCTCATGCACATGATCGCGGACGCCGACCCGGGCAACCAGTACGGCGTGCCCTGGGCATTCGGTACCGACGGCATCGGCTACAACGAGGAAGCGATCAAGAAGGCGCTGGGCGACAACGCGCCGGTGGATAGCTGGGCGCTCGTGTTCGATCCGCAATATCTCTCGAAGCTGAAGGGCTGCGGCGTGTCGTTCCTCGACCAGGCCGTGGACGTATTCGCCGCCGTGCTGCAGTACATGCACAAGGACCCGAACAGCACGAACCCGGCCGACTACCAGGCTGCCTTCGAAGTCCTGAAGAAAGTTCGCCCGTACATCACCCAGTTCAATTCGTCGGGCTACATCAACGACCTCGTGAACAACGACATCTGCGTTGCTGTGGCCTGGTCGGGCGACGTCGGCATCGCACACCGCCGCGCCGAAGAAGCTCATCGCGCGTACACCCTCAAGTTCACCAACCCGAAGGAAGGCGGTCTGCTGTGGTTCGACGTGATGGTCGTCCCGAAGGATGCTCCGCACCCCGAAGCCGCGATGAAGTGGATCAACTACATCGAAGATCCGAAGGTCAACGCACAGATCACGAACGAAGTGTTCTACCCGACCGCCAACAAGGCTGCTCACCAGTTCGTGACGCCGGCCGTGGTTCAGGATCCGACCGTGTACCCGCCGGAAGACGTTCTGAAGAAGATGACGCTGATGAAGCCGATGCCGGCCGACATCCTGCGTCTGGAAAACCGTCTGTGGGCGCAGCTCAAGACGGGTCACTGATTGCGCAAAACCCCTGAAGGAGAGTGAAGGAGACAGTGCGCCGGAGGGATCGCTCGACCTCTCCGCGCCATCAGTCGTAGTCCGAAGTCCGGTTGCGCGCGCCGCGCCCTTTTCCCCTGACGACGCGCGCAACCCCCAACGAGCTCCGTTCGCAGTACTTATTTCGCGAGTCGCGTCATGCGCCCCGTGCGGGACCGTTCGCGCCTGCGATCAGACAGGAACCAAGGTTACATCATGAAATCGACGCCACAAGTCAACGCCAATCCGGCCGCGGGTGCATCGGGCACCAAGGCCACCACCAACGACGCGTTCGTCCGCATCGAAAACGTCGTCAAGAAGTTCGGCGAGAGCACCGCGGTAGACAACGTGAGCCTGAGCGTCGCGAAGAACGAACTCTTCGCCCTGCTCGGCAGCTCCGGCTGCGGCAAGTCCACCCTGCTGCGCATGCTCGCCGGCCTCGAAAGCGCCACCTCCGGGCGCATCTACGTCGACGGCGAAGACCTCGCGACGCTGCCCCCCTACCGGCGCCCCGTCAACATGATGTTCCAGTCCTACGCCCTCTTCCCCCACATGAGCGTCGAGGCCAACGTCGCCTTCGGCCTGAAGCAGGAAGGCACGCCCAGGAACGAGATCAGGGAACGCGTCGCCGACGCCCTGAACCTCGTGCAGATGAGCCGCTACGCCCAGCGCAAGCCCCACCAGCTCTCCGGCGGACAGCAGCAGCGCGTCGCGCTCGCCCGCTCGCTCGTCAAGCGCCCCAAGCTCCTGCTCCTCGACGAGCCCATGTCCGCACTCGACAAGAAGATCCGCCAGAAGACCCAGCTCGAACTCGTGGGCATCATCGACAAGGTCGACGTCACCTGCGTCATGGTCACCCACGACCAGGAAGAGGCCATGACCATGGCCAACCGCCTCGCCGTCATGAGCGAGGGCCGCATCGTGCAGACCGGCACGCCCTCCGACGTCTACGAATTCCCCAACAGCCGCTTCTCCGCCGAATTCATCGGCTCGACCAACCTCTTCGAGGGCAAGGTCGTCGAGGACGAGCCCGACCACATCTTCGTCGAGAGCGGGGACCTCGAAACGCGCATGTACGTCAGCCACGGCATCACCGGGCCGCTGGGCATGCCCGTGGGCATCTCGGTGCGCCCCGAGCGCGTGCGCGTCACCCGCGAGAAGCCCGGCACGCCCCACAACTGGGCACGCGGCGTCGTCTCCGACGTCGCCTACATGGGCAGCTACTCGCTCTACCACGTGCGCCTGCCCGGCGGCAAGGTGGTCGTCTCCAACCTCTCCAGCTCGCACCTCATGAGCGAGGGCGCGCCCGCCTGGAACGACGACGTCTACGTCTCCTGGTCGCCCGCCAGCGGCGTCGTGCTCACGCAATGAGGAAGAGGACACCATGAGTACTTCCCTGCCCTCCACCCATGCCTCTGCCGCTTCCGGCGGCGCGCTGCGCGTCTTCTCGCGCCTGTTCTCCCGCTTCGTGCCCTCCGGCCGCACCGCCGTCATCGGCGTGCCCTTCCTCTGGCTCACGCTCTTCTTCGCCGTGCCCTTCGTGCTCGTGTTCAAGATCAGCTTCGCCGACCAGATGATGGCCGTGCCCCCCTACACCAACCTCGTCGGGATGAAGGACGGCGTCGTCCATTTCGCCCTGCAGCTCGGCCACTACGCCTTCCTCCTCCAGGACGACCTCTACATCGCCACCTACATCAGCTCCCTGAAGATGGCGGCCGTCTCCACCCTCCTGTGCCTGCTCATCGGCTACCCCGTCGCCTACTACATCGCCCGCTCGAACCCCGCCACCCGCAACCTCCTCATGATGGGCGTCATGCT
Source organism: Paraburkholderia yinzeri (assembly GCF_046581065.1). Classification (NCBI taxonomy): domain Bacteria; kingdom Pseudomonadati; phylum Pseudomonadota; class Betaproteobacteria; order Burkholderiales; family Burkholderiaceae; genus Paraburkholderia; species Paraburkholderia yinzeri. The sequence continues at coordinate 1,594,116 of NZ_JBFOCJ010000002.1, read as the reverse complement.
GCCCTTCTGGACCTCCTTCCTGATCCGCGTCTACGCCTGGATCGGCATCCTCAAGGACGACGGGCTCCTGAACCACGCCCTCATGGCCATCGGCCTCATCCACTCGCCCCTGCGCCTCTATCACTCCGACGCGGGCGTCTACATCGGCATGGTCTATTCCTACCTCCCCTTCATGGTCATGCCCCTCTACGCCCACCTCGTCAAGATGGACCTCACCCTGCTCGAGGCCGCCTACGATCTCGGCGCGAAGCCCTGGGTCGCTTTCACCCGCATTACGCTGCCGCTCTCGAAGAACGGCATCATCGCCGGCAGCCTGCTCGTGTTCATCCCCGCGGTGGGCGAGTACGTGATCCCCGAACTGCTCGGCGGCGCCGACACCCTCATGATCGGCCGCGTGATGTGGGACGAGTTCTTCAACAACATGGACTGGCCGATGGCCTCGGCCGTCACGGTGGCGATGGTGCTGCTGCTGCTCGTGCCGATGGCCCTCTTCCAGCACAACCAGGTCAGGCAACTGGAGCAAGGCAAATGATCAGGCCCAACCGCACCCTCTCCACCGGTGTGCTTACACTCGGCTTTCTGTTCCTGTACATCCCGATCATCAGCCTCGTGGTGTATTCCTTCAACGAATCGAAGCTCGTCACCGTCTGGTCGGGCTTCTCGCTGAAGTGGTACGCCGCGCTCCTGCAGGACGACGAACTGCTCAACGCCGCGTGGCTGTCGCTGAAGATCGGCCTGATGACCGCGTTCGCCTCGGTCGTGATCGGCACGTGGTCGGGCTATGTGCTCGCGCGCATGGGGCGCTTCCGGGGTTTTGCGCTCTTCGCGGGCATGATCAACGCGCCGCTGGTGATTCCCGAGGTGATCCAGGGCATCTCGCTGCTGCTGCTGTTCGTGGCGATGGAGCAGTTCCTGGGCTGGCCGAAGGGCCGGGGCGTGCTGACCATGTGGATCGGCCACGTGATGCTGTGCGTCTCGTACGTGGCGATCATCGTGCAGTCGCGGGTCAAGGAGATGAACCGCTCGCTGGAGGAGGCCGCGCTCGATCTGGGCGCGACACCCTTCAAGGTGTTCTTCGTGATCACGCTGCCGCTGATCTCGCAGGCGCTCATCTCGGGCTGGCTGCTCTCGTTCACGCTCTCGATCGACGATCTGGTGCTCTCCGCGTTCCTCTCGGGCCCGGGCTCGACCACGCTGCCGCTGGTGGTGTTCTCGCGGGTGCGCCTGGGGCTCAATCCCGAGATGAATGCGCTGGCCACGCTCTTTATCAGCGCGGTGACGATCGGGGTGATCGTGGCCAACCAGATCATGATGGCCCGCGAGAAGAAACGCATGCGCGACATGCAGATGGCCTTCATCCAGCCCGATCCGGCCGGGGCGGAGCCGCCTGCCGCGCCGGTGGGCGCCGTGGGGGCGCCGCTGGGACGCCGCGCGGCGTGATTCGCGCCTGATTCCGGCGCGCTCCGGGTCGGGTTGCGATCCAGCCACGGCCCGAACCGCAAGCACCCGCAGGGCCTGAGAGACATCCGAACCTGTATCCGTAGTACACCGAAGCACAACCCGAAGCACAAAGCGAAGCGACAGCGCACGGTCCACGTGCGGAAGAAGGGCGGGCGGTCCCGGGGACGGACTGCACGCCGACGGGGGTTTGCGCACCCCATGCCGAAGTCTTTGCAGGAACGACCCACAAGGAGAATGTTGATGAGGAAGAAGTTAATCTGTCTGCTGGTAGCCGGAGCCCTGCCAGGCCTGGCCATGGCCGATACGACCAGCGACCAGATCAAGGCCCTGCAGCAGGAACTCAGTTCGCTGCAGAAAGAAGTGAAATCGCTGAAGACGGAGCTCGCGCAGTCGAAGAACACGAAGGCCACGGCGCAGACCGCAGCGGCAGCAGCACCGGTAGCCGCCGCTCCGGCCCAGGAAGTGGACGCCTCCTCGCCCGGCTACGGCAAGGCGCCCGCGCACCTGACCAACGACGATCTCGACGCCATCAAGCAGCAGGTCGCCAACCAGCAGCTCAAGGTCGATTCGCTCTCCGACGCGGCCAACACCGGCCCCATCGCCGGCCTCTCGATCACCGGCTACATCGACCCGAGCTACATCTACAACCGCGCCGCGAGCACCTCGTCGTTCCTCTTCGCGAACCACGAAAGCTCCTATAACTACTTCAACAGCACCTTCGGCGACCTCTACCTCGACATCAAGAAGACCTTCGGGGTCGGACCGATGGCGCCGTCTGCCGAAGTCACCCTCATGCCCAACCGCGGCAACGGCATCACGCTGCTGCAGAACGAGCACGGCAGCACCGGCGACGACATCCTGAACACCGCCGTCATCACCGTGCCGGTCACCGCCACGGGCACCTTCGTCGCGGGTCTGATGCCCAGCTTCGGCGGCTACGAGGTGCAGCAGTCCAACCAGATGCTCACCCTCACCCACGGCCTGCTCTACGACTTCTCCGATCCGGGCAGCTACGTGGGCGTGGGCTGGAACTGGTCGCCCGACGGCAGCAACTGGGCGTGGAAGTTCATGGTCGGCAACGAGCAGTACCGCACCTACGGCTCGGTCACGCAGACGGGCACCAACGCGCTGGGCGACCCGATCACCACCAGCAACAAGATCCCGACCTTCACGGCCCGCACCGACTACACGTGGTCCAGCGCGCTGGATATCGGCGGCTCGTTCAACATCGGACGCCAGACGCTCTCGAGCGCCACCAACGCCGACGGCCAGGTGGTCTACGGACCGGGTGGCCAGGCGACGAGCTCGGGGGGCTACTTCTTCTTCGGCGAGGCCGATGCCACCTACACGCTCGCGGACACGCAGTACAACGCCGAAGTGGACTACGGCCAGCAGCAGCGTGCGGCGTACAACGGCGGCAACGCGCAGTGGTACGGCCTGTCGCTGCTCGCGCACCACAAGTTCAACGCTCCGGTGGTGGGCCGCATGGGCGTGACGGCGCGCTACGACGTGCTGGCCGACGGCAAGAACGGCGGCGGGGGCGGCGGCATTGCGCTGAACGGCAACGGCATGGACCCGTACAACGGCTTCGGCATTGGTTCGGAGTGCCTTGCGAATTCGCAGGCCAACGGCGGTCTGGGCTTCGACTGCAAGGGCGCCACCCGCCAGGACGTGACGCTGGACCTGCTGTTCTATCCGACGCAGCAGATCACGGTCAAGGTGGAGTATCGCCACGACTGGGCCACGCAGCAGGTGTTCCTGCGCAGCGACGGTTCGTACAGCAGGAACAACGACCTGCTCGGCGCGCAGTTCATCTACTCGTTCTGACGAGAGCGCGGCGGATGGCGGCCTCTGCGGCGCCGTCCGCTTTTTATTTGCAAGCACAACTTTATGCTCAAATTCGCCAATCAGCCTCACGCCCCGTCTTACTACGCCGCCACCGCCAACGACACCACCCGCCATCCGGTCCTGGAAGGCACGATCGACGCCGATGTCTGCGTGATCGGCGCCGGCCTCACCGGTATTTCGGCGGCGCTCAATCTCGCCGAACGTGGCCATAAGGTCGCCATCGTCGAGGCGTCGAAGGTCGGATGGGCCGCGAGCGGACGCAACGGCGGACAGCTGATTGGCGGCTTCGCGTGCGACATCGACACGTTCAAGCTCTTCATGTCCGATGGTGAGGTCAAGCAGGTCTGGGACATGGGCCTGGAAACGCTCGACATCGTGAAGTCGCGCGTCGCGAAGCACCAGATCGACTGCGCGCTGACACCCGGCTACTTCACGGCCGCGAACAAGGCACGCGACGTCGACGCACTCAAGCGCTGGCGCGACGAAGCCGCGACGCGCTTCGGCTACGACCGGTTCCGCTATGTCGACGCGAACGGCGCGGGCCAGTACGTGCAGTCCTCGCGCTATCCCGGCGGTCTCTACGATCCCGATAGCGGCCACCTGCATCCCCTCAACTACACGCTGGGCCTCGCGCGGGCGGCCGTGGAGGCCGGCCCGCGCCTCTACGAGGACAGCGCCGTTACGCGTATTCGCGACGAAAACGGCGGCCATGTCGTCGAAACCGCGCGCGGCAGGGTGCGTGCGAAGTTCGTCGTGCTCGCCTGCAACACCTACCTCGGCACGCTGGCGCCCGAACTCTCGCGCAAGATCATGCCGGTGGGCACGTATGTGATCGCCACCTCGCCGCTCGGCAGGGAACGCATGGCTGCGCTGATGCCGGCGCAAACGGCGGTCTGCGACAGCCGCTTCGTGCTGGACTACTTCCGGCCGGCGCCCGACACGCGGCTCCTGTGGGGCGGCAAGGTGAGCTATTCGACGTTCGCGCCGCGCAACCTGGGCGAAGCGATGCGCCGCGACATGCTCAAGACCTTCCCCCAGCTCGCCGACGTCAAGGTCGACTACGCATGGGGCGGCTTCGTGGACATCACGATGAACCGCGCGCCTCATTTCGGACGCCTGAAGCCCACGGTGTATTTCGCGCAGGGCTTCTCGGGACACGGCGTCAACACCACCGGCCTGGCCGGCAAGCTGATTGCCGAGGCGATCGACGGCCAGTCCGCGCGCTTCGACCTGTTCGGCAAGATCCGCCACCGCGATTTCCCCGGTGGCGCTACACTGCGAACCCCCGCCCTCGTGCTCGCGATGGCATGGTACCGAATGAAGGATCTGCTCTGATGACCGCAAAGCTCGACGCCCAGGCGGACGCACTCGCCCGCCACTCGTACTACGAAGCCACGGCCACGCGCCCCGCGGAGGACGATCCCGTCCTGGAAGGCGTGCATGAAGCCGACGTGTGCGTGATCGGCGCCGGCTTCGCCGGCTTGTCGGTTGCGCTCGAATGCCGCTCGCGCGGCCTCTCGGTCATCGTGCTCGACGCGCACCGGCCCGGCTGGGGTGCTTCGGGACGCAACGGCGGCCAGACGCTCGTGGGCTTCGCCAAGGACGAAGTGCTCGAAAAGCAGCTCGGCCCGCAAGGCGTGCGCGCCGCATGGGCGCTTTCCATCGAAGGCGTGGGGCTCGTGCGCGAGCGCATCGAACGCTACGGCATCGATTGCGACTTCACGGCGGGCTACCTGACCGTCGCGACGAAGCCCAAGCGCATTCCCGACCTGCGCGCGTGGATGGACGCCGCGCGCTCGCGCTGGGGCTATGACCGGTTGGAGTGGCTCGACGCCGACGCCACGCGTGCGCGCGTGGCGTCGCAACGCTATCTGGCGGGCGTATACGATCCGTTCTCCGGCCACCTGCACCCGCTCAAGTATTGCCTCGGCCTCGCCGCAGCGGCGCGGCGCGAAGGCGCGCAATTGTTCGCGCACACGCGCGCACAAGAAGTGGTACGCGGCGCGCGGCCCGTAGTGCAGACGCCGCGCGGCGAAGTCCGTTGCCGCTTCGTCGTGTCATGCTGCAATGCCGCGCCGGGAGGCGTGCTGCCCACGCCCGTTGCCGCGCGCATCGCGCCGATCGCCTCGTACATCATCGCCACGGAACCGCTGGGCCGCGAACGCGCCGATGCGCTGATCGCCCAGCGCGCGGCGGTGTGCGACAACAACTTCTTTCTCGACTACTTCCGCGTTTCCGCCGACAACCGCATGCTGTTCGGCGGCCGCGCCGATTCGACGGGTGCCGCGCCCGCGCAGTTGACCGAGGCGATGAGCAAGCGCATGACCGACGTGTTTCCACAACTGGATGGCACGCGCGTGGAGTATGCGTGGGGTGGGTTCGTGGACGTGACGCGCAATCGGGCGCCCGATTTCGGCGCTATCGATTCGAATTACTACTACGTGCAGGGATTTTCAGGGCATGGCGTCGCGCTGACGGGCATCGCGGGGCGGGTGGTCGCACAGGCCATTGCGGGCGAGCCGGCTTCGTTCGATCTGTTTGCGAAGCTGCGGCATGCGCGCTTTCCCGGTGGGCCGGCGTGGCGAAAGCCGGCGCTCGAGATCGGGATGATGTATCACCGGGTGATGGAAATGTTTTGAGGGGGAAGCGGCGCACGTGGCCGAGTGAGTCCGGAACCGCCAGGTGTGCCGTCCCTGCCACGATGCGACGAAACGCAAGTTCCCTCGTGCGCGCCCCACTCACCATCAGGCGGAAAAAAGTCGGCCCGCCCGCAGGAATCGCGGACGGGGCCGTCGGTATCGCTTAAAGGCCAGTTCAAAAAGAGCCCGGAAGGGCTGTTTACTTTCCCGTGAAACGGTTAACCTTGGATGCCTGAACAACGGATCAAGGAATGCCGGCACCTATCATCGATGACGCGCTGTGGGCACTGATCGAACCACTACTTCCGCCGCCCAAGCCGCGACACAGGCGATACCCTGGGCGCCTGCCGGTCTCGGACCGTGCGGCACTCAATGGCATCCTGCTCGTGCTCAAGACAGGGATGCGATGGAATCATCTGCCGACCCGGTTGGGCTTCGGCTCTGGAGCGACTTGCTGGCGTCGGTTGCACGACTGGCAGCAAGCCGGAGTGTGGGACAAACTGCACGGGCTGCTGCTCGACAAGCTGCGCGAATCCGGCCAGCTCGACTTCTCATATGCGGCTGTCGATTCATCGTCCGTGCGCGCCGTTGGGGCAGGCCAAAAACTGGGCCAAACCCCACCGATCGCGCACGACCAGGGTCCAAACATCACGTCCTCGTAGACGCGAATGGCGTTCCTGTCAGCGTGATCCTGACCGGCGCGAACCGCAACGATGTCACGCAACTGCTGCCGCTGGTCGACGCTATCCCGCCGATTCGCGGCACTCGCGGCCGACCGCTTCGCAAGCCCAAGGTCCTCTACGCCGACCGTGGCTACGATTCCGACTCGCATCGCCACCGACTTCGCGAACGCGGTATCAGACCGGTCATCGCCAGACGCCGCACCGAACACGGCAGCGGCCTCGGCAAATTCCGTTGGGTCGTCGAACGGACTCATTCGTGGCTCCATGGTTTCCGTCGTCTTCGCATCCGCTTCGAACGCCGATCTGACATTCACGAAGCGTTCCTCAAACTCGGCTGCTCTCTCGTCTGCTGGAACATCTTCAGCCGAGCTGAGCGGCCATTTTGAACTGGCCTTTTACGAGCAGGCCTTGCCGTAGGCCGGGTGGTCGCCGGCGGCCTTGGCCGCGGTTTCCGACATGTACTGGCCCTGCTTCGTCTTGCCGTAGAACTTGTCGCCCTGGCAATGGTAGACCTTGGACTTGGTGTTGACCCACACCTGGCCAGGACCGCCACCCGGTGTTGCCGCGGCGGCGGTAGACGCGGCCGCCGCCGGGGCACCCGTTGCCGGAGTTGCGGCAACGGGCGCGCTGGCTGCGGCCGTGCCGCTCGCGGCGGCACCGTACCAGGTCTTCAACCCCTTGTGCCCCTTGCACGCGCCCTTCTTGCTTGCGCTGCTGTTAAACGAACCGTCCTTGCACAGGCCGGTGGTGCCTGCCGGCGCGCTGGCCGGAACCTGGGCGAAGCTGCCCAGCGAAACGCACAGACCGGCGGCAAGTGCCGCAAAAAAGACTGATTTTTTCATTAGGGCTCCGTTCATTCTGAATGGCTGCAGGTCGTTCGTCGAATGCGCTCCGGGCTTACTTCACCCAGTGGCACACGCGATGGTGGTGATGGTCGAAATGGCACACTCGGTGCGAGTGGGCGTTGGCGATGGCCGGCGTGAGGACGGCGAATGCGACGGTCGTCGCGGCCAGAATCCTTGCAATGCGAGTCATGACGGTTCTCCGTGGTGGTCGAGCAGCCGGTGGTCGAGCTGCTGTCTCATTAACGGCAAGATCCGAAATACGTGCACATCGTCGTCCGCATTTTGACCATCTTTAACATTTTTATCACGACGGTACACTCGGCGCCCCCTGCTTGCCCCCCGTACGCCCCCGCAAGACCTCGTAAGGCGCCCGTCAAAGCCCCCTCCTGATTCCCGCTTCGCCAACCCCGCCTCGCCGCGAAACTTTGCATGCCCGGCGCCGAGACCCTCCCCTTCGGCGCTTTGGTCGGGGCGCGCCTCGATGCGGCGCGCCCTCTTTTTCGTCTCACTCTCGTCAAGGACTCGCCTCATGACCAGCCCTATCGGCCCCGTCAGCAATCCGTTCCCCAACGCGCTGAACTCGACAGCCGGCGGCCACAGCACGAAAAGCACCAACACCACCGGGAACGCCGACACGCCGTCGAGCCAGCAGGAAACGGTGCGGCCGACGCCACCCTCCGGTCCGCTCGGCCAGAACATCAACACCACCGCATGAGTGCTGCGCCGCTGCCCATGTCTGCCGCTCCGTCTCGAGCCGTGCAAAGACATCGCTTCGCAGTACGCATGACACGGGCCGCTTCGGCCGTCTCGCTCGCCTGCCTTGCGCTGCCGCTCAGCAGTTGCGCGGTGGCAGCCTTTCCTTGCCGGGTCGCTTCGGCAACGCTGAAGATCGTGCCGGTGGTCGGTCATCCCGCTGCCGCGCCGTTCGACACGTGTGCCGACGCGATCGACTGATCCGGGTCCTTTCGATGAAACCGGTATCGCTGCTGGCCATCGTCCTCTGCGCGGCGTGTCTCGGCACGCCGACCGCACGCGCGGATTCGCGCCCGCATGCCGACGCGGACGCAAACGCGAAACCTGTTGTCCATGCGGTTCCCCATGCTCGCGCGCACGATCGCGACAACCTGCCTTTCTCGTTTCGCGGCATCCCGCTTGGCATCCCGCTCGAAGCGTTACGCGCGTCTAGCATGGTGCGCGCGACGCCGCACGAGAGTACCCTGGTATGCGAGACCGACGTGCTGGGCGGTGACATCGGCATGCTGATGAAGAGCCGCGCGAGTCCCACGGTCGCCTGCCGATGGGCGCATCGCACCCTCGACGGCTGGGCGCCTTCGCAAGCCGTCGTGGCCGGCGCCCCCGCCGCGGATCACGTGCTGCGCTTCGCGCACGATGCGCCGGGCGAACCGCTGCGGCTCTATGAAATGTCGTTCGTCGTGGATCGCCCCACCGCGCTCGACCTGCGCAACATGCTCGCCTCGCGCTACGGCGCACCGCATCTGCACGGCGACACCACGCTGCCGCTCTTCGAGTGGGAAAACGCGTCGAGCACGATCACGCTCTGCCTGCTGCCCGACGGTGACCGCGCCACGCTCACCTACACGCTGAAGTCCGTCAGCCCGCATCCGGCGTCCGGCATGCGGACCATGCGGGTCAGCCAGTTCGACGAGGGTTGAGCCCCACGCGCACCCCAAGAATGCTTATTCGATCCAACCGATGAAGACCCTTCGCGTTCATTCTTCCCTCGCGCGTGCCAATCCGTCGGCATCCTTAATTTCCATCTGCGGGATGGCGATCGCGCTCGCCGCGTTCTGCACCGGTTGTTCGACCCCCGACTCGATCGTCAACACGCCGATGACGCCGCCGCTTGCCGATCTGCCGTTGAACGTGAACACCGCGGGCTCGATCTATCAGCCCGGCACGGCCGTCGCGCTGTACGAAACGCCGCGTGCGCAGCGCATTGGCGACGTACTCACGATCCGCCTTTCCGAAACCTATAGCGGCAGCGACAATGCCAATGCCTCGGCCAATCGTTCGAGCGATATCACGGCCACGGCCGCGGATCAGTCCACGGCCGCGGCGGCGCGTCTGGCGCACCTCTTCAACATCGGCTCGGCTTCGACTTCGTTCGACGGCACGGGCAAACGTTCGCTGACGAGCGACATGACCGGCACGCTCGCCGTGACGGTGATCAGCAAGACGCCCACCGGGAACCTCGTGGTTTCCGGGGAAAAGCTGATTTCGATGAGCGGCGAGCATCAGCGTCTGCGGCTTTCGGGCATCGTCAACCCGAACGACGTCGAAGCCAACAACTATGTCGAATCGGGCAAGATCGCCAACGCCCGCATCGAGGAGGTCGGCCACGGCCTGCTCAACGACGCCACGACGGTGGGCTGGCTTCAGCGCATGTTCCTGAGCGTGCTGACGTTCTGATCCGCCGGGCGGCGCGCAGGCGCCGCCCGGCTAGCCGCTTCACTCGTCCTCGCGCTGCAACTCCAGCGCCATCTCGACGCAGCGCTCCGCATACCCCACTTCGCCATCGGGCACGAAGACATAGCCCCGGCCCCAGACGGTCTGCAGGTAACGCGGTTCGGAAGGATCGGTTTCGATGAGCCGGCGCAGCCGCCAGATCGCCACGTCGAGGCTGCGGTTGCGGTAGCGCCCCGCCTCGCCATAGATGATTTCGATGATCTGCTCGCGCGTGAGCATCGTCATCGCGTGATTGACGAACAGCTTGAGAAATGCGAATTCGCTCGAACGCAGCGGAATGCGCTCTTCGCCGCGATAGAGTTCGCGCGAGCGGAAGTCGAGTTCGTACGGCCCGAAGCGAAACGACGCGCGGCTCTCCGGCGCGCCCGTTGCATTGGCGCCTCGGCGGCGGATGACCGTGCGGATGCGGGCAACGAGTTCGCCCGGATCGAATGGCTTGCCGACGTAATCGTCGGCCCCGAATTCGAGGCCCAGCACGCGGTCGATCACTTCGTTGCGCGCCGTGAGGAGAATCACGGGCACATCGTCGCCGCTCGCGCGCAACTCGCGCAGCGCGCTGATGCCGTCGAGCTCGGGCATCATGATGTCGAGCACGACGATCTGCGGCCGCTCGATGCGCAAACGCTGCTGCAAGGCGCGCGCCGACGGCAGCGCCGTGACGCTGAAGCCACGCATCTGGAGATATTCAGCGGTGACGTCGCGCACCACGGCGTCGTCGTCGACCAGAAAGACGGTATTTGCCATGCGGAGATCGTAAGCGACGTGGGTCGGTGGGCAAAGGTCCGGAGTCTTTCCGTTCCTTTCCCGGTGCTTGCCCTACTGGCCGTTCGAAGCGGATTCGAACGTGCCGCCCAGTTTGCGCTGGTCGACCACCATCTGATCCACCATGCCCTTGAGCTTCACCGCCGCACTCGAATAGCGATCGGTGCCGAGGCCGTGCACTTCGTAGTGCGCGGTCGAAACGATGTGGTTGTGCTCGAAGATCGCGATGTTGATGGTCGAAAGGTAGGCGCGGTTTTCGTCGGAAAAGGTCGGCTTGCCGAACTCGATCGAAGCGTTATAGACGAGCCTCGCCTCGCAACTGATCGGCTCGGTGCCGGGACTATAGAGGTCCGAACGCACGCCGCGTTCCGCAAGTGCGAGCTGCAGCGAGGGGACGAAGTCGGCAGACGTCACCATGGGATTGAGTTCGATGCAGATCGAGCCGACGTTCGCGGGCTCGCCGGTGAAGAATCTGGGCGATGAGTAGTTCGAAGCGACTGCGTAGCCGGCCTGGATCACGGAGCCCGTGGCGTCGGCGGCGGTGATGAGCGTCCAGGCGCAGCCGTTGAGCGCGAACGACGCCGCGAGCGCAGCCGCGGCCGCGCGCCAGGGCCTCGCGCGCAGATCGATACCGGTGGAGAAAGAGCAGATTTCCGGGGTCATGGAGACAATAAGGAATGCGATACGTTGAATGACACGGCGCGCAGCGCGCAAAAATCGCATTCATGATCGGCCCGGCATGCAGGCTTCGATGTTCCGGACACCGGTCCATGTTGGCTACGGCTTCCGGGGTCTTCGCGAATCTCCCGCACGGTAAGCGGCTCGCGCCATTCATTACGCCAGTGGTTTCATTAACCGGCCCTATTTGAAATGTTTCGTAAGCAACCGCCCGAAGCCACCCTTGAGCGGACCTTTGCGCGAGCACGGCTGCGCTAACTTTGACTGGCGCGCCCTACGGCAAAGCGCCGGCAGCCCGCACGGCACGCGCAATCGAGCCAGCTCGAAGGCGCCGTGCGCGCGTGGCCTGCCGCCCTTGTCACTTCAATGCAATCGAACCCGCCATGAACCGACAACCGAATCCTCATCGCGCCTCTATGCCGAATCACCGCATTTCGCGCCGCGCCGCGCTCGTTCCCGCTTTCGTACTCTTCGCGTCGCTGGCCGGCGCATCGCTCGCGCACGCGGCGAGCTTCCGCTGCCCGCACAATGCGTCCGCGTCGGAACGGCTCGTCTGTAGCGATCCGCAACTTTCCGCGCTCGACGACAAGCTGGCCGCCCTGTATCGCAGCGCCGTCGAGGCCACGCCCGATACGACCGCGCTCGAAGCCGACCGTATCAGCCAGTGGCAATGGCGCCAGCACAACTGCAAGGACAAGGCGTGCGTGGCGGACTGGTACGACCGCCGCATCGCCGAACTCCAGGGCGATCTGCAGCATGGAAAACAGGCGAGCGCGGAGCGGGTGCGCACCGGCGTGGTCGATCAGCAACTGGCGCCCACGGCCCAGGACGCCGTGCTGGAGATGAAGGGCATTACCTGCGAAAACCCGAATGCTGCCGCGAAAGCGGAGGCGCAGCCCGATTCGAAGCTTCATCTGCACAAGATGCCGAGCGGCGTGGCCGCCGACGCGCGCCAGAAGCATCTTGCCGAGGCTGCGGCGGCACACGGCGCGGCACCGGCTGCCGTGTCGGCGCCGGCGGCAACAGCGGCCGCAACGGCAACGGCAACGACAGCCGCAACGACAACTGCCGCGGCGGCAACGCCCACGCCGCCGCAAACGCCGCTCCAGGCCCAAACGCAGGAAGGCGCAGTTACGGTCCGGTAAGCCGCGCGTGTAAGGATAGGTAAGAAATCGGCTGGATCGGCTTTTTCGCCGGAACGTCGACATCGAATAAAATTTCGGCATGAGTCCACACGTTCTCATCGTCGACGACGATCCGGTCGTGCGCGATCTCCTCTGTCGATTCCTCAGAGCAAATGGCTTTGAGGCCTCCGTCCTGCACGACGCCACGCATCTCGGTCGGCGGCTCGAACGCGAGCGGCCGTCCGTGGTCGTGCTCGACGTCATGATGCCCGGCACCGACGGTCTGCGGGCTCTCGCCGCATTGCGCGCCGAGGGCGACACCATCCCCGTGATCTTCGCTTCCGCGCGCGGCACGGTGGTGGATCGCATTGCGGGTCTGACACTCGGCGCGGACGATTACGTCGCGAAGCCTTTCGACCCGCAGGAGCTGCTGCTGCGCATCCAGACCGTGCTGCGCAGGCGCGGCGACATCGTGCCGAGTGCGCCGGAGCTGCGCGAGCGCTTTCATTTCGGTCCGTTCGAGCTTGACTTCGCCACGCGCACCCTGCTGCGCGACGGCGAGCATGTCGCGCTCAGAGACGGCGCATTCGCACTGCTGAAGATCTTCTCGCGCAATCCGTACCGCGTGATGTCGCGCGTGCTGATCCACGATCTGCTGCATGCAGACGGCCTTGCGTTTCGCGACCGCAGCCTCGACGTGCCGATCTGGCGCCTGCGCCGCGTGATCGAGGACGACCCCTCGGCGCCGCGCTACGTGCAGACGGTGCGCGGCAAAGGCTATGTGTTCGTGCCGGTGCCGGAAGAAGCGCGCGGGGCGAGCGGTGCCGTCATTGGCGCATGAGCAATCCGTTCAACACGCTGTTCGGGCGCATGGCCCTGATGTCCACGCTCGTGCTCTTCGCGATCCAGGCAGGCTGGTTCGCCGTGTTCGCGCACCAGCCGCGCCGGCACGAGCTGGAAGGGTTCGAGCGCGGCCTGCTGCTCATGCTGCACGCCGCGAACGGAGCGGCGCCCAACGAGGTCGAACTCGCGCCCGCGCTGCGCGTGCACCTCGTGCCCACCTGGAACATGCCGGCCGACGTCCATCTGGAAACGCCCACGCACGAACCGCTCGCCGATCTGCGCCGGCAATTGCTGCGCGATCTGCCGCCGGGCACGGACATTCTCACCGACGCGAGCCATTCGCACGCGCTGTGGATACGCTTTGCGGGCCGTTCCGTATGGATCGTCGCGCCCATCGACCTGCCGCCGCCGCCTAACCTCATGCTCGAGGCCGGCGCGCTGCTGGCCATGTCGCTCGTCCTTTCGCTGCTTGCGGTATGGCAAATGCAGCGTCCGCTCTCTCGCGTTGCCCAGGCCGCGCGGGCGTTCGGTACGGGCCAGCGGCCCGCGCCCATGAACGAACGCGGGCCGCACGAACTGCGCGAGCTGATCGGTTCGTTCAACGGCATGATGAAGCAGCTCAACGAAGCGGACGACGACCAGGCCGTCATGCTCGCGGGCGTGGCGCACGATCTCAAGTCGCCGCTCACGCGGCTCAAGCTGCGCGCGAGCATGCTGGGCTCGGAACGCGAGCGCGAACAGATCATCCGCGAGGTCGATTCGCTCAACGACATCGTTCAGCAGTTCCTGGAATTCGCGCGCCAGCGCCCCGAAACGAGCCCCGAGGTGGAAGTCGAAGCGCTGCTGCGCGAGCAGTTCAGCGCCGACACCGCCGACGAGGACGAAGAACTCTTCCGGCTGGATCTGCGCGCCGGCCCGGGCTTTCGCATGCCGCGCACGCTGCTCGACCGCCTCGTTTCGAATCTGGTGGACAATGCGCTCGAACACGGCGCGCCGCCCATCGAGATTTCCACGCGCCGCGAAGGCCAGCACTGGTCGATCGAAGTGCGCGATCACGGCACCGGCATTCCCGCCGAACGGGTGGCCGCCGCGCTCAAGCCCTTCGTGCGGCTCGACGAAGCTCGCGGCGGCGAGGGCCACTGCGGGCTCGGCCTCGCAATCGTCACCCGCCTCACCCGCAACCAGGGCGGCCGCTGCGAGCTTTCGAATCATCCGGAAGGCGGCTTGCGCGTTCGGATCGTGCTGCCCGCCGCCTGACGCGCACCGGAGCGGCGCGCGCTAACACTCGCCTAGGCGACGAGGCGGCTGCGCAGCAGGTCGATCGTAGCAGGCGCGAGGCCGAGGCCCACCGTCAGGTAGCGGTTGAGATCGCCGTAGTTCGACTGCAGCGCGTCGAAGGCGGTCTGCAAATAGCGGCTCTGCACGGGCGGAGCGGCGTTCACCGCGTCTGCGCCCGTCGAACGGTACGCATTCGTCAGCAGAAAGTCCTTGACGACGATTTCGAGCGGCACGTTCGCAATGAGAAGCAGCAATGCGCTCGCCCATCCCACCGCGTCCACGCCCGTCCCCCCGCTGATGATCTGCGGTCCCGCCGTCTGCGCGATCTGGTTCAGCAGCTCGCCGTAAGCCGAGGCCTGCACGCGGCCGGCGACGAATGCATTCCACTCGCCCTGCATGGCCGCATCCAGCTCCTGCGCCGACATGCCCGCAAACGAAGGCGGCGTGGCCGTGCCGGGCACGTTGATCGCCACATAGCTCGCCCCGGCGACCTGCGCGTCGGGCGTCTGGCCGCTTTCCGCCGGCGTGCGCAGATCGAACACGGTCGTCACGCCAAGGCTCTGCAGCGTCGCGGCATCGGCAGCGCTGAGAGTCAGCGCGTCCGAGCGATAGATCAGCCCGCGCCGCACGTGTGCGCCGTCGCTCGTGGCATAGCCGGGCGCAGCGCCCCCCAGGTCGCGGAAGTTGGCCACCGACTTGAGGGTGGGCGTGGCATCGTCCTGTGACCCGCTGCCGCCGGAGAAATCGCCGCCGCAGGCGCTCAGCAGCGTACTCGCACAACTGCCCAGCGCAAGCACGCTAACGGTGCCCTTGATCAGTGCACGCCGCGGTGCGTTCGCGGGTGCGGCCCCGGCATGGCCCGGCGCGCCGCCGCCGAAGCTGCCCAGGATGCCGTCGAGCACGCGGCGAGGCGCGCGCTTGCGGTCTTCGCGAGACGAAGCGAACGAGGCGGAGAAACGAGAAATCATTGATTGGCAGTCGATAACAGGCGCTCGCGATGCCGCGAGCCGCGCGGGATGCGCAACAGGGCTCTATGATAATCGGTATTAAAAGAGGCCATCCTTCCGGGCTGGCCGCAAACGACAAAAAGTCTTCCCAACCCCTCCAGAATATTAGCCTTGACGCTAATAAGCGCGCTTCTATAATCGCCAGCACATTCAGGAACCCGCGCCCGGCCGCCGTGGCTGCCGCGCCTGTCTCATGGAGAGCTCCGCGTCATGTACAAAGGCAGTGTGACCGAAGATGCGCGCGAGGTGCTGCGCGCCATCGAGCTCATCCAGCTAGGCGCACGCATGCCGGTACTCGAAAAAGAGCTGAGGCTCTCGCGAACGCGCATGATCCGGCTGTATCGCGAACTCAAGGGTGCGTCGCCGCCCAAGGGCATGCTGCCGTTTTCGGCCGACTGGTATTTCACGTGGTTGCCGAACGTCCATGCATCGCTCTTCTACAACATCTATCTGTTTCTCCGGGACGTGGCGCGCTGCACGCGCCTCGATGCGCTCACGCGCGCCTACCGGCTTTATATCGAGCACTGCTATTGCACCGGCATCGAACGCGTGCTCAGCTTCACGCGTGCGTGGACCCTGCTGCGCTTTTTCGAAGGCGGACTCCTGACGCTCGCGTTCTGTCCCGTCTGCTCGGGACGCTTCGTGCGGCACGTGCACGAAACGAACAAGCCATCCGTTTGCTGCGTCTGTGCGCCGCCCTCGCGCGCGGCAACCACTCGCCTTGCGCAAGCGGCGATGCGCGAAGCCGGCGACGACGAAAGACGTACGCCCGTCTCGTTCGAGATGCCGCCGCGCGCCGGTTCCCTTTACGGCGACGTACCCGAGGAAATGATGGTGATGCTCGACGAAGTGTCGCGCACGATCAACTCGCGGCACGCACTGGCCCGCACGACTCACATCGCTCGTGCGGCCCTTTCGGAACCGGTCTGACGGCTCAAATACTGCTTCGGTCCATCGCCCGCAGCAACGCACGAATATCGCGCGCGCAGAGGCGGCACACCGCCTTGTCGTACTGGCTCGTATGGGCGTCCTGGCGGCGCTCGCAAATCTGCGCGGCGAGTTCCAGCACGCGCGCATGCGCGGCCTGCCAGATTTCCCACGCGATCTGCGGACCGCTCTGGACGTAGTCGTCGTTGTGATCGCGCTCCAGCGCATCGGGCAGGCGCGCATGCGCCTGCAGATACCGCGCGCGGTAAAGCGCCTCGAACAGCATGCGCCGCGAAGGCTCGCTCAAATCAGCCCCGCGATAGAGGCTGACGGAACCCGCTTGCGCGTCGGGTTCGTCCACATTCGACGTTAAGGTGTGCTTCATGGTGCATACGTTTGCGTCGGCGTACATGGGTGCACGCACAACCTGCGATGCCGCCATTGTGTCAGCCTCTACGATTCCGGGCGCTGCGAAATACCGCTAGTTTTTGCGCGCTTTTCGTGGACCGATACGCAGTCGCGGCGTGGGAACATCCTCCGGGCGTGTGACATGCCCTCAGGAGGCGAACATGGAACCAGTAGGTATGACGCCGGTCTCGTCCGGCAGCGTAGCGGCGAACCTGCCCGACACGGGCGCGGGCATCGCCGCGTCTGCCGCGGGCCTGCCGGCGAACGACGACTCGACGCTTTCCGGCACGAGCACGCCGGCGCCCGCCTCGCAGGACGACGCGGTCGACATCTCGCCGGCGGCCTATGCCGCCGCAGCGGCCGACGACGGCGGCGACGACGACGGCGAGGGCGTCGAGATCGACGGCGGCAACGATGTCGTGATCGTGGTGGACGATCCCGCGGATCAGCTAACTGCCAGCAATGCCGGCGACACGAGCGACACCGACAGCGGGACCGACAACGAGGCCAACGCGCAACCCATACGCTCGCTGGTAGACGGCATGCTCGGTCTGGAGCGCCCCGACCTGCCCGCGGACCCGAACGAAGCTTATTCCACCGGCCGATGGATAGCCGCGGGGCTCACGATAGGCGGCATCGTCTCGCTGTTCGTGTGAGCGCGGCGCGAAGTCAGTGCAACGTCGGCTTCGCCTCCTGCATCACGTAAGCCTCGGTCGGTGCACGGAGCCAGCGCATGGAGAGCGGCTCGAACACTGTCCAGTGATCGGCTTCGGCCTCGGCGCCGGTCTCGGTCGCGACGCTCAGCGCGATATCGAGCAGCCATGCGAAGGCGCCGTCGCTCATGACCTCGGCGCGATTGATCGACTGCGGCTGCGCATGCGCGCCGACCTCCCGCCATAGCGCGCACATCCCTTCGAACGCCGCCTGGCTGAAGTGAAATACCACTTCGGCGATACCCTCCGGCGGGTCGAACGTGAGTTCGAAGTAGCTCGGGCACGGCGCGCCGCGTGAGATGACCAGCGCGCCTTCAGCGTCGCAGACAAAGCCGAACGCCATGGCACAGTTCACGCTGCCGTTCTGGTCGCGGGCGTACGCATGCAGATCGAACGCCTGCAAGGGAATGCAATGCCAGTTGTCGGGGGCGTCGCCGGGAAGACGAACGTTACGCAGGGTCGCGTAGATGTGTGCATCGAGGCGTGAAACGAAAATGGCTACGCCGCTCTGCTCGCCATCGCCGGTCCACGCGGGCTCGACGATGCGCGAGCCGTCGGGGCGGCAGTGGGAACGAACGACGACCCAGAGGGCGAACGAGGCGGTGTAGTCAGTCGGCATGGGAAAGGGCGGTGAGTGCGGAACGGAATCCTGCTTGAATTCTCCGCGTATCGGCCTATCGGTATGGACTCCGAATCACATGGGTCGATTTATCTTGTTTGAGATAAATATAACCAAACGCAAACTAGCACAAATCCCGTTACACGCGCTTTCTCAAAATTAGATGTTTGATCGCCGTACCGGCTTGTCGTCGTTTGGCCAGCTTTCTGCGCATCTTCGGCGGCTCGGGTACCCTAGCCGCAGTCTCCCCAACGCGCCGGCGCCGTCCTCGCCGCGCCGCGCGGCCTCATCCGCTTTCGCACAAGGAGTGACAGCAATGGAATACGTCAGGTTCGGCCCGACCGGGCTGGAAGTTTCGCGTCTGTGTCTTGGCTGCATGACTTACGGCGTGCCCGAGCGCGGCGCGCATCCGTGGACGCTCGGCGCCGACGCCGCCCGCCCGCTGCTCCTCCAGGCGCTCGACGTCGGCATCAACTTCTTCGACACCGCCAACACCTACTCGGACGGTACCTCGGAAGAGATCGTAGGCCGCGCGCTGCTCGACTTCGTCAAGCGCGAGGACGTGGTGATCGCAACGAAGGTGTACAACCGCATGCGTCCCGGCCCGAACGGCGCGGGCCTGTCGCGCAAGGCGCTCTTCGCCGAGATCGACAACAGCCTGCGGCGCCTTGGCACCGATTACGTCGATCTCTACCAGATCCACCGCTGGGATTACGACACGCCCATCGAGGAAACGCTCGAAGCGCTGCACGACATCGTGAAGGCCGGCAAGGCGCGCTATATCGGCGCCTCGTCGATGCATGCATGGCAGTTCAGCAAGGCGCTCTACACGTCTTACCTGAACGGCTGGACCTCGTTCGTCAGCATGCAGGATCACCTGAACCTGCTCTATCGCGAGGAAGAACGCGAGATGCTGCCGCTGTGCGCCGACCAGGGCGTCGCCGTGATGCCGTGGAGTCCGCTCGCGCGCGGCCGCCTCACGCGCGAGTGGAATGCCACGAGCGCACGCGAGGAAAGCGACGCGTACGGCCACAAGCTGTACGACGCCACGGCCGAGGCCGACCGCGCGATCGTCGAGGCGGTCGGCGCGATCGCGAAGGCGCGCAACGTGTCGCGCGCGCAGGTCGCGCTCGCGTGGATGCTGCAGAAGCAGGAGGTCACCACGCCCATCGTCGGCGCCTCGAAGCCGCATCATCTGGAAGATGCTGTCGCGGCGCTCTCGCTCGAACTCACCGACGAAGAAGTCGATGCGCTCGAAGCGCCGTACGTCCCGCACGCCGTCGCGGGACACGAGTGATCAACCGCCGCCCGCCGCCAGCTCGCGTATCACCCGCGCGAGCGTCGCCATCAGCGCGTCGGCCACGGGCGGGGGCGCCTCCGCATAGCCCAGCAGAAAGCCGTTGTAGCGCGGCATGTCGGGTCCGCCGAGACAATACGCGCTGAGCGGCGACAGGTGCAGGCCGTGCACGCGCGCGGCCGTGCTCACGTCGACGTCGCGCAGCGGCGCGTCGAGGCGCACGCTCAGATGCATGCCGCCCGCGTCCGCGGAGACCGTCATCATGCCTGCGAGATGCCGCCCGATCGCGGCGACGAGTCCATCGCGCCGCTCTTCGTAAAGCTTGCGCATGCGGCGCAGGTGCCGCGCGTAGCGGCCGCTTTCGATGAATTCGGCCAGCGCCATCTGCTCGGCCACGCGCCCCTGGCGTTCGAGCGTGCCGACGGCCGCCGCCACCGCGCCCGTCACGCCAGCCGGCACCACCATGAAGCCGATGCGCAATGCCGGAAACATCGTCTTGCTGAAGGTGCCCAGATAGACCACCGGCGTGTCGTCGGCGAGGCCCTGGATGGAGGGCAGCGGCGGGCCGTCGTGGCGCAGCTCGCTGTCGTAGTCGTCCTCGATGATCCATGCTCCGCACGCGCGCGCGTGCTCGATCAGCGCGAGGCGCCGTTCGAGGCTCAGCACGCTGCCGAGCGGGTACTGGTGCGACGGCGTGAGATAGATGAGCCGCGGCGGCGCTTCGTGCCAGTCCGCCGCGCGCGGGGCCATGCCCGCGGCGTCCACGGGCACCGGCACGAGCTGCAGCCCGCCCGCGAGCAGCGCGGAACGCGCGCCGAGATAGCCGGGGTTCTCGATCCACACGCGTTCGCCATGATCGGCGAACAGGCGCGCGCAGAGATCGAGACTCGACTGCGTGCCGTTGGTGATGAACACCTGCTGCGGCTGGCAGCGCACGCCGCGCGACACGCGCACATACTGCGCAATCGCCTCGCGCAGCGACGGGTGGCCCGCGCTGTCGCCGTAGCCCAGATCGTTCGTGCGTAGCCGCCGCATCGCGCGCTCCAGCGAGGTACGCCATTGCACGAACGGAAATGCGTCAAGCGCAGGCACGCCCGGGCGCAACGCCGTGGCGCCGTCGCGTGTGCCGCGACGCGGCGGCAATTCGAGCACGCGCCGCGCAAGCGTTCGGGAAGCGCCGGCCGTTCGTGCCGCGGGCGGATGCGGCACCGCGCCGCCGCCCGGCGTCACGGCATTGACGAGGGAGCCATGGCGCGTGGCCGTGACGAAACCCTCCTCCACGAGGCGCTCGTAGGCATACAGCACCGAGTTGCGCGCCATGCCCAGTTGCTCGGCCAGCGCGCGGCTCGACGCCAGCCGCGCGCCTTCGACGATGTCGCCGTCTAGAATCGCACGGCGCAGGCTTTCGTAGAGCAGGTCTTGTCGCGTAAGCCTGCGTGCCGCGCGGCGCGCGTAGGCCGCCATCATCAATGCATAGTCCAACGGGTGGCTCCATGAATCGCGGTTACGGTGGGGCTAACAATGGTGCCACAGTTCGCTTACGCTGGGGGCATTGCCCTTCGCGCAATACGAGCCCGTAACGAATACAGGAGAACGAAATTGTCCGCACAGCTTGAAGTCCGCCCCGTCACACCGGCCGATTACGACGCATGGCTCCCGCTCTGGGACGGCTATAACCGCTTCTACGGCCGCTTCGGTCCGACGGCACTGCCCGGGTCGATCACCCGCGCAACGTGGTCGCGCTTCTTCGACGGCCTCGAACCGATGCATGCGCTCGTCGCGCTGCGCGGGCCACGCGTCGTCGGCCTCGTGCATTACATCTTTCACCGCAGCACGACGCTAGACGGTCCGATCTGCTATCTGCAGGATCTCTTCACGGTGGAGGACGAGCGCGGCAAGGGCGTGGGCCGCGCGCTGATCGAGGCCGTCTATACGGCTGCCAAGGCCGCGAATTCGCCGCGCGTCTACTGGCACACGCACGAAACGAACCATACGGCCATGCGTCTCTACGACAACGTGGCCGACAAGCCCGGCTTCGTCATGTACCGCAAGGACGTGTGACCGATACGGCGCACGCGCGGGCCTCTTCGATATCGAATCCGGCCTTAGTCGAGGTCGGCAACGAGCGAGGCGCGCGTGTCGCCGTCTATGGTCTGCGTCGGCACACGATAGTTAGGGTGGTCGCAGCCGATCATGAGCGCCGCGCCCTCGCGCAAGCGCGCCTTCATCGCCGGCGTGAGTTCGAAGCGCACGAAGTGCACGGCCGAAGTCTTTTCGGCGTTGTCGCGTTCGAGGTCTTCGTCGGCAATCGCGTAGACGGGCGCCTCGCCTTCCACCTGCAGAAACACGCGGTCCTCGATGCCGATCAGCCGCCCCAGCGCGGCACGCCGCTCGATCTCGCTCGCGTACTCGATCTGCAGGGTCGCCTTCAGGTTGCTGCCGTCGGGCACGAGCGGCAGATAGGCATTCAGTTCGCCCTGAATGCCCGCTTCGTCGAAGATCTTCTCGATGTGGAGCATCTCCTGGATCTGGTAGCGGATCGTGTCCTCGTCCTCGAACAGGAACGTGAGGTGATTGCCGAGCGCGACGGCACGCCGCTTCTTGTGTTCGATGATGCGCTCGCGCATGTCTTTGCGCGCCTTGGCGTAAGCCTCCAGGGTCAGCAGCGAGTTTCTCGCGATAGTCATCGTCCGTGCCTCTTGCAATGCAGTGAATGGGGAAGCCGCGCGCGGGCCTCAAATGCCATAGGCGCGCCGCAGCAGCGTGAGCGGGTGCGCGAGCGGCGGATCGCCAAGCTGGTTCTCGCTAATGCCCTGCGCGATGTGATGGCCCGCCAGCGCGCAATCCGACGAAATGAAGTTCGGCTCGCCGTTCGCCATCTGCTTGAATACCGGCGTGCCGATCTTCATCGCCATCGCGTGAAATTCCTTCTTTACGCCGAACGTGCCCGCGTGGCCCGAGCAACGCTCGACCACGTTGACCTTCGTTTCCGGCACCAGAGAAAGCAGGTCGGAGGTCTTGCGCCCGATGTTCTGCACGCGCGCATGGCAGGGCACGTGATACGAAACGTTGCCTAGCGGCGTGCGGAAATCGGTCTTCAGCAGGCCGTCGCGATGGCGCGAGACGAAGTATTCGAACGGATCCCAGAACGCCACGCTCACGGCGCGCGTATCGGGGTCGCCGGGGAACATGAGCGGAAGCTCGTGTTTGTACATCAGCACGCAACTCGGCACCGCGCCCAGCAGCGCATAGCCTTCGCGCGCGTATTGCGCGAGCACCGGCATGTTCTGCGCCTGCTTCTGCGCCACGCCGTCCAGATTGCCCTGTTCGAGGAGCGGCATGCCGCAACAGGCCTCGCTCTTCACGAGCACCCAGGGAATCGCGTTGTGATCGAGCACGGCCAGCAGATCGTGACCGATGCCGGGCTCGTTGAAGTTCACGTAGCACGTGGCGTAGATCGCCACCTTGCCCGGCGTACGCTCGCCGTCGCGCACCTCGCCGGCGCTTGCCCGCTTTGCCGCGCTGCGGAACTTGCGGGTGGCGAAATCGGGCAGCCAGGCCTTGCGGTCCACGCCCAACGCGTCTTCCATGAGGGCGCGCATCGGCCTCGTGTGGTTCACGGCATTGACGGTCTGCGTCACGACCGGAATGCCCGCGAGATGGCCCAGTGCGTCCGTATTCGAGAGCACGCGGTCGCGCAGCTTCACCTCGCTCGTGCGGTATTCGATGGCCTTCGCGCGCAGCATCAGATGCGGGAAGTCTACGTTCCACGGATGCGGCGGCACGTAGGGACACTTCGTCATGTAACAGAGATCGCAGAGGTAGCACTGGTCGACGACCTGGCCGTATTGGGCCTTGTCGACCTCGTGGGCTTCTCCGGTGTCGGTCTCGTCGACGAGATCGAACAGCGCGGGAAACGCGCCGCACAACGAAACGCAGCGCCGGCAGCCGGCGCAGATGTCGAACACGCGCGCCAGCTCGTCGTCCAGCTTTTCCTTGTCGTAGAACGCTTCGGACTGCCAGTCGAGCGGATGCCGCGTCGGCGCTTCGAGACTGCCTTCCTTGTGGGGCATGACGTCTCCCGTTCTGATTTTTATGAGGGCGCGAGCGCGGCCGCGCGGCTATGCGCTCGCTGCACGCCGGATGCGCACCCGGCGTGCATCGTAGAACGCCTGCGACGGGACCGCACGCGCACGCACGCCGTGCCCGTGCGGCCGCCGCCGCATGACTGACGCGATCAGTCCACCAACGCTTCCAGCGCCTTCGAATAGCGGTTGGCGTGGCTACGCTCCGCCTTCGCGAGCGTCTCGAACCAGTTCGCGATTTCGTCGAAGCCTTCGTCGCGCGCGACCTTCGCCATGCCGGGATACATGTCGGTGTATTCGTGCGTTTCGCCTGCAACCGCCGCCGCGAGGTTTTGCCGCGACGTGCCGAACGGCAGACCCGTGGCCGGATCGCCGACCGCTTCCAGATATTCGAGGTGGCCATGCGCGTGGCCGGTTTCGCCTTCGGCAGTCGAGCGGAACAGGGCGGCTACGTCGTTCTGGCCTTCGACGTCGGCCTTCGCCGCGAAGTAGAGATAACGGCGATTGGCTTGCGATTCGCCTGCGAAAGCATCCTTGAGGTTTTGTTCCGTCTTCGAGCCTTTTAGCTGTGACATCTGTACCTCCATCCATCAGCGTGATATGTGGGGACGCTGCACGGCCCGCAAACGTACGTTCGTGCGATGCAGCAGGAGAGCGGAGCGGGCGCGCCGCATCTATCAATCTAGGAGGTGGCGGTTGCCTTCCCAATTGTCATTTTCAATCCCGCCGATAGCCGCGCCGAAAGGCGCCAGCGCAAATACCGTGCCGGTTCCATATCAGCCCGCGCGCAAAAGACGCAGCCGGCATGGGTATTGCCCTCTTGCCATCGCGCGCGTGCGTTCTAAAGTAGTTAATTGCCTCTCCCCTCCCTACACGCTCTCCCGGAGCTCACATGCGACTTACGATCCTGATCAACGGTTCCGACCCGACCGTCAATCATGACTACGCCGTCCTCTGGCTCGACACCGACCAGCACCGCTGGTCGCGTGAATCGCACGACGGCATCGATTTGCCCGAATGGGGCGAGTTGCGCGACACCGACGGCGTCACGTCGCTCTGCGCGCCGCTCGACACTTCGCCGCTCTGCACACTGCGTGGCCTCTACGTGAATCGCCGCCAGGAAATCAGTTCGGCGCACGGCGACGCCACCTGGTCGTGCGAAACAACGCATTCGCCCATGGAAGGTCAATGGCGGCTGCAGGCGGTGGACCGCCAGACCATACGCGCCGAACACGCCCTGTTCGCGGGCTGAGCGCGGGCCAGGGCGCATCGCGCCCCCCCACCCCTCATTCCGCTTCGGTTTCTCCCGGAATCGCTTTCTTCCGAATATCGTTCGATTGCCCACGGCGCGGTTAACGCCGCGCCGTGGCGCGTCTCGCGCGTTCGATATGCTGCGCCGCAACGGCGCGGATAGTCGCGCACGCACACCGCCGCTATACTTTCAGCCCGCCTGCACCGGCGCCCGATCGTTTTATCGATGAAGAAGCTGTTTGCCTGCCTCCTGATGGCCTTGGCGAGCCATGCGTTCGCCGCGCCGGACTGTTCCGCCCTCGTCCCCGACGGCCAGTTCCCGACTCTCACGAATCCGCGCATGGCGCCGAAAACGCGCATGCTCTGCTACTTGGATTTCGTGGTGCTGCACTCGGGTATCACACACGGTCCGCTCTGGTCCGCCGAACACCTCACGCGCGATCATCTGGAAGCCGCCAGGGACATGACGCGCACCAACCGTTTTTTCGAAGACGACCGGCTGCCGGAGGGCGAAGGTGCGACGCTTGCCGATTACCGGCGCAGCGGGTTCGACCGCGGGCATATGAGCCCGGCCGGCAACCGCTGGAATCCGCAAGCGATGGCGGAGTCGTTCTCGCTGGCGAACGTGGTGCCGCAGAACCGGGTGAATAACCAGCACCTGTGGGCGCACATCGAAACGGGCGTGCGGCGCCTTGCCGAGAAATATGGCGAGGCTTATGTCGTGACGGGACCGCTTTTCGCGGGTGCGCAGTTGCAAACGATCGGAGCGACGCGTGTGCTCGTGCCCACGCAGGTCTTCAAGGTGGTGTACGTGCCGTCGCAACGGCTGGCGTTCGCCATCGTCGCGGACAATACGAGCGCTGACCATTACGAGGTGCAGTCGGTCCGCTCGCTGGAGCAGCAAAGCGGGATACGATTCCCCGGCATTCCGGAAGACGCCGGCGGAGAGACGAAGGTGTCGTTCAACGGTCGCACGTTCGTCGTGCGCAGGTGGTTTTGGTGAGTGCTGCGCAGATCAGATATTTGCAGGCTGGGTCAAGGCTGTTGCTACGGGAAGGTACTGCCTCAGAATAGCAATGAGCGCCTGCGCTTCCGCTCTCGATATGGGAGGAAAAGGCGAGATGCAGGACGTGTTGTTACGTCTACCGTGCGCCTTGGAAACCAGTGCGAATTCCGCATTACTCATCTTCAGATCCGCGCAGACGCGCTGGATCGCCGCATTGCGGCCCGCATCCTTGATGCGCACTTCATAGAACTCCAGAATGGCCTGAACCATCTGAAACAAGCCTTCATATGCCGCAAAAAAAGCAGGCAGATAAATTTCCCGGGTATCCACAAGCTGTTGCGCCGCTTCGAGAAATTCCGCAGCGTTGCCGAGATTGGGCTGAACGGCGCCTGGCATCGCAGGTTGTGCCACGAACACGTTACGTTTGATCAGATTTTCATACTCAGGTGGCCGGTTCATTCGGAAGTATCTGAAGCTTGGGTCCTTGATCGATCGAAGCCACGATGCTATCCCCCGCTTTCAATCGGATCCATTCTGCCGAATGGTAGAGCGACATATGGATCGGTCGGCGCAATTCGGCCTCCAGCTTCAGCATGGCATCCGATAGTTCGAGAATGGGAGCATCCCCGACAACCATCAGATCGATGTCGCTCAGATAGCTGTCACTTCCCTTTGCGACGGATCCAAATATGAATGCCTCGTCGATTTGCGAGGCAAATGGTGCAAGTGCTGTCCGAAACGGCTCGGTTACCCCAAAGGACTTGAGCACGATAGATCGAAGTTCCGGATACAAGGCGAACGACGTATTTGCCCGGATCTGGCGCTGACGGCCGATGCGCTCGTCCTCGACAAGCACGCCAGCATCGAGCAAACATTGTATCTGCCGCTGAACGTTGCCGCGCCCCGTCGGAGATGCCTCGAGGAGTTCGGTCAGCTTGAAGACACGGTCCGGGGCGTTGAATGCGAGCGCCAGGACACCCTGCATTCCGGCAGGAAAGAGAAAGTCGGCAATGCTCATAGGAGGATGCCCTTGGGGATACCTCTGTACCCGTAAGGGGCGCATCGGCGGTTGGCGGCACTTGCCCACCGATTCTATACCCAAACTGGGTACTTAAATACCCAGTTTGGGTATCAAGCGAAGCAAGGCAGTCGTGTGCAGCTTCTTTTCTATAATGCGGACCGCCATCGCAACGCTGACGGCTCAAGGAGGATGAGGTGTTCGACGCATACGCAAACGACGACGATGTCCTGAACGTAGAGGGCGACGCGCTCACGGTCACGAACGGCACGACGCGGGTGATCCTGGCGGGCACGCTCGAATTCACGCGCGACAGGCGCGGCCTCGCGGCCGCACTCGCGCTCAAGGCGGCGCTGGACGACGTCGTGCGCAAACTCCAGGCCGATCCGCATCTGCCCGCGAAGATCGCCGACGACCCGGACCAGAAGCCCGGCCTGGTCGACAATCCGTTTCGCTAAGCACGCGCGCCGCCATCTAGAACGGCTTCCCTTCGCTCGCACTCCACGCACGCGCCATCAGCGTATTGGACGGCAAGGTCTCGTCCAGCAGCTTCTTCGCGCTCAGCGCACCCGCGATCGGCAGGCCCGTTGGGTCGATCGCGCCGATCTGCGCCAGCACCGAAGCCTGATCCCAGTAGATGTGCTCGTTATAGAGCTTGTTGCCGCGAAAGCAGATCACCGCGAGCATCGGCACTTCGAAGTATTTGCCCGTGGGCGCGAGGCCCGGCAGCAGCCAGTCGATCTCGCGGTCGTGCGTGCAGGAGAAGATGAACTCGTCCACCACGCGATCCGGGCCGATCGTGCGCGAGATCGGGATGAGGCGCGTATCCGCGGGATTGGCGTTGACGAAATGATGTGTGTAGAAACGCTTCAGCTCGTCGCGGCCCACACCGCCCGTCATGGTCGGAACGTGGTTCACATAGGGTTCGGCGACCATCGTCGGCATGACGTCGTCCGGCTTGCGCGTCACGAACTCGTGATAACAGTGCGCCTCCCAGAGCGCATTGAAATCGTAGATCGGGCCGAGCACGCGGCGCAGCATCGCCAGCGAGCGCGAGTACGCCATCATCGCGGCCGGCTTGTCGTAATTCGGCCGCGAAGGCGAGGCGAACGCATGGTTGCAGCCCTCGTACGTGTAGAGCTCCACGCCGGGCCTGCCCGCGAGCGCCCGCGCGATCTGCTCGCGACTGGCGGCGTCGCAATAGGTGTCGAGCGCCGCGAAATGAAGCATCAGCGGACAGCCCATGCGTGCCGCTTCGTCGAGGTGCTGTTCGATACCCACCGGGTAGTAGCCGATGGCGCAGTCGGCATCGGTGCGCGCCGCCGCGAGAAACGCGATCCGGCCGCCCAGGCAATAGCCAAGCACGCCGGCCTTGCCGCGGTGTGCGGGATGCGCGCGCAGCGCGTCGAGCGTTGCCGCGACGTCCTGCACGGCGAGATCGTCGTCAAAGCGCTCCAGCAACGCAAACGCCTTCGCGCGGTCCTCGCCCTCGTAGCCCAGATCGAGATTGGGTTCGAGCCGCCAGTACAGATCCGGCACCATCACGACGTAGCCTTCTTCCGCGTAACGGTCGGCCATGTCGCGCAGGTACGCGTTCACGCCGAATATCTCCTGCAGCAGCACGAGGCCCGGACCGCTGCCTTCCGGAGGCAGCGCCGTATAGGCGCGGAATGCTCCGCCGTCGCGCGACGTCACCTGGGTCCACTGTCCTTTCATGAGATGTCTCCTTCCGGTCGAGCCGATGGGTTGATCGTAGCCGCGAGCGGCGGCAGCGGCACGGTTCCGCGTATCCATGCATGGTTCGCAAGCGCCGCCATTTCGCGGTCGCCGCGGCTGTCGCCGTAAGCGTACAACGTGGCCGGCGCGCGATCGCCCCACCAGGCGCGCAGCCGCGCGACCTTTTCCGGGCCCCAGCAGTTACGTCCCGCCAGCCGTCCCGTGTACACGTCGTCGCGCCATTCCAGCTCGCTCGCCAGCACCGTTCCGATGCCTACCGTCGCCGCCCACTTGCGCAGATACAGCGATGGCGAGGCGCTCACCAGCACCACCTCGTGGCCCAGCGCCTGATGCTCGCGCACGCGCGCGACCATCTCGGGGCGCACCAGCGCGGGCAGCCCTTGCTCGACGAAGCGCTGCGCGGCCGCATCGAGCACCTCGCGTCGCACGGGACCCACGGCGGCGTACAGAAAGCGAGCCTTGGTAGGGCCCCGCCCGGACCACCCCGGCGCGATGCCCGCTAGCCACGGCAGACAACGCAGCACGGCGAACGCGAAACGCGCCGGACTCGCGGTTTGAAGCAGGAAAGCTCGAAAGCTGTCCGAAGTAGTGATGGTGCCATCGAAATCGAAGGCGGCAACGACGCGGTCGGTCATGAAACGAAACGGTGAAACAGTGAGGGGAAGGGAAGAGCGCCGCAGTGTTGCCTGGCGGAACCGGCCCTCATTGTGCGGGTTAATGAGAAAAAGCGGGGAAAACACGGCAAACGAACCGGCCGCCGCGGCTGTTATATTGATCGATTAAATCAATATGTATTCACGTTGAGCGTCATTGACCGCCAACTACCGCTTACTCCGCGGCCAAGGCAAGCCGCGCCGCATCCGCGATCTCGATCTGGCCGTAGCGCAGCACCACCAGGCCGGCGCGCTCGAACTGTCGCAGGATCTGGTTCACGGTCTGCCGCGAAAGCGCCAGCATCAGCGCCAGATCTTCCTGCGGCACGCTCACCACACGGTGTTCGCCCCCTCCGCCGGGTTCCTCGCCGTAGCTGCGGGCCAGCACCAGCAACCGGCGCGCCACGCGCGCGGCGGCGGGCAGTAGCGCCGCCTCCTCGATCGCGTCGAAGGCGAGGCGCAGCTTTTGCGTCAGGAGCAGGCCGAATGCGTGCCACCAGGCCGGCGTGGCGTCGAGCAGCGCCGCCAGCGGCGCGCGCGGCACGTGAAAGAGCGTGGAGTCGCGCTCCGCATAGGCGTCGTGCGTGCGCGGGCCGCCATCGAACAGCGTGATCTCGCCGAACCAGCTCGTGGGCCCGACCACCGCCAGCAGCGCCTCGCGGCCGCCCATGCTGGCCGCCCCCACGCGCACCGCCCCTTCCAGCACGCAGTAGACGCCGTCGTCGGGGTCGCCACGCATGAAGAGGCGTTCGCCCGCGCGGACCGTGCGCACGCGGCCGGCGGCGCGCAACGCGGCCCGCAGCGCGTCGGGCAGGCCGCGGAACCATGCGCTGCGTTCGAGCGCCGCCGCGATGGCCGGTAGCGCGGGATCGTCGTGGGGGGAGTGAGGCCGGTCGGAACGCACGGGTGACGTCGAAGCGAAATCGGTGTGGAGATTGTCGGGCAGGCGAAGGTCTTGTACACGAGTACCCGACGATCATAATGATTTTGGAGATTGAGGGGCATCCATGAGAAACCTGACCGATCAGTTGACCCAGTACGCGGCCTATCATCGCGACGCTCGCAATATCGCCACGCACTTCGTCGGCATCCCGCTGATCGTGCTGGCACTCGCGGTGCTGCTCGCGCGCCCGGCGCTGACGGCCGGCGCGCTGCCTTTTCCCCTGCCTTTTCCTCTCTCGCCGGCATGGCTCCTGTTCGGCGGCGCGACGGTGTACTACCTCGTGCTCGATGTGCCGCTCGGGCTGATGATGGCCGTCATCTCCGCGGCCTGCGTCGCGTTCGGCGCCTGGCTTGCGGCGCAGTCCACCGCCGTGTGGTTAGGCAGCGGCATCGCGCTGTTCGTGGTGGGCTGGGTGTTCCAGTTCGTCGGCCACGCGGCCTACGAGCATCGCAAGCCCGCCTTCGTCGACGACGTGATCGGCCTTATTGTCGGGCCGCTGTTCGTGCTCGCCGAGGCGCTGTTCGGCCTCGGATGGCGGCCCGCGCTACGCGCGGCGATCGAAGCGAAGGCGGGGCCCGCGCGCTAGCGCGACAACCGCACGAGCCGCGCGCCGTGCACCGCCGTCAGGCCCACCGCGAGCCAGATCGGCACATAAGTCGCCAGTTCCCGCGCGCCCAGGTGCTCGCCAAGCAGCGTCACCGAAACGATCACGAGCAACACCGGTTCGACATACCCGAGGATGCCGAAGAGCGCCATGGGCAGCAGGCGGCTCGCCTTGAGATAGGACGCGAGCGCCACGGTGCTGAGCGCGCCCAGCCCCGGCAGCAGCACGAATTCGAGGAAGGGGCGGGCATCGAGCAGCGCCGTCGAGCCGCCCGCCCAAGCCTCGAAGACGGCGACCGGCGTCAGCAGGACCATTTCGACGGCGAAGGTCGCGAGCGAGTCCGCGTGGATCCTGCGGCGCAGCACGAAATACGGCGGATAGCCAAACGCGACCAGCAGCGTGGGCCACGAGAAGGCATGCGTGGCCCAGAGCTCATGAGCCACGCCCACCGCCGCGCACGCCACGGCGAGCCATTGCAGGCCGTCGAGCCGTTCGTGATAGTAGAAACGCCCCATCAGCACCATGATGAGCGGCAGCAGGAAATAGCCCAGCGAGACATCCAGCATGCGCCCGTGCAGCGGCGCCCACAGGAACAGCCAGAGTTGCAGGCCGAGCAGCGCGGCGCTTACCGCAAGCGCGAGCGCCGTGCGCGGCTCCTTCGCCATACGCACGACGAGCGCGCGCAACTGCGGCCACCGGCCGCGCAGCAGCAGCAGCGCCAGCGCGCCCGGCATGGTCCAGATAACGCGCCACGCGAAAATATCGAGGCCGGAGAGCGGCGCGAGCAGCAGCGTATAGGCCGACATCAGCGCGAACAGGGCCGAGGCCGCCACGGCAAGCGCGATCCCGCGCCGAGGCTCGTAATGGTTCATCGGCGGGCTGCGTGCGGGTGGCGGCGCACGGATAAAGGCATTGTCATTGGAATCGTGTAATGAAACAGGCAGCGGCCGGTAGGTGCGGCCGCGAGCCGGCATTTTAGTCGCCCGGCGCGCCGGCCGTGATGGGCGGCACGCCAGGCACGCGCGATGCTGCCTGCCGTAACCGCCGCCAGCAAGCGATCAAACACGATCAAGCGCGATTTAGTCCGTGCAGATCGCGCCGGCATGGACTAGAACAGAAAGTCTGGCTACGGAACCGCCCTTCCGTGCGAGCCGCCTTCGCCCCGACCTTCGCGAGGTGCGCGCCGCCGGCCGCCGTCCAACGCACCAGGAGCCCGCATGCCCCGTCCTGCGCACCGCCCCGCCGCAGCCCGCCCCGCCGTCGCTTCCCCTGCCGTCGCCGCCTTCGCCGCCGAGGTCCGTGCCGGCCTCACGCACGCGCCGCAGAAGGAACTGCCGTCGAAGTATCTGTATGACGAAGTGGGATCGGCGCTGTTCGAAGTGATCACCGTGCTGCCCGAGTACGGCGTGACCCGCGCCGAAGAGCGCCTGCTCACGCGCTACGCGGGCGAAATTGTCGACGCCCTGCCCGCCGACGTCACCGTTGCCGAACTCGGCAGCGGCAGCGGCCGCAAGACGCGCCGCATCCTCGAAGCGCTGTGCCGCAAGCGGCCCACCTCGTACTGCCCGATCGAGATTTCGCGCACCGCCTTGCAGTTGTGCCGCCGCGAGCTGGCCGATATCGAGCGCATTTCCATCGTCGGCTACGAGCGCGACTATCTGGCCGGCCTCGCCGAAGTCAGCCGCCGGCGCGCGCCCGGCGAGCAGCTTTTCGTGCTCTTTCTCGGCAGCACGATCGGCAATTTCGCGCGCCTCGCGGCCACGCGCTTTCTGCGCGACATCCGTGCGATGCTCAAGCCCGGCGACACGCTGCTGCTCGGCACCGACCTCGTGAAGCCCGTGGAGACGCTGGTGGCCGCCTACGACGACGCTATCGGCGCGACGGCCGCCTTCAACCTGAACCTGCTCGCGCGCATCAACCGCGAGCTCGACGGCAACTTCGACCTCGCCGCCTTCGAACATGTCGCGCGCTTCAACCCCGACGCACGCAGCATCGAAATGCATCTGCGCGCGAGGCGCCGCGTGGAGGCTCACGTGGGCGCGGCACACCTTTCGGTCGCGCTGGAGGCGGGAGAGACGATCTGGACCGAGAGCAGCCACAAGTATTACGCCGACGAAATCCCCGCGATCGCCGCCGACGCGGGGTTCAGCTGCGCGCGTCAATGGGTCGAAAAGGAGTGGGGATTCGCGGAGAGTCTGCTTGCGGTGAAATAACGCCGAATCGACGTCGAGGCGTTGCCCTCGCCGGCGGCGAGGGCAACGCGAAAGCCTTCAATGCTGCTCGAAGCGCTCGTAACGTTTGTCGGTGTGGCGCTCTTCGCTCACCACCTCCGTGACGCGCGCGGAGGGCGGTCCATGACGCAGCCACGAGAGCATGCGGTCCACCTGGTTGGCCGCGCCCTGAATCACGGCCTCGACGGAGCCATCCTCCAGGTTGGCCACATAACCGCGGATGCGCAGCGCGTGCGCCTGGCGTGCCGTTGCGTGCCGAAAGCCCACGCCCTGCACCGTCCCGCGCACGCGCACGTAGTACGTCTCGATGCGCGAATCCAGATCCGGTCCAGTCATCGTTCAATCTCCTGTCTCTGTGCCACTCTCTGCGCGGCATTGTAGACGCCACGGCGCGCGAGCGTGCGTGCCGCCGCACCGGCCGCGCGCCACGTACAATCCGTGCCACGCCGGCGGCACGGCCGCCTCCGAAGCCACCGCATGCAACCGAACCCGACTGCGCGCCATCCGGCGCAAACCGACCAGGAAGTCCATCCCGTATGACCGCCAACTCCCGCGACCTCGTGCTGATCACCGGTGCCTCCGGTTTCGTCGGCTCGGCCGTCGCCCGCATCGCGCAAGCGAAGGGCTATGCCGTGCGCGTGCTGGTACGCTCGACGAGCCCTCGCACCAACCTCGCCGCGCTCGACGCCGAAGTCGTGACCGGCGACATGCGCGACGCCGCTTCCATGCGCGCCGCCCTCTCCGGCGTACGCTACCTGTTCCACGTGGCCGCCGACTACCGCCTCTGGGCGCCGGACCCGCACGAGATCGAGCGCGCGAATCTGGAAGGCGCGCAAGCCACCATGCGCGCGGCGCTCGAAGCCAGGGTCGAGCGCATCGTGTACACGAGCAGCGTCGCGACGCTCAAGGTCACGAATTCGGGCGCCTCCGCCGACGAAACCTCGCCGCTCACCGCCGAACAGGCCATCGGCGTCTACAAGCGCAGCAAGGTGCTCGCCGAGCGCGCCGTGGAACGCATGATCGAGCGCGACGGCCTGCCCGCCGTGATCGTCAACCCGTCCACGCCGATCGGTCCGCGCGACGTGAAGCCCACGCCCACGGGCCGCATCATCGTCGAAGCGGCGACCGGCAAGATCCCCGCGTTCGTCGATACGGGCCTGAACCTCGTGCATGTGGACGACGTCGCGCGGGGTCACTTCCTCGCGCTGGAGCACGGACGCATTGGAGAGCGCTACATCCTCGGCGGCGAGAATCTGCCGCTGCAGCAGATGCTCGCCGACATCGCGGGCATGGTCGGCCGCAAGGCGCCCACTCTCGCGCTGCCGCGCTGGCCGCTCTATCCGCTCGCGCTCGGCGCGGAAGCCGTCGCGCGCTTCACGAAGCGCGAACCGTTCGTCACCGTGGATGCGCTGAAGATGTCGAAGAACAAGATGTTTTTCACGTCGGCGAAGGCGGAGCGCGAGCTGGGGTATCGCGCGCGCCCTTATCGGCAGGGGCTGGAAGACGCGCTCGCCTGGTTCCGCGAAGCGGGCTATCTGAAGCGCTAACGGGCAGGCGAACTGTCTGGCACCGTTTTTTCGCGCTTTTGCGCGCGAAAATCGCATTCTGTTACAACTTTTATTGCGACATGCGCGCAACGCCGGAACGGCAAGCCATGCGCGCAGTGGGTAAAATCGCGGGTCTTACCTGGAAGCCTCGCATGAATCTACAAGAACAGATCGGCGCGCTCGACGCAGGCGTCGATCAGCTCCTTCAGGCGGCCGCCACCGAGGCGGCGCAGCCGAGCACCCAAGCCGATGTCGCTGTCGAAGAGAAGGCGCACGCCGCGCAAGCGGCTGTGCCGGTTGAAGCGCCGCAGCCCGCTCCGGCGGAAAAGGCCGACGCGCCCGCTCCTAACACGCTGAAGATCGACCGCCCCTCGCAGAATCAGCTCACGATGGAGATCGACGGCAAGACGGTGCTGCTCAATCCGCTGCAGGTGGGTGAACTGGTCGAGCGCCTCGCGAACGTGCGCGCCTCGATGCAGCCCGAGCCGCCGCCCGACCTGCCGCCCGGCTGGCGCTTCGTTTCGACGAAGAATCCGGCAATGGCCGTGCAGAAGCAGTCGAACGGCGACCGCCTGCTCGTGCTCCGCCATACGGGCCACGGCTGGGTGCCGTTCACGTTCACGCCGGACATGGTCGTGCAGATGTACATGATGCTGACGCAGCGCTAAGGCTGCGCCACGTCAACGCCCCTGCGCCGGCGCCTGCACGCGCGCCTTCCACTGCCCGCCCTTGCCGCGCCAGAAGCGCCACGCCGAAGCAAACGTCGCGCCCACGTAGAACAGCGCGACGAGCGGCAGGAACGGCGCCCACAGCGGCGAGCGCCGGTAGTAGGCCAGCATCGGCGCATAGGCGCAGCACATGAGCGCCCACGCGAGCCACGCGGGCCAGCCCTTGGGCCCAAGCCCGAGCGCGACGACGGGCGGCGCGAGATAGATCACCGTCATGCCGACGATCGTTCCCGCGAGCTGCCACGCCGAGTAGTGCAACTGCGTGAAGGCCGTGCGCGCGATCATGTTCCAGATGTCCTTCCACGAATCGTACGGGCGCAGCGACACGCTCTTCGCTGCCACGTCGAGCCGGATCGGGTGATGCCCCGTGCCACGATGCTTGATGCGCGCGGCGAGGCTGCAATCGTCGATCAGTTCGGCGCGGATCGATTCGATGCCGCCCGCTTCCTCCAGCGCCTCGCGACGCACCAGCATGCAGCCGCCCGCCGCCGCCGCCGTCTTGTTGCGCCGGTCGTTGACCCACGAGAACGGGTAGAGCTTCGCGAAGAAAAACACGAACGCCGGAATCAGCGCCTTTTCCCAGAACGAGTCGCAGCGCAGGCGCACCATCAGCGAGACGAGGTCGCGCTGTTCCGCCTGCGCGCGCACGACGAGCTGCGCGACGGCATCCGGCGGATGGCCGATGTCGGCGTCGGTCAGCAGCAGATAGTCGGCGGGCAGGCCCAGCGTGCGCACCGCCTCGATGCCCTGCGACTGCGCCCACACCTTCCCCGACCACCCCGCCGGCAGCGGCTTCGCCGCGATCACGGAAAGCTTCTCCGGGCACTGCAGCGCGAGCGCCGCCACGCGCGCGGCTTCGGCCGTGCCGTCGGTGCTGTGGTCGTCGATCACGATCACGTGGAAGTCGCCCGCGTAGTCCTGCTGAAGCAACGAACTCACGGCCTCGCCGATGGCGTCCGCTTCGTTGCGCGCCGGCACGACGGCGCAGACGGCGGGCCAACCGGCCGCGGGCTCGACTAAGGGCAGCGGCGCGGCAGGACGGGCGCGCCAGAAACCGCCGCGCCCGAGCAGCAGGACGAGCCAGATCAGGAGCGAGAGGCAGGAGAGGGCAAAGAGGATCGTCGTCATCGCGTCGTTATCTTTCAGGCGTTTTCAGGCGTTGTTACTTTCGATCGAAGGCGCGCGCACGCCGGTGCGGCGCGACAGCCACATGGCCGCCGTGCGGCACAGCACCACGGCCCAGTCGGCGGGAGCGAGCGCGTGGCGCTCGCGAAACACGTCGTAGCCCGCGCGCTCGATCCGTTCGAGCAGCCGCAGGCCGCCATGCACGACGCTGCCGAGCTCGAGGCCGAAGCGCCCCGGCACGCGCAGCGCCAGCGGCGCGCCGCTCGCCATCAGCGAACGCGCGAACGCCACCTCGTGACGCATCAGATTGCGCCAGGCGTCGTCCACCACGCCCGCCGCGATCTGCGCCTCGGTTACGCCGAAGCGCGCGAGGTCGGCCTGCGGCAGATACAGGCGGCCGCGCCGCCAGTCCGCGCTCACGTCCTGCAGGAAGGTGATGAACTGGAGCGCCGTGCAGATCGTGTCGGAGTCGGCCAGATTGTCGGGCGTCGCCGCGTCGATCAGGTGCAGCATCAGATGGCCGACCGGATTCGCCGAACGATGGCAGAAGTCGAGCAGTTCGAGGCGATTGGCATAGCGCACCGTATCGATGTCCTGATCGAACGCCGAAACGAGGTCGTAGAACGGCCTGAGCGGCAGCCGGCACTGCCGCACCACCTCGGCGAGCCTCGCAAACAGCATGGGATGGACGGACGCGGGCCGGCCCCCGGCCACCGCGTCGAGGCCGGCACGAAAATCCGCGAGACGCGCATGGCGCTCGGCAGGACTCCAGTCGCCTTCGTCTGCAATGTCGTCGGCGGTGCGCGCGACATGGTAGATCACGCCGACCGGCGCCCTCAGCGCCTTCGGCAGCAGCACGCTCGCGACCGGAAAATTGTCGTAGTGGTCGGCTTCCATCCAAAGCGTCCAGATTGGGGTCGGGTCCTCCGGCGCCTTGCGGCCAGCCGGGCGAACCCCGCGAACGCGTTAGTGTAAGGGTTCCGGAGCCGTGCTGCACTGCGGCATAACCCGCGCCCGGCCTGGCGTTCCTGCCTGAGCGCTTGCCTGCGAGACCCGTGCTCGACCCGTGCGCGCACCCCGCGGCCCACGGCAGAGAGAGGCGTGCCAGCCGGCCGCGACCGGCCGGCGTCGCGTCCGCGCCGCACCCCAAGTGCTTGTCACAGCAAACGGTTGGCGAAGCGGTTAAAATGCGCGTTTAGTCTCGCTCGGGCCGACGTCCGGCTGGACTTGTGCACCTAAATTAATATGATGGGCGCGGCGAACGAGTCATTTTTACCGGATTCTTCGACTAGCGCGCCAGTCGGAGTTCGCCACCCTATGCGAGTGATCCTTGCCCAACCCCGCGGCTTTTGTGCGGGGGTTGTCCGCGCTATCGAGATTGTCGATCGCGCACTGCAGAAGCACGGCGCGCCGGTCTACGTACGCCACGAAATCGTCCACAACCGCCATGTGGTCGAAAACCTGCGTAACAAGGGCGCGCGTTTCGTGGAAGAGCTCGACGAAGTGCCCGAGGGCGCGGTCGCGATTTTCAGCGCGCACGGCGTGGCGAAAACGGTGGAACGCGCCGCCGAAGAGCGCGACCTCGACGTGCTCGACGCCACCTGCCCGCTCGTCACGAAGGTGCATGTGCAGGGCCGCCAGTACGTTGCGCAAGGCCGCACGCTGATCCTGATCGGTCATGCGGGCCACCCGGAAGTGGAAGGCACGATCGGCCAGATTCCGGGCACCGTGCTGCTCGTGCAGAGCGAAGCCGACGTGGCGAAACTCGATCTGCCGCTCGACGCGCCGCTGGCCTATGTGACACAGACCACGCTTTCGGTGGACGACACGCGCGGCATCATCGACGCGCTGCTCGCCCGCTTCAGCGATATGGTCGGCCCGGACACGCGCGACATCTGCTACGCCACGCAGAACCGCCAGGCCGCCGTGCGCGAGCTGTCGACCGAAGTGGACGTGCTGCTGGTGGTGGGCGCAACGAACAGCTCGAACTCGAACCGCCTGCGCGAGATCGGCAGCGAGTCGGGCGTGGCGAGCTATCTCGTCGCCGACGGCTCGGAAGTGAAGCCGGAGTGGTTCGAGGGCGTCACGACCGTCGGCCTGACGGCGGGCGCCTC
Source organism: Paraburkholderia yinzeri (assembly GCF_046581065.1). Classification (NCBI taxonomy): domain Bacteria; kingdom Pseudomonadati; phylum Pseudomonadota; class Betaproteobacteria; order Burkholderiales; family Burkholderiaceae; genus Paraburkholderia; species Paraburkholderia yinzeri. The sequence continues at coordinate 1,555,455 of NZ_JBFOCJ010000002.1, read as the reverse complement.
GGCCCCCGAAGAGATGGTCGAGAACGTGATCGACGCGCTGCGCGCGTTGGGGCCTGTCGAGGTGTCGACGATGGCGGGCCGTGAAGAAAAAGTCGAATTCAAGCTGCCGTCGAAGCTCTTGCAACCGCTCGTCGCGCGCGAAGTTTAAGGAGGACACACCTTGTCTATTCCGCTGCTACAAAAAGTCCGCGTTGGCGCGTACATCTTCCGCCAGCATTTCGGCGGCAACAAACGCTATCCGCTCGCGCTCATGCTCGAGCCGCTGTTCCGCTGCAATCTGGCCTGTAACGGCTGCGGCAAGATCGACTATCCGGATCCCATCCTGAACCAGCGCCTGTCGCTGCAGGAATGCCTCGAAGCCGTGGACGAGTGCGGCGCGCCGGTGGTTTCCATCGCGGGCGGCGAGCCGCTCCTGCACAAAGAAATGCCGCAGATCGTCAAGGGCATCATGGCGCGCAAGAAGTTCGTGTATCTCTGCACGAACGCGCTGCTCATGGAAAAGAAGATGGACGACTACGAGCCGAACCCGTACTTCGTCTGGTCGGTCCACCTGGACGGCGACCGCGAAGCGCACGACCACTCGGTTTCGCAGGAAGGCGTGTACGACAAGGCCGTCGCGGCCATCAAGGAAGCCAAGCGCCGCGGCTTCCGCGTGAACATCAACTGCACGCTGTTCAACGACGCCGTGCCCGAGCGCGTGGCGAAGTTCTTCGACACGGTGGGCGAGATCGGCGTGGACGGCATCACGGTGTCGCCGGGCTATGCGTATGAGCGCGCGCCGGACCAGCAGCACTTCCTGAACCGCGACAAGACCAAGAACCTGTTCCGCGAGATCTTCAAGCGCGGCAACAACGGCAAGAAGTGGTCGTTCAGCCAGTCGAGCCTGTTCCTCGACTTCCTGGCCGGCAACCAGACCTACGAATGCACGCCGTGGGGCAACCCGGCGCGCACGGTGTTCGGCTGGCAGAAGCCGTGCTATCTGGTCGGCGAAGGTTACGTGAAGACCTTCAAGGAACTGATGGAAACCACCGACTGGGACAAGTACGGCACGGGCAAGTACGAGAAGTGCGCGGACTGCATGGTCCATTGCGGCTTCGAGGCGACGGCCGTGATGGACACGGTCGCGCATCCGCTCAAGGCCGCGCGCGTCGCCCTCTCGGGCCCGCGCACGACGGGCGCGTTCGCGAAGGACATCCCGCTCGACACCCAGCGTCCGGCCGAGTACGTGTTCTCGCGCCACGTCGAGATCAAGCTCGAAGAGATCAAGAGCGCGGCCAAGACGAAGAAGCCGGCTACGGTCGCGGCAGGCTGATGGCAGGCTGACACTTCACCAACGTCTTGCCTCGAAGGGCGCAGCGGTTCAAACCGCTGCGCCCTTTGTCTTTTTATGGCTTATCGGAGCGAGCGCCGAAATATCGCTTCCGGGATAGCAACGCTTAAACCCTGCGCGACAGCCCAAAGAAACCGGACAGGTGACTTACTCAGCCGGCCGCCGAAACCTTACAAGCCAACGTTGAAATTCATCATCGGACCAGGACCTGAGACGGTTCAGCAGAGACCCTGATTAAGCATCAACTTCATTTGACTGCTGGGGCGACTGAGGAAAGTGCGGAATTGTCTGATCAAGGCACACCCACTGTTGCGCACTCGCGGTATATATGTCTAGCGTTGGCTTGAAGTCCGAGGTGTCGTCCAGCGAGGGAAAGCGGATAGAAGTGACTTGTGAATAAGCTTCGCTTTGCGTGAACAAAGGCGTGCCACAGTCAGGGCAAAAACTGCGGGTTGCGAGACTGCCGCTGCTTGCACGAACGGCGTATGTTTTCGGTGTACCAATGATCTCAAGGTCGGCGGTCATGACGATGACGCCTGACGCAAAAGGAGCGCCACTTGAGAGCTGACAGTCTCTGCAATGACAGTTGATCATGGCTACGGGTTCCCGCACGCTGGTATAGCGCACCGCGCCGCATGCACAACCGCCTGAGAAAGGAATGTTCATATTGCGATCCCCTATCGATATCGGGCTTGATTATACGGATACAGCTTTTCTGGTGGCCACCTACTGCTCGACGCGGCAGACCGTAGACGACCCGTTTCCGCCATCGGTCTTTAAGACCATCCGACGGCGGCTTTCAAGCTCGTTCGGACATTACCTCCGGAGCGAACCCTTGCACTACTCGGAAGCAACGGGGAAAGAACTCTCGTGCCCCTCAATCCCTCCCTATATGCCAGCTCGACAGGTTTACGATTGGCGACAAATCTAAAACAGTGAGATCGATCTCAGCCGAAGCAAGCGAGCGGAGTATGTTCGGCAGCACCTTTGACAAGATCAAAGTTCGCGGCAGTTCGTCAGCTGACCTCCATCCCGCTCCGAAGGCGAGATGTTCCATCTTTGACAGGCCAGTCGCTTCAAGCACGTCTCGGACTTCGGCCTCGGTGAGTCGGATTGATGTTTGAAAAGTAGGATCATCAGTTCGCCACAGTGCAAGTTTCTCGATCGTTCCGGAAACTCGGTCGTCGGAAAACGCCTTGGGGATACTTAGCAACAACTCGCACCAATCGGAAGCATTCTGCAAGTACAAACCCCACGGTTCGAAGCAAGGCCGACTAAAAGCCAGAGAAATGGAGCTGGCGATGCGCTTTCCCTTCCTTGCTTTTTGCCGCCGATAGGCCGCGAGCTCTATTGAATCGAGGGCGTCAGGAATGCTGACAATAATCTCGCCGTCTTGAAATGCTGGAAGTCGGTACCAAACCCACCCCGTGCCCATATCTTTGCGCGAGCAATTGATGCCCGTCAGCTCCGCTTCCGTGAGCGAAGGCGAGATGGTGATGTCTGCTGGATGATGGAGGTCGAATTTCGCGTCATTCATTTGCACATACTACCGCTACGGCTTGAGAGGCATCGATTGGCGATGATCGAAGTGGTAATGTCGAACGTCGGCTCGTGGCCGCACAGCGATCGAGAAGATGCCGCATGCGAACATCCATGTGGTTGATTTACGCGCGGGGCGAAAGACTCTGCGCGACGGCTCGCCAAAATTGGACCGCCTTGAAGTCGCCAGCAGACTCCGCCTTGCTAGCCAAACTTGCCGCGAAAATATGAGCCATCCGCCCATGGCGTAGCGTGAGTTCGTGCCCTTTCCGAGACACCTCGACCCAATCGACCTCGGCGTGTACGTTCGCATCAGCATTCATGGGTTTTTTTCACGGTTGTTAACCGTCGAGAGATCGACATTCTTGGCCGTGAGTGCGGCTCGTCGGACAACGATTCCGAAATCTCGCGATACCTTCATCTGTAGATGGCCGGAGCAAATGTGTAGCCACGATTGTTAACGATCTACGTGTCGGTGTCGACCGGCCGCTGTTGGCCGGCTAGCGCCCGACGACCGAGCGCGGCGATTTCCTCGGGCGCGGCTTTCATGCAATGGGCATGATTCGACCCGTTGCGGATCTTCAGATTTCGCAATAGCGGCCGTTCACCATTGGAGTAGTTGCTTTCCGAGATCAAACGATACGACAATGAACGCGCAAGAGTTCGACGAGGTATTCGAAGAAACTGTCGCAAAGCGCCTGACGAACGAGGGCTTTCGCCGTGAAGGAAAGAGCCTGTACATGGCGGACGGGGTCTGCCAGTTTGGGTGGATACGTGGCGGTGGCAGGCTTTCCCAAGCGGGTATGCTGGCCCACGTTATCGTCTTCCGGCACAGCTTTCTGCGCGGCAAGTCTGGCGAGATTCACACAAACGCACCGCGCGCGGCCGGTGACTACCCGTGGATATTAAGCGGAGAGCATTTGGTAGGTAGTTCGCGGATCGATTGGTGCTTTGATCCATCCCGGTTAATGACACCTCCATATGGCAACCTCAACTACACCGCGTTATCTGCTGACCAAGTTGCGGCCTTGATGGACGCTCGACGGGTTGCGCTGCTCAACTACGTTGCATGGGCCCGTGCGTTGAGCCTCGCCGAAGCGCACGGTCAAGTCGCCAGGTATGCGAAGGACTACTGGATTGCTCGTATGTGGGATGAGGACTATCGAGTGATCTTGAAGCGCTGATGGTCGATGCAGTTTGTCGACGATCCACAGGGTCGGGTTGACCGACTGCTTCTGGCGGATCGCCGCCTAACTTATTGCCCCGATTTCGGAGAATAATCGGTGAATTTAGATGCGACCCATTCAGCATTATCCGTATCGTAGGAGTATCCGGCGACCGGCATCACGCTCAGTTGGTAAAGTTCATCTTTCTCGTCGGGCATGGCCTGCCATGCAGTCGGCTCGACACCATACCCTTGCTCAGCATCTCGCTTGGCCTCGTCCAAATTTAAATACCAGTGATCGCCTTCAACGTCGCGGGCTGAAAAAGAGAAGTAACGGATGAGTAGGACACCGTCGGTCAGCCCAAGGATCAGAACCGATTCTATGTTTGGCCACTCCCGTGAGTTGGCCTTGGCCCACAAACGCATGGTTTCCTCGAATTCTTGTGCCCGCACGCATTGTCAACGATCTAGCAGTCTGGGGAGAGTGACCGCTCATGGCCGTTCTCCCCCTTTCTCACGGCCCGGCTCAACTGGCTCTTGCTCATCCTGGGAAAGAAGGTCGGATAGTTCAGACGCGGAGAGGCGTTTCATCTTCTTTTCGAGCTTGCGATCGTATTGCCGGTCGTTGGGCTCTGAGGCCTGAGCCTTGCGGGCGTACTGCTGGACGAAGCGACTAAGCTCGCCAGTTAGCCGAGTTTTTGCGCGGCTCGTAGTCATGTGTGGATCCGGTGCTAATCCAAGTTACGTCTTGCGTCTGCCTGCGTCGATTGTCGGCGATTCAGGTCCCGACGTCGACTGCCCCCTTCTGGCGGATCAGCGCCTGATGCAGAGTGGATAGTCCAACCCTGAGCGGCTACCCTATTTGACTCATGGCGGACACTCAAGAACGTTACTTTGATCGACCGAACCAGCGCTCGAAAATATTCGACGTGTCCTTACCTTTCTCAAAGACACGTTCGCGAATTTTATTGCCGTTGCCGTCGTGGAGATCAAGTTGCAATTTCGCAGATTTGAATACGACCTTCAGATCCACGTCATTTGCATAACACAGCTCAGTAAATTCCTCGATTGCCTGATGATACATGGGGTCGGAGACGACAATAAACCTGACTTCCGCTGCAGCTTGCCTTCTGGCGTCGTACCAATTGACCACGATTTCCTTCCATTCGCGCATTTCCTGAATCAGATTTTCCGGATCCGTAAGCTCCATGGAAAGTATGATGACGAACAAGTCCTCTTGCTGCTCGCTTTTCTTGCCGAATTCTTTGTATTTCATATCAGATATCCGGATGGTCGATGCCCTCCAATGTGTTATCGGCTCAGTGAGACCATTCCTGAGCAGTTTGGTGCTGCTCGTTATGACCGCGCTCGTTGCTGGGGAAGCAATCTCGATTGTTGGCGATCCTTATTGCGATGTCGACGGTCCGTTCCTGGCCGGTCAGCGTCCCCTCGCTAACCGGCCTACCATCCTACACCTCGGTCTGTTCGGCCATTTCAAGTGCGTCATCTACCTCGATGCCGAGGTAGCGGACTGTGCTTTCCAGTTTCGTGTGGCCAAGCAGCAACTGGACGGCCCGCAGGTTCTTCGTGCGACGATAGATCAACGACGCCTTGGTCCGGCGCATCGTGTGAGTACCGTAAGCGGTGTCGTCCAGACCGATTGAGGCGATCCACCGATGGACCAGCCGAGCGTATTGCCGCGTCGACAAGTGCGGAGAGTCATGAATTCTGCTCGGGAACAGAAAGTCGGTTGCATGCAGCCCCGCATACCTTATCCATGTCGCGACGCTGTCGCGGGTCTGTTCGGTGATCTCGAACTGCACCGGCCGTTGCGTCTTCTGCTGCATGATCGTCGCGCGACTAGCGATGTGATCCCCATGACAGACGTCCCGCACCCGAAGCTTCGTCAGATCGCACGCCCGAAGCTTGCTGTCGATAGCGAGATGAACATGGCCAGGTCCCGCACGCGAGACGAGAGTTGCAGGCGCACTCGGATCGCCCAAATCTCCTTCAGCTTCAGCGGTGGCTTCTGACCGGTCAATCTCCCTTTGTTCCACGGCACCCGCGACGGACCGGTATTGGTTGGCGTGCTCATAACAATCTCCTTTCAGTTGAAGGGAGATCCAGTGTGTGTCCGAAACAACGGGCGCTGCTCGACCCAACTCGGACTTTGGACGCTCTACAAAACGGACGTTCGATCGTCCTATCCTCGCCGCCCAGAACCGGTTACAGGGCCGCCGAGATTGCGCGCTGCACATTGGGATCGAAGTGGTTCCGATACCAATCAATCATTCCCCGCATATGCGGCTCGGCCGGTGGCGTATCCCCCGCGCCTATAAGTTCTGCACATGCGGCCGCCACCGCGGTGAGAGTCCGTGCCGTTTCCGGGACATAAGGTAGATCGAGATTCCTGTCGTGACGCGCCCGGATTACTTCGTAGCGAACGTTCTCGGGCAGCGTCCACGCACTAATCAAGAATTCCTGCACGCTCACTTGTCGCCCGCCTACCTGGACAGAACGACCGCGATGCTCTTCAGCATAGCCGGCCTGTTCCAACCGCTCGCAACTATCGATAGCTGCATTTAGAACTTCACGAATCAATTTCCAGTTTGTTTTCATTTCACCCCTTTGCAGCCGCTTCAATGAAATGTTCAAGACGTCCTGTCGCAAGAATCGACGCTCAGTAATTGTCGGCGATTGGAGTCACCGCGTCGAGCGCCTGTTCCTGGCCGGAAATGGTCTGAAGCCTTTGGATCCGTCCGTCCCCAAGAGCACGTTCAGAGGTTTTCGGACGCGGAGACTCGCAGCAATCTAGCGTGCTCCTATCCAATAAACAAGCCATCCCCAAGGGCCCCACCGTTCTATCAGGTCCTGTTTTTTGGTGAGGTACACGGTTGTCCCATGATTGTTGTACGGAATTGTCTTGCCACTTCTGACATCCGGGAATCGAGGTGCCCCCAAGATGGCTCGATCATAGCTTTCCGTGCTCCAAGCCAGACAGGCAATGCCGATTAGCAAGCTGGCGAAGTAAATCGAGGAGATGGCCATCCGTCGGGTGTTCATCGCCTGCCTATCCAATGCACTGCCGTAACGATAGAAAACATTGTCTGGATTGTCGACCATCTTCGCATCGCTGTCGAACGTCCGGAAGTGGCCGAGCACAGTCTGGTTGCCGTAAAACAGCCCCTAGCTTGACTATGAAGCGGTATCCCGTTGCACGTAGAAACCCCACACGCCGTTGGAAAGCTCAGTGGCTGCGAAGCAAACTGCCTTTCCAGGAATTGTGATTTCATAGACCCATGCACGATGACGTTCGCTGGGATAAGCCGGGTGCGGAACGACAATGTGTTCCTGAGACACCCGTCGCCAGTTGCCGGCATGCAACCACGGATTGATGCCATTGATCGAGAGAGGTGCGCCCTCAAATCCAACATGAATTGGCTTCCAGCCGTCGGTAAATTCTTCAGTTAGCATCTTGGTCTTCTGGATTCTCTATTATCTTGCCGACTATCTCGAACGACCGGTTGTGGCCGACCAGCGCCCCACGGCCAGGCGTGAAGATCGCTTCGGCCGTGCGTCTCATGCAAAGGGCATGACTCGATCCGTTGGGGTCTGTTGATCGCAAAAAAACAGGGGACCGGCTTACAAGCTATATCGTTCACCTGGCGAGAGCCCGGATCTGCCCACCCTGAGCGGCCCGTCTGCGCCCGCACTGGCACATCCATGGCACCCTGGCCCGCGACTCAGGTCTTCACTCATTAAGAACCCGTGCGGACGAAGGTTCCACACTCACACCACCCGGAACCGCTCAACGTTAGAGCGCAGATCCTCTGCCTGCGACTGCAGCGACATCGCGGCAGCGGCGGCCTGCTCGACGAGCGCCGCGTTCTGCTGCGTTACCGAATCCATCTGCGTCACCGCCTGGCTAACCTGAACAATCCCCTTGCTCTGCTCGGATGATGCCGCTGAAATCTCGTTCACGCTACCGGATGCCGCTCACGTTTGAATGCCCAGGTAATGCGTCCGGCAAATGTCGCTGCATGGCCGGGATGGAGCATCGCCTGCTGATCCTCCGCCTCGATGCACCAAACTCGTAAAGCGTTTCGGACAGGACGCAGCAGGATTGACAGAGATCCATGCACGCATGGCGGAGCTCGAGGGTGCCTTGCCGTCTCGTGCATGACGACGACCTCGTCATGTCGTCGCTCCACGCCAGTCTTGAGCCACGCACCGTGCTGATTTCGCAGACCTTACAGCAGCCCCAGTGTCGACGCTTTCAAGGTCGCGGCAGCGCGCGTCGAGCATTCGAGTTTGCGAAACACGCTCTCCATGTGCGTGCGTATCGTGCTCGGACTGAGTTCGAGCTCACGGGCTGCCTCCTTGTTGCTCGCGCCGTGGCTGATGAAACGCAATACTTCGATCTCGCGCGCCGTAAGCCGGATTGCCGACTCCCGGGGGCGTGCACTGCCTGACGGCGCTTCGCCGGCATTGAGCATCGCTTCAACAACCTCTCTGTCGAAGCGCCCCGTGTCTGCCTCAGCGCGTATTAACGAGGCCGCTTCTGTAGCGGTTAGCGCATCGCGCCATGGACGCTTTTGTCCCAGCGCGACCCACGCGACTGCCGCACTGAGCACACGGGCGTTGAGCGACAGCGCGCCTTCACCGGCGCCGCGGAAGTAACCGCTCCCGTCGGACCGCTCGTAGGCATGAGATGCCAGCTCCGCCGCCTGCGCGAGTGTGCCCGTCTGCTTGCCGGCGCGAGCCGTCCAGTACGGGACGAGCCTCACTTTCTCCCATTCCGCGGCGCTTAAACGCCCGGGTGAATTCCAGATCGCATTGGGCACCGCAGCCCGTCCGATTCCATGAATCAGCCCCGCCTGGTACACCTGGTGTTCCGTCGCGATCTAAACGGTATTCTGTAGTGCGAGATATTTGGCGTTGAGACAGTGGCGGATGTCTCGCGCTCAGCGAGAATGAATGAACCGCAGTCGAACGCGAGACGTAGATCGACACCCGGCGCAATGTTGTCGCGCGCTGCAAGAGCAACGGCCCCGGGATGCTCGCCCGGGGCCGTCGCTCAGAACGGATCGTCGATGTGATGCCGCACCGGGGCGGACCATGGTTGCCTGCTGCGCTGGATCTGCTCTGCGTATGCGCTGCTGAACCACAGCAGCCAGTCGCACAACAGTTGCTGGATCTGGGCCGCCGCCTCGTCGGTGAGCGCGGGTAGCGGCGGCGGTCGTGGCCCGATACGCGTGGACGGTGTGCGTGACTGACCTGGCTGCTGAGGGCGGCGGCTCATCGCATTTCCCCAATCGCCTGCTGCAACAGCTCGTCGGGCAGATGGTTCAGCCCTTTGGGCACAGCCAGCTGCATGGCGGTGCGCAGGATACGCCCGGCATTGCGCGGCAATCCGCGCGAAGCCTGGCGCAGCAGTTCGAGCCCGGTTTCGGAGATCAGCGTGTGGTTGCAGCCGGCGGCCTTGAGCGCGTGGGCGATGAGCTGTGCGAAGCGGGCGTGCTCGGTGACGGGCTGCAGTTGCACGCGGGTCTGGATGCGGCTGTAGAGCGCGGCGTAAGCGTTGCGCTCGAGCATCGGGGCCAGCTCCGGATGGCCGGCAAGCCACACGGTGATGAGACTGCGGGCGTCGAAGGCGAAGTTCAGGAACGAGGGGAAGTCGCGGAAGAACTCCGGCGGCAGGTTCTGCGCCTCATCGATGATCCACACCGGCAGGACCTGCTTGCCGTTGGCCAGCTCGGTGATGCGCTGCTTGATGTCGCGCCACAGGTCCGCGCGCCGGTAGCTGGGTTCGAGCCCGAGTTCGCGGGCCAGCGAGCGGTACAGGTCGATGCGCCCGAACTCGGTCTCGGACAGATAGATGGTCTGGTAGCGGTGCGGATTGAGGTTGCGCGTGAGGTGGCGCAGCATGGCGGTCTTGCCCACGCCGGGCTCCCCGGTGAGCAGGCCGATGCCGGGGCTGTCGAGCAGCCACTGGAAGCGTTCGGACAGGCGCGCGAGCGCGCCATCGTCCCACAGATCGGTGCCGTCGGTGTCCAGCGGCGCGCAACGCAGGCCGAAGTGTTGGCGGTACATGTGTCAGTCCTCGCGACGGTAATGATGTTGATGGACGAGTTCGATGAGGTTGGCTGTGGCAGCGGGCGCTGCAGTCGCGGCAACGGCGGGCGTCCTGCTGCGCCGGCGCCGGCTGTTGGCCAGCGCATCAAGCGCGGTGGCCGCGCCCAGTGGAGCGCCCTGCCTGCTCTGGACACGCACGACCGTACCGGCGTGCGGATCGACGACGAGCACGACGTAGTGGCCGCTGAGTTCATAGGGCACCTCGAAGACGGCGCCTTCGTACGAGACGGTGCCGTCGCGGCGCACGCGTCGCTCGACGCGGTGCAGGAACAGCTCATCGAGCCTGGGGGCAAGCGAGCCGAGCGCGCGGATGCGCGGCAGGTCCTGCCGGTAGCGCGAGAGCGGCGTCACGTTCTCGCCCAGCGCGCTGTGTGGCTCGCAGTGGTAGACCTGTTCGAGCCACGCCCACAGCCGCGCGTTCAGGTCAGTCAGCTCGCGGATGTGTGTGGTGTCCAGTTCGGAGAGGAACTGCTCGCGTACGGTACGGTGCCAGCGTTCGAGCTTGCCCTTGCTTGTGGGCTGGTAAGGCTGGCAATGCACGAGACGCACGCCCAGGTCTGCGCAGATGGTCTGCAGGCTCGCGGCGCGATAGGCCGCGCCGTTATCGACGACGAGCATCTTTGGAATTCCGCGACGCAAGAGCGCCTGCTTGAGCACGCCCTCGATCTCGAGGGCCGTCTCGGACAGACAGAAGGCGCTGTGTGCAACGAGGCGCGAGGCATCGTCCATGAGCGAGACGAGATAGGTCTTGCGGCGCGCCCCGCCAAACGAGAACGTCGGGCCGTGCATGACGTCACCGTACCAGATGGAGCCAGCGTACTCGGCCACGAAGCTGCGCTTCTCCTGGGCAACGACTGTAGGGCTGGCGATACGCGAGAGGTCGTGAGACTTGAGCAGGCGGTGCACGGCGCAGCGTGAGAGTGTGCCGCGCGCCACGATGCCGGTGGCCTCCAGCAACAGCCGGATCTGGCGCACCGAGCGGCTGGGGTTCTCGCGTTTGGCGGCGAGCACCGCAGCCTGCACGACCTCGGGCAGCTTCGAGCGACCCGTGTCGGTGCGCGGCCGGATGGCGAGCCCTGCGATGCCTTCGCGTCGCCAGGCGTAGTACCACGTCTGCAACGTGCGCTCGCTGATGTGACGCCGGCGCGAGCCCGGGATCGCGTACTCCTTGAGGGCGAGCTGACGCAACAGCTGTAGCAGCTCGCCGCGTTCGAGTCGCTCGCGGCTCACGATGGGGCCGAGCACGGACAGCCGGAACAGCGCCACGGGGTCGATGTCGTTCATGAAGTCTCCGTTGAAGTGGAAGAGACCTCATGAAACGCCTGATGCCGTGCAGGCGGCAGTGGGCAGACCCTGTGGGTTGCCCGTTACCGCGTCCGGCAGTGCGTCTCGTGTGGAATTGCGTTCAGCCGATCACGGGACATCGAGGCCATCCAGATCAAGCCAGGCCATCGCACGCGACAGCGACATGAGCGCGAAGCAGGGGCGCCAGAAGGTCGCCGTGTCGGCTGCGCGGCCCAGTTCGGGCAAGCGGCTTCGCAGGGCGAAGGCAAAGTCCTCACTGCAGCGCATGAGCCATCGCCACCAGCGGCGCACGGTGTGGCGATCGATGCCGACCAGGGCTGCGATGCGGCGCAGCGACAGGCCAGAGAGGATCAGGCAGAGCACGAGTTGCTGCAACGCCCAGCCGTACCAGCGCAGCGGGCAGATGCACAGCGGCAGGCGCGAACAGGTACGTCGGCAGGCGGCACAGCAATAGCGTGGCACGGGCACCGGATTGAGCGCGCCGGTGACGCTTCGGTCGGCCTTGCGTTCATAGAAGCCGTGCGCCCACAGGCACGTGCGGCCGCAGTGCGGGCAGCGGCCGGGATGATAGGACTGGGGCGTGGTGACGATGGAGCGAAGATGCTGTTCGAGCGTGAGAAAGGAATGTACGATCCGAAGCATAGGCCGGGCTGTTCTGCGTTCGTGGGCTGGTGTGAGAGCCGTCTCACGATAACAGAGGAGTACCGGCCTATCTCATGTCCACCGCATCGCACGATGCTCACGCTGAAATTCAGGAAATCGCCCTGGACGAACGCGAGACAAATACCCCCCGCCCAAACTCAAATAGCCCGAGCCGTAACACCTGGGCGAGAGCTGGGTCATCGCCACCCAGCCGGGCCAGGCATGCGACGGCGGCAGATGCGACTGCCCGCGAATAACCGGTCATCCACGGCAGTTTCAGGTCGATCACATCGGCGATGAGTTCGACGGACGTCGTCTCCTGCATGTGAGGCGTGACGACTGCTTCGGCCAGCGTGGCGGGTTCGAGCAACGCAAGCCTGTCTAGCCAGTCCGTGGCGCGATCTGTGACCAGCATGGCGAGTTCGCGCGGGTAACGCATACCGGACTGCTCCTCGATCAGCGCAAGGGCGCGGGGCAGGCCATAGACGCGGCTGAAGATTTCAAGGTCGCTGGCCAGCGCCACCATGAAGACGGCGCGCGGCACCGACGTGCCGGAGAGTCCGTCGGGAAGGCCGCTGCCGTCCCATGTTTCGAAAATATGGCGTAGCGCGGCTTCGGTTTCGGTGGAGAGCCGCAGTATTCGCGCGACTTCGCCAGACACCTCGCAGTGAATCTGCGCGAGCGGGATCAATGTGTCCCGTACGCCGAGCGGATCGAGCGATTTCGCCCAGCCCTGGCGTTGCGCCAGCATGGCTTCGCGCACGGCCACGTCGTCGCCCAGTGCATCGGAGAATCCAGGTGCATTGGCCGTGCAGCCCGACCAGCGCAGCAATGCAGCTTCCACTGCCGTCGCGATATCCAAGTCGCGTTCGCCGGCTGCGCGGGCCAGTTGCGCGGCAAGCCAGGCCGTACGCAGCGAATGGTCGGTCGGCTGCCCCATGCTGAGATCGCCGACAAAAGCCAGAGCCTTCACCGCGTCGTAAGCCGGCACCAACGCGTGCCTGTCCGGGAAATTTCCGTGTTCGTTCTGCGCTGCATCCATGCATGTCGTCCGTTATTGCAACAGGCAGCGTAGCGCGAGGATCGGACATTTGACCGATACCGCTGCGCGCCTTGGGCTGCGATTCTAACTGTCACGCCGGCCCATGGCAGGGCATGAACCGCGAGGAACCGCCTGCAGAGCAATCAACCGGCCAGGTATTGTAAAACTTCCCTCAGTTGAGGCCACTTTGAGTCACACCACAATCCATCCTGGCTGGGTGCGGGTCTTTCACTGGATCAACGCCGCAACGGTTATTGCCATGTGCCTGAGTGGCTGGCAGGTCTACGACGCGTCGCCAGTCTTCCGCGCGATCCGCTTTCCTGCGTCGATCACGCTCGGTGGCTGGCTGGGTGGCGCACTGCTCTGGCACTTCGCACTCATGTGGGTGCTTGTGGCGAATGTCGTCGTCTATCTCGGGATGGGCCTCATCACGGGCCGGCTGCGGAACAAGCTGCTGCCTGTCGGCGTGCGCGCCATTGCGCGCGACATGCTCGCGGCACTTCAGGGCAAGCTCGGTCACGACGATCTCAGCCAGTACAACACGGTGCAGAAGTTTGCCTATCTCCTGGCGCTTGCCGATCTCGTGCTGCTCGTGCTGTCGGGGCTGGCGATCTGGAAACCGGTGCAATTCCCCGTGCTTGCCGGTGCGCTGGGCGGATTCGACAACGCGCGCGTCGTCCACTTTGTCGCGATGGCGGTCATCGTCGCTTTCCTCGCCGTTCACCTGGCCATGGTCGCACTGGTGCCGCGCTCCCTGCTCGCCATGATCCGAGGCCGATAACCATGCGCTCCCGTCAACCCGTGCGAAAACCCGACCCGATGTCCCGTCCGGACGCAGCGTCGATCATCAGGGACGCGCACCGGGAACTCGAATCGCCGGCGCGGCGCCTGCTCGGCAAGCGCATTCTCACGCTCGGCGGTCTGGTCCTGCTGTCGGGATGCGATCTGACCAGCGACAAGTCGGTCGACGCCATGCTGCGCAAGATGTCGGCGTTCAACGACGACGCACAGGCACTGCTATTCGATCCACGCAAACTGGCGCCGACGTATCCGGAGTCGATGATCGCGCGCCCGTTCCCGTTCAATGCGTTCTACGACATCGACCAGGTGCCGGACGTCGATGCGGGAACCTACCGTCTAGAACTGGGCGGGCTGGTTGGCGGTAAACGCCACTGGACGCTCGACGAGTTGCGGGCGCTCCCCCAGAAGGACCAGATTACCCGGCATATCTGCATCGAAGGCTGGAGTGCGATCGGCAGATGGGGCGGCGTGCGCTTCTCCGATTTCCTCGCGCGCGCCGGCGCCGATACGCGGGCGAAATATGTTGCGCTGCATTGTGCGGACAACTACTGGACCAGCATCGACATGCCGACCGCGCTGCATCCGCAGACGCAGCTCACGCTGACCTACGACGGCAATGTGCTGCCTCCGAAGTACGGTTTCCCGATGAAGCTGCGCATGCCGACGAAGCTCGGCTACAAGAACGCGAAGCATATTGTCGCCATCACGGTGACGAATCAATTTCCCGGCGGTTACTGGGAAAACCAGGGATACAACTGGTTCGGCGGCTCCTGAACCGCCAATGCCGCTCACGACAGAGTCTTTTGACGCAACACACCATACGGAGCATTCATGTCCATTCGATTCAAACTCGCTGTTTCCCTCGTTACGCTGGCTTTTGCCGGTGCCGCTGTCGCGCAATCCCCGGCCGGCAAGCCCGAACGCATTCGTGGCGAGATCGTGTCCGTGTCCGGCGATATCCTGAAGGTGCACCGCCATAGCGGCGACACGGTCACCATTGAGGTCAAGGACTCGGTGAGCGTCAATGCCGTCAAGGCGATCCAGTTATCCGACATCAAGCCCGGGTCCTACGTTGGCACCGCGGCAATGACCGGGGCGGACGGCAAGCTGACGGCGAGGGAAGTGCTGGTCTTCCCGGATGCCGCGCGCGGTACGGGCGAAGGGCATTACGCGTGGGACTTCGGTACGAACAGCACAATGACGAACGCCAATGTCGACAGCGTCGTGCAGGGTACCAGCGGGCGGGACCTCAAGCTGTCTTACAAGGGAGGGAATAACGTCGTCACCGTGCCGGCCAACGTTCCAGTCGTGACGCTGATTCCCGCGACCCGTGCTGATCTGACGGCTGGCAAGGCGGTATTCGTCGTTGCGACGCCAGAGGCGAATGACAGTTACGACGGCCATGTGATTGTGGTCGAAAAGGATGGCGTGGTCCCGCCGATGTAAGCCCGGCCACCGGTATCTGATTGCCACGATTCCCAATGGTGAAATCCGATAACGGATGGCAGCAGGATCGCTACCGCTCGCGTCGTATGCCATTGACAGGCGCGGGCACCATACACCCGGAGCCGCAGTCAGCGAGGTGCGCTCTTCTTTTTTGTCTTCGTCGATCTGCGGGGTG
Source organism: Paraburkholderia yinzeri (assembly GCF_046581065.1). Lineage (NCBI taxonomy): Bacteria > Pseudomonadati > Pseudomonadota > Betaproteobacteria > Burkholderiales > Burkholderiaceae > Paraburkholderia > Paraburkholderia yinzeri. The sequence goes on along the minus strand of NZ_JBFOCJ010000002.1, from coordinate 1,539,875 downwards.
GAGTAGCGCCCTTTGCGGGCACAATTGTCAACGCTCCGTGAGTCGGAGTCGACTGTCAGAAAGTGGCCGGCTGCCGCCCGATGCAGTTGGCCTTACCCGCCTCTTGGCAGCCGTCCGTTTCCCCCCGCCCCCCCACGACTGCTTCTTAACGCCAACAGCCATTTGTCAGTTCGCACAGAAACGACGGTTTCGGCGCGATGAGCCTATTCGGAGGGGCGGAAAGGACCGGCCGCCCCGAGTGCGGGAATGCGTCCAGCACCCCTCCGAGAGAGCCCTGGCCGTTCCTGCGCGGAGTGCGGCAGGGGCCGCCTAAACCATTTCGGACTAGTCCTATGTCTAGCACGCGGCGGGGCTCCTACGCGGACGCAACGCCATCCGTATCGGCCTCGTCTTACCGGCTAAGGGCGGAAGATCCAGGTGATGCGCGGCGAGCGGGCTACAATCGAACGCCCATTTGCATGAGGACGAGGAAGGCGATTCATGAACGACGAGCGACGCTTTGCCGCGCACTTTACCGATAACCTGGGACTCTTTACGGATCTGCTGCTCCTCCGGGAAACGGGAACCGTCAATTCGGAGGGCAACTACGTCGTCGTCCGGACGCCGGACGCCCCGGATTACTTCTTCGGCAACCTGCTTTTCCTGCGGCAGCGGCCAGCGGACAGCGATATCGAGCGCCTCGAACACGACTTCGCGCGCCTGGTCGGGACACCGCCGCGCATCGCGCATCGAACCTTCGTGTGGCCTGAAGCACCCGGAACGCCCGATAGCCCCGTCAGCGCCGACGCATGGGTTCGGCAAGGCTATGACCTGACGGTCTGCCGGGTGCTTGCCGCACATCCGCACGACGTCCGCAACGTTGCGATCAACCCGCGTATCGAGGTGCGCCGACTCGAATCGCAGCGAGACGGGGACGACTGGTCCCGTATGCACTTTGCCGACCTGGCCGATCCGTTTGCCCCCAGCTCGCGGCGCTATATGGCGCATCTGCAGGCGACCTGGCGGCACCTGATCGAGCGCGGCCTGGGAGACTGCTGGGGCGCCTTCGTCGAGGACGAACTGGCGGGCAGCCTCGGCCTGTTCTTTCTCGATGGCCTGGGGCGCTTCCAGTCGGTCACCACCGCGAAGCACCATCGCAACCAGCGTGTCTGCAAGACCCTCGTGAGCGAGGCGATCAGGTTGACCACCGGGCGCGCGGAAAAGCTCGTCATGGTCGCCGACGAAGCGTATTACGCCGGCGCCATCTACGAATCGATCGGGTTTCGGCCGCATGGCCGCGTCGCCAGCCTGTGCCGGGAACCGGCCATCGGCGCGACGCGCCCGGCATGACGCAAGCCGCTCAAACGCCCCGGGTCAACTGCACGGCCTGGCGGCTGCCGTGCAGCACCAGCCCGAACAACGCCATCGCCAACCCGGCCACGACTGCGGGTATCGCAATGCTGACAAAGAGCGCCGGCATCGTCATTCCCGAAGCCAGCATCGCGCCGCCCGCCACGGCGCCCACCACCGAGCCGATTCGCCCGACACCGTTCGCCATGCTCACGCCCGTGGCGCGGCAAGCCGTGGGATAAAACGCGGCGGAGAGCGCATTCGCCCCGACCTGCGAGCCCGACACGCAGAAGCCGGCCCCGCACACCGCCAGCGCCGCGAGCCACGGCGACGCCGTCAGATAGCCGAGGGCCGCGACGAAGAGCCCGGCCGCCGCATAGCTGAGCGCCAGCACATTGCAGGGTTTCAGGCGGTCCATCAGCCAGCCGAGCACGATCGCACCGAGCGTGCCGCCCACCTGGAACATGGCGGTGACGAGAGCCGCCGTGCGTATCGTGGCGCCGCTCGTGTGCAGGAGCGTGGGCAGCCAGCTCGACAACAGGTAGATCACGAGCAGGCTCGTGAAAAACGTCGTCCACAGCAGCAGCGTGCCGCGCCGAAGCTCGGGCGTGAGCAGATCGAGAACGCGCCGCCCGGTCGAGTGCGCTCGAGCGTGAGCATGAGCGCCGCCATCGTCGACCGTGAAGACGGCGCCGTTCAGCGCGGGCTCCGGCGCAATGCGCGCGAGCGTGCGCGCAATCGCGGCCGCCGGCACGCGTGCGTTCACCATGTAGCGCACCGATTCGGGCAGCAGCAACGCGATCGCAATGCCGATCCCGAGCGGCGCGATCCCGCCGGCCAGCAGCACCGAGCGCCAGCCGAAGTTTTCGATGAGCGCCGCCGCCGCGAAACCGCCGAGCGCGGAACCGCAGGTGAAGCCGCAGAACATGGTCGTCACGAGGAACGAACGGCGCGCGGACGGACAGTATTCGGACGTGAGCGTGATCGCGTTCGGCATGGCGCCGCCCAGCCCGAGCCCGGTGAGAAAGCGCAGCGCGATCAGCCATCCCGGCGTGGGCGCGGCGGCCGACACGATGCTCGCCACGCCAAACGCCAGCACGCAGACCAGCAGCAGACGCTTGCGCCCGATCCGGTCGCCGAAAGGACCGAACACGAACGCACCCGCCATCAGACCCGCGAGGCCCGCGCCGAAAATCGGCGCAAGCTGCTTCGGCGACAAGTGCCACCAGGCGTGGATGGCGGGGGCGATGAAACCGATCGCCGCGGTGTCGAAACCGTCGATCGCGACAATCAGAAAGCAAAGGGTAACGATCAGTAGCTGGAATCGCGAAACGCGATGCCGGTCGATGAACGCGGTCACATCGATGGATGCCACGGTGGACATGCCTGTCTCCTGGAAAGGATTGCCGGCATGATCCACGCCCGCCGGGCGCGGCCTGCCGATCTTGTCGTGAATTGAGGAAAGGAAATGCGTGAGCGTCAGGCTTGCGCGTCGGCGAGACAATCCTGCGCCCGCCAGCCGTGCAGCCATTGAAGCGCGTCGTAGAACTGCTCCTGGGTGCGGCCGACCCACAGCGAATTGCGCACGAGCCGGTCGACGCCCTTCGCGTGGTAGATGCGCCCCATCTCCCGCGCCGAGTACAGCACGCGCGCGGTGCGCGGAATGCGCGCGGCCTCGTAGCGCTTGAATGCGGCCTCGAAATCGCCGTCGGCCTCGCGCACGGCAGCGCCCAGCGTGACGGCGTCTTCCAGCGCCTGGCAGGCGCCCTGCGCGATGTATTGCGTCATCGGATGCGCGGCATCGCCGAGTATCGTCGCGCGCCCGAAGCTCCATTGCGCAACCGGATCGCGGTCGGCCGTCGCCCAGCGGCGCCACGAGGTGGGCCGGTCGAGCATCTGGTGCGGCAGCGCGTGAATGCCTTCGAAGTACGAGAGCACTTCCTCCTTGCTGCCGTCGCGCACGCCCCACACCTCCTGCTCGCGGCTGTGGAACGTGACGACGAGGTTGTACTGGCGGCCGCCGCGCAGCGGATAGTGCACGAGGTGGCAATGCGGGCCCGCCCACACGACAGGGGCATTGATCTGCAGGTCCTCCGGCATATTCTCGACATCGACCACGGCGCGATAGACGACATGCCCGGTCACGCACGGTTCGTCGCCGATCAGGGCCGCGCGGATCGCCGACTTCACGCCGTCGCAGCCGATCACCGCGTCGGCCCGGTAATGTTCGCCGTGCTGATCGATGACCGTCACGCCCCGCTCGTCCTGCTCGAATCCGCAGACCTGCGTGTTCGTGCGGAACTGGATGCGCGGGTTGCCCTGCACGGCTTCGAGGATCGACAGGTGAATGTCCGCGCGATGAATCACCGCGTAGGGATTGCCAAAGCGCTCGCGAAAGCGCTCGCCGGTTTCGATGCGGGCGACCGGCTTCGCGTTGGTCGCGTCCATCAAGGAGAGCGAGTCCGTGAAGACCGCGCGATTGCGCGCAGCCTCGCCGGCGCCCAGCGCATCGAGCGCGTTGAACGCGTTGGGGCCCAGCTGGATGCCCGCGCCGATCTCGCCGATCTGGGCGGCCTGTTCGAGCAGCAGCACCTGCACGTTTTCGCGTGCAAGCGCGAGCGCCGCGGCCAGTCCGCCGATGCCGCCGCCGACGACGATTGCGCGGCGCGTTGAAAGGGTTTGTTCCATGTTTGTCTCCTGAAGGGTAGCGGGCGCGGCGCTCAGTCCGTGTAATCGGGTTGTCGCTGCGGCTCGGCGGCGACGAAGGCGGGATGCGCGCTCGCATGCCGGTAGACCGCGAGGCTGCGCGGATACGCGTCCAGTTCGCAGCCCATGCGCAGCGCGTTCGCGATCTGCGGCACGAGACAGCAGTCGGCGAGCGTAGGTTGCGCGCCGAAGCACCACGGGCCTTCGTGCGTCGGTGCGGCACGCTCGAGCAGCCGCTCCACGGCAGCCATGCCTTCGTCCACCCAGTGCCGGTACCATGCGTTCTTCTGCGCGGCCGACACTTTTAGTTCGTCCTGCAGATAACGCAGGATCCGCAGATTGTTGACGGGATGGATATCGCAACCGATCAGGTAAGCAAGCTCCAGCACGCGTGCGCGCGCCTCGGGTTCGGCCGGGATGAGACGCGGCTCGGGATAGCGCGCGTCGAGCCAGTCGATGATCGCGAGCGACTGCCCGAGGTGGAAATCGCCGTCGACGATCGCGGGTACAGACGCCGACGGATTCACGCCCGCCACATACTGCGCGTCGCGATGCGCTCCGACGCGTATGTTCACGCCCTCGTATTCGTACGCCACGCCCTTGAGATTGAGCGCAATGCGCACACGATACGAAGTCGAGCTGTTGAAGAAACTATAGAGTTGCACGATGCCCTTCCTTCGGTCCGAAGCGCGGCGGCTCAGACCACCTTCACGGTCAGTTCGCCAAGGCGCTCGACGCCCACCTTCATCGTCTCGCCGGCCTTCACGGGGCCCACGCCTTCGGGCGTGCCGGTGAAGATCACGTCGCCCGGTTCAAGGCAGAAGAACTTCGACAGATACGCAACGGTCTCGGCCACCGACCAGATGAGGTGCGAGACGTCGCTCTTTTGCTTCGTTTCGCCGTTCACGGTGAGCCACAGTCCGGCCCGGTCGAAGTGACCCACGCGGCTCGCCGGATGAACCGGACCGACCGGCGCGGAAAGATCGAAGGCCTTGCCGATTTCCCACGGGCGACCCATTTCGCGCATCTTCATCTGCAGGTCGCGGCGGGTCATATCGAGGCCCACGGCGTAGCCCCACACGTATTCGAGGGCGTTTTCGAGCGGGATGTCCGCGCCGCTCTTGCCGATCACCGCCACGAGCTCGGCCTCGTAGTGGTAGTTCTGTGTCTGCGCGGGATAGGGCAATTCGAGCGTCTCGCCGTAGGCGACCGGCACGACAGCGTTATCGGGCTTGCAGAAGAAGAACGGCGGCTCGCGGTCCGGATCGAAGCCCATCTCGCGGGCGTGGGCCGCGTAGTTGCGGCCCACGCAGTAGACGCGGCGCACCGCGAACTGGTCGTCGGAGCCTGCCACGGAAAGGGCGACAGGCGCCTCGGGAGGAAATACGAATGCCATGATGTTTGCTCTCTTCAATCGGTGGGACTCGGCCCACTCAGGAATGCTTAGGAACGAAGGAGGCCTGCCCGCACCAGCTTGGCGGCGCGGGTTGCACGTCTCCTGCGGGAAGTTCGGCGACGGCGCCCCGGCGCGTCGTTACTGGCTGCGCTCCTCGCGCAACAGATTCAGTGCGGCCAGCACGGGGCGATCGGAGTAGCTGAAGAGCACCGCGTCGGTCTCCGCTTCGAGCCGTACCGGCAGCCATGAAGGAGCGACGAACACGTCATGCGGCTCGAAGGCCAGCGTGGTGTCGCCGACGTACGCCGTGCCCCGGCCCTCCACCACGCAATACACGGTGGAGTCCGTGCTCCGGTAGGTCTTGCCCTTGAAGCCCTTCGGCAGGAACTGCATGAAGGTCGCCATGGTGGGCATCGGCCAGCCGCCGGTGGTGGGGTTCACGTAGCGCAGCTTCACGCCGTCCCATTCGTCGAGCTCGCCGTGGCGGTAGAGCGTGTCGAGCGCCTCGCGGCTGCGTTCGTACGGATAGCTGAAGATCGGCGAAGTGGGGTCGTGGCTCACGTGGCGCACCGGCATCATGTTGTAGCCGAAGCGTGCGAAGCTGTCGCCCTCGGGCCGCGTGACCGGCTGCACGGCCTCCGGGTAGTTTTCGGCAAACCCGGCATCGAGGTGCGCGAGCAGCGGGATATCGAGGCCGTCGAGCCAGACCACAGGCTCGCCGCCCTCTTCCACGGACGGATTGCCATGATCGTGCCAGGTCCACGAAGGCGTGATGATGAAGTCGCCCGGGTGCATGGTCGTGCGCTCGCCGTTCACCGCGGTCCAGGCGCCCTTGCCTTCCACGATGAAACGCAGCGCCGATTGCGTGTGACGGTGGCTCGGTGCGATTTCGCCCGGCAGGATCAGTTGCAGGCCGCCATACAGGTTCGGCGTGAGGCTCGACTTGCCGGGCAGGCCGGGATTTTCGAGGATCAGCACGCGGCGCACGGCTTCCTCCGCGCTGATCACGCGGCCCGCCTCCATGACCAGCTCGCGCAGCCCGGCGTACTTCCAGATAGCGGGAACGGCCAGCGGCAGGGGCGCCTTCGGCACGAGGCTGTGCAGCGATTCCCAGAGCGGCGCCATGCTATGGCGCGCGATCTGCGCGTAATAAGCCTCGCGGACGGACGCCTGCGCGCTATCGGACAGGGAAGCGGACATGAAAGTCTCCTGATCTGGTCCGTCTCGCGCCATGCGCGAAACGGGCGGTTCGTATCGTTGCTGTGCTGAACGCATTTATAGGCCGACGAGCTATACCCTGTAAAATCATAAATTGTTCTCATGTATATGATTTACGGCATATCTCCAGGAGGTCACCATGACCACGGACTGGACGGACCGCCTGCGGCTGCGGCACCTGCGCATGCTGATTTCGGTCGGTCAGACCGGCAACCTGAGCCAGTCGGCCGAGGCGCTCAACACCACCCAGCCGGCGCTCTCGAAGTGGCTGAAGGACCTGGAAGAGGACGTGGGCCTACCGCTCTTCGAACGGCACGCGCGCGGCCTGCGGCCGACGCCCTACGGCGAGGCGCTGATCGAGCACGCGCGGCGCATCGAGGGGCACCTCGACAGCGCCCGCGACGACATGTCCGCGCTGCGTGACGGCGGCAGCGGGCTGGTGTCGATCGGCACCTCGGGCGTTTCGGCAGCGGACACGGTGCCGCTTGCGGTCGCCCGGCTCGTGGAGCGCATGCCGCGCGCGCAGGTGCGCCTCGTCGAGAGCACCATGAACCAGATGATGCCGCTGCTCGTGCGCGGCGAAATCGACATCGTGGTCGGCCGCGCCGCCAATGCCCAGCTCGATCCCGCGTTGCAGACCGAAACGCTGTACCGCGATCCCGTGAACTTCGTGGTCGGCCTCGGCCATCCGCTGGCCAAACGCCGGTCGGTCGCCTGGGACGACGTGTTCGACTATCGCTGGATCGTCTGGCCGTCGGGCACGCCCATACGAACGGCGCTGGAATCGGCGCTGGCCGCCGCGGGTCGGGCCATGCCGCGCGACTGCGTGGAGTCGAACTCTTCGATGCTGAACGTGACGCTGCTGAACCAGTCGGAACTGATCGGCGCCGCCTCGCATCGCGCGGCGGTACGCTTCGAATGCCTTAACATCTTGCGCGTGCTGGCGATGCCGATGCCGCTCGGCAGCTCCGGCGCGGTGGCGATGTACTGGCGGCCGGACAGCCTCGGCCGCCGCGCCGTCGCACTCACGCTCGATTGTTTGCGCGACGGTGCCCATGCTGCGGTCGATACCGATTCGCAACCTGATTAGATATACTAATCATCAAGATTGGGTAAGCAATTCATGGCGCGTGGGCAGCGCCGGAGAGGCAAAAAAAAACCGTCTCCAAGGAGACGGTCAGGAGATTCTAGCCATTCCGAGGGCCGTGCTAGAACCTGAGAGGACCTCATTATAAGCACAACATGACCCCTGCCAATTCGAATTGTATGCATGGCGAATCAGAATTTTATGGTCATCCTGTGCGAATGCCCGGGCGGGTTTTCAGGCATGGCAACAAGCTGCAAAAGTGCTCTGGCCGCCCCCGTTCTCTGACACGAAAGAGTCAGCAATGTAATGCGAATATCGCATCGGGCACCTGGCACACTAATTAATTTTGAATGATCATGTCGGCATAGGCTGTCGTATCCGGCCTATGCCGCGCGGACGCCCCCTACCCGCACCGAAAACCGGAAGGCAATCGCAAGGCAGCAGACCGATGCGAGGTCTCCAAACGGGCGTTCCGCGGCTGTTTTCAGATCGCGTTGCTGGTCAAATCACACGCCGCTTTTCCGGAGCCCACCAGGCCATGAGTTCTTCCCCCGTCGTGCCGTTCGCGCGAGACAAAACGGATCACGGCGCGTTTATCGGTGACGCGCCGGCGTTTCGCCAACTGGTCCGCATGCTCGATCGCGTCGCGCCCACCGATCACGCCCTGCTCATCATCGGGCCGACCGGTTCGGGCAAGGAACTGGTCGCGCGCCGCGTGCACCTGCGCAGCCTGCGGCACGATCAACCGTTCGTCGACGTCAACTGCGGCGCCATTCCGGAACATCTCGTCGAAGCCGAACTGTTCGGACACGTCAAAGGCGCTTTCACGGGCGCGGGCGAAGGCCGCCCGGGACTGTTCCAGCAAGTGGGCAAAGGCACGCTGCTGCTCGACGAGATCGGCGAGTTGCCGCTCGCGCTGCAGCCCAAGCTGCTGCGCGTGCTCGAAACGCGCACGTTCCGCCCGGTGGGCGCCTCGACCAGCATGCGCTTCGAAGGGCGCGTGGTGGCGGCAACCCACCGGGATCTGCGCGAGCTCGCGCGCCAGGGGCTCTTCCGCGAGGATCTGTTCTACCGCCTCGCGGTCTTCGTGCTGGCGCTGCCCGGACTCGACCAGCGCGTGGAGGACATTCCCGCGCTGGTCGCGCATTTTGCTTCGCAGCATACGCGGCGCCTCGAATTTTCCCCGGCCGCCATCCGGCGGCTCAGCCGGCACACCTGGCCGGGTCATATCCGCCAACTGCGCAACCTGATCAGCCGGCTAAGCGTGCTCTCCGAAAGCACGCTCATCGACGTGGACGCGCTCGAGCCGTTTCTCGTCAACGAGACGGCGGGATCCATTTCGCGCGCCGGCCTTGCCGACATGCTGCTGCAACTCGAAGGACGCGACAAGCTCGCCGTCGCCGAAGATCTGCTGATCGACCGCGCGCTAGAGCGCAGCGCGGGCAACAAGAGCGCCGCGGCCACGCTGCTCGGCGTGGGCCGCAAGACGATCGAGCGCCGCCTGAAATCGCGCGAGGAGCACCATCGCGAAGCGCACAAATGTCTGGAAACCGCGAGCGCGCTCATCGAAGCCTCGCGCTTCGCCGATGCCATTGCCCCGTTGCGGCGCTGCCTCGACGTGCTGCAGACCGGCCCCGAACAGGGACCGGTGCGGCGTCTCCAGTTCGACGCTTACCGGCTGCTCGGCATGAGCCTGCGCAGCGTGCACGGCTGGCTGTACGCGGAAGCCACGGCCTGTTACGCGGCGGCGCTCGCCGTGGGCGAAGGCATTTGCGAGCCGCCCGAGATCGCGGCGATCCAGTTCGGCATCTGGACGACCCAGCTCACGACGCTCCAGCTCAAGCAGGCGCGCGCCACCGCGCAGGACATGCTGCAGCGCGCCCAGAACAGCGGCCATGCCATCTCGCTCGACGAAGCCCACTTCGCCATGACCAATACGCTCTTCTGGCTTGGCGACAGCGAAGAGGCGCTCGCCTGTCTCGCGCGCGGCCATCTGCTTGGCGTAGCCCGCAACGACGTACGCACCGGCTCGCAAGGCATCGACCTCGCGAGCCTCGCCTTGACGTTCGAAGGACTCGCCGCCTACCAGATCGGCGCGTTCGTGCAGGCCCGGCACGCGATGGAAATGCTGATCCTGCGCGCTTCCGAACCGGGCACGCATGCGCTCGCGCACGCGGTCAATCTGCAGGGCGCCGTGTGGCTCGCCTGCCTCTTCGACGATCGGGAGCGGCTCGGGCCGCTCGCGAGCGAGCTCGAATCGGTATCGATCGCCAACGGCTTCGCCTTTTATCGGGGCGTCGGCCAGATATTCCGCGGCTGCCAGTTGAGCGCGCTCGGCCACGCCGACGAAGCGGAAGCCGTCATGCTCGACGGCTACGATAACCATATGGTCTGCAACGGCGGTGCGCTGTTCTATTCCTTCAAGACCTGGCAGCACGGCGAACTGCTGCTGCGCGCCGGCCGTGCGGAGCAATGCGAAGCGATACTCGCCACCGCCGTCGATGAAACCCTCGCCCGCCAGGAGCGCGCCTACCTGGGCGAACTGCTGGTCACCCGGGCGCGCGCGCAATGGGCGCTCGGCGACCTGACAGCCGCGGAGCAGGGGCTGCGCACCGCCCTCTCCACGGCGCTTGCCTTCGGTTCGGTGCCCGCGCGCGTGGACGCCGCGCGCTATCTTGCCGAACTCTTCCGGTCCACCGGCCGCGAGGCCGATGCGATCGACACGCTGGACCGCGGATTGCGCGGGCTCCCGCCCGAGTCCACCACCCGCATTATCGATGCAGTCGCTTTGCTCGCCGAGCTTCGGCGCGATGTTTCCCTTGACCCTCAAAACAAAGGAACGACCCATGGCCTATGAATTAACCCGGGAAGATCTGGAACCCCTGCTGCTCGGGGCGGCATTTTTCGGCAGCGGCGGCGGCGGCACGATCGAGTCTGCGCGGCACCTCGCCGAGCATTTCGTCGCGGGCGACTACTACCCCACGGACAAGATCAAGGTGGTGTCGGTCGAGGAAGCCACCGAAGGCGCGGCCGTCATGGTCGCCTACCTCGGCGCGCCCGAAGCGATCAACAAGGCCACCCACCCGATCGGACCGGTCATCGCCGCGCAGAACGTGCAGGCCCGGCTCGCCTCGCAGCCCGCGAAGCTCGCCTATGTGATGCCGCCCGAGAGCGGTGCGCTGGGCTTCACGGTGGCGGCCCTCGTTGCCGCGAAGCTCGGCCTCGCCGTGATCGACGCCGACGGCGCGGGCCGCGCCGTGCCGTCCCTGCCCATGCTCACGTTTGCCGCCGCGGAAATCGATCCGCGCCCGGCTTTCCTCGTGAGCCAGGGCGGCCTCTGCGTCGAGCTCGACGTGACGCCGCGCAAGGGAAACCACGGCGGCCCGTCGCACCAGCGCGACGTCTCGGCCATCGTCGAACAGATGATGCGTCCCGTCGTCGCCGATCCGGAGTTCGGCCAGTTCGGCGGCCTCGCAATGTGGGTGATGACGCCGGCCGATATCGGCCGCGCCACGCCGGTGCGCGGCACGCTCAAACGCGCGCTGGAGCTGGGCCGCACCGTTCAGGCCGGCCAGATTCGCAGTCCTTCGCAAATGATCGGCTATCTCGCCGAACGCTGCGACATCGCCGCCCGCGCGATCTCCGAGCCGGGCGAGCTCGTTTCGGCGGCCGTGAAAACGAGCGGCGGCTTCGACGGCGGCCAGGTCTCCATTCGTGCCGGCGAGCGTAGCTACACGGTGGTCTACCAGAACGAATCGCTGCTCGCGTGGGACAGCGCCAGTGCGCAGCCGATCGTGCTGGCGCCGGACAGCGTGGCGTACTTCGTCGAAGGCGAGGGCCAGTCGATCTTCACCAACGGCGATCTCGTTCAAGACAACGGAAAGTTGAATCCCGCCATCGGCAAACGGCCCGTCACGCTGATCGCCTGGCGCGCCGAGCCGGAGCTGCGCAAGCCCGGCCTGATACTCGACAGCTTCATGGACCTGCTGAACAGCTTCGGCTATCTCGGCCCCTACGTGCCGCTCGAAGCGCTTGCGCACGGTCGCGAAGGCGGTGCCGCATGAACTCGCCAATTCGCATCTGCGTGCTCGTGCCGGTCGCCACGTCGCAGTACAACGACCGCATCATGAAAGCCATCGCGCCGGTCCTGCCGGCGGACGTACAGGTCGAGATCCGCAACATCACGTCCGGCCACCCCGACATCGAGAACCGCACCAACTGGCTGCAGAACGGCATGCCGGTGGTCGAACTTGCCCAGGCGATCGAGAAGGACGGCTTCGACGGCATCTGGCTGACCGACTTCGACATGTGCGGCGTCGAAGCGGCGCGGGAAGTGATCGACATTCCGATCATCGGCGGCTTTCCGCCTTCCGCCTTTGCGGCGCTGATGCTGAGCCAGCGATTCTCGATCGTGACGATCCTGCAAAGCACGCTCGCCATGCAGCGCGCGCATCCGCAAACCTATGGCATCGAGGACACGTTCGTGTCGATCCGCGCGATCGACTGCCCGGTCGCTCAACTGGAGAACGTGGACGTGGTGGTCGCGCGCACGTTCGAGGCCGCCATGAAAGCGATCAAGGAGGACGGCGCCCAGTCCATCCTGCTCGGCTGCACGGGGTTCGTGAACGTTGCCAGCCGTGTGTCGACGCTGCTTGGCGAGGCGCTCGGTGCCTATGTGCCGGTGATCGATCCGAATCAGGCCGGTTTCAGCTTCCTCGTCTCGCTCGTGCGGATGCAGGTGCGGCCAAGCCGGCTGACGTACAGCAAGGTCAGCCTGCAGGGCTGAGCGGGCGGCCAGCGGCACGGCACGCCATGTGCCGTGCCGCCGGCTTGTGCTCCGGTCCTGCGCAGTCCCATGCAATCCAGCATGAAGCTGCGATAATGACCCGTTCACAGCGTAACGCGCGGGGTGGGCCGCCAGACTGCGGGCGGCGAGCCCAAGATGAGTCATGTCCGAAGAAGTCCAGTACCGTCATTCCATCGGCGTCCCAGGCTTGACGCTCGGCACGGCCCGATACGCCGGGTTTCGCTTCGAACCCCACTATCATCTCGACTGCCATATCGGGCTGGTTGCGAGCGGCGTGCAGCGTCAATCCTTGCGGGGCGAATCGTTCCTGCTCGCGCGCGGCGCCGTTCAGATCATGCCGCCGGGCGAAGTCCACGACGGCGTCGCCGATGCGGATCACCCCTACACGCTGCACACGTTTCGTCTGTCGCCCGCGCTGCTGAACGGATTCGGCGAGGAAATCACCGGCAGGCACGCTTTCCCCTCGCAGCCCGCCATCGTGCTGCAAGACCGCGGCCTCGCCGACCGGCTGCTCCACCTCCATGCGGCCCTCCAGCACACGACGGCCGACGGGATGACGAACGAAACGCTCGTTCTCGAACTGCTGGAATCACTGTTCGCCCGCTTGAAGCAGCCCGCTCCCCAGACGATTTCCGGCGCGCTGTCGCCGCAGCAGCTTCGACAGATCCGGGATTTCGTGGACGCCCATCTCGCCGACAAGATCGTCCTGGAGGACTTGTCCCTCCTCGTCGGTCTCGACCGGTTTCGCTTCCTGAAGCGCTTCAAACGCACGGTCGGCATGACGCCTCACGCCTGGTTGCTACGCATGCGGCTGGAAAAGGCCGTCGCCTTGATGGCCGCGAACCGGCAGATGCCGATCACCGGCATTGCGCACGCCGTCGGCTTCTTCGATCAAAGCCATTTCACCCGCGCGTTTCGCGACGCCTACGGGGTGACGCCCGCGCGCTTCTGAGCGACCCCTGCAATTTTTTACAAGGCGATCGGGCAATGGGTCGGTACGCTGCCATTTCTGGCCTCGCCCCTCTCCTGGGCTGCCTCCACCCAACGCAGAAGCACCGAATGACGACTTTCAGCTTTCTCGACGACTACAGCGAGGGCGCGCACCCGGACATCCTCCGCGTCCTGACCGAAACCAACACCAGCCAGCACGCGGCGTATGGCGACGACGCCTTTTCCGCCGAGGCAACGGCACGGATCAAGGCGCGCCTTGGCGATACGTTCGACGGTGCGATCCACTACGTAGCCAGTGGCACGATGGCGAACATCGTTTCGATCGCCAGTTGCCTCCGTCCGCACGAAGCCGTCATTGCGGCAAGTTCGGGGCATATCGTGGTGAGAGAGGCCGGTGCGATCGAGGCGACGGGCCACAAGCTCATCGCCGTTCCCGCCGTTGACGGCAAGCTCACGCCGGAACATATCGAGGCCGCACTGGCGAGCAATGCCCATTTCCCGCATATGGCGAAGCCCCGGTTGATCTATCTGTCCAACGCGACCGAAACCGGCACGCTCTACACGCTTGCGGAACTGCGGAAAATTTCCGCGCTCGCCAGAGAACGGGGCCTCATTCTATTTCTGGATGGCGCGCGCCTTGCCGCAGCACTGGCTTCCGACAAAAACGACGCAACGCTCGCCGATATTGCCGCTCTTGTCGATATTTTCTGGATCGGCGGAACCAAGGTGGGTGCGCTTCTGGGTGAAGCCATCGTGGTGTGCAATCCCGCCTTGAAAGAGGACTTTGCTTTCCACATCAAGCAGCGCGGCGCCATGCTGGCAAAAGGCCGGCTGCTGGGTATCCAGTTTCAGGAATTGTTTGGGAGCGCCAATCTTTTCTTTGCCAACGCCCAGCACGCCAACGCGGCCGCAGCAAGACTCGCCGCGGGAATCGTGTCGAATGGCTACGCGCTTCAGGCGGAAACGGTGACGAACCAGGTATTCGCGATCTTGCCCGATTCCGTTATCGCGGCGTTGAAGCAAGACTTCGCTTTTTACGTGTGGGGACCGGCACACGAGCGCCATTCCGTGGTTCGGCTGGTCACGTCGTGGGCCACGGAAACCCATCGGGTCGATGCCTTTTTGAATCGACTGGCGTTGGGCTGACCGCTCGCCCCGGTTGCTTTTCGACTCCGGGGTCGCAAGATAGCTCAGTGCGACGAGACATACGTTGCCCCCTCGAACGCCTCGGGAATGGCGAAACTCTCGCGCATACGCCTGGCCTCCGCGGCGGGCGTCAAGCCAAAGAGCCGTTTGAACTCCCTCGTGAACTGGGACGCGCTCGTATAGCCCACGGCGTGGCTCGCCGCTTCGGCGGTCAGGTCGTGGCGCAACATCAGCAGCCGGGCCTGATGCAGGCGCGTGGACTTCACGTACTGCATGGGCGAAACTTGCGTGATCGCCTTGAAGTGGCTGTGAAAGCTCGGAACACTCATCCCCGCTTCTTCGGCAAGCTGCGCCACGTCGAGCGACTGCGCGTAGGCAGCGTGGATGAGACGTAGCGATCTGCCGATTCTGCCGAACTGCCCCTGCATCGCCAGCGCTTCCCGCATCGAACCGCCCTGGGCTCCGGTGAGCACACGAAAGTACAGTTCGCGCAGCAAGCCTTGGCCCAGCACGGCGGCTTCGAGCGGCCGATGCATGGCTTCGAGCAGGCGCAACACGGACGTTTGCATCGCGTCATCCATCGGCGTGGAGGTCATGCTCCGGGGCGCCTGGCTGCGCTCGGTCAGGCCTTCGCGGTCGATCTGCGCCGCCAGCTCGGCGGCCATCGCGAAATCGAGGTGCAGATACAGCGCGAGCAGCGGGCGCTCCGGGGTCGCATCGGTTTCCATGCTAAACGGCACGGGCACGGACACGGCCAGATAGTGACGCTCATCGTACAGATAGAGCTCGTCGCCGAAGTAGCCGCGCTTGCGGCCCTGGCAAACGATCACGATGCCGGGATCGTACAGAACCGGCGTGCGCGGCAGCGCCCGGTTCGAACGCAGGATGCGGACGCCCGGCAGCGCCGTCAGGTTGTAGCCCTCGTCCGGGGCCAACCCGCGCAGCAGGGAAACCATGCGCTTCTGGCTTCGCGGGGACAGCTCGGGTTGACCGGGGAAGGCGCGTTGGCTTCTCATAGTTTTATGCAAGAAAATTAGCGGAATCTGGCTTATCTTGCCCTCCTTCTCAGACTAGCATGCACTTTCCAGACAACATTCGGAGCGTGCTTCCATGACATCCAGCAAAACGCTGCTCATCACCGGCGTCAGCAGCGGCTTCGGCCGCGCGCTCGCCCAAGAGGCGCTTGCGGTCGGTCACACCGTGGTCGGGACCGTGAGAAGCGAGGAGGCATTGCGTGATTTCACGTCGCTGTCCGCGCATGCCGCTGTGGGACGCGTACTCGACGTGACCGACTTCGACGCCATCGCAGGCGCCGTGTCGGAAATCGAGGCGAACGTGGGGCCGGTCGACGTCCTCGTCAACAACGCGGGCTATGGCCACGAAGGCATCATGGAGGAATCGCCTTTGCCGGAGATGCGTCGACAGTTCGATGTGAATGTTTTCGGCGCGGTCGCGATGATGAAGGCCGTGTTGCCCTTCATGCGCGAACGCCGCCGTGGACACATTCTGAATATCACGTCGATGGGCGGTTACATCACCATGCCGGGAATCTCGTACTACTGCGGAAGCAAGTTCGCGCTTGAAGGCATCTCGGAGGCGTTGGGCAAAGAGGTGAAGCCTTTCGGCATCGCGGTGACCGCCGTCGCGCCGGGTTCGTTCCGCACGGACTGGGCCGGCCGCTCGATGACGCGAACGCCCCGCTCGATTCCGGACTACGACGATATCTTTGACCCTGTCCGTCGGGCTCGCGAAGAAAAGAGCGGCAGGCAACCGGGAGACCCCAGGAAAGCCGCGCGCGCCATGCTCGCGGCAATCGATGCGGACCGGCCCCCGGCGCATCTCTTGCTGGGCAGCGACGCGCTCGGGCTCGTGCGAGGCAAGTTGTCGGCGCTGGAGGACGAGATCCGTGCGTGGGAGGCTGTCACGATCTCGACGGATGGCTGAATCGAAAATGCCTGGCCGCGCTACCCAATCCGTTCCGACCATTCCCGAAAGTGGACGAAATCGGCACATCACGCCCCTCCCACGCATAAATTGGACGAAATCGTCCAATCCCACTCCAAACTGTGGACGAAATCGTCCTGGGGCGTGCCCCCGATAGCCGTCAACCTCCCGTCAGCAGGGACGCGCCCACATGGCACGGTCATTGCTTAGTCAGTCCGGAACCTAAAAACGCCGATTTCATAAATTTAGAGAGAGTTGTGCAGTAACCGCAGTCGTCACGTGCCGCTATCTGGCGACCAGTCCGCATCCACAAAGGACGGCGCCCCTGCGTGACGCTGAAACGGCGGGAATCGCCTGGCCATGTCCCAGGCGAGCCGCTGTCTTGGCCGCCGTTGCTCATATTCCGAGGGCAGAGCGCGGCGGCCAATCTTCTATTCGCCTGCGCGAATTCCACCAGACCCGTCATGGGACGGTGCGCCTTCACGAGACCCGGGCGCTTTCCAGGCACTGCTTATTTTTGCCGAATGTACCGATTACCCTCTGCTTTTCGCATGAGCGAGGCAGGGCGATTCGAACGTTGCTGAGTGGGACGACACAAAGAAGAGCGCCGAAGCGATCCTGTCGTGCAAGTGAGGTGAACGGGGTCGAGCGGTTGCATTGGACAGGCGAAACCAGACAGGGCACGCACATGCACCCGAAGCTTGCCGATCACAGTGCGCGCACTGTGACTCCCCCATCGAACATGAAAACGTGGCTCGCGGGCGAAAGCCCCTATACGGTACAAAATCTCGACGATGCCATCGCGCATCTCGAAGCCGCCATCGCAGCCGACAATCACGTCGCCGTCTTCGGCCGTCGCTACTGGTTCGACCGGGTGCAGCAGATCGCCCTGACGCCGGGGATCATGCACACGCAAGCCCGCCGCCTCAGTCATTTGCTGAGCCGGCTGACCGGGGAAGGCTAGCCTTCAGGTCGCGTGCTTCGGGTCGTGCCGGCCGCATTGACCGTATTAACCGCATTGACCGCACTAACGTATGGCCCTCGCCACGCCCTGCAACTGCCTGAACGCGTCATACCGCGCGTCGTGCAGGGCCGCCGTCTCACCCCTCGCGGGCGCATGGATCTTACCGATCCGCGACATCTTCGCCATGGCGGCGCGCACGTCCTCGCAAAGCCCGCCCGCCACGGCGCCCAGCATCGCCGCGCCCAGCAGCACGGGCTCTTCCGCCTCGGTCGCGAGCACGGGCTTGCCCGTCGCATCGGCCAGCAACTGGCGCACGAGCGCGAGCCGCCCCGCGCCGCCGCTGATCACGATCCGCTCGATCGGCGCGCCGGCCGCGGTCTGCGCTTCGATAATCTGGCGCAGCCCGTAGCCAATGCTGCAAATCCCGGCGATATAGAGCGCGACAAGGCTGTCCCGGTCCGTCTCCATCCCGAGCCCCGCGATCACCGCTCTCGCGTGGGGATCGGCAAACGGCGCGCGGTTGCCGAGGAATTCGGGCACGACATGCAAACCGTGCGCGAGCCCGACCGCCGCCGAAAGATCGTCGGAGGCCTGCACAGCAAGACCGGCGAGCAGTGCCGGCAGCGACTGCCCCGCTTCCTGGGCGCGGCGCTGCGTTTCGGCGGCCAGCGGATGCATCGCCAGCAGCCGCTCGATCGCCGCCCCGGCCACCGACTGGCCGCCTTCGTTGAGCCACGCCTGCGGCACCATCGCCGAGAAGTACGGCCCCCAGACGCCCGGCACGAAGACCGGTTCGCGTGTGGTCGTCATCGTGCACGACGAGGTACCGAAGACATAGGCAAGGCAGGACTCGGGCGCGCCGTCCGCGCCCACCGTGCCGATGCCCCCGGCGTGCGCGTCGATCACGCCCGCAGCAACCGGTGTGCCCGCCCTCAGGCCCAGTTCCGCCGCGGCCTGCGCGGTCAGCCCGCCGCCGAGCGGCGTGCCGGGCTCCACGACGCGCTGCCCGATGCGCGCAAAGCCTTCGTCGGCCAGCACGCCAAGACCCACCGCGCGGAAGTAGCTTTCGTCCCAGCGCCGTTCGTGGGCGAGGTAGGTCCACTTGCAGGTGACGGTGCAGGTGGAGCGCACGAGATCGCCGCTCGCGCGCCAGGTCAGGAAGTCGGTCAGATCGAAGAACTGCCAGGCGGCTTCGAACACATGGGGCCGGTTTTCGAGCAGCCAGAGCAGCTTGGGCGTTTCCATCTCCGGCGAGATCGTGCCGCCCACGAACTCGAGCACCGCGTGTCCCGTCTCGTTGATGCGTTGCGCCTGCCCGACCGCGCGATGGTCCATCCAGACGACGATGTCGCGCTCGTCCTTCTCGGTCGGCCCCACCGGCAGGGGCCGGCCGCCCTCGCCCAGCACGACCAGCGAGCAGGTGGCGTCGAAGCTGATCCCGGCGATCGCGTCGGGCGCAAGGGCCGCTGCCGCGAGCGCGTCTTTCACGGCGCGGCAGACGGCGCTCCAGATCTCCGTGCTCGACTGTTCGACGATCGCGCCGCTCGCGTGAAACACGGTGATGTCGTGCTTCGCCGAGGCCACCATCGCACCCGAGGGATCGAAGATGCCCGCGCGGGCGCTGCCTGTGCCCACGTCCACGCCTATCGCGTAGCGCGTGCCGTGCGGTACGCCTGCGGTCGCGCTTGCAGCCGGATTGTCTGTGCTCATCGCTGTTTGCATGTCAGGAGAAAAGAAGGCGGCGCACGTGCTCAGAGATCCACGCTGTTGGGCAGGATCACGAGATCGCGGATGGTCACGTTGCGCGGCCGCGTCAGCATGAAGAGTACCGCGTCGGCGACCTCTTTCGGCTGCATCAGGCTGCCCGAGGCCAGCGCCTCTTCCATTTTGGCCTTCGGCCAGTCGTCGAGCAACGCCGTGACGACGGGCCCCGGCGCCACCGCGCCCACCCGCACGCCGTGCTTCGCCACCTGGCGGCGCGTGGTGTGAACGAAGGCCTGCACGGCGAACTTCGAGGCCGTGTAGATAGGCTCCCACACCACCGGCACGATGCCCGCAATCGAACTCGTGAAGACGATGTCGCCCGACTTCTGCGCGACCAGATGCGGCAGCACCGCATGCACGGAGCGGAACGCCGCGTTGATATTGAGGTTCAGCATGCGGTCCCAGTCGTCGGGATTGCCGTTCACGACCTCGCCGCCGATATAGGCGCCCGCGTTCGCATGGAAGATGTCGAGACCGCCCGCGAGCTGGAGGATCTTCGGCAGCATCGCGGACACCTCGGCAGGCTGCAGCAGGTCCACCTGCAAGGCGAGCGCGTTCGGCCCCAGTTCGGCGCAGCAGGCTTCGAGCCGCTCTTTGGCGCGGTCGATCAGCACGACCTTCGCGCCCTCGGTCACGAGCGTGCGCGCGCATTCGAGGCCAATACCCGATGCCGCGCCCGTGATGGCGGCCACTTTTCCATTCATCGATTCAGACATGGACGACTCTCCAGGATGCAGGGAATTACGCGCGGCCGTGCGTGACACGCGAGCGCCGGGCCAGCGAGTCGACGATCACCGCGATCGCCAGCACCGCGCCGGTGATCATGAAGCGCAGCGAGGAAGACAGATTCAGCAGCGTGAGGCCGCTCGCGATCGACTGGATCACGATGATGCCGAGTACGGCCGACCACGCGCTGCCGCGCCCGCCGAACAGGCTCGTGCCGCCGATCACGGCCGCCGCGATGGCGTTCAGGTTCACGTCGCCGGTACCGGCCTGCTGGCTCGCCGAGGCGAGCCGCGCGGCCGTGAGCACGCCGCCGAGCGCGGCGAGGCCCGCGCAGAGCATGAAGGCGCTGGTGTAGATGCGGTGGACGTTGATACCGGCGCGGCGCGCGGCTTCGCGATTGCCGCCCACGGCGTTCATCGAACGGCCCCAGCGCGTGCGCATGAGCGCGTAATTCATGGCGACGGCGAGAAAGAGGAAAAGGCCGAACATCAGCGGCACGCCGCGCCCCCGGTCGAGATAGCTCACGACGAGTTCGAGGAACACGGTGATGACCACGCCGCGCGCGAGCAGGCTGCCTACCGAGGGCGCCGAAAGACGGGCCGCGCGGCGGCGCTCGCGCGTGCGTAGCCCGATCAGCACGATCGCGAGGCCCGGCAGCAGCGCGAGCGCGTGCGAGACGAACGCAGGAATGATCATCAGTTGTCCGAAGTTCACCACGGTCGAACCATAGGGCAGGTTGATCGAGCCGTCGGCGCCGAGGACGTAGAGCTGCATGCCGAGGATAGCGAGCAGGCCCGCCAGCGTGGAAACGAAGCTCGGCATGCCCAGACGGTTCAGCAGCAACGCGTAGAGCGCGCCGATCAGTGCCCCGACGACCACGGCGGCCACGATGGCGAGCAGCACGGGCCAGCCTTCGTTGACCCAAAGCGTGCCCACGAGCGCGGAGGCGAAGCCGCTCATCGAGCCCACCGAAAGGTCGATCTCGCCCACCAGCAGCACGCAGACGATGCCGAGCGAAATGACCCCGACCGTCGAGCAGTCGAACAGCAGGTTCACGAGGTTGTCGGCGGAAAGAAAGACCGGGTTCAGGCTCGTGAACACGGTCCAGATGATGACGAGACCCACGATGACCGGCAGCGAGCCGAGGTCGCCCGACCGGATCCGGTCGACGAAGGCGGAGAGGCTTTCGCCGATACCGGTGGCGTGCTTCACGCGTACATCGCTGCGGTCGAGCAGCGGGGACGGCGGCGTGGCGTCCTGGGTTTCCTTGCTCATGATCGCACCTCTCATTGCATGTCCTGTTGCGCCTGGCGCCGGCCCGCGCGGCGCGAGACGGCATTCTCGGTCGCGCCGGTGATGGCGGCCACCAGTTCCGCGTTGGATGAATCGGGATAGAAGACGCCGTTGTTGCGGCCAAGGCGCAGCACCACGATCCGGTCCGCCACGGCGCGCACGTCTTCCATGTTGTGGCTGATCATGATCACCGCGTGGCCGCGCGCGCGCACCCGCTCGATCAGGTTCAGCACCTCGGCCGTCTGCGCCACGCCCAGCGCGGCGGTGGGCTCGTCGAGCATGATCAGCTTCGGGTCCAGCAACAGCGAGCGAGCGATCGCCACGGTCTGACGTTGCCCGCCCGAGAGCGAGGCGACCACGTCGCGCACGTTCGGAATGCGCGCCGAGAGCTCGTTGAGGAGCGTCCACGCGCGCACTTCCATCTGGACTTCGTCGAGCCGTATCGGGCTCAGCTCGCGGCCGAGGAAGATGTTCGCGACCACGTCCAGGTTTTCGCACAACGCGAGATCCTGGAACACGGTGGCAATGCCCAGATCGAGCGCCGTGGCGGGATCGGACAGCGTGACCTGCTGGCCGCGGAACGTGATCGTTCCCGCGCTCGGCTGATGGACGCCGGCCAGGATCTTCACGAGCGTCGATTTGCCGGCGCCGTTGTCGCCGACGAGGGCGACCACTTCGCCCGCATGCACGTCGAGCTCGATGTCGGTGAGGGCCGAGACGGCGCCGAAGTGCTTGGAAACGCCGCGCAAACTCAGCACGAGCTCGCCCGGCGCCGCGCGTGATGTGGGGTTCTCAGTCATGGTAGTCCCTGCTCTTTTGCTTCCGGAGGGCTTCCGGATTGCTTCAGGCGGGGGCCGGCTCGCGCCAGCCCCCGTTCATCTGCAAACCTGATCAGTTCGCGATATCCAGCTTCTTGCAGCCGTCGGCATAGCGGCCCGCGCACAGGTCTTTGGCGCTGGCAAAGCCCTTGTCCACGACCTCCGCCTTGATGTTCTTCGCGGTGATCACGGCGGGCTTGAAGAGCTGCGTCGGCGTATTGAAGAGGCTGGTCTCGCCCTTCGGCTTGTCGCCCGAGAGGAAGCCCACCGCCACCTTCGCGGCCGCCGCCGCGACGATCTCGCTCGGTTTGAGGATCGTGTTGTACTGGTCGCCCGAAACGATCAGCTGCAGGCCGGCGAGCGTCGCGTCGTTGCCCGTCACGGGCGGCACCGGGTTGACGCCGGCTGCCTTGAAGGCGGCGATGGTGCCGCCCGCCGTGCCGTCGTTGGCGGCCACGACGCCCACGATCTGCGAGCCGAAGCGCGTGATTTGCCCGCTCACCCATTGCTGGGCCTTGGGCGGCGCCCATTCGGGCGTGTCGTACTCGGCGAGCGTCTTGTAGCCGCTGCCTTCCAGGCCTTCGTGAATGCCCTTCTTGATGAGCCCCGCGGCCGCATCGGTCGGCGAGCCGTTGACCTCCAGCACGCCGCCCTTGCCCGTGGCAACGCCCGCGTCCTTCAGGTGCTGCACGAGCGACTGGGCGATCGATTTGCCGATCTCTTCGTTGTCGAACGAGACGTAATAGTCGGCGGGTGTGGAGGGCACCGGCCGGTCATAGGCGATCACCTTGATGCCCTGGCTCTGCGCCATATGGACCAGCGACGCAGCCGCGGTGGAATCCACCGGATCGAGCACGATCACCTTCGCCCCCTGCGCGATCACCGAATTGAACTGCTGCTGCTGCATCGCGGCGTCGGCATTCGCGTTCTGGTAGAGCACCTTGCAGCCCGCGCAGAGCTTCGCCATTTCGGCCTTGAAGCCGGGGAAATCGTGCTGCTCGTAGCGGGTCGAGGCGTGATCGGGCATCAGAAAGGCCACGGTGCCGCTCGGCGCGGCCAGCGCCGCGGTCGTGCCGGTCAGCGCCAGGGTCACTATGGCGGCGCCGATCAGAGGGGTCGAAAGTCGGGTCATGAGGTGTCTCCGTTGTTGGAAAAATGCCGATGCCGCCATGGCTATCGGGGGACCGCAGACAAGCCTTGCCCACCGCCGCAAGACCTGAGCCCGGCGTGTCGGCACGGCCTGTTGTCGTGAGCTAGCCGGGCGCGTGCGCGTCGGCGGCCGCGCTGGCCGCGTTCAACTGTTGCCACGCTCTCCAGCGCGAAGGTGACATCTGCTTGAGCTGCAGGAACTGGCGGTTGAAATTCGACAGATTATTGAAGCCGACCTGATAGCAGATGTCGGTGATGCTCAGTTCACCTGATAGAAGTAGCTGGCATGCGAGATTGATGCGCAGACGGTTCACGTACTGCACGAAAGGCACGCCCGTATGCCGGCGGAAGTAGCGGGAAAAGGCGCTGACGCTTTGCCCCGCCAGTTCGGCCAGCTCCGTCTCGCGCAGCTCCTGCGAGAGGTTCTTGCCGATGAAGCCCAGTACGTGATTGATGCGCGTGCCGGCGTAGCGCGTGGGGTCGGCGCGGTACGCGTCGCTCGCGAGCTTCACGGGCTCGGCACTGCGGCCGAGCAGATCGAAAAGCGCCATGAACAGCACGATGCGCCGCAGCCCTTGCGCACCCAGCATCTCGCGCATGACCGGTTCGGCAATCGCGCCCGTTCTCGACGGGAACAGCAGGCCCGAGCGCGAGGCCTCGAGCAGGGGCTCCACGCGGCGGAATTCGGGAAACGCCTCGCTCGTGCGTGCGATGAACCCGGCATCGAATTGCAGCACGAGACACCGTTCGTCCACACGTTCGTCCTGCGGCACGCTGCTGACCCAGTTGTGCGGCAGGTTCGGTCCCACCATCACGAGATTGCCGGGCGCGAAATTGCCGATGTGATCGCCGACGAAGTATTTGCCCACGGTCGACGTGATGAGGTGGATCTCGTACTCGGGGTGAAAATGCCAGCGCACCGTGCGATAGGGATAGCCGTGCGACCACACCTTGAACGACTCGTCGCGCGGCACGGCCACCAGTTCCAGGTCCGGCTTGTCGATCCAGGTCTTGCGGCCATCCCTGGGCGCCGCGTCCTCCGTGGCTTGCATCTGTCTTCCTCCTGCGGCGGTTCGTTCCTTGTTGTCGGGCTCGCGTTGCTGTCGAACGCCGCCATGACCTGAAAGTTACCCATGCGAGCGCCATCCCACCACTGAAAATAAGACCGCCGACTGATACTTTTTTGCATTCGGGTAAGCCCGTATCGCATCAAAAGTCAACTTTTGTGCAAGGCAACAGGTCGGGGACGGATAGATAGCTCGCGGAGATCCCGTTCCTTTCGCCCCGCGTGGCACGATCACGGACAGAGGTCGAATCGCGAGATGGCGCCATGGCGCCTACGCAGCACGATTACGGGTTTCCGGCGAAGCGGCCCGCTGGCGCTGAGGCAAGGACAAAAAATAAGCGCAACGGACACCGGCCCGTTGCGCTTTCTGTCACGCGCAGCTAGCGGCACATCAGCAGCATTTCCCCGCCCCCGAGCCGTACCGCGCGTTCTGCCGTTCGCGGAAGAATTCCTCGTAGGTCATCACTGGCCGGTCCGGATGGGTCGCGCGCATATGAGCGACATATCCTTCGTAGTCCGGCAGACCGACCATCAGGCGCATGGCCTGCCCCAGATAGCGGCCGGCCGTTTGCACGTTGTCACGCAGTCCCGAGAACATGATGCGCCTCGCCTCCGTTAATGTGCGCCGCCCACGCGCTGGGCCAACCCCGCGCCGGCCGGCATCGGCTCATAGGGCGTTTCCTGTGTGGTCGGACGATCGACCCGGCGCGCACGCGCAATCGAGATCAGCCCGTACACGACAATGCTCACCACCACGAAAATAAAGAGCCCCGAAAGCGCCGCATCCACGTAGTCGTTGAAGATCATGCGCTGCATCTGTTCGAGCGACTTCGCGGGCCCGACGATCTGGCCTTCCGCGAGCGCGGCGGAAAGCTTCTGCGCATGCGCGACGAAACTCACCTTGGGATTGCTGTCGAAGATCTTCTGCCAGCCGGCCGTCAGCGTGCAGATGAGCAGCCAGATCGTAGGCAGCACCGTGACCCAGGCGAACTTCTCGCGCTTCATCTTGAACAGCACGACGGTGGCCAGCATCAGCGCGATACCCGCCAGCATCTGGTTCGAAATGCCGAAGAGCGGCCACAGCGTATTGATGCCGCCCAGCGGGTCGACCACGCCCTGGTAGAGGAAGTAGCCCCAAGCCGCCACGCACAGCGCGGTGGCGATCAGGTTCGCGGGCAGCGACTCGGTGCGCTTGAGCGAAGGATGGAACGTGCCGAGCAAATCCTGCAGCATGAAGCGGCCCGCGCGCGTGCCCGCGTCGACGGCGGTGAGAATAAAGAGCGCTTCGAAGAGGATGGCGAAGTGATACCAGAAGGCCATCATCGCTTCGCCGCCTATCACCTGGTGCAGGATCTGCGCCATGCCCACCGCCAGCGTCGGGGCGCCGCCCGCGCGCGCGACGATGGTCGTCTCGCCCACGGCGTGCGCCGTCTGCGTGAGCATGTCGGGCGTGAGCGCGAAGCCCCAGGTGCCGACCGTGTGGGCAACCGCGTCGGGCGTCGTGCCGAGCACGGCGAGCGGCGCGTTCATCGCGAAGTACACGCCCGGCTCGATCACCGAAGCGGCCACGAGCGCCATGATCGCGACGAACGACTCCATCAGCATCGCGCCATAGCCGATAAAGCGCGCGTTGGTCTCGTTATCGAGCAGCTTGGGCGTCGTGCCCGACGAAATCAGCGCGTGGAAGCCCGAGACCGAGCCGCACGCGATCGTAATGAAGAGGAACGGGAACAGGCTGCCCGACCAGACCGGGCCCGTGCCGTCGATGAACTTCGTGAAGGCCGGCATCTTGAGCTCCGGCGCGACGATCAGGATACCGATGGCGAGCGCGAGGATCGTGCCGATCTTCAGGAACGTCGAAAGGTAGTCGCGCGGCGCGAGCAGCAGCCACACCGGCAGCACCGAGGCGACGAAGCCATAGCCGATCAGGATCCACGTGAGCTGGATGCCCGTGAACGTGAACATCGCGGCGAGCGCGGGCGAGTCGTGCACGTGCTGGCCGAACGCGATGGAGGCCATCAGCAGCACGAAGCCGATGACCGAGATTTCGCCGATCTTGCCGGGGCGAATGTAGCGCACGTACAGACCCATGAAGATCGCGATGGGGATCGTCGCGGCGACGGTGAACGTGCCCCACGGCGAGTTCGTGAGCGCCTTCACCACGATCAGTGCCAGCACCGCGAGGATGATGATCATGATGAGGAAGGTGCCGAAGAGGGCGATCACGCCGGGCACCGGCCCGAGCTCCATCTTCACGAGGTCGCCGAGCGAGCGGCCGTCGCGGCGCGTGGAAAGGAACAGCACCACGAAGTCCTGCACGGCGCCCGCGAACACCACGCCCGCGAGAATCCAGATCATGCCGGGCATGTAGCCCATCTGCACGGCCAGCACCGGGCCCACCAGCGGCCCCGCGCCCGCGATCGCCGCGAAGTGGTGGCCGAACAGCACGTATTTGTTGGTGGGCACGTAGTCGAGCCCGTCGTTGTGGCGCACGGCCGGCGTCATGCGCAGACCGTCGAGCTGCAGTACGGCGCTCGCGATGAAGCGACTGTAGAAGCGGTAGGCGATCAGATAGACGCAGATCGCGCAGACCACGATCCAGAGTGCGCTGATGCGCTCGCCGTGCGCGAGCGCGATGGTGCCGAACGCGAACGCGCCCAGCAGCGCGACGATCGTCCAGACGACGAAACTGGATGCCCGACTCATGGCGTCTCCTTGTTGTTTGTGTTTATGCGCGGTGTTTACGCGCGCGATTCCCCGGATTCGGACCGGGCCCCGATGCGCGTCGTGCCTGAATCAGGCCTGAAGCAGCGTAGCGGATTTCGGTGCGGCGCATGGCGTAGCTGCACCATGCGGCGGCCCCGTAGTATTGGCCTTCGCCCAGGCGCCCACAACCGGAGAATTACGTAAGCGTCCTACGTAAAAATACGTAGCAAGGACGCGTTCAAGGGCACGTATAGCCGCGCCTGAGCGATTCGCGCACCGGCACCATCTGTTTCGGCGAATCGGCGAGAACGGCGTCGACGCCCGCGCAGGCGGCGGCCTTGTAGTCGGCGGCGCTGTTGACGGCGATGGCGACGAGGTGAACGTCGGGATGCGTGCGAAAGCACTGGACGGCGGACGCGCTCCATAACGTGGCGTCGTTCACTGCCGAGCGACCTTCGCCCAAGGTGAAGCGCTCCACGAGATCCACCTGGCGGCGGAATTCGAATGCGGCCCACGTTCCGGCAGGCGGTGGCGCCTCGCACGCTCGTGCCAGGGCAACCGTCGCCAGGCGCTCGCGCGTCGCGTCGCGCGACTCGAATAGCCGCGCCTGCGGCCAGGCGGCAAAGGCCTGCTGGTACGCCGCTTCGGTCGAATAGAGGCGCACGCGCCCCCAGGCCTCACCGGCGGTCAGCACGCGCGCCACGGCGGCGGCCTGGGGCCGCGCCGGCAACGCCTTCATGTCGAGGATCACGGGAATGCCGGGCGGGATCCCGGCCAGCGCCGCCGCCAGCGTGGGGATGCCGACCGGCGCGGCGCGGTAGGGATAAATCATGTTGCCGGCTGCGTCCTTCGTCGCGAACCGCCAGCCCGCATTGACGCCCGCCAGTTCGGCCGCGGTCTTCGAAGCGACCGGGCCGCTCGCGTCGGTAAGCGCCGAAAGGTCCGCGGGGCGGTACAGCACCGGCACGCCGTCGCGGCTCAACTGAACGGTCAGCCAGATCATGTCGGCGTGGTTCGCAATCGCCATGCGGATGGCCGCCAGCGTGTTCTCGGGCGCGTCGCCGGTGCCGCCGCGATGCGCGATGACGAGCGGCGCCGCGGTGGCGGCAGGATGGCCGGGAGGGTTGTATGCGTTGCCGCCACAGGCGGCAACGAGCAGCACGGCCGATGCGGCAAAACAGGCGAGCAGGGGACGAAGGGGCATCGGCAAGTTCCAGTCGGATCGTTCAGGATGGGAACATATACAACGATTTCCCTGCATGGTGCGGCGCACGCGGTTATGCTTGCTCACCCCGCGCTCGACCTTCGCCATGCCTGCCCCATTTTTCTTCAACGACCGCCTGAAGACGAAGATCTTTCTGCTCGCGGTCGTGCCGTTTCTCGCCGCCATCGCCGGCATCGGCATCGGCGTGCGGCAGCAGGCCACCACGCTCGCGCAGACGCAGCACGCGACCCTGCAGGCGACATATCTGACGAGCAAGGAAATCGAGCTGCGCCACTATGTCGAGCTCGCCACGAGCGCGATCGCGCCGCTCTACGACGCCCCGGCCGATGCAACACCCGGGGAGATCGCCGCCCGCCAGCGCGAAGCGTTGACCGTGCTGCAGAAAATGGACTTCGGCCCGGACGGCTATTTCTTCGTCTACGACCTGCACGGCCGTTCGCTGATGCATCCGCGCGAGCCCGATCTGGTCGGCCGCAACCTGTGGGACCTGCGCGACCCGCAAGGCGCACTGACGATCCAGCAGCTCATCGCCGCGGCCTCGCGCGGTGGCGGCTACGTGCGCTACCAGTGGCATCGGCCCTCCACGGGCCGCCTCGCGCCGAAGCTCGGCTACGTCGTGCCGCTGTCGCGCTGGGGCTGGATGGTGGGCACCGGCATCTATCTCGACGACGTCGATTCGACGCTCGCGCACATCGACGAGCGCGCCACGGCCAATATCGAACGCACGCTGCTGTGGCTCGGCGTGATCGCGCTCTCGGGCGTCGCCGTGATCGCGCTCGGCGCGCTCGTGCTCAACGTGAGCGAGCACCGCAGCGCCGACGCCAGGCTCAAGCGCCTCGCCCAGCAGGTGGTCGAGTCGCAGGAGCAGGAGCGCGCGCGGCTGTCGCGCGAACTGCACGACGGTATCAGCCAGATGCTGGTGTCCGTGAAGCTGCTGCTCGAATCGGCGCTCGCGCGCTTCGAGCGAGGCGAGGCTCGCGTGCCGGCCGCCGAGGCCTCGCTCGCCACCGGCCTCACGCGCCTTTCCGAAACATTGCGCGAGGTGCGCCGCATCTCGCACGCACTGCGTCCCGCGATGCTCGACGACCTGGGTCTCGCCGCCGCGCTCGAACAACTCACGCGCGAGCTCGGCGAGGAATCGGGCGTGCAGATCGTCTTCGCGCAGACCGGCGCGCCCGCGCCGCCGCCCAAGGCGCGTGCCGCGCCACTGCCCGATGCCGTGAACACGGTGCTCTTTCGCATCGCCCAGGAGGCGCTCACGAACATCGTGCGCCACGCGCAGGCCCCGCGCGCGGCCCTCACGCTCGACGTGACCAACGGCGGCGTAACGCTGGTCGTGGCCGACAACGGGCGCGGATTCGATGTCGCGCAAGCCCAGGCCGATCCCCGCGCGGGCCTGGGCCTGCGCAACATGCGCGAGCGGCTGGAGCCGCTCGGCGGCCAGCTCACGCTTAGCTCGCAGCCCGGCCACACGGTCCTGACCGCGTGGGTGCCGGTTGCGGCTGCCGCCCGGGAAGGGGTGGAAAAACCCGCGGAAGCCATGCCATCAGCAGGAAAAGCAACGCCATGAACCACGACACATCCAGGCCGGCGCGCCTCGTGCTCGTCGACGACCATCCGCTCGTGCGCGACGGCCTGCGTGCGCGGCTCGAAGCGGTCGCGGGCCTCGAAGTGGCGGGCGAGGCCGGCAATGCCGACGAGGCCATCGCCCTCGCGGCCGCCGTCGAACCCGACCTCGTGCTGATGGACGTCGGCATGGCCGGGATGAACGGCATCGCGCTCGCGGGCCTCTTCCACGAGCGCTTTCCGGCCATCCGGGTGCTCATGCTTTCGATGCACGACAACGTGGAATACGTGACCGCGGCGGTGCGCGCGGGCGCGAGCGGCTATGTGCTGAAGGATTCGCCGTCCGCGGAAATCGTCCGTGCGATCGAGGCCGTCCTCGCGGGACATACCTGGTTCAGCGCGGGCCTGGGCGCGCGCATGATCCAGGCATCGGCGAAAGAGGCGCCCATCGAACGGCTAACGCCGCGCGAGCGCGACATCCTCGACGCCCTGGCGCAAGGCCTTTCGAGCAAGCAGATCGCGCAGCGTACCGGGCTTTCGGTGCGCACCGTGGAGACGCACCGGCTCAACCTCAAGCTCGATATCGACGGCCAGGCGGAGCTGATCAAGTTCGCGGTGGAAAACCGCAGGAAGTGAGAGCAAGGCGGGTGGGCGGCCGGTAACGGCCGCCCGGAGGAAAGCAGGAAGCGCGTCAGGTGCGCGCGTTGTGATCGACGAGGAACTTGATGAGGCCGTCGATGCCGCCCTTGGCGATCTGGTCGGCGAACTGCGTCTGGTACACCTGGATCAGCCAGGCGCCCATCATGTTGATGTCGTAGATCTTCCAGCCCGAAGCCGTGCGTTCGAGCCGGTAGTCGATGGCGTCGTCGCCGCCGTTGCTGAGGACGTGCGACTGCACGACCGTGTCCTTCGCGCCCGCGCCCGTGCTGGAGGGCAGGAACTTGAAGGTCACCTGCGTATCGCGCAACTGCGAGAGCGAAGCCGCGTAGGTCTTCACGAGCAGGAGCTGGAATTGCTCATAGAGCTTTTGCTGCTGGTCGGGCGTGGCCGTCGTCCAGGCCTTGCCGATGGCAATGCGCGTGGTGCGCTGGAAATCGGTGGCCGGCACAAAATGGGTCTGGACCGTCTCGGTGATCTTCGCCATGTCGCCGCCGCGCGCCTGCGGGTCGGCCTGCATCGCCTTGACGGTGCCTTCTACGGCATCCTTGACGATCGCGTCCGGCGAACTCTGGGCCCAGGCGGAACCCGACACAAAGGCAGCAGCGGCGACAAATGCAGTGAAATAACGTTTCATACGCTCATCGGGAAGTAAGATTCAAGCGCCGGGCCGCCGCGCTTCTCGCGGGCTACTCGCGGGCCGGCCGGCCCAGTATAACGGCTTTGCCGGCGCCCCCCCGTGTGTGCAAGCCGCGCCGCAATGGGCGGTGCCGGTATACTGACGCGCTTCGCCAGAAAAAAAACCGTCATGGACAGGGCCCCCTCGCCTGTATGCTGAAGCCATTCATCGTTCACCTCGTCGCCTGGTCGGTGCGCCGCGCGGCGTGGGTCATTGCACTCGCGCTCGTACTGGCCGCGCTTTGCGGCGTATACGTCGTCAAACATTTCAAGATCAACACGGACGTCAGCGGCCTCGTCGAAAACGACGCCCAATGGTCCGCGCTCGGCGACGCCATCGATAAAGCCTTCCCGCAGCGCGGCCAGTCGCTGCTCGTGGTCGTCGAGGCCAACGCGCCCGAACTCGCGGACGCCGCCGCCGACAAGCTCGCCGACGCGCTCAAGCAGGACTCGCGCGAATTCAGCGCGGTCTCGCAGCCCGCGGGCGGCCCGTTCTTCGAGCACAACGGCCTCCTGTTCCCGTCCACGGCCGAGGTGCTCTCGACCACGGGCCAGCTCGTGCAGGCCCGCCCGCTCGTCAACCAGCTCGCTAAAGACCCGAGCCTCACCGGTCTGGCCGGCACGCTCACGACCACGCTGCTGCTGCCGCTCACGATCGGCCAGGTGAAACTGCCCGACATGGCGCACCTGCTCGGCAGCGCCGCCGACACGGTCGATCAGGTGCTCGCCGGCAAGCCGGCCGCGTTCTCGTGGCGCGCGCTCGTGGACAAGGATTCGGCCACGCAGCCCGCGTTCGCGTTCGTGACCGTGCAGCCGGTGCTGAATTTCGCGGCGCTGAAGGCGGGCGCGAGCGCCTCGCAGGCGATCCGCGCCACCGCGGCGTCGCTGCATCTCGACAACGAATACGGCGCGCGCGTGCGCCTGACGGGCGAACAGCCGCTCGCCGACGAAGAATTCGCCTCGGTGGAGGACGGTGCGGCGTTCAACGGCGCGCTCACCGCCGTCGTCGTGCTCGCGATCCTCTGGCTCGCGCTGCGCTCGGGCAAGCTGATCGTCGCCGTGCTCATCACGCTCGTGATCGGCCTCGTCATCACGGCCGCGCTCGGTCTCATGATGGTGGGCTCGCTCAACATGCTCTCGGTCGCCTTCATGGTGCTGTTCGTCGGCCTTGGCGTGGACTTCGGCGTGCAGTTCGGCGTGAAGTACCGAGAGGAGCGCTACCAGGACGACCGGCTCGACGCCGCCCTCCTCAAGACGGCGCGCGTGATCGGCGTGCCGCTCACGCTCGCGGCCATCGCCGTGGCGGAAAGCTTCTTTTCCTTCCTGCCCACGGCCTACAAAGGGCTCTCCGAACTCGGCCAGATCGCGGGGGTGGGCATGTTCGTCGCCTACTTCGCGAACATGACCGTGATGCCCGCGCTCATCAGCGTGTTCAAGCCGCGCGGCGAAAAGGCCTCGCCCGGCTTCGCATTTCTCGCGCCGGTGGACCGTTGGCTCGCGGCGCACCGCAAGCCGGTGCTGATCGGCACGCTCATCGTCGTGGTGGGCGCCACGCCGCTCCTCCTGCACCTGCGCTTCGACTTCAACCCGCTGCATCTGAAGGACCCGCACACGGAGTCGATGGCGACGCTGATTGCGCTGAAGAATTCGCCCGTCATCTCGATCAACGACGTGAGCGTGCTCGCGCCCACGCTGGCCGGCGCCGACCAGATCGCCGCGAAGCTCTCGAAGCTGCCGGAAGTGGGGCGCGCCACGACGCTCAGCTCGCTGATCCCCGACGACCAGCAGCAGAAGCTCATGCTGATCTCCGGCGCCGCGCAGCAGTTGCTGCCCGCGCTCACGCAGCAGCCGTCCGCGCCGGCCACCGACGCGGTGCGTGTGGAAACGCTCAAGCGCGCTGCGAACCAGCTTGCGCTCGCGGCCGGCGATCACCCGGGCCCCGGTGCGGCGGAAGCCTCGCATCTGTCCGCCGCGCTCGCGAAACTCGCCAACGCCGACGCGGCCACGCGCGATCGCGCCGAGCAGGCCTTCAGCCTGCCGCTGAAGCTCGCGCTCGCGCAGCTCGCGCGCCTGTTGCAGCCCTCGCCGATCACGCGCGACACGCTGCCGCCCGCGATGGTGCGCGACTGGATCGCGCCGACGGGCCAGGCGATCGTGGAGATCGCGCCGCGCGTGCCGCCAGGCGTCGACCCGAACGACGACCCAATGCTCGCGCGCTTTGCCGACACCGTGAAGGCCGCGGAGCCGGGCGCCATCGGCGGGCCGATCTCGATCCTGCATTCGGCGAACGTGATCATCCTCGCGTTTCTCGAGGCGGCGGCCTGGTCCGTCGTGCTCATCACCATCCTGCTGTGGATCACGCTGCGCCAGTTCAGCGACGTGCTGCGCACGCTCATCCCGCTGCTGGTTTCGGCGCTCGTGACGCTGGAGCTTTGCGTGGTGCTCGGCATCCAGCTCAATTTCGCGAATATCATCGCGCTGCCGCTGATGCTGGGCGTGGGCGTCGCGTTCAAGATCTACTTCGTGATGGCGTGGCGCGAGGGCCAGACGGGCCTGCTCCATTCGAGCCTCACACACGCAGTGCTGTTTTCCGCGGCGACCACGGCCACCGCGTTCGGGAGCCTCTGGCTCTCGCACCATCCGGGTACGTCGAGCATGGGCAAGCTGCTCGCGCTCTCGCTCTTCTGTACGCTGATCGGCGCCGTGGTGTTCCAGCCGGTGCTGATGGGCAAACCGCGCGTGACAAAACGCAAAAGATCGCAACTCCAGGGAATCGACCAATGAAAAACAAACGAGCCGCGCTGGGCATGGCGGCGGCGACCCTGACGCTCCTCGCGGCGTCGGGCTGCGCCACGGGCCCCGACCGCAAGCCGGAAGACCCGTTCGAGCCTGCGAACCGCGCGATCTTCAAGTTCAACGACGTCATCGACCGCACCATCGCGCAGCCGGTCGCGAAAGGCTATACGAAGGTGACGCCGCAGCCGCTGCGCCAGGCGATCAGCAACTTCTTTTCGAACCTGGGCGACGTGAGCAACTTCGCCAACGACCTGCTGCAACTGAAGATCACCGACGCCACCGAGGACCTGATGCGCCTCGCGATGAACACGACCTTCGGCGTGGGCGGTCTGGTCGACTTCGCGACGCCCGCCGGGCTGCCGAAGCACCACCAGGACTTCGGCCTCACGATGGGGCGCTACGGCATTCCCGCCGGGCCGTATCTCGTGCTGCCGCTGTTCGGGCCGAGCGACGTGCGCGACGGCATCGGCATGGCCGTCGACGTGAAATTCAACGTGCTCAACTACATCGAGCCGGCCGTGCGCAATCCGCTCTACATCGCGCAGTTCATCAGCACGCGGGCGGACCTGCTCGGCGCCACCGACCTGCTCTCGCAGGCGGCGCTCGACAAGTACTCGTTCGTGCGCGATGCCTACCGCCAGCAGCGCGAATCGCTGCTGCGCGGCTCGCAGTCGGACAACCAGAGCCTGCCGAACTATGGCGATCCGGGGCAGTCGGGTTCCGCCAGCCCCGGCAATTCGAACGGGCTACCGAACTACGAGGATCCGGGCGATACGGGCAATACGGGCGGCGCCGAGGGCTCGAGCGCGACAGGAGGCAAAGGCGCAGACAAGGGCGGGGCGAACAACGGTCTGCCGGATTACTACGACCCGGGCAAATCGGGCGCGAGCGGCACGGCGGCGGCTGGCGCTGCTGCGGGCGGTGCGGGCACGGCCGGTGCCGTTACGGGCGCCGCGGCTCCCGGTGCCGCGTCAGGCGCGGCCACGGCGGCTGCGCCAGCGGTGGCATCGGCTGCGGCGGCCGCTTCGGGCGCTGCCGCCCAGGCACCTGCTGCCGCGTCGGCCGACAGTGCCGCGAATGCCGTCACCAGGCCCGCTGCACCGGCTCCGGCCTCCGCGCCCTGACGCGTTGCGAGATCGGTTTCGACGATGTAAAAACCTCGACAGACATAACGTCTGCCGAGGTTTTTTCTTTTCCGGTTTCGGAACGCAGCCGAAAGAGCAAGCGTGTCAGTGCACCGCGTCCGCTTCGCTCGGCTCGATGGCCGCATCGGCCGCCGCGTGGGCGGTCTGACGATAGCGCGCATAGGCTTCGTCGGCGTAGCGGATGCGCTCGCGTCCATGCGGCGCGGGCTTGCCGTCTTCGCCAAGGTTCACGAACACCATCTTTTCGATCGTCAGGATGCTCTTGCGCGTGATCTTGTTGCGCACTTCGCAGCGCAGCGTGATCGACGTGCGGCCGAAGTCCGTAGCCGTCATCCCGAGCTCGATGATGTCGCCCTGGCGCGCGGAGCTGACAAAGTTGATCTCCGAGATGAACTTCGTCACCACGCGCTGATTGTCGAACTGGCAAATGGCGTAGATGGCGGCTTCTTCGTCGATCCAGCGCAGCAGGCTGCCGCCGAACAGCGTGCCGTTCGGATTCAGGTCTTCAGGCTTGACCCACTTGCGAGTGTGAAAATTCATGATTGGCAACTCCCGGCAATTTGATCCGACCCCGTACAACATCGAAAAATCAGGGTTAACACCTAAATCATAACAAAAATAAGGGTTTTCCCTAGGATTTCAATATTCCGGATGAATCAGGCGGGAAAGAGCGCGCCAGAGGCCGCCAGCGCGCGCCGCGCGGCGGCGAGCGTCTGCCGCGCAGCCTTGGCGTCGGCGGCGACGCGCAGCAGGCCGCCGAGCTGCAACGGCGCGCGCGCAAGCTCGCGCAGGACCGGCAGCACGGCCGTCGTGCCATCGTCGCGCAGGCCGGCCATCGCCGCCTTCGGCAGGCTGCGCCAGGCCGGGTCGACAATCGCGCGGCATACCGCGAACGGCAGCCCGCGTTCGGCGGCGGCGGCCGCCGCCAGGTGCGATTCCATGTCGACGGCGAGCGCGCCGTCCGTCGAGCGATGCAACAAGGCCTTCTCGCTCGCGCCGGTCAGCGGGGCCGTGACCGCCGCCTCCACGCCGCGCCGCACGCGCGCCGCGAGCGGCGACGCCGCCAGCGCCCCGGCAAGCCGCGCCGTCCAGGCGGGGTCGGTGGCGATCCGGCCGAACGGACCTTCCACGGCGTCGGCAATGACGAGCGTGCCCGGCTCCAGATCGGGTGCGAGCCCCCCTGCCGTACCGAAACTCACGATGCCCGAGGCGCCGCGATCGAGCGCCGCCTGCAGCGCGCGCTCGAGCAGATCGGCGCGTGCCGCATAAACCGCCACGACGCCGTCGCGCCCATCGCCTTGCGCAATGGCCGCCTCGAACGCCATGCCTGCGACGGCGATAACAGGCCGCGCAGGCGTCGCGCCTGCGCGCATGGGTGCCGCTGCCCCCGCCATCACATTCCGACCGTCACGAACGTCGTGCCGCTGCGCTTGAGGTTGCGATAGCGCGCGAGCGCCCACAGCGGGAAGAACTTGCGATAGCCGTGGTAGCGCAGATAGAACACGCGCGGAAAGCCCGTTGCCGTGAAGCGCGTTTCGTCCCAGAGGCCGTGCTCGCGCTGCTCCCTCTGCAGCCATTCGATGCCGCGCGCCACCGCCGGGTGGTTCACCGCACCGGCCGCCATCAGGCCGAGCAGCGCCCACGCCGTCTGCGACGCCACGCTCGGCGCGCGTTCGTAGCCACGGTAGTCGAGCTTGTAGCTCGTGCCGTCCTCGCCCCAGCCGCCGTCCTCGTTCTGGATCTGCACGAGCCAGTTCACGGCGCGCTTCATGCGCGGGTCGTCGTGCGAGAGGCCGGCCGCGTTCAGCGCGCACAGCGCGGTCCACGTGCCGTAGATGTAGTTCATGCCCCAGCGGCCGTACCAACTGCCGTCGGCTTCCTGGTCTTCGAGGATGTAGTGGTACGCGAGGCGCGCCGGCTCGCTCGCGGCCGGCAACTCGCCGAGCTGCGCGAGCATCGAGAGGCAGCGGCCCGAAACGTCGACCGTGGGCGGATCGAGCAGCGCGCCGTGGTCCGAGAACGGGATGTTGTTCAGGTAGTACTGCGTGTTCTCCGGCTCGAACGCGCCCCAGCCGCCGTTGCTGCTCTGCATGCCCACGACCCATTCGCGCGCGCGGGCAATCGGTTCGTCGTACGAGCGGGTCTTGTCGAGCACGTCCACGCGGTGCATCGCCATCGCGACGACCGCCGTGTCGTCCACGTCGGGGTAGTGCGGATTCGCGTACTGGAAGGCCCAGCCGCCCGGGCGAATGTCGGGGCGGCGCGAGATCCAGTCGCCGCGCACGTCGAGAATCTGCAGCGGGCGCAGCCATTCCAGACCGCGGCGCGCAGCGTCCTCGGCGCGGGCCTCGCCCGTTTCGAGGAGGGCATGCGCGGCCAGCGACGTGTCCCACACCGGCGAGAGACAGGGCTGGCAATAGGCCTCGTCCTCGTGGATCACGAGCAGCTTCTCGACCGACTGGCGAGCGATGGCGCGGTGCGGGTGATCGGCCGGATAGCCGAGCACGTCGTACATCATCACGCTGTTCGCCATGGCCGGGAAAATCGCGCCCAGGCCGTCCTCGCCGTTCAGGCGCTCGCCGACGAAGGCCACGGCCGCGTCGATCGCGCGCTGGCGCAGGTAGTTCGGAAAGAGCGGATCGGCCACGCGCAGCACGCCGTCCACGGCGCGGAAGAAGGCGAACCAGCCCTTGCTCTGGTGTCCCGCGCGCTTGTTGAGGCCCGTGGAAACGGGCGCGCCGTGGAACAGCTCGTCGATGCGCACGCCGCGCGGATTCTTCGCCACCGGGCGCTTCGCGTTCAGCACGAGCAGCGGCACGATCACCGTGCGCGCCCAGTACGACACCTTCGAGAGGTGGAACGGGAACCACTTCGGCAGCAGCGTGATCTCGACCGGCATCATCGGCACCGCGTACCACGTCACCACGCCGAAGAGCGCGAGCAGGATGCGCGTGAAGACGTTCACGGCTTCCGCGCCGCCCGCCGCGAGGATCGCCTGGCGCGCGCGCGCCATGTGCTCGGCATCCTCCGCGTCGCCGATCATCTTCAGCGCGAAATAGGCCTTCACGCTCGCGCTCACGTCCATGGCGCCGTCCGTGAAGAGCGGCCAGCCGCCGTCCGGCAACTGGATGCGGCGCAGATAGCGCGCGATCTTCTGTTCGAGCTTCAGGTTCGGCGTCTCGCCGAGGTAGTGGACGAGCAGCACGTATTCGGCCGGGATCGTCGCGTCGGCTTCGAGCTCGTAGACCCAGTGGCCGTCGGCTTGCTGATGCGCGAGCAGCGCGTCGGTCGCGCGCATGACCGCGGCGTCGAGGGCGTCGGCCGGTGCCGCAGCGGGTGCCATCGCAGGTGCCATCGCTGACACTGCGGGCACGACGTCGGCCGACGGATCGGCGGCGGTGGCGAGGCCGCTCGCGAGGTCTTCGGTCGGCATGGCTTGGGAAAGGTCGTTCATCGGCGTTCCATATTTTCTGTCAGCAGCAGATCCGCGGCCTTGCGGCCGGAGCGGATCGCGCCTTCGATCGTCGCGGGCAGACCGGTAGCCGTCCAGTCGCCTGCAAGCATCAGGTTGTTCCAGCGGGTGCGCGTCGCGGGACGGCGCAGCTCCTCTTCGGGCACGGGCGCGAAGGTCGCGCGCGGCTCGGCCACGATCTGCCAGGGCGGCAAGGGGTCGGGCGGCAGCGTGGCCGCGGCGGCCAGGTCTGCCCAGACTCTGGTGGCGAGCGTTTCGGCCGGCAGGTCGAGCACCGCCTGGGCGTCGTGGATCGTGGCCGACACGCGCCGGGGCGCGGCCATCAGCCAGTCGGCCGTGCCGTGCACGAGGGCCATCGGCGTGGCGAGCCCCGGCGGCGGCTCCACGGCGAAATGCACGCAGACAACCGCCGTGTGGCGCCGCGGCGTCTGGATCGCGGGCACGAGCGCGGCGGCCGCCGCCGGCGGCACGGCCAGCACGACCGCCTCGCCTTCGGCCAGCGCCACGCGGTCCGCCGCGAAATCGAGCGCGGCGACGCGGCCCGCCGCGTCGTCGTACACGATCTCCCTGAGCGGCGCGTCGAGCCGGATGGCCGCGCCGCCGTGCTGAAGCATGCGCAGGGCCGGATCGACGAACGCGCTCGACAAGCCGTTCTTCGCAAAGAGCGGCCGCAAGGCGTCGCCGCCCGCCGCCAGCACCTCGCGCAGCAGGGTCGCCGCGAGTTCGGCGCTCGCCCCGCGTGGCTCGATATTGAGCGCCGCGAGAAAGAACGGGCGCAGCAGCCGGTCCCACAAGGTGCCGTCGCAGCGCATGCTCTGCGCGAGCGTGCGCCCCGGCTTGGCGAACAGGAGCGGCAGCAGCGCGAGGTAGTCGGCGGTCCTCGTGCCCGGCACGCGCGCATCCGTGTCGCCGATCCAGAACGGCACGCGGCTGCGCGAGAAGCGCACGCTCCAGCGTGCGTGCGCCGCAAGATCCATGAACGCGAAGCCGGGCTGCGCCGGACCGACGAGCTCGTCGGCCGCACCGATCGCGCGCGCGTAGTCGACGATCGCCGCGTGACCCGCCAGCATCAGGTGATTACCGCTGTCGAGCGTCGCGCCGAGCGTGCGGTCGTAATACGAGCGGCACCGTCCGCCCGCCTGCGAAGCCGCCTCGTAAAGCGCGATCTGCACGCCGCGCCGCTGCAGCCGCACCGCCGCCGCGAGGCCCGCGAGCCCCGCGCCGATCACGTGGACGAGCCTCAGTGGCATCAGAACAGCGCGTAGCGCGCGACGATCCACATCAGCCGCGCTTTCGGCTTGCTGACTTTCGTGCGCGGCAGGTCGAAACCGCGCGCGAGGGTGCGTTCGAGCAGCACGCGATAGACGCCCGACATGATGCGCGGAGCCTTCACGTGGGCACGCGGCGCCGCGTCCATGATCGCGTCGGCTTGCGCGAAATGCTGCTTCGCCCGCTCGGCGAGCGTCGCGCATACGCCCGGCAGCGCCGGATCGGCCGCGATCCGGTGTGGGTTCGTCGCCCCGATGCCTTCGCGCGCGAGCAGCTCGCGCGGCAGGTAGCAGCGGTTGATGTCCGCGTCCTCGTCGATATCGCGCAGGATGTTCGTGAGCTGCAGCGCGCGGCCCAGGTGGTGCGACAGCGCGATGCCCGGCGCCTCGTCCATCCCGAATATCCTCACCGACAGGCGGCCCGCCGCGCTCGCCACGCGGTCGCAGTAGAGATCGAGCGTCGCTTCGTCGGGCGCGCAGATGTCTTCGGCGGCGTCCATCGCCATGCCGTCGATCATCGCGTGGAAGTCGTCGCGGCGCAGGCCGAACGTATGGATCTGCCGCGTCAGCGACGCCAGCGCCGCGGGCGGCGTACCGGCGTAGCACGCGTCGATGTCGGCGCGCCAGCGGTCGAGCCCCGCCGCGCGTTCGGCGCGCGGCAGGTCGCTGTCCGCGATGTCGTCCACGGCGCGGCAGAACGCGTACACCTGGTACATGGCGTCGCGCTGCGCGGCGGGCAGGATGCGCATCGCCAGATAAAACGAGCTGCCCGACGAAGCGGCAGCGGCGTCGGTTTGTTGTGTATCGTCCACGACGAGGTTGGAAACGGCCAAGACGATCTCCGCTGGAGGCGCCCGCATGCGGGGCGTTTCAGATATTCGGGCCCGCAATGCTGCGGGTCGCCCGCGCGCGCGGCCACGCGCGAGGCAGCCGGCCGCGGGACGTCCTGGAGACGTGCGCGCAGGGCCGGAAACGGGCCAAAGTATAACAATCTTTGCCTGCTGCCGCCCGCAAAGCCCCGGCGTACGGGCCGCGATGCCCGTCCTGCGGCAACACGGCCGCGGGGCTCCGACGAACCCGCTGCGAATCAGGCGAGCGCGACGGACCGGTTGCGCCCCTGGCGCTTGGCGCGATAAAGGGCCGCATCGGCCTCGCTGACCATGCCTTCGTAGCCGGACGTGCCGGTGCGCGCCGTGGCGGCGCCGACGCTCGCCGTCACGGGGACGACGACGCCCTGCACTTCGATCGGCGCATCGCCGATGGCATGCCGGATCTTCTCGGCCACCCGCATGGCGTCGCCCAGCGGCGTGCAGGGCAGCATGAGCGCGAACTCCTCCCCGCCGAAGCGGCCGAACACGTCCTGCTTGCGCACGACGTTGGCCACCCGCTGCGCCATCACGCGCAGCACCGTGTCGCCGGCAACGTGGCCGAACTGGTCGTTGATTTTCTTGAAGTGGTCGAGATCGAACAGCAACACGGACAACTCGCCGCCGTGCCGCTGCCAGCGCGAAAACTCCTCCGAGAGGCGCGTCTCGAAGTAGCGCCGGTTGGCAATGCCGGTCAGGCCGTCGCGGTCGGCATAGTCGCGCAGCTTGGCCACGGCCTCCTCGCGCTCGCGCTGCATGACGCTCACGTGCGTCACGTCGGAGATCGTCACGCAGACCGCGATCACCTCGCGCTCGCGCATGAGCGGCATGAAGGTGCAGTCCTGCTGCATGTAGTCCACACCGCCCGTGATGGGCCGGTCGTGGTCGAAGCGGAACAGGTAGGGACGCTGCTCCCACGAGCTGAAGGCGAAGCTGCCGAGCTGGAACACGCTTTCGACCTTGCGCGTGAGCCACGCGTGCGGCAGATCGGGGAACGTTTCGAAGATCGACCGGCCGATCACTTCGTCGGCATTGCGCCCGCTATGATCCTGCATGAAACGGTTCCACATCAGAACCTTCATCTCGCGATCCAGCACGAACAGGCCGAAACCCACCCGTTCGACCACGAGATCCGACAGCGACGGCGAGCCAGCGTGTGCGTTCATAGACTATGCAGCATGGTGTCGATCGCCCGGCTCACGTAATGGATGGATTCCTCGGCCATCAGCATGACGAGATGGGCGCGGAACCGCTGGTCCTCCAGTGCGAAGTTCACTTCGACGAGCAGGGCGAGGTCCCAGGCGAGCAGCCCCGGCTGGAACACTTCGTCGAGCGTGATCTGCTCGCCGAGCAGCCCCGGGGCCGTGAAGACCGGCAGGCGGCCGAGCTGGTCGAGCATCGACGAGACGCACGCGCCGGTCAGCACGTTCGCGACGTCGTAAATCAGTTCTTCTTCGGTGAGCGTTTCGGTGGCCGTTTCGGTAAAGGCGCCGCCGATCAGTTGGCCGAGTTCGGCGATCTCGCCGCTGCGGCAGATCACGAGCGCCTCGCCCTTGATCTCCGAGCGGAAGCCCTGGCGCACGGCCGTTACCGGACCGTCGATGCCGGTCATCTCGCGCAACGCCTGCGCGGCTTCGCGCACGGCGACCACGCGCACGCGCGGCACCGAAAGCTCGATGAACGCGTCGAGCAGCCTCGACAGCCGCGTGGCCGCCTGTCCCATGCCGAGATTGGCGATTTCCTGGAGCGCGTCGCGCTGCAATTCCGTGAA
The DNA here is from genome assembly GCF_046581065.1 of Paraburkholderia yinzeri. Taxonomy (NCBI): domain Bacteria; kingdom Pseudomonadati; phylum Pseudomonadota; class Betaproteobacteria; order Burkholderiales; family Burkholderiaceae; genus Paraburkholderia; species Paraburkholderia yinzeri. The sequence continues at coordinate 1,497,361 of NZ_JBFOCJ010000002.1, read as the reverse complement.
GACTGGATCAGGCATACAACCCGTACTCCTTGAGGATGGGTAGCAGCGCCTCCTGGGTGACCGGCTTCGCGACGAACGCCACCGCACCGAGCGAACGCACGCGCTCCTGCGCGAGCGGCTGGATATCGGCGGACACCACGATCACGAACGAGTTCAGATCCTCGCTCTGCAAGGCTTCGAGGACCTGGAACCCCGTCATGTCGGGCATCGTGAGGTCGAGAAACATGACCGCTGCACGGCCGGCGCGATAGTGAGCAAGCGCCTCGTGTCCGTTCGACGCGTACGAAATCTCGACGTCCCAATCCTCGGGCAGCGCCCTCGTGAGCACCTTGCGGGCAAGCAGCGAATCGTCGGCGATCACGATGGGCAAGGACATGAGTATGCTAATTGACTGTGCGTTGGACGGAATGCATTAGGACGGTTTAACGGCGGCGCGAGCGCTTTCTTTAGGCGCGACGCTCCCATTTGACGTGACCGCGATTCTCGAATCATTCGGAGTGAAATGCAACTCGCCGATAACAGCGAAATGGACGGAATCGACTCCAGTTTCACGATTTACTGGAAATAATCGATCACGTTCCGAAATAAATATCGGCGATTATGCTTTTGTGTACGTTTGCGCTTCGTGAAATTTCGCGAATTGGATTTCCGGGGAAAAATCTCTCCCCATGCAAGGTCGGCTTCGCCGGCAGGGATGCCGCGGGTCGACCGGCCGAGGGACCAGCGCGGGGGCGCGGTCGTTTATGATGTCGTCAGCTTCTGTTGCCCGCTTTAGCCTTTCCGGCTCTTTGCAAGATGACTCCTGACCGTCCCGTACGGCCCGACGATCGCACGCCCCCGCCGCACCGCAACGACGAGCCGCCGTTTCCGGCGGCGCCCGGCCACGACTTCACGGTCCGCCGCCGCACGCTGATCGCGCTCCTGATCGCCGCGATCGTGCTGCCGTGCGTCTATGTCGCCGCCATGGCTTACAACGACCTTCGCACGCGCGAAGCCGACGCCGCCGACACCACGCTGCGCACCGTGCGCGTGGCGGAAGAGCACGCGCTGAAGGTGTTCGACCTGAACGAGGCGCTCGATGCGCGCGTCGTGGACCTCATGCAGGGACTCGACGACGACGGTATCCGCGCCGACGAAACCCAGTTCCACGCGAAGCTCGATGCCATCGGCGGCGGCTACCCGCAGGTCGCGTCCGTGTCGATCTTCGGGCGCGACGGCGAGCTGCTCGCGAGCAGCCGCTATTCCCCGCCGCCGCCCGTCTCGATTGCCGGGCGGGAAGATTTCATCGGCATTCGTGCCGGCCGCACGGTCGATCATGTCTCGCGCGTGATGGTGGGGGCGATAAGCGGTGAAACCGTATTCAACATGAGCGTCGCGCGCGCGGACGCCGCGGGCGACTTCGCGGGGATCGTCTCCGTCGCGCTGCGCACCGGCTACTTCAGCGCGTTCTACCGCGAACTGCTGGGCGCCGGCTCGCCGATGGACATGGGCCTCGTGCGCAGCGACGGCTCGATTCTCGCGTTCTATCCGCCGCCGCGCGCGGACGCGACCTCGGTCACGTCCCCTTCGCCGCTCTCCGTGGCGCTCGCGCGCGGCGCGGAGAGCGGCGTCGTGCGCATGCACTCGCGGCTCGTCAACGACGACGTGATCCTCGCGTACCGGCGTGTCGGCTCCTATCCCGTGTACGTGTCGTGCGGCTATCGCACGTCGGAGATCTGGGCCGCCTGGTGGACGCACCTGAGCGTGCTGCTGGTTTCGATGTTCACGCCCTCCGTGGCGCTCTGGTGCGTGATCTGGCTCTCGCTGCGCCGCCTCGCCGCCGAGGAGGAAGCCTGGGAGCGCTGGCAGGCCGAAGCGTCGATGCGGCGCTCGATCGAATCGGCCTACCGGCAGGCGCGCAAGATGGAGGCGCTCGGCAACCTGGTCGGCAGCGTCGCGCACGACTTCAACAATCTGCTGATGATCGTTTCGGCAAACGTCCAGATCGCGCGGCGGCGCGGCGCGGCGGGGCTCGAGCGCGAGCTCTCCGCGGTCGAGCGCGCGCTCAAGAGCGGACAGTCGCTCACGCGGCAGTTGCTCGGCGTCGCGCGCAAGCAGCCGCTGCGCAACGAGACCATCCACGTCGGACGCTGGCTGCCGGCCTCCCGCGAACTGCTGCGCGCCTCGCTCGGCGCGAAGGTGTCGCTCGTCGTCGATATCGACGAGGAAGTGTGGCCCGTGCTCGTCGACGTCGCCGAGTTCGAGCTCGCGCTGATCAACCTCGCCGTCAACGCGCGCGACGCCATGCCCAACGGCGGGCGCTTCACGGTAAGCGCGCGCAATATCAGCTTCCGGCCCGGCGAGGGCTTTCCGCTCGACGGCGATTTCGTGCAGATCTCGCTGGAAGATACGGGCTCCGGCATGCCGCCCGAAGTGCTCGCGCGCGCCTTCGAGCCGCTCTACACGACCAAGCCGAAGGGCATGGGGACGGGGCTGGGGCTGCCGCAGGTGTTCGCGTTCTGCGAACGCTCGGGCGGTCTCGCGGCCATCGACAGCGCGATCGGCGCGGGCACCTCGGTGCACCTCTACCTGCCGCGCGCGCTCCATGCACCGGCGACCCAGCGCGCGCCCGAACCGCGCGCGGACGAGGTTCGACAGCCCCAGGGGCTGCGCGTCCTGCTCGTGGAAGACAACGACGAAGTCGCCGCCGGCACCGAGGCGCTGCTGCAGATGATGGGCCACGAGGTGACCTGCGCCAACGACGCCGCGAGCGCGCAGCGTCTCATCGAAGAAGCGCGCGCCGTTAACGGGAGCGCGCCGCGCTTCGACCTCATGATCTCGGACATCCACATGCCGGGCGAGATGAACGGCATCGATCTCGCCGAGGCGGTGCAGTCCATCGAGCCGGCGCTGCCGATCATCCTCGTGACCGGCTACGCGGAAGAACTCGAGCGCGCGCGCCACGCCGAGGTGCGGGTGCTGTCGAAGCCGTTCGATATCGGCCTGCTCGAAAAGATGCTGGAGCAGATTCAGCGCGAGCAGCCGTCACGCGCCAGGCGGGAGCGCGACGCGACGCTTTGAGGGGCGCGCGGCACGAAGATTGCGGCACCGGGCGACGCACGATGCAGGATCGGGCGCATCATGTGAGCAACCGATGCAACCCATCGAGGAGGGTGCCATGAGACAGACCGTAACCGGCCGCTTCAGGACCTGGGACGACGCGCGCCATGCGCAGGACGTGCTGTTGCACCAGGGCTTCGCAGCGGGCGACATCGAACTGCCGGCGCATGCGCCGGGCGTGCTGGCGGGAATCGAGCGCCTCATGGCGAGCTTCTTTGCCACGGAACACCGCGTGGGCGGTGCGCCTCATACCCTGGACGACAAGGTCCTGCTTGCCGTCCACGTCATGGACGACGCGCACGCCGAGCTGGCCTGCGCGACCCTCGGCGCGGAGCATGCCGTCGAAGTCGCAATTCGTACCGACCCGTGGAGCTGGGCGACGCCCGACGAGTCGCCGGCGCGCGAGCGTTCGGCCCTCGACGAACTGGGCCTCGCCGACCTGGCCACCGCCGTGTGGCGCCGGACGATGACGCAGCCGTCCCCCGAGCACGACGCGCCGCGGCAGCCAGCGCCCCGGGCGCAGGCGCCATCATGGGCCACGCCGTCGAAGTGCCGGGCGCGCCCGTCGCGACGCAGCCGGAGAAGGACGTCGCCCCGCAGATTCCCGACGAGTTTCTCGAATACGAGGACGACACGCCGGCGCACCACCGGACGCTGCATTGAGCGACCGCGGCGGCGCGGGGGAGAACGCAACTGGCGTCAGCGTCCGAGCTGAAGCTTGACCCACTCGACGTAACGATCGACGAAGGTCTGCAGGAACTTGCGCGTGTCGTCGTTGAGAATCTCGCCCTTTTCGTTGACGCGGCTGCCGTCGTGCTTGATGTACATCTCGGGCTGGGCAAGCAGCGCGACATCGAGATAGGCGAGAACATTGCGCAGATGCTGCTGCGCGAGCGCCGTGCCGGTCGCGCCGACCGACGTGCCCAGCATGGCGGCCGGCTTGCCCCCCCATGAATTCTTGCCCCACGGACGCGAGCCCCAGTCGAGCGCGTTCTTCAGCACGCCCGGCATCGAGCGGTTGTACTCGGGCGTGACGAACAGCAACGCGTCGGACGATTCGATCTGCTGCTTGAACTGGCGCGCGATCTCGGGAAAGTCGGGATCGTAGTCCTGGCTATAGAGCGGCAGCACGCCGATGTCGAGAAACTCGAAAGAAAAATCCGCCGGCGCCAGCGAAATGATCGCATGCGCAAGCTGCCGGTTGAAGGATTCCTTGCGCAGACTGCCAACCACGACTGCAATTCGATAAGCCATTTGAGTGTCCCCGGTTGCACGCATGAAGCGCGGTGGAAGGAAACTTCATCATAGGTGCAGGCGATGACCGGCGTGCTTGAAGGTGTCCGGGGCGTCCGGCGGCACCTCGCGCGGCGCCGCCGGGCTGTGAACAAACTCGCGTTGCCGGGATTTATCCACAATTTTATTGGATAACCTTGTGGACAACCTGGCCGGACAGCCCGCCGCATATGGGGGCGAGTGGGATTGCGGGTAAAAAATGCAAATGCCCAACTATTGGGCACGTTGAGCGTCGAGACCTTTGATAACCGTTTGAGCGCCGCGGGTAGATGGCGTCGAGCACCGAACGGAAAGGTCGCGAAGGACGCCAGGAATCGCTCAGGCAAATAACGCCGCGACGTTCTCTGGCGGGCGGCCGATCATCGCTCGGCCGTCACGTACGACGATCGGGCGTTGCAGCAGGATGGGATGGCTCGCAATTGCTTCGTAGAGCTGATCATCTGCGAGACCCTCGCTATCGAGGCCGAGCTCGGTATAGACGGTCTCGCCGTTGCGGATCATCTCGCGCAGTGGACCGCCCAGCATGGCGTGAAGCGACTTCAATTGTGCGACGGTGAGCGGTGTCTTCAGGTATTCGATCACCTCGACTGGCTCGTTGGTGGTGTTCCAGGTCGTGGAGATCAGTTCGCAGGTGCTACGCGACTTGGAGCAGCGAGGGTTGTGATAGATCGTGATCATGGCTTGTGTGCGGGAAGCAGAAGTGAGGATCGTGGTGAGCAGTCCGAGCGATTTTACCTGGCAAAGGCCAGTGCCCGGTGACGACGCCGCATGTGGCTCGCCCGGAGGCGAATCTGTTGGTTCGAGTGGGCCCCTAGTTGCGGCTTTATGCGCATAAAGCGGCTGCCAGCGATTCCCATTGGAAGGAACGGGACCGAGGCCTTTATGATCCCCTCCGACTCGACGATAACCACGACACCAGGTCGCAGAATCCGCAACCTGGCGCCTGCTTTATGCGCATAAAGCAGGCCGAACGGCTAATTCATGGCCCAAATACGACAGAAGTCGTTGAATTGAAATTCAATCCAGGTAGAATCTCCGCTAATTAGCAAAAAGGAGAACACCAATTGGCGGCAGAGATAATCGCAGTCACGCAGCAGAAGGGCGGGGTCGGCAAAAGCACGATCGCGATGCATCTCGGCGCTGCATTCCACGAAAAGGGCAAGCGCGTGCTCGTCGTGGACGCAGATGGCCAAAACACGCTGGTCCATTGGGCCAGTGCCTCCGGTGACGAAGAAGCGGGCATTCCGTTTCATGTCGTCAACCTCTCCGAAGCTGGCGGCCAGATTCACCGGGAGATCAAGAAGTTCATCGCCGACTACGACATCATCGTCGTCGACTGCCCGCCGTCGATTACCGAGAAAGTTTCAGGTGTTGTGTTGCTGGCTGCGACGATTGCGGTCATTCCCACGTCGTCGTCACCGGCCGATTACTGGTCCAGCGTCGGTCTCGTTAAACTCGTCCAGCAAGCGCAGGTCATGAACGAGGATCTGCGGGCAGTATTTCTGCTCAACAAGACCGAAGAAAAGCGCATGCTGACACGGGAACTCAAGCGCGCGCTGGAAGAACTCGGCTTCCCGTTGCTGAGGACGCAGATTCCCACCCGTGAAGCGTACAAGCAGGCCATGGCGCTCGGCCAAACGGTCCTGCAAATGAACGATCGCGGCGCGCGACTCGCCGCCGTCGAAGTGCGCGCCGTCGCCGATGAAATCGCGGCGATGCTCCCCTGACTTTATGCGCATAAAGGACGCTGAATGAAACCCTCCCAATTCGCCAAAGGCTTTCAGGCGCGGCCCGATACGACAAGTAGCGAGAAGCGCACGGCACTCGACCGCCTCAATGCAATCGATGGACTGGTTCAAGACAAACCGGTGGCCCCCAAAGTCACGGGACGGTCGAGCCAGCCTGTTGTCGAACCGATCGCATCGCCCGAACCTCCCGCCGAGTCACACGAAAATGAGTCGGCGGAATATCGCGCGTGGCGACTCGAACACGCTTATCGGGCAGGACAGATCGTCGAACTGCCGCTCAAGGCCATCAAGCCCAGCCCCTTCAACCCGCGTCACTTCTATCTGAAGTCGTCGATTGCCGAACTTGCCGTCAATCTCGCGAAGCAGGGACAGCAGCAGGCCATCCACGTCATTCCCGACTACGCCGCGCCGGGCAGCTATTACGTGAGCGACGGTGGACGGCGCGTCCGCGCACTGAAAGAAGCCAACAAGGAAACCGTCAAGGCGATCGTCGTCGATCTGCCTATCGGCATTCAAAGCTACAAGCTCGGCTACGACCTCAACGTCCAGCGCGATTCGCAAACGGTTTTCGATAATGCGATCGTGTGGAAGCGCTTCATCGAAGAAAAATTCTTCCAAAGCCAGCGCGAACTCGCCGATCATCTCGGGCTCGACGAATCGACCGTCGCCGTGGCGCTCTCGATCGCCAAGCTCCCCGAGTCGATCATGCAGGAAATGGTGGCGCGGCCGGACCGGTTCGGATCGAACATGGCATATCAGGTTGGCCGCTATCACGGCGCGCGCGGGACCGAAGCCACGCTGCGACTCATCAACCGGATTCTCGCCGACGATCTAAGCACGCGGCAGGTCGCCGATATCGTCAAGGGACGCTCGAGCGCGCAGGAAAGCCCGCGGCCAGCGGGGCGCCAGCGTTACGCACAGCGACTCGAGATCAAGCTGGATGGCGTCGCCGTCGGCGATCTCAAGTCCTACGGTGAAGACAGGCTCGAGCTACGCCTGAAAGGTCTCGCGAAAGACCGGCGTGACGAGATCCTGCATCAGATCCAGCAGATCCTGCAGGCGAAATAAGCCAAAGGGAAGTATGTCGTGCCGCGATCTCCGACCATGCGTCGCGCCGGAGATCGCGTTGCCGGATTACCCGGCGATGTTATTGAACTACGTGATGTTCAGTGCAACCCAGACGGAGGCGGCGCTCACGCCGCGCGCGACTGGCTCAACGTAAAGGCGAGCAGATCGCCATCCGTCGGCTCACCCCAGGTTTTGCGGGCCAGCCAATCGAAAAAGGCGGTATCGCCCATCTTTGACTCGAGCCCGCGGCGGCGCCAGTCGTCACGAAGATGGGTGCCCAGCCCCGGCAATTCGTCGGTCTCGAACGACTGGCGTGCAACCTCCCGCTCCAGCTCACCCTGCTCGTCGTACAGCGCACGCGCCTCCTTGCGCCGCCATGCCGAGTACTCGTCCAGCAGACGCGCTTTAGGATCGGCCGCGCCGAGCGCCCCCACCTTCCCATTGGCTACCGTGCCCGAGACCGCCGCTTCGACCGGCGGCGCGTACCCCTTCTTCAGCGCGTCCTTGAACAGCGCCCCCGCGCTGCGAACCGGCGGCAGGCTGGTGCTGCGCATGCGTTGTTCGGTCAACTGCAGGGCTGCGCGAATCCGGTTTTCCTCGCTGTCGGCGTAGAGCGACTGCGCTTCCTTTAGCGGAATCCCGATCTTCACCATGCGATCGACGAGCGTGCTGTCGAACACGTTCGGATGCTCGTCGAGCGCCAGCATGGGCTGCTTGCGCTCCGTGACGCGAAACTGGATTTCGGCAACACGGCGGCCTTCGCGATGTTCGATCAACTCCACGAAAATGTTCGTGACGGCGTTGACTTCGGCGATCGCCGGCCGCAGGTAATCGCGCTTGAAGTACTTGTACTCGCGCTTGGCCTCGTCGCCGGCTTCGGTATCGGGCGTACCCGAGAGAATCGGCCGCCACCATTCCCAGGTTTCGCGCATCGTGAGGTGGCTGGGATTCGTCAGGTAGCGCACGCAGATTTCGTAGAGCGCGAGACCGGCACTGCTGCGCAACTGGCTCTGAAACTGGAGACTGAGACGGGCGTACTGGACCGGATCCAGCAGTTTCTTCTTGATCTTCGGCGCAAACGAAAACTCCACCCAGACGCGCCGCGTCGTGGGATCTTCGAGAATTTCGGCATCGGCAATCAGCGTCGAGATCCCCCATTTACGTCCGGGCTTCTGGCTCGACGTTCCCTGACTCCATTCGACCTGCACGGACACCATGCGGCGCAGATGTTCCTTGACGAGCGCCGTGTCGTTGGAATCGAATGCCGAATTAGCGACGATGTCGGAAAGAAGCGCCCGGTAGGTGTCGCCCGACTCGTCAGCCTGCTGGGCCACGGCAAGCAGCACGTTGAACAGCTTGCGGGTCAGCAGGGTGATCTTGCCGCTCTTCGGTTGAATCGCGATCGCCTCGACGGCCTTGCGCAATTCGGCCGAACTGGGGCTTACCACATCGGTTTTTTTCACGCGCTTCGTGGCCATGCGTCAGGTCGAGGAGAGATTTTCGCGAAAGGATACCGTCTGTGGTGATAGGCGTCTATAGGGCCTCTCTCACCATTGCGGGTGATGCATGCGATCCGTGCGCGGCTCACCGGGAGGCACTCCCGAAAGGGCTCACCATACGCAGACGGCCCGAAATCGCCCGGCCATTGCAGGCCGTGCGATCGGCGCAGCTGGCCCCGATCCTGCAGTGCCTCAGAATCTCGCCCATGCTCCCGTATCGTCTCACCTCAAAAAAATTTTGCCCTGACGCAACGGAAGCACGACATGGCTCGCGCTGTAGAAGCCGGGCCCCCCCGCAGCGGCTATGCACCTTGCCAGGGCTGCGGCCAGCCGGATCTCCCGCCTTGAGGCGCCCCGGGTGGGCCTGCAGACCGATGCGCGGTCACGGTCTACCCCCACCGCCTTTGTGAATCCGCGCCCGCAGAAAGCGTCAAACGGCCGCCCTGCGACTCACGGGAAGCGCTCGCCGGGCACTTGCCGTGCTTCCCTTCCGGCGGCTCCCGTAAAACCTCACTCATTGCCGGCGAAAGAGGAGACACCGGGCAGAGGAGACACCGGGCAATGTTCCATGCCTTGTCAGATCGACGCTACGCCCAGGATATCCCCCGAAAAAGCTCACCTTTATGGAAATCGACGCCTGACCGCGCCACTCTCCGGGTACCCCCGAAAAGGCTCACCTTTCAGGACCACCAGGGAAAAATCCAATAGATTCCGCCACTTATCCACATCGGTTCGGAGTAGCCAGAGCCACAACTCACTCCCGAAAATTCTCACCTTCCACTGCGCGGACCAGAATCGAACAGGTAGCCCAACCTCCGACCCAGGCTCCTGAAAAATCTCACCTCAATCGATCCAGCGCATCGCGCGCCGCAAACTTCGACCCCGTTCTGTCGGTGCTTTCAGGTCAGTGACCGCAAACCAGCCCCTGAAAAGCCTCACCTAAGCCGGTTTCGCGCCGACTTTCGGCTCCCGAAAAGACTCACCGAAGCCTCGGCATTGACCGCAGACGCCTTCCCTCCCCATCGTATGCGCTCCGCGGTCGCCGTATCCTGAATCGCCTCACCTCAAGCCGGTCAATCCAGGCAAAAAACCGGACGATGCCATCCAAACCAGGCCATCCTGCCGCTCCAGACCTCCCGTAAAACCTCACCGAAGGCTGTTCAGGGGGCTCAACAGGCCTCAAATCCGCCCCTGAATCCCGAAAAATCTCACCTCATGACGCGCTGCTGTCCCGATTCGGCTCACCCGGTACTCCCAAGGCCCGATTTTTTGGCTCAAATCCGCGACAAATGATGGTCCTGAATCCGCTCACCGTTGCAATTCCCGCAACATCGCGTCGATCTGCGACTCTGCGGCGGTTCACGCGCTTCGAGCTCCTGTATTTACTCACCCTTGCTCCGAAGTCAAGAATCCCCCGGTTCCCGAAGCCGCTCACGTCCTTTCTCGAACTGCCTCACCGGCCTCCCCGAACCCCATCACCCGCCTGTCCCGCACCTCCTCACCCAATATCCCGTAAAGCTTCACCCGACCCCGTTGTATCCCTTGCCTGGTAAGGGTTTGCCGTGGCGTTAACGTCTTTAACAGGTATCAAAGGTGTTTACTTTTATTACTCTCAAGCACGTCTACCCCGCGAGCTTCCGGAAATCCCCCTTACCAAACCCATCAATCTGATCGAAACCAGCGCTCCGTCGAACCGTGAAACAGCCAAAGAAATTCAGCGCATGGTAGAAACACAAGCATTTACAATAGCTTATGAAACAAACTTCGATTTGTTTCACGGTCACGGCATGCGACAGCGCGTCAGAAAAGCCGCTGGAGCGAAAAAAGCGAAAGGGATCGGCAATTTTCCAGGCGAGATAGTAAATACGTATCAAAAAATACGTAATTTGTTATTATTAAGCCATTCCGACCTGCCTTGAGGCAAGAATAATGCAAGACGTAGATCGCCAGGCTATCCGTGACGAACTCGAATCCCTGCGCAAGGAGGGTGCACGACGTCAGGCACTGTCGCTCCACGCCTGCAAGCGTCTCTTTTTCGACTTCGGCATCCGTCCTTCGATGGCTGCCGTCCGTGACCTGACCCAGACGGGCAGCGCGAGCGACATTCCCAAAGACATCGAGCTGTTCTGGCAGCGCATCCGCGCCGCTTCGAAAATCCGGATCAGTGGCGGCGCGATTCCGGCCGTCCTTGAGGAGCGAGCGGGCGAACTGCTCGGTGCCCTGTTCCAGGAAGCCCAGACCGTCGCACGAGAAGCACTCGACGCGGAACGGACCGAAATCGACACTCGACGGCAGGCTGCCGAACAGGTCCTTCGCGATGCTCAGGCGCGTAATACCGCGGCCGACGAGCTGCTGCAGCGCAGCGAGGCCCGTACCGAAACGGCCTGGGCTCGGGTTCGCGAGCTGGAAAGCCAGCTTGCCGCCTCGTCCGCGCACGGCGCCGTCCATCAGGACAGTCTCCAGAGCACCGTGCGCCGTCTCGAAGCGGAAAAAGACACGCTGGCGAAGCGGGTCGAGGTCGAGCAGACGAGCAATGCCGGCCTGCGTGACCGCATCGACGCCTTGCAGGACGATCTGCGCAGAAGCACCGAGCACTATGCCCAGCAGATCAAGGATGCGCTGGCCGAGGCCGAGCGGCGCGTGAAACCGATGCTGGTCGAACTCGATTCGTTGCGGACGACGTCGTCGACCTGGCAGGCGGCGCAGCGCGAGGCGAGCCGAAAGGAATTCGATTTCATCCAGCAACTGGCGACGGCCAAGGCGCGCGCCGATCGTCTCGACGCGCTCTTGCGCGAGCGCTCCGACGAAGTGGATCTCCTGACGCGCCAGGTCAACGCGTTGCGCGGCCAGCAGGGTATCGATGCGTCAGTGGCGGACGTGCTCTGTTCGCTGGCCGGCGCCGGGCGGCTCAGCGACGACGAGCTCGAACGGCTCGGCACGGTCGTGGATGGCCATGTCAGTTTGCCGGCGCGCTGCCCGAAATGCCTCGAAGGGGAGCCCGAACTTTCCGAAGTCGATCACCGCTACGAACTCTCATGTCCCGAATGCGAACACACGTCCGGAACGGGCGTGTCGCGCCTTGCCGCGGTCAGCCGATTTCTGCAGGACAAGCGTGCTTCCGAAACGGCCTGAGGTGAGTCGTTCCGGGGGCCGGCGCATGCTTTCCGGGTGAGGTTTTACGGGAGTCCCGCCGCCCCCGCCTCCCCGCGAGCCTTGTCAGATAACGTCCGGCCCGGTATCCGGCCGGAGTCCGGCGTCCTCGCGTTCCGCCCACAATCGCCACGAACGATGCAGCCGGCCTGCCGAAATCGGCTGCAGAAAACCGAGCCACTGCCCCACCCGCTCGGCGTTTTCGCCGCGCTCGAACAGATCGGCCGCATACGTATTGCGCAAGGTCTGGGGGCTTGCCCGTTCCGCGCGGCGCTGCCCCACGCCCGACGCCTCGACGATCGCGTCGACGGCTCGCAGCACCGTAGCCTTGTGCATCGGCCGGCCCGAGGGCGAGCCCGGAAAGACGAGCTGCCCCGGCAGCCCGGCCTGCTTTCGTGCTTCGAGCCAGGCGGCAACCACGTCCGCGGCAAAAGGGGCGAGACGCGTGACACGCGTGAAGAGCGGATTGTCGGCTTCGATCGTGAGCCATTCCGAGCCCGCCTGCACGCAGTCGAGCGTGAGCGCGATGGCGTCCCCCGTCTTCAGGCCGCCGCCGAGAAACACCGCGACGAGCGCCCGGTCGCGGCGTTCGCGCCAGCGCCTCGCCGCCGACGGTTCTTCGAGCGGCGCGAACAACTGGGCGAGGATCGCCGCCCGTTCGGTGGCATCCAGGAATCCGGTCGGCTCGTTTTCCCGGGCATTGCGCCAGGCCGCCTCGCCGTCCTGGGCAATGAAGCGCGCCGGGTTGGTGGACGCGAGTTCGATTTCGCGAACATGGTCGAGCACCCGTTCGATCAAACGCAGATAGCGCAGCCGCTGCGGCTTCTTTATATCGAGTCCCGCGACGAACTCCGCGATCGTGCCCGTATCGACGGAGAGAATCGTTTTGCGCCTGAGCGCCATCCATTCGAGAAACCGTCCCCACTGAACGCGGTAGACGTCAGCGGACGAGCGGCGGAACTGCTGCGTTGCGAGCCACGCGTCGAAGGCCCCGGCCGGATCGCGTTGCCAGTCCGCGCGCTGCTGGTCGAAGAGGTCGCGCGAAGGGTGGGAAAGGTCGGAAGGCGCCATGGCTCTCTTTCCGTTAGTTGCGTTCTTGGCATGGATTGTAGCGGAATGCCGGTGCAGCTCACCGCATGCACCAGCCGCGCCGGAGGTCACGATTCGCGGCGATCAGCCACCCCAGGTGCGCATCCGACGCGGCGTGTCCTGCCGGCGGGTCAGCGCTCGCGCCTCCTCGTGGATCCGGGCAGCCCGCTCGTAGGCCGAGACGGCGAAGGCGAACACGGCAGGCAACGCGTTGGAGCGCCCGAAATCCACCGGATCGTCGGTTTCCGGGTACGCCAGCTCGCCCGGCCGCTGAAACAGCCCGAGCATGATGGCGTCGTGCCGGCTCGCGAAACCGAGGTCGGCGAGCGCCTCGGCCTCGATGGCGTGCAGGAGGCGCCAACTGAGCGGCACCTGCTGTGCGATGTAGCGCTGGGCAATGCTGCGCACGACGTGCTCGAGGTCGCGCGCGGCCGCCTGAAAACGCAAGGCGGCCAGATCCTGTTCGTTGGGGGTTGGCATGGCGGCTCCAGTCGATCTTGGAACTGTATAAATATACAGTATTGGAGCGGGCTGTCCAGCCGCGCTTGCGGCGTTTACGACGATGACGGCCTCAGCCGTGGATCACGACGAGCAGCGCGCGCGCCTCGCCCTTGCCTGCGTTGCGGATCGCGTGCGCCTGGTCGGCGACGTAACGCGCCGTGTCGCCGGTCTTCAGGCGCTGCGCGGACCCCGCGGCCTCCACATCGAGCGTGCCCTGCAGCACCGTGAGGTGCTCGCGCGTACCCGGCTCGTGTGCGTTCGATACCAGCGCGCCGCCCGGCTTGAGCGTGAGCTCGTACCACTCGAAGTGGCCGGCGAGCTCGATCGGTCCCCAGACGCGCAACTGGTAGCCGGCCTCCTGGCCCGTCAGCGTCGGGATGTCGTGCGGCCCCGCTACCGCGATTGCCTCGGGCGCGCGCGGTGCGGCGAACAGCGAGTCGAGCTTCACGCCGAGCGCATTGGTGAGCCGCCATGCCACGGCGATGGTCGGGTTCGCCTTGTCGCGCTCGATTTCCGATAGCATGGATTTCGACACGCCCGCGGCGCGCGAAAGGTCGTCCAGCGTCATCCTGCGTTCGCTGCGCAGCCGCTGGATCTGCTCGCCCACGCGCGGCGGCGTGACCGGCGAGAGGACGGGCGCGCCGGCGGACGAAGGCGCCGGTTGCGGTGCCGCGTCGGCGGCCTTGGGCGGATTGCGCTTGCTTGCCATTTGCGGCTCCATCGTTTAGAGTTTGTTCGACATATCGAAATCAGGTTCGAAAAAACGAAAATTTCCGGTGAGGCTGACGGCGACTATAGCAGGCCGCGGCCCGTCCAGTCAGGAGCAAGACCCATGCGAACCCCCTATATCGAGCACCTGCGCGCCACGCTCGACCAGATCCGCGCAGACGGTTTCTACAAGAGCGAGCGCGTGATCGCGACGCCGCAGTCGTCGGCCATTGGCCTCGCCGACGGCAGCGGCGTGCTGAACTTCTGCGCCAACAACTACCTGGGCCTCGCGGACGACGCGCGGCTCATCGCGGCGGCGAAGGACGGCCTCGATCGCGACGGCTTCGGCATGGCGTCGGTGCGCTTCATCTGCGGCACGCAGAGCGTGCACAAGGCGCTCGAAAGTGCGCTGGCGCAGTTCCTGCAAACCGAGGACACGATTCTCTATTCGAGCTGCTTCGACGCGAACGGCGGCCTCTTCGAAACGCTGCTTTCCGAAGAGGACGCCATCATCAGCGACGAGCTGAACCATGCGAGCATCATCGATGGCGTGCGGCTTTCGAAGGCGCGCCGCTACCGCTACAAGAACAACGATCTCGCCGATCTCGAAGCGAAGCTGCGCGAGGCCGACGAAGCGGGCGCGCGCTACAAGCTGATCGCGACCGACGGCGTGTTCTCGATGGACGGCATCATCGCGGATCTGAAGGGCATCTGCGATCTCGCCGACCGCTACGACGCGCTCGTGATGGTGGACGACTCGCATGCGGTGGGCTTCATCGGCGAGCACGGGCGCGGCACGCCCGAGCACTGCGGCGTACTGGACCGTGTCGACATCATCACGGGCACGCTCGGCAAGGCGCTGGGCGGCGCATCGGGCGGCTATATCGCGGGCAGGAAGGAAGTGGTCGAGCTGCTGCGCCAGCGCTCGCGCCCCTATCTGTTCTCGAACACGCTCGCGCCGAGCATCGCCGCCGCGACGCTGAAGGTGCTGGAGCTGGTCGCGAGCGACGAGGGCGCCCAACTGCGCGAGCGCGTGCGGGCGAACGGCGCGCTGTTCCGGCGCGAGATGAGCGCGCTCGGCTTCACGCTCGTACCGGGCGAGCACCCGATCATTCCGGTGATGCTCGGCGACGCCCAGGTCGCCACGAAGATGGCCGACGCGCTGCTGCACGAGGGTGTCTACGTGATCGGCTTCTCCTTCCCGGTGGTGCCGAAGGGCCGCGCGCGCATTCGTACGCAGATGAGCGCCGCGCACACCCCCGAACAGATCGAACGCGCCGTGGCGGCGTTCGCGCGCGTCGGCAAGCAGCTTGGCGTGATTTGACAAGGAATCCTGAAAAATGAAAGCACTCGCCAAACTCGAACGCGGACCGGGTCTCACGCTGACCGATGTGCCGAAGCCCGAAGTTGGCCATAACGACGTGATGATCAAGATTCACCGCACGGCGATCTGCGGCACCGACATTCATATCTGGAAGTGGGACGACTGGGCACAGAAGACGATTCCGGTGCCGATGCACGTGGGTCATGAATACGTGGGCGAGATCGTCGAGATGGGCCAGGAAGTGCGCGGCTTCAGCATCGGCGACCGCGTTTCCGGCGAAGGCCACATCACCTGCGGCTTCTGCCGCAACTGTCGCGCGGGCCGCAGGCATCTGTGCCGCAACACGACGGGCGTGGGCGTGAACCGCGAGGGCGCATTCGCCGAATATCTCGTGATTCCGGCCTTCAACGCGTTCAAGATTCCGCCCGAGATTTCCGACGACCTCGCCGCGATCTTCGACCCGTTCGGCAACGCAACGCACACGGCGCTGTCTTTCAACCTCGTCGGCGAGGACGTGCTCATTACGGGCGCCGGGCCCATCGGCATCATGGCCGTGGCGATCGCGAAGCACGTGGGCGCGCGCAATGTCGTGATCACCGACGTCAACGACTATCGCCTCGAACTCGCGCGCAAGATGGGCGCGACGCGCGCCGTGAACGTCTCGCGCGAGTCGCTGCGCGACGTGATGAGCGACCTGCACATGACCGAGGGCTTCGACGTGGGCCTCGAAATGTCGGGCGTGCCGAGCGCGTTCACGGCGCTGCTCGAAGCGATGAACCACGGCGGCAAGGTGGCTCTCCTTGGCATTCCGCCGGCGCAGACCGCCATCGACTGGAACCAGGTCATCTTCAAGGGTCTGGAAATCAAGGGGGTCTACGGGCGCGAGATGTTCGAGACCTGGTACAAGATGGTCGCCATGCTGCAGAGCGGGCTCGACCTCTCGCCCATCATCACGCACCACTTCGGCGTGGACGACTACGAGCAGGGCTTTGCGGCAATGCTTTCGGGCCAGAGCGGCAAGGTCATTCTCGACTGGACGGCTTGAGCTTTATTTGAGCCTTATTGGAGCTTCAAGCTTCAAGCTTCACGTTCCCGTGGCCGGTTTTTCGAATTCGGCTTCGATGCGCACGTCGATCTCGTCGCCGACCGCGGGATACCACGTCGCCAATCCGAACCTCGCGCGGCTGAAATGGCCTTGCGCGGAGAAGCCGACGGTCGGCTGCTTCGTCAGCGGATTCGGTGCGTAGCCGTTGAACGTCACGTCCAGCGTGACCGGCTGCGTCACGCCGTGGATCGTCAGATTCCCGCTGAGCGTGCCGCGGCCCGCCCCGGTGGGCTCGAAATGCGTGCTGACGAAGCGGATCTGCCCATAGCGCGCCACATCCAGCATCTGTTCCCCCTTCACCATCCGGTCCAGCGCCGGCACGTTCGTGTCGAGGCTGGCCGCGTCGATGGTCGCGTCCACGGCGGCCTGCCGCAGTCCGCCGGTCTGCCAGTCGAGCTGGGCGCTGGCCCGGTCGAAGCGCATCACGAAGCGCGAGTAATGCAGATGATCGACGTCGAATACGATGCTCCAGTGCCACGGGTCGAGCGCGTAATGGCCCGGCGGCACCGCCGCCTCGACGCTGCTCACGCTGTGCGTCACCACGCGCAGCGGCGTGCACCCGGGCAGCAGAAGCGCACCGCAGAACGCGGCACAAAACGCGCCAGCCGCCGCGCGGCGTTTCGATGTCGTCGGGGAATGTCGATTCATGCGATCTCCTGGGTTGCCCCGATGTTAACGCGTTGACGACACCGCATATTCCGGCCGCGCATTTTTTGCTTGACGACGGAGAATGATCGTTCTACATTTCGCACCGGGAGAATGATCGTTCTACCCCGGGCGGCGTGTTTGACCCGTCCGGTTCTGTCTGGAGAGCACTGCAATGAATCCGTCTTCCCCTGGCGCCTCCGGCGCACCTCAGCCCGACGCGCGCGAGCGTCTGCTCGATGCCGCGGAAGCGTTGGTCTACGCGGGCGGCATTCATGCCACGGGCGTCGACGCGATCGTTCGCGAGGCGGGCGCGGCCCGCAAAAGTTTTTATACGTGGTTCGAATCGAAGGATGCGCTCGTGGCCGCGGCCCTCGCGCGGCGCCACGAGCGCTGGATGCGCTGGTTCGTCGAAGGCACCGGGCAGCACGGAGCATCGCCCGAAGCGCGGCTGCTCGGCATGTTCGAGGTTCTGCGCGAGTGGTTCGCGTCCGAGGGCTTTCACGGCTGTGCGTTTCTGAACGCATCGGGAGAACTCGCTTCGCCCGACGATCCGGTCCGCGTGGTGGCGCGCGAGCACAAGGCGCACCTGCTCGACTTCGTGCGCGAGCAGTGCGACGCGCTGATGGCGGCGCGCGGCGCGGATCGCCGGCACGCCGCACGTCTCGCGCGGCAGTGGCTGATCCTGATCGACGGTGCGATTGGCGTGGCGCTCGTGAGCGGCGAAGCCGATGCCGCGCTGGACGCTCGCGCCGCTGCGAAGCAGTTGCTCGAAGCGCTGCCCGGTGTGAAGACGCCACCAAGCCGTTCCCGCAGTCATTCCCGCAATCAACCCCACAGTTGAACCTGCAATTGAACCCCCGCAGCTAGTCCGTTAATCAACCCCGCTCGCGCTCGCCATCCCGGCGGGCCGACCGTTTCGTGGAGAAAGATCATGAGTGATGCTGTCGAAGTCCGCCCGCCCCTGCCGCCGTTCACGCGCGAAACCGCCGCCCAGAAGGTGCGCGCGGCCGAAGACGGCTGGAATACGCGCGATCCGCAGCGGGTCTCGCTTGCCTATACGCCGCAGAGCGTGTGGCGCAACCGCGCCGAGTTCGTCACGGGCCGCGCGGCCATCGTGGAATTGCTCACGCGCAAGTGGGCGCGCGAGCTCGACTACCGCCTGATCAAGGAGCTGTGGGCCTTCACGGAGAATCGTATCGCGGTTCGCTTCGCCTACGAATGCCACGACGATTCGGGCAACTGGTTCCGCTCGTACGGCAACGAAAACTGGGAATTCGACGCGAACGGGCTGATGGCGTACCGCCACGCGAGCATCAACGACCTGCCGATCGCCGAGCGGGACCGCCTCTTCCGCTGGCCGCTGGGCCGCCGTCCCGACGACCATCCGGGCTTGAGCGAACTCGGCCTGTGAGGCGCCGGCTCGTGCGGTCATCGTCGCGACTCACGAGCTCCTCATAATCGCCGGCGGCGTCGACTGTCCGCGCGGGCCCGATCCGGGCGCGGCCTCCATTGCGTGAGCATCGAGTTGCGGTACAGTGCGCCATGACCTGAATCCAGCAAAACCAGGCAGATCGGCGAGAGCGAGGACAAAGACCCATGCATCTTTGGCGCAGGCACGGCGGCACGGCAATCATAAAGACAATCAGAATTGCGGCGGCCGGCGTGCTGCTGCTGGCTGCGGCGGGCAGCGCCCGTGCCGACGGCTGGTGCAGCAGCGGCCTCTGGGTCGATGCGATGGCGGCCTCGTATCACATCCATCCCGACAAGGACTTCGAACAATTCAATCCGGGGCTCGGCGTGGAGTGCTGGCCGGGCGACACGTGGGCGCTCACGGCGGGCGGGTTTCGCAACTCGCTGCGCCGGCCGTCGTTCTACGGCGGCGGGGTGTGGGCGCCGGAATTCCTGCATTGGGGCTACGTGCGGCTCGCCGCGATGGGCGGCATCATCTCGGGCTACAACTACGGCGACTGGGGCCTTGGCCGCAATCACACGATCGGCCCGGTCGCGGCACCCATCGTGATGGTGGCGTACAAGCGCGTGGGCATGAATTTCATCGTGATTCCGCCGATTCCTTCCGACGACCTGCCGTTCACGATCGGGTTTCAGTTCCGGGTGAAGTTCTGAGCGCGTGAGCGGATCCGGAATGGTGAGGATTTCCAGGGGATTGGCGGCGAGGTGAAGCGTTGAATGCTTCTCGTATCACCGTGCGGTATTCCCCTTCGAAGCTGTCCTGAATATTCTCACCTGACGTCGGTTGGAGAAAATCTGCGCCCTCTGTCCACATCGCAGCAAGGATGCTTCAACCGGATCCATGGGCGCAACAAGACGCTGTTGGTAGCACCATTCTTCAATCGCTTCCGGAAGATTTTTGCGATCGTGGAAGGCGTGGCGCCGCGCGACGCTGGCCCTGTTCGCGTGCGAATGCGGCCGGCGTGCAGCCGACATGGCGCTGGAAACGTCGGGTGAAATGACTCTGGTCGGCAAAGCCCGTCAACAGCGCGATTTCCGCAAGCGGCAACCTGGTTTCGAGAATCAGCGACCTGGCGCGACGGATCCGGCACTGCTCCACGTAGCTGATCGCCGTGACGCCGATCGTGCGCTTGAATAGCCGGCTGAAATGGAACCGGCTCACGTTCACGAGTGCCGCCAGATCGTCGAGGCAGATTGGCCGGTCGAGATTGTCCTCGATGAATTCCGTCAGCCGGGCGACTTCGAGCTTGCCGAGCGAGCGGTCCGGCGCGAACTCGGCGGGTTCGAACGCGTTGTAGCTGCGCAGCAGGTGAGCCGCCAGCGCCGCGGACAGGGAGTCGACGATGAGCACCTGCGCCGGATGCGCTTTCATGTCGATTTCGCTGACGAGGCCTTGGGCAAGCCGCTCGATCACGGGATCGCGCACCAGAAATAGGCTGCGGATTTCAACCCGGACATTCTGGCGGCCGAGTTGTTCGCCGGCGAGCGCAACGAGCGAAGGGGGGACGCGCAGGCGGACGGACTGCCCGGAATCGCCCTCCCATACTGAGTCGCAGCCGGCCGGCATGAGGTAGGTGGTGCCGGCCGAGATCGTGCCGTCGTGGACGACGCCCGCCCGCGTCTGCACCAGCCTGGCGCTGCCGGAGGGGCAGTAGCCGATCAGGTGATGGTCGACCCCGGCATAGCGTTCGGAGCAGCCGAAGTAGGGGCGGTGGACATCGACCGTCACCCCGGTCCAGCCGCGGCCGCGCGTGGTCGCGACCGGCCGCTGCGGCCGTGCATGCAGGATCTCGTCGATCGTGATCAGCCGGGGCTGGCCCGATTGTCGGGGGACGGCTTCTGCGAGCTTCGTGTGATCGGGTGTCAGGGCGTTGCTGCTGCCGCCCCGCCGTCCTGGGGATTCGAATGCGGTGATCATTGGTGCCTCTCCTGGGCGGATCCGGATTCGCACATCGAGCTTGGCGCCTGACTAGTTTGGCACAACCGGCGCGGCGTTGCTGACGCGTGCGCTAGCCGCGCGGGTCCATGATGGCGCGCGGTTGCGCAGCGAACTTCGCGCCCGGATCAATTCGCAGGACGGCGCG
Source organism: Paraburkholderia yinzeri (assembly GCF_046581065.1). NCBI lineage: Bacteria > Pseudomonadati > Pseudomonadota > Betaproteobacteria > Burkholderiales > Burkholderiaceae > Paraburkholderia > Paraburkholderia yinzeri. The sequence continues at coordinate 1,476,575 of NZ_JBFOCJ010000002.1, read as the reverse complement.
GAACAGCGTGGACGGCAACGCCGCGCGCGAGGCTGCAGCGGTACGGGTTCGATTGCGGGAAGCGTGTCGGCGTCGGCGCTCACGCGCGCGCCATCATCAATCGTTCGCCTGCATCGGGTTCTTGATGCCCAGTACGTCGATGAGCTCGATGGCCGGCGGTGCCGCGAGCAAATCGGCGGCGCGCGACATCAGGGCCTGCCCGATAGGGCCGGACAGATGCGCATTCCGGTCTGCCTCGGAAGCGAAAGCGTCGAAGATGCCGAAGCTCGAGCCGGACAGGCGCAACGCGAACCAGATGGGCGTCGTCGATTCGCGATTCGCCATGTCGAGCGCCTGGGCGAGGAATGCCGCCACTTCGTCTTCTTTGCCAGGCTTCGCGTCGAGGCGCGCAAAGAGTGCATAGCCAATCATCGTTCTCCTCCAGATTCATACGCGGCGTCTTGGGACGATACGTGGCTTGCCCTTCGATGGCTTGCCGTTTCTTGCTCGAACTGGACGATTGATGCTTTCGATTCCGGCGGCGGTGAGCGGCTCCTTTTCGCTGGTCGATGCGGGCGCCACATTTCTCTGGCTGATCGCCGGCGGCGTGGGCGCGAACGCAAACGCAGATTAAAGCGAAGACATCCGGGCGTGCATCATCCATCCGCCTGCGGCCATGGCGGCCTGACGCAGCGATTCCGACCACGCGGGATACGGATGGCAGATCCGGGCGAAGTCTTCGCAGAGCATCGAGGCTTCCATGGCGACGGCCACCTGCGAGATCAGATCCGCCGCGCCCGCGCCGACGAGATGCGCGCCCGCGATGAGGTTGGTGCGGGAGTCGACCAGCAGCTTGACGAATCCCTCGGACGTATCGCGGATGATCGCGTTTGCATTGGCGGCGAGCGGATAGCGGCCGACTTTGTACGGCACGCCGCTTTGCCGAAGCTCGTCCTCGGTTTTGCCGATCATCGCGACTTCGGGACTCGCGTAAAGCACCTGAGGGATCGATGCATAGTTGACGAATCCCGGCAGCCCGGCGATCTGCTCGGCGCACGCAATCGCTTCCTCTTCGGCCTTCGACATCACCATCGGCCCGGCGGCGGCGTCGCCCACGACCCAGAGTCCGCGCGTGCCTGCGAGCGGCCCACGCTGAGGCAATGCGCCCTCCGCGCCGGGCTGGATGCCGACGCTCGACAGATTCAGCCCGTCGACGAATGGCCGGCGGCCGATTGCGACGAGCACCGTGTCCGCGTCGAGCGTCGTCGCGCCGTGGGGGCTTGCGCTGCGAAGATGGACGGCCACGCCTTCGGACCGCCGGTCGAGACCGACCACGTCGGTGGAGAGCCGGATGCGGATGCCCTGTCGCCTGAGCGCGCGCTGCAGGGTGGCCGCGACTTCGCTGTCGAGCCAATGACAGATGCGGTCGCGACGCTCGATCAGGGTGACGCGCGAACCGAGACGATGCCAGATCGAGCCCAGTTCGACGCCGACGGCCCCCGCGCCGACGATGGCCAGATGCCGCGGGATCCGGTCGAGCGACAGCGCATCGGCGGAATCGACGATGCGGGCGTGATCGAATGCGGCGGCGGCCAGCGGGATCGGTTCGGAGCCGGTGGCGACGACGACCGCGGGGGCGGACAAGGTCTGCTGCGCCCCATCGGTTCGGGTGAGCACCACCGTGCCCGCGCCGGCGAGCCGCGCGTGGCCGGAAATGAGCCGGACCTGCTGCGCGCGCAGCAGGCCGCGCGTTTTCCTCGACATCGTGTCGACCATCGCCGCTTTGCGGTCCATCATCCGCGCAAGCTGCAGCGTCGTCGCGGAGTCGATTCCGCGCGCGGCGTTCCGTGTCCGGTTCGCGATGTCGTACAGCTCGGAGGCATGCAGCAGCAGCCGCGAGGGCAAGCAGCCCGTGCGGATGCCGGCGCCGCCCGGCTGCGGCGCGCGTTCGATGCAGGCAACGTTGAAGCCGAGCTGGCCCGCGCGAATCGCGGTGTTGTATCCGCCCGGGCCGCAGCCGATGACGATGACGTCATAGCGATTCATCAAGGCGGCTGCGGCGGTACGACCAGCGCTCGATCAGCCGGTCCAGTGACAGCGCGCCTGGACCGATCGCCATGATCCCGACAGCAAGGGAGGCCCAGTACAGGTGGAAGTTCGCCCAGCCGTCGGGAAAAACGAGTTGAATGACTCCCGTCATCACCAGTAGCGCGAGTGCCGTCAGCCGCGTCGCGAGTCCGAGGATGAGCAGGATGGGGAGCGTGATCTCCGCCACGGCAACGAAAAGCGCGACGGTGTCCGGCGCGGGAAAGCCAAAGGCTGCGCCGAACAGGTGAACCTTGAACTGATTCTCGAACAGGTACAGCGTGGCCGGCGAGAGGGAGAGGAAACCGTCCCATCGTGTGCGGCCGGATCGAAGGAAGGGCAGCGCGAGGGCGAGCCGCAGCAAGGGGGGCGCGACCCGCCACGCGAGCTCCCGAAGCCGGTCCAGCCCGGAACGGATCAGCAGCTCGACGCGGGGTTTCGTCGGTGGCGCGTACGGGTTCATGCGCGCCTCGCACCCGGGAGAACGTCCCGGTCGTCCCGCAGGTTCCATCCGGCTATCGCGTCGGTTGCGAACAGCTCGCCTAGCGCGCGGGCCAGGTCGAAGCCCGGATCGTCGTTTTGTGCGAGCAAGGCGGCGGCCGCAATCGGATCCCCCGCAGCGAGACACTGGACGAACGTCGCCGCGCCGGCCGTTATCCGACGAACCTCGACTTCGGCATGCGGGCGGACGACGAGCGCGTGCTGGCCGCCACCGAAGACGTCGATGGCGGCCGGATTGCCGCCGTCGATATTCATCTGCCACAGGTCGACGACGGGAAAGGGCGAGCGCACGACCCGCAACGACGGATGCAGCGTGAAGCCGACGCGAGGAAGGCATTGCGCTTCGAGTGCACCGAGCGCGCCTGGCGCGGCCGGTGCGGATTCCGCCGCATGATAGGCCTCTGCCCATGCGCGTTCGAGCCGCGCGACGTCGGCCAGATACGGCACGCCTTTCGCCGGCTCGAACGCTTCGATGAAGCCCGGAAACGCTTCCCCGTATTCGAGCATGACCGGGGAGCCGGGCGGATCGAGGGCGACGTGGATCCGCGCCATCGCCGTGAAGAACTCGTCGCCCACGATGCGGCGCACCGCGGGGAAAGCCGCTTTCAGCGCGCCGATCAGCCCGGCAAAGACGTTGTTGCGATAGACATTGAAGCGTTTGACGTCCGGCTTCCGGTCGGGGCCGACGAGGCCGCGCGGTATCGGCACGGCGGGGTCGAGCAGCGCGGCGGCGAAGTCCTTCTGGCGATCGTGCAGGGAGCGCGCGTGCGGGCGCGCACGGTGCGCGGCACGGCACGGCGATGGCGGAAACATGCGGGCGGATGATCGGGGCGTCATGTCGTCCTCACGCGCGCAACGGTCGTTGCACGACGTTCGTCCACAACTGGCGCAGGCTTTCGACACCGCCGGCGGTCGAGCTCCAGAGTGTCGTATCGCTCACGAGCAGCGTGCCCTCGAACGTGTCCTCGCGCGACTGCAGGAGCGCGTCGAACGTCGACCGTTCCAGCGTGAACGGGTGGGGCGGCGCGGCGAGATCGACGGGCTGGCGGGCAAGAACATCCAGCTTGCTCGCTGCGTCGCCGAGACGTTCGAGCTGCGGCAGGTGCGGGTGCAGATTGAAGGTCGCGACGTTTCGAAGGATGCCTAACCGGTCGATATCCGTTCCGGCTTCGATAGGGGACGGAGATCCGTTCGCCTCGGCTTTGGGCCGCAGGCCAAAGCGGTTTTCCACGGGCATGCCGAGACCGGCGAGCAGCGAGCGCGCGAGGCCGCCGAAGCGCTGACGCGGCGGGATGGTCTTGTCGCCGTGGTGCTCGAACTCCACTATCTGGCGGCGTAACCGGTCGTCCTCGTCCACCCCCTCCACGTCGCCGATGTCGTGATGCGGGCAGACGAAGGCGAGGTGGTCGGGCCGCGCGAGGAACGCCCGAACCGCATCGATCTCGCCGCCATCGGCTTTCTGAGCAGTACGAAGCGAATCGAAGCTGATCACGATCAGGGTATCCACGCCGTCCAGCGTGCGAGCGTCGAGCGGCGTGAGCGTGCCATCGTCCGCGACGCGCTCGATCTCCGTGACCGGCTGCCCGGTGAGCGTCGCCGCCAGTTCGACGAACGCGGTGAAGTTGCGCTTCATGATGTGGTCGAGGAAGCCCGCGATGCTCTGGTCGAACCGGGCCGGGTCGGCATAGTCGTGGAACTTCGGAAAGCCCATCCTGCGGCTTTCGAAAAGCGCGGGGAATCGATCTTCGATCACGTGGAGCGGGGCGCCGTTCTCGCCCGGACGGCTCCACGCGTAGTAGACAAGGACCTTTCGCTGGCTCATGGCATCTGTATCCTGGTTGGCTGATGAGGCGTGAGGGGGCAAGGCGGCAGCGTGTCGTCGCGGTCGGCGCCGCCGGGTCGCGCCGCCGCCTGCATGACGGCGTCGGCGCGTGCGGCTTGCGCGGCGAGCGTGCTCCAGTCGGGCAGATTCGCGTCCCATTCGACCAGGGTGGGAAGCGGGCCGGTCCGGCGGATCGTATGGGCGTAGAGGTCCCATACGACGCCGGCGACGTGGCGGTCGTGCGTGTCGATGAGCAGCGGACGGCCCTGGTCGTCCGACTGCCGCGCATGGCCGGCCAGGTGGATCTGCTGCACCGCCGCGAGCGGCAGGGCGTCGATATAGGCGCGCGGATCCCACTGCTGGTTGATCGATGCGACGTACGCGTTATTGACGTCGAGCAGAAGGCCGCAACCGGTTCGCTGCACGATGGCGGCGATGAATTCGGCCTCCGCATAGGTGCTTTCTTCGAAGGCCAGGTACGTCGAGGGATTTTCGAGCAGCATCTGACGTTCTAGCGCTTCCTGCACCTGGTCGATATGTTCGACGACGCGAGCGAGGCTGCGCGTGGTGTACGGCACCGGCAGCAGGTCGTCGAGAAAGCCGCAGCGATGGCTGGACCAGGCCAGATGCTCGGAAAACTGCCCCGGCGCATAGCGGGTAATCAGCGTTTGCAACCGTTGCAGATGCACCGGGTCGAGCGGACGGTCCGCGCCGATCGACAGGCCGACGCCATGAAGCGAAAGCGGGTAGGCGTCGCGGATGGCGGTCAGGAAGCGGTGGGGCGGCCCGCCGGCGCCCATATAGTTTTCCGCATGAACCTCGAAGAAGCCGATGTCCGGCCGGACCTCGAGAATCGTGCGGTAGTGCTCGGCCTTGAGGCCCACGCCCGCGCGCGGCGGCAGGCGAAGGCTGGCGGGAGCCGACGACGAACGGGGCGACGAGTCAGACATGGCAGGCCGGTAGGGTGACGGAGGGAACCCGCGGTCCGGGCCTCTCGCGAGACCCGGACCTTGATCGGGATCAGGCTTTGGGAGAGAGGCTGCCCGGACCCTTCGGCGTGGAGATGCTCGTGCAGGTGCCCTTGGGCACGAGCCGGAATGCGTTGCCCTGGTAGTCTTCGGTGCTCGTTCCCGCGCAGGTTGTCCCGGCGCCCGCGTAGCAGTCGTTCTGGCCTTTCAGCGCGGTGCCGAAGCACGGTTCGACCTTGCCCGATTTGACGAGCGCGGTGTGCTCAGCCTGAATCTTCTTTTGCGCGTCGGTGAATTCCTGCGCACTTGCGGGGGCCGCTGCGATGGCAGCAAGGGCGGTTGCGACTGCGCCGGCAACCAGAGTGGTCAATTTATAGTCGGCCATGCGGTTTCTCCGAGTTGAGTGGGAGCCGTGATCTTACGAAACCGCCGTCACCCAGGGATTGCATGGTCTTGTGCGATTTGGTCTGGTATTGCGATCGGCGGGCGACAACGATCGCATGCACGCGAACCGGAGAGCAGGCACGGTCCATTGAGAGCAAAAACATGCCATTTTTCGCCGGCAAGTTGCCCTCGACAACGGCATCGGCGAACGGCTGTCTGCACGGTTGCGCCTGGACGAACCGGCGTCTATAACGGTTATCACACCCGGCATCGGCGCAGCACGCGTGGCCGGCGATCGCTTGTTATCTCGCACAGTGCGGACATGACAAAACTACAGAGTCTCATCGCAAGCGTTCTGGTTTTCATGTTGGCCGCGTGCGCGAGTCTGCCGCCGCAGAGCGGCCGGTCCCCAACCTTCGCGCTTCAAGACACGGAGTCCACACGGCTCGGCGCGATCTTCACGCCGCAGGAGCAGAGCCATCCGGGCAACAGCGCGTTTCATCTGCTGCAGGATCCGGTCGACGCGATCGTGGCGCGCGTGGCGCTCGCCCAAACGGCCGACCGCTCGCTCGACCTGCAGTACTACATCTGGCATGACGATCTGACCGGGCGCGAACTCGCGGCGGCGCTGCTCCAGGCGGCGGACCGCGGCGTACGCGTTCGTGTCCTGCTCGACGACCTGGGCACGAACGCCGACGATCAGGTTCTGCTCGCACTCAGCTCGCACCCGAACGTGAAGATACGGCTGTTCAACCCGGTCGCGAGCCGCCACTTCAAGTCGCTCGCGACTGCCCTGGAATTTTCCCGCGTCGACCGGCGCATGCACGACAAGGCGATGATTGCGGACAACGAGGCCGCCATTCTCGGTGGACGCAATATCGGCGACGAATACTTCGGCGCATCGAAAGTCTTTGCCATGGGCGATCTCGACGTGCTGATGCACGGTCCGATTGTCCGGAACGTTTCCCATGCCTTCGACCAGTTCTGGAATGCCGAATCGTCGTATTCGATCGCGCAACTGGTGGGACATCCGGCGGATCCGTCAGCGCTGGCGGACTACCGGACCAAGCTGGACGAATACATCAAAGCGGAGCATGACTCGCCCTACGTCGTGGAAGCCCGAAAGCGGATGGCCCGGATCCTCGACGCAGGCGATGCCGATTTCTCGTGGGGGCAAGCCACGCTCCTGTACGACGATCCGGCCAAGGTCACACGCGACCCGAACGACCCGCAGGGTCACCTCATGACGCGGTTCGACGCCCTGAACCTCAGGCCCGAGCACGAGATGCTCATCATCTCGCCTTATTTCGTGCCGGGGAAAGAGGGCGTGGCATGGATACGCGAGCAGACCGCGCGCGGGGTACAGGTGACGGTGTTGACCAACTCGCTGGCCGCCACCGATGTCGGCGCAGTGAATGCGGGATATCAGCACTATCGCGAGGATCTCCTCGAAGCGGGCGTGCGCCTCTATGAGCTGAAGCCGACCGGATCGAGCAAGGTGAAGTCGCAGCACGGGTTCTTCGGCTCTTCAAGAGCCTCGTTGCATGCGAAAACGTATGTCTTCGACCGGCAAAGCATTTTCATCGGCTCGATGAATCTCGATCCTCGCTCGAACCATCTCAACACGGAGATCGGCGTGCTGTGCAACAGTCCGGCGATTGCCGGCCAGGTGATCGACGACGTCGAACCGAACCTGGACACGGGGGCCTGGCGAGTCGAGCTGCGTACCGACGCGGACGGCAAGCGCCGGATCGTCTGGATCGACACCGCCGAGAACGGAACGGTGACGGAGCTGGATTCGGAGCCGGATGTTTCTTTCATGCGGCGTGCCGGCATCTGGTTCCTGGGACTGCTACCGATCGAATCGGAGCTGTGAGCGCTGGCGGTCCGCAATGGTGAGGACTTCCAGGAGGATGAGGATCTCGACGACAGCGAACGCGCAGACGTGATGTTGCGGACCGGATCGAGAGCCGGGCGTTGATCCACCGTCGAGCGTTCCCCGAATTCCCTCTCCCACCCATCCCCATGCACGGGTAGCGCTATCGGCTTCCGTGCGCCCCATCGAAAGCTTTTCATCAATTTCTTCCCGGATGACTCCGCGCAGCGTTTCGCTGCCGCGGAAATCCGGCGTTCGCGTTCGCCTAGGGTTTTGGAGCATTGCCCCCTCCCAATCTCAAATTTACGATTTGCGTAAATATTTACGCAAATTAGCAGGAGGAGCGATGTCGACTCATGAGCCAGCAGCAGGCCGGCCCTATGCCGTCGTGACGGGTGCCGCGGGCGGAATTGGCCAGGCGATCGCGCGGCGTCTCGCGCGCGACGGCTTTCACGTCGTGGCGCTGGACCTGGACGGCGCGGCGGCGCAGGCCGTGGCAGAGGCGCTTCGTGCGGCCGGCGGATCCGCGCAGTCGCACGCGATGGATCTGCGCGACGGACCGGCGACGGCAGCGCTGATCGAGTCGCTGCCGCGTCTGGACGCGCTCGTGAACAACGCGGGCATCTTCGACGAGCGCGCTTTCATGGCGCTCACCGCCGAGGATTTCCGGCGCCACTACGAGCTCAACGTCATCGCGCTCTTCAGCCTGAGCCAGCAGGCGGCACGGCGTTTGCCCCCGGGCGGCAAGATCGTGAACATCGCTTCGCGGGCGTATCTCGGCGCGCGCAATCACGCGCACTATGTGGCGGCGAAGGCGGCCGTCGTGGGCCTCACGCGGGCCATGGCGATGGAATTGATGGAGCGCGGCATTCTCGTGAACGCCGTGGCGCCGGGGCTCGTCGACACGCCGATGCTGCAGGCCCTCACGCCCGAGCGGCGCGCCGCGCAACTCGCGCTGCAGCCCACCGGGCGCGCCGCGCGCCCCGAGGACATCGCAAACGCGGTGGCCTTTCTGGCGTCGCCGCAAACGGACTTCATCACCGGCCAGACCTTGATGGTGGACGGCGGCAAGTCGCTGGGCGGCAGCTTCTGAGCGGCAGCCTCTGAGCAGCATGACCCACTAAATCAGGCGCGGCCCACGAAAGGCGCCGCGCAGAGGAGACACTCCATGAACCCAGCCGAACAAGCCGCGATCCTAAAGAAGACCGCCTGGCGCCTGATCCCGTTTCTGTTCCTGCTCTATATCGTGAGTTTCATCGACCGCACCAACGTCGGCTTCGCGGCGTTGCAGATGAACCACGACATCGGCCTTACGCCCGCGATGTACGGCCTTGGCGCAGGCATCTTCTTCGTCGGCATGCTGCCGTTCGAAGTGCCAAGCAATCTGATGATGGTGCGCTACGGCGCCCGCCTGTGGCTCACGCGCATCATCATCGCATGGGGCTGCGTGACGCTCGCGACCTCCATGATCGCCGGACCGAAGAGCTTCTACGCCATGCGTTTCCTGCTTGGTATCAGCGAAGCGGGCTTCTTTCCGGGCGTGTTGTTCTATCTGACGTTCTGGTTTCCGCGCGAGCAGCGCACGCGCATCATCGCGCGCTTCATGATCTCGCTGCCGATCGCGGCGGCGATCGGGGGCCCGGTGTCGTCGTTCATCCTGCAGGCGCTCAACGGCGTCGCGGGTCTGCCGGGCTGGCGCTGGATCTTCATTGCCGAGGGTCTGCCCGCCATCGTGCTGGGCTTCGTGACGCTGCGCGTGCTGCGCAACCAGCCTTCGCAGGTGAAGTGGCTTGCAAGCGGCGAACGCGAATGGCTGCAGGCGAAGATCGACCACGAGCAGCAGGAGGACGCGGCCCGGATGCGCGCGCACGGCTGGCGCGAGGTGCTCGAATCGCTCACGGATCTGCGCACGCTCGTCATCACCTTCACCGGCGTGTGCTTCGTGATCGGCTTCTATGGCGCGGGCTTCTGGCTGCCGCAGATCATCAAGACCTTCGGCGCCTCGACGACGACGATCGGTTTGCTGACCGCGCTGCCGAATCTGCTCGGCGCCGCCGCCATGCTGCTGTGGGCGCGCCGCTGCCGGTCCCGCACGATGCGTCTGTCCGACGTGATCCTGCCGCAACTGCTGGCCTGCGTGTCGTTCGTCGGCGCGTCGCTCACGCTGCATCAGCCGGTGTGGGCCATGAGCTGGCTGTGCCTCGCGATGATCGGCCTCTACGCCTCGATGCCCGCCTACTGGACGCTGCCCACGCTGTTCTTCAGCGGTACGGCCGCCGCCGCGACGCTCGCGTTCGTCAACGCGGTCTCGAACATGGGCGGCTTCTTCGGGCCCGCGATCATCGGCTGGCTCACGCAGACCACGGGCAGTTTCCAGGCGGCCATGGCGACCATGGGCGGCTTCGTGCTGGTCGGCGCACTCGCGCTGCAACTGCTCACACCTGCCTATCGCCGGCGCCAGCAGGATTCGGCGCTCGCCTGAGCGCCATCGATACGGCGGCGAGGCGCGTTCCGCTGCGCTTCGCCGGTTTCATCAGGCTTCGATGAGAGAACCTATCATCATGACCCAGACTTCCTCCCGCCGCCGCGTCGCACTCGTGACGGGCGGCGCCGGCGGCATCGGCGTCGCGATCTGCCGCGCGCTTGCCGCGGCGGGCCATCGCGTGGCGGTGACCGATCTGCAACTCGCGGCCGCGCGCGACGTGGCCGCGTCGCTCGAAGGCGCGGGGCACGGCGCATACGCGCTCGACGTCGCCAACGAAGCGGCGGTGGGCGCCGCTTTCGACGCCGTGACGGCCGACATGGGCCGCCCCGAGATTCTCGTGCACAGCGCGGGCATCCTGCACTTCAAGCCGGACGGCGACCGGCCGCTCGTCGTGGAAACGTCGCTCGCCGACTGGCAGCGCAACGTCGACATCAACCAGACGGGCTGTTTTCTCGTGTGCCGCGAGTACGCGCGCCGTCTGCCCGCGGGGCCGACGTTCGGCCGCGTGGTCACGCTTTCGTCGGTCGCGGCGCAACTGGGCGGGTATCGCTCGAACGCCGCATATATCGCGAGCAAGGCCGCCGTGCTCGGCTTGACGAAGGCGCTCGCGCGCGAGCTCGCGCCGCAGGGCGTGACCGTGAATGCCGTGGCGCCGGGCCTGATCGACGCGCCCATGCTGCGTCTTTCGCTGCCGCCCGAGCGCGATGCACAGGCCGCCGCGGCCATTCCGCTCAACCGTCTCGGTCTGCCCGAGGACGTGGCCGCCGCCGTCGTCCACCTCGTCAGCGCCGAGGCGGGCTACCAGACCGGCACGACGGTCGATGTAAACGGCGGATACCGGATGCAGTGATGCATTCAGGACAACCGATGGAACAGCAAGCGAAGAACGAGGAGGTGCGCAATGACAGGCGCAGCGGCAAACCATCAGGTGAATGAAGCCTACGACGTCGTCGTGGTCGGCTCGGGCGCGGGCGGACTCGGCGCCGCGCTCGTGTGCCGGCACGCGGGACTTTCCGTGCTGGTGCTGGAAAAGACCGCGCAGTTCGGGGGCTCCACGGCCGTCTCGGGCGGCGCGGTATGGATTCCCGACAATCCGCACATGGCCGGCGTCGGCCATCGCGACACGCTCGACGCGGCGCGCCGCTATCTGCGCCAGACCGTGGGCGAAGCCTTGCGCGAGCCGCTGATGGAGGCCTATCTGCAGCACGGGCCGGAGATGGTGCGCTTCATGGAGGCGCACACGGAGGTTCATTTCATCGCGCGCGCCGTTTCGCCCGACTACAAGCCCGAACTCGACGGCGCCATGCCGGGCGGCCGCACGATCGATCCCGCGCCGTTCGACGGACGCACGCTTGGAAATCTGTTCGAGCAGTTGCGCCGGCCGCTGCCGAGCTTTCTCGCGCTCGGTGGCATGATGGTGAACCGCAAGGACATCGACGCGCTGCTGGCCATGCACAAGAGCGTTGCGGCGCTCGGACATGCGCTGCCGCTCTTGCTAAGGTATGCGAAGGATCGACTGAAATGGTCGCGCGGCACGCGGCTCGTGCTTGGCAATGCGCTGGCGGCGCGCCTCCTGAAATCGGCGCACGATGCGGGCATCACGCTCATTCCTGGCGCGCGCGTAACGCGCCTCGAAACGAACGGCGCGCGCGTGAGCGGCGTGACGGTCGAGATCGGCGGCAGGAGGCGGGTCATCGTCGCGCGCCGTGCCGTCGTGCTCGCCACCGGCGGCTACGCCCAGAACGCGGCGTTGCGCGCGAAGCTGGTGCCGCACGCGGACCTGCATCGCTCGATGGCGCCCGAAGGCAACACGGGCGACGGCGCCTTGCTGGCCGAGCCGCTGGGCGGCCATTTCGCGAGCGGCAATGCAGGCGCGGCCTTCTGGACGCCGGTTTCGGTGTTTCGCGACGGCGATGGCCGCGAAGCGGTATTCCCGCACCTCATCACCGACCGGCAGAAGCCCGGCATCATGGCCGTCGATGCGAACGGTCTGCGCTTTGCCAATGAGGCCACCTCGTATCACGACTTCGTCGCGGCCATGCATCGCGCCAATGAAACAGCGCCCTGCGTGCCCGCCTGGCTCGTCTGCGACAGCGACTTCGTGCGCAGGTACGGGCTGGGACGCGTGCGTCCGCGTTCGCTCTCGCTCGGGCGTTATGTGCGCAGCGGCTATCTGAAATGCGGCACGACGCTTGATGCGCTCGCGCACGAAATCGGCGTGCCGCCCGAGGCGCTCGCGCAAAGCGCCGCCAGAATGAACGCGTTTGCGAAGCGCGGTGTGGACGAGGAGTTCGGACGCGGCAACTCGGCTTACGACCGCTATCTGGGCGACGCCTCGCAGCGGCCGAATCCGTGTCTCGGTCCGATCGAAACCGGGCCGTTCTACGCGGTGCGGATCGTGCCCGGCGACATCGGCAGCGCAACGGGCCTCGAAACGAACGAGCGCGCCCAGGTGCTCGACGGCAACGGGACCGCGATCGCCGGCCTCTATGCGGTGGGCAACGACATGAACTCGGTGATGGGCGGGACCTATCCGGCGGCGGGCATCACGCTCGGCCCCGCGCTCACCTTCGGCTATATCGCGGGCCGTGACATCGCGGGCGAGCCCGCAGCAGCCAACCGCGACGCGCACCTCGTGACGCCGTCGCCGTACAACAAAGAGGCATTGTCATCATGAACGACACTTCCCGGCGCATCGCTTTCGTCACGGGAGCCGCGAGCGGCATCGGCGCCGCGGTTTGCGAGCGGCTCGCGGCCCAGGGCGTGGGCATTGCCGCCGCCGATCTCGACGAGGCGGGCCTGCGCGCGCTGCGCGAGTGGCTTGGTAGCGCGATTCCCTTTCTGCATGGCGTGGTCGACGTGCGCGAAGAAGCGCAGATTGAAGCGTTCGTCGCACGCGTCGAACGCGAACTCGGCGCGATCACCGACGTCGTGCCCTGCGCAGGCCTCGCGCGCAGCGCGCCTGCCGAAAGCATGAGCGCCGAGCAATGGGATCTCGTGCTCGACATCAACCTGCGCGGCACCTTCCTCACCTGCAAGCATGCGGCGGCGGCCATGCTGGCGCGCCGGCACGGCAGCATCGTGTGTCTCGCTTCGGTCACGGCGCGCGGCGGGCAGCCTGGGAGAGCTAACTATGCGGCTTCGAAGTGGGGCCTCGTCGGTCTCGTGAAGAGCCTTGCGACCGAGTGGGGGAATCGCGGCGTGCGCGTGAATGCGGTGGCGCCCAACGGCGTCGACACACCGATGCTGAACGTAGGCGTGCCCGCGGCCTTTCGTGACGGCGTGATGCTCGATCGCACGCCGCTCGGGCGTTTCGCCCTCGTCGAGGAAGTAGCCGAATCGATCGCGTTTCTGCTCTCGGATGCGGCTTCCTATGTAACGGGCAGCGTGCTGGAGGTGGACGGCGGCCTGACCGCGGGCTATCTGACGCACGCGCAGGGCGCCGATTACGCGCTGCATGCGCCGCCGCGCTGAATCCCCTATAGTCGCGTGAATTCATCGAACTACCCAGGAGACCCCATGTCGCTCACGCTATCGCCGCTGCGTGCTTCGCTGCGTGTTTATTATTCGCCGTACTCGCCGTACGTGCGCAAGGTGCTCGTATGCGCCGCCGAACTCGGCATGCCTGTCGAGCGTCTTGCGAGCAACGCGAATCCCGTCACGCGCGACGCCACCGTGGTCGCGCGCAATCCGCTCGGTCAGGTGCCGACCCTGCTGGCGGGCGAACAGGAACACGAAGACGAGGGCGCCCTCTACGACAGCCGCGTGATCTGCGAATACCTCGACGCGCCGCACGGCAAGCTCTTCCCGGCCGCGGGCGAGGCACGCTGGCGCGCGCTGCGCGAGCAGGCGCTTGCCGACGGCCTGATCGGCGCCGCGCTGCTCATGCGCTATGAGCAGGTCATCCGGCCGGAAGACCTGCGTTACGCGCCGTGGTTCAACGGCCAGCACGAGAAAGTGGTGTCGGCGCTCGACCAGTTCGCCGCGTGGGTGCCGGAATTCGGCGAGCGCGTGGACATCGGCACGATCACCGTGGCCTGCGCGCTCGGTTATCTGGACCTGCGCTTTCCGGACGAAGGCTGGCGCTCGCGCACCGCGCTGGCCGACTGGTTCGCGCGCTTCGCCACGCGTGCGTCGATGCAGGCCACGCGCCATCCGGAGGCCTGAGGGGGCACGACCGGGCGGTGTCGCAAGGTAGACTGGTGGTCTTTGCTATCGATGCGCAACACCGGGAGCGTTATGGCGACCAACGAGACGAGAAAGACTCCAAGAACCCGCGTGCAATCGGCGGAAACCGGCGCCGAAATCCTGAAGGCTCTCGCGAGCCTTGGACCCTCGGCCTCGCTGACCAACATCAGCGAGGTGGCGGGCATGGTGCCCGCGAAAGCGCATCGCTATCTGCAGGCGATGATCGCGAGCGGTCTCGCGACCCAGGAAAAGCAGTCGGGCCGCTATGCGCTGGGACCGGCGGCGGTGGCGATCGGCCTTGCGGCGCTTGCCCATATCGACGTGGTCGGCAATATCTCGGACATGCTGCCCGACCTGCGCGACGAAACGGGACACACCTGCTTCGTCGCGGTGTGGGCGAACCATGGTCCGACCGTGGTGCGCGTGGTGGAGATGGTGGGCGAGGTGACCGTGCTCACGCGGGCCGGCGCGACCATGCCGCTGCTGCGCTCGGCCACCGGGCTCACGTTCGCCGCGCATCTGGGCGCCGCGGATCAGGCGCCGGTGCTCGCGGCCGAGCCCGACGACCTCCAGGCGCAGTTGCACGAAGCCGGCTCGCCGCTCAATGCCCGTCTCGCGGCGGCGCGCGAGCACGGCATCGTGGTGATCGAAGGGCTGATGGTGCCCGGCATTGCCGCGACCGCGGTGCCGGTCTTCGATGCCCGCCGGCAGATCGCGGCGGTCGTGACGGCCATCGGGCCATTCAACAGCTTCGATTCGAAGCCGGACGGACCGCTCGCGCAGCAGTTGAAGGCGTTCGGCAAGCGCGCGAGCCAGCGGCTCGGGGCGCCGATGTTCTGAGGGGCGCTCTCTTGCTCGCGGTCAGTCGTTGAAAGGCCGTGCGGGCGCGACCTTCAACGATCGTGTTCTTCCTTGATGGTGCGTTCGTCGTCGTCGAACATCTCGCCAAAATTCATCGGAACGACAACGCGAGGGTGCACCCCGGCTTCGCGGTTGTCGACGAGCGAGAACGCCTCCGAAACGATACGCTGCACGTCCTGATGAAGCATCGTGACGTCGAAGGGCAAATGCGCCGCGAACGGGTCCCAGTCGAAGCACCCGACCACCGCTTCACGCAGCGCGTCCCGCGGCAACTGCGAAGCGAAATGAACCAGGCCTTCGAAGGCGTTGATGGCGTTCATGAGCATGCCTGCCGGCACCCGGCCGTGTTTCTCCTGACGCCGCGCGAGCGCGTGCCGGGCGGCCGCCGCGTTGTAGCCGCACAGTTCCACCGCGTCGCTGCCGGGGCTGATCTGCCGCGCGGCGAACGCTTCGAAGAAACCGGCCATGCGCATCTCGGTCGCGTACTCGTGCGGCACGCCGCCCAGCAGCACGAGATCCTGCGGCGAGCGGCCGGCGGCAATCAGCTTGTCGATCATCACGTCCGTGATGACGCGCGCGCCCGCGCGGTTGTCTGAGACCACCGAAGGCGCGCCGTCGCCGGGCAGGTCGAGGTTGATCGACACGACGTCGGCCTCGTCGCACAGCGTGTTCAAGGGCGTTGGATTGCGCACGCCGGCAATGAACAGCATTTCCACGCGCTGGGACAGCAGCGTTTGCGTGACGCTCAACTCGACCGCCGGGTCGCGCTGCGTACTCACGACGATCGGGCAGAGGCCGCGGCTGCGCGCCGAGTCCTCGAAGGTTTGCGCGAGGCCCGCGAAGAACCGGTTGCGGTAGTGCGGAATGATCATGCCGGCGAGGCCCGAGCGTGAGAGCCGCAGCCCGCGCGCTTTCATGTTGACCTGGTAGCC
The DNA here is from genome assembly GCF_046581065.1 of Paraburkholderia yinzeri. Classification (NCBI taxonomy): domain Bacteria; kingdom Pseudomonadati; phylum Pseudomonadota; class Betaproteobacteria; order Burkholderiales; family Burkholderiaceae; genus Paraburkholderia; species Paraburkholderia yinzeri. Next base: position 1,460,494 of record NZ_JBFOCJ010000002.1, on the reverse strand, counting down.
GAGCGTCTGCGCGCACTCGAGGATGCGGTTCGCCGTCGCTTCCTTGATCCGGTAGCGCGCCCACGTGCCGTTCAGCACCATGCTCACGGTGGATATCGAAGACCCCGTCGCCGTGGCGATGTCGTAGATCGTGGACTTTCGTCCGCTGGTCATGCCCTTCATCTCTGTCTGCTCCCCGAGCGCGCTCAACCTGTCCGGCCGACGGTAGCCGCTTTGGCGCACCCCGCCATATTAGGGTTTTCACCCTCTTCCAACCATTGCTGAATGGTTTCAGCATACACCACATCAATTTGCTGAATGGATTCAGCAATTGAAAAGTGGCCCGAATGCGGCCCGTTCCAGAGTCGGAGGAGACATGACAAACAGATTGCTGCGCCGGCTGTGCGCCGGAATTCTTGCTTTTTCGTTCGCGACGGGATTTGCCTGTGCGTCGCCGGACCATCCCGTGATCGGGGTGGTCGTGAAGGTGGGCGGCATTCCCTGGTTCAACGCCATGGAGGCCGGCATCAAGAAGCGCGCCGACGAACTGGGTGTGAAGGCTTTCATGGTGGGGCCGACGAGTGCCGACCCGGCCCTTCAGGTGCGTGCGATCGAAGACCTCATCGCGCAGCATGTCGACGTCATCGGCGTAGTGCCGAACGACGCGCAGGTGCTCGAACCGGTGCTGCAGCGTGCCCGTGCCGCCGGCATCAAGGTGATCACGCACGAGTCGCCCAAGCAGCAGAACACGGACTGGGACTTCGAACTCGCATCGGCCAAGGGCTTTGGCGAGGCGTATGCGAAGACGCTGGCGAAGGACCTGGGCGGCAAGGGCGAATACGCGGTCTTTGTCGGCTCGCTCACGGTGCCGCTGCATAACGCCTGGGCGGACGCGGCCATCGCCTACCTCAAGGCGAACTACCCCGATATGAAGCTCGTGGGCGACCGCTACGGCGTGGCCGAAAACGTGGACGCCTCGCGCAAGACAGCGCTGGACCTGATGCTCGCGCATCCCAACCTGCGCGCGATTCTCGCGTTCGGCAGCCAGGGGCCGATCGGCGCCGCGCGCGCGGTGGCCGAAAAGCACGAAGAAAAACAGGTGCTCGTGCTGGGACCGTTCTCGCCGGGCCAGGGCAAGCGCCTCGTCCATGACGGCGTGCTGACGGGCGGCTACATGTGGAATCCCGAGCAGGCGGGCGAGGTGTTCGTCACGCTGGGCACGATGGTGGCCAGGGGGCAGCCGATCAAGGACGGCACGGACATTCCTGGTCTTGGCGTGGTGCATCCCGAAGGACACAACCTGATCGTGAACGATCTCGTCGAGCTGAACGCGCAGACCGTGGACAGTCTCGCGAAGATGGGTCTCTGAGCTGGGTGTTCCATGATTCCAGATTCTTCCTTGCACCCCGTTTCGCCCGCGCCCGGCGCCATGATGCCGGCCGGGCCCGCCCTGGACGAGGACCGTCCCGCGTTGCTCGAACTCGAGAACATCTCGAAGGTCTTCGGCGGCGTCAAGGCGCTGCAGCAAGTGCGCTTCGACATCATGCCGGGCGAGGTGCTGTGCCTTGCGGGCGAGAACGGTTGCGGCAAGAGCACGCTCATCAAGGTGATCAGCGGCGTGTATCAGCCGGAACCCGGCGCGCAGATGCGGTTCGACGGCGAACCGCTCGGGCGCCTCGATCCCGCCCGGGCTCGCGAGCTGGGTGTTCAGGTGATCTGGCAGGACCTCGCGCTTTTTCCCGAGATGACGGTCGCCGAAAACATCGCCTTCGAGCAGAACCTGGGCTCGCGTCCGCGCGTGGTCAGCTACGCGAAGATGAAGGAGGCGGCGCGCCGCATTCTCGAGCGCCTCGGCGTCAAGCTGCCGCTCGAACGCTCCGTGCGTTCGCTCTCGATCGCCCAGCGGCAGGTGGTGGCAATTGCCCGCGCGCTGGTGGCCGACGCGCGCATCGTTTTCATGGACGAGCCGACCGCTTCGCTGAGCCACGCGGAGACCCAGGCGCTGCTTGCCATCGTGCGGCGGCTTGCGGCGGACGGCATCGCTGTCGTGTTCGTCAGTCACCGGCTCGCGGAGGTGCTCGACGTCTGCACGCGCGTGACCGTGATGCGCGACGGCCAGTATGTCGGCACCTTCCCCACAGCCGGCATGACACAGTCGCGGCTCACCGAGCTGATGACGGGCCGCACCTTCGATTACGCCGTGCGCACGGCCGATCTCTCGCACGCGCCCGTCGCGCTTCAGGTGCAGGGACTCACGCGCCGCGGCGAGTTCGAGGACGTGACGTTCGCCGTGAAACGCGGCGAGATTCTCGGCTTGACCGGGCGTCTCGGCGCGGGGCGCACGGAACTCGCGCTGGCGCTCTTCGGCATGACGAAGCCCGGCGCCGGCGCCGTTGCTCTCGAAGGCAAGCCGCTCGTGCTGCGCTCGAACCGCGACGCGATCCGCGCGGGCCTCGCCTATGTGTCGGAGGACCGCCTTCAACTGGGCCTCGTACAGGCGCAATCGATCGGCGACAACACGGTGGCATCGGTGCTCGACGATCTGCTCGACGCTTGCCGCCTCCTCTCGCCGGGCAAGCGCGACGCGCTGATTCACGACTGGATCGGCAAACTGGCCGTCAAGATCGGCAAGCCCGACGACGCGGTTTCGACCTTGTCGGGCGGAAACCAGCAGCGCATCGTGCTCGCGAAGTGGTTGGCGACGCAACCAAAGGTGCTGATTCTCGACTCGCCGACCGTAGGGGTGGACGTGGGCGCGCGCGCCGGCATCTTCAGCATCGTGCACGAACTCGCCGCGGCCGGCATGGCCATCGTGCTGATCTCCGACGAGATTCCCGAAGTCTATTTCAACTCCGACCGCATTCTGCATATGCGCGACGGCAGGATCATTGCCGAGTACGTGCCGGGTCGGACGAGCATTGATCAAATCGAGCGAGACGTCCATGCCTGATCTTCGCAAACCCGGAATCGGCTCGATCGAGGCGCTGCTGATCCTCGTGATTGCCGTCATGGCGGCAGGACTCGGTCTGACGACGTCGACCTTCCTGACGCTGCCCAACCTGTTCGACCTGCTCAACCAGAGCTCGGTCAACATCATCTTCGGCGTCGGCTTGCTCGTGGTGCTGATTGCCGGGGGCATCGACATCTCGTTCGCCGTCGGCGCTTCCGTCGTTCAGTATCTGACCGCGTTGACGGTGGGATGGCTCGGCGGCGGCAACTGGCTGATCGGCTTTCTGGCGTCCATGGCCTTCGGCTTTCTGCTCGGCGCCCTCAATGCCACCATCATCTATCGCTTCCGGATCGTCTCGATCGTCGTCACCATCGCGACGTTCAACATCTTCTTCGGCGGGCTGATGTTCCTGACCAACGGCGTGTCGATCTACGACCTGCCTGACTGGTGGGTGAATCGCGTGTCGATCCTGCAGGTGAAGACGGCAAGCGGCGTGGCGGATCTCACGCTGCCTGTGGCCGTCATGATCGCGACCGTTATCGCGACGTGGTTCATGTTGCGAAGGACAGCTACGGGTCGGCAACTGTACGCGATGGGCGACAATCCCGAGGCCGCGCGCCGCGTGGGCGTGAATATCGGCGCGATGCATTACGTCGCGTTCGGCTGGCTCGGCATGATGGCCGGCATTGCGGGCCTGATGCAGGCGCATATCGTCCAGGAGGTCGTGCCGAATGCACTCTACGGGCGCGAACTCGACGTGCTGGCGGCCGTGGTGCTGGGCGGCGCGAGGCTGGGCGGCGGCCGCGGCACGATTCTCGGCGCGATCCTCGGCATCCTGCTCACGGCCATCACCGCAAACGGCCTCAACCTGCTCGGGATCTCGCCTTACGCCTTCAAGATGATCATCGGCGCGGTCATCCTGACTGCCATCACCCTGTCGAGCGGCGGCTTTGCGAAGCTCGTCGGATCGCGGTTCGCCTCGCAACGCGCATAGGTGCTGCCATGAGTTCCCCTTCTTCCCGACGCTCCCTCGCAGCGCATGTCCCGGCCGACGTGCTGGGCCTGCTGGGCTTTCTCGCCATCGTGATCGTGGCGATGAGCTTCGCCTCCGACCGGTTCTTTTCCGCGAGCACCTTCGTCTCGGTCGCGTTCCAGTTGCCCGAGCTGGGCTTTTTCACGCTCGCGATGCTCATGCCGCTCGTGTCCGGCGGCTTCAATCTCGCCGTCACGTTCACCGCCAATATCGCGGGTCTTGCGATGGCCTGGGTGATTCATTCGATGGGCGGCGCGGACGCGGGCGTCGCCGCCGTGGTGCTCGGCATTGCGGCGGCGCTGGCCACCGGCGCGGCAAGCGGCTGGGCGATGGGGGCGATCATTGCGCGCACGGGCGCGAGTCCGATTCTGGTGTCGCTCTCGGCCATGATCTTCCTGCGCGGCCTGGGCGAGTTCCTGACCCACGGCGGCGACATCTCCGGTTTCCCGCCGCTCGTGCTCGCCATGGGCAACGGTCTGTGGCTGGGCGTGCCGGTGCCGCTGTGGATCTTCGCGGGATGCGCCCTGCTATGGCACGTGCTGATGACGCGCTCGCGCCTTGGCTTCGCGACCCGCATGATCGGCTCCAACCTCGAAGCCACCCGCTACGCCGGCATCGATACCACGCGCGCGGTCACGCGCATCTACATGCTGTCCGGCCTCATGTGCGGGGTAGCGGGCGTGGTCATGCTGGCGAGCTTCAATTCGGTCCGCGTGGGGCATGGCGAAGCTTTCCTGCTGATCTCCGTGCTTGCCTGCTTCCTCGGCCGCGTCGATCCGTTCGGCGGATTCGGCCGCGTTGCGCCGGTCGTGGTCGCGCTCGTGATCCTGCAGACGATCGCATCGGGGTTGAATCTTCTCGGCGCCAGCCAGCATCTCGCGACGGCCCTGTGGGGGGTCTTCCTGCTCGCCGTCATGCTGTTCCGTTGGGCGTGGGCCAACGGCGTTTTCCACACTTCCGTCCGGGCGCGCCTCGCCGCGCGGCGGCACGGGACACAGTCAACCAAAGGAGTCTGAATGAACAAGCTTGGCGTACACGCTCTCGTCTGGGAGGCCAACTGGAGCCATGAGGCCTGCGCACGGGCTATCGCCCGCACCGCGGAAGTCGGCTTCGACTTCATCGAAGTGCCGGCGCTCGACCCGAAATCGATCGACGTCGATTTCACGCGGCGCGAACTCGAGAAGAACGGTCTTGGCGTGACCTTTTCGCTGGGACTCGACGCCGAGTCCGATATTTCGAGCGGCGACGTGGAGAAGGCCGCCCGCGGCAAGGAGAAGCTCGAGGCCGCATTGCGTGTCGCGCGCGACTGCGGGGCGACGCATATGTGCGGCATCCTGTACTCGGCCTTCCAGAAGTACTACGTGCCACCTACGGCCGCCGGCATTGCGATGTCGGTCGACATCCTCGGCGAGGTGGCGCAGACGGCGGCGAAGAGCGGCGTCGTCCTGGGTCTCGAAGTCGTGAACCGCTACGAGTCGAACGTGCTCAATACGGCTTCGCAGGGCGTCGAGCTGTGCAAGCGCATCGGCGCGCCGAATGTGAAGGTGCATCTGGACACGTATCACATGAATATTGAGGAATCCGATATTGCTACGGCGGTGCGCGAAACCGGCGACTACCTCGGCTACTTCCACACGGGCGACTCGCATCGCGGCTACCTCGGCTCGGGCAGCATCGACTTTTCGGAAATTTTCCGGGCGCTGGTGTTCTCCGGCTTCAAGGGGCCGATTACGTTCGAAAGCTTTTCGTCGCGCGTGGTCGGGCAGCCGCTGGAAGGCATACTGGGCATCTGGCGCAATCTGTGGGAAGACGGTCACGATCTGGCGTCGCACGCGCTGATGTATACGCGGGCGCAAATCAAGGCGGCGCAGGAAGCCTTGAAGCAAGCCGAACGGAGCCGCCTGTCGTGAGCGGCGTCGCACAGCCGGGGCAACGCATCGGCCCCGACGAGCTGGCGCAACACCTGCTCGGTCTCAAGGGCGGCGAGCGGCGTCTCGTCGCTATCGCGGGAGCGCCGGGCTCGGGCAAGAGCACCTTCGCGCAAGGGCTGTGCGCGGGCCTCAACCGGCGCGTACCGGATGTGGCCTGCGTGCTTGCGATGGACGGCTTTCACTTCGACGACCGGGTGCTGGAGGCGCGTGGCCAGCGTGCGCGCAAGGGGGCGCCGCATACGTTCGACGTGCCGGGACTCGCCGCGATGCTCGGCCGGCTCAAGGCGGACGACAGCAGCGAAATCGCGGTGCCGGTGTTCGACCGCTCGATCGAGATTGCGCGGGCGGGGGCGGAGATCATCCCGCGGTCGGCAAGGCTCGTGGTGGTCGAGGGGAACTACCTGCTGCTCGACGCGCCCGGCTGGAGCGCGCTGCAGTCGTACTTCGACGTCACGGTCATGCTGGAGGTGCCGCGCGACGTGCTGACGCAACGTCTCCTGGCCCGTTGGCGCGGCTATGGAATGGATGAAGCGGCGATACGCGTGAAGCTCCTGGAAAACGATCTGCCGAATGTGGATCTCGTCCTCTCGCAAAGCGTGGGCGCGCAGTTCGTGGTCGCCAACACCTGAGTGCGAGGAGCGAGGATGGATATCGAAGGCTGGACTCTGGCGTGGGCGCATGGCGAGGCGACAGTGCAGGCGCTGGGCGGCATGCTGGCGCCCGTGCGTTTCGACCTCGGGCCGGGGCACAGCGTGACGCCGTTTCGACCTGCACCGTGGGGGGACGACGCGCGGTGGCCGGGGCTGCTCAGGGCGTTGCGAGGGGAGTGGCCCTGCCTGCCGTTCGGCATGGCGAGAGCGCCTCGCGGTCTGCCTGCTGGTTTCGAGACGCGCGACGCGGCGGACGGCTGGGACCATGGCTACGGTGCGAATCACCTGTGGCGGTGCATGGAGCAGACGGCGCACAGGCTGACCCTTGCCATTGACTATCCGGCCGAGGCCGACATCGAAAGCCTCGAACGAACCATCGACGCCGATCCCGATGCACCGGCGCTGGTGGTCTCCGTCACCGTGCGCGCGAGGCGCCCGGTCGTACTGCCGTTTGCGTTGCATCCCACCTTCGCGGTTCCGGCGGAAGGTATCGAGGTGCTCGCCTGCCCGCACCGGCGCATCCACGGCTACCCGGTTGCGCCGGAGCCGGGGGTTTCGCGCGTTGTGTCAAACAGCACCTTCGCCTCGCTGGCTGCCCTCCCGACGGCGACAGGCCCGCTGGACGCCACGCGTTTGCCGCTGCAGGAGAAGACCGAGGAACTGCTGCAGATGGAAGGCTGCGAACCGCCCTTTGTCGTGCGATACCCGGCGCAACGAGCCGATGTCCTGCTCGACTGGGATCCGGCCGCGTTGCCCGACGCCCTGCTTTGGATCAGCAACGGCGGACGGGCGCATGAGCCCTGGTCGGGGCGGCATTTCGCCCTGGGTGTCGAACCGGCCAACAGCTTCTTCGATCTCGGCCGTGTCGTCAGGCCTCCTGGCGATCATCCGCTCGCCGGCCGCTCGGGGCTCGCGTTCGAGGCGGGCAAGCCGCGTACGGTTCGCTACCGGATCGCCGCCGTTCCCGTCATCTAACCGGCGCACCGGAACCCTCCTCAATGTCGACGGCGGCCGGCTTGCTCCGGCCTGCGCCGGGTTGACAATCCTGTCTCTCTTCGCCCTCCCGCCCGATGTCATGACAAATGCATGACATACCCGGCAGATCAATGCAAAAAGCAAACCAAAATCTGGGGCACTAGGGTTTGTACCTAGCCACGCGGTACAAAAAATTGTTAAATTGATGCTTTAGAGTGATGACTCTAAACGTGCTGCCGTAACGATGCCGTTGTCGCAAGCACACGAGCCCTGTAGCAGGGCACCTATTTTCAAGCTGGATTTTATTTAGTCTTACTAACAAAGAGAGAGGGCAGGATTGATGACCGCTTTCGCATCAGAGCATCTCAGAACCGCTTGCCAATCCGGCGTCCGGGCGTTTTTTGCGCTGGCCAATCCCGCGCTGCAGGGTGTTCAGGCCGTCGTGGATCTGAATACGCAGGCCATCAAGGCCGCCATGGCGGAAACCGAAGCGACCCTCAAGGGGGCGATTCAAAGCCAGAATCCGCTTGAATTTCTGGCCCAGCAGGTGACCGTCTCGCAGCAGGCGGCGGCCAAGGCCATCTCGTACGGCCAGCATCTTGTGGATATCGCAACGGCCACGCAGGCGGAATGGATGAGAGCCGCTCGTGCCCAGTCGGAGCAGCATGAACTGCGGTTCGAGGCTTTCTCCGGCCAGTTTTCGCCGAGCGTGCCTGCGAGTCCGGGGGCATGGATCGCCGCGATGAACTCGATGTTCTCCGCTGCCGGCGCCACTGCCGCGGCGCAGCCGGCACAAGCCGCAAAGTAAGACTTTTCCACGCATTGTGCTGCGACCGCTGTGCCGGAACACGGCGCAGGGTACGGCGCGATGCGTCGTGGCTTCGAAGTTCGAGGCAGGCAGGTAGGGATTTTTAACGCGGGAACTGGAAATGACTGACATTGTGATCGTATCGGCCGCCCGTACGGCGGTGGGCAAATTTGGCGGTTCGCTGGCGAAGATTGCGGCGCCGGAGCTGGGCGCGGTGGTGATCAAGGAAGCGCTGGCGCGCGCCGGCATCAAGCCCGAGCAGGTGAGCGAAGTGATCATGGGTCAGGTGCTGACGGCCGGTTCGGGCCAGAACGTCGCGCGCCAGGCGTCCATCAAGGCGGGTCTGCCTGCCTCGGTGCCGGCCATGACGATCAACAAGGTGTGCGGCTCGGGCCTGAGGGCGGTGATGCTCGCGGCGAACGCGATCATCGCGGGCGAAGCCGAGATTGTCGTGGCGGGCGGCCAGGAGAACATGAGCGCGGCGCCGCACGTGCTGCCGGGCTCGCGCGACGGCTTCCGCATGGGCGATGCGAAGCTCGTGGACAGCATGATCGTGGACGGCCTGTGGGACGTGTACAACCAGTACCACATGGGCGTGACGGCGGAGAACGTCGCGAAGGAATACGGCATCACGCGCGAGGAGCAGGACGCGTTTGCGGCGCTTTCGCAGAACAAGGCGGAAGCCGCGCAGAAGGCGGGCCGCTTCGACGACGAAATCGTGCCGGTGGCGATCCCGCAACGCAAGGGCGAGCCGCTGCAGTTCAGGACCGACGAGTTCGTGCGCCACGGCGTGACGGCGGAGTCGCTCGCGGGCCTGAAGCCGGCGTTCAACAAGGAAGGCACGGTGACGGCGGCGAACGCGTCGGGGCTGAACGACGGGGCGGCGGCGGTGGTGGTGATGTCGGCGAAGAAGGCCGAAGAGCTGGGCCTGAAGCCGCTGGCGCGCATCAAGGCGTACTCGAACGCGGGTCTGGACCCGAAGATCATGGGCATGGGTCCGGTGCCGGCGTCGAAGCGGTGCCTGGAGCGCGCGGGCTGGACGGCGCAGGACCTGGATCTGATGGAGATCAACGAGGCGTTTGCGGCGCAGGCGCTGGCGGTGAACAAGCAGATGGGGTGGGACACGTCGAAGATCAACGTGAACGGCGGGGCGATTGCGATCGGACACCCGATCGGGGCGTCGGGCTGCCGGGTGCTGGTCACGCTGCTGTACGAGATGCAGAAGCGCGATGCGAAGAAGGGCCTGGCGTCGCTGTGCATCGGCGGCGGCATGGGCGTGGCGCTTGCGGTCGAGCGCGGCTGACCTCTCTACGAAGTATCAGGGCCGCCCGCGCGGGTGGCCCTAACCGATTCGCGCCATATCAGATTCCAACCAGAAGTCGCGCGATGGTTCGCGTGCCTTCCTCGCCTCACGGCGAGGAAGGCACGGCGGTGATGTACGTGGCGTATCCGGACCAGATGCCACGTTGTTTTTACGCTTTACTCTCGCGGATATACAGGATGACTAATCGTATTGCTTTGGTAACGGGTGGTATGGGCGGCCTCGGAGAGGCGATCAGCGTCAGGCTGCACGACGCGGGCTACCGGGTCGTCGTCACGCACTCGCCGGAGAACGCCGGCGCTGCGGACTGGCTGGAGCGGATGAAATCGACGGATCGCGAGTTCTACGCCTATCCCGTGGACGTTGCCGATCACGACTCGTGCCAGGAAGGTGCCGAGAAGATCCAGTGCGATGTCGGCCCCGTCGACATCCTCGTCAATAACGCCGGCATTACGCGGGACATGACGTTTCGCAAGCTCGACAAGGTGAACTGGGACGCGGTGGTCCGCACCAATCTCGATTCCGTTTTCAACATGTCGAAGCCGCTGTGCGAGAGCATGGTGGAGCGCGGCTGGGGCCGCATCGTCAATATTTCGTCGGTGAACGGCTCCAAGGGCTCGATCGGGCAGACCAACTATGCCGCGGCCAAAGCGGGCATGCACGGCTTCACCAAGTCGCTGGCCCTGGAAGTGGCGCGCAAGGGGGTGACGGTGAACACCATTTCGCCTGGCTATCTCGCCACGAAGATGGTCACGGCGATACCCCAGGAGGTGCTCGATACGAAGATCCTGCCGCAGATTCCGGTCGGCCGCCTCGGCCAGCCCGACGAGATCGCGGCGCTCGTGCTCTTCCTGTGCTCGGAAGAGGCGGGCTTCGTGACTGGCGCGAATATCCCGATCAACGGCGGCCAGCATATGCAGTGAAAGGGCGGTGAGAACCGGTGGCGCATCGACATACGCCATCGGCCGAAAGGTGAGGTTTTCCGGGAGCGACGGAGCGCGTTGCACGATTCGTACGGTGTGCGACGAGGCTCGATGAGCCTCACCTTGGCTCGCTTGCAGGCAAAAACGGCAAAAGTGAGTAGTTCCAGGAGACCGTTTTGCACCTTTTGCGGCTTAAACGTGAGTCTCTTCGATCTACCAGGTTCACCTGAAGGTTCGTGTCCGCCTGTCGAGCACCTGGAAGCTCCTGGAAATCCTCACCTTTTCGCCGATCGGCACTTGCGCGGCCGATAACAGGCGGCTTACTTCCCGAAAAGCCTCACCTTTGCGTTCGTGGCGCCTGTGCGATACCGCAATACTGCGACACCGCACGCGCCTGATCAGAACTTGTAGTCGGGATTCTTCGGATCGAATACGTCGGCGTCGAAGGTTTTCGGCTCGATCTTGTCGATCACGATCCGCTCGAACATCTGGCCGCTGTCGTCGTATGCCTCGACCGTGCGGAAGTACGGGTGTCGCAAGTCGAGGCCGAGCGTCTGCTTCTTCGCGTAGTACTGCGGTTTGCCGGCGGGCGAAACATAGGTGAGCGCGACCACGCGCACACCGTTCATGACCTTGACCTCTACCTGTGGCGTGTAAGGCGCGCCCACTGCCACGTACTTCTTCGCATCGGTCATGAACTGGTTCGTGATGAACTCGGTGCCGAGGTCGGTGATCTTGTGGTTCGACTGCGAGCGCGCGAGCGTGCCGTCGAGCGCCGTCCACATCGGCATGACGCCGAGCAGGCCGCCGAGGTGGCCATACATTTCGTCGCTGCGTTTCGACGCGTCGTAGATCACTTCCTCACCCGAGTGGTCGCCGTCGGGCAGCCACTTTGCGTAGATACGCAGTGGATCGTGTTCGAGCTTGACGACCATGTGCGCGGGCCGGCTGGGCCACTTGCCGTTCAATCGCTCCCAGCGCCACAGTTCGAATTCATACGACGGATAACCCGAAGGACCGAGCTTGATCAGCGTGGGCACCACGAGCGGGTCGAGCGACTGGAAGAGCGCGGTGAGCTGCGCGTCGTCCATCTTCTCCAGCGCGTCGCTCTTCTGCGCATGCTGAAGCCAGCGCACCTGATCTTCAACGGGCAGCTTGCCGACCTGCGAGGGCGCCGTTGCCGTGACTGCCGTTTGCGCGGCGCCGGTGTCGTCGCCGCTCGGGGCGGCAGCCGCGCCGCCTTGTGCGAATGCCAGCGCCGACGCAAGCGCGAGTGTTGCGCATGCCAGAGGTCGTGCGAAACGCGCGCTCGGGCGCCGCGCCTGAAGTTGATCGCTTTTCATGTGAGTTGTCTCCCTTTATAGAATGATGGGCGAGACCGTCATTCAGGTCTCGCCGGGTGCGCGCCGCTGTCCTTGAGCTGATGCGCGAGCTCGCGCGGCGTATAGAACGGATTGACGTTGACGACCACGAAGGGTAGAGGGGCTCAGGCACGCCGTAGCGGCATGGCCGCGCCTTCGGCCGGATCGGCGGCGCGTACGGGATCAACGGCGCGCTCAATGGCGTTGCTAACTGCCCCGTGTTTCGTCGAACCTGACATGACGGCCCGCAGCCACTCTGTGGTTGCCTGCGGTGCGGTGACGGGCAGCATGTGCCCGCCCTCCACCACCTTCAGCGCAACCCGCTTCGAACGCCGCCGCAGCGCGTCGCCATGGCGGATCCAGTTGAGCACGATGTCGTCGCGGCCGAACAGTACGTCCGTGTCCACCTCCAGTTGCGCATAGCGTTGCTCCATCTCGGCCAGGTCGCGGGCCTTCTCGACGGCGGCGAGGTCCTCCGATGCGCCGAGGAACCCTTGAGGCCGCAGGCTCAGCATGCCGCCGCCACGCCGGGGAAAATCGGGTGGCACGGCTTCGGGCGCGAAGACCTGCTTGAGCACGGCCGAACTGGTGGCGAGCGCAACGGGCGTGGCCAGCGTGCGCGCCACGAGGCGGCGCACGAAGGCCGAGCGGATGACGAGCGCGCGGAACGCCTTCGGCACTTCGGTCTGGGCATGGGTGAGCGGGGCGATCAGCGCGAGCCGCGAGACCGCCCGCGGATGATTGAGCGCGACCGCGAGCGCAATCGCGCCGCCCAGCGAATGCCCGACCAGCACGGGTTTCTCGAGCCCGAGCGCCTTGAAGAAACGCACGAGGGTTTCCGCCTGGGCGTAGACGTTCGCGGCCGACTGCGCGCCGCGCGTCGAGTAGCCGGTGCCGGGGCGGTCGATGAGAATCACGCGGTGATGGCGCGCGAACTCGTCGATGGGCAGCCAGGCGAAGTTGCGCATCTGCCCGCTCAGGCCGTGGACGAAAACGATCGGGGGTCCTTCGCCGCGCTCGACGTAATGAATGCGGTCGCCGCCGATGTCGATGAGCTGGCCGTCCATCGGTACGGCCGCTTCGATGCGGCGCGCGGTACGCCGCGAGAAGGTGGAGAGCGCGGCGCCTGCGATGGCGACGGCGGCTACGGCTGCGGAGAGCATGGCGATGTCGTTCACCGGCTGACCTCTTGTCTCTGGATAGGTGATGAGTCGGTCGAGGGGACGCAGGGTCCCCTCGCCGCTTTTTCGTTGTGGTTTCTCTCAGGTTCCTTCGGGTAATGCGTTTGCGGCGGCCTCCACGGCGGGCGGTGTTGCGCGCGACGACGCCTCGTTTGCCACCCACGCCGCGAAGCTGTCGATACGGGCCGCGATGAGCGGTGCGTCGCGCACGACGGTCCAGTGCGTCGAAGCGATCACCTCGCGCCGGTAGCGTCCAAGCCAGCGGTCGAGCCCTTCGGAGAGCGCGGGCGTGACATAGCGGTCGAAACGCGGCACGAGGAACTGCACCGGCGTGCGCGTGCTGCGCTCTCGCGGGCGCCGCGCGCGAGCGAGGAAGTTCGCCCGATACAGCTTCAGCCCATTCAGGCCATTGCGCAACTGTTGCGGGTCGCGCGCGGCGCGCACGCGTTCGGTCTTCCAGAGCCACCACGGCCATAGCCGTGCGCCGCCCGCGCGCCAGACGAGTTCGGGCACGAGCGGTAGATGGAAGAACGCGATGTACCACGATTTCAGCGTTTGCCGCAGATCGAGCGGTGCACGAAAGACGTGATCGAGACACGGCCCCGAGATCGAGGTATACGACGCGAGCCGCGCGGCGTTCGCCGGATCGGTGACGGCTTCCCAGCACTGGATCGATCCCCAGTCGTGTCCGACCAGATGGAACGGCCGCGCGCCGCAGGCGGCATCGGCAACCGCCATGAGGTCGCGTGCCAGTTGCGCGAGCCGGTACGCGTGGCGGCCGCGCGGCGCGTCGGAGGCGCCCGCGCCGCGCACGTCGTACGCGATCACGCGGTAGCGTGTTTCCAGCTCGCGGCGCAGCAGCGTCCAGACGGCCGCCGAGTCGGGGTAGCCGTGCACGAGGATCACGGGCGGCGCGCCGACGGGGCCGCTCGCGTAGACCGCGAGCCGCGCGTCGTCGGACTGCACCATGAAGGTTTCAGGCGCGGTTTCAAGCGCGGTCTCGCACGCGGGGCGCATGGCGTCGCTCATGCGGGCTTCGCGTTCGCGGCCGGATGCAGGGGCACGCGGCGCGGCGCGGCCTTCGCGGCATATTGCGCGTTGGTCGCGTCGATCTGCGCGATCAGGCCGTCGATGCGTGCGAGATGGCGCCGGTTGTCCTGATCCCACGGATGGAAGCCCGGCTTGAAAAAGCGCAGCCATTCCAGCGCAATGCCGGGAAACACGCCATGACGCGGACCGTAGAGAAACTGGATGAGGCGCCACTTGCCGGTCACTTTCCCCTGGCGGCGGCCATGCGCGCGCATCAGCGCCATGTGGTAGTCGAACACGATGACCCAGAACAGCACCGTGGTCGCGAGCATCGTGCCCGTGCGCATCAGATAGCGTTTCAGGCCCGGTGGGATCGAAGCATTCCAGACGTCGAACGAGACGGCCTTGTGCTCGGTTTCTTCGAGCGCGTGCCACAGCCACATCTGCTTGTAGCCTTCCACCGAACCTTCGATGTTGCGCGCCGTCCTGGTGAGCAGCAGGTCGGCGAGCATGGCCGTGTAGTGTTCGAGCGCCACCGTCTGCGCGAGTTGCAGCGAAGGCGGCAGCACCTTGCGGCCGAAGTTCAGGATGGCCCACAGGCGCTTGTCGAGCTTGTGGGCGGGCAGGCCCGCGGCCTGCAGCAGATCGTTGTACTCGATGTGCTCGCGCGTGTGCATGGCCTCCTGGCCGATGAAGCCCAGCACCTGCTTCTTGAGATCCGGGTCGGCGATGCCGTCGCGGTAATGTCGCACGGCGTCCATGAAAAAGCGCTCGCCCGCGGGAAAGAGGAGCGAAAGCGCGTTGAAGAAGTGGGTGACTGCCACGCCCTGGGCGTGCCAGTCACAGGCCCGGTCGGGCGGTAGTGCGAAGCGTATGTCGCGCCGTATCGGCATCATGATGTTTTCTCCCTGATTGGCCTGCGTCGTTATGCGTTCCGGTTGCGCGCCATGCCCGCGCGGCCGGCTCTACGCCGAGCCTTCGCGGCCTCGCGGCGCGCGCTCACCACCACCAGCGCCTGGTACGCCGCGGGCAGCGTGCGCGCGAGCCAGTCGGCGGCGCGCGCGTCGCGCCCGATCAGCACGCGCCGGCTGTTGCGGCGCACGCCGCGCAGGATGGCGCGCGCGGCGTCCTCGGCGGTCGTGATGAAGAATTTTTCGAAGTCGTCCTTACCTTGCTGCTCGCTCGCCACCATGAAGCCCACCATGTTCGACGCGATGCGGCTCGACTGCGCGATGTTCGTGCGGATGCCGCCCGGGTGCACGCAGGTGGCGGAGACGCCGCACCGCATCATGTCGAGTTCCTGGCGCAGCGATTCGGTGAAGCCGCGCACTGCGTACTTGGTGGCGTTGTAGGCGCTCATGCCGGGCTGCGCGAAGATGCCGAAAATGCTCGACGTATTGACGATGTGGCCTTCGCCCGCGGCTTTCAGGTGCGGCAGGAAGGCCTTGGTGCCATGCACGACGCCCCAGAAGTTGATGTTCACGATCCATTCGAGGTCGGTGTAGGCCATGCCTTCGATCGTGCTGGAGAGCGCGACGCCGGCGTTGTTGAAGACGAGGTTCACGTGGCCGTGCGCGGTGGCGGTCTCGTCGGCCCAGGCGTACACCGCCTCGCGGTCGGCCACGTCGAGCACGCGCGTCGTCACGCGCACCGCGGGGGCAAGTGTGCGCACGATGCGTTCGGTCTCCGCGAGACCCGTGGCGTTGCGGTCGGCGAGCGAGAGATGGCAGCCGGCCTCGGCTAGTTGCACGGCGAGCGCGCGGCCCATGCCCGAGCCGGCTCCGGTGATGGCGGCGACCTTGTTGTCGAAGTGTTTCATGCAGGGTTCCTCGTGCGGATGCGCGCTGTTTCAGACGGGTTCGGAGCGTCTCAAGCCGGCTCGGTGGATTGCGTCGCGATGGCGATGGGCGTGGCGGCGGGTTCAGGCTGCCGCACGCGGTACACCTGGTAGTCGGCGAGCGAGAAGTGCGCCGTCGCCTGCCGGAAGCGCCACGTGAAGCCCGGCCACAGCGTGGTGTTCTTGCCGTTGCGCGGATCGAGATACCAGCTCTTGCAGCCGCCCACCGACCAGATCGCGCGATCGAGCTTCTTCTGGAGGCGTGCGTTGTAGCGGGATTCGACGTAAGGGCGCACCTCGATGGCGTCGGCGCCGTCGCGGCGCATGGCGTTCAGCGCGCCGAGGATGTACTCGATCTGCGACTCGATCATGAACACCATCGAGTTGTGACCGAGACCCGTGTTCGGGCCGACGATCATGAAAAAGTTGGGATAACCAGGCAAGGACGTGCCGAGGTACGCATGCGCGCCGTTGCGCCAGGTCTCGACGATATCCACGCCGCCACGGCCTACGACGGTTCCGGGCGGGAACGGATCCGCCACCTGGAAACCGGTGCCGTAGATGAGGCAGTCCACCTCGTGATGGACGCCGTCGGCGGTGACGACGCCCGTGGTGTCCACGCGCTCGATGGCGGTCGTCACGACGCTCACGTTCTCGCGCGAGAGCGCCGGATAGTAGTCGTTCGAGATCAGCACGCGCTTGCAGCCGATCGTGTAGTCGGGCGTAACGGCCGCGCGCAGCGCGGGGTCCGGCACCTGGTGGCGGATATGGCGCAGCGCGAGCTTTTGCACGTTCTTCATCAGCGAAGGATGGATCGCGAAGCCCAGCACGCGCGATTCGAGCATCCAGTAGAGGCTCGCGCGCGCGAGCTTCTGCGTGAAGGGCAGCGTGCGGAACATCCACCGCTCGAACCTGGAAAGCGCGCGGTCGGGCTTGGGCATGATCCAGGGCGGGGTGCGCTGGAAGAGCGCGAGGCCAGCCACGCGCGGGGCGATCTGCGGCACGAACTGGATTGCGCTGGCGCCGGTGCCGATCACGGCAACACGCTTGCCGTCGAGTGCGTAGTCGTGGTCCCAGTGCTGCGAATGGAACGCTTTGCCCGCGAACGTTTCGACGCCGGGAATGTCGGGCAGGGCCGCGCGCGAGAGGCCGCCCATGCCGGAGATCAGCACGCGCGCGGCGAGCCGCTTGCCGTTGGCGAACGCGAGGCGCCAGCAGTGCGCGCTTTCGTCATAGGTGGCGCTCGCGAGTTCGTGCCCGAAGCGCAGGTAGGGCGCGAGGCGAAAGCGGTTCACGCAGTGATCGAGATACGCGCGGATTTCCGGCTGCGGCGCGAACATGCGCGTCCAGAGCGGGTTGGGTGCGAAGGAGAACGAATAGACGTGCGATTGCACGTCGCATGCGCAACCGGGGTAATGGTTGTCGCGCCAGGTGCCGCCCGCCGAGTCGGCCTTCTCGAACACGGCAAAGCGCGTGTTGCCGGTTTGCAGCAGACGGATCGCCATGCCGAGGCCGGCGAAGCCGGTGCCGATGATGGCGATGTCGATGTCGATGACCCCTCCAGCGGGGCCATTGCCTGCCGGGTTGAAAGACCGGGTGCGTGCGTTCATCCGGAGCGTCTCCCTATGGTTCATTTTTAACTGTGACATTGATGGATGTAAACATAGGGCGGTTCGGGCCGGAACGCAAGTGTCTAGATGTGGCGCTCTAGGGGAAGCGTATGGTCGGGGGAAAAGACGGCGCGCAGCGCAGAACCCCCATCCGGCGGGGTGTTCGGGCGTTCTGGCAGAACCGCGCGAGGGCTCGCGCGGCTAAAGATATGAGGAAAGAGAGGGGCGTGGGCGGCGCGCCTAGGTGGTGCCCGACCTGCGCGTCGTGCGGATCGGCTTGGCCGCGGGCCGCGGCGTCTTGCGGGCCGGGGCGAGCGCAACGGGGGCCTTCTTCGCCGCTGTCTTGCGCGCGGCGCGCGGCGCTTCCTGCGCCTGCGGCTCTTTTGCCGCTTGCCCGCCGAGCGTCTTGTCGAGGATCGTCGCCACCCGGCCGCCCAGGTAGTTGCTCGACTGTTCCTCCAGCGCGCGCAGGATCTCGTTCTCGACGAACACGCTGGAGAGCGGCCGCAGCCGCCAGATCGCGTCGACGAGTGCCGGCATGTCGGTGGCCGGGGGCAGCGCGCCCGCGTCGTAGCGGTCCAGATGCCGCACGACCATCTCGACGAGCAGCTTCGCGATGGCGTCGAAGTGCGGCCTCGCCTCTTCCAGCACCTTCAGCAGATCGCGCGCGGGGATGCCTTCGCGTACCGTTGCCGCCGCGGCGTCGAGCACGGCCGGATTGCGCGCGACGAACGAGAGCCCGCGCCGCTCCAGCAGCCCCAGTTCCCCGAGCCGCGTGAGCTGGCCCGGCGCCTGCGGCCCGAACATCTTGACGAGCTGGCGGATCGTAAAGGTCTTCGGCCGCGCGCTGGTCCAGCGCCCGCCAATCGCGTTTTCGAGGCCGAGGATCGAGCGCAGGTCGCCGCCGTCGTCGATGGCCTTGATGAGATCCTGAATGTTCGAGAGCGTGTAGCCGCGCGCGAGCAGATGATTGATGAGCTTCAGCCGCGCGACGTGCGAATCGTTGTAGATGCCCACGCGGCCGCGCTTCTCGGGCGGCATGAGCAGATCCCGGTCCTGGTAGGCGCGCACGTTGCGCACCGTGGTCGCGGCCACGCGTGCGAGTTCGTCGACCGTGTATTCGTTCTCGGTCGCGCGTTCGGGCCTGGCTTCGGCGCTGGAAGTTGGGGGCGATTTCGGCATGCGTCGATTTTAACGCGAGCCGATCGACCGGCGCGAGAAGGGCGCGCGGCAATAGCATGCATAGCGTGCGCTCGCCCACGGTCGCGCGGCGGATCATGACCGCATGTCAGAAGCGGTAAGAGACGGCAAGGAACGAGATGATCGGGTCTGCGGAAAGATCCGATTTGCTCACGGCGAGTTCGGTGCCGTCCGCGGCCTTTACGATTACCGACGAGGTGGTCTTCAGCGGAATGTACGTGATCGAGGCGACGAGGCCGAGATGCGCCGTGATGTTGTATTCCGCGCCGGCGTTGAACACCGGCTGCCACGACGCCGACGCTTTCGCGCTCACCTGCGTCGGTCCCGGCTTGCCGGCGCCGGCGGCGAGCACGGAGCCGAGGTCGTTCTGCGTGGCGCTCACGAAGTTCGGATTGAGCTGGACGTCCGAGAACCAGTTGTACGACACGCCGATGCCCACGAACGGCCGGAATTTCGCGTCGGCGTCGCGGAAGTAGTACTGGAAGAGCAGCGCCGGGCTCCACTGGCGTACGCTCGTGACGATCGGGTTGGCCGCGGGATCGGAAAGGTTCTGGCTGCCGAGCGCGCCCGCCGGGCCCGGTGGCTTGATCGTGCCGTGGCCGTAGAGCTTGAACGTGGGCGGCACGCCGGCCACGGTCGTGATCGCGATGTGGTCGGTCAGGAAGTGGCTGAAAGTGAGGCCGACCGTGTCCGCGTTCGTGGTCGAGAGGCCCGTGCCCGGCGACGTGAAGCTGTTCGGCAGGCGCAACGGCGTGTTGATCGGCACGGGCGCGACGTTGGTCGTGAGCGGCGTGCTCGATCCTTGCGGCGCCACATGGAACCAGCCCAGCACGGCCACGTTGTCTCCCGCCTGCTGCGCGTGAGCGCTCATGGAAAGTCCGGCGGTCAGCGCCGCCATGACGATGCGTCTCATTCTTTCCTCCCAGGTTCGGGTATGCCTGCCCGCGCGCGGCATCCGGCGGCTTCCGGCTTCTTCACCGGCCTGCCGGTCCCTGCGCGCCTTCCGGTTCGGCCACCGCGTTGCGCGGCGGTCGTCGGGCGGCTACCTCATCAGCACGGACCCCGGAGCATCGGGGTCTCTTCTGTACTGCTTATTGAACGAATTATTGAACGAATGCGCCGACCGTGAAGTACGGCGCAGACGGGGTGCTCATGTCGAGGAAACCGAACACGCCGACCGTGAAGATCATCTTGCCGGTGGGCGTCGAGCCGGTCGAGGCGCCGACATGCGTGGTGGTCACGACGCCGGGCACGGTTTCCGTGAAGCTGAGATCGAGTGCCGTGGCGAGCGCCGCCTGCGAAGCATTGAACGGGTCGAGCAGCGTGGCCTCGGTGCCTTCGAGCGCCGTGGTGCGATAGTCGAACTGGCTGTCCACGCCGATGTATTCGCCGTCCTGCGAGTCCACCGCGACGGCCGCCTGCGGCGCGAGCACCGAAATGCCGGACTCGTCGTCGGCGACCGGGCCCGTTGCGCCGCTTTGCGGATCGGTGCCGATGTACGGATACGCTACGCCCCGGCGCACGAGCACCGGCACGAGCTGGCCGCGCAGCTTGCCGACGATCATGAAGCCTTTCGCGGCCGGTTGCCCCGTGACGAGCGTCGGCTTGGCCTGGCCGAGGAAGTGGTCGGTCTCGAATGCGCCGCTGCCGTCGGCCGATTGCGCGAGGTTCGTGCCGGGCTGCTGGCACGTGCCGGCGTTGATGCCGGTGTTGTCGCACTCGGTCCAACTGCCATCCGCGTTGATCGTGATCTTGGCGTCGACGGGCACCGGCAGGAAGTTCTGCGAGGGCACCTGGTGATAGCCGAGCTGGTTCCAGACGCCCGCGACGTCGGCAATGTTGGTATCGATCGACGAGAAGCCGATGAACGGGTAGTACGGGAACGTCGTTTCAGGCACGACGCCTACGCCGCCCGTGCCCGCATAGGCGATCTCGGCGCCGGGAATCGTACCGCCCGCCACGCCCTCGCCGATGAACACGCGCGCAAGCCGGGTGGGGTCGAGGCTCGCGCCGTTGAGCTGGTAGGCGCACTGGTTGAGCTTCTGCGTGGGCAGCCCGGTTTCCTGGGTGAGCGTGCCCGTGGCGACCTGGCCCTGACGCGTGGGCGTGACCGTGCCGGTGGTTTGCGGGATCGGCGACTCGACGTAGGTGATCTGCCAGGTCATTTTGGTCGTGTCGAGCTGCAGCTTCACGAGTTCGCCGTCGCCGCCGCCGCCGGTATAGACCGTGCCGTAGTCGAGCGTGGTGGGGCACAACGCGGCCGCCACCGGCGCCGGGCTGCTGCTGCCGCCGCCACCGCCGCCACCGCCGCCGCACGCGGCGAAGAGCGGTGCCGAGATGATAAGCGCCGCAAAAAGCTTCTTGTTCATACTGCTTCTCCGGATCGTTTTTTGTGTCCGGGACCGGCTCCCCTCCGGCCGGTCCTCTCCCTGGTCCTGCTCGGTCAGTTGTTTAGCAAGCCGAAGCGCATGCTATTGCGGCTGAATCAGCGCACCCACGCCGAAATAGGGCGAATTCTGGGTGGTGCTGTTCGCCGAGGTCGGCGTGACGCCGCCGTTCTCCTCGCCGTTGATGAAAACGCCGTAGAGGCCGCCCACGGCAATGAGACTGCCCGCGTTGCCCTGCGAGTCCGTCACGCCGATCAGGCCCGGATGCGTCTGGGTGTAGTCGAGCGCGAAGGTGCTTTCGGTCGTCATCGTCGAAGGCTTGAGGAAGCCGCCTTGCTGATCGTTGATGAGCGCCGCCGTGTAGGCGAAGTTCGAATCGGCGCCGATGTAGCTGCCGTTGAACGCGCCCGACGTGAGCGCCGTGGCGGGCGCGAGCAGCGCAATGCCCGATTCGTCGTCGATCTGCGGGATGAGGTTGGTGACGCTGATTTCCGCCACGTGGCCCGTGCGGACGACGACCGGCACGATAGCCCCGTTCAGCTTGCCGAGAATGAGGTGCGCGCTTGCCGTGGGGCTGCCGAACAGGGCGTTGGACGGCGTTTCGATCTGCGGGGCGTCGGTGCTCGTGAAGTAGCTGCCGTTCGGGTCGGCCGCCCACGTATTCGAGGCAGTCTCGCAACTCGTGTTGGTCGCGCCGCTCGGCACACTGCAGTTTCCGCTGCCGTTGTAGGACTCCTGAACAACTTTGGCCGCGGCGGCGAATTTACTCGACGGCACGATGTGATAGAGCAGCGCGTTATACGAGCCCGCGAGATCGGTAATGCTCGTGCTGACCGTGGAAAAGCCGATGAACGGATAGAAGTCGAAGGTACGCGCAGGCTGGTTCGGGAACAGCAGATTTGCCTGGGAATCCCCATCGATATCGACCGTTGCGCCCGGTATGCCGCCGCCCGCCACGCCGAAGCCGACATAGATGGTGGGCGGATTCTGGGCGTTGTACGCGGTCGTATAGCTCGCGCCGTTAAGCGTGCCGGTGCCGGCCTGGAGCTGGAACGCGCAGGCGATCTGCGAAGCCGAGGGGAGCGAGCCCGAAGGCGGATGCTGCACGGCGCCCGTGATCGTGAGCCCGGTGCGCGTGTTCTGCACCGAACTCGACGCGATTGGAATGGGTGACGCAAGCCACGTGAGCTTGTACGTCATGGTTGTCGGATTGATGCTGAGGCTCACGACTTCGCCGCTGCCGGCGCCGCCGAGATAGGTGTTGGCCGCGATCTGTGAATCCGTGGGGCACAAGGCCGTGGCGGCGGGCTGGCTCGTGGGCGGCCCTTGATTGGCGCACGTCGAGCCCGAGCATTGCGCGGGCGAGATGGGACCCGGGTTGCTCGCGTTGCCACCTCCGCACGCGAGCAGCAAAGGACTGGCGACCATGGCTAGCGCCACGCCGCGGATCTTATCCAACATGCGTTGCCTCCCTGTATCTAGTTATGCGAAAGAGAGTGAATCATGACATCAGCGGCTGTCAATTGAACGAACCGTCTAAATCCGGGCAGTCCGCCTGAACGGCTTGTCCTGTCTTGGTTTGCGAACGAGACACCGGGGTTTGTCCTGATGTGCCGAAGCGGTATCAAGGAGACCGAAGCGGCGCGCGGAGCAAACGGTGTTCCCGTGCGCACGGAACCGTGCGAATCGACAGCGGATTGAAAGAAGTTGCGCATTTAATTGAGAGACGCAGAGAGATGCGGTGCAACGTTGTTGGGCCTGCGGGAGCCATCATGCAAAACCTGATTGCAATATCGGCCATTGGACTGTGCGTGTTGCTGCCGTCGGCCACGGCATTCGGGCGAACCGACACGTGCAGGAAGGCCAGCGAGCAGGACATCGCTTCGCTGTTCGACCGCTGGAACGCATCGCTTCAGACGGGCGACCCGGACAAGGTCGTGGCGAACTACGCGACGCGCTCCATTCTGCTGCCGACGGTGTCGAACAAACCGCGGCTCACGCCGGAAACCAAACGGGACTATTTCGTCGTATTCCTGAAGAAGAAGCCGGTGGGCAAGATCGACTCTAGCTGGATCGAGATCGACTGCAATACGGCCATCGACGCCGGGCTCTATACGTTCACGTTCGGCGACGGGTCGATCGTGCATGCCCGATATACGTTCACGTACCGATGGAACGGCAAACGCTGGCTGATCACGAGTCATCATTCGTCGGCGATGCCCGAATCGCAATGACCAGCCTTGCGCGCGAATGGTGAGGATGTTCGGAGTGCGCTCGCTCACGGTCGGTGAGCTGGGGTGAGGACTTTCGGGAGCCGTTTGTGCGAGCGCACACCACTTCGCTCGATGCGGCTCACGTGAGAGCTGGCTCGCTTGTTACCGCGTTTCCGGATCTCCGAGGTGAGAATCTGCGGGAGCCACTTCTTCACTGCGGTGCGTTAGCGTTCATCAGAAGTGGAACGGTTAGGGGTTTTGTGGAGCCTGCGTCACCTTTGCCTGATCGTCTTAAAATTCGAAGGTGAGCTTGTTCGGGATCGGCCCGTCCGACCGCGATCGTCCGGCGATTCACGCTATAGTCATTCGTGCTGCGACGCAGCAGGCGCGTTGCGCGGTGGCCCGATTGCCCCGTGCCGGCGCGCCCGGTTCCAGGCCGCGCCGCGCGGCCCGCAACGGAGTCCTGAGATGGGCATTCTCGACCGGCTTTGGCATCCACGCGCCAAAGCGCCTCCCGTGACGCCGCAGATTCGCGCGCTGATCGAACGTTTGCTGGTGCTGAGCCCCTCGCTGAAACTGGCGGACGGTTTTCGCGAGCGCGTGATGCCCGCGCTGGCCTGCTCGGTCGACTACGTGAGCGGCATCGTGCGCGACTTGCCGCCGGCGCGCGAAGCCAGCGCGTCGAACTGGCTCGGCGACCCCTATATTCACGCGTTCTTCGCGGCGCCGGACGAAATCGGGCGTGTCCTGAGCCATTCGCCGGAACTGCACGCGTGGTTCAAGGCGCATCCGCTCGCGCACGAAACCTGGGCCGTGCTGAGCATGGCGATGACCGAGCGCCGCGTGCTCGGCGCGGAACAGGTGGGCGACACGGTGCATGCGGACGTCGCCCGGACGACGCTGAGTTTCGACGATCATCAGGTGCGCGTGTGCGGCGAAACGGAAAGCGATCTGCGCGACCAGATCGTACAGCGCGTCGTCGAGCAGATTGCGCTGGAGGGACTCGCGCAGATCAGCGCCGACGAGTCGCGCCGCGATGCGCTGGTGGAAGAGCGCGCGCTGCTGAAGACGCGCCTGCAACTGCTCAAGCGCCAGGGGGCGGGTACGCACCGGATGCTGGGCGTAGGCGAGGCCGGCGACGCTGCGGAATTCGTCAGGCTGGAGGCCGAAATCGCGGAGAACGAGCGGGCGCTGGGCGAACTCGGTTTGCGGACCGATGCGCTCGCGCGAGAACTCGACGTGATTTGCGATGTGCTCGATCATCCCGCGCAGCACACGCATGTCGAGATGAAGCGCGTGTGCCTGAATCCGATGAACGTAGTGATCGATGCCAGTGCGGCTGCGGACAGCGCCGGAATCGTGTTTCCGCTCGCGCGCCTGCCGGCCAGCCCGCAGGGCGAGCGTGCGTTTTCGCTCATTCGTTTTGCTCGCGTCGACCTCGTGCAGTCGCCCCCTGTGCTGAAGGAGAACCGCCATTTCGTGATCTGAGGTGAGCGTTTTCAGGAGGGTGAGCGCAAGCGCCAAGGCTATCGCACGCTGGCATACCGGTCGGCATTGCTCTGCCTCGATGTCGGCGCATGATCTCGTCATGCAACGGGGAAAGATTTCCTGGCAGTCCCAGGTTCGTCGAAGGGAATCTTGCTGACCGGGCCGGATAATGGCGCGATTCATTGCGCCGTAGCGCATCGACGGCTACAGGTGAGCCTTTTCGGGAGCACGAGCGGCGGTGCGCGCTTGATCATGCGGTGGTTGCAAAAAACGCGGGACTGCAAGCGCCATTCGTGCGCGCCTGCACCTCGCGGCGCATGCCCCACTGCGTCAAAGGTGAGCTTTTTCAGGAACCCGGCATGGCCCATGCCGTTACGCCGTCGCGGTCGATCGAAAAGCGCCGTGCGCCTTCCGTCGTGCGCGGCGCGTCTTCGTCGGCGACGTCGAAGGCCTCGTTGCCGATCTCGATCGTGACATAGCGGTCGCCATGCCGCAGCGCGTAGCCGGCCGGCGTCCCGGTCCACGCCCCGTCGTTCGCCGCGCGCAGCGCACGCGGAGACACCCGCCACATCACGCGCGTGCCCACGGCGAGCGAAGCGTCGCCGCACGGCAGACGCAGGCCCTTGACCGTCTCGATCTCGCCCGGCACCCGCACAATACCCTCGCCGACGTTGTGCAGGCCGAGCAGCTCGGCCACGCGCAGCGTAGCGGGTCGGGCGAAGACTTCGTCGATGGGGCCGGCCTGCAGCACGCGGCCCTGTTCGATCACGAGCACTTCGTCGGCAAGCAGCGCGGCTTCGTCGGGATCGTGGGTGACGATCACCGTCACCGCGTCGATCTCGCGTTGTAGCGCGCGCAACGATTGCTGGAGGCGCCGGCGGCGCGGCGTGTCGAGCGCGGCGAACGGCTCGTCGAAGAGCAGCAGCTGGCTGTGACGCGTGAGCGCGCGCGCGAGCGCGACGCGCTGGCGCTGGCCGAACGAGAGCTCGCGCGGCAAGCGGCCCGTGAGCGTGTCGAGGCCCAGGTGCGCCAGCCAGTAGCGCGCGCTGGCGGCGTCCGCGCTCACCGGAAACGCAAGCTGCTGCGCGACGGTCATGTGCGGGAAGAGGCCGTAGTCCTGCGGCATGTAGCCAATCTGGCGGCGTTCGGGCGGCAGCGCGCCCAGGTCGGTGCCGCCCAGCGTGACCGATCCCGCGTCGTTGGGCTCGAGGCCCGCGATGATACGCAGTGCGAGCGATTTGCCCGAGCCCGACGGCCCGATGATGGCGAGCCGTCGCGTGACGGGCCGCCACGCCACGTCCAGGCTGAACGTGCCAAGCCTCCGCTCCACCTCGAACGCGAGGCGCAAGGCGGCCGCCACGCGCACGGGTGCGGCCGGCGCGAAGCTGGCGGGCTCGTCGCCGTTGTCGTGCGAGGCCGCGAGCGCCGGGCGCACGCCGCGGCTATAGACGGAGAGCGCGGCGCAGACGATTGCGATGGCGAGCGTCGGCAGCAGGAGCGGCATCATCGCGGGCAACCCCTGGCCGCCGAACACGACGTATGTATAAACGGGCAGCGAGTAGGGATGGTACGCAACCATCACGGTGGCGCCGAACTCGCCGAACGCGCGCAGCCAGGCAAGCGCGAGCCCGGCGCGAATCGCCGGCCATGCGATGGGCAGCGTGACGCGAAGGAAGCGGCTGCCCGCGTGATGGCCGAGCGTGGCGGCGACGTCGTCGTAGACGGGATCGACGGCCGAGAATGCGGAACGCGCGGCGATGATCAGAAACGGCGCGGCGACGAAGGTTTCGGCGAGCACGATGCCTGTGAAGGAATCGGTGAGCGTCCCGCCGAAGAGTTGGCCGATCGCGCTATACGGGCCGACCAGAAAGAGCAGCAGCACGCCGCTCGTGAGCGGCGGCAGCGCAAGCGGCAACTGCACGACGAAGCCTAGCAGCGCCACCGTGCGCGAGCGCGAGCGCGCGAGCCAGTAGCCGAGCGGCACGCCCAGCACGAGGATGACGAGCGCCGCGACGCTTGCGCTCGCCACCGAAACGCCCACGGCCGACCCCATCGTGGGCCAGTCGACGCCCTTCCAGTCGGCCGCGCCGATCTGCGGGATGCTGGCGACGAAGGGTGCGCAGAGATAGACGGCGAGCAGCGCGCCGAGCCACAGCAGCGGACGCGCGGCGCCTGGCCTCTCGGCGCGTTGCTTCACGGCTATTGCGCGGCGTCGATCACGGCCTGCACCGAGGGCGGAATGGCCGAGCTGTTGCCGTGCACGGCGGGCTTCGTCACGTCCACGCCGTGTTCGGCGAGCAGCTTGCGACCCTCGGCGCTCAGCAGGAAGTTGACGAAGCGCGCGGCGCCTGCGCTGTTCGGCGCATTGTTGAGGATCGTGAGCGTGTAGTTCGCCTTGATGTTCAGCTCGGGTGCGGGATGGATCGAGGGGATCTTGAGGTCCGAAGTTTCGGTCGAGTAGAAGAAGCCCGCGTCGAGCTGGCCGGACTGCAGGCGGCCGACCAGCGTTTCCTCGGGCAGGACCTGGTCGGGATTCTCAGGCGTACCGAGCGTTTTCTCGACGAGGTCCGGCTGGTGGTAAGCCTCGGCCGCCTTCGTCATGAGTTCGACGGTGAAGGCGCCCTTCGGATCGAGCTTGGGATCGGTGCGGCCAAGACGCAGGCCCGGCTCGCGCAGCACGTCGTCCCACTTCTTCGTCTTGAAGTCGGCGGCGAAACGGCTCTTCGGGCTATAGCCGATCAACAGCGGCGACTCCGCGAAGTCGACGTACCACGAAACGTAGTTGCCGTTCGCCTCGCCCATCAGGTTGGCGTTGACCTTGGGGCTCGCGCTGATGAACACGTCGCCGCGCCGCAGCTTGCCCTTGACCTCGTTGGCAATCTTGTTCGAGCCGGCCGCGTAGCCCTTGAAGTGCAGGCCCGTTTCCTTTTCGAATGCCGGACCCACGCTCTTTTCCATGAGGTTGACGAGCGAGCCGGCGTACAGCACGTTGACGTCATTGTTGTCGGCCGCCGTGGCGCTCGCGCTCGTACCGAGCACGCCGGCGACCACGACCACAGAGGCAATCAGCTTGCGAACCATGTTGGTTTCCCCGCAGCGTTATAAAGGTCGATATATTACGCTGGACTCACGGCTCCCTGCACCTGGCCGGATGGCCAATTTTTACTATCACGCCTGTGCATGACGAGGATGCGCTTGTACACTGAATCTCCTCCATTCAACCCGAGCTGCGTTCGCGTCTTGCCGCGAGCGCGCGACCCACGAGGGAGACGCTCATGCGTACCAGCGCCCGTAATCATTTCTCCGGCCAGATCAGCGCGGTCAAGGCCGGCGCCGTCAACGACGAAGTGACGCTGCGCGTCGACGGCGGTCTCGAGATCGTCGCGATCATCACGCACGGTAGCGCAGCGTCGCTTGGCCTTGCGGCCGGCAAGCCGGCGTTCGCGCTCGTGAAAGCTTCGTCGGTGATCGTCATGGTGGATGGCGATGCCAGCAAGGTGTCCACGCGCAATGTCGTGGCGGGCCCGGTTGCCTCGGTCACGAAGGGCGCCGTGAACGCCGAGGTCGTGATCGCCGCGCCCGGCGGCGCGCAGATCGCGGCCATCGTGACCAACGAGAGCGCCGATCGCCTCGGCCTCGCGGCGGGTAAGCCCGCCTCGGCGCTGTTCAAGGCGTCGAGCGTGATCGTGGGAGTGGACGGGTAGGTCGGGCCAGCACCCGCACGTCGACGGCCATGAACGTAGCGCCGGTTCAACCGCCCGACTTCGAGCTTCGCGCCGCCGCACGCAGCGCCGAACTGCTGGGCATCGACAACGCGGCAGCGCACGCGCCGCCTGTCTTCGATGACCGGCTCTTCGCCCGGCTCGTCGCCGCGCGCGAGGTGCGCGGCGAACTCGCGCTGCTCGGACTGACGGCCGGGCAACTGGCGGGTCTCGCGAAGCGTCACTTCGCAGCGGATGCGGTGGTGCCGCTTGCGCAGCCAGCCGGGAAAACCCTCGCGAACGTCGTCGACGAAACGGGTGCAGCCTACGCGGCCTCGATGCGTGATTTCCTGATCGCTCACGCCGCGCCCGAGGTCGGCAGCGAGGACGCTCGCTGCCTCGCGGCTATCGTCGCGAACGCCTGCCTGCGCCCGGATCACCTGTGGCGCGATCTCGGTCTTTTCGGCCGCGGCGACGTTACCGCCATGCTCGAACGCTACTTTCCCGCGATGGTTGCGCGCAACGTCGAAGGCTTGCGCTGGAAGAAGCTGCTCGCTCGCGAACTCGCGCTTGCCGCAGGCGCCACGCCCGGACCGGCACCGGGCTGCCCGGGCTGCGAGGACTTCGGCTTCTGCTTTCCGCCCGGGCCATGAAGGTCAGGGCGAGTGCCGAAGTGTCGAGGGCTGGGCGCAACGGCGCGGACGACGCATCGTGTATGCTTGCGCGCATGACCCAACCCGCAAACGATCGTCCATCGACAAAGACGCCCGCAGCGGCGTTACCCGAAACCAGCATACCGGCGAACGCGGCGCAGGGCGGCCCGGAGGTGCGCTTGCGCATGCGCATCCTGAAGGAAGGCACGATTGCGCTTGGGCCCGGCAAGGTCTCGCTGCTGGAGGCGGTGCGCGAGCACGGCTCGATTTCCGCCGCGGCGCGCAGCCTCAACATGTCCTATCGCCGGGCCTGGCTGCTGATGGACGAACTCAATCGCGCGCTCACTTCGCCCGCCACCGTATCCGAGCATGGTGGACAGAGCGGTGGCGGCAGCACGCTGACGCCCGTCGGCGAGGAAATCATCCGGCTCTATCGCGGTATCGAGGCACGCGCGGCCGCGGCCTGCGCGCCCGAGATCGAGGCGCTCACGCAGCTCGTGAAACGCTAAGCGGCACCGCCGTCGCCGGCTAGCCGTGGCGCAGGCAGAAACGCGAGACGGGCACGGCGGTCAAGGTCGGCGCCGCATCGGCATAGAGCCGCATCATCAGTTCGACAAAACTCGCAAGGCTTGCCGTGCGCAGCGGGTGGTAAGTCACCTGGTGCCGTTCGCACACGCGCTTGAGCGTGTTCATCGAGTCGTGATCGACACAATCCACCGGAAAGACCGCGAGGTCGGCGCCCGCGAGTGCCGCGGCGAGCAAGCCCTTGCGGTCCTCAATGCCGCCGTCGTGCACGCCCAGCTCGCCGCCCGCCGATTCCACCCAGCGCTTCAACGCCTGGTGCGATCCGGGCCGGCCACCGACATAGACGATCCGTTTGCCCTTCAGCGCGTCCTGTGGCAGCGTGCGGGCCGTACCGCTCGCGCTGCCCGCGCCCTCGGGCTGCGCGGCCAGCTCCATCGCGCGGGTTTCCGCGCGCAGCGCGTCGATCAGGGCGTGGGCCTCGTCGAGTTGCGCGCGCAGCGTGGCCAGCGAGACTTCGTCGGCGGTTGCGCGCTGCTCGGCGGCTTCGCGGCGGCTCGTTTCGAGGGCGAGGCGCGCATCGCGCGCGGCAAGCGCCTCGCGCAGCGACATCAACTGTGCGTGCAGCGGTCCGTCTTCCTCGTGGTCCGCGCGCGTGGCCGCGCGAACCTGAAGCTCGGCGAGCGCCTCGCGTGTCGTGTCGCGCTCGCGGCTCATCTCGTGAAGACGCGCCTGCTGGCGCTCGGCTTTTGCCTGGAGCGTCGCGTTTTCCGCTTCGAGCGCGACGAGCCGGCGCAGGTCGGCGCGATTGGCCGCGCCGACGAGATGCGAGAGCATGTGCAGCTCGCCGAACGCGGCCTGCCGCACTTCCATCGTCGTCGCGGGATGGGTCATGAGCGCCCAGTAGGCGGGCGGGATGTCGCCGTTCGCGAGCGATTCGTTCCAGAGCGCAAGCACGGCTTCGCCGTCGCGGGCGGCGGTGAAGCGGCGCAATGCTCCCGCATAGCGTGCGTCGAGCGCCTTCTGCAGGGCCTTGCCGCCGGCGCCGCCTTCGATCGCCAGCTCGACGGCCGCATGGTGGATCTCGAGGTCGCTCGCGCGCTGCGGATTGAGCGGCGTGAATTTCGGCACGAGCTTGCGCAGTTCGTGCGTGCTGAGGCACGTGCCGATGATCGAGCAATGCAGATGGTGGTCGAGTTCGGCGAGCCGCGTGCGGCGTCGCGCGCGTTCCAGATCGGTCTGGCTTGGGCCGCAGCAGGGGGCGGCAACGCGCAGCGGCGCGCTCTCGTCCGGCTGCGCAGTGCCCGGCGTGCGGGCGAGGCGAAACGGCGGTGCGTGCGAGGGTGCGTGCATGAGTGATCTCTGATCCGGTGGAACTCCGGGCCCGGTTGAACGCCAGGCAGCGCGGGCACGCCGCGCCATGTCGACGCAATATACCACGGAATATAACGAGGCTCGGGCTACCGGTGGACTTGCCGCGCGAGCACATGCTCGACACCGAGGCCGACAAACAGCGCATCCAGCCGCTCCAGTTCGGCGAGGGTCTGCCGCATCGCCAGTATGTCGCGGCAGAACGCGTCGGAGAACAGGACGTCGCGGGTTCTGTCGAGCTGGCGCGCGTCGCGGATCGCACGCTTGAGTTCGCGTGGCCGGAGGCATCCGGCGTTTTCGCCATGTGGCGCGAGCGTGGCGAGGAGCGGTAGCAGCGAGGTGTCCGCCGGGGCGCAATCCGCATCCGGGGCGAACAGGCGGTTCAGGCGGCAAAGGCTGTCGCGCAGGCGCCCAAAGGCATCGATCACGTCGCGGATCAGTTCCGCGCGTTCGTGACCGGCCGCCGGCCGCAGCGCCGTGATGGTTACCTCGAAGCCGTCCGCCGCGCGCGGCTGCGTGCTCGACCAGTTCGGCCGATTTGGCCGATTTGGCCGGGCGGCGCTCGGGCGCCGGGGGCTTGCCAACCCACACCTCCATGCACGTGGAACGCCGGCCGCTACGACGGTGAGCAGCCTGGCGATATATCCGTAAGAATACATCGAATGCGGGAAGGATGAGTAGTGCGCTCATGAGCCGGCCAGCCGTTTCCCGGTATGCTTTCACCGGAGCGGCGGCCTGCCGGCCGCCTGCCCGGTTTCCATTTCCTGTTTCTTTTCATTCATGCAAACGTCGATTACCGCGAGGAGGCGCGCCCGATGCGCGTAGGCCGGCCCGTCAAGGCGCTGCCGCAGCCGCTGTGCGATTACTGCGGCGCGAAGGCGCAGCTCGCGCGTCATGGCGACGAAGCGTATCCGTATCGCGAGGACCACGGCCCGCTGTGGCTTTGCGCGGCCTGCGAAGCCTGGATTGGCGTGCCCGCGCGCAGCACGCGCAACGTGCCGCTCGGGCGCCTGGCCGACGCGGCGCTGCGCGACGCGAAGAGCCGCCTGCACGATGCGCTCGAACCGCTCGTCGCAGCCAAGGTGCGGCGCGACGGCGTGAACGCCTTCGAGGCGCGCGGCCGCGCGATGCGCTGGCTTGCCGGCGAACTCGGCTTCGATCTGCCCAATCCGTCTATCCACCATCTGACACTCGAGCAGTGCGAAGCGGCCATCCGCCATGTCGAGGCCTTCGTCGCGTCGCGCCGCGGCCCGGCGCAAGCCGGCGAGCGCTGAACCGGCGTTACCTTTTGCGCGCGCGAACGGCGCGCCTGTCACTGTTAGTTACATTCGCGCGTGCGGATGCCGCTCAACCTTCGGCGCGACGTGCCGTTATTGCACCAAATCAGTTTATTTAGTGCTCTTTATGGCCAGGACCATCCCCTTCCCGCGTCAGGCGCAAGCGGCTCAGGCCCGCCGCAACAAGGCGATGCTGTTGCCGATCCCGCGTGCGAGCGCCGACGCGCTCGCGCTCCAGGTGCATCTGGCGCTCGCATCGCTGCGCGACGGCGGCGCCGACCGCGACGCCCAGGCGCTGCTGCATGCGCACGTGCTTGCGGCGTCGATGGCCGAAGCCGGCTACGGCGCGCTCGCGCAGGTGCAGGTGTCGGCTGCCGATGCGGCGCTGCTCGCCTGTTACGAGCGCGGCCGCACGGGCGCCGGCTGGCGGCTCGACGGCGCGGAGTTCGATGCGCTGGCGGCCATCGTGACGATTTACGACGAGCAGTTGCAGCGCGCGCCGCTGTGGGTGCTCACGGAGGCGAGCGAACGGCTGGAACGCATGGGCACGACCGGGGCGGCGCAGCCCATGCGCAGGCTGGCCTGAGGCGGTATGCGGCAGGCATGCGACGTGCGGTCTGCTGAGAGCCTCCGGAAAGCAACCTGAAAGCGGTGGGAGCGAGGCCGTCCGCGATCTGCCCTCAACGCGCTACCTGCCCCGCCAGGCCGCGCCGTGGCGGCATTGGCACGGCATTTGACGCGCTGCGCAAATCGTGTTGACTTCCGGTGTGCAGCGTGACTAAAATTCGCCCGTCTTAACAAAAGGGGCTGACGCCTTGGACAGTAGCAGTTGTCGATCTTCGAAGAGTTTCGCTGCCTGACCGGCAGGACGTCCGCGCTCCTTTTCTCAAGCCGCCGTCTTGCCAGCAGGCAGATGGTGCGCGTCCAGCAGTAAATCCTCGTGCATCCTTGTTAGCGTCATCCAGACGCGGTTCGCGCTTTTCGCGTTCGCTTATGCGTTGCTAAGCGTCGTCGTTGCGTGCTGCATCTGGCTGCGCATTTGTCTGCGCATTTGTCTGATATCGCGCCGCATGCCGTTCCGGGTGCGCGGCACGGTTGGCGTGTTGCGCCCGTCAGCAGACGCCGGTCACGCCCCCTGCCGCCAGTTCGCGCTCGCCGCGCGCCGGCGGAACCTGAGGGCGCGCCTGCTTCGGGGCTAAAGCGAAGTCCGGCACGCATGGGCGTACCGGGCTTCGCCTTCCATCCAGTTTGTCAGTGCATCAACATGATCCAGTTCAATCGCTCTATGCGAACGACCCGCCGCGCGGTGCGCGCGCGTGGTGTCCAGCGTAAATACGGCACGGGAGGCCAGTAATGGATTTCGGCTTCAACCTGAACCGCACGGCCAACGCTTCGGCGTGGCGCGTGCTGCCCAATCGCTGGGACTTCATCGCCTTTCCGCTCATCATCTGCCTGATCGCGATGGCAGCCATCGGCTTTCATCAGACGCTCGCGCCGATGTCGACGCTCAAGACCCAGGTGATCTCGACCGACCCGCGCATGCTGCCCGAGTATGCGCTGCGCACCACGCTGCGCATGCTTGCGGCCATGGTGGCGTCGCTGGTCTTCACGCTGATCTACGGCACGCTCGCCGCCAAGAGCCGCCGCGCGGGCCAGGTGCTGGTGCCGATCCTCGACATCCTGCAGTCGGTGCCGGTGCTCGGCTACATCTCGTTTACGGTGACGTTCTTCCTCGCGCTGTTCCCGGGCCGCGTACTGGGCGCCGAGCTGGCCGCGATCTTCGCGATCTTCACGAGCCAGGCGTGGAACATGACGTTCAGCTTCTACCAGTCGTTGCGCACGGTGCCGCGCGATCTGGACGAAGTGTCGAAGGGTTTCCACCTCACGAGCTGGCAGCGCTTCTGGAAGCTCGACGTGCCGTTCTCGATGCCGGGCCTCATCTGGAACATGATGATGTCGATGTCGGGCGGCTGGTTCTTCGTGGTGGCTTCGGAAGCGATCACGGTGGGCAACAACACGATCACGCTGCCGGGCATCGGCGCGTATCTGGCCCAGGCCATTTCGGACAAGAACCTGGGTGCGGTGGGCTGGGTGATTCTCGCGATGACGGTCGTGATCATCGCCTACGACCAGTTGCTGTTCCGCCCGCTCGTCGCATGGGCCGACAAGTTCCGCATGGAAACGACGAGCTCGGGCGACGCGCCGGAATCCTGGCTGCTCGATCTCGTCCGCCGCACGCGGCTGATCCACCGCCTGCTGGTGCCGATGGGTATAGTGCTCGCCACGCTCGCGCGCATTCCCATTCGCGTGCAACTGCCGAAAGCGATGCCCGTGGTGAGCACGAAGCGCAGCAAGGCCACGGTCGTCGGCGACATCGTCTGGGGCATCCTGGTCCTCGCGCTGACCGTGTACGTGGTGTGGCGCGTGGTGGCCTACGTGCGCACCGGCGTGACGCTCGACGAAGTGGGTCACGTGCTCGTGCTCGGCCTCATTACGCTCCTGCGCGTGTTGCTGCTGATCGTGATCGCCTCGGTGATCTGGGTGCCCATCGGTGTGCTGATCGGCCTGCGCCCCGCGCTCGCCGAGAAGATCCAGCCGCTCGCGCAATTCCTGGCCGCCTTCCCGGCGAACCTGCTGTTCCCGGTGTTCGTGATCGTGATCGTGAAGTTCCACCTGAACCCGGATATCTGGCTCTCGCCGCTGATCGTGCTCGGCACGCAGTGGTACATCCTGTTCAACGTGATTGCGGGCGCGAGCGCCTATCCGAACGACTACCGCGAAGTGGCGACGAACTTCGGCATTCGCGGCTGGCAGTGGTGGCGCAAGGTCATGCTGCCGGGCATCTTCCCGTACTACATCACGGGCGCGATCACGGCGTCGGGCGGCGCGTGGAACGCGAGCATCGTTTCGGAGTTCGTCCAGTGGGGCGACACGAAGGTGCAGGCGCACGGTCTGGGCGCCTATATCGCGCAGACCACGGCCGCCGGCGACTTTCCGAAGATCATCCTGGGCATTGCCGTGATGTCCCTGTTCGTTACGCTGTTCAACCGTACGTTGTGGCGTCCGATGTACGCCTACGCCGAGTCCAAGCTGCGCCTCGACTGAGAGTAGACCGAAATGCTGAATTCCAAGACTGTTTCTCCCGACCTGATCGCGCCGACGCGTCCCGCCACCGGTGCGGAGGTTCTCTCCGTGCGCAACGTCTCGCGCGGTTTCGCGAAGACCGAAGACGAACGGCTCGTGCTCGAAGACGTGAACCTCTCGCTGCGCGAGGGTGAGATCGTCGGGCTGCTGGGCCGTTCGGGCTCGGGCAAGTCCACGCTCCTGCGCATCATCTCGGGCCTCATCGAGCCGAGCGGCGGCGAGGTGGACTGGCTGGGCAAGCCGCTCGACGGTCCGGCCGAAGGCGTTTCGATGGTGTTCCAGACCTTCGCGCTGTTTCCATGGCTGACCGTCCTGCAGAACGTGGAAGCGGGCCTCGAAGCGCAGGGCGTGGCGGCTCGCGAGCGCCGCGAACGTGCGCTGGCCGCCATCGACCTGATCGGTCTGGACGGTTTCGAGAACGCTTACCCGCGCGAGCTTTCGGGCGGCATGCGCCAGCGCGTGGGCTTTGCGCGCGCGCTCGTGGTCGATCCGTCGCTGCTGCTGATGGACGAACCGTTCTCCGCGCTCGACGTGCTGACCGCCGAAACGCTGCGTACCGACCTGCTCGACCTGTGGACGCAGGGCCGCATGCCGATCAAGTCGATGCTGATCGTCACGCACAACATCGAGGAAGCGGTGTTCATGTGCGACCGCATTCTCGTGCTCTCGTCGAACCCGGGCCGCATCGTGGCCGAGATCAAGGTGCCGTTCAAGCATCCGCGCAACCGTCTCGACCCGGTGTTCCGCAAGCTCGTGGACGACATCTACGCGAAGATGACCGCGCGCGAGACGGCCGCCTCCACGCCGAGCCAGCTCGAAGTGGGCAGCCGCCTGCCGAACGTGTCGACCAACATCATGGCCGGTCTGATCGAGACGCTCGTGGCCGCGCCGTACCACGGCCGCGCCGACATGCCGGAAATCGCGCGCACGCTGCATCTGGAGGTGGACGACCTGTTCCCGATCGCCGAAATGATGCAGTTGCTGGGTTTCGCGGACGTGCGCGAAGGCGACCTGCTGCTCACGCCGCCGGGCCGCGTGTTCGCCGAGTTCGGCACGCAGGAGCGCAAGATGATGTTCGCGGATCACCTGTTGCGCAACGTGCCGCTCGCGGCGCGCATCAAGAAGGTGCTCAACGAGCGCCCGGGGCACCGCGCGCCGCGTGTGCGCTTCGAGCAGGAGCTGGAAGACTTCCTCTCCGACGGCGCCGCCGAAGAGACGCTCGACACGGCGATCGACTGGGGCCGTTACGGCGAGATCTTTTCGTACAACGACCAGTCGGAGATCTTCAGCCTCGAGGACGTGGAAGGCTGATCCGATCGTCGCAGGAGCCGGCCGGCTCTTGCCGTTCACCGAAGGCGCCCGCAGGGGCGCTTTTTTTTGCGCTTTCTCTTATCGAACGGTGAGCTTCTTCGGGAGATACCGCGCGGCTTGTGCACTGCATCGTGGCGCCGCGCGTAGGTCATTGATTGGACTGGAAAGTTCGCCACGCCGGGCGATGCGCGAGGTGGCCCGCTGTGGCTTGAGGTGAGCGTTTTCGGGAGCGAGACCCCGCGCCGTCACTTCAAGCGGCTGTTGCGCCAGCTACGCGGCGTCATGCCGAAACGCGAACGGAACCAGTCCGTGAAGGAGCCTTGCTGCGTGTAGCCCAGCAGCGACCCAACAGCGACCCAGCAGCGCCGAAACGCGCCCGGCACCTTGCGTGTGCCGGGCACGGCTCAGGACGGCTTGCGGCCCGCGCCGCGACCGTCGCCCGACGATCCGTTGCGCGACGCCTTTTCGTCCTGCGCAGAGGGTTGCGCGCGGCGCATGCCGCGCGCCATGTCCTCGTGCGAACTGCCGACGTCGTCTCCTTCGTCGGCGTTCTCGGGTCGGCGGCCTTCGACATCGACGCCATCCGGCATGCCCACGAGGAAATTACGCTGCGGGTTCGCCAGTTCGATGCCGCGTTCCGTGAAACGCAGCAGCACGCGGCGGTTGAACTCGCGCTGCACGCCCCAGCGCCCCGAGTCCTTGCACTGGATCTGGCCCACGAGGGTCACGCTCGCGCCATCCACCTGGTCCACGCCCCAATAGGCGAAGTCGCTGAGGATGCCTGACTTGTAGGCGTCTTCGTTGCGCAGTTCGGCACCGATTTCCTTGAGCGTGTCGATGGCGCGCTGCAGGTCCGCGCCATGCGCGATCATCACCTTCACCGCCGCATTGCCGATGCCGCGGTTCGTGTTGTTGACCGTCGTCACCGAACTGAACGGCACCGTGTAGAGCGAGCCGTCGCCGCCGCGCAGGCGCACGGTGCGGATCGAGAGAAACTCGACCGTGCCCGAAACGCCCGCCACCGTGACCCAGTCGCCGACCTGCATGGCGTTTTCGGTAAGCAGGAAGATCCCGGTGATGAAATCCTGCACGAGTTTTTGCGAGCCGAAGCCGAGCGCGACGCCGAAGATACTTGCGCCCGCAACGAGCGGCGCCGTGTTCACGCCCAGTTGCGAAAGCGCGGTGAGCCCGACGATGACGAAGATCGAGACGAAGAGCGAGGTGCGGAACATCGGCAGCAGGGTACGCAGGCGGGCGGCGCGCACGTAGTCTCCGGCATCGGTCCAGGCTTGCAGGCGGCGGTCGGCGGCGGCGTTCGCGGCCTCCCAGATCACCACGGCGACGACGATGGCCACGAAGATCGTCACGATGGCCGAGCCGAGCAGACGGCCGATGGGCGCATTCACGATCAGGCGGCCCGGATGCAGGCCCCAGATGTGCATCAGCACGTCGAGCATGACGAGCCCGATGACGGCCAGCGCGAGCCGCCGCAACGCGGGGTAGTAGCGGTAGGCGCGGCGGCGGCCGACCGACATGTCGTCGCGGTTGCCTTGCGGATCGAATACGCGGCCGAGGGCGCCCAGCACGACGATGGCGACCACGCGCCCAATCAGCAGCACGACGAGCGAGATGCCGCCCGCGTGCACGAGTTCGCGATAGCCGCCGCGCAGATCGAGGGCCCAGACGAGCCACAGCGCCATCACGACGAAGATGCCGACGCCGGCCCAGATGTCGGCGAACCAATGCGTGAGGTAGGCGAGCGAGCCGTTCTTCGGCGCCCAGCGGCGGATGGCGGCGGCCACCGGCCGGTAGCACTGCAGGATCATCACGGCGAGCGCGAGGTGACCGATCAGCGCGACGATTTTCACGAGGGCGAGATGGGCATCTTCGGTCATGCCGAGCGGCACCGCGGCGTTCAGTATCCCGCCCAGGCCGCCGATGACGACGATACGCACGGTCCAGCGCTGCGCGAACGCGGCAGCGGTGTCGGAGAACGGCACGAGGCGCAGGGCTTCGGCGTCGGGCGCGAACAGCAGCGCGCCCACGGCGATCACGATGCGGCAGATCACGTAGGTATCGACGAGTTCGCCGACGGCCGCCGCCGCGGACGCATCGTCCGGACCGAACAGCGAGAGCACGCCTGCCGCGCACAGGCCAAAGGCGAGCACCGGCAGTAGTTCGAGCGAGGCGAGCAGGAGCGCCGCGGGCAGACGCTGCAGGCGCTTCCAGTGGTGCGCGCTGCGGTTGCGCAAGCGGGTGGCGAGCGACGTGGCCTCGGCCGTGGCGTCCTCGGTGGCGGCGGCAGCGGCGAGGGTGGCGCGGGCAGCGGCGCTGGCGCCGGCATTGGCGTTCGGGCCCGCATCCGGATCGCCGCCGGCAGCGGCCGTGGGATCGGCGGGTTCCATGCCGGCGGCAGCGCGCAGGGCGTCTTCCCGAGCTTCCTGGGTCTCCTGAGCATCTCGCGCGGCGTCGGGCGTGGGCGTCGCGCGCCTGCCCTCGTGCCCGTTTCGCGTAGCCGCGGCCTCGGCATGCGCAATGATCGCCCGATGCGGCCTGCCGATGAAGCGGCGCACGAGGGCATCCACGAGCAGCGCGGGCACGAGCGTGAGCAGCAGCACGCGCAGCAGGCCGAGCAGCATGGCGTGCCCTTCCGGTGTGCCGAGCCGTTCGGTCCACCACGAGCGCGCCGAGCCGACATCGAAGAGCGCCTTGCGCGCGTGGATCAGGCGTTCGCCGAGCATCTGCGCGCCGTGGGCGGCGTGCCTCGCGATCTGCAGCACGAGCCCGTTCGAACGCAAAGCGTCGTCGAGGGCGGCGGAGGCCGCCGTGGGTGCCGAGGCGGAAGGGGTGGCGCTCGCTGCCGCGGCGGCCGGCGCGGGGGCCGAAGCGGGCGTGGCCAGCGCGCCGGCCGCTGCGATGGCGCGCAGCGTGTCTTCCACGCGGTCGCGCTGGGCCGGGTCGTCGAGCACCTGCAGCGCGGCGTGCGCCTGGGCAGGGGTCAGAGCGACAGGGGCGGCGGGGTTGGTGGGCCTGGCCGTGGAGGCAGGCGCGGCGGCGGACGGCGCGGCCCCGGCGGCATTCATCCAGAGCGGACACGCAAGCGCCGCGAGGGACAGGATGCATAGGGCGCACAGGGCGCGCAGGCGAGAAAAACGGGAGATCCTTTGCATGGGAGAAAACGGGTCGGGCGTCGAAGACATCGGAGGATGCGGAAGCCACAGCAACGCCGTAGGCCATTCCGCGCGGTCATTCGACATGCGATTGCAAATTTCGTGCCCCGGGATTCGGGGCATCGGGGCGCTTAAACGTAACTGGGCGTAACCGGGCGCAATGACGCACAACGACGAGCGAGTGTGTACTCACTTTAACGCATGCGCAGCGCCGGCGGCAGTTAGCTCGCTTCGTTCTCGCGCCACGTCGCGAGTATGCGCTGCTTTGCTTCCATGAGCGCCCCGGCATGCGCTTCGACGTGCTGGCGGATGCGCTCGGTCGGCCCGCCTACCGAAATACCGTAGAGATCGCTGCCGAAGTCGAGCGCCACGGCCACTGCCGAAAGCTCCGGCGCGCTTTCGCCGATGTTCGCGCACCAGCCGCGCGCGTGCGCTTCGGCGGCCTGATCGACGAGCGTGGCGAGGTCGCCTGTCGTGGCTTCGGTGAGGCGCTCGAAGACGAGCTTCGCCCCGAGCGCCTGCTGGGTCCCGGCATCGAGCTCGCCGAAGATCGCCTTGCCGATCGAATTCGCGTGCAACGGCCGCAGCGCGCCGGGCGGCGGCGCATAGCGCACGGCTCGTTCCGATTCCACCACGTCGAGGTAGACCACGGCTGTGTCGTGCAGCTTGGCGAGTACGGCTGTCTCGCCGGTTGCGTCGCGCAGCTCGACGAGGTGCGGATGGAGCATCTCGACGACGGGATCGACGGCGTCGATGGCGTTCGCAATCAGTTGCAGCCGGCGGGTCGGATAGTAGCCCCCGCGCTTGCGCACTTCGTAGAGATAGCCCCGGCTCACCAGCGTACGCACGAGCGCGAGGCAGCTCGACGCAGGCACGTTCAGAAGCCGCGCCAGTTCGGTAAGCGGCAGGGGCCGCTGTTCGGCGGCGAAGCGCTCGAAGAGATCGAGCGTGCGGGCAACGAGTTTGACGTCCATGAGGGGTGGGGCAGTTGAACGCAAGGCGGCTTGCCGCTCCTCGCGTTCAGTACGACTTGGGCAGCCCGAGCACCTTCTCCGCGATGAAGCAGAGGATCAGTTGCGGGCTGACGGGCGCGAGCCTCGGAATCATACACTCCCGCAGATAGCGCTCGACGTGGTACTCCTTCGCGTAACCCATGCCGCCCAGTGTCGCGACGGCCGTCTGGCACGACTGGAACGCGGCCTCGGCGGCGAGGTACTTCGCCGCGTTGGCTTCGGCGCCGCAGGGCTCGCCTGCGTCGTAAAGCGTGGCGGCCTTCATCACCATCAGGTTGGCTGCTTCGAGCGCCATCCATGCCTGGGCGAGCGGATGCTGAATCGCCTGGTTTTGCCCGATGGGGCGGCCGAACACGACGCGCTCCTTCGCGTACTGCGTCGCGCGCCGCAACGCGGCCTGGCCGAGTCCTACGGCCTCCGAAGCAATCAGTATGCGCTCGGGATTCAGCCCGTGCAGCAGATAATGAAAGCCCTTGCCCTCCTCGCCGATGCGGTCTTCCACAGGCACACGCAGGCCGTCGATGAACAGCATGTTCGAATCGACCGCCTTGCGGCCCATTTTCTCGATCTCGCGCACTTCCACGCGCGTGCGGTCGAGGTCCGTGTAGAAGAGGGAGAGGCCGTCGGTGGGTTTCTTCGCCGCGTCGAGCGGCGTGGTGCGCGCGATGATCAGCATCTTGCTGGCGACCTGCGCCGTCGAGATCCAGATCTTGCGGCCCGTGAGCACGTAGTGGTCCCCGTCGCGCACGGCCTGGGTTTTCAGGTGTGTGGTATCGAGGCCCGCGTCGGGCTCGGTGACGGCGAAGCAGGCCTTGTCGCGTCCCTCGATGAGCGGCGGCAGAAAGCGGCGCTTCTGCGCCTCGTCGCCAAACACCTGCACCGGATTCAGGCCGAAGATGTTCATGTGCACGGCCGACGCGCCCGAAAGCCCCGCGCCCGACGCGCTGATCGTGCGCATCATCAGCGCGGCCTCGGTCATGCCGAGCCCCGAGCCGCCATACTCGGGCGACATCGCGATGCCCAGCCAGCCCGCGTCGGCGAGCGCGCGATGAAAGTCGTGCGGGAAACCGCCTTCGCGGTCGCGTTCGAGCCAGTAGCTGTCGTCGAAGCGCTCGCAGATTTTCTCGATTGCCGCGACGATGGATTGCTGGTCTTCATTGAGGCTGAAATTCATTGCGGACTTCCTTTCCAGGCCTGAACCGGGCGTGATGTTGGGTGCTGGTGTTGCTGAACACCGCTGCGGCGTGCCTGTTCAATGCGGGCGGTGTGCGGCGAATGCG
The DNA here is from genome assembly GCF_046581065.1 of Paraburkholderia yinzeri. Classification (NCBI taxonomy): domain Bacteria; kingdom Pseudomonadati; phylum Pseudomonadota; class Betaproteobacteria; order Burkholderiales; family Burkholderiaceae; genus Paraburkholderia; species Paraburkholderia yinzeri. Next base: position 1,418,176 of record NZ_JBFOCJ010000002.1, on the reverse strand, counting down.
GGACAAGGCGCTTGCTTCCATGATATGGACTGCCAGGTAAATGATGGGCGCTGGGCAACGAAATGGAACGGAAGGCCTGGAGGCATATTGATGCAACTAACAGTCAACGCCCCGATGTTCCGCCGAGGCGGCTGCGCCGGAACAGGATATCGGCATCGATATTTTTCCTGAGTGTGAATTTATATTCTCATGTGAGAAATTCTGGGTCAAGCGCGAAGTGGCTCATCGCGGCATTCCGTACCCGGTAGCTATCCGGACGCCTGCGCGTGGGCCACGTCGCACTCGACGATCTGCAAGCCATCGTGATGGTCGCTGCGCGGCACGCTTCGCATCCATGGCAGCGAAGGCGTGATCCGGCAACTGCTGCTGACTGTCGTGCCGAGCTTCCTGGCGATGCATATCCCGGCAGGGCTGCAAGCGTTCGTTCGTTTGCTGAAGGCGCCGGCAGGAGACGAGTTCAATGCATAACGCGAAGAAGCGGCGCCACGGCCAGAAAAATTTCACAACCGGTCCGCTCGCCCCACAATATCCTCCTTCCCGAATCGTCATCACGGGTATGGAAACGCCGCACACCCCGAGCCCGCTGACCGAGCAGGACCGAGAAATCGCCGACGCCGTCGCCCGCGAGCGCCCGAGGCTGCGCAATTTCATCCGCCGCCGGGTGATCGATCAGGACGAAGCCGAGGACATTCTTCAGGACGTTTTCGAAGAACTGGTCGAGGCCTGGCGGCTGCCGGACCCTATCGAGCAGGTCGGCGCGTGGCTGTTTCGCGTCGCGAGAAACCGGATCATCGACCGCTTTCGCAAGAAGAAGGAAGCGCCGCTGGCCGATGTCAGCAACGCCGCCGATACCGGCGAGGACGACGGCGAGTACCGCCTGGACCTCGCGCTGCCTTCGCCCGACGCCGGACCCGAGGCCGCCTATGCGCGCGCGGCGCTGCTCGATGCGCTGCGGGCCGCGCTCGAAGAGTTGCCCGCGAACCAGCGCGAGGTGTTCGTCGCCCACGAACTGGACGGGCGCAGCTTCAAGGAGATGGCGGCCGCAACCGGCGTCGGCGTCAGCACGCTGCTGGCGCGCAAGCGCTACGCCGTGCTGCATCTGCGCAAACGACTGCAGTCGTCCTACGACGGCTTCGAGATCTGAACCGAAGGAGAATGAAATGAGTTTTCGCCGGAAACTATTGGCCAAGGCGCTGCTGATCGTGCTGATCATCGCGCTGCTGGGCTGGATCGTCATGCGGCTGTGGAACTGGATCGTGCCGACCCTCATTGTCGACGCTCACGTGATTGACTATCCGCACGCGGTGGGTCTGCTGGTGCTCTGCCGGATCCTGTTCGGCGGATTCCGCGGGCATGGCGGTTGCCACAAGCGCAGGCAATGGGAGCAGTGGCAGCACTGGCAGCGCATGACGCCGCAAGAGCGCGAGCAGCTTCGCAACGAGCGAATGTCGGGGTCGCGCTCGACCGGGGAGAGCGGCGCATGAACCGGAACGCGACTGTGGTCTGCAAACAGCCGCCCGGTGTCATTGCACCGTCCGTCGATTTCTCGCGCTGCGAAGGGAAAGCGGATTGCGTGACCGTTTGCCCCGAGAACGTATTCGAAATCCGCCGCATCGAGGCGGCCGACTACCAGCCGCTCCGGCCATTGCAGCGCTTCAAGCTGCGCGTGCACGGCATGAAGGTGGCGTACGCGCCGCACGCGGATGCGTGCCGTGCCTGCGGCCTGTGTGTGTCGGCATGTCCCGAGCACGCCATCACGCTTGTCAGGACGCGCTGAAGAGCCGTCCCCACGGAGTCCGAGGAAATGACCATGCTGAGTCCACATGAACTGGCCACGCTGATGCTGATCCGCAGCGCGCCCGAGCAGATCGACATGACACGTGTCGAACTCGACACCCTGCTGGATTGCGATCTGATTTCGCTGGAGCCGCGCGCCGGAGAGCGGCGTCTCCCGATGCTGACGGCCGCCGGCGCGCACGTGCTGGAGGTCGCCGCGCGGCTGGACGGCCCGCGATCGTGGGACAGCGTGCAGTAAGGTTCTTCGATGCCAGATACCACCACTCGTTCGCCGCGTGTCGCCCCGCTCTTCGCCCTGCTTCCTTTTCTGCGTCCTTATGCGGGGCGCTGGGCGCTCGCGTTCCTCGCGCTCGTGACGTCGGCGGGCGCGACGCTGGCGCTGCCGGTTGCGTTCAAATATCTGATCGACCGCGGCTTCGCGAGCGGCGACCGCACGCATATCGATCGCTATTTCATTGCGCTCTTCGTGGTCTCGCTGGTTCTCGCGGCCGCGACGGCGCTGCGCTTCTACTGGGTCTCGTGGCTCGGCGAACGGGTGACGGCCGACTTGCGGCGCGCCGTGTACGACCATGTGATGCGGATGAGCCCGCAATTCTTCGAGACCACGCAGACGGGCGAGGTGCTCTCGCGGCTCACCACCGACACGACCCTGATCCAGGCCGTGGTGGGCACGAGCTTGTCGCTCGGATTGCGCAACCTCCTGCTGACGGTCGGCGGCGTGGCGATGCTGATCACGACGAGCCCGGTGCTGTCCGGCTACATCATCGCGACGCTCGTGGTGGTGGTCGCGCCCATCGTGATCTTCGGGCGGCGCGTGCGGCGGCTTTCGCGCGCCAGTCAGGACAAGGTCGCGAACGCCAGCGCGCTGGCGGGCGAGGTGCTCAATGCGATGCCGACCGTGCAGTCGTATACGCAGGAGGGTTTCGAGGCGGGGCGTTTTGGCGGCGCGGTGGACACGGCCTTCGAGACCGCGCTGAGACGAATCCGGGCACGCGCCTCGTTGACTGCCGTGGTGATCGTGTTCGTCTTTGCCGCGATCGTGTTCGTGCTCTGGCTTGGCGCGCAGGCAGTCCTGGCCGGGCACATGACGGCGGGCCAGCTCTCCCAGTTCATTCTCTATGCGGTGTTCACGGCGGGGGCCGTTGGCGCCGTTGCCGAGGTATGGGGCGATCTGCAGCGGGCGGCGGGTGCCACAGAACGGCTGCTGCAACTGCTGGCCGCGCGCTCGCCGGTGGCACAAGCCGAAACGACCGTGCCGCTGCCGGCGCGCGGCGAAGGCATCCGCTTCGACAACGTCGGCTTTTCGTATCCGTCGCGTCCCGGCATTGCCGCGCTTGCGGGGTTCTCGCTCGACGTGCGTTCAGGCGAGCATGTCGCGCTGGTCGGGCCGTCCGGCGCCGGCAAGACCACGCTGTTTCAGTTGTTGTTGCGCTTCTACGATCCGCAGTCGGGCAGCATCCTGATCAACGGTGTGCCGACGAATCAGGTCTCGCTCGCCGCGTTGCGCCAGGCGATTGGCGTCGTGCTGCAGGAATCGGTGATCTTTTCGGGCAGCGTGCTCGACAACATCCGCTACGGCATGCCCGACGCCACGCTCGCCCAGGTGCAGCGCGCCGCGGAGATGGCAGCGGCGGCCGGTTTCATCGCGGAGCTGCCGCAAGGCTATGACACGTTCCTCGGCGAGCGCGGCGTGCGGTTGTCCGGCGGCCAGCGTCAGCGCCTTGCGATCGCGCGCGCGATTCTCAAGAATCCGCCCATCCTGCTGCTCGACGAAGCCACCAGCGCGCTCGATGCCGCGAGCGAACGGCTCGTGCAAACGGCGCTGGACAACGCCGCGCTGAACCGCACGACGCTCGTTATTGCGCATCGTCTTGCCACCGTGCAGCAAGCGGACCGCATCGTCGTTCTGGATCAGGGCCGCATTGTTGCGCAAGGGCGTCACGCGGAGCTCTTGCAGAGTTCTCCGCTTTACGCGCAGCTCGCGGCAATGCAATTCGGCGAAATGCTGGGGAAGACCGTGGAGCATGACGTCGCGCGTGCGAGTGTCGATTTGCCGTGACCGGGCCATCCCGGAAGATCGCGTCACGCTGAGCGGCTGCGTCCCGCGAGTAGCCAGATTGCGGCCGAGATCGCGAGCGCAAACAAGCCGGCAACGCTCAGTGCCGATGCAAAGCCGCTCGCAAAACTGGCCGGAGCGACGGATTTCATCGCCAACTGGAGGTCGGGCGCGAGGCGCGCCAGGGCGTGGCTCAAATCGCCGGCAAGCAGGTCCGACATGAACGGCGCATCCACGCATGCGTTACCCGACGTATGACACGGCGTTGCCGCGTCGATCGCGGATCGGGCGCGCGACGCGAGCACTGCGCCAAGTACGCCGATCGACGTGACGATCGCGGTGAAGCGGGTAGTCGTGCTGATTCCGGACGCCATTCCGGTCCGATGCGGCGGAACGCACGCCATGATCGCCTTCTGGGTGTCTCCGTTCAGCACGCCGGCGCCCAGGCCGGTGACGATCATCCCCACCGCAACCCAGCCGTATTCGCCCGATGGCGCGGCAACGGCGGTGAACAGATTGCCAAGACCGACAAGCGCCAGCCCGGCGGACAGCGTCGATATCGATCCGGTCACATGCCGCCCAATTCGTGCGCCTAAATAGGGGCCGACTATCATCGAGAGCGCGAACGGAAGCATTCCGGTTCCCGCATGAATGGGCGTCCATTCGAACGCATTCTGCAGGTAGAGCGGCAGGAACGTCATCATCACCTGGGCGCACGCGGCGTAGCCGAACATCGCGAGCACCGCGGCGACAAAGCGCGCTTGCGAGAACAATGTCAGATCGATAACGGCGTGCCCGATGCGCCGCTCGATCGCGACGAAGCCGGCGAGCATCAGCACGCATGCGGCAAAGCGCGATCCGGTGGCCACGCTGCGCCAGCCGTCGTCCTGGGCGCCGATCAGCGCCCAGATACCGCACGCGAGCCCGATGCCGAAGAACAGGCTGCCCGCAAAGTCGATGCGTCCCGCACGCGGATTACGCGAGTCGGTCACCACGCGCCGTATGCAGAAGATCAGCACCGCGCAGACCGGCAGGTTCAGCAGGAAGATCCAGCGCCAGCCGACCCATTGCGTGATCAGGCCGCCGACGAGCGGCGCGACGGTGGTCGCGATCCCCATCGTCATCCCCCAGATGGCCCACGCGCGCGTCCGCTCGTGCGGGCCGGGGAAGGCGTGCGCGATCACGGCCAGCGCCGAAGTCAGCAGCATTGCCGCGCCAAAGCCCTTCGCGGCGCGGGACAGGTTAAGGAACATGACGTTCGGCGCGAGCCCGCAACCGAGCGACGCGATCGCGAATATCAGCAGACCGAACAACATCGTCTTCTTGCGGCCATAGCGGTCGGCAAGCCCGCCCATCGGCAGGAGGCACGATGCGAACGAGACCATGTACGCGCTGACGACCCATTCGACGTCTGCAAATCCCGCATGAAACGAGCGCGCGATCGACGGCAGCGACACGGCGACGATATTCGTGTCGAGCACGATCAACGCACAGGTCGCGGATGCCGTTGCGAGCACGGCTGCGGCTGAGCGCGTCGGCGCGGCGGACGCCGTTGCCGCGCGCGCGGGCTCGACAACGGACGTAACAGGACTGGCTTCTTCCAACATGGGCGATCGCTCCAACATACGGACGGACACCATCTTAGCGCCGGTCGTATTGCCGATCGATAGCAGATAGAATCACATTTATTCATTCCTGGATGAATAGTGATGGAACTGGAACTGCGTCACCTGCGCTGCATTCTCGCGGTTGCGAAGCGCCTGCATTTCGCGCGCGCCGCCGACGATCTGGGGCTCGCGCCGCCCTCCCTGACGAAGCAGATCCAGGATGCGGAGCGCCTGCTGCAATTCCGGCTGTTTCACCGGACCCGGCGCTCCGTTTCGCTGACCGCGGCGGGCGAAGCTTATATTCCGGAAGCCGCCGCGGTACTGGCGCAACTCGAACAAGCCCGCGAACTCGGGCTGCTTGCCGAGCGCGGGCAGTTGGGACAGGTCCGGGTCGGCTATGTCGCCTCCGCTGCGTACGCTGGGGTGATGCGCCAGACCGTGACGGAATTCCGGCGATTGCATCGACGGATCGACGTGCAGTTGCTGGAGGTGCCGATGGACGAGATTCCGATGCAACTCGTCGACCGGCAGCTCGACGCCGCTTATGTCAGGCCGCCGATGGCGTACCCGGAAGGGTTGCACGCCACGCGCGTGTATCAGGACGAGTTCGTCGTCGCGCTGCCGGAGGACTCCGCCCTCGCGGCGCAGAGCGCGATTACGCCGAAGCAGTTGCGCGACGCGCAGTTCGTCGTACCCGAGCAGGAGTTCGGCACGATGGAGCTCGCGAGACGCGGGCGTTTCTCGCCGCAAATCGCGCAGCGTCCCGGGCCGCTCGTCGCCGTGCTCGCGAGCGTTTCGCTCGGCGGCACGGTGGCCATCGTCCCCGGCACGCTGTGCGACTGCGTTTCGCTGCCCGGCGTGATCTACCGTCCCCTGGCCGGCAAGCCGATCCCGTCTGAGATCGCGCTGCTGCACCGCAGGCACGAGCGCTCGCGCGTGGTGAGTGCATTTCTGCAGTACGCTCGCAGCGAATCGGTTTCCCCGTAAAAGGGCAAAGCGGTTATTGCACCTTCTCCGCCGCGGCGAGGATTGCGTCCGCAACCTTGCGCGGCTGGCTCAGCATCACAACGTGACTGGCATTCACGCCGATCGCCGTTGCGCCAATCTGGCTGGCCATGGCCCGCTGCGCGGCCGGGTCGATCATCCGGTCCTGCCCCGTCACGACGAACCACGACGGCTTCTTGTGCCAGGCCGCGTCGGTGACCTTGTCGTCCGTGCAGCCCGAGAACCAGGGGCCCTGCGTCGCGGCGACGACGCGCGCCTGCGCTTCCGGCAGGTCCTGCGCGAAATCGTGCACGATCGCATCCGTCGACAAGGTCAGGAAGCCCGCCGAATCCTTGCGCAGCGCGCCGGCCCACACGGGCGCGGGCTTGCCCTTGAGCATGTCGTTGATCGACTGGCCATTGTCGGGCGCGAACGCGGCCACGTAGACGAGCGCTTTCACCTTGTCGTCATTGCCCGCCTGGGTAATTACGACGCCGCCCCATGAGTGTCCGACCAGCACGACCGGGCCGTTCTGCGCGTCGATCACGCGTTTCGTTGCCGCGGCGTCGTCGGCAAGCGAACTCAACGGATTCTGCACGGCCACTACGTGCAGACCTCGCGCTTCGAGCAGCGGGATCACCTTGTCCCAGCTCGATCCATCGGCAAATGCGCCGTGCACGAGCACGACGTTCTTGCCCTTCAGGTCCTGACCGGGGGCGGCGTGCGCCGCGGAGACGGAAAACAGGCTACCAGCCAGGCTACCGAGCAGCAACGCGGACGCCAGGCACTTCTTCAACAGCGGGTTCATGGTGGATTCCTTGCCAGGGGTTGAACTGGCCATGAGCATCGCAGCCGGGCGGCCCTGCCGGTATCGGTCAAATGACCGACCCGGGTTATCGCCTGGCGGCGATGCTTGCGGCGCGGCCGGACTGGGCGAAGCCGCTCGATCTGCAAGGCGGTGTCAATACCGTGATCGGCCCGCTCGCGCAGATTCACTGCGAGGTCTCCGGCGAGGTCGCGCGGATGCTGCGCTTCGCCTCCGCCTCCGCCTCCGCCTCCGCCTCCGAAGCCGCGCTGCGGCATATTTTCGAGGCGTGGGACGGCACGGGATTCCCTGAACGACTCGCGGGCGCTGCGGTGCCGCGGACCGAAGTCGCTCAGCGATTGCGCCTTGAAGCGGCAGAGGGACGCTTCGACGCCGACGTCGTGGAAGCGCTGATCGCGTTGAAAGACGCGCCGCCGCGTGGCACGCGCGGGCGGCAAAGGGCGGGGCTGTCCGCGCGCGAAATCGACGTGCTGCGTTCGATCAGCCGCGGCGCGAGCAACAAGGAAGCGGCGCGGGAACTCGATCTGAGTCCGAGCACCGTTCGCACCCATGTCGAAAGCGCGTTTCGCAAGCTCGAATGCTCGACCCGCGCGGCGGCGACGTTAAAGGCTTCGGCACTCGGATTGATCTAGCCTTCAGCCACCCCGTCGAGCCGCCTCGAGATTGGCATCGAGTTGGCGGGCGAGCCCGTACAGCATGCCGAGCGAGGGCGCTGCCACGCCGGTGCGCTGCGCGAGCTCGTACGGTGCGCCCAGTAGCGCCTCGACTTCGAGCGAGCGTCCGCCCTCCACGTCCTGCAGCATCGAGGTCTTGAACGCGCCGAGCTTGCGCGTAACCGCATTGCGTTCCTCGATCGTCATCGCGAGGCGTATGCCGATGCCTTCGCCTATCGCGCGAGCCTCCGACATGACGGCCGCGACGAGGCCCGCCGTGAGCGGATCGTCGAGGATCACATCGGCGGTCGAACGCGTGAGCGCGCTAATGGGGTTCATCGTCATGTTGCCCCACAGCTTTGCCCAGATTTCGTCCTGGATCGACTCGGGCGCCACCACGTCGAAGCCCGCACTTGCGAGCAGCACGCGTGCTTCGTCGGCGCGCTGCGCGAGATGCGGCGCGGAGGGCCCGACGATCAAGCGATTGCCGTTGCCCCTGCGGATCACGCCGGGCGCGGCGATCGACGAGGATAGATGCACGACGCAGCCCGACGCCTGCCCTGGCGGCAGCGCGGCCGACACGACGCCGCCCGGATCGACCGCTTCGAGCCGGCCATTGGCGTGCGTGCCGCCAAAGTCGTTGAGGAACCACCACGGTACGCCGTTCATGGCGGAGACGATGTGCGTACCGGGTCCGACGAGCGGCGCGAGCGATGCCGCGGCCTGCACGAGCGCCTGCCCTTTCAGGCAGACGAGGAGCAGATTCTGCGGGCCGAGCGATGCCGGGTTATCGGTGGCGTTCACGCGCGCCGTAAAGCGCGTGTCGCCTTCGACGACCGTGAGCCCGTCGCGGCGGATCGCTTCGAGCTGCGCGCCGCGCGCCAGCACGTTGACTGCGATGCCGGCGCGCGCGAGCCGGGCCGCGACGAGTCCGCCGATGGCGCCCGCGCCGACGACGGTGATGCCGGGGTGAGAGGTAGCCAACGCTTACTCCTTGTATGAGGGGTCGAGCCGTTCGGCGCGCCGGATCAGCGCGGCGAGCACGTTCTCGCCCGCGCCGTGTTCGGGCGAAAACTGCAGGGCGTCGCGCGTGGCCTGCGCCGTGATGGCCGGATCGATCGCAAGCGGCTTGCCGCGCATGGAGTCGGTAAGCACCTGAACTTCGCAGGCGCGATTGAGCGTCCACAGCAGGGCGAATGCATGCGCGAGGCTCACGCCGTGCGCGAGCAGGCCATGATTGCGCAGGATGAGGAGCCGCCTGTCGCCCATCGACTTCAGGATGCGCGCCTTCTCCTCGTCGTGCACCGTAATACCTTCGAAATCATGATACGCGACCATGTCGTGCAGCTGCGCGGAATAGAAGTTGGTGTACGAGAGCCCGTCTTCCATGCACGCCACGGCCAGCCCGGCTGTGGTGTGCGTGTGCATCACGCAGTGCGCGTCCTCGACGTTCGCGTGGATCGCGCTGTGGATCACGAAGCCGGCCGGATTGATCGGCCATGCACCCGGGCTCAGGATATTGCCGTCCAGGTCGATCTTCACGAGGTTCGAGGCCCGGATTTCGTCATACGTAAGGCCGAACGGATTGATCAGGAAATGCTTCTGCGGCCCCGGCACGCGCAGCGTGATGTGGTTGAAGATCAGCTCGGTCCAGCCCAGCAGATGAAACACGCGGTACATGGCTGCAAGCCGCACGCGCGCATCCCATTCCTGCGCATCGCACCAGTCGGGGCGTGCGTGCCGTTGTGTCTCGCTCATGGTCGTTTCCTTACCGGGCTGTCATGGGGACGATGTTAGCGTCAAATAAATGCGTGTGCAAGCATCAATATGGGGGGTGAGCCGTCCCTGGAAAAGACGTATGCCGATGGTATGCTAACGCGGTTGCCAGGCGCGGTGCGGTCGCGGTGCCGCGGCGGGACGACGGGACAAGAGACGGATCATGACGACAAAAAACGGGATCGAGGAACTGTTCACTTACCGGCTGCATGTGCTGAAGAAGCACACGGACCGTGCATTGGCCGAGGCGTTCGATTCGGCGCTCGGACTTTCGTTGACCGAAGCTCGGCTTCTTATCAGCGTGGGGGCCTTCGGGCCGATTTCGGTGTCGGATCTCGGGCGGGCGTCGAATCTCGACCGCAGTCAGGCGAGCCGCGCGACCGACGTACTCGAACGCAAGGGTCTGCTCGCGAAAAAGTCCAACGAGGCGGACGCGCGCGGCGTGCTCGTCGCGCTCACGCCGAAGGGGCGTAGCACCTGGCGTCGCGCCACGGCCATCTCGAAGGCAGGCAACGACGACTTTCTTTCCCTGCTGAGCGAGCACGAACGCGACGTGCTGGGCACGGTGCTCGCGAAGCTCGTCGAGCGGTGCGGTGAGGCCGACTGAGGGCCGAGTGGAGGGCCGACCGCGGGCCGGCTGAGCGCGCCGGCCCGGTTTTCGCCGGGAGCTTACGCGGCGCGTTCGCGAAAGCGCGCGGCAAGGTCGCTGGCGCCGCGCGCGAGCAGCGCCACGTCGCTGCCCACCGCGACGAAGGTTGCCCCCGCATCGATATATTCGGCAGCAATGACCGGATCGGCGGCCAGCACGCCCGCGCCCAGCCCGCGTTCGCGTACGGCGCGTATGCCTTTGCAGATCGCCTCGCGCACGGCCGGGGCGCCCGGCTGCCCGATAAGACCCATCGAGGCGCTGAGGTCGGCCGGGCCGAAGAACACACCGTCCACGCCTTCCACTGCGGCAATCGCGTCGAGTTGCGCGAGCGCGTGTGCGGTCTCCACCTGCACCAGCACGCACAATTCGTCGACGGCGCCATGAAGATAGTCGGACGAACCGTTCCAACGCGACGCGCGAGCCAACGCGCTGCCCACGCCGCGAATCCCTAACGGCGGATAGCGCGTGGCCGCCACGGCATTGCGCGCGTCGTCGGTGTTTTCGATCATCGGGATGAGCAGCGTCTGCGCGCCGATGTCGAGCAGTTGCTTGATGATCGCGCTGTCGTTGCGCACGGGCCGCACGATTGGATGCGTGGGATACGGCGCGACGGCCTGGAGTTGCGCGAGCGTGCTGCGCAGGTCGTTGGGCGCGTGCTCGCCGTCGATGAGGAGCCAGTCGAAGCCCGTACCGGCGAGCAGTTCGGTGACGTACGAGTCGGCGAGCGCGGCCCACAGGCCGATCTGCCGGCGCTGCTCGGCGAGCGCGCGCTTGAAGGGGTTCGCGGGAGCGGTCATGGCACTGTCGAAGTCGCGGGATTAGATGAAATTGAAGCCGATGCCGCCAAGCGAACCGTAATCGGCATGGAACGTGTCGCCCGCGCGCGCGGGGATGGGCGCGGTGAACGACCCGCTCAGGATCACGTCGCCCGCTTCGAGCTGCTCGTCGTGGCGCGCGATCTTGTTGGCGAGCCAGGCGACACCCGTCGCCGGATGATTGAGCACCGCGGCGGCGAGCCCGCTTTCCTCCACGGCGCCGTTCTTGTAGAGCAGCGCGCCCACCCAGCGCAGATCGACGTCTAGCGGCTTCACCGGGCGGCCGCCCAGCACGACGCCCGCGTTCGCGGCGAAGTCGGAGATCGTGTCGAACACCTTGCGTGGCGCCTTCGTTTCGCGGTCGAACTGCTCGATGCGCGCATCGATGATCTCGATGGCGGGCGTCACCCATGCGGTGGCGTCGAGCACGTCGAAGAGCGTGACGCCGGGCCCTTGCAGCGGGCGGTTCAGCACGAAGGCGAGCTCCACCTCCACGCGCGGCGCGATGAAGCGGTCCGCGCGGATGTCGCTGCCCGCTTCGATGAACATGCTGTCGAGCAGCGGCGCGTAATCGGGTTCGTCGATCTGCGAAGAACGCTGCATCGCCCGCGAGGTGAGGCCGATCTTGCGCCCCTTGATGGTGTGCCCGGCGGCGAGCTTGAGCTTGACCCACTCGCGCTGGATGGCGTAACCATCGTCGATGGTCATCTCGGGGTGCGCGCGGGAGAAGTGGCGCAGCGGCGTGCGCGTGCGTTCCGCCTCGTCGAGCTGCGCGGCCAGCTCGCGGATGATGTGCTGATCCAGCATATCGGAGTCCTGTGGTTTCTTGTTCGTTCCTGTCGTAGGCGGTGATTCAGCCTTTCAGGCGGGCGTGCAGGTTGTTGTGCTTCCACGCGCCTTCTTCGCTGAATTCGACGATCTCCAGCGAGAGTGCGAGCCCGTGCGAGGCGAAGGCTTCGGCGAAGTGCTGCTTGATGGCTTCGAAGAGCGCGTCGCCCGTGGCCTTGCGCACCTGCGGCGAGCGGCCCGCGCCGATTTTCAGGCAACCGTGCAGGAAGGCGTTCTGCGGATTGCCGTCGGCGACGAAGTATTGCTCGCAGCGCAAAGCGCGCGTGCGGATGCCGCCGCGCGGATAGACGCGGGCGCCGGCTTCGTCGCGCTGCGCGTCGAGCACGTGCGCGAGCGTTTCGCAAAGCTTCCCGACGCTCGTTGCATCGGCGAGATTGGCACTGTATTCGAGGGTGAGGTGCGGCACGATGAATCCTCCAGCAATCAGGCAGAAAGCGGCGTCACGGGCAGGATCGCATTGATCTGCCCCGTGCCGGAGCTGCCGAAGTAGGGCGTGACGATTTCGGCGCGGCCTTCGTAGCGGTCCCAGCCGAGCGCGCCCAGCAGCATGGCGGTGTCGTGCATGCCGCCTTCGCCCCAGCACTTCTCGTTGTACATCGGCAGCATTTCGCAGAACGTCTTCCAGTCGCCGCGTTCCCAGAGCGAGACCACGTGGCGGTCGGTCTGTTCGAGGAACGGGTCCCAGACCTTGTGCATGAACTGGTCGGCCGTGCCGTTGTTCGCGAAGTGATGCGAAAGCGAGCCGCTCGCGAGGATCGCCACCGTGCCGTCGTAGCGCTCTTCGATCGCGCGCCGCACGGCGAGGCCGAAACGCGCGCTCGTGGCGAGGTCGTGCCACATGCACCAGCCGGCCACCGAGACGCAGCGGAAGTGCTGGTCGGGGTTCATGTAGCGCATGGGTACGAGCGTGCCGTATTCGAGGTCGAGCGTCGTCTCGCTGTGCGCACGCGTTTTCACGCCCATTTCATTGGCGACGTCCGCGATCAGGTGGCCGAGCCCGGCGTTGCCGGGGTAGGCGTACGGCATGTTCTTGATGAAATGCGGCAGCTCGTTGCTCGTATAGACGCCTTCGAAGCGCGGCGCGCAGTTGATGTGATATTCGCTGTTGACGAGCCAGTGCACGTCGAACACGACGATCGTGTCGACGCCCAGCTCGCGGCAACGGCGGCCGATCTCGTGATGGCCGTCGATGGCGGCCTGGCGGCAGCCCTTGTGCGGCCCGTCGAGTTCGGACAGATACAGCGACGGTACGTGTGTGACCTTGGCGGCCAGCGCGAGTTTGCCCATTTCATACACCCCAATGCGGAATATGATGCGAGCCCATCGAAACGCAGACGTTCTTCGGCTCGAGAAACACTTCGTAGCTCCAGGTACCGCCTTCGCGTCCCACGCCCGATGCTTTCGTGCCGCCGAACGGCTGACGCAGGTCGCGCACGTTCTGGCTGTTCACGAAGCACATGCCCGCCTCGATCGCGGCGGCCACGCGCAGCGCGCGGCCCGTGTTCTCGGTCCAGACATAGCTGGAGAGGCCGTAGGCGATGTCGTTGGCAAGGCGGATGGCGTCGGCTTCGTCCTCGAACGGAATCAGGCACGCAACCGGCCCGAAAATCTCTTCCTGCGCGATGCGCATGCGGTTGTCGACGTCGAGGAACACCGTCGGCTGGACGAAGTTGCCGTTCTTCATGGCGTCGGGCAGCGCGGGCGCGTCGAGGCCGCCGCACGCGAGCGTGGCGCCTTCCTTCGGCCCGAGCTCGATATAGCTGCGCACTTTCGCGAGATGCCCCTGGCTGATCATCGGACCGACGATCGTCTTCTCGTCGAGCGGATCGCCCACCGTGATGCGCTTCGCGCGCTCGACGAAGCGTTCGGCGAACTTCGCATAGATCGAACGTTGCACGAGAATGCGCGAGCCCGCCGTGCAGCGCTCGCCGTTGTTAGAGAAGATCATGAAAACGGCGGCGTCGAGCGCGCGCTCGAAGTCGGCGTCGTCGAAGATCACGAACGGCGACTTGCCGCCCAGCTCCATCGAGAACTTCTTCAGGCCCGCGCTCTGGACGATGCGGTTGCCGGTCGCGGTCGATCCGGTGAACGACACGGCACGCACGTCGGGATGCGCGACGAGCGGCTCGCCCGTTTCCTGGCCGTAGCCGTGCACGACGTTCAGAACACCTTTCGGAATGCCCGCTTCAAGCGCGAGCTGGCCGAGCATCGAAGCCGTGAGCGGCGAGAGTTCGCTCATCTTCAGCACGGCCGTGTTGCCGAACGCGAGGCAGGGCGCGACCTTCCAGGTCGCCGTCATGAACGGCACGTTCCACGGCGAGATCAGCGCGCACACACCCACCGGATGAAACAGCGTGTAGTTCAGGTGCGTGCTCGTGGGGTAGGTGTGGCCGTCCACGGCCGCGCAGACTTCGGCGAAGTAGCTGAAATTGTCGGCGGCGCGCGGCACGAGCTGCTTGCCCGTTTGCGAGATCGTCTGGCCCGTGTCCTTCGTTTCCGTCAACGCAATTTCCGGCACGTTCTTCGCAATCAGCTCGCCTAGCTTGCGGATCGCCTTCGCGCGCTCGGCGGCGGGCTTTGCGGCCCACGCGGGGAACGCGTCCTTCGCAGCGCGCACCGCGAGCTCGACCTCGGCGCCGCCGCCGCGCGCGACTTCGGCCAGCACCTCCTGCGTCGCGGGGTTCACGGTTTCGAAGTAGTCGCGGCCGGCGTGCGCCTCGCCATTGATCAGATGTTCGACTCGCATGGTTCTCTTACCTTGGCGTTGCGCGCCCGAATTCGGCGTCGGACGCAATCGTGTTGACAAGACGGCCGAGACCGTCGATTTCGCACACCACTTCGTCGCCTGCGTTCACGTTGACGACGCCTTCGGGCGTGCCGGTCAGGATGACGTCGCCGGGGGCGAGCGTCATGAAGCTGCTCAGATATTCGATCAGTTCGGCAATGCCCGTCACGAGGTCGCGCGTGTTGCCGCGCTGCTTCAGTTCGCCGTTGACGAAGGTGCGCAGTTCGAGCGCGTTGACGTCGGCGATATCGGCGGCATCGACGAACCACGGACCGAGCACGGTGCCGCCGTCGCGGTTCTTCACGCGCAGGTTCGGACGATAGTAGTTCTCGAGATAGTCGCGGATCGCGTAGTCGTTCGCGATCGTGTAGCCGGCCACGTACTGCATGGCGTCTTCGCGCTTTACCTGCTGCGCCGTGCGGCCGATCACGACGGCCAGCTCGCACTCGTAGTGCATGAAGGTCACATCGCCGGGGCGGCGCGTGACGCCGCGGTGGCCGATCACACTGCCCGGTCCCTTGAGGAACACGAGCGGCTCTTCCTGCTTCGAGAACGCGAGTTCCTTCGCGTGCTCGGCATAGTTCAGGCCGAGCGCGAAGATCGTGCCGGGTTCGAACGGCGCGAGCCAGACGACTTCGTGCTCGTCGCGCACGCGGCCGTCGGCGAGCCGCACCTGGCCGCCGTGCGGCATGGCCTCGTGAATGGCGCCTGCATAGGCAACGCGGCCGCGCATCATGCTGGTACTCCTTGTGCGGGTTGGGTCGCTTCCGTTGCGACGAAGTCGATCGCGAGCGGGGCCCAGTCGCCGATGGCGAGCGTGGCGCGCGCGCCTGCGCGGACCACCGGCGCGCCGTGCGGCACGCCCAGCGTGATGACGTCGCCGGCGGCGAGCGTCATGAAGTCGGTGACGTCGGCGAGGAGTTGCGCGACGCCGCGCACGGTCGTGGCGGTGCTGGCCGTGAAGGGGGCTTCCCCGTCGACCTGCACGGAGATCGCGAGGTTGTCGGGATCGGCGACGTGGCGCCGCGCCACCACGGCGGGGCCGATTACGCAGAAGTTGTCGCGTGCGCGAAAGCGCACGGACGGCCGATAGACGCTCGCATGCGGCACGCTCAGATCCGCGACGAGCGTATAGCCCGCGATGTAATCGAAGGCATCGGCCGCGGCCACGCGCGCAGCGGTGCGCCCGATCACGATGCCGAGCGACGCGCCCACCTGCACGCCTTCCTCGCCGGGCACGATCACGCGTGCGCCATGACCGGCGAGCGTATTGCGCGGCTTCAGATAGAGCACAGGTGCGCGCGGCGGGGCCTTGTAGGGCGCAGCGTTGACCGCCTCGCCCAGCGCCGCTAGCGCGGCGCGGTCGTTGAGCAGCGTGCCGTAGACCGCGCCGCCCACGGGCGCGCGGCAATGCGCCCCCGAGGCCAGCAGCGTGCGTACGGCACGGGCGTCCACGTCGCGGGGCAGCGCTTCGCCTTGCACGTGGATCAGATGATCGGCTACCGGAAACATGACTGGCTTCGCTTTCACGAAAATACTAAGATGTTAGTAATAGTGCGCTTGCTATCATCCGTCGTCAACCAGTCGATGCGGGATTTGCGGGTTTCCCCTGGTCGCGCATCTTCTTCGAGCCGAAGCCATCATGTCCGATACCTCGCCGTCCTCCACCCGCGTGGCGCACCGTAACCTGCCGATGCTGCTGTTGCGCGCCCGCGAAAAAATGATGGAGCGGTTTCGTCCGCTCATCACCTCGCACGGTTTGACCGAGCAGCAGTGGCGCGTGATCCGCGCGCTCAACGAAAGCGGTCCGCTGGAGCCGCGCCAGATCTCCGATATCTGCACGATATCGAGCCCGAGCATGGCCGGGGTGCTGGCGCGCATGGAGGCGCTAGGGCTCGTGACGAAGGAACGCTTCGCGGAAGACCAGCGGCGCGTGCTCGTCTCGCTGACGAGGAAGAGCCATCAGCTCGTGAAGGCGATTTCGAAGGAACTGGAGGCGCGCTACGCGGCGCTCGAAGAGGAAGTGGGACGCGACGTGGTGGAGCGCGTATATCGCGCGGTCGATGACCTGCTGGCGGGTCTGGAGTAAAAACAAAGGTGGCGCGGGACGCATGACGCGGCGCGCGCAGGTGAGGATTTACGGGAGCGCCGCACCAGCCGGATGGATTTGAAGCGCCGCCGCGCCGGATGCGTCAGGCGAGCGAGGCGAACGCGTCATCGAGTTCGAAGGCCTTGGTGGGGCGCACCACGCGCGCGACCTCCGCGCCGTCGCGCAGGAAGATCAGCGTGGGCCACAGCTTCACGCGGAACGAGCGGCCGAGCGCGCGGCCCGGGCCGTCCTCCACCTGGATGCGGCGCACGCCGGGATGCCGCGAGAACGCTTCGCCAATCAACGGCTGCGCGCCCTGGCAGTAGCCGCACCAGTTCGTGCCGAATTCCAGCACGGCGGGGCCCGCCATCGCGTCGATCTCTTTGCGTGCGGGGGCGGTCGTGGCGTAGCTCATCGCGGGTTTCCTCGTGTCGGCTTCGGTTTTGGCCTTCGTGACACGTCATACGATACCGCAATACGCCTTCGGATTCAGGCCGGCGCTCGCCTCGCGAGCGTCGCGGTGGATTCGATGCGCTCGGTCAGCCAGCCGTCGTCGCTGGCGTGCTCGTCGACGAGGGCGTCGATGCGCGAAAGCAGCGTGTCGAGCTTTTCGCCCAGGCGCTCGCGCGAGAGGCTCGACATCGAAAGCGGTCGTGCTTTCAATTGCTCTGCGCTGACGCGCCGGTACTCGATCACCGATACACGCTCGATCGCCGTAAAAGCGGAGCGCGCCAGCACGTCGCCATGGCTTTCCCACTGCGCGGACTTGCGCTGCGCGCGCGCCGGATCTTCGTTCGCGTATTCGTCGAGCAGCGTGCGGTATTGCGCCGCCCAGGGCCGCAGCGGGTCGTCCAGATGCGCGGTGCCGAAGAGCGCGACGGCGCCGCGAGCGGCCAGGATCGTATCCAGGCGCGCCAGCGTATCGTCGCGGTCCATCCAGTGAAACGCGCGGCCGATCACGGCCAGATGAAACGTGCCGAGCGTGGTGTTCAGATCGTACGAACTGCCTTGCCGGTATTCGATGTTAGGCGCGATGCCCGCGCCGAACTGCGACGCGATGTCGAGCATCGCGGGCTCGGGATCGATGGCGACGGCGTTCGCGACCCAGCTCGCGAACGCGAGCGAGAGCTGGCCGGGGCCGCAGCCGAGGTCGAGCAGACGCTGGGTGCCGTCGAGCCCGACGTGCTGGGCGACGCGGCGAATCAGCGCGGGCGAATAGGCCGGGCGGCCCAGCAGATAATGCGGGGCGGCGTGGCGAAAGCGGTCGGGGACGAAGGGTGTGATCGAGCTCATGGCATCCAGGCGGGGATTGGCGGGCGTGCTGCGACCCGCACAGTCTGGAGATCGCTCGTGGCAACGTCAAGGCAGGGCGTCAGGCCATAGGTGAGCCTTTCCGGGAGTGAGTCGGCGAAGAGGGGACGGCGCACCGTTGCGCGCATTGCCGTTGTCATCCGATATCCCTGCAACACGGGAAAATGCCTTGAAACAAGGGATGAAATGGCACGCGAGCCGCAATGGCCAGCATGCGCCGCAGTGTCGGCGGACGAGCCCTGGCGATGGCGCCTGGCATGAGGTGAGCTTTTTCGGGGGGCGAGGAAGGTGGCACGCGCGCGCTTTACGGTACGGCGTTTGCAAGACCCGTCTTACCTCCGGATTCCCGATTCGGCCTTGTTTTCAAGGCCTTTTCTGATTGGCGGCAAAACAGGCGCTGGCGTTGCGTGCGACTCGCCATCGCGCGAGCGCCGCAAAGGTGAGAAGATTCGGGAACCATGCGCGAGGGCACATGGACGTGCGCTGGTGTTGGGTATATAAAAGAAATGCAGGATTTTTTCGATTACATGTCACCCAGGAGAAACGGTTCATCATGGCGAGCGACGATACACAAAAGCAGGACGCTCAATCGCCGGGCAACGCCCCGGCACAGCCCGATCTGGAACATCTGAACGCGGCGTTTACGCACGTCGACGAAGGTGTGAAGTCCGGCAAGATTGCAGCGGGCGCGGCCAAGGGGCTCGTGTACAGCCTCGTGGAGACACTGGGTGCGCTCGTGGGCGATCCGGATCTGCCCGAGCATGCGCGTTCCGGTTACGTGGGCCTCCTGGAAGCCGCACGCGAACTGCGGGCGCGGCTCGACCGCTAATCACGGCAGCGGCTTCATGGCGGCGGCGCGGCAAGCGCCGCCGCCCGCTTCATCCGGCCAGCAAGGCTTCGGCCAGGCCGTCCGGCGCGGTGCCGACGCGCAGTTCCGGCGTGCCGTGCCAGTTGGCGCAACGCTCCAGCGCGCGACGCAGGTCGGTCACGAACCGGGCGCTCATGCGCACGCCCGGTTCCAGATGCAGCGACTTCACTTCGAACACCTGCTGTGCCCGGTGCGCCTTCGCGTCGATCCGGCCTGCCAGCCGTCCCCGGCTCAATATCGGTAGTACGAAGTAACCGTACTTGCGCTTCGCGGCTGGCAGGTAGCATTCGATCGCATAGTCGAAGTCGAACAGGGCCGTCGCGCGCTTGCGGTCCCAGATCACCGGGTCGAATGGCGAGAGCAAGGTCGTGACCGTGGAGGCGAGTCTGCCGCTCGCGGCCTCTTCGATCAGCGGCGCGAACTCGCGATGAACGAATGCGTCGTGTTTCCAGCCCTCCACGCGCACCGGCAGCAACTCGCCCGCATCGGCGAGCGCATGCAGCGCGTCGACATATGGGCGGCGCGGCAGACGGTAGTAGTCGGCAGCCCAGTCCGCGCGGATCACCCCCAGCGCCCGGCAGGTGTGCAGGAGCAGCGCGCGTTCGGCGTCGGCGCGTGTCGGCAGATCGCGCGCGTCGTTCCAGTGGGGGAGCACGCGCTCGATCACGTCGTAGACACGCTGAAAGTTGTGCCGTTGAGCGACCATCAGCGCGCCGGTGGCGAACAGCACTTCCAGGTGGCGCTTTTCCGGCTTCCAGTCCCACCAGCCGCTGCCTTTCTCGCCCTTCGCGCGCGCGAAGTCGGACGAGCGCACGGCGCCCTGCGCGCGGATGCGCTCGAGCAGCGCGTCGATCTCGCGGCGATGCTTCGCATGCCACTCGGCCGCGTACTTCCAGCCCATGCCCGAAGGGTCGAGCATGCGGTGACGCAGCAGCCCATAGTCTTCGATCGGCACGAACGAGGCCTCGTGCGCCCAGTATTCGAAGAGGCGTCCTTCGGCGAGGTGCTCGTCGAGCCAGCGCGGCTCGTACGCACCGATGCGGGAGAACAGCACGAAATAGGGGCTGCGCGCGACCACATGGATCGTGTCGATCTGCAGTTGCGCCATGCGGCGGATCGCGCCGAGCACATCGGCTTTCGTCGCCTTGCGGCGCGGCGGGGCGAGGAGACCTTGGGCCGCGAGGTGCAGCGTGCGCGCCGCCGCGAGCGGCAGCGTGAGCGTCGAGCCCGTGCCCGCAGGTAGCGTTTGCGTATCGGCGTCGAGCGCCGTTTCGTCACGCATGGGCGCCCGCCGTCACGGGCACCTGCGCCGGCATCGCGGCGAGCAACTGGTGGATCTGCGCGACCACGGCCGCGCCTTCGCCCACCGCCGCCGCGACGCGCTTGGTCGAGCCCGCGCGTGCGTCGCCGATCGCGTAGACGCCGTCCACGGAAGTCGCGAGGCTGCACGACGCGTCGTCGCTGCCGGTGAGCACGAAGCCGTGCGGATCGAGCTCCACGCCGCAGGCGCGCAGCCACGCGGTATTCGGGTCGGCGCCCGTGAAGAGGAACAGATGGCGCGCGTCGAAGCGATCGAAGCCGGCTGGGCACGGCGACTTGAGCAGGACTGAGGCGAGCCCGGCGTCGTCCTCGTCGAGCGCGCCGATTTCGCTGTGCGGATGCACGTTCACGTTCGGCAGCGAGGCGATACGGTCGATCAGGTAGCGCGACATCGTCGACTCGAAGCCGGCCTTGCGGATCAGCACGTCCACCTGGCGCGCGTGCGACGCGAGATACACGATGGCCTGGCCGGCCGAGTTGCCGCCGCCCACGAGCACGACGTTTTCGTGCTTGCAGAGCCTGGCCTCGACGGGCGACGCCCAGTAGTAGACGCCATGCCCTTCGTAGCGGTCGAGCCCGGCGATGGCCGGGCGCCGGTACACGGCGCCGCTCGCGATCACGACGGTATGGGCGCACACGTTGCCGCTGCACGTTTCGAGCCGCAGGGGCCGCTCGTCGCAGTGCAGCCTTTGCGCCCGCACCGGAATCGCGACGTGCGCGCCGAACTTCTGCGCCTGCACGAACGCTCGCCCGGCGAGCGCCTGGCCCGAGATGCCGGTGGGAAAGCCCAGATAGTTTTCGATGCGCGAGCTCGCGCCCGCCTGGCCGCCCGGCGCGCGGCCGTCGAGCACGATCACCGAAAGCCCTTCTGAGGCCGCGTACACGGCGGTCGCGAGTCCGGCGGGGCCGGCGCCGATCACGGCGACGTCATAGACGCGGTGGTCGTCGAGTTCGGGCAACAGGCCGAGGCAGGTCGCCAGTTCCGGCGCGGAGGGGCGGCGCAGCACGGTGCCGTCGGGGCAGATCACGATCGGCAGGTCTTCCGGGCGTGCGGCGTACCGTTCGATCACGTTCAGCATGCAGGTGTCGTGTTCGTCGAGCACGCTGTACGGGTGGCCGTTGCGCGAGAGAAAGCCTTGCAGCGAGACCAGCGCGGGATCGTCGTGCTGGCCGACGAGGATCGGGCCGCCGGCGCCTTTCTCGATGAGCGCGACGCGGCGCAGGATCAGCGCGCGCATGATGCGCTCGCCCAGTTCCGCTTCGGCGATGATGGCCGCGCGCAGGCGCTCCGGCGGAATCAGCAGGGCAACGACTGGCTCGAGCGCCACGCCGTCCACGAGCGAGGGGCCGCCCGAGAGCTGGCCGACCTCGGCGAGGAACGAGCCGCGATGATGTTCGTTGATGTGCATTTCGCGGCCGAATCCGTCGCGCTGATACACCTTCACGGAGCCGGCGAGCAGGACGAACATGCCGGCGCCGGTTTCGCCCGTGCGAAAGAGCAATTCGCCCGGCGCCCACTCGCGCACGACGCCGAAGCGATGCAGGCGTTCGATCTCCTCGTCGGTGAGGATGGGGAACATCTGGTGGCGCCGCGTGGAAAGCGACGAATAAGGCGCGTCGGCCGGCGGTGCTTCCACGTCGGCGCGATTGACCTCGGCTTCGTTGATGGTGCCCATCTGGCGGTTCTCCTCGTGCGGTCGGCCCGAACGATGCCGGGCCGGGCGAACATGCGGACACATGCGTGGACGAATGGGTGGACCTGCTGGCGGACCGGCGGCCGACGGCGTTACGCCCACACGCCGTCGGCCCGGTGCGCGGGTCACACGGGCTTCGGCGTGATCTGCACCGCCATCTCTTCGCAGGGGGCGGCGACCAGCGACTCGATGGGGTGGCCCGAGTCGCGCCAGGCGTCGATTCCGCCGAGGAGCGGCACCACGTCGACAAAGCCGGCCTGCGCGAGCGCCTTCGCCATCCATGCCGCGGAAATCTCATTGGGGCATGAGCAGTAGATCACGAGCTTGCGGTCGCGCGGATACTTGTCGAGAATTTCGCCCAACTGCCGCTCGTCGGCGAAGATCGCTCCCGGAATGATGTACGGATCGAGCTTGCGTTTTTCTGCCGAACGGATGTCGAAGACGACGGGAGGCGGCTTGGCACCCATCGCGCGGAACAGGTCGTCTACCGTGATGCGGGCGTTCGCGAGCTTCTTGATGAGCTGGCGGCGGCGCTGCCACCGGTAGAGCGTGTAGAGCGCGAGCAGCACGAGGACCACGACGGCGGCGAGGCGGCCGAGGCGGCTCGCGCCCGCGAGCAGCATGTCGATTTGCGGCGCGAACAGCACGCCGATCACGAGGCCCGATCCGGACCAGAGCGTGGCGCCGATGGCGTCGAAGCCGAGGAACTGCCGGTAGGGCGTGCCCATCGCCCCGGCCATCGGCACCGAGACGATCGAGAGCCCCGGAATGAACTTCGCGACGGCGAGCACGCGCACGCCCCAGCGTCCGAAGAAACGTTCGGTCTTCTTCACGCAGGTGTCGCGCGAAAGCGAGAGCTTGCAGAGCGTCTTGAGCGTGTTGCCGCCGTAGAGCCGGCCGGCGAGGAACCAGACGCTGTCGCCGATCAGGGTGGCGAAGACGGCGAGCACGAGCACGGGCCCCACCAGTTGCCCGATAGAACCGGGATGCATGGCGGCCATCGCGCCGAACAGCACGAGCACCGGCATCGCGGGGACGGGCAAACCCAGCGATGCGGCCAGCACGTTTGCAAACACGAGAGCAGGCCCGTACTGCTCGACGAGGTCATGTAGCATCGGCTTACTTCCGTCGCCGTGGGGGCGGAGAGTGAGAGGGTAACGTAACGATTATGGACGCATTTCGAAGGCGTGCAAGCGAGGCGCGCCATGCGCCGCCACGGGCCCGGAAACCGGCATGAAAACCGGCAGGGTACGAGCCGATGCGGCCAATGCGAAGCAGTGCGCCCGTCCGGCCCGGGCGCCCCGGGCGGCTGCGGAGCGCCCGGGCCGGACGGGCGCGGGCGAAATGCGATGGCGCCGCCTGACGGTTTGTCGGGCGGCTTACGGGCTTATATGGACTTACGGATTGAGCGGACCTAACGGCTGTGGGATTCCCCCGGCAACTCGGCGCCTTGCGCGCGGATGGCCGCGATCAATTCCGCAGGCGTGATTTCATAACGCACTTCGCGGTGTATGCCCGGCTTGCGTTCGTCGACTTCGATCAGCAGCAGGCTCTTGCCGTCGGCCGCCGATTCGAGACGTAGCGAACGCAGTTCGCGCCCGGTCGCGTCGTCATGCTCGGTGAGCAGGGTCATGGTTCCTGAAGACCCGGTCGTGCGCATTGATGTTGTCCTCGTGCGTTGATTGGTCGAGCCATTGTACGGGGTCGGCCACGCCGCGTCTTATCCCCTGTGAGCGCGGGCGCACACTGTGGGTTGGCGCCGCAGCGAGGCCCCGGCCAGCCAGTTTAACGCGACTCCAGGGCGTGCCGCATCTTTTTGCATGCCCTGCAACGGTGCGGCGGGCGATGAGCTTTTGTCACGACCGTGACGCAATCCGGCTCCCGCACGGCCTCGCCCGGTTCCCGAAAATTCTCACCTTTGTCGCCAAAAAAGATCGGCTCGCCCGGTCATGCCGGACGAGCCGTCGAAACGCCGTTGTTACTCGGATCGGCCCGCGCGCGTGCGAGCGAGCGACCGACGAGTGAAATGGTGCGGGCGGGGACCGCGGGTGTCGAGATGGGACTTACGCCGATATTTCAGATCAATTGCGTTGCTTGTCCGCTTTGGGCTGGCCCTTGTTCCGCCGATGCCGCTTATGCGGCTTCCGTTTCGGCCTCTTCGGTCGCGACAGCCGCGGCTGCGCGCGTCGTGCGCGCGGGGCCGCGCCGCGCGGTCTGCGTGCCAGCGACGGTGAAGAGGCGCACCGCTTCGTCGAGCACGTCGGCCTGCTCGGCGAGGCGCTGCGCCGTGGCGGCCGCCTGTTCGACGAGCGCCGCGTTCTGCTGCGTGGCGCTGTCGAGATGCGCCACGGCCTGGTTCACCTGGCGGATGCCCTCGGCCTGCTCGCCGCTTGCGTTCGCGACCTCGACGATGATCGACGAAACGCGGCTCACGGCTTCGTCGATGGCGTGCATCTGCGCCGTGGTCCGCGCGACCAGATGCGTGCCCTGGGCGATCTCGTTCACGCTCGCGTCGACCACGTGCTTGATCTCCCTGGCCGATGCCGCGCAACGCTGCGCGAGCATGCGCACCTCGCCCGCCACGACGGCGAACGAACGGCCCGCCTCGCCCGCGCGCGCGGCCTCGACGGCGGCGTTCAGCGCGAGGATGTTGGTCTGGAACGCGATGCCGTCGATCACGCCGACGATGTCGCTGATGCGCCGCGAGGCATCGTTGATGCCGGCCATGGTGCGCTCGACCTGGCCGGCGATCGAGCCGCCCTCCGCGGCGGCGGCCTGCGCTTCGCGCGCGAGGTCGAGCGCACGCGTGCTCGCTTCCGCGTTGGCCTGCACGGTGGCGGTGAGCTGATCCATCGTCGCGGCGGTTTCTTCGAGCGAAGCCGCCTGGAGTTCGGTGCGGCGCGACAGATCGACGTTGCCGCTCGAGATTTCGTGCGCCGCGTCGAGCATGCCGTCGATCTGCGCGCGCACGTCGAACACGATGGCCGTGAGGTTGGCCTGCAACTGATTGAGTGCCTGCAGCACTTCGCCCAGATCGTCGCTCGTGGTGATCGTGAGCGTGGCGGTGAGGTCGCCGGCGGCCATGCGCGTGGAGGCGACGGTCATCTGGTCGAGCGGCGCGCCGAGATGGCGCGTGGTGAGCCACCAGGCCACGGCGCTGCAGAGGGACGCGACGCCGAAGGCGCCCCAGAACGGCAGCGGCGGCAGGCCCTGCCAGGCGGCGACGCCCGCGAGAGCGAAGATGGCGGGCACGCCGCCATAACCCATGGCGATGCGTGTCGCGATGGGCACGCGCAGCAGCGCCTGCACGGCGCCTGCGAGGCCCGTGCGCACGATCGCGCCGCGGCGCAGGCGCACGCCGCCCAACGTGCCTTCGCGCATCTTCGCGTAGAGGGCTTCGGCCTCGCGGATCTCGTCGCGCGAAGGTTTCACGCGCACGCTCAGATAACCCACCACGGTGCCTTGTTCGGAGACCGGGGTGACGTTTGCCCGCACCCAGTAATGGTCGCCGCTCTTGCGGCGGTTTTTCACGAGCGCCGTCCAGGGGCGGCCTTCGCGGATGGTGCTCCACATGTCCGCGAAGGCAACGGCCGGCATGTCCGGGTGACGGATGATGTTGTGCGGCTGGCCGATCAGCTCTTCGCGGCTGAAACCGGAAACGGCGATGAACGCGGGGTTGCAGTACTCGATGCGGCCTTTCAGGTCGGTGGCCGAGACGAGCATTTGCGAAGCGGGGAAGTCGTATTCGTGTTGCGTGACGGGCTGGTTGTTGCGCATGGGATTCCTTGCAGGCGGGCCGCTGAGGGCCTTACATCACTGCAAAGTTAACGGCATATTCCATACGATCTTTAGGGTCTTTGCGGGCGGCGGGCCCGGTTGCGTGGCTTGGGGAGGATTTTCTTTGGGTTCAGGGGCTTGGTCGTGGTGTCAGGGAGATATGCACAGGGTTGTCCAGAAAAAGTGGGGATAACTCATCTTCCTCACTGCACAGGGCCGCGCCACAAGCCTTTACAGGCAACGAGTGGGGGAATTTTCGTTTCCCACACAGCCCCAAACATCCATTCCCCACGTTTCCCCACGCGTTGCGCTGCCGGGAAACCTTCGTCGCAACAATACGCCGATAGCTTACCTGTTGATGCTGCGCTGCACGTGAGCACGTGCGGGGAAAGTCCGTTCCCCACAGCGCGTGATGATAGGGCTACAGCTCGTGATTGTTGCCCTGCTGGCCCACCGGCACGAGAGGCTCGAAGAGTGGGGACACGATGATGCTCACCCTGTCGAGCAGTTCAGAACCAGGCTCGGGTTCGTGGGCGAACGCATCGGCATGGGTCGGATGCAAGATAAGCGCGGCGGGCATGCAACCATGCTGCTGTTCGAATGCCGGAATCATCTCCGTGATTTGCTCACTCAAGCTGTCCGCCAGACCCATCGGGTTCATTGGTTTCTCCCGCCGCCCTGAGGCTTCCCTGCGTTATGCACGATCTGCGCCAGGTACTGTTCAGGCTCGAAGCGCATGCCGACAACCGGTTCGCCGCCGGGTGACTCGCCCAGCCATGCCGACCAGCCGAACTGGTGTGAGTCGCCCATCATCGCAGGCGGCTCGCAATGCGGTTTGATCTGCAACTTACGTCTGCCCCCACGCCACCAGGCGCAGCAGGCTATCTCCCCGTGGGGTGAAGCGGTGGTAGTCCGCCATGTCGAGTGGCCCGATCACCATGCAGAAGCGGTGCCGCCTGTCCAGCACATGCCCGCCCAGGATCGCCCCGCGTCCAGGGCTTGCCGACATACCCTGCTGTCCCATCCTGCATTTCAGCTCCGGCGGCGGCGCGATCCAGTGGTCCGAGTATTCCTCGATCCGTACCGGGACACCGAAATGGTGAGCCACCGACATGGCCAGCGCATCGACATTCCGGGCCTTGCTCACCAGATGCGGCGCGGCCAACAGGCGCATGCGGTGGCAGGGAGACGGTACGGTCATGCCGGGGCGAGCACCCGGACAGGCAGCCGATGTAGAACGAGAAGCGGTCGTCATCGGGCCGGTCGAGGCTCGCCGCGGACTGCGCCGATACCCAGGCGCGGTAGAACAGCGTGAGTGAGCGGTGGTGGAAAATGTTGATGAAGTTGTACAGTCTCGGGTCGCCCCGCAGTTCTTCGCGCTCGCGTGCAATCTCGGTGACGTGCAGCGGCAGCGCGCACCGTTCGGCCCGAACATGCCCAGGCTGTAGAGGCGGATGCGCAGCTTGCCATTGACCACCCGCACGTCCGCGATCTCGCTGGGTGCGAAGATCAGGCTCGGCTTCTGGCCGATCTTGAAGGGTTCCGTTGCGGGCAGGCTGGCCGTGCCGACCGGATCGATGACCGGGTTCGTGTTGATCCGGCGCATTAGCGCGAAGAACCCGTATTTCCAGGGCCGTGGCCTGCAACCGATCGATCAGTTCGATGGGAAGGGCAACCCCGGGTTTTATCCGGTCCATCGATTTACCTCATGGATGATAGGGCCGCATGTGCGCGTGGCCCGGGTACATCACTCGATACTGGAAATCAGGCTGCATCCGCAGGTGGCGTGATGGCCTTGGCGGGTGACCGGTACACCTTTGTCACGTATCTTCGGATCGCCTTCGAGAATCACGTTCGGGCTTACGCCGGGGTGCTGCGGACACTTCACCTCGTCGCCCTTGCGCGCGACACGGACGCCCTTGTAGCGCATGGTTTCGGAGGCGGTGACGAATTCACCACCGTGATCTGTCGTATCGCCAAGCCGGATGAGATTGATCATTAAGGTTCTCTTTAATGTTTGGCTTCGGGAGGGAGCGGATTTACGAGATCAGACGTGTGAACCCAACCTGTTGTGACCCGCCCGTAGGATTCGACGTTTAATCGCGGATCTGAAAACCGTATCAGTGAATATTGTTTCTGAGATTCAAGAACAACGACCGCATTCCATTTCGCGAGATAGCCTCTCCTGGTAAAAAATTCCTTTCCGCGACGATCGTATAAGAGCGTCTTGCTCCTTACGATCCGAATACCCGATGATGAAAACTTCCGGGCAATGTGATACTTAATAGCCTCCATACTTCCGAGTTTAAAGATGAATCCTCCTGCCGAATTTTCGCATCCAGCTTGTCCACTAGAGGTTCTGATTATCCACTCATCTTCGCGGCGATACAGATCCCCATCTATATCAAAGTCTCGATCCCTATTCGAGAATTCAAAAGAATCTCCATCAGGGATAAATGTCAACAGCTTCGTATCGGTATAGCCATCAATGACAGAATTTGATGTGCCATCGCTTTTCTCAAAAAAGAGGAAATTACATGAAAATTTTTCATTTTGGGCATCATAAAGCCCATAAATTCGACCATCATCCCGATATGCTATCAAACTCGGATCATCAAATAAAATAGCCTCCCCTGCAAATCCCCGCGCAGCCATCGCGAGCGCAAAAACAGCACCAGTAAATATTTTACTTAAATTGATCATAATATTTACCCAAATTAGCTGCATAATCAGGATTCTGGGTCTGCCAACCGTTGCCGTTATATCCGCTTGCAACCTTCTCCCAGTTATGTTCCCTCAACCCCTTAACTGCCGCTGGTTTTACGTTTTTCATAAAAGCGGCAAATATCTCCACCTGCCCATCAGTACCCGCCAGAAACTTGTTCGCAAATTCAAACGCAGTAGCGCAGCCGCAATCGGCGTAGTACTCTCCAAGTATTTGAAATCCACCCCACGAACATGCTTTTATCGCAATTTCGAAATCTAGTGCTGCTGCGCGCACAAGCTTCTCATATTGATGCAAGCCACCTGGTCCATAATTATCTGGCCCTTTAAAACATAAATCAGGATATCCCGGGTAGGGGTTCGTCGGAGTTTTTTTCTTTTTTGCATCCTTCTTAGGAGAATTTTTTGCCTCTTGCTTTGCCACAGCAAGATCAAAAAAATGGCGCTTCTCGTACAGAATGGATGGCAGTCCATTTTCCAGAAACGGATGCCCCCCTGACTCCTGCTGGACAATCGCCTTAACAGCAGCAACCTCAACATCTAGCTCCATCGCTATTTTTTTATACTGATCTTCGGAGAACGTCTCGGGTTTGGGATAATTCAACCGCGACCCAAGAAGATTCAGAACAATGGTTCGTGGCTTTCCGTTATCCACGACCTTGTAGTGGTGCTCAATGGTGGTGGTCGTTTTCTTCTTCCCGGTCTTGTCATCCGTCGTCGTCTCCCTATGCTTCTCCGGGAAATCCTTCTTGACCTTCCCCTGCTCGGTCACCTTCTGCGACCACCCGATGTACGGCCCGAAGTCGTGGACCAGGCGCTCGATGGTCATGACCTCGCCATCCTTGACCACCGGAAGATCGAGGTTCTGCTCCAGTTCCTCCTTCGGCGTCAGCTTCGTCGTCGCTTCGATGTGGTACTCGGGGCTGACGATGGTGAACGCGCTGATATCCTTTTTGGGTGTCACCGTCGCTTTCCAGGCATACTCGCCGCGCCGGTTCTTCACCAGAACGTCAATCGGCTGGTTGCGCGCGGCGTTCTGGATGGTCATGGCGTAGCCATCCCCATCCGTGGCGGTTTCCGTTTTGTTGTCCACCAGGGGTACGGAAGGGTCCGGTGCCGGTGAACCGTCAGTGGTCTGACCCAATGTCCATGCAGGCGCAGAGGGTGCGCCCGTACCCGCCTTGATCTGCACCGACAACCCTTCAATCGGCTTTTGCAGGGTATCCCTGAATACGAACGTCACCTGCACATAGGGCGATGGCGGGGTTTTGGGCGCGGCTGGTTGCTGCGGGTGAGCCATGCGTTACCTTTAACAAGTCACTTTAAAAAAACGGCAGGTATCAGGCGAAGCCGTCGGCAAGCTCTTCATGGTCGTAGGCGTCCTCCACGACGCCCCAGTCTCCGGCCCCGACCTCGCACTTCACCTTCACCGGTTCCGCCGTGCTGACTGTCCAGCGTTGCCCCATCGGTCAGCATGCCCTGCTGCCCGAGCGTGCCGTCCGGCAGGTAGATGCGATAGGCCCTGCCCTGGCGATGGTTCGTGAAACTCATCGTCAAAGACCGCCAGTTCCAGGTGAAGCCGGCGTACGAGTTCCCGGGCGGCATCGCCGCTCGCCCCGTGGGCCAGCGGCGGCCTGGGCGCGGTCGGCCCGTGCACGAACCCGACGCCCGCCACAGACTTCGCATCCTTCACGACCAGATCGTTCACGCCGTTGCGTGGCAGCACGCAGGACAGGTCCTCGTTGGTGAGCCAGGCGTGCAGCGTGAGGTGGTGCACATCGCTGTCGTCCGGCTCGCGTGCGGGGCCAAGCAGTTTCAGCCACGTATGTGTGCGGACAAACTGCTGAAGGGTGTCGTACCGGCATTCGTTGTTCCCGACCAGTTCCAGCTCACGCCGCAGCGAGAAGTAGCGCGGGCTACGGCGCGTATTGTCGGAAAGGGCCGTGTCAAGCGGACGAAAGGGAATGTGCTCAGAGTCCTCGTTCACCTGCCCGACCACGAAATCAACCGAATGCACCCCGTAATCGTCCGGTTTGTCCACCACGGGCGTAAGCCGGTGCTCGGTGTCCTGTGGATTGATATCGAGCCGCGCCGTCATGATCGGAAAATAGTTGGTCACGGGTGCGCAGAAAAGTGCAAGCTGCGACGCATCGACCTGCTGGTCAAACGCGGCGACTTCGCGGTTGAGCAGTAGCACGATCTCAACCGCTGGTCCTTCTATCCTTTTCAGACCAGCAGCGAGGCCCGTGAGGGTGAAGAACCAGAACCGGGACGGCAGCGCATAATATTCTTGGACCTGCATCTGCCCGTAGAACTTCAGTCGCACCGGGCGCAAGAGGCTTTCGTCCGGCTCCAGCCCCTCATACCCCACCCGCATGCCTGGCATGCCGGGAACCTGTGCGCCGTACAGGTTGCACTGATCGAACTCACCCGATATGCCCATCACCGACGTGTGAATCAGCTCGAACAGGCGCGAAGCCAGCGCTTCCTCGCCACACAGATAGACAGGCAGGCGGTCCAGCCCGTCAAGGCGGGCGAGCGGCGTGCCATTGAGGGTCGCGAGGCGAACGCGCAATGCACTACGCAAACGCGTCAGGTCATCGCTGTTGTGGAGGTAACGATGCAGGCTCGGAATGTCAGGGGGAATGCCGGTAAATCGCAGGTACTCAATTCCGAGAGGCCATATCCCGACCGGCTGGCTCGTGAGGAATTCGCAGAGCGTGGCGTTGTCCCCGGCCTCGCCCATCGTGAGCGTCGTGTGCCGTGGCAGGGTGAGGCCCTGCGGGCTGTGCGCCGCCAAGGCGTCGAGATAGAAACGCACCACGCCCATCGACGGCTGTGGTGCTGCGAAATTCGGATTGACGCCCTCCAGGATGCGCAGCGGAATCTCAAGGGGCCAGCGGTCGATGTGCAGGCATGTGCGGGCATTGATGAAGGCCGCCCCCTGGAGCAGTCGCTCCACGTAACGGTTCCCGACCTCGCTCGCCTGGACGCCCAGCCTGGCAGCGATCTTCACATGCCCCTGTGTGAACTCGCCAAACAAGGCGGTGATATAGCGCAGTTCGTGCACGTAGCGCTCTGGAAGTTCCAGGTCCATCGCCATCCTGTCAGAATTATCAGTAATTCGAACGATGCGTCACGGTAAACTCCATACTACGAAAACTCAAATGCGGGGCGCATCAAGTCACTTGATGCTGATGGACCTCAAGGCGCGAATCAATTCGACGGATGCCCGCGAACGCAAAGCGGGCGAGCGGGCACTGAACGGGGTTAGCAGACCGCACGGGCGAGTCCGCGTCGTAGTGGCGGCTGATCGCGCGGATGGCATCCAGCGTGTATCACTCGATGCGACCTGGCAATACTCATGGTGCAAATGCTTTTCAGAGTAGTTCGATATCACCCTGCTGATCTGGTCGCATATCAAGAAATAAGGCTCCATCACATTCCGCTTCCAGAGAGGTTCCACAATGGCAGTTCCTTTGCATCTGTGGTTGAGAGACGAACACAGGCGATACAACCATGATTAACAGTATCAGGCGTGGTAACTTTCGCATTCATCCTGAAGGGCAAATGCGACTTAGCGAAGGATGCATTACCGTTATCAATCACCTTGAATTCGATCGGCTACGGCGGTACATCCGGTCTCATAAGCCCGACTTGCCGGTTCCCGGTGGCCCGTTGCGCGCTTACGGTACGGTGGACGTTCGATGAATCGGCTACTTCGACGCGCGGCATATCTGATTGCGTTCATTGCCGCGTCGGTTGTCGGAGGGTGGTGGATAGGCAAAGCCCTTTCGTCGTTTTCATTCGAAATGCCGTATTGGCTCGACGTCACCATTCGTGCAGGGATGCACCTGACGGGCATGCATGACCCGCTCAATCCCGAGGACATCGAGACAATCGGTCTTTTCGCTCTTTGGCTGATTTACTCCCTTGTCGTTGCCGCCATGTTAGGGATCGTGCTGTCCGGGTTACGACGATATTTGAAGAAACGCCGTGCGTGCGGCTGGTACGGTTGAAGTGCGATGAAGACGATCCCGCTGCGCGGCACGCGCTCCTTGGGTTTGACAGGACGCCGTGGGGAAACTCGGGGAAGATGTTTGCAGATGCACGGAAACGACGCCACTCCCCACGCACGAGCAGAAAATCTTTGCGCAACAAGGTCTTGACGCGATTGGTCAGGTGTTATCCACGGACCTTTCCACGGTTTCTGTGGATAACGGCATGCCGCCCTCATACCCTCGCGGGCCCAATCAGACGGCCCACGAAAAATTACATTTCCATTTCACACCCTGTAATTTCCAGAAATATTCCAAACCCTTACTAACAACAACCCTACGATTGAAATAAATAGAAACATATGAAATGATACCGATTCTCATTCGGATCGACCCAAAACGCATCGGTCCAATCAATAACAACCAGCCAGCGTAGCGTCGTGTCCTTGTCTGTTTGAGGGGCGGCCCAGCCAGCCAACGCACCCGTGCCGTCATGCGCTGTCACGCATGTCCAGCCGGCCGGGGCCTTCGTCGGACAGGACTCCCATGTTGAACAGGACGCCGCTCGCGAGTGCGCTCGCGCTGGCTTTTGCCGTGCCCTTCGCTTCCACCGCGCTCGCGCAGAGCGCTCCGGCCGCCGCCGCACCAGCCGCGGCCTCCTCCGCTGCGGCGGAAGGCTCGACGCTCCCCGCCATCTCCGTGTCGGGCCAGACCGATCCCCAGGACTTCCAGGCCGAGCGCTCGACGGTGGGCGCGAAGACGCCCACGGCGCTGCGCGACATCCCGCAGTCGGTCACGGTCATCAACAAGGCCGTGATGCAGTCGCAGGGCGCGACCTCGTTCCAGGACGCGCTGCGCAACGCGCCCGGTATCACGATAGGCGGCGCGGAAGGCGGCCAGATCGGCAACAACATCAACCTGCGCGGCTTCACGGCGCAGAACGACATCTACCTCGACGGCTTCCGCGACCGCAACCAGTACTATCGCGACACCTTCGACCTCGACGCCATCGAAGTGCTCTACGGCCCTTCGTCCATGCTGTTCGGCCGCGGCTCGACAGGCGGCGTGGTGAACCAGGTGTCGAAGAAGGCCAATCTCACGCCGTCGGCGGAAGTCTCGACCACGGTCGGGACCGACGACCGCTATCGCACGAGTGTCGACCTGAACCATCCGCTGGGCGACACGGCGGCGTTCCGCCTGAATGCGTTCGGCCAGTCGCTCGGTTCCACGCGCGACGAGATGAAGAACAAGGACTACGGTATCGCGCCCGAACTGCGCTTCGGCATCGGCACGCCGACCGAGGTGACGCTCTCCGCGCTGATCCAGCACAACTACGACATGCCCGATTACGGCGTGCAGTCGATCAACGGCCATGCGTTCGCGCCGTCGAAGAGCACGTATTACGGCCTTACTGACGACCGCACGATCCAGGACGTCCAGACGGTCACGGCGCGCGTCGATCACAAGTTCAACGACCAGTTCAAGATTACCAACCAGACCGAGTTCTCGCACTCGCTCACCGACGCGCGCGAGACCGCGGCCGGCGCCGTGCTGACCGGTCCGCTGGCCACGAGCCCGGCGCTCTCGAACGGCAACTACACGACGCTGCCGCTCTCGGACCTCTACGTCAAGCTTGCGAGCCACGACCGCGTGATCGAGAACCACTCGATCTACAACGACTCGATGGCCGAGTACAAGTTCGACACGGGCTTCCTCAAGCACGACGTGATCGCGGGTGTCGAGGTCGGCCACGACAGCTATACGAACCAGGCCTATACGCGCAACAATCTGCCGATTCTCTCGCTGCTCGATCCGGCGTACATGTCCACGCCATCGAACGTCACGCAGACCGTGGGCAATCACGCCGAGTCGGGCGCGACCTCGCTCGCGGCCTACATGAACGAGACGATGTCGTTGGGCGAGCACTGGAAGCTGATAGGCGGGCTGCGCTGGGACCGCTTTCAGGCGCACATCTCGAACACGATCAGCGCGCCGGGCTATGCGGACCAGACCAACACGTTCACGAGCGTGCGCGCCGGCGTGATCTATCAGCCCACCGACTGGCAGTCCTACTATTTCTCTTACGGCACTTCGTTCGACCCGTCGCTCGAATCGCTCACCGTCACGAACAATACGCAGAATCTCGCGCCGGAAACCACCAAGTCGTACGAGGTGGGCGGCAAGTGGGATCTGCTGAACGGCAATCTTTCGGTGACTTCGGCGCTGTTCCAGCAGGAGATGAACAACGCGCGCACGCAAACCTCCTCGGGCGAGTACCTGCTGGAAGGCGACGTGCGCGTGCGTGGCTTCCAGGCGGGCGTGAGCGGCCACCTCACGGACAAATGGCAGGTGTTCGGCGGCTACACCTACATGGACGGCGTCGTGCTCCAGGCGCTGGACGGCACCCAGGGCAACACGCTCGCGAACACGCCGCGCAACACGCTGACGCTCTGGACAACTTACGAGGTGGCGCCGCACTGGGAAGTGGGCGGCGGCCCGACCTACATGTCGGCGCGTTATGCGGCGAACACGAACTACGTTTCGGTAGGCGGCTACACGCGCTGGGATGCGATGGCCGAATATCACCAGAAGAAGTGGGACGTTCGCCTGAACCTGCTGAACCTCACCAACAAGTTCTACTACGACGCGCTCATTCAATCCGATGGCGGGCGCTCGGTGCCGGGCGTGGGACGCACGCTGCTCGCGACCTTCGACTATCGGCTGTGAGCGCAAGATGCCGTCACACGCCGTAACGCAATTGCCCGAAAAGTCGCGCACAATGCGCGGTTTTACGCGCGTGGCGAGCGTGGCGGATGGAAAGGAAACCCGATGCTGGTGCACATACCGAATGTACTGACACCCGACCAGGTGCGCGGCCTGCGCGAGCGGCTCGACCGTGCGGGCGACGCCTGGGTGGACGGCCGCGCGACGGCCGGTTATACCGGCGCGCCCGTGAAGCGCAATCAGCAGATCGCCGAGCACACGCCGATCGCGCGCGAACTGGGCGATGTGGTGCTGGCCGCCATCGAGCGCAATCCGCTCTTCATCAGCGCGGCGCTGCCCAATCAGGTGTATCCGCCGCTCTTCAGCCGTTACGAGGGCGGCATGACGTTCGGCAGCCACGTGGACGGCGCCGTGCGGGTGCTGCCCAACGGCGTGAAGCTGCGCACGGACGTTTCAGTGACGTTGTTTCTTTCGGCGCCCGACGAGT
The DNA here is from genome assembly GCF_046581065.1 of Paraburkholderia yinzeri. NCBI lineage: Bacteria > Pseudomonadati > Pseudomonadota > Betaproteobacteria > Burkholderiales > Burkholderiaceae > Paraburkholderia > Paraburkholderia yinzeri. The sequence continues at coordinate 1,382,387 of NZ_JBFOCJ010000002.1, read as the reverse complement.
ACGACGGCGGCGAGCTCGTGGTCGAGGACAGCTACGGCGTGCAGGAGGTCAAGCTGCCGGCCGGCGACATGATCGTCTATCCGGCCACGAGCCTGCATCAGGTCACGCCGGTCACGCGCGGCGTGCGCCTCGCAAGTTTCTTCTGGGTGCAGAGCCTCGTGCGCAGCGATACCCAGCGCGCGCTGCTTTTCGACATGGACACGGCGATCCAGCGCCTGAACGCGAGCGACGCGGACGCGCAGGCCCGCCGCAGCCTGGTCGGTTGCTATCACAACCTTTTGCGCATCTGGAGTGAAACGTGAACTATCCCGAGGCCGTGGAAATCGAGGCGGCGAAGCCGCGCCCGGCGCAACTCGACGCCGCGGCGCGCGATGAGCGCGCGAAACGTTCACGCCGCGGTTCGCGCCGCGCGACCTTCATCAAATGGTTGCGCAAGGTGCACGGCTGGGTGGGACTCTGGGGCGCGGCGCTGGGCCTCCTGTTCGGCGTGACGGGTTTCGTGCTCAACCATCGCGGCGAGCCGCTGCGTATTTCGACGGGCGCACCGCAGGTTTCGACCGTGCAGCTCAAGTTGCCCGATCCCGCGCCCGAAACGCCGCGCGCGCTCGTGAAGTGGTTGCAAGGGCAGCCGGATCTGAAGCTGCCGACGCGCGTTGGCCGCGTGCAGAAGGAGCCGGAACATCCCGTGGCCTGGGGCGACCGCGAGACCGTTCAGCCCGAGCACTGGCAGTTGATGTTCTCGTCGCCGCACGAGAGCGTCACGGTCGAGTACTGGGACGGCAACGATTTCGTCACGCTCAAGCGCAACAGCAACTCGCTGCTCGCCACGCTCACGAACCTGCACAAGGGCGTGGGCATGAGCGTGGGCTGGGTGCTCTTCATCGACAGCTTCGCGGGCGCGCTGATCCTGCTTTCGCTGACCGGCGTGCTGCTGTGGACCGAGCTCAACAAGCGCAAGACGGTGGGCGCCGTGCTCGTGATCGGCTCGATCATCGTGGCCGTCTGCGCAGGGCTGGCCTGATCGCGCCCGAGGGGGCGCCGCCGCGCCTGGGTGGCTTGGGGGTGACCTGGGGGGCCCTCAATCGCCTTCGTTTTCCACGCCGCGCCGGCGCAGCAGATAGGTGTCCATGATCCAGCCATTTGCGTCGCGCGCCTCGCCGCGCACGCGAACGATCTCGTCCTTCACCTCGTCGAGGCGGCCCGATATGAGAATCTCGTCGGGCGTGCCGACATAGGCGCCCCAGTAGATGTCGAGGTCTTCGTCCGCGAGGTCGCGGTAGGCGTTCTGCGCGTCGAGCATCACGACCACGCTGTCCGTGTCCGCAGGAAAGCCCTGCGCGAGACGGCGCCCGGTCGTGATCGCCACGGGTCGACCGATGAAGTTGAGCGGCACGCGATGCTTCGCGGCAAGCGCCTGAACGCTGCTGATGCCCGGAATCACCTCGAAGTCGAACGCGAGGCGCTTTTGCGCCTGTATCGCGTCGAGAATGCGAATCGTGCTGTCGTAGAGCGACGGGTCGCCCCACACGAGAAAGGCGCCGCACTGGCCGTTTTCGAGTTCCTCTTCGATGAGCCGTTCGAACACGCGCTGCTTGTCGCGGTTCAGTTCCTCGACGGCCGCGCGATAGTCGGTGCCGTCGCGCCGCCGCTCGGGGCTTGCCGCTTCGACGATACGGTAGTCGCGATCCTTGATGAAACGCGCGCAGATTGTCTTGCGCAGCGCCACGAGCTTGTCCTTTGCGGGGCCCTTGTCCATCACGAAGAACACGTCTGCCTGATTGAGCGCATTGATGGCCTGCACGGTCAGGTAGTCGGGGTCGCCCGCGCCGATGCCGATGACCAGTATTTTCTTCCGTTCCATGGGGGTGTTCCGTTCAGGATGAGCGCCGTGCGCTGCGCAGGTTGCCGGCATTCGCGCGGAGGCGGAACGCGCCGTCCGGCGAATGATAGCGTGACTTCGACCTTGCGCTTCGGTCTTCAGGGCTCTTGCTGGCCGGCGAGGGCAATTTCCTTCAATACGCGCTTGCGCGGTCCCCTTACGCTTGGGCCGGTGATGCACTCGCCCGCCGGGCGTAACGAACATAACCCGCGATAACCCGCGATAACCCGAGGATGACCGTGAGCATGGCACTTTCCATGGCCGCTTTCGCGCTGGCCACGTCGATTACTCCAGGACCCGTCAATGTCGTCGCGTTGGGCGCGGGCACGCGGTATGGATTTCGCGCGAGCCTGCGCCACGTGACCGGCGCGACAGTCGGCTTCGTGCTGCTTCTGCTGCTGATCGGGCTCGGGCTGCACGAACTGCTCGCGCAATGGCCGTGGCTCACGCGCGCGATTCGCTGGGCTGGCGTGGCCTTCCTGCTCTACGTGGCCTGGCGCCTTGCCGCCGACAAGGGCGAGATCGGCACCGCCGCCGCCGCGCGCGGCCCCTCGCTGTGGGTGGGCGCGGCCATGCAGTGGTTCAACCCGAAGGCGTGGCTCGCCTCGGTGGCGGGCATGGGGGCCTATGCGGCCTCGGGCGAGAAGGTGCTGGTCTGGCAGTTCGCCGCGATCTACTGCGTCGTCTGCTATCTCTCGATCGCCTGCTGGGCCTGGGCCGGCGCGTCGTTGCGCCAGGCGCTGCGCAAGCCGGCGCGGATGCGCCTCGTGAACCGCAGCATGGCGGTGCTGCTTGCCGCGAGCGCGCTGTATCTGCTCAAGACCTGAGCGGCATTCAGGCGTTGCCGCGCTACTGTCCCGCGCGGTACTGTCCTGGCGTCGCAGCAACGAACTGGCGGAACGCGCGCTGGAGATGCGCCTGATCGGCAAAGCCGGCATCCGCGGCGACATCGGCGATGGCTCGTCCACGCCGTAGTTGAGCCCGGCTGAATTCGATGCGCCGGTTCACGACATAAGCGTGAGGCGTCATGCCGTACTGCTGCCTGAACGCGCGGATCAGATACGAAGGCGAGAGGTCGGCCGCCGCGCAGATTTCTTCCAGCCTGAGCGTGCGCGTGTAGTTGTCGTCGATGTATTCGGCGGCGCGCGCGAGACGATGGTTCGGCTCGCGCGCGCTGGCAGGCGCGGGATTCAGCGTTTGTTGCAGCGTCGAAAAATAGGCCGTGACGGCGCTTTCCTTGCGCAGCGTGCTCTCGTGCGTATCGGTGAGCAGCGCGTAGAGCCGGTTGAGCCCGGCGAAGAGATCGGCACGCAGGCTCAAGGTCTGTTCGAACGCACGAAAGCCCTGACCGGCGTTGAAGCCCAGATCCTGCTGCCGTTGCGCGAGCCAGTCCACGTCCAGATAGAACATGCGGTAGGCCCACGGCGCGTCTTCGGCCGGATTGCACGCATGCGCGACTTCGGGATTGACCACCACGACCGTGCCCGCGCCAATGGACTCGAGCGTGCGACCGTTCAGGTAAGTGCTGCGCCCGCCCGTTACCGCGCCGACCGAAAACGTGCTATGCGCGTGCAGGCCGTAGCGCACCTTGCGGCCGTCGGCAATCGCGCGGACCTCGATGAACGGCAGCGCCTCGTCGCGCCAGAATTGGGGCACGGCAGCGGTTCGGGGCGATGAGGGCACGGCGAGTTCCCGTTTTGAAAGGCGAGCATCGATCTTATCGCAAGGTGGCCGCTACCCGGCCTTTACCCTTTCGCCTCGCGCGTCACCGTGCGCCAGGACACATTCCTGTGAAGATTCACAACAGCGTCACATACCCCCCGCGATAATCCCACGCTCGAATAGATGGCCTATGCGTCATGAGTCGCACAACGATAGTGCGGCCGGCGCACTGACGGCCCGGGGATTTCGACATGACCATTCGTCACCGCATCACGCTACTCATCGTTCTGATGTTCGTCGCGCTGTCCGCCATCGGCGGCTACGCGGTCTACCAGACACGCCGCAGCGCCGCCGACGTCCGCCAGGTGACGCAAGGTGTCGTGCCGAGCGCGCTGGCTTCCTCCGATCTCGTCGCGCTCGTGAAGGACGTGCAGCTTGCCACCATGACGCTCGTCTACGCGCCCGACGCGAACATGGTCTCGCAGGCGCAGGACGACCTGAAGACCAAGGAAGCCGCGCTGCGCGCCGCGCTCGACGTGCAGCGCAAGGCTGCTGCGAGCCACGCGCAGGAAGGTCTTGTCGCGCAGGCCGACGACAGCATCGCGAACTACTTCTCCGCGATCGACGACACCGCGAAAATGAAGGCCGCGGGCAAGAACGAGCTCGCGCAGGCCTACCTCTTCGCGAACGTCGCGCAGTACCGCGACGAACTCGAAGGCATCGTCACGACGCTGCGCGTCGAGAAGAACCGCCAGAAAGACGACGCGATCACGGCGCTCAACGGCACGCTCGACACCACCACGAGCGCCATCGCCGGCGTGACGGGCGGCGCGATCGTGCTGCTCACGCTGATCGGCCTCCTGCTGTATCGCCAGATCACGCGACCGCTTTCGAGCATGCAGGCGATGATGAGCGAGATCGCCTCGAACCAGGACTTCACGCGGCGCGTGCCCGTGGGCCGCATGGACGAAATCGGCCACTCGATCGTCGCCTTCAACGGCATGATCGAGAAGATCCAGCAGAGCTCCGCGCAGCTCAAGCGCAAGACCGACGACATCCAGGCGATGCTGCAGAACATGCAGCAGGGCATTCTCACGGTGATCGAAGGCGCGACCATTCACAACGAGTACTCGGCGTATCTGGAAGCGATCTTCGAAACTAACGAGATTGCCGGCCGTCCGCTCATGGACCTCGTTTTCGCCAACACGACGCTCGACGCCGACACGATCGCCCAGGTTCAAGCCGCGGTCGATGCGTGCCTTGGCGAAGACAGCGTGAACTTCGCGTTCAACCAGCATCTGCTCGTGAACGAGATCACGCGCACGATGCCCGACGGCCGCGAGAAGGTGCTCGACCTGAGCTGGTCGGCGATCACCGACGAAAACGACGTGGTCGTGCGCCTCATGCTGTGCGTGCGCGACGTGACCGAACTGCGCGAACTCGCGGCGGAAGCCGGCGAGCAGAAGCGCCGCCTGCAGATGATCGGCGAGATTCTCGCGGTGAGCGAAGAGAAGTTCCATCAGTTCGTGGAAAGCTCGAAGGGCTTCATCCACGAAAACGAACGCATCATTCGCCAGAACGACTGCGCCGACATGGATGCCGTCGCGGAACTATTCCGCAACATGCACACGGTGAAGGGCAATGCGCGCACGTACAGCCTGCAGCACCTCACGGGCGTCGTGCACGAGGTCGAGCAGCGCTACGACGCGCTGCGCCGCGAGGACCCCGATCACACGTGGGACCAGCAGTCGCTGATCGAGGATCTCGAGCGCGTGAAGCATTCGCTCGAGCACTACGCGACGATCAATGCCGAGAGCCTGGGCCGCGGCGCGGGTGCGAAGGGTCGGGAAGGGCGCGTGAGCGTGGCGCGCGAACAGATCGAAGCCAGCCTGCGCGCGCTCGACGCCGCTCGCGACGACGACCTCGCTTCGCTGCGCGCCATGCGCGAGGCGGTGCGCGGCCTGCTCGCCCGTATCGGTACCGAAACGGTAGGCGATGCGTTGGCGGGCGTGCTCGACTCGCTGCCATCGCTGGCCGAAGAGCTGGACAAGGTCGCGCCGATCGTGAGGATTGCGGACCATGATTTGCGCCTGAAGAGCGAAGTGGCGCCCACGGTGAAAGACGTGTTTACGCACCTGCTGCGCAACTCGCTCGACCACGGCATCGAAATGCCGGCGCAGCGCCGCGCGCAGGGCAAGGACGAGGCGGGCCATATCGACATCGCGGCGAACGTGGAAGGCGGCGCCCTGAAGATGGTGCTCGCCGACGACGGCCGTGGCCTCGCGCTTGCACGCATCCGCAGCATTGCGGAGGAGCGCGGCTGGCTCGCCCAGGACGAAGCCGCGAGCGACGAGACGATTGCCGGCTTCATTTTCCACGCGGGTTTCTCGACGGCGCAGCACGTGACCGAGGTGTCGGGCCGCGGCGTGGGCATGGATGCGGTGCGTGCGTTCCTCGAACGCGAAGGCGGCCGCATCGAGCTGCGCTTCACGGACAGCCGGCAAGGCGCGGATTACCGCCACTTCGAAACGATAGTCTGGCTGCCGCAGCAATGGGCCGTGAGCGGCGCCGATCGCGCCGCGCACGCGCGGGCGCTGGCGGATTGATCGATGGTGGGGGCTGAAGTGGTGTTACCGATCTTGTTGGGGGGCGCGGCCGGGGCCGCGCTCGTGGCGTTTGCCGCCGCGGCGATGCAGGCGCGGCAGCGCGCGTTGTCGCGCCGCGCGTCCGAAACGCAGCTCGCCGCGCATGGCGCCGCGCTCGCGCAGGCCGAGGAACTCGCGGACGAACGCGTGGCCGCCGTCACGCAGGAAACCGGCGCGCTCCATGCGCAGATCGACACGCTGCGTGCCGAGCTGGCCCAGCGCAAGTCGCTCGCGGATGCCCTGGAGGCCGCGCTCGACGAAGCGCGCACGCGCAGCGAGGACGCCCTGCAGCGCGCCTCGCGCATCGCGGGGGAGGCCACGCGCCTGCGGCTCATGTCCGCTACCTTCGAGCGCTGGCACGAGCAAATGATCTCGCTGATGGCGCAGAACCACGACATGCACCAGAAGAATCAGGAGCTCTCGTCGATCGTGAGCCACGTGCTGATCGTTTCGCTCAACGCATCGATCGAAGCGGCGCGCGCGGGGGCGGCCGGCCGCGGCTTCTCGATCGTGGCGGGCGAGGTGCGCGCGCTCGCCACGCGCTCGCAGGACCTCTCGAAGAGCTACCGTGACAGCCTGAACCGCAACGACCTCATCACGGCAGCCACGTTCCAGGACATTCAGGCAGGCGGCAAGATGATCGCGGCCTCGCTGGCGAGCGTGGAATCGCTCTCGAACCAGTTGCAGGCGCATCTCGGGGAAGCGCGTACCGAGGCACACGCATGATCGGCGCGCAGGCAAAGGACAGCATCGAGCGCATCTTCTTTTCGGCGGTGCGCACGCGTCTCGTGACGGACGAGCAGCATGGCTGCGAGATCAGCCCGCGCCCGGCGGAAGCGGCGCAGGGCGAGCATGTCGTCGTGCTCACGATCTCGTCGATGCAGTTCCGCCTGCTGCTGCTGTTGCACTTCGAAGACGACGAAGCGACGCGCCAGTACTACCTGGGCCACGTGGGCGATGTGCAGCGCTCGCTCACCGAATGTTTCATGGAGTTCGGCAACCTGTGCTGCGGGGCGATGAACCAGCAGCTCGTCAATCATTTTCCGGACCTCGGCATGTCCACGCCGTATGCGCTCAGCAGCGCGTGCCTGCCGTACCTGCACGAGCTGAAGCCGGACTATGTCTCCACCTATGCGCTTACGCTCGACGGCAGTGTGCGGCTTGGCGCGACGCTGTGCGTCTGCTCGCAGACACCGCTCGACTTCGTCGCGGCACAAACGGAAACGGCCAGCGAAGGGGCGGGCGAGCTGGAACTGTTTTAACGAAGGAAGCGCTGCACGCGGCGCAAAGGAGTATCGATATGGCAAAGATTCTGGTGGTGGACGACTCGAGCACGGTGCGCGACGAAGTGGCGGGCTTTCTGCGCAAGAACGGTCTCGACGTGGACACGGCAGTGGACGGCAAGGACGGTCTCGCGAAGCTGCGCTCGAATCCCGGCGTGAAGCTCGTGGTGAGCGACGTGAACATGCCCAACATGGACGGCCTCACGATGGTCGAGAAGATTCGCAGCGAGCTTTCGAACACGGCCGTCAACGTGGTGATGCTGACGACGGAAAGCAGCCCGGCCATGAAGGAGCGCGGCAAGGCGGCCGGCGTGCGCGGCTGGATCGTCAAGCCGTTCAAGGGCGACGCCGTGCTGGAGACGTTTCGCAAGCTGGCGGGGTGAAGCCGGCCTGACTCTTTTCGAACGCGCGTGAGTCGCGGCGCGCGCGTTCAGGCCACGCCGGCTTCGGCGCGCGCCGCATTCACTTCCGGCACTGCAGCTGCTTTCGCCGGGCTCAGCAGCACGGGAATCGACTTGGACGTGGGCGTGCCGGCGCCGTCCGCGACGGAGGAGAGCGGCACGAGCGGATTCGTCTCGGGGTAGTAGGCGCCGAGGCAGCCGCGCGGAATGTCGTACTCCACGAGCAGGAAGTCCTCCACGTGCCGCTTCACGCCGTCGTCCCAGACGCTCGTGATGTCCACGTGCTGGCCCGCCTCGAAGCCGAGCATCGCGAGATCCTCGCGGTTCGCGAACAGCACGCGGCGCAGGCCGTACACGCCGCGATAGCGGTCGTCGAGGCCGTAGATCGTCGTGTTGTACTGATCGTGCGAGCGCGTCGTCATCAGCGTGAGGAGCCGCTCGCCGTGCAAGGCGCGCGCGCGGTGCAGGGGCGTGTCGAGCGCGACGGGATGCACGACGAACTGCGCCTTGCCGCTCGGCGTCTTCCATACGCGGTCGCGCGAGGCCACGCCGAGGTGAAAGCCGCCCGGCTTCTTGAGGCGCTCGTTGTAGTTCTCGAAGCCGTCGAACACCTTCTCGATGCCGTCGCGAATCTTCGCGTAGTGGCTCGCCAGATCGAGCCAGTCCACCTTGCCGCTGCCGAGCGTGGCGTGCGCCATGCGCGCGACGATGGCGATCTCCGAAAGCAGGTTCGCCGAAGCCGGACGGTTCATGCCGTACGAGATGTGGACCATGCTCATCGAATCTTCCACGGTCACACCTTGCGGCACGCCGTTCTGCAGGTCGATTTCGGTGCGGCCGAGCGTGGGCAGGATCAGCGCGTCGCGGCCGTGCACGAGGTGGCTGCGGTTGAGTTTCGTGGTGATGTGTACCGTGAGATCGCAGGCCCGCATCGCTTCCCACGTGCGCGGCGTGTCGGGCGTCGCAATCGAGAAGTTGCCGCCCAGGCCGATGAACACCTTCACCTTGCCTTCGAGCATGGCGTGGATCGTTTCCACCACGTCGTAGCCGTGCTCGCGCGGCGGCTCGAAATCGTAGGCCTTGCCGAGACGGTCGAGGAACGCCTGGGTCGGCTTTTCCTCGATGCCCACCGTGCGGTCGCCCTGCACGTTCGAATGGCCGCGCACGGGGCACAGGCCCGCGCCGCGCCGGCCGATGTTCCCGCGCATCATCATGAGGTTCGAGAGCAACTGGATCGTCGGCACCGAGTTCTTGTGCTGCGTGAGACCCATGCCCCACGTCGAGATCACGGCGCGCCCCTTCGCGTAGATGTCCGCGAGCCTCAGCACCTCTTCGAGCGGCACGCCGGCTTCGGCGACGAGGGTGTCCCACGACTCGGCTCGCAGATCCTCGGCGAAGGCGGCGAAGCCCACCGTATGCTGCGCGATGAAGTCGATGTCGAGCACGCGTTCGCCGCCGGCCGCGAGCGCCGCGTCGTTGAGTTCGATCACGCGCTTGGCCACGCCCTTGATGAGCGCGAAATCGCCGCCGACGCGCGGCCGGATGAACACCGAACTGATCTTCACGCCGGAGGGCGAGAGCATGTCGAACGTATGCTGCGGGCTCGCAAAGCGTTCGAGCCCGCGCTCCTTGAGCGGATTGATCGAGACGATGGTCGCGCCGCGCTTCGCGCACTCGCGCAGCTCGCCCAGCATGCGCGGATGGTTGGTGGCGGGATTCTGGCCGAAGATGAGAAGCGTGTCGGCGTGCTCGAAGTCGTCGAGCGTGACCGTGCCCTTGCCGATCCCCACCGTGCCCGGCAAGCCGCGGCTCGTGGCCTCGTGGCACATGTTCGAGCAGTCGGGGAAGTTGTTCGTGCCGTACAGGCGCACGAAAAGCTGGTAGAGGAACGCGGCTTCGTTGCTCGCGCGGCCCGAGGTGTAGAACGCGGCGCGGTTCGGATCGTCCAGCGCCTTGAGATGCTTCGCGACGAGCTTGAACGCGTCGTCCCACGTAATGGGCACGTAGCGGTCGCGCGCGGCGTCGTAGACGAGCGGATCGGTCAGGCGGCCGTGCTGCTCCAGTTCGTAGTCGGACTGGGTCATCAGTTCGCTGACCGTGTGGGCCTCGAAGAACGCGGGCGTGACGCGCTTGCCCGTGGCTTCGGCGGCCACGGCCTTCACGCCGTTCTCGCAGAACTCGAAGGTGGACGCATGCTCGCGGTCGGGCCACGCGCAGCCGGGGCAATCGAAGCCGTCCGGCTGGTTCTGCTTGAGCAGCATGCGGAAGTCGCCGCCAGGCACCCTTTCCTTGACGAGGTTGATCGCAACCTGCTTCAAAGCGCCCCAGCCGGCGGCGGGGTGGTGATACGGCTCGATGCGGGCGGACGGCTTCTTCATGATGCGTGGTGTTCGAGGTCAGGGCGCGAAGCCCGGTGGAGCAAAGCCTACTGTGTTCCTGTGCGAGCGGAGGTCACAGAAAAATGGAAAGTCGAGGGATACAGTTGCGGCGATTTGTCATAGACTGCGGGGATTGCCCCGAGATCCGCCTTTATCGGCGCCCAGGCCGCCCACGCCAACCATGACCCGCTACGAACGCCTTGCCGACGATATCGAAGCCGCGGTGCGCCGCGGCGTGTTCGGGGCGGGCGAGCGCATTCCCTCGGTGCGGCGCGCGAGCGAGCAGCACGGCGTGAGCATCAAGACGGTGCTGCACGCCTACGCCTTGCTGGAGAGCCGGGGGGTGATCGAGTCGCGGCCGCAGTCGGGCTATTTCGTGCGGGAATCCCGGCGTGTGCGCGGCGCGGCGTCGCGCGATGGCGACCTCGCCGCGCCCAAAGCGGGCCGCGCCAGCGCTCCGAAGCCGCCCGCGGCCGCGCGCGTGGACGTAAGCCGCCTCGTGCTCTCCACGCTGCGCAGCATCGGCGCGCAGGACGCCGTGCCGCTCGGCTCGCCGTATCCCGACCCGGCGCTGTATCCGTGGCGCCGCATCAACCAGTACGCGAACGCCATCGCACGCCGCCATGCGAGCTGGAACCTGATCGACGACCTGCCGCCCGGCAACCCCGAACTGATCCGCCAGATTGCCCGCCGCTATGCGGAAAACGGCACGCCGGTCGACCCCGAGGAGATCGTCGTTACCGTGGGCGCGACCGAGGCCATCAATCTGAGCCTGCAGGCCGTGGCGAAGCCCGGCGATACGGTGGCCGTCGAATCGCCAACCTACTACGCGATGCTGCACGCCATCGAGCGGCTCGGCATGCGCGCGATCGAAGTGAGCACGCACCCGGAGACCGGTCTCGACCTCGACGCGCTCGAGCGCGTGCTCAGGCGTCAGAAGGTGGCGGCCTGCATGGTGATGCCGAATTTCCAGAACCCGCTGGGCTTTCGCATGCCCGACGAGCGCAAGGCGCGGCTCGTGGCGCTGGCCGAGGCGCACGACATGCCACTCATCGAAAACGACGTCTATCAGGAGCTTTATTTCGGGCAGACGCGGCCCACGCCGCTCAAGCATTTCGACACGAGCGGAATCGTGCTGCACTGCGCCTCGTTTTCGAAAAGTCTTTCGGCCTCCTACCGCATCGGCTGGGCGATGCCGGGCCGCTATCGCGCCCAGGTCGAAAAGCTCAAGTTCCTGAACACGCTGACCACGCCCTCGGTGCCGCAAGTCGCGCTTGCCGACTATCTGCGCCACGACGGCTACGATCGCCACCTGCGCCGCCTGCGCCGCTTCTACCGGCAACAGGCGCGGCTCATGCGCGCCATGGTGCAGCGCTTCTTTCCTGCCGGCACGCGCACGTCCGACCCGCAGGGGGGCTACGTGCTGTGGGTGGAACTGCCGGCGAGCGTGGATTCGATGCGGCTCTATCAGGCGGCGCTCGCGCGCGGCATCACGATCGGGCCGGGTTACATGTTCTCGATGCGCGACGACTTTCACCACTACATCCGGCTGAACTACAGCTACCCCTGGACGGCGCAGACTGAGGCGGCGCTGAAAACGCTTGGCGATCTGGTCGCGCAGAGGATCTGAGGAAAGAGACGATGAACGCAGAAACGAATGGAGCAGGCGACGAAGACGAGGGCATCGACCCGGTGCTGGTGGCCGTCCTCGAACAGCTCTGGCGCGCCGGGCGCGAGACGCCGGAGCGCGCGTGGTCGCTCGCGAAGCTCTCGAAGCAGGCCGCCGTGCCAATGAGCGGGCTGCGCAGACATTTGACGGCGCTGGTGGACAGCGGCCTCGTGGTGATGACGCTCGCGGAAGACGGCACGGGCACGGCGAGCCTTTCCGCGGACGGCCGGGCGTTTTGCGCGGAGGTGTTCGGCGAGGGCGCGCCCGGCGGCGGCGTTTGACGCGGCGGCGAGGGGCATATGAGGGCAACCTCGGGCAAAGTATTGCGGCTGGCGCTAAGCTAGCGGCCATCGGTTTCAATTGACAAAGACGGGCAACAACGTCCCATGGACTATATCGACAGCCTGCGGATCTTCCGCTCCGTGGTCGAGGCGCGCAGCTTCACGCGCGCCGCGGACATGCACGGCTTCACCACCCCGGTCGTCTCGCGCGCGATTGCGCGGCTCGAAAAGCGCCTCGGCAGCCGGCTCTTTCACCGCACGACGCGCGCCGTTTCGCTCACCGAGACCGCCGAGCGCTTCTATGAAGGCTGCTGCCGCGTGCTGGACGACCTCGACGCACTGGAGGCAGGCGCCTCCGAGCAGACGCGCGAGGCGAGCGGCGTGCTGCGGCTCGTCGCGCACACCACGGCGACGGTGAGCCGGCTCGTGCCGCTCATCTCCAGCTTCAAGCGCGCGCATCCGCTGGTCACGCTCGACGTGATCCTCACGGAGCGCCCCGTCGATCTCGTGGCGGACGGGTTCGACATCGGCCTCTTGCTGCCGTTCATGCTCAACAGCGACACCACGGTGACGCGTCTGCTCGAACGCATTCCGCTCGCGCTCGTGGCGGCGCCCGGCTACCTCGCGCAGAATCCGGCGCCCACGCATCCCTCCGATCTCGCGCACCATACCTTCCTGACGATGCCGCCTTCGCTGCGCAAGCCGGAGCTGTCGTTCCGTCGCGGCGACGAAGAGGTGACCGTGCCGCTGCGCTACGAGGTGGCCTCGAACAACCCCGAGTTCAACCGCGCGATGGCGCTGGAGGGCTTCGGCATCGGCATCCTGCCGGTGGGGCTCGTGCACGCGGAGCTGGCGGCGGGCCAGCTCGTGCTCTTGCTCGACGACTACGAGATCATCAACGCGGCGATCGAGATCCGGCTTGCGTACAGCACGCGCACGCTGCTGCCGGCCAAGGTGCGCGCCTTCATCGACCATGCGACCGCGTTCTACGATGAGATGGAACAGTCGGGGCCGGAGGCGGCACCGGTGCTTTAGTAAGTAAAATGAAGGGTTGGCGCCCATTATTGCCGCGGCATTCACACTGTGATGCCGGTCCTGGCACTTGTCCCCGGACCGGTTGCGCGCTAGTCCGTGCATATGCACACTAACCCGACACTTCGGCTTCCCGAACATGACGACTGTTTCGCCGTTCGCCAGGCCGCCCGTCATTTGTCGCAGCTTTACGAGCGGCATCTTTCGGCGGCCGGGCTGACACCGACGCAGTTCAGCATACTCGGCGCGCTCGAACACCGGTCGAGCCTGACGATGGCGGAATTGGGCCGGGTCCTGGTGATGGAGCGCACCACGCTCGTGCGTGCGCTGCGGCCATTGTTGCGCAACGGCCTCGTGGCCGACGCCGCCGCCACGCGCCGCCGTCAGCTTGCGTTGACGCCCGAAGGCCGGGAGCGCTTCGGCATTGCGGGCGAGTATTGGCGTTCGGCGCAGGACGAGTTCGAGCGCCGCTTCGGTCCGCAACGGGCGGCGTGGCTGCGGCGCGAACTGTTTCGCGTCACGCGTGCGGTCTGAGGGAGTTTCGGTCGTGCAGCAGTTTCGTTGCCGGTTCGCTTGAAGTCGAACAACGGCGCTTTTTTTGTCTTGATTAGTGCATATACACAGGTGAGCGACATGTCGAGTCCTTCCACTTCCGCCACAGGTCAGGCCGCCGGGCGCGCCCGGACGGCCCAGCCGCCATGGATGGCGCTGGCCGTCGGCGCCGTCGTGCTGGTGCTCGCGCTGGCGCTCGGCTACTGGTTCTTCGTGCTGCGCTTCGTGCAGACGACCGACGATGCCTACGTGGGCGGCAACGTCACGGTGATGGCGCCGCGCGTAAGCGGCTTCGTGAACGACATCCTCGTGCAGGACAACCAGTATGTGCACGCAAACCAGGTGCTGATCCGCCTCGATGCGCGCGACTACGACGCGAAGCTTGCCCAGGCGAATGCCGGGGTGGACAGCGCGCGCGCCGCCGTGGCCGAGCTGGAGGCGCGCCAGGTGCTGCAGGAGGCCGTCATCAACCAGCATCAGGCGGAGGTGCGCGCGTCGAACGCGGAACTCACGCGCAGCGGCGAGGACGAGACGCGCTATCGCGAACTCGTGAAGGACGACGCGGTGTCGAACCAGCTCGTCGAGCGCGCCGATGCGGACTACGCGAAGGCGCAGGCCTCGGTGGCGAGCAGCGGGGCGGCGGTGCAGGCGGCGCAGCGCGAGCTGGGCGTGCTGGCCGCGCAACTGGCCGACGCGAAGGCGCGCGTCGCCACGGCCGAAGCGAACCAGCGGCTTGCGGCGCTGAACGTCGAGTACACGACGATCCGCTCGCCGGTGGACGGCTACATCGGCAACCGCACGGCGCGCGTGGGCCTGCTCGCGAACGTGGGCGCACCGCTCCTGACCGTGGTGCCGGCGACCGACCTCTGGGTGGATGCGAACTTCAAGGAAGACCAGTTGAAGAAGATGCACGCGGGCGACCGTGCCGACGTCGAACTCGACGCGGCGACCGGCACGCTGCACGGCTACGTGGAGAGCCTCGCGCCCGCCACGGGCGCAACCTTCAGCGTGCTGCCGCCCGAGAACGCCACGGGCAACTTCACGAAGATCGTGCAGCGCGTGCCGGTGCGCATTCGCCTCGACGTGCCGAAGGGCATGGAAGGCGTGCTGCGCCCGGGCCTCTCCGCAACCGTGAAAGTGCATCTCGGCGACACCGTGAAGACGGCGTCGGCGCACTGAAAAGGGTGAGCGACATGAATGCCCCCCAGACCGAGGCCACGCTGGAGCGCCCGCTTGCCGCGCCCGCCGCCGCGGCCCCCGCAAAGCCGCTCGAACCGCATCTCCAGCCCATGGCGCAGCGCGCGTTCGCGTTCGCGCTCATGTGCATCGGCTTCTTCATGGCGACGCTCGACATCCAGATCGTCGCCTCCTCGCTGCGCGACATCGGCGGCGGTCTTTCCGCGAGCCAGGACGAACTTTCCTGGGTGCAGACGGCCTATCTGATCGCGGAGATCATCGTGATCCCGATGTCGGGCTGGCTCTCGAAAGTGTTCTCCACGCGCTGGCTCTTTGTTGCGTCGGCGGTAGGCTTCACGATCACGAGCATGCTGTGCGGCCTCGCCTGGGATATCAACTCGATGATCCTCTTTCGCGGCCTGCAAGGGGCATTGGGCGCCGCGATGATTCCCACGGTGTTCACGACCGCCTTCGTGCTGTTTCCGGGCAAGCAGCGGATCGTGGCCTCCACGACGATCGGCGCGCTCGCCTCGCTCGCACCCACCATCGGCCCCGTGATCGGTGGCTGGATCACCGACCAGTGGTCGTGGCACTGGCTGTTCTATCTGAACGTCGTGCCGGGCATTGCCGTGGCCATGCTCGTGCCGCGCTACGTCCACGTGGACGAACCCGATCTCTCGCTGATCAAGCGCGGCGACTACCTCGGCATCGCGTTGATGTCGGGTTTTCTCGGCTGCCTCGAATACGTGCTCGAAGAAGGGCCGCGCAAGAACTGGTTCGGCGACCACGTGATCGTCGCGTGCGCCTGGATCTCCGCGATTTGCGGTTTTCTTTTTCTCGTCCATGCGATGACCGCGAAAGATCCCATTGTCGATCTGCGCGCGCTTGCCGTGCGCAACTTCGGCATCGGCAGCCTGCTCTCGTTCGTGACCGGCATCGGCATCTTCGTCTCCGTGTTCCTCACACCGCTTTTTCTGGCCGAAGTGCGCGGTTTCAGCTCGCTGCAGATCGGTCTTTCGCTGCTCTCGGTCGGCGTGTTCCAGCTGCTTGCGCTTGGCGTGTACGCGTTTGCCACGCGCTACGTCAGCATGCGCGTGCTGATGGTGTTCGGCCTCGTCATGTTCGGGCTGGGCTGCTATCTCTACGTGCCGCTCACGCACGACTGGGGCTGGCAGCAGTTCCTGCTGCCGCAGGCGCTGCGCGGCATCGGCCAGCAGTTCGCGGTGCCGCCCATCGTGACGATGTCGCTCGGCTCGCTGCCGCCCTCGCGGCTCAAGTCGGCCAGCGGCCTCTTCAATCTGATGCGCAACCTGGGCGGCGCGATCGGCATTGCCGTGAGCGCGACCATGCTCAACGACCGCCTCAACTTCCACTATCTGCGGCTGAACGAGAGCGTGACGCACGGGCAGCCGCAGGTGGAGTCGCTGCTCGCGGGGCAGGCGTCGTACTGGTCGTCGGTGGCGGGCGATGCCCTTGACACCGGTGCGGCGGCCCTCGCGAACCTGCATGCGCTCGTGTTGCGCGAAGCCCTCGTGCTCACGTTCTCGGACACGTTTTTCGTGCTTTCCCTGTGCTTCGTGGTCGCCCTTGCGAGCGTGATCTTCTCGAAGCCGATCGGGCTGGGCGCCCCGCCCCCCGACGCTCACTGAGCCATGGAGATCAACATGGATTCCTCCTCGAACATCATGCCGCTGCGCGTCGTGCGCACGCTGGTTGCCTCGCTCGCGAGCGCCATGCTCGCGGCGTGCGCGGTGCAGCCCGCCACGCACGCCGACCTACCGGCCGCCGTCCGCACCACGGCGCCCGCCGCGTGGCGCATCGACACGCCGCAGGACGCGGTGGATGCGCAAACGTGGTGGGGGCAGTTCGGTGGCCCGACGCTGAACCAGTTGCTCGACACGGTGCTGCACGGCAACCTGGACCTGCAGGCGGCGGCCGAGCGCGTGAAGCAGGCGCAGTCGATCACGACGCAAAAGCACGCCGTGCTGCTGCCGCAACTGGACTTCACGGCACAGGGCGCCTACGAACGCGAGAACGTGCCGCCGCCACTCGGCTACGTGAAAGAGGCGGGCGCGGGGCTCGCGCTTTCATGGTCGCCCGACGTGTTCGGCGGCGAGCGGCTCGACCTGCTGGCGGCCCAGGCGAACCTCGTGGGCCAGCAGCATGCGCTGGACGCGGTGCGGCTCGCGCTCGCGGCCGATACGGCCTCAGCCTATGTCGACCTGCGCTGGGCCCAGGCGGAACTGAAGATCCTTCAGGATAACGTATCGATCCGGCAGCGCGCATTGGCGCTCACCCAGGATCGCCTGAAGTATGGGCTTTCGACGCAGCTCGACGTTACGCGCGCGCAGACGCAACTGAGCGAACTGCAGGCGCGCATTCCGCGCGCGCAAGCAAGCATCGAGCATCAGTTGAACCTGATCGCAGTCTATACGGGCCGCACGCCCGAATCGGTCGCGCAGCTTGCGCTGGCGACGCCCGCGCCCATTCCGGTTGCGCCGGCGGGCACGCCGCAACTGTTGCCCTCGGAGGCACTGCTGCGCCGCCCCGACGTGCAGGCGGCCTATGCAACCGTCGAACAACGCGCCGCCGAAGTGGGCGTGGCGCGCGCGGAGCGCTATCCGAAGTTCTCGCTGAACCTTTCGGATGGCGTGCTGGCCGCTTCGTACCTGGGCATGCCGACGCTCACCGACAACCTCTTCAGCGCGGTGCTGGGCGCGACGAGCCCGATCTTCAACGCGGGCCGCATCACGGCCGACATCGACCAGAGCGAGAGCCGCATGCGCGAGTCGCAACTGAACCTGCAGCAGACCCTGCTGCAGGCGCTGCGCGAAGTGGAGGACAGCCGCACGGATCTCGTGAGCACGGCGGGCCAGACGCAGCAACTGACCGATGCGGTGGCGGCCTCGTCGCAGGCGCTCAAGCTCGCGAACCAGCTCTACAAGGGCGGCGCGACCGACTTCCTCGACGTGCTGACGGCGCAGCAGACCTATCTCGCCGACGCCGACCTGCTCAACCAGGCGCAGCGCGAGCACGCGCTCGCGGCGGTGGCGCTGTACCGTTCGCTGGGCGGCGGCTGGAGCCAGAGCGGCGACGTGATCGCGAAGACGGCGGATGTCCCGCGCGGGTGAAATCGTGCAAGGCCCCCACCGCCTGACGAAGCCGGCGCTACTCGCGCGCCGCCGCGCGCCACTGCGCGGGCGTCATGCCCACATGACGCTTGAACACGCGCTGAAACGCGGCGTCGGACTGGTAGCCCACCGCTTCGCCTATCTCGGCCACCGGCTGGCTGCCCTGCGCGAGCAGGCGGCCCGCGAGGGCCATGCGGATTTCGGTGAGCACGTCCGCGGCCGAGCGGCCGAAGGCCTCGTCGAAATGGCGCGCGAAGGTGGCCCGCGACATATGGCACAGCGCGGCGAGGCCGGGCAGCGTCCAGTCGTTGCCGGGCGCGTCGAACATCGCGTCGATGGCGGGCTGCACGCGCGGGTTGCGCGCAAGCGCGAGCAGGCCGCGCGGCGGCGTGTCGCCCTCGCTCGCGTAGCGCAGCGTGAGCGCGAAGAGTGCGCCCGAAAGATGGTTCACGAGCGACTCGCTGCCCGCCGCCGCTTCGAGGGCCTCGTCGCGCATGAGCGCGATCAGGCGCACAAGACGCTCGGGCGCAACGCCTTCGTCGTGCACGCTGCGCACGATGAGCCTTGCGGGCAGGTTGTCGCGCAGGAGCCGTTCCGGCACGGCGGGCAGCAGAAAGCGGCCGCACAGCAGATCGGCGGGCGCTTCCGTGCCCTCGTTGGTCTCGACGGCGAGGCCGTTGCGCATGTGCCGTTGCGTGGCGGCCGGCGTCTCGCCGCTGCCGTCGTGCAGCGTGTGGGCGCCGCCGGTGGGAAAGAGCACGATGTCGCCGGCGCGCATCGCAACGGGGGCGCCGTGTGCGTCTTCGAGCGTGGCCCGGCCGCTCAGGAGCACGTGATACGGGATCTCGCGCGCTTGCGCGCCCGGGTGTTCGATGCGCCACGGCGTGCCGAAGTGGCAGCGCACGTCGAGACGTCCCGTGACGGGCATGAGCGCAAGCAGGCGGCTGAGCAGGTCCATGGCGGCAAGCTCCGCGTAAGGAGTGAGATGAGACGATTGAGCATGAATTCGCGTCATTGTGGCATTAAAAGGACGGGTCCGCGCGACTAGACTGGCATCACGCCATCGACGATGGCCGTGCAAATCCAACCACCGAGTTCAAGGAGTCGATCATGTCCCGCCTTACCGCCATCCAGCCCGCCGACGCCACCGGCGCCACCGCCGAAGTCTTCGCGAAGATCCGCAAGGCCGTCGGCAAGGTGCCGAACGCTTACGCCACCATCGGCAGCCATAGCGCCGAAGCGCTTGGCGCGATTCTCGGCGTCGAAGCCGTGATTGCCGCGGGCACGCTCACGAAGCAGGAAGTCGAAGCCATCAAGCTCGCCGTGAGCGAAGTGGCGGGCTGCGACTACTGTCTGGCCGCGCACACGCTGGCGGGCAAGTTCGCCGGTCTTGCGCCGGAAGCGATGAAGCGGATTCGCGCAGGCGCGCCCACGGGCGACGCGAAGCGCGATGCACTCGTGCACTACGTGCGGGTGCTCGTGACGACTCGCGGCACCGTGCCCGAAAGCGAGGTGAACGCGATTCAGGAAGCCGGCTATACCGAGCGCCAGATCATCGAGATCGCGCTGGCGGTGGCTTCGATCACATTCACGAATCTCGTGAACCGCGTGAACGACACGACGCTGGATTTTCCGGCCGTGGCGTAAGCGTTTTTGCCAACCTGCGTGCGTCGGCGACGTAACGTCGTGACGCTGAGTCGAGACATAAAGCGTGTCATGCCGGACGAAGTTTGCCTCGACGAAAGCATTTGAATGTGTGCATATGCATATATAAAATGAATCGACGCATGCAGTTTTTGTTTGAGGGAGGATCGAAGATGAGCACTCGCGAGATCGTACTGTGCGAACCGGTGCGCACGGCAATGGGCGGATTCGACGGCGCGCTGAAGGGCGTGCCGGCAACGGCATGCGTCGCGGCGTGGTGACGGTATGCGTTGGCGGTGGCCAGGGTATCGCGCTCGCGCTCGAGGCCGTATGATGGCCGTGCGCCGCGTGGTGTGGAACTGCAGGGAGTGAATGGCAATGACGAAGCGGGTGACTCGCGAAGAATGCAACTGTTTTGCGCTGCGGCAGGCCGCGCGCTTCGTCACGCAGCTTTATGAGCGGCACCTCTCGCAGGCGGGCGTCACGGCTGCGCAGTTCACGATCCTCTCGCGCCTCGCCAGCCGGCCCGATGCAACGGCCGCCGAACTCTCGGACGACCTCGTGATGGACCGCACCACGCTCGTGCGTGCGCTCAAGCCGCTGCAGCGCGACGCGCTCGTGGTTTCGGCGGCGTCGGACCACGACACGCGCGTGCTCGTCTACCGCCTTTCGGCAAGCGGCTTGCGGCGCTACGAGAAGGCGCATGTGCTCTGGCAGGACGCGCAGGCCGAATTCGAGCGCTATGTGAAGCGCGACCGCGCGAAGGCGCTGCGCGGCGAGTTGTTTGCACTGACGAAAGCCGCGGCGGCCTGAGCGGCTTCCCAACTGTTTCCCAGCCGCTTTCAATCCGTAAGCACGCCTGAAGCGTGCATAAAGCGCGCAGCCAGCATTGCGATCTGGCGCGAAAATGGCATCATGAGATCTCGGCGCCTGCCGTCAAATGAGCAGGCCACAGGAGTCTGACGCTTCGCCGCCGGGTTCTCATGAAACGACATCGACCGCCGCCGCCGCACTTCATCCGCGAGCACACGCATTACGCGTGGCGCGATCTCGCCCTCACCTCGCTGCCCGTGGCGTTCTTCTGCGCCATCGTGGTGGCGCTCGTGGTCTGGCTCGTCAATCCCGCGCCGCCGCGCACCATCACCATTAGCGCCGGCCCGCGCGACAGCGCCTTCATGGCGATGGCCGAGGCCTACCGCACGATCCTCGCGCGCAACGGGGTGAAACTCAAGATCATCGAGTCGGACGGCTCGGTGCAGAACCTCGCGCGCCTGCTCGATCCGAAGCAGCACGTCGACGTGGGCTTCGTGCAGGGCGGCGTCGTCGACGGCAAGGACGTGAGTTCGCTCATGTCGCTCGGCAGCGTGGAGTATCTGCCGATGGTCGTGTTCTACCGCGGCTCGGGGCTCACGCAACTCTCGCAGCTCGAAGGCAAGCGCATCGCCATCGGCCGCGAGGGCAGCGGCACGCGGCTCCTTTCGCTCAACCTGCTCGACGCCAACGGCATCGATCCCGGCGGCGACACCACGCTGCTGCCGCTCGACGGCTTGCAGGCGGCGACGCAGCTCGTCTCCGGCAATGCCGACGCGGCCATGCTGAGCGGCGACTCGGCCACGCGCGGCCTGATGTTGCGTCTGCTTACGATTCCAGGCATCTCGGTGATGAGCTTCGACGAGGCTTCCGCGTATACGCGGCTTTTCCCGTATCTGGAGGACGTCGAACTGCCGCCCGGCGTGCTGGACCTGCGCCGCCGCGTGCCTGCCGAGACCATCCACCTCATCGGGCCGACGGTGGAGATCGTGGCGCGCGACACGCTGCATCCGGCCGTCTCCGACCTCTTGATCGAGGCGGCGACCGAGGTGAACGGCGCGCCGGGCCTGTTGCAGCGCGCCGGCGAATTCCCGAACACCGAACTGCACGACTTTCGCATCAGCGAGGACGCCACGCGCTACTACAAGTCGGGCAAGAGCTTTCTCTACCGCACGCTGCCGTTCTGGCTGGCGAGCGTGGCGGACCGGCTGCTCGTGCTGCTGCTGCCGCTCGCAGTGCTCGTGATTCCGGCGCTGCGCACGATTCCGGCGCTGTACAGTTGGCGCGTGCGCTCGCGCATTTACCGCTACTATGGCGCCCTCATCGCCATCGAGCGCGATGCGCTCAAGCACACGAGCGAGGCGGAGCGGCGTCAGTTGGCCGAGGACCTCGACGAAATCGAGCGTTCGCTGAACACGGTACGCATGCCGCTTGCCTATGCCGACGCGTTCTACGTGCTGCGCGAACACATCGGTTTCGTGCGCGCTCAACTGGGCGCGAGCGAGACGACGACGCAGTAATGCATGGCGGATTGTTTCGTAGCGCGAAGCGAAGTGGGTGATTGATGCGTGACTTGAGATGGATCGCGGTGTTATCGCATTCCGATTGACACCATGCGAGCAAGGCCCTTATTTTGCCGGTAGCACGCAACTCCGCCTCGGGTCGTAGCGCCTTTGCTAGTCCGAACTGTTGCGGGGAAGCCTGGATAACATATTCAGTCACGAGGAGGACCGTAACGTGAAATCGTCCGGTGTTGGCCAGCGTCACGTCTGGCTCATCTGCGCCGCTCTCGCGGGCGCGCCGCTCTTCGTCGGCCCGGCTGGTCCGACCGCCGCGCTGGCGCAGAACGCGGCAAAGCTCTCCAGCCAGCAACTCGATTCGCTCACCGCGCCCATTGCGCTGTATCCCGACGCACTGCTCGCCCAGGTGCTGATGGCCGCCACGTTTCCGCAGGACGTGCAGGCCGCGGCGGCGTGGTCGAAAGCCAATCCGAACCTGAAGGGCGACGACGCCGTGAAGGCGGTTGCCTCCCAGCCGTGGGATCCGAGCGTGCAGTCGCTCGTGGCGTTCCCGCAGGTGCTTGCCACCATGGACTCGAAACCCGACTGGGTCCAGCAGATCGGCAACGCTTTCCTCGCGCAGCCCAACGACGTGATGGATTCGGTGCAGCGGTTGCGCGTGCAGGCGCAGAAGGCCGGCAACCTGAAGTCGAACGACCAGCAGAAGGTGGTCGTGCAGCCTGCCTCGAGTACGACGACCACGCAAACGATCGTGATCGAGCCGGCCAATCCGCAAGTGGTCTACGTGCCCACCTATAACCCCACCGTCGTGTACGGCGCGTGGCCCTATCCGGCGTATCCGCCCGTGTACATGCCGCCGCCTCCGGGGTATGCCATTGCCACGGGATTCATGACCGGGCTGGCGTTCGGCGCGGGCGTGGCCGTGGCGAACTCGCTGTGGGGCGGTTTCAACTGGGGCGCGCATGACGTGAACATCAACGTTAACCGCTACAACAACATCAACGTCAACAACCGCATCAATACGAACAACGCCACGTCGAACTGGAACCGCAACCAGAACGTCGAGCGCCGTAACCAGAACTTCAACGGCAACAACCTGAACCAGCAGCGCAACCAGTACCGCGGCTACGACCAGTCGCGCCAGCAGGCCGCGCAGGCGTTCCAGAACCGCACGGGCCAGAGCATGGGCGGCAACGCGAACGAGCGGTTGCAGGGCATCCAGAACGGCGGCAACCGGCCCGGCGCGAACGGCGCAAACGGTAATAACGCGCTCAGCAACCGCGGACAGAATGCGAATGGCGGCAACGCGATGAACAATCGCGGGCAGAACGAGAACCGCGCAAAAGGTAACGGCCCGAACAATCGCGGCGAGAACGCGAATCGCCAGAACGACATCAACAACCGTGCCCAGAGCGCGAACCGCGACAACGCGTTGCGCGGGGCGGGCGACGGCAGCGGTGCGCGTGCCGACACGCAGCGCGGCCAGCAAAGCCGGGACGCCTTCCAGAATCAGAATCGCGGCGGCATGGGCGGCGGCCAGGCGGGCGGAGGTGCCCGGGGCGGCTTCGGTGGCGGCGGTGGAGGTGGGGGCGGCCGGCTGGGCGGCGGTGGCGGCGGTGAACGCCGCCTGGGTCGACGTTGAATATTTACAGGAGTCTAGCGATGATCCGCATTCAAGCACGCCGCCTGCCGCAAGACACCCGTCGCCTTCAGACGCGCCTTCGGACAATCCCTTCTCTGGGTCTTGCCGTTGCGCTCGCCTTGGCGTTCGGCACGGGCACCGCGCACGCGCAGGCCGCCTATCCCACGCCCGAGGCCGCGGCCGAGGCGTTCGAGACCGCGCTCGCCACGAACGACCACGAAGCGATCAAGCATGTGATGGGCGCCAACTTCGAGCAGTTCATCCCCACGCAGAACATCGGCGAAGAAGACGTTTACGACTTCCTCGGCGCATGGGCGAAGGGCCATCAAATCGTGCAGGACGACAAGCCGGTAGCGGGCAAGGCGAGCGCGCATCTCGAAGTGGGCGACAGCGGCTGGACGCTGCCCATTCCGATCGTGCAGGGCGCGCACGGCTGGAGCTTCGATCCGCGCGAGGGCGCGAGCGAAATACTCACGCGCCGCATCGGCCGCAACGAGCGCGCGGCGATGCTCACGTCGCTCGCCTACGTCGACGCGCAGAAGGAATATCAGACGCAGATGCAGCACTACGCGCAACGCTTCGTGAGCACGCCCGGCACGCACGACGGGCTCTACTGGCCGGTCGAGCGAGGCGAAGCCGAAAGCCCGCTCGGGCCGCTTGCCGCCACCATGCCGCACGACGCGAAGGTGACGCCGAAAGAGGGCTATCACGGCTATCACTTCCGCATCCTCACGGCGCAGGGTTCGCATGCGAACGGCGGCGCGCGCGATTACCTCGATAACGGGCAGCTCGCCGGCGGCTTCGCGTTGATCGCGTGGCCGGCGGATTATGGCAAGACGGGCGTGATGAGCTTCATCGTCGATCAGGATGGGCAGATTTATCAGAAGAACCTCGGGCCGAACGGCGCGCGCACGGCGGCGGCAATCAAAGCGTTCGACCCCGATCCGTCCTGGCAGGCCACCACGCCGTGAGCGGCGGAGCGCGAAAGGGATGAACTGTCGGCTGGAGCCAGGCCTTTATCCCTGACTCCGCTCGCATGCAGGGTTGTTCTATGCTGATTGGGCGGGCACGTGAATTGCTGATCACGTGCCCGCCCTTTCTTTCGCGTGGAGACAACAATGCAAAGACGACATTTCATCCTCACGGCCGGCGCGGCCCTCGCCTCGGGCGGTCTGGCCCTCGCGGGCTGCACCACCACGTCAGGCTCGTCCCCCAACGCCGCGGACAACGCTTCGAAGCGGGCATCGATCGACTCGAGCGTGAGCGGTACGCTGAGCAGGCTTTACTCCACCGTGCAAGGTTCGCACGAGCTCGTCGCCAAATCGCGCGGGGTGCTGGTGTTCCCGTCGGTGCTGCAGGCGGGCTTCATCGTCGGCGCGCAGTATGGCGAAGGCGCGCTGCGCGTGGGCGAAGCTTCGGTGGGCTACTACAGCACCGTATCGGGGTCGTTCGGACTGCAGGCCGGGGCGCAGTCGAAGGCCATCATCTTCTGCTTCATGACCCAGGATGCCCTCACCCGGTTCCGCAGCTCGGATGGCTGGGCAGTGGGAGCCGACGCTTCCGTGGCGCTCGTGAAGGTCGGCGCGAACGGCGTTGTCGACACGACTACGGCCACCGCACCCGTCGAAGTTTTCGTGATGACCAATGCGGGCCTGATGGGCGATATCTCGCTGGCGGGCACGAAGGTCACGCGTCTCAATATCTAGGAAGGCTGAACCGGACGAGACATCGGTGTCACGTCCGGTTAATCTGGGGCCGCTTGTCCGTGCGAACCGTCGCCGGCAGTTCGTCTCTTGCGCCCCTTCTGCGCCTCGTTCGGGCGCGCATCATGGATATCCCCTATGCAGGCGTACGGCATATATGCCGATACGCCAGACGGGCCGCGCCTTCGGGTGAAGAGCGGCCACCACGTACGGGTATCCAATGCTAAAGAACTTCACTATTCGCGGGGGGCTCACCCTCGTCATCGGCGCGTTCATTGCGTTTCTGCTGATCGTGATCGGCGTGGCCTACGGCGCGCTCAAGCTCACGAACGACAGTCTCACGGAAGTTCGTGCGGGCGCGCAGGCGCTTGCCGATCTGAAGACCAGTTCGGAAAAGCTGTTGCAGGTGCGGCTCGAGCTTTCCAGTTATGAGACGCGCTTCAGCGTCGGCAAGTCCACCGACGGGATGCTCGACCACGCGCAGCGCGTGCTCACCCAGTCGAACGAACAGTTCCACCGCTACAGTGCGGGCCCCTTTGCCGATCCCGAGCACGCGCAACTGGTCGAGGCCGTCGCGAAGGCGCGCGCCGCGCTCGTGAGCCAGGCGCTGGAGCCGGAGTACAAGGCGCTCGTCGACAACGACTTCAATACCTTCCGCACGATCCAGGGCGAAACCGCCGATGCCTTCTACGCCGACTACGCGAAGGCGATCGATGCCCTGGAGCAGTGGCATGTCGCGCGCGGCCAGCACGATGCCGATACGGCCGCGCAACGGTTCCGGCTTTCGCTCATTGTGTTCGGCGTGATCGGCGCTGTCGGCCTCGTGCTGGGACTGTTGGCGCGCGCGGGGCTGGCGGCGGCCGTCATCAGGCCCGTCAACCAGGCGATCCGTCATTTTCAGCGCATTGCCGCGGGCGACCTGAGCGTGGACGTGCGTGTGCGCTCGACCAACGAGATGGGGCAACTGCTGGGCGCGCTCGTGCAGATGCGCGACGGCCTGACCGGCACCGTCTCGCGCGTGCGCGGCGGCACCGAGGAGATCTCGCAGGGCGCGAACCAGATCTCGGCGGGCAATGCCGATCTGTCCGACCGCACTTCGCAGCAGGCCGCGGCCCTGGAGCAGACCGCGGCGAGCCTGGAGGAACTGTCCGGCGCGGTGCGCCAGAACACGGCGAGCGCGAAGGAGGCGAGCGGGCTCGCCCAGGGCGCGCTCGATACCGTGACGCGCGGCGCGGACGTGGTGGCGCGCGTGAACGAAACGATGAGCGAGATCTCGTCTTCGTCGCAGAAGGTCGAGGAAATCACCGGCATCATCGAAGGCATTGCGTTCCAGACCAACATCCTCGCCTTGAACGCGGCGGTCGAAGCCGCGCGTGCGGGCGAACAGGGCCGTGGCTTCGCGGTGGTCGCGAGCGAAGTGCGCAGTCTCGCGCAGCGCTCCGGCACGGCGGCCAAAGAGATCAAGGAGCTGATCTCGGCGTCCGTGGCGACGGTGGGCTCGGGCGCACGGCTCGTGGCCGAGGCGCGCGGCACGATGGACGCGGCGCGCGACGCCGTGGCGCGCGTGAGCCACATCATGCGCGAGATCGAGGCCGCGACGCACGAGCAGAGCGACGGCATCGAGCAGGTCAACCGCGCGATCGCGCAGATCGACGAGGTCACGCAGCGCAACGCGGCGCTGGTGGAGGAGGTGGCGGCTTCGGCCCAGTCGCTCGAATCGCAGGCCCAGTTGCTGCGCGAAGCCGTGGCCGTCTTCCGGACGAGCGAAACGGCGAGGCACGAGGTGGGTGGCGTCGAACCGGCGATGCTGGCTGCGCCGGCCCTGGCGTGAGGTCCGGGAGGACTTATGCCTCTTCCTGCCCCGTCAGCATCTCGATGAACTTCTCCGCCGGCGGCGACAGCGCGCCGCCTTTGCGCGTGACGATCCCGAAGCTTTGCGACTGCGATTGCAGCGCGATCGGCAGAATCCGCAGCATGCCGTGCTGCACGCACAGGTTCGCGACGTCCGCGGGCAACACCGAAACGAGCCCGGAGTCCTGCATCAGCAGCGTGATCGTCACGAAGGTCGAGGCGGTCGAGATCGGGTTGGTCGGCAGCGCGAACCCGGCGAGATCCATCTCGCGCTCCACCAGCGCGCGCAGCGGCATCTGCGTCGGATAGACCACCCAGCGGTGGCCGGCGAGATCGCGCCATCCCACGTTGCCGGGCAACGGCGGGTGGGCGTGGCCCACCGCCACGGCAAGCGGCTCGTCGCCGATTTTGCGGTAGTGATACTTCGAAGGCTGATCGCTCACCGCGGCGCGTCCGATCACGAGGTCCAGATGCCCTTCGTCGAGCAGCAGCAGCATCTTCGCGCTGGTGTCCTCGATCACCTCGATCGAGAGGTTGGGCTGGCTCGCATGCAGCCGGTCGATGACCGGCACGACGATCTCGGGAATCGCCCCCATGATCGAGCCGATCGCGAGCCGGCCGCCGCGCCCGCTGCGGATCTCCGAAATGTCCTCGCATAGCGCGTTCAGGTCGGTCGTCAACAGCCGCGCGTAGCGGATCACGCAGTGGCCGAACTGGTTCGCGATCATGCCGTTCTTCGAACGCTCGAAGAGCGGCGCGTCGAGCATCGACTCCAGCTCGTGCAGCATCTTGCTCGCGGCCGACTGCGTCATCGACATCGCGCCCGCTGCCTTGTGCAGCGATTTGTATTCGTCGAGTGCGATCAGCAACTGGAGCTGGCGGATTCGCAGCCTCGACAGCAGGGTATTCAGGGTTTTCATCTAAGTCGTAGAAGCGATCACAAGATGGAAATTTCTCAATATACAGGTGCGAAAGGCGGCCCGTATAGTCTCGGCTGGAGACGGTCTCCGGCGCTCCCGCGCCTTCCTGGAACACCACAATGGCAACACTCAGCGACGCAACGGCTCGCCTCAACTCGACTTCCCCCATCATCCGGTTGCATCGTAACGACGATGTGGTCATCGCCCGTTCCCAGCTTGTTGGCGGCGCGGTGCTGCCCGGCGAGGGCGTGACCGTGACGGGCCTCATTCCCGCCGGCCACAAGGTGGCAGTTCGCGCGATCGAGCCGGGCCAGCCCGTGCGCCGCTACGGCCAGGTCATCGGTTTCGCGAGCCGTCCGATCGCACCCGGCGAGCATGTGCATACGCACAACCTTGCGATGGGCGAGTTTCAGCGCGACTACGCGTTTTGCGAAGACGCGAAGCCGACCCGTTATGTCGCAACGGGCGCGACCTTCGAGGGCATCGTGCGCCCGGACGGACGCGTCGCGACGCGCAATTACATCGGCATCCTCACCTCGGTCAACTGCTCGGCCACGGTGGCGCGTGCGATCGCGGACCACTTCCGCCGCGACATTCATCCCGAAGCGCTCGCCGCCTACCCGAACGTGGACGGCGTGGTCGCGCTCACGCATGGCGTGGGCTGCGCGGTGGACGCCGAAGGCGAAGGGCTCGCTATCCTGCAGCGCACGCTGGGCGGCTACGCGATTCATCCTAACTTCGCGGCGGTGCTCGTCATCGGGCTGGGTTGCGAGACCAACCAGATCACGCGGCTCGTCGAGAAGCAGCATCTGGAGGACATGGTCGCGTCCGGCCGCCTCAGCACGTACAACATCCAGGACGCGGGCGGCACCGTCAAGTCGATCGCGCGTGGCATCGAACGCATCGAGAGCCTGCTCGCGCAGGCGAACGACGTGCGCCGCGAACCGGTGCCGGCTTCGCATCTCGTCGTCGGCCTGCAGTGCGGCGGCTCGGACGGCTACTCGGGAATTTCGGCGAACCCGGCGCTCGGCGCGGCCGTCGATCTGCTCGTGGCGAACGGCGGCACGGCGATTCTTTCCGAAACGCCTGAAATCTACGGCGCCGAACACCTGCTCACGCGCCGGGCCGAGCGCCCCGAAGTGGCGGGCAAGCTCGTCGAGCGCATTCGCTGGTGGGAGGATTATTGCGCGCGCAACCATGCGGCGATGGACAACAATCCCTCGGCGGGCAACAAGGCGGGCGGTCTCACCACCGTGCTCGAAAAATCGCTGGGCGGCATCGCGAAGGCGGGCCACACGAACCTCGTCGACGTGTACGAGTATGCGCAGCCGGTCACGGCAAAGGGGCTCGTGTTCATGGACACGCCCGGCTATGACCCGATCTCCGCGACGGGCCAGGTGGCGGGCGGCGCGAACCTGATCTGCTTCACGACGGGCCGCGGCTCCGCGTATGGCTGCGCGCCGACACCCTCGGTCAAGATCGCGACCAACGAGGCGCTGTGGCAGCGCCAGCAGGACGACATGGACCTGAACTGCGGGCCGATTCTCGCGGGCGAGAAATCGATCGAGGAAGTGGGCGCCGAACTATTTCAGCTCATGCTCGACGTGGCGTCCGGCCAGCGCTCGCGCAGCGAGATTCACGGCTATGGACAGAACGAATTCGTGCCCTGGCAGATTGGCGCGATTACCTGATTGCGGTGCGGGTACCGGGACGCGAGCCGGGTGCCCGCGCAGTCCATGCGCCGCTTCGCGTGGCTTGTGACTCAGGAATGCGAAGCATGAAAACGCGGGCGGCATCCGGCAACAACGAACCGAATCCATCATGAAGACTACTCCCCAGGCGCCCTATAAAGGCGTGTTCCCCGTCGTTCCGACCATCTTCGACGATGACGGCCGGCTCGACCTCGACGGCCAGAAGCGCTGCGTCGATTTCATGATCGACGCGGGCTCCAACGGTCTTTGCATTCTTGCGAACTTCTCCGAGCAGTTCGCTCTTTCCGACGCCGAGCGCGACACCGTCATGCACGCCGTGCTCGAACACGTCGCGGGCCGTGTGCCGGTGATCGTGACCACCACGCATTTCAGCTCGCTCGTGTGCGCGGCGCGCAGCCGAGCGGCTCAGGACGCGGGCGCGGCGATGGTCATGATCATGCCGCCGTACCACGGCGCGACCATCCGCGTGAGCGAGCGTGCGGTGTTCGGCTTCTTCGCGGAAGTCTCGGACGCAATCGATATTCCCGTCATGATCCAGGACGCGCCGGTGGCGGGCACGCCGCTTTCGGCTGCGTTTCTTGCGAAGATGGCGCGCGAGATCGAGCCTGTCTCGTACTTCAAGATCGAAACCGCGCAGGCCGCGGCGAAGCTGCGCGAGCTGATCGAGCTGGGCGGCGATGCGGTGATCGGGCCGTGGGACGGCGAGGAGGCGATCACGCTGATGGCGGATCTCGAAGCCGGCGCAACAGGTGCGATGACGGGGGGCGGCTACCCCGACGGCATACGCACGATTGTCGACGCCTATGCGGCAGGCGATGCCGAACGCGCGGCCGAGCTCTATCAGCGATGGCTGCCGCTCATCAACTACGAGAACCGCCAATGCGGCCTCGCGGCGTGCAAGGAACTCATGAAAGAGGGGGGCGTGATCCGCTCCGCGGCGCTGCGCCGTCCGCTCGCGCCCGTTCATCCCGCGACGCGCGAGGGCCTCTTGCGGGTCGCGCGTCGTCTCGATCCACTCGTTTTGCACTGGGGACGTTGACATGTCGATTCCGACTGGTTTGATCATTGGGCAGCGGGCCGTGCCCGGCACGAACGGCGCGATCCGCGGCGTCGAGGCGGCGAGCGGCGCCGTACTCGAACCCGCGTTTGGCGGCGCGACGCCGGCGGATGTCGAGGCGGCCTGCGCGCTCGCATGGAACGCGCTCGACGCGTACCGCGAAACCCCGCTCGAAGCGCGCGCAGCATTTCTGGAAGCGATTGCGCAGAACATTCTCGATCTCGGCGATGCGCTGATCGAACGCTGCATGACCGAGACGGGCCTGCCGCGCGCGCGCCTGGAAGGCGAACGCGGACGGACCGTCGGCCAGTTGCGGATGTTCGCGCAGGTGGTGCGCGACGGCGACTGGCTCGGCGTGCGCATCGATCCGGCGCAGCCCGAGCGCAAACCGCTGCCGCGTGTCGATCTGCGTTTGCGCCATGTGGCGCTGGGGCCGGTCGCCGTGTTCGGCGCGAGCAACTTTCCGCTGGCGTTTTCCGTGGCGGGCGGCGATACCGCCTCGGCGCTTGCGGCGGGCTGCCCTGTGATCGTGAAGGCGCACCCCGCGCACCCCGGTACGAGCGCGCTCGTTGGCGGCGCCGTGAAGCGGGCGGTGGCGGACTGCGGCATGCCCGAAGGCACATTCTCGCTGCTCTTCGATGCGGGCATCGAGGTAGGGCAGGCGCTCGTGAAGGATTCGCGCATCAAGGCCGTCGGTTTCACGGGCTCGCGCCGCGCCGGTGTGGCGTTGATGGGCCTCGCCGCTGCGCGGCCGGAGCCGATCCCCGTCTATGCCGAGATGAGCAGCATCAATCCGGTCCTGCTGTTCCCGGCGGCGCTGGAGGCCCGCGCCGAGTCGATCGGTACGGCGTTCGCCGCGTCGCTCACGCTCGGCGCCGGTCAGTTCTGCACGAATCCGGGGTTGATCATCGCGGTGGACGGACCGGGTCTCGACCGCTTCGTTGCGGCCGCATCGAACGCGCTGTCCGGCATCGAGGCCGCAACGATGCTCACGCCCGGCATTCACGCCGCTTACGAGGCGGGCGTTGCGCGTCTCGCGGACCATCGCGAGGTGACGACGCTGGCGCGCGGGCTCTCGATTGTCGGAGGCAATCGAGGCCAGGCAGCGCTGTTCGCGACGAGCGCCGAGTCGTTCCGCGCCGATCCGCACCTGCAGGAAGAGGTATTCGGCGCGGCTGCGCTGATCGTGCGCTGCCCGGGCGCGGAGAGCATGCTCGACCTCGTGGAAAGTCTGGAAGGACAACTGACGGTCGCGCTGCACGTCGACGCGGGCGATTACGAAAGCGCACGCGCGTTCCTGCCCGCGCTCGAACGGCGGGCCGGCCGCCTGCTGGCGAACGGCTTTGGGACGGGCGTGGAAGTCGGGCATGCCATGGTGCACGGCGGACCTTATCCGGCGACCTCGGACGGCCGCACGACCTCGGTGGGCAGCCTCGCGATCGCGCGCTTTCTGCGGCCCGTGAGCTACCAGGATCTGCCCGAAGCGCTTCTGCCGCCCGCGCTGCACACCGCCAATCCGCTGGGCCTGAACCGGCTCGTGGACGGCAAGCCGCAGCGCGCCACAGACGCCGCATAACGGCGCATACGACGCATTGCCGTACCCATGAAGGAGACAGGCTAAATGGAAGCCACGCAGGTTGCCGCAGTCCGCATGTCCAGCACGCGATGGAAGATCTTTTTGTTGCTGCTGATGCTCGTATCGCTCAACTATATCGACCGTGCCGCGCTTTCGGTCGCCATGCCGAGCATTGCACAGGAGTTTCAGCTAACGCCCGAGAAGCAGGGGCTTATCCTGAGCGCGTTCTTCTGGACCTATCTCTTCATGCAGGTGCCGTCCGGCATGCTGGCCGACCGCCTCAAGCCGCGCGTGGTGATCGCGGCGGCGACGATCGGGTGGGGCTTCTTTCAGGGCATCGCCGCGGTGAGCGTCGGCTGGTTCACGCTGCTGCTCACGCGTTTTGGACTCGGCGTCAGCGAAGCGCCCATCTATCCGGCCGGCGGCAAGCTCAACGCGATGTGGCTCACGCAGAACGAGCGCACGCGCGGCGCTTCGCTGATCGACGGCGGGTCGGCGCTCGGCTCGGGTGTCGGCGCGATCGTCACGGCACTGCTGATGGGCTGGTTCGGTTCGTGGCGCGCGGCCTTCGCGGTGGCCGGGATCGGCACGGTCCTGTGCGGCATCTGGGCGTGGTGGTACATCCGCAATACGCCGCGCGAACATCCGCGCATCAACGACGCCGAGGTCGCGTACATCGAAGCGGCGCTGGCCGAGGAGGATCGCGGCGAACCGAAGGCCGAGGCGGGATCGTCGCTGCTGAGCTTCTTCCGCTACCGTTCGGTGTGGGGCATGTGCATGAGCCACACCTGCACGAACCTGATCTTCTACGGCCTGATGACCTGGCTGCCGAGCTACCTGTACAAGGCGCACGGTTTCGACCTCAAGTCCATGGGCAACGCGACGTTCCTGATCTTCCTGATGGGCTTCATCGGCGAGATCTGCGGCGGCTGGATTGCCGACCGCTGGAAGATGGCGGGCGCCGGCGCGAATCTCGTCTATCGCACGATGATGGTGATCGGCGCCGCGGCCGTGGCGGCCTCGATGTGCGTGGTCGCGTATGCCGGCTCGCCGGCCGTCGTCGTCGCCCTGCTTTGCGTGGCGCTTTTCTTCGTGCGCTGGTGCGGCGGCTGCAACTGGGCCACGCCGGCCATGCTCGCCACGCGCAAACGCGCCGGGTCGCTCTGTGGCATCATGAACTTCGTCGGCAATATCGCGGGCATCTTCGTGCCGATCTTCATCGGCTACATCGTGCAGCACACGGGTTCGTATTTCCTTGCCCTGATGTTCTTCGTCGCGGTGGCCGGCTTCCAGATTCTGTGCGCACTGCTTATCAACTATCAGAGGAAGCTGCCGGTGTGACGGCGGCGCTGCCAACCATGAACCAGATCGAGATTCCAGAACGTATCCGGCGTGTCGGCGTGATCGGCCTCGGGCTGATGGGCGATGCGATCGCGCACAACATCCTGAAGCGCGGCTTCGCACTGACGGTGCTCGCGCACCGCAGCCGCGCGAACGTGGACGCGCTCGTCGCGCGCGGCGCGACCGAGGCCGCTTCGGCCGAGGAACTGGCGCGCAACGTGGACGTGGTGCTGATCAGCGTGACCGGCACGCCGCAGGTGCGCGACGTGCTCACGCGCGAGCACGGCTTGCTGGCCGGCGCGCATCCTGGACTGATCGTGATCGACGCCACGACCGCCGACCCCGAGTTCGCGGAGGAAGCGGCCACGGCGCTTGCTGCGCGCGGCGCGCAGTTTCTCGACGCGCCGGTCAACCGCACGCCGAAGGAGGCGCGCGAAGGCCGCCTCAATGTGCTCGTGGGGGGCGAGACCGAGGTGGTCGAGACGGTGCGGCCGCTGTTCGAAACCTACGCGGAGACGATCCATCATCTCGGCCAGGCCGGTTCCGGTTATCGCGCGAAGCTGATTCACAACTTCATCGCGCAGGCGAATGCCGCGGTGCTGGCCGAAGCATTCGGCACGGCGGCGAAGGCGGGGGTGGACCTGCGCGAGTTCGCCGCCCTGTGCCGCTTGAGCGGCGGACATAGCCGGACCTTCGACCGCATCGTGCCGTACGTGCTGGAGGGCGACGACAGCGGGCAGCAGTTCGCGCTGCGCAATGCGCTGAAGGATATGCGTGCGTATGCACGTCTGGCCGGCGAACAGGCTTCGACCGCAATCGTTGCGGAAGCGGCGCGCCAGCTCTATCTGCTCGCGACGAATCTGGGCCACGGCGACGAGTACGTGCCGCATCTGTTCGACGTTGTGGGCGAGTTGAACGGTGTGCGCGTGCGCGCGGAATAAGAAGGCCGCAAAAAGGCTGCAAAGGCAATGCACAAACGAAAATGACGCAGTCCCGCGAGGGATTGCGTCATTGCCGAAGTACCGCCTGCGAAGTACTACCTGATTTTTACTACTTGATTCGTTGGTAGGCTCGATTGGACTCGAACCAACGACCCCCACCATGTCAAGGTGGTGCTCTAACCAACTGAGCTACGAGCCTGTCGAGGCGCGAATTATAGAGAGAGTCGAACGCGCTTGCAAGCCCCTTCTGCGCCGCCATTCATTTGCGGGCATACGCATGAGCGCGCCCGCTTGCGCTTACTTCAGCAAGGTCATCTGCACGACCTTCACCACGACGAGCGCGACCGCAATCAACAGATAGCCGCGCAGCACGCCCATCCATACACGCTTGCTGAGCGTGAGGTTCGGCGCCGGCAATTCGTCGAGCGGCGGCATGCGCCACATGTCGCGCGCCATCTGGCCGACCGGCGGGTGAATCGTCACCAGTACGGGCACGAGCAGCAGGCTCAGGAGGCACAGGCCCACGGCGAAGCGTTCGAAGCGCCGGAAGTTGCCGGTGCTGACCGCAGCCATGGCGAGCGCGGCGGCGATGCACACGCCCGCCACCTTCGAAACGCCGAAGAAGTCCAGCACGAAGGTGATGCCGATGAACTCGGTCACGATGGTGAGCGCGTTGAGCAGAAACAGGTCGATCACGCTGAAAGCGCCCCAGAATTTGCCGAAGCGCTCGAAGATGAGCCGCGCGTGGCCCACGCCGGTCACGGCGCCGAGGCGCAGCACCATTTCCTGATTCACGTACAGCACCGGTTTGCGTATGGCGGAGGGGCGTGCGGAATCAGGAGGCGAATGCCTTCACGCGTTGCCAGAACGCACCGAAGCGAGAGGACGCCGTGCGTGGCTGCCACGAAAGAAAGCTGGCGTAGTGGCTGCGCGACTCTTCCATGTGCGGCAGATTCGAAAGAAGGAGGGCGAAATGCATGTGAGTGCTCCGTGCGCCGGGTTCGACGCGTAAATCGCGGAAAGCCGGCGGACACGGATCACCCGCGCATCATGGGCGCGGCAGCCGTCCGCCTGCTTTCCCCAGTTGAATGTGAGGTAAGCGGCATAAGGGATGACTGTCACTGTCGGGCATTACGGCTCCTTTTCCGGTTGGCCGCGCGTTGGCAACGCGCGTGTTGAACCACGCGCCCGTTTTGCGAACAGAAACGGCGGGCGCGAGCGAACGCGGCCGCGAGCGGCGGCTCGCGACACGACGCCAGCGGAGCGGGGCGCGCAGGCAGCACGCGAAAGGCGTGTGCGCACGAACCCGGCGTCCGGATGGCGCTAATTCAAAAGGTGCACGGGGGGTGAAGCGATGGCGCGCACCGTCTGCCTGATGATGGCGGGACGGCGGCGTAAAGAAGGGCGCGGACGTCTGGCCGGTCAGGCAGAAAAACAGATCGAAGATCGACTACTGCAAGAGTCCACGGCGTGGGCCCCGGTTGTGAAGATGGGCGGATTCTAGTGACGGAGAAAGCACAAGTCAACACGTTTCCCTAAGCAGAGCCAAGGTATTTTTTATGGCGGCAATACGGTACGCAATGACGGGATTTAGTCTTTCATCCGCCCGACAATGAAGCCGTTCAGAAAGCATGGCAAGCCGCGCCGCGCGCGCTGAATGCGAACCGGATGCATTCGCCATGGCGCCGCGTGGCTGGCCTTTCCGGCTGCTCACGGAATGCCTGCCGGATATTTCGCACTGCGATTTCATTCGATGCTTTTTTTACTTGCGGTTTGGTGGAAGTGGCGAATACAATGCGCCCGTCTCAAAGAAAGGAGTCTCTCGTGGACACATGCTCCAGTAGTGGAAGTCCGATGCCGGCTTGCGCCGGCGATATGTTCGCGAGATAGCCGCAAAGGGCGCTCGGGGGTCCCGCAAAGCGGTCCCTCAAGCACCGCTCCTTTCGCCGCTAACTCGCTGAGTCGGGTTAGCGCGCTTCCTTCGTGACAGGCCAGAAGCCTGTCCGCCTGCAGCACGCTCCCTCTGTTTCGATCGTCTTTCGCAACGCCGCTTGCGAGGGGCCGTCGCGTATTCATTCGTCGCCCGATGCGTTCGGGCTCGACGTCGCTCGATTTGCCATGAAGAACAACCTTAAAACTCGCCTGCTCACGACCGGCACGCCGCTCTCGCTCGCCGCGCTGCTCGCTTTCGCCATCGCACCCGCCGCGTTCGCACAATCGTCCGGCGAAACGCAACCCGCACCTGCAGCAGCCGGTTCGCCGGCCCAGCCACCCGCAGCCACCGCTGCACCCGAGGATCCGTCGAACGCTGCGCCCACGGGTCTGTGGGCGCGCTCGAACCTCTTCGGCGACATGAGCGGCCTGCGCTCGTGGATGGGCAACTACGGCGTGACCTTCGGTCTGCAGGAAACGAGCGAGTACATGGCCAATCTCTCCGGCGGCACGCACCGCGGCGGCGCGTACGACGGCGTCACGCAGTTCGGCCTCGGGGTCGACACGCAGAAGGCGTTCGGCCTGCCGGGCGGGATCTTCAACGTGTCCGCGCTGCAGATTCACGGCACCGACCTGAGCGAACGCAATCTGCAGACCCTGCAACTCGCCACGGGTGTCGAGGCCGATGCGGGCACGCGCCTCTGGGAACTCTGGTACCAGCAGTCGCTGCCGGGCGGCAAGGTCGACGTGAAGGTCGGCCAGCAGAGTCTCGACCAGGAGTTCATGGTCAGCCAGTACGCGGGCACTTTCATGAACGCGACGTTCGGCTGGTCGGCGCTGCCGTCCGTCGATCTGCCCGGGGGCGGCCCGGCGTATCCGCTGTCGTCGCTCGGCGTGCGCGTGCGCGCAACGCCCACCGACGCCATCACGGTGCTGGGCGGCGTGTTCGACGGCAACCCCGCGCCTGGCGTGGGCGACCCGCAGAAGCTCAACGCCAGCGGCACGACGTTCAATCTGCATAACGGCGCGCTCGTGATCGGCGAGGTGCAGTATGCGATCAACCCGCCGTCGTCCAATCCGAATGATCCGAAATATTCAGGACTGCCGGGTACTTACAAGCTGGGCTTCTGGTACGACAGCAACCGCTTCGCCGATCCGGGCTACGACAACACCGGCCTCTCGCTCGCCAACCCGGCCACTACGGGCGCGCCCGCGACGCACGGCGGCGACTACAGCATCTATGCCGTCGCCGACCAGATGGTCTGGCGCCCCAGCGCGGACAGCCCGCAGTCGGTGGGCGTGTTCGCGCGCATCATGGGCGCGCCGGGCGACCGCAACGTCGTCGATCTGGGCGTGAACGCGGGCGTGACGCTCAAGGCGCCGTTCAAGGGCCGCGACAACGACGTGGTGGGGCTGGCCGTGGGCTATGCGCATATCGGCTCGCATGCGCAGGATCTGGCGAGCGCGCAGGGGACCTACACGCCGGGTTATCCGTCGCGCAGCGCGGAGACGGTACTTGAAGCGACCTATCAGTATCAGGTCGCGCCGTGGTGGCAGCTTCAGGCCGACTTCCAGTACGCGTTCCGTCCGGCGGGCGGCATCCCGAATCCGGATAACCCGTCGCAGCGCGTTGGCGACGAGGCGATTGTCGGCTTGAGGACGACGATCGCGTTCTAAAGCAGGCGGTGGCCATTGAAACCCGGCCCATGGACTATGCCACCGCGGGCGTGTGGGCTGTGTCCTCGCGCCCGATGGAGCGGGGCGGGAACGGGTCGAGCGCTTTGACGTTCCGTCGCAAAAAGAATCCGACACTTATTTCTCGGCAAGGCCGCTCAGTCAAAGCATAGGGATATCCACTAAGGGTTCTGTCGGATGGCAGACGAAGATTTGCCGCGTATATTGGCCTCAACGAAAAAAAATGCAGCGAGTGAAAAAAATTTCATTTCCTGCTTTTGCACTGGAGAGGACATGACGAAATCCGCCGGCAGACCTGATCCCGAGGACAGTCTCGCCATCAGGGCCGCCTGGTTGCATTACGCGGCAGGGCAGACGCAGGCCGATGTGGCCGCGCGCCTTGGGGTGAGCAACGTCAAGGCGCATCGGCTGATCATGCGCGCCAATCAGAGCGGCGCCGTGAAGGTCACGATCGATGGCGAGATCGCGGAATGCGTGGTGCTGGAAACGGAGCTTGCCGAGCGCCATGGGCTTGCCTATTGCGAGGTGGTGCCGGACCTGCACGAGGTGGGCCTGCCCCTGCGTGCCCTGGGCATTGCCGGGGCCCAGTTTCTGCAACGCGAGATCGCGGCGTGCCAGGGCGGCGTGATCGGCATCGGGCACGGCCGGACGCTGGCGGCCGCCGTTGCCGAGATGCCGCGCATGGACGCGGGCAACGTGCGCTTCGTGTCGCTCGAGGGCGGCGTGACACGAGACTATGCGGCGAATCCGTACGACGTGATCTACCGGCTGGCGGAGAAAACGGGCGCGGTGTCTTACGTGCTGCCGCTGCCGTTTTTCGCCAATACCGCCGAAGACCGGGAGGTGCTGCTCTCGCAGCGCGGCGTGCGCGAAGTATTCGACCTCGCGGCGCACGCGGACCTGATGATCGTCGGGATCGGCAGCGCCCATCCTGACGCGACGCTTGTTGCCTCGCAGATGATCGAGCCGCAGGAAATTCGTGAGGTAAGCGAACTAGGTGGCCGGGGCGAACTGCTTGGACACTTTTTCGATCACGCCGGCAAGCCCGTCCAGACTTCGTTGGCCGCGCGCACGGTTGCGCCCGCGCTGGCCGATCTGGCGGGGCGCCGCATCGTGGCGATCGCCGGCGGCGCCGAAAAGGTCGACGCCATCCGCGCCGTTCTGCACAGCCGCCTCCTGAGCGGACTCGTGACGGACGAGGCCACGGCGCTCGCGCTGCGCGACGAGCCGCAAGCGGTGGAGTGAGCGCGATGGCAAGCCCCGGACACGATCTCCTGATCGGCATCGACGCCGGCACCTCGGTCATCAAGGCGGTGGCCTTCGATTTGAGCGGGCGGCAGATCGCCGTGGCGTCGACC
Source organism: Paraburkholderia yinzeri (assembly GCF_046581065.1). Classification (NCBI taxonomy): domain Bacteria; kingdom Pseudomonadati; phylum Pseudomonadota; class Betaproteobacteria; order Burkholderiales; family Burkholderiaceae; genus Paraburkholderia; species Paraburkholderia yinzeri. The sequence continues at coordinate 1,342,596 of NZ_JBFOCJ010000002.1, read as the reverse complement.
CCCAATCGCTACGCGACGAGGGCCGATGGCGCGGCCTTTCAGTCCCTGAACCAGACCTGGGCAGACTGCGCGCGCACACTGCGCGATCTCGGCACCCGGGTGGAGGGTCTCGCGCAGCGCACCCGGGCGGTGGCGGTCACGGGGCAGGGCGACGGCACCTGGCTCGTCGGCGCGGGCAACGAGCCCGCGAGCGATGCCTGGCTCTGGCTCGACGCGCGCGCCGCAGGCACGGTGCGGCGGCTGCAGGGCAAGCCGGCCAGCCGCGCCCGCTTCGAGGCGACCGGCACCGGGCTTGCGGCATGCGGCCAGGGCGCGCAGCTCGCGCATATGGCGGCGACGCTGCCCGAAGTACTGGACCGCACCGAAGTCGCGCTGCATTGCAAGGACTGGCTGTATCTGAAGCTCACCGGGGTCCGCGCAACGGATCCCTCGGAGGCGAGCTTCACCTTCGGCAACTTCCGCACCCGCACGTATGACGACGCCGTGATCGAGGCACTCGAACTGACGGCGCACCGCGCGCTGCTGCCCGAGATTCTTGACGGCACCGAGGTCACCCATGAACTTTCGCCCGAGGCCGCGAAAGCAACGGGTCTGCTGGCCGGTACGCCGGTGTGCCTCGGCTTCGTCGACATCGTGCTCACGGCGCTGGGCGCCGGCATCCATACCGCCGACGCCGCCGGGGCGAGCTGCTCGATCATCGGGTCGACCGGCATGCATATGCGTGCGATGCGTAACGCCGACGTACATCTGAACGCCGAAGGCACGGGCTATGTCATCGCGCTGCCCATGCCGGGCATGTCGGCGCAAGTGCAGTCGAACCTTTCCGCGACGCTCAATATCGACTGGATCCTGAACCTGGCATGCGACCTGCTTGCGGAGTTCGGCCCCACGCTGTCGCCGGGCGACCGGGTGAACTACATCGACGGATGGCTGCAGCGCGGCCGGCCGGGTGCGCTGCTTTACCATCCGTACATTTCGGAAGGGGGCGAGCGCGGACCGTTCATCAACGCCAACGCGCGAGCGGATTTCATAGGACTCACCAATGAAATCCGCTTTCCGGACCTGCTGCGCGCCGTGGTCGAGGGGCTGGGCATGGCCACGCGCGACTGCTATGCGGCCATGGGCGGCGCGATGCCGGCGGACTTGCGGCTCACCGGCGGGGCGACGCGCTCGCGCGCCTTGCGCGCGGTGCTGGCCGCGGTGGTTGGGGCCCCGGTGCGGATTTCCGCGCGCGAAGAAGCCGGCGCGGCCGGGGCGGCGATGATGGCCGCGGTTGCGCTGGGCGTCTACCCCGACATGCACGCCTGCATTGCCGAGTGGGTCGCGCCGCTGCTGGGGCAGGCCGAGGCGCCGGACCCGGATCTGGTGCGCACCTACGCGCAGCGCTTTCCCGCCTACCGCGGGGCGCGACATGCACTTGAGCCGGTATGGGAGGCCATGGCCGGGGAGACGAAGGCGAGCCTTCAGTCCGAAGCGCTTCATGCCGGCGTGCAAGCCGAACCGGGGGTGGTGCAATGAGCGACAACGCGACCGTGGATCTGCTCGTCATCGGCGGCGGCGTCAATGGCGCAGGCATCGCGCGCGATGCCGCGGGCCGCGGACTCTCGGTCATCCTGTGCGAAAAGGACGATCTCGCCCAAGGCACCTCGTCGCGCTCGGGCAAGCTCGTGCACGGCGGCCTGCGCTACCTTGAGTATTACGAGTTCCGGCTCGTGCGCGAGGCCTTGATCGAGCGCGAAGTACTGCTTAACGCTGCGCCGCACATCATCTGGCCGATGCGCTTCGTCCTGCCGCACAGCCCCGATGACCGTCCGGCCTGGCTCGTGCGACTGGGACTGTTCTTATACGATCACCTGGGCGGGCGCGAGAAGCTGCCGGGAACGCGCACGCTGGATTTGCGCCATGGCGTCGAAGGTCAGCCGGTCAAGGATCAGTACCGCAGGGGCTTCGAATATTCCGACTGCTGGGTCGACGACGCGCGCCTCGTGGTGCTCAACGCCGTGGATGCCGCGCAGCGCGGCGCCCGGGTGCTCACGCGGACCGCGTTCGTTTCGGCCCGGCGCGAAGGCGGTGCGTGGCGCGTGGAACTGCGCGACACCCGTGACGGCGCGACTCGCGTGGTCACCGCGCGGGCGCTGGTCAATGCGGCCGGCCCCTGGGTCGCCGACGTCGTCGGGCGCGTGACGGACGGCCACTCGACGCGCAAGGTGCGGCTCGTGAAGGGCAGCCATATCATCACCCACAAGTTCTGGGAGGGTACGCACGCCTGGCTGGTTCAGAACCGCGACAAGCGGGTGATCTTCATTAATCCTTATGAAGGGGATATGGCGCTCATCGGCACCACCGACGTTCCCTGGGACGGTGCGCCGGAAAGCGTGTCGATCGACGAAGCGGAAGTGGAATACCTGCTGGCCGCCGTGAGCCGGTACTTCAAGGCGCCGCCGCGGCGCGAGGACGTGGTGCAGACCTTCGCGGGCGTGCGGCCGCTTTACGACGACGGCAACGGCAACCCCTCGGCGGTGACGCGCGACTATGCGTTCGACCTCGACGCCAATGGCGGCGCGCCGCTGCTCAACGTCTTCGGCGGCAAGATCACCACCTTCCGCAAGCTGGCCGAGCAGGCGCTGCAGCATCTGCAGCCGACGTTCCCGCGGATGGGGCGCGACTGGACGGCCACCGCGCCCCTGCCCGGCGGGGACATCGAGGGCGGCGACGTGCCGAAGTTCACCGAACGTCTGCAGCGCGACTATCCCTGGCTGCCGGAGGAACTGGCGCGCTACTACGTGCGGACCTACGGAACGCGCACCGCGCAGGTGATCGGTTCCGCGACCTCGCTGGCAGGACTCGGCCGGAAATTCGGGCCGAACTTCTACGAGGCCGAGGCCCGTTATCTGATGGCGCACGAGTGGGCCGAGACGGTGCCCGACATTCTGACGCGGCGTACCAAGCACGGGCTGCACATGAGCGCCGGGCAAATGGCTGCGTTCGACGTCTGGTTCGATGGCCGCCTGGCGGCGATGTCCGCCTGAGCCGGGACGCGATCGATCCCACCACTCCACGGAACGAACATGGCTTTCACGCTTTCACTCAACACCAACCCGCTCGTCAATCGCTTCGCGCAAGCCGACGACCTCATCGACACCATCGCGCACGGCATGAAGATCCGCGACGTGCAGCTCACGCACGAGTTCATCAATCCGTCGTGGCCTGCCTCCGTCAACCGGCGCCTCGTGCGCCAGATGCGCGCGGCGATGACGCGAACCGGCGTGCGTATCACGTCGGGCATGACCGGACCTTACGGGCGGCTCAACCACTTCGGCCATCCGGACGCCGACGTGCGGCGCTACTACGTCGACTGGTTCAAGACCTTTGCCGATATCGTCGCCGATCTCGGCGGCAACGCGATCGGCACCCAGTTCGCGATCTTCACCTACCGCGACTACGACGACGCCGCCCGGCGCGAGGCCCTGATCCGGACCGCCATTGACTGCTGGGCCGAAGTGGCGGAGCACGCAAAGAGCGCCGGCCTCGCGTTCGTATTCTGGGAGCCCATGTCGATCGGACGCGAGTTCGGCGAGACGATTGCCGCCTGTATGGCGCTGCAGGAGCGGCTCAGTGCCGCCAGGATGGCGGTGCCCATGTGGATGATGGCCGACATCGATCACGGGGATATCACGAGCGCCAACGCCGACGACTACGATCCCTATGCCTGGGCGCGCGCGGTGCCGCGGGTCTCGCCGATCATCCACATCAAGCAGTCGCTGATGGACAAGGGCGGCCACCGACCCTTTACGGCCGAGTACAACGCACGCGGCCGAATACAGCCGGAGCCGCTCATGAGCGCGCTTCACGCGGGTGGCGGTAAGGATAACGAAATTTGCCTGGAGCTGTCGTTCAAGGAACGCGAGCCGACCGATCGCCAGGTTGTCGCCCAGCTTGCCGAATCGGTGGCGTTCTGGGCTCCGCATTTCGACACCGGCGTTGCCGATCTGCACATTTGACGGGACCTGACTGCGATGCACGGCGCAATGACACAGAAACTGATCAACGACGGCGACGCCGCTGTCGACGAGATGCTGGACGGTGTGATGGCCGCGCACGGCGACCTGCTGCGGCGAGACGAGCGTGCGCCGCGCGCCGTCGTGGCGCGCCATGGACCGCGCCCCGGCAAGGTGGCGGTCGTGATAGGCGGCGGGTCGGGACACGAGCCGACGTTTCTCGGCTTTGTCGGCAAGGGATTGGCCGACGCGGCGGCGGTGGGCAATGTCTTCGCGTCGCCCCCGCCGCAGCCGGCCGTCGATGCGGCGCTGGCCGCGCACGGCGGCGCCGGCGTGCTGTTCCTGTACGGCAACTATGCCGGCGACGTGATGAATTTCGACATGGCCACCGAACTGCTCGGGCTGGAAGGCGTCGAGGCGCGCACGGTGCTGACGACCGACGACATTGCTTCCGCGCCCCGCGACCGGCGGCAAGAACGGCGCGGCGTGGCAGGCAACGTGTTCATTTTCAAGGCGGCGGGAGCGGCGGCCGACCTGATGATGCCGCTGGCGGAGGTGGAGCGGGTGGCGCGCCGCGCCAACGACCGGACCTTCACTTTGGGCGTGGCGCTCGCCCCCTGTTCGCTGCCGCAGACACGGCGCGCGAACTTCGAGATCGCGGCGGGCGAGATGGAGGTCGGCATGGGCATCCACGGCGAGCCGGGCATGCGCCGGGAACCGCTGCGTCCGGCCGACGCCGTGGTCGACGAGATCATGGACGCGCTCCTCGCCGAGATGGGCGCGGCGCGGGGCGATCGCGTGGCGGTGCTGGTGAATTCGCTGGGCGCGACGCCGCTCATGGAGCTGTACATCCTCAATCGTCGCGTGGCGCAACGGCTGGCCGAGGCGGAACTGACCGTGCATCGCACGCTGGTGGGGCCGCTGTGCACGTCGCTCGAAATGGCCGGGGCGTCGATCACCTTGATGCATCTCGACGAAGAATTGCAGGGTCTGCTCGACCACCCCTGCGCGTGCGCCATGTTCCAGACGGAGGCCGGGCAATGTTCGCGCTGACGACCGAAGACGTCGCACGGCTGTTCCGGAAGCTGGCCGGAACCATGGAGGCCGCACGGGACGAGCTATGCCGCCTCGACGGCGCGATCGGCGACGCGGACCACGGCATCGCGATGGCGCAGGGTTTTGCCGCCGCGTCCACGGCGATCGACGCGTTGCCCGCGCAGGCCACGCTCGCCGGGCAATTCAACGCGGCGGCCAAGGGGTTCCTGAATGCGGTGGGCGCCTCGACGGGGCCGCTCTATGCCACCGCGTTCATGCGGGCCGCGAGCGCCGCGGGCGCGCGCACGGCCATGCCGCTGGCCGAAGCGCCGACGCTGATCGTGGCGATGGCCGAAGGCATCCGCGCGCGCGGCAAGGCCGAACCGGGCGAAAAGACGATGGTGGACGTGTGGGCGCCGGCTGCGTCCGCGGTGCAGCAGGGCATGGCCGGGGATCTGCCGCTGTCCGGACTCATGCAGCGCATGCGCGACGCGGCGGCGGCTGGGGCGGAGTCGACGAGGTCGATGACGGCGACCAAAGGGCGGGCGTCGCGTCTCGGCTTGCGTAGCGTCGGGCATGTGGATGCGGGTGCGGCCTCCGCCGCGATGGTGCTCCACGTGATCGCCGAAGACTGGTCGATGCGGGCGGATCCGGTTTCTTCATCCGGCCTGCCAGGCATTAAGGAATAGAGGAGTCTTGACTATGAGCACATTCACCCCGCCGATGAAGCGCCGCGCGAGACGCAGCGCCTGGACAGCGGTCGCGGCCGTGCTGGCGCTGATTCTGATTGCGGCGATGGCGCTGAGCACGAAGGTCGTGAAGATCGGGTCCGACTCGGATACGCAGGTCAAGACCTTCGATCCGGCGGCCTATGGTGCGACGCAGTTTCCGAAAACGCAGGCCGCGATCGAGAAGCGCGCAGTCAGCGCTGCGACGCTGGCCGCGGCCATTGCGAGCGACGCGGACGCGGCCGGCAAGCAGTACGGCGTGGCGGGCGGCGGAATCGGCCCCGAAATGTCGGTCAGCTTTACGGGCGTGGCCGGCAAGGACGACGACGGCGTCTATTACGTCAAGGTGCCGGGTTTGCCCGATGCCGTGACCATCCGGGTGCAGACCGGTCCGGCGATCAACGGCACCGATCTGCGCGACGCTACGGGCACCATCAGCTTCGAGCAGTTCACGAACCAGATCGACTACCAGAACGCGGGATACGCGATCAACGCGGAGATGAAAAAAGAGGTCCTGTCGAAAGTCGACACCAGCAAGTTGACGGGCAAGACCGTTTCGGTCGTCGGCGTATTCCAGTTGATCAATCCGAACGGCTGGCTCGTCACGCCGGTCAAGCTGGAAGTGAAATGATGAGCGCGCTCCCGCTGCAATCCATTCCGGACGACGTGGTGCTGTCGGCACGCGACATCGTCAAGTCGTACGGCGGCGTGCACGCGCTGAAAGGCGTGAACTTCGACATCCGGCGCGGCAAGGTGACCACCCTGTTCGGCGAGAACGGCGCGGGCAAATCGACGCTGATGAAGATCCTGGCCGGCGTGGAGACGCCGACGTCGGGGCATATCGAACTCGACGGAGAACGCATCGCCTTTTCGTCGGCGAACGACGCGCGCGACCACGGCATCTCGATCATCCACCAGGAGCTGAGCCTCGCGCCCAATCTGAGCGTGCGCGACAACATCTTCATGGGCCGCGAACTGCGCGCCGCCATGGGCGTCAATTTTGCCGAGGAAGCGCGGCAAACGAGGGATCTCATGGTTTCCCTCGACGAGGAGCAGATCGACCCGCTGACCCTCGTTCAGGACCTGCGGCTGGGCCAGCAGCAGGTGGTCGAAATTGCCCGGGCGCTTTCGATCGACTCGCGCATCCTCATCATGGACGAGCCGACTTCGGCGCTGAGCGCTTCCGAGGTGGAAGTGCTGTTCAAGGTGATCCGCGACCTGACGAGCCGCGGCGTGTCGATCGTCTACATCTCGCATCACCTCGAAGAGGCGCTGCAGATCACCGACTACGCCGTGGTGCTGCGCGACGGCAGGATTACCGCGACGGCCGAAGCGAGCGAGATCGATCTGGGCTGGATCGTGCGCAACATGGTGGGCGAGAACTTCGATCTCGGCTCGCCGCCCACGGGCTATGCGTTTGGCGAGGTCGCGCTCGCGATCGAAGACGTGAGCGTTGCCGACCCGTCCGGAGCCGGCATCTCCGTAGTCGATCACCTGTCGCTGCGGGTGCGCGCGGGCGAGATCGTCTGCATTTACGGACTGATGGGGGCGGGGCGCACGGAATTGCTCGAAGCCGTCGCCGGCCGCCATCCGACCACCGGCGGCAAGGTCCTGCTCGAAGGCGAGGACCTTGCCTCGCTGAGCATCGCCGGGCGCATTGCCCGGGGCCTCGTGCTGGTGCCGGAGGATCGTCAGCGCGACGGTCTTGTCCAGACCATGACCGTTGGCACCAATCTTTCGCTCGCGAGCATCCGCAGCTTCGTACGGGGGCTGTTGCTTTCCTCTTTCCGCGAGCACGAACTCGTCGGCCAGTCGATTCGCAACGTGCGCGTCAAGACCTCGGGACCGGGGGCGGTGATCGGCTCCTTGTCGGGCGGCAATCAGCAAAAGGTCGTGATCGGGAAGATGCTGGCCACGCGGCCCAAAGTCATTTTGCTCGACGAGCCCAGCCGCGGCATCGATATCGGCGCGAAGGCCGAAGTCTTTCGCCTGCTTGCCGAGAGCGCCGCGCAGGGCCTTGCCGTGCTGTTTTCCACATCGGAAGTTGCCGAATGCCTGAGCATCGCGCATCGCATTGTCGTCATGCGGCGGGGCCGGATTTCCGCGGAGTTCGGCACCGATGCCACCAAAGACCAGATCATGGCCGCCTCCGGCGAAGCCGTGGCGATCTGATCGTCGAGATGTATGGAGATTTGAACGTGAACGACGCCGCCAAGCCTTCCCATTCAACGACCCACGCGAGCCGCTTCGGCTCCGGATTCGATATCGGCAAGATGCTGCTGGAGGGACGAGCCTTCTTCGCGCTGATCGCGATCGTCGTCCTCTTCTCGTCGCTTTCGCCGAACTATTTCTCGCTCGAGAACTTCCTGACGATGGCCTCGCACGTGGCCATCTACGGCATTCTCGCGATCGGCATGCTGCTCGTGATCATCAACGGCGGCATCGATCTGTCGGTGGGTTCGACGCTCGGCTTGTCCGGCGTGGTGGCCGGATTCCTCATGCAGGGCGTGACGCTGAACCTGTTCGGCGCTGTGCTGTACCCGGCGGTCTGGGTGGTCGTGGTGCTGTGCTGCCTGCTCGGCGCATTCATCGGCCTCGTCAACGGTGTGCTCATCGCGCGGTTCAAGGTGCCGGCTTTCGTCGCCACGCTCGGGGTGATGTACGTCGTGCGTGGCCTGGCACTCCTGATGACCAACGGCCTGACCTACAACAATCTCGGCGGCCGTGCGGACCTGGGCAACACGGGATTCAACTGGCTCGGCTTCGATCGCCTGTTCAACATTCCCGTTGGCGTGCTGATTCTGGTGGTCATCGCGCTGCTCGGCGGCATCCTCTTGAGCCGCACGCCGTTCGGCCGCTGGCTCTACGCTTCGGGCGGCAACGAGCGCGCCGCCGAGCTTTCCGGTGTGCCGGTGAAGAAAGTGCAGATCAGCGTTTACATGCTCTCGGGCGTTTGCGCGGCCATCGCCGGCTTGATCCTGTCGTCGCAGCTCACTTCCGCCGGTCCGACGGCTGGCACAACCTATGAACTGACGGCCATCGCCGCCGTGGTCATCGGCGGTGCGCGGCTGACGGGCGGCACCGGCAATATTCGCGGCACCCTGCTCGGGGCCTTCGTGATCGGCTTTCTTTCCGATGGCCTCGTCATCATCGGCATTTCCTCGTATTGGCAGACCGTTTTCACCGGGGCCGTCATCGTGCTCGCGGTGCTGCTCAATGCCATTCAGTATCGCCGCCGCGTCAAGCGCCCCGCGCCGACCGGCAGCCAACCCACTTCCGCGTAGGGCGTCGGCAAGGCTCGAACTGCGCCGCCGGCTTGCGGGAAGCATGTCAGACCCAGACGCCATCACTAACCGAACAAAGAGACCGACTACCATGATTACCAAAAGACATACCTTGATGCTCCTTGCGCTCGCCGTCGCCATGCCCCTGTTTGCGGGGCAGGCCCAGGCGCAGAACCACGGGCTCATGACCATCATCGTCAACGATCCCGCGAACCCCTACTGGCTGACCGAAGGCAAGGTCGCCGCGGCCGAGGCACAAAAGCTCGGCTATACCGCGAACGTCGCGGCGTCGAAAGGCGACACCAATACCGAGAGCCAGTTGATCGACACCGCGATCACCAACAAGTCGGTTGCGATCATTCTCGATCCGGCGAATGCCAGCGGGTCCATTGGCGCGGTCAAGAAGGCCGTCGCCGCCAATATCCCCGTCTTCCTCGTCAATGCCGAGATCAACCAGGAGGGCATCGCCAAGGCGCAGCTCGTTTCGAACAACGCGCAAGGTGCGGCACTGGGCGCCCAGCAGTGGGTGAAGGACGTTGGTTCGAAGGGCAACTATGTGGAGCTGCTGGGCGCGCCGTCCGACAACAACGCGGCCACGCGTTCCAACGGCTACCGCTCGGTGCTCAGCCAGTATCCGGACCTGAAGGAAGTCGGATCGCAGGTCGCCAACTGGGATCGCACCCAGGGCTTTAACGCGACGCAGAGCCTGCTGCAGGCGCACCCCGACGTCATGGGCGTGATCAGCGGCAACGACGAGATGGCGCTGGGCGCCATTGCCGCGCTCAAGCAGGCCGGCAAGCTCTCGCAGGTGAAGGTGGGCGGGTTCGACGGCTCGCCGGCCGCGGTTGCCGCGGTGAAGGCCGGCGAGTTGCAGTACACGGTGCTGCAGCCGGTCGCCACGTTTGCCGCCAAGGCCGTGCAGGAGGCCGACCAGTTCCTGAAGACGGGCAAGACGGGCGTGAGCGCCGAAAAGCAGTTGTTCGACTGCATCCTTATCACCAAGGCCAATGCGGGTAAGTTCATCGCGCCGTTCACCCTGGCGAAGTGATGTGACGGCGGGGAGACGCCGGGGCGACCCGGCTCGCTCTCCCTGCCCGATTTGCAGCGGCACGAGTTTGCGCATCCGATTGACGACCTCATCATGACCCACTTCCCTTTCTGGATTGGCACCAGTTGGAAAATGAACAAGACCCTGGCCGAGGCGCGCGCCTTTGCTCAGGGCTTGCTCGACGATACCCCCGACGCGCGCGTGCAGCGCTTCGTGATTCCGCCGTTTACCGCCATCCGCGAAGTCAAGGCGATCCTCGCGCCGACCAGCGTGAAGGTCGGCGCGCAGAACATGCACTGGGCCGATCGCGGTGCCTGGACCGGCGAGATTTCGGCGCCGATGCTGGTGGATTGCGCCATGGACCTGGTCGAGCTCGGCCACTCCGAGCGGCGCGAGCATTTCGGCGAGACCGACGACACGGTTGGGCTCAAGGTGGAAGCCGCGGTGCGGCACGGGCTGACTCCGCTGATCTGCATCGGCGAAACCCTGGCCGATCGCGACAGCGGGGCCGCCACTGAAGTGCTGGCTGCCCAGGTGCGCGGCGCGTTGGCGCGATTGAGCGCCGACTCTCGCGCGGCGCCGCTGCTGCTTGCCTACGAGCCGGTCTGGGCCATCGGCGAGCACGGCGTGCCGGCCAGCGCCGCCTATGCCGACGCTCGCCAGGCCGAGATCATCGCGGCAGCGCACGACATGCTCGGCCGGCGCGTGCCATGCCTTTACGGCGGCTCGGTCAACCCGGACAACTGCGCCGGGCTGGCCGCCTGCGCGCATATCGACGGATTGTTCATCGGGCGCTCGGCCTGGGATGTGGCCGGGTACCGGGATATTGTCGCGCGGGTCAGGGCGGTGCTCTGAGGTCGCCGCGCGGTTGCCATCCAAAACTGAAGGAGATCATCGTGAAGCTTGCAATTGCCGGAGACAGCGCGGGGGCCGGGCTCGCCCATGTGCTGGCGGAATATCTCAAGGATCGGTTCGACGTTTCCGAGGTATCGGAAAACGACCAGGGTAATCAGGAGTTCTATGCGGATCTGTCCGACCGCGTGGCGTCGGACGTGGTGCGCGGCGCTTACGACCGGGCTATCCTGATCTGCGGCACGGGAATAGGCGTTTGTATTTCCGCCAACAAGGTGCGCGGGATTCGCGCGGCGTTGTGCCACGACACCTATTCCGCGGAACGCGCGGCGCTCTCGAACAACGCGCAGATCATCACCATGGGCTCGCGCGTGATCGGGCCCGAAGTGGCCAAGGCCATTGCCGATGCCTTTCTCGCGCAGACCTTCGACGAGAACGGCCGAAGCGCGGGCAACGTGACGGCGATCAACGCGGTCGATTCGAAATACCGCCGATAGACCGCCGATAGGCGTGGGCGGTTGGGGCTCCTTGTCGTGACGGAGCCGATCGCAGCTGCCGAACGGGCGTACCGGAGACACGATGGAGACGTATCTGCTCGGCCTCGATAGCGGGTCGACCGCCACCAAGGCCGTTATCTTCGACACCGCGGGCCGTACCGTGGCGGTGGGGTCGCGGCGTGTGGAGCAGCGGCAGCCGCGTCCTCGCCACGTCGAGCGGGACATGAACGAGACCTGGGCGGCGGCGGGCGCGGCGATTCGCGATGCGCTCGAATCCTGCAAGATTCCAGCGGACGCCATTGCGGCTGTCGGAGTGACGGGGCACGGCGACGGGCTTTACCTCGTCGACCGCGAAGGGGCGCCGCTCGGCGCCGGAATCCTGTCGCTCGACAGCCGGGCCTCGGAGGTCCGCGATCAATGGCGCGACACCGGCGTGCTGCAACAGGCGCTGGAACTCACCGGGCAGCGTCCCTATCCGTATGCCGCCGTCAGCCTGCTCAAATGGATCGAGCTCAACGAGCCGCAGCGGTATGCGCGAATCGGGCATGTGTTCTTTTGCAAGGACTGGCTGCGTTTCTGTCTGACCGGCGTGCCGGCGACCGATCCCACCGAAGCCAGTTCCTCCTTCACCGAGGTCCGCACGCAACGCTACGGTAATGCGGTCCTCGAGCTTTACGGTATGGCGCCCCTCGGCCGCGCGCTGCCGGAAATCGTGCCGTCCGCCGCGCCGGCAGGACGCGTCACCGCGCAGGCCGCGCGGCAGACCGGGCTGAAAGAGGGCACGCCGGTCGCGTGCGGATTGCACGACGTCACGTCGAGTGCCGTGGGAATGGGCATTACGGAGCCGGGCACCGTCTCGATTACGGCGGGGACGTTCAGCATCAACGAGATCCTTTCCGATCGTCCGCAATGGGATCCGCGCTGGTCGTGCCGCAACGGCACGCGTGACGGCCAGTGGATGAACATGTCGATTTCTCCGGCCTCGTCGAGCAATGTCGACTGGTTTCTGCGGGAGTGCTTCGCGCTCGAAGCGCAACAGGCGGCGCAACGGGGGGGCTCGCTGTTCGACTTGATAGAGGACGAATTGCAGGCCGCATTTGCTGAACCGAGTTCCGTCATGTTTCATCCGTTCCTGTTCGGATCGCCGTTCGAGGAGTCCGCAAGCGCGTCATTCTTCGGAATCCGAAGCTGGCATCGTCGCGCCCATCTGGCGCGGGCCGTGCTCGAAGGCACCGTTTTCAATCACCGCTACCACGTCGAAGCGCTGACCAGCGCCTTTGCCGCGCAGCGGGCGGGCCTGACGGGAGGCGGGTCGTCAAGCCCCATGCTCGCGCAACTGTTCGCCGACATTCTGGGGATACGGATCGATATTCCCGAAAGCCAGGAAGCCAGCGCGCTCGGCGCAGCGCTTTGTGCGGGCGTGAGTACGGGGGTGTATGCGTCCTTGCCGCAGGCATGCGCGCAAGCCTGCCGGGTCCGGCGGACGCACGAACCGGATCGGGACCGTCACAACCAGTTCAGCGAAGCGTACGACCTCTACATGCAGCTTATTTCAGGCACGCGCCCGTCATGGCCGGCGCTCGACCGGGCCGCCGTGGCGCACGGTTCGCGAGACGGCCGATGATGCAGCGAACGCGCGAATCCGCTCTGGAGAGGCTGGCACGGCAACCGCGTGTCGGCGTGCTGATCGTCGGCGGCGGCATCAACGGCGCTGGTGTGTTCCGCGACTTGTCGTTGCAGCAGGTCGATTGTCTGCTGATCGACAAGGGGGACTTTGCCTCCGGCGCGAGTTCGGCCCCCTCGCGGCTGATTCACGGCGGCCTGAAGTATCTCGAGACAGGGGAATGGCGGCTCGTTGCCGAATCCACGCGGGAGCGCAACCGGCTGCTAAGGAATGCGCCGCACTTCGTGCTGCCTCTGGAGACCGTGCTGCCGATCCATTCGTTCTTTGGCGGCATCGTCCCTTCCGTGCTGCGATTCTTCGGTATGCAGACGAAGCTGGCCGACCGCGGAGCGATCATTTCGAAGCTCGGCCTGACCCTCTACGATTTCCTCGGACGTCACGAGCGCAGCATGCCGCGGCACCGGCTCGCGCTGAGAGCGCGTTCCCTGCGGGAGCTGCCCTCGCTCGATCCCACCATCAAGGCCACCGCCACCTATTTCGACGCCCAGGTGACCCAGGCCGAACGTCTCAACTACGAACTCGTCGCTGACGGCATGACCGCCGGCGACGGCGCGCTCGCGGCGAATTACGTGACGGTCGACCAGGTGAAGGGGGAGACGGTCTGGTTACGCGATCTCGTCTCGGACCGGCGCTTTCCCGTCATGCCGGACGTCGTCATCAATGCCGGCGGCGCCTGGATCGACAGCGTGAACCGGTCGCTCGGCATTCAGCGCAGGTACATAGGCGGGACCAAGGGCTCTCATCTGATCGTGGACCAGCCCGAACTTCATGCGCAATTGCGCGGCCGCATGGTCTATTTCGGTTCGAAGGACGGCCGGATCTGCCTTGTCTATCCCTTCATGGGAAAGCTTCTCGTGGGGTCGACCGATCTGCGCGTGGAGGATCCCGACCAGGTGCGCTGCGAGGACAGCGAGGCCGAGTACATGCTCGGCGTGCTCAGGACCGTGTTTCCCGGCTGCGCGCTGACCGCTTCGAACATCGTGTTCCGCTACAGCGGCGTGCGGCCGTTGCCCTGGTCCGAAGCGGCGGACCCCGGCGAGGTCAGCCGCGATCATGTGGTACATGTCGATCACCTGCCCGAAACGCGCATTCCCGTGCTCTCGCTGGTCGGCGGGAAATGGACGACCTTCCGGGGATTTGCCGAATCGGTCGCCGACGACACGCTCCGGCGCCTCGGTCGGTCTCGCCGCGTCAGCACCCACGCGGAGGCGATTGGCGGGGGACGCGGCTTTCCACGCACGGCAGCGGAGCGGGCCGACTGGATCGCAGCACTTGCCGCGCGTTGCGGAATTTCGGCCGGGCGCGCCGAAACGCTGCTGTCGCGCTACGGCTCGACCGCAGCCGAAATTGCCGCATTTTGCTCGCGCAAGCACGATGGGTCCGACGACAAGCTGCTCACCGGCGCGCCCGGTTACACCGTGCGGGAGATTCGCTACCTGTGTCGATACGAAATGGTCGCGCATCTTGCGGATCTGCTCTTCCGTCGCACGACGATCGCGCTCGCCGGCCAACTGACCGGTTCCGTACTGGCCGAAACGGCCGCGATCGCTGCGGATGCGCTCGGCTGGGATTCGGCACGCACGCAGCAGGAAATCGAGACGGTTCGCGACATCGCGCAGCATCGCCACGGTATCGCGCTCAGCGATACCGAACTCGCGCAGGGATTGGGCATTTGACCGCCCGGACGCAGGTTGTCTGAACGATTTGCTTTGGAGACCGTAGCGGCCTATCCTGGGGGCTTGAGCGGCGCGCAGGCGCCGGCGACCAAGGAGGCGGCGATGAACCGGTTCGCAACGTCATACGGTTCGCGCGGCGGGCGGTTCGCACATGGGGCGCGGGCCGCCGCACTTCTCGTCTGTCTCGCCATCGGTCTTGCCGCGCAGGCGCAGGACCAGGCACAGACCGCACCGGACCCGCAGGCTGCGCGCAAGAACTGGTACAACGACCCGTTCTTTGCGCTTTCGAATGGGGTAAGCGCTTGCCCGCTGCCGCTCGGCCCGCTGATGACGCAGGCCGAAGCTCAGGACGACGCTCATTACCGCGTCGAACGCGGCACGAGTTGCTGGCTGGCCCACCAGTGCTCGAAGCCGAACGCCTATCTCTACGATGCCGACATTGCCGCTGCCGTCCGGCAGCAATTCCAGGGCGATGTCTTGCTGACCGGCACGAGCCTCTGGATCACGGTGCAACGGCGCTTCGTCTACGCGGAGGGTTGCGTGCCTGCCGCGTTCGACCGGGACGCGTTGCAGCGGCGCCTCGAAGCGATTCCCGACGTCGAGCAGGTATTCGTGCACGTCACCGCCGACCCGCGCGGCGCGCCCCCCTACCGGACGCTCGCGCGGCCCGATTGACCAGGGTCCTGATCCGCTTCGACGATCCGCCCCGTATCCCGCGCAGCGCTCTCGCGGCATGGCACAATCCCATCGTCGAAAAAACCAGAAGGCCCATCGGGGTTCACCATGAAACATCCAGGTTCGTCGTTGTTATCCGATATGCGCAGGCTGCCTTTCGTGGCGACCGCCTGTGTGGTCCTCGCCGCACTGTCCGCGTGCAGCAGCAGCCCGCCGCTGTTCCTCTCGGACGGCCGCCCGACCATCCAGGTGCAATGTCCGGCCGCCGGCGACCGCGATTCGTGTGCCCAGCAGGCCCGCGCGCGTTGCGGCGGTACTTACGACACCGTCAATACGTCCAGCGACGGCACTAATTACAACCTCGTCTTCGCCTGCAACGCGAAGTAACGCGAGATGGCGCGGGGTGGCATGAAGTTGTGCGAAGGCCCTAGCCTTTTTCCGCGGACCGCGCCGGCAGATGCAGCAGCAGGCGCAGCAGGTCCGGCTGGCGCCGTGTCGCGGTCTTCTGGAATACCGACTGCAACTGCTTGCGCACCGTGTCGTGCTGCACGCCTACGCGCGCCGCGATTTCCTTCTGTGTAAGACCCTCCACGAGCAGGTGCGCGATGCGGCATTCGGCGGGCGTGAGGTCGAAGGCGGCCGCGAGCACCTGCTGGTCCACGGGCGGCGCGGAGCGCGGGTGATAGAACGTTAGCGCCGCAATGGCGTCGGGCTCGGCGGCGCAGGCATCGCCGGCCGTCAGCACGTTGTAGAACACATAGAGCACCTCGGGACTGCTCGCCACCGGTGGCGCGAGCGGGAGCCCGCTACGCTCTTCGCGCTCGTCCGCCTCGTCGGCAACAATCCGGATCGCGCGAAACCGCGCCGCTGCGGCCAGCGCGCCACTGCCGCGAGCGCGCAGCCGCGCCTCGCTGATCGCGATGTCCTCCTGCAGCCGCGCCTGATGGGGCGCCGCGAGCGTCAGTTGGCGCGAGCGCATGCTCACGAGCGAGGTCGCGCGCAATAGCCGCAAGGCGGGCTCGTTGCTGTGCAGGACTTCGCCGTTCGCGTTCACGAGCATCGCGGGCGGCGTTGCGCGGTGCGCGAGTTCGGAGGCATTCAGCACGTAACGTTGCGCGCAGAGGCGCGCGACGCGCGTGAGATGCACGGTGAGCCGCTCGAGGAGGGCCCGCGCGTTCGCCGGCAGCGGACCCTGTATCTCGTCGCGCCGGCAGGCGACCATGATGGTCAGCGCGTCGCTGTCGATTAGCTTGCATATCGACACCTGACGATGGCCGGCCGCCAGTGTCGGCGGCTCGAACACGGGCTGCCCGGCTGTGTGTCGCGTGGCTGCGGTGTCGCTGAAATGCAACCATCGGGCGCCGGGAAACGTTCGCAGCCATTCCAGCCGGGTGTCCTCGTGATAAAGCGGCGGGATCAGCTCCAACGGCTCGATTTGTGAAATGTTAAATCCCGAGCCATAAGAAAAGAGTTTCATCTGGCGGTTGAACGCGCAAATGTGAACCGATGCGGCGCCGGTCGATTTCAGCAGTCGCGCGCAAAAATCTTTCCACGCGCCGGGATGATCGATTGCTTCGTAAATGGCGTGCAGCAGGCCGTCATATTGTGATTCGTCGGGTTCCACGGCTTTCTCATTACTCAAGGCGGACACCGGGCACCCTGCCGGGAAATGCGCCGTGCATATTTTTTCCACAAATGAGGAATATACAGGCGTTATGGCCGCCGTTAATCTTCGGTCCGGTTTGAAGCAAATACGGCATCAGGGTGAAGGAGGCGGCACAAGGCTTCTGTTCGGCAGGCAACGGAACATCGGCGGATTGAATCTTATCCTTGGACGTCGTGAAAATTCTGCCTGTCGTGCCCGACATTATCAAAAGAATGAGGGAAAGGGATATTCGGGTTATTGCGGCAAGAGGGCGGTAAAGCAGAAATTGCGTCAATGCGGGCGATGGATCGTTCTGAATAGAGGTCGTTATTACCGGGGGCAGCAGTGAATCACCATCAACTTGAAAAGGATATAGAGCATCTCGAACGTATTGTTTCGAGACTTTCCGGCGCAGATCGCATTCCGCTTTCTTATTGGCGCGGGCGCGTTGAAATGGTATCGAGTGCGAATCTTGTACCGGCGCAGGCGCAGCGCGTGAAGCGGCTAAACGAAGCGCTCTGCGCACTCGAGGATCGTGTACGCGAAAGCGAGCGCGGGGAGACCACCCGATAGCGCAAGTCGCGCGGGTTTTTCAAAAAAATTACGCAATTTGCCACGCTCTGGCTCCAAAACAGTCACAATACGGTTGTCGACTGAACCGGAGACTATTTTTTATGCCGAGCTACAAGCAATTGACCGCCCAACTGGAAAAGCTTCACAAGGAAGTGGCCGCGGCCCGCGAAAAAGAAGTTGCGCAGGCGATTGCCGACATCAAGGCGATGATCGCCGAGTACGAGATCACGCCGGAAGAACTCGGCTTTTCCAGCCGCGGGGCCACGCCGAAGAAAAAGTCCCTGCCGGCCCGCTATATGAATCCGAAAACGGGCGAAACGTGGAGCGGCCGCGGTCGGGCGCCGGGATGGCTGGCCGGCAAGAACCGCGACCGGTTCCTCATCGCGGAATAAGCGCCGCCGGGTTCCGCAGCTTCTTTCACGCTGTTGTTATCTCTCGCCGCGCCGGGTCTCCCGTAAAGGCTCACCCCGCACGGCATTCCCGCGGCGCTCACCCTGGGCGCCGTAGCACGCTGGAGCCGCGCGCTGTCGCGGCATCCTCGACCCCAGGTGCCGGCGATCGCGCTATCGTCTGGCGCACTCCACGGCCCGCAGGTCTTCCCGTAAAATCTCACCACCCACAGCACGGCGCGCCTGCCGCGAGTCTCGTCATGCACGGCATGTCGCCGTGCCGTCCACACGGGCGACTCGAACTTTGCGTCCGTGTGCCGCAATGCCGTGTATCATTCGTCCCCGGCGTCGTTTTGCGCCGGCGTGGGTCCCGAGTTTCGGACCGGTCGTGCGATTTTCCGCGACGCCGCATGCCGGCCCGCCCGCCGACGCTTTCCGGTTAGCGAACCCGGACGCCCCGAGGACCCGGACGGCCGCCCGCGCCGCCGTCCTTGCCGCAACCCGAGGAACTGTCCGGCCCGGTTGCCCGAATTCCATCAGTGATACCCAGCCCGATGTCAGTTGCCGAACTCAAACGCCGCCGCACGTTCGCGGTCATTTCTCACCCGGACGCGGGCAAGACCACGCTCACCGAAAAGCTGCTGCTGTTTTCGGGCGCGATCCAGATCGCCGGTACCGTGAAGGGCAAGAAGAGCGGCCGCTTCGCGACCTCCGACTGGATGGAGATCGAAAAGCAGCGCGGCATTTCGGTCGCGAGCTCGGTCATGCAGTTCGAGTACGGCGACGCGGTCATCAACCTGCTCGACACGCCGGGCCACGAGGACTTCTCGGAAGACACGTACCGCGTGCTCACGGCGGTGGATGCCGCCGTCATGGTGATCGACGGCGCGAACGGCGTGGAAGCGCAAACGCTCAAGCTGCTCGAAGTCTGCCGCAGCCGCAAGACGCCCATTCTCACGTTCATCAACAAGCTCGACCGCGAAGTGCGCGAGCCGCTCGACCTGCTCGACGAGATCGAGCAGCACCTCGGCGTTTCGGCCGTGCCCTTCACCTGGCCTATCGGCATGGGCAAGGAGTTTCAGGGCGTCTACGACATTCAGCGCGACCAGGTGCGCGTGTTCCGCGCGGGCGAGCAATCGCTCGGCGGCGCGGTGGAGACGCTGCAGGGCATCGGCGACGAGGAAGGCGAAAAGCGCTTCGGCTATCACTGGAAGCGCACCAAGGAAGAAGTCGAACTCATTACCGGCGCGACACCCGAATTCGACCGCGACGCGTTCCTCGCCGGCGAGCAGTCGCCGGTGCTGTTCGGGTCGGCGATCAACAACTTCGGCGTGAAGGAAATTCTCGACGCGCTCGTCGATCTGGCGCCGCCGCCGTCCGCGCGTATGGCCGTGCAGCGCCCGGTGGACCCGGAAGAGCCGAAATTCACGGGCGTGGTGTTCAAGGTGCAGGCGAACATGGACCTCGCGCACCGCGACCGCGTGGCGTTCATCCGCGTGTGCTCGGGCCGTTTCGAGCGCGGCATGCAACTGAAGGTCACGCGCAACAACAAGACCTTTCGGGCGAACAACGTGGTGAGCTTTCTCTCGCAGCGCCGCGAAACCGTGGCCGAGGCCTACCCTGGCGACATCATCGGCATTCCTAATCACGGTACGTTGAGCCTCGGCGATACGCTCACCGAAGGCGAAGATCTGCAGTTCACGGGCCTGCCGTTCTTCGCGCCGGAAATCTTCCAGACCATCGAAGTGGTGGATCCCATGCGCGCGAAGCAATTGGGCGAGGCGCTCAAGCAGCTTGGAGAGGAAGGCGCGATCCAGGTGTTCCGTCCGCTGCACGGCGGTTCGACGATTCTCGGCGCCGTGGGGCAACTGCAGTTCGAAGTGGTTTCGCACCGCCTGTCGGCCGAGTACAAGGTGGCCGTGCGCATCATGCCCGCGCGCTATCGCCTCTCGCGCTGGGTGACCTGCGACGATCCCAACGAGCTGCGCCGCTTCACCGATGCTTACGAGGCGCGGATGGCCTACGACGCGTCGAACGCCCCCACCTATCTGGCTTCGCACGTCTCCGAAATCGAGGTCGCGCAGAAGGCCTGGCCGAAGATCGTGTTCAACGAGCTGCGCGAGCACTCGGGGGCGCCGTTCCGCAAGACGAAGTAAAAGTAAAAGCGGGATTGGTCGCAAACCCCTTCGGGGGTTTTCTCGATTGCCGAGAATTCGGTCGGTATGCTTAACGCTGAATCCAGTAATGAATGGTCGGCCCGCGCTGTTCGACCTTGAGTACGCGGTAGCCGTAGCGCTGGGCGTCCGAAGGGATGCTGTTGATCGACTGCGGGCAATCGCTGAGCACTTCGAGTACTTCGCCGGGTTGCAGGCCCGGCATGGCTTCCAGCGTCGCAACGACCGGATAGGGACAAGGCTCGCCGCTCAGGTCGAGCCGGAAATCGGCGGTTGGGGTGTCGTTCGTCATCAGATGGCTCTCCCGGACTGGGGCTGGCTTGCCGCGCGCGATCGTGCGCGGTCGAGGAAGGTCTTTTCCCACCACAGCAGCAGGAAGAAAGCGACGACAAGGCCCGCATAGGTGACGATCAGGCCGCCCATGGGCCCGAACGCATTCAGCAGATTGACCTTCGGGTAGCGGAGCGCGAGCATGGGAGCGAGGCGATCCCACTGCGCGGCGAGCAGGGTGGCGCCGGCGATGTTGCCGATGCCGACCCACCAGTAGTGGACCTGGCCTTCCATCGCGCGGTACATCCAGCCCGTTTCGCAGCCGCCCGCAACCACAATGCCGAAGCCGAACAGCACGCCGCCGAGGATCGCATTCGGGCCCGCCCAGAAGATCTTGGGCGCGATGCCAAGCTGGACGTAGCTGAAGATCCCGATCGTGCTGGCGGCCATGCCGAGCACGATGGCACGCGCCATGGCCGTGCGGCCGGTGATCCACATGTCGCGGAACGCCGACGTGAAGCAGATTTGCGCGCGTTCGATCAGAACGCCGAATGCGATGCCGAATACCGCTGCGAGACCGAGTTTCTGGGCATTGAACGCAAGGCCGGTCGCGGCGGCAAGCGCTGCGCCGAACACGGCGATGCCGATACGGAATTGCCATGGCGACCGGACGACGGGCCCGGTGCCCGACTGGCCGGGCGTCACGCGTTCGAGTCGCGCGTTGGCGCGCAGGAAGGGCAGCAACGCCACGCGCGTGCCGAAATACGACCCGACGATGGTGGACAGCGCAAACAGCCACGCATGCAGCGAGAACTGGGGAATGCCGGTGAAAAACGCGGCGAGATTGCAGCCCATGGCGAGCCGCGCGCCGAATCCGGCAATCGCGCCGCCGGCCAGCGCCTGAACCACGCGGCGCTTGCGGCGCGGCAGCCGCAGCTTGACGTTGTTGGCCCAGAGAGCGGCGGACAAACTGCCGGCGAACATGCCGAGCACCATGACCCCATCGATACGGGTCCAGGGGGCGCCGTGCAGGCCTATGACCTTGAAGTAACCCCAGTCTTCGGGATGCAGGCCAAAGGCCTGCAGGATGTGCCCGCCCCAGCGGGTGAACTCGCCGGTGACGGCCCAGAAGGTGCCTGTTACGCCGAAATAGAACGCGGACAGCACGCCCGCGGTAACAATGGCGGGCAATGGCGCCCAGAACCGTACCAGATAGTCCTGCCGGATGCGGGACCACGTCATGCCCATGTCTCCAGAAATAAACGGGGTTTGCCGCTTAGCGCAGCGCTCCGGCATGAAAAGCCACGTGCTCGCCCATGAAGCTGGCGATGAAATAGTAGCTGTGATCGTAGCCTGCCTGGAGCCTCAACTGTAGCGGATAGCCAGCGGCGCCGCAGGCTGCCTGCAATAGTTGCGGCTTCAACTGGTTGGCCAGAAACTCGTCGCCCTCGCCCTGATCCACGAGTATCGGCAGGCGCTCGGAGACGGTGCTGACCAGCGCCGTC
Source organism: Paraburkholderia yinzeri (assembly GCF_046581065.1). Taxonomy (NCBI): domain Bacteria; kingdom Pseudomonadati; phylum Pseudomonadota; class Betaproteobacteria; order Burkholderiales; family Burkholderiaceae; genus Paraburkholderia; species Paraburkholderia yinzeri. The sequence goes on along the minus strand of NZ_JBFOCJ010000002.1, from coordinate 1,320,563 downwards.
GCATCGTACTGCATCCAGGCCGCGCGGTCATCGCCGAGATAGGCGGCGAGCGCCTTTTGCCCCCACGGCACCTGACTCGGCGCAACGATCGGCGAGAACGCGGAGACGCTGCGGTAGCGGCCCGGATTGCGCAGCGCCACGACCAGCGCGCCGTGCCCGCCCATCGAGTGCCCAAAGATCGAACGCGCCTCGCTGGCCGGAAACGCCGCCTCGATCAGCGCAGGCAACTCCGCGCTCACGTAGTCGAACATCCGGAAATGCCGCACCCACGGCATTGCCGTTGCGTTGACATAGAAACCCGCACCCTGGCCGAGGTCGTAAGCCGGATCGTCCGCCACGTCGGTGCCGCGCGGGCTCGTATCGGGCGCGACGAGGATGATGCCGTGTTCGGCCGCGTAACGCTGCGCCCCGGCCTTGGTGATGAAGTTCTGCTCCGTGCAGGTCAGGCCCGAGAGCCAGTACAGCACGGGGCACTTCTCGCCCCGCAACGCGGGCTCGGGCAGATAGATGCCGAACTTCATCTCGCAGCCGAGGGCGGAGGAGGCGTGCTTCCAGACTTCCTGATAGCCGCCGTGGCTGGCGTGTCGCTCGATGCGTTCCATGGGGATCGGGTCCTTGGCTCAGTAGTGAACGACGGTCCGGATCGACTTGCCCTCGTGCATCAGGTCGAAGGCTTCGTTGATGCCCGAGAGCGGCTTCGTGTGGGTAACGAACGGGGCGAGCTGGATCTTGCCGCTCATCGCGTCTTCCACCATGCCCGGCAGTTGCGAGCGGCCCTTGACCCCGCCGAAGGCCGTGCCGAGCCACCGGCGGCCGGTGACGAGCTGGAACGGGCGGGTGGAGATTTCCTGGCCGGCTCCGGCCACGCCGATCACGACCGACTGGCCCCAGCCGCGATGCGCGCATTCGAGCGCGGCCCGCATGACGTTGACGTTGCCGATGCACTCGAAGCTGTGGTCCACGCCCCAGCCGGTCATCTCGACGATCACTTGCTGAATGGGCTTTTCGTGATCCTTCGGGTTCACGCAGTCGGTGGCGCCGAAGGCGCGCGCGAGGTCGAACTTGCCGGGATTGGTGTCGATGGCGATGATGCGTCCGGCCTTGGCGAGCTTCGCGCCCTGAATGACGGCGAGGCCGATGCCGCCAAGGCCGAATACGGCCACCGTGTCGCCTTCCTGCACCTTCGCGGTGTTCTTCACCGCGCCGAGGCCCGTGGTCACGCCGCAGCCGAGCAGACAGACCTGTTCGGGGTTGGCCTGGGGGTCGATCTTCGCAAGCGAAACCTCGGCCACCACGGTGTATTCGCTGAACGTGGAGCAGCCCATGTAATGGTAGACGGGCTGTCCGTTGTAGCTGAAGCGGGTGGTGCCGTCGGGCATCACGCCCTTGCCCTGGGTGGCGCGCACGGCCACGCAGAGGTTGGTCTTGCCGCTCTTGCAGAAGAGGCACTCGCCGCATTCGGCGGTGTAGAGCGGAATGACGTGGTCGCCCGGCTTCACGCTCGTCACGCCTTCGCCCACTTCGACGACGATGCCGGCGCCTTCGTGGCCCAGCACCGCGGGGAAGAGGCCTTCCGGATCGTCGCCCGACAGCGTGAAGGCGTCGGTGTGACACACGCCGGTATGGGTGATCTTGACGAGAACCTCGCCCTTGCGCGGCGGTTCGACGTCGATTTCGACGATTTCCAGGGGTTTGCCGGGTCCGAATGCAACGGCAGCACGTGATTTCATGGCAGTCCTATTGAAATGATAAATCGAAGTGTTGGATCGACGGCGCGACGCGCGGAGCCCGCCGGCGATTACCGCAAATAGGTTCGAACGAGGGTCACGACATCGTCGATCGATCCGGAAGCGTCTTCCGCCGACCCGGCGGCCTGCGTGAACTCCTCGCGCAGATGGCTTTCGAGCACGCCGGCCATCACCCCGTTGATCGCGCCGCGGATAGCCGCCAGTTGCTGCAGGACGGGCCCGCAGTCGGCGCCTTCTTCGAGCGCGCGCTCGAGCGCGTCCAGTTGCCCGCGAACCTTGCGGACGCGGGTGAGGACGCGTTTCTTTTCTTCGGGGGAATGTGGCATGACGTCGTGGAGTCGAGGTACCCGGGGGCAGTATAGGTCAATACTGGCCGGGAGTATACGTGGAGCCGGGAAGGAAACCCATCAAAAACCCATCAAGTCCCAGAAAGGCCGCCATTTACCGCAGACAAGAACGCAGCGCTTGACTGGCACGGACGTTGAGCTTGACCAGAACGGACGCGGTGGTCTGCCCGCTGGCACGCCGCCCCGGGCGGCGCGGCGGCCCGGGTATTTTCCCGATTGACGCCGTTCTGGCGCGTGCCGGAGACTGCGTCGCACAGACGGGCATCCGGAAAAAATCATGTCGGCCATCAACGATGAAATCGTCACGATTTCGACGCACGCGGTTCACGGCGACGAGCGCGCCAGGCTTTGGGTCGACCACGTCGCCCGCGCGCTGATCAACGTCGAATGCAGCGGCAAATCGTCGGAAGGGATCGACGCCACGCTGTGCAAGCGCGACCTGGGCCTCTTCCGGGCCTGCGATATCGTCGCGAACCGGCATGCGGTCGTCCGCACGCCGCACGACATTCGTGCCGACCAGCGCGACGCCGTGTTCATTTGCCTGATGAACGAAGGGCAGGGGTATACGTTCCAGGACGTCGAGTGCGTTACGCACGCTCCGGGCGACATCGTGCTCTACGACACGTCCGTGCCATACGGGCACGGCTTTCCCGCCGACATGGCGATGACCGTGATCGACGTGCCGCGCGACACGTTCGAAGCGCACGTGGGGCCATGGCGCTACCGGAGTCTCGTGAAGATCGATCGCGGCGACGGCGTGAATTCGTGGGCCGCGCAGCAGATCTACCGGCTGATCGGGCAACGGCACGATCAGCCGTTGCCCGCGCGCGAACAGATTGCCGCGAACGTGCTGGAACTCGTGCAGTCGATGCTGCGCATTCACGACGGCGACGCTTCGCTGACGAAGTCGACGGTCAACACGCTGTGGCGCGCGAAGGCCTTTATCGAAGCCCATCTCGGCGACGAGGATCTCGACTGTCATGCGGTCAGCCGCGCGCTTCGCCTCTCGCCGCGCCAGCTCGCGCGTGTGTTCGGCATCGAGGGCGTGCCGATTACCCGCTACATCCTCGCGCGGCGGCTCGAACGCTGCCGCGCCGATCTGCGCGACCGCGCGCTGAAACACCTGACGGTCAGCGAAATCGCCTTCCGCTGGGGGTTCAACAACAGCGCCCATTTCAGCCGCAGTTATCGCGCGCGTTTTGGCGAAACCCCCACGGATACGCGCCCGCTTTTATCTTCCCGCTGACCCTCTCCGCTCGCGTCCGCGGCGGGCAAGCCGCGCGTCCGCCACGGTCAAGCCCGTGCGTGGCCGCCTCGCTAAGCTGATCCTTCGGGCGGCGGTGTGCTTGCCGCCGCCAATCGAAGGAGAAGAAGCGGGATGGAGACGTACGACTATATTGTCGTCGGCGGAGGCTCGTCGGGGTGTACGGTCGCGCACAGGCTCGTGAAGGCCGGCAAGCGCGTGCTGATGCTCGAGGACGGACCGAAGGACGATAGCCTGTTCATCCGGATGCCGGCGACGTTCATCCGGGTGCTGGGCACCGAACGCACGACGATCTTCGAAAGCGAGCCGCAAGCGGGTGCCGCGGGTCGCCGGACCTTCGTGCCGCAGGGCCGCACGCTGGGCGGCGGCAGCTCGGTGAATGCGATGCTGTACGTGCGCGGCACGCCGCGCGACTACGACGAATGGGCCGCGCTGGGCTGCACCGGCTGGGCCTGGCACGACGTGCTGCCGGTGTTCAAGCGCTCCGAATCGCATATGCGGCTCTCCGGGCCTCTGCATGGAACCGAAGGACCCCTGAAGGTCAGCGACACGCGCTTTCGCCATCCGCTGAGCCTGGCCTTCGTGCAAGCCGCCCAGGAAACCGGCCTGCCGTATAACGACGACTTCAACGGCGAGGCGCAACATGGCGTGGGCTTCTATCACACCACGACGTTCAACGGCGAGCGCGGCAGCACCGCGGCGACCTATCTTGCCGATGTGATCGGCAGTCCGAACCTGCGCGTGATGACCGGCGCTCGCGTGACGCGGGTACTGTTCAGCGACCGCCGCGCGACGGGCGTCGAGTGGCGCACCGGCAGCGGCGAAACGGGCAAGGCGGCTGCGCGCGCGGAAGTCGTGCTGGCGGCTGGCGCGTTGGCCACGCCCCGGATCCTGATGCTGTCGGGCGTCGGGCCCGGCGGGCATCTGCGCGAGCACGGCATTCCGGTGGTCCACGACAGCGGCGACGTGGGCGCGAACTTTCAGGACCACCTCGAAGTGTCGATCTACGGAAACAGCCACGAGCCGATCAGCCTGCTCGGCCACGATCGCGGGTGGAAGGCCCTGAAGCACGGCGCGCAATGGATGCTGACCCGCACGGGCCTCTTGACGTCGAATGTCGTCGAGTCGGGCGCGTTCATCGACACGACCGGCGGCGATCGTCCCGACATCCAGTTCCACGTGCTGCCGACGCTGGTCGGCGACGTGGACCGCGAACCGCTGCCCGGACACGGTATCTCGATCAATCCCTGCATTCTGCGGCCGCGCTCGCGCGGCTCGGTGCGGCTGCGCAGCAATGATCCGGCCGCGCCGATCCTGTTCGACAGCGGGGCGCTCGCCGACCCGGCCGACGTGGACGTGCTGGTACGCGGCGTCGCGCTCGCGCGGCGCATTATCCGCGCGCCTTCGCTTGCGCGCGTCGTGAGCGAAGCGCACGCGTCGTTCGATCCACAGCAGCCGGCCGATGCGCAACTGGCCGACTATGTGCGGCGGCGCGCGAAGACCGTCTACCACCCGGCCGGCACCTGCCGCATGGGCGGCGATGCCGGCGCGGTGGTCACGCCGCGGCTGGAGGTCAACGGCGTGAGCGGGCTGCGCATCTGCGACGCGTCCGTCATGCCGCGCATCGTCTCGGGCAACACGAACGCGCCGACGATCATGATCGCGGAACGTTGCGCCGAATTCATGTTGAAGATATGAGGGAGTACGAAACGATGAGCACGAACTTGATCGACCTGCTGCCGGAAGTCCGCGCGTTCGCGCAACGCCGGCATGAGCCGTTCATCGACGGACGGCCTGCGGTTGCGCGCAGCGGCCGGTATCGCGAGGTGTTCGACCCGGCGACGGGCGAGGTCCTCGCCCAGGTGGCGGATTGCGACGCGAGCGACGTGGACGTGGCCGTACGCAGCGCGCGTGCCGCGTTCGACTCGCGGCGCTGGTCGGGCCTGCGGCCCGCGGATCGCGAACGCATCCTGCTGCGCCTCGCCGATCTGCTCGAGGCGCAGACGGAAGCGCTGGCGCAGCTCGAAACCCTCAATCAGGGCAAGTCGATCAATCTGGCGCGCGCGGTCGAAGTCGGCGCATCGATCGAATACGTGCGCTACATGGCCGGGTGGGCGACGAAGATTCACGGCAGCACGCTCGACGTCTCGATCCCGTTTCCGCCGGGCACGCAGTACACGGCCTTCACGCGCAAGGAGCCGGTGGGCGTGGTCGCCGGCATCGTGCCGTGGAATTTCCCGCTGATGATCGCGATCTGGAAGCTCGTGCCGGCGCTGGCCGCCGGGTGCACGGTCGTCATCAAACCTTCGCCGGAAACGCCGCTCACGGCGTTGCGGCTGGCGGAACTGGCGATCGAAGCCGGCATCCCGCCCGGCGTGTTCAACGTCGTGACCGGCGATGGCGCGTGCGGAGCGGCGCTGGCCGCGCATCCGTCCATCGGCAAGATTTCGTTCACGGGCTCGACGCCGACCGGCAAGCTCGTCGGCCACGCGGCCGTCGACAACATGACGCGCTTCTCGCTCGAACTGGGCGGCAAGAATCCGGCCGTGATGCTGGCGGACATCGACGTGGATGAGGCCGTGCAGCGCGTGGCGGCAGGGGCGTTCCTGAACCAGGGACAGGTGTGCGCGGCGGTTTCGAGGGTGTACGTGCACCGCAGTCGCTACCGGCAGATGGCCGAGGGCATTGCGGCCGCCGCCACGGCGATGACGCTGGGTCCCGGCCTCGATCCGGGTGCGCAGATCAACCCGCTCGTTTCGGCGCATCACCGTGCGCGCGTCGAGACACATGTGGCGGCCGCGCGCGCGGCGGGTCTGACGTTTCTCGCAGGCGGTACGCCAGTGGAGCGTCCTGGCTATTACGTGCGCCCGACCGTGCTCGGCGACGTGCGGCCCGATGCGGCGGTCATGCGCGACGAAGTCTTCGGTCCGGTGCTCGCGCTGGTGCCGTTCGACGACGTGCACGAGGCCATCCGGCTCGCGAACGACACGCGCTACGGACTCGCGGCGAGCCTCTGGACGCGCGACCTGGGGGCGGCGATGCGCATCGTGCGCGAGATCGAGGCAGGTACGGTATGGGTCAACTGCCACGTGCCGCTCGATCCCAGCATGCCGTTCGGCGGATTCAAGCAGTCGGGCATCGGGCGCGAGTTCGGCGCGGGCGCGGTCGATGCGTACACCGAAACAAAGTCCGTCTGCATCGCGCACTGAGCGCGTCGCGGCTCACCCCCGCGCTGTTTCGCGCAGCGCGATCGGCGAGGCGCCGTAGCGCTCGCGGATCGCGCGGCTGAAATGCGCCTGGCTCGAAAATCCCCAGCGAAATGCGATCTCCCCGACGGTCGTTCTGACAAGCCGCGGATCGAGCAGGTCGGCATGCGCGCGCACGAGCCGTTCGGCCCAGATGTACTGGGCGATCGAGAGGTCTTCGGCGGCGAACAGCCGGTTCAGATGCCGCAGCGACAGCCCGACCGCGTCCGCGACGGCTTGTGGCGTCAGTTCCGGGGCGCCCAGTTGCCCGGCGATGTATTGCTTCGCCGTCAGCCGATACGACAGCGCCGCGCGCGAGGCGCCCGCACCGCGCAGCTCGGTGCCGATCAGCGCGGCGAGCAGCGTGTGCGTGCGCTCGCGAAAATCCGGCGCGTCGTGCTCGTCCGGCCGTTTCATGAAGCGTTCGACGCTCGCACGCAGCGTCGCGCCGAGCATCGATGCGGGACCGGGCCGCGACGAGATCTTCAGCGGCAGGCGGTCCACGCTCACCTCGAAGCGCTCGCCGAAGGTCGTCGCCGGAACGTCGAACAGCAACTGGCGCATCGGCGTCAGGAAGCCGAAGAGATACGGTATGCGCGTGTCGTAGATGACGATGTCGCCTTCTTCGGCGAGCAGGCAGCGGTCGCGCTGAATGAAATACGCGCGCCCGCGCACGATCTGGCAGGCGAACACGGAATCCTTCGGCAGTGCCCGCACGAGCGCCGGATTGCGTTCGATGACGTGATCGTTGCCGCGAATGTCGGCCACGCAGAGGCCCGGCAGCGCGATATCGGTCTTCGCCACGTCGGGACCGTCGGGCGACAGCGACGAGCATCGCAGGCCGACCAGCGTCGTCGCATTGAAGGCCTCCCAGAACGCGGCACGCTCCGGCAAAGGCACGTCGGTCGTCGAGCCCCGCCTGCACGATAAAAAGGTCGAATGCGTCACGTCGGCTCCTGCGGGCGCAAGGGGTACCCGTGCGCCCGGTTGGGGGAGGAAATTCCGTTACCTGGGGGGGCCGGTGCGATGTCCGGCCCGGTCAAACAATTCGTCCAGCTTAGTCAAACGCGGCCTGCGCCGTCTGGATAAAGTCCAACGTACGACGCCAACATAACGAGGAGACAGATCGTGGTCCACCAGGCCGTATCCGAATTCTGGCAACACATTGCACCGATTGCCAATCCGTTCAAGCCCGACGCGTTGCCCGAAGCGTACATCGCGAATGCGCCGACCGACGACGAGCGCTACTACGTGCCGTTCACCGAAACGGTTTCGTCGCGGCCGCTGTGGATCTCGCCGCAGCAGAACAAATGGTGCGACGTCCTGATGGCCAAAAGCGCGGGGCTCGTCAATCGCCACTATCACCCGCATGAAGTGTTCGCTTACACGATCTCGGGCAAGTGGGGCTATCTCGAGCACGACTGGACCGCGACGAAGGGCGACTTCGTCTACGAAACGCCGGGCGAGGGGCACACGCTCGTCGCGTTCGATCATCCGGAGCCGATGCGGGTCTTCTTCATCGTCAAGGGACCGCTGATCTGGCTCGACGAGGCCGGCAACCCGGACGGGTATTTCGACGTCCATTCGTATATCGCGATGTGCAAGGCGCACTACGAGAAAGTCGGTCTCGGTGCGCAGGCCATCGAGCAACTCTATCGCTGACGCGCACAACGAGGTCAGCCATGAATTCCTCCCCTTCCCGAGGCATCGCGACGTATGAAAACAGGCTGCTGCTGATCCTGTTCGTGACGTTCGGCTTCGTCTTCTTCGACCGGCTCGCGCTGTCGTTCCTGTTTCCGTTCATGTCGGCGGAGCTGCATCTGAGCAACGCGCAGCTCGGCATGATGTCTTCCGCGCTTGCGCTCACGTGGGCGCTCTCGGGCGCGATCACCGGCGCCTGGTCGGATGCGCGCGGCACGCGCAAGCCGCTGCTGGTCGTCGCCGTGCTCGGCTTTTCCGTCTTTTCGGCGCTGTCCGGGCTCGTCGGCGGCTTCGCGAGCCTGATCGCGTTTCGCGCCTTGATGGGCATTGCGGAGGGGCCCGTGTTGCCGCTCTCGCAGTCGCTGATGGTCGAGAGTTCGACGCCGGGCCGCCGCGGTCTCAACATGGGGCTGCTGCAGGGCTCGGCCGCCGGGCTGCTCGGCGCGATGGTCGGGCCGCCCGTGGTCATCTCGATCGCGACGGCCTACGGCTGGCGCGAGTCGTTCTACGTCTCGTGCGTGCCGGGACTGATCATCGCGTTCTGCATCTGGCGCTGGGTGCGCGAGGTGCCGCCGGGCGGCGCGCAGCACGTGCAGGCCGAGGTAGGCGTCCACCCTGCCGGTGCGGGTGTCGGCCGCTGGGCGTTGCTGAAAGAGCGCAATATTTTGCTGTGCGTATTGATCAGCTGCTTCTTCCTCACCTGGTTTATCGTCATTATCTCGTTCGCGCCGACGTACCTTGTCAGCGGCCGCCATTTCTCCGCGGCGGACATGGGCGTCGTGATGACCTGTCTTGGCGCGGCGTGGGTGTTCTGGGGCTTCGCCGTGCCCGCGATCTCCGACCGCATCGGACGCAAGCCGACGATGATCGTGTTCGCGCTGATCTCGGCAACGTGTCCGGTCGCGATGGTCCATATCGGCTCGATCTGGGCGCTTGGCGCATTCGTGTTCGCCACGTACACGGGCCTCGGCTGCTTCACGCTGTTCATGGCAACGATTCCCGCGGAGACGGTTCCGCCGCGCGCCATCGCGAGTGCGCTCGGTCTGATCATGGGCGCGGGCGAACTGATCGGCGGCTTCGTCGCGCCGACCGCCGCCGGCTTTGCGGCAGACCGCTACGGGCTGTCGCTCGCGATGTGGCTCTCGGCGAGCGGCGCGATCGTCGCCTGCCTGCTGTCCTTCGGTCTGGTGGAAACCGCGCCCGCCGTGCTGCGCAAGCGCGCCCTTGCCGAGGCAGCCGGGAAACCGCTCGGCATGCAGAACCTCGGAGGCCGTTGAGGATGCGTGCGCTTCAATGGTTCGGGCCGCGCGACGTGCGGCTCGTCGAGATCGACACGCCGCGCGTCGGGCCGGACGATGTCCGCGTCGAGGTGGCGTACTGCGGGATCTGCGGCAGCGACCTGCACGAATACGCGGATGGCCCGCACGCGATTCCTGTCGAGGTGCCACATGCGCTGTCCGGACGCGTCGCGCCGCTGACGCTCGGCCACGAGTTCTGCGGGACCGTCGCCGAAGTCGGCGCGAACGTGACGACGCTGCGCGTGGGCGACCGCGTTGCTGTCGAGCCCGAATACCGGTGCAGCCAGTGTCTCTATTGCCGGTCGGGGTCGTACAACCTGTGCGTTTCGATGGGATTCGCCGGCCTGATGGGCGACGGGGGGATGGCCGATTTCGCGGTCGTGCCGTCGTACATGCTGTACCGCTTGCCGGACGAGGTGAGTCTCGAACAGGCGGCGGTGCTGGAGCCGGCCGCCGTGGCGTTGCACGCGCTGCGACGGGGGCAGTTGAATCTCGGCGAGACGTGCGCGATCGTCGGGCTTGGGCCGATCGGTCTGCTTCTGATCATGCTGGCGAAGCTGCAGGGCGCAACGGCGATCGTCGCCGTCGACGTATCCGCCGAGCGGCTGGCCGCGGCACGGCGGCTCGGCGCGACGCAGGTGCTCGACGCGCGCGAGCATTCGCCCGACGCGCTGCGGCAGGCGATACGCGGCGCGACCGGCGGGCATGGCGTGCACGTGAGTTTCGAGGCGGCGGCCTTGCCGGCGACGTTCGAAACCGCGATGAGCGCGTTGCGCAAGGGCGGCAATCTCGTGATGGTCGGACTGATGCCGCGCGCCGGCTTCGATGCGTTTCGCGCCGTCAACGACGAACTGAGTTTTACCGCGAGCGTAGGCTATCGCCAGGCATACGAGGACTTGCTGCGTATCGTCGCGTCGGGCGCGCTCGATCTCACGTCGATCGTGACGAAGACCGTGCCGCTCGAAGACGCTGTTCGCGAAGGTTTCGACGCGCTGCTGGCGGATCGCAGGCAGATCAAGATCCTGGTCGCGCCGGCGCGGCCACCGCTTCGTTCGTGATCCGCCTCCTCGCGCAACCTTGCGCGAAATCCACGCGCCGTTCACCCGATTCGCCTATCCTGACTCCGTGCCGCGGCGCAAGCGCCGCTATCCCGACAGTCAGGAGCGCCCGTGACCGTACGTAATCTCGACGCAGTATTCCAGCCCAGGTCGATCGCCGTGATCGGCGCCTCGCGCCGCGTGGGCAGCATCGGAGAAATGGTGTGGCGGCGCGTGATCGAAGGCGGCTTCGCCGGGCCGCTCTGGGCCGTCAATCCGCGCCGCACGGGCGACGAGCAAGGCTTCGGCGGGCATCCCGTGCTGGCGGACGCAGGCGACCTGCCCGAGGCGCCCACCGTCGCCGTGATCTGCACGCGGCCGTCTACGTGGCCCGCGCTCGTGCATCGTCTGGGCGGCATGGGCACGCGCGCGGCGATTCTGATCGGCGAGGTGCGCACCGACACCGACCGCGCCGATCTGCGCCATGCGCTGGCCGCCGCGCGGCCGCATCTGCTGCGCATCGTCGGGCCCGGCAGCGTGGGCGTGCTCACGCCTGCGCTCAACGCGCAGCTCGGCGCGGCTACGTCGGTAGCGAGGCCGGGCGGCGTCGCGTGGGTCTCGCAGTCGAACGTGCTCACCAACGCCGTGCTGCGCTGGGCCGGCGCGCGCGGGCTCGGTTTCTCGCACGTGATTGCGCTGGGCGACGAAGCCGACGTGGATGCGGGCGACGTGCTCGACTATCTCGCGAGCGATCCCGCCACGCGCGCGATCCTGCTCGAACTCGACACCGTGCGCGCGCCGCGCAAGTTCATGTCGGCGGCGCGCGCGGCGGCGCGCAACAAGCCGGTGCTCGCGCTGCGCAGCGGCCGCGACGATCCGGCCGACGGACTCTACACGGCGGCGTTCCGGCGCGCGGGCATGGTGCGCGTGGACACGCTGGACGACCTGCTCGACGAAATCGAAACGCTGGGTGTGGGGCGCGTTGCCACGAGCGACACGGCCACGCTCATCACGAGCGATCGCGGCGTGGCGACGCTGGCGCGCGACGCGTTCAACGAGGCGGGCGACACGCTCGCCTCCTGGACCGACGAAGCGCGTACGGCAATGGAGAAGGCGTTGCCGAACGTGCGGGCGGCCAATCCGCTCGTGCTGGGCGAAACGGCGAAGCCCGAGCACTTCGCGCTCGCGCTGCAGGCGCTCGGGCCGCATCCGAAGACGGGGACGGTTTTCGTCGTGCACGCGCCCACGCACAGCGCGCCGGTCGACGCGGTGGCGCGCACGCTGATCGAGAACCAGCGGGTGGCGTATCGCGGCATGCTGGCGTGCTTTTTCGGCGGCGTGAGCGACGAAACGCGCGATGCGTTGCACGCGCACGGCATTCCGGTGCATACCACGCCGCGGCGCCTCGCGCGCGCGTTCGCGCGTCTCGTCGATTACCGGCTGGGCCGCGAACTCCTGATGCAGACGCCCGAGGGCACGCCCGCGCAGCAAGCCGGCGCGATCGAGGCGGCGCAGGGACAGACCTGTGCCGCGCTGGCCGCGGGGCACAGCGAACTTGCGGGCGAGGCGGCGGCGAAGCTGCTGGGGCTTTTCGGCCTGCGGGCCTGGACGCCTCCCGAAGGCGAGGCGGCGCGCGCGGCGAAGCCGGTAGTGGAAGTGACGGTCGAGTTCCGCGACGACGAGAACTTCGGCCCGGTGTTCTACTTCGTTGCACCGTCGCCGGACGGCATCGCGCCGCCCATACGCGTGTACGGGCTGCCGCCGCTCAATCCAATGCTGGCGCGCGACATCGTCACGCAGTCGCCCTATGTGCCGCGCGTGGATCCCGCGGCCACGCTGGCCGTGCTGATCACGCTGTCGCAGATCGTTTGCGACGTGCGCGCGATTGTCGGCATGCACGTCACCTTGCGCGTGCTGCCCACCGAAACACTGATCGACGTGCCGCGTCTCATGCTTGCCGAGAAGCGCAGCCGCTTCGCGATCATGCCGTACCCGCGCCGGCTGGAGGAAACGCTGGACTGGGGCGGCGAGCGCGTCACGATCCGCCCGATCCGCCCCGAGGACGAGGCGCAGCACCGCGCGTTCATCGAGTCGATGACGCCCAACGATCTGCGCCTGCGCTTCTTTTCGGCCGTGCGCAGCTTCGATCACTCGCAGCTCGCCCGCATGACGCAGATCGACTACGACCGCGAGATGGCGCTCATCGCGACCGTGGACGACGAGCACGGCAAGCCGCGCACGCTGGGCGTGGTGCGCGCCGTGGCGGACCCGGACAACGAAACGGCCGAGTTTGCGGTAGCGATCATGTCGAATCTGAAGGGCAAAGGGCTGGGCCGTCTCTTGATGGAGCGCGCGATAGCGTATGCTCGCACGCGCGGCACCCACTGGCTGGTGGGCGAGGCGCTGCGCGAGAATGCGCCGATGATCGGCCTCGCGCGCGCCTGCGGTTTCACTGTGGCGCCAACCGAAGATCCCGGCGTGGTGGGTTTCCGGATGGCGCTGGATTAAACCGCGGCGGGTTAAGCGTGGGTGGAGTCAGGCATCAGGCCGCAATCTTCGCGAGCGCGTCGTCCACCTGGCCGCGCGTGAGCGAGAGTTCTTCGAGCCAGGCCTCGGCGTAGCTTGCGCCGGTTTCCTTTTCGAGGCGCGCGATGGTCGCGGCGCAGCGCGCGGCGTCCTTCGGCGTGGCGATGAAGGTCTTGACCGACTGGCCGCCCTGGAACGCCTCGAAGAGCGGTGCGCGGATTTCTTCCGGCAGCGCGCGCGTCCACTGGTGCGTCTTGCCGTTGAACGTCAGCGAGGGCGGCAGCACGCGCTCCTTCTTCGTGGCCGGAATCAGGCCGTAATTGCGCGCGGCTTCGGCAATCTGCTCGGGCGAGAACAGCTCGTCGGGCGTGATCTCGAACTGGTCGATCGCGGTCTCGACGGTCTTCATCGCGTCCGCGCGGTCGTCGCGCTTCTTCTGCGCGCGCGCGACGATGTCGCGCAGCTCGTCGGCTTCGTCGGTCGTGATCGTGAAGCTGGCCTGCTTCTGCTGAAGCTCGGAAAAACGCTGGAATTCGTGATCGGTCAGAAGTTTCGCCATGAGGTGTGGAGTACGCGGTATGCCGTATTTTGCGGGGCCGCCATTCTAACCGGTTTGGATGCACGCGTTCCAGTTGGCGCGGCCGCCCGCGCCTCAGCCTTCCTCTTCCCGAAACATCGAAAGCTCCTGCACCGTTGCCCGCAGCATCTGCGTCGCTTCTTCCAGCGAAGGCGCCACATACTCGTCGATGCGCTTGAGGTACGGGCAGGTGAGGGCCGCGATGGCCTGACCGGCCGGCCCGAGCACCGGGAACGTCACGTCGGTCACGCCGAAGATCTGCTGACTGTCCGTGCGCGAAAAGCCGGCCTCGCGAATCTGCGCGCAGGCCGTTTCGAGCGCCGCGTGGTCGATCGTCACTTCGCCTTTCACCTTCGTGTGTTCCGCGAGCATGTGCGCGCGCTGCTCCGGCGTTTGCCAGGCGAGGATCGAGCGGCCCGAGCTCGTATCGACGAGCCCCACGCGCGAGCCGAGCCGCACCGCGATGCCCCATGTGCCGGGTCCGTCCACCTGGGCGATCACGAGCAGGTTGCCGCGGTCGTACATCGCGAGGTGACACGACTGTTCGGCGTCGTTGGCGAAGTGCTGCATGAGCGGCAGCGCCTGAACGATCAGCCGTTCCGTGGGCGGATGGCGGTGCGCGAGCGCGAAGAGTTTCAGGCTCAGCGCATAGCGGTCGCCCGCTTCGGAGCGGATCACGTACTGGCGCGCCACGAGCCGCTCCAGCATCCGGTAGATCTCGCTCGCGTTGCGTCCCAGCGCCTTCGTGATCTCCGCCCGCGTAAGGCCGCCGCGCTGTTCCGCGAGCAGTTCGAGGATGTCGAGACCCTTGTCCAGCGCGGGTGCGCGGTAGCGGTCCACGTCGTCCTTCTCGTCTTTTTCTTCCCGTTCGTCCGGCCCGCGGCCTTTGCGGTTTTTCTGCTGGATGTCCATCGACGTCCTCTCTTGTCGTGACCCGATTATCCGGGGCGCGATGCACCGCGCGGCAGGGGCCCCAGGGAAAGCACCGAGCCTTGCTGCGCTGCACATGTCTTGACCAACGAATATCCGTATATGAATAATACGTTCACTGATGAATGAAGATACATCAGGGTTGTACTGGAAGGGAAGGGCAGTCGCAACGGCAGCGCCGGCAGTCCGGTCACTCCAGACGGGCGCGGCGCGGCCAACATGCAGGTTCACAAAGGGATCGCCATCAGCGCTGAAGCGCGAACGGCGATCGACAGCTTTGCATGAGACCGGAGTAAGCGCTAAAGCGCCAACTCCGGATCGACAAAAGGAGACAGACATGGCGTTCGCATCCGGGCCCGCGACGGCCCGCCGTTCCACCGAATCCCGCCAGGCCGGCAAGCTGGCGCGTGCCGCCGCGAAGGCGCTCTGCGTTGCCGCGGCCTGCACGGCCGCACTCGCCGCGACAGGGCCGGCGCAGGCCGCCGACCTGGGCAAGGTCGGCCTCGGCCTGCCGCTCTTGACCTCGCCCTTCTGGCAGTCGTACGACAATTACCTGTCGACGTACGCGAAAGAGATGGGCATCGACATCCTCGCGCCCGTCAATTCGAACAACGATCCCGCGCAGCAGATCACCGACATGAACAACATGGTGAATCTGGGCGCGAAGGGCATCGTGGTCGGGCCGATCGACTCGGCGGCGATCAGCCGCGCGCTCGACAACGCCGCGCAGAAGGGTGTCAAGGTCGTGGCCGTGGACGTGGCGCCGACGCAGGGCAACGTCGCGATGGTGGTGCGCGCCGACAATCGCGCCTACGGTTCGAAGGCGTGCGACTACATCGGCCAGCACGTGAAGTCCGGCAAGGTCGTGCAGATCATGGGCGACCTCGCTTCGGTGAACGGCCGCGACCGGTCCGAGGCGTTCCGCGCCTGTCTGAAGCTGTATCCGAACCTCTCGCTGCTGGAGATTCCGGCGGGCTGGAAGGGCGACGTGGCGGCAAGCGCGCTGGACAGCCTGCTCACCGCGAACCCCGACGTGAAGGCGATCTACATGCAGGCGGGCGGCGTGTATCTCTCGCCGACGCTGCAGACGCTGCGTCGCAAGCAGATGCTCTTCCCGGCGGGCGATCCGAAGCACATCGTGATCGTGTCCAATGACGGCATTCCGCAGGAATACGAAGCAATCCGCAAGGGCGAGATCGACGCCACCATTTCGCAGCCCGCGGACCTCTATGCGAAGTACGGCCTGTACTACATCAAGGCCGCGCTGGAGGGCAAGACGTTCAAGCCCGGCAAGACCGACCACGACAGCACGATCGTCCAGCTTTCCACCGGGATCCTGGAAGACGAACTGCCCGCGCCGCTCGTGACGAAGCAGAACGTGGACGACAAGAACCTGTGGGGCAATACCGTCAAGTGAGGGCCCAGATGAGCGATCGAACGAGCGGCCAGAATCAGGATCTGCTGCCTGTCGTGGAGGCGGAAGGCGTGACGAAGCGCTACGGCTCCACGGCGGCGCTCGCCGGCGTGAGCCTGCGCGTCATGCCGGGCGAGTCGCACGCGCTGGTGGGCCGCAATGGCGCCGGCAAGTCCACGCTCGTTTCGATCCTCACGGGGCTGCGCAAGCCCGACGAGGGCACGGTGCGCTTCAATGGCGAGACCGCGCCGCCGCTCGCCGACCGCGATGCCTGGCGCGAGCGCGTGGCGTGCGTCTATCAGCATTCCACGATCATCCGCGACCTGAGCGTGGCCGAGAACCTGTTCATCAATCGCCAGCCCAGACGGCGCGGCGTGATCGACTGGCAGGCGATGCGGCGCGACGCGCGCGCGCTGCTCGACCATTGGCGCATCGACGTGCGCGAGGATGCACGGGCGGGCGATCTCACGGTGGAAGCGCGGCAGCTCGTGGAAATCGCGCGGGCGCTCTCGTACGGCGCGCGCTTCATCATCCTCGACGAGCCCACCGCGCAGCTCGACGGCGAGGAGATCAAACGGCTCTTTCGCCGCATCGACGAGTTGCAGCGCGAGGGGGTGACGTTCCTCTTCATCTCGCACCACCTGCAGGAGGTGTACGAGATCTGCCAGGCCGTGACGGTGTTGCGCGACGCGCGCCATATCGTCAGCGCGCCGGTGGCGGAGCTCCCGCGCGAACGCCTGATCGAGGCGATGACGGGCGAGCGCGGCGGCCTGAACGTTGCCGACGCCGCCGCCCGCGCGCCGCTGCCCGCCGAGGCACAGGTCGTGCTCGACGTGCGGGGTATTACAGGACACGACTACCGCGACGTATCGTTCGCAGTGAAGCGCGGCGAAGTGGTCGGCCTCACGGGCGCGACGAGCAGCGGGCGCACGAGCGTGGGCGAGGCGATTGCCGGCCTGAACGCGCAGCGCTCGGGCGAGATTCGCGTGAAGGGTGCGGCGCTGAAGCCCGGCGACGTGCCCGCCGCGCTCGCGCAGGGCGTTGCGTGCGTGCCGAAGGACCGGCACCACGAAGGGCTCGTGCTCACGCAGTCCATTGCGGAGAACGCCACGATGACCATCGCGGGCCTGCTCGGCCGCTTCGGCATCGCGCCGCCTGCGAAGAAGCGCGCCATGGGGCAGCGCATGATCGAGGCGCTCGGCATCGTGGCGCAGGGACCGGAGCACGTCGTTTCCGGACTCTCGGGCGGCAATCAGCAGAAGGTCGTGATGGCGCGCGCGCTGGCGAGCCATCCGGACGTGCTCGTGCTGATCGATCCCACCGCCGGCGTGGACGTGAAGTCGAAGGAGGCGCTGCTTTCGGTCGTCGATCGCGTGCGCGGAGGCGAAGAGGGCGAGCAAGGCGGCAAGGCCGTGCTGGTGGTGTCGAGCGAACTCGACGATCTGCGCACCTGCGACCGCGTGCTGGTGATGTTTCGCGGCGAGATCGTGACGGAGTTCCCGGCGGGCTGGCAGGACCACGAAATGATTGCATCGATCGAAGGAGTCAGTCTTCATGAAGCCTAGTGTTTCGACGTCCGCGTTCGCCGCGGGCGAGCCCGGCCCGCTTTCCACGGGGCAACGCGCGCGGCCGCGCATCGAGCTCGCGCGCCTGCGCGACTTCGCCCTACTGCCCGCGCTGCTGCTGCTGATCGTGATCGGCGGCTTCGTGAGCCCGAGCTTTCTCACGAAGGCCAATCTCATCAGCGTGCTCGGCGCTTCGGCCGCGCTCGCGCTCCTCGTGCTTGCCGAGTCGCTCATCGTGCTGACCGGCAAGTTCGACCTCTCGCTCGAATCCACCGTGGGCATCGCGCCCGCTGTCGGGGCGATGCTCGTGATGCCGGCGGCGTCGGCAGGCTTCGGCCTGCAATGGCCCGCGTTCGTGGGGCTCGTCGCGATTCTCGCCGTCGGGGCGCTGATCGGTTTCATCAACGGCTTTCTCGTCGTACGGCTGCGGCTGAATGCGTTCATCGTCACGCTCGCCATGCTGATCGTGCTGCGCGGCATGCTCGTGGGCGCGACCAAGGGCGGCACGCTGTTCGACATGCCACCCTCGTTCTTCGCGCTTGCCACCACCATCGTGCTGGGGCTACCGCTTTCGGTCTGGCTTGCCGCCGTTGCGTTCGCCATCGCCGCGTTCATGCTGCGCTATCACCGCACGGGCCGCGCGCTCTACGCGATCGGCGGCAATCCCGACGCGGCGCGCGCCGCCGGCATTCGCGTCGAGCGCATTACGTGGGGCGTATTCGTGCTGGGCAGCATCCTCGCGGCACTCGGCGGCCTGATCGTCACGGGCTATGTGGGCGCGATCAACGCAAACCAGGGCAACGGCATGATCTTCACCGTCTTCGCGGCGGCCGTGATCGGCGGCATCTCGCTCGACGGCGGCAAGGGCACCATGTTCGGCGCGCTCCTCGGCGTGCTGCTGCTGGGCGTGGTGCAGAACCTGCTCACGCTGGCCCAGGTGCCCTCGTTCTGGGTCCAGGCGATCTACGGTGCGATCATTCTCGGCTCGCTGATGGTGGCGCGGCTCGCGGGCGGCGAAGCGCAGAACTGACCGGCAAAATAGCAATCGCGGAGAAACAACGTGAAGAGCGGCACCCCCAACACCGACTTTCGCCTGATTCTGCTCGCGCCCGAGGACAACTGCCTGATTGCGGCGGCGCGGCTGGAAGCGGGCACGGTCGTCGAGATCGAAGGCGAGCGCGTGACGTTCGCGAAGACGATCGAGCTCGGCCACAAGGTTGCGCGGCGCGCGCTCGCGAAGGACGAGAAGGTGCTGCGCTACGGCGCGCCCATCGGCCACGTGACCGGGCCAGTGGCGCGCGGCGAGCATCTGCATACGCACAACCTCGAAAGCGACTATCTGCCGACCTACACGCACGACGCCGGGCACGCGTACGTGCATCACTGACGCTTAAACGTTTTTCGCAGGCAGGACACCCGTCATGAACGACACCCGCATCACCCCGCCTCTCGAAGGCTGGCTGCGCAGCGACGGCCGTAAGGGCATACGCAACGTCGTCGCGGTGGCCTATCTCGTCGAATGCGCGCATCACGTCGCGCGCGAGATCGTCGCGGAGTTTCGCGAGCCGCTCGACGCGTTCGACGACGGCGCCATACCGGACGATTCCCCCGTGCATCTGATCGGCTTTCCGGGCTGCTACCCGAACACCTATGCGGAAAAGATGATGGAGCGGCTCACCACCCATCCGAACGTGGGCGCGGTGCTGTTCGTCTCGCTGGGCTGCGAGAGCATGAACAAGCATTACCTCGTTGAGCAGGTGCGGGCCAGCGGCAGACCCGTAGAAGTCCTGACGATCCAGGAGAAGGGCGGCACGCGCAGCACGATCCAGTACGGCGTGGACTGGGTGCGCGAGGCGCGCCGGACGCTGGGCGCGCAGCAGAAGGTGCCGATGGGCGTCGGCGAACTGGTGGTCGGCACGATCTGCGGCGGTTCGGACGGCACGAGCGGCATCACGGCGAATCCGGCCGTGGGCCGTGCGTTCGACCAGCTGATCGAGGCGGGCGCAAGCTGCATCTTCGAGGAAACCGGCGAGCTCGTGGGCTGCGAGTACCACATGAAGAACCGCGCGGCGCGACCCGAACTCGGCGAGGCTATCGTCGCCTGCGTGGCGAAGGCCGCGCGCTATTACTCGATTCTCGGGCACGGCTCGTTCGCGGTAGGCAACGCGGACGGCGGGCTCACCACCCAGGAAGAGAAGTCGCTGGGCGCGTATGCGAAGAGCGGCGCCTCGCCTATCGTCGGCATCGTCAAGCCCGGCGACGTGCCGCCCACGGGCGGTCTTTATCTGCTCGACGTGGTGCCCGACGGCGAGCCGCGCTTCGGCTTTCCCAACATCAGCGACAACGCCGAGATTGCGGAGCTCATTGCCTGCGGCGCGCACGTGATTCTCTTCACGACGGGGCGCGGCTCCGTGGTGGGCTCGGCGCTCGTGCCCGTCGTCAAGGTGTGCGCGAATCCGCTGACGTATCGCAATCTGGCGGGCGACATGGATGTCGACGCGGGGCGGATTCTCGAAGGCCGCGCGACGCTGGACGAAGTCGGCCGCGAAGTGTTCGACGCGACGCTGGCCGTCGCGGCGGGCGCGCCCTCGAAATCCGAGGCGCTCGGGCATCAGGAGTTCATCCTGACTTACAAAACCTTCGAGCCGGTGGGTCCGGCGTGCCTGCCCGCGGGGGCGCGTCTGCCCGTGGTCGGGATCGCGGGGCATTGACGCGCGTCGCACGCGGCGTAATCTTTGAACACGGTTCTTTCGGGAGGCACGAGGCATGGCGCAGGAACGGCATCCACAGGTGGCAGGCAGGCGGCGCATCGGCCGCACGGCACTGGAGGTGAGCGCGCTGAGCCTCGGCACGGCGCCGCTCGGCGGGCTCTACCGCGATCTGACCGAGGAGGAGGCGCAGGACACCGTCGACGCCGCATGGGACGCCGGCCTGCGCTTCTTCGATACGGCGCCGCACTACGGGCACACCAAGGCCGAGCATCGGCTCGGCGCGGCGCTGCGGCGCCGTCCGCGCGGCGAGTTCGTGCTCTCGACGAAGGTGGGGCGGCACTTCGTGCCGCGCACGCATCCTTACGACGGGAGCGAGGGCTGGCAGGATCCGCTGCCGTTCGAAGCCATCTACGACTACACGCGCGACGGGATACTGCGTTCGTTCGAGGACAGCCAGCAGCGGCTCGGCATCGTCGAGATCGACATCCTGCTCGTGCACGACATCGGCCGGTTCACGCACGGCGACCGGAATGCGCACTATTGGCGGCAGTTGACCGAGGGCGGAGGCTTTCGCGCTCTCGACGAGTTGCGCTCGGCCGGCGTGGTGAAGGCGCTGGGCTTCGGCGTGAACGAGCGCGAAGTGATCCTCGAAGCAATGCGCGAATTCGACATCGACTGTGCGCTGCTGGCGGGCCGCTACACGCTGCTCGAACAGGCGCCGCTGGACGATCTGCTGCCGGCGTGTCTCGAACGCGGCGTGAGTCTCCTGCTGGGCGGGGCGTTTAACTCGGGCATCCTCGCGCACGGGCTTTCCGGGGACCGCAAGTTCAACTACGGCGATGCGCCGCCCGAGGTGGTCGAACGCGTGGCGCGGCTCGAGGCCGTGTGCCGCGGCTTCAATGTGCCGCTCGCGGCCGCCGCGCTGCAGTTTCCGTATGCGCATCCCGCCGTCGCGACGGTGCTCAACGGCGCGCGCAACCCGGCAGAAGTGCGCGAAAACGCAGCATCGTTCGAAGTGGTCATTCCTGCCGGCTTGTGGACCGCGCTGCGCGACGAGGGTCTCATCGATCCGCGCGCGCCGCTGCCCGCCCACTGACATGACGACGAACGCACGGATCGACGCCCACCAGCATTACTGGGACCCGGCACGCGGCGATTACGGCTGGCTGACGCCCGATCTGTCCGCGCTCTACCGCACCTTCGGCCCGGCCGATCTCGCGCCGCTGCGCACGCGCTGCGGCGTGACGCGCACGGTTGTCGTGCAGGCCGCGCCGACGGTGGAGGAAACACGCTACCTGCTCGCGCTGGCGCGCGACGATGCATCGATCGCGGGCGTGGTGGGCTGGGTGCCGCTCGACGACCCGCAGGCGCCGGCGTTGATCGCCGATCTCGCGCGCGAGCCGAAATTCCGGGCCGTGCGCCCGATGCTGCAAGACTTGCCCGACGACGCGTGGATTGCCACGGCCGATACGTCGCGCGCCATCGACGCGCTGATTGCACACGACCTTGCCTTCGACGCGCTGATCTTCACGCGCCACGCGCCTGCACTTGAAATCTTCCTCGCGCGCCATCCGGCGCTGCGCGTGGTGATCGACCACGGCGCGAAACCGCCGATCCGTGACGGCGCCGCGGGATGGTCCGCCTGGGCCGATGCCGCGACGCGGCTCGCGCGTTTTCCGCAGGTGCACGGCAAGGTTTCGGGGCTCGCCACCGAAGCGGCGCCGGGCTGGGACGACGCGATGCTCGAACCTTACGTTACGCATCTGCTGAGCGCTTTCGGCGCGCAGCGTCTCATGTGGGGCAGCGACTGGCCAGTTCTGAACCTGAACGGCGACTATGAGCGCTGGCACGCGTGCGCGCATCGTCTGCTGCGCAGCTTGAGCGAAGCGGAGCGCGCGGCGGTGTTCGGCACGAACGCGGCGGCGTTCTATCGCCTGTGAGAACCCCGACACGAGGCAAGATTCTTCATCCCCTGAATGCGGCGAGGCGCGCAGCACCCGGCCGCGATTCCAACCGGAGCAGCTTATGGCACAACGACTGGCCGGCAAGACGGCCTTGATTACGGCGGCGGGGCAGGGCATCGGCCTCGCCACCGCCGAACTCTTTGCGCGCGAAGGTGCGCGCGTGATCGCAACCGACATTCGTCCCGACGCGCTCGCGGGGTTGTCCGTCGAAGCGCGGCGCCTGGACGTGCTCGACCCGAAGGCCATCGCCGCGCTCGCGGGCGAGCTGGGCGCCATCGACGTGCTGTTCAACTGCGCGGGCTTCGTGCACGCGGGCTCCGTCCTCGAAGCGAGCGAAGAGGACTGGGACTTCGCGTTCGACCTGAACGTGAAGGCGATGTACCGCATGATCCGCGCGTTCCTGCCCGCGATGCTCGAAGCGGGCCGCGGCTCGATCATCAACATGTCGTCGGCGGCGTCCAGCGTGAAGGGCGTGCCCAACCGCTGTGCTTACGGCGCGTCGAAGGCGGCTGTGATAGGGTTGACGAAGTCGGTCGCCGCCGACTTCGTGACGCGCGGCATTCGCTGCAACGCGATCTGCCCCGGCACCGTGGCCTCGCCTTCGCTCGAAGAGCGCATCGCGATGCAGGCGGGTGCACAGGGCACGAGCGTCGATGCGGCGCGCGCGGCCTTCGTCGCGCGTCAGCCGATGGGCCGCGTCGGCAAGCCGGAGGAGATTGCCGCGCTGGCGCTCTATCTCGCCTCGGACGAGTCGTCGTTCACGACCGGCCAGGCGCACGTGATCGACGGCGGCTGGGCGAACTGAGCGCACCGCACCGCGCCGCGATTGAACCGCAGCCATGTTCCAGAGGAAAGACAGACGATGAAACTGCTTCGCTATGGGCCGAAAGGCCATGAAAAACCGGGCCTGCTCGACGCCGAAGGCCGCATCCGTTCGCTTTCGGGCGCGGTGGCCGACATTGCCGGCGACGTGCTCTCCGACGCGGGTCTGGCGCAACTGCGCTCGATCGACCCGGAAACGCTGCCGATCGTCGAGGGCAATCCGCGCCTTGGGCCCTGCGTGGGCCATATCGGCAAGATGGTGTGCATCGGCCTGAATTACGCCGATCACGCCGCCGAGTCCGGCATGCCCGTGCCGCCCGAGCCCGTGGTGTTCAACAAGTGGACGAGCGCCATCGTTGGCCCGAACGACGACATCGAGATTCCGCGCGGCTCGAAGAAGACCGACTGGGAGGTGGAATTGGGCGTCGTGATCGGCAAGCACGCGAAGTACGTGGACGAAGCCCACGCGCTCGATTACGTGGCGGGCTATTGCGTCGTCAACGACGTTTCCGAACGCGAATGGCAGATCGAGCGCGCCGGGCAGTGGGACAAGGGCAAGGGCTTCGACACCTTCGGCCCGACGGGCCCCTGGCTCGTCACGCGCGACGAGGTGCCCGATCCGCAGAATCTCGACCTGTGGCTCGAAGTGGACGGGCATCGCTACCAGAACGGCAACACGCGCACGATGATCTTCCCGGTCGCGAAGCTCGTGTCGTATCTGTCGCAATGCATGAGCCTGCAGCCGGGCGACGTGATCTCCACCGGCACGCCGCCGGGCGTCGGCATGGGCATCAAACCCTCGGCCATATTCCTGAAGCCGGGCCAGACGGTGCGCCTTGGCATCCAGGGCCTCGGCGAGCAGATGCAGAAGACGCGCGCCGCCGAGTAAGCGGCTGCGCGCACCGGCGAGGGGGCCGCGCCCCTTCGTCTCGCTCGTCCCCCTCGTTTCTCAGCCGGCGGCCTCCGGCTCGCCGCGCCCCGGTCGTTCCGGGAGCCGGCTCACCGTTCCCTGCGCGAGCGCCACGAGGCGCTCGTCGCCGTTATCCATCACGAACACGCTGCACTGGCAGGTTGCCTGCTGTCGTCCCGCATGCACGACTTTCGCGCGGGCCACGAGCGTCCCGTTGAGCGCGGGCCGCAGATAGTTGATCTTGTATTCGCCGGTCACGACGCGCGGGCCGAGCGCCAGCGCTCCCGCGAAAGTCAGCGCGTTGTCGGCGAGGTAGCTGATCACGCCGCCGTGCACGAAGCCATGCTGCTGCCGCAGTTCGTCCCGAATCGTCAGCCGCAGCGTCAGCTCGTCCTCGCCCACATGCATCAGTTCGGTGCCGAGCAGCACGCTGAACGGCTGCGCGTGAAGCGCCCCGCGCGCGCGATCCACCAGATCAGTCATCGTCGGATTCCCCGGGTCCAGGCCCGCATGGTTTCCTAACCACTCTAGGAAGTGCCTCGCTGCGGCGCAAGGTCAATCGGCGCCACGGTGCCCTGAATTGTTGCGGAAAATGCGCGCAATGCCGCAAGAATTGTTTCTGCATTCATGCAATTTGCATTCCGGGGCGGTTTTTTCGCGGTTTTGGGCTCAAAACAACGTTTGCGCGGCCGTAAACGCAGATTGGGCGTGAGCGACCACATGCTGCGCGCCGGTTTTTCCCCTCAGCCACCCGACCCCAGGTGTTCAAGATGTTCAGCAAGATCAAGGTCGCTTCAGGCCTGTTATGTGTGCTCGTCGCCTTCTGCGTGCTGCAGCTCGTGACGGCAGGACTCGGTTTCTGGGCGCTCACGCGCACCCACGACGACGTGGACAAGCTCTCCCGCGTGGCCCTGCGCCAGACCAACGCGGCCAACGAAATCACCCAGCAGTTGATGGACGCGCGCATCAACCTCTCGCGCGCGGGCACGCGCATGGTGCGCGGCGGCACCGAACCCGCCGACATCGTCGGTCACGCGCGCGAGCAGCTCGCCACTGCCGACCGTACGTTCGCCGCGCTCGCGAACGTGCCGCCCGTGGACGAGGAGGACCGCGCACACATCGATGCGCTCACGCAGCGCTACCAGGTGTTTCACAAGGCGCTCTGCGAACTGGCTCAGGACCTCGATGGCAACAACATTCAGGCTTTCCTCGACCAGCCCACGCAGTCTTACCAGGACGCCTACATCGCCGAACTGCACAGTTTCGCGCAGTACAGCGCGGCGGCGAGCCGCGACTCGCTCGATTCGATCGATACGCGCATGGCGCTCTTCAAGTCGGTCGGCCTCGCCATCCTCGTCGGCCTGATCGCGCTCGTGGTGGGCGTGCATACGGGGCTGCGGCGCGGCGTGGTCGCGCCGCTCGAAGAGGCGGGGCGCCATTTCGAGCGCATTGCGCGCGGGCGTCTGGACGAGCGCGTGGCCGCGCGCGGCGACAACGAGATCGGCCGGCTCTTCAGCGGCCTCGCGATGATGCAGGCGAGCCTCGCGCGCACGGTGCACACGGTGCGCGAAGCGGCCGGCTCGATTCACGTGGGCGCGAACGAGATCGCGACCGGCAACGCCGATCTCTCGGCGCGCACGGAGTCGCAGGCCGCCTCGCTCGAAGAGACCGCCGCGAGCATGGAAGAGCTGACCGGCACGGTGCGCAACACGGCCGACAACGCCCGCGAGGCGAGCGCGCTCGCCGACGCGGCGCTCACCGCCACGGCGCGCGGCACGTCGGTGGTCACCGAGGTGGTCGAACGCATGCAGGGCATTGCCGACAGCTCGGACAAGATTGCCGAGATCATCGGCGTGATCGACGGCATCGCCTTCCAGACCAACATCCTCGCGCTGAACGCGGCCGTGGAGGCGGCTCGCGCGGGCGAGCAGGGCCGCGGCTTCGCCGTGGTGGCGGGCGAAGTGCGCGGGCTCGCGCAGCGCAGCGCGCAGTCGGCGAAGGAGATCAAGACGCTCATCAGCGAGTCGGTGGCGCAGATTCGCGGCGGCTCGGAACTGGTCGCGCGCGCGGGCGAGGCGATGGAGCAGGTGTCCACGTCGATCTCGCGCGCCACGCAGATGATGACGGGCATCAGCGCCTCGTCGCTCGAACAGAGCGCCGGCATCGAGCAGGTCAACCAGGCGGTCTCGCAGATGGATCAGATGACGCAGCAGAACGCCGCGCTCGTAGAGGAGGCCGCCGCGGCCGCCGCGTCGCTGCACGAACAGACGCAGCAACTGGCCAATGCGGTGGCGGCCTTCGAAATCTCGCCGGCCGTCCTCTCGGACGGGCGGGCGCTGGCAACGGCCGGCGCGTTGCGCACCGAGCCCGAAGCGCAGTTGTTGCTGAGCTGATCCGGGCTTGCGTTGCCGCCGCGTTTAGCGCGGCAGCGCGAGGTACGCCGTGAGCAGGTGATAAGGCGTCGTCGACGGCATGTCGGCGCGCGCTACGTCGCCCGCCGCGTCTCGGCACTCCACCCACCCCTGCGGCGTGAGAAAGCGCCCCGCGAAGCGCTCGATCTGCGTGGGCAGCGTCGCGCCCGCGGCGGCGTCGCCGCGCGTCGCGACTGTCGCGATAGCGCGCAGGTATTCGGTCTGCGCCCAGATCCGCTGCGTCGGGTCG
Source organism: Paraburkholderia yinzeri (assembly GCF_046581065.1). Classification (NCBI taxonomy): domain Bacteria; kingdom Pseudomonadati; phylum Pseudomonadota; class Betaproteobacteria; order Burkholderiales; family Burkholderiaceae; genus Paraburkholderia; species Paraburkholderia yinzeri. The sequence continues at coordinate 1,293,843 of NZ_JBFOCJ010000002.1, read as the reverse complement.
ATCACCCGCCCGCTTTCGTCGAGCGCTGCCGCCACGGCGCCGCTCGCCGGGTCCACGCCGTGCTGCACGGCGAACGGGAACGCGCGCGCGAGCGCCTCGTCCAGCCCGGACGCGCCCAGCCGCCCCGCGGCGCACGAGGCCAGCCAGAACCATTCGAACTGATGTCCGGGTTCCAGCCGGTTGTCGGCTGAGCCCAGGGGCAGTTCGGCGATGCAGCCCGTCGGCGCGTGCACGAAGGTGCGCGCCACGGCTTCCACGAGCCGCGCGATCGCCGTATCGAAGGCGGCGTCGCCGGTGGCCTCGCGCGCGGCGAGCCAGGCTTCGGTCAGATGCATCAGCGGATTCTGTATGGGCGTGCCCGTCACGGTCGCGAAAGAGGCGTCGAGCGCCGCGTTCAGGAGTCCGTCCCCGGCGGCGAAGCGGTCGACGATCAGCGCGGACGTGCTCTGCGCCAGCTCCAGCGCCGCCGCCACGCCGAAGCGTGCGCCATAGACCGAGCAGGCGAACACCACGAAGGCGTGCGTGTAGAGGTCCTTGGTGGTGTCGAGCGGTGCGCCCTGGGCATCGACGCTATAGAACCAACCGCCGCGCGCGCTGTCCTGAAAATAGTGTCGCAGCGATTCGAACAGCGTATGGGCGTGCGCCGCGTCGCCGGCCTGGGAGAACACGAACAGCTGGCGGGCGCAGGCCATTGCGCGGTAGCGCGTGACCGGCAGCGGCGCCGCGCCGGCGGCTTCCACGGCCTCATAGGGCAGGCGCAGCGCCGCGTTGAAGCCCGGACCGCGCCACAGCGGCAGGACGATGCGGTCGAAGTGGTCGCGCAGTCCTGCTGCGCCAATGAGTGTGTTCATGGTTGGGCGTTGCCGGGCGCCGTGGCCCGCAGTAAAAGATCGTCGGCGATTTTACGCCGAGCGGCGCGGGCGCAGCGAGGGCCGCCGTTCGCGCGCTGTCGGCGCACCGGGACAAACAGGGCGAAACCCGTCCATACCAATAAAGGAGAGTGGCAACCATGCTCAGTAATGCGGAACTCATCTCGCGGCTCGTGCTGGCCGCCGCCCTCGGCAGCGTGATCGGCTTCGAGCGCGAACGGCTCTCGTGGGCCGCGGGGCTGCGCACGCACATGCTGGTCAGCGTGGGCTCGGCGCTCATCATGATCGTTTCGGCATTTGGCTTCGCCGATGCCCTCAAGACCGATCACGTCGTGCTCGATCCTTCGCGGATGGCCGCGCAGGTCGTTTCGGGCATCGGCTTTCTCGGCGCCGGGTCGATCCTGCTGCGCGGCGAGATCGTGCGCGGCCTCACCACCGCCGCGAGCCTGTGGTCGGTCGCGGCCATCGGCCTCGCCGTGGGCGGCGGCCTCTACACGGGGGCCATTGCGGCGACCATCATCATTCTGATCATCCTCGCCGGCATCAAGCCGCTGGAGCGCCGCTTCATCACCTTCCGGCAGCGCCGGCAACTGACGCTGCTCGTCGAGCGCGGCAAGCTCACGTTCCATTCGCTGCACGATGCGCTCGGCACTTCGAGCTCGCGCGTGAAGCAGTTCGTCGTGCAGCAGAGCGACGACTCGGCCGAGCTCGACGAGGTGATGATCACGCTGGCCCGGGTTTCTTCGATGGAATACGAGGCCATCTGCACCGTGCTGCGCCGGCTGCCGGGCGTGAAGGAGTTTCGGGAGGACGACACGCAGGGCTGAGGCTGAGGCGGTGCGAGGTTGGGCCGAACTGGGCCCGAATCTGGCCTGAGTTCGGCCCGGTCTGCATCCGCGCCCATGCGACAATGCAGCCTCGAATCCATCATACGAAGACGTCGCGCCGTGGCCGGACCAGCCCGTGTGACGCAGGACGCCTCGATCCTTATGGCAGATACCGCTGACAACGCAGAAACCCTATCCTTGGGCGCCGCACGCGCGGCGGCGCGCGACGAGAGCACCCTCGATCTTTTCCACAACGACCCGGCCCCTACGCCTGCCCAGGCGCCGGAGGTGGCGAAGGTCGAGGCGGAGCCCGCGGCTGGACAAGGCGGCAAGGTGGAGGCGACGGCGGTTCAGGCGGCGCCGGCTGCCGCGGTGGCGCCGCGCCGGGCCGCGCGGGCCAAAAGAGTCGCGGCGACGCCGAGCCGGCCGGACGGCGAAGCGGAAAGCGATGCGAAGGTGGGGGAACCTGTTTTGGCGCCGGTGGCCGCGAGCGAGCCGCCCGGCGACAGCCCTGCGCCCATCCGGCCCGAGCCCGACAATGCCCGCGTGGCGGTCCTGGCGGACACGGTCGCGGCACTCCACGGCGTGATCGCCGACCAGCGCCGCGCGACGACCGATCTGTCGCGCCGGATGAAATGGATGCTCGCGGGGGTGACCGGCGCACTGCTGGTGACGGTGGCGGCCGGCGTTATCCAGACGGTCGTACTCGCGCGTCTGGCTTCCGATGCGAGCGCTCAGCAGCAACGCCTCGCGCAGATGATGCAGGACCAGCAGACGGCGCTGGAGAGCGCGCTGGCGCGTCTTGCGGCGCCGCCGGCCGCGCCCGCATCGGCACCGGTTGCAGCAAGCAGCGTGACCCGTCAGGCAAGCCCCCGCCACGCCCAGCACGCCGCTACGCACGCTCGTCGCGCGCATCCGGCCAGTCACTGAACTCCGGCTTGGCCCTCGATAATGGCCCTTGGCCCGTTGCGTTGATGCAACGCACCAACGAGACTCCCCCTTATGCGACGGAGTGTCGCAGTTTTTTTGCTGCGATGCACTAGCGGCTTCATAGGGAAAACCCTATAATGCTCTTGTCCTAGGGAAAACCCTGATCGTCCAACTAACCGGGAGCCGCCATGAGCTTTATCTTCGCACTGGTCCAAAAGGTGAGCGACCTCTTCGCCTCGCCCTATCTGCCGCTGGATTCGGATTATTCGTACGAAGCGCGCCACCGCGAAGCCGAACGCATCCGCCTCGCGCGCTATATGCCTTTCGGTATGCCGCGCGACTAAGCGCTTCGCATGGGGCCGGCGTAAGGGCTGAAGCTCTGACTCCGGCTGGCAGCACGATCGGTTCGAGGCGGCGTCGGCCGCCGGTCTCGCCGCATCGAAGCTGCTTCGAATCCGATTCGCCACACAAGGCCGGTTCCCGTCTGGGAGCCGGCCTTGTTGCATTGGGCTCCCTGCGTGCGCGCCGGCGCTTGCCCTGAGCAGACGCTATCCTTGCCGTTTCTGAATCGGGCAACAGGGAACGGGTATGAGCGAAAAGGTGACAGTGGCGGGCGTGGTCGGCACGGGATTAATGGGCGTCGGGATTGCGACGCAGTGTGCCCTGCACGGGCTTCGAACCCTCGTGTACGACGTCGACCCCGCGCGTCTCGCGGATGTTGCAGCGAAAGCCGGGGCCGTGCTGGATGAACTGATCGACGCCGGCCGCATCGACGTGACGGCCAAGGCCGCCGCGCTGGCGCGCATCGAGACGACCGGGCAACTGGACGTGATGGCCGGCGTGCCGTTCGTGTTCGAGGCCGTGCCGGAGGTGCTCGAACTGAAGCACCGGCTCTACGCACAACTGGGCGCCGTGCTGTCGCCGGACGCGATTCTCGCGAGCAACACCAGCGGCTTCGAACCCGACGCGCTCGCCGCGCCGCTGCCCGCTCCCGAACGCTTCGTGATTGCGCACTTCTGGAACCCGCCGCATGTGATTCCGCTCGTCGAGGTGGTGCCGGGGCGGGCGACGGCACCCGAGGTCACGGCGCGCACCGCCGCGCTGATGAGCGCGATCGGCATGGAGCCGGTCGTGCTGGCTAGGGCGATTCCGGGCTTCGTCGGCAACCGGCTGCAGTTCGCGGTGCTGCGCGAGGCGCTGAACATCGTGCGTTCGGGCGCGGCGACACCCGACGTCGTGGACCGCGTGATGAAGGCGTCGCTCGGGCGGCGCTGGGGGATCGTCGGGCCGTTCGAGAGCGCCGATATGGGCGGCCTCGATACCTTCGTCGATATTTCGTCGCATCTGATGCCCGAACTCGCCAAGGACGAAGGCGTGATCGATTTGCTGCGCGAGCAGGTGGAGGCGGGGCGTGTGGGTGTGCGCAGCCGCGCGGGCTTCTACGATTGGGACGACGAGCACTTCGCACGCGTGAAGGCGGCGCGGCGCAAGCTGATCGCGGGCGGCTGACGTCGCGCGGATTGTTTGCGGGCGGGTGCTGCACAAATTGGGCAGCGTGGCGGAAAAGCGTTGCAGGTCAAAGGGTTGGGCCAGGTGTGCGCAGGTTATCCACACGTCTATCCAGCATTTCTGTGGACAAGCTCGCACCGGGTGGCCTGGCACCCAACCGGCGCCACGCGTGTCATAGTTCTAACCCATGCGTACCCGCCGCGAGCCGCTCAAGGCCTCGGCCTTCGACTTGCCAATAAGCGCCACTGAACACCACCGAGCCCCATGCCGAACACCTACTTCTACGACCCCTCCGCCGGTCACGGCCTCCCGCACGACCCGTTCAAGGCGATCGTCGCGCCGCGCGTGATCGGCTGGATCTCGAGCCGTTCCGCCGACGGCGGCCTGAACCTCGCGCCCTACAGCTTCTTCGGCGCGTTTGCGACGTTCCCGCCCATCATCGGTTTCTGCAGCGAGGGCCGCAAGGACAGCATCAGCAACATCGAGGCAACGGGCGAGTTCGTCTGGAATCTCACGTCGAAGGCGCTGGCTGCACAGATGAACCGCACGTCGGCGCCCGTTGCCGCCGACGTCGACGAATTCGCGCTCGCGGGCCTCACGCCGGTGCCCGGCCGCAACGTGAGCGTGCCGCACGTCGGCGAATCGCCGGCCGCGCTCGAATGCCGTCTGCTGCAGGTGGTGCGCCTCTCAACCCTCGACGGCACGCCGATGGACAACTGGCTTGCGCTCGGCCAGGTGGTGGGCGTGCATATCCGCGAGGAATTCCTCAAGGACGGCCTGTTCGACACGTACGCCGCGCAGCCGGTCATGCGCGCGGGTTACCGTGCCGACTACGCGCAGATCGGCGAGATGTTCCAGATGGTCCGGCCGACGGCGTAAGCCTCGCGGCCTTCGTCAGGAGAAACGTATATGCAGAGTCCAACGGGGTCGGTGGTGGCCCTCAGCTCGGCCGCCGCGACGATGTTTTCGATGGGCATGCTTTTTCTCGGCTACTGGGGGCTGCACGAGCCGTCGCCCTGGCATTTCGGCGAGCGTGTCGTCGTGGTGGTCGCGCTGGCGGGCTTCGCCTGCCTCGGCAGCGTGCCGTTTCTCGCCACCTCGCCCATGGCGACGCCCGACGACGAGTCGCGCATGCGCATGGCGCGCCGTGCCTTCCTGTGCGGCGTGAGCGCGCTCTGGTGCGCGATCGTCCTTTCGCTGATCGTGTGAACGTCTGAGCCTTTGAAGCGCAGGCCGCCCGTCGCCTGCCGGAGCGCAGGGGGAATTTTGATACGATGCACGCTTTTCCAGCCGATCCCTTGACTGCGTGAAGCGTTACGTGTCGTTCGTCCGCGATCAGTTCGCCCAATGGTCCGCCCGCCTGAAGCCCGCCCTCGCAGCCGGCGCGGCGCGTCTCCAGCCCTGTGCCGCGGCGGCCTGCGCCCGGCTCAAGCCGCTTTTCGCGCGGGCGCTGCATCATCTGCGGCATCCCACGCGGCGTGGCGTCCTCTGCGCCATCGCCGCCGTTCCCGCGCTGTTTATCCTCTATGTGCTGGTGCTGATCCCGTTCACGCCGGGCATCGGCGATATCCGCAAGGCGCGCGTGGACGAGCCCGCGCAGGTGCTCTCCGCGGACGGCAAGCTGCTCGCCGAATTCGAGCCTTCGCACCGCGAATGGGTGCCGCTCGACGAGATCTCGCCGCATATGGTCGATGCGCTCATTTCGACCGAAGATCACCGCTTCTACGAACACCACGGCATCGACTTCAAGCGCACGGCGGGCGCGGCGCTGCATACGTTCTCGGGCGACCGCCAGGGCGGCTCGACCATCACGCAGCAGCTCGCGCGCAACCTCTATCCCGACGAGATCGGCCGCGCGCCCACGCTCACGCGCAAGATCAAGGAAGCGATCACGGCGCTCAAGATCGAGGCCGTCTACAGCAAGCCGCAGATCCTCGAAACCTATCTGAACACCGTGCCGTTCCTCTACAACGCGTACGGCATCGAGATGGCGGCGCGCACGTATTTCGGTGTGTCGGCGGACCAGCTCGACATTCTGCAGAGCGCGACGCTCACCGGCATGCTCAAGGGCAACGCCTATTACAACCCGGTGATCAACCCCGAGCGCGCGCTCGCGCGGCGCAACACCGTGCTTGGGCAGATGGTGAAGTACGGCAAGCTCACGCCCGCGCAGTACGCGACGCTTTCGAAGAAGCCGCTGCGTCTGGACTTCGAACGGCAGACCGAGCCGCCCGGTCCCGCGCCGCACTTCGCGCAGCAGTTGCGCCGCTGGCTCATCGCGTGGGCCGACCGCAACGACTACAACATCTACTCGGACGGACTGGTCGTAAGGACAACGGTCGATTCGCGCCTGCAGGCGATGGCGACGGCCGCGCTCACGCAGCACGCGAACCAGTTGCAGGCGATCGCGAACGGCACATGGGGCGGCAAGGGCTGCACGGCCGGCAACGACCTCTTCCGCACCTTCATGCGCGAAACGCCCGACTACAAGAGCGCGCGCGACGCGGGCGCGGACGACGCGGACGCCCTCAAGCAGCTCGCTTCGGACCGCGCGTTCATGCGCGCGCTGTGCAAGGACAAGACCGAGGTCGAGGCGGGCTTTCTCGCGATCGACCCGCGCACCGGGCAGATCAAGGCCTGGGTGGGCAGCCGCGATTTCGCCGGCGAGCCCTACGATCACGTCCAGCAGGCGCGGCGCCAGCCGGGTTCGACGTTCAAGCCGTTCGTCTATGGCGCGGCCTTCGCGGCGGGCGCGAAGCCGACCGACACCTTTATCGACCAGCCCGTCGAAATCCCGCTCGCAGGCGGCGAGATCTGGCGCCCGGACGACGACGTGCCGCCCAGCGGCAAGCCAATGACGCTGCGCGACGGGATCGCGTATTCGCGCAACCGCATCACGGCGCAGTTGATGGAGCAGGTGGGGCCGGACAAGGTGGTGCGCCTCGCGCAGGCGATGGGCGTGCGCGACAGCGAGCTCGACCCGGTGCCGTCGCTCGCTCTCGGCACGAGCCCGGTCACGCTCAAGGAGATGGTGTCGGCCTACAGCACGATCGCCAACGACGGCGAATACCTGGAGCCGCGCATGGTCACGAGCATCGAAGACCGCAAGGGCAACGTGCTCGCCGAGTTCGCGAACGCCTCGCCCGAGCGTGCGCTCTCCGCTTCCGCCGACCGCACGCTGATCGACGTGATGCGCGACGTGGTGAACCACGGCACGGGGGCGAGCATCCGCACGCGCTTCGGCATTCGCGCGGACGTGGCGGGCAAGACCGGCACGACGCAGGGCAACACGGACGGCTGGTTCATCCTCATGGACCCGCAGCTCGTGGCGGGGGCGTGGGTAGGGTTCGACGACGGCCGCGTGACGCTCGACGACTACTGGGGGCAGGGCGCGCGCAGTGCATTGCCGATCGTCGGCGACTTTTTCCAGCGGGCGCTGCGCGCGCGCATCGTCGATCCGCGTGCGCGCTTCGATACCGAGGTGAAGCCGGGCGCCTTCGAGACGTTCCGCGAAACCTTCCGCGAGAAGCTCGACGTGTGGATCGAGAAGTTGTTTGGGGCGAAGCCGAAGGCCGCGGCACCGGTCGCGCCGGTCAAGCGCGCGCCGGTGCCGCGCGCTGTGCCGGCGCCGGTTTCCGAAGTGCCGGCATCGGCGGGACCGGCTGCGCCGTTGACACCGGCGACATCGACGGCATCGGCGCCAGCAGCGGCGTCCGGGCCGCGCGAGACCGGCCTGCCGCCTATCATCGGTCCCGCGAGCGCACCGGCCGCTCCGTCGCCGTTCCCCGCGCAGGAACCGGCACTGGCGCCCACGCCGACTCCGGATGACACCGAGCCCGATAACGGTGGAGCGGGTGCGCAATATACACCGCCGCTGCAGCAGCAGGGGCAGTGAGCCGCGCGGTCGTTGCGCCCTTCGTGGAGAGCGAGGGGCGCACGCCGAATCGCGGTACGCAGGTCTCCCTGGTTTTCATTTGACATTGCTCAGCAGTCCGGCCCGAATGGCGGCTCCGTTGCTTCGCACTCCGCCGTAGTTATCCCCACTTTTTGGGCACAGCCCTGTGGGCAAGTTCGGGATAGCGAAGCTAAGTCATTGACGCGAAAAGCAAGGTCTCCTGAGATGCGGAAAGCGTCGGGGGGCTGGGAGAGGGGGGCGGTTTATCCCCAGATTTGGTGCATAGGCCTGTGGAGAAGTACTGGGCAGCTTTCCTAAGTACCTGACGGGAAAGTCATTGCCTCGCGAATCAACGCGTGAGGCAGGTCGTGCGCAAAGTAAGCGTTAGTTGGTACGTCATGGCGACTGGGATGACAAAGCTATCTCGTGGCATGCCGAGGATGACGTGCATGTTGCGCAGTGCCGCCATGGGATCGCAGCCCCGGCTGTTGTTTTCCACAGAAATTGTTGGCAGCCCTGTGGAAAACCTGTCCGCATCTTCATCAAGCCCCTGATCCCAAAGCGAATTCCGCTGCGGATCACAATTACGCCGGCGTTTGCTACGCGTATCTCGCCGCAGCCGGCCGCGATGCGCGAGGTGTCGTCGCGCATTTGTTCGCGGATTAGTCCCCGGTCAGTCGGCGTCGCGCCAGGCGCGCAGGAGCAACGCGTTCGTGACGACGCTGACGCTGGAGAATGCCATGGCGGCGCCCGCGAGCATCGGGTCGAGCAGTCCGAAGGCCGCGAGCGGTATGCCGATCAGGTTATAGACGAACGCCCAGAACAGGTTCTGCTGGATCTTGCGCCAGGTGCGCCGCGAGATGTCGACGGCCGCCGCGACGAGCAGCGGGTCGCCGCGCATCAGCGTGATGCCTGATGCATGCATGGCGACGTCGGTGCCGGTGGCCATGGCAATGCCGATGTCGGCGGCGGCGAGGGCGGGGGCGTCGTTGATGCCGTCGCCGGCCATCGCGACGATGCTGCCCGAGCGGATCTTGAGGTCGCGAATCGTGGCGGCCTTGTCGTCGGGCAGCACCTGCGCGTGGACTTCGTCGATACCGAGCTGTGCCGCGACGGCCGCCGCGCTGCCGGCGTTGTCGCCGGTCACGAGCACGCTGCGGATGCCCATCGTCTTCAGGCGGGCAATCGCCTCGCGCGCGGTCGGCTTGACCGTATCGCCGAACGCGAGCAGCGCGAGCACGGTTTCGGGTTCGCCGCGTGGCGTGCCTTGGGGCGTCGCGCCGCCCTGCGCAGCGCTCGATGAAACAAGCCACGAGACGGTGTTGCCAGCCTGCGCCAGCGTCTGTGCGCGCGCGGCGAGCGCGGGCGGCGCGGCAAGCCCGAGTTCGTCGAGCCAACGATCGCTGCCGATGGCATACCGGCGGCCTTCCACCTCGGCTTCTACGCCGCGTCCCGGCACCGCGCGCGCATGCGCGGCCGCGGGCGGCGGCGCACCGTTCGATTGCGCTTCGAACGCCCGCAGCACGGCTTTCGCGAGCGGGTGATCGCTCTGCTGCTGCACGGCGGCGGCGAACGCGAGCGCGTCGGCGCGCGTCACGCCTTCGGCCGTCTCGAACGCCGCGAGCGAGGGCTGGCCGAGCGTGAGCGTGCCCGTCTTGTCGAAGGCGACCACGTTCACGTTGTGCGCGGTTTCGAGTGCTTCTGCGTCCTTGATGAGAACGCCGCGGCGCGCGGCGGCGCCCGTGCCCGCCATGATCGCGGCGGGCGTGGCGAGGCCGAGCGCACAGGGGCACGCGATCACGAGCACGGCCACGGCGTTGAGGATGGCGGTTTCGGCATGGGCGCCCGCGAGCAGCCAGCCCACGAGCGTGATTGCCGCGATTGCGAGAATGGCGGGCACGAAAACGGCGCTCACGCGGTCCACGAGGCGCTGGATCGGCGCCTTTTCGGCCTGCGCGCTCTCGACGAGGCGGATGATGCGCGCGAGCGTGGTCTCGGCGCCGATAGCCGTGGTGCGCACGGCGAGCGCGCCTTCGCCGTTGATCGAACCGGCTGTGACGGGGTCGCCCGGCGCCTTGGGGACGGGCAGGCTTTCGCCGGTGATCAGCGATTCGTCGATGTGGCTGCGGCCCTCCAGCACCACGCCGTCCACGGGCAGGCGTTCGCCCGGGCGCACGGCGACGATATGGCCCACCCGCACCGCCGCGAGCGGCACGTCGCGCTCGGCGCCGTCCACCACGAGGCGCGCTCGCTCGGGGCGCAGGGCGTTGAGCGCGCGGATCGCATCGGTGGTCTGGCGTTTCGCGCGCGCCTCGAGCCACTTGCCGAAGCGCACGAGCGTAATGACGACCGCCGATCCTTCGAAGTACAGATGGGCGACGTCGCCGGGATGCGCGAGCATGGCGTAGACGCTCACGCCCCAGGCCGCCGAGGTGCCCAGCGCGACGAGCAGGTCCATATTGCCGGCCCCCGCCCGCACGGCCTTCCAGGCGGCGCGGTAGAAACGGGCGCCGAAAACGAACTGGACGATCGAGGCGAGCACGAACTGCACGCCGGCGGAAAGCATCCCATGCAGGCCCAGCGCGTGGCCGATCATCGGCAGCAGGAGCGGCGCGGTGAGCAGCGCCGAGATCAGCACGGCCCGCCATTCGCGGCGCGCGATGGCGACCTGTCTCTCGGGTGCGCTCGCGCCGGCAGTGGCAGCGTCTTCGTTTTCCACGAGCGGCACGGCTTCGTAACCGGCCTTCGTGACGGCGCTCGCCAGGGCTTCGGGCGCGACCTCCGCGCCGGCCTCGACGGTGGCTTTTTCGGTGGCGAGATTGACGCTGGCGCGCGCGACGCCGGGCACCCTGGCGAGCGCCTTTTCGACGCGCGTCGCACAGGCGGCGCAGGTCATGCCGCGAATTTCGAATTCGGCGACACGAGTGTCACGGAGTTCTTCTATAAGGGAATCGTTCATGCTGGCGGGCCGTGAGGCGATGGCTGCGATGGCGGTTTCGACATCAGGCAGTATCTACGTTCCCATGATGGGAAGGTCAAGGGCGCGCCGCGCGTCACGCAGAATTCCGTCGCGACCGCTTTTCACGTCATGGCGTGAGCGATACGATACGACTCGCCGACATTGCCGCCATGCAGCGCGATTTCCACGGCCCCGGGGGGCCCGCGCAGCGCCAGGCGCGCGTTGGCGACTTCCTGGACCGCCTGCTTCGCCTACAAGATCTACAAATGACAACAAAAAGTCGAGAGTACCCTGGTTACCGCACCTGCCTGGCACTTGCGGGGCTTGCACTCATGGCCGGCTGTGCCGCCCCGCCGGGCGGTGTCGCGCCGAAAGCCGCCGGCTCCGGCTGGGTGAAGGACGAAGTATCCGACTCCTATGTGTTCGGCTACCCGCTCGTCCTCATGGACCTGTCGCGCGAAGCCGCCACCGGCAACGGGCCGGGCCAGTCCGCGCCGAACACGCTGCGTCACGCGCAGGCCCTGCCGCCCGTGGGCGCCGCGATTCCGCCCGAGCCCAACCTCGATACGCTCGGCTCGACGGGCTGGCTCGATCTTTCCAGCGAACCGGTGCTCGTGAGCCTGCCCGATACGCACGGCCGCTACATGGATGCCCGCGCGCTCGACATGTGGACGAACGTGGTCTGGTCGACGGGTTCGCAGGTGACCGATCATGCCCGTGGCCTGAAGGCGCAAACGATTGCGTTCGTGCCCGCCGGCTGGAAGGGCACGCTGCCGGCGCATGTGCAGCGCATCGACGTGCCGACGCGCAACGCCTGGTTCGTCGCGCGCATCGAGACGCGCGGCGGCAGTGCCGATCTCGCAGCGGTGCGCCGGCTGCAGCGCGGCATCCGTGTCGCGCCGCTTTCGGCATGGACCGATCGCAGCGGCCGCGGCGCCGACGCGTCGTCGTCGGGCGCGAGCCAGAGCGGCGATCCGGTCGCGCCGGGCACGCCGGCCCAGAAGGTCGCGGCGCTCGACGCCAACGGTTTCTTCGACCATCTCTCGCAGGCGCTGGAAGACAATCCGCCGGTGCCCGACGATCCGCACGCGCTCAAGATCCTCGGCGATATCGGCGTGCATCCGGGCGATGCGGTGCAATTGCCCGATGCGAAGGCCGCCGTGGCGGCCGGCTATGCCGACGGCCAGACGCGCGTTGCGACGCCGCCCTCGAACCTGCTGGCCGGCAACGGCTGGCTCTGGGTAGGCGACGAAGCCGGCAACTATGGGCCCGACTATGCGCTGCGCGCTTACACGGCCTATACGCAGACGGGCCTGCCGACTTCGTCCGACGAGGTGCGCGCCCGCGTGACGCAGGACAGCGACGGCCACGCGCTCAACGGCGCGAACCGCTACGTGATCCACTTCGCAGCGAAGCAGTTGCCGCCGGTGCGCGGCTTCTGGTCGATCACGGCCTACACGACCGACGGCGCGCTCGACGACAGCACGCCCGTGCGCGTGGCGCTCGGCGACCGCACCGGCGCGCGCCGCAACCGCGACGGTTCGCTCGACGTGCACGTCGCGGCGGACCGTCCGCGCGGCGGCACGAACTGGGTGCCTGCGCCGCACGGCGATTTCCGGCTCGTGCTGCGCCTCTATGCGCCGAAGCACGCTGCCGTGGACGGTAGCTGGCAGCCGCCGGCAGTCGAGCGGCAGTAAGGCCGCGCGGTGGGCCATGCAGTGGGTCCACCCAGTTAATCCGCGCGATCAGGCGGGGTATCGGGATTAGGGGGAGTAGGGCGCGCCTCCCCCGAGCGGTGCGCCTTACCGTTGCCTCGCTACGCCGCCCGCGGTCGAGCGGGCGGTATTGCGGCGCAGCAACGGCGCGCGGAATTGAGGCGTTTTGCCGCCGTGCCTGGCGTCATCGCGCCTATACTTTTCGCTGTCGGGAGCCTCGACCGTCTTCCAGTCCCACTATCCGCGGCAGGCCTGTCGCCGCGTCATTCGCAAGAGAGCATGGCAAGCCTCAACAAAGCGTCGCTGAATTCTTCCCTGCAGTCGGTTCGCGCCGTGGCGCGCTCACCCCGCACGCGGCACGTTCTGATCGGCGTGCTGATCTTCTTCGTCGTCTTCGGCCTCCTCGGCTTTTTCGCCGCGCCGCCGCTCATCCGGCATATCGCGGCCCAGCAGTTCAGCAAGCAGCTCGACCGGCCCGTCACGATTGGCCGCATCGCGCTCAATCCTTACACGTTGCGGCTCGAAGCCGACCGCGTCCACATTGGCGAGCGCGGCGGCAACGGCGACTTCTTCGACGTCGAGCGCCTCGTCGTGCAGCCGTCCTGGTCGTCGATCTTCCGTCTCGCGCCTATCGTCGAAGAGGTGCAGGTCGATTCGCCGCGCGTGACCATCGTGCGGCTCGACGCGCAGCGCTTCAATTTCACCGACCTGATCGAGAAATTCTCGAAGCCCTCGCAGCCCGGCAGCAAGCCGACGCCGTTTTCGGTCTCCAATATCCACCTCGAAAACGGCCGAATCACCTTCGACGACCGCCTGCTCAACGAGAAGCACGTGATCGACCGCTTCACGATCGGCATTCCGTTCATCGCGACGCTGGCTTCGAAGACCGACATCTTCGTCGAGCCGATGCTGCGCGCGCGCATCGACGGCGCCAGCACGCTCGCCGTCGACGGCAAGACCAAGCCGTTCGCGGCCTCGCGCGAGTCGGAAGTGGCGCTGAAGCTCGACGCGCTCGACGTGCCGAACCTCCTCAGCTACGCGCCGGCGAAGCTGCCCGTGGCGGTGAAGAGCGGCAAGCTTTCGACGGACCTCAAGCTCGACTTCGTGATGTCGGAAGAGAAGCCCGAGCTGCGCGTTTCCGGCACCGTCGACCTCAACGACATCAATGCCACCGACACGGCCGGCGCGCCGCTCTTCGGTGCGCGCAGCCTGCACGTGGCGGCGGCCTCGCTCGTGCCGTTCAGCAATGCGTACCACTTCGACCAGATTCGCCTCGACGCGCCCGACGTCTGGATCGCGCGGGACCACGACGGCGTGCTGAGCGTCGAGAAGCTGGCGGGCGCACAGCCGGCTGCCGGCGGCCCGAACGCCGCGAGCGGCGCGGCGGCGGCGCCTCCTTCCGCGGCTTCCGCCACCGAGGCTCGAGCGGCGGCCCGGCCCGAGCCGCTCGATCTTTCGATCCGCCAGTTCGCGATCGACGGCGGCACGGTGCACGTGCATGACGAGACGCCGTCACACCCCGTGGACATCGTGCTCAATGACGTCGGCACGACGCTCGCCAACTTTTCGACCACGGCGAAGGCGCCGGCGCAGTACACCTTCGGCACGACGATGGCCGACGGCGGCACGCTGAAGGCCGCGGGCTCGTTCGGCATGGTGACGAAGACCGCCGATTCGAAGATCCAGTTGCAAGGCCTGCCGCTCGTGCCGTTGCAGCCTTACCTCGACAACCTGACCGCCGCGCAGATCGTGGACGGCAAGCTCAGCGTCGACGCGCAGCTCACGGCCGACTGGGCGAAGTCGCCGGCCGCCGTGCAGGTCGGCGAGACGACGCTGAACCTCGACACGCTCAAGGTCGCGGCGCGCGGCGCGAAGGCCCCGGCCGTCGCGCTCGCGCAGGGCGCCGTGAAGGTGAGCCAGGTCGATCTCACGGCGCGCACGGCGCAGATCGCTTCGGTGGATCTCACGGGCCTCGCGGTCAACGCCGAGCGCCGCAAGGACGGCAGCATCGACCTCATGCAACTGGCGGGCAAGCACGAGGCCGCGCAGGAACGCACGGCGATCCACGCGGCGCAGAAGTCGGTGCAGGAAGGTCCGGCCTGGCACTACAAGATCGACGCGTTCAACGTGAACGACGGCACGATCAACTTTACGGACAGCAGCACGCCGCGGCCGGTGAAGCTCGCCATCACGCCGCTCGACCTCAAGGTGCAGCAGATCAGCGACGACCTGGGCCACGCGCTGCCCATCGAGCTGAAGGCGACGCTGAACCGCAAGGGCACGCTCGCGCTCGCCGGCGACGTGAACCCGACTCCGCTGAAGGCGACGCTCAAGATCGACGCCAACCGCCTCGACGCCGCGGCGTTCGAGCCGTACTTCGGCAACCAGTTGAACGCGGTGATCGCGAGCGCGCTGCTCAACATGAAGGGCCAGCTCGCGATGGAGCAGGGCAAGGCGCTCAAGGCCAACTACCGCGGCGACGTGGCGGTCGTGGATATGCGCATGCTCGACAAGGCTACGTCGGACCCGTTCGCGGGCTGGCGCTCGCTCGCGCTCTCGAACCTGCGGGCGAGCTACGACGAGGCGCGCGGCACCGACGTCGACGCGAGCCGCGTGACCTTTGCCGGCTTCTACGGGCGCGTGCTGCTCGACGCGCAGGGCAAGCTGAACCTGAAGGACGTGGTCGCGCAGCAAAGCGGCCAGGCGCAGTCGCTCACGCGCGATACCGGTGCGCAGGCGCGCGGCGGCCGCGAACCTGTACCGCTTTCGCCGCAGACCGCGAGCGAGGCGGCGGCAACGACGGCGGCTGCGTCCGCACCACCGGCCCCGGCAGCATCCGCGCCCGCCGCCGCGTCGGCGCCTCCCATGGTCACGGCCGCGCAGGCGCCGAAGAGCCCGGTGCGGCTGCGCTTCGGCGAGCTCGTGCTGCAGGACGGCCGCGTGAACTACACCGACAACTTCATCAAGCCGAACTACAGCGCCAACCTCGTGCAGATCCAGGGCAAGGTGGGCGCGTTTGGCACGCAGTCCACCACGCCCGCGCCGGTGGACGTTTCGGCGAGCCTTTCCGGCAACGGCCCCATCACGATCAAGGGCACGGTCAACCCGCTCATCGCAAAGCCCTCGCTCGACCTCACGGCGTCGGCGCACGATATCGAACTCACGAATCTCACGCCGTACTCGACGAAGTACGCGGGCTACCCGATCACGAAGGGCAAGCTCAACGTCGACCTGCACTATCAGCTCGCGAACGATCAGCTCTCGGCGAACAACCATATCTTCATCGACCAGCTCACGTTCGGCGATCATGTCGACAACGACACGGCGACGAAGCTGCCCGTGCGTCTCGCGATCTCGCTGCTCAAGAACCGGCGCGGCGAAATCGACGTGAACATTCCGGTGTCGGGCTCGCTCTCGAACCCCGAGTTCAGCCTGGGCGGCGTGATCTGGAAGGCGGTGCTCAACCTCATCGCGAAGGCCGTGACGGCGCCGTTCACGCTGCTCGCGAATGCGTTCGGCGGCGGTGGCGAGGAGCTGGGCTACGTGGAGTTCGCGCCGGGCCTGGCCACGCTCAGCGACGCCGACGAGAAGAAGCTCGACACCATCGCGAAGGCGCTGGACGACAAGCCCTCGATCAAGATCGACCTGATCGGCCGCGCCGATCCGGCCGTGGATACGCCCGCGCTGCGCGAACAGTACGTCGATCACCTCGTGCGCGCCGCAAAGGTGAAGGACACCGTGGGCAACGGCGAGAGCGTGGACACCTCGCAGGTGAAGGTGGACGACAAGGAGTACGACAAGTACCTCACCAAGGCCTATAAGGACGGAGACTTCAAGAAGCCGCGCAACATGATCGGCCTCACGAAGACGCTGCCCGACGCCGACATGAAGCAGGCGCTGGAAGACCACGCGCCCGTCAACGACGCCACGCTGCGCGATCTCGCGCAGCAGCGCGCGCAGGCGGTGCAGCAGTACTTCCAGGGCAAGGTCGATCCGAGCCGCGTGTTCATCGTCGCGCCGAAGCTCGACGCGAAGGGCATCGACGACAAGGGCGCCACCACGCGCGTGGATTTCGGGCTCAAGTAGCGCGTCCGATCGGAGCCGAAACGACGACGGCGCCGCAAGGCGCCGTCGTGCTTTCCACAGGGAGCGGCCGCTTGCGTCTTACACGCCCAGCGCCGGCGGCAGACGCCGCTTGACCCACTGCGTCGCCTGATCGTAGGCGTTGGCGAGTTGCAGCACGGAGAAGTCCGCGATCGGCTTGCCGATCACCTGCAGGCCCATCGGCAGGCCCTGCGCATTGAAGCCGGCCGGCACGCAGGCCACCGGCAGTCCCGCGAGACTCGCGCCGATCACCACTTCCATCCAGCGGTGATACGTATCCATCGGCTTGCCGGCGATGGACTTCGGCCAGGGCTCGCGCGCGTCGAACGGGAAGATCTGCGCGCTCGGCAACACGAGATAGTCGTAGCGCTCGAACAGGGCGAGCAGCGCGTTGTACCACTGGCTGCGCAGCACCGAGGCATTCCACACGTCCTCGCCGGAAAGACGCAGGCCGCCTTCCACTTCCCACACCGCCTCGGGCTTGAGGAGCGTGCGCCTGGCGGGGTCGCGATAGAGCGCGCCCATCGAACCCGCGCAGGAGAAATGCCGCAGCGTGATCCACGACTGCCAGAGCTGTTCCATCGGATAGTCGGGGCGCGCGGCCTCGACGCGGCAGCCGATGCCTTCGAAGTCCTTCAGCGCGGTCTCGCACAGCGAGAGCACGCCGTCTTCCATCGGCAGATAGCCGTTGTAGTCGCCCAGCCAGCCGATGCGCGTGCCGCCGAAATCGCGCGTGAGCGGCGCGGCGAACGCGGACGGGTCCTGCGCGATCGAGAGCGGCGCGCGCGGGTCGTAGCCGGCCTGCACGGAGAGCAGCATGGCGACGTCGGCGACGCTGCGGCCCATCGGGCCCGCGTAGCCCAGTTGCTGGAAGAACAATTCCGGCGCGGGCGCGGAGGGCACCCGCCCTTGCGAGGGCCGGAAGCCGAACACGTTGTTCCACCCCGCCGGGTTGCGCAGCGACCCCATCATGTCGCTGCCGTCCGCCACCGGCAGCATGCGCAGCGCGAGTGCTACCGCGCTGCCGCCGCTGCTGCCGCCCGCGCTGCGCGCGGGGTCCCAGGCGTTGAGCGTCGTGCCGAACACCGTGTTGTAGGTGTGCGAGCCGAGGCCGAATTCCGGCGTGTTGGTCTTGCCGATGAAGATGGCGCCCTGCTCGCGCATCCGCGCGGCCATCAGGTTGTCGGCCTTCGGCACTTCGTCGCGGAAGATCGGCGAGCCTTGCGTCGAGGCGATGCCCGCCGTGGGCGTGAGATCCTTCGGCGCCTGCGGAATGCCGTGCAGCCAGCCCAAGTATTCGCCGCGCGCGAGCTGGGCGTCGCGTTCATCGGCTTCGCGCAGCAGCACGTCGCGCTCGCGTAGGGAGACGATGGCGTTGGCGGGCGTGTTCACGCGCTCGATGTGATCGAGAAACGCGCTCATCACCTCGCGGCACGACACTTTGCGAATGCGGATCCACTGGGACAGTTCGAGCGCATCGGCCATCACGATGTCGTGAGGCGACGGCAGGGCTTGAGAGGGTGATGCCTGGTTCATACGTTGTTGGCTCTCGTGCGAGGGGGGACGGATGCAACAGCGGGCCCCTCGATTGTCGCGCAGCCTTGCAAGGGGCGAAAGGAAACGAATGGTTGTCTCAATATACGTCCGGTTGCCACTGTGGGCCACGCCTGCGGCGCGGGCTTCGCGTATCGAATGCTTTCGGTGGGCTTACCGCGCCGTCTGTGCCGGCAGTGCGGCGCCGCCCAGTGCCTGATAAAGCGCGGCCGTATCGGCGAGCCGGTCCGCCTGCGCACGCGTGCGGTCGAGCGCGGTTTGCAGCGTTTGCCGCTGCGTGTCGATCAGGCTGAATTCGCTCACGCCGCCCGCTGCGTAGCGCGCGAGCGCCACGGTCGCGCTTGCCTGCGCTTCGCGGTCGGCGGTATCGCGCGATTGCAGTGCCTGAGCATCGTTTTCGAGCGCGCGCAGCGTATCGGCTACCTGTTGCAGCGCCTGCAGCACGGTCTGCCGATAGTCGGCGAACGCGGCGTCCCAGGCGGCCTCCGAAGCCCGCTTCTTCGCACGCAATTCGCCGCCGTGGAAGATCGGCTGCGCGAGACCAAGACCGAAATTCCAGATGTTCAGCCCATTCACCACGTCGTCAATGTTCGTGCGCTCCGACCCGATGCCGGCCGAGAGCGTGATCTGCGGATAGAGGTCCGCCGTCGCCACGCCGACGTTCGCGCTCGCCTGATGCAGCAGGGCCTCGGCCGCGCGAATGTCGGGCCGCGCGCGGGCGAGCGCGGAGGGCAGCGTGAGCGTAACGGTGTCGGGCAGATGCAGCGCATCGAGCGTGAGCGCGTCGAGTTGCGCGTCGAACTGTGTGCTGGAGGGCGCCACGCCCAGCAGGGTGGCAAGCTGATGATCCGTTTGCGCAAGCTGCGTTTCGAGCGGCGGCAGCGTCGCGCGCGTCTGCGCGAGGAGTGTGCGCTGGCTGCGTACGTCGATTTCGGCCACGCCGCCGGCCGCGAGACGCGCCTCCATGATGGCGAGCTGGTGCGACTGCGTGTCGATCAGTTGCTGCGTGATCTCGATCTGCCGGCGCAGCGAGGCGTGCCGCACGGCGGACGACACCACATTGCCCGCCACCGTGAGTCGCGCGGCCGCCAGTTCGTAGGCCTGATAGTCCACCTGCGCGAGCGTGGCTTCGAGCGCGTGGCGGTTCGCGCCGAACAGGTCGAAGACGTACGAGACGCTGATCGACGCGTCGTACAGCGTGAACGGCCCCGGGGTCGGCACGCCCGTGATGCCGAACGAGGCGAGGTCGATCTTCTCGCGGGTGGCCGAGAGACTCGCATCGACCTGGGGAAAGAGCGTCGCCCCTGCCTGCGCGTTGTAGTTCTCGCGCGCCTCGACGAGTTTCGCGCGCGCGGAGTCGAGCGTGGGGCTGGCGGCGAGCGCGGCGTCGACGAGCTGATCGAGTGCGGGGCTGCCGAACTGCGTCCACCATGCGTTCGGCACGTTCTCTGCGGCGACGAAGGTTTGCACGCCGCCTGCGGCGCTCACACTGTTCGCCTCGCTCGCGCCGACCGTGGCCGCGGGCGTGCCTTCGTGCGTCCAGGACGTGGAGGCAGGCGGGCTGGGCGCGTGAAAGTCGGGGCCGAGCGTGCAGCCCGCGAGCACGAGCGTGCAAGCGATGGCGGAAAGCGCATGAGGCTTGTTGGTCGTCATGGCGAGCCCCCTAGTCGAGCGTGCGCCGGTAAAAGCGCACCGCGACGCCCATCACGATGACGGCGAATACGCCGAGCGGCCAGATCGAGGGCCACAGGTCGACCCAGCCATTGCCCTTGAGCAGAATGCCGCGCACGAGGCGGTTGAAATAGGTGAGCGGCAGCAGGTTGCCGACGAACTGCGCCCAGCGCGGCATGCCGCCGAACGGGAACATGAAGCCCGAGAGCAGGAGGCTGGGCAGGAAGTAGAACACGGTGAGCTGCATGGCCTGCAACTGGTTTTGCGCGAGCGACGAAAGCGTGATGCCGACCGTGAGATTCGCCGCGATGAAGAGCAGCGCCGAGAGATAGAGCGCGATCAGGCTGCCCGCGAACGGCACGTGGAACACGAAGCGCGCGGCCAGCACGATGATGGTCGCCTGGATCAGGCCGATCGCGATGTAAGGCACGATCTTGCCGGTCATCACCTCGACAGGGAGCACGGGCGTGGCGAGCAGGTTCTCCATCGTGCCGCGCTCGCGTTCGCGTGTGATGGCGAGGCCCGTCATCATGACCATCGTCATCGTGAGGATCACGCCCATGAGGCCCGGCACGACGTTGTACTGCGTAATGCCTTCGGGGTTGTAGAGCCGGTGGACCTGCACGTCGAACGCGGCGGGCGCGCCGTTCAGGCGCGCGAGCGGCCCGGTGAGATCTTTCGCGGCGACGGGATCGACGAGCCCCGGTAGCGCGGCGAGCGCGCTGGCGATGGCGGTGGGGTCGGTGGCGTCGGCTTCCAGCAGCAACGACGGTTTTTCGCCGCGCAGGACCCGCCGCGAGAAGTCCACCGGAATGCTCAGCACGAACTGCACCGTGCCGCGCGCCAGCGCGTGACGCGCGGCGGCTTCGTCGGGCAGCGTCTCCACGACGTCGAAATAGGCAGAGTTCTTCATGCCCGCCACGAAGCTGCGCGAAAAAACGCTGTCTTCGCCGATCACGATGGCGGTGGGCAGATGTTTCGGGTCAGTGTTGATCGCGTAGCCGAACAGCGTGAGCTGGACGATAGGCAGGCCCACGATCATCGCAAACGTGATGCGATCGCGCCGCAGTTGCAGGAATTCCTTGAGCACGATGCTCCACCAGCGCGACAGCGAGAATCCGAAAAGCCGCTTCAAAGGACGCTTCAAAGGCCGCTTCACGTCAAGGCCCCGTAATTGTCTTTCACGGCGCCCATCAGGTAGATAAAGACGTCCTCGAGGCTCGTTTCGATGCGCTCGGCGCGTAGCGGCCGGCCGGCGATCGCCTGCTCGATGGCGGCGGCCAGCGTCGCGTGATCGCGTCCGCTCGCGTGCAGGACAGACCCGAACACGACGGTCTGGTCGACGCCCGGCGTCTCGCGCAGCTGGGCGGACAGCGCGGAAAGCTGCTCGCCGTGGATGGCCCAGGTGTCGAGATCCTGCGAGGCGATCACTTCGGCGGCGGTGCCCTGCGCGAGCAGCTTGCCGTAGGCGATATAGGCCAGCTTGTGGCAGCGCTCCGCTTCGTCCATGTAGTGCGTGCTGACGAGCACCGAGATGCCGCGCGCCGCGAGGCGATGCAACTCCTCCCAGAATTCGCGGCGTGCGTTGGGGTCGACGCCGGCCGTGGGCTCGTCGAGCAGCAGCAGTTGCGGTTCGTGCAGCATGCAGGCGGCCAGCGCCAGGCGCTGCTTCCAGCCGCCGGAGAGCGCGCCCGTGAGCTGGCTCGCGCGGCTGGCGAGGCCGAGCGATTCGAGCGCACGGTCCACGGCATCGCGCCGGTTCGGCATCTGGTAGATGCGCGCGACGAAGTCGAGGTTCTCGCGGATCGTGAGGTCTTCCCAGTACGAGAACCGTTGCGTCATGTAGCCGACGCGCCGCTTGATTTGCTCGCTCTCGCGCACGATGTCGTAGCCGAGGCAGGTGCCCGAGCCCGAATCGGGCGTGAGGAGCCCGCACATGAGGCGGATCGAGGTGGTCTTGCCGCTGCCGTTCGGGCCGAGGAAGCCGAAGATCTCGCCGCGCGCCACGCGCAGCGAGACGTCGTTGACCACGTGCTTGCTGCCGAAGTGCTTGTTGAGCTGGCGGACGTCGATGGCGTACTCGGCGGGCTGCGGCGCGGCTTCGCCGGGGCGGCTGTCGTGTCCGCTGTCGTATGCGTCCTCGTGCCCGATCATGGGAGCCGCACCTCCACGGGCTGGCCCGGATGGAGCTTCACGGAATCGTTGGGCGAGGCATGCGCCTCGATCATGAAGACGAGCTTTTCGCGATTCTCGTTGCTGTAGATGACGGGCGGCGTGTATTCGGCGGCGTTCGAGACCCAGGTGATGGCCGCGGGGATGTCGGCCGCGCAGCCGTCGCAGCGAATCTCGATGCGGCGGCCGGGCGCGAGCGAGCCGACCACGGCTTCCGGCACGAAGAAGCGCACTTTCACGTTCTGCGGTGGCAGCATCTGTACGACCGGGCTGCCGGCCTGCACCCATTCGCCCACGCGATAGAGCGTGTCGTAGACGAGCCCCGCCCGCGGCGCGGCCACGCGTTTCTGGTCGAGCTTCCATTGCGCCTGCGCGAGCGCGGCCTGCGCCGCCTCGATCTGGGCGGCTTGGGCCGCGATCTGCGCCGAGCGGCCCGGCAGGTTCGCCACCGTCACCTGATTGCGCAGTTCGCGGACCTGCGCGGCGGTGGAGGCGGCGTCGGCGCGCGAGTCGTCGAGCTGGGCGCGGGGAATGCCGCCCGCGCGGAACTGCGCCTCGTCGCGCGCGAGCTGCAGCGCCGCCTTCTGCGCATTGGCGACGGCTTCGGCGAGCTGGGCCTCGGTCACGCGCACCTCGGGCGGCCGCTTGCCCGTCTGCAGGTCGGCGAACTGTGCGCGCGCGGCGGCGAGCTGATGGCGCGCCTCGTCTAGCGCGGCGGTTTCGTCAGCGGCTTCGAGCGCGAAGACCGGCGCCGCCGTGTCGACCTGCTGACCGCGCTGCACGTCGAGTTCGGTCAGCGTGCCCGATTGCGAAGACGAGAGATAGACGTATTCGCCTTCCACGTAGCCTTGCCAGACCGGCGTTTCGTGTCGCGAGCAGCCCGCGAGCGCGGCTGCGGCGCAGAGGGCGACGCAGAGTGGCAGACGGCTCATCGGGCGCTCCCCGGCTGGCATGCCTTCGTTTGGCGGGCCGGCGCCTGCAACGCGGCCGAGACGAGCGCGGTGACGTGCCGCTGGAGGGCGTCGCGTTCGATCTTCGGCAGGCCGCGCGTGGTCTGCCAGGTTTTCGCCGTGGCGAGCGGCAGCATGACGAGCGCAATGATCGACACGAAGAGCAGCGGCGCTTCCAGCGCCGGATTGACGACGCCGTTGCGCTGCGCCTCGCCCATCTGCTGCGCGAACTGCTGCAGCCGGCCGACGGGCACGCACGCGAGCACGCGCTCGCGCAGCAGGCCGCCTTCGTTGACGATTTCGCGCAGCCACAGCGCCGGCAGCCACGGCAGGCGCCCGGTCACGTCGAAGAGCCGCGCGACGAGCGCGAGGGCCAGCGCGTGCGCATCCTCCTCGCCGCCGTCTGCCACGCCCGACCAGACGAATTCGATTGCGCGGGCGATGCGCTCTTCCACGACCGCATCGAGCAGCTTTTCGCGGTTGGTGAAGTAGTAATGGACCATGGCGGAGGTGACGCCTGCCGCGGCAGCGATCTGGGCCATGGTCGTGGCGGCGATGCCCTGGTCGGCGAAGAGCTGCGTGGCACAGGCGAGGAGGCGCTCGCGCACGTCGGGGTCCGCGCTGGCACGACGTCGGCCGCGCGGCCGGGGCGGATCGCCCTCGGGCTGCGAGGCGTGCGGCGTGACAGGGGCGGCGGCGCGCTGGCTCATCGTTCCAGTCTAATTCACGCGTTAGTTAAGTTCAAAGCCGGAGTGCGGCACCGGCGGTTTTTTATATTTTCGCGTCCTCCTTTCAGACATCTCCTATACAAAAGTGCCGATGCGTCGTTCAGGCTGTGAGCTTTAGCCCTAGGCTTTTGAGCTCATATTGCCAAAAAAATGGACCAAACAATGAAGCGCATCGTGGCTATCGACGACCATCCCATCGTGCTCAAGATGCTTGCCAACGTGCTGCACACCGAATACGAACTGGCGGGCGAGAGCAGCGACGGCGAAGAAGGGCTGCGGATGGTGCAGTCGCTGCAGCCGGACCTCGTGATTCTCGATCTGGAGTTGCCGAAGCTCGACGGTCTTTCCGTCATTCGCGCCGTTCACGCGAAGCAGCCGGCCACGCGCATTCTCGTGCTCTCGGCGAAGCCGGAGCAGGTGATGGCGAACCACACGCGCATTGCGGGGGCGAACGGCTATGTGAGCAAGAGCCGCGGCGTGGAGGATTTGTGCGCCGTGGTGAAGGCGGTGCTGCTGGGCTACGACTGCTTCCCGGCCGGCAGTTGCGGCGGCGGGCGCGACGTCGCGCTCAACGGGCTTTCGCCGCGCGAAGTGGAAGTGCTGCAATATCTCGCGCGCGGCATGAGCAACAAGGGCATTGCGGCGCGCCTTGGGCTGTCGGACAAAACCGTCAGCACCTACAAGACCCGCGTGCTCGACAAGCTCGGCGTGTCCTCGCTCGCGGCGCTGATCGAGTTCGCCACGCTCAACAAGCTTCTCGAATGAAAAAAAAGCCCGACTTTCGTCGGGCTTCCAAGTGTGACTGCATCCGTTGCCGGATGCAGCACCTGCAAAGCTTTCTGCTTACGCCGCCAGCAGCGAGCGCAGCACGAACGGCAGAATACCGCCGTGCTTGTAGTAGTCCACTTCGATCGGCGTGTCGATACGCAGCAGCACCTGGACGCGCTGCGACTTGCCGTCCTTGTGGTGGATCACGAGCGTCAGGTCCTGTTGCGGCTTGAAGTCGTCCGTCAGACCCTCGACGTCGAACGTTTCTTCGCCGGTCAGACCGAGCGAGGCTACGCTGTCCGAACCCTTGAATTGCAGCGGCAGCACGCCCATGCCGACGAGGTTCGAGCGGTGGATACGCTCGAAGCTGCGTGCGACCACGGCCTTCACGCCCAGCAGTTGCGTGCCCTTGGCTGCCCAGTCGCGCGACGAACCCGTGCCGTACTCTTCGCCGGCGAACACCATGGTCGGCGTGTCGGCGTCGATGTACTTCATGGCGGCGTCGTAAATCGACATCTGTTCGCCGCTCGGCTGGTGGATCGTCAGGCCGCCTTCCACGCGCGTGCCGTCGGCCTTCGCCGGGATCATCAGGTTCTTGATGCGCACGTTCGCGAACGTACCGCGCATCATGACGTCGTGGTTGCCGCGGCGCGAGCCGTAGCTGTTGAAGTCGGCCTTCTGCACGCCGTTCGCTTTCAGCCACTTGCCTGCCGGCGAGTCTTCCTTGATCGAGCCTGCCGGGCTGATGTGGTCGGTCGTCACCGAATCGCCGAAGATGCCGAGTGCGCGCGCGCCCTTGACCGGAGCGATCGACGAAGCCGGCTTCATCGAGAAGTCGTCGCCGAAGAACGGCGGCTCGGCGATGTAGGTCGACTTCGGCCAGTCGTAGACCTGGCCTTCTTCGCCTTCGATCTTGCTCCACAGGTCGCCCTTCTTCGTGAGCTGGCTGTAGTTCTTCTGGAACGCGTCGGCGTCGAGCGCGAACTTGAGCAGCGCGTTGACTTCGTCGCTCGTCGGCCAGATGTCGCCGAGGTAGATGTCCTTGCCGCCCTTGCCCTTGCCCACCGGCTCGGTCATCAGGTCGCGCGTGATGTTGCCCGCGATCGCGTAGGCCACGACGAGCGGCGGCGAAGCGAGGAAGTTCGCGCGGATGTTCGGGTGAATACGCGCTTCGAAGTTACGGTTGCCCGACAGCACGGCGGCCGCCACGACGTCGTTCTTCGTGATCGTATCGTTCAGTTCCGGCGTGAGGTCGCCGGCGTTGCCGATACAGGTCGTGCAGCCGTAGGCCGCCAGTTCGAAGCCGAGCTTCGAGAGGTACGGCAGGAGGCCCGTCTTCGTCAGGTATTCCGTGACGATGCGCGACCCCGGGGCGAGCGAGGTCTTGATGTGCGGCGCGACCGTGAGGCCCGCTTCCACCGCCTTCTTCGCCAGCAGGCCGGCAGCGAGCAGCACGCTCGGGTTCGACGTGTTCGTGCACGACGTGATCGCGGCGATCAGCACGTCGCCGTTGTGCAGCTTGACGCCGTCGGTCGTCGTGTACTCGGCCGCGAGATCGTCCGCCTTCTTGGCGAAGCCGTTTTCGGCGACCGGCTTCGAGAACAGGTCGGTGAAGGTCGACTTCACGTGGCCGATCTCGATACGGTCTTGCGGGCGCTTCGGACCGGCCAGCGACGGCGTGACGGTGGCGAGGTCGAGCGTGAGCGTCTTCGTGTAGTCGATCTGGCCGGCCTTCGGAATGCCGAACAGCTCTTGCGCCTTGAAGTAGTTCTCGAACGCTTCGATTTCGGCCTTCGTGCGGCCCGTGCCCTTGAAGTAGTCGATCGTCTTTTCGTCGACCGGGAAAAAGCCCATGGTCGCGCCGTATTCCGGCGCCATGTTGCCGATCGTCGCGCGGTCCGGCAGCGAGAGCGAGGCCGTGCCTTCGCCGAAGAATTCGACGAACTTGCCGACCACCTTCTCCTTGCGGAGCATTTCGGTGATGGTCAGCACGAGGTCGGTGGCCGTGCAGCCTTCGCGCAGCTTGCCCTTCAGTTCGACGCCGACCACATCCGGCGTGAGGAAGTACACCGGCTGGCCGAGCATGCCGGCTTCGGCTTCGATGCCGCCCACGCCCCAGCCCACCACGCCGATGCCGTTGATCATCGTGGTGTGCGAGTCGGTGCCGACGAGCGTGTCGGGGTAGTAGACCGTGTCGGCGCCTTCGGCCTTCTTGTGCACGCCGCGCGCGAGGTATTCCAGGTTGACCTGGTGGACGATGCCGATGCCCGGCGGCACGACCTTGAACGTGTCGAACGCCTGCATGCCCCACTTCATGAACTGGTAGCGCTCGTTGTTGCGCTGGAATTCCAGCTTCATGTTCAGGTCGAGCGCGTCCTTCTGGCGGAAGTAGTCGATCTGGACCGAGTGGTCGACGACGAGATCCACCGGCACGAGCGGCTCGATGACCTTCGGGTCCTTGCCGACCTGCTTCGCGACGCCGCGCATCGCGGCGATGTCGGCGAGGAGCGGCACGCCCGTGAAGTCCTGCAGCACGACGCGCGAGACGACGAACGGGATTTCGTCGACGCGCGAGGCGTTCGGCTTCCAGTTCGCGAGCTGCTCGATGTGCTCTTCCGCGATCTTCTTGCCGTCGTAGTTACGCAGCACGGACTCGAGCACGATACGGATCGAGACCGGCAGGCGGTTGATCTTCACACCGAGCTGCTTGCCGAGTTGCGGCAGCGAGTAGAACTTGCCTTTGCCGGAACCGCTGTCGAATTCCTTTAGCGTTTTGTGGAGATTGTGGGCCATGGTGTTTTCCTTCGTTTAATCGCGGAAATAACGCTTAAGACACGTTTGCTGCTGTTTACCTTACTTCTCAGATCACATACAGATCGACGTACTCGTTGACGGGCATGGCGTCGAGCCGCGCCGCATCCAGCGAGACATCGAGAATCGCCTGCTGCTGCTTCGTGGGGAAGCGGCGCGCGAGGTTGGTGCGAAACTTCTTGACCAGCAGCGGAATGCCTTCTGCGCGGCGCCGCTGGTGGCCGACCGGGTATTCCACCACGACTTCGGCCAGCGTCGTGCCGTCGTTCAGCTCGACGGTCAGCGCATTCGCGATCGAGCGCTTGCCCGGGTCGTGGTAATCCTTCGTGAACTGCGGGTCTTCGACGCAGACCATCTTCGCGCGCAGCGCGTCGATGCGCGGATCGCCCGCCACGTCGTCCTCGTAGTCGGCGGCCGTGAGGCGCCCGAAGAGGAGCGGCACGGCGACCATGTACTGGATGCAGTGGTCGCGGTCGGCCGGGTTCGCGAGCGGCCCGGTCTTGTCGATGATGCGGATCGCCGCTTCGTGCGTGCGGATCGTGATCCGCTTGATGTCCTCCGCCGTTCTGCCCGTTTGCGCGAGCGTGCCGTGCAGCGTCATCGCGGCTTCGGCCGCGGTCTGCGCGTGGAATTCGGCGGGGAACGAAATCTTGAACAGCACGTTTTCCATCACGTACGTGCCATAGGGGCGCGGGAAGCGGAACGGCTGTCCCTTGAACGAGACGTCGTAAAAGCCCCAGGTCTTCGCCGTGAGCGCCGAGGGGTAGCCCATCTCCCCCGTCTTCGCCATCAACGCGAGGCGCACGGCGCGCGAGGTGGCGTCGCCGGCGGCCCACGACTTGCGCGAGCCGGTGTTGGGCGCGTGGCGATAGGTGCGCAGCGCCTGGCCGTCCACCATCGCGAGCGAGACGGCGTTGATCAGTTCGTCGCGCGTGAGCCCGAGCATCTGCCCGACCACCGCGGTCGAGGCGAGCTTCACGAGCAGCACGTGGTCGAGACCGACCTTGTTGAACGAATTCTCGAGCGCGATGCAGCCCTGGATCTCGTGGGCTTTCACCATGCCGGCAAGCACATCCCGCATGGCGAGCGGCGGCTTGCCGTGGGCGACGGCCGTGCGCGAGAGCCAGTCGGCCGTGGCGAGGATGCCGCCGAGATTGTCCGACGGGTGGCCCCATTCGGCAGCGAGCCACGTGTCGTTGAAGTCGAGCCAGCGGATCATCGCGCCGATGTTGAACGCGGCCTGAACCGGGTCGAGCTGGAATGAGGTGCCGGGCACCTTCGCGCCGTGCGGGACGACCGTGCCCGGCACGATCGGTCCCAGCAGTTTGGTGCAGGCGGGGTAGGAGAGCGCCTCGAGCCCGCAGCCCAGCGTGTCGATCAGACAAAGACGCGCCGTCGAGAGCGCGAGCGCGCTGTCGACACCGTCTATGGCAAACCCGTTCAGGACATAGTCGACGATATCGACCAGTACCTGATCCGGCCGTGGCCGGACATGGGCGATCGGAGCGGGCATCGAGGCTTCCCGTGCGCCTTGGGCGCTTACTGGCCCGTCGCGCCGCTGGCAGCCGCCGGAGCGCGGGTCGCCGGGTTCAGCGCGTTGGCCTGGGTCGGCGCCAGCGCGCCTTGCTGCATCGCAACAGTCTTGCACTCGTCCGCCAGACGCGAGCTGTCCTTGTCCGAGAACAGCATCGCCTTGGTCGGGATCACGACGAGGTCGAGGCCCGTGGCGGCGTCGTGGAAGCGGTCGGCGCCGGTCGTGGTGTCCTGGCGCGGCAGGTTGTAGTTCTTGTTCGCCCAGTGAACGGTAACGATCTGGTCACGCGCCATGTCACCCTTCAGGTCGAACGCCATGCCTTCCGCGCAGCTCCAGTGCTCTGAGCCTTCCGGGATCGGATCGACCTTGGCTTCCTTGGCCGGGTTGGCCTTGCGCTTGATGATGCGGTGCTTCGGGGCCGGCTTTTTCGGCGTCGTGGTGGCCGTTTTGGCCGTGGTCGACGATGCCTGGGCGGCGGCGTCGTTCGCAGCCAGCAACATCGACGAGGACAGTGCGCCAACAACGGCGGCGATCAGCAATTTCTTCATGGAGTCAGACCTTTATCTCTCAAACTCGGTTGATCAGTGCGCGGCCGCGCGATGCGGCCACAAGCTAGCACTGCGCACGCCCCGAGAGCGCGCAGCGGACGCTATTTTCACCTATTTGTCGGCATGAACTTCAATTTCTGCGGCGCATTGTGATTTACCTCGCCTCACGGCGCGTCCTCCCGCGCGAACTCGCCCGGCGCAAACAGCGGTGCCGCCTCGGGTGGCACGGCGCGGCCCGTGGCGCGCGCGCGGCGCAGCACGGACCAGTAGTAGCGGTAGCTCGCGCGGTCGTGCAGCGTGTCGCCGTGGCGCGTCGGGCCCCACTGCGCGCTTTGTGCCGCGAGCAGAATCTCCGTGGCCAGCGCGATTTCCGCGTCGCGCGGCGCGAACGCGGCCACGATGGCGGGAATCTGCGCGGGATGGATGCTCCACATGCGGGTGTAGCCGAACTCGTTGCGCGCGCGGGTCGCGTCGTTCGCGACCACGTCCATGTCGCGCACCTCGGTACTGACGTTGTGCGAGGGGACCTTGCCGAACGCGTGGCAGGCCGCGGCGATCTCCAGCTTCGCGCGGCGCACGAGCGGGTGATCGAACTGGCCGGGCGAGCGCATGGCCGAATCGGGAATCGCGCCGTCGTGCGCGGAGACGAAGTCCATCAGGCCGAAGCTCAGTGCCTCGACGCCGCGCAGCGCCGCGAGGTCGAACACGCGCGCGAGCGCGCCGTGCGTTTCGACGAGCAGTTGGGCGGGGATCGGCTTGTCGATGCCCATTTCCACGCGTGTCGCCTCGATGAAGGCGACCATTTCGGCGGCGTCGCCCACCGCGCGGATCTTCGGCAGCGTGATGAACGCCGGCGCGCGCTTCGCGGCGCGCAGGATCAGGCGCACGTCGTCGCGCCAGTGCGGATGATGGAAGTCGTGGATGCGTACGCCGACGCGCCCGAAGCGGTCGTGCTCGCTGCCTAGCAGCGACGCCACGAATTCGGCGTGCTCGCCTTCGCGGCCCACCTGGGCGCCGTCTTCGCAATCGAGCGTGATATCGAAGAGGGGCCCGAGCTGCTGCTGCAGCGCGAGCGACTTCAACATCAGCTTCTCGCTGCCGGCGTAGTGATCGCACGCGGGCAGGAGGGGGGGCGGTGCTTCGCCTTCAAACAGCACTTCTGCGGGAGTGATGGCGCGCATTATCGGCGTCGGAAGTCGAGTTCTGGACGTGAAAAAACCGGGAACCCGCTACGGCAATACGCGTAAGCCGCGTAAGCGGAGTCCCGGTTTGCCTGCCCCGGACTTACTTGAGCAGGTGAGCGACGCCGTCGCGCTCTTCGAGCAGTTCGTTCAGCGTGCCGTCCATCTTCTCGCGCGAGAACGCGTCGATTTCGAGGCCTTCCACGCGCTTGTACTCGCCGTTTTCGCAGGTCACCGGCACGCCGTAGATGATGTCTTCGGGAATGCCGTACGAGCCGTCCGACGGAATGCCCATCGTGACCCACTTGCCGTTCGTGCCGAGCACCCAGTCACGGACGTGGTCGATGGCCGCGTTGGCGGCCGATGCTGCCGACGAGAGGCCGCGCGCTTCGATGATCGCCGCGCCGCGCTTGCCGACGGTCGGGATGAAGGTGTTGCGGTTCCATTCGTCGTCGTTGATCAGCTTGGTCAGCGACTGGCCTTCCGCCGTGGCGACGCGGAAGTCCGGATACATCGTGGGCGAGTGGTTGCCCCACACGGCGAGCTTCTCGATCGAAGCGACCGGCTTGCCCGACCTGGCGGCCAGTTGCGAAAGCGCGCGGTTGTGGTCCAGACGCAGCATGGCCGTGAAGTTTTTCTTCGGCAGATCCGGCGCCGACTTCATGGCGATGTAGGCGTTCGTGTTGGCCGGGTTGCCGACCACGAGCACCTTCACGTCGCGGCTGGCGACGTCGTTCAGCGCCTTGCCCTGAACCGTGAAGATTTCGGCGTTGGCCGAGAGCAGATCCTTGCGCTCCATACCCTTCGAGCGCGGACGTGCGCCCACCAGCAGGGCGACATCGGCGTCCTTGAACGCGACCTTCGGGTCGTCCGTGATGACCACGCCTGCGAGCAGCGGGAAGGCGCAGTCGTCCAGTTCCATCACGACGCCGTTGACGGCGGCTTGCGCTTGCGGCAGGTCCAGCAGTTGCAGGATGACGGGCTGATCCTTGCCGAGCAGGTCGCCGTTCGCGATGCGGAACAGCAGGGAGTAAGCGATCTGACCTGCGGCGCCGGTGACGGCAACGCGCTTTGCGGGCTTAGCCATTGAAAATCTCCAGGAAGGTGCGTTAGACGCCAAGGTAAAACGCCATTCTATATGCGCGTTACGCGAAGCGTTCGTGAAACAGGCTGGCGTTTTGCCGGGCATGCGTCCGGCTGGCTGTCGCCGCCGGTTTTGCGTGCCGCGGCAGGGCGGCCGGACCGGTAACCTGTGCGACAAAAGCCAGGGGAAACGGGATGCCTGCGGCTCGCCGCATCAGGTGTGCCGACTCCTGCAACGGCTCGCTTTGGCTGGTCCACGAGGGCGTGGCGCGAGGGGCGCCGACGGGGCGGATCGAAACCTCTACTGCGGTGAGGGAACAGCATGATGCGAAGGTGCCTTGCGGCGCGGCGCGCCACGAGGTGGCTGCTGCCGGCGGCTTCTCGCCCGTGAGGCGGGCCTGCCCGCAAACCCTTGCTCGATCGGCAGTGTAGGAGTCGGAAGGGTCAAAGTCAACCGTATCTTATGTCTTATATAAGACATATCTATTACAGGGGAAAGGCTGGACGCCGGGGCGGGCTTTGTGTTGAAATGCGCGCCATGAGTACGAACCCGGTCAGTCACGCCAATTCACCCGCTCCGGAGAGCGGTGCGAGTGCGTCTGCACCGGCAGCCTCCCCCACTTTCAGCCCCCTCTACCAGCAGATCAAGGGGCTCATCACGCAGAGCCTCGAGACCGGCGAATGGAAGCCCGGCGAGATCATCCCCAGCGAAGTCGAACTGGCCGCCCGCTATAAGGTGAGCCAGGGAACCGTGCGCAAGGCGATCGACGAACTCGCTGCCGAAAACCTGCTCGTGCGCCGCCAGGGCAAGGGTACGTTCGTTGCGACGCACAATGAGGAGCGAGCCCAGTTTCGCTTCCTTAGATTGCTGGCAGATGACGGTGCCGAACATCCGCACGTCAGCAGGCTGCTCGAATGCCGGCGCCTGCGTGCTTCGGCGGAGATCGCGCGGCAACTGGACCTGAAGCCGGCGGACCCCGTCGTGCTGATCCGGCGTCTCTTGCAGTTCGATGGCGAGAACACCGTGCTCGACGAAATCTGGCTGCCTGGCGCCGTGTTTCGCGGCCTCACGGCGGAGCGTCTTGCCGAGTACAAGGGGCCGCTCTACGCCATGTTCGAGGCCGAGTTCGGCACCCGCATGATTCGCGCGACGGAGAAGATCCGCGCGGTGGCGGCAGAGCCCGCCGTGGCCGACGTGCTCCATGTTCCCGCCGGCTTTCCATTGCTTTCGGTCGATCGCGTGTCCTATACCTATGGAGACCGGCCGGTCGAGGTGCGCCGTGGATGGTATGTCACAACCGGGTATTACTATCAGAACGATTTGAGTTGAAGGGCGCGCGCGTCGGCTGTTCCAGCGACGCGCGGCACGTCCCCACGCGCCTTCATTGCGCGCGCATCCAGTGGTCCGCGGGCGCGGATTTCGCTGCAGCGCGATATAAAAAGGCGCTAAAATCGCATATTAGTGTTATTACATAGTAGGGGTCTAGCATGGCAGAAGCCGCAAAAAAACCGAGGCCGGAATACCGGAACATCGGGCTTGGGCAGATCTTGTTCGCCTACCGCCTGCCGCTGGCAGGGCGCGTATCGATCGGCCACCGCGTGAGCGGGGCCTTGTTGTTCGTCTTCCTGCCCTTCCTGTTGTACCTGTTCGACCAGAGCCTCACCTCCGAACTGAGCTTCCAGGTCTTCCAGGCTTTCCTCTCCAACCTCATCGTCAAGCTCGTCGTGCTGGTGCTCGGCTGGGCCTTCCTGTTCCACTTCTGCGCCGGCGTGCGGCACCTGTTCATGGACTTCAGCCATGATCTGGCCAGCAAGCAGAAAGCGAAGTCGACTTCCCTCGTCGTCGTGATCGTCTCCTCGGTCCTCACGATCGCCTTCGCGGCGAAACTCTTCGGAGCCTTCTGAAACATGTCTGCCAACAACGGAATCGGTCCGAAGCGCCTCGTCGTCGGCGCTCACTACGGCCTGCGCGACTGGATCGCCCAGCGCGCCACCGCCGTCATCATGGCCCTCTACACCGTCGTGCTGCTCGCGCTCTTCTTCGGCGCGCACGACTTTTCGTACGACGGCTGGGCCTCGATCTTCTCCGCACAGTGGATGAAGCTCGCCACCTTCGTCACGCTGCTCGCGCTGTTCTATCACGCCTGGGTGGGCGTGCGCGACATCTGGATGGACTACATCAAGCCGGTCGGCCTGCGCATCGTGCTGGACGTGCTGACGATCGCCTGGCTGCTGGGCAGCCTCGGCTACGCCGCTCAGATTCTCTGGAGAGTGTAAAAGAATGGCTGCAATCAAGAACTCCCTGCCGCGTCGCAAGTTCGACGTGGTGATTGTCGGCGCGGGCGGCTCGGGGATGCGCGCCTCGCTGCAACTCGCGCGCGCGGGCCTCTCGGTCTGCGTGCTCTCGAAGGTGTTCCCCACGCGCTCGCACACGGTGGCCGCGCAGGGCGGCATCGGCGCGTCGCTGGGCAACATGAGCGAGGACAACTGGCACTACCACTTCTACGACACGATCAAAGGCTCCGACTGGCTCGGCGACCAGGACGCGATCGAGTTCATGTGCCGCGAAGCGCCGAACGCCGTGTACGAACTGGAACACATGGGCATGCCGTTCGACCGCAACGCGGACGGCACGATCTACCAGCGCCCGTTCGGCGGCCACACGGCCAACTACGGCGAGAAGCCGGTGCAGCGCGCCTGCGCGGCGGCTGACCGGACCGGCCACGCGCTGCTGCACACGCTGTACCAGCAGAACGTCGCGGCGAAGACCACGTTCTTCGTCGAATGGATGGCGCTCGATCTGATCCGCGACGCCGAAGGCGACGTGCTGGGCGTGACCGCGCTGGAAATGGAAACGGGCGACGTCTACATCCTCGAAGGCAAGACCACCCTCTTCGCCACGGGCGGCGCGGGCCGGATCTTCGCGGCCTCGACCAACGCGTTCATCAACACCGGCGACGGTCTGGGCATGGCGGCGCGCTCGGGCATCGCGCTGCAGGACATGGAATTCTGGCAGTTCCACCCCACCGGCGTGGCCGGCGCGGGCGTGCTGATCACCGAAGGCGTGCGCGGCGAAGGCGGCATCCTGCGCAACGCGAACGGCGAGCGCTTCATGGAGCGCTACGCGCCCACGCTCAAGGACCTGGCACCGCGCGACTTCGTCTCGCGCTCGATGGACCAGGAAATCAAGGAAGGCCGTGGCGTGGGTCCGCACAAGGACCACGTGCTGCTGGACCTCTCGCACATCGGCGCCGAGACGATCATGAAGCGTCTGCCGTCGATCCGCGAGATCGCGCTGAAGTTCGCGAACGTGGACTGCATCAAGGAGCCGATCCCGGTCGTGCCGACCATCCACTACCAGATGGGCGGCATCCCGACGAACATCCACGGCCAGGTCGTGGGCACCGCGAAGGGTCACGAAGACCCCATCAACGGCTTCTACGCGGTGGGCGAATGCTCGTGCGTCTCGGTGCACGGCGCGAACCGCCTGGGCACGAACTCGCTGCTGGACCTCGTGGTGTTCGGCCGCGCGGCGGGCAACCACATCGTCAAACACGTGAAGGAGCAGCGCGATCACAAGCCGCTGCCGGCGGACGCGGGCGAGTTCTCGCTGGCGCGTCTGGCCGCGCTCGACAATTCGAGCTCGGGCGAGTACGCGCAGAGCGTGGCGAACGACATCCGCGGCTCGATGCAGAAGCATGCGGGCGTGTTCCGCACCTCGGCGCTGCTGGAAGAAGGCGTGAAGGACATCGCGCAGATTGCGGAGCGCGCGAAGCACATCCACCTGAAGGACAAGTCGAAGGTGTTCAACACGGCGCGCGTGGAAGCGCTCGAAGTGGCGAACCTGATCGAGGTTGCGCGCGCAACGATGGTGTCGGCCGAAGCGCGCAAGGAAAGCCGTGGCGCGCATGCGCAGAGC
Organism: Paraburkholderia yinzeri; assembly: GCF_046581065.1. Taxonomy (NCBI): domain Bacteria; kingdom Pseudomonadati; phylum Pseudomonadota; class Betaproteobacteria; order Burkholderiales; family Burkholderiaceae; genus Paraburkholderia; species Paraburkholderia yinzeri. Next base: position 1,258,116 of record NZ_JBFOCJ010000002.1, on the reverse strand, counting down.
GACTACGAACATCGTGACGACGAGAACTGGCTGCGCCATACGCTGTGGTTCAGTGAAGGCGACCGGCTCGATTACAAGCCGGTGCACATGCAACCGCTGACCGTCGAGTCTGTGCCGCCGAAGGCGCGTACGTTCTAAGGCAAGAGCCAGTCAAAAGGAATCGGAAATGGCCAAACGAATTTTTGAAGTCTACCGCTACGATCCGGACAAGGACGCGGCGCCGCGCATGCAGACGTACGAGCTGGAACTCACGCACGAGCGCATGCTGCTCGACGCGCTGGTCAAGCTCAAGGAAGTGGACGAGACGCTGTCGTTCCGCCGCTCGTGCCGCGAAGGCGTGTGCGGCTCGGACGCGATGAACATCAACGGCAAGAACGGTCTGGCGTGCCTGACGAACCTGAACGACCTGCCGGCGAAGATCGTGCTGCGTCCGCTGCCGGGGCTACCGGTGGTGCGCGACCTGATCTGCGACTTCACGCAGTTCTTCAACCAGTACCACTCGATCAAGCCGTACCTGATCAACGACACGCCGCCGCCGGAGAAGGAGCGCCTGCAGTCGCCCGAGCAGCGCGACGAACTGGACGGCCTGTACGAGTGTATTCTGTGTGCGAGCTGCTCGACGTCGTGCCCGAGCTTCTGGTGGAACCCGGACAAGTTCGTGGGCCCGGCGGGCCTGCTGCAGGCGTACCGCTTCATCGCGGACAGCCGCGACGAGGCCACGGGCGATCGTCTGGACAACCTGGAAGATCCGTACCGCCTGTTCCGCTGCCACACGATCATGAACTGCGTCGATGTTTGCCCGAAGGGTTTGAACCCCACCAAGGCGATCGGCAAGATCAAGGAACTGATGGTGCGCCGCGCCGTTTGAGGCGGCGTCCTTGCTCAAATGGAATCACACCAGTCTGATCCCCACCGCCGGGCGCGCCTACGCTGGCGCGCCCGGCGCGGTCTGCTCGAAAACGATCTGATTTTCGAGCGCTTTTTCGACCGCTATGAGCATGACCTCAGCGATGCCGACGTGGGCGCTCTCACGCGCCTGCTCGAGCTGAGCGATAACGACCTGATGGACTTGCTGCTCGCACGCAAGGAACCAGAAGGCGACCTGGCCGACCCGGACGTGAAGCGGGTGCTGGAATTGCTTCGCAACGTCTGAGGTGCGGCGGTGCCTGCAGTTGCCGTATCTGCCGCCGTCGCCGCAGTAATCGTGCGGCGGCAGGCGCCGCGCCGGACGTGCAAACTATCGAATCCTGTGTTTATCCTTCGATTGAGGATGTGCTATGACCCCGTCTGATGTAAAAGCCACGCTATCGTTCAGCGACAATTCGCCGAGCGTCGAACTGCCGATCTACAAGGGCACCCTGGGCCCGGACGTGATCGACATCCGCAAACTGTACGGTCAGACCGGCAAGTTCACGTACGACCCGGGCTTCATGTCGACGGCGTCGTGCAACTCGGCGATCACGTACATTGACGGCGACAAGGGCGAGCTGCTCTACCGCGGCTACCCCATCGACAACCTCGCGCAGAACGCCGACTTCCTCGAAACCTGCTACCTGCTCCTGAAGGGTGACCTGCCGAACCAGGCCCAGAAGGACGAATTCGTGAAGACCGTCACGCAGCACACGATGGTTCACGAGCAGATGCATTTCTTCTTCCGCGGCTTCCGTCGCGACGCGCACCCGATGGCGATTCTGGTTGCGGCAGTGGGCGCGCTTTCGGCCTTCTACCACGACTCGCTCGACATCAATAACCCGCGTCACCGCGACATCTCGGCGATCCGCATGATCGCCAAGCTGCCGACGCTCGTCGCCATGGCGTACAAGTACTCGATCGGCCAGCCGTTCGTGTATCCGCGCAACGAGCTTTCGTACAGCGCGAACTTCATGCACATGATGTTCTCGAACCCGTGCGAAGAGTACAAGGTCAACGACGTGCTGGTGCGCGCGCTCGACCGCATCCTGATCCTGCACGCCGACCACGAGCAGAACGCCTCGACCTCCACGGTGCGTCTGGCCGGTTCGTCGGGCGCGAACCCGTTCGCGTGTATCGCGGCCGGTATCGCCTGCCTGTGGGGCCCGGCGCACGGCGGCGCGAACGAAGCGGCGCTGAACATGCTCGAGCAGATCGGCTCGCCGGACAACATTCCCGAATTCATCAAGCAGGTGAAGGACAAGAACTCGGGCGTGAAGCTGATGGGCTTCGGTCACCGCGTGTACAAGAACTACGATCCGCGCGCGAAGCTGATGCGCGAGACGTGCTACGAAGTGCTCAACGAACTGGGCCTGCACGACGATCCGCTGTTCAAGCTGGCGATGCAGCTCGAGAAGATCGCGCTGGAAGACGAATACTTCGTGTCGCGCAAGCTGTACCCGAACGTGGACTTCTACTCGGGCATCGTGCAGCGCGCGCTGGGCATCCCGACGTCGATGTTCACCTGCATCTTCGCGATGGCGCGTACGGTGGGCTGGATTGCGCAGTGGAACGAAATGATTGCCGATCCCGAGCAGAAGATTGGCCGTCCGCGTCAGCTCTTCATCGGCGACGCGTCGCGCGAAGCCAGGCCGATCGCGCAGCGCTAAGCCGTGTCGTGCGGCGGTGCGCCCTTCACGGCGCACCGTGTGGGACGTAAAGACCAAACACCCCGCCGGGTCCGCCCGCCGGGGTGTTTTAATTTTTCGCCTCAGATCCAGCCGTCGATCTTGAACCCGCTCGCTTGTTCCGCTTCTTCGCGCGTGACTTCGCGGATCGTCTCGCCAAAGCTCCACACGTGACCCTCGGGGTCGCTCACCACATAAACGCGGTCGCCGTAGAACTGATCCGCGATCTCGCGCACGACGGTTGCGCCGGCGGCGCGTGCGCGTTCGTAATGGGCGTCGATGCCGCTCTCCAGATGCACGTGCACCGACTGCGTGTTCTTGCCTTCGGCGTCGGCCGGGCTCGCGTAGGGCATGCCAGGCCAGCCGCCGCCGATCATCACGTAGCCCTTGCCGAACCGCATTTCCGAATGGGCGAACTTGCCGTCGGGCGTGGTCACGACGAATTGCCGCTCGAAGCCGAACGCCTTCTCCAGCCAGTCCAGCGCCGCGAACGGGTCGCGATAGTAGGCGGCCGAGGCGAAAGTCGGCCGGGATGACGTTGTGCTCATGGGGGCGTCCTCATCAAAAGGTCGGTGCGCCGAATCTAGCACTGTCGCGCGCGATCTGCCAGTTGCGTGCGAGCTTGACCACGCGCTAACCCGACACCATCCACATCGGCACCGATACGGCACTCTTTTGCCGCGACGGGGGACATAGCAGACTGCTCAAGCGATCCGGCCAGTGCCTCGCCGTTGAACGGGACGCGCGAGGGAATCCGATATGATGGAGCGCTCCTTGCCGCGGTGCGGCGCGCTTGTCCTGTCTCACGAGATTGCCCATGTTCTTCGCAGCGAACTCCCTGCACCGCCGGCTCAGCCTTGCACTGGGTTTGCTGGCGATCCTCGTTGGGCTGCTCGGCTCGCTCGGGACGTTTCTCGTCGTGCGCGGTCTGGCCTCGGAGTTCAACGCGAGCCTGCGCGATGCCGCCGCACACGTGCAGACCGGCGTGCCGCATCCGGCCTCGGCAAACGACGCGCGGCGGCGGTTTTCCGACGATCTCGTCGTGCAGATCTGGTCGGAAACAGATAGCGCCGTGCCGACGCGCACGAGCAACCCTTCCGTCAAGCTGCGTCGCGGGCTGGACGGTTTCTCGACGGTCGATTACGACGGCGAGACATGGGACGTCTTCGGGCTCGCGGCAGGCGACGAATTCATTCAGGTCGCCGAATCGCGCAGCGTGCGCAATCGCAATGCCGTGCGTGTGGCGTTCTGGACGCTGTTGCCGGTGCTCGCGCTGCTGCCGCTGCTTGCCCTCACGAGCGCCATTACGGTACGTCTCACGCTGCGTCCGCTCGAACGCATGGGGCAACGCGCGGCCTGCGTCGATCTGCACAACCTGCAGCCGCTCGATATCGCGAAGGCGCCCGTCGAGCTGCGGCCGTTTCTCGACTCGATCAACCGCATGATCGAGCGGCTTTCGCTGCTCGTGAACGCCGAACGCAAGTTCGTTGCCGATGCCGCACACGAGCTGCGCTCACCGATTTCGGCCATGCAGTTGCAGATCGATAATCTGGGCCACGCGCCCGCCGATCAGTATGCCGAACGTTTCGCCGAGCTCAAGCATGGCATCGCGCGCACGGGTTCGCTCGTTTCGCAATTGCTGGGCCTCGCGCGTGCGGAGATCGGCAGCGCGCAGCGTATGCTCGCCGAGGTGCCGCTTAAGCAGGTCGTGAGCGACGTGATGGCGGATCTGCTGCCGTTCGCGTATGCGCGCGGTGTGGACCTGGGCGTGGAGCGTCTTGACGACGCGAGCGTACGCGCGACCGAGGCCGACATGCGCATACTCGTGCGCAACCTTGTGGACAATGCGGTCCGTTACGGCGGCGAGGGCGCGCAGGTCGACGTATCGGTACAGCGCGAGGCGCAGAGGATCGTGATCGAAGTGCGCGACAGCGGCCCCGGCATTGCCGAAGCGGACTTGCCACGCATATTCGACCGTTTCTTCCGCGCGGGCGCGAACGACGTGGAGGGCAGTGGACTGGGGCTCGCGATCGTAGAGGCCGTGGCCCAAAGCTATCGTGGAAGCGTCACGCTTGCCAACCGCGCCGATGGGCAGTCGGGCATCGTCGCGCGTGTCGAACTCCCGCGCCAGTGACGCGCTCGAATGCCGGAGAGAGAGGACATTACGATGCGGATTCTGCTGATCGAAGACGATCTGCTGATCGGGCCCGCGCTGCTGCGCGCACTGAAGGACGCGTCGTACAGCGTCGACTGGGTGCGCACGGGCGAGAGCGGCCGCGCGGCGATACGCGACGGTTCGTACACCGCGATCCTGCTCGACCTCGGGCTTTCGGACATGAGCGGTCTTGACGTGTTGCGCGGCCTGCGCGCCTCGAACGACACGACGCCCGCGATCATCATCACCGCGCAGGACGGCGTGGATACGCGCGTGGAAGGTCTCGACCTCGGCGCCGACGATTACCTCGTGAAGCCCTTCGAGAGCAAGGAACTGCTCGCGCGCATACGCGCCGTGGTGCGGCGCAAGTCGGGCTTCGCCTCCGCGGCGATGGGCAGCGGGCGTGTGACGCTCGACATCAACGCGCGCCGCCTCACGTTCGACGGTCAATCGGACGACCTTTCCGCGCGCGAATATGCGCTGATGCTGGCGCTGCTCGAACGGCCCGGCGCGATCCTCTCGCGGCAGCAACTCGAAGAGCGGCTCTATGGCTGGGGCGAGGAGGTGGAAAGCAATGCCGTGGATGCCGTGATTTACAGTGTGCGGCGCAAGTTCGGCCACGCCGTGATCCGCAACGTGCGCGGACTGGGCTGGGCCGTGTGCGTTTGACATGGGCGCGGCGAGCGCGAGGCTCGCCGCGCTTCCGGCTCATGAGGCGAGCAGGCGCTGTCGCGGATGGGTCTGCCATGCTTTGGAGAGCGAAGCGAGCAGCGCCGCCTCCGTATCGGCGACGTGGCGGTCGGCATAGATCGCCACGTAGCAGAGATTCAGCACTTCCGCGCGCAATTCGGGATCTTCCAGTTCGCACATCACCTGCTGCATGACGTCGGAGTCCACCTTGCACGCGTCGCTCCAGTTCAGGTGCGAATTCGTCAACAGGTCTTCGCACAGAGCCTGCAGGATCGCGCCGAATTCACCGGGCGCGAGCCCCAGGCGCTCGGCGATGCGCGCGCGATGGAGTGCGGTGAGCTCGTCGCTGCTCAGGTGGCCGTCCGCGAGCAGCGCGATGGCGACGATCCGGCCGGCGGCCTGTGGGCTGTTGCAGGAATAGGTACGCATGATCAGGTGTCCTTGTAACGTTTGAACCGGGCGATTGCGGGTCGATTGTGGGTTGAAGGCGGCGCGGGCTAGTCGAACAGATCGCCGAGCCACGACTTGCGGCGTCGCCCGTGCGAATCGTGACGGTCGTACGCATGGCGTGGCGATCCACCCGCGTGGCCGCCGTAGCCGTCGTCCGCGCGGCGCGGGGGCGTCGTTCGGTCGATCAGCTTGTCGAGTTCGCCGCGGTCGAGCCAGACTCCCCGGCACTGCGGGCAATAGTCGATTTCGACGCCTTGACGATCCGCGAAGGTGAGGGTCGCGTCAGGGCATTGCGGGCATTTCATGATGGGCTCCGTGATGAGTGGACAGATCATCGAGGGAGGCGCCGGTGGGGCGCTGCCTCGATGAAAACCATCGTACGGGTGCAGAATGAGCGAAAAATGAGGAAGTGCGAGACGCGGCCGGGGTGGGGCCAGCCGCGTGAGGGGGAAGGTGGCCGGGCGGCGCTCAGGAAGCACTCAGGAAGCACTCAGGAGGCGCGCGGGCCGGCGACCGGGCGCGTCCTGAGCAGCGAGACGATCACGCCGCCGGCGAGCAGCGCCGAGGTCACGCCGAGGCTCACGCCCGCCGGAATCTTGCCGACGAAGCCGTGCAGAAAGATCTTGGCGCCGATGAATACCAGCACGAGGGCTAGCGCGTGCTTGAGGTAATGAAAGCGATGCGCCATGGCGGCGAGCGCGAAGAAGAGCGCGCGCAGACCGAGTACGGCGAAGATGTTGCTCGTGTAGACGATGAACGGATCGGTCGTGATCGAAAAGATCGCGGGAATCGAATCGACGGCGAAGATCAGGTCTGCGAACTCGATCATCAGGAGTGCGACGAAGAGCGGCGTGGCCCAGAGCGTGATCTTGCCGGTGACGGGGTGCGCGCGCCACACGATGAACGCGCGGCCTTCCGGCCGCGGCGTGATGGGGAGCACGCCGCGCAAAAGGCGCAGGAGCGCGCTGTCCTCCGCGTCATGCGCTTCCTTCGAGCCGAACAGCATCTTTACGCCGGTGAGTGCAAGGAATACGCCGAACAGATAGAGGATCCAGTCGAACTGCGCAACCAGCGCCGCGCCAAGCCCGACCATCAGCGCGCGCAGCAACAGCACGCCGACGATACCCCAGAACAGCACGCGATGCTGGTACTGGCGCGGCACGGCGAGCGCGCCGAAGATCGACGCGATGACGAACACGTTATCGAGCGAGAGCGATTTTTCGATCAGATAGCCGGTCACGTACTCAGTGGCAGGAACGGCACCGAGCTGCCACCAGATGAAGCCGCCGAACAACAGGCCGATGGCGATGTAGCCGAGCGAAAGCCAGAGGCTCTCGCGTATGCCGATCTCGCGATCTTTCTGGTGCAGGACGCCGAGGTCGACCACGAGAAGCGCGATCACCACCGCGATGAAGGCGGCCCAGAGCCATGCGGGCTGGCCGAGGAAGCTGGCGGCGAAGAGCGACGGAAACATGAGTGCAGGTCCTTGACGGTGAGTGGGAGGGCCGTGCTGCGGAGGGGGCGCCGCTGTGCACTGAACGTATGGGCCTTCGCCCATACGGAGAGCTTAGCGACGGAAAATGAGCAGGAAATGAGGCGTGGAGGCGTGGCCGGGCAGGGGGGCGAGCGGAGGAACTAGAACTGATAGTTAATCGAAATGTCGCACACGCCATTGGTTTTCGACTGCACGACCGGGCTCTGCGCGGCGCTGCCGAGCAGGCGCCGGAGCGCGCCGTCGGCACTCACGAACCAGTGCTTGTTCACGAAGTAGACCATCGTGATGCCGAAGCCGGCCGACTTGAGACCCGCGCCCGCGCTATACGGCCGGTAGCCGGAGTCGACGGCCTGTTGCGGCGTTACGCCGAACCAGCTTTGCATATAGCTGGAATCGGCCAGTGTGACCGAGGGACCCGCGAACCAATAGAAACTCTGGTTGCTGCCCGGCAGCGGCATGTAGGCTCCGAAGTCGCCGCTCCAGCCGTTCGAGCCGCCGAAACTGCGTGTAAAGGCGGCCCGCAGCACGAGGGGAAAATCCTTCGATATCACGTATTCACCGGCGATCTTCATCTCCGGAGCCGGATTGATGTTGCCTAGCCCGTTCAACTCTGGCGGATCGTCGTGCGCGCGCCGTCCGAGGTCGTACACGGCGGCCACGCTCACTCGCCAGTTTGGACCCTGCAGGACGTTCACGCCGATGCCTTCGCCGGTGGAGGCGAACAGGAGATCCTTGTAGCGGATGTCGATACTGGGCCCGGCCAGCATGTGATAACGGTCGGAGCCGTCGTAGCGGGGTTCGAAGGTCGAACCTATGCCGAGGCGCACTTCCCAGTCGGGTTGCTGCGGTTCGAACATCTTTTCCAGCGGGATGCCGGCCGAATATTGCCATTCGCCGAGCGGCGAGGGGGTTTGTGCCTGTGCATGCAAGGCGGCACAGAGAGCCCAGGCGGCGCCGGCGATACGCAGCGGCAGCGTGCCGCGCGTTTGCCTGTGCCAGGTGTGTATGTTTCGCGCAACACGGGTTGCCAGTGTCATGACGCCTCCAGCGCACATGGGGGGACCGCGATTCGCCCGATAGCTTCCGGTGCTTCAGCAAGCGATGTACCCGGTTGGGCGAGGCGGGCGTAGCACGCAGGCTCCGCAAGACCTGGGGCGCGGGCCGTTTCGACCCTTGGGGTGAACTAAACCGCTTCTGCCGGAGCAGGGGTTCTCAAAATAGTTGCGCTAGCAACGACAAAGGCGGTTCATGGCCAGGAAAAGAAGAAAGAGGCCATACGGGACAGGGCAGCCGTGAATTTCATCGCCGCCGTCCGGAATCCTTTGTTTCCTGTTAAATCAGGATGCCAAACAAAAAATACGAATGATCAAACAAGGAAATCGCCATGGCCCGGAAGCGTGCGGATTGAACGAGGAGGAGGGAATTTTATCCTTTCAAAATGAAAGATTAAAATTCAGTAGTTACAGAGAAGTGAAATCGATTTACAGCCAATCTTGTTATTTATTTGTAATTTTGTGCGATGGATATCGCGAATGCTTATTTTGCGGGCGCCTGGAACCCCCTGCAGGAGGGGATGGCATGAATTTAGAAACGGTTTCAAAAAGAGTTCGTAGGGGCTGTTAACCCGTAACGCAACCTGTTAACCTCGATTGTTGTGACAACAGGATCGAGGAGATGGGCAAACCAATCATCGACGACGAACTGTGGGCACTGATCGAGCCACTGCTACCACCAGCGAAGCCACGCCGCTTCAAGTATCCGGGTCGCAAGCCGGTACCGGATCGGGCTGCGCTGACCGGCATCTTGTTTGTGCTGAAGACCGGCATCCGCTGGCGAGATCTGCCAGCGGAGATGGGATGCGGCTCCGGCGTCAGTTGCTGGCGCAGGCTGCGCGATTGGCAGCAAGCCGGCGTGTGGGATCGACTGCACGCACTGCTGCTGGCGAAACTGCGAGCGGCCGGGAAGATCGACTTCTCCCGCGTCGTCGTCGACTCATCGTCGATTCGCGCGGTTGGGGCGGGCGAAAAACTGGCCCGAACCCCACCGATCGAGCACGACCTGGTTCCAAACACCACATCGCCACCGACGCTAACGGCACGCCGATCGCGGCAATCCTGACCGGCGCCAATCGTCACGACGTTACCCAGCTGATCCCGTTGATCGAGGCCATCGTGCCGATTAGCGGGGTGCGCGGCAGGCCGCTGAGTCGTCCTGGCCGTGTCTACGCCGATCGTGGTTACGATCATGACAAGTACCGGCGCCTCCTGCACGTGCGCAACATCCCCACCCGCATCGCACGGCGCGGTCACCCGCACGGTAGCGGCCTTGGAAAAGTTCGTTGGGTCGTCGAACGTACCCATGCCTGGTTGCATAACTTCCGCCGTTTGCGTATTCGCTTCGAACGCCGTGCGGACATTCACGACGCGTTCCTCAAACTCGGTTGTTGCCTGATCTGCTGGAACACTCTTCAGCGAACTCAACAGCCTTTATGAAACCGTCTCTTAGAGCCATTCTTCTAAACACCGTATTCTCCCATCAAAAAAAGTTTGCTCATTCTGTTTTTGTCTTGCTATCTTTCCGAACGCTGAAACGAAACTGAAACACGCCTATGTTGCGCATTATCGCTGGCGGTATTTCACGGACGATATGAGCGGGCTGTCGGAAAAATTCTCGTAAACCCGAACACCAGGGTTAGTACTACTTATCGTCAGTCTGGCAAGGATGGCTTGCCTCCGGGTTCCGGCGAGACAGAAGGATTTGCCGCTGCGGTCGTCCGTATCCGTTTCGTAGTCCGATTGAAAGTGTGGTCCGACGTTCCTGAAGTTCGACCGTCAGACCTCGAAACTGGTTCGCTGCGGTAAAGAAAAGGGGCGCCCGGCGCCCGAGGGAGCGAAGGTGGTGATGAAAGTGCAAGTGGATGTTCCAGCCGGGTCCGGTCGGCCGGGCATGCCTGGCCGTCCGCGCGAATACGGACGCAAGCAGCAGAATCCCGCGCGCCGCTATGGCGGCATCGCGGCAGTGATCGCCCTGCATGTGGTGCTCATCTATGCGCTGGTCAATGGTCTTGCCAACAAGGTCGTGCAGGTCATCCAGCATCCCATCGAAACGAAGATCATCGAGCCGGTGAAGCCGCCGCCTCCCCCGCCGCTGCCCGTCGTGCAGTTGCCGCCGCCGAAGTTCGCGCCGCCGCCGCCGCCGTTCGTGCCGCCGCCCGAAGTGCCGGTGCAGGCGCCGCCCCAGCCGACCATCACGCACCAGGCCGCGCCCGTCGTCAGCGCGCCGGTGACCGCGCCGCCGGCGCCTCCCGCGCCGGCCGCCAAGCCGGTGAGCCATGAAGTGGGCGTGGTGTGCCCGAATTCGGACGAGATCCGCGGTTCGATCGCTTATCCGAAGGAGGCGCAGGAAAACAACGTGACGGGCGACGTCCTCATCGAATTCGTCGTGGACCCGCAAGGCCATATCACGAACGAGCGCGTGGCCAAGTCGTCCGAGGACAGCAGCCTCGACGGCGCGGCGTTCAACGCGGTGAAGAAGTTCAATTGCATTTCGCAGGGGCAGCCGGTGCGTGTGCAGGTTCCGTTCTCGTTCACGCTGAACTGATCGAGCACGCAATCCGCACCGGATGAATGTCATTACTCACGTTTTAGTAGTTCTAACGGATGAACTGGAGCACGCATGAAGAAGCGTTCCTATGCCGCACTGGCGGCCAGCATGTTGATCGCCGTCGCCACGGTTGATACCTTTATCGCACCACAGCTTGCCAACGCGCAGGCTAGCGACGCCACCGCTGCCGCATCGGCCCCTGCCACGGCGTCCAGCGCGGACGCGAGCACGGCTGCACCGGCGCCCGTCGCGTCGGCCGCCGCCGACCAGGCCGTGCCGCCGCCCGCTCCGGCGACCTCGGAGACGGTCACCAACCCCTACGGCCTCGGCGCCCTCTGGAAGAACGGCGACTTCGTCGCGCGTTTCGTGCTGATCCTGCTCGTCATCATGTCGATGGGTAGCTGGTACATCATGATCACCAAGTTCTTCGAGCAGTTCCGTGCGAACCGCCGCGCGAAGATCGCCGACGAACAGATCTGGAGCGCACCGTCGCTCGCCGAAGGCGCGAAGCAGCTCGAAGAGACGTCGCCGTTCCGCTTCATCGCCGAAACTGCGATCGATGCCGGCGCGCACCACGACGAAGCCCTGCTCGAAACCGTGGACCGCAACACGTGGATCGACGTGTCGGTCGAGCGCTCGATCACCAGTGTTTCGAATCGCCTGCAGGATGGTCTTGCTTTCCTCGGTACGGTCGGCTCGACGGCGCCGTTCGTCGGCCTGTTCGGCACGGTGTGGGGCATCTATCACGCGCTGACCGCCATCGGCATCGCAGGCCAGGCGTCGATCGACAAGGTCGCGGGCCCCGTCGGCGAAGCGCTCATCATGACCGCCATCGGTCTGGCGGTCGCGGTGCCGGCCGTGCTGGGCTACAACTTCCTCGTGCGCCGCAACAAGGCCGTGATGGAGCGCGTGCGTGCCTTCGCCGCGCAGCTTCACGCCGTCGTGCTGGCGGGCGGCAAGCGTGCTCGCAATACGGCACGCACCACCGCGATGGCTGACTGAGCAAGGGGGCACGCCATGGCCATGAGCGTTGGAGGCGAAGGCGACGAGGACGAAGTCATCTCGTCCATCAACACCACGCCGCTCGTCGACGTGATGCTGGTGTTGCTGATCATCTTCCTGATCACGATTCCGGTGGTGACGCATACGGTGAAGCTCGAGTTGCCCAAGCAGACGGTGACGCCGCTGCAGACGCAGCCGAAGAGCATCGAGATCGCGGTGAACCGCGATGGCGACTTCTTCTGGTACGAGCAGCACATCGATGCGCCGACGCTGCTCGCGCGCCTGAAGACGGCGTCCGCGCAGACGCCGCAGCCGGAAGTGCACATCCGCGGCGACCAGAACACGCGCTATGAGTTCATCGGCCGCGTGATCACGTCGTGCGAGCGCGCGGGTATCGCGAAGGTGTCATTCATTACGGAGCCGCCGGCGCGCGGCGGCTAAGGGTAAGGAGAGGGCGGTTATGGGCATGAACGTATCGTCGGGCGGCGGGAGCAGTGAACCGGAAGTGATGGTGGACATCAACACCACGCCGCTGATCGACGTGATGCTGGTGCTGCTGATCATGCTGATCATCACCATTCCGATCCAGATGCACGCGGTGAAGATGAATCTGCCGGTGGGTAATCCGCCGCCGCCGGCAGTGCAGCCGGAGGTGGTGCAGATCGATATCGACTTCGACGGCACCACGACCTGGAACGGCACGCTCGTGCCCGACGAGGCGACGCTGGAGCAGAAGTTCTCGCAAGTTGCGGCCGAACCGGACCAGGCGGAGATTCACCTGCGTCCGAACCGGCTCGCACCGTACAAGGACGTAGCGGCCGTGCTGGCGGCGGCGCAGCGGGAAGGGGCGACGAAGATCGGCCTGATCGGCAACGAGCAGTACATGTAGTGAGGAAATGAGAGTGAGCAGCCTTCCTGATCGTTTGAAGAAAGCCGCGCTGGCGTTGGCGGTGAGCGGACTGTCGGCACTGGCCGTGCTGCCGGCGGCCGCGCGCGCGGCCGACACGTTGCGCCCCGACGTGGCGAAGCCGCTGAACGACGCGCAGACGCTGTATCGCGCGCACAACTACCAGGGCGCGCTCGGCAAGATCGCGCAGGCGGCGGCCGTGCCGAACAAGACGCCTTACGAGACCTATATGGTCGAGGAAATGCGCGGCGCCGCGGCGATGGCTGCGGGCGAAAACGGCGTGGCGGCCCAGGCCTACGAGTCGCTGCTCGCGAGCGGCCAGCTCAAGGGCGCGGAGGAGCAGCAGACCACGGCGGCGCTGGCGGGCCTGTACTTCCAGCAGAAGAACTATGCGCAGGCGATCAAGGTCGCGCAGCGCTACCAGAAGGCTGGCGGTACGGATGCGCAGATGGGAACGTTGCTGGTGGAGTCGTACTACCTGTCGGGCGACTATGCGAGTGCCGTGCGTCTGCTGAACGCGAGCGTGGACTCGCAGGTGCGCGCGGGCCACGTGCCCGACGAAGAGCAACTGCAACTGCTGGGCACGTGCGCGCAGCATGCCAACGATCAGGGTGCCTACCGCGGCGCGCTCGAGAAGCTGGTGGCGTATCACCCGAAGCAATCGTACTGGGACGACCTGCTGCATTCGGTTCGCAGCAAGCCGGGTTATCTGGGCGCGCTGGACGTGGACACGTATCGCCTGCGTCGCGCGACGGGGTCGCTCACGACGGCGGACGACTACATGGAGATGACGCAGCTCGCGCTCGTTTCGGGGTCGACGGCTGAAGGCAAGCAGGTCATCGATCAGGGTTTCGCCTCAGGCGTGCTGGGCCACGACGCGCAGGCGGACCGCGAACATCGCCTGCAGGCGCTTGCCGCGAAGCGCACGCAGTCCGGCGCGGACCAGAACGGCAATCCGGTTGCGCCGTTCGATGCGGCCTTCAACCAGGTGTTCGCCGGGCAGGCGCAGCAAGGTATCGCCGCCATGCAGGCGCTCATTGCGAAGGGCGGCCTGGACCACCTGGATCTCGCGCAACTGCGTCTGGGCGAGGCGTACTACTTCGCCGGGCAGAAGGCGAAGGCCGTGCAGGTGTTCCGCAACGTGAAGGGCACCGACGGCAGTGCGGATCTCGCCCAGCTCTGGATTCTGGTGGCGTCGAAGTCGTAAGGGAAAGACTGGCGGCCCGTCGCGCCCGGTGGGCGCCGCGGGCCGCGGAGGAAATGCGGTACACCACCAATTAGGGTAAGGAGTCCAAATCGACTGGCGAGGGCGACCGGTCCCGGGCTTTCCGTCGTGAGACAACCGGTTCCGGTTCGCAAAAGCGGGCGGGGCAGGCGTGTCGACCATGAGGAAAACAATTTGGCAACATCAAACAAATTTTGACGCGTGGTTTCTGGCTTGCTATGGTTTCGCCACTCGATAACAAGGCAGTAGTAGCAGCGATTGGAAGCAGGATTCGGGCGTTGCGCCAGCGGCTCAAGCGCACGCTGCAGGAGACGGCCACGCTGGCGGGGATTTCGAAGCCGTTTTTGTCTCAGGTCGAACGCGGCCATGCTACGCCCTCGATCGCGACGCTTTCGGGGATCGCCAGAGCGCTCGGCGTGACCGTGCAGTACTTCGTCGAGACTCAGAACGAGGCGCAGACCGTGGCCAGAAGCGACGAGCTGAAGTTCTTCGGGTTCGCGGGCTCGGGCAACCAGTTCGGCCGGCTGACCGGCTCGGGCGGCAACAAGTTGCTGGAGGCGCATCTCGTGCGGATGCCGGTGGGCGAAGCGCCTTCGGAAGTCGCGACTGCGGCCGTGGAAGAGTTCATGTATGTAATGAGCGGCGAGGTGTCGCTCAAGCTCGAAGGTAGAACCTTTGTGTTGCAGGCCGGTGACACGGCCCATTACGAATCGGCGGTGCCGCACGAATGGGCCAATACGGCCGACGAGGAAAGCGTGTTCGTCTGGGTGGGCACGCCGAAGCTGTTTTGAGCGGTACAGGGAATGATCCGGCCGCATGAGCCGGAAGCAGTCTTTCAGTAATGCAAAATAAATGTAAGGAAGGGCATTCCGGGCGGAAAAGCTCAACAGGGGCGCCCGGAAGACGCATAAGACAACGTCGGGTCGCGGACAGCATGAAATGCAGTTGCAAGCCATTGCAATGAATTAGTAGTCCGATGCGAATGGATGTTCGAGTGATTCACCGTGTCGTCGTCGACGCTTTATGTGCGCAAAACGCTCTGCAGCGCGCGGGTCGGCCGGTGGCGGATCCAGCAAGGCAAGAAAGGGCGCGGCGCGACAGCGTCGTCAAAAGGAGCAGCGGGGTTCACGAGACCTTGCTTCGCATAAACCGAAGTGGGCGTGACTGACGAGTGAGAAGGGGAAAAAAACGTGAAACAAAGGGTATTGGCGCTAGCCATTCGAAGAATAATCTGGGCTGAAGTAGCCTTGTCGGCGGCGATGGCCGTGCCGGCGTTCGCGCAGAGCCAACCGGCCGCCAGCGGCGGTGCGGCGAGCGCTGCGCCGGCTGCGCCTGCGGCGATCACTACGGCGCAAGCCGACACGGGCACGACAGGTAATACGGCTGGCGCCGCTGCCGGCACCAATGGCACCAGCGCTGCCAGCGCGGGCAGTACCGCGGCCGGTACGACGGGCCAGTCGAACGTCAAGCAACTGAAGACGTTCCAGGTGACCGGCTCGCTGATCCGGCAGTCGGACAAGACCGGCTTCCAGCAGGTGCAGGTCGTCTCGCAGAAAGACATTCAGGCTAGCGGCGCGACCACGGTGTCCGACTACCTGCGCTCGACGGCGGCCAACTCGGCCAGCAGTTGGGGCGACAACTACACGTACAGCACGGCGCCGGGCGGTGCGGGTATTGCACTGCGCGGCCTTTCCGAAAAGTACACCCTCGTGCTGATCGACGGTCAGCGCGTAGCGCCTTACGCGCTGAACACGAACTTCACCGATTCGTTCGTCGACCTGAACGCGCTGCCGCTCAACATGATCGACCGCATCGAGATCGTGAAGACGGGCGCGGTGTCCCAATACGGCTCGGACGCAATCGCAGGCGTGGTGAACATCATCACCAAGCACGACTATCAGGGTCTGCAACTGGACGGCAGCCTCGGCGGCGCACAGCATGGCGGCGCAGGCACGAGCAAGTTCAACATTCTCGGCGGCTTCGGCAATCTGACTTCGGACGGCTACAACATCACGGCCGCCGCGAGCTACCAGCACACGAGCGGCATCAGCCTCGACGAGCGCGATACCACGTCCAGCCAGCTCTTCCCGCTGGGCAACAACCAGGCGCCGTCCTTCTGGCAGACCGCGACGGGCCCGCAGGCGCTGAGTCCCTGCCCGTACGGCGGCAAGACGGTCTCGACCGCCAACTCGATCCCGGGTGCGTTCCAGGCCGGTACGGGCTGCGCCTACAACACCAGCAGCCTCGATTCGCTGGCGCCGGAGAGCGAGCACGCGAACATCAAGGTTCACGGCGATTTCAAGATCAACGACAACGTTCAGGCGTTTGCGGACATCTGGGACAGCTACGGCACGAGTTCGATCGTGACTGGACCGGCGTTCTTCAACGGCCTGAGCTCGCCGCTGACGTACTCGCCCGGGACGGGGCTGGTGGCCGTGAACAACGTGGTTCCGGCGAGCAATCCGTATAACCCGACCGGCGCCGCAACGCCGCTCAACTACATCTTCCCGAATGTACCGGAAGGTGTGAATTCATACTCCAACTTCTGGGCGTTTTCGACGGGCCTGAAGGGACAGTTCGATACGCAGAAGTGGGGCGACTGGAACTGGCAGGCGAGCTATGGCCATTCGCAGAGCGAAGTTTCGGTTACCGATACGAATGTGATGAATGCGCAGGCGTATCAGAATATTCTGGCCGGTGGCTTTGACTTCGCCAATCCGTCGATGACGCCGAACGGCTTGAACGGCCTGTTCAGCGACGCGAACTACATGGCCCTTTCGAAGCTCGATGTTGTCGATGCAACGATTTCGACGCCGAATCTGTTCCACCTGCCGACGGGCGACGTGGGCGTGGGCTTCGGTGCGCAGTTCCAGCATCAGAGCGAATACATCTCGAACCCGACTGGCACCGATACGGGTCAGACGATCATTGCAGGTATTCCGCTGCAGTCGGCCGATGACAGCCGGAATGTGGCCGCGGTCTATTATCAGATCGACATCCCCATCATCAAGAACCTGACGTTCAGCCAGGCCGGCCGCTACGACTACTACAACCAGTTCGGCGGTGCGTTCTCGCCGCGCTTTGCCCTGCGCTATCAGCCTGCCCAGGCGTTCACGGCCTACGCGTCGTACAACCGTGGCTTCCGCGCGCCGACCCTGGTCGAATCGTCGCGTGGCGCGTCGCTGGGTTCGCAAAACGCGATCGATACCGATTCGGCCAGCGCCCAGTACGGTCAGGATGTGAGCGTTGCGGAGCTGATGCACGGCAACCCGAATTTGCAGCCCGAGCGTACGAAGAACTACAACGTCGGTTTCGAACTGTCGCCGGTACATAACACGGACTTCGGTTTCGACTGGTACAAGATCGACGTGACCAACGTGATCGGTATTGCGCCGCTGCAGCCGACGGTGGATGCGAACAATCCAGCGAATGTGGTGCGTAATCCGAATACCAACGTGATCGACTACGTTAATTCGGAGCTGGTCAACTTCTCGTATCTGCACACGGACGGCTTCGAGGCGACCTTCCATCAGGCGCTGCCGACGAAGCTCGGTACCTTCTCGCTGTCGACGGACTGGGCCTATGTTTGGCACTTCGAGACTTCGGGCCTTGCGAATGGCGCGACCGACGCAGCGGGCAACAACAGCTCCCTGTCGCTCTCATTCGGCGGTTCGTTCCCGCGCTGGAGAGGCAACACGACGGTCTCGTGGCTGTCGCCCAACCGCCAGTGGAATGCGGCTCTGACCTGGAACTACACGGGACCGTACGCGAACACGGCTCAGGAGTCGGAGTTCGGTACGCCTGGCATTCCGACGGAAATCAGTTCGTTCAGCGTGTTCAACCTGACGGCCAGCTATACGGGCTTCAAGCACTGGACGCTGTACGCCGGCATCGACAACATCTTCAACCGCGCGCCGCCGTACGACCCGAACTTTGCGTACTTCCCGTTCTATCAGACCGGCTACGACACGTCGCTGTACGACTACATCGGCCGTTACGGTCAGATTGGCGCAACGTACAAGTTCTAAGGACGTGACGTAGTACGCCTGAAGAACGATACCGCTCCGGCCTTTCCACCCGAAAGGCGGAGCGGTTTTTTTAAAGAGCCACACTCTTCGAGACCGATTCAGACGGTTCGTTATCTCGACTGGACTGGATGAAACATGCCCCGGCTACAAGCCTGGGCATTCGTACTGAGCGATGAAGCCACTAGCGATGTTCCAGCCCGCGCGGGCGCTTGCCGCCGCGAAGGCGTATCTGCATCAGACCGTCCGGATCGCTGCCGGCGTTGCGGCGCTGCTGACTCTGGCGCTGCCTCCGGCGCAGGCGTCGTCGTCGATCGCCCAATACGACCAGCCGAAATACCCAACCGGCTTCACGCATTTCGCCTATGCGGACCCCAATGCTCCGGACAATGGCGAACTGACGTACCCGAACTACAACCAACTGCAGAGCTACGATTCGCTCAATCCCTTCCTGCTGCGCGGCGCGCCGGCGCCGGACATCCAGAACCTGATGTTCGATACGCTCATGCAGCGTAGCTGGGACGAGCTGGCTTCCGAATACCCGCTGATTGCCGACAACGTGGATGTGGCGCCCGACCTGGGTTCGGTGACGTTCCATATCAACCCGGCCGCGCGCTTCTCGAACGGCGATCCGATCACCGCTGCGGACGTCAAATATTCGTTCGACACGCTCAAGAGCCCGCAGGCCTCGCCGATGTTCAATTCGCAGTTCTCAGTGATCAAGAGCGCGGCGGTGCTTGACCGGCTGACGATCCGCTTCGACTTCAATCGCAAGGAACGCGCCGCGCCGCTGATCGCGGGCGACCTGCCGGTGTTTTCGCCGAAGTGGGGCATGCGCGCCGACGGCACGCGGCCGCCGTTCGACCAGATTTCCAACGTACCGCCCATCGCCAGCGGCCCGTACCTGATCGAGCAGCGCAAGAACGACAAGCAGATCGTGTATCGCCGCAACCCGAACTACTGGGCGGCGAACCTGCCTTCTCGCCGCGGCATGTTCCGTTTCGAGAAGATCACGTTCCTGCTCTACGCCGATATCTACACCACGCTCGAAGCGTTCAAGGCCGGCGACGTCGACCTCAACATCGAATACAGCGCGACGCAGTGGGCGCGCAAGTATATCGGCAAGAACTTCCGCAACGGGCTGCTGCACAAGGGGGAATTCCCCGACGGCCCGGCGCAGATGCAGGGCATGGTCATCAATATGCGCAAGCCGATGTTCCAGGACCCGCGGGTCCGGCAGGCGCTTGCGCTCGCGTTCGACTACGACTGGATGAACCGAATGATGTTCTATGGTCAATATCGGCGCACCGAAAGCTATTTCGACGCAAGCCCGTTCGCGGCGAGCGGCATGCCGAGCACGAAGGAACTGGCATTGCTCGAGCCCTACCGCGCCGACGTGCCGGCCGCCGTGTTCGGACCGATGATCCGGCAGCCCACCACGCTGCCGCCGAATTCGCTGCGCAGCAACTTGCGCGAGGCGCGCGATCTGCTCGCCGAGGCCGGCTGGCACTATCGCGACGGCGCGCTGCGCGACGCGAACGGCAACCCGATGTCGATCGAGATTCTCGACGACGAGCCGGGCATGGACCGCCTCTATCTGCCCTATATGCAGGCGCTCAACCTGATCGGCATCCGCACCACGTTTCGCGAGATCGATGCGGCGCTCTATCAGAAGCGAGTCGATAATTTCGATTTCGACGTGACCACCTATCTCTATCCGCCCGTGACCATCCCCGGCGCCGAGCTGGTGCGCCGCTTCGGCAGTGCGGCCGCGACACAGGTCGGTTCGGAGAACTATCCGGGCATCAAGTCGAAGGCGGTGGACGGGCTGATCCAGGACGTACTCAAGGCCAACACGCTCGACGATCTCGAAGCCGCCACGCGGGCGCTCGACCGCGTGCTGATGAATTCGTACTATATGGTGCCCGAGTATTACGCGCCCAATACGCGCGTCGGCTACAAGACCGGTTTTGGCCACCCGGCGATCGTGCCCACCTCCTATCAGGACGTGGACTGGGTGATCGAATACTGGTACGACGCCCGCACGCAGACCGAACGCGGCGGACATGACGCGCAAGCGGCATCGGGTGCGCGAACGGGCAATCCGGTTCAGTGAGGAAGCAGGGACCGATGAGAAATTTGATGACACGATGTTTGGCACCGGCCTTCGCGGCGGCGCTGTGCTGCACGCTTGGTGCATTCACCGGGCCGGCACAGGCGCGCCCTTCGATTGCGCAATACGATCAGCCGAGGTATCCGGACAACTTCACGCACTTCGACTACGCGGACGCGGATGCGCCAGCCAACGGCACGCTGAATTTCGAAAACTACAACGACCTGCAGAGCTACGATTCGCTCAATCCGTTTCTCGTGCGCGGCGCGCCGGCGCCGGACATCCAGAACCTGATGTTCGATACGCTGATGCAGCGCAGCTGGGACGAACTGGCCTCGGCCTATCCGCTGATTGCCGACGACGTGGAGGTGGCGTCCGACCTGAGTTCGGCGACTTTCCATATCAACCCGGCCGCACGCTTTTCGAACGGCGACCCGATCACTGCCGCCGATGTCAAATATTCGTTCGATACCCTGACGAGCCCGCAGGCCTCGCCGCTCTTCAACACGCAATTCTCGGTGATCAAGAGTGCGACGGTGCTCGACCGGCTCACGATCCGCTTCGACTTCAGCCGCAAGGAGCGCGACGCGCCGCTGATCGCGGGCGACCTGCCGGTGTTTTCGCCGAAATGGGGGATGCGCGCCGACGGCACGCGGCCGCCGTTCGACCAGATTTCCAACGTACCGCCTATCGCCAGCGGCCCGTACCTGATTGAGCAGCGCAAGAACGACAAGCAGATCGTCTATCGCCGCAACCCGAACTACTGGGCGGCGAACCTGCCGTCGCGGCGCGGGATGTACCGCTTCGAGCGCGTGGAGTTCAAGCTCTATGCGGACCAGTACACGTCGCTGGAGGCCTTCAAGGCCGGCGATGTCGATGCCCGTATGGAATACTATTCGATGCTTTGGGCACGCAAATATGTCGGTAAGAACTTCCGCAACGGCATGCTGGCGAGGGCGACGTTCCCCGATGGTCCCGCGCAGATGCAGGGCTTGTTCTTCAATCTGCGCGAGCCGAAGTTCCAGGACCCGCGCGTGCGCCAGGCGCTGACGCTCGGCTTCGACTACGACTGGATGAACCGGATGCTGCTGTACGGTCAGTACCGCCGCACCAACAGCTTTTTCGACGCGAGCCCGTTCGCGGCGACCGGCATGCCGGGCGCGAAGGAACTGGCGCTGCTCGAACCGTATCGGGCCCAATTGCCGCCGGCCGTGTTCGGTCCGATGATCAAGCAGCCCGACACGCTGCCGCCGAATTCGCTGCGTGGCAACTTGCGAAAGGCGCGCGATCTGCTTGCCGAGGCAGGCTGGCACTATCGCGACGGCGCGCTGCGCGACGCGAACGGCACGCCGTTTACCGTCGAGATTCTCGACGACCAGCCGGGCATGGACCGTCTCTGCCTGCCGTATCTGCAGGCGTTGTCGCTGCTGGGCATCCAGACGAGCTTTCGCGAGGTCGACAGCGCGCTCTACCAGAAGCGTATCGACAACTTCCAGTTCGATATGACGACCTACATCTACGCGCCGGTCACGATTCCGGGCGCCGAGTTGCTGCGCCGCTTCGGCAGTGCCGCAGCGGACCAGGTCGGTTCGGAGAACTACCCGGGTCTCAAGTCGAAAGCCGTGGACGGTCTGATCCAGGACGTGCTCAAGGCCAACACGCTCGACGATCTCGAGGCCGCCACGCGCGCGCTCGACCGCGTGCTGATCAACGAATACCTGATCGTTCCGGAGTACTACCTGCCCAACGCGCGTATCGGCTACAAGACCACGCTGGGCCACCCGGCTATCGTGCCCACGACCTATCAGTACGAGGACTGGATCATCGACTACTGGTTCGTCAAGGCGCCGCCGGCAAGCAGCCATGCGCAGACCGCGGACGCCGCGCCTGCAGCCAGTTCCGCATCACATTGAGCATCGAGGATCATCCATGCTGGCTTACATACTCCGACGACTGATGCTGATGGTGCCGACCTTGATCGGCGTCGTCACGCTGACCTTCGTCGTTACGCAATTCGTGCCGGGCGGACCGGTCGAGCAGATGGTGACGCAGTTGCGCCACGGCGCGAGCCGCGGCGGCGAAACCGGCAGCGGAGGCGGTGGCTATCACGGCAGCCAGGGGGTCGACCCGCAGCAGATCGAGCAGATCAAGAAAGAGTTCGGCTTCGACAAGCCGCCGCTTACGCGCTACTTCCTGATGCTGAAGAACTACGCGACGTTCGATCTGGGCCAGTCCTACTACCAGCACGACAGCGTCTGGCACGTGATCCGCTCGAAGATGCCTGTTTCGATCACGCTGGGCCTGTGGACGGTGCTGCTCACCTACCTGATCGCGGTGCCGCTGGGCATCGCGAAGGCGGTGCGCAACGGCTCGCGTTTCGATACGGTAACGAGCGCCCTCGTGCTGACGGGCTACGCGATTCCGGGCTTCGTGCTGGGCGTGCTGCTGCTGATGCTGTTCGGCGGCGGGACGTTCTGGCAGTTGTTCCCGATGCGCGGTCTCACCTCCGATAATTTCGACGACCTGAGCATGATCGGCAAGGTGCTCGACTATCTGTGGCACATCGTGCTGCCGGTGACGGCTTCGGTGGTCGGCAACTTCGCCATCGTCACGATCCTGACCAAGAACACCTTCCTGGAGGAGATCGGCCGCCAGTATGTGCTGACGGCGCGCGCCAAGGGCGCGCCCGAGCGCGACGTGCTCTGGAAACACGTGTTGCGCAATGCCGCGATTCCGCTCCTGACCGGCTTGCCCGCCGCGTTCGTCGGTGCATTCCTGAACGGCAATCTGCTGATCGAGACGCTGTTCTCGCTGGACGGCATGGGGCAGCTCTCCTACGACTCGGTGATCCGCCGCGATTACCCCGTCGTGCTGGGCTCGCTGTTCCTGTTCACGCTGATCGGCCTTATCACCAAACTCATCGCTGACGTCTGCTATGTCCTCGTCGACCCCCGCATCCAATTCAACCGCCTGGACCACTGAGACGTCCGCGGCCGCCGCGCCGGCGGCCTCCGTCTCCCCATGGCGTCGTACGTGGCTGCGCTTCAAGGCGCAGCGGCTCGGCTACTGGAGCCTCATCATCTTCAGCGGGCTCTTCGTCATCAGCCTGCTGGGCGAAGTGCTGGCCAACGATCGTCCGCTCGTCGTGCGCTACGACGGGCACTATTATTTCCCGATCGTGAAGGAGTACCCAGAGACGCTGTTCGGCGGCGACTTCCCCGCGAAGACCAACTACCTCGATCCGTATATCCGCGGCCGGCTTTCGGCGGGCAGCAACTTTGCGATCTATCCGCCGAATCACTTCCATTACGACACGATCGATTACTTCGCGACGCGGCCGTTTCCGGCGCCGCCCTCGGCCAACAACTGGCTCGGCACCGACCAGTTCGGCCGCGACGTGCTCTCGCGCCTCCTGTACGGCTTCCGGCTCTCGGTGCTGATGGCCATGGCGCTGACCGTATCGGGCGTGCTGATCGGCGTGCTCACGGGGGCCGTGCAGGGCTTCTACGGGGGGCGCACCGACCTGATCGGGCAGCGCCTGATCGAGATCTGGGCCTCGATGCCGGATCTGTATCTGCTCATCATCTTCGCCTCGATCTTCGAGCCCACCTTGTGGCTGCTCTTCATCCTGCTTTCGATGTTCGGCTGGCTCGTGCTCTCCGACTACGTGCGCGCCGAGTTTCTGCGTAACCGTTCTCTCGACTACGTGAAGGCCGCCCGCACGATGGGCCTCTCGAACTGGCAGATCATGTGGCGGCACATCCTGCCCAACAGCCTCACGCCCGTGATTACCTTCCTGCCGTTCCGCATGAGCGCAGCGATCCTCTCGCTCACGAGCCTCGACTTCCTGGGTCTCGGCGTGCCGCCGCCCACACCGAGCCTGGGCGAACTGCTGCAGGAGGGCAAAAACAATCTCGACGCATGGTGGATTTCGATTTCGGCATTCGCGGCGCTCGTCATCACGCTGCTGCTGCTGACCTTCATGGGCGACGCGCTACGCAACGCGCTCGACACGCGCACCAGGGGTTCGGCATTCGGGGGAGGCAAGTGATGAGCCGTATGTTGCTGGAAATTGACCGCTTCTCGGTACGCTTCGGCGAAAAGGTGGCGGTGCAGGAACTGAGCCTCTCGATGCAGCGCGGCGAACGCGTCGCGCTGGTGGGCGAATCGGGCTCGGGCAAGAGCGTGACGGCGCTGTCGATTCTCGGCCTCGTCGAGCATGCGAAGCTGTCCGGCCGTATGCTGTTCGACGGCGAGGACCTGCTGCAGAAAACGGAGCAGCAGATGCGCGGCATTCGCGGCGCCGACATCGCGATGGTGTTCCAGGAGCCCATGACGGCGCTCAATCCGCTCTACACGATCGGCAAGCAGATCGCCGAGAGCCTGCGCCTGCACGAGGGGCTGCGGCCCAACGAAGCCCGCGAGCGCGGCATCGAGCTCTTGCGGCGCACGGGCATTCCCGAACCGGAGCGGCGGATCGACAGCTTCCCGCACCAGCTTTCGGGCGGCCAGCGCCAGCGCGCGATGATCGCGATGGCGCTTGCCTGCCGGCCGCGCCTCTTGCTGGCCGACGAACCGACCACGGCGCTCGACGTGACGGTGCGCCAGCAGATCGTCGATCTGCTGATCGAACTGCAGGAGCAGGAAGCGGCCGATCGCGGCATGGCCGTGCTGCTGATCACGCACGATCTGAATCTCGTGCGGCGCTTCGCGCAGCGCGTCGCGGTGATGGAAAAGGGCATGCTGGTGGAAACCAATACCACGGAAGCCCTCTTCTCGAATCCTCAGCACCCCTACACGCAGCGCCTGCTCGACAGCGAGCCCAGGCGTGCGGTCGATCCGGTCGAGAAGGACGCGCGCCCCATTCTCGACGTGAAGGGCGTGGCCGTGGACTATCACACGGCCGCCAAGGGCTGGCGCTCGATCCTCGGCAGCACGAAATTCCGCGCCGTGCACGAGGCGGACCTGAGCCTGCGCCGCGGCGAGACGCTCGGCATCGTCGGCGAATCGGGCTCGGGCAAGTCCACCCTGGCCTTCACGGTGCTGGGCCTGAACCGGCCGGCGCAGGGCGAGATCCTGATCGACGGCATGCCGCTTTCGACGCTGCGCAATCCCAGGTCGCGGCGCGAACTGTATTCGCGCATGCAGGTGGTGTTTCAGGACCCGTTCGGGTCGCTCTCGCCGCGCATGACGGTGGAACAGATCATCGGCGAGGGTCTCGTGGTGCACCGCCCGGAGTTCGAGGGGCCGGCGCGCCGTGCGCGCATCGGTTCGCTGCTTGAGGAGGTGGGGTTGCCGGCGGAGTCCATGCTGCGTTATCCGCACGAATTCTCGGGTGGTCAGCGCCAGCGCATTGCCATTGCGCGGGCGCTCGCGGTGGAGCCGGAACTGATGGTGCTCGACGAGCCCACGAGCGCGCTCGACGTCTCGATCCAGAAGCAGGTTCTCGCCCTGCTGACGAACCTGCAGAAGAAGTACAAGCTCAGCTATTTGTTCATCACGCACGACCTGGCGGTGATGCGCGCGATGGCGCATCGTGTCATCGTGATGAAAGCAGGCCGTATCGTCGAACAGGGCGACGCGCAGGATGTGCTGTATGCACCGTCGCATCCCTATACGCAGTCGTTGCTGGCCTCTTCGATGCTGCAAGGGCAGGAACCGGTGGAGAAATTCGTATGATCGACGAATGCTGGGCACGCGCGGCACAGGCGCTGAAGAGCCGTGCCGATTTCTGGTCGCTGCGCGTGGTGGACGAACATATTGAGGACCACGAAGTCCGCAACGACGTCGTGCAACCGCTGCGTTCGGTGCATGAGCGCGGCGCGATGATGACCGCGTGGGCGGGCGCCGGAGCGGGCTATGCGGCCACGGCGGATCTCAGCGCGGCAGGCCTGCAGCGCGCGCTGGACACGGCGACCGCGCGGGCCGAGGCCAGCGCGGCGTTTTCGCTGATCGACCATCGCGAGATCGCGCGGCCCACGGACAGCGGCCGCTACGCGTCGCCGAACGTCGACGCGCCACTGCTCACGCGTCGCGAATGGATCGAGCGTCTCTCGCAGGAATGCGCGATTGCGAAGCTCGACGAGCGCATTGTGGAGCGCGTGGCGAGCATGCACGTCGCGCACGCGGACCAGCTCTACCTGACGAGTGACGGCGTGCGCATCGAGCAGCGCTTTCGCTTCCTGATGCCGCAGTTGAGCGTGGCGGCGCACGCGGACGGCGACACCCAGGTGCGCACGCTGAGCGGCAATTACGGCACGCTCGCGCAGGGCGGTCTCGAGATCCTCGCGCGCTACGGCTTCGACGGCGCGGGCGCGCGCGTGGCCGACGAGGCGCTGCAACTGCTCGCCGCGCCCAATTGCCCCTCGGGCAAGCGCGACCTGCTGCTGATGCCCGACCAGATGATGCTGCAGATCCACGAGTCGATCGGTCATCCGCTAGAACTCGACCGCATTCTTGGCGACGAGCGCAACTTCGCGGGCTGGAGCTTCGTGAAGCCGGAGATGTTCGGCCGCTACCAGTACGGTTCCGGGCTGCTGAACGTGACGTTCGACCCCGAGCTGCGCGAGGAGGCCGCGACGTATGCCTTCGACGACGAGGGCAGCGCGGCGACGAAGCAATATCTGATCCGCAATGGCGTGCTGGAGCGCCCGCTGGGCGGTGCGCTCTCGCAGCAACGCGCGGGCCTGCCCGGCGTTGCGAATTCGCGCGCGTCGAACTGGAACCGCCCGCCCATCGACCGCATGGCAAACCTCAACATCGAGCCGGGTACGGCCACGCTGGATGCGATGATCGCCCATATCGAGCACGGCATCCTGATGTCGACGAACACGTCCTGGTCCATCGACGATCATCGCAACAAGTTCCAGTTCGGCTGCGAGTACGGCCGGCTGATCGAGAACGGCAAGCTCACGCAGGTCGTGAAGCGCCCCAACTATCGCGGCATTTCCGCAAGCTTCTGGCGCAGCCTTTCCGCGGTGGGCGATGCGGCCACGCGCGAGGTGTTCGGCACGCCGATGTGCGGCAAGGGCGAGCCCGCCCAGATCATCCGCGTGGGGCATGCTTCGCCCGCATGCGTGTTCAGCGACGTCGACGTGTTCGGAGGCGCATGATGAGCGAAGCCCTTTTTGCGCGCACCGGGGCGTCGGTGGACTGGCAGACGCATTTCACCACGCTGGCCGGCGCGATCGACCGGCTCGTGCGGACCGGCGAGGCGGCGCTCACGTCGTTCGCGGGCGAGCAGTCGGACTTCGTCCGCTTCAACGGCGGCAAGGTGAGACAGACCGGTCAGGTGTCCCAGGGGCGTCTCACGCTGCGTCTCATCGACGGCGCGCGCCAGGCGTACTCGACGCTCGACATCTGCGGCGACGCGGACCAGGACCTGCGCGAAGTCGGCGCCGCGCTGGAGGTACTGCGCACGGACCTGCGCGATGCGCCCGACGATCCGCACCTGCTTTACGACACCACGTCGTGGCAGCGGTCGACGCGCCGCACGGGGCGCCTGCCCGATCCTCACGCGCTCGTGCGCACGGTCGCCGAATGCGCGCGCGGGCTCGATTTCGTGGGCTTTTATGCGGGCGGCACGCTCGCGCGCGGGTTCGCCTCGACGAGCGGCAGCCGCGGCTGGTACGAGGTGGAGAACTTCTGCTTCAGTTGGTCGCTGTATCACCCGGGTGGCCGTGCGATCAAGACGACCTACGCGGGCGACAACTGGGACGACGCGACCTTTGCCCGCAAGGTGGAGGAGGCGGCGGCGCGGCTGCCGGTGCTCGCGCTCGCGCCGCGCGCGCTGGGTCCTGGCCGCTATCGGGCGTGGCTCGCGCCGGGTGCGCTCGAAGAACTGCTGAGCGTGGCTGCCTGGGGCGGCTTCTCGGCGCGCGCGCAGGCCGCCTCGCTGAGCCCGCTGTACCGGCTCAACGCCGGCGAGGTGACGCTTGACCCGCGTGTGACACTGGCGGAAGATCTTGAGCTTGGCATCGCACCCGCATTCAATGAGGATGGCTATCTACGCGAAAGCGTTGCGTTGATTCGCGAAGGCCGCGGCGTGGCGCAGTTGACGAATGCCCGCACGGCGCGGGAGTATGGCCTCGCGCCGAACGGCGCGCTCGCGAACGAGATGCCTTCGTCGCTCGCGATGGCGGCCGGCGACCTTGCCGATGAGGACGTGCTCGCGGCGCTAGGCACCGGTCTCTATGTCGGCAACCTCTGGTACGTGAACTACTCCGACCGCATGAGTTGCCGCCTGACCGGCATGACGCGCTTCGCGACGTTCTGGGTGGAGGAGGGCCGCATCGTCGCGCCGGTCGAGGCGATGCGTTTCGACGACAGTCTGTATGGCCTGCTGGGCGAGAGGCTGGAGCGTCTGGGCGCGCAGCCCGAATTGCGCCTCTCCGACGACTCATGGGGCCAGCGCGCAACCGGCGGCATGAAGCTGCCCGGCGTACTCGTGAGGGAGTTCGAACTGACGCTTTAGGGCGCGTTCAACTCCACGGCCCGCCGGCCGACCCGCGACAGCGCCAACAACAAGGAAAACAACGATGCAGTCGAGGATACCCGAGGGCCTCGTCGTGCGCGCCCTGCGCCCCGGCGACGCCGCCGCTTTTCATGCGTTGCAGAACAGCCCGTCCGTGCTGCGCGGGCATACGCACGCGCCATACGGCTCGCTCGAAGCCACGCGCGAGTGGCTGGAAAAGCTCGCGCCGCCGGCCGTCCTCATTGGCGCCTGGGTGGGCGAGACGCTGGTCGGATCGGTGGGGTTGCACCCGCAGAAGACGCGGCGCTCGCACGTGGGCCAGATCGGCATCAGCGTGCACGACGACTGGCAGCGGCGCGGCATCGGTGCCCATCTGATGGCGCAGGTGCTCGACCTTGCCGACAACTGGCTCGGCCTGCGCCGCCTCGAACTGCACGTGTTCACCGACAACGCCGCTGCCATCGCGCTCTACCACCAATGCGGGTTCGAAATCGAGGCGCGCTTTCGCGGTTCGGTACTGCGCGAAGGCGTACTGATCGATTCGTTCCTGATGGGGCGCTTGCGCGACCCTTTGCCGTTCGCCACGGAGTGACCCGATGCACGACCCGACCCTATCGTCCGTGACGGCGCCGGCTGGTTCGATCCGCGTGCGCGCCTGCGGGCTGGCCGATCTCGAGGCCGTTGCCGCGCTCATGAATCTGCCTCGCGTGCGACACGGCACGCTGTCGAACGGCTGGCGCACGGCCGAATCTCTGCGTGCGTGGTACGACGATCACACGCCCGGCTCCGTCAGGCTCTGTGCTGAAATCGATGCCTGCGTAGTCGGCAATGTGACGCTCATGGTCGGCACGCTGCGGCGCGCGCATTGCGGATCGCTGGGGATCGCGGTTGACGACGCTTTTCAGGGCCGCGGCGTAGGCAGTGCGCTGATGGCGGCGATCGTCGACTATGCGGACCGCTCGCTCGGCCTGCGCCGGATCGAGCTCGAGGTGTACCCCGACAATGCCTCGGCCATCGCGCTCTACCGCAAGTTCGGCTTCGTCGAGGAGGGCCGCTCGCGCGGCAGCTCGGTCCGCGACGGCGTGCTCGCCGACACGCTGCACATGGCACGCTATGCCGACGCGCCGCCTTTCGCCGAACCCTCATCCTCATAACCGGACGGACGCGCGCGTGCCCTTTTTCTTCATCGACAGACCGGTTTTCGCATGGGTCGTGGCGCTCGCCGTGGTGGTGGCGGGCTTGCTGGCCATTCCGATGCTGCCGGTTGCGCAGTACCCGCGGCTTTCGCCGCCGCGCATCGTCATCGCCGCGGAGTACCCGGGCGCTTCGGCGGAAGAGGTGGACAACAACGTCGCGAGCATCATCGAGGAAAGCCTCGACGGCGCCGAAGGGCTGCTCTACTACGAGACCACGAGCGACGCGCTCGGCAACCTCGAAATCGACGTGACGTTCACGCCTCAGACGAATCCCGACATCGCGCTCGTGGACGTGCAGAACCGCCTCAAACAGGTCGAGGCGCGGCTGCCGCAGCCCGTGGTGCAGGAGGGCATCGACGTGGAGAAGGCGGCGAACACGTTCCTGATGCTGGTGGCGCTCACGTCCACCGACGGCACGCGCGATTCCGCGCAACTGAGCGACTATCTGAACCGCTACATCATGCGCGACCTGAAGCGCGCGCCGGGTGTGGGCTCGGCCGAGCTCTGGGATGCCGACGAGGCCATGCGCATCTGGCTCGACCCGGTGAAGCTGCGCGAATACGGCTTCACGGCCGCCGACGTCAACACCGCGATCGCCGCGCAGAACGTACCCGTGACGGCGGGCACGCTCGGCAACGCGCCTTTTGTGAACGGCCAGCAGACCACCGAATCGGTGAGCGTGAAGGGGCAACTGGAGACGCCGGAGGAATTCGGGCAAATCGTGCTGAAGGCGAAGACGGACGGCTCGCTCGTGCGTTTGCGCGACATCGCGCGCGTGGAGATAGGCCGCGACGACTATTCGTTCTACTCGCGCCTGAATGGCCGTCCGGCCGCCACCGTGGGCATCCAGCTCGGGCCGCGCGGCAATGCGCTGGAAACGTCCAATGCGATTCGCGCGCGGCTTGCCGAACTGTCGAAGCATCTACCCTCGGGCGTGGCCATCGAGATTCCGTTCGATACGGCCTACTTCGTGCGCGTGGCGATTCACGAAGTCGTGATCACGCTGCTCGAAGCCGTGGTGCTGGTGTTCGCCGTGATGTGGCTGTTCCTGCGCGACCTGCGCTCCACGCTCGTGCCCACCGTCGTGATACCTGTCACGCTGATGGGCGCGTTCCTCGCGCTTTACGCGTGCGGCATGTCCATCAACGTCTTCACGATGTTCGGGCTCGTGCTCGCCATCGGCATACTCGTGGACGATGCGATCGTGGTCGTCGAGAGCGTGCACCGCGTGATGCACGAGCGAGGCCTGGCGCCGCGCGAGGCGACGCGCGCGGCCATGAAGCGCATTGGCGGCGCCATCGTCGGCGTGACGGTCGTGCTGACCGGCGTGTTCGTGCCCATGCTGTTCTTCACCGGCAACGTGGGCGGCATCTACCGGCAGTTCGCCGTGGCCATGATCGCCTCGATGCTCGTGTCGTCGTTCATGGCGCTTTCGCTCACGCCCGCGCTGTGCGCGAATCTGTTGAGGATGCCGAAGCCCATGAGGCATGGCCGCGCGCAGCCCGCACGCGGGCTCACGGCCCAGGTCGCGCGCGCGTCGCGCGGCTATCGCGCCTTCGTCGCGGCGCTGCTGCGCCGCGCGCCGCGTATGCTCGCCATCTACGCGCTGCTGTGCGCCTTGCTTGCGCTCCTCTACTGGAAGATGCCGCAAGGCTTCCTGCCCACCGAAGACGAAGGCCAGTTGCAGGTGATGATCCAGTTGCCGGCCGGCGCGACCCAGGCGCGCACGTTCGATGCGGTCAAGCGCGTGGAGGCGATCCTGCGCGCGCACGAGGCCGTGGGCAACGTGACGAGCGTGGTGGGCTGGAGCTTCGCGGGCAGCGGGCAAAACGTGGCGATGGCGTTCGTCGAACTGAAGCCGTGGGGCCACCGTCATGAGGATGCCGAAACGTTGCGCGATGCGCTGAACAGCCAGTTCGGCGGGTTCCTCGACGCCGATGTGGAGGCGCAACTGCCGCCGCCGGTGCCGGGTATCGGCCACTCGGAAGGCTTCACCTACCGGCTCGAAGACCGCGGCGGCCTGGGCATGGAGGGCCTCAAGGCCGCGCGCGACCAGTTGATCGACGCGGCCGGCAAGAGCCGCGTGGTGACGGGCGTGCATTCGGAAGACCTGCCCGACGCGCCGCGCGTGGAGCTCGACATCGACCGCAACCGGGCGTACGCCTACGGCGTGCCGTTCGACCGCATCGCCGACGTGCTCGGCAGCACGTTCGGCTCGAATTATGTCGACGATTTTCCGGCGGGCGGGCGCATGCGCCGCGTGATCGTCGAGGCCGACGCGGCCACGCGCATGAGCGATAGCCAGTTGCTCGATCTACCCGTGCAGAACACGGCGGGCGGCACGGTGGCGATGTCGTCGATCGCCTCGACGCACTGGACCGTCGGTCCCGTGATCCTGAGCCGCTACAACGGCTATCCGTCGGTCGACGTGACGGGGCGCGCCGCGTCGGGCCACAGCTCGGGCGAGGCGATGGCGGAGATGGAGAGGCTCGCGCTCGCGCTGCCTGTGAGCGTCTCGGGCGAATGGACCGACACCGCATTCGAGGAGGCCGAGGCCGCGCGGCAGACGCCGCTCCTGATCGGCCTCTCGCTGCTGGCGGTGTTCATGGTGCTGGCCGCGCTCTACGAAAGCTGGATCACGCCGTTTTCGGTGCTGCTCGTTGTGCCGCTCGGAGCGATTGGCGCCGTATCGGCCATGTTGCTGCGCGGGTTGCCCAACGACATTTACTTCAAGGTGGGCATGGTGACGGTGATCGGTCTCGCCGCGAAGAACGCGATTCTGATCGTGCAGGCCGCGAACGTGCGTCGTGTGCGCGGCATGCCGCTCGGCGCGGCCGTGGTGGGGGCGAGCGCCGAGCGCCTGCGGCCCATCGTGATGACCTCGGCGGCGTTCCTGCTCGGCGTGTTGCCGCTCGTGCTCTCGCGCGGCGGCGGCGCGGAGAGCCGGCATTCGATCGGCACCGGCGTGTTCGGCGGCGTGATCGCGGCCACGGTGCTGGGGCTCGTGTTCACGCCGGTGCTCTATTTCGCGGTGGCAAGGCGCGCACGCGGCAGTCGCGCGCCGGCCACGGCGCAACACGAGCACGGCGTGCGCGTGCCGCAGACAGTGGAAGACGACGAGCCGGAGCTACGCTAAGTGGCCTGAGGGCTTCCGGGAATGGAGGGCCCCGCTGTCGTCCGGCGGGAGCCCAATGTCCGTTTTAGAAGAGGCGCGGCGTGCCTACCCACACGAGCACGGTTTCCTGTTCGGAGGTATTGGTCCACGCGTGCGGCACCGTCGACTCATAGTGCGCGCTGTCGCCCACACCCAGCACGAACGACTGCCCTTCGAGCGTGAGCGTCACCTCGCCGGAGAGCACGTGCAGGAACTCTTCACCCGCGTGCGTGGTGACTTCGCTCGGACGGTCGCCGGGCGGCATGCGCACGAGAATCGCTTCGAGCTGGCGTCCGCCGGAAGGGTTCGTGAGGCGTGCGTAGAGATCGGTGGAATCGGCGAAGCCGAAGAACTTGAGATCCTGGCCCCGGCACACGCAGCCCGCTTCGGTGGGCGTATCCACGAAGTAGCTGACCGGCACGCCGAGCGCTTTGGCGATGCTCACCAGCGAAGTGATCGAGGGGCTTGCGAGATCGCGCTCTACCTGCGAAAGAAACGGTTTGGAGAGCTGGGCCGCCGTAGCGATGTCGTCCAGGGTGCGGCCCTGTCGCTGGCGCAGCCCGCGAATCTTGCTGCCTACGGAGACGACGTTTTGTGATTCGACGGCTTTCGAAACCATGACGAAATGTAATTGTCAGATGAATACGTTTTAATCTGGAGACGCTCTGGCTTAATGGCGCTTCATTCGTGTTTCATTCGCGCCTCTTTGATTTCCCCGTCGTCATATCCGGTTATCCCCTGGTGGCCACTAATGCCGGTATGCGGTGGTAAATCATCCGATAACGTCTTTGATTTGCGGGCGCTCCCCAAAAGTTTAATTGTATTTCTCGCAGCGTGGGTGCGTGTACGAGGTGGGAAGGGCTCCGGCTCGCCGGGGGTTCTGGCCCGTTGCGTGCCGTGCGGGATGCATGGCTGGTAAGCCTGCACGTTGCGAGCATAGCATTAATTGTCCTTACGAAAAATCACCAATAAATTCAGCCGCGTGTTTTGGCCCGGCGTAATTCAAGCGTATTCGCCATGGCAAACGTTTCGCTTATGCGAGGCGCGGCTGGAATCGCTCGCGGCGCAAGGCGGGTGCGTTACGCCGCTTGCGTCATGCGAGCTTTGCGTATGCCGCCGCAGTGCCGGGTAATCTCGATACAGGTATTGGCACTACCACCCAACTCCCTGTTTTTTATCGCTTTTTCCCGTGTTGGGCCTGCGTGGGGCGGGTATCGCGTGGCATAATCGGCTCACACCGTATTGCCCGTAGTCACTCATTCCCCGCATATCATGGCAAAGACGCTCTACGACAAACTGTGGGACTCGCATGTGGTCCACACGGAAGAAGACGGCACGACGCTCCTCTACATCGACCGTCATCTGCTGCACGAAGTCACCAGCCCGCAGGCCTTCGAGGGTCTGAAGCTGCACGCGCGCCCGGTCTGGCGCATCAGTGCGAACCTGGCGGTCTCCGACCATAACGTGCCCACCACCGACCGCAGCCACGGCATTGCGGATCCGGTCTCGAAGCTCCAGGTCGATACGCTCGACGCGAACTGCGATTCCTATGGAATCACGCAGTTCAAGATGACCGACCAGCGCCAGGGCATCGTCCACATCGTCGGCCCCGAGCAGGGCGCGACGCTGCCGGGCATGACCATCGTGTGCGGCGACTCGCACACGTCCACGCACGGCGCGTTCGGCGCGCTCGCGCACGGTATCGGCACGTCGGAAGTCGAGCACGTGCTCGCCACGCAAACGCTGCTGCAAAAGAAGAGCAAGAACCTGCTCGTGAAGGTGGAAGGGCAGTTGCCGCGCGGCTGCACCGCGAAGGACATCGTGCTCGCCATCATCGGCAAGATCGGCACGGCGGGCGGTACGGGCTACGCCATGGAGTTCGGCGGCTCGATGATCCGCGGCCTCACCATGGAAGGCCGCATGACCGTCTGCAACATGGCGATCGAAGCCGGCGCGCGCGCGGGCATGGTCGCCGTGGACGACACCACGGTCGACTACCTGAAGGGCCGTCCGTTCTCGCCGCAAGGCGCGGAGTGGGACCAGGCCGTCGAATACTGGAAGACCTTCCGTTCCGACGAAGGCGCGCATTTCGACCGCGTGGTCGAGCTGACCGTTGCCGACATCGTTCCGCAGGTCACGTGGGGCACCTCGCCCGAAATGGTCACCTCGGTCGACGGCCGCGTGCCCGATCCCGAGCGGGAGAAGGATCCGGTTAAGCGCGACGCGATGGAGCGCGCGCTGCAATACATGGCGCTCGATCCGAACACGCCGATCGAGTCGATCAAGCCGGACAAGATCTTCATCGGCTCGTGCACGAACGCGCGCATCGAAGACCTGCGCTCGGCCGCTTACGTCGTGAAGAAGCTTGGCCGCCGCGTAGCGCCGAACATTCGCCTCGCCATGGTGGTGCCGGGATCGGGTCTCGTGAAGGCGCAGGCCGAACGCGAAGGGCTCGACAAGGTGTTCGTCGACGCAGGTTTCGAATGGCGCGAGCCGGGCTGCTCGATGTGTCTCGCGATGAACGCCGACCGCCTCGAACCGGGCGAGCGCTGCGCGTCCACCTCGAACCGCAACTTCGAAGGGCGTCAGGGCGCGGGTGGCCGCACCCATCTCGTGAGCCCGGCGATGGCGGCGGCAGCCGCCATCGAAGGCCATTTCGTCGACATTCGCAAGCTGGGCTAAGCGGAGCAAAGCTATGAAGGCAGGCATTTTCTGGCGTCGCACCGCGCTTCTTTCGCTCGTGGGCCTGCTGCTCGCGCTGACGGGCTGCAACACGGTGGCGGGCTTCGGCCAGGACATCACCGACTCGTCGCGCGCGGTGCAGCACGCGCTGTAAGCGCGCTGCGTCTTACCGACGTACCCTGCATCCTTCTGGATTACGGATCATGGAAAAATTCATCGTACACACCGGCGTCGTGGCGCCGCTCGATCGCGAGAACGTGGACACGGACGCGATCATTCCGAAGCAGTTCCTCAAGTCGATCAAGCGCACGGGCTTCGGTCCCAACGCCTTCGACGAATGGCGCTACCTCGACCACGGCGAGCCGGGCCAGGACAATTCGAAGCGCCCGCTCAATCCCGACTTCGTGCTGAACCAGCCGCGCTATCAGGGCGCTTCGGTGCTGCTCGCACGCAAGAACTTCGGCTGCGGCAGCTCGCGCGAGCACGCCCCCTGGGCGCTGCAGCAATACGGCTTTCGCGCGATCATCGCGCCGAGCTTCGCCGACATCTTCTACAACAACTGCTTCAAGAACGGCCTGTTGCCGGTCGTGCTCACCGAGCAGCAGGTGGATCATCTGTTCAACGAAACGGTTGCGTTCAACGGCTTTCAACTGACGATCGACCTCGACAAGCAGGTCGTGCGCACGACCGACGGCGCGGCGGAATATCCGTTCGAGGTGGCCGCGTTCCGCCGCTACTGCCTGCTGAACGGCTTCGACGACATCGGCCTCACGTTGCGCCACGCCGACAAGATCCGCCTGTACGAAGCCGAGCGCATTGCGCGCCAGCCGTGGCTGAGCAACCGCGTGCTCTGAGCGCGAGCCGGACGGCTTGCGCGCATCCGCGTATAGCCGAACCTGCAGCGCAATAACAGCGAAACAACAGCGAAACCCGCGAGGAATCCCAGGATGAAGATTGCAGTGCTGCCGGGCGACGGAATCGGCCCCGAGATCGTGAAAGAAGCCGTCAAGGTGCTGAATGCGCTTGGCGAAAAGTTCGAGATGGAAGAAGCGCCCGTTGGCGGCGCGGGCTACGAGGCGAGCGGCCATCCGCTGCCTGAAGCCACGCTCGCGCTGGCGAAGTCGGCCGACGCGATCCTGTTCGGCGCCGTGGGCGACTGGAAGTACGACTCGCTCGAGCGCGCGCTGCGCCCCGAACAGGCCATCCTGGGTTTGCGCAAGCATCTGGAACTGTTCGCGAACTTCCGTCCGGCGATCTGCTATCCGCAGCTTACGGGCGCCTCGTCGCTGAAGCCCGAGATCGTCTCCGGTCTCGACATTCTGATCGTGCGCGAACTGAACGGCGACATCTACTTCGGCCAGCCGCGCGGCACGCGCGAAGCGCCGGACGGTCTCTTCAAGGGCGCGCGCGAAGGCTTCGACACGATGCGTTATTCGGAGCCCGAAGTACGACGCATCGCGCATGTGGCCTTCCAGGCGGCGCAGAAGCGCCAGAAGAAGCTCACGTCGGTGGACAAGGCCAATGTGCTCGAAACTTCGCAGTTCTGGAAGGACATCATGATCGATGTCTCGAAGGAATATCCGGAAGTCGAGCTTTCGCACATGTACGTCGACAATGCGGCCATGCAGCTCGTGAAGGCGCCGAAGGCGTTCGACGTCGTGGTGACGGGCAACGTGTTCGGCGACATTCTCTCGGACGAAGCGGCCATGCTCACGGGTTCGATCGGCATGCTGCCCTCGGCCTCGCTCGACAAGAACAACAAGGGGCTGTACGAGCCGTCGCACGGCTCGGCGCCGGACATCGCGGGCAAGGGCGTTGCGAATCCGCTCGCCACGATCCTCTCGGCCGCGATGATGCTGCGCTACTCGCTGGGCCGCGCCGGGCAGGCCGATCGCATTGAAAATGCCGTGAAGAAGGTGCTCGAACAGGGCTATCGCACGGGCGACATCCTCACGCCGGGTTGCCGGCAGGTGGGTACGGCGGCGATGGGCGACGCCGTGGTCGCGGCGCTGTAAAGACGGTTTTCGTGTATATTGTGGCGATGGCG
Source organism: Paraburkholderia yinzeri (assembly GCF_046581065.1). Taxonomy (NCBI): domain Bacteria; kingdom Pseudomonadati; phylum Pseudomonadota; class Betaproteobacteria; order Burkholderiales; family Burkholderiaceae; genus Paraburkholderia; species Paraburkholderia yinzeri. The sequence continues at coordinate 1,220,302 of NZ_JBFOCJ010000002.1, read as the reverse complement.
ACGATCCCCCAGATCACCTCTGTTTCGAAAATCCACGGCGCAGCCCGTGCGATTTCGCTTGCCATCGCCACAAAAGCGACCACGAAAACGACGATTATCAAAACGATCACCATTCGTTGATCGCTCGTCGTGCCCGCTCATCTTCCCCGCGCGGCCACGCCGGGCGAGCGAAGCGGGGAAGTGTCCATTTCAAGGGTAAGTCATGAATGTAGGTCTCGTAGGTTGGCGCGGCATGGTCGGCAGCGTGCTGATGCAGCGCATGCAGGAAGAACGTGATTTCGACCTGATCGAGCCGGTGTTTTTCAGCACCAGCAACGCAGGCGGCGCGGCGCCGTCGAACGCCCGAAACGAGACGAAGCTCAAGGACGCGAACAGCGTCGATGAGCTCAGGAAGTGCGACGTCATCATCACCTGCCAGGGCGGCGACTACACCAACGAGGTGTATCCGAAGCTGCGCGCGGCGGGCTGGAAGGGCTACTGGATCGACGCGGCTTCGGCGCTGCGCATGAAGGACGACGCCGTCATCATCCTCGACCCGGTGAACCTCGACGTCATCAAGGACGCGCTCGTCAAGGGCCAGAAGGACTTCATCGGCGGCAACTGCACCGTGAGCCTCATGCTGATGGCGCTGGGCGGCCTGTTCCGCGAGAACCTCGTCGACTGGATGACGGCCATGACGTATCAGGCCGCATCGGGCGCGGGCGCGCAGAACATGCGCGAACTGCTCGCGCAGATGGGCACGCTCAATGGCGCGGTGGCGGCGGATCTCGCGAATCCTTCGTCGGCGATTCTCGACATCGACCGCAAGGTACTCGCCGCGATGAACAGCGACGCCATGCCGACGCAGCATTTCGGCGTGCCGCTCGCGGGCTCGCTGATTCCGTGGATCGACAAGGATCTCGGCAACGGCATGTCGAAGGAAGAGTGGAAGGGCGGCGCCGAAACCAACAAGATTCTCGGCAAGCCGGCCATGGGCGAGCCGGGATCGATCCCCGTGGACGGTCTGTGCGTGCGGATCGGCGCGATGCGCTGCCACTCGCAGGCGCTCACGATCAAGCTCACGAAGGACGTGCCGCTCGACGAGATCGACGGCATCCTCGCTTCGGCCAACGACTGGGTCAAGGTCGTGCCGAACCAGCGCGAAGCGTCGATGCGCGATCTGTCGCCGGCCGTGGTGACGGGCACGCTCACGGTGCCGGTGGGCCGTCTGCGCAAGCTCGCGATGGGTGGCGAGTATCTGTCGGCCTTCACAGTGGGCGATCAACTGCTGTGGGGTGCCGCCGAACCGCTGCGTCGCATGCTGCGCATTCTGCTCGACAAGTGAATCATTTAAACTACGCGGCTAATGACGCGTAGAGACGATGAAAAGCGCCGCGCCAGTCGCGGCGCTTTTTTATTTGGCACGTCCCGCAGTTCGCTTCCGTATCTGATTCATCGACAACCGCGCGAGCGGTATGCCAGGGCACCTGATGATCGTTCGATTTGATTCTGTTCCCGCAGCCATGGGGCGGCGGGCAGCAAGCGTCGCCATGGCGGCGGCTTTCCTTGCGCTGAGCGGCGTCGCCAGCGCGCAAGGCGGTGCGGCGGCCACGGCCGCTTCGGCGTCTTCCGCATCGGCCCCGGCCGCACCTCAGCCGGCCGCACCGATTGTCGGCCAGTATTCGGTCCATCCGGGGCAATCCCTGCACGACATCGCCATCGATCTCACGCAGTCGCATGACAAAAGTCTGCTTGCCAACGTGAGCCAGGCGCTGTTCGATGCCAATCCCACCGCATTCGCGAAGCACGACCCGAGCCGTTTGAAGATCGGCGCCGTGCTGAACGTGCCCGGCGTGCCGGGCGTCGTGGCGGGGGCTTCCGGCGTGACGGCCGCGTCTGCGCCTGCGCCCGTGGCGGCGGCTTCGGCCCCGGCGGCTGGTGCGGGTGCGAATGCGCCCGCGAGTATGTCCACGGGTGTGCCCACTGCGGCGTCTGCGGCGAGCGCGCCGGCACAGGCTGCGTCGCAAGGCGCGTCTGCCGCCGTGGTGACGGGCGCCAGCGTTGCGGCGGCCGCGCCAGCGAGTGCCGTGTCCGCGGCCTCCATGCCGGCGATGGCAGCCAGTGCGGCGACCGCCGCGAGCGGTGCGAGTGCCCCTGGCGTCGCGGCATCGGGCGCGTCGGCTGGCGCTGCCGCAAACCTGGCTAGTCCGGCGAGCGATACCCATGTCTGGAGCGGCTCGGTCGTCGCCGTGCCCGCTGCCAGCGCGGCGTTCGCCCAAGGGGCGTCGTCGGCGCGGATGTCGGTTCCGCTGTCGAGTCTGCAGCAACTGCTGGAACTCAAGAACCGCGTGCTCATGGCGCTGCAGAAGCATGGCATCGGCAAGCCGGTTCAGGCCGTAGGCGCGAGCGGTGCCATATCCGCGAGCGGGGCTGTCGCTCCCGGAGCGAACCGTCCCGCGCCGGGTGCGGCGAGTCCGGCCGCGAGCACGGCGCAGCCGGATCTGTCGCCCGTGGCCTTGGGCATCGCGGCGGTCATTGGCGCTGCGCTCCTCGCGCTGATTCTTCGTTTGTTGATACGCAAGCGCAAGAAGCCCGTTGTGGCCGATGCAGCGCCGTTGGACGTGCCCGAAGCGCCAGTCGCGAATGAGGCCGCCGAGCTGCCTGTACTGGAGACGCCGCTACACGAGGTATCCGCTGCCTCCGTTGTGCCGCGCGCGCCGGAGGCCGCTACGGCCGTATCGTCGGCCGAAGCTCCGCAGCATGACGAAACGCCCGACCACGCAACCGATGCCGCGCGCCTTCCGGCTGCGGCGGATCTGGACGGCGAAGCGCGTGCGCCGGCACACTTCGAAGCGTCACACGAACAGCCGGAGCAGGGCGCCCAGGCCGCGCCGCAACATGAGGAGCCAGCGGAACAAGGCCCTGCAACGCACGATGTCGAACCGGCCGAGCCGGAAACGCTCGCGGCCGCCAGCGAAGCGGCGCGCTTCGCCGCCGCGGCCGAACCAGGCGCTGCTGCGCTGTCGCCGGAGAGCCTCGTTCCTGAGCGCAACGCAGCAGGCGAAGCTGAAGAACTGGCGCGGGCCGCCGAGCCGGCATTGCCCGAAGCGGTGCCGGAACCGCATGGCGATACGGCACCCGGCGAGCCGGTTGCCGAGCCATCGCTGCCGCCGGCGGAGCCGGAAGTGCCTGCGCTGGATCTGGGCGCACCACATGCCGTGCCCGAGCCGGAACTCAGCCTGCCGCAGCACCATGAGGACACGCCGTTCCCTGAAGTCGCGCCGTTTGCCGAGCCCGTATTGCCCGCAATCGCCGCAGAAGACATGAATTACCCGGCCGTACCGCCCGAGTTCCCGCCCGATGCCGTCCACGCCCTCGGCGGTCTCGACATGCCGCTGCCTCCGCGGATCGAAGCGGGCCCTGCCGACCCGTTCGCGGCACACGCGCCGCTCTCGACGGAGCCGGTGAACTCGCCCGAAACGACGGCGGCGCAAGCGGTGCCGTTCGCCGAGCCGCCCGCGCCGCCGGCCGGCGAGGCCATTGAAGCGGGCACGGCAGGTCCGGGTGCGATCGCGGGCCTCGGTGCCCCGCGCTTCGGCCCGCTTACGCTCGACTTCGACCTGAACCTGCCGCCCGACTTCGCCGAGCCGCTGCCGGTCTTCACACCGGAGCAACTGGCGCGAATCGCGCGCAACAAACTCGAACTCGCGCACGAGTACATCGCGCTCGGCGATCTGGCGGGCGCCCGCTCGCTGATCAACGAGGTGATCGAGTCGAACGACTACGCCACGCGCTCCGACGCGCAGGCGTTGCTCTCGACGCTCGCGCCGCTTTCGTGACCGTAAGCGGACGAGTTCGTATGCGTATCGCGCTAGGCGTTCAATACGACGGGGCCGCGTTCTGCGGCTGGCAATCTCAGCCGCACGGCAAGACGGTGCAGGACGCGCTCGAACGCGCCCTGCGCGAGTTCGCGTGCGTGCCGCTCCCGACCGTCGTGGCGGGCCGCACCGACACGGGCGTCCACGGTCTTGGCCAGGTCCTCCATTTCGACACCGAACTCGATCGCACGCCGTTTTCGTGGGTGCGCGGCACCAACGCGTTCCTGCCCTCGACGGTCGCCGTGCAGTGGGCGCAGCCGATGCCGGAGGCGTTCCACGCGCGCTTCTCGGCGTTCGAGCGTACGTACTACTACGTGCTCTACGTGAACGCGGTGCGCTCGCCGATGCTGGCGAGCCGCGCGGGCTGGATCCATACGCCGCTCGACGTCGACGCGATGCGCGAGGCCGCCGCCCATCTGATCGGCCAGCACGATTTTTCGGCGTTCCGTTCGTCGGAGTGCCAGTCGAAGACGCCGGTCAAGCATCTCTACCAGATCGACATTCGCCCGCAGGGCGATTTCATCCATTTCCGCTTTCGCGCCAATGCGTTTCTGCACCACATGGTTCGCAACCTGATGGGCTGTCTCGTAGCGGTGGGGCGCGGGCGCTATCCGGCGGCCTGGATGGCCGAAGTGCTGGCGGGGCTCGATCGCACGAAGGCCGCGCCGACCTTCATGCCCGACGGACTGTACCTCGCCGAGGTAGGCTATCCTGACGAGTTCCAGGTGCCGGGGCCGCATACGGCGAGCTTGCCGTGGAGCGCTATCTGGGCCTGACCTCGGGGCGCAACATCGAACCGCATACCTTATCCGCCATGACTGCTGCCGATCCTTCCACGGCTCAAGCCGCCGCATCCGCCCAGCGCCGCACGCGCATCAAACTGTGCGGCCTGAGCACGCCCGAGGCGGTCGAACATGCCATCGACCTCGGTGCCGACGCGATCGGCCTCGTGTTCTATCCGAAGAGCCCGCGCTCGGTGACGGTCGCGCAGGCAGTCGAGCTCGCCCACGACATTCCGCCCTTCGTTTCGGTCGTGGGGCTCTTCGTGAACGCGACGCCGCAGTGGATCGGCGAGGTGGCGAGCAACGTCTCGCTCACGCTGCTGCAGTTCCACGGCGACGAAACGCCGGCGCAGTGCGAGGCGCTGGCGGCCGTTGCCGGTTTGCCCTGGTTGCGCGCGCTACGGGTGGCGGCCGATACTCGGCAGGCCGATTTGATAGAATCGGCAAACAGTTATTCGTCAGCCAGCGGCCTCCTGTTCGACACGCACGTCGAGGGGTACGGCGGTGGCGGGAAGGTCTTCGATTGGTCACTTATCCCCGCAGGGCTCGCGCGTCGGGCCGTTTTGAGTGGTGGCTTGAACGCGCAAAACGTCAGTGATGCGATTCGCCAGGTGCGTCCGTACGCCGTCGATGTCTCCAGTGGCATCGAGGTCCCGGGCGCAAAGGGCGTGAAGGATCACGCCCGCATGGCGGCGTTCGTGCGCGCAGTGCGCGAAGCGGACGCGGGATGAAAAACCTTGGCCGGCAAGCCCTCGCGCAACGCGAGCGCGCCCAGGGCCCAAGCGAGTGACTCATGTACAACTTACCTGATGAACGCGGCCATTTCGGCCCTTATGGTGGCGTGTTCGCTGCCGAAACCCTCATGCAGGCGATCGACGAACTGCGCGACGCCTACGAGAAGTTCAAGAACGATCCCGACTTCGTCGCCGAATATGAACGCGAGCTGAAGCATTTCGTCGGCCGTCCGTCGCCGATCTACCATGCCCAGCGCTGGAGCGAGAGGGTGGGCGGCGCGCAGATCTATCTGAAGCGCGAAGACCTGAACCACACCGGCGCCCACAAGGTGAACAACGTGATCGGCCAGGCGCTGCTCGCGAAGCGCATGGGCAAGCCGCGCGTGATCGCCGAAACGGGCGCGGGCCAGCACGGCGTGGCCACGGCCACGATCGCGGCGCGCTTCGGCATGGAGTGCGTGGTCTATATGGGCGCGGAAGACGTGCGCCGCCAGGCCGCGAACGTCTACCGCATGAAGTTGCTGGGCGCGACCGTCGTGCCTGTGGAGTCGGGCTCGCGCACGCTCAAGGACGCGCTCAACGAAGCGATGCGCGACTGGGTCACCAACGTCGAAAACACCTTCTACATCATCGGCACCGTGGCGGGTCCGCACCCGTACCCGATGATGGTGCGCGACTTCCAGCGCGTGATCGGCGACGAATGCCGCGTGCAGATGCCGGAAATGACGGGTCGCCAGCCCGACGCCGTGATCGCGTGCGTGGGCGGCGGATCGAACGCGATGGGCATCTTTTACCCGTATATCGACGACACTTCGGTGCAGTTGATCGGCGTGGAACCGGCCGGCGACGGCATGGAAACGGGCCGTCACGCCGCCTCGCTCGCGGCCGGCACGCCGGGCGTGCTGCACGGCAACCGCACCTACCTGCTGCAGGACGAGAACGGCCAGATCATCGAGACGCATTCGATTTCCGCGGGTCTCGACTATCCGGGCGTCGGTCCCGAGCACGCGTGGCTGAAGGACAGCGGCCGCGCGCAGTACGTGACGATCGACGACGAGGAAGCGCTCAAGGCGTTCCACGACTGCTGCCGGATCGAAGGCATCATTCCGGCGCTCGAATCGAGCCACGCGCTCGCGTACGCGGCGAAGCTGGCCCCGACACTGCCTAAGGACAAGATCCTGCTGGTGAACCTGTCTGGCCGGGGCGACAAGGACATGCACACGGTCGCCGAGCGATCGGGCATCCAGTTCTGAGCGCCCCGAGGTGACTCAAGCGATGCGCGACGAGTTCGACGAGCCGCAAGCCCCGGCGCCCGACAGCGATCTGACCGAAGCGGTTGCCGCAGCCACACCCTGCGCGCAGCCGCCCGAAGGCTCGCTGCCGGTCGTGCCGGACGGCATCCGGCTCCTGAACCGCGATTTTCTGACCGATGCAGCGAACCTGCCCGACGCCTCGATCGACCTGATCGTCGCCGACCCGCCCTACGGGCTCGGCAAGGACTACGGCAACGATTCCGACATGCGTTCGGGCGAGAACTTCCTCGCCTGGACGTATGAATGGCTCGAGCTGGCGATTCCGAAGCTCAAGGCCAGCGGGTCGCTCTACGTGTTCTGCACCTGGCAGTACGCGCCGGAAATCTTCGTCTTCCTCAAGTCGAAGCTCACGATGATCAACGAGATCGTCTGGGACCGGCGTGTGCCGAGCATGGGCGGCACGACGCGCCGATTCACCTCGGTGCACGACAACATCGGTTTCTTCGCGGTGTCGAAGAATTACTACTTCGACCTCGATCCCGTCCGCATCCCGTACGATGCCGTCACGAAGAAGGCGCGTTCGCGCAAGATATTCGAAGGCAGCAGGTGGCTGGAGCTCGGCTACAACCCCAAGGACGTCTGGTCCGTTTCGCGGCTGCATCGCCAGCACGCGGAGCGGGTGGATCATCCCACCCAGAAGCCTCTTGAGATCGTCGAGCGCATGGTGCTCGCGAGCTGCCCGCCGGGCGGCCGCGTGCTGGACCCGTTCATGGGCAGCGGCACCACGGCTGTCGCCTGCGCACGCCAGAAGCGCGAATTCGTCGGCTATGAAATCAACGAAAGTTACTGCGCGATCGCGCGCGAACGCGTGAGCGCGGCCGTTGCTCCGGCGACTGCCGCCTCCGCGCCCGTCGCGCCCGCAACCGCCGTGGCAGGCGCCTGATGCGCCGCCACCGTCGCCACGCGCGCGGTAACGACTGAAACAGAGGACCCTGAAATGTCCCGTATCAAGAACACGTTCGACACGTTGGCCGCCCAAGGCAGGAAAGGCCTCATCCCGTTCATGACCGCCGGCGATCCCGATCCGGCGCGCACCGTCGAATTCATGCACGCGCTCGCCGCCGGCGGCGCGGACGTGATCGAACTGGGCGTGCCGTTCTCGGACCCGATGGCCGACGGCCCGGTGATCCAGCAATCCTCGGAGCGCGCGCTGGCGAAAGGCGTCACGTTGAAGAGCGTGCTGGCCGACGTGAAGCGTTTCCGCGAAACCGACGACAAGACGCCGGTCGTGCTGATGGGCTATGCGAACCCCATCGAACGCATGGGCACCGAGGCATTCGCCGCCGCCGCGAAAGCGGCGGGCGTGGACGGCGTGCTCGTGGTGGACTATCCGCCCGAAGAATGCGTGACCTTCGCCGCGTCGATGAAATCGGCGGGCATCGATCCGATCTTCCTGCTCGCGCCCACCTCGACGGACGAACGTATTGCCGAAGTCGGCCGCGTCGCGAGCGGCTATGTCTATTACGTCTCGCTCAAGGGCGTGACGGGGGCAGCCAATCTGGACGTGGCGAGCATCGCGAGTAAAATGCCGGCCATCAAGTCGCGCGTGCCGCTGCCCGTTGGCGTGGGCTTCGGTATTCGCGACGCGCAGACCGCCGCCGCGGTTGCCGCCGTGAGCGATGCCGTCGTGATCGGCAGCCGTATCGTGCAGTTGCTGGAGCAATCGCCGCCAGATGCCGCAGCCGAAACGCTCAAGGCATTCATTGCAGGCGTCCGCGCTGCGCTGGACGGCAAGGAATAAGAGACCTGCAGGACCTGCGGTAAAATCCACTTTTCGCCATGCGCGGTCGGGGTCGGAACCCGGTTGAGATTGCCGGATTGCTCGTTTGGAGCGTTCCGTCCGCGCCGCGCATCACGAAGGTCAAGGAAGGATAATCAATGAGCTGGCTCGACAAACTGCTGCCGCCGAAGATCAAGCAAACCGATCCGAAAAGCCGCAAGAGCATTCCGGAAGGCCTGTGGATCAAGTGCCCGTCGTGCGAAGCGGTGCTGTACCGCAACGACGTCGAGGCGAACCTCCATGTTTGCCCGAAGTGCGATCACCACATGCGCATCGGCGCGCGCGAGCGTCTCGACGCGCTGCTGGATCCGGAAGGCCGCTATGAGATCGGCCAGGAGATCGTGCCGGTCGACGCGCTCAAGTTCAAGGACAGCCGCAAGTACCCGGACCGCCTGAAAGAGGCGATCGACGAAACCGGCGAAACCGACGCCATGGTCGTGATGGGCGGCGCGATCCACACGCTGCCGGTCGTGGTGGCGTGCTTCGAGTTCTCGTTCATGGGCGGCTCGATGGGCTCCGTGGTGGGCGAGCGCTTCGCGCGCGGCGCGCAGAACGCGCTTGAGCAGCAGGTTCCGTTCATCTGCTTCACGGCCTCGGGCGGCGCGCGCATGCAGGAAAGCCTGCTCTCGCTCATGCAGATGGCCAAGACCACGGCCATGCTGACCAAGCTCGCCGATGCGAAGCTGCCGTTCATCTCCGTGCTGACCGACCCGACCATGGGCGGCGTTTCGGCGAGCTTCGCGTTCCTTGGCGACGTGGTGATCGCCGAGCCGAAGGCGCTGATCGGCTTTGCCGGCCCGCGCGTGATCGAGCAGACCGTGCGCGAGAAGCTGCCGGAAGGCTTCCAGCGCTCGGAATTCCTGATGCAGAAGGGCGCGATCGACATGATCGTGGACCGCCGCAAGCTGCGCGAAGAGATCGCACAACTCATCGCCATCTTGTCGCGCCAGCCCGCGGACGCGGTGGCCTGACGCGTTTCTCCCGCATTTCCCCACGCGCCGCAAGCCTTAGGCAAGCGGCGCGTTGTCATTTCCGCGATAATGCCGTTTTTTCCTCGCAGGCCTGACGGGCTGCGGCCAGCAGAAGCGGCAGGGCGCGCCCCCGCATAGCGATATCCGATGAGTACCTTTCCCACCCTCGACGCGTGGCTCACGCACCTCGAAACCGCGCATCCGGTCGGCATCGACATGGGGCTCAACCGGATTCGCCAGGTGAAAGAAGCGCTCCAACTGAAGTTCGATTGCCCGATCTTCACGGTGGGCGGCACGAACGGGAAGGGCTCGACCTGCGCGATCCTCGAAACGATCCTGCTGAAATCCGGCTACCACGTGGGCTGCCATACCTCGCCGCACCTGCTGTCGTTCAACGAGCGCGCGCGTCTCGACGGCCAGCAGGCGAGCGACGCCGAGCTGCTGCCGTACTTCGAGGCCGTGGAGGCCGCGCGTCTGTCGCTGCCGCAGCCGGTCTCGCTCACGTACTTCGAGTTCACGACGCTCGCGATCATGCTGCTGTTCGCCTCGCGCGGGCTCGACGCGGTGATTTTCGAAGTGGGCCTCGGCGGCCGTCTGGACGCCGTGAACGTGCTCGATACCGACTGCGCGATCGTCACGAGCATCGACATTGATCACACCGAGTATCTGGGCAACACGCGCGAGAAGATCGCCTTCGAAAAGGCCGGCATCTTCCGTCCCGGCAAGCCCGCCATCTGCGCCGATCCCATGCCGCCGCAGTCGCTCGTCGATCATGCCGAGGCGATCGGCGCCGATCTGTGGCGCTTCGGGCGCGATTTCCGCTATGAGGGGCAGGCGGGCAGCGAGCGCCAGCAATGGAATTACGTGGGCCGCGCGCAGCGCCGCTCGGCATTGGCCTACCCGGCGCTGCGCGGGGCCAATCAGTTGATCAATACCTCGGCCGCGCTCGCCGCGCTCGAAGCCCTGCGCGACCGCGTGCCGGTCTCCGCGCAGGACATCCGCCTCGGCCTCGCGAACGTCGAGCTGCCGGGCCGCTTCCAGGTGCTGCCGGGCAAGCCTTCTGTGATCCTCGACGTGGGCCACAACCCGCATGCCGCCGCCGTGCTCGCGCAGAACCTCGGCAGCATGGGCTACTTCCCGTACACCTACGCCGTGTTCGGCGCGATGGGGGACAAGGACCTTGCCGGCGTGATCGAGCACCTGAAGGGCGAGATCGATCACTGGTGCGTGACCGGTCTGCCGGGGCCGCGTGCGGCGTCCGCGCAACAGCTCGAAGCCGTGTTGCGCGAGGCCGGCGTCGAGGATGGCCCGGACAGCAGCGTGACGCGCTACGAATCGCCCGCCTCGGCTTTTCAAGATGCGCTAAAACGCGCATCTGAAAATGATAGAATTCTTGTTTTCGGTAGTTTCCTGACAGTTGCCGGCGTGATGGCCTGGCGAAAGTCGCAGCAGCACTGAACCTGCACACGCCGCCACGCTACGCAGATACAGGCCTAAAGCAGCCATACATGGGAATTTTCTCGTTCGGCAAGAAAGACGACGCGGCGCCCCGACGGCGCGGCGCGGAAGCCGGCTCGGGCCGGCGTAGCAGCCAGAGTGCGCGCGTGGAGCGGCGCAGCCGCCGGCCGGACCGGTCGGCCGACGCCGAAGCGATGCTGCTCGATCCCACCCTTCCTGAGAAGCAGCGCGCGCGCCGGCGCCTCGTGGGCGCGATCGCGCTCGTGGTGGCGGCTATCGTGATCCTGCCGATGGTGCTCGATTCGCACCCGAAACCTGTTACCGACGACATCGCGATCGACATTCCGAGCCGCCCGACACCGCCCGGCGAGAAGGCCGCGGCCCGCGACGACGCCGATAGCGACGACGATACGCAGGCCGGCGTCGCGCCCGACAATCCCGGCGCGTCCAATCTCGCGACGGTGGCTTCTGGCGCCACCGCGGCACCGGCGCAGACCGCCCATAGCACGAACCCAACCAGCGCCGGCGCGAAGGCCGCCGCACAAACCCAGACGACAGCCGCCGCGAAGACCGCTCCGGCGCAGACTTCCGCCACCAGCAAGCCTGCCGGCAAGTCCGCCGCGCCTTCGGCGAACACGGCCGTCGCCTCGAACCAGAACACGGATGCCGCCGACAGCGGCGACAACAGCAGCGCGCCGCCCACACCGCCGGGTTCGCGCTTCGCCGTGCAACTGGGCTCGTTCAGCAACGCCACCGCCGCGAGCAACTGGGTGACGAAGTTGAAAGCGGCCGGCGTACCCGCATATACCGAACAGCGCAAGCAGCCCGACGGCTCGACGCGCACGCTCCTGCGCGCAGGCCCGTTCCCGGACCGCGCGGCGGCTTCGGAGGCGATCGCGAAGGTGCGCGGCGCGGGTTTGATGGCAGGTTCGAACGGGGCAGCGGATTAAGCCGCCGATGTTCACCGCCTTCGACTACGCTGTAATGGCGGTGATTGGTTTGTCGGCGCTGCGCGGGGCGTGGCGCGGATTGATCGGCGAGATTTTCGGATTGATCGGCTGGATCGTCGCGTTTCTGGTGGCCTGCCGCTACGTGGAGCGCGTAGTGCCGTGGATTCCGGCGCACTGGCCGGGCGGCGCCCTCACGCAGTGGCTGATCGCCTTCGCGCTGATCGTGATAGGCGTGGTGCTCGTGGCCGGCGTGGCGAACGCGCTGCTCGGGCGCATCGTGCAGGTGAGCGGACTGTCCGGCGTGGACCGGTCGCTCGGTTTGATGTTCGGCCTCGTGCGAGGCGTCGTACTGGTGCTGATTCTCGTCGTCCTCGGCGGACTGACCGAGCTGCCCCAGCAGGACTTCTGGCGCAATGCGCTGCTGCGGCCCTATGTCGAGCAGGGCGTGCACGAACTGAAACCGCTGCTGCCCGACGCGCTCGCAGGCTACGTTCGCGTCTAGCCCGCCCGGAGCCGACCCGATACAAACGGGGCAAGGCCGCTCGAAAAAGCAGCACTGCCCGCGCGGCGCAGGCGAGGCCCAGACCGCCCGCCGCTACCGCGCAGTTTTACCGATTTCGCTTTCTTGAAGGACCTGCCATGTGCGGCATCGTAGGCGTAGTTTCCCGCTCTCCCGTCAACCAGCTTCTCTATGACGCGCTGCTGCTCCTGCAGCACCGCGGCCAGGACGCGGCCGGCATTGCCACCGCGGACGGCAGCACCATCCACATGCACAAGGCCAACGGCATGGTGCGCGACGTGTTCCGCACGCGCAACATGCGCAGCCTGCCGGGCACGAGCGGCATCGGCCAGGTGCGCTACCCGACGGCCGGCTCGGCGTCGAGCGAAGAAGAGGCCCAGCCGTTCTACGTGAACGCGCCGTTCGGTCTCATCCTCGCGCACAACGGCAATCTCACGAACTGGCAGCAGCTCAAGGAAGAGATGTTCCGCGTCGATCGCCGGCACATCAACACCAACTCCGACACGGAAGTGCTGCTCAACGTGCTCGCGCACGAACTGCAGACGGCCAGCTCCGGCCTCGAGCTCGATCCGGCGGCGCTGTTCAAGGCCGTCTCAGGCGTGCACAAGCGCGTGCGCGGCTCGTACGCCATTGTCTCGCTGATCGCCGGCTACGGTCTGCTCGCGTTCCGCGACCCGTTCGGCATCCGGCCGCTGTGCATCGGCAAGCAGGAAACGCCGGAAGGCACCGAATGGATGCTGGCGTCGGAGTCGGTGGCGCTGGAAGGCATCGGCTTCGAGTTCGTGCGCGACGTGGCGCCGGGCGAGGCGGTGTTCATCGACTTCGAGGGCAATTTCCACGCGCAGCAGTGCGCCACGGCTCCGAGCCTGAACCCCTGCATTTTCGAGCTCGTGTACCTCGCGCGTCCGGATTCGGTGCTGGACGGCGTGCCCGTCTACAACGTGCGGCTGCGCATGGGCGACTATCTTGCCGAGAAGGTCAGGCGCGAGCTGCCCGACGTGAGGATCGACGTTGTCATGCCGATTCCCGATTCGTCGCGTCCGGCGGCCATGCAGGTCGCGAAGAAACTCGGCGTGGAATACCGCGAGGGCTTCTTCAAGAACCGCTACGTGGGCCGCACCTTTATCATGCCGGGCCAGGCGATGCGCAAGAAGTCGGTGCGCCAGAAGCTCAACGCCATGGGCATCGAGTTCAAGGGCAAGAACGTGCTGATCATCGACGACTCGATCGTGCGCGGCACCACCTCGCATGAAATCGTGCAGATGGCGCGCGACGCGGGCGCGACCAAGGTGATCTTCGCGTCGGCGGCGCCGCCCGTGAAGTATCCGAACGTCTATGGCATCGACATGCCCACGCGCGGCGAACTCGTGGCGCACGGCCGCACGGACAAGGAAGTGGCGCGCATCATCGGTGCGGACCATCTCGTGTATCAGGACGTCGAGGCGCTCAAGCAGGCGGTGCGCGACATCAATCCGGAGCTCAAGCGCTTCGAAGCCTCGTGCTTCGACGGCGACTACATCACCGGCGACATCACGAGCGCCTACCTCGACAGGATCGAGACCGCGCGGCTCGCCCCGCAGGCGCAGTCGGACCGCGACGCCGCGAGCGACGCGATCGAAGGCGCCGCCGCGCGTTCGCAGCTGCACCTGCAGCTCTCGGTGGAGTGAAGCGGGCCGGGAAGCCTGCGTGCCGCGACGTGCACGGCGCGCTTCCCGTGTTAGCATAGGGGCTTGCGTCGATTTGATATCAGCTTGCGGACGCGGGGCAACCCAAAACAGCTAAAGCGAAAGGCGTCGAAACCGCAGTTTGATTTCCGATCCGCCTCGCTTGTGCCTTAGTTCTGCCCCGAATACCCGAAAGCCCGCTTCTGCCGACGCAAAGCGGGCTTTTTTGCGCCCCCGGTTCTCGCGGCCCGGGGGTCTTCGAATGGGAAACAACACGAACATGGACGACACTTTCAACTTCGACACCCTCGCCGTACGCTCGGGCACGCTGCGCAGCGAGTTCAACGAGCATTCGGAAGCGCTTTACCTCACGTCGAGCTTCTGTTTCGGCAGCGCCGCCGAAGCGGCCGAGCGCTTCAAGAACTCCGAGACCGGCTATACCTACGCGCGCTTCACGAACCCGACCGTGACGATGTTCCAGGACCGGCTTGCCGCGCTCGAAGGCGGCGAGGCATGCATGGCGACGGCCTCGGGCATGGCCGCGATCCTTTCGGTGGTGATGGCCGCGTTGCAGACGGGCGATCATATCGTCAGCTCGCAGAGTATTTTCGGCTCGACGCTCGGCATGTTTTCGCAGATCTTCAGCAAGTTCGGCATCACGACCACCTTCGTCGATCCCACCGATCTCGACGCCTGGAAGAACGCCGTGCGCCCCGAAACGAAGATGTTTTTCCTCGAGACGCCGTCGAACCCGCTCACCGAAGTGTCGGACATCGAAGCAATCGGCAAGATCGCGAAGGCCGCGGGCGCGCTCTTCGTGGTCGACAACTGTTTCTGCAGCCCGGCGCTGCAGCAGCCGCTCAAGTTCGGCGCGGACGTGGTGATGCACTCGGCCACCAAGTTCCTCGACGGCCAGGGCCGCGTGCTGGGTGGCGCGCTCGTGGGCTCGAAGCAGTTCATCATGGAGAAGGTGTTTCCGTTCGTGCGCAGCGCGGGCCCGACGCTCTCCGCATTCAATGCGTGGGTGCTGCTCAAGGGCATGGAAACGCTGTCGCTGCGCGTGGAGAAGCAGTCGGCCAACGCGCTCGAAATCGCGCGCTGGCTCGAAACGCATCCGGCCGTGAGCCGCGTGTTTTATCCGGGGCTCGCATCGC
This sequence comes from Paraburkholderia yinzeri, assembly GCF_046581065.1. Lineage (NCBI taxonomy): Bacteria > Pseudomonadati > Pseudomonadota > Betaproteobacteria > Burkholderiales > Burkholderiaceae > Paraburkholderia > Paraburkholderia yinzeri. The sequence continues at coordinate 1,205,119 of NZ_JBFOCJ010000002.1, read as the reverse complement.
ATCCGCAGCATGCGCTCGCGATGCGCCAGCAAAAGGCGGGCGGCGCGATCGTCTCGTTCGAGCTCAAGGGCGATACGCCCGAACAGCAGCGCGAGAACGCCTGGCGCGTGATCGACAACACGAAGGTGTGTTCGATCACGGGCAATCTGGGCGACACGCGCACGACCATCACGCATCCGGCGACGACCACACACGGCCGCATCACGCCGGAAGCGCGTGCGGCAGCGGGCATCACGGAAGGCCTGATTCGCCTTGCGGTGGGGCTCGAGAATGCCGAGGACGTTCGCAAGGACCTTGCGCGCGGGCTCGACGCGGCGGCCTGATGGCGCTTCCTTGTTTCGTTCGCGCTACGTAGTATTTATTTCGGGCCGCCTGTCGCGGCCCGTTTTCATTCGTCGTTCGAGGTCGATTGCCATGCCTGTCATTCGCGCGCTGTTCGTGTATCCGGTCAAATCGTGCGCGGCCATCGCGCTCGACGAGGCGCCGCTCGAAGCCGAGGGCCTCAAGTGGGACCGCCACTGGATGGCGGTGGACGGGCATGGTCGCTTCGTTTCGCAGCGCGAGCATGCGGCAATGGCGCGTATCGTCCCGGCCTTCGTCGAGGGCGGCGTGCGGCTTTCCATGGCGGGCATGCCGTCTACGCTGCTGCTGCCGTTCGAGCCGCGAGGCGATGCACGCCGCGTCGCGGCGACGGTGTGGAAGGACACGTTCGAAGCGCTCGACGAAGGCGACGAAGCGGCGCACTGGTTTTCTCAGGCCGTGGGCGTGCCGCTGCGGCTCGTACGTTTCGCCTCCGACGTCACGCGTTTGTCCAGCCCGAAATGGACCCATGGCGCTCAGGTGCCGACGCAGTTCGCCGACGGCTTTCCGCTGCTCGTCACGAGCGAGGCGTCGCTCGCGGACCTGAACGCGCGACTGGCGCAGAAGGGTGCGCCGCCGGTGCCGATGAGCCGCTTTCGCCCGAATATCGTCGTGGACGGCGAGGGCGCCTTCGACGAGGATTTCATCGAGACGATGTCGATCGACGGCGACGGCGTGGTCTTGCGCTTCGCGAAGCCGTGCGCACGTTGTCCGATCACGACGATCGATCAGCAAACGGGCTTGCGCGACGCAGCGTGGCCCACCGAGCCGCTCGACACGATGGCGGCCTTTCGCGCCGATCCGCGCGTGGACGGCGGCCTCACGTTCGGGCAGAACGCGATAGTCGTGGCCGGGGCCGGTACGCGCGTGGCCGTGGGGGCCGAGGTTCAGTGGGAGTGGCGCTTTGATGAATAAGCGCGAATCACTGCGAATAAGCGCGCGTGAGCGCTAATGCGGCAACGCTCGCCATTGGCCCGGCGCGATGCCGAAGCGCCGTGTGAAGGCGTGCGTGAAGGCGCTCTGATCGCCGAAGCCCACTTCGAGCGCGACGTCGATGAGCGAGCGGCGCGGATCGGCCAGCAGCGTCACCGCCGTGTCGAGCCGCAGACGCTGGAGGTAACGGTGCGGCGTTTCGCCGAACGCCTCGACAAAAAGCTGATGAAAGCGCCGCATGCCGAAGCCGAAATGCGCGGCGAGGTCCGCAATGCGCAGCGGTTCCGCGAGACGCGCGCGCAACCAGCGATCGATGCGCGCGAAATCGGGGCCTGCCGCGGCGTCGAACGAAGCGCCGGCCAGGATGCCGGTTTGCGCAATCACGGCGGCGCAGAGCCGCGCCGAGGCATCCCAGTGAAAGCGCCGCGTGCCCGGGTCGCCGCCCGCAGGCGGCGCGGCAAGCGCCGCGCGCTGTGCGATCTGCCGGGCGAGCTGCGCGAGCGCGGGGTCGATGCGCAAGGCGCGTGCCGAATCGAAGAGCCGCTCGGGCACGGCGAGCGACGCAGCGGGCAGGTCGAGCACGAGCTGACGGTTCTCGCCGATGCCCACATAGTCGTGCTGCGCGCCGGCCGGAATCAGCCAGGCCGAGCAGCAGTCGATACGCTCGCCCACGCCTCTCACGGTCATTTCCATCGCGCCGTCGAGCCCGAGCACGATCTGGTGGAAATCGTGCAGATCGGTCTCCTCGATCGCGCCGTAGCAGCGCAATTCAACGCTGGGCGCGACGACGGGAGCGTGGTGATGCGGATTCATGGCGGGGCGAATTTGAGCCACTGCGCAAACTATGGTTTAAGACGCGGTGCAAAAAGCGGCGACGCTCAGACGTCGAGCAATTCCACTTCGAACACGAGCGTCGCGTTCGGCGGAATCACGCCGCCTGCGCCGCGTACGCCGTAGCCGAGCTGCGGCGGGATCGTGAGCTTGCGCACGCCGCCCACCTTCATGCCCTGCACGCCTTCGTCCCAGCCCTTGATGACCATGCCGCCGCCCAGTACGAAGGCGAACGGGTCGTTGCGGTCCTTGCTCGAATCGAACTTCTGGCCGTCCGTCAGCCAGCCGGTGTAGTGCACGCTGACGGTCTGGCCCGCGCGCGCTTCGGCGCCGGCGCCCTCGGTCAGGTCCTCGTACTGAAGGCCGGATGCGGTGGTCACGATAGACATGAAAGACTCCTGAATCGGATGGGATAAAGACGCTATTGTAGGCGCACGAGGCGCAACGCAGGCACGGCGCGTGCGAGACAAACCCGCCAGACGCTTTCGGGTGCCTGCCTATAATGAGGGCTGGCCCGGGGCGCGAACTGCTCTGGTTGGCCCTTCATGGGCGAGAGACGAGGACACCGATGGCGTCGACTTCCGATTCCCGATCCGAACGCACGGCGCGGCTGTGCGCCGAAGCCGCGCTGTTCATGCGCGACCATGTGCTCTCGCGCGTCTCGCATGACCTGCGCAGTCCGTTGAACGCGATCCATAGCTGGGCCTACGTTCTCGAACGCAAGATCGATGCCGCCGATCCGGCGGCGCAGCGCGCGCTGGGCGGCATCCGCACCGGTGTCGAGCAGCAGGTGCAACTGCTCGAATCGCTCGTGGACAGGACGCGTACACAAACGCGCAAGCTGCAGATCGACCGCGCCCCGTTTGCGCTCGACGCGGCGATCGACGAAGCCGTGGATGCCGTGCGCGGCGCGCTTGCCGAAGCCCGCGGGGTTGCGCTTGCCGTGCAGGGCATGCCGACGGGTCTCACGCTCGACGGCGACCGCGAGCGCCTCGTGCAGGCACTATGGTTGATGCTGGCCTTCGCGGTCGAGTCGAGCGCGCCAGGCGGGAGCGTGACGCCGGGCGTGAGCGCGACGGGCTCCGCCGTTCAGTTCGACGTGACGTGGACCGCTGTGCCGCGAGCGCTTACCGACGCATCGCTGCCGCATCTGCTGGAACCGTTTGCGCGCGAGCAGGCGCTCGAACCGCTGGAGTCGGGCCGCACGGCCTGGGTGCTGGCGTTGTGCCTGCGCGTGGCCGAGGCGCATGGCGGGCGGTTCGAGCAGCGGCCGCTGGCCGAAGGCGGGGCCACCGCGCTCGGGCTGAACGTGCCGCTGGCGTGAGCCGCGGCGGCCCTGCGGGCGTGATGCCGTCGTCGTGCGCCTTGTCTGGATGCGCTGCCCGCGCCTTACCCCCTGTCTTTCGCCCCTTATACTGACCGCTTCGCCCTACCGGAGCCTTCCGTCTTGATCCAGGTTATCGCCCTTGTCGGCGCGCTGCTGCTCGTCGCCCTCAACGGTTTCTTCGTAGCCGCCGAATTCGGCCTCGTCAAGCTGCGGCAGACGCGCGTGCAAAGCCTGGCGTCCGGGCATGGCCTGCGCGGCAAGCTGCTCGCGAAGGTGCACGGTCAGCTCGATGCGTATCTGTCCGCGTGCCAGCTCGGCATCACGCTCGCGTCGCTCGGCCTTGGCTGGATCGGCGAGCCCGCCTTTGCGCAATTGCTCTCGCCGCTGTTCGAGTTTTTCGGCGTGCAATCGGCGCAACTGATTCACGGCATTTCGCTCGTGTTTGCCTTCACGGTAATCTCCTTCCTGCACATCGTCGTGGGCGAACTCACGCCGAAGTCGCTCGCGATTCGCCAGGCCGAGAAGATTTCGCTATGGACGGCCACGCCGCTCTACGGCTTTTACTGGACTATGTACCCCGCCATCTGGACCCTCAACGCCAGCGCGAACGCGGTGCTGCGCATGGCGGGACTTGCATCGGGGCACGGCTCGGACGCCCACTATTCCACCGACGAACTGAAGCTCATCCTGCGCAGCCGCCGTGCCGCAGCCGAAGCCGAGGCTGCCCTGCGCATGCACGGCGCGAACGGTACGGGTGGTGCAAACGGCACAAGCGGCACGAGCGGCACGGGAGGCACAAGCAGCACGCGCCCGCCCGCTCTGGCAGCCGCGGCGAATACCTACAACGCCGACGAATGGAACACGCTCGCGCACTCGCTCGATTTTTCGCGCATGACCGTATCGGACCTCATGCGGCCCACGCACGAGATGGTGGGGCTGCGGCGCGACCGGCCGCTCGCCGAGAATATGCAGGTTGTCGCGCGCCATCGCTTCAGCCGCTATCCGCTGTTCGAGGACGGGTCGGGCGAGCGCGTGGCGGGGCTCATTCATCTGAAGGATCTGCTGCTCGCGCGCGAGGCCGGGCAGGCGCTCGACGATCTCGGCAAGTTCGTGCGCCCGGTGCAATATGTGAAGCCCGAGGCGCCCGCGCTCGCGCTTTTCAGGCGCTTTCGCAAGGGGGCGCCGCATTTCGCGCTCGTGGGGCGCAAGGGCGCGCGGCCCAATGGCTTCCTCACGCTCGACAATCTGCTGGGCGCGCTGGTGGGCCAGATCCACGACGAATTCCATCAGGCCGACACGGACTGGACGCGCATGGACGACGGCACGTTGATGGGACGCGGGAGCCTGCCTGTGGTGTCGCTGGAGCAGGCGCTGGGCATCGACATCGACGAAGGGCGCGCGGAGTCGGTGGGCGGGCTTGTGATTCATGCGCTGAACGATTTGCCGACCGAAGGGCAGCGTGTGTCGTTCCCGCAGTTCGACATTGTCGTGAAGAAGATGAAGGGGCCGCGTATCGTGCTCGTGCGCGTTTATCCGAAGGGGCTGGTGGACGAGGGAGGGTGAGCGGCAAGTGGACGCCGGACCTGCCTTCATGCACGCCCAGGCGCGAGATTCGACAACACCGCCACAGGCAGCACCGCGAGCACGTCGCGCACGGACAGCCGGTTTTCCCCATCCGGCGTTCGCGTGGCATTGCTGAGCCAGTCGTACCACTGGGGCTCGGCCATCCCTTGCGGCAATACCACGGCCGTATCGCTCCAACGCTGCGCCAGAACGAGCGGCATGCCATCCTCCAGTAGCGGTGCCGCGAGGCGCGTGCCGATAATCAACGCACACGAGTCTCGATGGCGGCGCGCAAACGCGACAACATGCGCCGCGCCTTCGCCGCGCACTTCGAGCGGCATATACGAACCTTCCCGCAGCAGTTCCGGCGCGCGGGCGCGCAATGCCAGCAGACGCCGCACGGTGGCGAGCTTGACGTGCGCGTCGCGCCAGTGCGGGAGTTTCGCCGAGGGCGGTTCGTCGTCGAGGGCCGCCGCGCGCAGCGCAAAGTCGACAGGGCGGCGGTTGTCCGGGTCGACGAGACTGAAATCCCATAGCTCCGTGCCCTGATAAAGATCGGGCACGCCCGGCGACGTAAGCCGCAGCGTGGTTTGCAGCAGCGAGTTGACCGCTCCGGCCGGCGCAATGCGTGCCACGAATGCGGCCAGTTCGTGCAGAAAGCCGTCGAGGCGCTGCGGTGCGAGGATGTCGAACAGAAATGCCTGGCAGTCCGATTCATAGGCCTCGTCGGGCACGAGCCAGTTGGTGCGCAGCTTCGACTCGCGCAACGCCTTCAACTGCCACTGTGCGATGCGTTCGGCGAGCGCCCGGACGCCCGCTTCGTCGCCGGGGTCGAGCGCGGGCGGCCAGCAGCCCACGAGCGTCTGGTACAGCATGGCCTCTGCGGTCGGGCCGGGCGCCCAGTCGGCGCTGCCCGCGCCGCCGTTGCGGCGGTGCGGCTGATTCAGCGTGGACCACGCGCGCAGCGTCGCGCCCCAGTCTCCGGAAAGCTCGCTCAGAACGGCGAGGCGCGCCCGCACGTCTTCACCGCGTTTGTGGTCGTGCGTGGCGGTGGCCAGCAGCGCATAGGGCGCGCGCCGTTGCCGTTCCCGATTGGCGGCGTGGAACTCGTCGACGCTGCGGGCGAAATCGTCGGGGTCCGCACCGACCTCGTTGCGCGAAAGCAGGCGGCCATAGCGGTAGAGCGCGGTGTCTTCGGTCGCCTTGGCCGCGAGCGGCGCGGTGAGTTGCGAGAACAGCGCGAGCGCCGTGCGTTGTGCGATGAGCGCATGGCTGAGCGGGCCGTTGGCCGGGCCATTCGGCGCTGCGCTTTGCCCGCGTTGCGGTTTCGTGCCGGGGGGCGTGGCCGGTGCCATGGCAGGCGCGGCTGGCGGCGCGGCGTCGGGCGACCGTCCGCCCAGCCACGCATCGACCTGTTCGAGCGCGGCGCGGTTCGCGCGGGGCAAGGCTCGCCGCGCGGCGTCGAGTGCCTTGTCGAAATAGCGGTTGTCGAGCGGCCCGCGCAGCCCGTTCACAGGGTAGATGCGATACACCGGAAAGTGCATGGCAAGCTGCGCGATGGCGCGATGCACGCTCGCATACGTGAAGTCGCGCGTGGCGGGTTGCTCGCGCGCGATGCGGTGCAGGGCGCGCGCGGCGTGGTCCAGTTCGGCGGCGAGATACGCGGCCAGCACTTCGCGGCGTGCGTCGAGCGCGACGCGCGCGAACGGCGCATCCGATCCGCTGATGGCCGCCCACGCTTCGGCTAGCGGCTTGGCGCCGGCTGGATCGTGTAGCAGCGCACCCACGTCGTTCATGAAGTCGTAGCCCGTGGTGCCCTGCACGGCCCAGTCGTCGTGCAACGCTTCGCCGTGCGCGAGGATCTTCTCGACCACGATATACGGCAGCGTCGCGCGCAACGGCAGCAGCCGCTGGCGCAAACGCTCGCAGTATTCGCGCGGGTCCGCGAGTCCGTCCACATGATCGACGCGCAACCCGTCGATCACACCGTCCGCGTAGAGCCGGAACACGAGTTTGTGCACGGCCTCGAACACGTCGTGCCGTTCCACACGCACGCCTGCAAGGGCGCTGATGTCGAAGAAGCGCCGCCAGTTCACTTCGTCGGTGGCCGTGCGCCACCATGCGAGCCGGTAGTGTTGGCGCTCGAGCAGGCGGTGCAGCCGCTCGCGCGGCACCGGGTCGGTGCCTGTATAGGCATCGAGCACGAAGTCGAATGCGTCCGTGCCGTTGCGTTCGGCGAACGCGCGCAATGCGTCGCGCGCGGCTGCCGCGCGTGGCTGGTCTTCGGGCTGCGTCGTGAGACCCTGGAACGGCGCGGCCAACGCATCGAGATCAGCGCGGTTCGCCGATTGCAGCAGTGCGGCGTAATCGGTCGGGCAGATCGGGCAAACGTGCGGCCCGTACGCCACGAAGAAGCGCCCTTCGCACGCGTCGAACTTCAGTTCGATGCGGCCCGCGGCCAGTTCTTCGCCGTATTGCGCGCCGAGGAACGGCATCAGCACCTTGCCGCGCAGTACGGGGTCGGGCGAATGCCAGTCCACGTCGAAGTGGCGCGCAAAGGCGCTATGGCGTCCCCATTCGAGTATGTCGAGCCACCATGCGTTGTGCGCGCCACCCACGCCCATGTGGTTCGGCACGATGTCGACGATGAGACCCATGCCGCGTTCGTGCAGCTTCGCGGCAAGGCGTCTCAGGGCCGCCTCGCCGCCCAGTTCCGCGCTGACCGTGCCGTAATCGACGGTGTCGTAGCCGTGCATCGAGCCAGGCTGTGCCGTCGTGATCGGCGAGGTGTAGAGATGGCTGACGCCGAGCGCCGCGAAATAGTCGAGTTGCGCGAGCGCGTCGTCGAAGGTGAAGTCGTGATGTAGCTGCAGGCGCAGCGTCGCGCGGGGCAGGGTCATGGCGTCGGACCGGTGAGCGGCGCCGCATGCGCGCCGGGGTCGTGGAGAGACGCCGTGACTGCCTCGCGCGCTCGGACGACGCTCTCGACGCGCGCCGCGAACCCGGAATCCGCGTAGAGCGCATCGACAGGCAGCGGCAGGCGCTGTCGCCAGTTCGGATGCTCGTCGATCGAGCCCGGCAGGTTGGGTTGCTCCGCGAGCCCGAGCAGGTCTTCGAGCGGGCAGGTCACGAGCGGGCTCGCCGTGGCGCCGACATAACCGAGCGCGGCCTCGACGGGCGCCCGCTCCGCGGCCGGCACGGGCGCGTCCTGCGGCGCGAATCCCGCTTGCTGGAGCGCGTGCCACAGCTCGGTGCGATCGGCGGCGCGCTGCGCGTGCTCGAGCGCTACCGGGTCGCGTCCGTCCGCGCGCGGCAGCGTCTGGCCGATGCGGTTGCGCCAGTCGATGTCGAGGCCGCGCCACCAGCCGGCAACGGTCGGCAGGTCGTGCGTGGTGGTGGTCGCGATGCCGTGCGGGTCCCAGCGCCGCGGGGCGAGAAACGCGTTGCCGTGGCGCTCGAACCAGAGCACGCGGATGCCGTAGAGCGCATGCGAGGCGAGCCGCTCGCGCAGGCCGGGCGGCACGGTGCCCAGGTCCTCGCCGATCGCGATGGCGCGATGACGCCACGATTCGAGCGAGATGAGGCGCACGAGGTCCTCGAACGGGTAGCGCAGATACGCGCCGTGCTTCGCGCTTTCGCCTTCGGGCACGAGCCAGAGGCGCCGCAGGCCGAGGATGTGGTCGATGCGGACGCCGCCCGCGTGCGCGAACGCGGCGCGCAGCATGTCGATGAAGGCGCGAAAACCGTTGTTGTGCAGTGCGCGCGGCGAGAACGTGGTGAGGCCCCAGCTCTGGCCGGCCTGGTTGAAGAGGTCGGGCGGCGCACCTACCGAGACGCGTTGCAGCATGTCGTGCGGCAGCGACCAGGCGTGGCTGCCTGCGCCGTCGCAGCCCACCGCGAGATCGGCGATCAGGCCGATCGACATGCCCGCTTCGCGTGCGTCCTGTTGCGCACGCGCGAGGCCGGCGGCGGCCAGCCATTGCAGGAAGCGGTGGAAGTCCACTTCGCGGCGACGCTCCACGGCAAAGGCGGCCACCTCGGGGCTGCGCGGGTCGCGCAACCCGGCGGGCCAGTCGCGCCAATGCGCGTTGCCGCCGGGGTTCGCCAGCATCGCAGCCTGCAGTGCCTCGAAGCGCGCGTGATCTTCGAGCGCTTCGCCGCCGCGTGCACAGAAGTCGTCGAACGCGGTGGCGCGCGGCGAGCCGCTCGTGCGCTCGTCCTGGTCGAAGCGTTCGAAAAGCGAGCGCAGCACTTCGAGCTTGAGCGGCACGGCCCGTTTCCAGTCGATTTGCGCGCGTGCTTCGAGCTCCTGAAAGACGCCTTCGGCGTGGACGGCGACGCTCGCCTCGTGCGCGGCTTGTGCGCCGAACATCGCGGCAGGATCGATATGCGCGACGTTGAGCCAGAGCCGCGACGAAGGCGCATATGGGCTGAAATGGCCAGGCAGTGCGCTGAACATGGCATGCGTCGGACTCACGGCCAATGCCTGGGCGCCGTGGCGCGCACTCTCCGTGGCCAGCGTCGCCAGCGCGCTGTAGTCGCCGATGCCGCCGTCGCCTTTACGTCGGAGTCCGTAGAGTTGCGCCGCCACGCCCCACTGTGCGGGCACCCGTGCGGTCTCGCCGTGGCGCGCGCGCCAGGCGTCGGCGACCGTATGGCAGTGCGGTGGCGCGACGGCGAGCGTGAGCCGGTGGTCGTTGACCGTGAGCGTGTGATAGCCCGGTTCGCTGAGCGGCGCGAGCAGCGCGGTCTCGCCTCGCGGCGCGGTGAAACGTCCTTCGATGTGCTCGCCGCTTTCGAGATCGATGCGGTAGTGGCTGCCCGAACGCACCGCCGAGGCCGGCAGGGCGATGGCGCTTTCATATTCGGCCGTGATGAGCGGCGGCAAGCGCCGTGCCGACTGCTCCGCGTTCAGGAGAGACGCGCTCTGGCGCAACTGCGTTGCGTTCGCGCAGGGCAGGCCCGCGCATTCGAGCAGCGCTTCGAGCGTGCTGTCCGGCACGCGCTGCATGGCGCCGTGCGCGTCGGACCATTCGACTTCGAAGCCCGCGCGCGCGGCAAGACTTGCGAGCGTTTCCCTGCGCGGATTCATGCGCGCGGCTCCTCGCGCGGTACGGCGAGCGCGTCGTGCAGGCGTGCGTACTCGGGTACGTCGCCGGTCAGCCACGCCACGCAGGCGTGCTCGGCGAGCACGCCGTTTGCGATGCGGTCGCGCGCGCGCGGCGGTGTTTCGAACACCACCATGCCTTCGGGCTCCGGTTCGAACCGCACGCCTTCGTGGCCGAGATTCAGGGCGATCGTGAGCACCACGTGGTCGGCGAGGCGCCAGCGCGCGACGAGCGCCGCGAGGTCGTTGCCCGCGTCGTCGGCCAGCACGGTCGCGTCGAGCGCGCGCGCGTGGGCGAGGCGCGGCATCAGGAGGTGCGCGCGCACCGCGAGCGCCGACTTGTAGAAGTGCATCCATTCGGACCGCTCACCGTCGAGACGGGTGTCGAGCGCCGGCGACGAATTCGCGAACGTCCGCGGGTCGTTGGGATCGGGAATCTGCTCGCGCCGCGTGGGATCGGCAAATGCGCTGAATGCCGCGAACTCGCGGCGCCGTCCCTCGCGCACCGCATCGGCGAGCTGGCCCGTATACGCCGTGAAGTACTGGAAGGGCTGCGTCGAGCCGTATTCCTCGTCCATGAACAGCATGGGAATCTGCGGCGTAAGCAGACACAGCGCCGTGGCCGCGCGCAGTGCGTCGTCGTTGCGGCTGAGGCTGCGAAGCCGTTCGCCGAAAGCGCGGTTGCCGATCTGGTCGTGGTTCTGCAGGAAGGTGACGAACGCCGTGGGCGGCAGATGCGCGCTCGCCTCGCCGCGCGGCTTGCCGTCATGCGCCGGCGAGGCTTCGCCCTGGTACGCGAAGCCTTCGGCCAGCACGCGCGCCAGCAGGCGGATGGGATGTTCCGCGAACGAGCGGTAGTAGCCTTCGCTTTCCCCGGTCAACAGGACGTGCAGCGCGTGATGCGCGTCGTCGTTCCATTGCGCGTCGAAGTGGGCCTCCAGCAGGTTTGCCGCGTTGTGCTCGTTCTCCAGCACCAGATGCACGTGACGGTCGGGCTCCACGCGCGCCCGGACGTGATCGGACAGCTCGCGCAGCCAGTGCACGTTGCCGATGGCGTGCGCGGCATCGATGCGCAGGCCGTCGAAGCGATACTCCGAGAGCCAGTACAGCGCGTTGTCGCAGAAGAAGTCGCGCACTTCCAGACGGTCGAAGTCGAGCGCGTCGCCCCACGGCGTTTTCGTGCCCGCGCGGAAGAACGGCTTCGCATACTGGCCGAGCCAGTTGCCGTCGGGGCCGAAGTGGTTGTAGACGACGTCGATGAAAACCTGCAGACCGAGACCGTGCGCGGTATCGACCAGGGCTTTCAGTTCGTTCGGACTGCCGTAGGCCGCGTGCGGCGCGTAGGGCAGCACGCCGTCGTAGCCCCAGCCGCGCTCGCCCGCATAGTCGTTCAGCGGCATCAGTTCGACGGCCGTCACGCCGAGCTTCGCGAGCGCCGGCAGCCGTTCGGTCACGCCCCGATAGCCGCCCAGCGTGCCCACGTGCAGTTCGTAAAGCACTGTTTCTTCCCAGGGCCGGCCGCGCCAGTGCGCGTGCTGCCAGGCGTAGGCGCGCGGATCGAGCACCTCGCTCGGGCCGTGCACGCCCTGGGGCTGGAAGCGCGACGCGGGATCGGGCACCGCCTGGCCGCCGTCGATGCGGTAGCGGTAGAGCGTGCCGGCGCCGCACGGCGCTTCGGCTTCGAACCAGCCGTTGCCCGTGGGCGTCATGTCGAGCGGTGCGGGCGGCGTGCCGCCGTCGGCCGCGCCTTCGAAAATCACCTGAACCGTGCGGCAGGACGGTGCCCAGAAACGAAAGCGCGTATGCGGCTGCGCGCGCGCCGCGCCGGTCAGTTGCGCGCCGAACGGCAGGCAATGCGCGTAACGCCGGGCGTGCGGATCGTGTGAGGTCGAGGACATGACGAGTTCCTGTTTCTGGCCGGTGCTATTCGGCCGGCCCGTTCGGGACAGTGCCTGGCAGCGTCCGCGGGTCGGGCGGCGGCGGCGGTGCGCCGTCTGGGCCCGATGGCGGCTCCTGGACGGCCTTGCGCGTGGGCCGGGCGCACAGCACCGCGATCGTGTGCGCCGCCACGTCGAACGTCGCGCCGGGCAGCGTATGCGCCGCGGCCTCGGGGTGGGCGCTGTCGAGCAGCACCTCCCACTGCATGGACGGCGGCGGCGCCGAGAACGCGATTGCCGCGGGCGTAGCGTTCAGCATGATCAACAATACTTCCAGTTCGCCGTCGAGACCGGGGCCCGCGCGGCGCAGCGCGAGCGCGCGCCCTTCGGGGTCCTGCCACGCCTCGGGCGAAAGCCCCTCGCCGCGCTCGTCGAACCAGTCGATGTCGTGCACGCCGGGCAGCAGTTCGCGATCGCCGAACAGGAAACGTGTTTCACGCAGCAAAGGATGGTCCCGGCGCAGGGCGATCGCGCGCGCGGCGAAAGCGGTCAGCGCCTCGCCTTCGGGCGACTCTGCAAGGGTCCAGTCCATCCACGATATCTCGTTGTCCTGGCAGTAGGCATTGTTGTTTCCCCCCTGTGTGCGGCAGGCCTCGTCACCCGCGAGCAGCATCGGCGTGCCGAGCGCGACGAAGAGCGTCGCAAGCATCGAGCGTGCCACGCGGGCGCGCGTGTCGAGGATCGCCGGGTCGTCGGTCGGGCCCTCGGCGCCCCAGTTCCTGCTCCAGTTTTCGTTGTGGCCGTCGCGGTTGTCCTCGCCATTGGCCTCGTTATGCTTGTGATCGTAGGCGGCCAGGTCCGCGAGCGTGAAGCCGTCGTGCGACGAGATGAAATTGATCGACGCCCACGGCCGCCGTCTGCGCTTGTCGAAGAGATCCGCCGACCCCGTGAGCCGCGCGGCGAGCTCGGGGCGCTGGAGGGCGTCGCCGCGCCAGAAGCGGCGCACGCTGTCGCGAAAGCGGTCGTTCCATTCGGAGAAGCCGGGCGGGTGGTTGCCGAGCTGATAGCCGCCGGGGCCTACGTCCCACGGCTCGGAAATCAGCTTGCACTGCGACAGCACCGGGTCCTGGCGCAGCGCGTCGAAGAAGCCGCTGTCCGGATCGAAGCCGTGCGCTTCGCGCCCGAGCGTGACGCCAAGGTCGAAACGAAAGCCGTCGATGCGGTACGACGTGGCCCAGTAGCGCAGCGAATCCGTCACCATCTGCAGCACGCGCGGATGCGAAAGATTCAGCGTGTTGCCGACCCCCGTGTCGTTGATGAGGTGGCGCTCGTCGCCGGGGACGGCACGGTAGTAGCTCGCGTTGTCGAGGCCGCGCCACGAGACCGTGGGCCCCGTCTCGCCCCCTTCGCAGGTGTGGTTGTAGACCACGTCGAGAAAGACCTCGATGCCGGCCGCGTGCAACTGGCGCACGGCGATGCGCATCATGTCGGGGTCGTAGCCGCCCAGATACGACGGTTCCGGCGCGAAGAACGCCGCGGTGTTGTAGCCCCAGTAATTGCGCAGCCCGCGCTCGATGAGAAAGCGTTCGTTGAGAAAGGCATGCACGGGCAGCAGTTCGACGGCGGTGACGCCGAGCTTGTGCAGGTGCTCGACGAACTGCGGCGTGGCGAGCCCGGCGAACGTGCCGCGCGTATGCGCGCGCAGTTCCGGGCGGGTGATCGAAATGCCGCGCAGATGCGTTTCGTAGATCACGGTCTGGTCCCAGGGCACATTGGGCCGCAGGTCCTGGGACCAGTCGAAGGTGTCGGCGACCACCATGGCCTTCGGCATGGCGGGCGCGGAGTCGCGGCGATCGAGCGAGAGGTCCGCGCGGTTCGAATGCACGCGGTAGCCGAACATGGCGTCCGACCAGCGGAACTGGCCGACGAGACGCCGCGCGTAGGGGTCGAGCAGCAGCTTGTGCGGATTGAAGCGATGCCCCTGCTGCGGCTGATAGGGACCGTGCGCGCGCAGGCCGTACACCGTGCCCGGGTGCGCGCCCGGCAGGTAGCCGTGCCAGACCTCGTCGGTGCATTCCGGCAGCGTGTAGCGCGTGCGCTCCTTGCGCCCTGTGCGGTCGAACAGGCACACTTCGATGCGCCAGGCGTGGGCCGAAAACACGGCGAAATTCGTGCCGAGGCCGTCCCACGTCGCGCCGAGCGGCCAGGGCTTGCCCGGCAGCAGGCGCTCCGTCAATCCGTTAGCCATGGCGATGCTCCGTTTTTATTCCTTCGTATTGCATCGGAATCCTGAGGTTATTCGCGGTGTCCGCAACGATCTGCCTTACCGGCGAAGAAGGAAGTAGAGCGTGCCGAGCGGCGGCAGCACCAGGGCCGCGGACTGCGGCCGGCCGTGGCTCGCCACCGGTTCCGTCGCGATCTGCCCGCCGTTGCCCATGTTCGAGCCGCCGTAGACCGCCGCGTCGGTGTTCAGCACCTCGTCCCACTGGCCGGGCTGCGGCATGCCGATGCGGTAGCCGTGGCGCGGCACCGGCGTGAAGTTGCAGACGGCCACCATCTCGCGGCCCGTACCATCCACGCGGCGCCAGGCGAGCACGCTGTTTTCCGCGTCGTCGGAGACGAGCCATTCGAAGCCGCCCGGCTCCGCGTCCAGCGTATGGAGCGCCGGTTCGCTCGCGTACAGGAGGTTCAGGTCGCGCACGAGCGTTTGCGTGCCGCGGTGCAAGGGGTCGTCCAGCAGGTGCCAGTGCGGCGTGCCGTCGTGGTCGAACTCCGCCATCTGTCCGAACTCTCCGCCCATGAAGAGCAGCTTCTTGCCCGGGTGCGCCCACATGAAGCCCAGATAGGCGCGCAGGTTCGCGAAGCGCTGCCAGCGGTCGCCGGGCATCTTGCCGAGCAGCGACCCTTTGCCGTGCACGACCTCGTCGTGCGAGAGCGGCAGCACGAAGCGCTCCGACCACGCATAGACCATCGCGAAGGTCATCTCGTGGTGGTGATAGCGGCGGTAGACAGGATCTTCGTGCAGGTAGTGCAGCGTGTCGTGCATCCAGCCCATGTTCCATTTGAACTGGAAGCCGAGTCCGCCATCCTCGGGGCGCGCGCTCACGCCGGGCCACGCGGTGGATTCTTCGGCGATAGTGATGACGCCGGGGCGCTGCGGCACGTATTGCGTTTCGTGGTTCAGGCGCTTGAGGAAGGCAATCGATTCGAGGTTTTCGCGGCCGCCGTAGAGGTTCGGCACCCACTCGCCCGCGTTGCGCGAGTAGTCGCGGTACAGCATCGAGGCCACGGCATCCACGCGCAGGCCGTCCACGTGATAGCGCAGCAGCCACGCGAGCGCGGAGGCGATCAGGAACGCGCTGACCTCGCGGCGGCCGAGGTTGTAGATCATCGTGTTCCAGTCGGGGTGGTAGCCCTCGCGCGGGTCGGCGTGCTCGTAGAGCGGCGTGCCGTCGAAGTCCACGAGACCGTGCGCGTCGTTCGGAAAATGCGCGGGCACCCAGTCGAGGATCACGCCGAGACCGGCTTCGTGCGCGCGATTCACGAACGCCGCGAACTCGACCGGCGAGCCCAGCCGTGCCGTGGGCGCGAACTGGGCGAGCGGCTGATAGCCCCACGATCCGCCGAACGGATGCTCCGCCACCGGCATCAGTTCGAGGTGCGTGAAGCCCATGCCCTGGGCGTACGGGATCAGGCGGTCGGCCAGCGAGGTCCAGTCGGGCGAGGGCGCCTCTGCGCCATCGTGCGGCAGCCACGAAGGCGCGTGAACCTCGTAGATCGAGATCGCGCTGCGTGGGGTCTGCCGTTCGCCGCGCGTTTGCAGCCAGTCATGGTCTTGCCAGGCGTAGTGATCGAGCGCCTCGACCGGCGCGACGATGGACGCCGTGGCGGGCGGGCATTCGGTCTGCAACGCGCAGGGGTCGGCCTTGAGCGGCAGCACGTCGCCGCGCGCGCCGAGGATCTCGTACTTGTAGCGCGTACCCGCTGCCAGGCGCGGGATGAAGAGTTCCCAGACGCCGGCCTCGTGGCGCAGCCGCATGGGATGGCGGCGGCCGTCCCATGCGTTGAAGTCGCCCACGACGGAAACGCGCCGCGCGTTCGGCGCCCAAACCGCGAAGCGCACGCCGGGCACGCCGTCGCAGGCGAGCGGCCGCGCGCCGAGGCATTCGAGCACCGCGTACGGATCGCCGTCGGCGAGGCGGCGCAGCGCTTCTTCCGGCAGTTGCGGACCGAATGAATAGGGATCCTCCACTTCCTGGATCACGCCGTTCCAGTCGATTTCGAGCCGGTACGGTACGGACTCGGCAAGGGGGCCCGCGAACAGTCCCGCCGGATGTACGCGGGCGAGCTCGGCCAGCGTATGGGCGCGGTCGCGCGCCAGCACCCGCACGCGCGTGGCGTTGGGCAGCCATGCGCGCACATAAGGTGTGCCGTCGATCGTATGCGGACCGAGCACGGCGAACGGGTCCGAATGGCGCGCGGCGGCGACGGCATCGATATCGTGGAGTTGCAGCCCGGCGTCGGGCGCGTGTTCAGCCATGGGCGCCTCCCGCGGCCGGCGCGCCGGTCGGGCCGAGCACGCGGCCGGCGATCGCGGCGAGGCCGCGTATCGGCAGCCCGAGCCAACTGGGCCGGTTCGCGGCTTCGTAGCGGATCTCGTAGGCCGCCTTCTCGATCAGGAACAGGTCCAGCAGTTCCTGCTCGTGCGTCGCGCTCACGAGGGGTTGCGGCGCGTCGGCCACCGCGGCGCGATACTGGCTCAGGAACGACTCGACGGCATGGCCGCGGAAGCGCTCAAACAGGGTGCGCTTGCGGTCGGCGGTCTGCTGCGGCGCGCTTTCGGTCGTCGACTGCGCGGCCGCGCCCGCATAGGAGAGCGAACGAAGCAGGCCCGCCACGTCGCGCAGCGAGCACGCTTTCGCGCGCCGGTACGCGAGCGGCCGCGCGGGCTCGCCTTCGAAGTCGATCAGCCATGCGTCGCCTTGCGCGATCAGCACCTGGCCCAGATGGAAGTCGCCGTGAATGCGAATACGCCATGCGGCGGCGTCGAGCGGCACGAGATGCTCGACCGCCGCGATCAGCGCGTCGCGGCGCGCGAGCAGACCGAAGGCGAGCTCGCGGGTGTCGTCGTCGAGCGGATGCGCGTGCACTTCGCTCGACGTCTGGCGCTCGACGATGTCGAGCGCCTCGATCAGCATGGACTTCGTGTCGGCGATCCAGTGGCGTATGTCGTCGCGCGTGGCTTCGACGGGGGCGAAGGCCGGATCGTCGGTGGGCGTGGCGAGCGCCACGTGCAGCTCGCCGAGCCGCTTGCCGATGATGCCGATCATCGAGCCGTAGGTCCGCAGGGCTTCTTCTTCGTGAGCCTGGTCGGCGCCGCCGTCGTCCACGGCGAGCGCCAGTTCGTCGATCGTGCGGCGCAGGTAGTCGAGCGCCCAGTCCCACGCGTCGCCCTGATTGTCGATATAGCCCTGCAGGATCGCGAGCGTGTGCGGCACGCCCGCCGGATCGACGCGCACCACTTCGCCATAGAGCGGTGCCGTGTTCGCGTAGCCGAGGCGCGTCAGGTAGCGGCACATCTCCACCTCGGGATGCACGCCGGGCAGGAGCCGCCGCACGAGCTTGAGCACGAGCGCATCGGCGATCACGAGCGAGCTGTTGCTCTGCTCGGCGGCGAGCCAGCGGACCTCGGGCGTTTCGCCCAGGTCGAGCGCGTCGAGGCGGTCGGTGGGGCGGAAGTGGATCACGCTCTGCTGCACGGTGGTCACTGCCGCATGCTCGCGCAGCTTGTGCAGCACGCCGTAGGCGAACCACGGCAGCGAGAACGCGTCGGTCAGATAGCCCACCGTACGGCCGCGGCGCACGCGCGAAAGCGCGAGCTGGATATGCAGCGGCGTCGTGGTGTCGGTGCCCCAGGTGATGGCGATGGGCAGCACGTAACGCTCGCTCGTGCCGTCCGCGAGCTCGGCCTCGATTTCCGTGAAGGCGAAGCCCGCGCCGTGGATCGTCGTGAGCGCGGCAAGACGCACGCTCTTGAGCGCCTTGTCCTTCGAGGCGAACCAGCGCCGCCGAGAGAGCCACGAGGGCAGCACTTCCGATTCGAGCAGGCGCACGTTCTCCGGTGTCGGTCCGGCCTGCCCCTCGCGGATCACGACCGTGACGAACTCGGGCAACTGTTCGGAAGCGGGCTGGCTCCACGCGGGACGCTCGTTGCCGGGGCACAACAGGAACCACAGGAAGCCGTAGGGCGGGAACGTCAGCAGATACGGCAACTGGCCGATGGGCGGAAACACCGAGTCGGCCGTCATTTCGACGGGGGACGTGCCCGCGTATTCGGAGAGGTCGAGCTCGACGGCCTGCGGTGCGCGCGAGAGGTTCGCCACGCACAGGATGGGCGCCTCGCCCGGCATCTCGCGCAGGTACGCGAGGATCTTGCGGTTGGCCGGGCGCAGGAAGCGGATCGTGCCGCGGCCGAAGGTCTGCTTCGCGCGGCGCGTGGCCAGCATGCGCCGGGTCCAGTTGAGCAGCGAATGCGGGTCGCGGTTTTGCGCCTCCACGTTGATCGCGTCGTAGCCGTAGAGCGAGCCCATGAGCGGGGGCAGCACGAGCAGTTCCGGGTCGGCGCGCGAGAAGCCGCCATTGCGGTCGGACGACCATTGCATCGGCGTGCGCACGCCATCGCGGTCGCCCAGGTGGATGTTGTCGCCCATGCCGAGTTCGTCGCCGTAGTAGATGACGGGCGTGCCGGGCATCGACAGCAGCAGCGAGTTGATCAGTTCGATGCGGCGGCGGTCGCGCTCCATGAGCGGCGCGAGGCGCCGGCGGATGCCGAGGTTCAGGCGCGCGCGCCGGTCGCTGGCGTAGGTGTTCCAGAGATAGTCGCGTTCGGAATCCGTGACCATTTCCAGCGTGAGTTCGTCGTGGTTGCGCAGGAAAACCGCCCACTGGCAGCTTTCCGGCAAATCCGGTGTCTGCTTCATGATGTCGATGATCGGAAAGCGGTCCTCGCTCGCGATCGCCATGTAAAGGCGCGGCATCAGCGGGAAGTGGAACGCCATGTGGCATTCGTCCTCGTTGCCGAAGTACTCCTGCACATCCTCGGGCCACTGGTTCGCTTCGGCGAGCAGCATGCGGTTGGGGTAATGCGCGTCGATGGTCGCGCGGATCTGCTTGAGGATCGCGTGCGTCTCCGGCAGGTTTTCGTTATTCGTGCCTTCGCGCTCGACGAGGTACGGCACGGCGTCGAGGCGCAGCCCGTCGATGCCCATGTCGAGCCAGAAGCGCATGACTTGCAGCACCTCGCGCAGCACGGCCGGATTGTCGAAGTTCAGGTCGGGCTGGTGCGAATAGAAGCGGTGCCAGTAATACGCGCCCGCGACGGGGTCGTGGGTCCAGTTCGAGGGTTCCGTGTCGATAAAGATGATGCGTGTGCCCGTGTACTTCGTATCGGTATCGGACCACACGTAGTAGTTGCGATGATTCGAGCCCGGCTTCGCGCGGCGCGCGCGCTGGAACCAGGGATGCTGGTCGGACGTATGGTTGATGACGAGCTCGGTGATCACGCGGATGCCGCGCGCGTGCGCTTCCTGGATGAAGCGGCGCACGTCGGCGAGCTGGCCGTAGTCCGGGTGCACGTTGCGGTAGTCGGCGATGTCGTAGCCGTCGTCGCGGCGCGGCGAAGGGTAGAACGGCAGCAGCCAGATCACGGTCACGCCGAGTCCCGCGATGTAGTCGAGCTTCGCGAGCAGGCCCGGGAAATCGCCCACGCCGTCGTTGTTCGCGTCGTAGAACGACTTCACGTGCACCTGGTAGATCACGGCGTCCTTGTACCAGAGCGGGTCGTCCGTGAGCAGCGAGGGCTTGCCTCGCCGCTGGGCGGCCGCCGCGCCGCGAGCGCCGTCGTCCTCGTGGTCCTGCGACTGCGTTTCGTGGGAAGCGGGATCGCGTTTCATGTCGCTCCTCCGGGCGGGAAGTCTGCGTCGAGTTCGGGGTGGCCCTCGATGGGCGTCTCGTCCGCTTCGGGAGGCGGCTCTTCGCGCGGCAGGCCGCGCGCAGGTTCGATGCGCCAGATGACAAACGGCCGCGTGTGGGGATCGAGGCGCGCGTGCTGCCAGCGGCCGTGCCATGCGAAGCGCTCGCCGCTCAGTTCGTCGGTCACGGCGAGCGGCGCGCTGTCGTCGATGCGCCAGTGCTGGAAGGTTTGCCACGACAGTTCGAAGTCCGCGCCCTGCTCGCCATAGGGATCGAGGTTGATCGCGACGATCACGACGTTGTCGCGTGCGGGCGTGGCTTTTTCGAAGCAGAGGATCTGGTCGTTGCGCGCGTCGAGAAAGGTCACGCCCAGATGCGTCTGCAGCGCGGGGTTCGCGCGCCGGACGCGGTTGAGCGCCGCGATTTCGGCGACGATGTTGCCGCGCCGGTTCCAGTCCCATGCACGCAGCTGATATTTTTCGGAGTCCAGATATTCTTCGCTGCCGGGAAGCGCGCGGCCCTCGCAAAGTTCGAAGCCGCAATAGACGCCCCACAGGCCCGAGAGCGTCGCGGCCAGCGCCGCGCGGATCAGGAAGCTCGCGCGCGCGCCGCTCTGCAGATGGCGCGGATTGATGTCGGGTGTGTTGACGAAGAAATTCGGGCGATAGAAGTCGCGCACGGGCGGCTGCGTCAGTTCCGTGAGGTACTCGGTGAAGTCGCGTTTGCTCTCGCGCCAGGTGAAGTACGTGTACGACTGCGAGAAGCCGAGTTTGGCGAGCCGGTACATGAGGCGTGGCCGCGTGAAGGCTTCGGAAAGGAAGATCGTGTCGGGATGGCGCGCGCGCACGTCGGCGATCATCCATTCCCAGAACGGCAGCGGCTTGGTATGCGGATTGTCGACGCGGAAGATGCGCACGCCCTGGTCTACCCAGAAGAGGATCGCGTCGCGCAGCGCGAGCCACAGGTCGGGCTTCGAATCGTGCGCATAGAACTCGGGATTCACGATGTCCTGGTACTTCTTCGGCGGATTCTCCGCATAGCGCAGCGAACCGTCCGGGCGCCACGCGAACCAGCCGGGGTGCGCCTTCAGCCAGGGATGGTCGGGCGAGCACTGGATCGCGAAGTCGAGCGCGATTTCGAGGCCGTGCTCGTGCGCGGCGGCCAGCATGCGCCGGAAGTCTTCGAGCGTGCCCAACTGCGGATGAATCGCCGTATGGCCGCCTTCGGGCGCGCCGATCGCATAGGGGCTGCCCACGTCGCCGGGCTCCGCCGTGAGCGCGTTGTTGCGGCCCTTGCGGTTGGCGAGGCCGATGGGGTGGATCGGCGGGAAGTACAGCACGTCGAAGCCCATGTCGCGGATGCGCGGCAGCTTCGCGATCACGTCGTCGAAGGTGCCGTGGCGCGCTTCGTCGTCGCTCATCGAGCGCGGGAAGATCTCGTACCAGCTTGCGAAGCGTGCTTCGCGGCGCTCGGCGTCCACGCGGCGGACGTGGTCGTCGCGCGAGAGGAACGGGCGGTGGCGGGCCGCGCGCACGGCCGCTGCCGTGGCGGGCGAGGCGAGCAATGCGCAGCGTGTGCCGGTGTCGGCGCCAATGAAGCGCTGCACGATGGCGTCGAGTTTCGCGCAGGTCTCGGCGTGGAGCGCGCCGGCTTCGTCGGGGGCATCGGAGGTTTCGGCGCAGGCCAGCACCAGCGCGAGCAAGCGGCTCGCTTCCTCCATTTCGAGGTCGACGTTCTGGTTGGCCGCGCGCTTTTTCAGCACGTGATCGGCGAGCGTGGCGAATTCGTCGCGCCACGCGATCACCGTGAATTCGTAGCGGCCCACGCGATCGAGCGGGAAGTGGCCGCTCCACATGTCGGCGCCCGGGGGCTGCGCGGGCAGCATCGGCGCTTCGTGCCAGGCCGTTTCGTCGGCGGCGCGCCAGAGTATCGCGGCGTCGATGCGGTCGTGGCCGTCGGCGAAAATCGCCGCGCGCACTTCGAGGCGTTCACCCGCCGTGCGCTTCGCCACGAAGCGCCCTTCGTCCACCGAAGGGCTCACGCTTTCGATCGCGATGCGCGGGGCGGCGAGCGCCTCGACGACGCTTCGGTGAGCGCTCGTGCGCGCCCTGGCCACGTCTTCGGGCGGCGCGAGCACCACGGGCGGTGCCGCGAGCGCGCGGAACATCCAGCATGCGCCGGCCGGTAGCGTGAACGCTTCGGGCACGACGCTCGCGTCGCGCGGTGTGCCCATGCGCGCGCCGCGCAGCGTCTCGGCGTCGAGCGGCGCGTAGCGCGTGAAGCTGCCGGGCGCGCCGTCGAGCAGGTGCGCGAGGTTCACGCGCACGGGCGCGGCGAGGGCGGGGTTGACGAGCGAGAGGACGGCGTCGTCCGCGTCGCGCAGGTCGGCGCGGTCGCCGCGCAGCAGGGCCACGACGGGCGCCCCCGGGCCGTTCAGCGCGCGCAGTTCGCCGTTGGTCTGCAGCGTCCAGGTTTCGCGCTGCAGGGCGTTGGCGTGGGCGATGTCGGCGGAAAGATCGAACGGCGAGTGCGCTTTCGCTTCGCCGTAAGCCGTGGCGCTGCCGCCGGCATGGAGGGTGGCGTCGCCCACGCCGTATTCGAAGCCCATCGGCACGAGCCAGCCGGTGCCGAGCGCCGCCGCCGTGCGCAGCATGCGCCGGTACGCGCGCTCGACCGCGCGCGCATCGGCGGCGCCTTCCTGGTCGTGCACGTAGCGCATGCCATAGGGGGCCTCGGGAAACGTCACCGGCGAGCCTACGTGGCGCAGCGCCTCGTGCTCCTCTGCGAGCCAGCCCGCCGCGAAGTCCCACCAGCGCAGCGACGTGAAGGCGGCGTCGAAGCCCACGCCTTCGAGGCGCGCAATGTCGCCGCGCGCGAGCCCGGGCGTGGCGGCCAGCCAGCGCGTTTCGGCGTGGCGCTCGCGCACGGCGTCGAAGATGCCGCGCAGCACCGCCGGCGGCACGCGATGCGGCGAGTCGATGCGAAAGCCGCCCAGCCCGGCGCCGACGAGCTCGATCATCCGCTGCGACCACCACGCGGCGAGCGGCGCGCCCGCGCGATCGAAATCGGCGTAGGCGACGTTGGCGTCGCGATGCCCGTGCCGTGGATCGAGACGCGCGTCCTCGGGCTCGAACGGATGGAACCATTCGGGGTGGGCGGCGTAGAGCGCGCCGTCCGCGGCGGCCCGGTCGAGCGTGAGATCGGCGAGCAGGGTGAGGCCGCGCTCGCGCGCCGCGGCGCAGAGCGTGCGCAAGGCGTCGTCGGCCGCTCGTGACGTTTCGAAAACGGGATGCAGCCGGCCATGATCGGCGACGATGCGGCCGTCGCCGGAGGACCCGGGCGCGAACAGCGCCCCGATCAGCACATGGTCGAAGCCGAGCGAAGCCGCATGGGCAAAGCACGCAGGCCACGCGTCGAGCGGGCCGACGAGGACGGAATGGACGAAATAGATCCGCGGCGCATAGGCGTGAGGAGCTTCCATCGGTCGTCTTCCAGATGCGTCGGGCGGCGCGGATGCCTGTTTCGTGCGATCACGCTGCCCGGAGTGTGCCGGAGCCACGGCGTTGGATTGCGCTGCGCTCGCGGCGGCGCGTCCTGTTCAATGTAGTGCAAGAGCAGGCCGGAACCAAACCGCGAACGCCGCCTGGCGTTCTGACCTGCCGGTCAGCAAAGGGCATGCCCAACGGTGGGGCAATGGGGCGCGGAAAGAGGGCGCGCGGGGTCAGCCGCCTACCATGCTGGCCGCGATATTCACGCACAGGCCCAGCACGGCGACGTTGAAGTAGAAGGACAGGATCGATTGCGCGAGCACGCTGCGCCGCGCGCTGCGGCCGCGCATGCCGACGTCGGCGGTCTGGGAGGCGACCGCGATGGTGAACGAAAAGTACAGGAAATCCCAGTAATTCGGCGCGAGGTCGCGGTCGGGAAAGACGAGCGCGGGCTCGGCCGGATCGGAACCGTAGAACACGCGCGCATAGTGCAGCGTGAAGATGGTCGGGATCAGGAACCACGCGCCGATCAGCGTGAGGCCGGTGATGGCCGAATGCAGCACCTTCGAGGCGATGCCGAGGTCCTTCGTCGTGCCGAGCTCGAGCACGATCGCGAGGATGCTGGCCACGGTCGCCGTGCAGATCACGAAGAGCACCGTGCCGGCGCTCTGGTCCTCACGCTGCGCATTGCGGCGCACGCTCTCTTCGGTGGCGAGCGCCATGTGAATCCAGATGAGGACGAGGTACACCCAGATGGCGGCGTCCCAGCCGAGCAGCGCGCGCGCCGTGGCCTTCAGCGCGGCGGGCGAAAGGAGTCCGACCGCCAGCCCGGCAGCCATGCCGAGCATCATGTGAGGCCGGTTACGCAACACCTGCGGGATATAGTTCATGACGTGAGCGGGTTGGTGAGCTTCGGGCGCATGCGGGTTGCGGGGATTCTACCGCGCGTTCGCAGACTCAATTGCAGCAAGCGGTTTGTCGAATCGGGTCAGGAGAGGCTATATTGCTTGCGCGGCGCGTCATCGCTGCCTGTCAGCCGGAAAGCGATCCGGAAGGCGATCCGCGCGGTAACATGATTGATAACCTTTTCGTATCGCCCCGGACCCGGCATGCACCTTGCTGCCGGCTCGCCACGAAACTCATCTGGAGAGCGCATGACAGATGTGACGCAGGACGGGACGTCTCCCCCTTCGGGCCATCGGCCCGGCCGCCGGCAGTTCATGACCGGCGCCTGCGCCGCGGCGGCGGCGCTGGCTTTCACGATGGCCGGCCGCCCCGGCGCGCCGTTCGGCTTTGCGCGGGTCTTCGCCGCGACGCCCGCCAGCGGCGGCGATAGCGGCTACGACGCCTTCATCGCGCTCTCGCAACACCTCACCGGACGCACGAGTTTCGACCAGCCGCTCGGCCAGCGCGTCTATGCCACGCTCGCGCGTGCGAGCAGCCAGTTCGAGCAGGACGTGGGCGCGCTCAACACCTGGCTGCAGGGTCACGGCGGCGTGCCTTCGGACAGCGTGACGGCGGCGCTCAAGGGCGAGCAGCCCGAGCTCGCAACCACGGTGGGCAACATCATGCGCGCGTGGTATCTCGGCCTCGTCGGGGACTCGCCGCACATTCAGGTGGTGGCGTACGAGAAGGCGCTGATGTTCGATCCGGTAAAAGATGTACTGACGATTCCGTCGTATTGTCGCGACGTGCCGTTCTATTGGACGCAAAAGCCCGACGGCGGTTGATCGCACGCCAGGGCTTGGCAAGACCACGCGCGAGCAGCCTCTCGCACGGTGGCCGACGTGTTTTCGCGGGTGCATTCGCGGCACGGCGGCAACGCAATGCTGCGCGCGGTCCCCACAACGAGAGCCAGAAGAAAGAGGACGACAATGGCGATAGAAAACTCTGCCGACGTGGTCGTGGTCGGTTCAGGCGTAGCGGGCAGTCTGGTCGCGCATCAACTGGCCCAGGCGGGCGCCTCCGTGATCCTGCTCGAGGCGGGGCCGCGCCTCGCGCGCTGGCAGATCGTGGAGAACTTCCGCAACTCGCCCGCGAAAGCCGACTTCGCGACGCCCTATCCGTCGTCGGCCTGGGCGCCGCATCCCGAGTATTCGCCGCCCAACGACTACATGATCCAGAAGGGCGACTATCCGTACAACTCGCAATATCTGCGCCTCGTCGGCGGCACGACGTGGCACTGGGCCGCCGCCGCGTGGCGTCTCCTGCCGTCCGACTTCAAGCTCAATACGCAATACGGCGTGGGCCGCGACTGGCCGTATCCGTACGAGACGCTCGAACCTTGGTATCAGCTCGCCGAGATCGAGCTGGGCGTTTCGGGGCCGGGCGCCCCTTACGATCTGGGCTCGCCGCGCTCGCACCCGTACCCCATGAGCATGCTGCCGCTCTCGTACATGGACCAGCGCTTCTCTGATGTGCTCAACGCGAACGGCTTTCACGTCGTGCCCGAGCCCGTCGCGCGCAACAGCCGTCCCTACGATGCGCGCCCAACCTGTTGCGGCAACAACAATTGCATGCCGATCTGCCCGATCGCCGCCATGTACGGCGGCGTGGTGCACGCGGAGAAAGCCGAGCGCGCCGGCGCGAAGCTCGTTCCCGAGGCCGTGGTCTACCGCATCGAAGCCGACAACAAGGGGCTCATCACGGCAGTGCACTACAAGGACCCGAACGGCAACAGCACGCGCGTGACGGGCAAGCTCTTCGTGCTCGCCGCGAATGGCATCGAAACGCCCAAGCTGATGCTGATCTCCACGAGCGACGCGTTCCCGCACGGCATCGGCAACAGCTCGGACCAGGTGGGCCGCAACCTGATGGATCACCCGGGCACGGGCGTCACCTTTCTCGCCAACGAGCCGCTGTGGCCGGGGCGCGGACCGATGGAAATGACCTCGGTGGTGAACTTCCGCGATGGTTCGTTCCGCTCCGATTACGCCGCGAAGAAGCTGCATTTGTCGAACGGCGTCGGCACGATGGCCGTGACGGCCGCGCTCATCCAGCAGGGCGTGACGGGCGCCGAGCTGGACCGCCAGATACGCGACCGCGCCGCGCGCATGCTCAATATCAACAGCTTCCACGAACATTTGCCGGAGCCGCAGAACCGCGTGCTGCCTTCGGGCGAGCACAAGGACTCGCTCGGCATTCCGCAGCCCGAGATCTACTACTCGATCAACGACTACGTGAAGAAGAGCGCGGCCAACACGCACGACCTCTACGCGCAGATCGCGCAGCTCTTCGGCGGCACCGAAGTCTCGTTCGACGACACCTTCGCGCCGAACAACCACATCATGGGCACGACGATCATGGGGGCGAATCCGGCTGACTCGGTCGTCGATGCGGACTGCCGCACCCACGATCATTCGAACCTGTTTGTCGCGAGCAGCGCGGTGATGCCGACCGCGGCGTCGGTGAACTGCACGCTGACGATCGCCGCCTTGTCGCTGAAGCTGGCCGACAAGCTGCGGCACGAGCTCTGATGCGCACCGGCCGGAGACAGACGATGAACGAACGAAAGTCCCCATCCGTACCGACCGCTGCGCTCGCGCCCCTGGCTTACGCACGACGGACGTGGCGCACGCGCGCCGCTTTCGCGGCGGTGCTCTTCAGCGCGTTCGCGCTCTATATCGCATGGCATGCGTCGCACGACGGCGCGGCGCGTCCCGTGGACGAGCTGCCGGTGTCCGTCGCACACGGCGAGGCGTCGGACGCGGCGCCCGGCGCCGCTGCGGCGGACCAGCCCGAGCTCGTGAAGCGCGGCGAATACCTCACGCGCATGGGCGACTGCATGGCCTGCCATACCGTCGACAAGAGCCGTCCGTTCGCGGGCGGACTCGCGATCTCGACGCCGTTCGGCAAGATCTACACGCCGAATATCACGCCCGATCCCGATACCGGCATCGGCAAGTGGAGCGACGCCGACTTCCTGCGCGCGATGCACGAGGGCGTCGGCAAGGACGGCGAGCACCTCTATCCGGCGTTTCCTTATGTGGAGTTCACGCGCGTCACCGAACAGGACGTGCTGGCGATCCGCGCGTATCTGAACACCGTCGCGCCGGTGCATTACACGCCGCCGCCCAACGATCTGCGCTTCCCGTTCAACCTGCGCTGGCTGATGATCTTCTGGAACCTTTTCAATTTCGACGAAGGGCGTTTCGTGCCGGACCCGCAGAAGAGCGCCGAATACAACCGCGGCGCGTATCTCGTCGAAGGGCTCGCGCATTGTGAGGAGTGCCACACGCCGCGCAACTTCATGCAGGGCCTGAAGAAGACCGACCGCTTCGCCGGTGCAGTCCAGGCGGGCTGGCAAGCCTACAACATCACGCCGGACCGCACGGGCGGCATCGGCAACTGGAGCGACGACGCACTGATGGCCTATCTCGCCACCGGCGCCGCGGGCGGCCACGCGAATGCGGCGGGCCCGATGGCCGAGGTCGTGCAGAACTCCACGCAATACCTCACGAACGAGGACCTGCGCTCGATCGTGGCGTATCTGCACGCGCAGCAGCCTATAGAGGGCGGCGTGACGCGTGCACGCGACTCGTGGGGCCAGCCCGCCATCGACGACGTCACGACGCTGCGCGGTACGACCGTCACGAGCGTGAACGGCGCGCAGCTCTTCATTGCGAACTGCGCGACCTGCCACAACTGGACGGGCGAGGGCATCGGCGCGAGCGCGCCGGGCGCGTATCCGGCGCTGATCCACAACAGCGTGGCGGGCGCGGCGAGCGCGAACAACCTTGCCATGGTGATCCTGCACGGCGTGACGCGCAAAACGAAGAACGCGGACGTGCTGATGCCGGCCTTCGGCGGCGAACTCACGAACGACCAGGTCGCCGCGATCACGAACTACGTGACGAAGCAGTTCGGCAATCCGCAGGCGACGATCACGCCCGATCAGGTCGGCACGCTGCGCGCCCAGCCGCAGTGACGGTGCGCGGTGGGCCTCATACGCGAATGCCGCGCGGCGCTATGATGAGAGGATGACACCCTCTCCCGCCACCGTCGTCCAGCATCACGCGAGCAATCTCGCCGGCCGCGATTTCGTGGTCGGCGACCTGCACGGCTGCGTGGACGCGCTGCGCTTTCTGCTGCGCGACGCGGCCTTCGATGCCGCGCGCGACCGGCTCTTCTCGGTAGGCGACCTCGTCGATCGCGGCGACCAGTGCGAGGAGGCGCTCGGCCTGCTGGACAAGCCCTGGTTCTACGCGGTGCTCGGCAATCACGAGGATGCGATGTGCGCCGTCGCCGAAGGGCGCCTGCCGCGTTTTCGCTGGTACGGCATTGGCGGCGCATGGGCCGAGTCGCTGTCCGAAGACGCGCTTGCGCGGCATGCGGCTCGTCTGCGCCAGTTGCCGCTCGCCCGCGCGATCGGCGCGGGCGAGTCGCGCTTCAACGTGCTGCATGCGGAATTCTTCGGCGACGACGCCGAACTCGACGCGGGCCGTTTCGACGCCACGGTGCGCGAACGTCTGCTCTGGGGACGGGAACTCGCGCTCGGCGAAACGAAGCCGCAGCCGCGCGCGCTTTCCACCACCTACTGCGGGCATACGCCGATGCGCGACGTGTCCCGGATCGGCTCCCAGATCTTCATCGATACGGGCGCGTTCATTGCCGAGGGCCGGCTCACGATGGTCGAGGCGCTGACCTCGCGGCAGTGGTCGGTTTCGACGCGCGGTGCGCGCGAGCAGGGCGCCGCGCACATCGCGCTGCCCTGAACGCAGCCCCTCCGCCTCAACCGATGCGGTTCAGCTCGAACACCATGTCGATGGCGTGCCCGTTCCAGTTGTATTCGAGGTAGGCCGCGTGATGGCACGCCCGCACGAGCGACGTGCGCAACGCGGCGAGGCATTCGCCGCCCGCGTGGCGCACCGACGGATAGGCGATGCCGGGCGCACCCGCGGCCCGTACCGCGCGCCCGAGCGCCTGGCCTGCCGCGTAGCTGTCGGGGGCGAGCACGGCGGAGTCGACCGTGGGATCGTCGCGCAGGTCCACCGCCTCGCCCGCGGCCGTGACGGTGTAGAGCCGCATTTGCTGGCGCAGCGGCGGCTCGCGGGTGGCCGCGAGGAAGAGCGCGGAGTGATAGCGCGTTTCGGCGATGGCGGTCTCTTTCGCGCGGGCGCAGTAGAACACGCCATACGTTCCGTCCGAAAAGCGGCTGCCCTGCGGATTCAGATGCGTGAAGGCCGCCATGATCGGGCCGTAGCCCGGCCCGAAGCGGCGCTCCTCGCGCGGCACCAGATCGAGTTCGCCCGTTTCGGTGCGCAGGCGGTCATTGGTCAGCGCTTCGAGCGCGTAAAGCGCCTCGAAGTCTTCCGCCGATGCCACGCGGTCGAACAGGTTCACGGCGGGAAAGCGGGTGGGAATGACCCGGTACGCGGGCGACCAGGTGAGCGGCGCGCTGCGCCAGCGGTCTTGCCAGTTCGTTTGCGTCACGCCCAGCCGCCCCGCATTGCGTCCAAATACTGCCGTACCGCCACGAGATCGCTGACGTTGCCGGCCAGCATGCGGTCGAGTGCGCGCCGGCCGCCGAAAGGCGGCGCGCTGTTGGGGCGTTTGATCCAGGCGTCCGCGGCCGTGGGCTGGGGCAGGAGAATCTGTAAGGCCTTGTAGATGCCGAGCAGCAGCGAGAGGCGCTCCAGCGTGTCGCGGCCAAGGCGCGCGCTTTCGGGCGCCTGCTTCCATTTGAAGAAGGTCGAGCGGCCGGGTGTGCCGAGCAGGACGATCTGCTCGTCCACGGTGAGATCCCAGTCGTGCGCAATGTTGAAGAAGGCGCGCAGTCCGGCAGCGGACATCTGGGTAAGCGTGGGCTCGGCGCCCGGTCGCCGGGCCGGAATGGTCGACGACGCAGCAATCGCATGAGGCATGATTGAGTCCTGAAATGAACTTTTACTAAATAATAGTCTATATATGGATTATTGCAAGCTCTGGTTGGATATAATCGCCGCCCGATAACGCTGAGACAGACACCCGGCGCGCACCGCGCTCGTTCAACCCGAGCCCAGGCTGGCGGCCAGCAGTTGCAGCGTGGCCGCCGAGCGCGGCTCGCGCACACGCGAGTGCAACTGCACGCGCGAAACGGGCAGCGCAGGCAAATCGAACCGCGATCCCACATCGATGAGCGTACGCGGCGCTACCCGCCGTGCCAGCGGCGAAACGGCGAGGCCCGCCTCCAATGCCGCGCCGACGGCGGCGACTCCGCCGCCCACGAATACTTCTTCCCAGCCTGTATCTGCGGCGTCGAGCGCGCGGATGGCCGCCGTCCGCACCGCACACGGGGCGGTAAGCAGTGCGAGCGGCAGTCGCGTGCCCGGCTGCCACTGGAACCCGGGGGCAGCCAGCCAGACCAGCGGTTCGGAAAAGAGCGGCTGCGCGCCGCCGCGCGGCAGTTCGTCTTCGTCCTGACGGGCGATCACGGCGTCGAGCCGGCGCTCGTCGTACTGCGCGAGCAGTGCCGCCGACTGTCCCAGATGCAGTTCGATCACGAGCGCCGGGTCGTGCGCGCGCAGATTCGCGAGCTGGCGGGCAAGCTGCGCATCGGCGACGTGCTCGCTCAGCCCGAGCGCGAGGCGCCGCTCATCGCCGCCGAACGCACCGAGCGCGCGCTCGTGCGCGCCGAGCAGATCGCGGGCGGCATGCAGGAAGGCAAGACCGTCGGCGGAAAGCCGTACGACGCGCGGCGTGCGTTCCAGCAACTGGCGCTCGAGGTGCCGCTCGAGCCGCTTGAGCTTGAGGCTGACGGCGGATTGCGTGGTGTCGAGCGCGTCGGCGGCGCGCGTGAAGCTGCGCAATTCGGCGACCAGCACGAAGGCGCGGACAGCATCCAGATCGAGTGTCGGGGTCATTTTATTTCCAGCGTAAATGGATGAAATATCCAGTCATGTCTGTTTATTATGATAGCGCTTGCCTATTCTTGTGCATGTTCATTCACCGAAGGAGAACGACATGCCATTTACCCGAATCGCCGTTCGTGCCGGCAAGCCCGCCGAATATCGCGCAGCCCTCGTGAAGGGCGTTCATGGCGCACTGAGGGAGGTGTTCAAGGTGCCGGAGGACGACCTCTTCATGCTCGTCAACGAGCACGACGCGGAGAACTTTTTCTTCGGTCGCCACTATCTGGGCATCGAGCGTAGCGACAACCTCGTGATGATTCAGATCGCGGTGAACAACACGCGCGGGCAGGACCAGAAGAAGGCGTTGTTCGCGCAGATCGCGCGCAATCTCGCGGAAAGCCCGGGCGTGCGCCCCGAGGATGTGTTCGTCACGCTCGTTGACGTGGCGCGCGAGAACTGGTCGTTCGGCAACGGGATTGCGCAGTACGCGACGTAAGAGGACAGGAAAGGGCGGCAGGAAAGCGGCGCGAGGAAGGCCGCCGCGCGCCAGAGGGACGGTGCGCGGCGGCGCAGGAGCGTAAGGCAGGGCTTGAAGCTCTGGCCTAAAGCGCGCGGCTCACGAGCAGCGGATCGACAGAGCCGACGGTTTCGGAATCGCGGCTCGCGTAGGGGAGTTTGTGCAGCACGAAGCGCATCGCGTTCAGGCGCGCGCGTTTCTTGCAGTCCGAGCGGATCACGGTCCAGGGCGCGTCGGCCGTATCTGTCTGCGAGAACATCGTTTCTTTCGCGAGCGTGTAGTCGTCCCACTTGTCGAGCGATGCCAGATCGACGGGACTCAGCTTCCATTGCTTGAGCGGATGCACCTTGCGTTCCTTGAAGCGGCGTCGCTGCTCGGCGCGGCTCACCGAGAACCAGAACTTGATCAGGTGGATGCCGCTGCGGATCAACTGGCGTTCGAATTCCGGCACCTGCTGCATGAACTCGCCATATTCGCCGGGCGTGCAGAAACCCATGACGCGCTCGACGCCCGCGCGGTTGTACCACGAGCGGTCGAACAGCACGATTTCGCCCGCCGAAGGCAGATGCTGCACGTAGCGCTGAAAGTACCACTGGCCGCGCTCGACCTCGGTCGGCTTTTCCAGCGCAACCACCCGAGCGCCGCGCGGATTCAGGTGCTCCATGAAGCGCTTGATCGTGCCGCCCTTGCCTGCCGCGTCGCGTCCTTCGAACAGAATCACCACGCGCTGGCCGGTCTCGCGCACCCACGCCTGGAGCTTCAGCAGCTCGACTTGCAGACGGTATTTCTGTCGCTCGTAGGCGCGGCGCGACATCAGGTTGCGGTAGGGATAGTCGCCGTTGCGCCAGCCTGGCACGAGTTCATCGTCGGGATGTCGCGTGCGCGCGGCCCGCCAGTCGGCGGGGTTGCCGTTCAGGATCATGCTGCGCAGTTGCGCGGCTTCGTCGGGCGACAGGCCTTTCATGATCGCCGCAATCGAATCGAGCAGCGACGACGGCGATTCGCTGGTTGCGGCGCTTGCCGAGACGAGATCCTGCACGGTGCCCGCGATGATTTGCGCGGCGGCCTCGACGCGGTCGTCAACGGTGCGCCGTTCGGCGCCGCGGGGCGTGATGGCCGGCGCCTGGGTGTCGCGGTCGGCTCCATGAAGCGTGGGTTCGGGTGTGACGGAGTGAAGGGAAGACGGCGTGTCCTGGCGGGTGTTCGGCATACGTATCGATCGTGCGTCGTACAGGGCGCAAGCGTTGCACGCAGGCGATGCTTGCGGACGAGAGGTGGCAGGGGCGCGTGGCTGCCGGAGCGGGGCGAACGCCGGATGCCGCCGTGGCGCGGATTTGCGCGGGCAAAATCAACGCGCGCCTGCCAGCGCGAGATGCCGCTGGCGACCCACGCCACGCGGGGTCAGGCGTTCGAGACCTTGCGAAGGATCTGGTAGAGCGAGTCCTTGAGCTGCAGTTTTTCTTTCTTCAGTTGCTCGATCTCCATGCCGTTGGCCGGCACGAGACCCGCTTCCATGTTTTTGATCTGCTGGTCCAGTTCGTTGTGACGATGGAAGATTCGCGCGAAATGCTCGTCCTCCGTCTTCAGGCGCGAAATCAAATCTCTGAATTCCGGGAACACTCGCTACTCCTTACAGATAATCGGATTGCTGGAATGAACATGTAAACATTTTTTCACTGTCGCATATTTGCTGTCTTGATAATAGTCAAGCCGCACGGGCATGGGGAAGGATGTGCCCGACTGTCGCGCCTTGACGTCCGCACCATGGCGAACAGGCCGTTGTACTATTGGGGACATAGGGTCTGCCGTCGCCGTTTCGATTCCTTCCGCCACCTTGTTTCGCCCTCCGATCGATCTCTGGAGCGTTCATGGTTCGTGTCCTCGAAATCGTGCTGGATATTGTCGTTCCCGCGCCGTGCCCCGCGACTGACGAAAACGGGCAGTCGGATACGGCGCAGGCCGCCGCGCTCGCGGCGTCGTTCACTGCCGCACTGCCGCAACTCGCCGCGCCCACGGCACAAGGCGAGCGCGTCACCACCGTCGTATTCGACGGCGAGGCCCTGCTGGCCCGGGACGGCTGGCGGATTGCCGTCGAGACGTGCGGCGGCGCGCGCGAGGTGGCGGTGTCGCGCCGCCGCACCGTTACGCCGGGTGTCACGGCGCTCACACCGATCTTCGCTGCGCCGCTCGATGCGGACGACGTAGCCAATGCGCTCTTCGACGCCGCGCCGGAGCCGTTTCGCGAGGCGCTGGCCGAGGCTGGCGAGCCGGTCGCCGTTGCCGCGCTGGAGTTCGTGCGTTATCGCTGGCCATGGGTGTGCGAGGGCGTCGAGGCCGAGCTGATACTGGAGTCGGGCCTGCGCAAACGAGCGACGCCTGACGACGTGGCGGGCGATCCGCCTTGCTTGCACGAACTGCGCCTGCGCGCGCCCTGGCCCGACGGCGCCGAAGCCGCGCCCATCGTGCAGGCGCTGTTCGCCTGCGGCGACACGCTGGTCGACGCCGCGAGCACGGATGCGCCCGCGTTCGTGCGCATGACGGATGCCCTGGAGCGCGCCGCGTCCGGCAGCCTGGCTGGCGATGCCGAGGCCGTGCGCGCCGCACCGGTCGATCTGGCGGGCGCGGACACGGACGAGGCGGCACTCGTCGCGATCGGGCGCAACATCAGCGCGCAGTGGTTCGGCAACGACGCAGGCGTGCGCGACTCGGCGAAAACCGAGTTCATTCACCAGATGCGCATATCGCAGCGGCGGCTGCGCACGGCGATGCGGATCTTCAAGCGTTGGCAGGACGAGACCTGGACCGTGCGCCTCAAGCCGGACCTGGCATGGCTGGGCACCCTGCTCGGCGACGCGCGCGATCGCGACGTCTTCGTGGAATCGACGCTGCCCGCGCTTGCCGCGGCCGACGTCGAGCCCGCGCGCTGGGATGCCATGCGTGCGGCGGCGGATTCGGAGCGGCTCGCGGCGCGCGCGCGCGTGCGCGACGCCTTGCGTTCGCCGCGTTATGCGCACCTCGCTCTGGCGTGGTTGCGCTGGCTGGCCGCGCTGGCCGACCGTGAGGCGGCGGACGGCGAGTTCGCGCGCTCGCTGCACGAGCACGCGCGAAAACGGGTGCGGCGCTATTACACTTGCCTGGCCGAAACGAAGAATCTCACTTCGATCGACGAAGCGAGCCGGCATCATGCGCGTATTCATGCGAAGTATCTGCGCTACACGCTGGAGTTTTTTACACCGCTGCTCTCGCGGCGTACCCGAACGGAGACCGTCCGTACCCTCGCGCGGCTCCAGGCTGTGCTTGGCGACGGGAACGATGCGGCCGTCGGGCTGCGTTTTATCGAAGGGATGGACGTGGAGCCGTATCAGCTTGGCTTCGCGCGCGGCTGGTGCGAAGCCGTCAAGCGCTATACAGCGAAGGAGGGCGAGCGCCTGCTGCGCGAGCTGCGCCGGCCCAAGGTTCCGCGTGACTGAGGCGCCGGAAACGCGGGCACCCCGTCTCTATAATCGGATACCCAAACGCGCGCTTCGCCTTTGCAGCCACGACGATGAATTCTTCCTCCAGTGATCTGCCGTCGACGGCGGCGGCGTCCGGGCCCGAACTCGGTGTCGGCGGTTCGCTCTGGTTTCAGTCCGGACCGCAGATGCTGGGCGGTGCGGTGCGCATCGGGCTACTCGCCGCGATTCGCGAGACCGGCTCGATCACGGGCGCCGCCAAGGCGGTCGGCATGAGCTACAAGGCCGCATGGGACGCCATCGACGCCATGAACAATCTCGCCGGCGAGCCGCTCGTGATTCGCGCGACGGGCGGCAAGGGCGGCGGCGGGACAACGCTCACGCCGCGCGCGCTGCGCCTTATCGACACCTGGCGTGTCCTCGAGCGCGAGCATCGGCGCTTTCTGGAGCGGGCGGCGGCCGCTGCGGTAGCGCTTGGTGGCGCGGAGGCCGCAAGCAGCGTCGATAGCGATTTCGCGCTCCTCGGGCGCTTCGGCCTGCGGACGAGCGCACGTAATTACCTCTACGGCACCGTTGCGGCAATCGTGCGGGGCGAGGTGAACGACGAGGTGTCGCTGGCGTTGCCGGGCGGTCAGACGGTGGTGGCCGTGGTGACGCGCGAAAGTACCGAAGTGCTGGGGCTCGCCGAAGGCGCTGCCGCCGTTGCGCTCGTGAAAGCGTCGTCGGTCGTGCTGGTGGCCGGAGCGGCCGGAGACGCCGCGCGATTGTCGGCGCGCAATCGCCTGGGCGGGACGGTGAGCCAGGTGCGGCGCGGGGCCGTGAATGCCGAAGTGACGTTGGATCTGCATGGGGCCGTTGTGATCGCGGCGGTCGTGACGGACGCAAGCGTCGAGGCGCTCGGCCTCGCCCCCGGTGCGGCGGCGACGGCTGTTTTCAAGGCATCGAGCGTGGTGTTGGGGGTGAGCGGCTGACGGCTACGAACACCCGCGCCGTCAGGCGTGGCGTTGGGCCGGTGCGCCGAGCGTATTGCGGGTCTGGGAAATCGGCGAGTCGGGCGCCTTCGGCCGGTTGGCCTTCCAGCGGGCACGCACGTAGGGCTGCTCGTGGCCCGATACGGTCAGCGCGAGATGCGTGACCCAGCGGTGCGTGGGCACGTGCACGTCGTGCAGTGCGAAAGTCAGCGCAGCGAGACTCAGCGTGACGACCGCTCCCGACAGACGGCCCGACTGGGCGTCCCACCAGTAGCGCACGAAAATGAGTGCCGTCAGCGCGCCGACGACGAAGCCGGCAACGGCTTCGGACGGCGAGTGCGCTTCCAGCACGACGCGCGAGAGTCCGACCGCGACTCCCGTGACCAGCCCAACGGCGACACCCGCGGCGCGCAGCCCCGGCCGCACGCCCTGCAGCATCAGGAAGAATGCCACCGGGTAGACGGCCGTGGAGAGCATGGCATGGCCGCTCACGCCGGTGAAGTCGAGCTCGCGCACCCCAACGCCCCAGCCGAGGAAGGCGATCTTGGTGACGGTGACCACGCCGATCGCCGCGCCGAGGAGCAGCAGCCAGCTCGCGGCCATCCGCGTGGAGTAGCCGGCCAGGAGCCAGAGCGCGATCGCGAACGCGAGCGGCAGCGCCAGTCCGGCGCCGCCGAGGTTCGTGATCGAGTACCAAAGGTGAAGGGGTAAATCGGGCATGAGTTGGCGCCGCAACGCTGCGGCAACAAGAAAGTTCTGCCGGTTAAGGTAGCTAACGCGCGAGGCGCTCAACTGGCGGACACGCACATCGCATAAGTTTTCCAAGTATAGCCGTCTCGAAAAACCTCGGCAGGGGCCTCATCCGTTCGACATCTATTTGCACTGCACGATCAGCGTCCGGCGGCGACTTGTATTCCGCTGCAGCGTCCACCATTTAGTGTTATTGTGCATCGCACAACGACGCGCCATCGGCACTATCCTTTGGCGTATCCGACCCCCTTTCACGAGGCTGATGATGACGAAGGATCTGACGAAGCTGTGGGCGGGTGGCATGCGACGTCTGCTCGCCATCCAGAATCGGGCTGCCCGTGCGGCGCTGCGCGAAGCGCGCCAGCACGCGCCGCAGCCGCAGGCGCTGTGGCGCGCCGCCCAGACTGCGGTGACCGAGGCGGCCGCCGCGCCCACCGCGGCTGCGCCTCGCGCGGCGCGCCCCATGGCCCCGCCGCGCGAGTCGCGGGTGGGGCCGCGCGCGGCCGCCTGGGCGGCGGGCGAGTGGCGGCGCGACGAACATATCGCGCCGGCCACGCCGCAGCGCGCCGCCCGTACGCTTGCCTACGGGCTCTATCTGCCGGCGGGCCATGACGATCCGTCCGGCCTGCCGCTCGTCGTGATGCTGCACGGCTGCCAGCAATCGATGGACACGTTCGCCGAAGGCACGCGCATGAACCTGCTCGCCGACCGGCACGGCTTTGCCGTGGTCTATCCCGAACAGTCCGCGCAGGCGCACCCGCATCAGTGCTGGCACTGGTACGACGCACGCGAGGAGGCCGGCGGCGGCGAGGCGGCGGCGGTGGTCTCGCTGGTCGACACGCTCGTGGACGAATATGGCTTCGACGCTTCCCGCGTCTATCTGGCGGGCCTTTCGGCCGGCGCCGGGCTGGCCGCGCTGCTGGCCGTGCGTGCGCCGGATCGTTTCGCGGCGGTCGCCCTGCACTCGGGACCCGCATTCGGCGAGGCGCGTTCGGGCGTTCAGGCGCTGGACGTCATGCGGCGCGGGCTCCATCAGGACCCGGTCGGTCTGCTCGAGCGGCAACTGGATGGCGGGGCGCACCCGGGCATGCCCGCGATCGTCGTGCAAGGCGATCAGGATTCCGTGGTCGCGCCGATCAACGCCGAACAACTGGCGGTGCAGTTCCTGCGGCTGAATGGCCTCGCCGACGAGCATGGCGTGCGACCCGATGTCGCGGCCGAGGAGGCGGCGCGCGATGACCATGTCGTGCAGGACTACACGCGACGCGGCGAGAGCGTGGTGCGCCTGTGCCGCGTGTCGAATCTCGACCATGCCTGGAGCGGCGGCGACGACACCGTGCCATTCCACTCGGCCACGGGGCCGGACGCCAGCGCGATGATCTGGCATTTCTTCGAAGGCCGCCGCCGCGCAGCGGCCAACGATGCATTTGGCCGAAAGATGGCCGGAGGCGCGCGATAAGGACGCAGTAAGGGTGCGCTAAGGGAGCAGTACCGCCGCCTCCATCTTGAATAAACGCTCGGTCGAGATGGCTGGCAAGAGATTAGGGTTTACCCTATAATTCGTTTGTCCATTCAAAGCGAATGCCATCCGAAGTAGGGGCAAATCATGTATCTCCTTAGCCGTCTGTTCCTGTTCCTCACGAAGTCCGCCGACGAGCACCAAAAAGAGCGCGAAGAAGCGTATCTCTCCGAAGCGAACGATATCTACGATCTGGAATTCCGTCTGCGCAAGCTCGACCGGGAAAAGGCCACGCGTCATCCGGACTGGATGAGCCAGTACTGAGCCGTTGGCGGAACGGTCTAGCGGCTGGCGTCGACGGTCTGCTGATCCTGAACGCCGAAGCAGCCGCGGTAGGTCGCGTAGAACGAGCAGTAGAGCATCGTGGTCACGATGATGAGCGCGGGCATCAGGACGGCGAGCGCATAGCCGCCGGCGTCGAGCGCGTGCAGCAGCGCCGAGAGTCCCACTGAAACGGCGACCGACACGGCCATCCACAAGGCGCCGTAGACCATGAACGCCCCCTTGTTGCGCCAGCAGCTCACCACGCTGAAAAACATCGCCTTGACGGGCGGCACGTCGTGCCAGGCCGTCAGCACGGGCGCGAACCAGAACAGCATCGACACCGGCACGTAAAGCACGAGCGACGCGAGCACCGCGAGCGGGACATTGCTGTTTTCGAGCGTGTCCGTGTCTAGCGTGCCGCCCAGCGTCATCAACTGCAGCAGCGTGCCGCCGTCTGCCAGCGCGGAGGCGGCCAGCACGAGCGTCATCGCCAGCACGTAGATCCCGCCGAGCGCGAAGAGGCGCTTCGTCACCGCGGAGCCGTAAGAGCGGAAACCGTCGATCAGGATCGTGGGAAAGACCGGCTTGCCGGCTACCGTGTCGCGGCACGCCGCCATGAACCCCACCGCCACGCCCGGCACGAAAAGCAGCGGCAGCACGCCGCCCACCATCGGAATGGCGGAGATCAGCGTCATCGCGAGCAGATACGCGAAGAACAGCGTGAGGAACGCCAGCGGATTGCGGCGGAACAGCCAGATGCCTTGGCGGAACCAGACGTAGCCCGCCTTTGCGGGCACTTCGATCAGTTGCATGCGCGGGATCCTGCATGGAGGGCTGCGTTCGCGCTGCCGGCGAGGCGCTGGCGGAGTATCCGCTCGAAGTGGCCGGGATCGTGCGGCTTGAGCAGCTCGGCCGAGCGCGGCAAGTGGAAATCGTACAGGCGCGACAGCCAGAAACGGTAGGCGCCGGCGCGCAGCATGTCGTCCCAGTGGCGGATTTCCGCCGGCGCGAGGGGCCGCACCGTCTGATAGGCGCGCAACAGCGCCTCGGCGCGCGGCAGATCGAGCGCGCCCGTGGGCAGGTCCACGCACCAGTCGTTCACCGTGACCGCCAGGTCGAACAGCCACTTGTCGCAGCCGGCGAAATAGAAATCGAAAAAGCCGCCCAGGCGCACCTCGTGCCCCGGCGCCGCGTTCGTGTGCGCGAACAGCACGTTATCGCGGAACAGATCGCAGTGGCACGCGCCGCCCGGCAGCGCGGCGTAGTCGGCGGACGCGAAGAACGCACGCTGATGCGCGAGCTCGGCGCTCAGCAGATCGCGCTGCGCGCCGGCGAGGAACGGCAGCACCGTCGGCACCGTCTCTTCCCACCACGGGAGGCTGCGCAGGTTCGGCTGGTCGCCCTCGAAGTCGCGGCCCGCCAGATGCAGGCGCGCGAGCATCTGGCCCACTTCGGCGCAATGCTCGACGCCCGGCGCGAGCTCGGGCTTGCCGTCGAGCTTCGTCACGATGGCCGCGGGCTTGCCGTGCAAGAGGCCAAAGAGGGCGCCGTCTGCGCGCGGCATCGGGTCGGGCACCGGTACGCGGTGCGCCGCCAGGTGGCGCATCAGGTCGAGGTAGAACGGCAGTTGTTCGGCCGTCAGCTTTTCGAAGATCGTCAGGACGTATTCGCCGCGCGTCGTCGTCAGGAAGAAGTTGCTGTT
The DNA here is from genome assembly GCF_046581065.1 of Paraburkholderia yinzeri. Classification (NCBI taxonomy): domain Bacteria; kingdom Pseudomonadati; phylum Pseudomonadota; class Betaproteobacteria; order Burkholderiales; family Burkholderiaceae; genus Paraburkholderia; species Paraburkholderia yinzeri. Next base: position 1,164,658 of record NZ_JBFOCJ010000002.1, on the reverse strand, counting down.
CTCAATGCCGGACTGGATGCCGCGGAAATCGACGATTTCGCCGAGATCGTAGTCGCGCATCCACGCGCCAAGCTGGGTATCGGTGACAGCGGTGAAGACGGCCATGCGGGAGTCAGGTTGGTTTCGTGGGCAGGCGCGGCGCGCAATGCTCCGCCGCGGGGATGACCCGCGCGGTGCCTGCGGGAGCGAATTTGCCGGGGCGCCGCAGTTCGCGCCCCGCACACCAGATGCACGCCAGATGTGGGAAGCGCGGGCAGGCAGCGTATCAGTAATGCAGGTTGATCGACGGCAGGCGCGTGCTGGCTTCGCCGCTCGAATGCACTTGCGGCGACGTGTCGGCGGGCGCGGTCATCGTGTAGTGCGTGCCGAAGTTCGAGCGCACGTTGATTTCGACGGGCTTGCCTTTGTCGCGGTACTCGGTGATTTCGGTGCCGTTCGGGCTCACTTCGTGGAAGCTGGGCTTGCGCGGCACGTTGATGTCGACCTTCGAGGTGACCTTGGCCGCCGGCCGGTTGATCTGCTCGAGATTCGGCAGGCCCGCCTTTTCGTTGGCCGACAGTTCCGGCTGCGGCGCTTGCGCCGACTCTGCCGATTGGGCTTCGACGGCGTTCTTCGCGTCGTCGTTGGGCGCGGCCATGGCGACTCCCATGGTAACCCCGTTGAGCGCGAGCATCGTCGCGGCGGCGGCGGGAAGGAGCAACTTCATGTTGATTCCGTGGATTGTCCGGTTCGATGGCTCAATTCTAGCAAATCCGGCCGTCGCGCCCCATGCCGTTCCGTGCCCGATAGCGGGGCCGGCGGCCAATCGCCGGGCGCGCCGAAGGGCTGTGCTCAGCATGGCGGGGTTCCGTGGTAAGGTGGTTCGACCGACCGGAGCGCAAGACGATGAATAACGACACCCACCTGCGGCCGTTCATGACGCCCGCGCATGATTTCCCGACCGGATCCTTCACGGACGCCGCCGACGCTGTCGCCCGCCTGTCCACCATCTACGAGTCGAACACCTCGTTCTTGCGCGATGCGTTCGCGCGCTACCGGCGCGGCGAGGCGTTCGATCGCCGCGTGCGCGCGTGCTATCCGTTCGTGCGCATTCGCACGGAAGTCAACACGCACATCGACTCGCGGCGCTCCTATGGTTTCGTGGCGGGACCGGGCGTGTTCGAGACGACCGTCACGCGGCCGGACCTGTTCGGCGACTATTACCGCGAGCAGTTGCGGCTGCTGGCGAAGAACCATCACGTGTCGATCGAAGTGGGCGTTTCGGAACAGCCCATTCCGGTGCATTTCGCCTTTGCCGAAGGCATCCACCTGGAAGGCGACCTGGACCGCGAGCGGCTCGTCGCCATGCGCGACGTGTTCGACACGCCCGATCTCGCGCAGCTCGACGACCGCATCGTTAACGGCACCTATGAACCGGCGCCGGGCGAGCCGCAGCCGCTCGCGCTCTTCACGGCGCCGCGCGTGGATTTCTCGCTGCACCGGCTGAGGCACTATACGGCCACGTCGCCCACGCACTTCCAGAACTACGTGCTCTATACGAATTACCAGTTCTATATCGACGAGTTCGTGAAGCTCGGCCGCGCGATGATGGCCCACACCGACGACGCCGACGTGCGCAACTATCGCAGCGAGTACACCTCGTTCGTCGAACCGGGCGACGTGGTGACGTACAACGCGAATCTGGGCGAGCAGGACGACGAAGGCACGCTGGCGGCGCGCCTGCCGCAGATGCCGGCCTACCACCTGAAGCGCGCGGACGGCAGCGGGATCACGATGGTCAACATCGGCGTGGGGCCTTCGAACGCGAAGACCATTACCGATCACATCGCCGTGCTGCGGCCGCACGCGTGGGTCATGCTTGGACACTGCGCCGGTTTGCGCAACACGCAGCGTCTTGGCGACTACGTGCTCGCACACGGCTACGTGCGCGAAGATCACGTGCTCGACGCGGACCTGCCGCTGTGGGTGCCGATTCCGGCGCTGGCGGAAGTGCAGCTCGCGCTGGAGCGCGCGGTGGCGCAGGTCACGCAGCTCGACGGCCCGGAGCTTAAGCGCGTGATGCGCACGGGTACGGTGGCGAGCGTGGACAACCGCAACTGGGAATTGCGCGATCATCGCGAGCCGGTGCAGCGGCTGTCGCAAAGCCGCGCGGTTGCGCTCGATATGGAAAGCGCGACGATTGCGGCGAACGGGTTCCGGTTTCGCGTGCCGTACGGCACGCTGCTGTGCGTCTCGGACAAGCCGCTGCATGGCGAGCTGAAGCTGCCCGGCATGGCCGATTCGTTCTATCGCGCCCAGGTGGACCAGCATCTGCAGATTGGTGTGAAAGCGATGGAGATTCTGCGCACGAATGGCTTGCACAAGCTGCATAGCCGCAAGCTGCGCAGCTTTGCCGAGGTGGCATTTCAGTAACACAAAGTCCGGCTGCGCGCGATGCGTAGCCGGTCTCGTGACCTGAATCATCAGCAATCCATATGGATAGCCTGGCGGTCCGGGTCGAGCCTCTCCTTTCTCATTGCCCGAACCCGCTCAACCCGATCAGGCTACCCGCCGCGAGCAGCCACAGCGGATGGACCTTCGTGCGAAATGCCAGCACCGCGCACACGCCAGTGATCGCCCACGCGATCCACGAAGGATCGGAGGCCTTCGCAATCAGCATCGCACTGGCGGCCACGAGGCCCGCCGTCACCGGCACGAGCCCGCGCTGCGCGATGCGCCGCCACGGGCGGTCCTTGAAGCGGTCCCATGCGTGCAGCACGGCGATGGTCACGAGCGACGAAGGACCGAACTTCGCCACGGAAGTCACGATCAGGCCGGCCCAGCCAGCCACATGCCAGCCAACCAGTGGGACGATCATCAGGTTCGGCCCGGGCGCGGCCTGGGCGAGCGCGAAGAGCGCGCTGAACTCGCTGGCGGGCATCCAGTGATGCACCTCCACGACCTGACGCTGCATCTCGGGCAGGATCGTATTGCCGCCGCCGAACGCGAGCAGCGAGAGCTGGCTGAAGATCGCGGCGAGTGCGACGGGCGTGGCGTTCATCGCGCGCCTCCCACGCGGCGGGCGGCGCGCGCCGCGAAGGCGATGCCGACGGGGGTGAGCACGAGCATGGTGGGCAGGAGCGGCGTGCGCAGGATCGCTATGGCGACGAAGCCGAGCAGCGCGACGAAGGCCGTGGCGGGCTCGCGGCGCAGCGGCAACAGGATTTTCACGGCCATCGCGACGAGGAGCCCGGCCGCGGCCGCAGCAAGCCCGACGAACAGGTGGCGCACGTGCGGATCGTTTTGCGTGCGCTCGTAGAGCACGCCGAGTGCGATGACCACGAGCGTCGGCCCGGCCATCAGCCCGAGCAGGCCGGCCAGCGCGCCGCGCCAGCCCCTGAAGCGCATGCCGATCGCGACCGAAAGGTTGATGACGTTGCCGCCAGGCAGGAATTGGCACAGGCCGAGCAGGTCCGTGAATTCCGCGGCCGAAAGCCAGTGGCGCTGCTCGACAATGGTGCGGCGCGCAAGCGGCAGCGCGCCGCCGAACGAAGAAAAGCCCAGCCCGAGAAAGCCGAGGAACAGTTCGCGCACCGTTGGCGCATGCGGCGCGCCGGCGGCGTCCGGCGGTGCGTCCTGGGGGAGCGTTTGATTCATCGCAGAGATGAAACGAAAGCCGAATGTCAGAGGTAGAACATCCGGTCTTCGTCGGAGTCGCTGCGCTCGTGGCGGACTTTCTCGCCTTCTTCGCCGCTGTCCTTGTCCTCATAGAACTTGAGGACCGCTTCGAGCACCTGGTCCGGGTCGTCGATCACCTGCATCAGGTCCATGTCTTCGGGATTGATGAGGCCCATCGGCACGAGCGCCGAGCGGAACCAGGCAAGCAGGCCTTGCCAGAACTCCGAGCCCACCAGAATGATCGGCACGTGGCGCGATTTCTTCGTCTGGATCAGCGTGAGCACTTCGGCCAGTTCGTCGAGGGTGCCGAAGCCGCCCGGCATGACGATCACGGCGTCGGAGTTCTTGACGAAGGTGACCTTGCGCGTGAAGAAATGGCGGAAACGCAGCGAAATGTCCTGCCACTGGTTGCCCGACTGCTCGTGCGGCAGCTCGATGTTCAGGCCCACCGAAGGCGACTTGCCGGCGTGCGCGCCCTTGTTCGCCGCTTCCATGATGCCGGGGCCGCCGCCGGAGATCACGGCGAAGCCCGCGTCGGACACTTTGCCCGCGATTTCGATAGCCAGCTGATAGTACTTCGAGTCCGGTTTCAGGCGGGCAGAACCGTAGATGCTGACGGCCGGCCGGATCTCGGAGAGGTACTCGGTCGCCTCGATAAACTCTGCCATAATCGTGAACATCTGCCACGATGCGCGCGCCTTCTTGGCCGTTGCGCGCTCTTGATCTGCGAGCGAACGCAGACTCGGAATCACTTTTCTCTTGTCCATAATGCCTGAAGAACTACGCGTGGAAACCAACCTACATACTGAGCTGGAAGGAAAGACCCTGTTGCTGGTCGACGGTTCCAGCTATCTCTATCGGGCCTACCATGCGATGCCGGATCTGCGCGGTCCTGACGGCGAGCCGACGGGTGCGCTATACGGGATCATCAACATGCTGCGCCGTATGCGCAAGGAGGTTACGGCAGAGTATAGCGCGTGCGTGTTCGATGCGAAGGGCAAGACGTTCCGCGACGACTGGTATCCCGACTATAAGGCGAACCGGCCTTCCATGCCCGAGCCGCTTGCGGCGCAGATCGAGCCCATCCACGTGGCCGTGCGCGCGCTCGGCTGGCCGCTCCTGATGATCGAAGGCGTCGAGGCCGACGACGTGATCGGCACCCTCGCGCGCCAGGCCGAAAAGCTCGGCATGAAAGTGATCGTTTCCACGGGCGACAAGGATCTCGCGCAGCTCGTGACGGACCGCGTCACGCTCATCAACACGATGACGAACGAAACGCTCGACCGCGAAGGCGTGATCGCGAAGTTCGGCGTGCCGCCGGAGCGCATCGTCGATTATCTTTCGCTGATCGGCGACACCGTGGACAACGTGCCGGGCGTGAACAAGTGCGGCCCGAAGACGGCGGTGAAGTGGCTCACGGAGTACGGCACGCTCGACGGCATCGTCGAACATGCGGCCGAAATCAAGGGGGCCGTGGGCGGCTATCTGCGTGACGCGCTCGATTTCCTGCCGATGGCGAGAAAGCTCGTCACCGTGGAGACGGCTTGCGAACTCACGCCGCACATCGAGTCGATCGAAGCCTCGCTCGCCACGCGAGCCGAAGCGCGTGAGGAATTGCGCGACATCTTCGCGCGTCATGGCTTCAAGACCTGGCTGCGCGAAGTCAATGAAGCCGATCAGAGCAGCAGCGTGCCGGCCGCGACGAGCGGCGACGCACCGAAGCAGGACGCGGACGTGCAGCCCGCGCTGATGCTCGACGTGCCGCGCCACTACGAAACGATCCAGACGTGGGACCAATTCGACGCATGGCTCGGGAAGATCGAAGGCGCCCGCCTGACCGCGTTCGACACCGAGACGACGTCGCTCGATCCCATGGTCGCGAAGCTCGTCGGCCTTTCGTTTGCCACGGAGCCTGGACAGGCCGCGTATCTGCCGGTTGGCCATCGCGGGCCGGACGTGCCCGATCAGTTGCCGCTCGACGAAGTGCTCGCGCGCCTGAAGCCGTGGCTGGAAAGCGGGCAGCACAAGAAGGTCGGCCAGCACATGAAGTACGACGAGCAGGTGCTCGCGAACTACGACATTGCGCTGGGCGGCGTCGAGTACGACACGATGCTCGAATCGTACGTGCTCGAATCGCATCGCAGCCATGACATGGACAGCCTCGCGCTGCGTCACCTCGGCATCAAGACGATCAAGTACGAGGAAGTGGCGGGCAAGGGCGCGCAGCAGATCGGCTTCGACGAAGTCGCGCTCGACAAGGCGGCCGAATATGCGGCGGAAGATGCCGACATCACGCTGCAACTGCATCTCGCGCTCTATCCGCAGATCGAGCAGGAGAAGGGACTGGGCTACGTGTACCGCGAGATCGAGATGCCCACTTCGCGCGTGCTGCGCCAGATGGAACGCAACGGTGTCCTGATCGATGCGGAGCGCCTCGAGCGTCAGAGCGCGGAAATTGCCGTGCGTCTCGTCGAGCTCGAACAGCAGGCGTATGCGCTGGCGGGCGGCGAGTTCAACCTCGGCTCGCCGAAGCAGATCGGCCAGATCTTCTTCGAGAAGCTGCAACTGCCCGTCGTGAAGAAAACGCCCAGCGGCGCGCCGTCCACCGACGAAGAAGTGCTGCAGAAGCTCGCCGAAGACTACCCGCTGCCGAAGCTGCTGCTCGAGCATCGCGGGCTCGCGAAGCTGAAGTCCACGTATACCGACAAGCTGCCGCGCATGGTCAATGCGCAGACGGGCCGCGTGCACACGAACTACGCGCAGGCCGTGGCGGTTACGGGGCGTCTGGCATCGAACGATCCGAATCTGCAGAACATTCCGGTGCGCACGGGCGAGGGGCGGCGTATTCGCGAGGCGTTCGTCGCCGCGCCCGGCTGCAAGATCGTTTCGGCCGACTATTCGCAGATCGAGCTGCGCATCATGGCGCACATCTCGGGCGACGAGTCGCTGCTCGCCGCGTTCGCGCGCGGCGACGACATTCACCGCGCCACCGCCGCCGAAGTGTTCGGCGTGACGCCGCTCGAAGTCAGCGCAGACCAGCGCCGCATTGCCAAGGTCATCAACTTCGGCCTGATCTACGGCATGAGCGCGTTTGGGCTCGCATCGAATCTCGGCATCACGCGCGACGCGGCGAAGCTCTATATCGACCGCTATTTCGCGCGTTATCCGGGCGTGGCGCGCTACATGGACGAGACGCGCATGGACGCGAAATCGCGCGGCTATGTCGAGACCGTGTTCGGCCGCCGCCTCTGGCTGCCCGAGATCAACGGCGGTAACGGCCCGCGCCGCCAGGCGGCCGAGCGTGCCGCGATCAACGCGCCGATGCAGGGCACCGCGGCGGACCTCATCAAGCTTTCGATGATCGCCGTCGAGAAGTGGCTCGACGACACGCGCATGCGCACGAAGATGATCATGCAGGTGCACGATGAACTCGTGCTCGAAGTGCCGGACGAGGAACTGGCCGAAGTCCGCAAGCGTCTGCCGGAACTGATGTGCTCGGTGGCCCAGCTCAAGGTGCCGCTCGTCGCCGAAGTGGGTGTCGGGGCGAACTGGGAGGAAGCGCACTGAGCGTAACGATGCAGTACCCGCGCACGCCGGCTGGCACAAGCGCGCGGCTCGCATGACCGGCATGCCCGGCGCATGCTTGTTGTGATGCGCGGCGTCAGCCGACAATGAGTGGCGGCCAGCACTCGTTGTCGGCCGTTCTGACGCCAGACAACACGCACGGAGGGTCTATGCATCGCTTTATCGTTGTGGGGGGAGGCGCTGGCGGACTGGAGCTCGCGACACGGCTGGGCGACCGCTACGGCAAGGCGCGCAGAGGGAGGCCGCCGCGCGCGAGCGTGACGCTGGTCGACCGCTATCCGACCCATATCTGGAAGCCGCTCCTGCACGAAGTCGCGGCAGGCAGCATGGATCCGTTCACGCAGGAGCTCGAATACGCGGCACAGGCGCGCTGGCACGGCTTCGAGTTCCAGCAGGGCGAGCTGACCGGCCTCAATCGCGCGGCGAAGCGCATCCGCCTCGGCGCGGTAAAGGACGAGGACGGCGGCGATATGCTGCCGCCGCGCGAGCTCGAATACGACACGCTCGTGCTGGCGATCGGCAGCACGACGCATTTCTTCGGCGTGCCAGGCGCTGCGGAAAATTCCCTCGCACTCGACACCGTCGCGCAGGCCGAACGCTTTCGCAAGCGGCTCATCGCGGCGTGCATGCGCGCCGAGCATCAGGAGCCGGGACCGGCGCCCGAAGGCGCGGAGCAAGCCGACGAGCGGCGCGTGCAGATCGCGATCATCGGCGCGGGCGCCACGGGCGTCGAGCTTTCGGCCGAGCTGCGCAATACCGCGCAGGTGCTCTCCGCCTATGGTCTTCACAAGCTCGATCCGAGCCACGACGTGGGCATCGTGCTGATCGAGGCCGGGCCGCGTATTCTGCCCGCGCTGCCCGAGCGCGTTTCGTCGCCAACCGCCGAGCTGCTGACGAAGCTCGGCGTGCGGATCCTGACCAGCGAGCGCGTGACGGAAGTTGCGCCGGGCGTGGTGCGCACGGCGAGCGGCAAGGCCTTGCGTGCCGACCTCACGGTCTGGGCGGCAGGAATCACGGCGCCACCGGTGCTGGCGCAGCTCGACGGCCTGCCCGTCAACAAGCTGGGCCAACTGATCGTGCGCCGCACGCTGCAAACCGAAGCCGACGACAACGTCTTCGCGTTCGGCGACTGCGCCGCCTGCGAATGGCCCGGAAATGAGCGTGGCGTGCCGCCGCGCGCCCAGGCCGCCCACCAGGAGGCGGCCTTCCTGCTGCGTTCGCTCGGCAACCTGCTCGAAGGCCGGCCGCTGCCCGAGTTCACCTATCGCGACTTCGGCTCGCTGGTGTCGCTCGGCCATTTCAGCGCGGTCGGCAATCTGATGGGCGGGGTGATTGGCGGTAGCATGCTGATCGAAGGCCTGTTCGCCCGTTTCATGTATATGTCGTTGTACCGCATGCATATCGCCGCGCTGCACGGCTATGCGCGCATGGTGCTCGACACCTTCGCGCACTGGCTGCGCCGCACGACGCTGCCACGCGTGAAACTGCATTGAATGCCGTCTAACGAGGAGCGTTGCATGCTGAAGCCCGAAGTCGATTCCCTTGTCCCGCACGTGCCGTTCAATCGGCGCACCTTCCTGAAGGCGGCGCTCGGCAGCGGGTTTGCCGCCGCCGTGCTGCCGGTCTCCGCGCAGACCATCCACACCGATGCGGCGGGTCTCGAAGCCGGCGAAGTGGGCTTCGAGTCGAACGGCACGCTGATTCCCGCATACCGGGCCCAGCCGCTCGGCAAGACGCATCTGCCCGTGATCGTCGTCGTGCACGAGATCTTCGGCGTGCACGAGCACATCGCCGACGTGTGCCGGCGTTTCGCGAAGCTCGGTTACCTTGCCATTGCCCCCGACCTCTTCGTGCGCGAGGGCGATGCATCGGTTTATCCGACCATACAGCAGATCGATCAGAACATCGCGAGCAAGGTTCCCGACGCGCAGGTGATGTCCGACCTCGACGCGACCGTCGCCTGGGCCGGGCAGCATGGCGGCGACCTGAAGCGCGTGGGCATCAACGGTTTCTGCTGGGGCGGGCGCATCAGTTGGCTCTATGCCGAGCACAACCCGCACCTGAAGGCCGCCGTGGCGTGGTATGGCCGTGTGGCGGGGCCGCATACGGCGACCATGCCGGCCAATCCGCTCGATCTCGCGGGCAGCCTGCAGGTGCCGGTGCTCGGGCTCTACGGCCGCCAGGACCAGAGCATTCCGCAGAACACGCTCGCGCAGATGAAGCAGGCGATCGCGCAGGGGCCGCAGGGCGGCCGCGGCTCGGACTTCGTCGTGTACGACGACGCGGGCCACGCCTTCTTCGCCGACTATCGCCCGAGCTATCGCCAGGCCGATGCCGAGGACGGCTGGAAGCGCGCGCTGGCGTGGTTCAGGGAGCACGGCGTCGCGTGACGCCGCGCGGTTGAGGCGAGTTTGACCCGATGTTGGGCCCGATATCGAGCGAGGTGCTCAGGGATTGGGGCCCGTCGCAGCCGGGCGCGACGGATCGGCGCACCACTCGCTCCACGAGCCTCCGTAGAGCGCCGCGCCGTGCAGGCCCGCGATCTCCATCGCGAGCGCGTTGTGACAGGCCGTGACGCCCGAGCCGCATTGCAGCACGACGTGTTCGGGCGTCGTGCTGCCCAGCACCGCCGAGAACTCGTCGCGCAGCGCGTGCGCGGGCTTGAAGCGGCCGTCGGCGCCGAGGTTGTCCTTGAAGAAGCGGTTGCGCGCGCCCGGAATGTGGCCGGCCACCGGATCGATCGTTTCGTTCTCGCCGCGATAGCGATCCGCCGCGCGCGCGTCCACGACCAGCAGTTCGTGCGTCGAGAGATTGCGCACGACCGCCTGCACGTCGACCGTCACCTGTAGCGGCGCACCCGCCTTGAAGTTGCCGGGCACGGGAAGCGGCACGTCGCTGGAGAGCGGATAGCCCGCCGCTTCCCAGGCCTGCAGGCCGCCATCGAGCACCGCCGCCGAGTCGTGACCGAGCCAGCGCAGCAGCCACCACAGGCGGGCCGCGTAGCTGCCGCCCTGGGCGTCGTAGGCTACGACCTGCTGCCCGGCGTGGAGGCCGTGCGCCGCCAGCGTGCTGACGAGCGCCGCGCGCTCGGGCAGCGGATGGCGGCCGTTCTTGCCGGTCTTCGCGCCGGAGAGGTCGCGATCGAGGTGAAGATATTGGGCGCCGGGAATGTGGTTGGCCGCGTAAGCCGCTTCGCCGCTGCCGGAGTTGGCGAGATCGAAGCGGCAATCGAACACGAGGACGCTGCCCGGCGCGGCCGTCAGGCGTTCGTAGAGATTGGCGGCGGAGATGAGCGTGGTGTAGTGCGTGTGGGGCATGACGGCGGCTCCTTGTCGATCGCACCTGGCGCTTCAGCGCTTTGGAGCGATCCCATGCAAAGCTGAGAGATGAGCGGCCGGCAAGGCCGGCCCGATGCCGTCAGTCTAAACAAAAAGACGGGCCGTAGCCCGTCTTTCCTCGCTGCATCGGCATGTGCCGCTTATGGATCAAATAAGCGATCCAATCAGCGATCAGATCGTTCCCAGCTCGCGCCGCAGGAACTCGTGGAAGTGCTGCATGCCGTCTTCCATCGGGCTCTGATACGGGCCGACTTCCGACTCGCCGCGCTCGAACAGCGCGCGGCGGCCGGCGTCCATGCGCTCGGCGATCTCGTCGTCCTCGACCGCCGTTTCCATATAGGCGGCACGCTCGGCCTCGACGAACTCGCGCTCGAACAGCGTGATTTCCTCGGGGTAGTAGAACTCGACGATGTTCTTCGTCTTCTGCGTACCCTCGGGAATCAGCCACGACACCACGAGCACGTGTGGGTACCACTCGATCATGAGATTCGGGTAGTACACCATCCAGATCGCACCGAACTCCGGCGGCACGCCGTTACGGAAGCGCAGGACTTCGTCGTGCCACTTGCGGTACGTCGGGCTGCCCGGCTTGCCGAGCTGGCTGTGCACGCCCACGGTCTGCACGCTGTACCACTCGCCGAATTCCCACCTCAGGTCGTCGCACGAGACGAACTGGCCGAGGCCCGGGTGGAACGGCACGACGTGGTAGTCCTCCAGATAGACCTCGATGAAGGTCTTCCAGTTGTAGTTGCACTCGTGGACCTCGACGTGATCGAACATATAGTCCGTAAAGTCGAGATGCTTCGCGGGCCCGAGGCGGGCGAGGTCGCGCGCGATGTCGCGTCCCGCGGACTCGAAGAGCAGGCCGTTCCACTGCTGCAGCGGCGTGCGGTTCAGGTTCAGGCAAGGTTTGTCCGCGAAGTGCGGCGCGCCGAGCAGTTCGCCCCTGAGGTCGTAGGTCCAGCGATGCAGCGGACATACGATGTTGTTGGCCGTGCCGCGACCGTTTAGCATGATGGCCTGGCGGTGGCGGCAGACGTTCGAGAGCAGCTCGACCTGGTCCTGCTTGTTACGCACCAGCACGCGGCCTTCTTTTTCGCTGGGCAGTGCAAAATAATTCCCCGCTTCGGGCACCATCAGCTCGTGCCCGACGTAACGAGGACCTTTCTGGAAAAGCGTTTCGATTTCGCGCTGGAGAAGCGCTTCGTCAAAATAAGCGGTGACTGGCAGCTGGCTGTGAATGGACTTCAGCTGCAATGCATTGCTCAGATTGGACATTCCCACTCCCGATGAAGACGTGAAAGCAGTGAACAACCCAACCATCGAAGATTCGATTTAGGGAGCCGGCTAGTATACCCGTTTCCACCCCCAAGGGGTAGCTAAGTCACTGATTTTTGCCAAAATTGCCTCCGGGCAACGCGATCGGCGTGCCGGCGTGGCGGATTTCGGTCAGGATCGCCCCTGTGGCGGCAAGGGGACGCAAGTGGGCGAGCGGGTCGGGTTCGGCGCTTTTGCCGTAGAATGTCCGCCTTGTTTCAATTCTGCGACGACTCATGGCGAAATCCGCAACGAAAGACCGCGCCGCGGCGGCCGAAGGTGCTGAAAACGGCAACGACGGCGGCAGCGGCGGTGGCAACAGCGGCGGCGACCTGCGGCAGCCCGAGAGCTACGAGGCCGCGCTGGCGGAGCTCGATGCGCTCGTGGCGCGCATGGAAGGCGGCAGCCTGAGTCTCGAGGAATCGCTGGACGCCTACCGGCGCGGCGCCGTGCTGGTGAAGTTCTGTCAGCAGCAGTTGGAAAAGGTTGAACAACAGGTGCGCGTACTCGACGGCGAGACGCTCAAGCCCGCGCCCCTCAATACGACATCCGCAACGGGCGGAGACGACGATCTATGACTTCTGAACAATGGACCCGGCAGGTGCTGGACCGGGTCGAGAGCGCGCTCGAACACTATTTGCCGGCAGCCGACGTGCTGCCCGCGGGCCTGCATGACGCCATGCGTTATGCCGTGCTGGGCGGCGGCAAGCGCGTTCGGCCGCTTCTGTGCCATGCTGCGGGCGAACTGACGGGCGCGACGCCCGAGGCGCTCGACGCGGCGGCCTGCGCGCTGGAGATGATCCACGTCTACTCGCTCGTGCACGACGACATGCCGTGCATGGACAACGACGACATGCGCCGCGGCAAGCCGACGGTCCACGTCAAGTACGACGATCCCACGGCGTTGCTGGTGGGCGACGCGCTGCAGTCGCAGGCTTTCATTACGCTGACGTCGGACGTGCCGGGTTTGCGCGATGCGCCGGCGCGCCAGGCCGCGCTCGTGCGCGAACTGGCGCTGGCGAGCGGCTCGATCGGCATGGCCGGCGGCCAGGCCATCGACCTTGCGAGCGTGGGGCGTGCGCTGACGCGTGAAGAACTCGAAACGATGCACCGGCTGAAGACCGGCGCGCTGCTGCGCGCGTCGGTCCGCATGGGCGCGGTGGCGGGCGAGACGCCCTCCGCCGACACGCTGCGCGCGCTCGACGCGTACGCAGCGGCAGTGGGCCTCGCCTTCCAGGTGGTGGACGACATTCTCGATGTCACCGCCGACTCGGCGACGCTCGGCAAGACCGCTGGCAAGGACGCGAAGGACGGCAAGCCGACCTACGTGTCGATCATCGGTCTGGACGCATCGCGGGCGCTGGCGCAGCAGTTGCGCAGCGACGCGCATGCGGCCCTCGAACCGTTCGGCGCGCCCGCAAGGCGCCTTGCCGAACTCGCTGACCTGGTGGTGAACCGGGTCAGCTGACCGCGCCAACCCGCCCGCGCGCATGAAAGGGGACGTAATGTGCGCCAGAAGTGCGGGAGCGCCCGATTTCCTGGACTGGAACGACGATGTACGACTTGCTGAAAACCATTGACGACCCGGCGGATTTACGCCGCCTTGATCGCCGCCAGTTGCAACCGCTTGCCGACGAACTGCGTGCCTTCGTTCTCGACAGCGTCTCGCAGACGGGCGGCCATTTGTCGTCCAACCTCGGTACGGTCGAACTGACGATCGCGCTGCACTACGTGTTCGACACGCCGCGCGATCGCATCGTCTGGGACGTCGGCCACCAGACCTATCCGCACAAGATCCTGACCGGCCGCCGCGACCAGATGCACACGCTGCGCCAGCTCGGCGGCATCTCGGGCTTCCCGAAACGCGACGAGTCGCCGTACGACACGTTCGGCACCGCGCACTCAAGCACGTCGATCTCGGCGGCGCTCGGCATGGCCATCGCGAGCAAGCTCAAGGGCGATGACGCCATGGGCATCGCCGTGATCGGCGACGGCGCGATGACGGCCGGCATGGCCTTCGAGGCGCTGAACAACGGCGGTGTGGAAGACGACGTGCCGCTGCTGGTGATCCTCAACGACAACGACATGTCGATTTCGCCGCCGGTGGGCGCGCTCAATCGCCATCTCGCGCGCCTCATGTCGGGCCGCTTCTACGCCGCCGCACGTGCGGGCGTGGAGCGCGTGCTGCGCCATGCGCCGCCCGTGCTCGACCTCGCGCGCAAGCTCGAAGAACACGCGAAGGGCATGATCGTGCCGGCCACGCTGTTCGAAGAGTTCGGCTTCAACTACATCGGGCCGATCGACGGTCACGATCTCGATTCGCTGATCCCGACGCTGCAGAACATCAAGGAGCTGCGCGGTCCGCAATTCCTGCACGTCGTGACGAAAAAAGGCCAGGGCTACAAGCTCGCCGAAGCGGACCCCGTGCTCTACCACGGTCCAGGCAAGTTCAACCCGGCCGAAGGCATCAAGCCGTCCACGGCACCGGGCAAGAAGACCTATACGCAGGTTTTCGGCGAGTGGCTGTGCGACGCGGCCGAACTCGATTCGCGCGTGATCGGCATCACGCCGGCCATGCGCGAAGGCTCGGGCATGGTCGAGTTCGAAAAGCGCTTCCCGGACCGCTACTACGACGTGGGCATTGCCGAGCAGCACGCAGTGACGTTCGCGGGCGGTATCGCTGCCGAGGGCCTCAAGCCTGTCGTCGCGATCTACTCGACCTTCCTGCAGCGCGCGTATGACCAACTGATCCACGACGTCGCGCTGCAGAACCTGCCTGTGGTGTTCGCGATCGACCGCGCGGGCCTCGTCGGCGCGGACGGTGCGACGCACGCGGGCGCCTACGATCTCGCGTTCATGCGCTGCGTTCCGAACATGATGGTCATGGCCGCCTCGGACGAAAACGAGTGCCGCCAGATGCTCTACACGGCGCTCCAGCAGGACTGCCCGACGGCCGTGCGCTACCCGCGCGGTGCGGGCACGGGCGTCGCGACCGTCAAGCAGATGGCCGCGCTGCCGGTGGGTAAGGGCGAGGTTCGCCGCGAAAGCAGTGCGCCGGCAGGCAAGCGCATTGCGATCCTCGCATTCGGCACGATGGTGGCGCCCTCGCTGGCCGCCGCCGAGGAACTCGACGCCACGGTGGCGAACATGCGCTTCGTGAAGCCGCTCGACGCGGAACTCGTGCGCCAGCTTGCCGAGACGCACGACTATCTTGTGACGGTCGAGGAAGGCTGCATCATGGGCGGCGCGGGTTCGGCCTGCGTGGAAGCCCTGCTTGAAAGTGGGGTTATCAAGCCCGTACTACAATTGGGCCTTCCCGATCGCTTCATCGATCACGGCGACCCGGCCAAGTTGCTGGCCGGCGTGGGGCTCGACGCGGCAGGGATCGCGAAGTCGATTCGCGAGCGCTTCCTCGACCGCACGGCGAACGCGTCCGGCAAGTCGGTGATGCGCGTCGCCTGAGTTGGGCAACGCTGGAGTTAGCGCCTCGCGGCATGGCCGCCCGGTTCGTATCGGGCGTTGGCCGCCGCGATAGCCCACTTTCCGTTTGAACCTGCGGGCGGGTTGATGAACCCCGAACCCGCGTGCCAAGCGCCGGCTTATGCCGGCGCTTGGCATTGCGCGCCGCGTAGCGCGTGGCATCAAGGACAAGAACATGAACCAGATGAACCCGGCTTTCGTGATGCCGGACGTGCAAAGCTCCGTCGATACCCGCCAGATTCCGATCCAGCGCGTGGGCGTGAAGGCCGTGCGCCATCCGCTGACCGTGGCGACCAGCAACGGCGACGTGCAGCCGACGGTAGGCACGTGGAACCTCGACGTTCATCTGCCCGCGGACCAGAAGGGCACGCACATGTCGCGCTTCGTTGCACTGTTGGAGGAGCACAGGGCGCCGCTGACGTCCGCTACGTTCAGCACGATGCTGGCCGCCATGCTCGAAAAGCTCGAATCGCAGGCGGGCCGCATCGAGGTGTCGTTTCCGTACTTCGTGAAGAAGGTGGCGCCGGTGTCGGGCGTGGAGAGCCTGCTCGATTACGAGGTGACGCTGACGGGCGACAAGCGTGACGGTCGGACGCGCCTGTTCCTGAAGGTGCTGGTGCCGGTGACGAGCCTTTGTCCGTGCTCGAAGAAGATCTCGCAGTACGGCGCGCACAACCAGCGCTCGCACGTCACGATCGACGCCGAGCTGGCGGGTGATCTGCCGGTAGAGGATCTCATCCGGATTGCCGAGGAAGAGGCGTCGTGCGAGCTGTGGGGCCTGCTCAAGCGCCCGGACGAGAAGTTCGTGACCGAGCGCGCGTATGAGAATCCGAAGTTCGTCGAGGATCTCGTGCGCGACGTGGCCGTGCGCCTGAATGCCGATGCACGCGTTGCCGCTTACGTGCTGGAAGCCGAGAATTTCGAGTCGATCCACAATCACAGTGCGTATGCCGTGATCGAGCACGACAAGCGCGCGCGTGGGTGATCTCCGATACCGCTTGCGCAGAACGAAAAAAGCCGCCTGAAAAGGCGGCTTTTTTGTCGCCTTGCGGCGGCAAAAAAAGCGGCTTTACCGTTCCAGCGAGGTCAGATCCCAGCGCGGTTTGACTGTGAACGCGTAATCCCGCGTGGCCTGCTCGGGCCAGCGCGCGAGGCGCATCGCTCCGGCGAGCGCGATCATCGCGCCGTTGTCGGTGCACAGCGAAAGATCGGGGTAGTGGACTTCGAAGCCGCGCTTTTGCGCCGCCGCCGAAAGCGTTTCGCGCAACTGCTTGTTCGCGCCCACGCCGCCCGCTACCACGAGGCGCTTTAGCTTCGTACGCTTGAGCGCGGCGATCGATTTGGCCGCGAGCACATCCACGGCTGCATCGACGAAACCGCGCGCGATATCGGCCTTGCCTTGCTCGCAAATGTTCGGGCCCAGCTTCTTCACGTGCGTCAGCACGGCCGTCTTTAGTCCGCTAAAGCTGAAGTCGAGATCGCCGGAATGCAGCATCGGCCGCGGCAGCGTGATAGCTCCGGGGGTGCCGAACTCGGCGAGCCGCGAGACCTCGGGGCCGCCCGGATAACCGAGACCCAGCAGCTTGGCGGTTTTGTCGAAGGCTTCGCCGGCGGCGTCGTCGAGCGTTTCACCCAAGGTTTCGTACACGCCCACGTCGGTCACGCGCATGAGCTGCGTGTGGCCGCCCGAGACGAGCAGCGCCACGAACGGAAACGGCGGCGGCGCATTGACGAGAAGTGGCGAGAGCAGATGCCCTTCGAGATGATGGATGCCGACCGTCGGGCGGTTCCAGGCCATGGCGAGCGCATTGGCGATGCTCGCGCCCACCAGCAGCGCGCCCGCGAGGCCGGGGCCTTGCGTATAGGCGATCGCGTCGATGTCGCCGCGCGCCGCGCCGCTTTGCTCCAGCACTTCTTCGAGCAGCGGCAACGCGCGGCGGATGTGGTCGCGCGAGGCGAGTTCCGGCACGACGCCGCCGTACTCGCGATGCATGGCGATCTGCGAGTGCAGGGCGTGGGCGAGCAGGCCGCGCTCGGTGTCGTAGAGCGCAAGGCCGGTTTCGTCGCAGGAGCTTTCGATGCCGAGAACGAGCATGGTGAGGCGGGCGATGGTGGGGCTGCGGTTGCCTGATACGGCTGCAAGCGCCTGGCCGGCAAAGTGAGCGGGAAACCCGAAAGTATAGCAGTGCGCACCGGCAGTGCGCACCGAATGCGGCCGGCGGAACCGGTGGCGGCAAACGCGGGCCGCCGCGCCCAGGCTCCGGGCGATTTGACGGAGGGGGCAGGTAGAATGCGCGCCATGGAATCTTTCGATATCGCCGTGATCGGCGCCGGGGCGGCCGGGATGATGTGCGCGGCGGTGGCCGGCCAGCAGGGGCGCCGCGTGGCGCTGATCGATCATGCGCCGCGCCTCGCGGAAAAAATCCGCATTTCGGGCGGCGGGCGCTGCAACTTCACGAATCTGCACGCCGGGCCGGCCAATTATCTTTCGGCGAACCCGCATTTTTGCCGCTCGGCGCTCGCGCGATATACGCCGCGCGATTTTCTCGCGTTGCTGCGCCAGCATCGCGTGACCTGGCACGAAAAGCACAAAGGGCAGTTGTTTTGCGACCAGTCGAGCGAGGCGATCATCGATGTCCTGCGGGCCGAATGCGACGCCGGCAGCGTGACCTGGCGCCGTCCGCTGCCCGTCGAGGCGGTGAGCCATTCGGAGGGCGCGGGCTTCACCCTCGGCACGCCGCAAGGCACGATTCGCGCCCGCGCGCTCGTGATCGCGACCGGTGGTCTCTCCATTCCGAAGATCGGCGCAACCGATTTTGCCTATCGCGTCGCGAAGCAGTTCGGCCACAAACTCATCGATACGCGTCCGGCGCTCGTGCCGCTCACCTTCGCGTATGACGACTGGGCACCGTATGCGGCGCTTTCGGGCGTGTCGCTCGACGTGCGCATCGCGACCGGAGAGCGCAAGACGGGCGGGGCGTTCGACGAAGATCTGCTGTTCACCCATCGCGGCCTGTCCGGCCCCGGCGTGCTGCAGATTTCGAGCTTCTGGCAGCCGGGGCAGCCCATTCGGGTGAACCTGCTGCCCGAACGCGATCCGGCCGCCGCGCTCGTCGAAGCCAAGGGCGCGACCAGGCGCCAGATCGGCAATCTGCTGGCCGAATGGATCCCGGCGCGGCTCGCGCACGTCTGGCTGGAAGGGCATCAGGTTGCGGCCGACGCACGCCTCGCCGACCTGCCCGACAAGACGCTGCTCCGCATCGGCGAAGGCCTCGCGCAATGGACGCTGACGCCCACCGGCACCGAAGGCTACAAGAAGGCCGAGGTCACGCGCGGCGGGGTCGACACGCGTGAACTTTCGTCGGCCACGATGATGAGCCAGCGGGTGCCGGGGCTCTACTTTATCGGCGAGGCCGTGGACGTGACCGGCTGGCTCGGCGGCTACAATTTTCAGTGGGCCTGGGCCTCGGGTGTGGCGGCGGGCGAAGCCGCTTCCGCGTTCGCGCTTCAGCCCTCGCTTTAGCCCCGCCAGGGGGCCCTGAACCGGCATGGATCGGCGCTTGACCACCGCCTGTCTTAGTGCATTTCGCTCTGCTATACTCAATTCCCTTTACCCCAGATCCGTTATTGGAAAATGACGACCATCCGCGTAAAAGAAAATGAACCCTTTGAAGTGGCCATGCGCCGCTTCAAACGCACGATCGAGAAGAACGGTCTTCTGACCGAACTTCGCGCGCGCGAGTTTTACGAAAAGCCGACGGCTGAGCGTAAACGCAAGAAGGCGGCGGCCGTGAAGCGCCACTTCAAGCGCCTGCGCAGCCAGATGCTGCCGAAGAAGCTGTACTGATTCCGGCATTGCCGTGGTCTGGCCGCAGTCGGCCGTGAATGACGGCTGGGCTGCACCAGGCTGACGCGGCTGTTGCTGCCCCTCTGGTGTGGTCGCGACCATCGAGAATTTGCGCCGACCCGCCTGGAAGCGTTTCCAGGCGGGTTTTTGCATTGATATGATGTGTGTACGGCAAGCGGGGCATGGGGCGTCAGCGCCTCGGTACGCCGGGATATTCGTAACCCCAACGCATTTCAGGTGAGTGATGAGCCTCAAGGACCGGATCAACGACGATATGAAAGCGGCGATGCGCGCGCGCGAAGCCGAGCGCCTCGGCACGATTCGCCTGCTGCTCGCCGCGATCAAGCAGCGCGAAGTCGACGAGCGCGTGACGCTCGACGACGCGGGCATCACGGCGGTCGTCGACAAGATGATCAAGCAGCGCAAGGACTCGATCAGCCAGTTCGAGACCGCGGGCCGCACGGATCTCGTGGAGAAAGAGGCTGCCGAGCTGAAGGTGCTCGCCGGTTACATGCCCGCGCAGCTTTCCGACGCGGAAGTCGCCGCCGAAGTGCAGGCCGCGGTCGCGCAGACGGGCGCCGCCGGCCCGCAGGACATGGGCAAGGTGATGGGCGTGCTCAAGGGCAAACTCGCCGGCCGTGCCGATATGACGGCTGTGTCCGCGCTGGTCAAGGCCGCGCTCTCGAAGTAAGGCCAGGCGGCTCGCGGGCGGTGCGATCCGGACTCCCGGGTGGCGCCACCCGCACCGTCCGCGCCGTCCGTGTGATTCAGCCAGCCGGAGCGCATTCGTCCCGATGATTCCGCATTCGTTCCTGCAGGATCTGCTGAACCGCGTCGATATCGTCGACGTGGTGGGACGCTTCGTGCAGCTCAAGAAGGGCGGCGCGAACTTCATGGGCCTGTGCCCGTTCCACAACGAAAAGAGCCCTTCGTTTACCGTTAGTCCAACGAAGCAGTTCTATCATTGCTTCGGCTGCGGCGCTCACGGCACCGCCATCGGCTTCCTGATGGAGCATGCGGGCCTCACGTTTCCCGAGGCCGTCAACGAGCTCGCGCAATCGGTCGGGCTCACGGTGCCGCAGGAGCCGTCGCCGGTGCGTGGCGGCGGGGGCGGCGCCGGTGCGGGCGGCTACTCGAGCGGTCCTTCGAAGGCGGTCGCCACCGCTTTATCCGACATCATGCAGACGGCGTGCGACTACTACCGCAGGCAACTGCGCAGCGCGCCCAATGCGATCCAGTACCTGAAAAAGCGCGGCCTCACCGGCGAGATCGCGGCGCGCTTCGGCCTCGGCTATGCGCCCGATGGTTGGCAGAACCTGGAGTCGGCATTTGCCGACTATCGGGACGATGCGCTGGTCGAAACCGGGCTCGTGATCGTCAGCGAGAAGCAGGACGCCCAGGGGCAGGCCCGCCGCTATGACCGTTTCCGCGATCGGGTCATGTTCCCGATCCGCAACGTCAAGGGTGCCGTGATCGGCTTCGGCGGGCGGGTGCTCGACGGCGGCGAGCCCAAGTATCTGAATTCGCCGGAAACGCCGTTGTTCAACAAGGGCAGCGAACTGTACGGCCTCTTCGAGGCGCGTCTTGCGATTCGCGAGCACCAGTACGTGCTGGTGGTCGAAGGGTACATGGACGTGGTCGCGCTGGCGCAGCTCGGTTTCCAGAACGCCGTGGCGACGCTCGGCACCGCCTGCACGCCGATCCACGTGCAAAAGCTGCTGCGTCAGACCGATACGGTGGTCTTCAGCTTCGACGGCGATTCGGCCGGCCGCCGTGCCGCGCGGCGTGCGCTCGACGCCTGCCTGCCTCATGCGGCGGACAACCGCACGATCCGGTTCCTGTTCCTGCCGCCGGAGCACGATCCGGACAGCTATGTCCGCGAATTCGGCACCGAGGCGTTCCGCGAGCAGGTCGAGCGGGCCATGCCGCTGTCGCAGTTCATGCTGAACGAGGTGCTGACGGGCAAGGAGCTGGATCAGCCGGAAGGCCGCGCGCGGGCGCTGTTCGACGCCAAGCCGCTCCTGCAGGCGCTGCCGGCGAACGCGTTGCGCGCGCAGATCATGCATATGTTCGCGGACCGGCTGGACGTGCCGTTCGAGGAAGTGGCGGCGCTGTGCGAGGTCGACGCGCGAATCGCCCGGGCTGCCCGATCGGCCCCCGCGCGCAAGGATCGGCACCTCGTGACCGGGATCGAGCGCAAGGCGCTGCGCAACCTCGTGATGCATCCGCGCATCGTTGTGCAACTGGACGAGGAGGCCGAGCGGGCCCTGATCGGGCTCACGCGGCACGGCGAACTTTTCGAGGAAGTGACCACGCACGCCCGCGGACTGGGCGATGCTGCTGCGTTTCAGCTCCTTTCGGATCTCTTGCGCAACGGGGCGAACGCCCCGACCTTCGAGGAGATTTTTCGGGAAATTCTGGACTATGATGAAAACGTCCGGGATTTATTGATGAAAAATCCCGAAGACGCCATGGTGGCCGAGGAGCGGCGCGAGCAGGAGCGGCTGGTGGGCGAGGAATTGACGGCGGCGATCCTGAAGATGCGCTATGACGCGTGTTGCGAACGGCTCGATGTGCTTTCGCGGCAGTCGCGGCATACGCCCGAGGAATTGGCGGAGCTGATGACGCTGAATCAGACCCGGACTGATATGAAACGTCAGCTCGGTTTGTAAGGGAGGGCGCACCGGGGGGATTTTGCCTCGCGTGCTATAATAAAAGGTTTTCAGCGGTTTGTTTTTGTTTTCTTCCGGGCTTATACCCAGCTTCCAGCAAGGACGGAATGGCAATGGCAAAGACTACAGGCGAAAAAAAGGCGACAGGCAAAGACTCGACGAAGTCGACCCTCAAGGCCAGAGAGGCCAGCGCCGCCCACTCCGCCGGCAAGTCGACCGCCACCCCTCCAGAACCCGCTGCCCGGAAGAAGACCATGGCTGCTTCGGCCGCCAGAGCGGCGCCAACACGCGCGGCGAAAGCCGCAACCCAAACGCCAGTGGCAACGAAGCGGTCCGGTTCGAGTAGTGCAAGGCAAGTGCCTGCCATTGCGGACGATGTGGCAGAGCGCGAGGCTCCAGGATCCACGGTTCAAGAGGCTGACGTCCACCAGCCGCGAGTCGAGACTATAGCCGAAACGGCGAACTCCATGACGAAAAAGCTGAATGAAGTATCCGTCGAAGACGACGCAAGCCAGAGCGAAGACAGCACGCCCGTCGCGGGCAAGGGCGAAAAGGCCCGTGCGCGCGACCGGCGGGCGAAGGAAAAGGCGCTGCTGAAAGACGCGTTCGCGTCCTCGCAGCCCGGGACCGTCGAGGAGCTCGAGGAGCGTCGCTCGAAACTGCGAGCGCTCATCAAGCTGGGTAAGGAGCGCGGCTTTCTCACGTACGCCGAAATCAACGATCACCTGCCTGACAACTTCACCGAGACCGAGGCGATCGAAGGCATCATCAGCACCTTCAACGACATGGGCGTGGCCGTGTACGAGCAGGCGCCCGATGCCGAAACGCTGCTGCTCAACGACAACGCGCCGAACGCTTCTTCGGACGACGAAGTAGAAGAGGAAGCGGAAGTTGCGTTGTCCACCGTCGACTCGGAATTCGGCCGCACCACCGACCCCGTGCGCATGTACATGCGCGAAATGGGCACGGTCGAGCTGCTGACGCGCGAAGGCGAAATCGAAATCGCGAAGCGTATTGAAGACGGCCTCAAGCACATGGTCATGGCGATCTCTGCGTGCCCGACCACGATTGCCGACATCCTCGCGATGGCCGAGCGCGTGGCGAACGACGAGATCCGCGTGGATGAACTGGTCGACGGCCTGATCGATCCGAATGCCGAAGATACCGACGGCTTTTCCGCGCAGGAAGCGGAAGCGATCGAGAACGAAGACGAGGACGCCGAAGAGGAAGAGGAAGAAGAGGAGGAAGAAGAGGACGAGGGTGCTGCGCAGGCAACGGCCAACGCAGCCCAGCTCGAAGCGCTCAAGCGCGCCTCGCTCGAGAAGTTCGCGCTCATCAGCGAATGGTTCGACAAGATGCGCCGCGCGTTCGAGAAGGAAGGCTACAAGTCGAAGTCCTACCTCAAGGCGCAGGAAACGATTCAGAACGAACTGATGTCGATCCGCTTTACCGCCCGCACGGTCGAGCGCCTGTGCGACACGCTGCGTGCGCAGGTGGACGAAGTGCGCCAGGTCGAGCGCCAGATCCTGCACACGGTGGTGGACCGGTGCGGCATGCCGCGCTCGGAGTTCATCGCGCGTTTCCCGGGCAACGAGACCGACCTCGAGTGGACCGACAAGATCGTGGGCGAGAACCACGGGTACAGCGCGATCCTCTCGCGCAACATCCCGGCGATCCGCGAACAGCAGCAGCGCCTGCTCGACCTGCAGGCGCGCGTGGTGCTGCCGCTCAAGGATCTGAAGGAAACCAACCGCCAGATGGCGGCCGGTGAACTGAAGGCGCGCCAGGCGAAGCGCGAGATGACGGAGGCGAACCTGCGCCTCGTGATCTCGATCGCGAAGAAGTACACGAACCGCGGCCTGCAGTTCCTCGACCTCATCCAGGAAGGCAACATCGGCCTCATGAAGGCGGTGGACAAGTTCGAATATCGGCGCGGCTACAAGTTCTCGACCTACGCGACGTGGTGGATCCGCCAGGCCATCACGCGTTCGATCGCGGACCAGGCGCGCACGATCCGCATTCCGGTTCACATGATCGAGACGATCAACAAGATGAACCGTATTTCGCGGCAGATTCTGCAGGAAACCGGTCTCGAACCGGATCCGGCGACGCTGGCCGAGAAGATGGAGATGCCAGAGGACAAGATCCGCAAGATCATGAAGATCGCGAAGGAGCCGATCTCCATGGAAACGCCGATCGGCGACGACGACGATTCGCATCTTGGCGACTTCATCGAGGACACGAACACGGTTGCGCCCGCGGATGCCGCGCTGCATGCCTCGATGCGCGACGTGGTGAAGGACGTGCTCGATTCGCTGACGCCGCGCGAAGCGAAGGTGCTGCGCATGCGCTTCGGTATCGAGATGAGCACGGACCACACGCTCGAAGAAGTGGGCAAGCAGTTCGACGTGACACGCGAGCGGATTCGCCAGATCGAAGCGAAGGCGCTGCGCAAGCTGCGTCACCCGAGCCGCTCGGACAAGCTCAAGTCGTTCCTCGAAGGGAACTGATTTTTTGCTTCATGTGCGCATGCTGTGCATGTGCACTCGCCAGGCCGGCCTGCTTTCGTGTAGTATGTCGGCCTGTCGTCGAACAAGGCCCGGCCTTTTGCTAGACCGGGCTTTTTTGTTGACGCTTCTCTTTGGGCCGGACGCCGTGCTGGTTGCAGGCAGCGGACTCATAATCCGCCTCCGAAAGGACATCGTCGGTTCGAATCCGACCCGGCCCACCATTCAAAGCATTCCAGTGCGTTTCTGGACATTCCCTCTGGCCGTGCTTAAGGCGAATCGCCAACGCATTCGCAATGCAGCATGTCAATCGCGCCGAAAAAATCCGACTCTCGCAATGGTGATGCAGCAGGTGCCGTCGCCAGTGAAAATAAAACGGGGAGATCGCACATGGGAAGCCTTGTAACGCGGTGGCGACCGGCGTAAAGTTAAAAAAGGAGATGGCATTCCTCCTTGAACCGCCCTAAGGGCTAATGATGCCTGCAGGCCTGGGAACAGGCACTGCGGGCGCACGACTTATCCGGGGCGAGACTCACATTGCCCACGCTGCGCTCGCAGCGCTTCCCAGTTCTCTTCGATACGGTGCTCTACCGGCGCCGGGCGTTCCCGATACGTCCCGGTCCCCGGCGCTCCGCATGGCAAGCAGGAAGGGAAGATGAATTTCCACAGCATCCTCTTCGAGTCACCCGACCAGGGTCCGCCGCGCGGCGACGTGTCCGAACCCGCTTTCTTCGGCGATCTGAACCTCGACCAGGTCGTGAGCGACGTGACCCGAGGCTTTGACGAGTACGACCTCGTCCCGTTCTTCCGCACGGAACTGAAGACCGAAAGCGCGGTAACGTACCGGCACGACGTCATGCGAGATATGGAGCGCGACGAAATCTCGTCCTGTATCCAGGCGTTCTCGCTTGCCATGCGGAAGGTGCGCGCGTGTCTCACACAAGCGGAGCACCTCTATTACCCGCGGCAAAAGCAGTGGTGGTTCCTGGAAGCGGCATCGCAGTACTGCACGGCAGCGAAGGTACTCGGCGGCGCGCTGAGCGACGCAGCGCCGATGTCGAGTGGGCTCGGTGAGTTCGGCCGGTGGCTTTGCGTCTATCTCGGCAGCGAAGCGTTTGCGGCACTTCAGCACGATGTCGAAGAAGTGAAAGCGGCGCTCGACGACGTCCGCTACCGCATTCACATCGACGGCAATTCCGTTACCGTGCTCAACTACGACGGGGAGAGCGATTACAGCGCCTACGTGCAGGGAATCTTCGAGCGCTTCAAGCAGGGCGATGTCAAGGATCATCACATCGCGGTGAAGGAGTGGCCGGAGATGAATCACGTCGAGGCGCAGATTCTCGATTGCGCCGCCGAACTCGATCCGCAGCCTTTTGCCCTGCTTTCGAGTTTCCGGACGAATCACGCCAACTATCTCGATCCCACCATCGATGCGTTCGATCGGGAAATCCAGTTCTACGTGGCCTGGCGCAGCTACATCCAGCCGTGTCGCGACGCAGGCCTGCCGTTTAGCTATCCGGCTGTCTCGTCGACCAGCAAGGCCGTGCGTTGTGACGACGCGTTCGACATCGCGCTCGCTCACAAGCTTTGCGCGGACAAACTGCCTGTCATTCGAAACGATCTGTACCTCGAAGGTGCGGAACGTCTATTCGTGGTGTCCGGGCCGAACAATGGCGGCAAAACAACCTTCGCACGAACTTTCGGCCAGCTCCATTTCCTTGCGAAGCTGGGCTGCCCGGTGCCGGGCACCCACGCCAGCCTGTTTCTGTACGACCGGTTGTTCGCGCACTTCGAGCGCGAGGAGAATACGGCCGATCTGCGCGGCAAGCTCCAGGACGATCTCATGCGCATGCACGACATCCTGTCCTGCGCGACACCCCACAGCATCATCCTCATGAACGAGATCTTCAGTTCGACCACGCTGGCCGATGCGCTATTCCTGTGCCGACGGATCATCGGCCGGATCATGGACCTCGACGCGCTGGGCGTCTGCGTCACCTTCATCGAAGAGCTGGCACGGCTGGGTCCGCAGACGGTCAGCATGGTCAGCGAGACCGCGACGGGCGATCCGTCTGCGCGCACGTTTCGGGTACGCCGGCGGCCCGCCGACGGGCAGGCGTACGCGGTGTCGGTTGCAGAGCAGTACGGACTGACGTATGAACGTCTCAAGGAGCGGCTCGCATCATGAAAGCCCATCTGCTGTATGAAGCGCGCGATTTCGACTGGCGGCGCGAAGACTTATGGAACGAAAAGACACTCGCCCAGGACTTGCAGCTAGACACGCTGTACCGCGCGATGGCTGCAGGCGACGACTTCCTGTACGACATCGCGAGGAAGGTGGTGCCCGTGAGTCTTCTCGATGTCGACGCCATTCTGTACCGACAGGCTGTGCTTCAGGACTGCATCGATCATGAGGAAGACGTCCGGCAGCTCTATGCAATCGCTGTCGACGCCGTCGAGGTGGAACGCAAGAGCTTCTATTGGGGGCTGACCGCGTCGGCGACCAGCGTGCTGCATTCGGCGCGCGATCTGGTTCAGGCCTTCGTTCCCCTGCTAGGCAAGCTTCGCAGCATCGCCGACCGTCAGGCGGAGGCATTCCAGTCGCCCGGCTTCCGGCACTTTTACGCCATGATCCGGGAGGAGTTGGCGGACGAGTATCTTGCCACGATCACGGGCTGCCTGAAGGCGCTGAGATTCCGCGGTGGCGTACTGATCAGCGCGCAGCCAGGGCGCGGTAACAAAGGCGAGCATTATGTCCTGCGCAAGCCTCATGACCGCGACCCGAATCTGGTCCGGCGGCTCTTCGCGAAACGACCGCCCTCCAGAACGTTTCGCATTGCTGATCGTGACGAAAACGGTGCACGTGCGCTGTCTGAACTGGAGGCGCGAGGTATCGACCACGTCGCGAATGCCCTGGCGCAGTCGGCCGATCATATCAGGAGCTTCTTTTCGATGCTGCGCTCGGAGCTAGGCTTCTACCTGGGATGCCTAAACGTGCGGGCGAATCTTGCTGCGCGCGGCATGCCGGTGTGTATGCCGGTATGTCGTCCCGCACGGGAACGGCAGCATCGATTCCGGCAGCTCTATGATGTGAGCCTCGCGCTCCGTATGGACCACCAGCCTGTCTGCAACGATGCAGACGCGAATGGCAAGGACCTCGTCGTGGTTACCGGTGCGAACCAGGGCGGCAAGTCCACTTTCCTGCGCGGCATTGGCATAGCGCAGATTCTGATGCAGGCGGGCATGCCTGTGGGAGCGGCGGCGTTCGAGGCGAACATCGCAAACGGAATCCTCACGCACTACAAGCGCGAGGAAGACGCGACGATGCACGGCGGCAAGTTCGATGAGGAGCTGAAGCGTATGAGCGAACTTGTAGACCATCTGTGCGAGCATGCGCTTTTTTTGTCGAACGAATCGTTCGCCTCGACGAATGAGCGCGAGGGTTCTGAAATAGGGCGCCAGATTGTCGATGCGTTGCTCGAGCAACACGTGAAGATCTATCTCGTCACTCACCTTTTTACGCTGGCACGGGGCCTGTACGACAGAGGCACGTTTCCGACGCTCTTTCTGCGCGCGGAGCGGCGCGACGATGGCGAGCGCACGTTCCGGTTGATCGCGGCCGAACCGCTGCAGACCAGCTTCGGACAGGATCTGTACCGGCAGATTTTCGGCGGAGAAGACGGCGCGGCGGATCGAGTTCCACCGTCGGCCGAGGAATTTTCGAGGATAGACTAGCGGCAGCTACCGATGGCGCACCCGTATCGTTTAGCCTGGCGCCACCGCGCGCAGCCTTGCAATGTCGGCGCGTAGTCGTTCGACGCTTTCGCATGCAGGGAGACCCGAGCCGCTTTGTGCTGCCTGTATCTGCCCGATGTCCGCTGTCAATGCCTGAGCGAGTGCGTCGAGTGCGTGCTGCTTCCACGTTTGGACCTGCTCCATGTGCGCAAGCATCGCGTGTGCGACGATCGTCATCGATGCCGCGCGGGCGAGGTTGCGGCGCGTGCTGAGGTAGAACCCCCAGCGACCGAAAAGCCAGCCGGACGAGCGCGGGATAAGCAGGGTGGGCAGGGGCGCATGGAGTCCGAAGGCGGGCGGATCAACGGCGATCGGAAGGCCCGACCCGAGGCGCGCAGACCCGAGCGCCTCGGCGGTGCGATACAGGGCGATCGTTGCCTCGGCGCGGCACGCCTCGACGGCACGCCGCGCGGCAGCCGCGTACGCGTGGGCGCGCGCGTCGGCCCCGAGTTCGACGAGGCGCGTCGAGTCAAACGACGAATCGCGTGTTTCGGTCCACAGTGCCGCCGCGTTGTGGGCGATGTCGGTGGCGAGTCGGCTCATCGTCGTCCGCAGCAGCACGGCCGGATCCTCGGTCTTTCGCGCAAGCGCGACGATGCTGTCGCGGTATTGGGCCAACGTCTGGATCGCCGTACCGATTCGCTCCGGATCCAGCTTTTCGACAGGGCGCCGCGGCAGCCGGATCTGGAGTGCGTCCAGAACATCGCGGCGCAGGGTCGCAAGCTGGCGCTGCCGCATCGCGGCGCGTTGCTCGCGGCATTGCGTGAGCGCGTCGGCAAGCGGGCCGTCGATCCAGGCACGACACCATGGTGGATCGTCCTCCCGCATGGTCAGGAGATAAACCGGCACTTCGAGGCCTGTACCTTTCCAGATACCTCGCACGACATGATCGTAGATGCGCCAGCGTTCGTCGCGTTCGATCAGGTCGATCTTCGTGACGAGTACGGTCACTTGGGCGCCGCGCCCGCACAGCTCGCGTACCCATGCGGCTTCTCGCAGCGTCAGCGGACCGGTGGCCGGGATGAGCACAATCGCGATATCGCACCAGGGGGCGCCACGCAGATCGTGCCCGTCTGCGTCCGTCATGGACCAGGCAATACCAGGCGTGTCGATCAGCGTGACACCATTCGCGAGGAACGGCGACGGCGTTTCGAGGACGATGCGCGTGACACCGCGCGCGTTGTCCGCGTTCTGATGCGCATCGACGAACTCGGCTACGCGTGCGCGATCGAACCACTCTGGCCTGGCGGCCACAAACATGGCGGTTCCCCGTTCGATGCAACCGTGGCGTATCTCGACGGGAACGGCGGTGGTCGGCAATGCGGAGACCGGCAGAAGCGCGCTGCCGATCAGGGTATTGATCAACGTGGACTTGCCGGCGTTGACCGTACCGAACACACCGACCACCGTGTCACTTATGTCGTTGTGCCTGGCAAATTCCGCGGCGCGCCGGCGCAGGTCGCCCAGGCCATGCGTCGTGGCGATGGATTCGAGCTCCACGATGACGGGAGTGCGTAGTGAGGGAGACGGTTGCAGCGATCCGTCGATTGCGGGAGCCTGATTGACCTCGGATGCCAGCGAAGTCAACAGGGCGTCGAGGAGCGTCATGAGGTGGTCGACGAGGCGGCAGGCGTCTTCCGCGAGTTCTGCGGGCAGAGCGTTATCGGGTTGCGCCGTCGCCTCGGCTTCTGCACGCGGATCGAGTCCGGAGATAGCCAGCATGGCTTCGCTCACATGCAGGCGGCACGATTCGATCGCGCTGACCGTGCGTGCAGGGATCGGGATTTGATGACGGTCCGCGATCGTCTGCATCGCTTCGCGTATCTGGCCTAGCTGGCCGTACACCATCTGGTGCTGAACGGGCAGGCCATCGGCGATCCGGGCGCCGAAGCGGGCAGTCTGCGTGACCGGGTCGAGGTCGTGGAGCGCGTCGCTCAGGCAGGCTTCGACACGAGCGAACGCCTCTCCGGTACGCCTCGCATACTCGGGCGGGAATGCGTTGCCGCTCCTCTCGCGAAACATGATGTCTCCGTCGCTCAGCCGGTGCCGAACGTATGCACTATTTCGCTCCAGCCGCCGCACCAGCCGATGGCAGCGATGAGGGCGCCACGGTCTTCGTCGGTGTCGGTGGCCCGACTGTCCCAACGAAACGCGTTTTCGAAACGCGCAAGATGGGTAGCGATGTCCGCTACGGAAGACCGTGCTGCACGCAGCGCCGCGTTGCCGTCGTGCCCTGGCATTTCGATCAGGTGGCAGCGGCATGGCGTACCGGTACCGGTGCCGACGCATTGTCCGCAGACATAAGGAAGCCAGCCGCGCCGGCTCTCATTCGCAAAGGTGCGGGCGTTGGCGAGGTTCCGGCCTTGGGCGAAACGCTCCGCCGGCCCGTTGCCGACCGAACCTGGGCCATATCCGAGGCTGCACATATGGCACGGACCCGACACATGCAGTGACCGGCGCACGACAGACGCGGGCGCGAGGCTATGGAGCCCGTGGCCGCCAAGAACGCGTAGCGTCCGCTTCATCAGATCGTGATAGAGAATCGTGCTTCCGTGAATGAGGTGCGGACGAAACGCGGCTTCGACGACGAAGAACGCGAGCGCATGGCGCGGACACATTCCCCAGTGCGCGCAGAGCCGCGCACGCACGTCCGCATCCATGATGCTTCCCTGGATGAACCACCACAGAAAATCAACTTCGCCATCCGAAAGAGGCAAACCGGCGTGCGGCGAGGCAGTGAAGGGCAGGGAAGCGAACACGTTGACCGTCCATGCGGCTGAAAGAAAACAAGCCTGGACGGGGGCATCGTCATGACCCTGCAGCTCCCGGCCAGGAACTCCAGGCATCATCATCCGCGGCGTTTGCGCGGCAGTTTGGGGAGGTATGCCATCTCCCATTGCAACCGCTTTTATTCTAGTGATCGTGCTGCCCGTTGGCAACGGCATATCGGGGTCAACTGCGCAGCGAAGCAACGAGCCGCTTCGGGCGCAGCAACAGCCCGAGTGCATCGACTGCGTGGCGCACGACGATGTCGGCCACCTCGATCGCCTCCGTCGACAATCCCTCGGTACCGAGCACGGCAATGGCGAGCGCAGCCTGTTCCAGCATCAGGACATCGTTGCGGCCGTTTCCGACGGCAACGACATGATCGGGGCCGAGTCTACGCACATAATCGAGCTTGGCCTGCGCCTGGCCGGTCGCCGGCAGGCACACGACTTCGGCCGCGCAGCCGCTCAACTGTTCGCGTGCGTTCCCATAGGTATTGCCGGTCACGACGTGCACGTCCAGTTCGTTCGCGAGCGCGGACAGGCGGGGAGCAACGCCCTCGAGCAGGACGCCATCGACGGCGAGCGTGCCGTTGAAGTCGAGCACGAGATGAGCGAGCTTTAATGTTCGCAGGCCCGGAATGTCGAGCGAGATCATCCGATTCTCCTTGGGCGCCGCGGGCTCGAATGGGCTCCGGGCGCGATCCGCCGATAGTGCAGGCGCGCCGGCGCAGGAGAATCGCGAAACTACGGCGATCATTGCGCGGGATGGCGCAAGGCATCATCAGCCGGGCGGTACCGGCGGTCGGCGGAGAATGCCATCTCCGTACTCTGTCGTTTCCACTGTAGACAACGCGCGGGCGCTGTGCAAACCGCTGCGCAAACAGTAGCGGCCTCGAAACGCCGGTGCTACACTGACCGGCAGGAGATGGCATTCCTCCTTTAACCGCCGGCGTTGTCCGGCTAATGATGCCTACGGGTTCCTGGGTCGGGAAGCCGTGGGCATTGTTCCAGGGCGTCCTGCTGCCCAGATTTGTCACTCTGCGAATCTGGTTTTTCATGCGATCGAATTCCGTCCTGCACGCCAATGCGTGCGGCGCCGCCGTGCGCCTGCCGTTTCCGTGTCCACTGCTGTTTCCGCGTCGACGGAGGCCGTCATGAATGGCAGCCAGTTGACCGTGTACGCCGCCAATCAGAGCCATCGCATACGCCATATGACAGTGGTGGACTGGATACTCGACGAGGTGAAGCGCGCGGGTATTCACGGCGCGACCGTCACCGAGGTTTCCGAAGGCGTCGACGCGAAAGGCAAGTACCACGCGGCCCGTTTCTTCGAGCTGGCCGACCAGCCGGTTGCCGTCACCGTCATTGCCGGCGACGCCGAAATCGGTGCGCTGCTCGCGGTACTGCGTGACAGCGGTATCAGGTTGTTCTATACGCGCGCACCGATCGAATACGACACCCTTGGAACGAACGGAGGAGCCTGATGGACTTCAACGCCATTCCCACCGGCGAAAATGTGCCGCTCGACGTGAACGCGATCATCGAAATTCCCGCGCAGAGCGAGCCCGTCAAGTACGAGGCCGACAAACGCCTCGGACTGCTAAAGGTTGACCGGATCATGAGCGCGGGCATGCGCTATCCGCAAAACTACGGGTTCATTCCCGGAACGCTCGCGCGCGACGGCGACCCGCTCGACATCGTCGTGATTGCTCCATTCGCGCTAGAGCGGCTTTCGCTGGTCTCGTGCCGCCCGGTGGGCCTCATGAATATGACCGACCAGGCAGGCCCCGACGAGAAGGTTATTGCCGTGCCCGTCGATAGCGTGTGCCCTGCCACGAAGGCTATCCGCGAACTGGCGGACGTGGGCGAGTTCACGCTCAACCAGATCCAGTTTTTCTTCGAAAACTACAAGAAGCTGGAGCCGGGCAAGTGGGTCGAGTTCAACGGCTGGGCCGATATCGACGCGGCCTTTGAAGCGATCAGGCAGGCTGTAACGGCATTTCGCAGTGCTCATTGCGACAGGGAGCCGTGATATGGGCAACGTTGCTTTGATAAAAACCGTGTGCGCCGACGAGATTCTCGATTCGCGCGGCAATCCGACCGTCGAAGTGACGGTCACGCTTTCGAGCGGTGCGAGCGCGACGGCAGCGGTGCCGTCCGGCGCCTCGACAGGCGAATTCGAAGCGGTCGAACTGCGTGACCGGGACGTTCGCCGATACGGCGGGAAAGGTGTGCTCGAGGCCGTGCGCCACGTCAACCAGGAAATCGCCCGGGTGTTGGCCGGAATGCGGGTGGACGATCAGCGCCGCATCGACGATGCGTTGATCGAGGCGGATGGAACCGCGTCCAAGGCCAGGCTGGGCGCCAATGCGGTACTCGGCGCGTCGCTTGCCTGCGCGAGAGCAGCGGCGCTCGAGGCCGGATTACCGCTCTTTCGCTACCTGGGCGGTGCGAACGCGCATGTGCTGCCGGTTCCCATGTTCAACGTCCTCAACGGCGGCAAGCATGGACACGACGGGCCCGACGTGCAGGAGTTCAAGCTCGTGCCGCTCGGCGCGCCGACGTTTCGGGAGGCGCTGCGCTATGGCGCGGAAACCTACCATGCGCTTGGCACGGTCCTCGCGGACGCGGGCGCATCGACGAACGTGGGCGACGAGGGCGGGTATGTGCCTCAGCTACCGTCCAACGCGGTCGCCATGGAACTGATCGTACGGGCGATAGAGCGGGCAGGGTATCGTCCCGGCGAGGACATCGCCATCGGCATCGATCCGGCCGCCACCTCGTTTTACGAAGACGGCCGCTACGCTCTGCGTCGCGACGGAAAGTCGCTCGATTCGCGAGAGATGATCGCGTACTGGGCGGACTGGCTGAATCGCTACCCGCTGATTTCCCTGGAGGACCCGTTGGCGGATAGCGACTGGAGCGGCTTTGCCGAACTGACGCGCGATCTCGGCGACCGCGTTCAGATCGTCGGCGACGATCTGTTCGTGACGAACCGGACGTTCCTCCAGCGCGGCATCGAAGAACACTGCTGCAACAGCATCCTCATCAAGCTCAACCAGATCGGCACCGTGACCGAAACGCTCGATACCGCGGCGCTGGCGTTCTCGGCGGGCTATACCTGCCTCGTTTCGCACCGCTCCGGCGAGACGGAGGACACGAGCATCGCCGATCTCGCCGTCGCGCTGAACTGCGGGCAGATCAAGTCGGGCGCTCCGGCGCGCGGCGAGCGGGTTGCCAAGTACAACCGTCTGCTGGCGATCGAGCGGATGCTGGGCAACGACGCCCGCTACGCGGGACGAGCCGCGTTCAAACAGCTTCGCAGTGCGACATGAGGGTGCGGCTCGGGCTGGCGCCGTTCACAAGAGGGAGAGAGGGGACATGACGACATCTGTGTCGATTGCCCGCGTGACAGGCGATGAGGTGCTGGATTCTCGCGGCAATCCCACCGTGCAGGTGACGGTCGTGCTCAACGACGGGTCGCTCTCGCGCGCCGCGGTGCCCTCGGGCGCCTCGACCGGCGAGTACGAAGCGAAGGAGCTGCGCGACGGCGATCCGCATCGTTACGGCGGCAGGGGCGTGACACAGGCGGTCAGGCATGTCAACGAGCTGATCGGTCCCGCACTGCGCGGGCTGGCCGCCGACGATCAGTGGCGCATCGACGCGACGCTCATCGAGCTCGACGGAACGGAGTTCAAGGAGCGGCTGGGCGCGAACGCCACGCTCGGTGCCTCGATCGCATGCGCCCGCGTGGCGGCGCAGGTCTGCGGGCTGCCGCTCTTTCGCTACCTCGGCGGGGATGGCGCGCGCGTCCTGCCCGTGCCCATGCTGAACGTGCTCAACGGCGGCAGCCACGGGCACGGTGGCCCGGACTTCCAGGAGTTCATGATCGTGCCGCTCGGCGCGCCGACGTACCGCGAGGCATTGCGGTATGGCGTCGAGACTTACCACGCCTTGCGCACGCTCCTCGTCGAGCGTCACGAGCCGACGAATCTCGGCGACGAAGGGGGCTATGTGCCGGCGCTGCCGTCGAACGAAGCCGCACTGGATCTGCTGATGCAGGCAATCGAGCGCGCAGGGTATCGGCCCGGCGAAGATATCGCGCTGGCGCTCGATTGTGCGGCGGCCGGCTTGTGGCGGGACGAGCGATACGATCTGGAGCAGGAGGGCCGGTGCCTCACGACGGACGAGATGATGGATCTGTGCGGGCGATGGGCCGACCGCTACCCCATCGTGTCGTTCGAAGATCCGTTCATCGACAACGATTGGGATGCCTATGCAAACCTCACCCGCTACCTTGGCGGCCGGCTGCAGATTGCCGGCGACGACCTTTTCGTGAGCAACCGGTCCTTTCTGGTGCGCGGCATCGCGCAGCGTTGCTGCAACGCCGTCATCATCAAGCCCAATCAGGTCGGCACGATCACCGAAACGCTCAATACGGCCCGCATGGCGCTGTCCGCGGGCTACGCCTGCACCGTTGCGCACCGGTCCGGCGAGACGGAGGACACGAGCATCGCCGACCTCGCGGTCGCGCTCAACTGCGGGCAGATCAAGGCGGGCGCCCCGGCGCGCGGCGAGCGGGTGGCGAAATACAACCGGCTGCTCACCATCGAGAGCACGCTGGGCGAGCAGGCGGAATATGCGGGACGCGCCGCGTTCCGGCCTCGCCGCGGCACACACTCGATCCCGTCCGGCCATGAGGCGGGAGCCGGCGAGTCCCGCCCGGCCGGTGCTTCATGATTACCCGCTTTTCCGCACTGCAGTATCTAGTGGAATTCTGTCGATGCACTAGAATTTCCTGAGGGAGACGGGCGCCGCGGTTCATGCTGCGGTGAAACCATCGTGGCACGGGTCGCGGTGTCGATCGACGGAGGCAGACATGAACGGTTACCAGCTTACGTTCTACACCGAGCAGAATCGCCGCCACGGCCATCACACCATCACGGAATGGCTGTTGCACGAGGCAAAGCAATTGGGCATTCACGGCGCCACCGTCATCAACTGCGCGGAAGGGACGGGTCACGCCGGCGCGCATCATGCGGCGCATGCGCTGAGGCTCGCGGATCAGCCGGTCCAGGTCATCCTGGCCGTGACCGAGGACGAGGCGGACCGCATGCTCGATGCGGTCAGGCTGCAACACGTGCATGTGTTTTACACGCGCACGCCCATTGAGTTCGGACTGCTTGGCGACGAGGGACAGACCGCCGAAGCAAAAAAACATTTCCCGCTCTTCGGACGGCGACCTCACTAGGAGAAAATCTCCGGTCTTGCATGTGGCGACCGCTTGCCTATACTCGTCACTGAATCCTGTGGAGATGGCATCCTCCCTTAACCGCCGCGTCTTCCCCTCGCGGCTGATGATGCCTACCAGTCCCCGGGCGCCGGGGCCGGTAGGCATGTCTGACCGGCTCGCATTCACGAGCATCCCGGGCATGCGAATGCCTGAAAAAAGCGAAGAACATGGGATGCGCGAGCGAGTTGTCATGGCATAACCCCCCGTGCTTCACCCACCGCCCGGTCGCGCGAACATCTTTATCGCGCGGGGCAGGGCCGTGCGCCATACGACCTGCGACGCGCCTGCGCCCGCGCGGAGATCGATCATGAGCGCGCGCGACATATTCCTGCAGATCGCGCAGGTCGTCACCGTTCTCGCATTGGCCCCGTTGCTGCAGGGCGTGATTCTGCAGTGGGAGGAGCGCGTCCAGCGCGGACGCGGCCCCGGCATCTTTCAGCCCTACCGCGACTTGCGCAAGCTGTTCCGCAAGCAGATCGTGGTGCCCGAAACGGCTTCATGGATCTACTGGTGCGCCCCCGTCGTCGCGTTCACCTGCATGATGACGGTGCCGATCCTGATCCCCGTGCTCACCGACTTTCCGCTGCCGCTCTCCGACATGGGCGACATCCTGGGCGGCGGGCTCATTCTTACACTCGGCTCGTTCGCGATCGTGCTCGCGGGGCTCGACTCGGGCAGTGCGTACGGCGGTATCGGCTCAAGCCGCTCCGTGATGCTCGGCATCCTCGCCGAGCCGACGCTGATCCTCGTGCTCGTCGGCATCACGCTGCTCGCGAAAGCCATGCTGCCGTTCGTCGTCAATCATCTGCTCGTGCAGCAGCCGTCCGTGTACTGGAGTCCCGCGCATCTCTTTCTCGTGTTCGCATTCTTCGTTCTGCTGCTGGTCGAGACCGACCGGCTGCCGATTCACTCGAGCACCCACATCGAGGTCTACATGATCGAGGAGGCGCGGATTCTCGAATACTCGGGCCCGTTGCTCGCGTTGCTCAAGTGGGCTGCGATGATGAAGCAGTTCATTCTCTACATCATCTTCTGCAACGTGCTGACGCTGCCGTGGGGACTCTCGCAGCAGGGCACGGCACTAGGAGCGGTCGGCGCGGCAGCGGGCCTGTTCGCGCGCATGCTGGTCGTCGCGCTCGTCGTGGTGCTCGTTGAAACGGCGCAGTCGCGGCTGCGCTTCTTTCGGTATCAGGAACCGCTCGCGGCTTCGTTCATGCTTGCGGTGCTCGCCATCGCGGCCAACCAGCTACGGTGACGCCATGCTGCTCGCCCATCTGAGCCCGCTTGCCGCATCGCTCTTCAGCCTGCTGGCGATCGGCAGTCTGCTGCTCGCCTTCGTGATGCTCGGATCGCGCTGGCTCAAGGACTATCTGCTCGCGTTCATGGCCGAATCCTGGCTCATCGCGTTGCTCTCCGGCGCGGTCGGCTACTACGGCCACTATCACGAGCTGTATCTGGTGGCCGTGCTGACCGCATTCTTCCGCGGCCTCGTGCTGCCGTATCTCATCTGGCGCATCATCGCGCGCCTCGCCGTGGAGCGCGAACTGCACGTGATCCTGCAGCCTGGATCGAGCCTCGTGCTCGGTGCGCTGCTGGTGCTCTTCGCATTCGTGGTGTCCAATCACCTTGGCAATGCGCTCGGACTGGGCGGCACCGTGGTCGTGCTTGCGCTCACCGTGATGCTGTCGATGAAGCTCATCGGCTTCCTGATGCTGACCGTCCGCCAGGAAGCGATCAGTCAGGTGCTCGGCCTGCTGATCCTCGAAAACGGTATTTTTCTCGGCTCGCAGATTCTCGTGCCCGGCATGCCGCTGCTGATCGAACTCGTCCTGCTGTTCGATCTCCTTGTGATCGTGGTGAGCTTCGGCGTGCTGGTCCGTTATCTCGTCGCGCATGTCGGCAGCACGAGCAGCCGCGAACTCCGGCGTCTGGTGGGGTGATCATGGTAGAGGGATGGCTCGTTCTCGTCATTGTCGCGCCGCTCCTCGCCGCCGTGGCCGCCACGGCGAGCCAGCACGTCCGGGTGGCCGAGTACGCGAATCTCGCCGCGGCCGGCGTTAGCCTCTTCGCGGCATTATGGCTCGCGGCCCACGTCGATCAGCCGACGACCTTCGTCAACGGCTATCTGCTGTTCGACGCCCTCGGAGCGTGGACGCTTGTCTGCACCTGTCTCGTGTATGGGCTCGCGTCGATTTACGCCATTGGCTACATGCGGCTCATCAAGGAGGAGGAAGCACGCCTGCCGGGCTTCTATGCACTGTTCGCGCTCTTCGCGACGACGATGATCTGCGGTCCGCTGATGAACAACATCGGCGTCTACTGGATCGCCATCGAACTGACCACGCTCGTCAGCACCTTTCTCGTCGGCTTCGAGCGGGGTCGGGAAGCCATCGAAGCGGCCTGGAAATACATCATTGTCGTGTCGGCCGGCATCAGCCTCGCATTGCTCGGCACGGTGCTCTTCTACTGGGCCGGCAGTCTCGTGCTCGGCCCCACCTACGATATGACATGGAATGCGCTGCGGACTGCCGCCCCGCACATGAACCCCGCGCTGATCCAGATGGCCTTTCTGCTCGTGCTCGTCGGCTACGGTACGAAGGCCGGGCTGGTTCCGATGCACACGTGGCTGCCCGACGCACATAGCGAAGGTCCGGCGCCCGTTTCGGCGATGCTCTCGGGCGCGCTGCTCAATACGGCCATGCTCGGC
The DNA here is from genome assembly GCF_046581065.1 of Paraburkholderia yinzeri. Classification (NCBI taxonomy): domain Bacteria; kingdom Pseudomonadati; phylum Pseudomonadota; class Betaproteobacteria; order Burkholderiales; family Burkholderiaceae; genus Paraburkholderia; species Paraburkholderia yinzeri. The sequence goes on along the minus strand of NZ_JBFOCJ010000002.1, from coordinate 1,125,689 downwards.
ATCGCGCGCTTCCTGACGATTACCGATGCGGCGAGCCGCTCGGTGTTGCCGCGCACGGTGCTCGTGGCGTTCGGCGCGATCTCGCTCTTCGTCGCGGCGTTGTTCATCGTACGGCAGCAGGGCATCAAGCGGCTCATGGCCTGGTCGAGCATCGAGCACATGGGCGTGATCGCGCTCGGAATCGGCTTTGGCGGTCCGCTCGCCATAGCGGCCGTGCTTTACCACATGCTCAATCATTCGCTGAACAAGTCGCTCATGTTCTTCGGCGCGGGAAACGCGATGCGCGTCTATCGAACCAAGGACATCGACGCGATTCGCGGCATATGGGCACGCTTTCCGGTGACGGGCGCCCTCTGGCTCGCGGGCGCCGTCGCCATTACGGGCGCGCCGCCGTTCGGGCTGTTCCTCAGCGAGATCACGCTGATGCGCGCCGGATTCGCAACGCCCAACGCGTGGGCGGTGATCGTGCTGCTGGTGTTGCTGATCGTGATTTTCATCGGCTTCCTCAATCACTTTCGCAAGATGTATCTCGACGCGAGGCCAGCCGAACGGCCTCCATCGAACGGGAATGGCCCTGTGGAGATCGACGCGTGGATGACGCTGCCGATGTGGCTGGCACTCTTGCCGGTATTCGTGCTGGGCATCTGGTGGCCCGAGCCGCTATGGCATTTCTTCGGGGCTGTTGCGGCGGATCTGGGCGGAGGCAATCGATGAGCAACTGCGAGTACGTGACGCTGCGCGCCAACGAACTGCCGGCGCACGCCCGCGCGCTGTTGGCGCAAGGCGGTCGGATGCAGGGCGTCTACGCCTGGTTTCCGGCGCCGGGGCAGGCGCAGTTGCGCTACGTCGCGACGGTGCCGGATCGCGAGCCGTTCTGCGGCTGGTCTGTTGATGTCGATGGTGATGGCGATGGCGAGCCGGTTCCCAGCCTCGCTGCCATCTGCCCGCTACTGGGCTGGCACGAACGCGAGGTCATGGAGATGAGCGGCATCCCGTTCTCGAATCACCCGGAGCCGGAACGACTCGTCACCGCATTTCTGCCGCACGGCGAACGAGGACCTCTGGAGCCACCCGGTACGCAACGTCGGAGTATGGCCGCTACGCTGACTGCGCCGAAGCTGCCGGGCGTCTCGGGCAAACATGTCCAGCTTCTGCCGTTTGGTCCGGTGCGGGCAGACGTAGTCGAATCGGCGCAGTTCATTTTCTACTATCTCGGCGAGGGTATCCTGCACTACCACCCCAATCTGTTTCTCAAGCATCGGGGCATGGAAAAGCAGTTCGAGGGCGTGGACGGCGAAACGGGCACGCTGGTCGCGGAGCGTGTTTCCGGTGTCGACAGCGTGGCCCACGCGCTCGCCTACGCCCAGGCGGTGGAAGACGCGACAGGCTGCGAGGTTCCCGGGCGTGCGCGCTGGTTTCGACTCGTCGCCGCCGAGCTGGAGCGGATCTACAACCATCTGCACTATCTCGGTCACCTGTGTCACACGACGACACTCAAGGTCGGCGAAGCGCAGGGCAAGCTGCTCGAGGAGCAGGCCAAGCAGATCAATGCGCGCGCAACGGGCAGCCGTTTCCTGCGCGGCCTGATCTGGCCGGGCGGCGTGCGGCGCGAGCTGGACGTCTACGCGATTGCCGAAGGCCTCGCTGCGCTCTCGCCGGAAGTCGATCGCTACGTTGGACTGATTGAACGCACCACGAGCCATCTGGATCGCCTGATCTCGACCGCGCCGCTCAGCCAGCAGCTCGCGTTCGATCAGGGTGCGACCGGACCGGTCGAGCGCGCGTCGGGCGTGAACCGCGATTTGCGCCGGGACCACCCGTATGCCGCGTATGCAGCGCTACCGCCGACCGTCGCGATTGCCGAAGCGGGCGACGCGTATGCGCGCATGAACGTGCGCATTGCCGAACTGCGTGCGAGTCTGGCGCTCGTCGACCGGGCGATCGGCGAGGGCGTGCCGGACGGTCCGTTGCGAGCGGACTGCGTCGCGGTCGCGGGGACGGAAGGGCTGGGGTGGGCGGAGTCGCCGCGCGGCACGGTGCTCTACGCCGTCCATTTCGATGCGGACAGCCGGCTCGCGCGAGTGAAGATAAAGGCGCCGTCGTTTGCCAACTGGCGCGTGTTTCCGTCCACGGTTCACGACAGCAACATGATGGACTACGCCATCAACGAGGCGAGCTTTGGCCTGACCGTTTCGGGCTGTGCCCGTTAGCGGCGTGACTCACGCAGCGCACAGGGGAGGAACGCATCGATGTCACTCTGGACCTGGTTTGGCCTGAAGGAGGGCAGTGCGAGCACCGACTGGCCGCTGAAGGGCGTGAAGGACGAAGGGCACGGTCAGCAAGGTGTGCTGGGCATGCCGCGTTACGATCCGGCGAAATGCCGCCCCGACTGCGAGGCGTGCGCAAATGCCTGCGTGACGCATGCGATCTCGTTCGCTTCGTCGAACGAGACGCCCGCGAAGCCCGAGGTGGATTGGGGGCGCTGCATCGTCTGCCAGCGTTGCGTCGAAGTTTGCCCGACGGGCGCGTTCACGGCTTCCGGGGACTGGGCGCTCGGCGTGCGCGAACGCGACGACCTGAAGTGGGAAGAGGCGATGAATCAGCGGATCGCGCGCGAGGTGGTCGAACGAGAACGCCGCCAGTTCGGCCGCAGCCTGCACGTCCGGCATGTCGATGCGGGATCGTGCAACGGCTGCGAGTCGGAGCTGCAGGCGCTCAACAATCCGTTCTACAACCTGCATCGGCTTGGAATCTTCTTCACGCCGTCACCGCGCTTTGCCGACGTGCTGCTCGTTACCGGCCCCGTGACGAAGGCGATGCGCGCGCCGCTGCTCGCGACGTGGGAGGCCATGCCCGCGCCGCGCTGGGTTGTCGCGACGGGCACCTGTGCGGTGTCGGGGGGCGTGAGCGGCGGCAATTACGCGTGCGGCACGGGACTCGACGGCGTGCTGCCGGTGGACGTTTATCTGCCGGGCTGCCCGCCGAATCCGGCCGCGCTGATTCATGCGCTGCTGTTGATCGTCGGGAGAGCCGATCAACGCATGAGAGGAGGGCAGCTTGAGCGCTAACCTGCTTCTGGGTCTTGCCGCCGCGTTGTGGGCGCTCGCGGCGCTCGTCTCGCCTTTGCGCGCCGCGCACGGCGTCGCTCGCGGGTTGCTGGGCACGGGATGCGTGCTTGCGGTGATGGCCTGCCTCGTCGCGCTGCCGGACGGCACCGCCGCCGTGCCGCTGCCCATCGCGCTCGCGGCGCAACCGGTAGGGTTCGCAGTCGAACCTGCGGGCCTCTGGCTGCTCGGCTTCGGGCTGGTACCCGCGGCACTGGCCTGCTGGCTCGGCTCGCCGCTGGCCGGCGCTTCCGGACGGTGGCCCGCCGGTGCCGCGTTCAGCCTGCTCGGCGCGCTTGGCGTGGTTGGTCTGCAGGACGGCATGTCGCTTCTCGTCGCCTGGGAAACCATGAGCCTTGGGGGCGCGCTCATGCTGGCCGGCGAGCGGGCGGACGAGCGCGAGGGCCGGCCGGTCATGCTCATGCTCGCGTTGCTCGAAGTGGGGGCCGTTGCGCTGATGTTCGCGGTTGTCGTGCTCGACCGGGCGGCAGGCGGCATCGGCTTCGACCGCTTCGTCATGAATGCGCCGGGCGCGGCCGGCGTCGTGTCCTGGTTCGCGGGCCTCGCGCTGCTGATCGGCTTCGGGGCAAAGCTTGGGCTGATGCCGTTCTACGAGTGGTTTCCGCGCGCCTATTCCTGCGGTAGCGGCGCAACGGGTACGTTGTTTTCGGGCGTCGTGCTCAACGCGGCGTACTTTGCCTTGAGTCGCGGCTGGAACAGTTGGCTCGACGTATCCGTGCAGAGCGGCACGGCCTTCGGCCTTGGCGTGATCGCGATCGCGGCGGGCGTGGCGAGCGCGATCCTGGCCGTACTGTTCGCATTCCAGCAGGACGAGTGGCGCTCGCTGCTCAGCTATTCGTCGGCAGAGAATGCGTCGGTCGCCGTCGTCATGCTCGGCGCGACGCTGCTCTTTCGCGCCGGTCATCTCGGCGATCTTGCAGGCCTTGCATGGACCGTTGCGTTACTGCATCTCGCGGGTCACGCGCTTGCCAAGGGCGCGTTGTTCCTCACGGCAGACGGCATCCATGCGGCCTGCGGCAGCTACGACATCGTGCCCCGCGGCTGGCTGCGTCGCAGCGGCTTCCTGCTCGGGCTCGGCGCGGTGTTTGCCGTCATGAGCCTCGCTTCCGTGCCGCCGCAGGCCGGGTTCGTCAGCGAATGGTATGTGTTTCAGTCGGTGTTTCAGGGGTTCCACCTCGCGTCCTTCATCGGCCGGCTCGTGCTTGTTCTGGCAGGGGCGGGACTCGCGCTGGCCGCTGCCGTTGCGCTCGCAACGTTCGTCAAGGTGTTCGGCCTCGGTTTGCTGGGACTGCCAGGCATCGACGTCACGCCGCCCGTGCCGCGGACGAACGCGGTTTCGGTGGGGATCCTCGGGCTGTGCGTGCTTGCCGTGGCCGTCGGTGCGCCGCTGTGGCTCAACGCGCTTGCCAGCGGCGCGCAGACGCTTTTTCATGCCAACAGCCCGCAGGCGATGGTGTCGGGTTGGCTGCTCGTGCCGCTCACGGACAAATTTGCCTTCATCTCGCCGACGAAGCTGGTCATCGTGATGCCGCTGCTGGCGATCCTGCCGCTCGCGCTGCTGTGGCTGACGAAACGGCACGCGATTCGCAGGGCACCCGTGTGGTTCGGCGGCATGACGGAAAGCGGGCATGATGCGGCGACGACGGCGCTGACCTTTTCGAATGCCATGCGCACCTTCTACAGCTTCATCTACCAGCCGACCGTCAGCACGACGCGCGAGCACGAGCAGCGCGAATACTTCGTCAAGCGCCTGGTGTTTGCGGCTGGCGTGACCGATCTCTTCGAGCGGCACCTGTTCGACCCTCTGGTCCGGATCGTGACGGCGTGCGCGGAGCGCCTTCGCGCTCTCCAATCCGGCAACCTGAACTTCTACCTTGCCCTGATTGGCGGGTTGCTGGTCGCGATTCTCTTCCTCACGCTGCTGTAGTGGATGCCGGCTCGAAGGGCTCGCCATCTGCCGCTTGCACTATGACGCGCTGCTGCGCGACGCATACGAGTGCATCCTGCGCCGCCTCCGCGCCGGACTGGTCAACGTGTGCCCGGCATGCGTCGACCGGTGCCGCTCAAGCGGCGGCGGCACGAGCGACGGCGCTTGCCGTCATGATGCCGAGGACCGTCATGGTCAGCGACGCGCCGACGTGAATGACGATTTCGCCGGCTGCCCAACCAAGACGGCCTTGCTGCAGATCCGCTACCACTTCCGCGGAGAACGTGGAGAATGTTGAAAGGCCGCCCATCAGGCCCGTAATGACAAAGAGACGCCACTCCACGGGAATATCGGGCTGACGTGCGAAGAACGCGACGGCCACGCCGATGATGTAGCCGGCAATCACGTTGGCGGCAAGCGTGCCCAAGGGGAGATCGGGAAAGAGTCCGTTGAGGCGGACACCGAGAAACCAGCGAAACAGTGAACCTAATGCGCCGCCGATTGCAACCGCCAGAACCGAGAGATACATGATCAATGCCTTTGTTGATTTGATTCGGCCGGATAGAAATGCGCCTTGAAAAGCGTATTCAATCGGCACAACGTTGTAGGCATCATCGGCTCGGAGCGAGCGGTTATGGAGAATGCCATCTCCAGCGGCAAAGTTTAGCAGAGGAGATTGCTGCGTCAAGCAGCATCACGGCGTGCCCGAGGGCCGATAGCTCGCTGCCGGATCGTTGATGCAGCCGTGCATGCGTGCTTACGCGCGTTAATGCCCCGGATAGCATTGCGCGGCGAGCGCGGCATCTGTGTGAACGCCGTCGCGCCTGGCGTAGTCGAGACCGACATGTCGAACTTCGCCAGGACCGATGCCGGGCGAGACTTCACGCTCGGCATGCAGGCCCTCAAGCGCGTGGCGCAGCCCGACGACATCGCGGGCGCAGCCCTGTTCCTCGCATCCGACGCGGCGCGTTGGGTAACGGGTGACACGCTGCGTGTCGACGGCGGCTCGAAGCGCTGACGCCCAGGGAATTCGGGCCTTACGGCCGTGACCCAAGGCCAACGCCCCGATAACCGCGGAGTTTGGAAAGCGAACTTCGCATCCGCAAACCCGCCTTCGCGCTCCCGCCTCACACGAGCATGACTTCCCGATGACAATGCGCAAACGTCGGCGCATCAGGAGGCCGACCTTTGCTGAAAGGAGCGTGCCGTGCCGTTCTGGTCCGACATTCGCAATGCGTTGCCCTTCCTCGGCACCGATCCCGCCGTCCCGCCCAACCCGCCGCAGGCGCAACCGAACCAGGCACAGCCGAACGTTCCGCTGCCGGACACCCGCGAGGTCGGCGGGGCGCTCGCGGGCCTGAAAGCGCTGAAGAGTCATTTTCCGGGCACGGGCGCGCCCGGGCCGGGTGCGCCGATGCCGCAGACGTCACCGTTCAACACCGACCTGACGGGCGGCGGCGCGGGTGTCAGCGCCACGCCGTTCCGCGCGCAGACGACCGTGCGCGCGTCGCGTCCCGCGCCGCAAATCGCGCCGCGCCCGGACCAGATCCGCACGCCGAAAGCCAACGCGAGCATGCCGATCGGCGTGGCGTCGCAACACCCGGCCAACGTGAAGACCTCGGTCGGCGAAAACGACCGGACCGCATCGCTCGCGTCGCTCGAACTGCGCCACGATGCGCCGTTCGATCGTCATCTCGCGCGCAGTTTTCCGCCTCCGGCCAATGCGGCGCAGGCGCAACTGCAGCAGCACGGCGCCGATCGCGGTGCGCTGATGCAGGAAATCCGCAACGCGATTCCGCAGCAGGCGCGCGGCGAGCCGCCCCTCGCGAAAGCGCGCTATCTCGGCCACGCGCTGGCCGAAGCGACGGGCGGCGACGTGCAGCGCGCCCGCGACGCGTTGCAGGTACTGAGCGGGCAGATCGCCCATCCGAACGCGCAGCAGGAGCGCGACGCGTTTGCGACCCGCTGCGTCATGGCGCGTTCCCATGCGAGCTTTCGCGCGCTGCGCGACGTCGAAGCCGCGCCGCCGATCAATCAGGGCGGTCCGGTGCTCGCCGGCCCGACGCAACGCGACACGAGAATCCACGAAGAAGCGGACTGGCAAACCTGGCGTGCGGCCGGCCAACTGCTCACCGCCTGGCCGGCAGGCCAGAACGCGCCGCCGGCGCCGCGCAACCTCGACGAACTGGCACGGGCCGCGAATGCGATGTTGCCGGCCGCGGAGCGCGACGCGCATCTGGCGCCGCCCCAGGCCGCCGATCCGGCGGCGCTGAGCGCCGCGCTGGCGGACCATTCGCAGGCCGCCAAGGCGCTGCTGTGCAGCCGCGCGCTCCTGACCGACGTGAACGCGCAGCCGCCGGTCCATCTGCGCAGCGCGTACCTCGCGCATCGCAACGGCATCGCCGAAGCCGATCTCGGCCAGGTGCAAAGCCGGATGTATGCGTTCGTGAAGTATGCGCAGCGCAACGCGACATCGGCGCGTACCGGCTCCTGGCTCCAGCGCACCGCGCAGCGTTTCAAGGACGGCATCAAGCATCCGTTCGGTTTTGACAAGAATCCGGCCGCCGCGCTGGAAGCGGGCACCGCGGGCGGCTTGATGGATCACCCGGAAGAGGACTTCAGCACGCTGCACTCGATCGACGTCGTCGTCGATCATCTGAACCAGGCGGTCGTGGCCGGGCCGCAGACCCAGCCGGGCAATCCGCCCGACGCGCAGACGATGGACGCGGCCGTGCGCGCGGCCGCGCTGCGGCAATGGAAGAACTCGATCGGCGCGAAGGGGTGGCTGCGCGACGACATGAAGCTCGGCTACTTCCAGCGCGACCAGATTGCGAGCGACGTCGCCGACGCGCTGCATACCGACAAGGCGACGGTGCGCAACAGTCCGGCGTTCCGCAACCTGCCGCTGATGAACGCGCAGACGCTGCGCAACTGGGCGCAGGGCGCGAACATCGACATGAATACGCGTCCCGACCCGACCCGGCCGGCCGGTCCCGGCAACCGCACGCTCGGCAACAATCTCGACCGGATGCAGACGATCCGCCAGGATCCGGTCGAGCGGCCGGCGACGCCGGAGGGCAACATCGATTCGGTCTGCCATCTGATCGAAAACATTCCGCGCACGTGGAGCGTGCAGATGTCGAGCGGCGGCGTCTACGGGCTCGATGCGAATATTTCGGAGAACTTCGCGAAGGCGCTGGGCCTCGTCGGCGCGCCGAGCGCGTCGGTCGCGCCGGACGTGCGCTACCTGAAGGGCCGGCATGCGGTGCTCGAGGTCGGCTCGACGTCGCACCACGGCGAAATGTTCATCGGCACCGACAACCGCAAGTCCGCGCACCTGGGCGTATCGGGCTTCATCGGCTGGTCGCTGGCGGGCGGCAAGGTGATGGCGAGCTTCGCGCCAGAGCTGCTTGGCGGACGCGACACCAGCAATCCGCGCGGCGTCGTGCTCCGCGCGCCTTATACGCAGGCGGCCAATCCGGGCAATCCGGACGCCTGGCGCGGCAAGCTGACCGAAGCGGTGCGCACGATCGGCACCTCGGGCCCGGGCGGACAGCTCTCGCGCAACAAGGACGAAATGTGGAACGGGATGGCGCAGCAGTTCTTCGCCGACCCGGACCTGTCGATCGGTTGGGTCGACAACACGTCGCGCACGAACTACGCCGCCGCAACCGCGACGGCCGGCGTGCGCTATGTGACGCCCGCGAACGTGAAGTTCGGACCGCTGATTACCGGCGAGCTGATCGGCAACACGACGAAGGCGCACGCGACCGACGAGAGCGGCAGGCGCACCGTCGACAAGTCGAGCACCAGCCATCGCGTCGCGTTGAACGGCAGCGCGACGCTCGTCGCGAGTCCCACGCCGGTACCCGTGTCGGGGCCGGGGCCGTTCAACTCGCTGTCGTTTTCGAGCGTGCCGCTGATCGGCTTCGGCACGACGATCCTGCAAAGCGGCAAGGGTTCGACGCTGCGCCTCTACGAGGAAGACGGCGAGATCGTGCCGGACCGCACCTATCGCGACACCGAGTTCACGCGCGTCGGCGATTACCTGCAGTACGTCGACAGCCGCAACGACGCTTGGGCCGCATCGATGGCGGGCGACCAGAACGCGCTCAACCTGTACCAGACCAAGGTCAAGCTGAACGCGACGCGCGGCAACCAGTTCCACGGCGAGCGGCAGCGGATGGTGCCCGAGGCCGCGGCCGAGATCAACGCGTTCCGCGGCGCGATACGGATGTACGAGCAGCGCGCCGAGAGCGGCGGCGCGCTCAGCGCGGCCGACCAGCAGGAAATGCTGCGGATTCGCGGCGAGATCGCGCGCGTGCTCGAAGCGCCCGGCAGCTGGACGAACCAGGTGCTGTACAGCTACGAATCGAACTCGGCGCAGCGCACGCACGGCGTCTCATACGTGCTCGCCGCCCAGTCGGTGCGCCAGGTCAGCGCGCAGCGCGAGCTGAGCGCGCTGCCGGCGCGGGCGTGACCGGATGCGGCGGCAAAGCGGCCCTCGGGCCGCGTACGGCCCGCGTCGCGTCACGGGTCGAGTCGTTCGAGCAGCGCAAACGGAATGCTTTCCGCGAAGATTTCCCGGTCGCCGGTCGCGCTCGTCTGCGCGTTCATCTGCAGCAGGAAGTTGAAGCCCGGCGCCCGCGTGACCGTCGTGCGCTCCTTCACTTTCAGCTCGATCGGCATCCATGAATCCGGTTCGTTCAGGATTCCGTCAACCTTGCGATCGATTTGCGCGCGCGCTTCGGCGCTCCCCTGTTTCGGCAACTGCGCACCGAGCGCGGCGAGCACGTCGAGCTGCTTCGCCGCGTCGCGCTTGAGCCGGTAGCGGTGGAAGTAGGTCTGGTTCGGCCGCCGGTTCGCCTTCACGTCGGCGAGGTGCGCGTCGAGCCGTTCCGCCGCGATCTCGCGCGGCGGCCGCAGTGCCGGTTCCGGCAGGCCGTTCAGGCGCGCCTGCTGACGCTCCGCGCGCTGTTCGTCCTCGGTCTGCGCCGCGAACAGCGCGATCCACTGCTCGCGGCTCGCATCGATCGCACGCGTGTAGGTCTCGGCGCTCGAATACTCGGTGTCGAACAGACACGCGCGATGCGCGAGCGTGCCGTTCTCGCGCACGAGCTGCACCTTCGCGAGCCGGCTGTCGTCGTTGAACGTCAGCGTCGCGGACGGCGCGTCGAGCGAGATGAAGCCCACGCCGACCTCCCCGGCGTTCCCGGTGGCGCTCACCGTGCCGCCCATTTTGCCGAGCAGCCGCGAGCCGCCGCCGACGCGATGCTGCTCGATCTGCATCCGGCCGCTCGTTTCGTTCGAATCGAGCGTCTGCTTCGCGGTACGTTCGTAGCCGATGCCGGCGCCGACACCCACCCGCACCGGCGAGGCCGCATTCGGAATCTTCACCGACACGCCCACGTCCGCCGAGCCGCCGCGCTTCACCGTGCGCGACACGGTGTCGGTCCAGCTCACCGACACGTCCGGGTCGTCGAAATAGCGCTCCGCGAGCCGGTTCCAGGTGCCGCGCGCGCCGTCGGTGTCGCTGCGCCGCGCGTGGGTCGCTTCGTCGAACACGTGGTCGACCACGTCGCCGAGCTTGGCGCGCATTGCGTTGTCGTCGTACCCGGTGCCGTTCGGATTGACGCGGCGCGCCACGCGCAGCGACACGCCGCTCGGCTCCTGCAGTTCCTGGGAATGCAGCACGGCCTGGGTCGTCACGCCGGCACGCAACTGCGTCAGGCCGACGTCCGCGTCGTAGCCGACCAGCACGCCGACGCCCGCATGCTGCACCGAGGTCTTCGCGGTGCCGACGAACATCTCGACCCCCTGGGTGCTGCGGCTCAGCTCGATCACGCCTTCGCGCGACTTCGACGCCCGCACATCGAGACGCGGCGCGACGGGCACCGCGCCCGCATGCAGCAGCTTGCCGATATTGGCCGACAGGCCGCGCGTGCTGATGCCGAGGCGGCCGCCGTCGGTGAGCCGCAGACGCGAGCTCGACTGCAGGTTGCGCGTGACGTCCTTGAGCGTTGCGCGCACGTCGTCGGCGTTGGTGATGTCGGCGGGCGTCGAGGTCGACGTATCGGGGCGCGCGGCACGCTTCAGCGCATCGAGGTCGCCCCAGAACGGTGAATCGGCCGGTACCCTGGCGACCTTGCCCCACGACGCGAGCCGTTCCATGTCGAACGGGCGCTTCGCGACCGGCTTGAACGCGGGGTCGCGTGCGAGTGCGTGCGGATCGGCGGCGGCCCAGCCCGCGGTGGTGCGGCGCATCCGCTCCAGCGTCGCGGGCGAACCGACGTCGCGCGGCTGCAGGTCGGCGCACATCCGCTCCGCGCGTTGCGCGATCGCATGCAGTTGCTGCGCGTCCGGATGGCCGTTCGCGAAGCCGCCGCTCTCCAGCCAGACGTGCAGCGCGGCGAGTTCGGCGATCGAGCGCTCGGGCCGCGCGTGCGAGAGCGCCGCGGCGGGGCGCATCTCGGGCCGCTCGACGAGCGGCGGCAGCGTGTCCTGCATCGCCTGCTGCAGCGCCTGGCGTTCGGCGCCGACCGTCTTGCGCGGCACGCCCTGGGTGCCGTACGCGAGCGCGCGCTGCGGCGCCACGTGCTTGCCGAACACGCGCGGCAGGAAGCTTTTCCAGCGGCTCTCGGTGCCGCGGTCGATGGTCTTCGCGGAAAACTTGTTCAGACGTTCGCGGGCCTTCGAGAGGTCGCTGCCCCGGCCGTCTTCGCGGAAGTTTTGCCGCCATGCGAAGAACACGCCTTTCTGGTCGTCGCTCATCCGCGTGCGGCCCTGGGTCGTCAGCGTCAGCGCGGCGTCGTAGGCCTGCCATGCGAACGGCGCGTCGCGCGGCCCGGTGCCGACCGCGGGCGCGTGCCGCGCGGCGGTCATGCCCGGCGCAGGATCGCGCGCGAGCGGATGCGCGGCAGGGTCGACATCCGGTTCGAGCGCATCGGCGGCCTGCAGCATCATCCGCTGCGCGAGCCGCGTCGACGGATCGGCGGCGGGCGGCGTGTTGCCGACCGTGCTGCGCAGATGCTCCAGCGCCTCGAAGCCCGCGTCGGTGCGCGACAGCGTGCGCGCGGCGAGCCACGCGCGCGCTTCGGCGGGCGATGCCGAACGCGCGTGGTCCATGCGGGTGAAGTCGAGTCTCGCCAGCGTGTCGAGCGTTTGCGCCGCTTCGTGCGCATCGCCGACCTGGGCGCCGTGCAGCGCATGCGCGAGCAGCGCGCCGCGCGTGGTCGGCGGCGAACCGGCCGGCGCGCCTTGCATCGCGAGGCCATTCGCGAGCTCGCCGGCCGCGAGCGGATCGTTCTGCGGCCCGGGCATCCGGCGCGCGACGTAGGCGAGCAGGGCGGCGCCGCCGTCCATCGCGTCGAGCGGCAGGTCCTGCAGGTTGTCTGGGGGAACGGCGGCATCCGGTCTTGCCGGAGCGGGGGCGTTCGTTGCCGGCGCCTGCGAGCGCGCAGTCTTCGCGAGGGCCGCGCGGGCTTCGCGCTCGCTTTTTTGCAGCGGCGTCGCCGCCGCGTTCGACGGTGCGGCCGGGCGTACCGGATAGCGTGTGCCGTTCGCGGTGTAGTCGGCGGGCGCGAGCGGCTTGCCGTGCTGGGTCCGTTGCGATACCGCGGTGCTGACGTCGAATTTCGCGTGCCGCAGGCGCTGGCCCGTGCGCGCCATTGCGTGCGTGAGCCGGCCGAGCGGCGATTCGTCGCGCGGCAGGTGCGAAGGCGTCGGAGCGCCCTGCGGCGCGGGCGCCGCGAGATTCGCGTTGCCCGTGGCGGCCGCGCCGGTGCCGGTCGCCGGCTGGTTTTCCGGGGGCGGTTGAGGCGCGGGCAGCGGGCCGGTGACGTTGGACATCGTGCGGGTTGCGGAACGGACGATGCAACCCACGGTAAAGCGCGAGTGTGACGCCCCCAGGCTGCACGCGAACCGCAGTCAGCGAATGCGAAGCGCGCCGCTTGCGGCCGATGTCTCCAGCGCTTCGAGGTCGACCGTGATGCGCAGCTCGATGCGCGTCGCGCGGTAGTGCCGTGCCTGTTCCCGCGCGCGCTCCAGCACCGCGCGAACCGCGCCCGCGGATTCGCCCGCGGCGCGCCGCAGCGCGGCGTCGATGCGCTGCAGTTCGGGGCCGTGCCAGTGCTCGCCGAGACGTGCGCCCTGTTCGACGGCCGCGCGCAGTGCCGCGCCGAGCGTGGCGATCAGCTCCGCGTCGTCGAGCGGCACGCGCGGCAGCAGCGTCGCGACGATCGCGACGTCGAGCAGCACGACGCGGCCGCGGCCGATCCGCTTGGCCGCGCCGCCGAGCAGCCGCCGCGCCGCGTCGGTGTCGCCGCGGCGCGCATCGAGCCAGAGCTGGACGTCGAGGCCCGCGCGCAGCCAGCGCGGCAGGCCCGCGAGCCGCGCGCAGGTGACGAGCGAGGCCGCGCACGATTCGGCGAGCGCGACGTCGTCGTCCAGCATCGCGAGCGCGCAGGCCAGCGTGAGCGCGATGCTGTCCGCGAGCGGTTCGCTTTCGTCGCCGGACGCGCACAGCATGTCGCGCAGCGGCGCGGACGCCTGCGGCTTGCCGGTGAACCAGTGCACGGCGGCAAGAATCGCCTCCGCGACGAGATGCAGCGACAGACCGAAACCGGTCGCCATCGTATTCGCCTCGCGGATCGTGTCGCGATCGTAGACGGGTTCGCTGGGCGGTTCGGCGCCGACCGTGCGCACGGCCCACGCGCCGTGGTGTTCGACGACGGGCGTCAGCAGCCGGATCGCGTCGTCGAGTTTGCCGTGGTATGCCTTCACGATGCCTTCGAGACGCCGCGCGGTCAGGTCGGCCGCCGGCAGTTGCGCGGTCGCCGCGATCTCGCTGAACGCGGCGCACAACGGCAGGCAACGCTCGACGTGGCCCGCGTCGAGCGCGCTCATGATCAGGCAGAACAGCGCGCGCAGCCGATGCGGCGTGTCCGCGCAGATGGTCGCGAGCTGATAGGCGTGCTCCCAGCTCGCGACGATCTCGTCGGACGCGCTGTGCCTGAGCATCAGCGCACGCGCGAGCACGGTGCGCAGCCGCATCTCGTCGCGGATATGGCGCATCGGCACGGTGTCGGCGCGTGCCAGCGCCGCGCGAATCCAGCCGATGTATTCGTCGAGCAGCGAGAGCGCGACCCAGAGCGGAGCGGAGTGATCGAGCATCGCCGCGCATAGCTCGACCTTGTCCGCCGCGATCGACCATTCGAGCGCGGCACGCAGCGCGTCGATCTCGTCGCGCGCCTGGGCTCGCATGCGCGGCGCGGGCTGGCCGGTGCCGCCGTGCGCCGAGGCTTGCGCGAGCCGTTCGAGCTCGCGCGCGACGTAGTGCGCGTGATGCGCGGCGGCCGCGTCGCTTTCGCTGTGACGATCGAGTTCGACGAGCGCGTAGCGGCGCACCGCGTGCGGCAGGCGCAGGCGCGCGGCGCCTCTTCCTCCGTCGTCGCCTGCTGCATTGACGAGGCCCGCGGCGACGAGCGCATCCAGGTGCCTGCGGCCGGTGTCGCGTTGCGCGGCGTCCTGCCAGCCTTGAGGCGCGGCGAACGCTTCGAGCAGGTCGAGTGCCGCATCGCACGAGAATGCGCCGGCGAACACGCCGAGCCGCCGGAGCGCGACGCGCACCGGTTCGTCCAGCGCGCCGCCGCACAGCTCGATCACGGTCTGCGCGATGGCCGAGCGCGGCAGCGTCACGCGGCGTGCGCCGGTACGGCGCGTCACGTGGGTATCGAGCGCGTCCGCGCAGGCGGCGATGGCCGCGTCGAGGCTCGCACCCGCGACGATGCCCGTCGCGATCGACGCGGCGGCGAGTTCGAGCGCCAGCGGCACGCCCTCGACGCGCCGGCAGATCCGCGCCGCCGCGTGGAACGCCGTGGGCGCCAGCGTGACCGTATCGAGCGGCCGCGTGTCGTGCCCCGCATCGCGCAGCGCGTGCGCGAGCCGCGCGCAGAGCAGATGCAGCGCGTCGTCGACGAAGGCCGAAAGCTTGCCGTCGTCCGCGTCGGCCGGCACGCGCAGTGGCGCGATCGCGACCGGCAGTTCGCCCGTGATAAGGAGCGGCGTGCCGCAGGTGACGATCACGTGCAGCCCGGAGGTGTTCGCGATCAGCGCGTCGAGCGCCTGGCCGGCCGCGTCGGCGAGATGGTCGCAATGATCGACGATCACCAGCATGCGCCGCTCGCCGAGGTGCGCGGCGAGCGCCGCGGATTCGCCCGAGCAGGTGTCCGGATCGATGCCGACTGCCGCGCCGATTGCGTTCGCGATGCGCTCCGGCTGGCTCAGCGACGCCAGTTCCGCACAGAACGTGCCGTCCGGAAAGTGCGACGCCAGCCGCGCGGCGGCCTCGGTTGCGAGCCGCGTCTTGCCGATGCCGGGCGCGCCGGTCAGCGTGACGATGCGGCGCGTCGGCACGATCGCGAGCAGTTCGGACAGCTCGGCATGGCGGCCGATGAACGGCAATGTCGAGAGCGGGCCGCGCGCGGCCGCGAGCGTTGCGTCGCGGCTTGCATCGGCGCACGTTGTCGACGGGCCCGCGGACGCCGCCGCGACGCCCGGGCGCGGCGTCTCCACGGCGGAGACGGAAGCCGGGCCGTCGTCGCGATGCGATCCGTGCGCTGCGCCGGCGCTTGCGTCCGGCGTGTCGACGATGCGGATGTCGCCCGCGATCCGGTAGCCGCGCGCGGGCACCGTCACGATCAGGTCGCGTTCCTCGCCTAGCGCGCGGCGGATCGCGGAGATCTGCGCCTGCACCGTGTTCGCGTCGACGGGCGCGCCGTGCCACACGAGGTCCCGCAACTGCGCGGCGGAGACGACGCGGCCGCGCGCGTCGAGCAGCGCGACGAGAACGGCGAACGGCCGCGCGGCCAGCTCGATCACGGTACCGTCGGAAATCAGCAGCTTTGCTTCACGCGCAAGCCAGAAACGCGAAAAGGCGATCACCTGCCCAATGGGTCGCGGTAACGACATCGGGAAAGTCTCCGGCTTCGAAATGGTCGGGCGGTCCGGCGGCGATGGGCCCGCCGGTCGGGGCGCACGCTCGGCGCGCGCCCATAATCTTCATACCGATGCATTATCTCGCGAAGCGCGAGCAAATGTTTCCGGCTTGCACATTTATTCAGACCCCGCCGGCAGGGCTTGAAAAGAACGCGGGTGCGAGCCGCCCGCCGCGCGGCCGTCCATGCGGGATTTGCAAGCTTTTCGCTAAAACAGACAGAGGTTCGTGCGCCCGCTCGGCAAACAAAGCCGGTTCAGTACACTCAGCGCAGTTGGCAAACTGCTTGGAGTTCGTCAACGTCCTTTTGCGACCTTGGAGGAATTTTTATGGGTATGGCACAAGAAGCAAGCATGATGCAGCAAATGATGTCCGAAATGCAGGAAAGCCAAATGATGGCAGAAGCATTTCAGACACAGGAAGGCATCATGAATATGGAAAACGCATCGGTGAACGCTAAAGCGCAATTTTCCAATAGCCTCGCCGATTCGCTGAAATCCGCAGCAAAGTAAACAGGCGTTTTCTATTTTTCTCTATTTGCTGCTTACGGCCTCATCGATGCCTGGCGTGGGGCCGTTCTAACGACCCCGGACGGCGCCAGACCGGCTTCCCGCAGCCGGTACGGTGACGGTGTTGCGTTTGTTGCTGCAAAGCATGCAAGCTGTGTCGCACTTCGAGGAGAGCGTATGCCTGACATCGAATCCAGCAACGTGCGCGTCGATCACGGCGCGGATTCCGGCTCGGCCTCGCCTGCGGAGAACCTCCCGCGCGAACCGCAGGCCACGGCCACTTCGGGCGCGGCGGGCGAGACGATGAACGGGCTGATGACGTTGCGCAGACAGCGTCCCGCAGCCGGGCAGGCGGCGACGTTCGTGCCCGACGGCGGCACGCCGCAAAAGCCCGAAGGCAAGCTGTCGAGAATGCGCCAGGCCCTGGAGGGCAACGCCGCGCAGGCGCTTCCCCAACTGATGCAAACGTCGCTGGACATGCAGCGCAACAGGATGCAGATCCTGCAGCAGACTTCCGCGCAGATGGGGCAGCTCACCGATTCGCTGGCGGAAGGCATCGAGAAGGCCGCGCGGTAGCGCACCGGCGCGAGCGGAACGATGCAGGACGCCCGGATGCCGTTCAAGCCGCTCGACCGCATGGAGACGGAACGTCTGCTGCTGAGGCCGCTGGCTCCTGAGGATTGCCAGGCATTGTTCGAGCAGATGCTAGGCGACCCGGAGACCATGCAGGATCTCGCGCTCCAGCGCCACGCCGACGCCTGGATGACCCACGACTACATCACGGAGTCGATGCTCGGCTGGCGGTTCGGCACGCGCTTTCGCTACGGCCTGTTCGGCAAGGACGACGGCGCGTTGTCCGCGATCATCGAACTGACGCCGCGCCTGCCGCAGATCGAACTGGGCGTCGTGATCAGCCGCAGCGGCGGCAACCGGCGCCGGCGCGACGGCATCGTCGCGCTGCGGCAACTGCTCGCCTGGCTGATCGCGCAACCCGGCATCTATCGCGTCTTCGCGTGCTGCGCAGTCGACGGGCGCGCGTACAGCGCGATGGAGCGCCTGGGCTTCACGCGCGAGGGCGTCATGGTCAACTACGAAGCGCGGCCGAACCGCGGTCTCGTCGCGGCCGACAGCTACCTGTATGCCATGACGCGAAGCGTCGCCTCTCCCGCATCGATCGACGAAGCCGCCGCCTGCGAGGCGCACGCGTAGCCCTAACTGGCCGGCCGGCGCGGATCTGCGCTCGCGCCGGGGAAGCCGCTACACGGTGCGATAGCTCGCAAACCACCAGCGTCCGTTCGGATCGCTGAAGAATTCCATCCCGCTCGCACGGCCTGCCAGCCACTTCGACATCTGCTGCGCGGTGGGGAAGTTCTTGACCACTTCGAAGCGCGTTCCGTCGAACAGCGCCCGCTCCTCGATCAGATCGCCCCGTTCGTCAACGCGCCGCGCGCCCGGGTGCGCATACGGAAGCTGATCGGCGAACACGACGCGCGACCCCGGCGCGAGCCGCGCATGCAACGCGTCGATGAACTCGCCGATGCGCGTGCGCGGCATGTGCGACCACCAGAACATGCCGAACGCGCCGTTGAAGTGCGCCGGCACGCCGTCGAGACGATACGCGTCGGCGCGCGCGAACGACACCCGATCGTGCCTCGCGAGACGGGCCTGCGCGAGCATCAGCGACGTCGCGTCGAAATCCACCGCGAGTACCGAGCGCGCGGTCCGGGCGGCGACGCGGGTCCAGTAGCCGGTGCCGCACGCGATCTCCAGCACGTCGAGCCCCTGCATTGCGTCGGCAAGATGCGACTTGAGCGGCGCGAGTCCCGCCTCGACCGGCGCCTTGCCGTAGCCCACCGATGCGTCGTATTCGCGGGCGCGGGCAGCGTAGTAAAGGGCGTGCTGTTCCTCGCTGATCATGAAGTCCCCTCGTGATGGGCGTTCCCGGAGCCGGGCCGGTTGGCCGCCGGATGCGGCGATCCGATGGCAGGCATCGGGCGTGGCGGGGCAAATGCGGACGGCTCCCGCGCGATCCGGCGTTCGATGAACGCGAGCAGCGCCGCACGTTCATCGGACACTGCGCCTTCGACGAGCCGCGCAGCTGCCGCGAGCGGCAGCCAGCGTTCGTAGGCGGCGCGGCCGCGCCCATTCGCGTCTGCCGCGAAGTAGCGCCGCAGGTACGCGTCGTGCACCGCGCGCCGCATGCCGGCCTGCGCGGATGCGATCCGCGCCGCGCCCGCCATCGGCGCGAACAGCAGGCGCACCGACGTCTTCGCGACGTCGCATGGCGCGCTGCCCCGTTCCGCCAGATTCCAGTCGATCACCGTCGCCATTCCGTTTGTGTCCTGCAGCACGTTGAACGGATGAAAATCGCCGTGACACAGGCTCTGCGCGTCGTCATCGAGTTCTTCCAGCTCGCGCAGCAGCGCGATCCGGCGTTCATCGGCCAACCCGTCCGCGGCCCGGATCGCGAGCCGCAGACGTTGCTGCTGCCCGGGCACTGCGTCGAGCGACGGATGAGCGCGCACATCGATGCGATGGATGCCGAGATGCAACTGCGCGAGGCGCTCGCCGATCCGGACCGGCGCCGGGCGGTCGTCGCCGAGCCCCGCGGCTGCCCGCGTCAGCGGTTCGCCTTCGGCACGCGCATAGACGATGCCGGCTCGCGCGCCGACGTCGATCGTGGGGCCGACCGCGGGCACGCGAAACGGCGCGCAATCGTCGATCGCCGCATGAACCGCCCGCGCGATTCGCGATTCGGCGTCCGCGCAGGCGCGCGGCAACCCGGCAAGAAAGAGCTTCAGGACCCAGCCCGGCTGCCAGTCGAACACGTCGGCGGTGCGGCCGGTTCCGAGCGGCGGCGTGCCGGGCGCGACGATAGGCGGGCTCATGCGCGCAGCCAGAAGTATTCGCCCGAGGCGATACCCTCGAACATCTCGTCCGGCGACTCGATGATGTTGCGTCTCCAGTACCGGCCGTGCTCGGCGTAATGCGACAGCAGATCGGCCAGCAACTCGCCGCCAAGCTCCTCGTCGAACGGCAGGCGCAGCACCAGCACGATGCCGCCCGTGTCGGTGTCGAGACCGAGCTGCGCCTGGTCCTGCGCGTAGACGAGCAGGTTGGCTTCGAGCATCAGCCGGAACACGACGAGCGTACGGCCGGCCGTCACGGTGCCGTAGTGGAAGTTCGCGTACATCGCGTCGAGGTCGCGATCGAAGTAGTCGAGCCGGACGTCGAAGCCTTCGACCTCGATGCAGCGCGTTTCGAGAACGTGGTCGACGTCGGGCAGTCCCACGACCTGGCAGAATTCGGTCATGACCTGCGTGTAGCGTTCGGTGCTCACCCCGCGCTCCGCTCAGCGTGCCGGCCGGCGCGCGTTCAGCGCGGCACCGGCTGATCCGCGTCCTGCAGATGGCCGACTACCCGCGATGCGGCCATGAAGCCGCGATAGAGCCTCGACAGGTTGTCGCGGTCCAGTTCGCTGTTGCCCTGCGCCTCGCCGATGCGGCGAGCGGTGGTTTCGAGCGCGTCGCGGATCGCGTCGATGCTCGCGCTGCCCTGTTGCACGAGCGTGTCGCGCAGGTTGTCGAACTCGGGGGCATACGCTTCGATCGCTTCGTACATGGGGTTCTCCAGAGACGAGGGGGGAATGTGCGGATTCGCGCCGCCGGCAGGACGTCTGCCGCGGTCAGCCTGCCGGCAGATCGCGGCGGGCCGGCAGGCTGCCCGGATCGGGCGGCGAAGGAAAGGCGACGCCGCGCGCGGCCGGCGCCTGCGCCGCTTGCGCCGACGATGCCGGTGCAGCCTGCGCGGTGGCATTCGCATCGCCGCCCGCCGTTGCATTCGCGGTAGCGGGTGCGGAGCCGGCATCGGCCGTGGCGGCCGAAGCCGGCGCATCGACCGCGAAGATGTGCTTCACGCCGTCGGGCGTTTCGGCATAGCGCACGTCGTCGGACGACACCATTTCCGAGTACGACGCCGCCGGCGTGTCCGGCGCCGGACCCGACGACTGCTCGGCCTGGATCACGAGCGCCTTCACGTTCGAATCGAAGTCCGCGCGCACGCGCGCGACCGCGGCTTCCAGCTGATGCATGTCGGCCACGTTGCCGGTGATCACGAACTGGCCGTTGCCGCCGTACGCGACATGCGCGCCGGGAATGCCGAGCGAATCCTGGATGCTGCGCACGTCGTCCTGCGCGACGTCGTAGCGGCGTTCGATGCCATCGGGCGACACGCGGTCGAGCAGCGCGCGCACCGCGGTGTCGTCATTGGTGGTCGGGACCATGCCGGTGATCACGACCGCGTTGCCGAGCGCCTGCGCGTGCAGTCCGGCCACGTGCGATGCCGCGAGGGCCTGCGTCACGCGCAGCGTACGGTCGTCCGCGCTGGCCGGAAACGCGGCGCGGCTCAATTGCGTCATGCCGAGCAACGCGCCCGCCACGATCACCCCGCCGAGCACCACGCAGGCCGCCACCGCGGTGAGCTGGCGCCGCCGCCGCTGCTGCCGCTGGTACGACGCGAGCTGCGATTTCACGGGGCTCGCCAGCAGCGTGGACAACAGATCGACATCCGACGGCCACGCGACGTCTTCCGGGCCGATGCACAGCACCGTTTCGCCGAACTGCATCGGCACGAAATCGACGAGCAGCACGTCGCCGGCCTCCTCGTCGCCCGGCAGTTCGCGCGAGATGCGGATGACGTCCGCCGGGTCGGCTTCGAGCACCGCGTCGGGGCCTTGCCAGTCGGTGAGACGGATGTCGGCATCGTCGTCGGCGCCGATGCGATGCGAACCCGGTGTCAGCTCTAGCGATGCGCCCGCGTGAATTCCGGTCAGTACTCGGAGAATCTTCATCGCAGTTCCTGTCGTGGTCCGCACCAGGATAGCGGCTTCGCCCCGCGCAGTCGCGAGGCAACGCGAAGCCCGCGCATTGCACGCGAAGCTGCCCGCGCGAAGCAGCCGTTACGCGGGTTCGCCGGGGCCGTTGCGCGCGGGCGTTGCAGCGTCGGCGGCGGCCTGATGTGGCGCCGCCGACGCCGGTTCGCGTCCGGCCCGGTCGAGGTTGAACGCCCGCATTCCGTCGAGTCGGGCGAGCGCGGCATCGAGCCACGCGGGCGGGCGCGGATGGTTGCCGTTCAGCGAAATCAGCGGCGCAAGGAAGCGCGCATCGCGCAGCCGCTCGTGCCAGTCGCGCGCGGCGCCGGCATCGCTGCCCGCGGCCGTGACTACCTGGCGCGGCGAGCGAGCGGCGGCGTGCGGCGCCGGTTCCGGCATCGTCGCGGCGGGGCATGCCGCCCGTCGTGCCGCCGCCTGCTCCGCGAACATCGCGATGCCGCCCGACACCTGCGAGCCGAAGCGCTTTTGCAGTTGCAGCCACGCGATGTTGAGATCGATCGCCCGGTCGTCGAACGCCATCTCCGGGCGATCGCGCAGTTCGTCCAGCAGGTCGAGCACGTCGTTGGCCCATGCCGCGGCGAACAGGTCCGGATGCGATGCCTGGCCGCCGCCCGCTTCGGCATGCGCCGCGGCCGCACCGAGCTTGCCCGCGATCGGCGCCACCTTGCCGCCACGGTCCCGTGCGGCCGCGTCGAGCGGTTGCGCCGGGCGCCCGTCGTGGCCGCTGCCGCCGTTACCGCTGTCGCGGCCGCTTCCCTGGCCGCTGCCGCCCGGGCCGCCGGCATCCCCGCCATGCCCCCCGCCATGACCGCTCCCCCCGCCGGGGTGGCCGTCCTGCCGCCGGCCGGCCCTGTACCGGTCCGCCGGAGCGAGAACCTTCACGTTCAGCCGCTTCGGGTTGCCGCCGCTCCGGCCGCCGCCGCTGCCGTTGCCGCTGTTGCCGTGCCTTCCGCCCTGGCCGTCCCGCCGGCGCGTCACGCGATCCGCGCTTTCGTGCGGCAGCGCCGCTTCGCCGTCCGCGCCTTCATGCGCACCACCGCGGACGCGGTCCGTGCGCTTCGACAGCATCGCGCGCAGCCGCGCGAGCTGCTGCAGGCGCCGCAGATTCATCGACCGCATCATCCGCGCGTGCGGCGAGTTGCTGCCGTACGCGAAGCTCGTGCCGTGGTGCAGCGTCGCATGCCGCAGGCGCTCCTGCACGCGGTGCGCCTGCTGCTCCTCGGCCTGGCGCAGGATCTCGGCCGCCTGGTTGTTCGACTCGACCCTCGTCATCGGTCTGCTCCTGACGTTGCGGGTTCGCGGCAGCGGCTGCCGCGCTATTGCGGCAGCACCGCGCGCATCATCCCGTTCGCGAAGTGCAGCACGGCGGCGCACGACAGCGGCGCGACGATCACGATCGTGACCGTGACGGCAATCAGCTTGACCGCATGCGAGATGGACTGGTCCTGCATCGACGTGATCGCCTGCAGGAACGACACGCCGAGCCCCACCAGCGCGGCGACGATCACGACCGGCAGCGACACGGTCAGGCACAGCAGCATGCCCTGCGAGGTGAACTGGATAAGCGTGTCCAACGGCATGGGGCGGCCTTCAGCGGTAAGTCATCACGAGCCCGTGGATCAGCGTGGACCAGCCGTCCATCACCACGAACAGCAGCAGCTTGAACGGGATCGCGACGTTGGTCGGCGTGATCTGGTTCAGCCCCATCGCCAGCAGCACGTTGGCGATGATCAGGTCGACCACGATGAACGCGACGTAAAGCATGAAGCCGATCTTGAACGCCTCGGTGAGCTCGGTCAGCGTGAACGCCGGCGCGAGCACGATCAGATCGTCTTCCTTCAGCATCTGCGCCTGTTCCTTCGGCCAGACCATGTTCGCCGAGCGCAGGAAGAAGCGCTTCTCGCGTTCCTGCGCGTGTTTTTCCAGGAACGAGCGGAACGGTTCGCGCACCGCGTCGAACAGTTGCAGCATTGCCTGCGACGACTGCGGCGCGATCGGCTGATTCTCCAGCGCCTTCGACGCGGCGAGGCCGACCGGCGCCATCACGTAGACCGACACGAGAATCGCGATGCCGTTGAGGACCATGTTCGGCGGCACCTGCTGCACGCCGAGCGCGTTGCGCAGCAGGCCGAGCACCACGACGATCTTCGCGTACGACGTCACGACCATCGCGACGAACGGCACGAGGCTGATGGCGACGATCGCGAGCAGCAGCCCGGTGATGTCGCTAAACTGAACCATCGTCCATCCCTGGCGCCGCTCCGCTGTTGTGAGCCATGCGGACGATGCGCACGCCGAGATGTTCGCCTACCGTGACGAGCTCGCCATAGCCGATCGTGTTGCCGTGCGCGACGAGACGCAGCAGCGCGTCGCTGAACGGCACCGGGAATTCGATCACGTAGCCCGGGCCGAGCGCGGACAGCTGCGAGAGCGGCATGGCAAGCGTGTCGATCTCGAACTGGACGGGCAGCTCCAGCTCGCCGACGCGGATCAGGTCGTCGTCCCGGGCGATGGACATTCCGGCGTCGGCCAGGGCCGAGTCCAGATGGTCTGACATGTAGGGCTCCTTGATGATGACGGGCGAGGTCCCGTCGAATTCCACGGTCGCGCACAGTCGCACCAGACCGGGCGTGCCCCATGCCGCGACCGCGCGCGGCGCGGCATGGCCCGACGGCGAACCGGCTGCGTCGCGGTTTGCGTCGCGGTCCGCGGCGTGCGTCGCGAGCCGCCGCGCGTCGAAAGCGGGGAACAGCGCGCGCAGCAGCACGTCGCCGGGTTGCAGCCGCGCGAGCGTGTCGATCGACAGCGGCTTCACTCCGAGCACGATGCGGCCCGGCACCGGCAGCGTGCCGAAGCGCGGCTCGACCGCGGCCTGCCTGACGAGCGCATCGACACACCGGACCGCGCTTTCCGGCAACGACACGAGGTGCTCATAGCGCACCCGCGGCGCGCCTTCGGCCGGCTCCGTACCCGGCAGCGAGAACGCGAGATGCACGAAGGGTCCGCGGTGCTGTTGCGCGAGCCGTCCGCGCGCGATGGCGGCGAGGTGCAGGTCCTCGAACCGCAGCTTGCCGAGCTGGACGAACAGCGGCTCGACCAGCAGTGCCGCGACGGCGAGCGTCAGCGCCGGTTGCCGGACTGGCGGCGCGGAGGCGGCGCGACCGGCGTCGGCGGGGCCGAGCGCGATGCGCAGCAGCGGGTACTGGTCGAGGTCGATCTCGATCGCCGCGCGGGCCGTTTCGGCCGGCGCATCCGGCGTGCGGAACGTTACCGTGAGCACCGCGGGGTCCGCCGCCGCCGGCGCGCTGGCGGTCACGCGGGCGGCGGTATCGCGCACGGCCACGCTCGCGAGTTCGACGCCGGCCTGCGCCGCGCAGCGCGCGAAGCGCACGTCGCAGACGGTCTGCGTGAGCCGCAGCGTATCCAGATCGACAGCCGGCAGCACCGGCCGCGCGACCGCCGCCGTGCCGTTCGCGTTGCCGTCCGCCGCAACCAGTCGCATGGTTTGGCTCGATGCCGGCTGGGTTGCCACCGGTTCGTCGCGGAGTTCAGGAAGGGAAGCGACCATCGGGTCAGCCCGTCACCAGACCGTCAATTGAATGTCGCGGGACTCACCCCACGCGCGAAGTGTTGCATCGAGCTCTCGTTCCAGCATCGAGCTATGGTCCAAGAGTAGCTGCTTTATCTCGGGGTCTGGAGCGTCGAACCGAAGCTGCATGACGAAACGCGAAAGCGTCAGATACAGCGTGGTATGCGGGAAACGCTGCTCGTCGAGCGGCATCTGCACGTCCCAGTTGCCGCCGTTCGCGATCGCCGCGTCGCTGCAGAACGCGGCGATTTCGCGCGACAGCGTGCCGACGAGATCGAGCACGCGCTGCTGCCGCGCGAACACCGACGACACCACGGGCATTGCCGCATGCGCGACGCGCGAACCGAGTGCGCTGGCCGCCGCCGTATCGCGAGGCGGCACGGATTCGGCCTGGGCGAGCGGGGCCTCGCGGCTTGCGATGTCGTCGGCGGCGCGGGCTTCGTCCTGCTGGCGGTCCGGCATCGGCTGCGGTGTTTGCGGGGCCGCGCGCGGCGGCGCTTGCGTGATGCGGGCAACCGGGCGATGCGGCGCGCCGCGGGTGCGCAGCAGCTTCGCGTAGTCGAAGCCGCCCGGCGTGCTGTTCGCGCCGGCCCAGCCGTCGTCCAGCTCGCTGCCGCTGGCGTCGCGCACGCGGCGCGAAGAGATCGACGTCATGACGCGCGTCAGAAGCCGACGCGGCCGAGCGGCATCAGCTCGACGTGCTCGCCCAGCTCCTGGTACGAGTAGACGCCAAGCCAGCCGATGCGCGCCTCGATCATGCGGCGCACGTAGCGGCGGATGTCCATCGACGTGACCAGCGCGACTCCGCTGCGCGGCGTCGGGCCGACGAACGCTTCGATGCGCTCGGTCAGCGCGGCGACTTCCTCGGGCGGCAGCGCGAGGAAGTTGCCGGTGGGCGTCTGCTTGATCGACTGCCGGATGTGCTGCTCGACCTGCAGATCGAACAGCACCGCGGACAGCGTGCCGCTTCCCTGCGTGGCCCGGTGCGCGAGGAAGCGCGACAGGTCGCCGCGCACGTATTCGGTCAGCATCAGCGTGTCCTTTTCCTTCGGACCCCATACCATCAGGCTTTCCATGATGGTGCGCACGTTGCGGATCGACACGTTTTCCTCCAGCAGCCGCCGCAGTACGTCGGCGATGCGCTGCAGCGGCAGTCCTTTCTGCACTTCGGCGACGAGTCCGGGATAGTCGGCCGCGAGCTGGTCGAGAATCCATTGCACTTCCTGAATGCCGAGAAAGAGCGGCGCATGCCGGCGCAGGATGCTCACCGACGCACGCGCGATGATCTGCTCCGCATGCCAGACCGCGGCCTTCGAGGGCGCCTGCCGCTCGTCGATCCAGTGCGTCGCGCCGCCGTCGGCTTCGATCGGCTCGCGCGTCTCGCTGCCCGCGAGCAGCGCGTCGTGCGCGGACGTGTCCGCTGCCGGGTTTGCCGCCGGGTTTGCCGCGTCAATCGCGGCCGTCTCGCCGTTGCCGGGCAGCGCCGGCGCCGCGGGCGCGGCGGCGGGCACCAGCACCTTGCCGGGCGGCAGCTCGATGCGCCGCTGCGGCACGTCGTGAATCAGGATCTCGCAGGTGTGCGCGGGCAGCGACTCGTGCGTCCACATCACGATGCCGGGGAAGGGCAGCCCGAGCTCCTCCTGCAACTGCGTGCGCTCCGCATCGAACGACCGGTCGAGCGACGGCATCGCGAGCCGCGCGACGAGATCCGGCGCGACGCGCACGCCGAGCGCACAGGTGAACTGCGGCGCACGCGAGAGGATCGGCGGCACGTCGGCCTTCGAACCCGAGCGCTGCATCGCCTTCAGCGGTTCGCCGTCGGCGCCGGGTTCCTGCGGCGACTTGCGGTTGAGCCGGTACGCGGTGAACGCGAGCAGCGCCGAGATCAGCAGGAACAGCGGCGCGGGAAAACCGGGCACGGCCGCGAACGCGAGCAGCAGCACCGCGGCGACGTACAGCGCGCGGGTGCTGGAACTGAGCTGGCGGCCGATTTCGTCGCCCAGCGAGATCGCCTTGCGGCGTTCGTCGGTGACGCGCGTGATCATGACGCCCGCCGCGACCGACAGCAGCAGCGACGGAATCTGCGACACCATCGCATCGCCAACCGATAGCACTGCGAAGCGGCTCGCCGCCTCCGACGCGCTCATGCCGTGATACGCGACGCCGACCGCAATGCCGGCCACGATGTTGATCATCGTGATGATGAGGCCCGCGATCGCGTCGCCTTTCACGAACTTCATCGCGCCGTCCATGCCGCCGTTCAGCTGACTCTCGATCGCGAGCGTCGCGCGCTTCATGCGCGCCTGCTCGCCGGTCAGCAGGTTCGCGCGCAGATCGGCGTCGATGCTCATCTGCTTGCCGGGCATCGCGTCGAGCGTGAAGCGCGCACCCACTTCGGCCACGCGCTCCGAGCCCTTCGCGATCACGATGAACTGCACGGTCGTGATGATCGCGAACACCACCAGCCCGACGACGAGGTTGCCGCCCACCACGAGCTCGCCGAAGCTGTCGATGATGTGGCCGGCTTCCGCGTGCAGCAGGATCGACTTGGTGGACGCAATGTTCAGCGACAGCCGGTACAGCGTGGTGAACAGCAGCAGCGCGGGGAACGACGACAGCGACAGCACCGTCGGCACGTACAGCGTGATCATCAGCAGCGTCACGCTGATCGAGATGTTGACCGCGAGCAGGATGTCGATGATGAGCGGCGGCAGCGGCAGGATCATCAGCGAGATGATCGCCACGATCATCGCGGCAATGCCGATTTCGCCACCGGCGGGCAGTTTCAGGGCTTTCAGCATGGCGTGTCCGTCGTGTTGCTGGTGCGGGAGGAGGGCATCGCGCCGTCGCGCTTCGCGCCGATCGCGTTGACCCAGCGCAGGATCGCGGCGACCGTCTCGAACAGTTCCTCGGGAATCGGCTGTTCGAGCCCGACCCGGTACAGCGCGCGGGCCACGGGCGGATTGCCGATGATCGGCACGCCCGCGTCGCGCGCTTCGCCGCGCAGCGCGGCCGCCTGTTCGTCCATGCCCTTTGCGATCACCCGCGGCAGCGGATGCTCGTCGGGCGCGTAGCGGATCGCGACCGCGTAATGCATAGGATTCACGAGCATCACGTTGGCGAGCCCGACCCGCGTCGGCGCCGGCCCGCTCACGTATTCGCGCGCGAGGCGCTTGCGTTCGCGCTTGATGCGCGGATCGCCTTCGCGCTGCTTGTGCTCGCGCTTCACTTCGTCCTTGGTCATCATCAGCTTCTTGACGAACATCGCGGACTGCAGCTTCACGTCGGCGGCGCCCGTCAGCACGAAGATCGCAGTGGCGACCGCGATCAGGCGCAGCAGCACGTCCCACATCATCTGCGTGAGGCCGGCGAGCGGCTGGTACAGCGAGCCGACGATCAGCGGGAACAACGCCTTGACGGTCACGAACATCACGATCGCCACCAGCGTGACCTTCACGAGCATCTTCGCGATCTCGACGACGGTGCGCAGCGAGAAGATCCGCTTGATGCCGGTCATCGGATGAACCGCCATCAGGTTCGGCGAGACCGGCTTCATCGCGATCTTGACGCCGACCTGCGCCGCCTGCGCGACGAGCGCCGCCAGTGCGGCCGCGCAGACGCACGGCAGTATCGCGGACAGGGCCACGCCGCCCAGCTTCATCACCTGCGCGTGGATATTGGTATCCGAATGATCGCCGTTGACGAACTGCATTGGGATCGCGATGACCTCCTTGAGCACGCCCTCCAGATGGCTCGCGCCCGCCGCGAGCAGCAGCAGGACGGCAGCCATTGCGACCGCCGAGGTCAGATCGGCGCTGTGCGCGACCTGGCCGTCCTTGCGAGCGTCCTTGAGCTTCTTGGGGGTGGGCTTTTCGGTCTTGTCGTCGGACTGGCTCATCGATCGTCTCGTCTCTGCCCAGGCTGGGCTACGCACGAAAGTAGCAGCCGGGCCGCGCGGCGGCGAGCCGCGAGGCGAAGCGCGGATGCGCGTTGCGAAGCGCCCGGGCCGCTTCGGCTGCGCTGCGTTCGCTTCGCATTGGTGCTTCTGGCGGGCGGACCGCGATGCTAATTTGCCGTGGTCGATACCATTCGCGCAGGAGTCTGCCGCCGTGTATACGAGCAAGCCGGAATATCTGAGCTGTAGCGCCGACGTGGTCGGCGGATTGATCGAGACCGTTTCCGTTGCGTTGATGGACCAGTTTCCCAAGCCCACCGTCGACTGCGACGACGTCGCGCTGATGCTCGACGCGCTGCACGTGCTGCGGCCGGACGCGCCCGAGCTGGACGCGCTGGACGGCATTCTGTTCATCGTGAAGGGCGCCTACGACGATGCGATCCACGTCCTGCGGCAGGTGACCGAAAGCGCGCCGCACTTCGCGTACGCGCGGGCCCTGCTCGCGTTCAGCCTCGCGGCGAAGGGCGATCCCGAGTGGCGCCAGTGCGCGGGCGAGGTGATCGACGACCACGAGTCCGGCGACGCGCAGAAGCTCGTGCGCGTGCTGATCGCACGCCACGACCTGATGGATGCGCGGCGCGCGAGCCGGCTCGGCGGGGAGTTCGTGATGCCCGCGTCCGTCACGTCGCTGCTCGAGGACCAGTCCGCGCCGCCGGCGGCGCGGGACGCCGACGCCGGCCATCCTGCGCCGCGCGAGCCGGTTTCGGCCGATGCGCACTATATGGGCTTTCTGCGGGCGTAAACCGTTCGCGCGGCGTTGGCGCGAGCTTCGCGGGCCGGTCCCGCATGCATCGGGAATCCGCTGCGCGCCGGCCACGCAGGGAGCGCGTGCCGGCGGCACTTTCGAAACAGGAGGCGTACATGGCTATCAGTGTCGATGCCGCGCAGATGCAGGCGGCGCTCGAAAAACTCGCGACCGGCGGCGGTGAGGCCGCGCAGACGCCGACCGAACTGGCGGACAAGTTTCAGTCGTTGATGCAGAACGCGCAGCTCGAACCGCCCGCCGCGCCCGCGCAATCGCACGGCGCCGAGACCGCGTCGCAACTGCTGAAGGAACAAGACGCGCAGCTCGACCGCGTGTCGAGCGACGTCGACGCGTACGAGAAAGCGGCGCCGGAGATGTCGCTGCAGGAGATGTCGGCGGCCGGCACCCAGTTGATCATGGAGATGTCGACCGCGCAGATCAATCTGCAGGCGAAGATGGGCGTCGTCGAATCGTCGAAGACATCGATCGAGACGCTGATGAGAAACCAGTAGCCTCTGCGGCGTGCCGCGCAGGCGGCGCGCTGCCAGGCAGTGCTGTTCTGTTCGGACGGGATAGGTGATGGTGGATCGATGCGCGTTGCGCCGGCGTGGCGCATGGCTGCTCGGCGTGACCGCGTTGTGCGTGCTGCTCGGCGGCTGCAAGAAGGAGCTGTACGGCAAGCTCTCCGAGCAGGATGCGAACGAAATGGTGGTCGCGCTGCTCGAGCACGGCGTGGACGCGGCGAAGGACACGCCGGACGACGGCAAGACCTGGGCGCTCGACGTCGACGACGGCCAGATGGTGCAGGCGATGCAGGTGCTGCGCGAAGCGGGCCTGCCGCACAGCAGTTACGACAACCTCGGCGACCTGTTCAGGAAGGATGGTCTCGTGTCGACGCCGACCGAGGAACGGGTGCGCTTCATCTACGGCATGTCGCAGGAGCTCGGCGCGACGCTCGCGAAGATCGACGGCGTGCTGGTGGCGCGCGTGCAGATCGTGCTGCCGAACAACGATCCGCTCGCGCAGACCGTGAAGCCTTCCTCGGCGGCGGTGTTCATCAAGTACCGGCCCGACGCGGACATCGCCGCGCTCGTGCCGCAGATCAAGACGCTCGTGATGCACAGCGTAGAAGGGCTGACCTACGACGAGGTCAGCGTGACGGCGGTGGCGGCCGACCCGGTCGCGGTGTCGAGCCTGCAGCGCTCATCCGGCGGAACCTGGCCGTGGCTGATCGCGGCGATCGGCGGCATCTGCCTGCTGGCCGCGGTCGCGCTGCTGGTGCTGGCAAGACGCGGCGCGGCGAAGCTGGGTGCGACCGACGGCGAGGGCGGCGCGGCGGCTGGTATCGTCGACTGGGCGATCGAGCCGTTCCGGCGGCTCACGAGGCGCTCGCGCGTCGGCCCGAGCGCATGAGGCCGCGCTCCGGCTCCGACGGGCAGCGGCGCACGCGGCGGCCCGCATGAGCGCGTCGTTCGGGCAGCCGTTCGCGCGGGCGGCGTCCGCGCTGCGTAGCTGCCGCGCGAACATGGCCGACGCCGCCCGCTGGATGCATCCGTCGTGGCAGATGGCGCTCCTCGATATCGACGCGGCGCAGTTCGACCGCTGGACCCGCGCGCTCGGGCGGTCGTCGCCGTCCGCGCGCGAGCGCGCGTCGTTCGCGCTATGCGCCAGCGCCGGCGTGGATGCGCCTGCGCTGGAGCCGCTGTCGCAGCCGCTGCTGCTCGCGCGGCGGGACGGCGCGGTGCCGAACGTGATGCTGCTCGACGCGTGCCCGGCGGCGCTCGGGCTGCAGATCCTGCGGATGCGTGCGCTGTCGTTCCGGCGCGGCGAGGTGCGCCGCCTGATCGACAAGCGTACGCGTGCGCTGCTATCGAGCTGGGCCGGCGTCGCGGTCGATCTGCTCTGTCTCGACGCCCATCTGGCGGACGCTCCCAATGTCGCGACGCTGCACACGCAGATCCGCATGCCGGTGCTCGCGTCGCTCGACGCCGACGCGCTGGCGATCGAGGGTCTGCTGCTGATCCAGCGCGATTGCGGGGCGACGCCTGCGGCGCTGTGCCCGCTGCTGCGCTGCGCGCTGCCGCGCGAACTGCACACGCCCGCATGGCTCGCGAACCTGCCGTCCGGGATCGATTCGCTGGGGACGGGCCGCCTGTTCGCGCGTCTTCCGCGCTTGCTACCGGAGTGGGCATGGCTATCTGGCTGAGAAACGCGCGTCGCGAGGAGGACGGCACGGCCGGAGAGCCGGGCAGCGGACGCGTGGGCGCCGGCAACGACATCCTGAGCGCGGCCGAGTTCGGCGCGCTGGTCTCGCTCGACGAAGGCTACCGGCAGCTCGCCGACGATCGCGACGCGGTTCTCGCGGCGGCACGCGACGAAGCGGCGCGCGTGATCGCGGCGGGCGAGGCCCGCGCGGCCGAGCTCGTCGAAGCGGCCAGGCGCGAGCGCGAACAGGCCGCCGCCGAAGGGTATCGCCACGGCGAGCAGACGGCGCTCGCCGACTGGATCGCGCGGGTCGCGCAGGCGGGCGACGCCCGCGCGCTGATGCATGCGCGGATGCGCGAGCGTCTCGCGTCGGTCGTGCAGGTCGCGGTCGAGAAGATCGTCGCGGTGCAGCAGCGCGATCTGCTGTTCGAGCGCGCGCTGGCCGAAGTCGACCGGATCGCCGACGGCGCCGCGTATCTGAGCGTCACCGTGCATCCGAACGACCACGCGCACGCGCAGGCCGCGTTCGACCGGTTGGCGGTGCGCTGGCGCGAGCTGGGCCAGGCGTTCCCGATCTCGGTGGTGGCGGACCGGCGCGTCGAACCCGGCAGTTGCGTGGCCGAATCGGACGTCGGCGCAATCGACGCAAGTCTCGAAACCCAGTTGCGCGCGATGCGGGACGCGGTGGCGCGTGCGCTCAAACGAGCGGCGCAGGCGTCGGAGCGTACGGCGATATCGGCAACGGCGGCGGCAACGGCGGCGGCAACGCCCGACGAGAGGCCCGATCCCGATCCCGGGCGCGACGCCGGGTCCGCGCACGAGGCCGCCTCGAAGGCCGATACATGAACCAGCCGTGGCTTCCGTCCAACGCCGATTTCGGTTTCTTCGCCGACGAGATCGAACGCGAACTGCTTGCGGCATCGAACGTCGTGCGCAGCGGCAAGGTGGTCGAAGTGGTCGGCACGCTGATCAAGGTCGCGGGGCTCGACGTGTCGCTCGGCGACCTGTGCGAACTGCGCAATCCGGCGACGTCCGGCATTCAGCTTGCGGAAGTGGTCGGCTTCACGCGTGATCTCGCGTTGCTGTCGCCGTTCTCGCAGCTTGCGGGCGTGTCGCGGTCGACGCAGGTGTTCGGGCTCGGCCGGGCGCTCGAGATCGGGGTTGGCGACGCGCTGCTCGGGCGCGTGATCGACGGCCTCGGCCAGCCGATGGACGGCGGCCCGCCGATCGAGACCCGCGCGACGCAGCCGGTGTTCGCACCGCCTCCGCAGGCCATGCAGCGCCGTCCGATCTCGGCGCCGCTGATCACCGGCGTGCGCGCGGTCGACGCGCTGATGACGCTCGCCGAAGGCCAGCGCATGGGCATCTTCGCGCCGGCCGGCGTCGGCAAGAGCACGCTGCTCGGCATGTTCGCGCGCGGCGCGCAATGCGACGTCAGCGTGATCGCGCTGATCGGCGAACGCGGCCGCGAAGTGCGCGAGTTCATCGAGGAGATTCTCGGCGCCGCGGGTCTCGCGCGCGCGGTGGTGATCTGCGCGACCTCGGACCGCTCGTCGATGGAGCGGATGAAGGCGGCCTATGTCGCGACGGCGGTGGCGGAGCACTTTCGCGATCGCGGCCAACGGGTGCTGCTGATGATGGATTCGCTGACGCGCTTTGCCCGCGCGGCGCGCGAGATCGGTCTGGCGGCCGGCGAGCCGCCCGCGCGGCGCGGTTTTCCGCCGTCGATCTTCGCCGAGCTGCCGCGTCTGCTGGAGCGTGCCGGCATGGGCGCCGCGACGCATCCGGGCGGCTCGATCACCGCGCTCTACACGGTGCTTGTGGAGGACGAGAGCGGCACCGACCCGATCGCGGAGGAAGTGCGCAGCATTCTGGACGGCCACATGATCCTGTCGCGCGAGATCGCCGCGAAAAACCGCTATCCGGCTGTCGACGTGCTGAACAGCCTGTCGCGCGTGATGCCGCGCGTGATGCCGCGGGCGTCTCTGGAGGCCGCGGCGCGCGTGCGCCAGTTGATGGCCAGCTATCGCGACGTCGAAATGCTGCTGCAGATCGGCGAGTATCAGCAGGGCAACAATCCGGTTGCCGACGAGGCGATTGCGAAGCGCGACGCGATCGATGCGTTCCTCTCGCAGGGCACCGACGACTTCGCGACGCTCGACGACACGCAGGCCGGGCTGTTCGCGCTGGCAGGGGCGCGCGGATGAAGGACCGGCGCATGGCGGCGCTGCGCGTATCGATCCGGCGCTGCGAGCGGCTAGGCGACGCGCTGCGGCGCGAGCTCGACGTGCGGCGGCGCGAGTACGACGCGCAGGCCGAACAGTGCCGCCTCTGCGCGGCGCGCCTCGACGAAGCGAACGAAGCGCTGCGGGCCTGCGCGATGCGGCTCGATGCGATGGCGTGCGGCGCGGAGCCCTTCGCGCTCGACGTGTTCAACGAGGTGCGCCGATACATGGAAGTGGTGGCGGAGCGGCAGCGCACGTGCGCCGCCGAACGGGAGCGGCAGCAGGCGCTGCTCGCGGAGCGCGAGGCGGCGATGCTGCAGACCCGCCGCAGCATCGCGGCCAACGAAGCCCGCATGGATTTCATCAAGGAACGCGCGCGGTCGATCGAACGCGAGCTCGACAATCGGGAGAGCGACGCCGCCGACGACGAAGCGCAGGAGAACGCGACCGCGCGCCTGCTGCGCGAACGGAGCCGCGCCGCATGAATTCGCTCGAGGTGCTGCCGCAGCTTTCGGGGCTGATCTCCGGCTATCTGACGGCGACCGGGCTGTGCTCGCTGCGCCTGTTCGTCACGATGTTCGTGTTTCCGCCCACGAGCGACATGGTGATGCAGGGCGTGGTGCGCAATGCGCTCGTGATCATGTTCAGCGGCTACGTGGCGTATGGGCAGCCGGTGGAGTTCGTCCAGTCGCTGCACGGCGCGATCCTGATGGAGATCGGCCTGCGCGAGGCGCTGATCGGTCTCGTGATCGGCTTCTCGGCGTCGGTCGTGTTCTGGGTCGCGGAGGGCGCGGGCACCTACGTCGACGATCTGACCGGCTACAACAACGTGCAGCTCACCAATCCGACGCGCCCGGAAACCACGACGTTCATCAGCACGCTGCTCGGCCAGGTCGCGATCACCGCGTTCTGGGCGCTGGGCGGCATGACGTTCCTGCTCGGCGCGGTGTACGAGTCGTATCACTGGTGGCCGTTGTCGGCGCACGGGCCGAACATGGCGAACGTGATCGAGGCATTCGTGATCCAGCAGACCGATTCGCTGATGCAGTCGATCGCGAAGCTCGCGGCGCCGATGGTGCTGCTGCTGTTGCTGGTCGACTTCTCGTTCGGCTTTGCCGCGCGGTCCGCGTCGAAGCTCGACCTGATGACGCTCAGCCAGCCTGTGAAGGGCGCGCTGGCCGCGCTGATGCTCGCGCTGTTCGTCGGCCTCTTCGTCGATCAGGTGACCGGGCAGATCACGCTGCGCGATCTCTCCGCGCGCATGCGGGAGCTTGCGTCGCCCGACGCGGCGCATGCCGGCGGCAACGAGGACGGATCCGGCCGAAGCGCGTCCTCTACCACCGCATCGGGCGCCCGCTAGCCGATGCTCAACGGTTTCTCAAAAGAAGCGTGAATCTCAGGTTTATTGAGAATATGCCGGATTTCGCCTGATAAATTGGCTGTCATCCAAACGCGATGCGCGCCGTGTGCAACGCCTCACGAGGAGTACAGCCGTGTTCTCGACACTTTATTTCCCGCTGATTTCCGCGATCGCCACGCCCGGGCCGGATGCCGGTCGCGACGTCGCCGAGCGTTTCCGGAAAGCCGTGATCGATGGCGAGCTGGTGCTTGCCGGTACGCTTGCGAGCCGCTGGGGACAGGATCCGGGAACGAGCGAGGACGCGGCGTATATCGTGCAGCGGCATGCGGATCTACAGTTGATGTCGCGCGTCGAGGTGCGCGCGGAAGATGCCTACCGGCGCGCGCAGAAGATGATCCGTACGTCGATGGCGCTGCGCATCGCGTCGTGCCGCAACGCGGGGTGGCAGGCGCTGTTCCGCAATCGCCTGGGTTCGGCGCTCGCCTGTTTCTCGCGGCTTGCCGAAGAGGCCGAGGTTGCGCCCGAGCGCGGCGCGGAAGCGCGCTTCGCAATGGTGTGCGTGCTGCAGGAACTCGGCAAGACCGCGCAGGCTGCCGGGGCGCTTGCCGATCTGCGCGAGCATCTGGACACGCTCGGCTCCGCCTCGCGCGAGCTCTGGCGCGAACTGTACGACACGCTCGCATTCGATCTCGCGGTGCAGGCGGAAATCCGCTCGGCGAGCGCGTTGCAGGACCACGTGTTCTGGCAGTCGAGCCTTGGCGACGGCGTGCCGTATCTCGACTGCGACCAACTGCTCGACGCCGTATCGCGCGTGAAGTCGCCGCTCCTGCGCTTGCGCATCGATGCGCTGAAGACGCAGCGCGCCGCCGCGAGCGGCGACCGCTCCGCGTTCGGCGGGCTGCTCGAACATCTGAACTGGGCGCGCGACGAGAAGCTCCCCGACTATCTGCGCACCGCGCGGCTCGAAGCAGCGCTCGCCGCGCTCGCGGGCGCCGCGCCGCAGTTCGCCGAAACCGTGCTCGATCCGCTCGTCAACCAGTGCGCGCCGCAGCCGTTCACGGGGCAACGGCAGATCGAATACCTGTACTGCCTCTCGAAGACCCGCCAGCACCAGGGGCGCGCGCAGGAAGCCTGGCAGCTATACAGCCGTTACACGCTCGTCGCGATGCAGTGCCTGCGCGACAACTCGCATCTGCATCGGCCGCTGGTCGAGCGCGTGGCGCGGGTGTCGTCGCAACTGGACGACGTGGGCGCGCGGCTCACGGGCAAGTACCGGCGCGCCTATCACTTCGTGCTCGAGAACCTGAACCGGCGCGATCTGTCGGTGCGCGAAGTGGCCGCCGAGATCGGCGTGACCGAACGGGCGCTGCAGAACGCGTTCCGCAGCCTGCTCGGCCTGTCGCCGCGCGAACTGATCCGCCGCGAGCGGATGGAGCGCATCCGGGCGGAACTGATGAACGGCGCGGCGCAGGGCGACGGCAGCGTGCTGCGCGCGGCGAGCCGCTGGGGCGTCGAGAACCGCTCGACGCTCGTGCACGGCTATCGCAAGCAGTTCCACGAGGCGCCTTCGGAAACGCTCGAACGCTGCGCATGACCGTGGCCGCGTGCGTCGCTGCTTGTGGCCGCTTGCCGTTGTCATCTTCCATCGCTGATTTCTGCCATCCAATCCCACATGAAACCCGGCACCCTCATCAGGGACATCGTCATCGGCGCGCTGATCGCCGCCGCCATCCCCTCGTGGACCGACGCGGCGCCTGTGCGCTGGCGCAACCAGACCGTGCATATCGAGGTGCAGGGCAAAAGCCTTACCGACGTGCTGCGGGATTTCACCGCGAGCCAGGGGATTACGGCCGCGATCGCGGGCAACGTGCAGGGCACCGTGAGCGGCGAGTTCGACATGTCGCCGCAGCGCTTCCTCGATACGCTCGCGTCGACGTTCGGCTTCGTGTGGTTCTACGACGGCAACATCCTGTCCATCAGCAATGCGAACGATGTCACGCGCCAGGTGGTGCATCTGTCGCATGCGACACCGCAGCAACTGGTCTCCGCGCTCAATGCGATGCGGCTCAACGATCCGCGTTTTCCCGTGACCTATGACGACGCGGCGGGAACGGTGCTCGTCAATGGGCCGCCCGACTATGTGCAGATCGTGCAGTCGGTCGCGCAGAAGCTCGACGAGAGCGAGGACCGCAGCAGCGGCTCGGTGGTGCGCATTTTCAAGCTGCAGCACGCGTGGGCGGACGACCACAAGGTGCAGCTCGACAACGACACGATCACCGTGAAGGGTGTCGCGAGCGTGCTGTCGGGTCTCTATCATCCAACGGGCAACGGTAACGGCAGCGGCAGCGGCGGCGGCGGCGGCGAGAACGGTTCGGGCGCGCCCTCCGGATCGCCGAACATCCAGCGTGTGCAGCAGATGCCGGACGTTGCGGGCCAGACCACGGGCGGGGGCTTCGCGAACTCCGATTCGGGCAACGGCGCGCAACCCGTGATGCCGCCGCTGCCGCCGGGCATGGGCGGCAACGCTTCGTACGGCAGCCTGTTCGGTGCCTCGGGCGGTGGCGGGGGCAATGGCGCCGGCGCGCGCGGCGGTAGCGGCTATGGGGCGTCGAGCGGCGGCAGCGGCGGCGGTAGCGGCGCCGATTCCTCGCTGCCGGTGATTCGTGCCGATCCGATCACCAACTCGGTGCTGGTGCGCGACGTGCCGCAGCGGATCGATCAATACGCGTCGCTCGTCGACGCACTCGACGTACGGCCCAAGGTGATCGAGATCGAAGCGCACATCATCGAGATCGACGACAACTTCCTGCAGCAGATCGGTATCGACTGGCGCGCGCACAACAGCCACCTCGATCTGCAGACCGGCTCGGGCACGGCCCAGCAGAACAGCTATAACGGCAACATCAACCCGAACTTCGGCACGACGACGCTCTCGGACGGCACCACCGTGGTGAGCGCCACGCCGCTCGGCGCTTCGGTGACGGGGGTGCTGGGCAGCGCGAGCCGGTATCTGCTCGCGCGCGTCAATGCCGCGGAGTCGAACACGCTGGCGAAGATCGACGCCACGCCGAAGGTTGCGACACTCGATAACGTCGAGGCCGTGATGGACAACAAGACGAGCTTCTTCGTGAGCGTCTCCGGTTATACGGCGGCGGACCTGTACAGCGTTTCGACCGGCGTGTCGCTGCGCGTGCTGCCGCTGGTGATCAACGAGAACGGCAAAACCATCATCAAGCTGAACGTGCATATCGAGGATGGCCAGATCGCGAGCGGACAGACCGTCGATAACCTGCCTGTCATCACGTCCAGCGATATCAGTACGCAGGCGCTGGTCGCTCAAGGCGACAGCCTGCTGATTGCCGGCTACAGTTCGGACAGCAAGTCCAATGGCGTGACGAGCGTTCCCGGCCTGTCGAAAATTCCGCTGATCGGCGCGCTGTTCCGCAATAACGATGACTCTCGGGCGCATCTTGAGCGGGTGTTTCTGCTGACGCCTCGGATTGTTGATTTCTGAGAGGTGTTTGAGATTTGTCTGCGGGTGTTTGGGCGCGGTGGTTTTTTTTTGCGGGTTTAGTTAGTTGGCCTTTCCTTGTTTTCGTGGTGGTGTGCCAGGGTTGCCCCTGTGCGGGGCGGCACCTACTTTCTTTGCCGCGGCAAAGAAAGTAGGCAAAGAAAGCCGCTCACCCCGCCAGTGTGACGCCGTCCGCCACTCGCCATTGTTGGTAGTGGTTCCGGAGCGTCTGTCATCACTCGCCGCTAGCCGGAGTGACAAGGGGCTCATTCTTCCGGCGGCGCTGCGCGCGCCGAAGGGCATAACTTAAACCAGCGGTACGTATGCCGAAGTGCTCCGCAGCAAGGCCGGTTTCCCTTGCAGACCTGTCTGCGGCGCGCGTAGCGCGCAGCAGGAGGTATGAGCCCTTTGTCACTAACGTGAAGGGTGCGAGGTGACAGACGCTCCGGAGCCACTGGCTATTGTGGTGCGGGGTGAATGGTGGCTGGCATTAGCGGTGTGAGCGGCTTTCTTTGGCTACTTTCTTTGCCGCGGCAAAGAAAGTAGGTGCCGCCCCGCACAGGGGCAACCCTGGCATACCACCACGAACACAAGGAAAGGCCAACTAACTAAACCCACGAAAAAAAACCCAGCAATCGAATTTCAAAACACTCCCAGAGAGTGTCCCGGATAGGCCAGCGCCCGCTTTTATTTGGCGGCTGCCTGCACCGCGCCCGCCGCCGCCGCGGCGCTCTCTGTTGCATCGGGCGACGCCAGCCGCTCCCCCGCCGAGCTCGTACGGTACAACAGATAAGTCGCGCTATAGGGCACGAGAAGACGCAGTCCTTCGTGGCGGCAATAGGGTTCCGGCGGCAAGCCGCCCACCGTATCGATACGCTCGATCGACGAGATCCGCGCAAAACGTCCGGAACCAGGCGAGCTCCCGTCGCGCCGCGCGTCGTACCGTGCCCAGGTCAGCGTATTCGCGTCGACTTGGCTTTGGCGCTCCACCTGTACTTTCACGAAGCTGCCGTCGTACGCGACGAAGTAGCCGCCCGGCAGCACGGTGCCGACGTTCTGCCGAGCGCGATCGACGAGCGTGCCCGCCGAGCCTTCCTGGGTCCATCGCAGTCCACCACCGGTTGCCGTCGCGCTGCCCGGTGCGTCGGTGTCGTCGCGTTCGCAGCGCCAGGTCTCGTCGCCGCGGGTGACGAGAACCTGATCGAGCGTCTGGTCCGGATCCGTTCGCAGTTCGCCGGGCAAGGTCGCGTTGGTCAACGCAGGGGTGTGCGCGCTCGTCGCGCAGCCGCCCAGACTGCCCACGCCCAGGACGAAGGCGAGCGGCGCTGCATACACGTAAAAAGGGAGTCGCTTCATCGGAGCGGGGTCGGTCGGGGTGGCGTCGCTCGGGGTGGAGTTGGCTTGTTGGGCACTCCGCATTAAACCGCATCGGTCAGGCAGCGGCGGCGGCGAATGCGAAACGTCGAACGGGCCGGCGCATCGATCGGACCGCGCGTGGCTCCGGTTCGGGGGCGGGTTCCGCTCCTGATACCGGCAACGGCTTCGGGTTCGCGTGCCGCGTTTCGCTAACGCGCCGGTCCGTTCGACATCGGCGCGTCATACTGGCCACTCATTGCGTCGTCTGCCCGAACTCTCATGCGTCACGCTTTAGCCCCGTCCCGCGGCGCTCGATTCCCGACCGTCGCCCCGTTGAGCGGCGCCTCGCCGGAAGGACTCGTCGCGCTTCTCGCCGAACACTACGTGCCCGTCGCGAGACCAGTCTGCGTCGATCTGTGCATTGCCGACCGGCCCGCGGCACGCTGGCGCTTCACGTTGAGCGATACCATCGGCTGCACGCATCCGGATGCCTCCGGCGACGCACCGGCCGCGCGCATCACGATGACGTCCGCTGCGCTGGACAGCATGCTGGCCAATCCGACCCGCTTCGACCCGCGCAGTGCGGAGATCGCGGCGCTCGGCGGCGTGCGCATGGGCGGTTCGCCGCGGCTCGCGGCCTACTGGCTGCAGTTGCTGAAGCGCCCCACGTCCGAAGGTGTGGCGGCGCTTGAGCGGGCGCGTGCGAGAACGCTACCGTCGCTGCACGGTGTGAGTAGCGTGAACGCGCGCGAGACCCGCGAATGGCCGCAACGGATCGTCGCATCGATTCTTGCCGGATTGCCGCTGCGGGTGCGCGCCGCGCTCGACTGGCCGGAAGTGAACTGGACACTCGCGCAATGGCGCGAGCGCGACGGCGCGGTGGTGCTGCGGGACGACCCGCGCACGGGACGCGCGCAAACGCTCCGCGACTTCATGACGGCGCTCGGCGAGACCGGTGCGGCGACGTCGGTCGAGGCGACCTATACCGGCGGCAGTCCGACGCCGCGCGCGTGGGACGCGCGCTTCCGCGTGCCGCGGCTGCCCGCTACGCTGTTCGGCCCGGCGCAGTTGTGGTTCGGCCAGCACGGCGAGGACACGCTCGTCACCCATCTGCATTGCGATCTGGAGAAC
Organism: Paraburkholderia yinzeri; assembly: GCF_046581065.1. Lineage (NCBI taxonomy): Bacteria > Pseudomonadati > Pseudomonadota > Betaproteobacteria > Burkholderiales > Burkholderiaceae > Paraburkholderia > Paraburkholderia yinzeri. The sequence continues at coordinate 1,084,167 of NZ_JBFOCJ010000002.1, read as the reverse complement.
TCGTTTCTCGCGCAGGTGCATGGCGGCAAGCGCGTGCGGCTCTTTGCGCCGCACGAGGAGCATAACGTGTACGCGCTCGACGCGTTCAACACCTACCGGCCGTGCCGTGTCGACGCCGGCGCCCCCGACCTGAGCCGCTTTCCCCGCTTCGCCAAGGCACGCTTCGTCGAAGTCGTGATCGAGCCGGGCGACCTGCTGGTGATTCCGACCGGCTGGTTCCATTGCGTATGGGCGAAGGGCGCGACACTGTCGATCAGCCGCTTCGCCGGCGATGCGGCGATCGAAAGCCATGCGCACACGGTCGGACTGCCGCATCCGTCCGCCGTTGCGGTCACGGCCTGACGCGATGAACCGGTTCGTCAACCCGCCCCCCGGCGGCCGCTTCCCGCGGCGCAGCGGCTGGTTGCGCCGGCGCTCCGTTTTCGGCGGCCTCCTGATCGCAGCATCGCTGGCTGCCTTCGCCGTTCGACATCACGGCTATCGCGCGGGTATCGATGCCGCCACTCCCACGGCCGCCGATACCAGCGGGCAAGTGACACACCAGGCACCCCATGCGGACGACTGCGCCGCCCGTGCCGCGCGGGCACGGTCCGTCGCGGAGGATCGCGATGCGGGCGTCTCGCGGCAACAGGAACTGACGAGGCTCGAGGAACCCGGGTCCCGGTCGACGGCGGAGCGCGACCGGGCCATATGGTCGGCGACCTTGCTGGTCGACGGCATCTACGGCACGTATGCAACGGTCCCGGCTCAAACGATCTATGCGAAATATATTCAATACTGCGAAACGCACGGATTCGACTACGCCATCGGGCGGTGAAGCTGCCTGCGAGCGCCGCGCCGATGACGGCTGCGCGTCAGTTGCGCTGACGCGAATGGATCAACAACGCCGCAGACACCGGGAACGACGGCACGGCGTTCGTGTCGGCGGACTTGCCGGATGTGGCACAGGTCGCGCCGGCCGGATGCGGGGTGCCGTTGTGCCACAACGTTGCGTAATGCGACCACGGCAACGCGTTGCAGGCCGCTTCGCTGTCTTCGGCGTGCACGCCGCGCGCCCGGCCCGCACGAGGCGCGGGTGCGAGCGTGCTGCCACCCGTCTGATGCGGTTGCGTGTCACGGCCCTTCGCATCGCGCGCCGCGGCGAGCGGACCGCTCGTGAGGTGCAGCGGTACGGCGCGCGGCTGCGCCTGCAGCGAAGGCTCCGCCTGCGTCGGCTGCTCCGCTTCCTGCCGGCCGTCATACTGCTCGATCCGGTAGCCGTGCGCGTACATCGTGCGCAGCTGCACGCCGTTCGCGCCGTTCAGGTTCAGCTTCTTGCGCAGCTTGTAGATGTGCTGTTCGAGCGTGCGGCCGACAATGTCCTCGCTGCTGCTCCAGATCGCGCCCGCGATCGTGCGCCGGCTCACATACTCGCCGGCATGCGAGAACAGCAGCCATGCGATCGCGAACTCGCGCACGGTCAGGCGGATCTCGCGATCGTCGAGCAGCACCGAGCCGGCCCGGCGGTCGAGCCGGTAGGGACCGTACTCGACCCAGTCGTCGGAGCGCGGCGGCGTGGGCAAATGGAAGTGCCGCAGCGCGCGATGGATGCGCACCGCAAGCTCGTTGCGGTCGACGGGCGCGCGCACGACGTCGTCGGCACCCGCGTTGAAGGCCTGCTCGATACCGTCGCGTCCGTCGAACGCGCCGACGACGATCAGCGGCGCGCGCCGGTCGCCATAGCATTCGCGGCGTGCGAACACGGCGCAGTTGGCGTCGATGCCGCTCGCCGCATCGACGATGATCGCGTGATACTCCTCGCGGTAGATTGCGCGTGACAGCGCCACGTCGTCATTGAAGCGGAAGCACTCGATCGTCTCGTCGCTGAAGCACAGGCAAATCAGATTGAACAGGCTGCTGTTGGTAGTCATCACGGCGAATTTCAATTCGTTCTCCAAGGACAACGCCAAAGGTTGCGCGTTAGTTTGCCCAGTGCGGTTGCCAGCCGCGCAATCGAACGCTACGGATGTTCATAAATCAGGGTTGTAACGAATTGTTTCGATGGAAGCGCTGCCAGTCGGCGTCATGGCGACAGGGTGCATCGTTAAAGCGGCATTTTAAAAGCGATACGCGCTGAAATGGCCGCCGTACGGGCGCAAGCGATTATGGGCGCGCAAGTCGGTATTAATTTCGGTGTCATTGAGCATAGACGGTAAGCTTGACTCGCATTCGTCGTAATCACCTGTCTTGCAAGGCATTTCCCGACCTTACGGATCTGCAAGCCAGTTTCAGATTTTTTGAGCATTGCCCGTGCGCTTCAATGGGCGCTTTTTCGCACCGGCATGAGCTTAATTGAAACTCCGTGACGTAGGTCTATTTAGACTCGCTTCAAACGGCGTTCGTCATTCGCGCTTTAACCCCGCTTTAAATACTGGCTCACCGTTGCGAACGGCCGCGCCGATCGGGTGCATTGCCGCGGCTTTCGGCTTTCAATCCGTCCATTGTCCGGGTGTATCGATGTCATTCCTGCTGAACACGTGGTATGTCGCCGCGTTCGCGCATGAGGTCACCGGCGCCGAGCCGCTTGCGCGTACGCTGCTCGGGCGGCCGGTCGTGCTGTACCGCGACGGCGAGGGCCGCGCGCGCGTGCTCGACGACCGCTGTGCGCATCGCTTCGCGCCGCTGTCGCGGGGATGCGTCGTCGACGGCGCGCTCGAATGTCCGTATCACGGCTTGCGTTTTGACGGCGACGGTCGTTGCGTGCACAACCCGCATGGCGACGGGCGCGTGCCGTCGCAGGCGCAGGTGCGCGCGTATCCGGCGCTCGAACGCTTCGGCGCGATCTGGTTCTGGCCGGGCGACCCGGGGCGCGCCGATGCGGCGCTGCTGCCCGCGTTCCCCTTCGTCGAGCCGCGGACGAATCTCACGCATCACGGCTATCTGAAGACCTGTGCCCACTATCAGCTAAGCGCCGACAACCTGCTCGATCTGAGTCACTTCCAGTTCCTGCATCCGGACACGCTCGGCAGCGAAGCGATTGCGCGCGGCGATGTCGAGACGAGCAGTGCCGCCACGACGGTCTGGGTGCGTCGCTCGACGTTCGATGAAACGCTGCAGCCATTCGTTGCCGAAGGCTTCGGCGTGCCGCAGGGCATGCGCGTCGATCGCTGGATGGATGTGCAGTGGGTGCCGCCCGGGCTGCTCACGATCGTGGTTGGCGTGACCGGAGCGGGGATGCCGCGCGAGGCGGGCCGCATCGCACCGTCCGCGCACTGGCTCACGCCCGAGACCGGGCGCACGACGCACTACTTCTTCGCGTTCGGCCTGCCGGACGAGATGGGCGACGCCGGCCGCGAGCTGGTGCGTTACGCGGTGGACGGACTGATGAAGCCGTTCGAGCTCGAAGATCTGCCGATGCTCGAAGCGCAGCAGCGCAATCTGGGCGAACTGGATTTCTGGGCCGCGCAGCCCGCGCTGCTGCCCATCGACCAGGGCGCGATCCGCGCGCGCCGCATCATGGAAAGGCTGCTTGCGCGCGAGCGCGACGCGCGGGAGGCGCGCGCGATCCGGCTGGGGTCCGCCGTCGCGGCGGCATGATGGCGACGCCGCTCGAAGCGCCGGAGGTGCGCGATTCGGCCGCTGCGTCGTTGAACGCGGTGTGGGTGGCGTGCGTCGTCGAGATGCTGGTTGCGGCCGGCGTGCGGCACGCGGTGCTGTGTCCGGGCGGCCGTGCGAGCGCGATGTGTCTCGCGCTCGACGCGCATCCGGGCATTAGCGTCGAGATGGTCAGCACCGACGAGCGCAGCGGCGCGTTCGTCGCGCTCGGTCTGGCGAAGGCGGGCGGCACGCCGGCCGCGGTCGTCACGACGTCGGGCTCCGCGATCGCCAACGTTTTGCCCGCGCTGACCGAAGCCGATGCGAGCGATATCCCGCTCGTCGCGATCAGTTGCGACCGGCCGCGCGTGCTGCGGGGCGCGAGCTTCGGGCAGATGGCCGATCATCTCGGCGCGACCCGCGCGTTCGTGCGCGCGCAGGCGGACCTCGACGATCCGTGCGATTCGGCCGGCGCGGTGCTCGCGATGCGCGCTCAGGTCACGCAGGCGCTCGCGGCGATGCTGGGTCGGGTGCCGGGCGATGCGTTGCCGTTGCCGCGCATCGACGCGTTGCCGTCGCCGCGTCGTGCAACGCGCGGGCCCGTGCATGTGAACGTGCCGCTTACGGGCGTGTACGACGCGGTGGAGACGCACGCCGTGTCGGCCGATACCGTGCGCGCCGCACGCACCTGCGCGGCGCTGCCGGCCGCGCAAGGGGCGTCGTACTCATCGTGCTCGTCGTCTGATACGTCGCGGTGCGATGCCGGCTCAGATCCTGTGCCCGGGATCGTCGCTCGCGTGATGGCGCGGGTGAAGGCCGCGCGCGCCGAGCAGTCACCGCGTGCGGGCATCGACGGTGTCATCGTCGTCGGTCCGGAACCGGCGGTGCCGTTGCGGGCGATATGTGCGCTCGCCCGGCGCACCGGCTTTCCGGTGCTCGCGGACGTGGCGAGCGGCCTGCGCGCGGGACACGATGCGCTGTCGCCCGACGCGGCATTGCGCGGCGAAGCGGGGGCGTTGATCGTCAGTGCGTTCGACGTGCTCGGCGCCGGCCGACTCGCGCGCGCGCATCCCGAGCTTGTGATCCGCTTTGGCCTGGCGCCGGTGCTGCCGACGCTGCACACATGGTTCGAAACGCACGGCGACGCGCCGACGATCCGCATCTCCCCGCAACGCATCGCTTACGACTATCTGCATCGCGGGCTCGATCCGCGCGATGTGCTGGTGGCGCCGGCGGCCGACGCGCTCGGCGTTCTGGCGGACGGCCTTTGCCGCGCCGCGGCCGTCGATGCCGACGCTGACGCCGACGCCGATGTTGCCGCTCACCTTCGCGCCGCGGTGCGCACCGCGTGGCGCGAGCGCTGGGCGAACGTCGCCGCGCAGGCGGCGCGCGAGCGGCGCGCGTGCGTCGCCGCGCTCGGCTGGGGCGAAGTGGTTGCGGTGCATCGCGTGCTCGCGGCGCGCGGCTTTGCGTTCGTGCACATCGGCAACTCGATGCCGATGCGCCACGCGGACATCGGCTACGACCTGCGCGCCGGGCCGCAGGACGTCTACGCGAGCCGCGGCGTGAGCGGCATCGACGGCACGCTGTCGACGTTCGTCGGCGAGGCGCTCGCGCGCCGCGAGCCGGGCCTGCTGGTGCTCGGCGATCAGGCGTTCGTGCACGATCTGTCCGCGCTCGCGGCAGCTCAGCGGGTGACGACGCCCGCGTGCGTCTGCGTGATCGACAACGGCGGCGGCGCGATTTTCGACTTTTTGCCGGTGGCGCGCGAAGCCGGTTTCCGGCGCGCGATCCGCAATCCGTATGCGATGCATCTTGCGGCGCTCGCGCAGGGCTTCGGTCTCGCGCATCGCCGCGCCGACAGCCGCGCGACGCTGGATGCGGCGCTCGACGATGCGCGCCGTCACGCGGGCGTGACGATCGTCGAGATCGTGGTCGACGCCCATTCCGGCATCGCGCAGATCGCGCAGCTCGCTCGCGCGGTCGGAGCCGCATGATGGACCGGCCGATGGATGACGACGACCCGGTGCGCCGCTCGTATCGCGCGCTGCATCGTTATGCGAGCGCCGCGCAGCCGGACGAAGTGTTTCTCGACGACATGCAGGCGCGCATCGACGCCGCGCATCGCGGACGGGCCGGGCACGACGAAGCGCGGCGCGCGAGCGATGGACGCGCGCTGCGTGTGCTGCTGCTCGGCTATACCGGCGCCGGCAACACCGGCGCCGATCTGCGCACGATTGAAACCATCGCGCAGCTGCGCCGCCTGTTCGCGCCGCGCGAGGTCGCGCTGACGCTGTTCGCGCTCGGCAACTGCTTCGACCATCCGCTGCTCGCCGCTACGCCGAAGTTCGTGCCGTCGCTGCCGTATCTGCCCGATGCGCTCGATGCGGCGATTCGCGACGCCGATGTGGTGCTCAACGTCGAAGGGTCCACCTACACGTCGAAGTTCTCGGACTCGCTCGCCGGGGTGCTGGTCGGCGGCATCGCGCTCGCGCGCGCACATGGGCGTCCGGCGCTTGCCTACGGCGTCGACAGTGGAGCGATGAGCGAAGCGCTGACGCGCTTCGTACGGCGCAATGCCTCGCACGGCGCCCGGGTGATCTGCCGCAACGACGCGGCGTGCACGCAGCTCGACGCGCTGGGCGTGAGCACGACACGCGGCAGCGATACCGCGTGGACCTGGCGCGCGCCCGCGCCGCCGCGCGCGGACGGGGCCGCACGCATCGCCGTGCTGTGTCCGAACAACCCGTGCTGGTGGCCGGTGCGAGCCGACGCGGCGCGCGCCCGCGCGCTCGACGCGAGCGGCGGAACGTCGCCGCATCGATACGGGCCGCTGCATTTCCAGAGCTGGGATGCGCAGCGTGCAACGGCGTACGACGCGTATCTCGATCGTTATGCGGCGATCGCGGCTGGCTTGCGGCAGCGTGGCTACACGCCGGTGCTGGTTGGCATGGAGCGACTCGACAGCGCGGCGTGCGCCGACGTTGCCGCACGCGTGCCGTTCGCGATCGATCGGGTCGTGCGCGGCGCACACGCGCTCGACGCGGTGGCCGCGACAGTCGCGCACGCGCACTGCGTCGTCACGACGCGCTATCACGCCGCGGTGCTCGCGATGTCGCACGGCGTGCCGGTATTCGGGCTGTCGATGGATGCGCGCATCGACCGCCTCCTCGATGAGGCCGGCTGCGGCGAATGGCATGCGCGGTGCGATGCGGACGATGCGGTGCGGCGCTGTCTCGCGCGCATCGAAATGCTGGAGCAGGGGACGCTGCGGACGGCGCTGGCCGATGCGCTTGACCGGTACGCACGGGCAGAGCGTATGCGCTTCGACGAGATGGGTGCGCAGGTGGTGGAGGCGGTGTCGGATCTGGCCTGACCGGTTCCATACCACCTTGCCTTGCCGTAGGCGTGCTACGCGACGGCGGCTCAGTGCGTGGGCAGCACGGCGACGGACGAGGGCTGCGGCATCGGGACCGGCTGTACGGCCGCGGCCGGTGCCTGCCCTTTCGTGCGGTAGATCATGTAGGTCGCCTGGTACGGCACGTACAGATGCTCGCCTTCCTGTGTGCATTCGGGCTGCGACGGCAGCCCGCCCGTCGTGTCGATGCGCTGGATCGAGCTCACGTTCGCGAAGCGTCCGTCGCCGCGGCGCGGCGTTGCGACGAACTTCACCGTATAGCGTGTCCAGTTCAACGTGTCCGGCTTCACCTGGCTTTGCGCGAACGGCGTGCCGACCACGTAACTGCCGTCGTACGCGAGGAAGTGGCAGGCGGGCGCCACCGTGCCGATGCCTTCGCCGTCGGCGTCGACTAGCTTTGCCTCGGAGCCGTCTTCCTCCCAGAACAACTGCGTGCCGTCGGCGGCGGCGCCGGGCGGGAGCGGTACCGCGAAACTGGCCGGAGACGGCGGCGTGCGGCGGCAGATGTACCTTTCGTCGCCTTGCGATGTCGTCGCGACTTCCTGCAGCACTTCGTCAGGGCTGGCCTGAAGGTTCGCGGGCAGCGATGCGTTCGCGGTCGGCGGGACGGGCGGCGTGCAGCCGCCGAGCGCGAGCAATGCGCCGAGACTCGACAGCAGTACGCCGGACAACACGGCGGATCGACGGCGGCGGGCGTGTTCGCGAAGGGCTTTCATCGGGCGAGGGACCGGACAGGCGGATCAGGAGTGCCAACAGGCGATGCTGCTATCAGACCCGATCCGGCGCTCCCGCGCCCGCGGTGACACGAAGCGCCGGATAGCGGTGCGCAGGGATCGCGTCCAGAGGCTGCTTTAATCCGCTATGCTCCGGGGCTTCGAGAAGACGCTATTTCACACATGATCGCGGCCGGGAGAGTCATAGGTCTCGCGGCTTGCCTCCCGCAGTGCGTCGATCATCAACACGGCGGCAGGCGAAAGCAACTTGTCCGCGTGGGTGATCAGTCCAAAGTCGTCCATGCTGCACTCCATCCGCAAAGGCAGGATTTCCGCCATGCCGTGATGGGCGTAGTAATGCGCAACGTCTTCCGCGAGCAGCGCGATCATGTCAGTCTTCTCGATCGTGCGCGTAATGAAGAGGAGTGCGGACGTTTCCACAACGTTGGATGGGGGGGCCAGGCTTTCGCGCTGGAACATGAGTTCGAAGCGATGCCGCAGGACACTGCCGGGCGGCGGTACGATCCACGCGCTGCGCTGGACGTCGGGCAGCCCAACCGGTGCCGCGCCCAGCAGTGGATGGCCCCGCCGAACCATCGCGCGAACGGGTTCGCCGGCCAGGGGTTCGTAGCGAAGCTGAAGCTTGTCGTGTTCTGCCGACAGGCGTCCGATCACGATATCGAGTTTGTCTTGCGCCAATCGTTCGAGCAGCGCGTTGCTGGTGTCGATCTCGACCGAGATGCGTACCTTCGCGTGCATACGCTTGACCGCGGCGACGGCATCCGGTAGCAAACGCACGCCGGGCGACGTGATCGCACCCACGGCGACGTGGCCGAGCCGGCCGGCCCTTAACGCACTCAACTCTTCCTGCGCCTGGTCGAGGCTGCCCAGCACCACGCGCGCGTGGCGGATCAGCGCCTCGCCGTATAGCGTGGGCCGCATGCCGCGCGGCAGCCGCTCGAAGAGCACCGCATCGAGCATCTCCTCCAGCTCGCGCAGCAGCTTCGACGCGGCAGGCTGCGTCATGTTCAGCGCAACCGCGGCGCGGTGAACATTGCCTTCGTCAGCCAGGGCGACGACAAGGAGCAATTGCCGCGTTTTCAGCCGGGTCCGAACGTACCAGGGGCTCGTATCTAGCATGTCTTTTCCTGACTCCCGCAACGGTTTCTTAGTATTTACACCAATGCCTGACTTGATATCAGAGGCGGCCGTATTTTCATTGGAAGGGTATCAGAAACCTTCGTAGACTGTCCCGAATCCTGAATCTGATTACCTGACGATGCCGGCATTCAGCGGTTGCTTACCAGCGGATTCGGGAAGGACAAGATCTTCGGTTTGCCGCACAAGACCACGGACGATGAAGGCGGCTTCAACGCGCTGCCGCCGGTGCGAAATACATAGGTATACAAACTATTTTACAGAAAAACCGATAACTGGTAAGGAGGTCGAACGAAAGTAACTCCCGTACGTTCAGGTGATCACGAGAAATAGCAGCTACAAAGTCAAGGCACAGGAGACAGAAATTGAAGCTTGTCAGGAAAATCGCACTCGGCACGATGGTTGGCGCGGCACTCGCACTGGCTGCGGGAACCAGCGCATTTGCGCAGGAAAAACAGATCACGCTCGGGTTCTCCCAGGTGGGAGCCGAAAGTGCATGGCGCACTGCCAACACGGTCTCGGTAAAGACGGCGGCGAAGGACGCCGGCATCAATCTGAAATTCTCGGACGCGCAGCAGAAACAGGAGAATCAGATCAGGGCAATTCGCTCGTTCATCGCGCAGAAGGTGGACGTCATCGCTTTTTCGCCCGTTGTCGAGTCCGGCTGGGAGCCGGTGCTCGAAGAAGCGAAGCGCGCGAAGATTCCTGTGATTCTCACGGATCGCGCCATCGACGTGAAGGATCCTTCGCTGTACACGACGATGATCGGTTCGGACTTCATGGAGGAGGGCCGGCGCGCGGGCCACTGGCTTGAGGACCACTACAAGAACGATCCGGGCCCCGTCAACATTGCCGAACTGCAGGGCACGGTGGGCTCGGCGCCGGCCAACGATCGCCATGCCGGCCTGATGGAAGTGATCAAGAACGATCCGAAGTTCAAGATCATCGCGTCGCAAAGCGGCGACTTTACGCTTGCCGGCGGCAAGCAGGTGATGGAGGCGTTTGCGAAGACGTACGGCAAGCAGATCAACGTGGTTTATGCCCATAACGACGATATGGCGCTTGGCGCGATCCAGGCCATGGAGGAAGCGGGCATCAAGCCGGGCAAGGACGTCACGGTGGTTTCCTTCGACGCGACGAAGGGCGGTTTCCAGGCCATGGTGGACGGAAAGATCAATGTGGATGTCGAATGCAGCCCGCTGCTCGGCCCGCAGTTGATGGCCGCGGTCAAGGATATCGTGGCGGGCAAGCAGGTGCCGCGGCGCATCGTGACCGACGAGGGCATCTTCCCGATGAACGTCGCAGCGGAAGTCATGCCGACCCGCAAGTATTGATCGATTGATCGGCAATTCATACGGTGCCGCCGACCGTCGCGGTCCGGAGCCTCGTTCCGGACCGCGGCGTCGCCGTCCCTGACCATTTTGGCGAGGCTGTCCGATGGCCTCGCGAAGACCATGACCCACGTACCCATTCTCGAAATGACCGGCATCGACAAGACGTTCCCGGGCGTCAAGGCGTTGCAGAAGGTCGATTTTCGGCTGTTTCCCGGCGAGATTCATACGCTGATGGGCCAGAACGGCGCAGGTAAATCCACGCTCATCAACGTGCTCACCGGCGTGTTCGGGCACGATCGCGGCGAGATCAGCCTGGCGGGGCAGGCGGTGCGGTTTGCCGCGCCCCTGGAAGCCGAGGCCGCCGGAATCCAGACGCTTTATCAGGAAGTGAACCTGTGCCCGAACCTCTCCGTGGCCGAAAACATCTTCGCCGGCCGGCAGCCGAAAAAGCGCGGCGTGATCGACTGGGCGGCGATCAACGAACGCGCCCGGGAGGCATTGGCGAGTCTCGATCTCGTCATCGACGTGACGCGTTCGCTCGATTCGTATCCGATCGCAGTCCAGCAAATGGTGGCGATTGCGCGCGCCGTGTCGGTCGATGCGAGGGTTCTCGTTCTCGACGAGCCCACGTCGAGTCTCGATGACGGCGAGGTCGCGCGGCTCTTTGCGGTGCTGCGCAGGCTGAAGGAGTCGGGCATGGCGATTCTGTTCGTCACGCACTTTCTCGAGCAGACCTATGCCGTATCCGATCGCATCACCGTCATGCGCAACGGAGAGCGCGAAGGCGAGTATCTGGCGAAGGACTTGCCCGTCGAGCTGCTGGTCGCGAAGATGACCGGCCGCGAGGGCATGGGCGAAGCCATGAAGGCCGGGCCATCGGGCGCTCCACCCGAAGACGCGGCGGCCATGCCGTTCCTTTCCATGCAGGGTGTGGGCCGCCGGGGGCTGATGAGCCCCGTCGACCTCGACGTGCGCGCCGGGCAGATCGTGGGTCTTGCCGGGCTGCTCGGGTCCGGCCGCACCGAAATCGCACGGCTGGTGTTCGGCGCCGAACGCGCGGATACCGGCGCGATGATCATCAACGGGCGCAGTGCGAAGCTCGCTTCCCCGCGCGACGCGGTTCGCCACGGGATTGCCTATTGTCCGGAGGATCGCAAGAAGGAAGGCATCGTCGCGGCGTTGTCGATTCGCGAAAACATCATTCTTGCGCTGCAGGCCCGACGCGGATGGTGGCGCATGCTCAGCCGCGCCCGTCAACGCGAAATGGCCGAGCACTACATCGCCCAGCTCGGTATCAAGGCGCGCGACGCCGAACAGCCAATCGGGCTGCTCTCGGGGGGCAACCAGCAAAAGGTGCTGCTCGCGCGCTGGCTGGCGACCGATCCGAAACTGCTGATCATGGACGAGCCGACGCGAGGCATCGACGTCGCCGCGAAGTTCGAGATCATGGATCGCGTGCGCGCGCTGTGCGCGAAAGGCCTCTCGATCCTCTTCATCTCGTCGGAGATGAGCGAGGTCGTTCGTATCAGTCACCGGGTCGCCGTCTTGCGCGACCGGCGCAAGGTGGCGGAAATTTCCGGAGAAGCTCTCTCGGAGGATCAGGTGTACCAACTCATTGCCGGAGGCCAGTCATGAAGCGAATCCGCGCCGCGTTCCGGCATCCGCTGATCTGGCCGGTCCTCACGCTCGTCATGCTGATTCTGCTCGATCTCGCCCATCGCGCAAGCTTTCTTTCCATCACGGTACTGGACGGTCATTTGTTCGGCGCGCCCATCGATATCCTGAATCGCGCCGCGCCGCTCGTGATCGTCTCCCTGGGCATGACGCTCGTCATTGCGACATGCGGGATCGACATCTCGGTCGGGGCAACGGTGGCCATCGCCGGCGCGGCCGCCGCGATCATTCTCGCGGCGGCTCCGTCGCACGTCGGCATCGCGCTGGCTGCCGCCCTTGCCGTGGGCTTGCTGGCCGGCATGTGGAATGGCCTGCTCGTCGCGTTCGTGGGCATGCAGCCGATCATCGCAACGCTGATCCTGATGGTCGCCGGCCGCGGCGTCGCCCAATTGCTCACCGGCGGCCAGATCATCCCCATTGGCGCACCGGGCTATCTCCGGCTGGGCGACGGCTATCTGGCCATGGTTCCCTGCTCGGTCTGGATTGCCGTCGTCGTGACGCTCGCGCTCGCGCTTCTGGTCAACCGCACGGCTCTGGGACTCTTCGTTCGTTCGATCGGCATCAATCCCGTCGCTTCGCGCCTGGTCGGGCTGCGTTCGAGTGCGATCGTATTCAGCGTCTATGTGATTTGCGGACTGATGGCCGCGATTGCCGGGATCATCACGAGCTCGAACGTACGGAGTGCAGACGGAAACAACGCCGGGCTGCTGCTGGAACTCGACGCGATTCTCGCGGTGACGCTGGGCGGCACATCGCTGCTGGGCGGCCGTTTCAGTCTCGCCGGCACGGTACTCGGCGCATTGATCATCCAGACGCTGACCTATACGACCTATTCGATCGGCGTGCCGCCGGAGGCCACGCTTGTCGTCAAGGCGGTCGTGGTGATCGTCGTCAGCGTGATCCAGTCGGAGGCTGCGCGCGCCGTGTTGTTCAAACACATGAAACACCTTCTTTCTTCGGCGCCTGCACGCGCATCCTCCGGAACGACCCCATCATGAAGAAGCTGACCGGCCGGCTGGCCGACCCAAGAACCTTGCCCATCGTCGCGACGATCGTGCTGTTTGCCGCGCTGTTCGGATTCGGCTCCGTGATGTATACCGGCTTCTTTTCGATGCAGGTACTCACGGGCCTGTTCGTGGACAACGCCTTCCTGCTGATCGTGGCGATTGGCATGACGTTCGTGATCCTGGCCGGCGGTATCGACCTGTCGGTCGGCGCCGTTGTTGCGCTGACCACGATACTGTGCGCCGTCGGCGCGGAATGGCTGCATTGGCCTATCTGGATCATCGTACCGATCGTGCTGGCGTTCGGCGCGCTTTACGGCGCGGCGATGGGGGCGCTGATCCATTATTTCCGGCTGCAACCGTTCATCATCACGCTCGCCGGGATGTTTCTGGCCCGTGGCGCGTGCTTTCTGATTACGACCGAGTCCATCACGATCAACGAGCCGACCTTCCACGCCGTAGCGGCGTTGAGCATCCCGGTCGGCGGCGGTTCGCTCAATGCGGGTGCGCTTGTCGGCATCGCAGCACTCGTTGCCGCGATTTTCATCGCCCACTTCACCCGCTTCGGACGCAACGTCTATGCCATCGGCGGCAACGAGCGCTCGGCGTTGCTGATGGGTTTGCCCGTCGCGCGCACGAAGGTCGGCGTTTACGCATTGAGCGGTTTTTGTTCGGCGCTGGGAGGGGTCGTGTTTACGTTGTATGTGCTCTCCGGGTACGGGCTGCAGGCGCAGGGGATGGAACTGGACGCCATCGCGGCGACGGTGATCGGGGGAACGCTGTTGACCGGCGGAGTCGGCTACGTAATCGGTTCGCTGTTCGGCGTCGGGATTCTCGGCACCATCCAGACGCTGATCACGTTCGACGGTACGCTGAGCTCGTGGTGGACGCGTATCGTGATTGGAGGGCTGCTCTGCGTGTTTTGCCTCCTGCAGCGAGTTATCGAGCGGCATGCGGGGCGGCGTCGCGCGGGTGGCGCCGGTCTCGACTCGAAGCCGAATGCGCCATCGGCCGGCGGGCAGCGCAGGCCCGATACGGGTGAGCGCGGCGACCTTGCCAGAGCTACGTGACGACGCGCGGTTGAGATGCCATCTGTCTGATCGGGGAGGGAAACGACATGTTCGATACCCGGAAGGCTGATCTGCTACGAGGCAGATCGGCGCAGGTCGAGCGAGTTGCCGGACGTGAGCGCGGTGCGGCGGAAAGAGGGCTTCACCGGCAGACGTTTTCCAACGCGTATCTGAACGTCGAGATCGTGTCGGGGAAGCGCGGCGGGGTGGCACGATTTGACTGGAACGACCGGGGCAGATGGGCGTCCGTGTTCCGGCGGGCGCATGGGCAGGGTGATCGCCCGGGATTCGGCCCATTGTCGTGTTATCCCCTCATCCAGATCGCGGATCCGGGCAACGCGATACGGACCTCGGCGTTGCCCCGCGGCGTCGCATTGCCGGACCGGATGACGAATCCGGTCGAGGGGGCCTGTGCGCTTCCCGGAGAGGACTGGACGGTCGACGTCGTGGAAGAAAAGATGGTCCGTCTGAAAGCGGCATGCACCGATCTTTACCGGGCCAGTCAGACCTACTGGATTGACGGACCCACACTGGAAATGACCGTCGAAGTCGAGAACATGAGTCCCGGTTCGCTGGCGTGCGGAATCGGTATTCATCCGGTCATCGTGCGCGATCCGGATACCTGGCTCAGTGCGCCGGCAAGCGGGCTGTGGATCGAGGGAAGAGCGGGGCAGAGCGCGGGATTCATCCCGACGCCATCCCCATGGCAATTCGGGGTGACCTACCCGTTACCCGCGACGAAGATCGACCACGCATTTACCGGTTGGGGAGGGAAGACGCTGGTCGAATGGCCCGCGCGCCAGTTCTCCCTGGTGATCGAGGCCAATACCGATAGTTATCGCCTGCATGCCGTTCCGGGAGAGGACTCGTTCTCCTTCGAGGTGGCCAATGACCGGGCAGAAAGCTGCCGCGTTCAGGATGCCGGGGATCTGTGCGGGCTGACGGTGCTGGCGGCCCGGGAAACGCTGATGCGCCGGACCCGTTTTGCCGTCGAGCGTCTTGGATCGCTGACCAGAACGGCGCGCAAGCCTTCGAAATAATCCGCGGTCCGGACAAGGGAAAAGAATGATCAAGGTTGCCTTCTGGGAATGCTTCCTGACGGAAGAAGCGTGCGTACCTGGTTCCTCACGAATTCGCAAGGCGGTTGCGTACGCATCAGCGACCTCGGCGCAACACTGGTGTCGTGGATTGCACCGGATAAGCATGGCATGGGTGGGGACATCCTGCTGGGACACGACACGCCGGAGGAGTACCTCAAATCGGGCGCCTATATGGGCGCGCTTGTCGGGCGTTGGGCCAACCGGATTGCCGGTGCGCATTTCACGCTGGATGGCGTCGGATATGCCCTGACGCCGAACGAAGGGGCAAATCTGCTGCACGGCGGACCCGGCGGATTTCACCAGCGGCTATGGAAAGCAGAACAGGACCGCGATTCCGTGGTTATGCGGCTGGAGTCTCCCGATGGAGACGGCGGCTTTCCGGGAAACCTGCAGGTGGAGGTGCGCTATACGCTGAGCGACGATCATGCGCTAACCATTGAATACGCAGCGCAGACCGACCGCCCGACCCCGGTGAACCTGACCAGTCACCCCTATTTCAATTTGTCGGGACAACCGGGTCGCGACATCCTGCAGCATCGCTTGATGATCGATTCCGGCGCGTATTTCGAAATCGACGATGAACTGATTCCGCAGCGGCGCGAGTCGGTGAGCGGCAGTCCGTTCGATTTTCGCGAGGACGCCGTCATCGGTTCCAGGCTTCGCGTTCCGCATCCTCAGTTCGAACTGGCCCAAGGCTTCGACCACTGTTACGTGCTGGATGGCGAGGCGAGCGGGGCCGAAAAGGCGGGAGCGAACGGCACGCCGAAAGTGCGTGGTGTAGCGACGGTCGTAGAGCCCGAAAGCGGGCGTGTGCTGTCTGTCGAGACGGACCAGCGCGGGCTGCAATTCTATAGCGGAAACCGGCTGGAAGGGCTGCGGGGGCGAGGTGGCCTGGCGTACCGGCGGCATTCGGGACTGTGTCTCGAGGCAGGCGGCTTTCCCGACCAGATCAATATGCCGGACAGTCCTGCAACGATTGTGACGGGCGGGAAGCCATACCGGCAGGTGACGGTGTATCGCGCAGGCGTGGCGAAGCCGGGCAGCGAAGCGGGGGGCCAATGAGATGGCGCGCGGCGTTACTGCAGAAGCGACCCGGAAAATCGGCTTGTTGACCTCTTCGCGGTCCCTGGCCGGGTCAAGCGAGGCAGGCGACCCGGCGCGCGTCGAGCTGAAGATCAACAGCCGATGCAGTCTCGGCGAAGCCGCTACCTGGTGCGCCCGAAGCGGACGGTTGTTCTGGGCCGATATCGATGGCGCGGTGCTCTGGATCTACGACTCCAGAAAGGCGTGGAGCACTTCGTTGCAGATGCCCGAGCGCCTTGCCTGCCTGGCCCTATGCAAGGACCCGCGATACCTGCTGCTCGGGCTCGAAACACGTCTTGCCTTGTTCGACATGATTGCAGGGAGCATCACGAGCCTCGTGGAGGTCGAGCCGGATCTGCCCACGCGCCTCAATGACGGTCGCTGCGACCGCCAGGGGCGATTCGTGTTTGGGACGAAGCACGACGTGGATTGTCCCGAGGCCATAGGTGGCTTCTACCGGTTGAATCGCGATTTATCGCTGGAGCGATTACCGTTGCCGGCGTGCGCCATCGCCAACGGCATCGCGTTCAGTCCGGACGGACTCGCCATGTACTACTGCGACTCGCCTTCGCGGGAGATCCGGATTTGCGACTATCCCTCATGTCGGAACGACCGCCTGTTTATCCGGTTGGGGCGCGAAGAAGGGGTTCCGGACGGGGCCGCGGTGGACAGCGAAGGCGGACTCTGGAGTGCGCGATGGGGCGGCTCCTGTGTTGTGCGTCATGCGCCGGACGGCCGCGAAACAAAGCGTATTCATTTGCCCGTCACTCAGCCGACATGCGTCGCATTTGGAGGGCTGGCGCTGAATACGTTGTACGTGACCAGCGCGCACTGCGGCCTTGACGAGGATGACGCCAGCCGCTCGGCCGGTGCCGGCGGCGTGTTCGTTGCTGAGCCGGGTATCTCGGGCATCGCGGAGCCATTGTTCGAATTCCATAAAGATGCTGCCGGAAAATAGTTGGGTTGTACGTATCGAGTCAATTTCAAAAGATAATGTTGCGGGGGTAGTATGCTCAAAGGTCTTACGATCCGAAGCGGGCTGACGGGGGTGATTCTCGTATTTGTCGCGATCCTTGCCGTGGTGAGTGCCGCGGGAATTGTCGCGCTGAAGCTGAACAACGATGCGCTGCGTGCGATGTATGAGGTCGACACCCATGCGCTGGTCGCGCTGAAGACCAGCGACGCCCTCCTTCAGCGTGCCCGCGTTTCGCTCGACAGCTACCTCTCGCTTTACGGGCTGGGCGACCCGGAGCCCGCCTTGCTCGACGGCGCCCGTCGAGATCTGCAGGATTCCGAAACGGAGTTCTCGTCCTATCTTTCGTTGCAGCCGCAGAACGCCGATTCGGCTGCCGTCCGGCAACTGGCCGCGCGCCGCCGGATAGTTCTCGACAAGTCGGTGCTTCCGGCCGCGGTTGCGCTCGGCCATATGGACTTCGGCCGCTTCAAGGAGCTTCAGGGGAAGGCCACGCAGGAAGCGGTGGCGTCTTATCAGAGTTCGATGAAGGAACGCGAGAGCGCCGTTATCGACTCGCAGCGGAAGCGCTATGCCGAAGCACAGTCCCGCTTTCATTCGATGGTGATCGTGCTGGCGGGAATGTCGATAGTCGCGCTTGCCGTGGGGGTGATTGCGAGGCTGATCCTGGTGGGGATCATTGTGCGCCCGATCGTCGAAATCAAGACGCACCTCGCCCGCATTGCCTCGGGCAATCTGCAAGGCGAGGTGCTGGTCGGGTACCGGAACGAAATGGGACTGCTCCTTGCCGACGTGCGGACAATGCAGGAGGCGCTGGTGCGAACGGTTCGCAGCGTTCGCAGCGGTACGGAGACCATCAATCTCGGAGCGCAGGAGATTGCCTCGGGGAGCGCGGATCTGTCCCGGCGAACCGAGCATCAGGCGGCATCGCTCGAATTTGCGGCAGCAAACATGGCGCAACTGACGCGGGTGGTCAAGGAGAACGCGGAGGCAGCCGATACCGCGAGCCGACAAGCGCTGATGGCCTCTCAAACCGCTTCTGCCGGAGGGGATGCGGTTCAGGAGGTCGTCAGGACCATGCAAGGGATCTCTATCCATTCCAGCAAGGTGGCGGAGATCGTGAGCCTGATTGAAAGTATTGCCTTTCAGACCAACATACTCGCGCTGAATGCGGCCGTCGAAGCCGCTCGCGCAGGAGAGCTCGGGCGCGGATTTGCCGTCGTGGCCAGTGAGGTCAGAAGTCTCGCCCAACGAAGCGCTCAGGCCGCAAAGGAGATCAAGCATTTGATCGACGCCACGGTCGGAAAAATGACAGAGGGTTCTTTGCTCGCGGAGAGGGCGGGTAGCATCATGACCGAGGTGGTATCGTCCGTTACCGCGGTAAGCGGCTTGATGGCCGATGTCCATCGGGCCACCGAGGAGCAGAGCCACGAGATCAGGCAGGTGAGCGACGCGGTCGTGCAAATGGACAGAACGACGCAACAAAATGCGGCCCTTGTCGAACAGGCCGCCGCCGCGGCCCAATCGCTCAAGGAGCAGGCAGCACTGCTGGACGACGTCGTTTCGGAATTCAAGATTGCAACGGATCCGGCTATTCCTCATTCATGGTAAGGATTCCGGATGCCGACTGTCATTCGTAACGACCGCTGTACTGCCATTGCTGTCCCCTCCGCCGTCCGTAGAGCACAACGTAGGTGACTCTCGCAGGCGCCTCCATCAGGACCGGCGGAGAGTTCCCTGAGGAACTGCGGGTTTACATGTAAGGATTTCCTTAAATTCGCCGCTCGCACCCGGGGCTTGGGTAGAAACCCTGATCTATACATAGGAAGCCATACCATATCGATGGGGGTAGGGAATACCGTTGTGGCCGGTCGCTAAAGGTTTGCCAAACCAAACCGATATCGTAGAAATGGACAAAAAATTCCGGCAGAGAATCGTCCATGCGCGTATCACCACACCACAACGGAGGGTAGCGAGCCCTGTTCGCACCAATGCGAACTCGCGCGCGCGACGATATGTTCAAACGCTTAACGATACAGAATGGGCTCACGCTCACGATTGCGGGCTATACGCTCGCGTTGATCGCCACGATGCTAGTCGCCGTGCTGGGTCTCAAGCAGAGCAACGATGCACTCAAGCAGTCGTACGCGACCGATACGGTAGCGCTCACCCACCTGAAGACGAGTTCCGAGCTGATGCTGCAAGTGCAGTTGGCGCTCGGCAACTACGAGACACTGTTTTCCATGGGGCGCGCGAGCGACGACCTGCTGCCGAAGGCGCGCGCGGTGCTCAAGGCGAGCGACGACAACTGGGCGGCGTATCTGGCCAAGCCGCGCAACGCCGAGGAGTCCCGCGCCGCCGACGCGGTGCAGGTGGCCCGGGCGGCCCTCATCAAGCAGGCGCTCGAGCCGGAGTTCGCGCAGCTTTCGCAAAACGACTACTACAAATTCCACAACACCCGGGGCGAGGCCGATTCGCTCAACACCCGATATGAGCGGGCGATGAGCGCGCTTGAAGCGTTGCAGGTGGATCACCAGCAGGCGCGCTTCGACAGCGCGCAGGCGCAGTTTCATCGGCTCATGATCGCGGCGGCCGTGATCGCGCTGGCGGCGCTCGGCATTGGTCTCGGCGCGCGCGCCGCGCTGGCGGCGGTGATCGGGCGGCCGCTGGCCCGCATGCAGTCGATGATGAGCGAGATCGCATCGAGCCAGGACTTCACGCGCCGCGTTCCGGTGGGGCGGATGGACGAAATCGGGCGCTCGATCGTCGCGTTCAACGAGATGATCGAGAAGATCCAGCAAAGCTCCGCGCTGCTCAAGCAGAAGACCGCCGACATCCAGGCGATGCTGCAGAACATTCAGCAGGGCATGCTGACGGTGGTCGACGGCGCGCTCGTGCACGCCGAATACTCGGCCTATCTGGAGGCGATCTTCGAGACGAAGGAGATCGCCGGGCGCCCGGTCATGGAGCTCGTGTTCGACCACACGAATCTGAACTCCGACCTGCGCGCGCAGATCGATGCCGCGATTCATGCCTGCATCGGCGAGGACGCGATCAACTTTACGTTCAACCAGCACCTGCTCGTGAACGAGATTGCCCGGACGATGCCCGACGGCCGCGTGAAGACGCTCGACCTGAGCTGGTCGGCGATCAGCGACGAGAACGACACGGTGATGCGCCTCATGCTCTGCGTGCGCGACGTGACCGAGCTGCGGCAGCTTGCCGCCGAGGCGGGCGAGCAGAAGAGCCGGCTGGAGATGATCGGCGAGATTCTCGCGGTCAGCGAAGAGAAGTTCCACCATTTCGTCGACAGCGCAACAGGCTTCGTCAACGAGAATGAGCGGATCATTCGCCAGCACGCGCAGGCCGACAGCGCGGCGATTGCCGAACTGTTCCGCAACGCGCACACCATCAAGGGGAATGCGCGAACCTATAGCCTGCAGCATCTCACGAGCATCGTGCACGAGACCGAGCGGCGCTACGACGCCCTGCGCCGCAACGATGTCAGCGAAGAGTGGAATCAGGAAGTGCTGATTGCGGACCTCGAACGCGTGAAGGCCGCAATCGAGCGCTACAGGACGATCAACGACGTGAGCCTGGGCCGCAAGGAAGCGGGAAGCCACGGCAGCGCCGAACGCTACCTGATGGTCGACCGCGGGCATATCCAGGAGAGCCTGCGCATGCTGGAAGCGGTGGACCCGGTCGACGTTCGCGGCCTGCTGACGATGCGCGACTCGCTGTACCGGAGCTTGCGCATCCTCGGCACCGAAACGATCGAGGACGCCTTGTCGGGCGTGCTCGGGTCGTTGCCGTCGCTGGCGCGGGAGCTGGGCAAGGAGCCGCCCGTCGTGCGCATCGACGACGACGGCTACCGCGTGGACAAGCAGGTGAGCAGCACCCTGAAGAACGTCTTCATGCACCTGATTCGCAACTCGGTCGATCACGGCATCGAGACCGCGGCTGTGCGAGTCGCGCAAGGCAAGCCGGCGGCCGGCACGATCGCCGTTCGGGCCGGCCTCGACAGGGGCGCACTGCAGATCACCCTGAGCGACGACGGTCGCGGCCTCGCGCTCGGGCGTATCCGCAGCATCGCGAGTGCGCGCGGTTGGCTCGATGACGACACGCCATTGAGCGACGAACTGGTCGCCGACTTCATTTTCCACGCCGGCTTCTCGACTGCTGAAAAGGTCACGGAAGTGTCCGGGCGCGGCGTCGGCATGGATGCGGTTCGGGATTTCCTGAAGCGCGAGGACGGCAGCATCCAGTTGCGCTTCACCGACGACCGGCGCGGCGCCGACTACCGTCTGTTCCAGATCGTGGTCTGCCTGCCGGCGCGGTGCGCGGTGCACAGCATGGGCGGCGCGGCGCAGGCGCAGGAAGCGATGCCGTTGCAGGTCGACGCGCTGTCCGATTGAGTCACCGGGAGAAGGGTAGTGGCAGAACGATATGGAATCCTGATTGTGGTGCTTGCGCTCGGCCTTCTGGCTGCGTTCGCGGCGGCGTGGTTCGAGCGGCGCCGCGGCGCGCAGGCGCTCGCGCAGCAGCGCGCCGATGCCGAGGTGCGCCATGGCGCCGCGCTAGCGCAAGCCGATGCCCGGCATCGGGAGCAGATCGAGCAGGAAAGGCGCGAACTCGATTCGCTCGTCGCGAGCCTGCGCGACGACCTGGCCCAGCGCTCGGCGAGCGAGGGCGAAGCCCACGCGGAGCACGCCGCCGTGCTTGAGCTCAAGAGGGAATGCGGGCGGCAGGCGGCATCCATCGCGGACGAAGCGGCCCGGCTCAAGACACTCGCCGTAACGTTCGAGCGCTGGCATGAGCAGATGATCTCGCTGATGGCGCAGAACCAGGAGATGCACAGCAAGAACCAGGAGCTGTCGTCGATTGTCGCGCACGTGCTGATCGTGTCCTTGAACGCGTCGATCGAAGCGGCGCGCGCGGGCGCCGCCGGACGCGGCTTCTCGGTCGTGGCGAGCGAGGTGCGTACGCTCGCGTCGCGCTCGCAGGAACTGTCGAAGAGCTATCGGGACAGCCTGCATCGCAACGACCTGATCACGACTGCGACCTTCCAGGACATTCAGGCAGGCGGCAAGATGATCGTCGCGTCGCTTGGCGGCGTCGCCGCGCTCGCGAACCAGCTTCAATTCAGGCTCGAACAGGCGGCGACGTGATCAGCGAGCCAGCGAAAGACAGCATCGAGCGGATCTTCCGCCAGGCCGCGCGCCTGCGCCTGACGGCCAGCGCAGGCGATTCGTGCGAAGTCGTGCAGGGCGCGCGACATGAGGGCACGTCGGGCGACGAGTTGATCGTGCTGACGATTTCCTCGATCGCTTTCAGGTTGCTGCTGGTCCTGCGTTTCGACAACGACGAGGCCACACGCGCCTACTACCTCGGCAGCGGGGAGGCGACGCTGGAGGAAAGGCTGCTCGAAATCTGCAACCTGTGCTGTGGCGCGATGAACCACCAGCTTGTCGAGTACTTTCCGGATCTCGGGATGTCGACGCCCTACGTGCTCAGCGGCCACTGCGCGTCGTATCTGGCTCAACTGAAGCCCGATTTCCTCGCCTCGTATTGCGTGACGGTTAACGGTACCGTGCAGCTTGGCGCGACGGTATGCGTTTGTGCCGATGCGCCGCTCGATTTCGTGGCGCGCGTCGCCGAGGTCGCCGACGTTGCCGAGGGCGTCGGCGAGCTCGAACTTTTCTGACAACCCGGTAACCCGAGAGGAATGCATGATGGCGAAGATTCTGGTGGTGGACGATTCGAGCACCGTACGCGACGAGGTAGCGGGCTTCCTGAGAAAGAACGGCCTCGACGTGGACACGGCGATCGACGGCAAGGACGGTCTCGCGAAGCTGCGCACGAGCCCGGGCACCCGGCTCGTGATCAGCGACGTGAACATGCCGAACATGGACGGGCTGACCATGGTCGAGAAGATCCGCGGCGAACTTGCGAACCTGAGCGTCAACGTGATCATGCTGACGACGGAAAGCAGCCCGGCGATGAAGGAGCGCGGCAAGGCCGCCGGCGTGAAGGGCTGGATCGTCAAGCCGTTCAAGGGCGAAGCGGTGCTCGAGACGTTCCGCAAGCTCGCGGGCTGAACGGGCGGCGGGGAAACGGCCGGGGCAATCGACAAGAAAACCGGAGGAGACGCGTACTGGAGCCAATCGGACAACGCAACCTGAACAGACGGTTTTCACCGAGTACTGCACCATGACACCGAAACAACGATTGGCGAGCCTGATCCGGCTGATTGCCGTGCCGCCGGAGAATCCGGAGCTGCTCAAGGCGCAACACCAGGCCTTCGCGCGGCAGCTTCCCGTGATGTACGTCATCCTCGTTTCCAGTACCTGGAGCGTGGCCGTCACGCACATGGGGCACGCACCCGGCTGGCTGACCGTCGTCGTACCGGCCCTGCTCACGCTGACGTGCGCGATACGCATCCTCTACTGGTGGAAATCGCGTCATGCGGACACGACCGCACAAGCCGCCGCGCGGGCGCTCATGCGCACGAACCGCCTTGCCGTCGTCATCGCCGTCGCTTTCACCACGTGGGCGCTCCTGCTGTATCCGTACGGGGATGCGTTTGAGAAGGCCCAGGTGGCCTTCTACATGGCGATTACGGTGATCGGGATCATCCTGAGCCTCATGTTCCTGCGCTCCGCCGCCCTCATCGTGACGGTGATCGTGAACGTGCCGTTCATGCTCTTCTTTGTTTCGACGGGGGAACCGACGCTGGTCGCGACCGCCATCAACATGGTCTTCGTGTCGGGCGGGCTGATCGCCATGGTTTTCGTCAATCACGAAGCCTTCGCACGCATGATCGAAGCCCGGAGCGAGTCGCGCAACCGGGAGCAGGCCCAGCAGCGCCTGCTGGACATGATCGACGACATGCCGGTGGCCGTGATGACCGTCGACCTGGACACCTTCAGGATCAACTACGTCAACGAAACGTCGAAGCATACGCTGCACGTCATCGAACATCTGCTGCCGATCCGGGTGGCCGACATCGTGGGTACCTCGATCGACGTGTTTCACCCGCATCCGGAACACCAGCGCCGGCTGCTGTCCGATCCCGCCAATCTCCCGCACCGGACCCGCATCCAGCTTGGACCGGAGGTGCTCGACCTCCAGGTGTCGGCCGTCAACAACGCGAACGGTCACTATATCGGCCCGATGCTCTCCTGGTCGATCGTGACGCAGCAGGCGGAGGCCGAGGAACGGATCCACCGGCTCGCGCACGAGGACTCGCTCACCGGCCTTCCGAACCGGGCCACCTTCCTCGACGAACTGGAGGCGAACCTTGCGCGGCCGGACACGGCCATCGGTCTGCTGTACATCGATCTGGACGGGTTCAAGATCATCAACGACGCGCGCGGACATCGCGCCGGCGACGAACTCCTGAGGCAGGTCGCCAACCGGCTGCGCAGCGAATGTCTGCACGCGCCGAACAGGAAGCTCGGACGCATCGGCGGCGACGAGTTTGCGGTGCTCGTACGCGGTACCTGCGCGGATGCGGTCGCTTCGATTGCCGCGAGGCTGGTGGAGGTACTCATCGCTCCTTATGCCCTCGAGCCCGACCGGCAGGTGCGGATCGGCGCCTCCATTGGATGCGTGCTGGCTCCGCATCGCGACGAGAGCGCGGAGGCGCTGCTCTCGCGTGCAGACATGGCGCTTTACGCAGCCAAGGCCGCCGGCAAGGGAACCTACCGCATGTTCTCGCCGGAGATGGAGGCGCGGGCACAGGAGCGGCTGCAGCTCGAGGCGAAGCTGCGCGTGGCGCTCGAGGAGAATCAGGGCCTCTTCGTGTTTTACCAGCCGATCGTCGACGTTGCGACGACCCGGGTAACGGCGAGAGAGGCGTTGGTGCGTTGGCACAGCCCGAAGCGGGGCTGGATTCCTCCCTCGGAGTTCATCCCCGTGGCCGAAGACAGCGGCCTGATCGACCGGCTCGGGCGCTTCGTGCTGAACCGCGCATGCCGCGACGCGGCGCACTGGCGCGACGGCGCACGCGTGGCCGTGAACGTTTCCGCGGCCCAACTGGGCCGCGCAACGATCGGCCCCGCCATCGCGGCCGCGCTCGCCGATTCCGGACTGCCTCCCGACCGGCTCGAAATCGAAGTGACGGAAACGGCGTTGCTGCATGACGAGGGCGAAGTCGTCGCCGACCTGCGCGCACTCCGCGACATGGGCGTGCGCGTGGCGCTCGACGACTTCGGAACGGGCTTCTCGTCGCTGGTACACGTGCGGGCATTCCCGTTCGACAAGATCAAGATCGACGGTTCGTTCGTCCGTGACGCGGTCACGCGGCCCGACTGCGCGGCCGTGGTCAGGGCCATCGCGGATCTGGGCAAGCGCCTTGGGGTCACGACCGTGGCGGAGGGCGTCGAAACCCGGGAGCAGTTGGCCCGCATCACGGAAGAAGGGTGCACCGAGGTGCAGGGCTATCTCTTTGGCCGCCCTCTGCCTGGCGAAAGCGATGCGCCCCTGGTAGAACAGATCAACCGGCATGCCCCGTCGATAACGCCACTCAGGGACCTGGCGCCGTCTTGACCGGACGTGTTTACACCAATCAACACAACGCCTGCGCGGCCGTTAAACCGGGATCATCGTCTGTCCGCACAATTCAGGAATGCCGAGCCTCGACCACGGCCGCATCATGTTCACGAAATATTCCGCCTTCGACCTGACTCTCTCGACGCCGGCGCTGGAGCGGGAAACGGTTGGCGCATCCATCCGCTCGTCGCTGCTGTCGACGCTGTTCGACAACTTCCGTCCGCTGCTCATGGCGG
Source organism: Paraburkholderia yinzeri (assembly GCF_046581065.1). Classification (NCBI taxonomy): domain Bacteria; kingdom Pseudomonadati; phylum Pseudomonadota; class Betaproteobacteria; order Burkholderiales; family Burkholderiaceae; genus Paraburkholderia; species Paraburkholderia yinzeri. The sequence goes on along the minus strand of NZ_JBFOCJ010000002.1, from coordinate 1,058,278 downwards.
GCATCGCCAGCGCGTTCGTGGCGGCGACGGCGTTCGTGCGGTTGCACCAATGGTGGGCCGCGCTATGGTTTGCCGCCGATCTGGGCATGACGTCGGCCCGGCTCGGCATGGTGTACGTCTACACGTCCCGCCACCCCGCGGCCGGGGTCGATCCGCACCGGTGGGCTATCTCCTACGTGCCTTTCGCGCTTGCCTCATCGCTGTTGCTGGGTACCGGCACGATGGCGTGCGTGATGTCGGCGGATCCGGAGGTGGCCGCCCTCGCCATCATGGTGACGGCCGGGGTTCTGGGGGGCATCGCGTCACGCAACGCCGCGCTGCCTTACCTCGCGATCGCGCAGATTCTTCTGGGCGCGCTGCCGATCGGCCTGGGTGCGCTGCTCGCGGCACGGAGCGGATTCTGGATTCTCGTGCCTCCCCTGGCGGCTTACGTCACCGCCATGGTCTCGGTTGTCCGTCGCCACTACGAGGGGCTTGTCGCGTTGATGAGCGCGGAACAGAAACATGCGGAAATTGCGGCCCGGTTCGACGCGGCATTGGCCAACATGCCGCACGGCCTGTGTACGACTGACGTTGCGGGAAGGGTCATCATTGCCAACCGCCGGACGGCGGAGCTGTTCGGCGCCGCGGTCGAAATGCTGAAACTCAATGTGCCGCTGCCCGAGTTCATCGGCCACGTCGCGCTCGCGCAGTTCGGCGAGACGCTGCGCTCGCAGATCACGGAGCGATGCGCTGCGTGGCTCCTCGAAGGACGCAGTCCGCTGGACCTCGAACTCCGCGATGGTCGCCAGCTCGAGATGACCTGCAACCCGCTGCCCGACGGCACCGCCGTGATCATCATCGAAGACGTAACGGAACGCCGCCAGAACGAGGCGAGCATTCTTTACCTCGCGAGACACGATTCACTCACCGGTCTTGCCAACCATCGCGAATTCGGCGACCAGCTCGACACGATCCTTGCCCATGCAACGATCACACGCGAAAACGCGCCAGCCGTCATGTATCTGGACCTCGACGGATTCAAGCAGGTCAACGACAAACTCGGCCATGGCGCCGGAGATGAGGTACTGAAGGAAGTCGCGGCGCGCCTGAACCGGGCGCTTCGGCATGACGAACTCGCGGCACGCCTTGGCGGCGACGAATTCGCCATCGTTGTCCAGTACACGGATCTGACCTCTGCCACGGCAACCGCACAACGCCTCATTCGCGAACTGGAGCGCCCCTATCGCCTGTCGGCCGGCAAGACGGTCGCGATCGGCACCAGCATCGGCATTGCCTTCGCTGCCGGGAATGAAGCTTCGGACCAGATCATTCGTCGTGCAGACGAAGCGTTGTACCGCGCCAAACAGGCGGGTAAGGGCACTTATCGCGTTTCCAGGGGCGCAGCTATGCTGTAAAAGCAGCGGACGCGTGCATGCGCGCGCGTCCGCGCGAAACCGCAGCGATAATTGATGCGGCGGACCTGCGCGGCCATCATAAGAATCCGACTCGGCCGCCATTCCTGCCGTCTGCCGCCTGCCGCCTGCCGCTCAGACCACGACCTTGTCGCCGTGTGCCGCGAGCGACGGTTGCGGCAGCGGGCCGCCGTCGGCGAGCACGCGCGTAATGCTCTCGGCGTCGAGCGGCCTGCTGAAACGGTACCCCTGCGCTTCCACGCAACCCAGAGCCAGCAGAAACTCCTGCTGCGCGAGCGTCTCGACGCCTTCCGCGATGACGGACAAGCCCAGCGCTCCGGCAAGCGTGATGATCGCCCTCACGATCGCACCGGTGTCGCTTTCCCCGACGCTATACACGGCGGCGCCCGGCATGAACGCCCGGTCGATCTTGATGCGGTCGACCGGCAGCGTGCGCAATTGACCGAGGCTCGAGTAGCCCATGCCGAAATCGTCGATCGCCACGCTGATACCGGCGCGCCGAAACTCGTGCAGGCGGCGCACGGCGATCTCGGGTTGCTGCATCAGCGCCGTTTCGGTGACTTCGAGTTCGAGGCGGTTCGGATCGACGCCCGTCTCCCGCAAGATGCTCTGGAACGTCTCGACAATATCCGCTCGCTGCAATTGCAGCGGCGACAGATTGATCGAGATGCGCACGGGCGGAATCCCCATGCGCCGCCACAGGGCCGATTGGCGGCAAGCCTCGCGTAGCACCCACTCGCCGAGTCTCGCGACGAATCCCGACGTTTCCGCAATCGGGACGAATTCCGCCGGGGCGATCTCGCCGTAAATCTCGTCGTACCAGCGCACCAGCGCTTCGACGCCAAGCACGCGACCGTTGCGCATGTCGACCTGCGGCTGGTAATGCAGTCGCAGCGCACCGGCGTCGATCGCTTTTCGCAGACGTGCCGACAGGATGAGCTTCGCGTCGGCGTCCGCGCGCATCTCGGGCCGGTAGCGTTCCCAGCAGTTGCGGCCGCGATTCTTGGCCGCGTACATGGCCATGTCGGCGCACGGGATCAGCGTTCCCGCGTCGTTGCCGTCCACGGGATACACGCTGACGCCAACGCTCGCGCTGACGACGAGCTCGTGCCCGCCGACGAGTGCCGGCGTCGCCATCGTCGCAAGCACGGCGTCGGGCAAGTCGAAGCGCACCGTGTCGTCGGGTCCTCCCGCCGCGACGATGACGAATTCGTCGCCGCCGTAGCGGCCGACAAGGTCGCCCGGACGGGCGCAGGCCCGCAGACGCGCGGCGACTTCGACGAGCAGCAGATCGCCGACGCCGTGCCCGAGCGCATCGTTGACGGTCTTGAAGGCATCGAGGTCGAGGAAAACGACATGGACGGATCCGCCTTTCCGGTTAGGGTCGGCGAGCAGCGCCTGCAGTCTCGTGCGGACCGCCGTACGGTTCAGGAGCCCGGTCAGGCTGTCGCATTCGCTCAGTTCGCGCAGGCGGCGCGAGCGATCGAGAAGCTTGACGGAGAAGTCGTGGGTCGTTTTGGCGAACAGGAGCGGATAGACGAAGATGATGGGCAGCCATGCCGGGGCGATCCGTCCATCCAGCGGATATAAGGCGACACCGAAAATGGCGGTCCCGGCCAGCAGACCGGCGGCGCTCGCGCCGATCCCGGCAACGAACAGGGGCCACCCGCCGATCGCCATGGTGTCGAGCGCAAACATCAGCAGGATGACGACCGCCGCGACGGGCTCGAAATGAACGGCCGCGACGAGCCAGCCGCCGAATGCCGAATCGAAGAGCAGGTTCCACCGTTCCCTGCCGGGCGCATGGGCGACGACCGGGTGCACGTGCACATAGGCGACATGCGGCCAGATCAGGCAGACGGCCAGAACGCCGACGAGAAGCAGCGTCGAGGCGTGCTGCAGATGCAGCAGGGACAGTACGGGCACGGAGCCTATCGCGTAGCCGAGGGCTCTGAGCACGTAAATGCGTCGGACAAGGCCGGTGGCCCAGACCTTGTCGCCCCTGACGGACGTGAGCACGGGGTCCCCTCGATCTATTCGTATGATTGAACGAGAGTAGACCAGAACGGTTAATCGTGCGAGTCCAATCCAAAAAAATTAGGGCGTGGTCTGGAAACCTGCCGCGACGCGGCAGGCGGGGGAGGGTACTGGCGGCGCGGCGGGCTTCTGCGCCAGGGTCGGCGGGTCGCGCTGGCACGCGATGGGCCCGCTTTTGGTAATGTCGCATCTATGCAAACGATACTTTCCATCGAGAATCTCTCGAAAGTCTATGCGTCGGGATTCCGCGCACTCGCGAGCGTCAGCCTGGACATCCAGCGCGGCGAGATTTTCGCGCTGCTGGGACCGAACGGCGCCGGCAAGACCACGCTGATCAGCATCGTCTGCGGCATCGTCAAGGCGAGCGACGGCCGCGTACGCGTTGCCGGTCACGATATCGTCACAGACTACCGCCATACGCGCTCCCTGATCGGCCTCGTGCCTCAGGAGCTCACGACAGACGCGTTCGAAACGGTCTGGGGCACCGTATCGTTTAGCCGCGGCCTGTTCGGCAAGCCGCCCAACCCCGCGTATATCGAGCGCGTGCTGCGCGACCTCTCGCTGTGGGAGAAGCGAAACAACAAGATCCTCACGCTGTCGGGCGGTATGAAACGCCGCGTGCTGATCGCGAAGGCGCTTGCGCACGAGCCCCAGGTCCTGTTTCTGGACGAGCCGACCGCGGGCGTGGACGTCGAACTCCGCCGCGACATGTGGGAACTCATGCGCGGGCTCAAGGCAAACGGCGTAACGATTATCCTGACGACCCATTACATCGACGAGGCGGAACAGATGGCCGACCGGATCGGCGTGATCAACGCCGGCGAGATCATGCTGGTCGAACGCAAGGACGTCCTGATGCGCAAGCTGGGCCGCAAACAACTGACGCTGCAGCTCGACGCGCCGTTGACCGACATTCCGGCCGCGCTGGCCAACTGGCGCCTGGAACTGGCCGGCGGCGGCACCGAGCTCATCTATACCTACGACGCAGAAAGCGAACGCAACGACGTTATCGCGCTGCTCAAGAGCCTGAGCGAAGCCGGCATTGGCTTCACGGACCTGAAAACGAGGCAGAGTTCGCTGGAGGACATTTTCGTGAGTCTCGTCAGCAAGGATCCGAAGGCCGCTTTGCTGCCCGCCGCGCTGCCCGCCACATCGTCGGCCGCGGACAACGGCAAAGGGCAGGTGACTTCCCTATGAATCTCTACGCGATTCGCGCCATCTACCGCTTCGAAATGGCACGCACGAGGCGCACGCTGATGCAGAGCATCATCGCGCCGGTGATCTCGACCTCGCTCTACTTCATCGTATTCGGTTCCGCGATCGGTTCGCGCGTGCGCGAGGTGAACGGCATCAGCTACGGCGCGTTCATCGTGCCGGGCCTGATCATGCTGTCGCTGCTTTCCCAGAGCATTTCGAACGCGTCGTTCGGCATCTACTTCCCGCGCTTCACGGGCACGATCTACGAGCTGTTGTCTGCGCCCGTGTCGTATTTCGAAATCGTGATTGGCTATGTCGGCGCGGCGGTGACCAAGTCGACGCTGCTCGGGCTCATCATCCTCGCAACCGCTACGCTCTTCGTGCCGGTCCAGATCCAGCACCCCCTGTGGATGGTGCTGTTCCTGCTGCTGACGGCGGTAACGTTCAGCTTGCTCGGCTTCATCATCGGCATCTGGGCGGACAACTTCGAGAAGCTGCAACTCGTGCCGCTTTTGATCATCACGCCGCTGACTTTCCTCGGCGGCAGTTTCTACTCCGTCGACATGCTGCCGCCGGTGTGGAGGGTGATCACGCTATTCAACCCGATCGTCTATCTCATCAGCGGCTTTCGCTGGAGTTTCTACGGGCTCGCGGACGTCGATGTCGGCGTGAGTCTCGCCATGACGGCGGCCTTTCTCGCGGCGTTTGTCGGGATCACCGCGTGGGTCTTCAAAACCGGCTACCGGCTGAAAAACTGAGTGAAAGGTTGGTCGGGATAGCGAAGAATGATCTTCGTGCCGTGCGTGGAGGGGCCGAGCCACAACGAGGCCGAAGCGATCACGCCCGAATGGGCCGAGGCCGGCGCCAACGCGCGGCTGCACGCGATGCTGGCGAGCGCGCGACAGTGATGCGTGCATTGGCAGGATTTCAGGTAAATTACCGTCCGATGACGCTCCTCCGGCGTCCCTTCGACCTGAATCGCAAACGGCCATGCAGGACACCCCCTCACCGATCGACCTGTCCGGCCTCGCACAAAGCCTGTACGCGCAGGGAAGCGAAGAAGGCATCCTGTCGCGCGTGATGGAGCGCATCGCGCCCGCCCACCGCTTCTGTGTCGACATCGGCGCGAGCGATGGCCTGCGCAACAGCAATACCGCGCTGCTGCTGCGCGAGCGCGGCTGGCAGGGCCTGCTGGTCGAGGCCAGCCGCTACCGCTACGAAAAGCTCGAGGCGAACTACGGCGGCGCGCAATGCGTGCGCCTGCGCCACGAGCGCGTGCAGCCCGATACGGTGGACCAACTGCTCGCCACCGCCGGCGTTCCGCAAGAGCCCGATTTGCTTTCCATCGATATCGACGGGAACGACTACTGGGTCTGGCGCGGCCTGCAAGCCTTCCAGCCCCGGATCGTGGTCATCGAATACAACCCGTACTACACGCCGCCCGAGCGCTGGGTCATGTGTTTCAATCCGGATCACGAATGGGACGGTTCGACCTATTACGGCGCCAGCTTGGCGTCGCTTCATCGTCTCGGCCAGAGCAAGGGTTACGAACTGGTGTGCTGCGACGACATGGGCAACAACGCATTCTTCGTGAGACGGGATCTGTATCCGCTTCTCGGCATCGCGAACAATGACCCTTCCGTCCTGTTCCGTCCGGCGATGTACAAGCTGCGCTACGTGGGCCACAACACGTTCGTGAGCGGACATCCCTATCGCCACGGGCCTGCCGAGCATATCTGAATGGACCACCGGGACGGCACCCTTGCCGCGATCCGCGACGCCTACGCACTCACGCAAAACGGGCCGCCGCGCCAGGTCAGCGAGCGCGTATGGCACCTGCCGACCGATTGCGGCGGCATGGCCGTCAAGCTCTACACGAGCGAACAGCATGAGCGGGCGAACAAGGAAGCCGCCGTGCTCGCGCATCTGCAAGCGCACGGCGATGCGCGCTTTCGCGTCCAGGCGTTGCGGCGGACGGCCGCCGGCGAACTTCTGTGGACGGGCGACGGTGTCTGCGCGATGGCGACCCGCTGGGAAGCCGGACGATGCAGGACCTACGACACCTTTGCTCCGGCCGAATGGGACGCGCTCGGCGCGAGCCTCGCGGCTTTGCATCTGAGCCTGGACGGGCTCCGCATACCGGCCTTCGACACGCTCCGGGCGCGGCTCGCCCTCGTGGACGCGGACCGCGTGCGCCGCAGTCTGATCGAAGCGCCCGGCCGCGCGCCGTCGGCAAGCGACACGTCGTGCCTGCGCGCCTATGTCGATGCCTGCCTGCGCCTGATCGACGAATACTATCCCGGCAGCGTCGAAGCGTTTCCCTCCGACGATCCGCAGCGGCCGATCCACAACGACTACAACCAGTTCAACTACCTGTTCGACGGCAGGCTGCCGCCGCTCATCCTGGATTGGGAGGCGGCGATCGGCGCGCCGCGGGAGTTCGAACTCGTTCGTTGTCTCAATCATCTGCCGCTGGAAGCGCCGGGCCTCGCCGAGGTTTTCGTGCTCGCGTATCTGCGGGTCCGGCCGCTTCGAGCCGGACACATCGCATGGGCGGTCGATGCGGCCTGCCTGCAGCACGCGCTCAAGCTCTGGGTCGTGCAGGGCTGGCTGGACGACCCGCAGCGCTTTGCGTCGCATCTGCATGGGGCGGCGAAGATGGCGTCGACGATGGTCGGGGCGCGTCGGCGCATGATCGACTTTTTTTCCCGCTGCATGGAAGCGGCTGGCCGAGGTGCCTGTGAATCGTGATCCGAACCTGGACGTTCCCTCGAACGCCGCGCCGGCCGGCGAGCGGCGGCATGTGTTCCCGCCGCCGATGGAGCGCAGCTACCGCGTCCATGCCGGACGCGTGCAGACCCGTTCGCTGGAGGCGCATATCGTCGACCACTGCAATCTGACGTGCGCCGAATGCTGTTCGCTGTCGCCGTTGCTGCCCGCGTGGCACGCCAGTCCCGATGCGCTGGCCGCCGATCTGAGCAAGGCCGTCAAGGTCCTGGAACCGCGTATCTTCAAGCTGGTGGGCGGGGAGCCCCTGCTGCATCCCGAACTCGTCGACATCATCGGGTGCGTGCGCGACACCGGCATCGCTCCCATCATCTCCGTCACGACGAACGGACTGAAGCTCGGCGAAATGCCGGACGCGTTCTGGCAAGCCGTCGACGCGCTGACGATTTCGCTCTACCCGAAGCCGCGCCTCGCGCCCGACCTGATCGCCTACGTCGACACGCAGGCGGCGCGCTTCTCGGTGCGCGTGAACTGGAAGGCGCAGGACACGTTCACGGTCATGAACCGCGCGCAGCCCTGTACCGACCTCGACGAGGCGCGGCGGATCTATCAGGACTGCTGGATTCGCGAGCGATGCCACATGATCCGCGACGGCATGTTCTACACTTGCACGCGTCCGGCGCACTTTCATACCTTGTACGGCGGCGACGGGAATTTCCATTCCGACGGACTGCCGCTGCGCGACGACGGCGGCATGCTCGACGCGCTGCTCGCCTACCTGCAGCGGGAAACGCCGCTCGAGGCTTGCCTGCATTGTCACGGCGGCAGCGCGCCGCAGGCGCCGCACCGGATCATGAGGCGCATCGAAGTCGATACCTTGAAGGCACGCTATCCATGATCGTAGGCACACGAGATCTCTTCGGCTTCGAGCGTCTGCACTATCACCCGCGCAGCGGCGCGTGGGCAACCAGCATCCTGTCCGTGCTGAGGGCCGCCGGCCAGGCCGCGGGCGAGGCCGATGCGCAGGCTATCGCCGGCTACCTGAGCGGTGAGCGTCTTGTTGGCCGCACGGTGTTGCGGGAGGTCCGGGCCGTGCCTCCCGGCCATGCGTTGTTCCGCTCGCCGCAGGGCCTGGAGGTCCGGCCCGCGCGCGATCCGCTTGCGGGCAGCGATCTGGAGACCGCGCTGCGCGATGCGCTGCAACGCGCACTCGACAGCGGCAAGCGCGTCGCGCTCGCGCTGAGCGGCGGACTGGATTCCGCACTCCTGCTTGCGCTGTTGCGCGAGCTCGGGGCGCAGCAGCACGTGACCTCGTACATCCTCGCAACCGGAATGCCCGATTACTGCGAGGAGGACGCCGCACTCGAACTGGCGAACCGGATGCAGGCTCGCGTGAAAGTCGTACGCGCGTGCGAAGCCGACTTCGTGGCCGCGCTGCCGAGGACCACGCATGCGGTCGAGGAACCGATGTTCAACCTGCACCCGGTCGCCAAGCTGCTGCTTGCCGAAGCGATGGCCGGGGACGGCATCGAGCTGGCGATCTCGGGGGATGGCGCGGATCAGGTGCTACGCCGCGACCAGTCGGCCAACTACCTGCCGCTGTGCCATGCGTTGTTCGACGCCGCTTCGGTGCGTCTCCATCCGCCGTTCGTCGACGCGGCCGTCGTCGCGCACCTGACGCAGATCGCGCCGGACCCCGACAAGCAGTGCCTGCGGGACCTGGGCGCCCGCCTGAACCTGCCCGACCGGCTCGTGCACGGCCCCAAGCGCGGCCGGCTGGCTCCGGCGATGGACCTCGGCCCGCTGCTGGACCCCGACCGCATCCGCGCGCTGGCCGGCGCGCTGAACCTTCCCGCTCCCGCACTGCAAGCCGACACCGAGCGCGTGCTGTGGACGACCCTGACGCTGATCCTCGACTACCTGGGCGCAACACCTTGCCCGGCATGACCCGACCATGAAACGTATCCTGTTCTGCGTGGTGCCCGAGAAGGGACACGTCAACCCCTGCATCGGCGCCGCGCAGCACCTGCGGGCCGCGGGCTTCGAGATCGCTTTCTACGCGCCCGCCGACATCAGCGCGCAGCTCGACGTAGCCGGCGCTTTCGCATTCGTCGGGCCGCGGGGCACGCCCGAACGCCACGATCTGTCGCGCGGCGCGGCCTTTGCCTCGAACATTCGCGATGCCGCGTGGCTGCGGCGCTGGATCCGCACGCTGCTGATCGACGAGACGCCCGCGCAGGTGGACGGCATTCGCGCCGTGCTGCGCGACTGGCAACCCGCCGTAGTGGTGATCGATCCGCTGCTCTACGCATCGGCCATCGCGGCGGAACTGGAGCAACTGCCGTGGGTCGCGATGTCGAACTCGCTGAATCCGGTGTTGCCGGACGATCTCGACTCGGAACTGCTGCGCACCGTGCGGTGGCTGGCGCCCGAACGCGACCGGCTGTTCGCGCGCTACGGACTCGAGGCGCGCTTTCGCGGCTGTGACATCCTGTCTCCGCATCTGACGCTCGCTTTCGCCACCGAGGATCTCGTCGGCCCGCCGCCGCCGGGCGTCGAGCTGGTCGGTCCCGCGCTGCCGGCAGGCCCTCGCGGCGACGAGACGCCGTTCCCGTGGGAGCGTATCGACGCGGACCGTCCGCTCGTTTACATGTCGCTCGGCAGTCAGCTTTACTACCATCCGGATCTGTTCGCCAAGGTCATCGAGGCCACGCGCGCCACGTCCGCGCAACTGGTGCTCTCGGTGGGCGAACTGGTCGATACGGACCTGCTGCCGGCGACGGACGAGCGTGTCGTCGCGGTGCGCTACGCGCCGCAACTGGCGCTGCTGCGCCGCACGCACGCGTTCATCAGCCACGGCGGAGCGAACTCGGTGATGGAGGCGCTGGCATGCGGCGTGCCGATGCTGCTGTCGCCGTTCTGCAACGACCAGTTTCATTCCGCCCACTTCGTCGAGCGGGCCGGCGCGGGCTATTGCCTGGATCTGCAGCGCGCGTCCGTGCGGGAGATTGCCGATGCGGTGGAGGGATTGCTGCGGCCGGGGCCGCTGCGCGAGCGCGTCGCGCGGATTCGCACGAGCTACGCGCGCGACGGGTCCGCGCAGGCCGCGCGCCGGATCAGCGAGCTCGCTTCAGGAAGCCGCCCGGCGAGAGCGTCATGAGCACGCGGTCCTCGATGTCGCCGTCGACCTCGAAACGGTCGTCGTGAGCGAGGAAAGCCTGCACGGCGGTCGCGGGGTTGTTGCCCCTTCCATAGGGCTTGCCCTCGAACATCCGCGCGGGCAGGTATTCCATGATGGTGTCCATGACGATCACGTAGCTGCCCGGCGTCGCCAGACCGGCATAGCATTCCAGCTCGCGCAGGACGTGGTCGTGGGTATGCGTGAGGTCGAGGATCACCATCACGGGAGCGCGGCCGCGGATTCGCTCCCGGACTGCGGCGAGGGTCGTGTCCGAGCACGAGTCGCCTTCGATCAGCGTCATGCGGTGGCCGAGGCGGTGCGCTTGCAGACGCTGCCGGACCTCGTCGCGCAGACGCGGTTCGATGGCGACGACGCGGCCTTCGCCGCCCGCCAGTTCCAGCATCGACGCACAGAACACGGCGCCGCCGCCTGCCGCGACGCCCGTCTGCACGATACATTCGGGACGCACCCGCCAGACCAGTTCCTGGATCGCGAGCATGTCGCCCGGCAGATGGAAGAACCGCTCGCCCAGCCAGCGCGTTTGAAACAGGTGATCGAATTCGGCCGCGCGGGTCAGCCATTCGATATTGACATCCCGCATGCGGGCTGCGATGCGCTCGGACATGATCGATGCAATGAACAGGAGTAACGTGGAAACGCTCGAACCTCTGCTTCACGAGCACTGGGGCATCCGGCCGACGCGAATCGAGGCGTTGTCGTCGGGCCATACTAACAAAACGTACCTCGTCGAGGACGCTGCGCGCCGCGCGGTGCTGCGCGTATCGTGGCCCGGCAAATCCACCGCGCAAGTTTGGCGCGAGGCCTGGGTGCTGGATGGCCTCGGCGCCACGCCGAACCTTCCCGCGCTGCCGCGACTGCGGCCGACCCTGGCCGCGCAGCCATTCGTTAATACTCCTGAAGGGCGCTGGCTGCATCTGTTCGAGCACATCGACGGCAGCCCCGGCCTGCCTCGCGACGCGGAGTCGGGCGCCGTCGACGCCATGCGCACGCTCGCGTGCCTGCACGCGGCGCTGGCGGTGCTGGCGACGATACCCGCCAGTGCATCCGGCCCGCTCGCCTGGATCGAGCAGCGCTACGCGCGGGTTGCTGCCCGCCCGGCTCCGCCGTTGTCCGCAGGTTTGCGCGAGTGCTACGAACCGCTGCTGCGGCGTATCGGCGAACAGCTCGCGGCGGCCCGTGCGTGGATGACCGGGTCCGCGCGATGGCTGCACGGCGACTACCACGCCGGCAACCTGCTGTTCGTCGGCCGGACGGTGAGCGGCGTGCTGGATTTCGACGACGTCGGGCAGGGCTCGCATGAACTCGAAGCGGCCTTTGCGCTGTTCGCGCTTTCGCGCGACACGACCGTCGAAGATCATTTTGCTTTCGATGTCCGGCTGTGGGACGCGGGGCTGTCCGCGTACGCCGCGCCGGGAACGGGCGACGTGCCCCGATGGATGAGCGCGAACCGCGACGCGTTGAGGGACCTGTTCTGCGCCGAGCAGACGCTGATTCATCTCGAAGCCGCGCAGCGCGGCCTGTGGACGCCAGGCCCGGGGATGGGATTCCTTGCGTGCCTGCGCCAGCTACGGGCGGGCGTTTCGTCCGGCCGCTAGCAGACCGACGCGGCAGTCCGGATCGTTCAGCAGCCGCTGCACCGCGTCGACCGTCGCCGGGTGCGCTTCGGCATGACGCGAACTGTCGTGCAGGCACAGCAGCACGGGTTGTCCTTGCGCGGCCCCGGCGGCCACATGCTTGCGCATGGCCTCGAACAGCGCCTGCGGCGACGGGGCGGGTCGGCGCCAGTCGTCGAACAGGGCAGTCCACCCCGTATGGCGGCGCCCGAGGCGCGCGAGGACGCGCTCGCGGTTATCGTAAGCGCCCAGTCCATACGGAAGGCGCAGGGGAATGGTATCCGGCTCCGGGAAACCGGCGAGCCGGCAGGCGTTGCGGATCAACGCGTCCGTCGCCTCGATTTCGTCGATCAGTTCCTCGCCCGACAACGCGCCCGGCCGTGCGTGCGAGTAGGTGTGATTGCCGAGCACGTGGCCCTCGCGCACCATCCTCGCGGCCATCTCCATCGCCCGTTCCAGATTCTTGCCGAGCAGAAAGAACGTTGCCCGGCACGAGGCGGTATGCAATACGTCCAGCAAGGCCGGCGTCGAGGGGCCGGGGCCGTCGTCGAAAGACAGGCTCGCGGGGGGAATCCGGCTCGCGGTGGAAGGGAAAGGGGCGGGATGCATTTTTTGCGGGTGATTTAAGGGGGATCCGGAGAAACGCGGTTATGCGCCGTTGTCTCTCTCGACTTTCGGTGCGCATGATCCCAGGAGGCCGGTGGCGATCCGATCCAGCATGGAATGACCGATACTAACCATTTTTAATAATTCGAAGGGCAAAGCGATTGCGCTAATGTGCTTATTCCAGGGGGTAATGCGACGCACGAGGTGAGCGGTTTCGTTGTCTTTGCGATTATGTCTGTCGTGTATTACATTTGCGCGGATTCCGCTTCGTTTGCCTCGCGAAGCCTGCCGACATAACACTGCCGCCCGATCCGGACCGGCTCGTCGGCAATCACTTCCCGGATGTAGCCGGCCGCGCCGAAGCTGCTGTAGTCGTGGCGATCGTCGCCTGTCACGCCGGCGGACCAGTTTACCCGACGCCTCGGCATGATATCCTTGGCGGGTTTTCGGGCATGCCCGGATTGGCATAAATAAAATCGTAAAACGGGCTGACAGAATGAGCATTCGCCTGATTCGGCCTGGTCCGATTTTAAGAGACACCGGGCTTCGCATGTTTCGCCGATAATCGCTCCCGTACGAGAGGGGCGAAGTGCAGAATCCACACGGACGAGGTAACAGATGACCTTCCAGAATACCGTTACTCCCAGCGTAAGTCCCGAAACTATTCGAAAAGCGAAGATTGCGAAGTGGCTCGTCATCGCGGCCGGCGTGGCGGTGGCGGCCCCGGCGGCGCTGTTGTTGCTGAAGGGGCTGGTGGCCCTGATCGTGGCGGGCGTGGTCGGCCTCTCCGCCATCTACCTCGGCCCCGTCGTCGAAATGAAGCTGCGCAATGCGAAGGTCAAGCTGATCGTTGCCGAAGCCCAGTCCAACCCCATCGAAACGCTGCTCAATCAACTGGCGGACAAGCGCCGCGCCGCCGCCGATTTTGCCGATCGGATCACGGAGTTCCGCACGGAGGTCAAGAACTTCCAGGATAAGGTTTCGCTGTTCGAGAAGCAATATCCGGACGACGCGCCTCGCTTCCGTTCCCAACTCCAGACCATGCAGCAACTGCTGCATTTCCGCGAGGACCGATACAAGCAGGTGAACGCGGAACTCGAAAATTTCGCGCATGCGATCGATCGCGCGAAGGCGATGTGGGACATGTCGCAAGCCGCGCAGCGCATGAACAAGGTGGCGGGGCAGCAATCGGGAGACACGTTCGAGCAGATCAAGACCGATGCGTCGATCGACTCCGTCATGAAATCGGTGAATATGGCTTTCAGCCAGATGGAAACGGCGCTGCTCGACAACCCCGAGGTCAAGCAGGCGCAGCAGGCCGCCATCGCAGCGGACCCGCGAGTCGGCCTGCCGTCGTCGCCGCGTCAACAGCAGTGAGCCGGTGTCCGGCGAAATAGAGAGGAAAAAATTGAATAACATCGGAAAGCTTCTCGGCGCAGTCGTATTCGTTCTGATCATTGCCGCTGCCTGGGTCTGGCAGCAGGGCGGTTTTTCGAAACTGGGCGGCAACCCGCAAACGGCTGCCGCTTCGGCCGCGAGCGGCTCCACCGGCGTCGATGCGGTGGCGCCGGCTCAGACTCCAACTCCGGCGGTTGCGAGCGATCGCAAGCCCGATGCGGACACGCTCAAGGCGATGCTGGACAACGGCGTCGTGCGGGTGTCGGTCGAAAATCCGAGTGCTCCGTTCTACAGCGACGAGAACGGCGCCCCGCCGCACGGCTTCAACGTCGAGTTCACGAAGCTCCTGTTCGCCGATCCGTCCTTCAACAAGGGCGGCAGGCCGATGACGGTCGACATGCATCACGAGGTCGACACCTACGCGGGCGTACCGAAGCAACTGCTCGCGACGGATTCGGGCGGCAACCCGGTCGTCGACATTGCGATGGATGGGCTCACGTTCCCGGACAACACGCCGTCCGGCGTCGTCTACTCGATTCCCTACGTGGATGATTTCGGCTATGCACTGATCGTGCGAACGGGGTCTCCCATCCGCACCACGGCCGATCTCGCTGGCAAGCGCGTGGGGATTCTCAAGGGCGATCCGGACGTGCGCGCCTTCGTGACGAGCCAGTACCCGAATGCAACCTTCGTGGAAGAGGACGATTCCGATTCGGCCTTTATCCAGAAGAGCATCGATAGCGGCGCGGTGGATGCGTTCATCTACGACTATCCGTTCGCGGTGGACTCGATCAAGGGCACGGATCTGAAGTTTGCCGTCACGAAGCTCGATGGCTCGAACATTGCCTACAAGATCGGCGTACGGGCACAGGATCAAAGCCTGCTGATTTACCTGAACGCAGCTATCGCGAAGGTCAAGGAGTCGCCGGCGTATCTTGATCTGCTGCGCAAGTATTTCATCAGCAATCAGGCCGTGACCCTCACGGCGACCGCCGGCGAGCATACCTACGTCGTGCGTTCGGGGGACACGCTGAATCTGATTGCCGCAAAGCAGCTTGGCAATGGCCAGTTGTTTCGCGAAATCCAGAAGCGAAACAACATTCCGAATCCGAATTTGATACTCGTTGGCCAGACCCTGGTTCTGCCGGTTCATTGATGGATGGTTTGCAGTACTGCACTTACCATGCTTCTCGCCAGCGCGCTTTTCCCCCGCCTGAGGATGACGGTCGGCATCGCCCTGCTGGCCCTGATGCTGCCGCTGTCGGTGCGCGCGGAGGGCGGCGCGGCACCGACACACGTCTACACCGGCACCATCGGCAAGCAGCCGGTCGTCATGAAGCTCACGCACGATGGCGACGCGCCCACGCTGCAGGGACAGTACTTCTATGCGAAGTTTCGGTTCGATCTGCCGCTAAGCGGCCGCGAGGAAAAAAACGGTCACGTGTCGCTCACGGAAGACGACAATCAGGACGGCACGCACCAATCGCAGATCGATCTTGACCGTCAGGGGGACGGCAGCCTGCGCGGTCAATGGACGAGCGGCAACGGCAAGGTCCTGCCCGTCGTGCTGACGCCGGCCACGTTGCCGGGCACCGCGCCCGCCGACGATTATCTCGTGATGCTCGAGCACAAGGATCTCTACGAATACCTGCGCCTTGCCGGCTTGAAGTTGCAGGACGGCAAGCGCGTCGTGTTCATGGGGCACACGCTGCAATGGCGGGTCGAGCCCGTGTCCCATATCACCTTTCCCGTCGTCGAGGACGGCTATCCCGACGCGCAGCGCGAGACGATCAACCGGGTGCTGCGCGCGCGACTCTGGCAGGAGGTCAGCGGCTATTTCGACTGCATGTCGGGGGGCAAGCTCAGCTCCGGTGGCAGCGTCGAGCAAACCGTCACGCCGAGCCTCATGAACGATCGCGTCATCAGCCTCGACATCACGACCGACAGTTTTTGTGGTGGCGCGCATCCGGACGTCGACAGCGCACCGCTTACGCTCGACGTTCGCGACGGTCGTGCGCTGACGCTGGAGGACGTGTTGTGGGTGGGCGCGGGAAAGCCGATGCGCTTCCACTCTGCTGAACCGGGTGGCGACCCGGGCTCGGATTTCGATGCGCTCGACGCCTATCGCCAGCACTATCTCGCGCCGTGGTTGTTGCAGCAATTGACCGCGCTCGATCCCGCCACCTTCAAAAAGACCGACGATGACTGTCCGCTCGCCGAAGCGGATACCTGGACGTTCCCGGTCTGGTTGCTGACGCCCAAAGGAATGAGCGTTACGCCCACGCTGCCGCATGCGATCGAGTCATGCACGAATACGTGGATACTGCCGTGGTCGGTGCTGCGCGCCCACCCCGGCGTGGTGGCGGGGATCGTGCCGTGAATTCGCCGGCTCGCCCGCGGCTACGCATGGTTTTCTGAAGCCCTCGCTGGCCATCCCATATCAAAGAGGGGAGACGTGTCTCGTGCGTTGCCAGTGGGGATGCTGCTTCTGGTTATCGGCGCAGGAATGAGTTCAGTTGCGTTCGGCGAACCGATAGCAGGCGACAGTTCAAACGTCACGAATGCTCGTTGAGCGGACTACAAGAACGAGTATCCGGTCAGCCCGCTTTGCGCATCGGATGAGATCACTTCACGGATACTTTGACTACCCCATCGGAACGGCCGACCGGAGCCTCCTGAAACACCGTACACGATCTCCCACTTAAACTAGCGGTCAGGCACCTCGTCGATACATCCTGTCATTCATGCACGCCGTTTTTCGTTCCTCTGATCGTTCTTCCGGAAATGCCGCGCGCCGCATCTCCTCCTTGCACGCGGGAATCTGGGCACTCGCCGCGGCGCTGGTCATTTTCAGCGCGCTGACCGGCTGCGCCGGAGGTCCCGCTGCCGCGCCGCAAGCGTCGGCGACCCCGCCCGTCGATCCGATCACGCTTTTCCCGCTGGAAAACTACGACCAGAACGTCGACCACTGGATCGATCCGTCGAGCCCCGGTTACGACACGCCGTTCCTGTCGTCCGACGAGCAGCGCGCCCAGTTCGACGCGCTTTACGCCCGCTACTTCGGCAACGGCCCGGACGATCCTTCGCCGTGGAATCCGGCCTATATCCGGAATCGCGTGTACAGCGAGGGAGGCAGCGACATCGCCGCGTTGCAGACACGCCGGCTCGATGCCTACGACAACACCGGCCAGTCGCCACGCCGCATCGGCTACGGCATGAATTTCCGGCCGCATACGAAGGCATGGATCGACGCCATCGCGCAGCAGATCGATCTGGCGCAGTTCGAGCGCGCGGCGGCATACGATGCGTCGAAGCGCGCCATTGCGACGAGCGCGCTGCTCGTGCGCGAGCTGCCGACGCTCGATCCGTCGTTCTATAGCCGTCACCTGGCCGGCGAGGGTTATCCCTTCGACAACCTGCAGGTGAGCGCTACGCGCCCCGGCACACCGCTCTACGTGCTCGGCACGAGCGCGGACGGCAGTTGGTCCTACGTACAGACGCCCGACGTGCAGGGCTGGGTGAAGAGCGACGGCCTCGCTGTTGTCGACGATGCATTCGTCGCACGCTGGCGCGCCATGACGCGGCAGACGCCCGGTGTCGTCATCGCAGCGCTCGCAGGCGTGCGGGATACGGGTGGCGTGTTTCGCTTCGACGCGCCCGCGGGTACGCTGCTGCCGCTGCAAGGCTCGCCCCCGGCCGGCACGCGCATTGCCGCGGTGCCGGTGCGCGATACGGACGGCCGTGCCGCCGTGCGCCTGGCGGCGCTGGCGGATACGGCGATCGCGCCGGCGCCGCTTGCCGCAACACCGCGCCATCTCGCGTGGCTCATCAAGGCGCTGATCGGGCGTCCGTACGGCTGGGGCAACACGAACTTCGACAACGACTGCTCGGCGGAACTGCAAAGCCTCTTCGCGGCCTTCGGCGTGTGGCTGCCGCGCCATTCGTCGACGCAGATGAGCGCCGGCAACATGACGGACCTCTCGTCGCTCACGCCCGCGGCGCGGCTCGACTACCTGGCCCGGCACGGCAAGCCGATGCGCACGCTCATCTACATCGGCGGCCACGTCATGCTCTATGTCGGCAACACGCAGCGCGACGGCCATACCGTACCGCTTGTCTACCAGGACGTCTGGGGGCTGCGCCCTGCGGACAACAGCCGCCGCGCCGTGATCGGCGGGTCGGTGTTCCTGCCGCTGCTGCTTCGGTATCCTGAAGACACGAGCCTCGAATCGCTCGCGGCCACATCGACGTTCCAGATCAGCATTATCGGCATGCCCGCCGGAGGCGCGGCACCGCATCTGGAAGAGGAGAATCCCGCAGGCTGAGAGACCGGTGCTCGCGATGCCTGCGCAGGAAGGCTGTACCGCTATTTCCCGTTGCGCGTGACGAGCGCGGTTGGCGTTTCGAAGAATTCCGGCAGGTCTGCCTGCGTATGCTGTTCTTCGAGCGCCTGCAATACCACGTCTATTCCGTATACGGCCTGCTTTTCCTCGAACTGGTTGACGGTGGCGAGGACGCGTCCGTCGGCGAGCATCGGCTTGATCGCGGCGCTGTCGTTATAGCCGACGACCAGCACGCGGCCTTTCAGATGGGCTGCACGGATCGCGTCGACCGCGCCGCGCGCCATGTTGTCGTTGCCGCAGAGCAGGGCGCGCAGGCGCGGGTATTTCGCGAGGATCGCTGCCGCCGCAAGCCGCCCGGCGCCGTACTCCCAGTCTCCCGGTTCGACCGCCACGATTCGCGCGGAGGCGCTCTGCATGGCGTCGCGAAAGCCCGCGTTGCGTTGCAGCGCATTGCCGTCCGTCGAGACGCCGCCGATGATGGCGACCTCGTCGCCCGGATGCAGGAGGCGGGCGAGATAGTTGCCGGCAAGTCGCGCGCCGCGGCGGTTGTCGGGGCCGATGAACGGCACGATTACGCCGGCGGTGCGTTGCGCATCCGTATCCAGCGGGTTGTCGATCGTCACGACGAGAATGCCGCGCCTGATACACTGGCTGGCCGCGGGCACGAGGGCTCGCGAATCGGTCGGCGCGAGCACGATGGCGTTCACGGCTGCTTTGGCCAGCGCGCCGACGAGCGCGATCTGCCGGTCGACATCGGTTTGTCCTGCGGTCCCGCGCACGACCAGCGTGAACGGGTAGGGCGAGTGAGCCTGAAAGACGTTGGCCGCCGTAATCATCGCGGTCGTGTAGGGGTCGTCGAGCCCCTTGAGCACGAGGCCGATCTTGTAGGTTCGCTCGTCGCCGCGCGCCGCCGGACACGCGGCGGCGACCGCCGCCAGGGCGCTGGCGATCATGAGACGGCGGCGCGTGGGCTGAGGCATGGCGGGGTCGCCCGAAGGGCGCGCGGGGAGAGTCAGGAGAACCAAAAGTGTAAGCGATTACTCCCCGGCACGCGATACCTGCTTGCCCGCTGGCAGACATCGCCGCCAGGGAGGCCATTACGCCGCTCAGCTCACCACGAAGTGCACCCGCACGTCTTGTTCGCTCTCGACCGGATGCCCGTTCTCCATGGCCGGGAAGAAGCGCCAACGGTGCAGGGTTTCGAGCAGGATCTGGTTGAGCCGCGGATTTTGCGTGGGCTTCGCGAGCTCGACGTCGAAGCTGCCGTCCGGATGGATCCTGAAGTGGGCGACGGCCGTGAGCGCATAGCCCTGCTCGCGCAGATCGTCGGGCAGGACCGGCATGGGCTGCGCCAGCACGCGGGCCCGCGCGCTGCCGGCCGGTCCCGGCGACGCGTTGCCGGATACGGTGGCGTTCGACGAAGCCGCGGTGGCCGCTATGGCCGGTGCAGTTTGCGCCGCCGGGGTTGTTGGCGTTGTGCTGGGGGTTGCGGGCGTTTCTTGCGCAGCGGGTGCGTTGGCCGCACGGGTTGCTTCGCGCGCGGTCATGACGGGCGGCGGATTGCCGTGCGGTGCAGCCGCATGCGTTGGTGGGGTTGGTGTAGGGACAGGGATATGCTTCGCCACTACGGCCGCGGGCGGCTCTGCCGCAGGACGCGCTACTGGTGCAGGAGCCGGCGCTGGCGGCGCGATTTCCACGAGGCGCATCTCTATCGCCGGACTCGGCGCGACCCGTTCGCGCACGCTGAGCCAGCCCGCCACATGAGCCAGCAGCGCGAGACACAGCGCTGCGGCAAGCACGACGGCCGCGGCAAGGCGCGCAGCGTCGCGGTCGGCCAGCGCGAACAGCTTGCGGGCACCGCTACTCACGATGCACGGCGACGAGGAAGTGCACGGCGCCCGCCTGGCGCGCGGCCAGCATGGCCTCTATCACGATGCCGTGCGAGGCGTGATCGTCGGCGGCGACGATCACGTTGCCGTCGGGATGCAAACGGCGCGCAATGGCGGGCGCGACTTCGTCGAGCCGTACCGGCTGCCGGTCGACGAAGACCTGGTTGGACCGGTCGACCGAGAGCGTGAGCGGCTCGTCCTGCGTGAGCGCTTCGGCGTGGCCTTGCGGAAGGTCGAGACGTACGGCGTCGAGCCGCTGCATCGCGAGCGAAGCCAGCATGAAGGTGGCCAGCAGAAAGAACATCACGTCGATCATCGGAATGATCTCGATGCGGCCACGCTTCGAGCGGCGCGAACGGCGCAGCTTCATGACGGCAGTCCGGCGCGTTCGGTGGCGAGGCGCAGGTCGCTGAGCGCTTCGTTGGCGAACGACTCGATCTCGTCCATGAGCTGGTCGATGCGCCGCGAGAAGAAGTTGAACGCGAACAGCGCAACGAGTGCGATGACGAGGCCGATCGCCGTGGCGATCAGCGCCTGGGCTACGCCGCCCGTGACGCCCGAGGGATTCACGAGACCGTTGCCGCCAAATAGCCTGAACGAGTGCATCATGCCGGCGATCGTGCCGAGCAGCCCGAGTAACGGCGCCGCGGTGACGATGGTTTCGAGCAGCCACAGGCCGCGGCTCATGTCTCGCTCGATCTGTGCCGCGGCCGCTTCGACGCGCGTTTCGATGCGCCAGAGCGGCCCTTGCGCGTCGGTCAGCAGGCGGCCGATGCGGCCCAGCGCGTGACGGGGCGGCAGCGCGGAGACGAGCTGGGCGACGCGGTTGGTGCGGTCCACGCCTGCCGGCGCTGCGGACGCGTCGTCGGCCCAGCGCGGCATGCGGCCGAAACGCCAGAACGCGTAGGCGCGATCGAGTGTGATGGCGAGAGCCGCGATCGCCAATACGGTGAGCGGGTAGATGGCCCAGCCGCCAAGGCGCGCGGAGTCGGAGAGGGCGGTCCAGTCGTTCATGTCCGGATTCCTTGAGGATCACTATCAAAACAGCTTCGTGATGCCCGCGTAGACCGCGCGTTGCGGCCCGTACTGCGGCGCTTCCACGCCGATGCCCGAACCGTCGCGCAGTTCGTACACGCTGTTGAAGGCGTTGATCAATACGACGCGCGCATCGAACTTGCCGACGATCGGCTCGTTGAAGTGGCGGATGAGCGCCAGGTTGAGCTGGCCGTACCAGGGCAGCTTGTCGGTGTTCGCGAAGCCGCTGCGCAGGCCGCTGCCGACAATCGCATCGGCGGTGACGGTGTTTTGGCCGAAGTCGTAGGCGCCGCCCATCGAGACCGTCACGCGCTGATCGTGGTCCAGATATACCCAGTGGTTCGAAATATAGGCAAGCTCGTCAGCGCCGAAGTTGAACTGCGCGGACGTGACATCTTCGCCCTGGGCCCGGCTCAGCGCGACGTTCAGGTAACCGCTGATGTTGCCCGCCTTGTAGTTGCCGGTGAATTCGATGCCGTAGACGCGGCCGCGTGCGTAGTTGAACGGTGTATAGATCAGCGCCGTGCCGAACTGGCCGAGGTCGAGCAGGTTCGAGGCGATCTTGTAGTAGGCGTCGACGCCCACGGTGAGCGCGGGCGTGAGGCGCTGCGAGATGCCCACGTCGAAGTAGTGGTCGCGCTCGGGCTGGACCGGGCTGTCCGTCGTGACCTCGCTCTGGTTGGTCGTGCCGTTGAAGCGCGTGATCGTGGAGGCGGAGACGAGCTCGAAGTCGGGCGGCGTGAAGTAGCGCGCGTAGCCGGCATGCAGCGTGGTCGCGTTGGTCGGCTGGTACACGAGGCCGACGCGCGGGCTCAACTGGTGGGCGGTCACATACTCGTTCATGCCGTCATAGCGCACGCCGTAGTTCAGCGTGAGCTTCGGCGTGAGCTTCCATTCGTCCTGCACATAGGCGCTGTACAGATAGCCGGTCTGCGACCCCGAGTCGTTGATGGTGAAGGGGACATCGGAAGTCTGGTTGCCGTTCGCGTCCGCCGGGAACACGGCAACGCTGTCGTTGAACACCGCGTGTTCCTGCTGCGCCATCAGGCCGGCGCGCAGCGTGTGCGCGTCGTTGAGCCGCCAGGTCGTATCGACCTGCACGCCTTCCGCCTGGTTGCTGCGGAAGTCGTCCGACGCCACGCCGTTGAACATCAGGTCGCCGACTTCGTCGGGGTTGAACTGCGTTCGCGTATAGCGCGTGAAGAAGGCGACCTGATAGTCGAGCGCGCCGCCGTTCGTGCCCTGCAGCGCGACCACGCCGAAGTTGTTCAGCTCCGACTGCGTTTCGTTCAGGCTCGCGGAATTGAAGGTGGTGTGGCCGGCGAGCGCGTAATTGGTCGGCAGGCCCGGGGTGTCCGGCAGTTCGAACTGGTTCGCCGCCGTGCCGAACATCACGCTCAGGCGCGTGAGCGGATTGATGAGGTACGACAGGTAGCCGAAACCGTTGCCCTGGCGCGTGTGATCGTGCAGCGGATCCGGGTCCGAGGTCGGCGCTTCGATGCCGAGGTTGTTCACGCCGAGCGTACCGGTGAAGAAGTAGCTGAGCGCCCCTTGGGAACCGTAAACGTCGGCGCTCGTCTGCAGCGTCTGGTGACTGCCGCCATAGACGTCGATCGAGCCGCCGTTGCCCAGGTCGCCGGTTTTGGTCGTGATGTCGACGATCCCGGCGGTGCGATAGCCGTACTGGGCCGGCAGTGCGCCCGTGATCAGGCTCACCTGGTCGATGATGCGCGTGTCGAGCGACTGCCCGAAGCCGCTGATCGGCTCGGGGATGATGATGCCGTTGATCCGGTACTGCAGGTCGGCGTGGTCGCCGCGCACGTGCAACTGGCCATACGAGTCGTTGGCCACGCCGGGCGCCTGCAGCAGCACCTGATTGAGTGGTGTATTTTCTCCTTGCGGCAGGTTCTGGATGTCCTCCTGCGTGAAGCGGTAGACGCTTGCCCCGATGTCGGGCTGCAACCCGTTGCGGGCTTCGTTCAGCCGCTGCGCCTGAACGCTCACGTCCATTGTGCTGCCCTTTTCGAGCGTCACCTTCATGGGCGGCGGCACGCTCTTGTCGACGGTGGCGATGCTCGTGTGCGTGCCGAAGCCATTCGCGTCGACCGTGACGGCATAGGTGCCAGGCTGGACATTTTGCACAACGAAGCTACCGTCGTGGCCGGTATGGGTTTGCGCGAGCGTGTGGCCGTCCGCGTCCTGGACCGAAATGGTCGCGTTGTCGAGCGCGTGGCCTTGTGCGTCGGTGACGGTGCCCGTCAGGGAGGAACTCGCAGCCATGGCGGAGAGCGAGAACGCCTCTGCAAACAGCAGCAACGTAGCGCCTGAAATGAGAGTGTGGCGTTTCATGTTCTTGTAATCGGTTGAGAGAGCGTCTTGCCGCCGCCGGTCGAACATCCGCCGTCAAACATGGGAGGCGACTGGCAACCGTCGGTGCTGGGAGAGGTATGTTATAACATAACATTAATATTGCGCAATCTCGTGTAATCGTCTCGTCCATCCCGATCTTCGTTGCCGAGGCAGCGGCCCGACCGGTGTTACGCAGAGGAGCAGGCGCTGGCTCATCGACGGGTTGCCGTGTCTGTCACATGGATGTCTTCTGAATCGGGTAGATTCGCGCGCCCGTTCTTCACGTCCCATCCCGCAACCATGCTCATGTCGATTTCCCGCCGGGTCCTGTGTGTCCCGTTCCGCGGCCCTGCGCGCAGCGGCGCATCCCATCCTGCTTTTTCCGGTCGTCCGGTGGGGAGGCTCGCATGAACGGTCATTTCGACGTCGCCGTGGTCGGCGGCGGCATTGTTGGGCTGGCAGTCGCGCTGGCGGCGGTACGCAAGGGCAAACGCGTCGCGGTGCTCGACCGGAGTGCGCGGGCCACCGGAGCCTCCATTCGCAATTTCGGTTTTGTTACCGTGACGGGCCAGGAAGCCGGCGATCACTGGGCGCGCGCGATGCGCAGCCGCGACGTGTGGATGCAGGTGGCCGAAGAGGCGGGCATAGCCGTCCAGCATCGCGGCGCGGTGATTCCCGCGCGGCGGAAAGAGGCGGCCGACGTGCTGCATGCCTTCCTGGAAACGGAGATGGCGGCCGGCTGCAAACTGATCTCGCGCGACGAGGCGGCAGCCATCGTGCCGGCTCTGCGGCTCGATGCGGTCAGTGAGCTTCTCTACAGCCCGCACGAACTGCGCGTCGAATCATCGGAAGCACTGCCAAAGATTGCCGCGTGGCTCGCGCAACAGCACGGCGTCGTGTTTCACTGGAATACGGCTGTGCTCGCGGTGGACGGCAAGCGCGTCGAAACGAGCCGCGGTTCCATTCATGCGGATGCCGTGGTCGTTTGTCCCGGCGACGATCTCTCCACGCTCTTTCCCGAACGCATTGCGCCATACGGTCTGCGCATCTGCACGCTCCAGATGTTGCGGCTCGTAACCGGCGATGCGCGGACAGCGTTTGGCGCGGCGGTAATGTCCGATCAGAGCCTCGCGCGCTACGAGGGGTTCGCGGCGCTGCCCGAGGCGCAAGCACTGATTCGCAGGCTCGACGAGGAAGAGAGCGAATACCGCGCCGCGGGCATTCACCTGATCGCGGTGCAGTCTGCCGATGGGTCGCTCGTCGTGGGCGACAGCCACGTGTACGGCGACGCGCCGGCACCGTTCGCGCAGGCGCGTTTCGACGAGTTGATCCTCGGCGAGTTCGATCGCGTGTTCGATCTGCCGGCTCGTACGGTGGCGAATCGCTGGACCGGCTGCTATGTGTCGTCGAGCGAACGCCGCGTGCTGGTGGACCGGCCCGACGATCACATTCGCCTCGTCATGGTGACGGGCGGAACAGGGGCCTCCACCGGGTTTGCGCTCGGCGAGCAGGTGATCGACGACCTGGGGCTTTGAGCATCGATGCGCCATCGGCCTGTCGCTGTCGAGCGACAGGCACTCTGTTGACAAAGCAACCCAAGCCGTTGAAACTCGATCCCATGTTGACCTTCAACCTTCTCACTTTCGTCAATCGAGGCCATATGGGCGCCTGCTCGGGCGTGCCAGCGGAGGCCTGTTTGCGTTAGATCCAGGAAGTGAAGCTCAACAGGCCTCGCCGGTGATACGGATGAGGCCTTTTCTTTTTGTGGCGTCTCCGTTTGCCGGCATCCACTACCCGGCATCCCTCAACGGAGACGAACATGAACGCGAAGAAGCCATCGCTTGACCGCCGCGACACCCAGGACGCGGCGCTTTATCCAACCCGGCGCGCGGGCCGGCCCCGAACCGAAACTTCGACGCTGCACGATACGCGCGGGACGTTCTCCGCGCCCCTGTCGCTCGTGCGGATCTTGCATCCTTACGAGTATTGGGCGTATGCGACCCCGGACGACAGCGGGGACGTCGGCTCCGCGCCGCCACGCGCGGAGCCGGAACCGCCGAAAAGCGGCTGGCCGGCCGCGCCGCCGCTGGCGGTCGCCGGCTGGTGGCGGCGCTGGACGGCGCGCGCACTTTTCCGTTCCGGTGCGCCTTGATGTTCTGATGGCACGGGATTGAACGCCATGGCAAAGCTTCTGCGTGCCGGTGTGTGGCCGGCACGCGGGGGCTCTTGGCCATGCGTGGGATGGGAGAGGGGGCGAGATTGATGTATCGGACTACTTATTATTGATTGCCTGATAAAACCCTTGGCTAATCCGCACATTGGGTTTGTAATTAACGCAACTAACGGTCAATCTCCGCGCCGTCCACGCACTCAAAAGCAGAGTGCAAAGCAGTCATCAAGCCGGTGCGGGTGCGTCCCCTCATTTCAGCGCGGCACAATCTTGTCTCGGTCATTCCCGGCGGCTCGCGCGGGCCCGGTACTGTTAAACGTCCATTGAACACGACCAGCCGGTGGACTATGCTCAAATCAGATCCCGCGCAGTATGTGGGACGCCAAGGGGGAGACAGGTCATGAAAGCCATCAAGCCTGCAGGCCAGGAGCATCATGGCCGCCATGTCGGTTACGAGGGCAGTCACGTCATGCTGCCGCTCGTCGTGCTATCGGTCATGGCGCTGGCACTCTACCTGTTCGTCAGGCACGTCGATATCTCGGAGCTTGGCCGTACCGCGTTGTTCTATGTCGTGATGGTGTTCGTCACGCTGGGCATCGCGGGGCTGTTCGGTGCCGTTGGCGGCTGGCTGCGCTCGCGCACGACCGACGCCGCGTCTGAAGGCTTCTGCTTCATCGGCGCGCTTGTCGGCGCGATCGTTTTCTATATCGCACTCTTTACCTGAGTGCTGCATCCCGAAAGCAGGTAGCGCGTGCGCATGCTTGCGGGTGGCGTCGCACGCGGGCATTCCGTGCAACACTGCACCTATTCGTCTGATTTCGCCCACGCAATCTCTTTCATGTTCGACCTTTTCGACGACGCGCCGCAACCCGATGTGGCGTGGCATCCCGGTTGGCTCGCCCCCGAGCAGGCCACGATCCTGTTCGCGCGCATCGTGGCCGAAACGGACTGGCGTCAGGAACGCATCCGTACGCCGGGCGGCTGGGTGGATCAGCCGCGCCTGACGGCCTGGCTTGGCGAGCCCGACGCCGTCTATATCTATTCGGGCATACGCAACGTGCCCCAGCCCTGGACCCCGGCCGTGGCGGAATTGCGCGACGCCGTATCGGCCTTGTGCGGCGCTCGCTTCAATAGCGTGCTGCTCAACCGTTACCGCAGCGGCGCCGACAGCATGGGCTGGCATGCCGACCATGAGCCGGAACTGGGTCCGGAGCCTGTCATTGCGTCGGTGAGTCTCGGCGCGACGCGACGCTTCGATCTGCGGCACAACGCGACAGGGGTGACGCGCTCGTTCCGCCTGACGGGCGGCAGCCTGCTCGTGATGCGCGGCAAGACCCAGGCACAGTGGCGGCACCGCGTGCCGAAGGAGCCGGCGGTAAGCGGCGAGCGGCTGAACCTCACGTTCCGGGTCGTGATGCCGGAGTTGCGGGGGAGGCGGTAATTGCGCGCAAATGACGGCGGAATGCCTGCCGTATTGGCGAAAATTAACCGGTATGACTTGCTGTGCCTGGCTTCGGCTCCCGGTTGAAGGAAATCGAATACCACTTTATGCGCATAAACAACGTATTCGTCCGATTCACGCGTCCTCGCCCAGACGTCGCCGTACGATCGGGATCAGCCGTTCGAGCGGCAGCGTCGAAGCGCTCAACGCGGTCACGTCCGGGAATTGCTCGCGGGCAATGTCGGTGAGCACCTGCGCCGGCGGCACCTCTACCAGCACTGTTGCGCCCGACTCGACCATCACGGTGAGGGCGTCGAACCAGCGCACGGTGTGGCGCATGTTGGTGGCGAGATCCGCGCGGATCGCGTCGCCAGTGTGGAGCGGGCGGCCGCCCCGGTTGTCGATGTAGACGCTCTGCGGCGCGCGAAAGGGAATGCCGTGCGCCCATGCCGCAAGCTGCTCTGCCGCGTCCGATAATAGTTCGCAGTGCGAAGGAACGGATACCGCGAGGCGCTGCGCCTTCCTCGCGCCTTGGGCGAGCGCGCGAGCGGCGAACGCATCCAGGGCGCTATCGGCGCCGGCCACGACGATCTGGCGCGGCGCGTTCACGTTGCCGACGTACACGGGTTCGCCGCCTGCCTGAAGCTGGGCGCGCGCCAGCGTTTCGACCTGCGTTTCGGTGAGGCCCGAGATGGCGGTCAGGCCATAGCCGCTTGGCCAGGCTGTTTCCATCAGTTCGGCGCGTTTGCGGACCATCCGCAGTGCGTCGCCGAACGAGACCGCGCCGCAGGAGACCGCGGCAGGAAAGGCGCCGACCGAAAGGCCGGCGCTGAACTGCGGCGTGAGCCCTTCGTGCGCGAGCGCGCGGGCACAGGCGACGCCGGCCACCGTGAGGCCGATCTGCACGGCCACGGTGGAGCGCAGGGCATCGGCGCTGTCGAGCGTGAGCACGTCGAGGCCCAGCACCGCCGATGCTTCGTCCAGCGTCGCCGCCACGGCTTCGTGCCACGGCAGCCGGTGAAGAAAGCCGGGGCTTTGCGCGCCTTGGCCGGGGAACATTAGCGCGAGTGTCATGACGCAAACCAGGGATCGGCGACGAAGCGCGGGCCGTCGCTCGCGCGCACGAGCACGCGTGGCTTGCCCGCGGCGAGTTCGGTCAGCGCCACGCCGCCCAGGGGTGTTTCCACCTGCGCATCGACACGCGTACCGGCGCGCGCCGAGGCGTGGGCGAGCACGTCGGCAAGCGTGCGGAGCAGGGCGGCCTCGCTGCGCTCGGGCAACCGGATCAGCAGGTCCAGGTCGCTCGAGGACGATAGCGTGGGTAGGCCGGAGGCCAGCTCGAACCCGGTGCTGCCAGTCGGGCCCCAGGCCAGCGAGTGTAGCGGCGACACCCTTTCGCGCAGCAGCGCCAGGGCCACGAACGCGGGCAGGGTGCTGCGTCCGGCCTGCGGTTCCCTCTGCAACAGGTCTTCCGGCGAGCAAACCGCTTCGATGTCCTGATGATGCAGCCACGTTCCGAATCGTTGGTCGCGCGCCGCCCCGCGCACACCCGCCGCAACGAAGCCCGCCGGCGCTTCTGCGCGTCTGACGACTGCCCACGGCGCGCGTTCCAGCGCCGTATGCACCCATTCGGGCTCGTCATGCGCGCGAGGGATGCGCAACACGCGCAGCAGATCGTGCGCACGCCAGCGCGCATCCGCGACGCGCGGGGCGTCGGCGGCGAACGGTGGCGCGGCGCAGACGCGCATCAGCTCGCATCCCACTGATGCGCGAGGCGCTTGCGCACCTCGATCGACGCCGCGCGCGTGCGCTGCGCGGCATCGCCTTGCAGGCGGTGCGAGAGATCGCGCCGGTCTGCGCGGGCCTCGCCCACCATGCGCGCGAGCACGTCGCGCACGCGGGCAGTCTGCTCCGCGCTCGGTGCGTCCGCATCCACGCCTTCGATCAGTTCGTCGAGCAGCCCGAGCTTGCCGAACGACGCCATCGAGTACGACATCGGCACGATCGTTTCGCCTAGCGCGTCGAGTTCCTCCACGCTGCGCCGCGTGACGCGCGCGGCCGCTTCCTTGCCCATCGCGTGGACCATCGTGCCCTCCGCGTCGAGCGCGACAATGCGATTGGCCTGGTAGCCGTGCGCGAGGAACGCGCCCGACATGGCCGGCCCGACGATGAGTGCGACCACGGGATGGCCCGCGAGCCGCGCGCTCGCGTAGGCGTCGACGGCGGCGGCGCACGCCAGATGAATGCCGAGCATTTCCTCGCGATAGCCATAGGCCTGGCTCTTTACGTCGACCACCGCGACGATGGGCCGGCGGGTCGGGCCGGCGGCATCGGCGGCGATCGCTTCGCGCACGGTCTGCGCGAGGCGCCAGCCTTGTTCGAGGCCCACGACGTTATCGCGCGCGCGCGGAAAGCGGTTGTCGGGATCGGGCACGACCGCGATGAAGCGAGCGGTTTCGTCGCCGAGCGGGGCATCGGCGTAGTGCACCGCGCCGCCGTTGGCCCGGGCGGCACTGTCGCCTGCGAGGGCGCGCAGCCACTGCGCGCCGCGGCTCGAAATCGTATCGCTCATGCCGTTTCTCCACCGGAGCTGAGGGGTGTCGCGCCGAACACGGCGCGCATCGTTTCGGGCGCCACCGTAGTGGGGTCGATCGCCGCGAGCTTCGCGAGGTACGTGTCGACCTGCTCGCTGCGCGCGGCAGCAGGCACGCCGCGCGCGAAGGCCGCCTGCACGGCGGCGCGCACGTCGTCCACGGCGTCTTCCACCAGCGCATCCGCGTAGCCGGTCCGCGCGCGCTGCTCGCCGCCGATCAGTTGCCACACGCGGCGGCGATCGCTCGCGTCGAGTTCCTCGATGCCCGCTTCCTGCTCGATCACCTCGGGGCCGTTCATGCCGAGCCGTCCCTGCTTCGTCATCACGAGATACGAGCACAGCGCCGCGGCGAGCGACATGCCGCCGAAGCAGCCGACCATGCCCGCGATCACGCCCACGACCGGCACGTAGCGCCGCAGCGCGACGATGGCGGCCTGGATTTCGGAAATCACGGCGAGACCGAGGTTCGCTTCCTGCAGACGCACGCCGCCCGTTTCGAACAGCACGACGGGGCGCACGATCTTGCCGCGCTCGCAGTCGGCCAGCGCGAGTTCCAGCGCCGCGGCGATCTTGCTGCCCGACACTTCGCCGATGCTGCCGCCCTGGAACGCCGATTCGATGGCCGCCACGACGGCGGGCTCGCCGTCGATGGTGCCGCGCGCGATGACCGCGCCGTCGTCGGCCTGGCAGACGATGCCCTGCAGCGGCAGCCACGGCGATTCGAGGCGATCGAACGGGCCGAGCAGTTCGCGGAACGAGCCCGCGTCGAGCAGCGCGCGCGCGCGTTCGCGCGCCGTGAGTTCGATGAAACTCTCGCGCAGCAGCGCGCGCGGCGTGCTTTCCGGTACGGCGTTCATGATTGCGCTCCTTGTGCCGCGTCCTCGGCCGCTTCCACGGCTTCCGCAAGCCGCAGCGCCACGATGCCGGGCGTCGCGCCGAAGTCGTTGATCTCGATTTCGGCGGCGCCGTCGTAGCGCGTGAAGAAGCGGTCGAGCACGCTCTTCCAGATGTGGCCGTAGCCGTCCACGCTCGTATGCACGGTCACGCGCGCGCGCAGGTCGCCGGCGGGCTGCAGCAGCACTTCGAGATCGCCCGAGCCGACGACGCCCACGTGCGCGCGCGTCGTGACGGCGCGCTGCGCCGGATAGTCGAAAGTCAGTTGTTCCATGTTGTTCCTCCGCCAATGCGGTGCTGAACGAGTCTGTCGATGAAGAGCGTGGCGGCGAGCAGGTCGGCCGCGCCGCCCGGCGATGCGTTGAGCGCAAGCAGCGAGCGTTCGAGCGAATCGAACGCGGCCCGGCCCGCGGGGGTGGCGATGCCGCCGGCCTCGCGCACGCGCCGCGCGCCGGCTTGCGCGGCTTCGCGGCCGGCGTGGCCCGCACGATGCAGCACGCAGGTATCGTCGAGCGAGGCCATGATCGCGAGCAGCGCATCGACGCGTGCGGTGCCTTCGTCCTGTCCTCGCGCGCGCGCTTCGAGCAGGGCGGGCAGGCCTGCATGCGTCACGTGCGGGAAGCCGTCCTGCGCTTCGCTGCGCGCGCCGCCTACGTTGTATTGCCGGCGCACGCGCTCGCCGTTGCTGAGTGTGGGGCGCGCGTGGGGATCGTAGAAGCGGTCGTCGTAGCGGGCGA
The DNA here is from genome assembly GCF_046581065.1 of Paraburkholderia yinzeri. Lineage (NCBI taxonomy): Bacteria > Pseudomonadati > Pseudomonadota > Betaproteobacteria > Burkholderiales > Burkholderiaceae > Paraburkholderia > Paraburkholderia yinzeri. The sequence goes on along the minus strand of NZ_JBFOCJ010000002.1, from coordinate 1,026,632 downwards.
TCTGCGCGCCGGTTTCGCAGATGCGCGAGGCGTGGGCGCAGGCCGATTCATCGCTGTCCGGCGGCGCATGCACGATGGCCGCGCCCGCCACGAGCAAACCGATGATCCAGATCGCGCCGCGATGCGTATTGCTGCCGTTCGTCGCGCGCATCATCGCGGCTTCGCCGGCACGGCCGATGCGTGCGAGATCGGTGCGCAGGGCGACGCCGGGCGTCGCGCCGCGCGAGGCGCGCGCGAGCGCGCGGAACGTCGGTTCGAGCGCATGCGCGGAGCGCAGCATGGTCGCGAGATCGAGGTCGCTGTGCGCACCGTTGCCGCGCGCGTCGACGAGACCGGGCTTCGGCGTGAGCCGTGCCTCGTCGATCAGCGCGTCGCGCGCGAAGCGCGCCAGTTGAGCGTCGGGGCAGGCGGCTTCGTCGCGTGCCGCGAAGGCGGCATGCGGATCGCGCGCAAGCGGTGCCCCGTTGCTCTCGGCCAGGGTGGCCTGGGTATCGAACGCAAGCGTGCGCATCGCGCTCACCAGCTACGAAAACGCGCGGGCGGCGTGTAGAGCCCGCCCGACCACGTCACGAGATCGTCGATGCTGCGCGCCGCGAGCAGCGAGCGCTTCGCCTCGCCACGGCGGATGCCGAGATCTTCGGGGAACTGAACGATGCCGCGGCGGCGCAATTCGCCGGTCTTCTCCGGCTTCGCGCGCTGGCCGATGGGCGTCACGCCCGCCACGGCGGCCAGCGCCGCGCGCCGCTCTTCCACGCCTTCCGCGCGATGCAGATGCGCGATGCCTTCCTCGGTGACGACGTGGCTCACGTCGTCGCCGTAGATCATGACGGGCGCGACGGGCATGCCGCTCTTCTCGCCCACGGCGATGGCGTCGAGTTCGTCGACGAAGGTCGACTCGCCGCCTTTCTTCCAGGTCTCGGCCAGTTGCACGACGAGTTTGTGGCCGCGCGAGACCGGGCCCGTATTTTTAAGCAGCTTGAGCCAGGCCTCGCTCGCATGGCGGCGGCCGCGCGGATCGTGGCCCATGTTCGGCGCACCGCCGAAGCCGGCGAGGCGCCCGCGCGTGACCGTGGAAGAGTTCGCGTCGGCATCGATCTGCAGCGTCGAGCCGATGAAGAGATCGACCGCGTACTGCCCCGCGAGCTGGCACAGCACGCGGTTCGAACGCAGGCTGCCGTCGCTGCCCGTGAAGAACACGTCGGGGCGCGCGGCGATGTACGCCTCCATCCCCACTTCGCTGCCGAAGCAATGCACGCTCTCCACCCAGCCTGACTCGATGGCGGGAATCAGCGTGGGATGCGGATTGAGCGTCCAGTTGCGGCAGATCTTGCCCTTGAGGCCCAGCGACTCGCCGTAGGTGGGCAGCAGCAGCTCGATCGCAGCGGTGTCGAAGCCGATGCCGTGATTGAGCGCCGTGATGCCGTACGGCGCATAGATGCCCTTGATGACCATCATCGCGGTGAGCACCTGCAGATCGCCGATATGGCGCGGGTCGCGCGTGAAGAGCGGCTCGACCGCAAAGGGGCGGTCGGCCTGTACGACCACGTCGACCCACGAGCCGGGGATATCGACGCGCGGCAGCTCGTCGACGATCTCGTTGACCTGCACGATCACGATACCCTGGCTGAAGGCGGCGGCTTCGGCAATGGTGGGGGTGTCCTCGGTGTTCGGACCCGTGTAGAGGTTGCCGTGGCGATCGGCTTTCTCGGCGCACAGCAGTGCGACCTGAGGAATCAGGTCCACGAACATGCGCGCATATAGTTCGACGTACGTATGAATCGCGCCGACTTCGAGCTGCCCGTCTTCAAGCAACTGCGCCACGCGCAGGCTCTGCGGCCCAGCGAACGCGAAGTCGACGCGCCGGGCGATGCCGCGCTCGAAGAGCGTGAGGTGCTCGGGGCGGCTGATGCTCGAAATGAGCAGATGAATGTTGTTGAGCTTGCCGGGATCGGCCTTTGCGAGCGAGCGCGAGAGAAAGTCGGCCTGCTTCTGGTTGTCGCCCTCCAGGGCGACGCGGTCGCCCGGGCGGATCAGCAGTTCGAGGGCGTCGGTCATGCGCGCGGCGGGCAGGACACCGTCTTCGAGCCAGCCGGCAACGGCGGCGAGGCGACGGGTTTTTTCGTCGCGGCGCGTGGTCCACGAGCGCGGCGCCAGGGCGGGAGGATGTGATTCGGGTGCGGCGGCGAGAGGCTTCATCGGCAGATCAGCTCCGTGAGCGGGAAGACGAAGAGCGCGCTTTTTTGGCGGCGGGCAGTGCCGCGGCGCGCTCGGTGAGAAAACGATAGATCAATTCACCCGTGCCGAGCAGATGCGCGGCCACGAGCGCCTGGGCGGCGGGAATGTCGCCGCGCTGGACGGCCGCGAGGATCTCGGCATGCTCGGCGTCGGACTCGCCCTTGTACTCGGGAAAGCCGAATTTCAGGCGCAGATAGCGCTCGCCGCGCCGGTGCAGCGAGGCGAGCGTCTCCATCAGGTGGGGCCGGCCGGCGGGCGCATAGAGGCTCGTGTGGAACGCTTCATTGCGCGCCACGTAGAGCGACGGATCGCGCTCGCGTTTTGCAGCGTCGGCGAGCGCGCGCGCCTCGCGCAGCGACTGCGCGGTGTGCTTCGGGATGGCGAGGCCGAGCGCGAGGCTCTCCAGCGCGGAGCGCATCTCGTAGATCTCGCGCGCTTCGTCCGCACAGAGCGGCGCGACGCTTGCCCCCCGGTTGAGCTCGATACGCGCCCAGCCTTCGCTGGCGAGCTGGCGCAGCGCTTCGCGCACGGGAATGGCGCTCACCGAGAAGTGGCGCGCAATGGCGTCCTGGCGCAGCGGCGCGCCGGGCGCGAGCGTGCCCGTCACGATGGCGTCGCGCAGGGCGTTTGCGATCACGTGGGAAGTGCTGGGGCGCGGTGCCGCCGCGGCCGGCAGGCCGGTCGCCGTCGTGTCGCCTTCCAGGGGAAAACCAGCCGTTACGTCGCTCATGAGATCAAATATTATATATAAAACAGCGAGGGTGGAAGCCCCATCAAGCTGAACGAGAAGGTGCCGTAAACGGGGAAGTAGCAGCGTTTTCTTCAGACGAATCGTCGCGATACGAACCGCGCCGATTGCTTTGCATGGGACGAGGAGCATCATGAATTCGATTACCGGTGCGGCGCGGCGAGCGCGGCCCAAAACACCGCTGAACCGTTCGCAGATCGCAGGCTTCTGGGGCGCCTGGGCCGGCTGGACGCTCGACGGCATGGACTCGTTCATCTACGCGCTCGTGCTCACGCCCGCGCTCACCGAGTTGCTGCCGCACTCGGGCTATGCGGCCACTCCATCGAACATCGGGCTCGCGGGCTCGATTCTTTTTGCGCTGTTCCTGGTCGGCTGGGGGCTCTCGTTCATCTGGGGCCCGCTTGCCGACCGCTTCGGCCGCACGCGCGTGCTAGCGGGCACCATTTTCATGTTCGCCATCTTCACGGGCCTTTCGGCCACGGCGCAGAGCGTGTGGGCGCTCGCCATCTACCGCTTCCTCGCGGGCGTCGGCATAGGCGGCGAGTGGGCGCTGGCCGGCACCTACGTGGCCGAGTCCTGGCCGGAGGACCGCCGCAAGATGGGTGCGGGCTATCTGCAGACCGGCTACTACGCGGGCTTCTTCATCGCCGCGGCGCTGAACTACACCATTGGCGTGCACTTCGGCTGGCGCGCGATGTTCCTCACCGGCGCGATTCCGGTGGTGGTGGCCATTCTCGTGCTGCTGCGCGTGGAAGAGCCGGACAAGTGGCAGAAGTCGGAGGCGAGCCACGAGCATCAAGGCCGCCCGCTGCGCGAGATCTTCGGGACCGCTTATCGCCGGCGCACCATCGTGGCGTGCGCGTTGCTCACCATCGCGATCATCGGCCTGTGGGCGGGCGCGGTGTACGAGCCTTCCGCCGTGATCCAGCTCGCGACGCGTGCGGGTGCGAGCAAGGCCCAGGCGATCCGCACGGCCTCGATTGCGACAGGACTCCTCTCCATCGGTACGATCCTCGGCTGTCTCGTGCTGCCGCCGATGGCGGAGCGTGTGGGGCGCAAGTGGACGCTCGCGATCTATTTTGCGGGGATGGCGATAGCGATTGCAGCGAGTTTCGGCTGGGCTTATTACCTCGAGAACGGGCTCGTGCCGTTCATCGTGCTGCTCTTCGTGCTCGGTTTCTTCGGCGGCAACTTCGCGCTGTTCAGTCTCTGGCTGCCGGAGCAGTTCGGCACGCGCGTGCGCGCCACGGCGTTCGCGTTCTGCACGTCGTTCGGGCGTTTCGTGGGGGCGGGGGTGAACTTCCTGCTCGGCGCGGCGGTGCTGCATATGCACACGCTGGGTGTACCAGTGGCGCTCACGGCGTTGGCGTTCATAGCCGGGTTGTTCATTATTCCGTTCGCGCCGGAGACGAAGGGCGAGGCATTGCCGGGGTGACGCGAGCGCAGCAATGTAATAACATTGTGTTGACGTCTCATGAGGGCGTGGAATAACATTGTGATTACGGTGAGGTCATGAAAACGACAATCCGCAGGATGGGCAATTCGCAGGGCGTGCTGATCCCGAAGCCCGTTCTGGCACAGTTGGGATTGGAGAACGAAGTGGAAATGGAAATCGAAAACGACGCAATCGTGCTGAGGCGGCCGCGGCAACCGGCTCGTGAAGGCTGGGCGGAGGCGAGCAAAGCGCTCGCCCAGAGTGGCGATGATGCGCTTGTGATGGGTGAGTTTCCGAATGCCGACGATGCGGAGCTTGAATGGTAGTGCGAGGGGAAGTGTGGCTGGTCGCGCTCGACCCGACACTGGGCAGCGAGATTCAAAAGACGCGCCCCTGTGTCGTGATTTCCCCGTCTGAAATGCACGATCATTTACGGACAGTCATCGTTGCTCCGATGACTTCGAAGGGCCGTCCGGCACCGTTTCGAATTCCGGTTACGTTCAAGCGGAAGCAGGGTCTCGTCCTTCTCGATCAGGTTCGTGCAGTGGACAAGGTGCGATTGGTCAAGAAGGAGGGTTCGGTCCCCGAAGAAACGCTTCGGCACACTCTGCGGACGTTGCAGGAGGTCTTCGCCGAATAGGGAGGAAGTCAGCGGGAATGCAGGCTTCTTCCATGAACCCGTCGACCCTACCGCCGCATCCGCGCCATCACCGGCGGAAACAGCCGCCACCCGAGATTGACGCCCAGACTGGCCACCACGATCAGCGCCATGCCGCCCAGTTGCGGCACGCTGAGCGCGCGTCCGTACACCAGCGCGTCGACGGCGATTGCCGTGAGCGGGTAGACGAACAGCAGCACGGCGATCACCGGTGTCGTGAGCTGCGGCAGCGCGCCGTAGATCAGCACATACGAAAGCCCCGTGTGCAGCACCCCCATGCCGATTACCCAGCCCCATTGCGCGGCCGAGATATGCGCCAGTTCGAGCGGCGCGAAGAACGGGGCGATCAGCGGCAGGCATACGGCGCCCACGGCGCATTGCGTGAGCGTCAGCAGATGCGGACGCAGTCCGCCCAGGCTCTTCGCCATCAGTGTGACGCTCGCATAGAGCACCGATCCCCCCAGCGCTTCGGCCACGCCGATCAGATAGCGCTGATGCCCTTGCAACGCGCCCTCGGCCAGCACGCCCGACGCGAGCACGAGCCCCGCGAACGCGATGCCGATCCAGCCCAGCCGGTCCGCGCCGAGGCGTTCGTGAAAGAGCGCGGCGCCGATCAGCACGACCCAGAACGGCTGCACATGGAACACCACCGTCGCGACGGCAATGCTCGTGCGGTGAATTGCATCGAAAAATGCGACCCACTGCGTAACCATCAGCACTCCCGATAAAACCGCGAGTGCCAGCGTGCGGCGCGTGAACTGGCGCGGCGAGAGCCAGCCCTTGTACAGGCAGTACGCCGCGAGCGCCAGCATGCCGAAGAAGCAGCGGAAAAACACGAGCGTCATGGCGCCCAGCCGCGCTTCTTCGACGAAGACGCCGATCGTGCCCATCAGCAGCCCGCCGCTCGCGAGCATGAGGGCGCCTTGCTGGCGGTGGGTCGGGCTCGCGGTTTGCATAGGTTCGTGACGCGAAAGAGGGAAGAAAACCGCCCCAGTATTCGTCAGTTGCAGACCGCAGGCAAACGAATTAAATTGAACAATTCCATCAATACCGCTGATGAATCATGACCCCGGAATTCGACCTCGACCTCATGCGCACCTTCGTAGCCGTGGCCGACGCGGGCAGCTTCACGCGAGCCGCGGTCGCGGTGCACCGTTCGCAGGCGGCCGTGAGCATGCAGATCAAGCGGCTCGAGCAGATGCTCGGCACCACGCTCTTCACGCGCGATACGCGCAATCTCGCGCTCACGCGGCCGGGCAGCACGCTGCTCGAATACGCGCGGCGCGCGCTCGAACTGCAGGAGGAGGCTTGGTCGGCGCTCGTGCGGCCGGAGGTGACGGGGCGCGTCGTGCTGGGCGCCCCCGACGATTACATGGCGGCGTTGCTGTCGCCCGTGCTGCGGCGCTTCTCGACGCTCTATCCGCATGTGGAGATCGAGATCGTCTGCGCGCAAAGCGTGGCGCTAGGGCCGATGCTGGCGGACAACAAGATCGATCTCGCCTTCGTCACGCGCGACCGCAAGCTGCGCGGCGAGTTCGTGCGCAGCGAGGACATGGTGTGGGTGGGCTCGGCCGAGGACCCCGCGCCGCTCGCCATGTCGCCGCTGCCGGTGGGGCTCTACGAGCATGGCAGCGTGGCGCGCGCGCATACGGTGGCGGCGCTCGATGCGGCGCAGATCCGCTATCGCGCCGCCTATAGCAGCGCGAGCCTGATGGGGCTGATGGCGACGGTCGAGGCGGGTATCGCCGTCGTCGCGCTTACGCGCTGCAGCGTGCCGTCGCGCTTCGCGATTCTGGGCGAGGACGAGGGCTTGCCGAAGATCGAGCCGCTCGACATCATCGTCGCGCGCAGCGTGAAGTCGAACCGGCCTACCTGCGATTACCTGGCACAGCAGATGGTGCAGGATCTTTCGGTGCGGCGTCAGCGCGGGTAGACGTTGACTTCGCCGCCTACCGCGAGGCGCACGCGCTCGCCGGGGCGCGGCGTGCGGTAGCCCGGCACGCGCGCGCGCACCGTGGTCGGCGAATCGAGCAATTGCAGCGTGAGCGCCGCGTCCTGCCCTTCGAAGCTGATGTCGCGCACAAGGGCGTCGAGCGCGCCGCTGCGCTGCGCGTCTTCGGGCAGCACGTCGATCTGCTCGGGGCGCAGCATCACGTCGACGTCGCCGTCGGCGGCCATCGAGCCTTCCACCACGGGCAGCGTGCCGAGCACGCATCGCGCGCGGCCGTCCGCCACCGTGCCCGGCAGCAGCACGGCCTCGCCGATGAACGCTGCCAGCTCGCGCGTGACGGGGCGCCGATAGAGCGCCTGCGGCGCGGCGGTCTGGAGCAATCGCCCGCGCCACAGCACCGCGACCTCGTGGCCCAGCGAGAGGGCTTCGGCCTGATCGTGCGTGACGAGTACGGCGGTCGCGCCCGCCGCGGCGAGCGCGCGCGCGACGGCTTCGCGCGTTTCGATGCGCAGCGCGGCGTCGAGCGACGAGAACGGCTCGTCGAGCATCACGAGACCCGGCGACGGCGCGAGCGCGCGCGCGAGCGCCACGCGCTGCTGCTGGCCGCCCGAAAGCTGCTGCGGTGCGCGCTTCGCATAGGACTCCGGAAGGCCGACGAGTTCGAGCAGCTCGGCCACGCGATGCTGCGCGCGGCGTTGCGTGCGCGGCAGGCCGAACACGATGTTCTCGGCCACGGTGAGGTGGGGGAAGAGCGCGCCTTCCTGCGGCACATAGCCGATCTGGCGTTTCTCGGCGGGCAGATGCTGGCCCTCGCCGGCCACCCGCCGGCCGTCGATTTCGATCGTGCCCGCGTCGGCGCGCTCGAAGCCGCACAGCACGCGCAGGAGCGTAGTCTTGCCGCTGCCCGAAGGCCCGAGCAGCGCGAGCAGCGAGCCCGATTTCACGGAAAGATCGATGCCGTGCAGCACCGGGTGGCCGTCGAACGCCTTTTGCAGGCCGGAAATGCGAAGAGTGCTCATGGGCGATACGGTGGAGGCGGTCAGGAGGTCACTTCGGGCGGCGTGACCGAATGCGCGGCGAGCGCGCTCTTGCCCGCGAATGCGAACAGCAGTCCCGATGCGGCGAGCGAAAGCGCCGTGAGCAGCGCGGCATAGGGCGCGGCGGCGGCGAACGCGAGCGTGGCGGTGTCGCTCCAGACTTGGGTGGCGAGCGTGTGCGTGCCGATGGGCGAGAGCAGCAGCGTCGCGTTGAGTTCGGTGACGACGGAGATGAACACCATCGAAGCCGCGGCGCCGAGCCCGGGGCCAGCAAGCGGCAGCACCACGCGGCGCAGCGTTTCGAACCAGCCGAGACCGAGCGAGCGCGCCGTGTCTTCGAGCCGCTGCTGCGCCTGCAGCAGCGCGGCGCGTACGCTCACGAGCGCGAGCGGCAGGAAAAGCATGGCGTAGGCGACGATCAGGAGCGTCGTGCTCTGATAGAGCGGCGTGAGCACGCGCACGGCAAGCGAGACGATCGCGAGCGCGATGACGATGCTCGGCACGCCTTGCGCCACGAACGTCGTGCGTTCGAGGAACGTGGCGAGGCGCCCCGGATAGCGCGCGAGCAGGTACGCGAGCGGTAGCGCGAGCAGCGTCGTCACGACGGCGGCCGTGAGGCCGAGGCGCAGCGAAGCGAACGTGGTCTCGAAGAGCAGTTCGGGCGAGACGTCGGCCGGCGTGATCGCGGCCGCGCCGGGCTGCGTGAGCCAGTAGCCGATCATGCCGAGCGGCACGCCCAGCGTGGCGATGTTGAGCCCGAGGAAGGCTGTTGCGACGGGCCAGCGCCAGCGCCCGAGCGCATGGCGCGTGACGGCGCGGCGCGTGCCGCGATCCACGCGCTCGTAGCGTGCGCGGCCGCGCACGCGGAATTCGAGCGCGAGCACGACGAGGCACAGCAGGATCAGCACGCAGGCGAGCAGCGACGCGCCGCCGCCGTCGAAGCTCGTGCGGTACTCGGCGTAGATCTCGGTCGTGAAAGTGCGAAAGCGCAGCAACTGGAACGAGCCGAACTCGGCCAGCACGCCGAGCGCGACGAGCAGCATGGAGCCGAGAAGGGCGGGGCGCAATTGCGGCAGCACCACGCGCACGAAGGTGTTCCAGCGATTGCAGCCGAGCGCGCGCGCGGTTTCTTCGAGCGCGGGGTCGAGCCCGCGCAGCGCGGCGGCCACGGGCAGATAGACGAGCGGGAAATAGGCCGTCGTGATGACGATGAAGGCGCCGAGAAAGTCCTGCAGATCGAGGCTCAGCGAAATCCAGGCGAAGCTCGTGATGAACGCGGGCATCGCGAGCGGCGCGGCGGCGAGCAAGGCCCAGACGCGACGTCCGGGCACGTCGGTGCGCTCGACGAACCAGGCGACGGCGGTGCCGAGCACGGCCGAGGCCAGCGTCGCGGAGACCGTGATGGAGAGCGTGTTGACCAGCAGTTCGCCGACGAGCGGCCTGAAGATCAGGTCGGCGGCGTCGGCGAATCCAAACGAAAGCGCGCGCCAGAACGTCAGCGCGAGCGGGAGCAGCACCAGCAGGGGGCCGAGGAGCGCGGCGGCGACCAGCGCGCGCGGCACACGTCGCCGCGCGGGCGGCGCGTGGCCGCCCGACTCCTCGATGGCTGGCGCCGTGGTGACAGCTTCACTCACGATAGTGCCGGTATTGCAGTTACGGTTACAGAAGACCCGCCTGGCGCAGCAGCTTGCCGGCCTGGCTGTCGTCGCCCAGTTGCTCGATCGTCAGTTGCGGCGGATGGAGCTGGTCGAACGGCTTGTTGATCGGGTCGGCGGCCACGCCGGGGCGCAGCGGGTACTCGAAGCTGATGTGGTCCTGCGCCATCAGCTTCTGGGCGCGATCGCTCACGAGGTATGCGAGGAACTTCTGCGCGCCGTCGGCGTTGTGCGCCGACTTCAGCACGGCGGCGCCCGAGACGTTCACGAGCGCGCCGATGTCGCCGTTCGCGAAGTGCGCCACGGCACTGCGCGTCTTGGCGTCGCCCACTTCGGCGTGCAGACGATCCCAGTAGTAGTTGTTGATGATGCCCGTGGCAACCGCGCCGCGGTTCACGGCGGCGACCACGCCTTCGTCGTCGTCGAAGATCTGCGAGTTGGCCTTCAGGCCCTTGAGCCATTCGAGCGTCGCGGCTTCGCCCTTGGCGGCGATCATGGCGTCCACGAGCGGCAGGAAGTCGGCGTCGGACGGCGCGATGCCGACCTTGCCCTTCCATTCGGGCTTCGCGAGATCCATGAGCGACTGCGGCAACTGCGCCGGCTGGACCTTCGCCGTGTTGTACGCGAGCACGTTTTCGCGCGCGGTCACGCCCACCCACTGGCCGGCCGGCGAGCTGAAGCGAGCGGGCACGGCGGAAAGCGTGGCGGACTGCACGGGTGCGAGCAGGCTCTTCTCTTCGAGCAGCATCAGCTCGGGCGAGTTTTCCGTGAAGTAGACGTCGGCGGGCGACTTGTCGCCTTCCGCGACGATCTGCGCGGCAAGCGCGGGGCCTTCATCGGTGCGGACCTTCACGCTGATGCCGCTCTGTTGTTCGAAGTCCTTGGCAAGCTGGTTCATGACCTGCTCGTGCTGGGCGTTGTACACCGTGATCGAATCGGCGCGAGCGGCGAGCGGCAGCGTGCCGGCCACGGCCAGCGCGACGCTCAGGGCGGCGGCGCGCAGCGGCGCGCCGGGGAACGAAAGCTTCATGATGTGTCGTTATCCGTTGATGAAGAAAGGCGCCTGGGTCATCCATTCCCCAGGCGATCCTCAGGGCATTCACTCAGGCCGAGAACAGCTCCGCGCCGATGTACGAACCGGGTTTCGCGCCCGGCGGGCACGCGAAGATCGCGCTGCCGATGTGGGTCGTGAACTGGTTCATCATGTCGAACTTCGAGAGCTTTTCGTTGATCGGAATGAAGCCCGCGCGCGGGTCGCCCTGGTGAGCGATGAAAATCAGGCCCGCGTCGTACTCGGTTTCCTGGCGCCACGGCGGCCAGCGCTCGATATAGAAGTTCGCGCTGTCGTTGTAGGAGTACGAACGGCGCAGGACGCGCGCCCCGTTGTTCGTCGAGCGATGCGACAGCCTCACGTGCGAGTTTTCCGGGATCAGCGGATTGCCATCCTTGTCCTGCGCGGCGAGATCGACCGGGTCGAACTCCTTCTCCTTGCCGATGGGCGCACCACTGTACTTCTGTCGTCCGAACACCTGCTCCTGGAAGCCGAGTTCCATCTGGTCCCAGTGTTCGAGCGTGATGCGGATGCGGCGCACGACCGTGTACGTGCCGCCCTGCATCCAGGGCGCGTCGGCATCGTTCGCCCATACGAATTCGTTCAGCTCCTTCGGATTCCCGATCGCCGGATTGTCCGTGCCGTCCTTGAAGCCCATCAGATTGCGCGGCGTCTGGCCCTTCGGGCCCGAGAGGAAGCCGGCCTGGCCCCAGCGCATGCGCAGGACGCCGTAGCCCTGGCGCGCGAGTTGGCGCACCGCGTGGAACGCCACCTGGGCGTCGTTCGCGCAGGCCTGCACGTAGAGGTCGCCGCCGGTCTTTTCGGCCACGAGCTGGTCGCCGTTGAAGCGCGGCAGATCCACGAGCGCGGCGGGCCGCTTGCTCGCGAGACCGTAGCGGTCCTTGCCTTCGGACGTGAAGAGGCCGGGGCCGAAGCCGAACGTCACCGTGAGGCCGGCCGGCCCGAGACCCAGCACGTCGCCGGAGTCGGGCGCGGGGTGATCGTCGCCGGTGCCTTCCAGCGCCGCGGCCGGCTGGCCCTGCGTCATGCGCGCGGCCGATTCTGTCCACTGCTTGAGCAGGTTGATCACGTCCTCGCGCGAGGTGGTCGTGAGGTCGAATGCGGCCAGATAGGTGTGCGCCTGCTGCGCCGTGGCGATGCCGCCCTGGTGCTCGCCGTAGAACGGCTCGACGGCGAGCAGCGGGTCCATGCTTGCCGCGTGCTTCTTCGCTTCCATGGCCGCGTGCGCGACACCGGGCGCGGACAAGCCGGCGCCTAGCGTCGCGCTCGCCGCGACCGCGGCGCCGCCGGCCTTCAGGAAGCCCCGGCGCGTGGGGCGCTCGGGTGTGTTTGTGGGGTCTTCGGAGGACATGATTATTTTGCCAGTACGAGAGTATTGACGTCGTCTTCCACGTAGTAGAAGCCGTCGCCCGCCGGCGTCAGCGCGATGCCGAACAGGTCGCCGTTGCCCGGAGGCGTCTGCGCCTTGTCCGTATCGATCCAGCGTGCGTAGAGCTGCTTCGCCGCGGCCGGGTCGATCTCCACGACCTGACCGTTGAGCGCATTCGTGACGAGCAGGTGACCTTGCGGCGTCATGATCATCGCGAGCGGGCGGTGGAGCATACCATCCGCCGTGAGCTGACGGCCAACGCCGGCGCTCGTGTCGCGCGTGAGCGGATCCTCGATCACGTTGACGCGGTTGCCGATTGCGTCCGAGACGTAGAGCAGCTTGTTGTCGGCGGAGAGCGCGAGGCCCGTCGGTCCGACGAGGAACACGCCCTTGTCGGCCTGCGCGCCGAAGCCGCTCGCCACCACGGTCTCGCTCTTCACGACCGGCACCTGGCCGCTCGGGATGTCGAGGTCGAGGCGCAGCACGGTGGCTTGCTTGAACACGGGCGGGTTGCCGTCCGCGCCGCCCACGCCGAAGCCGGCGTTGCTCAAGAACAGCGTGGCATGGTCGCCGTTGTCCACCACGGCCATGTTGCCCCACGGGTCGTTGATGTTCGGGCTGCTGATGGTTTTCGCGATCTTGCCGCTGGAATCGAGCACGATCAGGCAGCCGGCGCCCTTGGTGCCGGTCGTGCCGTCGTTGGAGGGCGTGCTGCCCACGATCACCCAGCCCGACTTGAGCATCGTCATCGCCGTGGAGAGGCCGACGCCGCCCGGGCATTCCTTCAGGTCGCGCGGGATCGTCGCGAAGAGCGACATCTGCTTCGTGTCGGGGTGGTAATCGACGATCGTCGAGCCCGTGCCCTGCAGGTTGGCCGCGTTGTTGAAGTTGTCCACGAGCACGTCGCCTGTCTTGACCGTGCCGGCGCTGACCGGTGCGACGACGATCGCGTACGGGTTCTGGTCGCCGTTGTCGGGGACGGTGTTGATGAGCGTGGTGTCCTTGTGGACGGACGGCAGCAGGCCTTCGGAATCGGCGTGAGCGGCGAGCGGGGCGCCGGTGAGCGTGGCCGCCGCGGCGAGCGCCAGCGCGGCGCGCGTGAAGTGGGCCGTGCGTTGCAGGAGCGTGCGCGTAGCATGTTTCATCGTGAATCTCCGTGCCCCGCAAGCAAACCGTGCGCCGCGTGGGGCGCTCATGACGGCAAGGACTCGCGAGGACTTGGTGTTGGCCATGGGATCAGGTTTCGATCGGTTGTGACAGGGCGTCGGGTCAGAACGTGATGTTGGTGCGCAGACCCACCACGAACGTGTTGCGCAGCGCCTCTGTCGGGTTGTCCGGGTTCTGGCCCGCACCGGCGTTGAACGTGTACTGCGCGTCGGCCTGGATCTGCCACCAGGGATTGACCTGATACTGGTAGGTCGCCTCGAGGGCCGTCTCGCTGCCGCGCGGAACGTTTCCGGCAGCCAGGTCGGCCGCGGCCGCGTCGTTGCTCACCTTGATATAGGCGAGAGCCAGACCCACGCTGTCGTTGTCGCGGCCGGCGAACGGCGCTTTCATCACGATCCCGAGGTTGGCGCTCACGCTGACCTCGTTGCGGTCACTGGGCGCGCCCATCACGCGTGCGAACACGCCAATGCTGCGCGGCTCGTCGGGATCGGGGCGCCAGATCATCTGGTCGGCGACGGCGTAGAAGCTGTAGTCGCCCTTGTGCTGGATCGACGAATTCTGCTGGTCGGCGAACGAGTCGCTGTTGTACCAGAAGCCCAGCTTGTACGTGCCCGGCAGCTTCTTGCTGGCGTCGGCGCTCACGAGATCGCCTTCGGCCGGCTGGTTGATCGCGTACTGCAGCTCGCCGATCACCATCGCACCGTTGTGCAGATTGAAGTTCGTGCCGCTCAGGTTGTTCGGGTCGTTGCCGAGCGGGTCGGCGTCGAACACGCCGATCAGGCCGGTGAGCGAACCGTTGATCTGGCCGCGCAGGCGCACGCCGAGGTCGGAGAGCGGGTAGGCGGGGCCGCCGTTGGGCAGGTCGTACGAAGGCAGGCCCGGCCAGCCGAACATCGTGTTCACGAAGAGCGACGCGTACTGGCTCACCATGAATTCCTGGTCGAGACTTTGCTGACCGATCTTCACGTCCACGCGCTTGTTGAGGAACGACTGCTGGTACCACATCTCCCACAGGCGCGTGGTGTCCTGCGCTTCGATGCCGCTCGCCGTGTTCAGCGTGCCGAGATTCAGCGCGCTCAGGTTCGAGCCGTGAATGTTGAGCGCGCTGATATTGAAGAGGCCGCCCGGGACGCCAAAGTACTTGCTCGTATCGAGCTGCAGGGTCGCCGTGGTGAGGCCGTCATAGGTGCCGCCGCGGTTCAGGCCGCCGCGCAGGTTCGCGAGATATTCGCTCGTCTCGGTTAGCTGGAACGAGAAGCCGTACTGGCCCATCCACGGGCGCAGGCCGCCCATGTCGCCGAGCAGGTTCTGGCGGCTCCAGATGCCGGTCCAGAAGTTGGACGGTTGCGCCTGGATGGCGAGGTCGGCTTCCGGGGCTTCCGGATTGGCGTCGGGGTTGGCGGTTGCCTGGGCGTGGGCGGCGCCGCTCGCGAGGGTCGCAAACGCAACGGACAGGGCGAGCCTGCGCAGCGCCGGGAAACGGCGCCGGATCCCGTAGCCGCACAGCGCGGCGGGACGAACTGACCGGGAGAACTTCATCGAGATCCTTATTGATTATGTCGATGTCCACGATGTGGACACCGCTGCACATGAATTCTCTTTATCGCCGCCATTGGGAGGCCAGCGAACGGGGCCCATCGTACCCATCAGGAATACAAGAGTCAACACAAATGAGAATGATTCTCATAAGAATTACTTGGGGGATGCAGTGTGTTTACAAATGGCTGTCGAAATGCATTGTTTGGGCTTGCAGCCAGTCAGAAGCGACGTCGATCGGCGGGGAGGCGGAAGTCGCCTATCATCGCTACGTGAATGGCCGTGCGCGCCCGGCGGCGCGCATTTTCATCGGACGAACTGCTCATGACCGCTTCCGGTTTTTCTCGCGACTTTTTCCTTGATTCGCGTCTCGACGGGCGCGCCGGACTCGACCGCTATTTCGCGCGTATCGGCTACGACGGGCCGCGCGCGGCCACGCTCGACGTGCTGCGCGTCTTGCATCGGCTTCATCCGCTCGCGATCCCCTTCGAGAACCTCGACGTTCTCGCCGGCCGGCGCATCTCGATCCGGCTCGAAGACATCGTCGCGAAGCTCGTCGATGCGCGTCGCGGCGGCTATTGCTTCGAACACAACACGCTCTTCGCTCATGCACTCGCGGCGCTCGGTTTTCGCGTGACGCCGCTTGCCGCGCGCGTGCTGTACGGGCGGCCAGCGGGTGCGATCACGGCGCGCACGCACATGCTCCTGCGTGTGGAGATGGACGATGCGGCATGGCTCGCCGACGTCGGGTTCGGCGGCACGACGCTTTGCGCGCCGCTCGCGTTCGCTTCGCAGGCGCCGCAGTCCACCCCGCTCGAATTCGCGCGCCTCGCGGTTCAGCCCGATGGCATGTGGAAGCTCGCCGTGCAGGAAGGCGACACCTGGAGCGATGTGTATCGTTTCGAATCGACGCCGGCCGAATGGGTCGATTACGAAGTCGCGAACTGGTACACGTCGACGTCGCCGGATTCGTTTTTCGCGGGCAATCTCATCGCGTGCGGCGTAAGAGCGGGCGGCCGCATGGCGTTGTTCAACGACCGCTATACCGAGCGCGATGCGAGCGGCCGCCGCACGCTTACGCGCAGGATTGCCGGCGCGGACGACCTGATGGGTTGCCTGCACGCGAGCTTCGGCATCGATGCTTCGGACTTCGATGCAGGTACGCTGTATGCGCGGATTGCGGGTCGCGCGCCGGGTGACTGAGCGCGAATAAACGCGGATAAACCAGGCGAAGGAGTCGGCAATGATCGGTCGCATGATCGCGATTACGGTGACGTGGCTCGCGCTCATGGGCGCGCTGTTGTTCGGCGCGGCGGGGACGCTCGCGTGGCTCGCCGCCTGGTTGTGGCTGGCGGAGTTCGCGGCCACGAGCCTCTGGCTCGGTCTCTGGCTTGCGCGCGTCGATCCCGGGCTGCTGGCCGAGCGCCTCTCGCCTTATGCGCGGCGCGGCCAGAGTACCTGGGACCGGGTGTTCATGCTCATGGTCACGGTGGGCTGGTGCGCGTGGCTCGTGCTGATCGGCGTCGATGCCGTGCGCCGCGGCGGGTCGCACGTGCCGCTCTGGCTGAGCGTGGTGGGCGCCATTGCAATCTTCCTTTGCATCTACCTCACGCGCGGCGTGTTCGCCGCGAACCGCTACGCCGCGCCGGTCGTGGCGATCCAGCGCGAGCGCGGCCATGCGGTGAGCGATACCGGGCCGTATGCCCACATTCGCCATCCGATGTACGCCTACGCCATGCTGCTGCTCGCCGGCACGCCCCTGATGCTGGGTTCGTGGTGGGGGCTCGCGGGCGTGCCCCTCATGATGGTGGCCATCGGCTGGCGAGCGGTCAAAGAAGAGCGCGTGCTGGCCGAGGGGCTGCCCGGCTACCGCGAGTATATGCAGCGCGTGCGTTATCGCTTCGTGCCGGGCATCTGGTGACGCGGTGCGCCGCTGTGGGCGGCGCGCGTCGCGGCGGCTTCGGGCCTTGGCTTAGCCTAAGGCCTCAGACTTCGGGCGGCGCGGGCAAGCGCTCGGCATGGCGCCGGTAAAGCCATGCCTGGGCCGCTGCAGTGAGCAACACGAAGACGATATTCGCGAGACTCTGGCTGGCCGCGAGCACGAGAAGCCGCGCAGGCGAGTCGAGCATGGCGGGCGTGATGCCGACCGCGCCGATGGCGATCAGCGCGAGCGGCAGCACGGCAACGAACGGCACGCCCAGCAGGCTCCAGAAATGGCCGCGGCTGTCGTGCCAGGCGGCGCGCAGTGCGATGGGGTTGCCGAGCGAGAGCGACGGAAAGAGCAGGCTCAGCCGCACGGCGATGTAGATCCAGACGACACCGACGAGGAACCCGAGGAACGCGACGCCGCCCGCATAGTGCGGCCGCAGCACGGCGTAAAGCACGAGCGCGGTGACGATCAGCGCGAAGGTGAGCACGACGCCCACGCCGAACATGCGCATGAGCGGCTTGCCGCCGAGCGGGACGAGCGGCGCCGCGTGCTCGCCCTGCAGCACGAAGCGATGCACCTTGACGACGAACCCGAGATAGACGATCGAGTTCAGCAGCGAAGCGATATCGGCGGCGAGCACGAGCGCGCCCGACGGCATTTCGCCCTCGCCGGGCACGGGCCGCCCGGCGAAGGCGATCCAGCCGAGCACGGTGTAGACCACGAAGGCGCCGAGCATCAGCAGGGGCATCTGCGTCGCGGCTGCGCGCGCGCTGGCCCAGGCGCGCTTCACGCATTCCATGAAAGACATCGGTTGCATGGTCGCTATCGTTCGAGTAACAGATGGCCGACAGTCTAGCGCGGAGTCGGGAAGCGCCGCGCGCCGATGGCGCTTATTTCACCGCGAACAGCGTGAGATTCATCAGAATCTTGAACGCCCAGCCCAACGAAACCGCCCCGGCTACGCCCGCGCACCATAGCAGTACGAACCAGAGCCAGCCCGGCAGCGTGCGCCGCTTAGTGATAGTGATGGGTGTCGCCATGACGCACCTTTCCGCGGAAGACCCAGTAGCCCATCGTCGTGTACGCCAGAATGACGGGGAGTATCACCGCCGCGCCGACGAGCGTGAACATCTGGCTCGAACGCGGCGCGGCTGCTTCCCAGAGCGTGAGGCTCTGCGGAATCGCGTAGGGCCACAGGCTCACGAGCAGCCCGAGATAGCCGAGCGCCACGAGGCCGAGCGCCGCGATGAACGGCGTGTTGTGATGGCGCGCACGCACGGCGCGATGCATCCAGTACGCACAGGCCAGCACGAGCAGCGGCACCGGGGCGAGACGCCAGAAGAGCCGCGCGTCGAACCAGCGCGAAGCGATGCTGGCGTCCTGCAGCGGCGTCCAGACGCTCACGAGTGCGATGAACACGAGCAGGACCATCGTGAGAGGCCACACGAGCCGGTGCAGGCGGCGTTGCAGATCGCCCTCGGTCTTGGCGACGAGCCAGCAACTGCCGAGCAGGGCGTAGGTGGCGACGAGCCCGAACCCCGTGAGCAGGCTGAACGGCGTGAGCCAGCCGAAGGCGTTGCCCGCGAAGCGGCCGCCCTCGACCGGGATGCCCTGCAGGAACGCACCGAGCGCGATGCCCTGGAAGAACGCGGCGCCTGCCGATCCGCCGATGAAGGCGAGATCCCAAAGATGCTTCGTGCGGTTGGCCTTCGCGCGAATCTCGAACGAAACGCCGCGGAAGATCAGGCACGCGAGCATGAACACGAGCGGCAGATAGAGCGCGGAGAGCACGGTGGCATACACCACCGGAAAGACGGCGAAGAGCGCGGCGCCGCCGAGCACGAGCCAGGTTTCGTTGCCGTCCCAGACGGGGGCGACGGTGTCCATCATGAGATCGCGCTCGTGCTCGTCGGGGAAGAGCGGAAACACGATGCCGATGCCCAGATCGAAGCCGTCCAGCACGATATACATGAAGATGCCGAGTGCGATGATCGCAGCCCAGATGACGGTGACATCCATTTTTGCTTGCCTCTTTTGCGTGGCTATCGATACGAAGCGAGGGAAGGGGATCAGGCGTCGATCAGTTGATCGGCGGCCGAGAGCGGACGGCGCGCGGTCTGGCTTCCGGTCGGGGCGGCGGGCCGCCCGCTCTCGGGCCGATGGCCCGCCTGGCCCGTCTCGTCTGTTTGGTCCGGCAGTGTGGGCCCCTTACGGATCAGCTTGAGCATGTAGTAGATGCCGGTGCCGAACACGAGGAAGTACACGACCACGAAGGCCATCAGCGAAACGCTCACCTGCTGCGTCGTGAGCGGCGACACCGCCTGCGACGTGCGCATCACGCCGTAGACGACCCAGGGCTGGCGGCCGGCTTCGGTGGTGATCCAGCCGGCGAGCAGCGTGATGAAGCCCGTGGGGCCCATTGCCAGCGCGAAGCGCTGGAACCCGCGCGACTCGTAGAGCCGGCCGCGCCGGCGCTGAACCCAGCCGGCCACGCCGAGCACGATCATCAGGAGTCCCAGGCCCACCATTATGCGGAAGGTCCAGAAGACGAGCGTCGAGTTGGGGCGCTGATCGGGCGGGAACGACTTCAGGCCGCGAATCTCGCCGTCCCAGCTATGCGTGAGGATCAGGCTGCCGAGGTGCGGGACCGACACGGCGTAGAGCGTGGTTTCGGCCTGCATGTCGGGGATGCCGAAGAGATTGAGCGCGGTACCGCCCTGTTCGGTGTCCCAGAGGCCCTCAATGGCGGCAATCTTGGCGGGCTGATATTCGCGCGTGTTCAGTCCGTGCTGGTCGCCGACGAAAGCCTGCACGGGGGCCAGCACGAGCAGAAGGCCGAGCGCCATCGAGAACATCGTCTTGACGGCGGGGTCGCGCCGTCCCTTGAGCAGATGCCACGCGCCCGTGGCGGCCACGACGAGGGCGGCCACGATGAAAGCCGCGATGGCCATGTGCGCGAGGCGGTACGGGAACGACGGATTGAAGATGATCTTGAACCAGTCGGTGGGCACGACATGCCCGTTCACGACTTCGAAGCCCTGGGGCGTCTGCATCCAGCTGTTGGAGGCGAGGATCCAGAACGTGGAGATGAGCGTGCCGATGGCGACCATGAGCGTCGCGCCGAAGTGCGCGCGCGGGCTCACGCGGTTCCAGCCGAACAGCATGATGCCGAGGAAGCCCGCTTCGAGGAAGAACGCGGTCATGACCTCGTACATGAGAAGCGGGCCGGTGATGGGCCCGGCGAACGACGAGAAACCGGCCCAGTTGGTGCCGAACTCGTAGCTCATGACAACGCCGGAGACCACGCCCATGCCGAAGGCGACCGCGAAGATCTTCGACCAGAACAGGCAAAGATCCTTGTAGTACGTCTTGCCGGTCTTGAGCCAGCAGCCTTCGAGCACGGCGATGAAGCTCGCGAGGCCGATGCTGAGCGCGGGAAAAACGATGTGGAAGGAAACGGTGAAGGCGAATTGCAGCCGGGCCAGGTCGAAGGCCGAGAGCGAGGTGTCCATGTGCGTGCCTGATGCTTGCTTGCCGGAATGGGGCCGCTCGATCGACGCGCCGGAAAGGCCGGCTGCGGCTCGTGCGGATGAACGTAAGCGTAGGGGAACGGAGGCGGTTTTGCTGCGCCGCGATGTGCGCCAGCATGTCGCACATCGCAATCAGCAAATGTCGAGATCGTTCGGTAACGCGTTGATGTAAATCAACAATGATGGAATGGACGGGGCTTGCAGATCAGGCTTGCAGCCCGTGGATCTGCGTCAATACACCGCGCTGCGGAATGGGTGCGTCAACCTGACCAGGTGCGCAGCGCGCGGGGATGAGGTGGGGATGTGGCGAGAACCGTCCCGGACCACGACGGCCGGGACGATGGCAGGGAAGGATAATCAGGAATGCCAGGAAGGCGGTAGCGTCGATGCGTGCGCTTGCCCGCTCAACGCGGATCGCTCCAGAGCTTGCCGCCCGTTGCCCAGTCCTCGTGCTTGACGTCGACGAACAGAATGTCGACGCTCTGCGGGTCGCAGCCCAGCACCTTGCAGGTGGTTTCCGTCAGCGCGGCGGCCAGTTCGCGTTTCTTCTCGACGGTGCGGCCTTCGAACAGTTCGATATGGAAAGTCGGCATGGGTTGTCTCCGTATAAGGCAGGGTGGGGTGGTTCAATTCCGGTACGACGCGTCGAGGCGGTCGAGCTTGCGCAGCAGCGCGGGCCATTCGAGCTCGCCTTCGATCGCGCCGCCGTCGTAGAGCTGCTCGGCCGTGCGCGCGGCCACCTCGGGCGGCGGCAGCACCAGCGGCTCGCCGCCGGCCTGGGCTTGAAGCTGGATCTCGCAGGCCTTGATCAGCGTGGCCATGAGCACATAGGCCTCGGCGATCGTGCGGCCCGTCGTGAGCGTGCCGTGGTTGCGCAGCAGCATCGCGGAACGTTCGCCCAGGCTCGCCGTTAGCCGCGCGCCCTCGGCCGGCGTGAACGCGAGGCCCTCGTAGTCGTGCCACGCGAGCTGGCCGTAGAAGCGCAGCGCGTGTTGCGAGGCGGGCAGCAAGCCGCCGCGCTGGATCGAGACGGCAATGCCCGCCGTGTTGTGCAGATGCATGACGCAGACCGCGTCCGGGCGCGCGAGGTGGACGGCGGCGTGCAGTGCGAAGCCCGTCGCGTTCACGGGATAGTCGCTCGGGCCGACGATGCGGCCTTCCGTGTCGATCTTCACGAGGTTCGACGCGCAGACTTCGTCGAAGGCGAGGCCGAACGGGTTGATCAGGAAACGTCCCGGCTCGCCGGGAATCGCCGCGGAGACATGCGTGTAGATGAGGTCGTCCCAGCCGTTGAGCGCGATGAGCCGGTAGGCAGCGGCCAGATCGATGCGCAACTGCTGCTCGGCGGCGGAGCGCGGGCCGGTTTCGGCGGCCGTGCTCGTGGGGCGGTGGGCGAATGACATGGTGGTTCCTTCCCGGGGGCGGCGAAGATTCAGCGAGCGACGGAGGTGGTGCGGTGGGCGCACCAGCTCGCCAGCACGAACGGCGCGGTCATCGCGGGCAGGCCGCAGCGCACGGCGGCCAGATGCAGCACCGCGGCGAACATCGTCGCACAGAACGCGGTGCGCGTGCCGAGCGTCAGCGTGGCGAGCGCGGCCAGTGCGCCGTTGAAGCCCGCGAGGCCCGCGTCGAAGTCGGCGAGCGGCGTGCCGCATGCCAGTTCGACGGCGCTCGCGAGCGCCGCGCCGGCGAGCGCGAAGCCGGCAGCCCGTCGCGACGAGAGCGCGATGCCGGCCAGCACGAGGAGGCCGGCGGGCGCGCCAGATGCGAATTCGCTTTGCGCGACGCCGCTCAAAACGCCGGCAAGGGCGCGGAGGGCGAGCCCCAGGGAGTGCGGTACGGCGCCGTCCGCCGCGAACGGGGCGTTGAAGGCATGCGCTGGCGAAGGCGGTGCCGATGAGGCGCTCGCGCGCAGCGCGAGCCAGATCCACGTGGCGACGAGACAGGGCGTCGAGTAGACGGAGAGGCCCGCGCGCGCGAGCCGCCGCGCGAGCGGCGCGTCGAGCCAGCCGGCGGCCGCGGCGGCCAGCAGCGCCGTGGCGAGCGCCGTCGGCGCATCGCCGATGAAGGTGAAGGCCGCCAGCCCGGCGAGCGCGCCGTTGAAACCGGCGAGGCCGCCGCGGATCGCGTCGTCGGGGTGGCCCGCCAGCACGGCGCAGACGTTGGCTGTCGTCGCGCCGATGAGTGCGGCGCACGCGAGCCGCGGGTCGCAGAGGGCGAGCGCGGCGAGCAGGCACGCGCCGGTGCCGGCGTGGCGTTGCAGGACGATCTGGCCGACGCTGCGCAACAGGGTGCCTGACAGGGTGCGTAACGCGGCGCCTTCGCCGTGGGCTTGCGCTCGGATGGACATGCGGATGCGAACAGGGCGAAAAATGACCGCGGACGAACGCGGGGCGCGCGGGCGCCGGCACCCGCGCGGATCGGGTCGAGCGTGGAGCATAGGCGATACGGGGCGCGTTGCGCGCGCGTACGCGTGATAGTCGCTATTTGCGTTCAGGCGCCGCGGCCCCGGCGGCATGCTCCTTGCCGAACAGCAAGTGCGAGACCAGGTCGTTGTCGATGGTTTCGTTGTTGAGCGTGCGCGCGAGCAGTTCGCCCGCGAGCAATTGCGGCGAGAACACCATGTCGGGCTGCAGCAGCCGCAGTCGCTGCAGATTGCGGCTGTCGTTCACCAGCGCGACGGTGCGCACCTTCGGCGCCAGTTCCTTGATCGCGAGGATCACGAAGGCGTTCTCGGCGTCGTCGAGGCGCAGGGCCAGCACGGCGAGCGCCGTTTCCGCGCTCGCGTTGTGCAGTGTCGCCGTGTCGCTCGGGTCGCCTACCACGATATCGGCGTTCGCGGGATACGTGTGCGGCGTGTTTGGCGTCACGATCACCGTGACCGCGTAGCCGCGCTTTTTCAGGCCTGCGTACACGCTGTGCGCGAGCGGCGAGGCGCCGACGATCAGGTAATGGTTCTTGCGGGTCACGTTGGAAATCCCTCCCTTCACGATATGTTTCAGCTTGCCGCCTATCACGGGCCCCACCACGGCGCTGATCGACGTCGCGAACACGGTGATGCCCAGCACGATCACCGAGGCCGTGAAGAGCCGCGCCGTATCCGAGTGCGGCACGATATCGCCGTAGCCGACCGTGGACATCGAAACGATTGCGAAGTAGAACGCCGTGATGAGGTTCTGGATGGGCGGATCGAAGTCCGTGCCGAGATAAAGCGCGCCGAACACCGCGTAGATCAGCAACGAGCCAATGCTCAGGATCGCGAACAATGAGCTTGCGGCGAGGCTCGTGCGGTCGAAGCGCCGCCAGTAGTACAGCAGGGCGGCGGCCAGCAGCACGGTGAAGGCGAAGAGCGGCTCGCTGCGATAGTCGCCCCACATGCTGATGAAGCCCGCGGCGGCGAGCAGCAGCAGCGAGAGCACCCAGGCCACGCGCGCGCGCAAGGCGATGCCGATCGCCATGGTCGCGAGGCCCGTTGCAACCACGACTTGCGGCAGCGCGAGCAGGCCGAATGCATCGATCAGCGTGATCCAGTCCTGGAACCAGTTGCCGCGCGCATGCAGTAAGGCCTTTTCGGCGACCGGGCGCAGCAGCATGAGTCCATCGACCACGAGCAGCAAGGCCAGATAGCCGTGCGGCACGATGTGCGTGGCGAAGCCGCGCATGCGGCGCAGGAGCGCGCTCAGCATCACTGGGCCCGCTGTTCGACGTGTTGTTGGGCTTGCTGCGGTGCCTGCTCCTGGCCTTGCGGCGTCTGCACGATATGCAGCTCTCGCGCGCGCAGCGGCAGCGAGCACTGCGCGTCGTTGAGCGCCTGCCGCACCTTGCGCGAGAGATCCCAGCGCAGGTCCCAGAACACGTCGGTGTTGGCCCAGACGCGGATGTTGAGCACCGCCGTGCTGTCGTCGAAGCGGCTCACCATCACCTGCGGCGCGGGTTCGCGCAGCGCGCGCGGGTCGGCGTCGGCGAGCGCGCGCAGCACCTCGATGGCGCGGTTCACGTCGTCGCGCACCGAGACTTCCACTTCGAGGTCGAGACGGCGCGTGGGGTTGCGGCTGTAGTTGCGGATCGAGTTGCTCCAGAGCCCGCTGTTCGGCACGTATTCGCAGATGCCGTCCGGTTTCGTGAGGCGCGTCGTGAAGAGATTGACCTCCTCCACGGTGCCGGCCACGCTCACGCCCGCGCCGCCGTCGATATAGTCGCCCACCTTGAAGGGGCGCAGCAGCAACAGCATGATGCCGGCCGCGATGTTCTGCAGCGTGCCTTGCAGCGCGAGGCCGATGGCGAGGCCCGCGGCGCCGAGCACGGCGACGATGCTCGCGGTCTGGATGCCCAGTTGCGACAGCGCGCCGATCAGCGCGACGATGCGCACGCTCCACTTGGCCGAATCGCGCACGATGGGACGCAGCGTCGCGTCGATGCTGCCCTGCCCGGAAAGCCAGCGGCCGATGCGGCGCGCGAGCCACCAGCCGATCCACAGGATGGCCAGCGCCGCGACGAGGCGCATCGCGAACGAGCTGAGCGCGTCCCACAGGAAGCTCCAGTTGGACGGATGAATGTGTTGTAGCAGCGGTTGCATGGGGTAGTCCTTGGTCGTCGGCGCGCGCTCGCGCGGTTTGGGGCGTGGCTTGCGCGCGCGTGTTCAGGCTCGGCGCGCCGGCGCGCGGCCGGCGCGAGACGAACGGACTATTTTAAGGGCGGGGAGCCGGCCTGTGACCGCGGGCTGCCGGTTTGCTCAGGCGGCGGGCACCGTGCTCGAGCCGGCGCCGAGCGCGCGCTGCATGAGCGTCGTGTCGCGCCATTCGTCGTGCTTGAACCCGACGGCGTGCAGCGTGCCCACCCTCTCGAAGCCGAGGCTCCGATGCAGGGCGATCGAGCCGCCGCGCGCGTCGGCGATCACGGCGATCATCTGCCGCCAGGGGCCGCTTTCGCAGCGCTCGATCAGCGCCTCCAGCAGGGCGCGGCCGAGTCCGAGACCGCGGCACGACTCGTCGATGTAGATCGAGTCTTCGACGGTATAGCGGTAGGCCGCGCGCGGGCGGTAGGGCGTGGCGTAGCTGTAGCCGGCCACCTTGCCGTTCAGCTCGGCGACGATCCAGGGCAGGCCGTGGCCGCGTACGGCGGCATGGCGGCGCTGGAGTTCATCGAGGTCGGGCGGGGTTTCTTCGAAGGAGGCCGCGCCGTGCAGGACGTGATGCGCGTAGATCGCGGCAATCGCGGGGAAGTCGCCTGGCGTGGCGTCGCGCAGGAGCGGCCGGGCGACGGCGGGTGCATTCATGCGTTTCGGGTCGGGGTTGGGAAGGCGCCGGCGCAGTATTCGCGGCGGCGCCTTCCACTATGCCTCGGACGGCAGCGGATTGAAAGTTTGTCAAAAATACCGGCGCGCGGCCTTCGATCCAGGGCACAACGCCTGGGCTCACGCGCGCGGCGCGGCGGCGCCGGCCGGCGGTGGAGGCGCCATCCGGCCGAAGCGCCGCGCGCCGGCCACGCAGGCGATCACGACGGCGGTCACGCCGATCATCGCGGGCGGCACGGCTTCGTGCAGCACGAGCGCGGCGAGCAGGAAGCCGAAGAACGGCTGCAGCAGTTGCAACTGCCCGACGCCGGCGATGCCGCCGAGCGCGAGCCCGCGATACCAGAACACGAAGCCGATCAGCATGCTGAACAGCGACACGTAGGCAAGCCCCCACCAGGCCGCCGTGCCGACGGTGGCGAACGAGGCGGGCCGCAGCCAGAAGGCGAGCGGTGCCATCACGGGCAGCGAGATCACGAGCGCCCAGCAGATCACCTGCCAGCCGCCGAGCCGGCGCGAGAGGCGCGCGCCTTCGGCGTAGCCGAGCCCGCAGACGACGATTGCCGCGAGCATGAGTGCGTCGCCGGCCGGCGAGGCATCGACGCCGTGACGCAGCGCGAAGGCCACCACGGCGGCGCTGCCGAGCCCGGAGAAGATCCAGAAGGCGGGCTGTGGACGTTCGCCGCCGCGCAGCACGCCGAAGATGGCCGTCGCGAGCGGCAAGAGGCCGATAAATACAATGGCGTGCGCGGAGTTCACGTGACGCAGCGCGAGCGCGGTGAGGAGCGGAAAGCCGACCACCACGCCGAGCGCCACCACGACGAGCGGGCCGAGTTCGCGGCGCTCGGGCCGCGCGGCGCGCAGCAGCGCGAGCAGCAGGGCGCCGAGCGCGCCGGCAATGGTCGCGCGCGCGCCGGTGAGGAACAGCGGATCGAGGCCCAGCACGGCGACCCGCGTGGCCGGCAGCGAGCCGCTGAAGATGAGGACGCCGGCGAGGCCGCAGAGCCAGCCGTCGGCGGTGGAGTCGAGAGATTTGCGCATGGTTCGTGGCGGCCGTGAAGTTGGCCGGATGGCATAGGACATCCGGGCGATGATGCGCGCGGGCCGCACAAAGGGTAAGCTACAGATCAGTACAATTTATCAAAACTGTACTGAATACAGGGCAGTACAGATGCCGGACAGACTGGAGAGGGCAGATGGCGGACACCGGCCAGACGCAAAGGCAAACACAACTACAACCGGAAACGCCCACGGGCGGCACGCTCACGCGCGTCGCGCACGTCATGGAGACGCTGCGCGGGCGCATTGCCGGCCGCGCGCTGGCTGCCGGCGCGCGCGTGCCGTCGGTCCGCGCCATGAGCGAGCAGATGGGGGTTTCGAAGTCCACCGTGGTGGAGGCGTACGAGCGGCTGGTCGGCGAGGGCGTGCTGGTCGCGCGGCGCGGTTCGGGATTCTTCGTCGCCGGCCATGCGCCGCCGCTGGCGCTCGCGGCGCTTGGTCCACGTCTGGACCGCGAGATCGATCCGCTCTGGCTTACGCGCCAGTCGCTCGAAGCCGATCCGCACGCGCTGCGCCCCGGCTGCGGCTGGCTGCCGCCTTCGTGGCTGCCGCAGGACGCCGTGCGGCGCGCGTTGCGCTCTCAGGCGCGGGATCCGCACGCGCCGCTGGCCGAATATGCCTCGCCGCTCGGCCTGCCGGCGCTGCGCCAGCAGCTCTCGTGGCGTCTCGCGCAGCACGGCGTGGAGGCCGGCCCCGAGCAGATCGTGCTCACCGACGGCGGCACCCAGGCGCTCGACTTCGTGTGCCGCTTCCTGCTGGAGCCGGGCGATACGGTGCTCGTGGACGACCCCTGCTACTTCAATTTCCAGGCGCTGCTGCGCGCGCATCGCGCGCGCGTGGCGAGCGTACCGTACACGCCCACCGGCCCCGATCTCGCCGCGTTCGAGCGCGCGCTGATCGAGCATCGCCCGCGGCTCTACGTGACCAATTCGGCGATTCACAACCCCACGGGCGCGACGCTCGCCCCGGCAGTCGCGCACCGCTTGCTCAAGCTCGCCGAGGAGCACGATCTCCTGATCGTCGAGGACGATATCTTTGCCGATTTCGAAACCGACCCTGCCCCCCGCCTCGCGGCCTTCGACGGCCTCGCGCGCGTCGTGACGATCGGCAGCTTTTCGAAAACGATGTCGGCGGCCGTGCGCTGCGGCTTCATCGCTGCGCGCGCCGACTGGGTCGAGGCGCTCGTCGATCTGAAGCTCGCGGTGTCGTTCGGCAACGGCGAGGTGGCGGCCGATCTCGTGCATCGCCTGCTCGTGGACGGCACTTATCGCCGTCATCTCGATGCGTTGCGTGCGCGCCTGGCCGACGCGATGGGCGAAACGCTGCGGCGTCTCGCGGCGCTCGGCCTCGCCGCGTGGACGCGGCCGCAGGCGGGTTTGTTCGTCTGGGCGCGTCTGCCGGACGGACTCGACGCCGCACAGGTGGCGCGCGAGGCGCTCGCGCAGGACATGGTGCTCGCGCCCGGCAATGTCTTCAGCTACTCGCGCAGCGCGGGCGACTTCCTGCGCTTCAACGTCTCGCAGTGCGCTCGCCCGAAGGTGTACGAGACGCTGCAGCGCGCGATGGAGCTGAGCGCGCAGGCCGCGTGAGGGGCGTGCTGCAGCGGGCAACGTCAAGGCTGCTTGCGCAGCGGAACGTCCTGCAGCAGCCAGGCCAGCGCGAACGAGAACACCACCACGATCGCCGCCGAGAAATAGACCATGTGCAGCGCGCCGGCGAACGCGTCGAGGTAGCCGGCGTGCAGGGCGGGCGGCAGGTGACGGATCACGTCGGGCGTGAGCGGCTGCGGCAGCTCGACGCCGGGCGTGAGCACTTTTTCGAGCTGCGTTTGCAGACCGTGCGAGAACACGGCGCCGAACGCGGCCACGCCCACCGAACCGCCTATCGAACGGAACAGCGTCGCCCCCGAGGTGGCCACGCCCATATGGCGGAACTCGACGGTGTTCTGCACGGCGAGGATCAGCACCTGCATCACCATGCCGAGCCCGCAGCCGAGAATGCCCATGTAGAGATACATCAGATGGATGGGCGTGGCGATCTGCAGCCGCGCGAGCAGCACCATGGCGATCGCCACGAGCGCGGTGCCCACGATGGGGAAGATGCGGTACTTGCCGATCTTGCTGATGGTGCGGCCCGTGATGACGGACATCACGAGCACGCCGCCCATCATCGGCAGCATCTGCATGCCGGCCTCGGAAGGCGTGGAGCCCTTCACGACCTGCAGATAGAGCGGCAGGAAAGTGACCGAGCCGAACAGCGACACGCCCACGATGAAGCCGATCAGGCTCGACAGCACGAAGGTGCGGTGGCGGAACAGTTCGAGCGGCATGATGGGTTCGACGGCGTGCTTTTCCTCGTGGAGGAAGCCGGCTACCGCGACGGCGCCGAGCAGCAGCGTGAGCCATAGCTGCATCGAGGACCAGGGCAGGATCGAGCCGCCCTGGCTCGTGAAGAGGATCAGGCAGGTAAGCGCGGTGGCGAGCCACGCGGCGCCCATGTAGTCGATCACGTGCCTCACGTGCGCGGCGCGCGGGCGGAACACGGCGCCGATCACGGCGAGCGCGATCGCGCCGAGCGGCAGGTTGATGTAGAAGATCCAGCGCCACGACAGATGCTCGACGAGAAACCCGCCCAGGAGCGGCCCCACGACGGTGGCGAGCCCGAACACGCCGCCGAACATGCCCTGATACTTGCCGCGCTGTGCGGGCGGGATGACGTCGCCGATGGCCGCCATGGTCACGACCATGAGCCCGCCGCCGCCGATACCCTGCACGGCGCGCAGGACGATGAGCTGCATCATGTCCTGCGCGATGCCGCAGAGCGCGGAGCCGACGAGAAAGATCGCGATGGCGGCCTGCAGCACGATCTTGCGCCCGTACAGGTCGCCGAACTTGCCGTAGAGCGGCACGACGATGGTCGACGTAAGCAGGTAGGCCGTGACGACCCACGATAGGCGGTCGAGGCCGCCCAGCTCGCCGACGATGGTGGGCAGCGCCGTCGAAACGATAGTCTGGTCGAGCGCCGCGAGCAGCATGACGAGCAGCAGCGCGGGGAAAAGGAGCCGGATCGGCGGATGGTTGGCCGCGGGTGCGGCGTCGGGCTGGACCGGCAGGGTGCGTTCCATAGGGGATTCCATCGCAGTGGGGCTGTCTTGAAATTAATTAACTTGGAGATTAATATTAGGAGAATTCCCGGATTCAGTCAAAGACTGAAACGTAACCAGAGATGAGCGCAGCGATGAGCGAACCCGATACCCTCGCGTCCACCCCCCCCGAATCCGTCGACGGCCGTCCCGCCCGTCGGCCGGGCCGGCCGAGCGGCGGCGCGGGCGGAGCGGAGCAGCGCGCGCGGTTGATCGAGGCGGCGCTCGCGCTCTTTGCGCGCCAGGGCATCGTCGACACCACGCTCGCGGCGATCGCCCGCGAGGCCGGCGTGACGTCCGCGATGGTCCACTACTACTTCAAGACCCGCGATCAGTTGATCGACGTGCTGATCGACGAGCGCTTCGTGCCGCTGCGCGCGACGATGGGCGGCATCTTCGAGGCGCATCCCGACGATCCCGTCGCGGCGCTCACGCTGGTGACCGAGCGTTTCGTCGAGGTGGGGTCGCGCTATCCGTGGTTTGCGCCGCTGTGGGTGCGCGAGGTGATCAGCGAAGGCGGCCTGTTGCGCCAGCGCATGCACGAGCGGTTCGGCCATTCGCACCAGAGTGCGGCGCAGGTGGCGATCGCGCGCTGGCAGCGCGAAGGGCGCTTGAACCCGGCGCTCGAACCGTCGCTGCTGTTTCAGTCGCTGCTCGGTCTCACGC
Organism: Paraburkholderia yinzeri; assembly: GCF_046581065.1. Lineage (NCBI taxonomy): Bacteria > Pseudomonadati > Pseudomonadota > Betaproteobacteria > Burkholderiales > Burkholderiaceae > Paraburkholderia > Paraburkholderia yinzeri. The sequence goes on along the minus strand of NZ_JBFOCJ010000002.1, from coordinate 996,152 downwards.
TGCTGCCGCTTGCCACCTCGCGCCAGTGGCGCAACGATCCCGACAAGCGCCAGATCGGCGCGCGCGAGATTGCGCAGCATGCGGTGGCGCTGATTACACAGGGGATCGGGCCGGTGCCGGGCGGCCGCTGATCCGCCTCGATATTCCACGATCCGAAGCGGCTTTTTTTCAATATTTTTTCAATGGATACCGGCAGCGCGGGTTCGACCGGTGTGCGTTTCGGGAACGACTATCCCCAACCTGTCGTCGAATACGAACTCGCTCGCCAGCGGCCCCTCGAAGCGTTCGCTTGCGTCAGTGAAGGGACGGAGCAAAAAAACGGGCGGCATGCGCGAGTCTCGGCGAGTAAGGTAATGAAAGCCGCGATGCAAGCCGGTTTCATCGACGTGACTTGCGCCCGGGCTATCGTGCGCGGCGCGCCGTGCACGAGACATGCGCCGCCGCGCGCGACGGCATTAAACTTGCGCTGGAAGGGCGGCCCGCGACGGCGTTCGCGCATGGCGCGGCAAGCCAGACGAACAGGAAGTTTCAAGCAAACACGATGAATGCAGTACACAAACTCGACCGGACGACCATCGTCCTGGTCGAAGACGATCCGCAAAGCCGGGCGTCGCTGGCCTCGCTGCTGGAGTCGGAAGGAGCGCGCGTGGTGGCGGTGGGAGATGCCGAAACCGGCGTCGAAGCGGTTCTCGAATTGCTGCCCGACGCCGTGGTTTGCGATCTGGACCTGCCGGCCATGGACGGCTTCTATCTGATCCAGCGCCTGCGCGATCATGAAATACGCGGCGATCATGCCCCCACGGTCGCTGTCGCGTTAACCGGGCACACCGACGAAATCTGGCGCCTGCGTAGTATCGGCGAAGGATTTCAGCACTTCATGACGAAGCCGGCCGAGCCGGAAGCCCTCGTGGCGCTGCTGAGCGACGCGATCGAGGCGAGACAGTCGCTGTAGGTTCCCGGAGCGGGGTTCTCAGGAGGACTGCGCCGCGGCCCGGGTTTCGCCCCCCGCAGCGGCGGCGGCCTGAGCGGGTTCGGCCGCGCGGCATTGCGCGCACACGCCTTTTAGCTCGATGCCGTCGCCTTCGAGGCGATATCCCGCCGCCTCGATCTGCGCGACGAGCGCCTGGCGCAGGCGTGGCTCGTGCAGTTCGGTGACGTTGCCGCATTGCTGGCAGACCACGAGGATGCCGTGCTGGCATTGCGTGAGGTCGTGGCAGACGGCGAAGGCGTTGATCGATTCGATCCGGTGCACGAGCCCGGCCGAAAGCAGGAAATCGAGGGCGCGATAGACCGTGGGCGGCGCCGATCCGGGATGGATCTGGCGCATTTCGTCCAGCAGCGAGTAAGCCTTGGTGGCCCGGCCCGAGGCCAGCAGCAGTTCCAGCACCTTGCGGCGGATCGGCGTGAGCTTCTCGCCGCGCTCGCGGCAGTAGGCCTCGGCCATTTCGAGCGCGGCGCCGATGGACGCGGGCGCTACGCCGTCGTGAGCGTGGGCGTGATCGTCGCCGCCGTGCTCGTGGTGAGGATGGCCGTGATCGTGCGGGGCCGGTTTTGCTGTCTTCATGCGGCAATTATACGGGGCGGGCGGCGGCTGCGCCCGCCCTCGCTGTAGCTCGTGCCGCCGACGCGTTTCAGGTGAGCGGCTGGGCGAGGTACTTGCGAAAGCCTTCGCGCTGCGCGATGCGCTGATACCAGCGCTCGAGGTTCGGCAGCGTGGGGCGCTCGATGCCTTCGAGCCCGAACCAGCGCCGCGCGAATCCGCCGATCACGATGTCCGCCAGCGAGAAGCGTTCGTTTTCCAGGAAGAAACGCCCTTGCAGATGGCGATCGAGCAGCTTCCACAACGCGGCGACCTGGTCGAGGTCGTCGGCGACCTTCGCCATGTCGCGCTTTTCCGGCGGCGTGCGCACGAGCGCCTGGAAGAGCGGCCGCTCGGCCGGCGCGAGCGTGCCGATCGACCAGTCGAGCCAGCGTTCGATCAGCGCGCGCACTTTCGGCTCGGCGGGATAGAGCAGGCTGGACTGGCCGTACTCCATCGCGAGGTAGCGCAGGATCGAATTCGATTCCCACAGCACGAAATTGCCGTCTACGAGCGTCGGCACCTTGGCGTTCGGATTCAGCGCGACGTATTCCGGCTCGTTGACGCGGCCGAACTGCAGGCCCGCATCGATACGCTGGAACGGCAGCACGAGTTCATCGCAGCACCACAGGACTTTCTGGACGTTCACCGAATTGGCGCGTCCCCAGATCGTAAGCATCGGGCGCACTCTCCTTGAGGTCATAAGCGCAGGGCGAAACGATACACGATCCGGCAGGGTCTTTGCCGGATCGCATCCCTTACGGTTTTTTTACGGGCGCTTCACGACCACTTCCAACGGATGACAGGCCCTAGAATACCCCCAGCAAACTGCCGCGAGGATCGTCCATGGCCCGCATCGTCCCCGACAACTGGCAACACCTCGAAGCCGCCGGCGCCGCCGCGCGCGAACGCGAAACGCTCGCGCTCCTCGAACGCGGCCTGCCGGGCGGCTATACGGTTTATCACGGCGTGCACTGGACCCGGCTGGCCGAAGGTTTTTCCGTCTTCGGCGAAGTCGACTTCGTGATCGTGAGCCCGGCGGGCCGCGTGATGATCGTCGAACAGAAGACGGGTTTTCTGCGCGAGACGCCGAACGGGCTCGTGAAGGCGCATCTGCAGACCGAGCGCAATGTGGCCGTCGCGCTCGCGCGCACCGTCGAAGGGCTGCACCGCCGCTTCACCGCCGCATTCGGGGCGGGCACGTACTGCCTCGAAGAGCTTCTGTATTGCCCCGATCATGTCGTGCGCGATCCGGCCATCGCGGGCGTGAATCCGGCGCGCATCGTCGATGCGGCACGCAAGTCGCAGCTCGTTTCGATCGTGCTCGGGGCGCTGCCCGCCGACGAACCGCGCTTGCCGTGCGCGGCGAAAATCCACCATTTCCTCGCCGACGAACTTTCGCTCGCGCCCGACGCCAGCGCGCTGGTCGGCGCGGCAGGCACGCTCGTCACGCGGCTTGCGGGCGGGCTCGCCACCTGGGCGCGGCGGCTCGAATTCGCGCCGTTCCGGCTGCGCGTGATCGGCACGGCGGGTTCGGGCAAGACGCAGCTCGCGGTGCAGGTCATGAAAGACGCGGTGGCGCGCGGCCAGCGCACGCTCTATGTGTGCTTCAACCGGCCGCTCGCGGACCATATCGCGAAGGTCGCGCCGCCCGGGGCGAAAGTGGCGAACTATCACCAGCTTTGCGACTGGGTGGCGCGCGACGGCGGCCACGTGCCGGATTTCGAAGGCGGCAACGTATTCGAGGAACTGGAGCGTCGCTTCACGCAGGCGCCCATCGACGAACGCTGGCGGTTCGACGTCTTGATCGTCGACGAGGGACAGGACTTCCAGCAGGCCTGGGTCGCAGCGCTGGAACGATTGCTGGCCCTCGCCGCGTCGTGGTGGTGGCTCGAGGATCCGTTGCAGAACCTCTATTTGCGCGAACCGGTGGCATTGCCGGGCTGGACCGTGCTGCGCGAGAGCACGAATTACCGCAGCCCGCGCGATATCCTGGCCTTCCTGCGCGATGCCGCCGGCCCGGCCGCGCCCGCGCTGGCGGAACTCGCGGCGGGCAGCCCGTTCGACGGCTCCGAGGTCGCACTCGCCGCCTGGGACGAGACCGCCGGGGCCGACGCCGCCGGCGAGCCGCCCGTAGCCGCGGCCACCAAGCGCGCAATCACCCAGGCGCTTGCGCTTGGGTTTCGCAAGCAGGACATCGTGGTGCTGTCGTTTCGCGGGCGCGAGCATTCGCAGCTCACGGCGCTCGACCATCTGGGGCCGCATCGTCTGCGCAGCTTCACGGGGCAGTACGACCTGTTCGGCAACCCGCAGTATCGCGAGGGCGACGTGCTGCTCGACTCCGTCTATCGCTTCAAGGGGCAATCCGCGCCCTGCGTGATCCTGACCGAGGTGGATTTCGACGCGTTCGACGAGCGCGCCGCGCGCAAGCTCTTTGTCGGCGCGACGCGCGCGACGATGAAGCTCATCGTCGTGGCGTCGCAGCGCGCGGCGCGGGCATTGGAAGAAGGGCGGGGGCAGGCCGAGGGCTGAACGGAAGGAACGCCCGCGGTCGCTCAGCTCCAGGCCGAGGCGCCGATGAGCGTGCCCGTGCGCGTGTGCGCGTTCCACCAGATCACGCGCAGGAGCGGCGCGCGCTGGGCGATGAAGATGGCCTGGACCGGGTCGCTTTCGATGAAATGCGTGACGCCGCAGCGGATCGCCGCGGCCGCCTTGTGCTCGGCCGCGCCCGAGGGCGTGTCGTCGTGCTCGTCGGGCGCGCGCATCACGAGCTCCAGATGCCCGAAGCCAAAACGCTCCAGCCAGTCCTGCGTGCGCATGCGGTCCATTTCGGGCCGCCCGGTGATGATCGCGCGCGTGCGCTTCATGTCGACGCCGGGAATGCGCTCGAAGGGCAGCAGCGCGTCGCGTTCGGCGAGCGCGGCGTCGAGGTTCTCGTCGTAGCGTTCGAGCGGCAGGTCGGGCAGCAGCACGCCGTCCAGGTCGATCGCGTAGACCGCGTATTCGTGGTCGTCGGCCATCAGCGTGCCTTCCTTCGCGCCGTCGCGGGTCCAGTCGGCGCGGTAGCGGTCGGTGTACGCCTGGCGCTCCCACGGAAACAGCGCGAAGTAGCCGCTCGCGTCGATCGAGTAGTCCGGGCGCAGGCGCGAAAGGTCGTCGTAGGCGCCCGTGAGCGTGCGCACGACGAGGCCGTGCTCGCTCAGAAAAGCGATGCAGTCCACGAGCGTGTTGCCGCGCCCCGCGATGTCCTCGCACAGCAGCACTTTCGAGCCCGGCTCGGGCAGCGGCAGGGTCGAGTCCCAGCGCACTTCGCGCGTCTCGCGGTCGTAGCGCAGGAAGGCGACGTTCGCGCCCGTGGCGTGCGAGACCATCAGCGCGAGCGGCGCACCGCCGCGCAGGATGCCGATCACGGCGGCGAAATCTTCTGCCACCAGCAGCGGCTGGAGCGATTCGACCCAGTGATCGAGTTGTTCGTAGGTGAGCGGCACGACAGGTTTGTTCATCTCTTCGGAAGCGGAAATAGCGGCGCAAACCGGTGGGCCGTACCCGTGGCGCGGCCGCGACGGCTATTGTCGGTTCAAAGTTTGACGATATTATGCCTATGCTCGGGCGCGCCTGCTGGCACGCCGGGGGGCGCCAGGAATCGGCCAGACGAAGAACGATGCAACAAGGGGTTTGAAAGGATGTGGGGACCTGCAGGCTGGCGGCGCTGGACCGCCGCAATGGCGCTGGCGGCCGGAAGTGCGGCGGCGCATGCCGCGCCGCTCGTGCCGCTTTCGCTCGACATCGACGGCGAAGTGCACGTGACGAACAACGCGGCGCACACGGCCTATCACTTCACCGAGGCGCAATTGCTCAAGCTGCCGATGCACGCGATCGCCACCTCGACCACCTGGACGCCGCGCTCCACCTTCACGGGACCGCTGCTCTCCGACGTGCTCAAGGCCGTGGGCGCTTACGGCAGCGAGATCGAGATCCATACCATCGACGACTACACCTGCACCGTGCCGGTGGCCGACGCCGCGCACTATGGCGTGGTGCTCGCCTATGCGATGAACGGCAAGCGCCTCGAGGTGAGCGATTTCGGCCCGCTGTTCCTGATCTATCCGCGCGACCAGTATCCGCAGGAACTGGACGGTTCCGCGGGCGACGCCAAGTTCGCCTGGCAGATCAAGTCGATGACAATCAAGCAATGAGCGGGGTGTGATGCATCGGCGGTTGCGGCGCTTTATGCATTTACTGGTCTGGATCGTCGCGCTCGCGCCGCCAGTGGCGGCGGTCGGCTATGTGATGTACGCGAACCTGCTCAATCCGCGCGTGGTTCAGCGCATCACCGGCAACTACGACGGCCTCTACTGGGATGCGGCCCAGCTTCAGATCGCCTACGCGCGCCTCGAAAGCCAGCTGCTGCTCTACGCGAACGGCACGGACCTCGATCTCGAAACGCTGCGGCTGCGCTACGCCGTGCTGCAGTCAAAGCTGAACGTCATGAAGGGCTCGACGCGTTCGCTCGTCGGCATGCCCGCGCTCATGCAGCGTCAGCAGGCCGACCTCGCCTCGCTCGACGCGGCAATCGCGTCGTTCGACGCGCAGCTCGCCGCGCTCGATAGCGAGCCCGCGCGCATCATGCCGATGGTCGAGGTGCTGCGCGAGCACTGGTCCGAGGTCACGGATCTCTCGCTGAACCGCCGTTACGCCGACATCATGGAGCGCGAGGACATCCGCCGCGACTTCATCACGAGGCGCCGCGAGCTTTTCGCAGCGGGGTTCATGCTGCTCGTGCTTTCCGCCGCGGCGGCCGTTTTGCTCGTGATGAACGGCTACCGGCGCACGCGCCTCTTGCGCCAGCAGCACGCGGCGCTCGAGGCCGAGCACCAGGCGAGCCGCGCCGCGCGCGAGGCGAGCACGGCGAAGGACGCGTTCCTCGGGATGATCAGCCACGAACTGCGCACGCCGCTGCATGCGATCGTCTCGTCGATCGAGCTGCTCGGTTTCAATTCGCATTCCGAAGCGGACCACAAGGTGATCCAGCGGCTCGACACCGCCGCGCGCCAGCTCGAAGCGCAGATGAAGGATCTCACCGACTACGCGCGGCTGGGCGCGGGCAAGCTCGAACTGCGCGAGGAGCCGTTCGATCCGCGCGAGCTTCTGCAGTCGATCGTCGATCAGAACGAGGCCGCCGCCCTGGGCCGGGGGCTCGCGTTCGAGCACGCGTGGCGCGGGGCGGCGCAGCAGATCGTGTCCGATCCGCATCGCATTCGCCAGATCGCCAACAATCTCGTGACGAATGCGATCCGCTATACCGAGCGCGGCAAGGTGTGCATCGAGTTCGTGCTGGAGGGGCGCACGCTGGCGATCGTCGTGAGCGACACCGGGCCGGGCGTGCTGCCCGAGCAGATCCCGCTCATCTTCAAGGAGTTCACGCAGCTCGACAGTTCGCGCTCGCGCCGCTACGAAGGCGCGGGCATGGGGCTCGCGATCGTGAGCGGCCTCGTGGCCCTGTTCGGCGGCACGATCGGAACCGACAGCCGCGTGGGCGAAGGCACGACTTTCACCGTGACGCTGCCGGTTGCTCCCGTGGAGGCGCTGGCCGACGCCGGCACCGGACGCGTGGCGGACGACGCACCGCGCCGCCCGCGCGTGCTCGTGGTGGACGACAATCCGCTCGTGCGCGAGTCGCTCTGCGAGATGGCGGCGCACATGGGTTACGCGCCGCTCGCGACCGCCAACGCCGACAGTGCGCTCGCGCTGGTGTCGACGCAGTCATGCGACGTCGTGCTGCTCGATCTGCACATGCCGGGCCGCGACGGCTATGCGTTCGTCGCGGGGCTCGACGCCGGCGCGACCACGGGCTTGCGGCCGCCGGTGATCGTGGTGAGCGCGGATGTCGCGGCGCTTACCGCAGGAGGCAACGTCAGCCCGTTCTTCGATTATCTGACGAAGCCCGTTCACTACGAGGAACTGCGCCGCGCCTTGCAGCGCGCGCTGGCCGTGCCGCGGCTCAACCGCGACTAACCGCGATTGAGACGTTTCGAAAGATCGGCGACAAGGATCGCCATGCGCGCGGGCTTTTCGTAGCACGCCACGTTGTAGTGGCGCACCACCAGGCTGATGTCCGACTCGCTCGCCTTGCCGGTGAGCAGCTCGCCGGTCAGCACGAAGATCGGTGCTTCGGGATTCTCGGACGCGCGGATCCGGCGGATCGCATCGGCGGCGGTCTGGCAGCCGAACAGCCAGTCGATCACCACGCCGTCGAACACCTGGTTCTCCAGTGCTTCCTCGAAGGCCGCGAGGCCGTAGATCGCCTGGGCCGCATAGCCGGTGTGTTCGAGATAATCGCGCAGGTTGTCGGCGGAGGCGCGGTCGTCGTCGACCACGGCGATCGTCGGTTTGTCGGCTTCGGCGCGGCGCGGATAGATCTCGATTTTGTGGACTTCACGCGCGTTCTGATAGAGCGCGCCGTCCGGACGCACCACGCGCCACTGGCCCTGCTTCTCGTACGCGACGAACTCGGGACGGCTGCCCGCCTCGACCGGTATGCCGATCCACGCGGTGCACGGCAGTTCGGCCGCGCTCACGCAAAGCAGGGCTTCCTGGGCGGTCGCGCCCACCACGCCCGGATCGAGCAACTGGGCGCCGAAGAGCTGGCCTGCCGGTTCGCCGAATGCTTCGGCGACCTTCTTGATTTGCGCGAGCGTCCACGGGCTGTTGCCGCGCAGCTTGCGGTGCCCTTGCGAAAAGCTGAGATCGAGGATCCGGCAAAGCTCGGTTGTCTGCTGGCGCTTGCCGATGCCATGACGGCTCATCAGCTCGCGCACGCGCTCCGCAACCGTGGCCGAGTCGGGTGAATGTCCAACGTTCGACATGCCTTGGGGGGGAAATCGTGGATTCAGTTTTTGAGTAGTAGTGGCGTGCGGCGGTGTGCTTGCCGCGACCGCGATGCCGGCTGCCGGCATCGCGGAGACAATATTCTAAACGCATAATTTGCCGCCGTCGCGGCTTTTTGTAAGACTCCTTTTGGTAAGTGAAACATTTGCTGTCTGCAGGATAATTGCACTTGGGTGTTGCGGCGAGGCAGACTCGCTGAGACTATGCGTGTTTCCGACTTTCCTGCGCCTTCGGGCGTGCCAACCGCGTGAATCCTGTTCAAGACGAAACGACCGTGCGAAATCACGGCGTGCCCTACTTCAGTCAGTGGGGCAGCCCCGGGTGGGTTGCACGCATCGCCGAGGATGGCGTCGATCCGTGCGGCGACCCGCAATGGCGCCGCAGCGGCTTTGACGAACCCAATGCCTACCGTTTCTGGGCGCAGCGTCTGTGCGGGCTCGCCTGCCTCGAATCGGCGCTCGACTACTGGGGCATCGCGCACGGCACGCGTGCCGATCTGCTCGAAGCCGCTTTACGGCACGGCGTTTATCGGATGCGGGAGGACGGCGGTGTGGACGGACTGATCTATCGTCCGTTTGCCGATTGGGTGGAGGCAGAATTCGGCGTGTGCGTCGAGGTGATGACCGACGAGGCGATCGAGGACACGGCCGCGCGCGTTTCGGCCGATACGCTGGCCATCGTTTCGGTTAGTGCCGAAATCCGCCGGCCCGAGCGTCCCAACCAGGAGCGCGGCGGCCATCTGATCCTGCTGCATGGCCGCGGCGATGGCGGGGTCTGGTTTCACAATCCGTCGGGCGTGGCGCCCTACCAGGCGGATGCGTGGCTTCCCTACGAGACCGTCGCGCGCTTTCACGCGCGACGGGGCATGGCGCTCACGCGGCCCGCCTGACGCGCGCCGTTTGCATGAGCCCGCGAGGCGGCTACGCGGGCCATGGCCATCTGTCACGCGTACTGCAATCCACCCAGCAACTGGCGCACCCGCGAGAGATCGCGGTTCATCGGCCCCGCACCTTCGAACAGCTCGGCGAGCCAGTCGACGAACACGCGCACGCGCGGCGACACCTGGCGCGTCTTCACGTAGGCGACCGAAACCGGGGTGGGCAGCGGTTTCCATTGCGGCAGCACCTCGACGAGCGAGCCGCTGTCCAGATACGGTTGTGCCGCGAGGCGCGGCGGCTGCACGAGGCCGAGCCCCTGCAGCCCGCAGGTGAGGTACGCGAGGTCGTCGCTCACGTGCACGAAGCCGTCCACCTTCACCTTCGTCGCGCTGCCGTCCACCTCGAAGTCGAATTCGAGCGGGCGGCCCGAGAGCGGCGAGAGGAAGTTCACCACCTGATGCGCCGCAAGTTCGTCGAGCGAGCCGGGCGAGCCGCGCCGTTCGAGGTACGCGAGGCTCGCGCAGGTCACGTGCTCGAGCACGCCGAGCCGGCGCGCCGCGAGCCCCGAGTCGGGCAGGCGCCCAAGCTGGATGCTGCAATCCACGCCTTCGCCGACGAGGTCGACGTTGCGCAGACTCACGCCGATCACGAGGTCGATCTGCGGATAGCGCGCGTGGAAATCGTCGAGCGCGGGCAGCACGATCGCGTTGGCGATCAGGCCCGGCATTTCCACGCGCAGGCGTCCGGTGATGCCGCCGGGCGACTGGCGCACGCTCGCCTCGGCCTCGTCGATGTCGGCGAGGATCTGCGCGCAGCGTTCGTAATAGGCGGCGCCTTCGGGCGTGAGCGAGAGACGCCGCGTGGTGCGCACGAGCAACTGGGTGCCGAGCAGCGCCTCGAGGTTTTGCAGAATCGTGGTCGCGCTCGCGCGCGGCATGTCGAGCGACTGTGCGGCTTTCGTGAAACTGTTGGTGTCGACGATGCGAACGAAGGTACGCATCGCCTGGATACGGTCGATCACGGGCAAGCTCCTGGTTACTGACTTGAGAGATCCGCAGTGCTGCGAGAAAGCGCTGAGCCGCGAAGCGAATGGAGCGGGTCGCGGTGCCGGCGTCTGCGGAGAAGGGCGCGCGGCGGTTGAGGGGGCGGGCGCCGGCGCTACGCGGGATCGCGCGGCGCCGGGCGGAGTGCGGGAGGCGGGCGGGCCGTCAGGAACCGACGGCCCGGCAGGTCGGGCGGTGTCGGTCTTGCTTAACGGGCAGCAGCGCGCAGGGTGTCGAGGTCGATCACGAAGCGGTACTTCACATCGCTCTTGAGCATGCGCTCGTAAGCGGCGTTGATGTCCTGCATCGCAATCATTTCGATGTCCGACGTAATGCCGTGCTGCCCGCAGAAGTCCAGCATCTCCTGCGTTTCCTGGATCCCGCCGATCAGCGAGCCCGCGAGGCGCCGCCGCTTGAAAATCAGGTTGAACACCTGCGGCGACGGGTGATCGTGCTCGGGCGCGCCAACCAGCACCATCGTGCCGTCGCGGCGCAAGAGCTCGATGAACGGGTTCAGGTCGTGCTGCGCGGCCACGGTGTTGACGATCAGGTCGAAGCTGTTCGCGTGCGCCTGCATCTGCTCCGGGTCCTTCGAGATCACGACTTCGTCGGCGCCGAGGCGCTTGCCGTCTTCGATCTTCGAAGGCGACGTGGTGAACAGCACCACGTGCGCACCCATGGCGTGCGCGAGCTTCACGCCCATGTGGCCGAGACCGCCCAGGCCAACGACGCCGACCTTCTTGCCGGGCCCCGCGCCCCACGTGCGCAGCGGCGAGTACGTCGTGATCCCGGCGCAGAGCAGCGGTGCGGCAGCCGCGGCGTCGAGGTTCTCGGGCACGCGCAGCACGAAGGCTTCGTCGACCACGAGCTGCGTCGAGTAGCCGCCGTAGGTGGTTTCGCCGTTCACGCGGTCGATACCGTTATAGGTGCCGACAAAACCGTTTTCGCAATACTGTTCCAGGCCTTCGGCGCAGCTTGCACAGGTGCGGCACGAATCGACGAGGCAGCCTACGCCCACGAGCTGGCCGACCTTGAAACGCTGGACGCCCGGCCCCACTTCGGCCACGCGGCCGACGATCTCGTGGCCCGGCACGACCGGATAGATCGAGTTGCGCCATTCGTTGCGCGCCTGGTGCAGGTCGGAGTGGCATACGCCGCAGAACTGCACGTCGATGCGCACGTCCTGCTCGCGCAGGTCGCGGCGCTGGAATTCGAACGGCGCGAGTGGCGTGCTGGCGTTGCTGGCGGCATAACCGTAAGTCGGATACATGTAGGTGCGCTCCTGTTGGTGCATGTGCGCCGGGGGTGGCGGCAGGGTTCCCATCCTAAGGACCGGGACCCACCCAGGGAATACCTGAATCTATCGAAGACTTGCCTGATTCTCCTGGCGGTCGGCGTAAGCGCGAGATTGGTGATAGATTTCGAGCCTGTTCCTCTGCTACGCCTTTGCATTAGGGGCACATACGATATGGCACAGATCCAGGCTTTGATTGCGCCGTCCGGCGACCCCGCCCACGACGAACCCGTCGACCCGACGGGCGACACCACGCACCGCCGCACGGTCGAGCTGCTCGCGCGGCTCACGCACCGCGACGGCCCCAATCCCTCCGCGCTCGAAGGCGTGACCCTCATGCGCGCGAGCGTGGCGCGTCCGCGCACGCCGGTCATGTACGAGCCGAGCATCTTCATCGTCTGCCAGGGACGCAAGCGCGGTTTTCTGGGCGAGCAGGTGTTCGTGTACGACGCGCAGCAGTACCTCGTGCTTTCGGTGCCGCTGCCGTTCGAATGCGAGACCGAGGCGAGCCCGGACAAGCCGCTGCTCGGCATTTCGATCCGCGTGGATCTCACGATGGTCGCGGAGCTGCTGATGGCGCTGAACGAATCGCGCGGCAACGCGGTTTCGGAGCCGCGCGGCATCTACGCCACCGAACTCGATGCGCCGCTCTCCAACGCCGTGCTGCGTCTCGTCGAAGCGCTCGCCGCGCCGTGCGACGCGCGCATTCTCGGGCCCTCGATCGTGCGCGAGATCATCTATCGCGTGCTGACGGGCGTGCAGGGCGATGCCATCCGCGCGGCGCTGGCTCACCAGCACCACTTCGGGCGCATTGCGAAGGCGCTGAGGCGTATTCACGCGGACTACTGCGGCACGCTCGACGTCGACACGCTCGCGAGCGAGGCGGGCATGAGCCTCGCGGTCTTTCACGCGCACTTCAAGGCCGTGACATCGACGTCGCCGATGCAGTACGTCAAGACGACGCGCCTGCATCACGCGCGCCTCCTGATTGCGCACGACGGCCTCAATGTGAGCGCGGCGGCGACGCGCGTGGGCTATGAGAGCGCCTCGCAGTTCAGCCGCGAGTTCAAGCGCCTGTTCGGCCTGAGTCCGGCCGACGAGATGCGCCGGGCGCGCGGCGAGGCCGTGGGGCCCGCGCCGCGCGTGACGCCGCCCGCGCCGCGTTATGTGACGGCGGTGTGAGGGCTGTCGGCGGCGAGGGACGTAAAAGGACGGCGCGGCGGGAGCCAGGCTTTTTGCGGCCGCCTCATCGCCTCATGGCTCGACGACGTTGAAGCCGCCGTCGAACTGGTCGAGCGCCCCGAAGAGGGCGCCGAACACGCCCGCATCGCCTTCGAGCACGATCGCGCGCGCCTTCACCGCTTCCTGGAAGCCCGTTTCGCCGCAGAGAATGGCGTTCAGGGTCTCGCGCGTCATGGTGACGACAAGCTCCGGGTGCCCGCCCGGCGGCACGGCCGAGCAGCTCAGGACACCGTGCTTGAGGCTCAGCGTCCAGGTTTCGTCGACGTCGGTGAAGCGCCACACGATACATGCCTTCAGATGTTGCGCCTTGAGCCCGTCCAGCCGCACGGCCAGGTAATCGAAGAACATCGGCGCCGTCATCGCGCAGATCATGTCGCGGCTGCGGGCGCCGAACTGGGTCGACGTATCGTGACGCTCGCGCAGTTCGCGCGCACCCAGCAGGAACGCATTGCGCCAGGTGGCCGATTCGGCCTGGTAGCCCATTTGCTCCAGCGCCGCCGCGCCCAGCTCGCGGGCCTCGCGCAACTGGGGTTGCGCGAACACCAGATGGTTCATGACCTGTGCGACCCAGCGGTATGCGCCGCGTTCGAAGTCGCGCCGCGCGCGCTCCAGCATGGCGCTCGCGCCGCCCATGTATTCCACGTAGCGCACGGCCGAGGCCTCGGGCGGCAAGGCGTGCAGATTGGCCGGGTTCCCGTCGTACCAGCTCAGGTAATGCTGGTAGATCGCCTTCACGTTGTGCGAGAGCGTGCCGTAATAACCGCGTGTATGCCATTTCGCGTGCAGTGCGTCGGGCAGGCGGAGCTGTTCGGCGATTTCCGCCGCATTGAGGCCGTGATTCATCATCCGCACGGTCTGATCGTGCAGGAACTTGTAGAGATCGCGCTGCGCTTCGAGATAGTCGACGATGCGCGCGTTGCCCCAGGTCGGCCAGTTGTGCTGGGCGAACACCACTTCGGCCTGACGTCCGTAGCGATCGAGCGAGGCGCCCAGATAGCGCGACCAGAGTTGCGCGTTGCGCACCTGGGTACCGCGCAGCGGACACAGATTGTGCAGCGAGCGCGTGCCGTTTTCGGCCAGATTGAGCGCCCGTTCCTGCGGGAAGTAGAAGTGCATTTCCGCCGGCGCTTCGCTTTCCGGCGTGAGCTGGAACACGATCTCGACGCCGTCGATCACGTGGATTTCCGTCTCTTCGCGGATGAGATGCGTGGGCGCGAGCAGCGTGATGGTTCCGCGCGGAATGTTCTTGCCCATGCCCGCGTCGATCTGGCAGCACGCATTGCGCGCCAGCGTGTGGCCGAACTGGAACTGGGCGCGGCGCGCCATCGCCGTGCCCGCCGTCACGTTCTCGGCAATGGCGGCCTCCATGAAGCCGGACGGCGCGAAGATCTTCACCCGGCCAGCCAGCACGTCCGCTTCGTCGACCACGCCGCGCACGCCGCCGAAGTGGTCGGCATGGCTGTGGCTGTAGAGCACGGCGACGACCGGGCGCTTCGGACGGTGTGCGTAGTAGAGCGCGAGCGCGGCGGCGGCGGTCTCCGTGCAGGTCAGCGGGTCGATGACGATGAGCCCGCTCTCGCCTTCGATGAACGTGATGTTGGAAACATCGAAGCCGCGCACCTGGTAGATGCGTTCCGTCACGCGAAAGAGCCCGTGCAGCGTGTTGAGGCGGGCGTGACGCCAGAGCGCCGGGTGGGCCGTGTCGGGCGCCTGCGGCGTATCCAGGAAGGCGTAGTCCGCGAGGCTCCAGACCAGATTGCCATAGGCGCCGCGAATTTCCGCATCCGGGATCGTGCCGATGAAGCCCCGCGACGCGTCGGCCTCTTCGAGCGGGTCGTCGGGCGGCAGTTCGCGCAAGGCGCGCTCGTGGGCCGCGATGGTGGCGGCGGTGGCGGGCAGCGGATCGACGCCTGGGCGAAACGTTTCGTCATGCAGAGTAGTCATGCGGATTGTCCTGGTTCTCGTGCCGTGTGGGCAATGCAGGGTTGGGGGTTCAGCGTGCCGACTTGCGGATCATGTCGGCGGCTTTTTCGCCGATCATCATCGCCGGAGCATTCGTGTTGCCGCCGATCAGGCTCGGCATGATGGAACAGTCGACCACGCGCAGCCCTTCGCAGCCGTGCACGCGCAACTGGGGATCGACGACAGCAAGCGGATCGTTCCCGCTGCCCATGCGGCAGGTGCCCACCGGGTGATAGAGGCAGTCGGCGTGCTCGCGAACGAACGCGCGCAGGCTGGTTTCGTCGGCGAAACTTTCGCTCTTCATCTCGCGCCCGCCCAGGTCCTTGAGCGCGGGCTGGCTGAAGACGTTGCGCATCATGTGGATGCCGGCGATGAGCGTTTCCATGTCGCTCTGCGCGCTGAGAAGACGCGTATCGATGAGCGGCGCCTCGCGCATGTCGCGCGAGCGCAGGCGCACATGGCCGCGGCTTGCGGGGCGCAGCACGCAGACGTGGCCGGAATAGCCGTGGCCGAGCTTGCGGCGGCTGCCCATGTTGCGGTTGCCGATCAGCGCGACCGTGAAGACCAGGTTGAGGTCCGGCCGGTCGAGTTCGGGGCGGCTCTTCACGAAGGCGCCCGCTTCCACGAAGTTCGAGGTGAGCATGCCGGTGCGCTCGCGCCGGTAGCGGCGGATCTCCCTGAGGAGGCGCAGGCCGCCGCCCAGCGTCGCGCCGAAGAGGTCCTTGCTGTCGAGCTGCATGTTGATGACGATGTCGAGATGATCCTGCAGGTTTTCGCCGACCCCAGGCAGGTCGTGGCGCACTTCGATGCCGAACGATTGCAGGTGCGCGGCGGGGCCAATGCCGGAGGCCATCAGCAGTTGCGGCGAGTTGAAGACGCCGCCGCTCACGATCACTTCGCGGCGAGCGCGCAGGGTCGTCTCGACGCCGTCGCGCACGACGACCACGCCCACGGCGCGGCGTCCCTCGAATACGAGCCGCAGCGCCTGGGTGCCCGTCAGGACGTGCAGGTTGCCGCGCCCGCCGTTGTAGCGCCCGCCGGCGGTTTCGCCGCGATGCAGGTAGGCGCGCGACGCGTTCCAGCGTTCGCCGTTGTGCTGCGTCACCTGGTAGAAGCCGAAGCCTTCCTGCTCGGCGCCGTTGAAGTCGTCGTTCAGCGTGTGGCCTGCCTGCTGGGCGGCAAGCAGGAACTGCCGGCTGAACGGATTGGGCGAGCGCAGATCGTTGACGTAGAGCGGGCCTTCGGTGCCGTGCCAGGGGTTGTCGGTGCCCGCGAAGCGCCGGTTGTTCTCGCTGCGTCTGAAGTAGGGCAGAACCTCGTCGAAGCCCCAGCCCGCGCAGCCGTTCGCCGCCCAGTCGTCGTAGTCCTTGCGATGGCCGCGGATGTACACCATCCCGTTCAGCGACGACGATCCGCCGAGGACGCGCCCGCGCGGCTGGTAGCTGCTGCGGCCGTTCAGGCCCGGCTGAGGTTCGGTGTAATAGCCGTAGTTGTATGGGCCCGGCTTGACGACCGTTTTGGCGAGGCCGATGGGCGTCCAGATCAGATAGTGATCGTCAGGGCCGCCGTTTTCGAGCACGGCGACGCGCACCGTGGGATCCTCGCTGAGGCGGCCCGCCACGGCGCAACCGGCCGAGCCGGCCCCGATCACCAGATAGTCGAATTCGCCTGCCACGGGAAGTGCGGTTTGTGCATGCATGATGTGGGCCTTGTCATGGAGAGGCTTGCGCATGCCCGCGCTCGCCTGTCCTGCTTCTGTTGTTTTCAAGGAACCCGGTGCCATGAAGCGGTCCGACTCGCGTTTGTCTCCCGAAGGCGCAAGTCTGACCCGCGCGCAGCGGACGGTAGTCTCGTGCGCGCCCCGGGCTGCGTCGATGCAGGGTAAGGGCGGGGCGCGAGGGGGCGGCCCACCCGGATCAGGGAGGTAGCGCACTCCTGGCGCATGCAGATCATGCGGAGGCAGGATTCATTTGCCCATGGGCTGCCGTCCCGCTACGTCGGGCAGCCCACGCTTCGCCCCCAAAACCCGCCGGTCCGACCGGGGCCATGCCTTATCATTTCGTCTGCGTCGCCCAGATCCGGCAAGGAACCCGCACCAGCGTGGTGCCCGTCCGCCACCCAGGACTTAGTCAGGACCCGTCAAGGTTCGAAGAATGCAAACGTTGATCGAGGCTTTGCATCGCTATGCAGCCCTCGTGGTGAACCAGTTCTACGAGGAGCTGGCCCGCCTCCCCAAGTCCCGGCGCATCCTCGAAATGCTGTCGGCGGACGAGCTCGACCATCTCAAGTCGAAGCAGATCCAGAATCTCCTCGCGTTGGCGAACCCCGGCCTCACCACGCACGACCATGCCGACATGGCGCTGCGCATCGGCCGCATCCATGCGATCGTGGGGCTCGACAAGGAGGAGCTCGCGCGCAGCCGCGGCATTCTGCAGGAGCTGCTGTACAAGCTGATCGGCACCCAGGTGAGCGGGCACGCGCTTTCGTTCTACGCGCGCCGTCTCACTTCCGATCTCGCCTGGCAGCTCAAGGCTTATCAGGAGGTGCAGGATTCGCAGCAGGAGGTGCTGTTGCGCGTCACGCGCATCGTGTGGGAAGCGGATGGCTACACGGACTTCATCGACCATCTCGTCAAGGCGTTTTCCGGTCACGAGGAAACCGCGGCGTGCACCATCGGCAGGCCCGATGGTCTGGGCATCTTCCACTTTGAGGCGGGCACGGGCGCCGGGGTGCCCAAAGGGCTGATCGAGCTGCTGACCGAATCGGGCCGCGCCGTCAGCGTGCGCGCCGATCATGCGCAGGGGCAGGGGGCGATCGGGCGGGCATGGCGCAGCGGCAAGCCCGAGCGCGTGGTCAACTATCAGACCGATCCGCTCGTGGCGCAGTGGCGCAACGTGGCGAAGGACCTGGGGCTGCGCTCTTCCGTGGCGATTCCGCTTGCCGCGCCCGGCCAGCCGCCGATCGCGATTCTCATGCTGTATAGCGCGTTTCCCGGCGGATTCATCGGGCCTCACCAGGTGGCGTTCATCGATCTGCTGCAGACGCTGCTGGGCTGCGCGGCATTGCGCATCCAGACCCACGACGGCATCAGCGAGGCCGTGCCGGTGAGCCTGCGCCAGCATTGGGCGGCGCTCGTGCGCACCGGGGCGCTGGAAATGCATTATCAGCCGCTCCTGAACCTGCGCACCTGGGACGTCGTCAAGGTCGAGGCATTGGCGCGGCTGCGCGACGGCGAACGCCTGCTTCAGCCCGACGAGTTCCTTCGCGCGCTCGCCTCCGACGACCTGCTTGCGCTTTACGCGCGCGGCGTCGACGAAGCGCTGGCCGACCGTGGCCGCTGGCTGCGCGATGGCCTCGACCTGGAAATCTCGATCAACCTTCCGCCCTCGGCGCTCAACGACATCCGCTATTTCGAGGCTACGCGGGCGGCGCTCGAAGCGCATGCCTGCCCCCCCGTTCGCCTCACGCTGGAAGTTCTGGAGAACGAATCGCTATCGCTCGGCGAGGGGCAACGGGCGATTCTCACGCGCTTTCGCGAGCTTGGCGTGCTGCTGGCGCAGGACGATCTGGGTTCCGGCCACAGCGGGCTTGCACGGCTGCGCGAGCTGCCGTTCGACTCGATCAAGATCGACCGCGAGATCGCGCGGGTCGACCGCGACGACGCGCTCGACGTGCTGCGCTTCATTTATCAGTTGACGCGGCTGGGCCACGCGCTGGGCAAGCTCGTGCTGGCGGAGGGCATCGATTCGCCTGATCTGTTGCGCGCGCTGACCGTGCTGGACGTCGACGGTGCCCAGGGCTACGCGATCGCGCGGCCGATGGAGGCGGCTCGTCTGCTCGAGTGGATGGCGCGGCGGCCACCCTGCCCGTATGCTCCGCCGGGCGAGAGTCTGCTTGCACGTCTCGCGCGCTTCGTGATCTGGGAGGAGCGCGTCGCGTTGATCGCCGCCGTTCCCGGCGTTGCGCCATGGCTGGCGGGAGAGTCCCCTCCGGCACAGGCGCCGGCGTTCGTGACCTCGCTCGCCGGGTTCGACGGCATCCTGCCGCCTGGCGAGGTGCGCACGGCTTTGCAGCGCAGGCTGCTGGACGCGCTGTTGAGTGGCGGGCGCAATAGCGATGTGTACCGCGGTGCGGTGCGGGCGTTGACGAACACGATGATGTTGGAAGGGGAGGGGTAGGGCATCCCGTCGTTACGATTTACGTTATCAGCACTTGTTTCTCGCTAAAGAGATGTCTTGTAAAACGTTCGAGCAAGTGGCCTCCGGCTAGCCATTTTGGCCAGGCACCTGTTGGAGAATTACGTCGACAGGTGGATTGGGGATGCTGCATCACACACGTCAAGGCAAAGGGAACACCGAACGGGTTTTCCACGCCATTGATGTCAGGGCTATCGCTTTGCGCCCCCAACGCTGCCCGACCGGTTTGCAGCATTTTCCCGCAACTGCGGCACATAGCTTTCGGGTTCGAACAGCATGCCCTGCACGGGCTGATCTCCGAGGGACGCGCCCAGCCAGGTGGACCAGCCAAGCTGGTGCGAGTCGCCCATCACCGCAGGCGTGGCGCTCTGCGGCTTGATCTTCAGGTCCAGCTGCCAGCTGAATTCCCGGCCCACGAATACCCGCACGCACTCGATGAGCTTGAGCAGATCGTTACCCCGGGGTGTGAAACGGTGGTAGTCCGCCATGTCGAGCGGTCCGATCACGATGCGGAAGCGCTGTCGCCGGTCGGGCACCATATCCCCGAGCATCGCCCCCATCGCCAGGCATGACGACATCCGCTTCCCGCCCATGCGACTGCGACACTCCGGTTCGATCGGCATCCAGTGCGGGTCGCATTCCACGATCTCCACCGGCACGCCGAAATAGCGGGCCAGGGTGCTGCGCAGCCCGTCCGGGTTGCGGCTCTGGCGCACCAGGTGCGGCGCAGCCGACAGGCGCGCATGCACGGGCAGCGGGGCAGGCCGCTCGCGCCACAGCACATGGCCTGCCAGTGCCGACACGTACCGCGAGAACCGGTCGTCGTCGGGCCGATCGAGGCTGGCGGCGGACTGCGTTGACGCCCAGGCGCGGTAGAACAGCGTGAGCGAGCGGTGGTGGAAGATGTCGAGGAAGTTACTGAGCGTCGGGTCGCCCCGCAGTTCTTCGCGCTCGCGGGCAATTTCCGTGACGTGAATCGGCAGCGGGCCGTTCGGGCCCAGCATGCCCAGGCTGTAGAGGCGGATGCGCAGCTTGCCGTTGACGACCTTCGCGTCCGCGATCTCGCTGGGCGCGAAAATCAGGCTCGGCTTCTGGCCGACCCTGAAGGGTTCCGTAGCAGGCAGGCTGGCCGTGCCGGCCGGATCGATGGCCGGGTTCGCATTGATCCGGCGCATCAGCGCAAGGAACCCGTAATTCCAGGGCGTGGCCTGCAACCAGTCAATCAGTTCGACTGGGAGGGCAACGGTGAGTTTGGTCCGGTCCATCAATTTCCCTTGGTGGAATCAGGCCGCGTCAGCGGCCCGGACAAGTCATTTAAGGCTCGATATCAGACTGCATCCACATGTGGCGTGATGCCCCTGCCGCGCAACCGGTACACCCTTGTCGCGTATCTTCGGATCGCCTTCGAGAATCACGTTCGGGCTTACGTCGGGATGCTGCGGGCACTTCACCTCATCGCCTTTGCGGGCAACGCGGACGCCCTTGTAGCGCATGGTTCTGGAGGCGGTGACGACTTCGCCGCCATGGTCGGTGGTGTCACCGAGCCGGATGAGATCGATCATGCAAGTTCTCCTTAGTGTTCGGCTGCGGGTGGGAACGGATCTACGAGGTCGGCGGTATGAACCCAGCCGGTTGTAACTTTGCCGACAGACTCACTGAAATAATCGGGATCGAAATAACGAACATAGGAAAAGCCATCCCGCGTCTCCACGAGCGCAACAATGTCATCTTGAGTCAAATAACCACTTCGTTTGATATATCGGCCATCAATTTCATTATGCAAAATTGTCTTTTTTCTAACAACTCGAATCCCAGTCGCTTGGATTTTTTTATTTTCAAAATATCGGTAATCAGGAATTTTTCCACTCCTAGAAAAAACACCAACTCCCCCCCCACATCCCGGAGGCTCCACGTTTGTTCTCATAGTCCATTCATCTTGATTTTTATTTATTTTGCCGCGAGTATCATATATCGAATTCCGCTGCTCATATTGAAATTGCCCAATCTCCAAAGAGAATGTATTTACCTCAATGGAACGTCCATCACCCCCAATATCTTTCCAAGCACTGCCCGGTGCCTGAAATATGAAAAAATCACACGTCTTTCCCTTTTCAGTTGCCACATAGTAGCCCTGAATCCCATGCTCAGACTCGAAAATCACGAGCCCCGGATCACTAAAGGTAATTAACGTCCCGGCACTTGCAATCTGCGCCAATAAAATGCAAATCAATCCCGCAAATAATCTACTTGAGCTCATTATAAAATTCCTCCAAATCGGCAGCGTAATTCGGATTATGAATCTTCCACTTAGTGCCATTGTAGGAAGACGCCACCTCCTCCCATTTCTTATTCGCCAATCCATGAATCGCCAATGCCTTCTCTTTTTTCATGAATTTTTCAAACATAAGAACATGAGCATCAACTCCTTTCATGTACTCATTTACCAATTCAATTGGTGAGTCGCATCCACATGATTCATAGTACTCACCCAAAACCTGAAATCCCCCCCAAGAACACGACATAATCGCCGCATCCAAGTCTAGATTTGTCGCTCTAACAAATCGTTCATATTGGTGAAGACCCTCTGCGCCAAATTCTCCGCTTTTAGGATTGCATATATCCGGATACTTCAAGGCGTAAGGGTGTGGTGGGCGTTTTTTAGTTTTTTTATCAATTGGAGGGGCCGTAAAATCATAAAAATGATGCCGCTCAAACAGAATTCTCGGTAGACCATTGGAATCAAATCCATGATCCAATACCCATTTACCCTTTCCAATCGTCTCTTGTTTTGTCAACGCCTTTACTGCTGCTGCCTCACATCCAAAAGATGTCGCCAAATAGTTGAAATGATCCTCAGTGAACGCGGCAGGATTCGGATAATTTAATCGTGACCCCAGCACATTCAGCACGACGGTTCGTGGCTTTCCGTTATCCACGACCTTGTAGTGGTGCTCAATGGTGGTGGTCGTTTTCTTCTTCCCGGTCTTGTCATCCGTCGTCGTCTCCCTATGCTTCTCCGGGAAATCCTTCTTGACCTTCCCCTGCTCGGTCACCTTCTGCGACCACCCGATGTACGGCCCGAAGTCGTGGACCAGGCGCTCGATGGTCATGACCTCGCCATCCTTGACCACCGGAAGATCGAGGTTCTGCTCCAGTTCCTCCTTCGGCGTCAGCTTCGTCGTCGCTTCGATGTGGTACTCGGGGCTGACGATGGTGAACGCGCTGATATCCTTTTTGGGTGTCACCGTCGCTTTCCAGACATACTCGCCGCGCCGGTTCTTCACCAGAACGTCAATCGGCTGGTTGCGCGCGGCGTTCTGGATGGTCATGGCGTAACCGTCCGCGTCCGTGGCAACTTCGGTCTTGTTGTCCACCAGGGGCACGGAAGGGTCCGGTGCCGGTGAGCCGTCAGTGGCCTGACCGAATGTCCATGCAGGCGCGGCGGGTGTCCCCGTGCCGCCCTTGATCTGCACCGACAGCCCTTCAATCGGCTTTTGCAGGGTGTCCCTGAATACGAACGTCACCTGCACATAGGGCGATGGTGGGGTTTGGGGCGCGGCGGGTTGCTGCGGGTGATGCGGATGAGCCATGTGTTACCTTTGACAAGTCACTTTAAAAAAACGGCAGATATCAGGCGAAGCCGTCGGCAAGCTCTTCATGGTCGTAGGCGTCCTCCACGACGCCCCAGTCTCCGGCCCCGACCTCGCACTTCACCTTCACCGGTTCCGCCGTGCTGACTGTCAGCGTTGCCCCATCGGTCAGCATGCCCTGCTGCCCGAGCGTGCCGTCCGGCAGGTAGATGCGGTAGGGCTGGTTGGCGAGCGTCAGACCGTCTCCCCGGTTTGCGGCAACCGTACTCACATCGAACGTCTGCGAATACAGTTCTTCCGCGTTCTGTGTCATCGGTGTCACGGGCATCGCGGGTAGCGGCAGGCGCATGGACGACGCGGCAGGCGCGTCCCAGTCCGGGGTTTTTTCGAGGATCGGTCCCGGCGAGCCGTTGATGATCCCGTCGCCGTTGATCTGGATGTACGAGCCTCCCGCTCCGATCCATACCTCGGTCTTCGCGTTGATAATGACCGTTCCGCTGGAACTGCTGATCGTGAAGTCCCCGAACGACGCCAGCGATATCGGCCCGGATTGCGCCTGCATCTGGAGCGCGCCCTTCGCCGCGTAGAATTTCATGCCGTCCTGGTAGGCGAACAGCGAGATCGAACCGCGCGTCGAGATGTGGTATGAACGCCCAACCGAGGCGCTGTAGTCTCGCCCCGCCGTCACCGCGTGGTCGTTCACGCTCGCCATGTGCGTGCTGTCCGTCGCCGTCGTCGCAATGCCCGCCGCACTGGCCACTACCACATCCGGGCGCGTCAGTTCCGGCGAGGGATTGTCCGCCGTCTTCTGCCCGCCCCTGATCGCCTCGTTCTGCGCCTTGATGGTGCGGGCGGCCTCGGCCTGACCGGAAGTCACCGTCTGCGCACCATGCTTCTGTGCGAGTTGTGACAGTTCCTCATGCTGCTGTCGCGCCTGGGTGAGCCGCGCCACCGTCTCGCCCATGTCCATCATCGGGGCCGTTGCCCCGGCCCGCGTCTCGGTCGTCACCAGCATGCCCTTGTTGGCCCGCACGACCCCGTGCGCATCGGTGGCCATCTCGATACCCTCACCGCGCGCCACCGTGCGCCCCCTGTTGCCCTCGATGCGCGTATTGAACCCCGCCACGAACCGCGAGTTCGCCTGGTCGCTCGCCACCTGCACCTGGAGCCTGCCGGGCGTGTCGTCCGTCACCACGCTGTTCGACGCGATGCTCTTGCCTCCAATGTCCTGGCTGCGCCAGCCCGACAGCGCGTCGTTGCCCTGACCCGGCAGGTCCCACGGCGTCGTGTTGTCGTTCGTCGTATGGCTCGACAGTACGAACGGACGATCCGGGTCCTCGTTGATATAGCCCACGTGCACGTGGTCATCCACGCGCGGAATCCAGACCGCCCCGTAACGGTTGCCCTGCCACGGCTGCGACAGCGGCACCCAGCACGTCGCGCGACCGTCGCGTTTGCCCCGCCGGTCCCACGTCATCCACAGCTTGAGCCGCGCCATCTGGTCCGTGCAGATGATGTCCTTGTCGTACCCCGCCACGATGGCCGTCTCCGCGAACGCGCGCGGCTTCTTCGCGGTCAGCGGCGTGCGGTACACCTCGTTGGCGTCCTGTGCCGTGAAGCTCGTTTTGCACGTGTACTCGCGCTGCGGCTGTCCGCTTTGCGTGACCGTATCGTTGTTCACGATCTCGATCTTCGTGCCCGTCACTACGTATTCCATGTTGGCCGGGGCATACGGGAAGCCTTCCAGGTAGAACGCGAAGCCCGTCTTCAGCCCCCGCAGGTTGCCCTTACCCCTGATCCGCAGGGACTTGCAGCGGTGCGCCTCGGCCCGCATGCGCGCCAGGTGGTCCGCCTCGAACTCCCAGTCGTTGCGCTCGCCATGCAGGCCCATGCCGCCCTGGAGCGGCTGCGCGTACTCGGCCGGGATATATTCCTCGGCGTTGTCGCCCGTCGCCGCGCGGTGGATCTGGATCGTGCGGTTCAGGTTCGCCTCGCCCCACGTATAGTCGTAGTCCGTCACCGTCACCTTGCCGGTCGTGAGCGCACGCGACAGCGCCAGCTTGTGGATGTGTTCCTCGTCAATGCGCTGGCCGCCCCGGTCGAGGTAGCGGATCGTCCGCCAGGCCGCGCCGTGCTTTTTCCAGCTCGCGCCGTCGAACAGCCCCAGGGTGTCCTTATCGTAAAAAAACGTGATGCCCCACTCCTGCCATAGGCGGTTCAAAAAATCCCAGTCGCTTTCGTACCATTGGCGTACATAGTCGCGCTTCGGGTAGCTCTTGCGCCCATAGCCGGGACCGTCCACGCGGTAACGCACCATCACCGGATAATCCGCCAGCACCTCGCGGGTGATCCCGATCACGTCCTGGTCCAGGAACACCCGGTTTTCGCGGTTCAGGGTCAGCAGCCAGAGGCTGGGCCGCAGGCGCAGGCGCCAGGTCACGCGCCGCTCGTCCGCCCCCAGGCACTTCACCCCGGCGATCACCCCCGAGATTTCCCGCACGTCCGCCCCGGTGTTGACCGCGCCGCCGTCCGCCCGGGTGCCGTTGCCCTCGCAGGCGATCTTCACCGTCATGTGCTTGCCGACGAGCTTGTTGACGTTGACGTACCGGGGCACCTGGGTAAAGTGAACCGCCTCGATGGTCGTGACGTCCACCTCGTAGTCGTAGAGGCGGCCCAGCTTCTCGACGCCGCGCAGGCGCGCGGCCACGAAGAGGGGCGTGCCGTGGTATTCCGGGAACGCGTCGCTTGCCACCTCCAGCGTGCGCGGCTGGGTATTCCAGGACATCCGTGATCCTCCTTACAGAACCTCGCGCGTGCCCTCACGCGTGGGCCAGGTGAAAATGGGACCACGCTGCTGCGTGCAGAACGTGGTCCGGGTAAAGGCATGGGACGAAACGTGGCGCGCCACGTACCGCTCCAGCACCAGCGCGAACGTGAAGGGCGACATGCCTTCGAACGCGGCCTCGTCGAAGGTGAGCGTGACGCCGATGCCGCGCATGTACGTCAGGTCGCCTCCCAGCCGGTGGTGGTCGTGTACCGGCATGGCAAGCGCACCCGTGAGGCCGTCGAGCTGGCGCTGCATGACAGGCTCGCCCGCCCCCAGGTACGGCTGGAGCATCAGGCGCAGCCCCTCGCCTGGCGAGGGTTCGTCGTATTCGTCATCGAAGGCGCCGTATTCGAGATTCATCTGCCGGATCAGTTTCCACGTCGCCTCGCCCCACGCAAGCGGTGGCCGGGGTAGCGTCGGAGGCCGCACAAAGCCGACGCTGGCGACCGACTTCGCACCGTTGGCCACGAGATCGTCCACGCCGTCGTGCGGCAGGGTGCAGGGCAGGTCGCCGTTGGTCAGCCACGCGTCGAGCATGACGTGCCGCACACCCGTGTCGTCCGGTGTCTGGTCGTGGGCGAGCAGCGTCAGCCACGTGTGGGTGCGGATGAAGGGCTGGCGGGTGCGGTAGCGGCGCACATTGCTCGCAGGCTGGTCCAGTTCGCAGTGCAGTGTGAACCAGCGTTCATCGCCGCGCTCGTCATCGGGCCGCGCCACGTCCAGCGGTGAGAACGGTATCGCACCGTCCTCCCCGGCCTCGTCCCCGTCATCATCGACGCGCCCCGTGACGCGCTGCACCGAATGCACCTCGTAGTCGTCGGGTGCACTCACATAGGGCACGAGCCGGTGCTCACGTGCGTCGGGATCGACCCGGAGCTTTTCCGTGCGCACCGGAAAAAGGTTGATCGCGGGCGTACAGAACAAGGCGAACTGTGCGGCGTCGACGTGCTGCGCGAGGTCACCGGCCTCGCGATCGAGCAGCAGCACGATTTCCGCCTCGGGACCGTCGATCCTCGATAGCCCGCCCGCGAGATCGGTGAGGGTAAAGAACCAGAAGCGCGAGGCCATGGCGAAGTATTCGTGTACAAGATTGTGCCCGTGGTACATCGTGTGCACGGGCGGCAGGAGGCTATGCTCCGGCTCCAGCCCCTCGTACTCCACGGCACGCTGCATGTGTCCATGGCGCAGGCCGTTCTGGAAAACGCCGTGCAGCTCACCTGTCGGAAACTGGCCTGGCACGCCGGTCACGCTGGCAAGCGTCGCGGTATGGACCAGCTCGAACAGGTGCGAGGCAATGCGAGGCTCGCCGCACAGGTACACGGGCAGGCGGTCGAAGCCTGCCAGCTCACGAATTGCCGTGCCGTTGGTGGTGCGCAGCCGCAGGCGCAGCGAGCCGCGTACCCGAGCGTTGCCGTGCACCTGGCGGTACAGGTCGGGCATGTCCGGGGGGACACCGCCCAGGCTCGCATGGACGATTTCAACCGGTCGCATGGTCAGATCGAAGGCGGTGCGGAACTCACAGGCCGACCGTCCCAGCTCTGCACCGGAGAACAGCCGCGTGCCGCGTGGCAGCACTTCGCCTTCGCCGCCCTGGCCAGTCCTGTAACCGGGATAGAAGCGCACCACGGCCATCGAGGGCAGCGGCGCGACATAGTTGGGGTGGACGCACGCGAGCTGGCGATGGGTGAAGGCATCGGTCGCGCGGTCGGTACGCATGCGCGTGCGCGCATTCATCCAGGCCGAGGCCTGGATGAGACGCTGCGCATACGGGTCCGCAGTCTCACCCGTTTCCAGCATGCCGAACCGTCTGGCGATCTTGGCATGCCGAGCCGCGAATTCGCCGGTCAGAGCCGTCTGGTACTTCAGTTCGCGCAGGTAATAGTCGGGGAGTTTCGGGTCCATTGTCTTCCTGTCAGAATGACAGGAAGGCTTGATAGCGAATCACGAAAATTCCTGTGCGATATGTCAATGCGTTGCTGAACATTCCTGCTCGTCTCCCTGTCAGACAGCGTGCTGAAGTCAGTCCCGCAACCATGCGACCGGGACGAACGCTGACTATGTGCCAGCCCGGGAGTGTCTCCAATCAGATATTTCTGAAACGCCAGGGGATGCCAACAAAATTGTGAAAAAAGCGCCCGTGTGGGCGCCCAAAGATGGACCCGACAACCCCGTATCGGAAAGCTGCGTGAGATACGGAGACGTGGTTAATGCCGATGTTGATGATCGGGCCGTGGAACACGCCGCCCATGACTCGCATCCAATCTTGCGGGCAGGATTAACGCTGCCCGTGTCGTATCAGCTCGCCCCTATGCCATCGTCGTCACGTAGCGCGGCGGCACGCAGTGTCTCGTCGACCGCGACAATCCCACCGACTTCGGCATAGCGCTGCAGGCAGTGCTGGATATCCAGCGCGCGCATGGCTTCTATGGCCGCACTGTGTGTCGCGTTATCTGGCGCCACAACCATGATGCGCGAACGTGCGCATGGCCTTGGCGTAATATCGCATCACGTGTTCGACCTTGTGCCCGATTCCGTGCGCGCGCTCGAAGCAGCATTCGAACGTGTGCTGGCTTCGGGCGGCGCAGGCGACCGACGAATTCGATACGCTTGCCGATCTGGTGCGGTGCACAGCGGGGCGACGCATCGGCCCGCTGCGCGTGCGCGGATTGCTTTCATCGAGGCCCCCATCGCATCCCCGTCTGCAGTCTCACTCCGGCAGCGCGCCGGTCATATCGGCCTGTACCGCCGATGGCTGGCGGCGCTGCAGCACGGCGATGCAGATGAGCGAAGTGCCCGCGAGCGCGCTATAGAACAGCGCGAGCGGCCACCATTGTCCGGGGAAGTCGTGCGCGAGCAGCGTGCCGACGAGCGGCGTGAGCCCGCCCGCGAGCGCCGCACAGCACTGGTACGAAATGGAGATCGCCGAGTAGCGCACGCGCACCGGGAACGCGTTGGTCATGAAGCCGGCCATGACGGCATACGAGCTCGACATGCACATCACCGCAACGGCAATGCCGATCACGATGGCGGTCGGACGTCCCGTGGAAACGAGCACGAACATGGGATAGGGCGAGAGCATTGCGAGGCCCGCGGCCACGATGAGAAAGCGGCCCGAGCCCACGCGCTGTGCGAACCAGCCCGAAGCGAGCTGCGTGAACAGTTGAATGAACGCGACGACGAAGAGGCAGTCGAGGATCAGCGCGCGATCGAGCCCGAGCGTTTGCGTCGTGTAGTTCAACATGAACGTGTTGACGAACCACGCGCCCGCCACGCCGATCACGTTTGCGCCGAGGCACAGCAGCACGCTGCGCCAGGCGTCGCGCAGCACCTCGACGATCGGCATGGATGCCGTGCGCCGCTGTGCCTTGAGCGCCTCGAATTCGGGCGACTCCCTCACGCCAGAGCGGATCAGGAGACC
This sequence comes from Paraburkholderia yinzeri, assembly GCF_046581065.1. Classification (NCBI taxonomy): domain Bacteria; kingdom Pseudomonadati; phylum Pseudomonadota; class Betaproteobacteria; order Burkholderiales; family Burkholderiaceae; genus Paraburkholderia; species Paraburkholderia yinzeri. Next base: position 967,235 of record NZ_JBFOCJ010000002.1, on the reverse strand, counting down.
CACGACGAGCAGCACGGCGCTCGCGAGGAACGGCAGGCGCCAGCCCCAGGCGAGAAGCGCGTCGTGGTCGAGATGCGCGACGCTGCGAAACGCAAGCAGCGCGAGGATCAGGCCTGCGGGGCTGCCGAGCTGCGCGAACGACGCGAGGAAGGTGCGCTTCTCGCGCGGCGCGTGTTCGCCGGCCATGAGGACGGCGCCGCCCCATTCGCCGCCGATGGCGATGCCCTGCGCCACGCGCAGCAGCACGAGCAGGGCGGGCGCGAGCGCTCCGGCATTGGCGTAGGTCGGCAGGAAGCCGATGCCCACGGTGCCGACACCCATGATCGAGAGCGTGGCGACGAGCGCCTTCTTGCGGCCGATCCTGTCGCCGAGATGGCCGAACACGAGGCCGCCGAAGGGCCGCGCGAAAAAGCCGACGGCAAACGTGCCGAACGAGGCCAATGTGCTGTAGAACGGCTCGTTCGATGGGAAGAACAGCTTGCCGAAGATGAGCGCGGAGGCCGTGGCGTAAATGTAGAAGTCGTACCACTCGATGGTGGTGCCGACGAAGGCGGCGAGCGAGGCGCGTGCGGGTTGGCGCGCCGTCGCGGCGGGAGCTGCGGGTTGGGTCATCGTGTGTCTCCTTTGCGATCGGTTGGAGCCGGCTCGGGCCGGTCTATATTCCGTTTGCACTACTATGTGACGATCAGCCCTTCACGACGCCAGCCTCGAAAAGCCGCGCCTGAGTCTCGCGGTCGATGCCGAGTGCGTCGAGCACCTCGCGCGTGTTCCCGCCGAGCGCGGGCGGCTTCGTGCGGTACGTCGCGGGCGTGCGCGAGAGCTTGACCGGCGCGCCGGTGCCGAGATAGCCGTCCATTTCCACGAGCATGCCGCGGTGCCGCGTGTGCGGATGCGCGACCACGGCATCGACGGTCTGCACCGGGCCGCACGGCACGCCATATGCCATGAGTTCGCGCGCGAGCGGCTCGCACTCGTGGTCGGCGAGGCGTGCTTCGAGCGCGGCCTTCAACTCGGACCGGTGCGCGCAGCGGCTGCGGTTGTTTGCGAAACGCGGGTCGTCGGCGAGCGCGGGCACGCCCAGGTGAGCGCACAGCTTCGCGAACTGCCGGTCGTTGCCTACGGCGAGGAAGATCGGCGCGGTACGCGTGGCGTAGCTGTCGTAAGGCGCGATATTCGGATGAGCGTTGCCGCTGCGCTGCGGCGTGCGGCCGTTGCCGAAGAAGTTCGGCAGATGCGGATGCAGCAGCGAGACCCCGCAGTCGTAGAGCGCGATATCGACGGACTGCCCCTGGCCGCTCTTCTCGCGCTCGGCCAGCGCAAGCAGGATGCCGGCCAGCGCGTTCAGGCCCGTCACCATGTCAACGATCGGCAGGCCGATGCGCAGCGCGGGGCCGTCGTGCTCGCCGTTCACGCTCATGAGCCCGGCCATCGCCTGGATCACCGCGTCGTAGCCGGGCAGGCCGCCGAGCGGGCCGTCCGCGCCGAAGCCGGAGACCGCGCAATGGATGAGGCGCGGAAAGCGCGGGCGCAAGTCGCGTTCGTAATCCATTCCCCAGCGCGCGAGCGTGCCGGGCTTGAAGTTCTCCACGAGCACGTCGGCGCCTTCCAGCAGTTGCCAGAGGATCTCGCGGCCTTCGTCGCACGAGAGATCGACGGCGATGCCCTGCTTGTTGCGGTTCACGCCCACGTAGTACCACGCGGTCTCGTCGAGGAAGGGCGGGCCCCAGCCGCGCGTTTCGTCGCCGTCGGGCGGTTCGAGTTTGATGACCTCGGCACCGTGGTCGGCCAGCGCCTGGGTGCAGTACGGACCGCCCAGTACGCGGCTCAGGTCGATCACGCGCAGGCCATGCAGCGCGCCGTTCACGGCAGAGGATTGGGTGGGCTTGCTATCGTTCATCGTGGTGGCCTCATTGTGCAGGGAGGAGCCGCATCGCGTCAGCGAGCGCGAGCGGGTGCTCGTCCACGAGGGCGCGCAGCGGTTCTGCATGTGCGTCCCGCGCATCGGGCTCCAGCGGATCGCGCGGCAGCAGCTTGTGCCGCACGATCAGATGCGCGAGGGCGAGACGCCGGTAGTCGGGCGCGACGCGCGCGGCCTCGCAAGCCATGAAAACCGCCGTGGTGGCGTGGTAGAGCGCGGATGCGGCCTGGCGTACCGATTCGTCGCGGCCGCATTCCGCCACGCTTTCGAGCACCGTGCCCGCGCGCTCGAACACGCCGCGCAGCAGGGCCGCGCTCTTCTCCGGCAGACCCGCTTCGGCTATCTCCGCGCGCACATAGCGTGCAAGCGCGTCCAGCGCGCCTTCGCGCTTTGCCGCGCGCGCGACGTCCAGGGCGACGATGTTGCTCGTGCCTTCCCAGATCGAGCCCAGGTGGGCATCGCGCACGAGCCGCGCATCGCTCCATTCCTCGATATAGCCCACGCCGCCGCGCACTTCCATCGCGTCGCCGGTGACGCGGCGCGCGTCGCGGCAAGCGCGGAACTTGATGAGCGGCGTGAGGATGCGCACGCATTTCGCGGCGAGCTCGTCGCCCTGATCGGCTCGCGGGAGCAGCGTGGCGATCCGCATGAACATCGAGCGTGCCTGCTCGGCGGGCAGCATCATCTTGAGCAACTGGCGCTGCATGAGCGGCATGTCGATCAGCTTGCGCCCGAACGCCTCGCGATGGCGCGCGACGTGCAGCGCTTCGGTCACCGCGCGGCGCATGAGCCCCGCGGCACGCACGCCGTTCGAAAGCCGCGACATGTTGATCATGTCCGCCATCTGGTGAAAGCCGCGGCCCACTTCGCCGATCAGATAGGCCTGCGCCCCTTCCAGCACGATCTCGCCGCTTGCCATCGAACGGCTGCCCAGCTTGTCCTTCAGGCGTACGATGCGATAGGCGTTGCGCGTGCCGTCCGACAGCGTTTTCGGCAGCAGGAAGAGCGCGAGGCCCTTGATGCCCGGCGGCGCGTCGTCGGGGCGTGCCAGCACCATCGCCAGATCGGCGTCGGCGTTCGAGCAGAACCACTTGTCGCCGTAGAGACGCCAGACGTCGTTGCCTTCTAAGTCGGTCGTGCGCGTGGCGCGCGTGGCGATGCGGGCGACGTCCGAGCCCGCCGCCTGCTCGGTCATGAACATCGCGCCCTGGTAGAGCGTGTCGAAGTCCTGCGACGCGAGGAATGGTAGATAGCGGGCCACGAGCTCCGGCGACCCGAAGCGGCGCAGCGTGCGCGTGAGGGAGTCGGTCATGCTCACCGGGCAGCACAGGCCGAACTCGGCCTGCACGAACAGGTAGGTCAGTGCGTACTTCACGAGCGGAGCCGGCGGGGCGGGCTGATGGCTCATCGCCGCGAGGCCCAGTTCGGAGTAAGCGACCCGCTCCAGCGCCACGTAGTCGGGATGCTTGTCGAGGTGCTGGAGCGCCTCGCCGCGCCGCGTGCGGTGCTGCAGAACGGGCGGGTTGTGGTCCGCCGCGAGCGCCCACTGGTCGAGTTCGTCGGAGGCGCGCTGGCCGAGGGCACGCAGCTTTGCTTCCAGGGTGGCGAACGCCATGTCGCCCAGGTAGCTGCGCAGCAGCGGCGCGTAGCTGGGGTCGCTCGTGTAGAAGTTGATGCCGCGGCTGTCGGGGATGTTGGCGGCGCCGTCGCTCGTGGATGACGCGGCTGAAGCGGCCGAAGCGGCCGAAGCGGTGAGGCCGGAGTGGTCGCTCATCGAATGTCTCCTTGTTTTGCGCGCACGCATGGCGCAGTGCGATTGTCGCGGTCTATTAGTTAGCGATACAGCCGGGCGAATAGTTCGTAATACAGGCCTGGCAGGCCCACCACACAAGGCTGTGCGACCATCTGTGTGGGGATGGCGCTCGATGTATTGCGCGTGTTTTGTAGATTTGCTTTCCTGTCGTCATGAATGCGCTGGACGATCGATTAGTTTGCGATACAAACGGGCGCGGAGCGGCACAGAGTCAGACAGCCCGGCGCATCCCACGGGCCGCGCCTACTGGCCCTTTCGAGTCCTTGGCGGATTCCGTTTTCCATATTTCAATTGGGCCAAGCTTAGGCGCGCCAACGATCACGGTCCAATACAAAGAATGTCCCGTTCGATAAGTCCTGTTTATCGAAAACAAAAGACCCGCACGCCATGAAGCGTGGGGTGAGCGTGCCGAAATGGCGTGCCTCGGCTCCGGCAATCGACCGGAGGTACAGTCGAGCAGGGCGGCCGACGCAGAGAAGCGCAGAACGGGGGGCAGCCTGTTTCCCCCGGCGATCAGGAAAAGAACCCGGAGAGCTTATGTTTCGAGAGCCTTCAGCACCGAGAGGCCCAGTGGGTCAGCTAACAATAAGTTTTCGAAGTCGTTCGTCCAGTGCGGATCCGCCCTGCGGGGATTTCGGTGAAATCGCGGCCATTGGCACGGCGAACCGCCGTCGATGGCCGCTCGAGAGGGCGTTTGGCCGCGCGGACTCAACTCGTACGGCGAAACTCTTCCTCGGCTTTCAACGCCGCCAAAGCCAGGGGATCGTCCTGGGCGGCGTGTTCCGTCTCCCAAAGTACTGATGGGTCTGACGTGGGAACGGGAGCGGCGTTGGATGGCGGCAAGCCATATGCAGCACGATGGGCCTGCCCAAAGTCGCTTTCACGCAGCGCCGCTCCGTTCTGGCGGGCTTTGTGCTTGCTCGGCCCGACAACGCCCGCAAACGCATTGCCGCGCCCCTTCTCGATGGCGTCGATTTCTTCCTGCCTGGAGCTTTTGAGTTGGGACGCGGACTTCGCACGAGGCTTTGTCAAATCCGCTTCCCGGACAGACTCGTCCAGGAGTGCAAGTTCCATCGCCTTCCAACTGACATGTCCGAAGCGCCGCTTGTCCGCGTCGGTCATCTCGATCTCGAATACGTAGCCATCTTTGTCACGGCAAAGCAAGGAGTCGGAAAACCGTGCGATTCGTTTGACTTCCACCTTGAAAGCCGTGCCATTGCCGGGGGTGAGCACCTGCAGCCTGGCAAGCTCGGTCAGTTCCGGTGCGCTATACGTGGCCTGCTTGTACAACACAAGCCCCCTTCGGCAGGTGACTGTATCCCACGGCAAAAAGGTGTCGTAAACCTCCTGCGGGTTTCGTACGCGGGCAGCTTCTCCGCGTCGCTGCGCCTGCTGGTACGCGTGAATCGCGGCCGGCGTAATACCGACTCCCGCCGCATACATCTCCTTCGTGCGCAGTTTGCGCTTGTTGGCCGTCAGGTTAAGGTGGCTGATTGCCTTAAGGAGGAGTCGCTCGAAATTGTCCAGGAGAATCGGCTTCTTCATCCGCCTGATGCGACGCTTGATTGAGTTATCGTCGGAAGTGGTGTATGCGGCGTAGGGAGGAGGCAGGAGAAGGCGGTGGCGATTGATGGAGAATGTTGCTTTCCACGGTAACACTTCCTCAATCGAACTCCACCACCATGGCGAAACATACGCAGGAAACGAGCAGCAGTCAAACAGCAGAACCGCAATTTGAGGGCGCACCCGGCCTGGACGATCTGATCCAGCAAGGGGCGCGGCGGATCATCCAGCAGGCAATCGAGGCGGAACTGGCGGCGATGCTCGAGCAATATTCGAATGTGAAGACGATGGACGGCCGGCGCGCGGTCGTGCGCAACGGCTACCTGCCAGAGCGCGAGATCGTCACGGCGGTAGGCCCGGTGCCGGTCAAGGTACCGAAGGTTCGCGACCGCTCGAGCTCCGGCATCAAGTTCAATTCGACGATCGTGCCGCCCTATGTGCGCAAGTCGCCGCGCGTGTCATCGTCGCTGCCGTGGCTGTACCTGCGAGGCGTCTCAACCGGCGACATGGGCGACGCACTGTCCGAGCTGCTCGGCGAGCAGGCTAAAGGGCTGTCAGCGAGCGTCGTGAGCCGCCTGAAGGCCGCATGGTCAGAAGAGTACGAGAAGTGGAACAAGCGCGACCTGTCCGCCTCGCGCTGGGTCTACTGGTGGGCCGACGGCATCCATACTCAAGCCCGCACAGAGGATTCGGACGGGCAGTGCCTGCTCGTGATCATCGGCGTGAAACCGGACGGCGGCAAGGAGCGCGTTGCGCTCAGCGACGGTTACCGCGAGTCGAAACAGTCGTGGATTGAACTGCTGCTCGATCTGAAAGCGCGCGGCCTGCAGGCGCCGCCACTGCTCGCGGTTGGTGACGGCGCGATGGGACTATGGGCGGCACTCGATGAGGTGTTCCCGCAAACGCGACATCAGCGCTGCTGGTTTCATAAGGTCGGAAATATCCTCAACGCGATGCCCAAATCGCAGCACGGCAAGGCCAAGGCGGCGCTCGCAGAGATCTGGAATGCCGCGACGCGCGCCGATGCGATTGTTGCGTTCAATCAGTTCGTCGACGTGTACGCGGCCAAGTACCCGAAGGCTGTCGAGAAGCTCACGAAGGATCGAGACGCACTGCTCACGTTCTACGATGTCCCTGCGGAGCACTGGCAGCATGTGCGGACCACGAATCCGATCGAATCGACGTTTGCGACGGTACGCCATCGCACGAGCCGCACGCGCAACTGTCTGTCGCGCGCGACCTTCCTGGCGATGGCGTTCAAGCTGATTGAAGCGGCCGGGCAGACCTGGAGGAAGATTCGCAGCGCCGAGAAAATTGATCAGCTTCTGAAGGGCGTTCCGTTCAAAGACGGAAACCCGGTGATTGAAAGCACACCGGCTCCTCAAGCGCTGGCCGCCTGATCATGCCGTCCCGCCCGTACACCACTATTGACGATTGCTCCGCTTGATTCGCTCCAGTCTGTCGTGCCGGCGCGTGTACGCACTTGCAATCTCCTCTGCCATGATCGTAATCATGGTCCCGTTCAGTCGTTCCACGACCGGCTTCAGGTCTCCTCGCCCACCAGGCGGATTGAACATGATCCCACTGAGCGTTTCGTCGATCGTTTCGCGCACCTTCTTCGACTTGCCTGGACCGTTGTCCACGAAGATACCGTCGAAGTTGCCGTGTAGCAGCCCCTTGAGCGGTTGCAGACCCAAGGCCGCAACCCGGTCGTCCATCGGAAGAAGGCTCGTGACGAGGCACCGCTGATAGGCTTGCCCACGTTCCCGGTCAAGCGTGATTTCATATCCCCGGATTCCTCCCGATAGCCGGGATACTGCGAACACGATCCATATCTCGACAGGTTGAAGCTTGCCAGCGACGAGAGCGCCTACTGGCACCTTGGGCTGGAAGCCATCGGCATCCAGTATCTCCAGGACGCCCTGGGTGAGATCGCTGGAGCTCCCGATCCGTGGCGCGAAATATTGCTTCATCGCGCGGGGCCCGTAGCGCTTCTCGAGCAGGCCCTTTTCCCGGGCGATAGCCTTGTAGCGGTACTTCAGCCGGCCGTAACTCGGGGTCAGCTCGACCGGGACGTCGGCGTAGTGGTCTTCGATCATGCGCTCGTGCGTCTTAGCCAGACTTATCTGCTCACCGGCCCAGTACTTGTCCAGCGCGTCGGCCATGTTGTCGAGGTCCTTCTGCGAGGTGCGTCTGCCACGCCTGAAGGTCGTCCTGCCGTTCATCTTGGCGCGTGCACGATTTAATATCTCCTTGTTCGACAGCCGGCCGGGCTTGCAAGCGGGAGCGTGACGTTTCTTGCCCGGACCGCCCTTGTGCGGCGTGAGGGCGAGCATCGCGTGCTTGCCGCCGCCGTACCACATGTACTTGGTCAGGAGATTGTGCATCTTCGACCGGAAGGAGGAGCGCTTGCCCAGCGCGGATTTCATTTTCCGGATACGTTCGTTCCTGTAGGCGGCGTCGAAGAAGATGTTGTCGTCGATAATGAAGTCCGATTCCTTGCCCTGGCCTGTAGCGTCCACCATGACCAGCGCATTGACGAGCATCATGCGTTGATCGAGGCCATCGAGCATGCTCGGCTCGACATCGGCAAGCGTCTTCCGCATGCATTCGGGGCGGATGGAACCGTCAACCGGCTTAACGCGCGATGGCCAGTCGTCCGTCACGGCTAAGTGGATCGGCATGCGGGATGACGGTGGGTCCTCGTTACGCAGCCTCTTCTGCACATACAGCAGGCGGCTAGCGGGGTCCCAGGCCACCGCGATGTAGATGGTGTGTGAAGCCTCTCCTTCAAGGGAGAAAGGCTTGAAGCGTTTAAGGCCCGCTGGCCAGTCGGCGTGATGAAGCGCTCTTAGTTGTGCGACTAGCGCCTCGTCCGCGACGGAAGGCAAAATCGGTCCATAGCTCGGAGCCCGCGCCATCATGAACTCCTCACAAGATGCAGCGGTTTGTCGGTACGCAACGGCTCCCGATGATCGGGGTACAGAAAGCCAAAACACACGGCGACAGCGAACAGTTCGTATGCCCGGTTCAGGGAGATGCCCAGATGGCGGGCGTGACGGTTCAGAATGTCGTCGAGCGTGCCGCGTGACGAACGGGTCAGCAGCCGGCAGGCAAAGCGGAATGCATCGTCGTAGCGCTGCCAGACGTCAAGGTTTGCTACCCAGGTTTTCATGAGCGCGTGGTTTCCCCATGCGAGCACGTCGAACTGGTCGCCTCGCAAAAGTTCGTAGGTCCATCCGCGCGCCACGATTTCCGCTTCCTCCCGTCGCAGTCTTTCTTTCGTCGCCTGGTCGAACTCCTCGGTACCATCCTTGATGGAGACCGTGTGGTAGTGGAGGCGATAGTCCGGCGGCAGGACGAGCGTCAGGACGATGTCCAAGGTCATGAGTTCGAAAACTGACATCGATCTGCCTTCGCTTCGCGCCCGGTTGTAGGTTTGCTGGTCGTAGACCGGGTACTGGTCGCGGATATCGATGACGTAGGGGTTGAAGCTGAACGCGTACAGCGGCCTCATTTCGTTCAATGCACGAGCTTGGTGTGCCCGGCGGAATTTCAGCGCGCCGAAGCTTGCTGTGGTCGCGATGCCCATTTCCGATGCGTCGTGCATCGGTACGTAGCGTTCGCCGTGCGGGACGCCGAATGCATCGCGAAATGGCGGGGCAACATGTCTCGGCGTGGCAAACGGGAGTGGAAGTTTAAGGATTTCCATGGCTTTTCCTCACTCGTGTCCAGAGTCGCTTGACGTCGGAGATCGCCATCTCGTCGACAAGGCCCTCGTCGTCCGGCGCAAACTCCTTCAGCTTTCCCAGCCGGATTGCGGATTTGACGACTCGCCTGTGAAAAGCCTCGAACGTTTCCGTGAATTTCTCAAGTACCGCAGCGGCACCCGGGAATTTCGCAAGAAGGTCTCTGTGGCATCTGGCTGGCGTTTCTCCCAGCAACCGGTACGCGCAGATACGAAAGGGGACGTCCATGTCGATGAGTTCTTTCCACCTTCTTTCAATCGTTTCCGGGAGCGATTCAGCGATCCGGTCGCGATGTTCGGCGCCGATGCGGGCTGGTGCTAGGTTGGCGCCATGTGCTCGCAGGTTGTCTCGCGTCGCTGCCAATTGATGCATGGCCGGCAGCAACAGAACGACCTCCCGGTGAGCCAGATGAGGATTTTCGGCTTGGGCTGCGTTGTAAAGGACCGCGGTTTCCGGCAGAAGTGCAACGGATCTGGCATGTCGCACCGCGGTGCGGTTTTCTATCTTGTGCGTTGGCCTGAGTTGCGCAGTTGCACGGGCGGGGACGACGGCTTCCCGGGAGGTTTCACTTGCCTTGTACGATGTTATTTCGGTTTTCACGGCCTTCCAGCTACCGTACAGCGTGATCAGCATGAAAATCGTGGCGAAAGGGCTTCGTGGACATTCCAGACCGGACAGTGCGCGCGAAATGAGGGGCGACGTCGAAAACATGCCCAGCCTCATCCCAATATCGCGTTGTTCCGGCGAGGAAATCAGGCTTCGGAATTTGCCTGGATCGACCCGGCCGTCTCCTTTTGTCAGCCCGTTTTCGATAAGACCTCGACGGAGCAGTTCCGCAAGTTGAGGTCCGTGCATGTGCGGAGCGAACGTTGGCTCCAGCATGGCGGCCCACGCTTGGGCCATGTCGATCTCGATTTCCTGGCTGATGATGGAAGTGTCGTGAGGGCGCATTTGCAGCGGAGATCCACACGTGCATCTTTTTTGCGGTCCCGCGTAGGTTGCTGAATTGCGTAGCGACTGCGTGCACGCTTCGCAGAACTCGTAAAGCGGCGTTTCGTGCCGGGCGCAGACCCGGATGGGCGTGAAAAGGAATTCGCGACGCCAGAAGGGAATGCCTGTTTGATCGAGGTCCTCACGCAGACAGGCGAGACAGATGGCCGGTGTCCATGAGGGGCCATACGCACCCCGCTCCCGGTTTGTAAAGTAGGGCGGCGCCTGGAGCGGTGGCCCAGCGAGATGCCGCTGCCGCAAGGCGTGCGCAGCGTCGGCTGAAAGGAATCGGGAGTACCCAGGAAGTAACGTGTTTTTGTCGAGGACTTCGTCGACCGGGCCAACGCATTCGCCGAGGCGGCGCACATGCTCGTCGATCCGTGTGGGAATGATCCAGGACGGCAGACGGTAGGATCCCGTCACGGCTTTGCAGAACGATGTTTTTCCTATCCAGCAATTTCTTCCAAGATAGCCTGCGAGCGGTTCACCAGGATAGATGGGAGACAGGGAGAACGATGCGGGAGTCGATCTTGGCCGGCGACCGCCGAAGGGTTGCGCACGGTGGGGCGGAACTGGGCTGGCAGGCGCGTCTTCACGCTCTAGTTGTGCCCATACCAGTTTCAGCCGATGCAAATCCATTTCGTCGACGATATGCTCGCTGGAGGCGGTCAGACCCTCCAGTTTCCCGGATCGCATGGCGGCTTTGATAAGGCGGAGATAGCGTTGTTCACTTGTTTCGACACATTTTTCGAGTGCTGCAGCAGTCTTCGGATAAAACGAAAGATTCTCTTTGTTTATAAGCTTTGGGAAGCCGGATAGCAGTCTTGACCTGGTGATGCGAAAGGGTACGTTTCTCTTGACGAATTCGCGGCTTCTACGTTTGATGTGAGACAGCAACGATTTGTCCACGCTGCGACGATACTCACGACCTCGTCGCGCAGGCACGAGTTCCGCTCCATGTTTAGCCAGTCGGGCTCTCGTCGCCGCTACACGGTACATTATGGGTAGTGCACAGACGACGTCAGTGTGGCTGAAGTGAGGATTTGCCTTTCGTATCTCGTTGTATCGGAGACTGGCCTCGGGCAGCAGGGGGATGGACTTTGCAATCCTCAACCTCTGGGCCTTTGAATTTCTCTCGTGCCGCCAGGCAGGCTTCGGCCGCCCGTCAGGGGATTTTTCCAGGTCAATGTCTGTCGCCTTGTACGCCTTGATGGCCGCCTCGGTGGCTTCCCAACTGCCAAACAAAGCCATGAGCATAAAAATCGCGATAAACGGGTTGCGCGGACACGCGATTCCAGCGAGCGTTCGCGCTACCATTTGACTGCTCACGTAAATGCGCAGGCTCATGACGACTTCGGCGTGTGCCGCATCGGAAATTAGTGCTTGATACTCTCTCTGCTGGATTCGGCCTCTTCTGATCAATCCACGTGCGTGTGCTGCCTGATTGAGCAGGTCCGCAATCTGTAGCCCACGCGTTCGAGGGCAAAAGGAGCTGTCGAGCAGGGTGGACCAGCCGCGCGCAATGCCCAATTCAATCTCCTGAGCCCGGTCGGACTTTGTGTGCCCACGAGCTACCAACGGTTTTCCGCAAACGCATGTTTCCCGTGGGGAAGTTAGCACTCTGGACCAGTGGACTGTGCGCGCACAGTCGCCACACATTTCATAAATTGGCGTCTGATGCCGTGAGCAGAAGCGGATGTAGGAGAAAAGAAAGTCCCGACGCCAGAACGGCGTACCATCCGGTGTCAAATCTTCCTGCAGGCACTTCACGCATACTGCAGGATTCCAGAGGGGAGTCAGGCGTGTCAGGCCCAGCGTGCTGGTCAAAGAACGTCGTAATTGTGGTCCCTGAAGATGATGGTGTCGCAGGAGTCGGCCGATACCTGGCGGCACAAACCGGTTATATCCTGGAAGTAATGTGTTGTTTGCGAGGACGTCATTTTCGGAGCCAACCCGATCCCCGAGAAGTTGAACGTACTGCCTCAGGTTGGTAGGGAGAATCCATGAAGGCGGACTGTTCTCGCCGGAGACGTCTTTGCAGATGAAAGTTGGCGACGCGTACCGGTGCCTTGCCAGATAACCGGAAAACGACTCTCCGGGACAAATCGAGGAAAGCGAGAAGTGTGGTCGAAGCGTCTTGCTGGCGTGCTCGCCCATTATTAGTACTCCAACATTAATAAGGCGTAGGTAGATGATGCGCGATTACCTCAGCGATGCACTGAAACGGTCGATTCGCTACTAACATGCCTGCGCGGTCTGGCTACCGACGATGCGTAACCCGACCAGGGGGCGCTATGGCGGCCCGCACTCGATCTCTGCCCGGCCCTCGCCATCTGGGGAATGCCGGTTGCTTGGTGTCGTCCGATGAGCGCAGAGCACAGTTTGGCGTCGCCGAGGAACCGCACGCGGCCCGGGTTTGCGCAGCCCGGTATGCGATATTGAGCATGACTGTTACGCGTCAAGCCATCTCGGGACCGAGCGGCAGCGATGTCAGGTGACTGAATGAGAGCCAGTCGCCGTACCTGTACAGACTCGAGCGCTTGTACTCGGCACCCTGACGGATGATCCGGATGGCGTCGAGGTGATTCTGGTCGAGCGCAAGCGCTTTTTTCCCGTAGATGTTGAAGATTTCGGGGGAAAACGTCGTAACCTTGAGCGCGTGAAGTTCGAGTGCGATGGCAGACAGGACCTTCGCGAGAATACCCGGGTACCCGAGTGTCATTTCGTACGCCGCTTTCGGCAGCCAGTCGGGCATTGGGCCCCGATGAACCGACCCTATCGTGGCGTCGTACTGTGCGCGGCAGACATCGTTCCAGTGCCGGTCCGTGTAGCCCGGCGCTGGGGTGATCTCGATGGGTCCCGTTGGCGCGAGGTCTCCAAGTGCACCCGGCAGCTTGGAGAGGCCGGCGATGGCTGCGCCGGGCGTCGCAAGGCACAGGACCGGGACACCGGTCATGCGTGTGAACTGGGCCAGACCGTCCCAGGTGACTTCCGCCGCTTGCGTACTCGCATCGATAGTGTTGATGCGCTCGACGATGAGCAGACCGAGGTTTGCGGCGATGGACAGCGCGCACAAGGCAGGAACGGTGTCGCGGTCGCGGAAGAACAGCTTCTGGGTGCGTTGCCCGAAGTCCATGTTCATGGCTAGGGCGAACGTCCCGATGTAGTTTCGGGCAAGGCCTTGGATCTTGCCGCCAATTGGCCATTGGATGCGTAAGACCGGCAACTGCATATAGTCCGTGAATCCGTTGCGCTCGCCTGGAAGCCGCACCGGGATTGCCTCGCGCCGGAAGAGCGATTCGATGGTCGCCGCAAGACTGCGCCGGCCCGTACGGACCGGAGCCGCCACGAAGATGCCGCGGGGGCGAGCGTTGGGCGCGATTCCGAATGCCAGCGGAATGTCATAGCCGCATCGATCCCGCCGCCTGTGCAGTGCGTAAGTTGCGGAGGTAATGAAGTTCCGGTAACCGGCATCCCGCAGGTCGCGCGCAAGATAGGAGCTTCGGACCTGCTCGAGCACGGTCATGAGAACCCGGGCGCGGGCCGCGTTAGTCACCAGGACGCTAGATAACCGCTTTGTGAGCGCATCGCCCGATGGGACTGGAGCGTCGTTGTAGGTGCCGACGACCTGGGTGAGGCGCATCGCCTCGCCAAGCGTTGGTACCGTAGGCACGTTGATGAGCAGGGGATTTTCATGCTCGGTCAATATCGCGCTATGGGTCGGGGTGACAGCAGGTGTTGGGAGTTGGCGCGTTGTCATCGGTCGGTTCCAGAGCGACTTGGCTCATAAGCATGACTTGCTCGCGTGCTGCCGGAGTCTGGCGGGCCGCCGGCTCTCGCAGTGCGGACGCGGTACGGCGTAGGATGCTTTGTCCGACACGTCGTGCAGGGCCTCGTGGGCGTGCCTGACGCGTTATCCGGCCGACGGCGCAGCCCGGACGGGCGGGCGGACGCGCCACCAGGCGGGAGGTTCGCTGCCGCTTGTCTGCCGTCGCCTTTCGCCAAGTCGTCCAGCTGATGAGCTGTGGATTGGGAAACCATTGTCCTTGTCCGTGGCGAGGTGAATTCGATCTCGTCGAGCGCGTTCAGCAGCAAGGCCACTTCCACTGGATGCGGCGGCCGCGAGGACTGCGGCTCGCAACGGTGCACGCGCATGCCGAGGCAGTTCCATGCGACCCAGCCGCCCAGCCGCGCATCCTCAAAGCCTGCCGAGTACAGTGCGCCAAGATCCCGGCTCACGGCATCCCATCTGGTCCGCCCGTCGCTCGCAGCGTATCCGCGCACGGCAAGCTGCGAGCGCAGCTCGTCGAGCCAGCATCCGCCGCGCGACGCATGGAGGAAGCGCAACAGGGTCGCGCCGAGCCGAAGGGTGTTGCGGGTACACACAGGACTGCCAGGTACGAGCGAACCCGTTTCTAGCGCGCTGCACGGATGCGCGAGCCGGTACAGGCATCCGTGAATCGGGCAGCGGGCCTGAAGGGGGATGCAGTGGAACGAGAGCGAACATCGCCGACCGGTCAGCGCGCGGAGTTCGCTGGCGCATTCTGGGCACTCGAGCCCGTAACGGTTGGCTGCGGACAGCCACGAAGGCAGGGGAGGCAGGCAAGGCCGTCCGCTGGTTGCGTCGCAGGCGTTGGCTGCGAGCGCGGCGGCCGGGTCCGACTTCATACATCCCATGTACATGGGATAAAGCGTGCGGTCCATGAGCACCTGACGGGGCGTGCCGTAGAAGTCCTCCGTCAGGGTGCAAAACCGCGACAGGCGGCACGGCGCGGTCTGCAGCAGCGGTGGTCGCGGCTGGAAAGCGAGCGCGACCCGATAGCGGGTCTGCGGCTCGATTGTTGTGCCGGCCAGCGCGACCAGCAGGCTGAACGGCGTTTCGTACGGCGCAGCCGCGTAGAGCGTCCTGAACATGGCGGGACTCCTAGCGTTCATCGTAGCTCCGGCATGAGGCGTGCCGACGCGAGCTGGTGGAGCGACAGCCAGTCGCCGTGACGCATGAGGGTCGACGGCGTGTACGTGCCTCCCTGCCGGATGATCCTGACCGCGTCGAGGTGATACTGGTCGAGCGCGAGCGCCAGGCGGCCATATTTCGCGAAGATCTCGAGCGTGAAGACGCGGACGTTCAGCCTCACCATGTTCTGTGCGATGGCGCACAGCGCTCTCGCGAGCGGGCCCGGATAGCCCAGCGTCAGGTCATACGCGGCGTCCGGCAGCCAGGAGGGCATGGACGCCACGCCGGCAACGCGGATCGTCCTGTTGAACAGGACAACGCACACCGCGATCCAGTGTTTTTCGCGCGAATTACACGAAGGCGTAATTTCGGCAAAGCCCGCTGACGTCAGCTCGGCTGCCACACCCGGTAACCTCGTCAGACCGGCTGCGGCCGCACCGGGGGTAGGCTGGCACAGGACCGGAACACCCGTTACGCGGGTGAATTGTCCGAGTGCGTTCCATGTGCTTTCGGCCGCGGGGTTGGTCGCGTCCTGCATGTTGATTCGCTCCACGACAAGCAGACCCAAGCTCGACGCGACGGCGAGCGCGCATATCGTGGGGACGATGTCGCGCTCGCGAAACAGTGGCGTACGCGTAGCGATGGCATAACTTGTGCGAAACACCGCGTCGAACGCGCCGATGAACGCCTGCGCGAGTCCAGCCTGTCTGCCGTCGATTGGCCACGGAATGCGCAGGACCGGGAGCTGGAGGTATTCGGTGACGCCTGCAGCGGCGCTTATCCGGGCAACGCGGGGTTCGCTGCCGAGCGCCGACGCTACCATGTCGGCCAGCCTCCGGCGGCCTGTTCCGACAGGGGCGACGACCACGATCCCCCGAGGCCTCGCCATGGGGGCGACGCCAAATCGGGAGGGAATCGAGACACTTGGCCCCGGGCGCCCGCTGTGCAGCAGGCGGTTCGCCTCGATCGCGTGATTCCGGTATCGGCAGTCCCGCAGGTCGCGGTCCCGGTAGGAACTTCGAACCTGCGAAACGACATCGACAAGAACACCAGCGTGAGTCGCGTCCGTGACGAAAGCGTCGGCACTCTCGTGGGCGATTAACTCCTGCACATTCCAGCCGGTGACATCCTGCTGTTCCTGCCGTTCGGTCAGACGCATGGCCTCAGGCAGCGTTGGCACGGGCGGCACGTTTTCCAGAAGTGGATTCCCGTCGTCTGTGCGCGTATCGCCGCTTGTGACTGCGCCGGCGGCACAACTTGCGCGCGAAATCCTGCTCATAGTTCCTCCCCGGTAGGGCGCGAAGCCCGTGGCCGGCGTGGGAGGCGAAGTAGCGCAAGCTGGAAGCAGATGCGCGGTATCCTGGGTACCTCCGCTGCGGCGTCCTCGCCCCGCAGGGCGGTCGCCAGCGCCCGGTGACTGCAGTGCGGCGAGTTCCGGAATGGGCAGCGCTCGCCGCAGGGTTTAGGCGCTGGAGGACCCACCAGCGGTGGATGGGGCACCGGGGGGAGCTTTCCGGCCGGGGTGTGCGAAGCGCGTAGCGGATGGGATGGTTTGTCCGCTGGATCGAGCTTCAGTGACTTCTTCGTGCTCACAGGGTCGCCTTTCGGTTGCCTGTCGACTGTTGCGTACAGGCGTGAGTTGACACGGCGCACCCAGTGTGAGATTCTTCGCGCGTGTAAGTGCGAAGGCCTCGTTGCACGGGGTGTCCACCAAACCGGAGTGTCAGGGCTGCCACCCTGACACATCCGCTCTCGTCACTTTCGATGGCTTTTAGTGGCTATCGTCGTCTGCTGGAAAATCCCTCCGTTTGTTGCTTCGTTGGTCGAACGATCGGCGTGACACTGCTGTTGACAATATCGCCATTTGCGTTAACATACGGTCATTGCCCTATCTTGGCAGCGGCAGTTGCTGAGGGTGGTTTGGCTCGGCGCGCCTGTCTTTTGGCACCCAATACAATTGGTCGGATAGTAGCCGATGCACTTGCACTTAGGCAAGTGGGGTTCTCTGCGCGTTCTGCGCACATTTTTTTTAGTTAACTTGACATCGCTTGACGATGTGTTGGCGCGCCAGAGTATCGCGCACGTAGGTGTTGTTGCGTCTGGCGACGACAGGTGCCGCCCTGGGTAGTCGTGCACGCTTGGCGCAGGTCTCCCATTCCTATGCTTCCGGCTACTGGTCCGTTTGTCTCGTCATCGTTAAAATCAACGGCTACGCAGTACCGAGGGACACCGCGCGGATAGAGGCGGCGGTGCTCTTTTGGCATAGTAAAAAGTGCGACTACTGTCGCACTTTTAATCTAGTCGATCGCAGCTGGAATTCAAGGATTTTCTGTGAGCGAGGCAGAGACCCCCTGGGCAGGGCTGGCCAGTCGCGTGATTCGTATCGCGCTTGCGCGCTGGGATCGCGGATACGCGGAACTCATCGACGCGCTCGCGCTTGCAGGCGTTCAGGAGAACGAACGCTCTCTTGTCAACCGGGTTTCGCGCGGAACGGTCAGGTTCACGTTGCTGCTGCAGATCATTCATGTGGCGGGAGACGAGCCTCCATCGTCGTGGAGCGATGCGCTGAAGATGTCGGGATCGTGGGAGGCCCGCGCGCAAGCCGTGATGGCTGCGGAGCTGTCGCGGCAGCCATGGGTGACGCCGGAGAAGCTCGCGCAGCGGTTGTCCGACATCGGCGCCCCGATTGGCGAAAGGACGCTCGCTTCCCATATGGCTGAGGGGACGTTCTCGCTGTCGCTCTTTCTTCAATGTATCGCGGTGCTCGGCAGCCCGAGCCTCGAGCGTTACATTCCATTCGGCGCACTTGTTGCTGCCGCTAATCCAGGCATCGCCGACGCTGCAGGGTGAGCATCAGCGACACGAATTCCTTGCCATCCGCGATTCGTGGCCTAGAATAAAAGTGAGATTTAGGTCGCGTATTTTTTTCGGATGAGTGGCGCGGACCACCAGCATGATCGCCGAGCCTCGGACGAAAGAGGATAGAGTACCGCCGGCACTGGGCGGCGGCGTTTCGGCTTTGTGGGCTCGCCCTTCAAACTGCACCAGTACCCGGACTGCCGTCTTTGACCGGATGCAGCGCTCGCTAGGATGCGCGGTGTCGGTGCCCGTCGAAGGACGCATGGCGCGCGCTCGCAGATTTGATTTGTGCAGCGGAATGTGCGGGTTATATATAGGAATGCGAACAATATCGGGGTGCCTCAATTGGCGGAACGTGACCTTCGGAGTGCGCCTCGCAGGAGAAGCCGGAACTCCACGCGTGCGTCCATGTGCCGTTATCCATAACCCGTCTTTGAAATAGACCATAAGCTGTCCGTTTAGCAAAGATTTACCCTGAAACCTCAATCACCCTATAAGTCATAATTTGACCAATCGTAAAAATATAAAGCATAATCCGTCCAAAAAATCACCGATAAAACAGTCTGCTTTTTTCACTTCAAAACGGAAAAAATCCGAATGTCATGAGTTCCAGCGTAATCTGAATGAGCTACCGGCGCCGAGAGCCACCGCTTTCGGCCGAAAGCTCAACGGCGAATAGGAGATACCCATGCCTATCTGGAGAATCGCCCCGGTCAATGAGGAACCAGCGGTCTCGCTGTTGCAGTGGAGCATCCGAGAGACCAATGATGGAACTCGGCATTTCATCGGCAGCGATGAGCGAGATTCCACGGGTCGCGTCAGTTCTCAGGTCATTACGTTCGACCGCGTCACATTACGCGGGCAGACGCAGTCAGGGCGCGTGTACCAGCTCATTGGGCAACCTGGTCGGTCGAGCAATGCTGAATATGTATGGGAACGCTGGTGCAAGGTGAACAATGTGGCATCGTACACCGATGTTACCCGGCAGCTACTTGTCGGGGCGGAAGATGGCCACTGCATATGAACGCACGAAATCAGTCATCGAAACGCGTGTTTAGAATATCGATTGCGTGGCGAGCAGGGTCGGCCGGGGGGCAGTGGGACTTGGATTAGTGCCGGTCGTCATCCTTGTAGTCGCTATCATTTGGAAATAGCACCTCGCTGCCCGTACCCCCTCGAGGGACGTTTATCAGGGAGTTCAGATGCCAGCCTACGACGAAGATGTCTACGCGTGGGCATTTGAGCAGGCTCGGTTTCTAAGGGAAGGTCGTTTTGACCTTCTGGACATCGAGCACCTGGCCGATGAGATTGAAGATGTCGGGAAAGCGGAGCTTCGCGAACTAGTTAAAGACATATCCCTGCTGCTCGCCCATTTACTCAAATGGTACTACCTGCCCAGCGAGCGTACCGCCAGTCGGTCGGTAATGGTTGATGTACAGCGATTGAGGATTGGTGAGAGTTTTGCAGAGTCTCCGAGCTTACGTGAAAGGATTGATGAGCCTCGAAAGTGTCAACTGATATGGGCAGAGGCACTCGCTCAAGCGGCGGCTGATGTCGAACGAGATTGCTTTCCCACTGAATGCCCATGGGTAATCGCGAATATTTTGTCTAAGGGCTGGCTGCCAACCTAAACAGCGCGTGCATCCGATTCATATTCCGGACGTACGACACAACGCGCCTCGGAACGTATGCCCAACGAGCAGATACGGGGAGATGCATCGATTGGGTATCGCGAAGCGATTGAATCTGGAAGTACCTGAGCCATGGCCAACACCCGGACCCTGCCGCCTCGTGTGCCGGGCGTCCTGCAGTCAAAAGAGGAGGTGCCTGCTATGACCGTTGAAGAAGCTGAAAAATATCTCTTCGTCAGCCGCACTCACATTCGCAAGCTTCTTGCCGAAGGTAAGCTGCTCGAGGTTTTGCCGAGAGCTCCTGGTTCTGAGCCCGATATCGATGTGGCTTCTGTGGAAACTCGCCGCGAGAAGATGGAAGCCGGGTACCGAGCCTATCTAGCTTCACGGACCGAGGACGACGGCCCGTAGGGATTCTGAGACGCGGTTTCGTCAGGTAGCCCAGTAACCTCCCTCGGGGCCAGGCAGGCGATTCCATGGAAACACTGGAGAGGAGGCTGCCCCGGAATCAGGCCTGAGAAAGCTTCATCGACACCGCACGAGGTAAGACATGAAGTGGCCCCGAAAGTTTGCTGAATGGCTTTTCCGCTTCGCTTCGTCGCAGGAGAATATCGACCGGGTCGCGCTCTGGCTCGGAGGCACTGTCTCGATTCTCGGACTCGCAGTGGCCGTCGTCGTCCTGGTCGCGATAATACTTCGGTGAATCGCCAGTCACACCAGAATTTCGTTCGGTAGGTATCAGCTCATCGCGAAACTTGCGATGTCGACGAAGGAGGCGAAGTTGACACACGTCTTTGCATGGGGCTATGAGGCCTGGATGACGCAACGGTCCGGGAAGTATTCGGTGTCGGGATACATCGACGGCCGGGAATTTGACATTGTCACGGACATGCCGCAAGAGGCAGAGAAGGCGTTCGCCCACGCGGCGCGTTCGGCGTGGCTGCGCCGCAAATTCCGGCGCCTCCGGGGCCTACCCGCCCGGGAGTCTTCGCCCGTTAATTCGCTGGATACCTACCATGAAGTCTCTCTCAGAATGATTTTCGTGGCTGTCGTGACCGCGTTATGGAGTCGTGTATTCCGGTGACCGGCTAAAAAAGCAATCAGATGCAAGTGTGCAAATTCAAGCATGCACGGCTGCACCTCGCTCATCGTGGGCAGGACGTGCAAGTGCGAGATGGCGCGCCCCAAGACAATCCGCCGGCTGAAAAACGCTGCCATCACCTACCGCAGCTGTGCCGAGCTGATGTTGCCCACGGCGATCGCGGTCAATGGTGCAAGCACTCCGTTCGCAGTCTGTCGGTATGTCGATGCAAATCACGCTATCAATTGCGATTCGGCGATTGATGCTCGCACGACACGCTGGGGCGAGTACCTGTCGAACGCATTGGACAGCGGGTCGGCCGGGGAAAATGGCTGGCCGGATTCTCCAGACTCTGTCTAACGGTCGTGAGCGGATCATGTAGTTAGTCCTACTACTTCGGTAACCTACGATCTCGCCCCGCGCTTAAGCTCACTGTGCTGATTGAGGTGCCGGTCATGCTGCTCGTCGTGCGTATCGTCAACCGCTCGAAGAACTGGTACGAGTGCGCTTGAGGCATAGGCAAACAGCGTCGATCGAGATTCAGGAGATTGCACGCTCGAGCCAATCGGATATGTGCTGCCAGTACGATGGAATCTGCTCCCGGCGCTCTGCGACCGTTGCTCCTGGTATGCGAACCATCGAGCGCATGGCCTGAGGGTCACCACGGCGTCATCCGTTGTGCGACTCGATCCCGAAGGACAAGGAGATGCAGCAGCGCTCCCCCGATGTGCAGACAGATTAGCGCAAACAACACCCATGCCAGTACACCATGGACGTCACCCATTTCGTGACCGAACGAGGAGCCTTGGGGCGAGAGCCCGGGCAATGGAATCGCGCCAAACAATGTAACTCGCCAGCCGCGCGAAGAAGCGTTGATCCAGCCAAGTAACGGAACAACGACGAGGAGCCCGTAGAGCGCAAGCTGCGTCACGGACGAGACGGCGCGCAGTGGCAGTGAAATTTCTTCTGCCGGCGGGCGATGGGTCACGCGCCAGACGATGCGCAATACCATTGTCGCCAAGAGCGATGTGCCAACCGCGATATGCCAGGCGATCAGACCGACCGGCTGCGTGCCGCGATGCACGTCCGGCATCGTCCAGCCCAGTACAAACTGCGCGCTGACCAGTGCGACGACTAACCAGTGGAGAAAACGTGCAACTGCGTCGTAACGTAAGGTTGCCGGCATGTTTGCCCCGGTGGGAATCCAAGTCGGAAAGAGGCGCTGATTTTACGCAGAAACCCTTAACGGAACGTTAAGGTGGAGGCATCGCGCCGTGCTCGAAGTCCTCGCCGCGAACCCCGGCGGCGGACGCACCGGTGCCAGCCTCAGGGAGTGCAGGAAAGTCGATGATGACGGCAAGGCCCCGCCCCCCCAGCCCTGGGCCGAACTGCAACCTTCCGTTGAAATAGTGCGCAATGCGCTCGACGATCGACAGGCCGAGCCCGCTGCCCGGCGATTGCACGCTGGCGCCACGGTAGAAGCGGTCGGTCAGGCGCGCAAGATCGGCTTCGGCCACGCCCGGCCCATCGTCGAGCACCGCGAGGCATTGCATGTGGCCGCGATCGAACAGGGATACCTCGACGTGGCCTTGCGGAACGCCGTATTTGATGGCGTTGTCGAGCAGATTGTCCAGCAGGATGCCGATGAGCACCGCGTCCGCATGCATTGCACGTCTGGACTCCTGCCTGACGGAAAGCGCGATGCCTTTTCCCCGTGCGTTCGCGACATGCCTGGCAACGGCTTCTTCGACCAGGTCGGCCGTCGTCACGGTTGTTGCAGGAACACGCTCATATTCATCCAGTCTTGCCAGTAGAAGCAGTTGCTCGGCCAGGCGGGTGCTGCGATCGACGCCTTGTATGACGCGTTGCATCGCGAGCCGCTGGAGATCAGGCGTGGTGGCTGAAAGCGCCACCTGCGCTTGTACCTTGATGGCGGCAAGCGGTGTCTTCAGTTCGTGGGCCGCGTCGGAGGTGAAGGCACGTTCTCGTGCGATCGACTGCCGTAGTTGTGAAAGCAGGCGGTCAATCGCGTCGACAAGCGTTCGCACTTCAGTCGGTACGCCTACGATGCCGAGGGGCGTGAGCGAATCGGCGTCACGTGCGCGGATGGTCGTCGAGACCGCTTCGAGCGGCCGAAGGCTTCGACCGATCGCGTACCAGAGGAGTGCCGCGAGCACGGGCAGCGCGGCGAACAGCGGCCATACGATCTGCCTTGCTGCGCCACTCGCGAGGTCGCTCCTGGTATTGGAGGTTTCCATGACCCGAATGGTCCGTCCGGTCTGCCCGTCATGCAGCGTATATAGGCGCCACGCGGAGCCGTCGATGTCGGCGCTCCACGGCAGCGGGTGCGTCTCAGCCCATGCGGCCAGGTTCGCTGCGTCGCGCGGGATGTTCGATGTGAGGGGGGCACCTGTTTCGTCCAGCACTTCAAAAAGGATATCGCGCGGCAGGCGGTCGCTGTCCGATGCAGCGCTTTGATGCCTGCCGGGACGTGTCAGCTCGATCTGGGCGTTGAGGGGAGACTGTGAGAACTCGTTCAGATCCGTGCGGTCAAGCCGCGCGATAAACATGGCGTATTCGACGAGGCGCGCATCTTCCCATTCCCGCACTTCGCGCGACGCATGCCGGAAGCAGCTG
Source organism: Paraburkholderia yinzeri (assembly GCF_046581065.1). Taxonomy (NCBI): domain Bacteria; kingdom Pseudomonadati; phylum Pseudomonadota; class Betaproteobacteria; order Burkholderiales; family Burkholderiaceae; genus Paraburkholderia; species Paraburkholderia yinzeri. The sequence goes on along the minus strand of NZ_JBFOCJ010000002.1, from coordinate 944,040 downwards.
TACACGGCTACGATCCAGACGATGCATACGCAGGACAGGACCATCAACGAAAGCCGATGACGTATCGAGCGGGAAATCATGGCTTTTCCACAACGTAACCGACGCCGCGCACAGTGCGGATCAGGTCGGCGCCGAGCTTTTTGCGCAAATTCGAGACATGCACTTCGAGGGCATTGCTTTCCACGCCTTCCTGCCATCCGTAGAGGCGATCTTCGAGGCGTATTCGCGTTTGCGGTATGCCTTGATGAGTGACCAGCTGGGTCAGGAGGACCCACTCCTTCGCAGTCAGCGGCACACGGACCGCGTTACGCGTGACGGTGCGTGTGGTGAGGTCGACCGAAATATCGTGCCACACGATCGTCTCCTGGCTACGCCCCTGTGAACGGCGCACGAGTGCGCGGCAGCGCGCGAGCACTTCGGAAAGCTCGAACGGCTTGGCCAGATAGTCGTCAGCGCCGGCATCAAGACCCCGGACGCGATCGGCAACGGTGCCGCGCGCCGTGAGTACGAGAACGGGGATGTCATCGCCTGTTTCGCGCAGGGAGCGCAGGACTTCAGTTCCCGACTTGCCCGGCAGTCCGAGGTCCAGCACCAGCAGGGAGTAGCGAGATGTTGCGAGCGCATTGGCGGCGTCGCACCCATTGCGCACCCAGTCTACACCGTAGCCTGCCTGGCTCAGGCTGATCTCCAGCCCGTTGCCAATCAGGTCGTCGTCTTCAACAAGAAGGATTCTCATGCTCAATTGGACCCGTGCTGTTTCGCGACCGTCCCTCTATTTTCCACGCTCGTGCCAGCGGTATCACGGCGTAATTCCCTGAGATTGTATGTGCGGGTCCTCGCCAGGCAAACGGGCCGCTCTTTCAGGCGGATGCTTAAGGCTTCCTTCAGCTTGTCCCGGTAATATCGGAAGCGGTGAAGTACGTATCGGTCAGCCTTTCTCGATCACGGATGGGAGTGGCATTTGAATGGATTGCGTAATGGTTCCGCAAGCCGATATTCCAGTAACGCATAGCCGCGGTCGCTTGCGATGAATTCGTCTACCATCGATCAATGGCGTGCGCATCTGCTGGTTGCCTCGCTGGCAGCCACGCTTATCCAGGCAATCGTCCTGGCGTCAATGCTTGTGCTTGCCGCGCCGGAGACGTTCTTTACGTCGACGGCGTTCCGTCTGGGCGTTGGGGGGATGGTCATTGCGGCGGTTTTCTTGACTCGTAGAGTCGCGGGTTCGGCGTTTCGCTCGGCCCTGGCAAGCAACCATGTGTGGCTCGGCGGTGAGCGGCATTGCACCGTTTCGCTGTCCAGTGACTGCCCCCGGCGTGCGCTCGTCGTGTTGTACGTGCGGCTCAACCGGAGAACGTTTGACCCCAGGGCATCTTGATTTATGCTTGCGGTCAATCCTCACCGAGGCAAGAGCGAGCGCACTTTAGCTTGCTTCCCTTCCACCCCCTGAACAAACACCAAAGAGTGACCGCGCGATATATCGCGGGAAATCCAACGACATGAAAACGCTGTTTCTGCAGGCCCCGTCCTATGACGGCTTCGACGGTGGCGCCGGTTCGCGCTACCAGGCAAAGCGCGAGATCCGTTCGTTCTGGTATCCGACCTGGCTCGCGCAGCCGGCGGCCCTCGTGCCCGGCAGCCGCGTGCTCGATGCGCCCGCCGACGGCCTTTCCGTCCAGGAAACGCTCAACATCGCCGACGACTACGACCTCGTCATCATCCATACGAGCACGCCGTCGTTCCCGACGGACGCGCTGTTCGCCGAGGACCTGAAGAAGCACAAGCCGTCGATTCTGGTCGGCATGGTCGGCGCGAAGGTGATGGTCGATCCGCACAACTCGCTCACGGCAACCGAAGCGATCGATTTCGTCTGCCGCGAAGAATTCGACTTCACCTGCAAGGAAATCGCCGAAGGCAAGCCGTTCCCGCAGATCAAGGGCTTGAGCTGGCGCGCGAAAGACGGTTCGATCGAGCACAACGAGGCGCGCCCGATCCTCGAAAACATGGACGAGCTGCCGTTCGTCGCGCCCGTCTACAAGCGCGATCTGAAGATCGAGAACTACTTCATCGGCTACCTGAACTACCCGTACGTTTCGATCTACACGGGCCGCGGCTGCAAGTCCCGCTGCACCTTCTGCCTGTGGCCGCAGACGGTCAGCGGCCACCGCTACCGCACGCGCTCGGTCGAGAACGTGCTTGAGGAAGCGAAGTGGATCCGCGACAACATGCCGGAAGTGAAGGAGCTCATGTTCGACGACGACACCTTCACCGACGACCTGCCGCGCGCCGAAGCGATCGCGCAGGGTCTCGGCAAGCTCGGCGTGACGTGGTCGTGCAACGCGAAGGCGAACGTGCCGTACGAGACGCTCAAGGTCATGAAGGAAAACGGCCTGCGTCTGTTGCTCGTGGGCTTTGAAAGCGGCGATGACCAGATCCTCGTGAACATCAAGAAGGGCGTGCGCACGGACTTCGCGCGCCGCTTCAGCGCGGACTGCAAGACGCTTGGCATCAAGATTCACGGCACCTTCATTCTGGGGCTGCCGGGCGAGACGCCGGAAACGATCAGGAAGACCATCGAGTACGCGAAGGAAATCAATCCGCACACGATCCAGGTCTCGCTCGCGGCGCCTTATCCGGGCACGACGCTCTACAAGCAGGCCGTGGAGAACGGCTGGATGGAAGAGAACAAGACCATCAACCTCGTGAGCAAGGAAGGCGTGCAGCTCGCGGCGATCGGCTATGCGCATCTGTCGCGCGACGAGATCTATCACCACCTCGAGCAGTTCTATCGCGAGTTCTATTTCCGCCCCTCGAAGATCTGGGAGATCGTGCGCGAGATGCTCACGAGCTGGGAGATGATGAAGCGCCGCCTGCGCGAAGGCGTAGAGTTCTTCCGCTTCCTGCGCGCCCACGAGGCATGATGGGCTTGCCGCGCGCGATCCGGCTCACCGGTGGCGTATTGGCGCTGGGCGTCGCTGCGTGCTTCGGGGTTTCATGGGCGATTGTGCTGAGGCATCCGGCACTGCTGCATGGCGCACATGTGCTGCTCATGTCTTTCGCCATAGTCTGCGGCCTTGGCGCGGCGTTTGGCGTCGTCTATACGGTATTCGCCTGCGTGCTGGTCGGCCGCTTCTTTGCTCGCTGCGCCGCCGTGCCGACGCAGTTTCCTGGTGTGACGGTGGTCAAGCCGCTTCACGGAGACGAGTGGCAACTCACGGAGCATCTTGCCACGTTCTTCGAGCAGGACTACCCGGCTCCAATCCAGTATCTCTTCGGCGTTCACGACGCCCAGGACGCAGCGCTGAGGGCCGTCGATGCAGTGCGCGCGCGCTATCCCTCGGCGCAGGTCACGGTCGTGGTGGACGCGCGGCTGTATGGACCCAACCGGAAGATCGCTAATCTCGTCAACATGCTCGAACATGCCGAGCATGACGTCCTTTGTTTCGCGGACAGCGATGTGCGTGTCGGTCGGGCTTACCTTCGCAATATCGTCGCAGCGCTGCAGGAGCCGGGCGTCGGGCTCGTCACCACGGTCTATCGCGGCCTGCGCACACCCGGGTTCTGGTCGCGCGTCTCAGCCGCGCTCACCAACTATCATTTCCTCCCCGGCGTAGTTACCGGGCTTGCGATTGGCCGCGCCCGGCCGTGCTTCGGACAGTCGGTTGCGATGACTCGGGAGACCCTCGCGGGAATAGGGGGCCTCGCGCAGTTCGCCCACCACCTTGCGGAGGATCACGCCATCGGTGAAGCCGTGCGTCGTAACGGCGCTACGGTTGCCATTCCGCCGATGATAGTGGAACACGCCTGCGTCGAGAATACGTTTTCCAGACTCTTCAGCCATGAGTTGCGCTGGAGTCGCACGATTCGCGCAGCCGACCCCTCGGGACATCTCGGTGCCGTGCTGATGCATCCGTTTGCGCTCGCTATGCTCACAGTCCTATTTTCCGGCGGCGCGAGCGTGGCGTGGGTATCGGCTTGTGCCGCGCTGTTGAGCCGAGCGGTGCTGGTCTGGAGGGTTGACCGCGCCACGAATAACAAGACACACGGACTACTCTGTCTGCCGCTGTGGGATCTCGTGCAATTCGCGATCTATGCCGCGAGCTTTTGTTCGTCTGGGGTGGTCTGGCGGGGCAGGCGTTTCCGCGTCGATGGGAACGGTATGCTGTCGCCGGTAAATGAGAAGTGAGTTCAACGAGATGTCGATAGCTGTAACGACGCGGGTGCCATCCGCAAGCGGGAACCACAGATGAAGCACCTTGGCCGTATCGCAGCTTTGGTTGGATTTTCGGCCGCAGTCTGGCTAGTGTTGCGCGATCATCCGGCGACAGTCTGGCAATTGATCCGCAACGGAGGATCCGGCCTTGTGCTATCCGCCTGCGTGCATGTCCTCCCGATGTGCGCGAACGCGTGGGACTGGCGCACGCTTATTCGCCCTGCGGAGCGTCCGTCCTTCGCGAAGCTGCTGAAGTTCGTTTGGCTTCGGGAGTCGGTAAACGGCCTCTTGCCGGTCGCGCGTATCGGTGGCGAAATTCTCTCGTTCCGGCTGCTTGGCCGCAGCGGTGTGCGGCCGGCGAGCGCGATAGCGAGCCTTGTCGTCGATGTGCAACTCACGCTGATCAGCCAGGTCGTCTTTGCACTCGTAGCATGTGGCTACCTGCTGGGTCATTCGACGTCTGGTGCGGCGCATCTGGCAGGCACGCTCGTGTGGAGCATCGCGGGAATCGTGCCGATACTGACGCTCTTCGCGCTGGTTCAGCATGCCCGGCCCTTCGAACGCATGGCGCGAACGCTGAACCAGGTCACAAGCGGAAAGATGCTTGAGCTCGTGGGGAAATCCGCTCGGGTCGATCAGTCCATCAAGCTGGTATGGCGTCAGACGGGCAACGTCGCCCGCTACCTGTTTGTCTGGCAAACGGTCCAGTGCGCGGGATTCGCGCTCGAGATCTGGATCGCCCTCCGCGTGCTCGGCACAGATGCTACGTTTGCGCAGGCATTCGTCATTGAGGCCTTGATCCAGCTTGTGAGCAGCGTGGCTTTTCTTGTACCCGGCAGTCTGGGCGTACAGGAGGGCGGTTTTGTCCTGATCGGGGGGGTACTCGGATTCGATGCACCAACCTGCCTCGCGCTTGCAGGTGCGCGACGCATACGCGATCTGTTGTTCTATGCTCCGGGGCTGGTTGCGTGGCAGGTGACAGAATATGTGTTGCCGCAGGTAGGGCGGCACGCTATACGTCCGCGGTGCTCCTTGAATGTGCAGGCCGCGATCGGATCGGACGGGACGGCACGCGGATAGAGACACCTCCGCGCCGGGCGAAGTGCTTGACGCGTGCGCTCGACGGCGGGCATGCGCCACGACATAAATTGGATGGCCACTGTTTGACAAGAATCATGCGCTTACAGATTGCATCCGATCTTCACCTCGACGCTCTCCAATCGAAATTTCCCCCGAGATGGCCTCTGCAGGTGGCCGCCGGCGCGGATCTACTGGTGCTCGCCGGCGACATTCACGTGGGTGCAGCGGCTGTGGACCGCTTCGCAGAGTGGCCTGTACCGGTCCTCTACGTCAGCGGCAATCATGAGGCTTATGGGGCCGGGTATGCCGAGACCGTCGCTGCGCTCTGCCGTCGGGCACGGGGTACGCGGGTCCATTATCTCAAACGCCGCTCGATTGAGTTCGGCGGAGCGCGCTTTCTTGGCTGCTGCCTCTGGACGGATTACGAGCTCTACGGCGACAGCGTGAAAAGCATGGACTATGCGCGCGAAGCGATGTCGGACCATGCCGCCATCCGTCGTGAAGACGGCGGCCCGTTCGGCCCGGAGGAAGCGCTGGCCGAACATCGGCGCGCCGTGTCGTGGCTCGTGCGGGAACTCGGGAAGCCTTTTGCGGGCAAGACAGTCGTGATCACGCATCACGGTGTTTCGCCGGCTTCGATGCATGAGCGGTTTCGTGATCAACCAGTCAATGCGGGCTTTCTGAGCGACCTGCGGCATCTGATGCCGTTGGCAGATCTATGGATTCACGGGCATGTGCACGATTCATTCGATTACCGGTCGGGCAGTGCGCGCGTCGTGGCAAACCCGCGCGGCTACCCGCTGAATCTCGCGTCCACGCGGGTAGAGAGCGAACTGCGATGGGAGAATGCGACTTTCGATCCGGTGTGCGTCATCGAGCTATGACGCACCGCAGCTCACTGGCGCGCGTCAAGAACTGTACGGCGCATTCACGTTGGGAACGCAAAGCATCTTCATGAGGCGGAGTAAGAGTCTGTTGCCCAAGACTGAATCATCGGCTGATGAACCGGGGGACCATAATATCGCGACCTCCGCGCCCGCCGATCCACTGCGATTTCCAAGCAGATGATGTACGCGATATGTGCGAGCGCGGTCGTTATCCAGACCGGACCTGATCGATTCAGCGTAACGGCGCCGCCTGAATGCATTCCGCGGCTGGTCAAGGCGCGAGATCGTGCCTATCGTTTGGCTTGTACGATTGACTTCTTTGAACGATGGCCGCAGCGTCATCCTGAATGATTTGCTGATTGATCGCTTATTCGCATTGGTCGCCAGGGGCGCCGATCTGGGAAAAGTAGCGTAGAGGGCGTGGCGCACAGAAGTGCCCGAATCGGGCGACGGGGATTTGCCGCGCACGACGTCAAGGGCAAGCCGCGCGGATGCCGAATCGAAATAAAGGGGCAGAGGACGAGGTATGGGAGTCGAGAGGCCACGGCGGGAGTCGTCCCGTGCCAAGTGCGTGCTTGAAGTGTTGATCGTGTTCCTCCGGCTAGGGCTGACGAGTTTCGGTGGCCCGATTGCCCACATTGGCTACTTCCGGCGTGAGTTCGTCGAGCGCAGGCGCTGGCTCGATGAGGAAACGTTTATGGATCTGGTCGGACTGTGCCAGTTTCTGCCGGGCCCTGCCAGCAGCCAGGTTGGGTTCTCGATTGGCTTGCTCCGGGCTGGCTGGTTCGGAGGGCTCGCGGCATGGTGCGGGTTCACGCTGCCATCGGTCTTGTTGCTGCTCGCTTTCGCTGCCATAGCGCCGGATCTGGGCGGCCCGGTCGGTGAAGGATTGATTCATGGCCTCAAGCTCGTCGCTGTCGCTGTCGTGGCCCAGGCCGTCTGGGACATGGCCCGTCGACTGTGCCCGGATCGCCGGCGGGCAGCCATTGCGCTTGCTGCCATGGCGGGACTCAGCGTGCTTACCACCATCGATGCGCAACTCGTTGTCATCGCACTCGGCGCTGTGCTTGGCTTCGTGTTTTGCCGCTCAACGGCGTCAACGAAGTCGGTCGGCATAGCGCACGCGCGCGAATTCAGCGTATCGCATCCGGCCGGAGGCATCGCACTTGCCTTGTTTTGCTTCCTGCTGTTTGCTCTGCCAGCCCTGCAGCAATCGGGCAGTGGCCACCTCATCGCCATATTCGACGCCTTTTACCGCTCGGGTGCGCTTGTTTTCGGCGGCGGACATGTCGTGCTACCTCTGCTACAGCAACAGACGGTCGCGACCGGTTGGGTATCGCCGAATGACTTCCTCGCTGGATACGGGGCGGCACAGGCAGTTCCGGGCCCATTGTTCACGTTCGCCGCTTTCCTCGGCTGGATGACTGTGGGCGCGCCCAATCATTGCGTCGGAGCGCTGCTTGCCACCATCGGCATCTTCCTTCCTGGCTTGCTGCTCGTGATTGCGGCGTTGCCACACTGGCAAGCATTGCGCGCACGTTCATCCATGGCCGCGACGCTTTCCGGCGTGAACGCGGCGGTCGTCGGGTTGCTGGCGACGGCGCTTTATTCGCCCGTCTGGACGAGCGCGATCCGTTCCGGCATTGACTTCTCCATTGCCACAGTCGGCTTCTTTCTGTTGAACCGCTGGAAAGCGCCTCCACTTGCCGTGGTGGTGATCTGCGCCGCAGGAGGCATTGTGGAATTCGTGTGCCGCTAACCGCGTAAGCACGGAAACCGAGTTGATAGTGTTTCAATCAGCAGCGGGCTCTCGAGCAATCTGGATCGCCCACATAAATCGATCGTTCAGACCGTCGAACCGCAGGTTATGCCGTTGACAACGACCGACTACGTGCCGCCGGTCACGTTGGAAATTGTGTATAAGCCGATGCCCTCAAGGACGTACCGTCTGTGTCGTAACCAGAATTGAGCATTGACCGCACGACGTAGCCTCTTTCAGTCTCGTTTTACCGCGCCTGACAAGCGCTTCGTATCCTGCGCTGGCTATCGTCAAGCCGTCTTGCCGGGACGCGATGTGGACTGCTCTTCTTGTAGACCGCTCAACCGTTAAGGATCTCTTCAGGAACTCCCAGTACGATATCGGACCCGGCAAGCGCCTTCACCGACACTCCTTCATTCTCGTGAGCGATACCACCCCCGATATCTGGTCAAGCTGGCTTCTTCATCATCGACATGGCGGTGACATCGAGTACAGATCGCGGCTGCGTGTCGAAATGACCGCGTACGCCGATCGAGTGCTGGACTTCGCCCGCCTCAAACCGCATATGAAGCTCGCCGATATTGGCACAGGAGACGGTCTGGTGGCATTTCGCGCCATCGAGCGGACCGGCGGAAAATTGAATGTGACCATGACTGACATCTCCGCGCCTATGTTGGCGCACGCCAGCGAGAGAGCGTACGTTCTTGGCGTGCACGATCAATGTAAATTCCTTCAGTGTTCTGCCGAAAAGCTGGATGGAATCGACGACGCATCTGTCGACGCCGTCGTGATGCGCGCGGTGCTCGCATATGTGGCCGACAAACCCGCCGCGATGCGAGAGCTGTTCCGGATTCTGAAGCCCGGTGGTCGACTCGCGATGGCTGAGCCCATTATTCGCGACGAAGCCCTTGAGGTCTGCGCCTTAAAGCAGATCGTCGACGCTCGCATCGGAGACCCTCAGGACCCCTTCTTCGCACTGTTGCTGCGATGCAGGGCAGCGCAGTATCCTGACACAAAGGAAAAGATAAGGTCGCTTCCCATAACCAGTTACGGTGAACGAGATCTCGTACGATTTGCAGTCGATACTGGCTTTACGGATATCCATCTCGAATTGCATATCGACGTGCGTACTCAAGATTCGCCATCGTGGCAAACCTATTTGCATACATCCCCCTATCCCGGTGCGCCGTCGCTGAAATCGATACTCGAAACACAATTTACGCTGAGCGAACGTGAGTTTCTGGAAGCGCGGTTACGCCCGCTGGTCGAAAGCGGCCACCGGTTCGCTGCCGTTCGCATTGCGTACCTCACGGCGCAACGACCACACTGACCAGGCCGTCCGGCTAACTGAATTGTCCCTTAAGCTAGGGATGTATCATGAAAAATTGCGCTCGAAGGGCGACGTCGCCCCATGATCGTCGAGGCCATTCGGTTCAGGACTGTCATCGATCTCGTCTTTGCTCGACAGCCGAGAGATTCCCCGTTCGACAAAAAATTTCCCTCTCGCGCCAACTAACATCGGTGCAGTGCATTATCTAACCGTAGCCCTTGAGACTCGAGGATGAATGACCGAATCACCTCAAATAACTGGCAGGAAAGTTGAAGCATGAGACGCAAGTACGCATATCGAGGCTACAGCATTGACGTTACCGTCGAGGTTAGCTACGAAATCTGCGGCGGCCGAACCGTCTCGAAGGCCCCTTCCTATTGGGCGTCGGTCCACGTCAAATCAGACCATCAATCGTATGACGACGATCGGGTGCTCTATCTCAGCGATGTTTCTGGGCGCCCTTTCACGTCAGACATCGATGCGTTGCTGAGCGGATTCAGTGGCGGCTGCCGGCTTATCGATGAGTTGGCTGCTCGCCGCCCCCAATGAAGCACTCAATTGCGGTGTCGTTACGGCGCCGCCAAACGGCACCTTCCGCCGCAAACCGATCAGCCCTTGCTGCTGCAACATCGAGACCGTCCAGACCGCCCCGCGAGAGATTTTCACCGCGCCACGTTAAATACATCTTAAGGATAACGGATCATAATCAACGTGTGGGTTCGAATGTCCTGCGGCATCCTGCGATGCCGCGGACGTGGGGGAAATGCCATGAATCTCGTCCTTTCCAGCGCGTTCTTCGCCATCCGCTGCTCATTCCGCCCGCATCGTTTGCCCGCGCTCCCGCGATGCCGTCTCTCAACGAACAGGCGCCAATGCATCAGCCGGAACGCGCTGGCCCCGCCTCCCCCGCGCCGTGTGAAACCGTCGGAAAGGAAAATCAGTCGATGGCTCGCGGCTCCGCGGCAGATTTTCACGTTCGATCACGGGGAAGTACAGACTACGGAGGTGCTCCGGCTGGCTCTTCAGAATCTAGTAGCTCCTTTCATAACCGCAATTGATCGTGCCCCGACCCCGCGTGCGCACCGTAGTTATCGACTCATCCACGCACCCAACGGCTGTTTATCGGCGTTGTGCGCCGCCGCGGCGACGACAGAGTCGCGTACCGGGTTGAGCGTCACAGCACGAACCTGTGTCCGGTTGCGCGTGTGGCTGTTACGGCTCGGGCTATTTGAGTTTGGGCGGGGGGTATTTGTCTCGCGTTCGTCCAGGGCGATTTCCTGAATTTCAGCGTGAGCATCGTGCGATGCGGTGGACATGAGATAGGCCGGTACTCCTCTGTTATCGTGAGACGGCTCTCACACCAGCCCACGAACGCAGAACAGCCCGGCCTATGCTTCGGATCGTACATTCCTTTCTCACGCTCGAACAGCATCTTCGCTCCATCGTCACCACGCCCCAGTCCTATCATCCCGGCCGCTGCCCGCACTGCGGCCGCACGTGCCTGTGGGCGCACGGCTTCTATGAACGCAAGGCCGACCGAAGCGTCACCGGCGCGCTCAATCCGGTGCCCGTGCCACGCTATTGCTGTGCCGCCTGCCGACGTACCTGTTCGCGCCTGCCGCTGTGCATCTGCCCGCTGCGCTGGTACGGCTGGGCGTTGCAGCAACTCGTGCTCTGCCTGATCCTCTCTGGCCTGTCGCTGCGCCGCATCGCAGCCCTGGTCGGCATCGATCGCCACACCGTGCGCCGCTGGTGGCGATGGCTCATGCGCTGCAGTGAGGACTTTGCCTTCGCCCTGCGAAGCCGCTTGCCCGAACTGGGCCGCGCAGCCGACACGGCGACCTTCTGGCGCCCCTGCTTCGCGCTCATGTCGCTGTCGCGTGCGATGGCCTGGCTTGATCTGGATGGCCTCGATGTCCCGTGATCGGCTGAACGCAATTCCACACGAGACGCACTGCCGGACGCGGTAACGGGCAACCCACAGGGTCTGCCCACTGCCGCCTGCACGGCATCAGGCGTTTCATGAGGTCTCTTCCACTTCAACGGAGACTTCATGAACGACATCGACCCCGTGGCGCTGTTCCGGCTGTCCGTGCTCGGCCCCATCGTGAGCCGCGAGCGACTCGAACGCGGCGAGCTGCTACAGCTGTTGCGTCAGCTCGCCCTCAAGGAGTACGCGATCCCGGGCTCGCGCCGGCGTCACATCAGCGAGCGCACGTTGCAGACGTGGTACTACGCCTGGCGACGCGAAGGCATCGCAGGGCTCGCCATCCGGCCGCGCACCGACACGGGTCGCTCGAAGCTGCCCGAGGTCGTGCAGGCTGCGGTGCTCGCCGCCAAACGCGAGAACCCCAGCCGCTCGGTGCGCCAGATCCGGCTGTTGCTGGAGGCCACCGGCATCGTGGCGCGCGGCACACTCTCACGCTGCGCCGTGCACCGCCTGCTCAAGTCTCACGACCTCTCGCGTATCGCCAGCCCTACAGTCGTTGCCCAGGAGAAGCGCAGCTTCGTGGCCGAGTACGCTGGCTCCATCTGGTACGGTGACGTCATGCACGGCCCGACGTTCTCGTTTGGCGGGGCGCGCCGCAAGACCTATCTCGTCTCGCTCATGGACGATGCCTCGCGCCTCGTTGCACACAGCGCCTTCTGTCTGTCCGAGACGGCCCTCGAGATCGAGGGCGTGCTCAAGCAGGCGCTCTTGCGTCGCGGAATTCCAAAGATGCTCGTCGTCGATAACGGCGCGGCCTATCGCGCCGCGAGCCTGCAGACCATCTGCGCAGACCTGGGCGTGCGTCTCGTGCATTGCCAGCCTTACCAGCCCACAAGCAAGGGCAAGCTCGAACGCTGGCACCGTACCGTACGCGAGCAGTTCCTCTCCGAACTGGACACCACACACATCCGCGAGCTGACTGACCTGAACGCGCGGCTGTGGGCGTGGCTCGAACAGGTCTACCACTGCGAGCCACACAGCGCGCTGGGCGAGAACGTGACGCCGCTCTCGCGCTACCGGCAGGACCTGCCGCGCATCCGCGCGCTCGGCTCGCTTGCCCCCAGGCTCGATGAGCTGTTCCTGCACCGCGTCGAGCGACGCGTGCGCCGCGACGGCACCGTCTCGTACGAAGGCGCCGTCTTCGAGGTGCCCTATGAACTCAGCGGCCACTACGTCGTGCTCGTCGTCGATCCGCACGCCGGTACGGTCGTGCGTGTCCAGAGCAGGCAGGGCGCTCCACTGGGCGCGGCCACCGCGCTTGATGCGCTGGCCAACAGCCGGCGCCGGCGCAGCAGGACGCCCGCCGTTGCCGCGACTGCAGCGCCCGCTGCCACAGCCAACCTCATCGAACTCGTCCATCAACATCATTACCGTCGCGAGGACTGACACATGTACCGCCAACACTTCGGCCTGCGTTGCGCGCCGCTGGACACCGACGGCACCGATCTGTGGGACGATGGCGCGCTCGCGCGCCTGTCCGAACGCTTCCAGTGGCTGCTCGACAGCCCCGGCATCGGCCTGCTCACCGGGGAGCCCGGCGTGGGCAAGACCGCCATGCTGCGCCACCTCACGCGCAACCTCAATCCGCACCGCTACCAGACCATCTATCTGTCCGAGACCGAGTTCGGGCGCATCGACCTGTACCGCTCGCTGGCCCGCGAACTCGGGCTCGAACCCAGCTACCGGCGCGCGGACCTGTGGCGCGACATCAAGCAGCGCATCACCGAGCTGGCCAACGGCAAGCAGGTCCTGCCGGTGTGGATCATCGATGAGGCGCAGAACCTGCCGCCGGAGTTCTTCCGCGACTTCCCCTCGTTCCTGAACTTCGCCTTCGACGCCCGCAGTCTCATCACCGTGTGGCTTGCCGGCCATCCGGAGCTGGCCCCGATGCTCGAGCGCAACGCTTACGCCGCGCTCTACAGCCGCATCCAGACCCGCGTGCAACTGCAGCCCGTCACCGAGCACGCCCGCTTCGCACAGCTCATCGCCCACGCGCTCAAGGCCGCCGGCTGCAACCACACGCTGATCTCCGAAACCGGGCTCGAACTGCTGCGCCAGGCTTCGCGCGGATTGCCGCGCAATGCCGGGCGTATCCTGCGCACCGCCATGCAGCTGGCTGTGCCCAAAGGGCTGAACCATCTGCCCGACGAGCTGTTGCAGCAGGCGATTGGGGAAATGCGATGAGCCGCCGCCCTCAGCAGCCAGGTCAGTCACGCACACCGTCCACGCGTATCGGGCCACGACCGCCGCCGCTACCCGCGCTCACCGACGAGGCGGCGGCCCAGATCCAGCAACTGTTGTGCGACTGGCTGCTGTGGTTCAGCAGCGCATACGCAGAGCAGATCCAGCGCAGCAGGCAACCATGGTCCGCCCCGGTGCGGCATCACATCGACGATCCGTTCTGAGCGACGGCCCCGGGCGAGCATCCCGGGGCCGTTGCTCTTGCAGCGCGCGACAACATTGCGCCGGGTGTCGATCTACGTCTCGCGTTCGACTGCGGTTCATTCATTCTCGCTGAGCGCGAGACATCCGCCACTGTCTCAACGCCAAATATCTCGCACTACAGAATACCGTTTAGATCGCGACGGAACAGTGTGGCGCGAACAGCGGGCCGGATTGCATTCGCGCGCCTTTGCGTACAACGCGTGATGCGCGGCGAGAAGCGTACGGTCGTCGCCGGCGTGACGCTGCGCGGCAGTGTCGCAGTAAGGCACTGCGATGGAATTTTTCCTCCCCACCTGCGTGAAGACCACGATGACGAAAACGAAGAAGACACTGCCGCCCGGCATCGGCAAGGTACTCAAGCACCTTCATTATCCGCTTGACGTCATTTTGGTATGCGTGCGGTGGTATGTCGCCTACTCGTTAAGCCTGCGCAACCTCGAAGAAATGATGGCCTGACACGGCGTCGACGTGGATCATTCGACGGTGCACCGCTGGTTCCTCAAGTTCGTGCCGCTGTTCGAAAAGGCGTTTCGCCGGCACAAGCGGCCCGTGGGCAGAAGCTGACGCATGGTCGAAACCTGCATTAGGGTGAGTGGTCAGTCGAAGTACCTGTATCGCGCAGTGGACAAGGCCGCCAACACGGTCGACTTCCTGCTGCGCGCCCGGCGTGACAAGGTCGCTGCCGGGAGTTGCTTCGAGAAGGCGATCGAGCACAACGGCGAACCTGAGACGGTCACGATTGAGAAGAGCGGCGCGAACCGGGCTGCGCTCGATGTCCTGAACGGCGAACGGGAAACGCCCATCCGGATCAGGCAGATCAAGTAGCAGAACAACATTGTGGAGCCGGACCATCGCGCGATCAAGAGGATGGTCAGGCCGATGATGGGCTTCAAAAGCTTCCAGTGCGCCCGCGTCATTCTTTCCGGTATCGAGATCATGCATATGATCCGGAAAGGGCAGATGACGGGTGACAATAACCGCAGCGATGCAGAGCAATTCCACTCGCTGGTTATCTGAGGAATCCTGAGCTGATAGCTCCATTGAGCTCACGTCTACTATCGCGACACAACCGATCAGAGTGTCACCACTACGCGGTCCCTTAAGGTTTTCATCAGTTCCGGCCGATAGAATTCCGGCTTGCCAAACAACGCTCCGATCGACACTTCGTTTTGTTCGCGATTTCGATCGGCCTATCCAGAGAATTTGCAGGCATGCCAGGAGACCTGTAATAGATGAACACCAACCGAGAATGCGTACAATCCGACCTTTGGGCCAATTGGCTTCTGCGCGAGCGGTTTGCCGGTGATCCGGCACATGAGCGGGCTTTCCGTGCCGATATCAGTCGATATGCCGATCGTGTTCTCGACGGTGCGCGGCTTGAGGCGGGCATGACCCTTGTCGACGTTGGCGCTGGCGATGGACTTGTTGCGTTTCGCGCGATAGACCGCATCGGCCCTTCTCTGCATACTGTCCTGGTTGACATTTCTGCGGCGTTGCTGCAGCACGCCGAAGCGACCGCGACCCAATGCGGAATTCGAGGGCAGTGCACTTTTACCCAATGTTCTGCGGAGGCGCTTGAGGGCATTGGGGACGCCAGCGTGGATGCCGTTACCACTCGCGCGGTGCTGGCCTATCTACCCGACAAACGCGCCGTGCTGCGCGAGTTCTACCGCGTCGTGAAGCCTGGCGGTCGGATTTCCATCGCCGAGCCCATCTGCCGTGACGACGCGCTTGATGTGGTCGCCTTAAAAAAGAGTGTCGACGCGCTTCCGGCCGGAACTGACGATCATATTTCCCGTTTGCTTTATCGCTGGAAAATCACGCACCTTCCCGGTACCGAGGAGGATATCGCAGCGAATCCAATCACCAACTATAGCGAACGGGATCTGGTTCGGTATGCCATGGATGCCGGGTTTACAGACATTCACATGGAGTTTCATATCGACGTCGGTCCTTCGCCAACCACGTCATGGGATGTTCTATTGAAAAATCCGCCATTTCCTTGGGCGCCCCCCCTCGGTGAATTGCTTCGCAATACGTTCACGAAAGACGAGGGGAAACGCATTGAGCAAGCATTACGTCCTCTCCTCACATCAGGCCAGCAATCCTTTTCCATACGCACCGCATTCCTGAGCGCGACGAAGCCGCTTGCGTCATAGCAGATGCGCCGGAGCGGATTTTTAGATGCGACAGTGACCTCGGCTCGCCATTTGGCGGCGTGTCTGGGCGATAAGCGGTTCGGACGAAGCGAGCGGTTTGTGCTGGGACTACGGTCCAGAGTTCACCGGGAAGGTCCTGGATGCATGGGCTTGCGGCCGGTATAACGCTGTCGTTCATCCGGCCCGACAAGCCAGTGGAGCACGCCTACTTCGAGCGTTTCAACGGGCGCTTCCAGGATGGTTGCCTGAACGAGCACTGGTTTGTCTCCATCCAAAATACCAGAAGCTTGATTGAATCGCGGCGGGTCGGGCATAACACCGAGCGGCCCCACAGTTCGCTCGGCTGTCATACGCCCGAGCAGTTCGCACGGGCGTATGACGCTGCCCGGCAGTTTTTAACCTCGGACTCAAGCTGCGGTCCGGACTACAACCGGGGCAGGTCAGTCCGCGGAAAGCGCGTGTACGGACGCCAGAATGGATGGGTGAAACTGTAAGAAAGCAATAGCGCGATCGTTGGAACTGGCTCAGCGTACCTTAAGCTTCCGGTGTTATCGTCGGTCCGCATGTGTTGGAGCAAGGCAAATTTGTTTCGCACCAACGTCAATTTCGAGCTGCGAATTCCAGCCGGGATTTGAGCCGTGCCCTCTGGCCGGCGAGCAAGCGTCAGGAAAAGTGTCCGTGCGTTACGACAGGAGTGCCAGATTGACTCGTATTATCAGCACCCACCTTTTCGTGGCTTCGCTGTCGGCGATTTGCATCCAATTGATCCTCTTCGTCTCGGCAGCGATTTCGGATGAATCGCTGGAATTTCAACTACCCGAGTCATTCAGGCGCTACGTTTTCTCCCTGATCGTGGCCTCGGCCGTGTGGGTAAAGATCGTTGCTCGACGTGCCTTGATCGTGTTTCGGCCAACCGGGACGCCGTCATTTAAGGCGGCGCGTCACCTACGGTATCCGATTCGAAGCACTGCAGGCTGGACAGACTTGTGCAGCTGCATGTCGGTCGTTCTGGTTGGTCGAGCGAGCCGGTCCGCGGCGTACGAGGGGCAGCCGGGACTAGCCGGTTTTCACGGCAGTGCGTTCGACGACATTGCCCGGACCAGTCACGTCCCTTCAGCCGTATTTGCGCTCCGATAAACATTCAATCCATTTGTGGAGGTCGTACTGGAACGAGAGCACACGAATGAGACAGCGACGCGCAGGAGACTCGTCTGCGTCGCGTATAACTATGCCTTCGAGGCAGCTGTAACCGTAGGGGACGAGCTTTGAAACACCTCAATCGTACGCTCATCGCGACGTTGTTGCGCACACTCTCCATACTTCCCTATAAATTCGTCGCGCGGCTCGGAGTGGCCGCAGGTACCGCGTTGTATGCGCTGCCGAGCCGCCGCAAGCACATCGTCCTGGTGAACTTGCGTCTTTGCTTCCCGCAGAAGAGCAGCGGCGAACTTCGGAGACTCGCACGAGCGCATTTTCGCCATGTTGTTCGCAGCTATCTCGAGCGAGGTATCCAGTGGTTTGGCAGTGCTCAGGCGATCCGCGACATCGTTCAGATCGAAAGCAGAATCGATCTCAACGATGCGGCGGCCCCGCCTACCATTTTCATGGGATTTCACTTTGTGGGCATTGAGGTCGGCTGCATGCTCTACTCGACGCATCATCCCGTGGCCTCACTCTATACACGCATGTCAAGCACTGCCTTATGCGACCTCGCCAGGCAGCAGCGGGGCAGATTCGGCGCGGAGATGATCGAGCGCGCGACCAGCGCGAGAAAAATTGTAGGTTTGCTTCGGACCGGCAAGCCCGTCATGCTGGCAGCGGATATGGACCAGGGTATCGACAACTCAGTTTTTGTACCCTTCTTTGGCGTTCCCGCCTGCACACTCACGGCCGTTTCGCGACTCGCGAGACTCGGTCGGGCGCGGGTTGTGCCTTTTGTCACCGAGGTGCTCCCTGAGTATCAAGGGTACAAATTGACGATCTTCGAACCGCTCGCGGACTTCCCGTCTGGATGCGATGTGGTCGACGCGCGGCGCATGAATGCGTTTCTCGAAGAACAGGTGGTGAAATTTCCCGAGCAGTATTACTGGGTACACCGGCGTTTCAAGCACCGGCCACCGGGCATGGCGTCAGTGTATTGAGCCGCATGTCTGGCCATGGCCCCGGCCGACGGCGTGTTCGGGAATCCACTCGTTGCAGGGCTTCTTAGATTGCGCAGTCGCATGCTCGAGCAAGCCGGTCCTGCACGACGATAACGGTAGTGCACTCAAGGCCGCCACGGTACTGGCGATGCCCAATTGGCTGGGAGCGAAGCCGTCGTACTCTCGCCCGCGCGTCTCGGATGACAACGCCTTTGTGGAATCGCTGTTCAGGAAGGCCAAATACCGCCCTGAATTCCCGGCGAGCGGCTTCGCCGACCGGGTCGGGCATGGCGATATTTTTACTCGCGGGCCACGCGAGGGGGCATGCACATGCCCGTACTACCCAGCTTTCACGGTAACGCTATGACCTAGGACTATCGGCGGCGGAAAGGCAAGCGGCGAGCTGAAGCGTCTTCAACTGGGCGCTATACCAGTGCATGACCAAGAAGGCCGATGGCCCCGAGGACGAAGCTGGCGAGCGAACGTCCGGTGTACGCAGCCCCCCCCGACGTTCGACTGTCCGTCGATGCATGCTAGCGAACGGCCGAAATTGGCCGGCTAGCGCCCGATGACCGAACACAGTGATCGTCGCCGCCACGTCCATTCATGCAATGGGCATAAACGACCCGTTGCTGCCGTTGACAAGCTCCCCGCTCAAATGGCTGCATATGGTGTGCGCCGGACATCCAGAGCGCAGTTGAACAACACGTCTGCTCCCTCAGCTTTCCACCTTGGCGATCTGCGTCTCTCTTGCTAGCTTTGCCTGTCGCCGGGTCTTCTCGTTAAGGATCTGATGACGACGGTGGTCCGTCATCTTCTTCCAGCCCTGGATTTCGTCTCGCGTCCGAAAGCAGCCGATGCAAAGCCCGGTCTTGCCATCGAACGCACATACATCGACGCAGGGTGATTTGACTGCCATCAGTCAGGCGGCGGCCGTCGGATTCACTTCGACTGTCACATGCGACAATCCCTTGAAACGCTTGAGTGCCGCGCGGTAGAACCCCGGGTTGCGCTGCGCTTCACCGGTAGCCACCGATACGATCGCGCTCATGTGCCCCGGACCGACGCGCCACACATGGAGGTCGAGCACTGTGTCGCCGTTGTCTTCAATGACATGACGGACGTTCTCGGCCATGCGCTTGTCCGGATTCATGTCGAGCAGAATGCCGCCCGTATCGCGCATCAAGCCCCACGACCAGTTTGCAATCACCAATGCGCCGATTACGCCCGCCAACGGGTCCATCCAGACCCAGCCAAACGCACGCGCGAGCAGTAGACCGATGATCGCCAGCACAGAAACCGCCGCGTCGGCAATGACGTGAATGTAGGCGGAACGGATGTTGTGGTCACGGTTGGCGGCGGCTTGTGCATCGTCGTGATTGTGCTCGTGTTCCTCGAACTCGATCTGATGTTCACCATCGGGCAGGCGGACAATGGCCCTGAATGCGTGCGGCTCGGGAATGTCGTCCTTCGACTCCAGATAGCCGCCGCGATCGGCAAACGCGAAGGTCTGTTGCGTGCCGTCGGGACGAATTGTCGTCACTGAAACCGCATTGGCGTTCAGTGTCGAGGAAGCCGTTTCGGGCGTAATGCGGAAGACGGGCGGTACACCGTCTTCGAAGACCGACAGGGCAAATACGCCAGCGCTGCCGAAGATGCGGTGCACCTCGTCATCGTGACCGTGCTCGTCTTCATGGCCGTGACCATGACCATGACCGTGGCTATGCCCATGACCATGACTGTGGCCGTGGTGGTTGCCGCTCAGCAGCCAGACGCTCGCGAGATTGACCATCAGGCCAAGCACGGCGATAGGGATCGCCTGACCGAAGTGGATGGGCACGGGCGAGAGAAAGCGCGATACGGCTTCGTATCCAATCAGTAGCGCGATCATCGCGAGCACGATGGCGCTGGTAAAGCCCGCGAGGTCGCCCAGCTTGCCGGTGCCGAATACGAAGCGGTTATCGGCCGCGTGCCTGCGCGCGTAGGTGTACGCCAAGGCCGCGATCAGCATCGCGCCCGCGTGTGTCGACATGTGCAGACCATCGGCGACGAGCGCCAGCGAGCCAAAAAAGCTGCCGCCGACAATTTCCGCCACCATCATCGCGCTGCACAGCACGATCACCATCCAGGTCCTGCGCTCGTTGTCTTCATGGGCTGCACCCAGAAAGATGTGGTCGTGTCCCGCTCCGAAAGCGGAATCTTCGAAGTTGCTCATGGTTCCCTCTTACTTGAAGTAGCTGTGGACTACCTCAATCAGTTGCTCGGTGCCGCTGCCGTGCTCGTCGTCCGGCTCTGCGTCGACGAGATGCGTTCGAATGTGGTCCTCAAGAACCACGGCAAGCAACCCGTTCATCGCCCCACGGCTGCTGGTGATCAGCTGGAGCACATCCATACAGCCCCGCTCTTCTTCAAGTGCGCGCTCTATGGCTTCAATCTGGCCCTTAATGCGGCGAACCCGGTTAAGTAGCTTCTGTTTTTCGCGAATCGTATGGCTCACGGCTAGCCCCCTGAATACGGTAGGGGGCTATGTTACCACTGATAGGGTAGGGGGGTATACGTTTGTATCGAAGGGGATTTGGTTTTGTGCATAGAACATTGCCAGCGCGGCTTTGAGGTCAGAGGAACGTAGCCTGCCGGGTAGGTGCGCCCTTGCCCGCGTGGCTAAGGCAAGTACCGCTTCCAATCAGCTATCGCGACGCACGACCCCGGGCATTCTGGGGTAGCATCCCCATGCGTCCGCCTTGTCACCAGGTAATGAGAACCTTTTGTTTGTACGTCGCTACGGCGATCGCTGAAATCCTTGGCTGCTATCTCCCATACTTGTGGCTTAAGGAGGGCAAGAGCGTCGCGCTGGTGATACCGGCCGCGCTATCGCTCGCCATCTTTGCATGGCTTCTGACTCTGCATCCAAGTGCAGCGGGCCGCGTCTATGCAGCCTATGGCGGGGTTTACATCGCCGTCGCGCTGATCTGGCTCTGGCTTGTCGAGGGAATGCGGCCGACGATTTGGGACTGGGCCGGCGTGGCATTCTCGCTTGTCGGAATGGCGATCATCGCATTTCAACCGCGCTGAGCCGGGCGCTGCCGCGAAGGGCATCGCACTCGTTCATGTGGCCGCATACCGATGCAGACCGGTCGTCCGAATGTCTGTCCGATTGATTCGGCGAATGACGCTTCATGGCGTGCGCCGTGCAAAGGCGGCGCTTTTCCAGTGGGTGAAAGCCCCACCCGGCAACCGCTCCAGCCGGAAGCAACCGGAGCAATCGTGGAGGTAACGAAGCGGTTAAAGCCTTCGGTTGTGAAGCGCAGGGAGTCGCATTCTGTTCATGCGATCGTGGCTCCGCCAAACATGCCTTACCAAACTCGGATCGCCGGCGACGCCCGAACGCTTCGGCTGCCGTTCTCGCGGTCAGACCGCACAGGGGACTTTCACCCCGAAGCTTTCGCACCCTCCCAACACACGAAAAAAGCCCCGGTAGCCAGACCGGGGCAACGAGGAATTACCGCTAACGCTGCCTCGGGGACGGCAGCGATCCAAGTATCGCCTTTCCGGACGGGATATATCGTGACATCAGATGCAGAAAATTTTTAATCTTTCTTTAGAATTCCTTGCCACTTTTCCCAGGCCACTCGAGAGCAGTGTCGTACTCAGAGGACAACATACGCAAAGTCGAAGCGCAAACGGATCGCCCCCAGTGCCAATGGCACCACGATTAAGATCAACCTGCAAGGTCGCGATTGGCCCCGCCTCCGACCACACGACAGCGTCATGATCCGCCGTGTCCCCTTTGAGGGCCCGGGCGAGCTCCCCGCCATTTTTTTCACGTTCGTAATCGTATTCGTCAGCGGCCTGGATAGCGTCGACTAGCTTCCTGGCGTCACTGCTTAAACGCGGGCCCGATGCGCCTGCGCACCGGGCCATTTTCGTCCCGCTCAAGCGGTGGATCTTCGCGCCGATGAGATCCCACGCCAGCGGCGACAGGCTTCCTGTTCCAACGGACGTTGCCGCCGGGCGGACCCGGTGCTCCAAGCCGATGCGCGTTCGGATCGCAAGCTCACCTGGACCGTGCATAGTTCGTTTGCCGAACAATTAACCACTCTTAATGTTTGGACATTGCGCTGTGAAACCACGGTCGCTACGTTGTCACGACCGGAATGTCAAACAGGACGGTGCGGTGCCGCCTCAGGTTCACGGGTTGGCGGGAAGCGCTGGCGATGGCGAGCCGACCCTGCACGTGCACCGCCTCCGACACACCCAGCGTCGCTGGTAGTACCAGTCAATGATTCGCGCAAGAATGGACAACGAGATGCAGAAGCTGTGCGTGATGGGGGTCGCCGCTGCGCTCCTCGCAGGCTGCACGATGGAGCCGTGGTATCACCGGCCGCAGGCGCCGGTCTCGCAGACCTTCCCGGAAGGCGGCGTCTATGCGACGCAGCCGGGCCAGTCGGGCGGCGCGCCGAACGGCCGCAGCGCCAACGGCGCGTCGGCCACCGACATCGGCTGGCGCATCTTCTTCGTCGATCGGCGTCTGCAGGCGCTCGTCGAGATCGCGCTGAAGAACAACCGCGACCTGCGCGTTTCGGTGCTCAACGTCGAGGCGGCGCGCGCCCAGTACCAGATCACGCGCGCCCAGTTGCTTCCGTCTGCCAGTGCCGTGGGCTCAGACGCGCGCACGCGCGTTCCGATGGATTTCCAGTTCATTCCGGAGAATCCATATAGCGATTACAACGTGGGTCTGCAGGCGTCGTGGGAAATCGACTTCTGGGGGCGTATCCGCAGCCTGAAGGACCAGGCGTTGGCGCAGTATCTCTCCACGGCGCAGGCGCGCAAGGCGGCAGAAATCTCGCTCGTCTCGCAGGTGGCCGAGCAGTACCTGACGATGCTGGCCGACGATGACTTGCTGAACGTCACGCAGGGCACGTTGAAGGTCGCGCAGGACTCCTACAACATCACGAAGGCCCAGTTCGACAACGGCACGGGCTCCGAACTCGATCTGCGCCAGGCGCAGTCCGTGGTCGAAACCGCGCAGGCCAACCTGCAGGCCCAGCTGCGGGCCCGCGCACAGGCCGAGAACGCGCTTGTGCTGCTGATCGGCGAGCCGCTGCCGGCCGACCTGCCGCCTGGTCTGCCGCTCTCCTCGCAGAACCTGCTGACCGACATTCCGGCGGGTCTCCCGTCCGACCTGCTCACGCGGCGTCCGGACATCATGGAGGCGGAAGAGAGCCTGCTCGCCGCGAACGCGAACATCGGCGCGGCGCGTGCAGCGTTCTTCCCGAAGGTTTCGCTGACGGCGGCCTTCGGTACGGAAAGCCTGTCGCTTGGCAGCCTCTTCAAGGCCGGCACGGCGGCGTGGAGCTTCGCGCCGCAGATCACGATGCCGATCTTCGAAGGCGGTGCGAACATCGCGAACCTGGACCTCGCGAATGTCGAGAAGCGCATCGAGATCGCCGACTACGAGAAGGCCATCCAGTCCGCGTTCCGCGAAGTGGCGGACGGGCTCGCGGCGCGCGGCACCTACGAGCAGCAAATCGCCGCGCTCCAGCGCAACACCTTCGCGAACCAGCGCAGCCTCGATCTTGCGGAACTGCGCTACAAGAACGGTGTGGACAGCTATATTTCGGTGCTGCTCGCGCAAACCAACCTGTACTCGGCGCAGCAGACCCTGGTCCAGACGCAGCTGGCACGGCAGAACAACCTGGTCGATCTGTACCGCGCGCTGGGCGGCGGCTGGATCGAGCATGCGGGCGAAACGCCGCGCCCGGCCGATGCGCCGGCCGACTACGGCTCGGCGAGCGCGCCGGCCCCAGGCTAGTCTGCCACGCGCAAGTGGATGACGGTCATGTCTGCCGGGAACACCGCGGCGCAACGGCACAGTGTTCTGGCGCTGTGCTGTAGCGGTGACCGAGGTCAATGCCGGACGATTGAAGAGGCCAACTCCGTAGATGGAATTCGGCATCAAGCGACAAGAGCGCACCGCATGTCTGACCATGCACCGGATGTGTGCAAGCCCTCGGCAGGCTCGACTGCGACGAACTGCAGCGTGGCGAGCGCCCACTGCGACGGTGGGGCGGGCGGCCCGCTCAGGCACTTATGTCGCGCGTTCGGGGAACGAACCACAACGCTCGCAAGGCCGGAATCGACCAGCGCGGTTTTGGCCCGCAAAGAGGACGCACGCGCCAATGCGGCAGTCATGGCCCACACTGCTCTACCCACTCATGATGCTGCAGCACCTTGTGGCACACCTGAAAGCGGGCGGCATGGACCGGACTGGAGAGGGCCACAGCGAGCCCCAGAATGATAGCGACGGATGCGAGTTTCATGATGGAACCTCCTGATGGTCGAGCGAAGTCCGTCCGGCCTGGCCGGAGCAGCAGCGTCTGACCGTGCACACAAATGAGCGCGGCCAATGCCGTCGCATGCACAAGTTTAGTCGGAGTCCTCTGCGATAGTAACCGGCAAGGATTAAGCCTTCTTAACGCGCTGGCGCCAAGGCCAGCTAAGGCGCGTGGTGGGCACCGGCTTACATTCTTTCTCCGAACAGCAAGCATTCTTAATGTCCCGGCCATTGTTCCGCGCAGGCGCAACTGCTACGGTATGGTGACCGTAAAGCATATTTAGAAGGCGGTTCCACCATGCAACGTCCCTTGCGGATTGATCTGGTTGGCGAAGGCGAGCGCCGCAGTCTCCGTCTCAGTTGGGGCGAGGACACGACTGTGCTCGACGGCGCCGCCGTTGGCGAGTTGATCGAGAAGCTCGCGCTATACCGCGCCGCCATGCGACCGCCGGTTCGCAGTACCTTGCTGCCGGGCCACAGGTACCATATGACGGTTGATCCAAGCTGGTATGCCGAACCGAGCCAGTTGCTAGACGCGACCGTGCTGTTCTTTCGTCACGAGGGCTTAGGCTGGACCGGGTTCGCGCTCGAAAATGAACAATGCAGGCGTTGGCTTGGCGAACTGCGTGCGGCCGCGCGTTCGGTAGAGGGCAAGGACCGCAAGGGAGCGAGGCCATGCTAGATTTGCTACTCCAGTCCGCTAGCGCGTCTCACGTAGAGCTTGCGCTCGTCAACGAGTACGGGGCGAATGCGCTCATGCTCAGGATCGGCAAAAGCCGGGGGCTGCTCGATCCGGCAGACGTCGACAGTCTCATCGAAGCACTTGGCCACGCCCGCATCGCGCTGACGCCGACCGTCCCCACAGAGGTACCGTTGGACCAGCAGTTTCCCCTTGAAACGCAGCCGCTCTGGCAGACAATCGTCGATCCGGCGTTCGCCGGCGTCGTCGTCTTTCTTAGGCACAGCGGTTTCGGGTGGACCGGCTTTGCAATTTCGCTTGCAAGCGTTGACCGCCTACTCGAAATCGGGTACCGGCGTGCGATACCTCCCGTCAGCAAAACCTTGAACTGATCGCATCCGGTTTGTCCGTCACTCACCATCCGGAGGGAATTGCCATGTTGAGTCCCCACGAGCTTGCTACGCTGATGGTCGTAAAGAATACGACGGAACGGATAGAGCCGAACCTTGACGAGCTCTGTGCGCTCCGCGATCTTCAACTGATCGTGATGGAGTCGCCCGATTCTGGCTTTCCGGTACCGCGTGTCACTTCGCGTGGTGACGCGGTGCTGCGAGCAGTTGGCCGATTGCGCTAACCGGGCCTCGGTAGTTGATAGTCTACTTTCGGAGCCCTTGACGGAATTGTCGCGCCCGTAAC
The DNA here is from genome assembly GCF_046581065.1 of Paraburkholderia yinzeri. Lineage (NCBI taxonomy): Bacteria > Pseudomonadati > Pseudomonadota > Betaproteobacteria > Burkholderiales > Burkholderiaceae > Paraburkholderia > Paraburkholderia yinzeri. Next base: position 918,327 of record NZ_JBFOCJ010000002.1, on the reverse strand, counting down.
TAAAGATCTGTTTGAGTTGGTGGAGCACCGCTCTTCTTTCGAAAGGGCGTCCAGACCACCTCGAGCTTCAGTTACGAAGCCGGGCGATGGTATGTGCAGCCGCGCCGTCATCGCGAAACGGCAGCGCTTGTCGACTGGCGAGTGATGACGGTACCAAGGGGTACGTACGTATCGCCAGGCATTGATGTCTGACGTGTACGGCAAAGATCTGGCCGCGCAAAGCGGTCAGAGCGGCTGGCAGCAGTATCGACGCAGCGGCCTTGGCCCGTTTCGCCCGGGGCCTTTCGGTTGTGCGCGCGCAACGCGTAGACCACAGCAACGGAAGCGATAACGTGGGATTTTCACGGTAAGCGCTTCATCAAGTCTTTTGGCTGAAGTCAATGGGTTCTGACGCTTACGGATAAGCCCTGGCATGCCGAATTTTCACGTTTCCCAGTGCCAACTCCAAGTATATAGGACTCTAAATTATGCAACAGCCTGAACTTTTTCGGCGATTGCAATGACCGGGATTGCATGCTCATGAAATACGGCTATATAAAATTTTAGATATATTCTTTTTGTAAGCAACTGCAGAATTCGGCAGGAGAGCATTGAAAATTTACGGCCACGTGGAATTTTGCATTAGGTCAACGCTGACAAATCAATATGGTTAAAAATTCGTCATTAAGATGATAAATATGTAGGCAAAGAATGGCATGTGCAAGTTAGTTATATGCGACCAAGATTAGCGAGAAATAGACTTGTCGCATGAAATAATGACTTGCTCCAGAAAGAATACTTCCGCCCCCAGAGCGGCCTTCCTCTTACGCAATTTGAGGATAATTCGCAACGCTCATGCATTCACTGCTCCATTCTTTGATTCGATCTTGATACATTGACGGCGAAAACAACAAGGCAGGCAGGAGAGTATCAATTAAGTTCCCTCGCATTGGCTGTGATTGTCCACGAAGCTGGCAAAGGCGGCTGAGTCCATGCATTTGTCGCCGGGGTGCTGCCCGCGACAGACGCTTTGGCTCATTCTGCAAACCATCGGGCAAGGTTAGCAATGCCGCGCCCGGATCCTTAGTGAAGGTATGGAGGCGAACAATGAAGAAGGCTTTGCTTGCCGCAGCACTTATGTCTGCGGGAATCGTCGCGCACGCACAAAGCAGCGTGACGATGTATGGCCGGCTGGATACTGGTGTTCAGTACCGCACTGGAATTCCTGGTGGCAATGCAGTGCAGATGGAAAGCGGTGACTGGGGCGAATCGGAATTTGGCTTCAGGGGTGTTGAAGACCTTGGCGGCGGCACGAAGGCCATCTTCAAGCTGGAAATGGGTCTGGACGTTATGAACGGCGCGTATCAAAACGGCTCGCTGTTCGGTCGCGAGGCCCGTGTCGGTTTGACGAACGATACGTGGGGTACGTTCAAGATCGGTTACGCGGGCGCGGCGGAAATCAGCCAGGACAGCTGGGACGTCGATCCGCAGCTCATGCAGTTTTACTCGATCGCCACGCTGGTGCGGGGCCGTAACTGGGCGCAGGCAGGCAACAGTGTGGAATATACGTCGCCGCAACTCGCCGGCCTCACGCTCAAGGGGCAATACGATCTCGCCAACAGCGCGAACTGGAACGGTAATGGCGGCACGGGTAGTGCACCGGGACAGCTCGGTACGACCTCGGGCTTCGGCAGCAGCCAGGGGCGTTCGGACGGCGCCAAGATTCAGTACAACGCCTCGGCGTTCGAACTACAGGCGATCTACGACGAGATCCGTGACCCGTACGGCCGCTTCAGCAATGTTTATCTGTACTCGCGCTCGATCCTCGCCGGCGGTACCTATTCGCTTGGCCCGGTGAAGTTCTACGCAGGCTACCAGCACCTCTCGGCGCCTGATGCCGACGAAGCCGGTTACGACTTCGCCGCCACGCCGGACGGCGCCAGCCTGCCGACCGCGGTCGATCACGAATGGGGTGGCGTGGGATGGCAGATCACGCCGGTCACGCTGCTTACAGCCGCGGTCTATCACGCCAACGCCAACAACGGCAACGGCAATGCCACGCTGTACACGCTCGCTGGCACCTACAACCTGTCGAAGCGCACGTTCCTGTATTCCGAGCTGGGCTACATCCACAACAGCTCGACGTCAAACATTGGCCTCGGCGACGGCTATGCAGATCCGTACGGTACCGGCGGCGCCAGCAACGCCGATGGCGGCGGCGCGGTGGGCAGCGGCATCAACGAAGGCCCGGGTTATGGTCACAGTCAGTTCGCCGGCAATATTGGCATCATGACCCAGTTCTGAGGGCGGGCCGGCCACAAGCATCGACTCATCGAGCGGGAAGCCGGGCTGGCAAGACCAGACTTCCCGCGCTTGAGGTTCGTCCCGTTAAGCAACGAAGAATTTTCAGAGCAAGGAGAATCGATATGAAGCTGATACAGGTTGCCAGGCTTTCCGTAGCCGCGTTCGCCCTGGTGTTGGCGGCGGGCGCCCACGCACAAGCCAGCGGTACATCTACGGATACGACGACGGCGGCAGCGCCGGCTTTGCCGAAGGCCAGCAAGGCCGCGAATCGGGCGCTCGCGAAGAAGGTCCATCGCGCCCTGTCGCGCACCAACGGCCTTGATCCGACACACATCTACGTCAAGGCCGTCAACGGTGCCGTGACGCTCACTGGCAGTTGCGAAAGCCAGAACCAGATGGATCTGGCGGTCCAGGCGGCGAAAGGGGTTGACGGCGTAACACTGGTAAAAAATGAATTGAGTATCAAGACACCGCAGTAACGGCTTTCTCGTGGTTGCGTCAGGCAGACGCCGAAGTCGCCTGGCGCCGCAAGACCCACACATCAGTTTCAAGAGATGTAGCGAAGCGCGATACCGGCTGCCAGCGGCTCACGACGCGACAGCAGCGCCCCCCGACTGCGCGATCCATCGCCCGCAGGTCCGTGAACTGCATCGCATGGACGAAAACCACCTGCGAATTCCGGTTCACGAGCATTGTGTTGTACTTTCCGTGTAATGCGTCCGCCGAGAGCACGATGCAACTCGGCTCCTGTTGAAGTCTTCCTCGAAGCTTTGCTTTGCAGGACAACGGTACGAAGAGACGAGTTTCTATATGAAAACTCGCGAGCGTGACTCGTACCGCTCAATTTGTCCGACCAGGATCTAATGGCCCCCACCGTGTCCTCCACCACCGTGGCCCCCACCACCGTGGCCGCCTCCGCCTCGGCCATCGTGCCCACCCCGCCCCCATGCGGTGTCGTGACCGCCGCCCCAAGCACCTGCGTGGCCGTGCCAACCACCGTAGTCACCGTACCCCCCACCTCCGCCCCAAATGCCGAGACCAACCCCTCCGTAGGCGGGAACATATCCGTAATCGCCGGGAGCATAGGACGGGTAGTAACCGTACCCATAGTCGTAGCCAGGCGCGACGGCACACCCGGCGAGCATTGCAGCCATCCCAGCCGCGAGAACGAATTTCCGCATTGCGTGCTTCTCCTTTCTATTTTAGAAACCGCGGCGGCGTTCCAGGTTCTCGGAGAATGATGAAGATTAATTAACGTGGATCGGCTAGCGGGTCGACCAAGAGTATCGACCGGCCCGCGCCGCGGGGAATTGCGATCGGAGCGGTAGTCTCGACACGGGTGTCTGTAGCGCGGCAAGGATGTGACTCAACCAGAGCGAATACGATCTCTCCAGCGTAAATCCATTTCTCTTTTGCGGCGATGGCCCGACGCCGACGGGATTTCTGACGGCAATAACATAGGCAACGCGCAGACCGGTCTGATCGAACACGGGCTGCCAGAAAGGCAGGAGGCGCGGATCCTTGAGCGCGAATGTCTTCGCGCGACACATCTCTCTCCGGGCCGAGACGGCCAATAACCAGCGGGAGGATGCTTGAACTCGTGGGGGAATCCACGCGAGTCGACCACAGTCCGTCAAGCGGATATGGCGACGCACGGGTACAGTAACAGAATCGATCGGGGATCAGGTCAGGCGCCATCGAATGCCTCGCGGGGCGGTACGACAGGCGTGCGCGGACGCACAATGCGCAAGGCCACCCCTTCGTCGGGATAATCCACCCAGAGCAGGCGCGTGGGGAAAAGCAGCGGTGAGAGGACGTAGCACCCGCTTTCCTGCATGCCGGAAGCGATCGCACACCATGCGTTCCAGGATTGACCCAGTGCGTGAAGGAAATGGCGATGCAGCCAGTCCCACGGGTCGACTGTGGGCGGCAAATGGGCAGGCATGAAGGCTAGCCATTCGAGCAGTCCAAAAGGCGGATAATCCCCCTGGCAAGGCGCGACTCATTAAAGGTATGTTCCGCGCTGTTCGATGCGGAATTCAAGATACCGTGCGAGCAGCTCGAGGATATTCTCGCGTCCAACGGGGTTTGCGCTGTGGACTGTGAAGTGGAAATCGTTCGGGATATAGCTCCCACCGGCATCCAGATCAAGATCGATAAGCCGCTTCACCACTGCGATGGCGGTGTCGTCGCCACCGAGGTCGTGGTCGAAGGAAATTTCGACCGGGCAACCCTGAGTTTCAAGCAGCTTGATTGCCGTTGCTGAATCACGTGCCACGACCCAATCGGGTGAAGTAGGGTCCCGGAGATCGTCGATGAAGAGGCGGTACTGCATGAGGGCACCTATGCTGCCGGGGTTCAGGGTGCTTCACAGAATACCGCAACGACTTCGCTCTCGTTACGCTCGGCCGTCCTGGTGCCTGTGGACCGCGGGCGGCTAAAAAATATCAAAATGCGGGACGCCTCGTGATACCGAGGGATGGAGGACGCCCAGATTGACAGGCGTCTCGTCGCAACATGCCGGGCGCGGCCGGGCGGGTATCAGCACAGATTGCATTGATTCTTCCGCACAGGGGAGTCAGAAAGAGCGGCACTGATGCGATCTATTGCCATAATTCTTCTTATCGCGACAGGTGCATTTTCGTGCCAAACTGGTGGTCATGAAAACGCGTCACACGCCGGAGCCGCTGGCAGCCAGCGCGCCGGATGTCTTTCCCGATGAGGACGAACTGGCCGCGCTGCGAGCCTGGTACGCCGGGGTGCCCGTGCGCAACGCTGTCTCGCGCTATCTGCCGGCCAGGACGGGGCAAGGGCGCTCGGCTCGCGGCGTGATCGGCGACATCCGGCGCCGGCTTGCGACAGCCGCACGGCGTGTTCATCGCCACGATCTCGCTGACCTGCTGTTGAAGCAATCGGCTGCCGGGCGCGAACGGGACGCGAAGGCGGTTGGGCAGGCCGTCGAAGTCCTGCGCCACGCGAAGCCGCCAGAACCGCAGATCACGGACGGCGTGGACCAGTGGTTCTCGCCCAGGGCGGCGCGCGCGCTGCTGGCGTGCGGCCTCGGAACGCTCACGGATCTTACCGTGCGGGTTCCGCGCCGGCGTCGGTGGTGGACCGCTATCCCGGGACTGGGCCAGACCGGAGCGCGTCGCATTGAGGCCTTCTTCGCCGCGCATCCGCAACTGACCGAACGGGCACGTGCCCTTGTGACTGCAGCTCGGCCCGGCGTGGTTGTCCCCTGGGAGCGGTTGCGGATACCTCAGGAAGTCGATGGCTCGATGGGGAGCTTCCGCGCGCCCAGGCGGGCCTGTGCGCTCGATGCGAACAACGATTACGACGCTGTGCAGGCCTGGCTCGCGTTGCATGAGTCGCCGGCCACCCAGCGCGCCTACCGCAAGGAAGCCGAGCGCCTGATCCTGTGGGCCATCGTCGAGCGTGGAAGGGCACTGTCCTCACTCACAATCGAGGATGCCATCGCCTACCGGAGCTTCCTGCGGCATCCGCAGCCGCGCGAGCGCTGGGTCGGGGCGCCGCGGCCGCGCAATGCTCCCGGCTGGCGCCCGTTCGCCGGAAACCTGTCGGCGCGCTCGACCGCCTACGCGCTTTCCGTGCTCGGCGCACTGTTTCGCTGGCTCATCGAGCAGCGCTACGTGCTCTCCAATCCGTTTGCCGGTATCAAGGTCCGCGGCAGAACGCGTGCCGCGTCACTCGACACGTCGCGGGGCTTCACCGAAGGCGAATGGAGCCTGGTTCGCACGATTGCCAGTGCACTGGAATGGTCCTACGGCTGGGGAGAACCTGCCGCGCAGCGACTGCGCTTTCTGCTCGACTTCTCCTATGCGACCGGTCTGCGCGCAAGTGAACTCGTCAGCGCGACGCTTGGCGATATCCGCACGGACGAACGCGGTGCCCATTGGCTCAATGTCGTCGGCAAGGGCGACAAGGCCGGCAAGGTCGCCTTGCCACCGCTCGCACGCGCCGCGCTCGAGCAGTATCTCGTCCAGAGGCGCCTGCCGGTGACACCGCAGCGGTGGAACCCGAAGACTCCGCTGCTCGCGAACCTTGAAGAGGAAAGCGCAACGGGCATCACGCGTTCCCGTCTGTGGTCCGTGACGCGCCGCTTTTTCCGTCTGGCCGCCGATGCCATCGGTGCCGATCATCCCGTGCTTGCGGAAAAGCTGCGACGTGCCAGTCCCCACTGGACGCGCCACACTCACGCCACGCATGCGCTCGCCCGGGGCGCCGAGCTCACGACTGTGCGCGATAACCTGCGCCATGCCTCTATTGCGACAACCTCGATTTACCTGCAGAGCGACGAAGTCAAACGCTCCCGGCAGATGGACCAGGCTTTCGCCGCACCATAACCGGTTACCTGGGTGCGTTGGGCTGGGAGGCGTCGTTCGAAAGTGTGGGCAGCCGTCGTGCCGCTATCCCTTGCCGCCTGTTGCCGTATCGACTTCAGTAGTGGGTCGAGGTCCAATCAGATGTCGAAGCCGAGTGCTCTGGTCGCCGCCTGCCTTTTACCGGCGCTGCAGTTCGACAGCCGACCGATGAAGGGCAAGAAGTCTCCACGGTCAGGCCGTCCCTGATTCTGGCCCACTCATTCGGCTGTGTCATCGCCAGTTTGCGCGAGGGCCTGGCCATCCTGCACAAGCCCTCGATGGCCTACTGGGTTGCGCTTTCAGCGTGACGCTTCATGACCGCGTCGCGATACGTGCGAGCGACGAGTGCTCCGGTTCTGGCGATGGTTCGTCCGGCTGCCGCTTCCTCAAGGCAGCGTAGCGCGTCGAGCGCATGCTCGCCGCAGGCATTGCCGTCTCGTCGCGCGAAGTCGAGTTCCGCCTTCAGTCCTTTGTGCGCCAGTTGAGACGAAATCCAGGCGAAGGCAGATGCGCTGTCCGTTGGACGCTCGTGAGCCGGCAACGCCAGCATCATTTCGGCGTTGGCTTCATCGAATGCCTTCACGTGCAGGAATTCTCCGACGTCCCGGAGCAGTCTGTCCGGGACGCCGTTGGTGCTCTCGAGAGCGTGCCGCCAGTCGGGGATACAGCGAGATAGCGCGACGGTGATGTACGCGATGTTGAAGTCCTGCCAAAACCGCGGGCGCGGTTGATACACGTATTCCATGGCCAGCGACAGGCACATGGAGTTCAGATGGGATTGGTCGAACCGGCAGTCGGTCATGTACGCGCACATCGCGTCGACCATGTTGGCGTGAGTGTCCTGGGGCTTTTGGGGTTTCATACTGGGCCTCCTCAAATATGCGATGAGCCAGGTATAGAAGCGCCCTTGTACCGTGACGCCGCTCAAGACGAAATCGGACTTATTCTCGCGGGTCTTTTCGAAAAGAGTAAGGGATAAGTCGGTGTAGTCGAGTGGTGGCCCCATCAACCATCGACGTGGGCCGACGAGATGCCGGCGACGTCTTGTCGACGCCAGGTGGGCGGTTGGCCGTTCTCGGTTGGGGTTGCCTATCAAGCTGCGCTCCGGACGCGGTACTGCCTGGCAGGATCAAGCAGGGCACAGCCCGGTAGTAACGGAGTGCGCTCACGGTAGCCACCTGGGGCTGTAATTTTCATCTAATTTGACCCACGTGATTGACTGGGAAGCATCTCCGTTCGTCGCCAGCCTCGACTAGAGGTTTCGAGCAATGATATGAACGCCTCCCACCTACGCCGACACCTCGGCAGTCGGACTATAGTCGGATGGCCAAGGAGTCTTGGTACAGATCGGAGATCGATATGCTGCTCACTCCTGTTGGAATTGATATCGCGAAGTCGGTGTTTCAGGTTCACCATGTAGACACGGACACGGTCAGATCACAAATAAGGCGATCAAGCGCGCCAGCTTTCTGCACTACTTCGCAAATCGGGCCCCTTGCCTTATTGGAATGGAGGCTTGTGGTGGCGCGCAGCATTGGGCGCGTGAACTGACAAAGCTAGGGCATCAAGTGAGGCTGCTCTCGTCGAGATTCGTCAGGGCATTCAACATTGGCAACAAGAGCGATGCGGCGGAAGCACGAGCAATCTGGCTGGCTGTCCAACAGCCTGGCAAGTGCGTTTCAGTGAAAACCGAAGCTCAGCAGGCAGTGCTCGCCATGCACAGGATGCGAGAGCAACTGGTGAAGATGCGCACGATGCAGATAAACGCGCTGCGCGGTTTGATGACTGAATACGGCGAGGTAATGGGGAGAAGCCGCGCGGTCCTGGAACGAGAAATGCCAGGCACTTTGCACCGACTCTCGGAACGTCTGCCGGCGATGCTGATCGACACGCTGCGTGACAGGTGGAACGAAGTTGCAAGAATGGATGAGCAAATCGCGAGGATCGAGCAACGGCTTCGCGTCTGGCTGAAGCAGGACAGAAGTTGTTCGGCCATAGCCGAAATTCCTGGCGTTGGTCTGCTCACCGCAACGGCGGCAGTGGCCACAATGGCCGATCCCAAATCGTTCAGATCTGGGCGAGAATTTGCAGCGTTTTTAGGGCTCGTTCCGCGGCAGCACGGTTCGGGCGGAAAGGTAAGTCTGTTTGGAATCAGCAAGAGGGGCGACACCTATTTACGCACACTCCTGACTCACGGTGCGCGCTGCGTACTGGCAAATGCCAAGGACCCGGGCCTCTGGGTCGAGCAACTGAAAAAACGAAGGCCGGCAAACGTGGTAGTGATCGCCTTGGCGAACAAGCTCGCACGGATCATCTGGGCAGTCCTTGCACACGGACGCCCGTATGAAAAGGGTTACGCGAGCGTTCGGCCAGTCTGAGCACGTTTGCCGGTGGGCCGTGGAATCAGGAAGTTCGTATCAACATCATCGTGTCGTACGTGAACCATCAAGCGGTTGCGCAGGCGCTTCATCTGGAATGACAGAACAGGTAGGACCGGGGCTCGCTGAACCTGTGTTGTAGTGAGAGCTTCGAGCTCGTTTGAGCAATGAGGTGCGAGTCAGCGGATTTCATAGTGGCCAGCAGCGGTAGTCCGAGCTGCAAATAGGCCGGATATACAGCTGCAGCCCGTCTTGTTCTGGAATGCCGACCGAAGCCTCTCGCAAAGGGAGGCGTTCATATACATTACAACGAGAAGCATCCCCATAGCGCGCTGAAATACCGCTCGCCTCGCGAGTTCTGGCACTCGATGGATACTTTAGTGTGACGCTGTGTCCGGGATTACAGGGGCAACTCCACTCGCACGGCCTTGTCGGAGCGCTCCAGCAACTGCATGCCCAGTTGCTCCTCGAACTTGCGGATGTCGAAGCTCAGCGCGGGCTGCGAAATGAAGAGCCGACGCGCGGCCCGGCCGAAATGCAGTTCCTCCGCCACGGCCACGAAATAGCGCAGTTGCTTGAGTTCCATGACGGTGTCTCCCGATCGATAGGGTTTCGTGACGCTGCTGCGCTTGGGAGGCGCTGGGCGCAAGGGAGCAGCGATTGGTATGTAAGGGAGGGTGCGCCGTGTAGGTTCGCGCGACTGGTGACCGAGGTGATGGGCTTGTGAAGGCTCGCGGGATAGCGTTCGCTTTGCGTAAGGCGCAGCGGCAGGCTTCAGGTCTGACGAGATCGAGGGTGCGGATTTGCCGGAGGGAGGGGCAAAAAAAGCGGGTTCGGCGGCAGTCGATTAGTTAGGGAGACACGTTGTGGCAGAAGGCGATGCGGGCGACGAATCGCAGTTGTCTCGGGAAGTATTAGCCCGTTGTCTCGCTAACTAATAGACCGCGACACGATTCGGGCAAGCTTAGGTGCGGTAACGATCACAGTCCAATACAAACGATGTCCTGTACGATAAACAGAATCTATCGAAAAAACCTGTGGAGACCCCGTCATGGAACTCAAGCAACTGCGCTACTTCGTGGCCGTGGCGGAGGAACTGCACTTTGGCCGGGCCGCGCGGCGGCTCTTTATTTCGCAGCCCGCGCTGAGTTTCGACATCCGCAAGTTCGAGGAGCAGTTGGGCGTGCAACTGCTCGAGCGCACCAACAAGGCGGTGTCGCTGACGAACGCGGGCCACGTGCTGCTGGAAGAGGCGCGGCGGCTGCTCGAACAGGCCGATGAGGTCAGGCGCGTCGCGGCGCGCTCGGCGCATGGGCTCGCGGGGCGGCTGCGCATCGGCTTCGTCAACTCGATGCTCTACCGTGGGCTGCCCGAAGCGGTGCGGCGTTTCGAGGCCGATCATCCGGCGGTGGAGGTCGTGCTGCGGGAGATGAATACGACCGAGCAGGTGCAGGCGCTGCAACGCATGCAGATCGATCTCGGCTTTGCGCACTGGGGACGCTTTCCGGCCGAGGTGCAGTCCGAGGTGCTGTTTTCCGAGCCCTTTTTGTGCTGCCTGCCCGTGGATCACGCGTTCGCGCGCAAACGGCGCATCGAGCTTGGCGCGCTCGCGCGCGAGCCGTTCATCCTGTTTCCGCGTTCGGTTTCGCCGCATTATCACGATCAGATCATCGCGACCTGCGTGGAGGCGGGCTTCAGTCCGCAGATCCGGCACGAGGCGCGGCTGTGGCAGACCGTGGTGACGATGGTGGAGTTCGGCATGGGCGTCGCGCTCGTGCCGGCTGCGCTCGGGCGCGCGGGCAGCGAGCGCGCGGTGTTCCGGCCAATATCGAGCAATCCTTACGAGTCGCAGGTGCTCAGGCTCGTGCGGGCCGGCGGGGCTGGCCGGCTCGCGGAGGGGTTTGCGACATATCTGGGTGCGCAGGTGCCCGCCGTGCCGGCTGTGCGTTTGCCCATAAGGTGAAATGGGACGGCAGTAAAACCAGGGGCTTATCAAGGTAAGGCGCATTTCAGCATGAATTGAAATCAATCCCGCTCATAAGCCGAAATTTTCATCTGCGTCGAAGCTTACTGGTGAACGCGTCACGCTTTGCGTATCGCGTCGCGTGAATTGCTCCACTTCCTCGATGGCGCTGGAGGCGAGAGTTGCTGTCGTTGCTTGCCGGGACCTGGTCTTTGCCGGCAGCTAAGCGGCTATCCCAGGACGTTGCTGAACATCCGCGGCACTGTCGAGACCAAAGGAGCGCGTGCATGCGTTCACAAAGCTGCGTACGCGATGCGCAATGGTACCTTGACGCAGGTAGGCGACACCAAGGGCGGCCATCTCGTCGATCAGCTTATGGTCCGGAAAGGCAAGTCGTAGTTTTCCATTGGCCAGATACGGCGCAGCCAGAAATTCGGGCAGTAAGGCCATGCCGAAACCCGACAGTGCTAACCGAACCGCAGTGGATTCTCCGACATCCATTCGAACGCTCCCACGGGATAACGTCGTAATTTTTCCGGCGTTTTCGAGGCGCAACGCCCTTTCATTCTTTGTGTCGTTTTGGCAGGAAAGAATAATGTGACCATTCAGGTCAGGCTGCGCACGATCGAGTTTGAAACTGCTCAAATAAGCATGGTTCGCCACAAGCAAGATAGGCGAATTGAGAACACGGCGGCAAACCGCGTCTGCATCCAGAATGAGATCGGGAGGATATAGGGCTACGTCATAGTGGTCCTGCTCCAGACGCAGAGGGCTCGTACGCATATTCAGTACGACTTCGACCTCCGGCGCACCGCGCTGATATTCACGGACGATCTGCGGTAGTCCCACTTCGATTGCGATCGGATGAGCGGCGATGCGGAGTACGCCGCGCGATGCAGCCCGATCGCCCAGAAGGCGCTGTTCGCCCTCGTAGAGGCGATCGAGCACGTCGACACACGTATTGAAATACTCGTGGGCACCCGGCGCCAGCGAGACGAATCGGGATGAGCGACTGACAAGTCGGGTTTGTGTATGGGACTCGAGATTACCCACGGCGCGAGATAAAGACGCGAGAGAGATGCTCAATTGTCGGGCGGCCTTCGTGAAACTCCCGAGGCGGACGACGGTAACGAACGCCCTGATCGATTGTATGTGGTCCATCGTAGGTTGCTCCCACGAAATGCATATCTTTGGGTTTATCGCAGCCGGCATGCTGGCGCGGCTCTTAACTCGCTATTCGGTGAATACGGAACGCTGTTAACATGGTTAGCGCCGGGTAGCCAAAGACAACAGTTCGAACTGGATGAGTTCCCCCCGGCGATACCCACTCCTGCATCGCAGGGATATCGAGCGGAATTGCGTCGCGGCCAACAAAGCGTTGTAACGACGACACAACCTTGTTGATCGAGTAAGAGAATTGAGTGTCCCTGCGCTCTTCCGCGAGAAGAAACTTCGAAGATACAGAAAATTCCACACGAGAAATACCCTTGTCTGATGCGGTTTGGCATGATCCATCCATTTTTTTTGTACTGCTAATTTTTTGTGAAAGACGCTTCCGCCTGATGCAACCTAGCTTTTCTGTTGTCCTCCACTCGTTAGACCGGAATACGGACCTATACTCGCGCAGCCTTGTGGTTCCGGCATTCAATTCGGTAAGCCCCAATCAAGTCGTTAGTGGAGAATCAAACATGAAATTACGGTATCTGGCGGCGGTGTCGGCGCTGTCTTTCACCTGTGCGGCTCATGCCCAAAGCAGCGTCACGCTTTTTGGTATCGTTGATGAAGGCGTGGTCTACGTAAATAGTCAGCGAACGGGCGGTGCAAGCAGCGGTGGAGCCAGTAGCTGGCTCCTCAATAGCGGTAGCGTGTCGACCACGCGTTGGGGCCTGCGCGGTACCGAGGACCTTGGCGGCGGACTCGGTGCCGTTTTCTGGCTCGAGAACGGCTTTAACGCGTCCACCGGTAAGTTCAACAATGGTGGCGATCTGTTCGGACGCCAGGCTTATGTTGGGCTTACCGACAGGCAATATGGCGCGCTGACGCTTGGCCGCCAGTACGACTTCCTCGTGGATTACCTTGCGCCGCTTTCGGCCGTTGGCGCTGGATTTGGTGGTAACTTCGCCGACCATCCCTATGACAACGACAACCTCGCGAATGATCTGAGGCTTAATAACTCGATCAAATTCAGCAGCGTGGCGTTCAATGGTCTGCGCGTCGGTGCGATGTACGGCTTCTCGAACGACGCGGGTGCGTTCGCGAATAACCGCGCCTACAGCATCGGCACGAGCTACGCTTATGGCACGTTTAGCGTGGGTGCCGCGTTCCTTCAGATCGATCGGGCTGCCGGGGCGGAAAATGCCAACGCGGCAGGCGCGACGAGTACTGCCGACACCAACGTGCTGACGACTGGCGGACGTCAGCAGATTTACGGTGTCGGTGCGAAGTACATGTTCGGCAACTCGCAGGTGGGGGTTGTATGGACCCACTCGTCGACCAACGACGTGACTGGCATCTGGCAGGGCGGCAGCATTGCTTCGCTTACGGGCAGCAATATCAAATTCGATAACTTTGAAGTCAACGGTCGATATTTCCTCTCGCCGGAGTTCAGCATCGGCGCGTCCTATACGTATACGATGGGCCAATTCGATGCTGCCTCTGGAACGCTTAAGCCAAAGTGGAACCAGGTGATGGGGCAAGCCGACTACCAGTTGTCGAAGCGTACCGACCTCTACCTCGAAGGTGTCTATCAGCGTGTTAGCGGCGGAGGCAACAATCCCGCGTTTGATGCGGGCGTTTTCAGTCTGACGCCGGCGTCGGGTAACGAGCAGGTTGTAGTGGCGGCGGGTCTGCGTCATCGCTTCTGAGCCTCGCGGGCTGAGTCGATGCCGGTCCGCGCAAGGCAGGGTGAATTGCCTCTCGCCATGTGAGCCATCTCCGTGGCCATCGCACTGACGGTACGTTGAAAGACGGTGGAGTGCATCGCGCTGTCCGTTACTCGAGGTACGCAGGTTGAAAAGGGGCAGCCGATTCAAGCAACACCCTTATCTGCTTTGGCTGATAGTGAGGACAGCATATCGGCCAATGGAGGAACGGAAAAATATCTTCATGATATTCGCGCGATGCCTTTTTGATATCTGCGTCAACCTTGGCATTTTTATTACGGTTCGCCTGCCATGCGTGGACGTCATCGCGACAGACCATCATCGGCGGGAGTGGAGTTCATTAAAAGCGGGCGATGGCAGTCGTTGCACAGGAGCCGTCCTCTGACCGGAGATGACTATTCTCCGCCACCCGGATTCTGGCCCGATACCTGCGTTGGTCGATTTCAGTTGAGTGAGTGGTAGGACCCAGGGCGCCATTGCTCCAGGCGCCCTTTACCCCGACGGATTAGTCTCCTCCAATCCGTCGGGTTTTTTTTCAAAAGCGATGTTCAGGGTCGGCGATCCGGATTACGGGCGGCCCGTGGCGAGGCACGGCGCATGGAAGAGCCGCTCGAACATCAGGCCACGAATCGTGCGGGTGAGCACGGCGACCCAGAGCAGATCGAGCACCACAGCGAGCAACAGGCCGAATTGAACGAAGCCGTGAAAATGGGTGACTCGCGCAAGGTTGAACGTGGCGAGCGTGTAGACGCCGATCGGAAAGGTGAAGCCCCACCAGCCGAGATTGAAGGGCAACCCCTCGCGGCGATAGCGCCACATGAAGAGTACGGCACAGGCGAGCCACCAGAGCCCGGCACCCCACAGCAACAGCGCACCGAGCACACCGAACGCCTGTGCGACCGTCGCCACGGGCTGGAGCGCGGTGCCGGCGAAAGCCTTCACCGCTGCGTCGCCGAGAGTGATGAGCCCCAGCGCGCCAGTGCCTATCGGGCCGAGCGTGAGCCAACTGGTGACGCCCAGTTCGCGATGCGGCAGTTTGTGAATGACAAGACGGAGCAGCACGATAGTCAGGATGGAGAACGCGAGCGGCACGGAGATGGCCCACAGCACATACCCGGCACCGACCACGAACTGGGCCGTCTGGGCAGGGAGATGGGGAGCAAGCAGAGCAGCACTTGCCGCAGCCACCTCAGGCGCGACGACTGGCAGCAGCAAGGCGGCGGTCAGGCGCTCGACGCTGTGCTGCTGCCTCGTGAAAATCAGATACGGGACACCGATGGCGACGGCGAGCGATATCGCGGCATCGATACCCCACAAATACAGTGCGAGGGAATAGGCTTCATTGCCATAGCGCGCGCCGGCGAAGATCACGACGCCGTTCACGATTGGCGCGAGGCCCATCGGTATGGCGCCGAGAAACATCGATTGCAGCGGGTGGTGCAGCAGCGGCTGGATCGTCTCGCTGAACAGCACAAGGCGGCCGACGAACATCGCGAAGAAGAGTGCATACAGGCCGATGTCTATCTGCCAGAGCAATTCGGCCGCCGCCGTCTTGGCGGGGGACGCGCCGGGTAACGCATTGAGGACAAGGTACACCACGCCAGTACCCATCGTGACAGCGAACCAGTTCGGCGTGAATTGGCGAATCTTCTCCAGCCATTGCGGACCCTGGCGGTTCACAGTGCGCGGCGATAAGCAGGGTTGCTTCATGTCGTTTCCCCATCGTTGTGTGACTGGATGGAGTCAGTTTATGAAGTCATGAGAGATACGAAAAATACATATTTATGATCGCCCCGATGCGTCCTTGATATAGGAAGCACGACAGCACTCACGCTATGCCTTGAAGTGATGGCGCCGATACGTTCATGGTATTTTTCGTGCGAACACGCGTTCCATACACTGGATTTGCGATGACATATCGCAATTCACTTGACCCTCACGCAAGGAACGACCATGTCCAATCTCCTCCAATCAATCGTCCCCGCTGCTATCGCGCTTACCCTGGCGTGCGGAAGTGTCGCCGCCCATGCGACTGGAAACGGTAGCGAAGCCGGTATGCCCGCCGTTGCCCAGTCGCACGTCGATTCGCCGCAGCAAACTGCGCCGGTGGGTACCTCCCCGGCGCAGCATGAACTCACGCGCCAGGATGTCTATAACCAGCTCGTGCAGGCAGAGCGCGACGGTACGCTTGCGCGCCTGAACGCGTTGTACTATGGCTCTTGAGAGAGCGTCCGGAGATCGGCCAGATTTTTTGTGCTAGTTCGCATGTCCGTGCTCACCTTGGCGCAGCACCGTTGGTGCGGCTGCGCAAGGTGCCTCTTGCAGTTCAGCTCGACGCCGTGTTCCTGGGCCGTGTAGAACGCCTGCAATTTGAACCACGGCCAGGCCGGGCCAGCACCCTTGACGAGAGTATTTCGACGCTTGCTTTCGGAACAAGTCGGCGAGCTAGTTGGAGCGCCAATGTCCCGACAATGAGCAGTAGTGCGCCGGCGATGCTGTTGTCGGTGCGCAGAAGGACGTCGGAGAGGGAGATTGACACCGACGTCAACGCCATGTGAAGGGCAAGGAGTACCGATGGCGGTTTCATCACGTCACCTTGTCTTCGTCAGGGGCGGTCGGCAGATGGGGGCATCGCCAGCGACGATGCCCACGAGCGGGCCGGTACTTAGGGTGGAACGTAGGCGGCGCCGTTTGGATGAGCCGTGCGCGATCAGGTTCTGAAACAGGGTGCGCACGACTTTCTCCTGCCGACGCATGCAGACGGCTAATGGCTGGTTGCTGCAGCCGGCCCCCCGGCTTCCGACGTGCCCGACATTGCCGAGCCGCCAACCGCGCTGTTTGCCTGCTCGGCGGCAATCTTCGCTTCCGCGGCCTGAATGTCTTCCGGATAGTTATCGCCATTACTGTTCGGGTTGTAGCCGGCCTTTTCCAGTTGAACCAGTTCCGCACGTACCTCGGCGCGCGTGACCGGCGCAGTGCTTTGGGCAAACGCCATTGCCGAAACGGAGAGGGCGCTGATTGCGATCGTGAGAGTTGCAAGTGCTTTCATGATGTGCTCCTTCAAGTGGATATAGCGAAGCGATGTACTACCCGATAAAGAATTTGGCGGATTGTCTGAGAATTGCTACTCAATGGAACATTGCAAACAAAGGCCTGTCATTTCTCATCGGGAAACTGGTATTCGTGATTTAACGGAAAAAATTAATAACCCTGTCGGCTGGTACTGACGTAGAGCGAACCAACAGTAAAGCCACCACCGATATCTGCTTTTCCCATGTTCGCCATTGAGGGAGACTTGCTGCCATCAATCGCGAGTCGGTATGCAAAGATTAATCGGGCGGAGGCGAAGCGAAAAATACAAACTTTCGATGCGAGCTATGTCAAGCGGTTATGGCAGCCGTGAACGAGGGCGAATAAAGCGCATCTTTGTATGGATGCACTTTCCCGTCAGACGCGATCGCCTCGTCCAGGGCGCCAAACAGGTGACCGTTTATCGGGCGTCTTTGGCGGCTCCGTGCTGTCCGATTGAGGCGTCCCCTGGATGGCCTCGGCCCGGCGTTGAACATTCCATGGAGGGGGCGGACGGTATGCTTTGAAGTGATGGCGGAGATGCCAATATTGTATTTTCGGCGACGAGGTCATTACTTTAGACTTCACGCCGGTAGCCAGGGACGGCCGCTTTAGCGGGAAAATGCAAGGGAAATGCATCACTGAACTCCTCTTCCCGCTTCGGTCCGTTTCCACTGCTTTGATGGTTGCGAGGTAGACGTCCGGCAGAGTTCCATTCTGGCTTTTGCAACAACGCCTGGCGCTGAGTGCCACCCCTCCAGCAAGTGAATCGAATGCGTCGTGGCGCATCGCTTGAATCTCCGATGCATCCGCGCACGATTGTTGGTCGGCCGGATTTTTTTGTACTTTTTCCGCGATATCCGCGAGCAGGAGTTGCTCGAATGACTCATGTTGTGACCGAGAGCTGCATCAAATGCCGCTATACCGATTGCGTCGACGTCTGCCCGGTGGATTGTTTTCGCGAGGGGCCAAACTTCCTCGCAATCGATCCGGACGAGTGCATTGACTGCGCAGTGTGCGTGGCCGAGTGCCCGGTGAACGCCATCTATCCGGAAGAGGATGTGCCTGCCGATCAGAAGCAGTTCACCTCCCTTAATGCCGAATTGGCAAAGGAGTGGCCCAGTATCACCAGGACCAGGGCGCCGTTACCTGAGGCTGAAGAATTCAAGAACATTGCCCATAAATTCGCCCTGCTCGAGCGTTGAAGCCGGCCATTTGCGGGCCGCCTGTGAAGGAATATTCACGTACTCTCCAGGCACATCGGCGAATGACGATGAATAAAAATCGGTCGATATCAAATTCCACTACATCCAACGCAATGAAAGAGCGCACGCCGTACAACGTTCGAAAACGCTTACCTGGTGGACGAAGATCTGCGGTGATCAATATCCGGACCGCGTGGATCGCGGTACTGCTCGGTTTCTCTTTTTGCATTCAACGCGTGGACGCCGGCGAGGACGTCGCGCAGTCGGGGCAGCGTATTGCAGTGATGGGCGATGGGCACGGACATGCGAGTTGCGCTGCCTGCCATGCAGCGAATGGCGCGGGTCAACCGGCATTGGGTATTCCCAGACTGGCTGGTTTGCCGGCCGATTATCTGGTGCGGCAGCTAGCTTATTTCGCTGACGGCGAGCGCGACAGCGTCATCATGGCACCCTACGCAAAGCGGCTCGACGCTGCTCAAAGGGAGGCGGTGGCACGCTACTTCGCGTCTCAGGCTCCCCAGACGTTGGACGCCGCATCACCTGCGCCGTCGGCTGAGTTGCTGGCGCACGGCAAGGATCTCTACGAGCATGGACTCAGCACATTCCATACGCCAGCCTGCGTGCAGTGCCATGGTATTGGCGCGCAGGGCGTCGATGGCTTTTCGCCGTCGCTCGCGGGGCAATCGCCGGGATATGTCGTGCGCCAGCTCAAGCAATGGCGATCAGGAGTACTGCGCGGCGCTACCGGGAAATTCATGCGAGCCGAGGCCGCGCATTTGAGCGATCGGGATATAGAGGCAGTCGCATCGTACGTCGCCACGCTTCCCGCCACTTCCAATGCCGGTTCGAATGGAGACGGACAATGATAAAGCGCGTGAGCGTGGCCGCCGCTGCCCTGATAATCGTCGCCGGCGCGATCTGGGCAGGCGTGTGCGCTCTTCGACATTCGGTCATGGCCGGAGGTGCCGCGCAGGCCGCGGCCTTCCAACCCCCGCCGGACTCCGCCATCCCGAAAGACCAATTCGGTGACATGGTCCGGCAGGGCGAGAGGATCTTTCACGATACCGGGAAGTACGCACCAGCGTTCGTCGGCAACAAACTCAGTTGCGTCAACTGTCATCTTGCGGGCGGGCGGCTGGCCAATTCGGCGCCGATGTGGGCAGCCTACATTTCGTATCCGGCCTACCGGAGCAAGAACGGTCATGTGAATACCTTCGCTGAGCGGCTGCAGGGGTGCTTTCGGTACAGCATGAACGGCAAGGCGCCGCCGCTTGGCGATCCCACGCTTGTTGCACTCGAAACCTATGCTTATTTTCTCGCGAAGGGCGCGCCGACTGGCGTGCCGATTCAAGGGCGTGGCTTTCCCAAGCTCCCGAAGCCGGACAAGCCGGCGGACTATCAACGCGGCATGGGTATCTATGCGCAAAGCTGTGCCATGTGCCATGGAGCCAACGGAGAGGGAAAATATTCAGACGGACACCTAACGTTTCCGCCTCTCTGGGGTGCGCAGTCGTATAACTGGGGCGCCGGAATGGCGGGCATCGGCAATGCCGCCGGGTTCATCAAGGCAAACATGCCGCTGGACCTCGGCGGCACGCTGACCGTTCAGCAGGCGTGGGACGTGGCTACCTACATCGACAGCCAGGTTCGGCCTCAGGATCCCCGCTTTACGGGAGACGTTGGAGAGACGCGCAAGAAGTACCACAACTCGAAATCGTCGATGTACGGGACGACGGTGAACGGCGTCCTGCTGGGCGACCCCGCCCATACGCCGCCATCGGGTACGGTGCCGCCGGCTTCCACTCCCGTGGTCGCGGGACCGCAAACGGAGGTCGATCATGAGTGAGCGCAACACGACCAGGCCGCGAACCCATGAACCGGTCAAGCCGGTGGGCACCTGGGTGGTAGGCGGCTTTCTGCTTGCGACGGTGCTGGGTGTCTGGCTGCTGGTATCGCTGGTGTTTATATCGAGAAGCTAAGGAGAGGGACTCTTGGATTCCATTTCATCGCAAGCGGCGTATGAAGATGCTTTTCACCGGGCCGCGGAGCGGCATGAGCGTGCATGGGTTTTCGTCGTGCTCGTCATGCTTGCCTTGCTGCTGGTCGGGACCATGTTCTACGTGGTATTCGACTACGGCGTCATTACGCGAGGAACCGCGTTCTTCCGTCAGCCTGACGCGGTCATGAACGATCCTGCTTTTCGTGAAGGCAAGGTCGTTCAGACCGGTGCAAACCAATACTCCGTTTACATGGTCGGCCATGCATGGGCCTGGTCGCCCGGCGTAATACACATAAAAGAGGGTGCGCAGGTGACCTTCTATGTCACGAGTACGGACGTACTGCATGGCTTCGAGGTGCAGGGCACGACTATCAACGTCACTGCGATGCCCGGGGCGGTGAGTAGGGTGGAATATAAATTCGAGCGAGCCGGAACGTACTACGTCATTTGCAACGAATATTGCGGAATCGAACATCATTCGATGATTGGCCGCATCGTCGTCGATCCGAAAGAGAAATCATGAGCGCCGTCTTCCCCTCTTCGCCGACATCGGGCACGTCGGCCACATCGGTACCGCGAATGACGCCGGCGCAACGCACGATGCTGGCGTTTCTCGTGACCGGCTTCTCTGCCCTGATGATTGGCGCAACGATTGGCCCGCTTCAGGCGCTCAACTACGGCGGCATCAACGCGTATCCGTTCCTGCGGCCCCTGCTGCAGACTTACTACCAGGGATTGACCCTGCACGGCGTCCTCAACGGCTATGTGTTCACCTTCTTCGTCACGTGCGGACTGCTTGTCTACCTGCCTTCGCAGGAGCTCGGGCTGACGCCGAACCTGCTCGTGTGGCGCGCCGGCTTCGGCTGCATGGCGGCGGGTGTGGTCATGCTGCTCGTGGCCATGTTCGACAATTCCTCCAGCGTTCTCTGGACGTTCTATCCACCGCTGAAGGGGAGTCCCTGGTTCTATCTCGGCATGACCCTGCTGGGTCTCGGCAGCGTGTTCCCGCTTCCTGTGGTGCATGGCATGCGAAAGCGCTGGAAGCGGCACAATCCCGGGCAGATTACGCCGCTTGTCACCTACATGAGTTTGATTACGATGTGGATGTGGGCGCTTTCGGCGATTGGCATCGTGCTGGAACTGGTACTGCAACTCGACCCGTGGGCGCTTGGCATGATCGATACCGTCGATCCGCTGATCAGCCGCACGCTCTTCTGGCTCACAGGCCATCCGGTCGTGTATTTCTGGCTTATGCCGGCCTACGTGTCCTGGTACGGCCTGCTGCCGAAGCAGGCCGGGGGCAAGCTGGTATCCGACCCGATGGCGCGGCTGACCTTCATTCTGCTGCTGGTATTCTCGCTTCCTGTGGGTAGCCATCATCAGTTCCAGGATCCGGGATTCTCAAACGTCTGGCGCGGAATTCTGACTGTGTTGACGATGTCCGTCGCACTGCCAAGTTTGATTACGGCTTTCACCATCGGCCTGTCACTTGAATACGCGGGACGGCTGCGGGGCGGGCAGGGCGTGTTCGGGTGGTTCAAGGCACTTCCATGGCGCGATCCGGGTGTAGCGGGCCAGGTACTGGCTGCCTTGACGTTTATTCTTGGCGGCGCGAGCGGCATCGTGAACGGTAGCTGGCAACTCGACAATGTGGTGCATAACACCACATTTTTGCCGGGTCACTTCCATCTGACCGTCGGCAGCGTTAGCGCGATGACGTTCATGTCGATTGCATTCTGGATGGTGCCGCATCTGACCGGACGAGAACTGATCAGTCGACGCCTCGCGCTCGTTGCTGTCTGGGCCTGGTTTGCAGGAATCCTGACATTCTCGCTCGGCATGCTGTGGGCCGGTCTTTACGGAGTGCCGCGCCGGGCATGGGTTTCGGAGCTGCCGTCTTCCGCATATGATGCGCTCTATGGTGCCGCACATGTCCCGCTCGCACTGGTGGCGTTCGGCGGCATTATCCTCTGGGTGGCCATCGCATGCTTTTACGTCGTGTTCTTCGGCTCGCTTCTTGCCGGAGCACGGCGGGAAGCGCGGGCTCCAATTCCTTTTGCCCAGGCGTTCGGCAGGCGGGAGAGCTATGCGCTCGATGCGGCCGGAACGGCAACTCCCCCGGAACATGAGCACGATTCGCCGACTGCTCGCGCGCTTGAACCGGTTGGCTGGTGGTCCTTGTTTGCCTTCGTGGTCATGCTGGCTGCCTATTTGCCGATCTTCTGGTCGTTGCTGGGGCACGTGGTTCACGCGCCCGGCTGGGTGCTCTGGTAACTGGACCGCCAGATCACGATGACCCGCTTGCTAACCCTCCGGCGCTCGACATGGCGGTCGGCCTTGAAAGCAGCCATGGTGCTCGTGGGCATGCTGGCGATGCTTTGGGGCTACGCTGTGCTGGGCAGGCAGGCGGCATTCGAGGGGACGCCCCTCGTCGCACGGCAGGCTCCGCCGCTCGCCCTGCTGGACGATGACGGCCGCGCGTTCACGCTGGCATCGCTACGGGGGCGCGCGGTGCTTGTCTATTTCGGGTACACGCATTGCCCAGACGTCTGTCCGACGACGCTGGCCGCGCTGCATCCGGTCTTCGACCAGCTCGGCGCGGAGGCGGCGCGCGTGCAGGTGCTCTTCGTTTCTCTCGATCCCCGGCGAGACACGCCTGCATTGCTGCACGGGTATCTCGCTGCGTTTGCGCCGACACCGCTGGGTCTGACGGGTACGCAGCAGCAGGTCGCCGAGGCGGCCCGCGCCTGGGGGATCCATTGGCGATATGCCGGGAACGGCCGCTTCATCGACCATACTTCCGTCGTCACTTTGGTCGACCCGGAAGGACGAATCCGGGTTCGTTACGGGTATGCGCAGCTCGCCGACTCTCGTGCCATGGCGCGTGATGTTCTGCGCATATTGCACGAGTCTGATGGACGGGCATCGTGAGGGCGGACTGGAATGCCGCCGCGCTGGCGGCGTGGCTGTGCATAAGCGGAACGATTCCCGTGATGAGCATCTATGGCGTCACCCGCAGAGGGTGGCACTGGCGCCACGGGCTTGCCGGTCTCGCTGCAGCCGTTTGCATGGCCGGCTCCGTACTCGGCCTGCGCAATCCCCTGGCGTCGATGGCCAGCTACAGCGCGGCGCTGATGGTGCTCAATCAGTGGGTGCCCCCGTTGTTGCTGATGTCGGTTCCCGCTGCCGAATGGACGCGCTGGCGAGGCGTAGCCGCACCGAAGCCGGCTCGCAGTCTGGCCGGCTGGCTGCTGGATCCCTGGGTAGCCATGACGGTGTTCGCGACATTTTCCGTGATGGTGAGCCTTCCAGGCCTATTTGAACCTGCGTTGGCAAATGCACTATTCAGCGCGCCGCTTGGCCTGCTTGAGCTTCTCTCAGGTCTGCTGTTCTGGGCTCAGTTGTCACGCAGCTTGCGCACGTTGCGATACGACTGGCAATCGGGCCTGTATGGGCTCGTCGGTTCGTTGCCGATGATGGCGGTTGCTACTGTCTGGATGCTCTCGGCCGACATTCTCTACATGCCCTACGTGGACGTCGTTTGCCAATGGAATATCTCGCCGCTGGCCGACCAGCATTGGGCGGGCTTCGTCATGCTGGCAATGGGCTTTCCGCTGCAGATAGCGGCCGCCTGGCGTCTGGCGCAGCCAAATGCGTCGGTGCTACAAGACTGAACGACACACGTTGCGATGCCGCGGGCGCACCCATTCTCCACACGGACGCCAGGAAGCCGTTCTCGTGCAGCAGAGCTACGGCAATACGAGTCAATGCTTCGTCTATCGTCTGTTGATTACCACGACACGTGGGTCGTTCACTGACCCGGAACGCACATCGATACAACCAGAAAAATATTCCCATCGCTCCGGAATAAGCGCTGCGCAGCAGTGTTTGCCGGCTTGTACGCCAATTCATAACAGTCCTCACGGAAACCCGTCATGAAGCTCGCAATTCGCGCCGCCGCTGCGCTCTGTCTGTCGCTCGCCTGCGGCTATGCCGCTGCTCAGTCCACACTGCATGTCTATGGCCCGGGCGGGCCGGCACCCGCGATGAAGGAAGCTGCCGCCGCGTTCGAAAAGGAGACCGGCACCCATGTCGAAGTTACAGCCGGCCCCACGCCCGCCTGGATCGACCAGGCCCGTGCCGACGCCGACCTCGTCTACAGCGGCTCTGAAACGATGATGTCCGACTTCGTCGTCGCCATGGGCGACCAGCTAACACCCGCGGCGCCCACACCGCTCTATCTGCGCCCGATGGCGATCCTCGTTCGCCCCGGCAATCCGCATCACATCCGGGGACTGGCCGACGTGCTCAAGCCTGGCGTAAAGGTACTTGTCGTCAACGGCGCTGGGCAGAACGGCGTCTGGGAAGACGTGGCAGGCCGCCTCGGCGACATCCGCACGGTCGAGGCGCTGCGGCACAACATCGTCAGCTACGCAGGCAACAGCGCCATCGCGCGCCAGGCATGGATCGCACAACCGGATATCGACGTCTGGCTCATCTGGAACATCTGGCAAGTGGCGAATCCCGCTCTCGCCGACACGGTACCCATCGAGCCGCGCTACGCCGTCTATCGCGATGCAGGTATTGCGGTAACGAAGCGCGGAACCGACAATTCCGCATCTCAGCAATTCGTCGATTTCCTGAAGTCGCGCGAAGGCGCGGCGATTTTCGCCCGCTGGGGCTGGGTGACGGGCATCCCGCACATGCGCGGCAAAACGGCCGCCTGAGCGCCACTTTTTTTTCGAGTCACCGACGTGATCAACTTCACCCATCTCCTCGCCTTTTATGAAGTGGCGCGTGCCGGCAGCGTCAGTGCGGGTGCCGAGCGGCTGCACGTAAGCCAGCCAGCCGTGACGCGCGAGATCCGCGAACTGGAAGACCGGCTGGGCGTGATCCTGTTCGACCGCCTGCCGCGCGGCGTAGCCCCGACCGAGGCGGGGAAGATACTGTTCGACTATGCGGACCGTATCTTCACGCTCGCGGACGGCGCGGAGAACCAGTTGAAGGAGCTGACGGGGCTCGGCGCCGGTCATATGAAAATTGGCGCGAGCGCCACGCTCGGCGTGTACTTCGTGCCTGAAATGATCGCGCAATTCAATGCTCGCCATCCGCGCGTCGCGATAGACTTGACCGTCACCAATACCGAGCGGGTCGAGACAGGCCTGCGCGACTTGACATTCACGTTGGGATTCGTCGAAGGCCCGTTTGACGACACGGTCCTACATGCGCGCCGCATTGGCTCCGATGAAATTGCGGTCGTCGCTGCGGCAGGCCATCCTCGCGCGGAAACCCGCCTGCGCGCCGGCGATTTGACCGATCAGGTGGTCATTATGCGCGAGCCGGGCTCCGGTACTCGCGCAATTGTTGAGGAGGCCTATTCACGGGCCGGTCTGGCTATTATGCCGCTGATGTCTATTAGCGATACTGAGGCCATCAAGCGCATGCTGCTTTCCCAGCGTGCGTTGGCCTACGTGTCCGTGCTCAGTGTGAAGGACGAACTTCGGCGTGGAGAGCTGAAAATCGTCGATGTCGAGGATCTGCGTATCGAGCGGCCGCTGCATATGGTCTGGAACAAGTGCCGTTCACTGTCCCCCAGCAATCAGGCCTTGTTCGATCTCGTCGTCACAACAGTGGCAGCTATCGGCGACGCTGGCTTATCTGCTGGAAGAGCGCACGATTAAAGTGACGGGAGAGGTTCAGCCTCTCTGAACGCCGTGCCGCTTCACTTATACCGGATTACCCGCACGCGCCCCGAAAAACGCAGCCAGACCACGCGCGTGTCCGGCTGGATCGACGTCCCGCATGATGGACATCTGCACGACGTAGCCGAGGATGATCGACTGCAGCGCCTTGGCCACCTCGGTCGCATCCGTGTGCGGCGTCACCTCTCCTTCCTCCCGCCACCTCAGCACCTGCGCGACGAGCTGTTCGCGAAAGCCCATATAAAAGCCGCGAATGAGCTCGCGCACCTTTTCGTCGCGTTGCGCCTCGCTCCAGCCGTGCATGGCAATGGCGGCGAGGTTGTAGTCCTCGCGTTGACTAAACGCTTCGATGTCGCTCGTCACGCGCTCCACAAGGGCTGCGGGCGCCAGACCCTGCGCGACGATCGGCTCCAGCAGCTTGCCTACCGCGGTGAGCGAACTGGAGATTGCGCTGAAGATGATGTCGTCCTTGCCGCCAAAGTACCGATACATCGCGCTGGCGGACAGGCCCGCTTCCTTGATGATCTGTTCCATGGTCGTGGCCTGGACGCCTTCCCGATAGAAGCAGCGCCAGGCGGCGTCGAGAATCTGCGCACGGCGCATATCCCGGTGGGCGTCGGAAATTTTCGGCATGACGCCAGTGTAGCAGGGAAAGGGAATAAATATTCCTTGATTTTTCAGGGGCGCGTCGTAACATAAGGGAATATTTATTCCTTTTTTGGGGCAGTCCATGGCCAGCCCGAGCACCCTCAAGGTCCATCACCTCAACTGCGCCTGCATCCAGCGTCTGCGCATTCATGGGCGACAACTGGCCTGCCACTGCCTGCTTATCGAGACGCCATCCAGCGGCCTCGTCCTGGTGGACACCGGACTGGGTATCCAGGATCTTGTTGACCCGGTGAAGCGCCTAGGCTTCGCCTTCACGCATCTCTATGCGAATCCCCGCCGCGATCCGTCGCTTTCGGCCGTGGCCCAGATTCGCGCGCTTGGTTTCGATCCGGGCGACGTGCGCCATATCGTGATGACGCACATGGACCTCGATCACGTGGGAGGGCTGGCGGACTTCCCGCACGCGAGCGTCCATCTGCATGACCGGGAGCTGGAAGCCTGCACCGCGCGCCGCTCTTTCAAGGACAAGCATCGCTATCTGCCCGCCATGTGGGCGCACCAGCCGCGCTATGAAACGTACAGCGAGGAGGGCGAGCCGTGGATGGGCTTCGAGGCCATCCGTGCACTGCGCGGTCTGCCGCCCGAAATCCTGCTCGTTCCGTTGTTCGGGCATACGCTGGGACATTGCGGCGTGGCCGTGCAGGATGCGCAGGGATGGATGCTGCACGCGGGGGATGCCTATTTCGACCCACGCGAAGTTCATGGCATTCGACGGCAATGTGCATGGCAGGTGGGCCTGTTTCAGGCGGCCGTCCAGACCGTGCGGCGCGAACGCCTGCGCAATCAGGCGCGGCTTCGCGCGCTGACAGCCACGCATCCCGAGATGCGTGTATTCAGCGCACACAATCCCTGGGAATACGCCGTTGCGCTTGGCGAACCCGTCACCGTCAACGGGGAACAGGCAACGCCCGCGCGGCCAGTGGCCCGGGGACCGCTCGGTGTTGGCTAGCGACTTCGCGTGCCCATCAGGGCAACGTCCGGCACCGCATCGCGCGCAGCGGCGCCGTGATTTGTCTCAGCAACGACATCATCTTGCTATCCGACTTTTCCTGGGGTTGCGCCAGTGTCAACTCGTCGAGATGGCACTGGGCGTCGAGAATCGCCACCTCGAGATCGGCCCGGTACGGCTCTTCGTCAGCGCGACTGACCGCGACCAGCGCGGCGAAAAGCTCGCGCACCTCGTGCGGTATCGCTTGCCTGTGTTCGAGTTCCTGCGTTCCGAATCGCCAGTGTTGAAGTGTCCGGTCGAGAAACTCGCGTTCGAATGTCCGTGTGCGTTCATTGTCGAGCGCGAATCCAAGATGTTTTGCAATCCTCTTCAACTCGTCGAGCGGGGCATCCAGCAGGCTGTCGTATTCGACGATCACGCGCGACTTGCCGCGAGTGGACTCCAGTGCGGAAAGCATGTGGCTCAGCCATAGTAAATACGATCTCTTCAGCGCAAAGCCATTCCTTCTTTGCAGCGATAGCCCGACACTGAGGGGATTTCTGACGGCAATGACATAGGCGACGCGCAAACCGATCTGATCGAACACGGGCTGCCAGAAAGGCAGAAGGCGCGGCAGGCGCGGATCCTTGAGCGCGAATGTCCTGGCGCGGCATTTTTCTCTCAGGATCGAAGCGGCTCTGGCTCGAAGCACAGCAAGTTTCATGGGGTCGATGCTCCCGAAGTCCACGGGTGTCAGCGTATGCCACGTGGACTGCGCAGCGGCGAGAATCTGCTCGTTGATTTCGACGATGTCGAGATCTTCGAAGAAGCCCTTGTCGTTTTCGCCGGCTTTGGGCGTGCCGAGATGATTGCCAAGATCGGCACCCATGGTGTCCATGGCACGGACGATGACGCTCGTGCCTCCCCGATGCATGCCGAGGACCACGATCAGCGTATTGGCATCGGGCGTGGCCGTCGGCGGCGCAATGGCCGGTTGCAGAAGGTCCAGTTCGTCATTTTCTACGGATAGCGGTGTAGTCACCTTGACCCCATCTATATGAACGAGACGCAAGTACGCGCCACCCGATCAGTGCGGGTTTCGACCGTGCGATGAGATGAAGCGATCGAGGAAATCCACGGCGCTACGCGGCTGGCGTGGCCGTGTTGTGCGAAACGCGCGAACACGTTTCCCCGGCGAGCCCGGCGTCGAGACGATCGCTGCGAACGGCGCTTCCTCATCCCTGGTAGCGCCACGCTCCGGATATTTCGGCAGCAACGGAAAGCTTCTGTCTGACCAGTTCTACGATATCCGTTCGCTGGTTTCCGGATTTCGTCATGCGTGCGAGCAGGAATCTTTGCGCGAGGGAATGCACGGGCCCCGGTACCCTTCCGTCGATTCCCAACATCCGGCGAACACCTCTCCGGGATTCGTCGACAAGGTTTCTCGCGTCATTGAAGTGTGGACAGATGCCGGTATGCGCCTGAAATTGCGCGCTTACCTCCGTCGCGTAGTCGGGAGATTGTCCGAGGCGATCCGTGTCGACAATCAGGTCCACGTGGCCAAGCATTTTCCAGGCGTTGAGAATCCATAGGGCAACGAATGCCGTATAGGCGTCGCTACCTTCAACCGTCCGGACATACTCGTTGCAAGCGGCTGCGTAGGCGTCTTGCGAGGAAGGCGCGGCAGGCGGCAGCTTGACCCCGCATGTGGCAATCACTTCCCTGACCAGCGGCTCGCTCTGGTTGAGTCCCAGGACGCGGTACGGTGCGGCAACAAAATACGGGTTTCCCCATTCCTGTTTCAGTAGCCAGCCCGACGCGAACTGCGAGGCAGGATTTCGCAGAACGCCAGCGTGTATGACATCGGGGAACGCATTCTTTAGCCACGCGGTGCGGCCTTGCGAGCGGCAAAACTTCAGGACGGGGATTTTTCCGCAATTTGTCGAGTTGTCGCAAAGATGCCGGAGATACGATTGCAGGGCCGCAAACCCGTCATCCGGTATGTCGCCGAAGCGGTCGATTCCGAAGTCTTTCCGGTATCCCGCTACGCCGCGCGCGTGTGCTTGCAGGAGGGGCCGATACTCTTCGAAGTAGGGCGCGTGCAGTGCCGGGTGGCCCGAGCTATGGACCGGACGCAGGTCGGACAGGGCGGCCGCGTCCAGCTCGCCGATCGTTGCGCTCAGCGGCTCATAAAGGGCATTGACCGACTCCAGTTTGCGGAATCGGGACCATACCCACGTTCCCGCGCTTCTCCACCCCGTATGTAAAAAAATGCCGCGTGCGTGTTCTTTTCCCGATTCGACCGGATTGTGATGATTGGTGGTTTGCATTGTTACTTTTCGAAATGACGGCTGCGTCTGCTGACGGTGCATCGGCAACAGCCCGATTCGGCCGGCAGGTCGGTGATCATGGTGCACTATGGCTGACGCGAAGTGAATTGTCGAAACATTACGATTGGTTTAATTGGGCATGATGGGAAGCAGCGAGAGTCTCTAAAACAAAGCCAGCAAAAAGTGGGAGAAAGGCGGTATGCCCGCTAACATCAAGGAAATTCCCGCGGAATTGGCGAAAAGGTTTAATGAAAATCGTGCTCCAAATTTAAAGTCCATGAACTTGCTGATTGCACTGATGGCGAACCTCCCCCCAACTGCCTGAACCGGCCAACCCCGGCTATCCGCACGATCCGATCTCTCCGCACGCCGTGCAGAAATCGCAGCCGTCCTTGCGGATCACCGCATTGGCGCCGCACGATCCGCACTTGCGGCCAAGCATCGCGTGCGGCGCGGCGAACGTCGCGTCGGGCGGCAGTGCATTGGCGCCGTCCACCACCTGATCGCCGGGACGCGTCGTGCCATCGGCGCCGGCTTGGCTCGATGGCGCCAGGCGTTGCGCCGCGAACTCGCCGCGCAGCGCCTGGCGCCGCTGCGCGAGCAGTCGCGACGGCACCTGGCGGCCTTCGGCATCGAGAAAGCCACGCCGGTGCAAAATCTGCTGGATTGCATACGCGATCGCCGCGACTTCCGAGTCGTGCCAGAGCGGTATGCGTTGCCCGTCGAGCCGCTGCGTTTCGCCGTAGCGCACCTGGCCGCGGTCCCACGACACCTTGCGCAGGTCCTGCAGATTGCGCGCGACGAAGCCGCCGCGCGCGGCGAGCGAGAGCGAGCGCATGGTCGCCGTGATCCATTGTTGCGACTCGTCGCGCTGTCCCACGGGAATGAAGAATTCGATGGGCCGCTCGATCGTCACGGACTCGCCGCCGACCTGACCCGTCACTTCGAGGAACGACACGGCCACGTAGAGCGAGACCTTGCCGGTCTGCGTGAGGTATTCGATCTTCTCGATCACCGCCGGCAGCTCGCCTTTGGGCCGATGGTCGATCGCCACGCGCAAGGGGTCGAGCAGGGCGTCGCCCAACGCATCCTCGGCGGCCGGCAGCGTTTGCAGCACTGCGCCGAGCGTCTCGTTCGGACGGTAGGTGGCGAGCCCCTTGAGGCCGCGCCGCCACGCGTCGAGGTAAAGGCCCTCGAAGGCCTCGAACGGGTAGTCGGCCGGCACGTTGACGGTCTTCGAGATCGAAGTATCCACGAACGGCTGCACCGCCTCCATCATCGCGATGTGATCCTGCGCGCTCATTTCCAGCGCGCTCACGAAGTAGCCGGGCAGCGCGTTCACGTCGCCGCCGAGGGCGCGATAGAGCCGCCACGCATAGTCTTCGACAGTGAAGGTTTCGTTGCTGCCGTCGTTCATCCGGCGCGTGCGTTGATAGGTCCACGAGAACGCGGGCTCGATGCCGTTCGAGGCGTTGTCGGCGAAGGCGAGGCTCACCGTGCCGGTCGGCGCGATGGAGAGCAGATGGCTGTTGCGGATGCCGTGCGTGCGGACCGCATGTTTGATGTCCTCGGGCAGGCGCGAGGCGAACGTGCCGTCTTCCAGATACGTGCCGGCGTCGAACAGCGGGAACGCGCCGCGCTCGCGCGCGAGCTCCGCCGAGGCGCGATAGGCCGCGTCGCGCATCGTGCGCGCAACGCGTGCGCCGAACGCGCAGCCCGCCTCGGTGTTGTAGCGGATGCCGAGCATCACGAGCGTGTCGCCGAGGCCGGTGAAGCCCACGCCGATGCGCCGCTTGGCGGCCGCCTCGGCGTGCTGTTCGGGCAGCGGCCAGAGCGTGACGTCGAGCACGTCGTCGAGAAAGCGGACCTGGGTGGCGGTGCGTTCGGTAAGCGCTTCCCAGTCGAACGATGGCGTGCCGCCCGTCAGTTGTGCGAAGGGATCGGCGACGAAGCGCGTGAGATTGAGCGGGCCGAGATTGCAGCAGCCATAGGACGGCAAGGGTTGCTCGCCGCACGGGTTCGTGGCCCGGATCGTTTCCACGGCGCGCAGATTGTTGTCCTCGTTCATGTGCGAGATGAACACCACGCCGGGCTCGGCCATGTCGTAGGTCGAGCGCATGATCGCGTCCCAGAGGGCGCGGGCGCGCGGCTCCGCGTAGATCCACATGCCGTCTTCGCGCTGGCGCAGGTCGCCGGCGGCGCGCTGCGCGGGCGAAGGTTCGGCGCGATGCACGAGCGGCCAGGTTGCGTCGTTCTCGACGGCGCGCATGAACGCGTCGGTCACCGCCACCGAGACATTGAAATTGTTCCAGCGTCCCTTCGAGTGTTTGGCCTCGATGAACTCGGGCAGGTCGGGGTGATCGCAGTCGAGCACGGCCATCTGCGCGCCGCGCCGCGAACCCGCGCTCTCCACGGTGCGGCACGAGGCGTCGAACACGTCGATGTAGCTGCAGGGCCCGGAGGCGTTCGATCCCGTCGAGTGCACGAACGCGCCGCGCGGCCGGATCGCCGAGAAGTTGTAGCCCACGCCGCCGCCGCGGCGCATGGTCTCGGCGGCCTGCAGCAGCGCGACGTAGATGCCGGGGCGGCCTTCCTCGTCCACCCCCTGGATGCTGTCGCCCACGGGCTGCACGAAGCAGTTGATGAGCGTGGCCTCGATGCCGCTGCCGGCCGCGCTCATGATGCGCCCGGCGCCGAGCGCGCCGTGGCGCAGGTTGTCGACGAAGCGGGCTTCGATCTCCGCGCGCCGTTCGGGCGGCTCGGCCATCGCGACGCCGCGCGCGACGCGGCGGTAGATGTCGTCGGCGCTGCGCTCGTCGCCCTTGGCGTACTTTTCGAGCATCACGTCGAGCGAGAACTGCTGCGGAGCGACCGGCAGCGAAAGGGGCGTGTCGTTCTCGGCCATGGGCAGGATCCCGATGGAGCACCGCGCTCGCGAATCGCACGGCGGTTGACGGACGGGGCGGCGGACCGGCGGCAGGGGCGCGCAGGACACCGCATGCATAGGACGCACCTTACCGCAGCGGCGCGGGGTGTGCACGCTGTCGCGTTGCCGCCGGGGTTACACTGCAGCGCAGACGCGGGAGGCGAGATGGCGATGCGGGAGAGGGCTCAGGTGCAGACAGCGGTGAAAAGAGGCGTCGGCGAGATGAGCGTGGTGTACCGGGACACCGTCCGGGCGGAATGGGTCGATTACAACGGCCATCTGCGCGACGCGTTCTATATGCTGATCTACAGCTATGCGACCGACGCGCTGCTCGACGCGATCGGTCTCGACGCGGCGCAGCGCGAGGCGCGCGGCCGGTCGATGTACACGCTCGAGGCGCATCTGAACTACCTGCACGAGATCAAGGAGGGCGCCGCGGTGCGCGTGGAGGTGCGGCTCTTGCAGCACGACGCGAAGCGCGTGCGCGTCTATCTGGAGATGTACGCCGACGAGGGGCGCGAGCCGGTTTCCGCGAGCGAGCAGCTTTTGCTGCACGTGGACCGCGCCGGGCCGCGCGCCGTTCCGTTCGATGCGGACGTGCTGGCGCGAGTGGCAGCGCTGGCCGCCGCCGATGCGGGCTTCGAGCCGCGCCATGCCGCGCGGGCGATCGCGCTCGCGCAGCCGCGCCCGTAGTGGACCCGGCAGCAGGCTTACTCGGCGACGAGGTCGCCGAACACCTCGGCGGCGATCATCACGGACGCGTTGAGCGGCGCGGGCCGCTCGGCCGGTTTGAACACGGCGTCGCCGCGGCGGATTTTGCGGCGCGACACGGCGCAGGTCCCGGACGTATGCGCCGAGCGGCGGCGCCAGCGTTGCTCCCCGTAGTGGCAGCGCCCCGGCTCGACCCAGCGGATCACGAGAGCGCCGTCCGTCTGTTCGAGCACTTCGATGCGCTCGCCGTTGGCACCGTCTAGCGCGAGGCACGCTTTGGATTTCATTGTCGGCTCCGTAGGTGGGGTTGCCGCGAATTTAGTCCCGCGGAGCGCCGAGTGCCATTGTGTTCGCGTTGAAACACCATTCCAGAATCGGCAACAATGCCCCTGCGACACGTTGCGATTCACGAAGGAATGGGGGTTTACGGGTGATCTGCGTCAACCTCTCGAATTTGTGCAACGCAGTGTTGCGCCGTTGTCGTACAAAGCGCGACGTCAAAACCGACGCCTGGGGAGGGGGGAACGCTTCCGAAGCGGGCGAATCGGAGAGAGTGCGGACGACCGCGTTGGCTTTTTTGCTTGTCTTTTTGCTGCTTCGCACGAACCGGCCTTGCGCCGATCCGTTGATTTTTTTCGAGGTTACATGATTCATCGTCCGCCCGCTCCGAACTCCGCAAATGCGCAGAAACTCCAGCGCATCGCGTCAACGGGGCTGTTTGCCACGCTCGTGCTCGTCGCCCTGTGGGTCGTGCGCGAGTTCCTTCCTGCCGTCGCGTGGGCTGGCGTGCTCGCCATCGTGCTCTGGCCGGCTTATCAGGTCATCGAACGGCATCGCTGGTTCCGCCGCCGCACGACCGCGATCGCCACGGTGCTGACGGCCGCGATCGCGCTGCTGGTCGTGCTGCCGATCGCGATCACCGCGATCCAGGCGGGCGGCGAGGCGCACGATCTCTATCTCTGGTTCCATGCGGCCCAGGAGAACGGCTTGCCGGTGCCCGACTTCGTCGCGCGCCTGCCGGTAGGCGTCCACCAGGTGACCGACTGGTGGCAGGCCAATCTCGCGCAGCCGCTCAAGACGTCGTCGGCGATGAAGAGCCTGCATGGCGATGCGCTCGTCGAGTTCGGGCGGCACTTCGGCGCGCGCGCGGCACGGGCGTCGATGACGTTCGGCTTCATGCTCGTCACGCTGTTCGTGATCTTCCAGGCCGGGCCGCGCCTCTCCGGCACGCTGATGCACGGCGCGCACCGCGCGTTCGGCGACGACGGCGCCGAGCTGCTGCGCTGCATGGCCGAGGCCGTGCGCGCCACGGTTACCGGGCTCGTGGTGGTGGGCCTGGGCGAGGGCGTGATGCTGGGCGCGGCCTATCTCGTGACCGGGGTGCCGCACGCGGCGCTGCTCGGCACCGTCACCGCCGTGGCGGCCATGCTGCCGTTCTGCGCGCCCGTCGTGTTCGGGCTCGCGGGGCTATGGCTGCTGGTGCAGGGATCGGTCGTCGCGGCCGTCGGACTCCTGGTGTGGGGCTGCGTGGTCGTATTCGTCGCCGAGCATTTCGTGCGGCCCGTGCTGATCGGCAATTCCACGCGCCTGCCGTTTCTGCTCGTGCTGTTCGGCATACTGGGCGGGGCGACGACGTTCGGGCTGATCGGCATCTTCATCGGTCCGGCGCTCATGACCGTGCTGATGGTGCTCTGGGCTAACTGGGCCACGGCGTGAACCGCTCGATCGGGGCTCGCACCGTGGCGCGGCCAGCCGGGCTCACTGCGCTTCGCGCACGCACGCGAGCGTGAACTTGAGCGCGGCGGGCAGCAGCGCGCGCCATACGGGCCAGACATGCCCGCCGTCTACGATGCGTAGCGCCGCCGGGTTGCCCGCCTCGCGCAGGCGCGTATAGAGCAGCGACGCCTCGGCCTGGATCACGAGGTCGTCGTCGCCGGCGGCGATAAAGAAGGGCAGCCGCCACGGCTGCGCGAAGTAGCCGTTCCACAGTGCCGGATAGTTGAGCGCGCGCCAGACGGGCGCATCGAACTGGTGCTCGCCGAACACGCCCACGCGCCGCGCCGACGATGTTAGCGGCGGATCGTTCGCGTAGATCGCGGGTGAGAGCAGGAGCGCGCCGCAGAACGCGTCGGGCCGCTCCATCGCATAGCGCAGCGCGCCGAAGCCGCCCATCGAGACACCGCCTATCGCTCGTGCGCCGCGCGTTTCGGCCACCGGGAAATGACGCTCGATCTCGGGCAACAGGTCGTCGAAGAACGCCGTTTCCATCTTCTCCTTGCGATCGACATACCAGTCGGTGCCGCCCTGCGGCATCACGATCACGACCGGCGCGATCTCGTGGCGTGCGATCAGCGTGTCCGCGGCCGTTTGCAGGTCGCCTTGCGTCACCCAGTCCATGGCGTCGCCGCCGTTGCCGTGCAGGAGGTAAAGCACGGGATAGCGCGCCGCGTCGGCACGATATCCCGTCGGCAGGTACACGACGTACGACCAGTCGCGGTCGAGCGCCGCCGAGTGGAACGTGCGCACGGCAATCGTGCTCGCCATGGCGGGCAGGGCCAGCGCGGCGCCGAGCGTCAGTAGCGCGGTTCGGAAGAGTCGGCGCATGGCGGGGAGGGGAAGGGGAATCGGGTGATGCGCCGCCGGCGCGGCGCCACCATGCTAGCAGGCGCATGGGGCAGCCTGCCAGCGTGTTTCAGGCGGAGGACGCTTTGACTCTCGCGGGCAGCAGGCGCTTGAGCGGGTCCGATGCGCGGGCGACGGCAAAAAGCGCGCCGAGGGCGGCGGCATCGGCGGCAAGGCCGAGCGGCACGTTCAGATAGCCGTCCGTGTACCAGTAGAGCACCGAGTCGACAACGAGCGAAATCACCGCGCCCGCCACGAACGAGAGCAGACCCTTGCGGCCGACGAGGCCGATCCAAGGCAGCGCGCGGGCCATGCGCCTTGCCCAGCCCAGCCGGATCGCGTGGGCCGTGAGCCACGCGACGCCGAGGAAGTTCAGCACGCGGAACCACGCAAGATGGCGCTTGAAGTCGCCGTCCAGCACGATGTTGCCCAGATGCAGGCGATAGCCGGCGGCTGCCCCGGCCACACCGAGCGCCGCGAACGTGACGATCCAGCCTAGCCGGTGTGCGTTCGCTCGCTGGAACACCGGCTGCGTCCGGGCAATCACGCCGAGCACGAAGAGCAACTGCCAGGCGAGCGGATTGAAATCCCATTGCATGTCTTCGACGTGCGGCAGCCACGGAGTCGCGAACGGTGCGAGCGCCCACAGCGCCATGCTGAGCCCGAGCAGCCGCCAGGGCTTCGAGCGCGCGAGCGGCAGCGCCAGCGGTGCGGCCAGCGCGAAGCACGCGTACATGGGCAGCACGGCCGCCAGATAGGGCTGGCGACGCAGCAGCACGATGTCGCGCAGCACGGCGGCGGGGGTCAGTGCGAGATCGTCGAGGTCGTCGGTGGCGAGGTTCGGGGCATCGATGTCGCAGGCGGTCAGGATCGCCGTGACGACCAGCATCAGGAGCGCCGTGACCACGAAGGCGCGGTAGATCTCGAACGCGCGGCGCAGGAAGCGCTGGCGCGCGGCGGCTTCCGTGCGGCGCGTGCAGAGCGCGGACCAGGCGGTGGCCGTGGCGTACCCGCCCAGAAAGACGAACACTTCGGCCGCATCGCAAAACGCGTAGGCGTGCAGGGTGACGCGCGACACGATGCTGCCGCCGATGTGATCGACGACGATGATGAGCAGAACGAGGCCGCGGAAAAAGTCGAGTTCGACGAGACGGTTGGATGACTGTGACATGGGTTGGGCGAGCGGGCCGGTCGGGCCGCGACAGATCGGGCCGAGGCGTGTGCGGCGCGATGAGCGGGTTTCCGGTCATCGGGGCCGGAGCAGGGCGTCAATACTACATTAATTTCATATTGCTTTCAGTGCGCGAGGCCTGCCGGCTCAAGTTTTGCCGCCATCCTGCCGATATGGGGTGAAGACCGGTAAGGGTCATATCGGGCCCGCATTCAGCGCTGCATTCGACCCCGCATTCAGCCCGAATACCACTGCTTAAGAGTTGTATCAGAGTGTGAGTCGCGGCCGGAAGAATGTGAAATGCGTTTTACAATGCCGAGTCGATTTTGAGATTGTAATCGTCCGTTCGAGACGGGCGATGCCGTGATATAGCGGTCTTTTCTTCGAAGAAGAGAGACGATTGGGTACAGATCGAAGCGGGCCGGGCGGCTGTGTGCGCCGGGTCGACGCGACGCCGGGAGCGCGCCAGACGCCGCATACCGCGCCGCTTGCGCCCCGCGCGTCCAGCGCCGGCCGCCGAGATTGCAAGGAGGTAAGCATGTTCAACGCTCATGGTGGCCAGCGTGCCAAAGGTCTGAAAGCGCTCTGGGCCGCGATCGGGATCGCAGTCCTGGTCGCGGGTTGCGCGAACGTCGGTCAGGACCAGCAACCGCAGCCGCCGCAACCGCAGCCGGAACCGTCCGCTTCGGCCAGCCCGGCATCGGCGCCGGCCGCCAACGCGGCTTCCGCCGCCGCGGCGACTCAGGCCGATCCGACCACCCGCGTGGTGACGAAGACCACGTGGGTGCGCGTGCGACGCGGCGATTCACTGCAGCGGATCGCTCAGGCGCACGACTGCAGCGTGAAGGACCTCGAGACCTGGAATCACATCAGGCATGGACACGTGCGCACGGGACAGTCGCTCAAGATCGTCTCGAAGCAAACGATTACCGTCCAGGCCGCCGCGAGTACCGGCGGCGCAGCCGCCGCTGCGGCCAACCCGGCCGAAAATCGCGAGGTGGCGTCGGAAGTGGCGCGTCACGCCCAGAGCGTCGCGCTCGTCTGGCCGGCGCAGGGGTCGGTTGTCGAGGGCTTCCAGGCGGGCGAGACGCGCGGTATCGAGATCGCGGGCAAGGCCGGCGACCCTGTGCTCGCGGCCGCGGACGGCAAGGTGATGTACGCGGGTACGGGCCTCAACGAGTACGGCAGCCTCATCATCGTCCAGCACAACAAGGATTTCCTGACCGCGTACTCGCACAACCGGCGCCTGCTCGTGAAGATGGGCGACATGGTGCGCCAGGGGCAGCAGATCGCGGAGATGGGCAACGAGGACAACGATCGTGTGGCCGTGCTGTTCGAGGTGCGCCGCGACGGCAAGCCGGTCGATCCGATGCCGTATTTGCCGCCGCAACCGATCGCGAGCAACTGACGTCCGTTTTTCCTATGAAAAAAAGCCGCCCCCCGCGATGTGTCGGAGAGGCGGCTTTCGGCATTTTCAGGCGAGCTTTGCGGGCGGGTAGGTCAGGTTAGCCCCTGAAAATGCGTATTTCCGGCACCCGCACCCAGCCTTCCATCAGCACGCGCGCACTGCGGCTCATGATGGCCTTCGTGACGGTCCACTCGCCGTTCTCCACTCGCGCCTCGGCGCCCACGCGCAGCGTGCCCGAGGGGTGACCGAAGCGCACCGCGTTGCGTTCGCCGCCGCCCGCCGCGAGGTTCACGAGCGTGCCGGGGATCGCCGCCGCCGTGCCGATCGCCACCGCCGCCGTGCCCATCATCGCGTGATGCAGCTTGCCCATCGACATCGCCCGCACGAGCAGGTCCACGTCCTCGGCGCCCACGCGTTTGCCGCTTGAGGCCGTGTAGGCCTGCGGCTTCGCGACGAAGGCGATCTTGGGCGTGTGCTGGCGTGTGGCGATCTCGTCGAGCGACTTGATGAGGCCCATGCGCAGCGCGCCATGGGCGCGGATCGTCTCGAACTTGTCGAGCGCCGCGGCGTCGCCGTTGATCGCGTCCTGCAGTTCGGTGCCCGTGTAGCCGATAGCTTCGGCATTGACGAAGATCGTCGGGATGCCCGCATTGATCATCGTCGCCTTCAGCGTGCCCACGCCGGGCACTTCGAGGTCGTCCACGAGCTTGCCCGTGGGGAACATCGCGCCGCCCGCGCCGTCTTCTTCGGCGGCGGGGTCGAGAAACTCGAGCTGCACTTCGGCGGCGGGGAAGGTCACGCCGTCCAGTTCGAAATCGCCGGTTTCCTGCACCGCGCCGTGGGTGACCGGGACGTGCGCAATGATCGTCTTGCCGATATTGGCTTGCCAGATGCGCACGATGGCCACCCCGTCGTGCGGAATGCGGTTTGCGTCCACGAGGCCGCCGCTGATCGCGAACGGCCCCACGGCCGCCGAGAGATTGCCGCAGTTGCCGCTCCAGTCCACGAATGCCTTGTCGATGGCGACCTGGCCGAACAGGTAATCGACGTCGTGGTCGGGCCGGCTGCTTTTCGCGACGATCACGGTCTTGCTCGTGCTCGACGTCGCGCCGCCCATGCCGTCGATCTGCTTGCCGTAGGGGTCGGGGCTGCCGATCACGCGCAGGAGCAGCGCATCGCGCGCGGCGCCCGGCTGCTGCGCCACTTCGGGCAGATCCTGCAGACGGAAGAACACGCCTTTGCTGGTGCCGCCGCGCAGGTAGGTGGCGGGAATCCTGATTTGAGGTTCGTGGGCCATGAAAGCTCTGTCCTGTGATCGAAACGGGCGGCACGTCGCTGTGCCGCCCTCGTATTGCATCGAAGCGACGGTTTACGCCGCGGCCCTGGACGATTCGAGGAAGTCCTGCGCGAAACGCTGCAGCACGCCGCCCGCCTCGTAGATCGAAACTTCCTCCGCGGTGTCGAGCCGGCAGGTCACGGGCACTTCCACGCGCTCGCCGTTCCTCCGCTGGATCACGAGCGCGAGATCGGCGCGCGGCCTGCGCTCGCCGATCACGTCGAAGGTCTCGGTGCCGTCGATGCCGAGCGTCGTGCGGTTCGTGCCGGCCTTGAACTCCAGCGGCAGCACGCCCATGCCGATCAGGTTAGTGCGGTGAATGCGCTCGAACCCTTCGGCGACGATCGCTTCCACGCCCGCGAGCCGCACGCCCTTGGCCGCCCAGTCGCGCGAGCTGCCCTGGCCGTAGTCGGCCCCCGCGACGATGATGAGCGGCTGCTTGCGCTCCATGTAGGTTTCGATGGCTTCCCACATGCGCGTGACCTTGCCTTCCGGCTCGATGCGGGCGAGCGAGCCCTTCTTCACGGCGCCGTCCACCACGGCCATTTCGTTGACGAGCGTGGGGTTCGCGAAGGTGGCGCGCTGGGCCGTGAGGTGATCGCCGCGGTGCGTCGCGTACGAGTTGAAGTCCTCTTCGGGCAGGCCCATTTTCGCGAGGTACTCGCCCGCCGCACTGTTGGGCAAAATCGCGTTGGAGGGCGAGAGATGGTCGGTCGTGATGTTGTCGCCGAGCACGGCGAGCGGCCGCAGCCCGCGCAGCGTGCGCTCGCCGGCCAGCGCGCCTTCCCAGTACGGCGGGCGGCGGATGTAGGTGCTTTGCGCACGCCAGTCGTACAGCGGATCGGCCGCCTCGCTGCGCGAGGCAGTGATGGCGAACATCGGTTCGTACACCTTGCGAAACTGCTCGGGCTTCACGCTTTGCACGACGATGGCATCGATTTCCTCGTCGCTCGGCCAGAGGTCTTTCAGGTAGACCGGCTTGCCATTCTGGTCGGTGCCGAGCGCATCCTTTTCGATGTCGAAGCGGATCGTACCGGCGATGGCGTACGCCACCACGAGCGGCGGCGAGGCGAGGAAGGCCTGCTTCGCGTACGGGTGGATGCGGCCGTCGAAGTTGCGGTTGCCCGAGAGCACGGCCGTGGCGTAGAGGTCGCGGTCGATGATCTCCTGCTGGATCTTCGGATCGAGCGCGCCCGACATGCCGTTGCACGTGGTGCACGCGAACGCCACGATGCCGAAGCCGAGCTTTTCGAGTTCGGGCAGCAGTTTCGCTTCTTCGAGGTAGAGCTCGACGGCTTTCGATCCCGGCGCGAGCGAGCTCTTCACCCACGGCTTGCGCGTGAGGCCGCGCGCGTTCGCGTTGCGCGCGAGCAGGGCGGCCGCGATCACGTTGCGCGGGTTGCTCGTGTTCGTGCAGCTCGTAATGGCGGCGATGATCACTGCGCCGTCCGGCATCTGGCCCGGCGTTTCTTCCCACTTGCCCGCGATGCCGCGCTCGGCCAGCGCCGAGGTGGGCAGGCGCTTGTGCGGATTCGACGGGCCGGCCATGTTGCGCACGACGGAGGACAGATCGAATGTGAGCGTACGCTCGTATTGCGCATGAGCGAGCGCATCGGCCCACAGGCCCGCCGTCTTCGCATAG
The DNA here is from genome assembly GCF_046581065.1 of Paraburkholderia yinzeri. NCBI lineage: Bacteria > Pseudomonadati > Pseudomonadota > Betaproteobacteria > Burkholderiales > Burkholderiaceae > Paraburkholderia > Paraburkholderia yinzeri. The sequence goes on along the minus strand of NZ_JBFOCJ010000002.1, from coordinate 876,721 downwards.
GTCTCGACGAGCTTGACCTGCTCTTCGTCGCGGCCCGTGAGGCGCAGATAGTCGAGCGTCTGGTTGTCGATGAAGAACATCGCGGCCGTCGCGCCATATTCGGGGGCCATGTTCGAGATCGTGGCGCGGTCGCCGAGCGTGAGGCTCGACGCGCCTGCTCCACGGAACTCCAGATACGCACCCACGACCTTTTCCTTGCGCAGGAATTCGGTGAGCGCGAGCACGATGTCGGTGGCGGTGATGCCAGGCTGGCGCTTGCCCGTGAGTTCCACGCCCACGATATCGGGCAGGCGCATCCACGAGGCGCGGCCGAGCATGACGTTCTCCGCTTCGAGCCCGCCCACGCCGATGGCGATCACGCCGAGCGCGTCCACATGCGGCGTATGGCTGTCCGTGCCGACACAGGTATCGGGGTACGCCACGCCTTCGGTGACGCCGATCACGGGCGACATCTTCTCCAGATTGATCTGGTGCATGATGCCGTTGCCGGGCGGGATCACGTCGACGTTCTGGAAGGACTGCTTCGTCCAGTTGATGAAGTCGAAGCGGTCAACGTTGCGGCGGTCCTCGATTGCACGGTTCTTCGCGAACGCGTCCGGGTCGAAGCCGCCGCATTCCACGGCGAGCGAGTGGTCGACGATCAGTTGCACCGGCACGACCGGATTTACTTTCGCCGGGTCGCCGCCCTGGTCGGCGATGGCGTCGCGCAGGCCCGCGAGGTCGACGAGCGCGGTTTGCCCGAGGATGTCGTGGCAGACCACGCGCGCTGGATACCACGGAAAGTCGAGGTCGCGCTTGCGTTCGATGAGCTGCGTGAGCGAGGCGGCGAGCGTGGCCGGGTCGCAGCGGCGCGCGAGGTTCTCGGCGAGCACGCGCGAGGTGTAAGGTAAGGTGTCCCAGGCGCCGGGCCGGATGGCTTCGACGGCTTCGCGCGCGTCGAAGTAGTCGAGCCGGGTGCCCGGAAGGGATTTGCGGTAGGCGGTGTTCATGGGAATTCGCTTCGCGGAAATCAGCGCTTGCCGATCGGCACGAACTTCAGGTTCTCCGGACCGGTGTAATTCGCGCTCGGACGAATGATCTTGTTGTCGATGCGCTGTTCGATGATGTGCGCGCTCCAGCCGGCCGTGCGCGCGATCACGAACACCGGCGTGAACATCGCGGTCGGCACGCCCATCATGTGGTACGACACGGCGCTGAACCAGTCGAGGTTCGGGAACATCTTCTTGATGTCCCACATCGTCGATTCGAGGCGCTCGGCGATGTTGAAGAGCTTCAGGTTCGACTGCTCCTTCGAGAGCTTGCGCGCCACTTCCTTGATGACCTTGTTGCGCGGGTCCGAGATCGTGTAGACCGGGTGGCCGAAACCGATCACGACTTCCTTCGCTTCCACGCGGCGGCGGATGTCGGCTTCCGCGTCGTCCGGGTTTTCATAGCGCGACTGGATCTCGAACGCCACCTCGTTCGCGCCGCCGTGCTTCGGGCCGCGCAGCGCGCCGATCGCGCCCGTGATGGCCGAGTACATGTCCGAGCCCGTGCCCGCGATCACGCGGCCCGTGAACGTCGAAGCGTTGAACTCGTGTTCGGCGTAGAGGTTCAGCGAGACGTGCATCGCATCGACCCACGACTTCGACGGCTCGCGGCCGTGCAGCAGGTGCAGGAAGTGACCGCCGATCGAATCGTCGTCGGTTTCCACTTCGATGCGCTTGCCGTTGTGCGAGTAGTGGTACCAGTACAGCAGCATGGAGCCGAGCGAGGCCATCAGGCGGTCGGCGATGTCGCGCGCGCCCGGCAGATTGTGGTCGTCCTTTTCGGGCAGCACGGTGCCGAGCACGGAAACGCCCGTGCGCATCACGTCCATCGGGTGCGCCGAAGCGGGCACCCACTCCAGCGCCGCTTTCACGTTCGCGGGCAGACCGCGCAGGGCCTTGAGCTTCGTCTTGTAGGCGACGAGTTCGGCCGCGTTCGGCAGCTTGCCGTGCACGAGCAGGTAAGCGACTTCTTCGAACTCGCAGGCGGTGGCCAGATCGAGAATGTCGTAGCCGCGGTAGTGCAGGTCGTTGCCGGTGCGGCCCACGGTGCACAGCGCCGTGTTGCCCGCCGCCACGCCCGAGAGCGCGACCGACTTCTTCGGCTTGAAGCCGCCTGCGCCCTGTGCCTTGGTATCTGCTTCGCTCATGGTGTCGTCCTCTTGATGATGTCTCGAATGGTTCAGATGCGGGAGTGAACGCAATGAATCGCGTGACTGCGCTACGTTTACTTCTTCGCGGCGAACAGCTCGTCGAGCTTGTCTTCGTACGCGTGATAGCCGAGGTATTTGTAGAGATCCTCGCGCGTCTGCATGGTCGAAACGGCCGCTTTCTGCGTGCCGTCGCGCTTCACGGTCTCGTAGAAGTTCAGCGCCGCCGCATTCATCGCGCGGTACGCGCCGCAGCAGTAGAGCGCGATGTCCACGTTCGCGCTCTTCAGTTCTTCCGTCGTGAAGAACGGCGTCGAGCCGAACTCGGTCAGGTTCGCGAGAATCGGCACCTTCACGGCGGCCCTGAAGCGGCGATAGTCGTCGAGCGTTTTCATCGCTTCCGGGAAAATCATGTCGGCGCCGGCCTCGACGTAGGCCACCGCGCGCTCGATCGCCGCATCGATGCCTTCCACCGCGGCCGCGTCGGTGCGCGCCATGATCACGAACTGGTCGTCCGTGCGCGCGTCCACGGCGGCCTTCACGCGGTCCACCATCTCGTCGGTCGGCACCACTTCCTTGTTCGGGCGGTGGCCGCAGCGCTTCTGGCCCACCTGGTCTTCCATATGCACGGCCGCGACGCCGGCCTTGATGAACGACTTGACGGTGCGCGCGATGTTGAAGGCGCCGCCCCAGCCGGTGTCGATGTCGACCATCAGCGGAATCTCGACGGCGTCGGTGATGCGGCGGGCGTCGATGAGCACGTCGTCCATCGTGCTGATGCCGAGGTCGGGCACGCCGAGCGAATTGGCGGCCACGCCGCCGCCGGAGAGGTAGACGGCCTTGAAGCCGGTCTGCTCGGCAAGCTTGGCGGCATAGGCGGTGATGGCGCCGACGACCTGCAGCGGTTGTTCTGCGGCGACGGCCGCGCGGAATTTCGCGCCGGCGCTGGTGGGGGTTCGGTTGGTCATGCTGGATGTCTCCGATGAAATCGCGACTCGATATTGCAGTTACCGTGCCAGGGCGGAGTGGCGGGGCTAACGCATTGATTTTCCGCCAAATTGGCTGGACGGTCCGCGCTGCGCGCATTGCGATTCTGAAATTGGAGTTTCAAATTTGAAATCCGGGCGATAATGTCGCTTCCCGCCTTACCGCAGCGACCGGCACCATGACCCGCTTTCCCGTTCCCTCCGAATTCCGCCCGCGCGTCTGGGCCATGGGCATCAGCCGCCTGCGCGACCTGTTTCGCGATATCGCCCGCGAATACGACGATCTCGCCGACCTGCGGGTGGTCGCGCGCGGCTTCGAGGAGGCGGTGGCCGAGATCGCGGCGGCGGGGCCGAATCAGCGGCCCGACGTCATCGTCGCGGCGGGTTCGAACGGCGGCTATCTGAAGGCGCGTATCGACGTGCCGGTCGTGCTGCTGCAGCCCACCGGCTTCGACGTGATGCAGGCGCTGGCCCGCGCGCGCCGCGAAACCGAGGTCGTCGCGCTTGTCACCTATGGCGAGACGCCCGCCGAGGTGCGCCGTTTCGCGAGCGCCTGGGGGCTCGACGTGGTGTTCGCGTCGTACCGCACCGTGCAGGACGCGGAGGCCTGTGTGCTCGACCTGCGCGACCGTGGCGTGGGCGCGGTCGTGGGGCCGGGCCTCGTCAACGATCTGGCCGCGCGGCTCGGGCTCGTGCCGTTCTTCGTCTACTCGCATTCCTCCGTGCGCGCGGCGTTCGACAATGCGCTCGAAGTCGCGCTGGCCACCTGGCGCGAGACGCAGCGCCGCCAGCGTCTGGACAGCGTGCTGCAGCACCTGCGCGACGGCGTGGTGGCGCTCGACTCGGAAGGGCGCGTGGAGGCGATCAACCAGCGTCTTGCCGCCGTGCTCGGCGTCGATCCGGCGCTGGCGGCGGGCCGGTCGCTCGCCGAGCTGGCGCCGGACATTGCCTTCGCGCTGCCCGAGGCCGACGGCGAATCGCTCGAAACCGTGCGGGGCGTGAGCTATGTCGTGCACCGTGGGCCGCTCGTCGACAACGGCGTGACGACGGGCGCCGTGCTCACGTTCCAGGAGTCGCGCGCGGTGGAGCGGCTCGACCGCACGCTGCGCACGCGCCAGCGCACCCAGCAGTTCGTGGCGCGCTACCGGCTCGACGACCTGAGCGGCGCGACGCCGGGCATCGAGCGCGTGCGCCAGCTCGCGAAGCGCTACGCGAAATCGGACGCCACCGTGCTGATCCGCGGCGAGAGCGGTACCGGCAAGGAGATGGTCGCGCAGGGCATTCACCGCGAGAGCGCGCGGCGCGATTTTCCGTTCGTGGCGATCAACTGCGGCGCGTTTCCCGAGGCGCTGCTGGAGAGCGAACTGTTCGGCTACGAGGAGGGCGCCTTCACGGGCGCGCGGCGCGGCGGCAAGGTCGGCCTGATCGAGGCCGCGCATCGCGGCACGCTCTTTCTCGACGAGATCGGCGAGATGCCGCTGCCGCTGCAGAGCCGCCTGTTGCGCGTGCTGCAGGAGCGCGAGGTGGTGCGCCTCGGCGCGACGGAGCCCACGCGCGTGGACGTGCGCGTGGTGGCGGCGACGCACCGCTCGCTCGCGGGGCAGATCGAGGCCGGCGAGTTTCGCGCCGACCTTTACTATCGGCTGAACATTCTCAATCTCGCGATTCCGGCCTTGCGCGAGCGCGCGGCCGATGTCGTGCCGCTCGCCGCCGAACTATTGCTGCAAGCGGCGCGCCGCGAGCCGCGCGTCGCGCTGCGCATTCGTACGGCGGAATCGGCATTCGCGACGCTCGCGCCGGTCGCAGAGGCGCTCGTGCGTCACGACTGGCCCGGCAACGTGCGCGAGTTGCAGAACGTGGTGGAGCGCATCGTGGTGGAGCTGGCCGACACGGACGTCGAAGCGATTCCGGTGGACGTGCTGCGCTCGATTGCGCCGGAGGTGTTCGACTCGTCTGTGGCGCCCGACGCTGCCGTGGCGGGGGGCGCCGTGCCGACGCTACGCGAGCGCAGCCTGAGCCTGGAGGCGGAAGAGATTCGCGCAGCGCTCGAAGCCTGCGGCGGAGACCGCGACCGCGTGTGCGAGATGCTGGGCATCAGCAAGACGACGTTGTGGCGGCGCCTGGCCGCCGTGCGCGAGGCGGGCGGTTCTGCCACTACGGCTGCGCGCAAGCGCGCGGCGCGCGGCGGGTGAGACAGGAACGGGAGCCGGCCCGCGATCGCGGCGCGGCGCCGTTCGCCTCAGGCGTCCTGCGCGCCGCGCAGGAGCGGCGTGACTTGCCCGTGCAGTTGCGCGACATGCGGGCTCACCTGTAGCAGCGCCTGATAGCGCTCGAAAAACTCCTTCGACTCCTCGCCCGAAAACAACGAGCAGACCGCCTGCGCGGCGCCGATCCGGTCGTCGTCGGTCGCGTCTTTCGCGTCCAGCGATTCGTCGATGTTCGTGATCACGCTCGAAAGCGGCATGAGCCAGCGGAAGCCCGTGCCGTTGATCAGCACCTGGAGGAACGCCGCGGGCGTAACGGGTCCGAACTCGCGTTCGTACTCCGCGCGCTCGTGGTCGAGGATGGCCTTGTGCAGCGTGAGGAGCGGCTTGCGGACTTCGTTGAGAAACTGCCTTGCGCGTTGCTCGTTCATCTTGCGGCTCCTTCGGTGCCGCGCGCGCCGCGCGGCGGGTCGTGGGGTTCTGCGGACGATGGTAGCGCAAGGCCTGCCTCTCCGCGTGTCGCAAGCAGGGCCCGCAACCGCGCGGGAACCTGGACACCCGGGCGGCCGGCTTTCTGCACGCGTTTAACTGCGGCGCTACACTCAACCGGTTCTCGGCAGGTCGCGCTGGCAGGGCCATGCGCATTGGCTTTTCGAAACGGAACAGCCGGCGCATCGGCCCTTCGATTGCTCGATCCATAACGACAAATCCCTACCACCGGAGAGCCCATGACTACGCTCACGATCAACGGCCAGACCCATGACGTCGACGCCCCACCCGACATGCCGCTCCTTTGGGTGCTGCGCGACATCGTCGGCCTGACCGGCACGAAGTTCGGCTGCGGCATTGCGCAATGCGGCGCCTGCACGGTGCATCTGGAAGGCGAGGCCACGCGCTCGTGCGTGCTGCCCGTCGCGGCCGTCGCCGGCCGCAAGATCACGACCATCGAGGCCGTGAGCGCGACGCCCGCGGGCCAGAAGGTGCAGAAAGCGTGGCGGGATCTCGACGTGGTGCAGTGCGGCTACTGCCAGTCGGGGCAGGTGATGTCGGCGGCGGCGCTGATCGCGTCGAATCCGGACCCGAGCGACGCCGACATCGACGCGGCCATGGCCGGCAACATCTGCCGCTGCGGGACCTATAACCGGATTCGTGCGGCCATCAAGCAAGCCGCGAAGGAGGCCTGACATGTCGCGGGGCCTCCTCGATGCACAAAACGGTGCGCCGCACGGCGAATTGCACCCTGCCCGTCACGCCGGCGTGTCGCGCCGCGCGTTCCTGAAGCTCGGCGCGGCGGCGGGCGGCGGTCTGCTGCTCGGCTTCAGCGTCTCGACGCTGGCGCAGGGCGACGCGCCGGCGCGCGCGTCCGTCATCGGCGGCGACGGCAACGAGGCGCCGCAGGACGGCGTCTTCGAACCGAATGCCTTCATCCAGATCGACCGCGCCGGCAAGGTCACGCTGATCATTCCGAAGGTGGAGATGGGGCAGGGCGTCTACACGTCGATTCCCATGCTGATTGCGGAAGAGCTGGAAGTGCCGCTCGACAGCGTGACGATCGATCACGCGCCGCCCAACGCGAAGCTCTTCACAGACCCGTTGCTGGGCGGCCAGTTGACGGGGGGCTCGACCTCGATCCGCTACGCGTGGCAGCCCATGCGCGAGGCCGGCGCGGCCGCGCGCACGGCGCTGATCCAGGCGGCGGCGCAGCAATGGCAGGTGCATCCCGCCACCTGCTCCGCGCGCGCCGGCGAGGTGGTGCACGACGCAAGCGGCCGCCGGCTCGCCTATGGCCAGCTCGCGGACACGGCGGCGAAGCTGCCCGTGCCGCCCAAGGTGGCGCTCAAGGACCCCAGGGACTTCACGCTGATCGGCAAGCCGACGAAGCGGCTCGACTCGCCGGAGAAGGTGGACGGCTCGGCGCTCTTCGGTCTCGACGTGCGCCTGCCCGGCATGGTCTACGCCGCCATCGTGAACTGCCCGGTGTTCGGCGGCACGCTCGCCGGCGTGGACGACACGCACGCGAAACAGATTCCCGGCGTCACCGGGGTCGTGAAGATCGATAACGCCGTGGCCGTGGTCGGCGCGCATACGTGGGCCGCGAAGCGCGGCGCGGCGGCGCTCGTGGTGCAGTGGAACGAGGGGCCGGGCGCGGCGCTCTCGATGCAGCAGATCGTCGCCGACCTTGCCACGGCATCGGAGCAAGGCGGTGCCGTCGCGCGCAAGGACGGCGACGTGCAGCAGGCGTTCGGCAATGCGAAGACGCGCGTCGATGCCGTCTATCAGCAGCCTTTCCTCGCGCACGCCACGATGGAACCGATCAACTGCACGGTGTCCGTGCGGCCCGACGGCTGCGATATCTGGGTGGGCACCCAGGTGCCCACGCGGGCCGTCGACGCGGCCGTGGCCGTGACGGGCCTCAAGCCCGAGCAGATTACGGTGCACAACCATCTGCTCGGCGGCGGCTTCGGGCGGCGGCTCGAAGTCGATGCGATCACCCAGGCGCTCAAGATCGGCAAGGCGGTCAATGCGCCGGTCAAGGTCTTCTACACGCGCGAGGAGGACATCCAGCACGACATGTACCGGCCGTACTATTACGACCGCCTCTCCGCCGGCCTCGATGCTACCGGCAAGCCTCTCGCCTGGCAGCATCGCATCGCGGGCTCGTCGATCCTCGCGCGCTTCGCGCCGCCCGCGTTCCACAACGGCATCGATCCGGATGCTGTCGAAGTGGCCGTCGACCTGCCTTATGACCTGCCCAACCAGTTGATCGAATACGTGCGCGTGGAGCCGCACGCCGTTCCCACCGCGTTCTGGCGCGGCGTGGGGCCGACGCGCGGCACCTTCGTCGTGGAAAGCTTCGTCGACGAACTGGCCGTGGCCGCGAAGACCGACCCCGTCGCCTACCGGCGCGCGCTGCTCGACAAATCGCCGCGCGCGCTGAACGTGCTCGACGTCGCCACGCGTGCCGCGAACTGGGGGGCGCCGCTGCCCAAGGGGCAGGGGCGCGGCGTATCGGTGATGCATGCCTTCGGCAGTTTTCTCTGCATGGTGGCCGAGGTGAGCGTGGACGACGGCGAGGTGCGCGTGAACCGCGTGGTCTGCGCCGTCGACTGCGGCATGGCCGTCAATCCCGAGACGATCGAGGCGCAGATCGAAGGCGGCATCATCTTCGGCATTACGGCGGCGCTGTACAGCGAGATCACGATCGACCGCGGCCGCGTCGCGCAGACGAACTTCACCGACTACCGGATGCTGCGCATCGACCAGTCGCCGCAGATCGAAGTGCGCATCGTGAAGAGCACGGAGGCGCCGGGCGGCATCGGCGAGCCGGGCACGGCCGCGCTTGCGCCGGCCGTGACGAACGCGATCTACGCGGCCACGGGCAAGCGCCTGCGGCAGTTGCCCGTGGGGCGTCAACTGCAGAACGCGCAGTCGGCCTGAGGGAGGCGAGTCACCATGAAAATGAACAACGCATTCGGCGCCGCGCTGGCATTCGCGGCGCTCGCGCTCACGCCCTCGCACGCGGCGTTTGCCGCGGCAACCGACGCCGACAGGGTTCAACGCGGCGCCTATCTCGCGGCGGCGGGCGATTGCGCGGCGTGCCACACGGCGCCGCACGGCAAGCCGTTCGCGGGCGGCTTGCCGATGAGCACGCCGCTGGGCCCCATCTACACGACCAACATCACGCCCGACCCCGAGACGGGCATCGGCGGCTACACGGAAGAGGACTTCGCGCGCGCATTGCGCGAAGGCGTGGCGAAGGACGGCCACAACCTTTATCCGGCCATGCCCTATCCGTCTTATGCGAAGGTGCGCGACGAGGACGTCGCCGCGCTGTACGCGTACTTCATGCACGGCGTGCAGCCGGTGAAGCAGGCCAACCGCGAAGCGGATATCCCATGGCCCATGAACATGCGCTGGCCGCTGAAGATCTGGAATGCGTTCTTTCTCGACAAGGGCGTGTATCAGGACAAGCCGGGGAAGGACGTCGCATGGAACCGCGGCGCCTACCTCGTGCAGGGCCTCGGCCATTGCGGCTCCTGCCATACGCCGCGCAGCGTCGCGTTCAACGAGAAGGCGCTCGACGAAAGCGGCAGCGCGTATCTCACGGGCGCGCTGCTCGACGGCTGGTTCGCGTCGAACCTCACGAGCGAGCACAACACGGGCCTCGGGCGCTGGAGCGAAGCGGATCTCGCGCAGTTCCTGAAGACGGGGGCGAACCAGCACGCATCGGCGTTCGGCGCGATGACGAGCGTGATCAACAACAGCACCCAGGCGATGAACGACGCGGACGTCAACGCGATCTCGGCCTACCTGAAGTCGCTGCCGGCGGCGGGAGGCAACGGCGGGTCGCAGTATGCGTACGACGGGCAGGCGACGAAGGTGTCGCTCACGCGGCCGGCGAACGATGCGGGCGCCCGCGTCTACGCGGCGTACTGCATGCATTGCCACGGCACCGACGGGCGCGGCTTCGCGCCGATGCTCGCGCCGCTCGCGGGCAATCCGAACGTGCTCGAGCCGAACGCGTCGTCGCTCATCAACGTGACGCTGAACGGCACCGGCGACCTCGTGATCCAGGGCATTCCGGCGCCGTATCCGATGCCGGCTTATGCCGATGTCCTGACCGATCGCCAGATCGCCGACGTGCTGACTTTCATCCGTGCGGGCTGGAACAATCAGGCGGCGGCGGTGGGGGTGGCCGATGTAGCGAAACTGCGTGCGCAGACGCAGGCGTCGCGTTGAAGCCGCGCGCCATCCCGGCCGGGTTGCGCGGAGCGAGTCGGGAGGGGCCGACGGGCGAGGGTAGCCTTGCGCCCACACTGGCTCGTGCGCGAACGGCGATGGCCGCGACTTCGTCGCCGCGGCTGCCGATCGTCGCGCTGCGCCGCGCGGACCTGCCCGTGGACACCGTCGAGCTGGCGCGCTTCATGGTCGGCAAATACCTGATCCATGATTGCGCGCAGGGCCGCGTCAGCGGGCGGATCGTGGAAATGGAGGCCTACCCGGTGGGCGATTCGACCAGTCACGCGTTCATCGGCCGGCGGCGCTGGAACGCCTCGCTGTTTCTCGAGCGCGGCCATGCCTATGTGCGGCTCACCTATGGCGCTTCATGGATGCTCAATATGTCGAGCGAGGAGGCGGACGTTGGCGCGGGTGTGCTGATTCGCGCCGTCGAGCCGCTGGAAGGGCTGGCGGAGATGGAGGCGCGCCGGCCAGACGCACCTTTGCGCGACCTCGCGCGCGGGCCAGGCCGCCTGACGCAGGCGTTCGGCGTTGGCGCGGCCTTCGACGGCGTGGACTTGTGCCGCGGGCGCGGCCTCTGGATCGGTCGCGTGGACGAGCCCGCCCGGCCTGTCGGCGTAACGACGCGTATCGGCCTGTCGCGCGAAACCGAACGGCCGCTGCGCTTCTTCGAAGTCGGCAGCCTGTTCGTCAGCGGGCCGCGCAGGCTGTTGGCAACCGGAGTCTGAATCGATGCCGGCCGGCGTGCGATTGTTGTGGGGTACGAAACGGTGTGTTGGAAAACCGGGTATTTGCCCTGGTCGCTTGACTGCCTAGACTGTAGCCATAGGCGATACCGCGCGCACGGCACGCATCGTGTCGCCTGGCTTTCATGCGTGAAACCTCCGCCGCCGCAAGGCGGCTTGGCCCAACCCGGCTGGATTGGGCTTTTTTCATGCGGCGCTTCGCGCAGTGCCGCGAGGCGGTTCAGGTGCCGGGGCCGCCGGTGATGTAGTGTTCCAGCTGCGAGATCGTGAACTGCTGCTCGGCGATGATCTCCTTGACGAGGTCGCCGATCGACACCATCCCGATCAGCTTGCCGTCTTCTATCACGGGCAGGTGGCGCATGCGGCGCTCGGTCATCAGCGCCATGCAGTCGTAGGTGGTTTGCGCGAGTTCCACGAAGCGCACGTGCGGAGTCATGATGTCGCGCACCGCCGTGGTTTTCGACGAACGGTCCATCAGCACGATCTTGCGCGCATAGTCGCGCTCGGTAACGATGCCGACGATCGCGTTGTCGTCCGTGACGACCAGCGCCCCGATCCCTTTTTCCGCCATCAGGCGGATTGCGTTATAGACGGAATCCGAGGCGGCAATCGTATAGACCACCTGTTCCGGCTTCGACTTGAGTACCTGTGCAACGCTTGTCATAGGGCGACTCCCATTCGTCCTGCGGTGGGTTTTCAGTCATTGCGCGGCGCAGCACGACGGGCTGGGCGCCGGCCGTGCCATTGGAAAACGCTTTCAGTATAGGCGGACGGGTCGTGTCGCGGCGTCTGGATATGCGCGCGGGGCAACGCCTGAGGGACGACTGTCCGCCGGATCGCTCCGCAGGCGACGCGCGGCGAGGGATGCCAAATGGCGGTAAACTCCGGTTCCTAACTTCAACCCGGTCGCGAGCCGGTATTTGCCAGTCTTCTGTTCCAGATCATGCCTACGCTTCCTGAGTCGTCCTGCGCGGACGGCGAAAACGCCAACGAATGCGTCGTGCTCGACGCCACCGCTTCGCTGCCGACTCGTTACGGCACGTTCACGTCCTACGTCTATCGGGTGAGGGACGGCGGTGCCGAGCACCTCGCGCTCGTGATGGGCAACGTGGGGAGCGGCGAGCCCGTGCTGACGCGGCTGCACTCCGAATGCCTGACCGGCGACGTTCTCGGCTCCTACCGCTGCGACTGCGGCGAGCAACTCGATCAGGCGTTGCGCTACATCGCGGCCGAAGGGCGCGGCGTGCTGCTCTACCTGCGCGGTCACGAGGGCCGCGGCATTGGCCTGTCGAACAAGATCCGCGCGTACGCGCTGCAGGAGCAGGGCCGCGACACCGTCGAGGCCAATCTCGACCTGGGCCTGCCCGACGACGCGCGCGAATACGATTCGGCTGCGGCAATCCTGCGGCTCCTGAACGTGTCGTCGGTGCGCCTCATGAGTAATAATCCCAAGAAGTTCGACACGCTTTCGAAGCACGGCATTCCGGTGCTCGAACGCGTCGCGCTTGCCATTCCGATGCGGGAAGAGAACGAACGCTACATCCGCACGAAGCAGGTGAAGTTCGGACATTACTTCGAAGAAAACGAATAGGCCGGGTACGCAATCTGCTTGCCCGGCCCGTATTGAAGCTGGACAAGGCAAGGGAGAGAAAAATGCGTAAGCGGCAGACGATGCGCGCGCCGGCGTGGGCGCTCGCGGCAGCGTCGGCCTGTCTGGGGCTGGCCGCCCCAGGGGCTTTTGCCCAGGCGCAGGCCTGGACGAGCCAACCGGTCGACCTTTACGCCGGACCTTCCGGCGATTACCCCGTGGTCAGCGAAGTCGATCAGGGCGTGCCTGTCGAGGTCATGGGCTGCGTGAGCGACTACTCGTGGTGCGACATCGTGCTACCCGGCCTGCGCGGCTGGATCTACGCGGGGTATCTCACCTATCCGTATCAGGGCGGCTACGTTCCCGTCGAAGGCTATGGCGCGGCGATCGGGCTGCCCATCGTGACCTTCGCCATCGGCACGTACTGGGGTAGCTTCTATCGCGACCGCCCGTGGTACGGCGAGCGCGATCACTGGGCACGCGTGCCGCCGCCGGGTTATGGCGGGCGGCCGCCAGTGCCGCCTCCGCTCATGCACGGCGGACCTGGGGCAGGCGTATACCACCCGCCGCCCGGCACGCCGCATGGACCGCCGGAGGGCGCATACCGCGCTCCGGCCGGCCCGGGTGGACCGCCCGAGCAAGGCAACGTGGCGCGTCCCCCGGCTGCTGCGCCTCCGCGGCCGTCCGGGCCGCCTCCGGCGGCTGCCCGGCCACCCGGCCCGGCGCCGCAACCGCAATATGGCGGTCGCCCTGGCGGTCCGCATCAGCAGGGTTATGGCCGCCCCCCCGGCCCGCAGCCCGCCGGCGCCATGCATGCGCCCGGGCCCGCGCCCGGCAATGCGCGTCCGGAGCCCGCTCGTCCCTCCGGTCACGAGGAAGGCGGCCACGGCGAATCGCGGCAGCAGAACTGACCGCATTCCCGACTCTCTTGCGGGCGGGACTCGCGTTTCGGGTCCCGCCGCGCCGTTTACGTTAATTAATATGGATTGCTAAATAATTGAGTGGCTAAGCATCGTTCGAAGCCTCGGCGATCTCGCTTTATTCGTTCATGCGATCGGGATACGGGGCGAGCAGCGCGCCTGGCGGCGCCGATTCGGGACGCCGGGTCGGCACCGCCCGCCGGTTTTGCTATTCACCGTCAGATTTAACAATCCCTGACAGTACATTCTGTCACTTCCGGCGACAATGGGCCGTCGCGGAAAAAGCACGACCTGCCGCCGACAAACGATTTTGCTACGGGGGCTGGCGCGGCCGGATACACGGCCGTACGCATGCCGGCGCGGAGGAAGTCAGAGCGAACCCGAGTTCGCCGGATAACGCTGGGAGGCCAGCGCTTTGAGGTGGAGTGGCGATGGCTGGGGTTGTTCGTCGTGCCTTGAGGGCGGCGGCGACAGGCAGGCGGTCATCGGGCGGTGATGTTGCTTGCGGGTCGCAGCCGGTACGGCGGTGACTGTGTCGGCGGACCAATCCCGGGGAATAAACCGGGGGGCCGCGCAGTTCGCAACGAAGGCCGTCGCCACTCGTTTTTCATCTCTCGCGTCCGGATTGCAGGGCGCTCGGCACCGATACACGATACGCAGGAACGGGGCGGCATGATGGCTGCCCCATTCCATTTGCATTTGGCAGACACGCGAGGCCGTCCCGCCGGGGCGCCGCCGCGGGGTTGGCACGGACCAGCGAGCGAGGACGCATGTTTTTTCGATTTGGCAGGCTTCGGTTTCCGCCTGCTTCACGGGTCGAGGGCGACGGGCGCGCTTTCGGGCGGGTCGAGCTGGACCTGGTCCGCGACCGCCACGCGCGCTCGGCCATGGAAGCTTACGCGGACGCCTGCGAGGCCGACATGCCCTGGCTTGCAGAAGCATTGCGCCAGTCGCCGTTCGGACGTTCGGAGCGGCTGACCCAATGCCCGGCGACCGTGCTGCGCGTTTTCGTACTGGCGCAATCGCGCGCCGCGGTTCAGCCGGACTACGCCCACGCCGCGTGGGAGCACGTGCGCAAGCAACTCACGGCGTTGCTGTCCGCGCGGCCCGAGGCAGAGAACGAAGCGGAGCAGGACGCACCGCCGCCCGGCCATCCCGCGGACATCGCGGCGTGCGAGGACGAGCGGCAAGGGTAGGCGGGAGTCTCGCGAGTTCGCGTGACTCGACTCGTTAAATCGGGCTTGGGCGTTTTCGACTACTATGAGCGAAATCCGATTCCAGACAGCGACCGCCGTTTCACTCTCCCATTTTATTCAAGATGAAGCGAGAGTAGCGGATGGGGCGCGCCCGCCACGGCGAGCGCGCAGGGAGTGTAAGGATGGACGTCTGGCGACACGAGGCCACCGGGCGCGCTTGCGCGGCCGGCGGCCGGACCGGCGCCAAGGTCGCGCGACCGGCAGGCGAGTCCGTCCCGAAAAGATGAATAACGATCCTGGGTGCGGGGCATGATGAGAATTGCGGTACTGGACGACGATCCAGCTCAAACCGATTTTGTTTGCCAGACCTTGACGGCGGCCGGGCATGCCTGCCACGCGTTTGCCAAGGGCGGCGAGCTCGTTCGGCAGTTGCGGCGGGAGACGTTCGATCTGCTCGTGCTCGACTGGAACGTGCCGGACATGGCCGGCGACGAGGTCTTGCACTGGGTGCGGCAGAGCCTCTCGAACCGCCTGCCCGTGCTGTTCATGACGAGCCGCAGTCGCGAGACCGATATCGCGCAGATGCTCAACAACGGCGCCGACGACTACGTGGTCAAGCCGGTTTCCGCGCCGGTGCTGCTTGCGCGCGTGGGTTCGCTGCTGCGCCGCGCCTATCAGTTGCATGCGCCCGCGATCAAGGAAACCTTCGGCGACTACGAATTCGATCTGAAGTCGCGCCAGGTGGCGGTGGGCGGCAGGCAGGTCGCCCTTACGCACAAGGAGTTCGACCTCGCGCTCCTGCTGTTCCAGCACCTGAGCCGTCCGCTTTCGCGCGCACACATCCTCGACGTCATCTGGAAGCAGTCCGACGACATCCCGTCGCGGACGATGGACACGCATGTCTCGATGCTGCGCTCGAAGCTGGGGCTGCGCCCCGAGAATGGCTACCGGCTGACACCGATCTACGGCTACGGCTATCGACTCGAGAGGATCGAAGGGGACGCCGCGTGAGCACAGCCCGTTCGATGCGGCCCGCCGAAGCCCGGCGAGCCGCGCGCACGCTGGCGGCGCCGGCCGGCCGTACCTTTGCGCGCCTTGATGTTTGCACAGTTTGCGCGCTGGTCTGCGGAACATGGCTGGCGGCATCTCCGGCGCAAGCGCATGAAGCGCGCGCCCACGCCGGCGCGCCGGACACGATCACCTATGTCACGCGCGCGGGCGACTCGCTTTACAACGTGGCGACCCGCTATCTGCGCGACTCCTCGGACTGGATGCAGCTTGCCCGTCTGAACCATGTGAGCACGCCGCGCCACCTGCAACCCGGCACCGTGCTGCGCGTGCCGGTCGCGCTGCTGCGCGAGGACGGCCTGAGCGCGAAGGTGATCGCCACGAGCGGACCCGCCACGCACGCCTTTCGCAACGAGCCGTCGCTTCCGCTGGTCGTGGGGTCGAGCCTCGTCGAAGGCGACCGGCTGCAAACCGGCAAGGACGGATTCGCCACGCTCGAACTGGCCGACGGCACCCACCTGATCATTCCCCCCAACACCTCGCTCGAGTTCGGCACGCTGCGCCAGACGGCGCTGACCGGCACGACCGACCGCGTCATCAACCTGCAGCACGGCGAGGTCGACAGCGAGGTCACGCACGCCACGCGCAAGGACGACCGCTTCCAGATCCGTTCGCCCTCTGTCGTCGCCGGTGTGCGCGGCACGAGCTTTCGCGTGAATTACGACGGCGGCAACGAGTCGACCGCGGTCGAGGTGCTGGATGGCGCGGTGGGCGTCGACGCGGCGCATGGCGGGGCAGGCACGCCCGCGCCGGGCGTGCCGCTCGCCGCTTCGACGCAGCTCGTCACGGCCCGCCACGGCAGCCTGACGACGGCGGGCGGCGCGGTTGGCGGCCCGGTGGCGCTGCTCGACGCGCCCGCTATCGCGAATCCGTCGAAAGTGCAGGACGACGCGAACGTCGCCTTCGACGTCGTGCCGATCGACGGCGCGCACGGTTATCGCGTGCAGATCGGGCGCGACGCGGGCCTGCTCGAAATGATCCACGACGAGCGTTTCGATTCGTCTCATGCGGATGTCGGCGCGCTGGCCGACGGCACTTACTTCGTGCGCGTCGCGGCCATCGATCAGAGCAGTCTCGAAGGCATGCCCAGCACCTATGCGTTCGAGCGCCGGCATCTTGCGCTCGGCACGTCGGCGGGCCGGGTCGACAACACGCACAACTATGCGTTCCGCTGGTTCGTCGACCGCAATGCGACGAACCTGCATTTCCGCTTCGTCCTCGCGGCAGCGCCGGACCTGCGCGTGCCGCTCGTCGACCGCACGGATCTCTCAGGTGGAGAAGTCGTGGTGAGCGATCTGCCCAAGGGCGTCTACTACTGGACCGTGATCGCCGAGCAGTTCGACAACGGCCGTTACTACCAGAAGGCCAGCCCCGTCCAGTCGTTCCGGCTCGACTGGTGACGAGGCCCGTCATGAGCGTCAAGCCGCGTCAGCGCCTTGGCCGCTCGGTCGGGCGCCGCTTCCTCTTCGAGTGGGTGGGCGTGAGTTGCGCGGGCATTGCGATCGTGCTGCTGAGCGTCGTGTGGCACTGGACCGCCGGCGCCGACCATCTCGTCTACGACCGCTTTCTCACCGCGCGCTCGCACCCGGTGTCGCCCGACATCGTCATCGTCGAGATCGACAATGCGAGCGTCACGGCGCTGGGCCGCTGGCCCTGGCCGCGCAGCGTTCACGCGCGGCTCGTCGATCAGCTCGCGAAGGCCGGCGTGGCCGCCGTGGTCTACGACGTGCTCTTCACCGAACCTTCGCCTGACGACGCGCGCCTTGCCGAGGCGTTCGCCGCGCGTCCGGTCTACCTGCCGATCCTGCTGTCGCAGGCCGACGCGGCCGGCAACCGTCAGGTCGCGCTGCCCGTCGCGCCGCTTGCGAATGCGGCCGCGGGGCTAGGGCACATCAATCTCGAGGTGGACAGCGACGGCATCGTGCGCAGCGTCGCGCTCTTCGAGGGCGACGCGCATCAGCGCTGGCCGCAGCTCATGGTGCCGCCGTGGCGCGCGGTGCGCGCCGGCAAGGTCGTGCTGGCGGACGGCGTGCCGCAGGTCATGCACGGCGCCGATCTGACGCTCGCGGGTGGCCCGGACAGCGAGGCGCGCTTCCTGATTCCGTTCAGCACGAACGCGCAGACCTATCGCAAGGTATCGTTCGACGACGTGCTGCAAGGCCGCGTGCCCCCCGACGTGCTGCGCGGGCGGGTGGTGGTGGTCGGCGTCACGGCGTCGGGTCTCTTCGACCGGTTCGCGACGCCGCTCTCGGGTACGCTGGGCCCGCTGCCCGGCGTCTACATTCATGCGAGCGTTCTCGACACCCTGCTTTCGGGCACCGCCATCGAGCCCGCTTCGACCTTCTGGGTCGTACTGGCCACGCTCGTGCCTTTTGCCCTGCTGCTGGCGGGTTTTCTCTGGCTCTCGCCGTGGCGCGCGCTGCTGCTTTCGGCAGGGCTGGGCGCGGCGTCGTTCGGCGTGAGCGCGGCGCTGCTCTACGGGGCGCGCGTATGGCTGAGCCCGGTCCCCTCGGTCGTCGTGCTGCTCGTGGTCTATCCGATGTGGAGCTGGCGCCGTCTCGAGATGACCATGGCGTACCTGCGCAAGGAACTGCGCCAGCTTGCCGACGAGCCTTATCTGCTGCCGGAGGCGCACAGCACTCGCCGCGAATTCGCGGGCGATGCGCTCGCGCAGCAGATGGCGCTGATGGCCCAGGCCGCGCAGCGGCTCCAGGACATGCGCCGCTTCGTGTGGGACAGCCTCGATTCCGTGCCGGAGCCCATTCTGGTCGCCGATCTGCGCGGCTCCGTGCTGATTGCCAACCACGCGGCGCGCGAGTCGTTCGACCGGCTCGGCATCGGCGCAGCGGAAGGCCGGCCGATGGCCGCCGTGTTCGGCGGCTTCACGCTCGTCAAGCCGATCGACCCCAGCCCCGAGGCGACGGCCTTCGCGCATGCGCACTGGCCCGCGCCGCTCGATCCGGCGCGCAGCGAATTCGCCGAGCTCATGGAGCGCGGCGTGGAAGTGCGCGCGGCCGACGGCAGCGACTACCTGCTGCGCTACGCGCGCTGCACGAACGCCCAGGGCCAGGCGGTGGGCTGGATCGCGGGCCTCGTGGACGTGACCGCGCTGCACGATGCCGAACGCCAGCGCGAAGATGCGCTGAGGCTGCTTTCGCACGACATGCGTTCGCCCCAGGCATCGATCGTCGCGCTCGTGGAGACCGAGCGCGAGCGCGGCACGCTGAGCTCGGGCCCCGTGGGCGACGTGATGGACCGTATCGAACGCTACGCGCGGCGGGCGCTCACGCTTGCGGACGACTTCGTGCAACTCGCGCGCGCGGAGTCGCAGGTGTACGCGCTCGAACCCGCGAGCCTCGCCGACCTCGTGATCGACGCGAGCGACGAAGTCTGGCCGCAGGCGCACGCGAAGCGCATCCATATCGAGACCGTGTTCGAGGACGATCAGATGGGCTGGATCAACGCCGACCGGTCGCTGATGACACGGGCGCTGGTGAATCTCCTGAACAACGCCGTGAAGTACAGCCCACCCGATACGCGAATTGTCTGTACTATCTCTGCCACGGCGGGAAGCGTGGCGCCGCAGGCGGCACGTGTGATCTGCTCGATTCGCGACGAAGGTTACGGCATTTCGCTGGAAGACCAGGCGAGGCTTTTCGAACCTTTCCAGCGCTTTCATGTGGAGCAGCGGCCCGAGGTGAGCGGGGCCGGGCTCGGCATGGCGTTCGTGAAGACGGTGGTGACGCGCCACGGCGGCGAGGTCGACGTGGAGAGCGAGCCCGGCAAGGGCACGACTCTGAGGATGTCGCTTCCCGCGCTCGACGCGCCTCTCTGAGGTGCTTGCGTGCCAATGAGCGGTTGGCGGTGAGTTCGATGGAGTTTGCGGTGAAGATCCTGTTGACGGTATGCCTCTTTCTGACGGCTGGCGCGTTGGCTGGTTGCGCCGGCGTGAACGCCGACGTGAGCGCACGCGGCGCCTTGCCGGACGCAGGCCAGCGTACCGTGGTCTATCGTCTGGCGCGTACCCCGGCCGAGGCTGAGGCCGTATCGAATCCGCCGTACGAAGCCTTGTTGCGCGATGGCCTCGCGAAGCGCGGCTTCGTGGACGGCGCGCCGGAGAAGGCGGCCTACGTGGTTTCTGCTGCCTGGTCGACGCGCCCGGCCGATGTAGGGATTGCCCAGGGCGACTGTGCGCCGGCTTGCGAGCCGGCCGCCGGTTCGCCATTCCCGTGGTTCGGGCGGCCGTACGTGCATGCGCTCACGCTGCGTTTCTTCGCGTTGCCCGGCGGCGCCGAGGCGTACCGCGTGAGCGTCGTGAAGCACGACCGCAACGCCAATGCCCAGGAGGCGCTGCCGTATCTCGTCGCGAGCGCGCTCGCGCGGCTGCCTTATGCCGGTGCGGCCGGTGCGCCGCAATGGCGCGTGAAGCTGCGCGAGGCGGGGGCAGAAGCGGGTGCGGGGGGCGAGGGCGGCGCGGGCGCGCTGCCGGAAGTCATTTCCGTAAAGGCAGTCGCCCCGGCGCAGTGACGTCAGGCCGAAGGCGGCCGATCGTCTTCGGCGCCATCCCGCGGCCAGCGGTTTTCGTAGACGCATTCGCCGAGCGCGCGGCGCTCGGCCCAATGCTCCATCTCCAGCATCGGCTGCGGATAGAATTCGGCCACGTGGCCGAGGCACAGGATTGCCACCGGCTTGGCGCCCGCCGGCATGGCGAGCAGCCCGCGCACTTCGTCCACGTCGAAGATCGACACCCAGCCCATGCCCAGCCCTTCGGCGCGCGCCGCGAGCCACAGGTTCTGGATCGCGCAGGCTACCGAGGCGAGATCCATCTCGGGCAGCGTCCGCCG
Source organism: Paraburkholderia yinzeri (assembly GCF_046581065.1). Classification (NCBI taxonomy): domain Bacteria; kingdom Pseudomonadati; phylum Pseudomonadota; class Betaproteobacteria; order Burkholderiales; family Burkholderiaceae; genus Paraburkholderia; species Paraburkholderia yinzeri. The sequence goes on along the minus strand of NZ_JBFOCJ010000002.1, from coordinate 856,253 downwards.
CCCGAAGATATGCGGCTCGCGGCGATCCATCAGCGCGACGACGAGCAGTTCGCCGCATTCGCGCATCCCTTCGACCTTCAGCTTCATGAACTCATCGTGCCGCTTGCCTAGCGCATCGGCGGTGGCGAGGCGCTCGCGCTCGACCGCCGCATGCAGTTGCGTGCGCAACGTTGCGTCGGTGATCCGCACGATGCGCCATGGCTGCATGAAGCCCACGCTCGGCGCGTGATGCGCGGCGTCCAGCAGGCGCTGCAGCGTGGCTGGATCGACGGGGCCGGGCACGAAGTGCCGCATGTCGCGCCGTTCGTAGATCGCGCGGTAGACCGCCGCGCGCCCGGCTTCGTCAAAGGGTTGAGCCATGAAAGAGTGCGGCCGTGAAAGCGGGGTTGGAGGGCCACCAGGCATGCAGGTAGGTGGCGACGATCGGGCCGTGGCGGTAGAGCGGCTCGCCCGCGGCGCCGGTCTGCGCATGGCGCGCGACGAGTGTGGGCGCAAGCGGTGTGCTCACGCGCGAGTAGTGGAACGTGTGGCCCCTGAGCGTGCCGTGCGCGCTGTCGATCTGCTGCATGCCGAGCGCCGCGAAGCGCCGCTGCATGACCGCCTCGCCCGGCAGCAGCCCGAGCATGGGGGTGCGCGTGCCTTCGGTATCGGTCAGGCCTTCGAGCAGCCAGAGCATGCCGCCGCACTCGGCGACCAGCGGCTTGTCGGCCTCCACATGCGCGCGCAGCGACGCCGCGCTGCGGGTATGGCGCGCGAGCGCCGCGGCGTGCAGTTCGGGGTAGCCGCCGGGCAGATAGATCGCATCGGCGTTCGCCGGGGCGGCCTCGTCGGCGAGCGGCGAAAAGGTCGTCACGCGCGCGCCCAGCGCTTCGAGCAGCGCGACGTTCGCCGGATAGACAAACGAGAACGCCGCGTCGCGCGCAATCGCGATGTGCCGGCCTTCGAGCAGGCGCGGAAGGGGAGTCGGCGCGCTCGCGAGCGAGAATTCGACGGGCGGCGGCAGGTCCGCTAGCGCGGTTTGCGCGAGCGCGTCGGCGGCGCGTTCGATGCGTGCGTCGAGGTCGGCGATCTCGCTCGCCTGATGCAGGCCGAGATGCCGGTCGGGCAGTTCGATGAGGGCGTCGCCGGCCACGTGGCCCAGCCAGCGGAGGTCGGCCGGCAAGGCTTCCTGCAGCATCTGCGCATGCCGTGCCGAGCCCACGCGGTTCGCCAGCACGCCATGGAACGGGACGTCGAGGCGAAAGCGCGCGAGCCCGAATGCGACGGCGCCGAAGGTCTGCGCCATCGACTTCGCCGAGATCACGGCCGCCACCGGCACGCCGAAGGTCGTGGCGAGATCGGCGCTGCTGGGCGTGCCGTCGAAGAGGCCCATAACGCCTTCGATCAAAATCAGGTCGGCTTCCTGCGCGGCCTGCGTGAGCAGCGTGCGGCAATCGTGCTCGCCCACCATCCACAGATCGAGCGACATGACCGGCGCGCCGCTTGCGCGCGCGAGGATCATCGGATCGAGAAAGTCGGGCCCGGTCTTGAAGACGCGCACGCGCCTGCCGGCGCGGCGGTGCAGGCGCGCGAGTCCCGCCGTGAGCGTGGTCTTGCCCTGGCCCGAGGCGGGTGCGCTGACGAAGAGCGCGGGGCAGGCAATGCTGGCAGCGCGGGCAACCATCGGCTCAGAACTCCACGCCCTTTTGCGCTTTCACGCCCTGCTCGCGGTACGGATGCTTCACGAGCCGCATTTCGGTGACGAGATCGGCGGCTTCGATCAGCGCGTCGGGCGCGTGGCGGCCCGTCACGACCACGTGCTGCAGCGGGCCGCGCGCATTCAGCACGGCGAGCACTTCGTCGAGCGGCAGGTACTCGTACTTGAGCACGGTATTCAGCTCGTCGAGGATCACCATGCCGTATTCGCCGCTTTCGATCATGCGCTTCGCCTCGTTCCAGCCCTTGCGCGCGGTGGCGATGTCGGCGTCGCGATTCTGCGTGTTCCAGGTGTAGCCGTCGCCCATCGTCACGAAATCGCAATGGGCGACGCTGCTAAGGAAGTCGCGCTCGGCCGTGTGCAGCGCGCCCTTGATGAACTGCACGACGCCCAGCTTCATGCCGTGGCCCAGCACGCGCACGGCCATGCCGAAGGCCGCCGTGCTCTTGCCCTTGCCGTTGCCGGTGTTGACGATCAAAAGCCCTTTTTCGACGGAAGCCGCCGCCTGCTTCTTTTCGTGGCCTTCACGGCGGCGTTGGGTCATGCGCAGGTGCGAATCGGGATCGGTTTTCATGGGCGAAACGAGGTCTGAGGATGCGGGGTTCTTAACGTGTGCGTATGCACCGCCGGTTTAGCGCGGCGCCTGCGCGGGAGTAACGACTGCGGCAACGACCACGGCAACCGCTACGGTCACGCCGTCGAGCGCGAGCTTGCCGCACGCCAGCGGTCCGCCGCCGGCGGCGAGCCGGGCGCAAGGCTCGCTCACGCCATCGACGCCGAACTTCGTGCGCGCTGCACCCGATGGCTCGGCCTCAACCGGCACGGCAGCGATGGCTTCGCGTGTGTACGTGTGAAGCGGCAAGCCATGTGCCGCGCAGAACGCGAGCAGCGCAGGTTCGTCGGCTTTCGCGTCGAGCGTCCCCACGGCCGCAACGCGAGCCATCGGCAACACCGCGAGCGCAGCCCGCACGGCGCGCTCGATCTGCGCGAGCGTCGCGCCGCGGCGGCAGCCGATACCGAGCGCAAGCGCTGCGGGGCCGGGTAAGGCGGAGGGCGCGGGAAGCAGGCTTGCAGACGTAGCGGAATTCACGGTGAGTGCTTGGAAACAAGGCAGCGGACAGGGCAGCAGACACCGCGGCGCGGGCTTTGCCCGTTGCCCGGCGGATGCGCGCATACGATAGCACACGGTTTTTCGCGCCCGGGCGCGAGGTCCCGGCGCCAGGGGTAAACAACAGCGGGCGTCCGGGCCTTTCCTTGACGATCCCGTGGCCCACGCCTACACTCGCACGCACTCTGGTGCTCGCGCGCGCGTTCCTTGCGCGCGCAGTTAAACGGGAATCAGGGAGCCATCCCGGCGAGGGACTGGCCAACCTGAACTGCACCCGCAACGGTACAACGATCGCTTCGCCCTGCATGGGCGAGGCAAGCCGCTTCGACGCATGCGCGCCGCATGCAGCTCATGCCACTGTGCAGACGGTCCGCGAGGACCGGCGCGCGGGAAGGCGGAGCGGCGTTTCGTCAGTCCGGATACCGGCCAGACACGAGGGATTCGCGCTGCGGGGAGGCGGTGCCGGATCCATGCTCCACGCCCGCGGCCATTCGCGCCGAAGGAATACCTCATGAACATGCGCAAGATCCCGGTCACCATCGTCACGGGCTTTCTCGGCAGCGGCAAAACCACGCTGCTGCGTCACATTCTTCAGCACGCGGGCGGCTTGCGCGTGGCGGTGATCGTCAACGAGTTCGGCGAACTCGGCATCGACGGCGAAATCCTGCGCGGTTGCGGCATAGGCTGCGACGAGAACGGCAACGAACGGGAAGGCCAGCTCTACGAACTGGCCAACGGGTGCCTTTGCTGCACCGTGCAGGAAGAGTTTTTCCCGGTGATGGAGCAACTGCTCGAGCGCCGCGGCGAGATCGATCACGTGCTGATCGAAACGTCGGGGCTCGCGCTGCCCAAGCCGCTCGTGCAGGCGTTTAACTGGCCATCGATTCGCAACGCCTTCACGGTCGATGCGGTAGTGACGGTAGTGGACGGCCCCGCCGCCGCGAGCGGCCAGTTCGCCGAGAACCCCGAAGCCGTGGACGCGCAGCGCAAGGCCGACCCGAATCTCGACCACGAATCGCCGCTGCACGAGCTGTTCGAAGATCAGCTTTCGGCCGCGGATCTCGTCATCCTCAACAAGACCGATCTGCTCGACGCGGCGGCGCAGGATGCGCTCATCGAGGAACTGCGCGAGGAACTGCCTCCGCAGGTGAAGATCGTACGCGCGCAACATGGCCAGCTCGATCTGCATACGCTGCTCGGGCTCGAAGCGGCCTCGGAGGAAAGCATCCATCTGCGCCACGACCATCATGGTTCCGCCGACGATGCCGATCATCACCACGACGAATTCGATTCGGTCGTCGTCACGGCCACGGTTGCCTCGCGCGAGGGCGCGATCGAGGCGCTGCAGCGCCTTGTGGACGCGCACACGATCTATCGCGTGAAGGGCTTCGCCGCGCTGCCCGGCGCTCCAATGCGGCTCGTGGTGCAGGGCGTGGGGCGCCGTTTCGACAGCTACTTCGACCGCCGCTGGAACGCGCAGGAAGCCGCGTCGCAGTCGCTCGCGAGCCGCTTCGTGCTGATCGGCGAAAATCTGGACGCCGCCACGCTGCAACGCGCATTCGAAGCCGCGCTCGCACCGGGCGCGCTGGCCTGATCGACCCACGCCAACGCCAGCGACACTTCTCTCATGCATTTGTTGCGAACGACGCCGGGCGGCTTCGTCGACGATACGGCCGGCGTGGTCCGTATCGACCAGCAGCCCGCCGACATCGTCATCCTCAGTTCCGCCGACACGACGCTCGCGCTGCTCGCGAGTATCGTGCCGCGCCTGCCCGCCGGGTTCCCGAGCGTGCGGCTTGCGAACGTCACGTATCTGCGCCAGCCGGCCTCGGTGGACTTCTATGTCGACGACGTGTTGCAGCATGCGCGCGTTGTCGTGGTCGATCATCTGGGCGGCGAGGCCTACTGGCCCTACGGCATCGAGCAGGTGGTCGCGCTCGCCAAACGCCGCGATCAGTTGCTCGCGATGTTCTCCGGCGACCTTCAGGAAGATCCCGGCCTGATCGCGAAGAGCCGTGCCGAGCCCGAATTCTGCCGGCTGCTGTGGCGGTACCTGCGCGAAGGCGGCGCGGCGAACGCCGAGGGTTTCCTGCGCGCGCTCGCGTGGCGCGCCTTCGGCTGGGGCAGCGAACCGGCACCGCCGCTCGCGCTGCCCGCGGCCGCGCTCTATCATCCATCGCGCGACGTTGCCACGATCGAAGACTGGCGCGCGCGCTGGCAGCCCGATGCGCCGGTGGTCATGCTGCTCTTCTACAAGGCGCATCTGCAGGCCGCCAACACGGCGGCGTTCGATGCCCTGATCGATGCCTTGACGGAGCGCGGCATGAATCCGCTGCCGCTTGCCGTCACTTCGCTCAAGGACACGTTGAGCCGCGACGTGATCGACGGGCTCTGCGCCGCGCACGACATCGCGCTCGTGCTGAACACCACGGCTTTCGCGGCCTCGTCGCTCGACGATCCCGCGCCGCTCGCGCTCGCGGGCGACGCGCCGGTGCTGCAGGTGATCCTCTCCGGCGGCAACCGCGAATACTGGCTCAAGGACAATCACGGCCTTAATTCGCGCGACATTGCCATGCATATCGCGCTGCCCGAAGTGGACGGCCGTCTCATCACGCGGGCGATCAGCTTCAAGGGGTTGGCGTACCACTGCAAGGAAACCCAGGTCGACGTCGTGCGCTATCAGCCCGATGCCGAGCGCGTGGCGTTCGTGGCGGAGTTGAGCCGCCGCTGGTGCCGTTTGCGCCGGCTGCCGAATGCGGAGAAAAAGCTCGCGCTCGTGCTCGCGAACTATCCGGCGAGCGAAGGGCGCATTGGCAACGGCGTGGGACTCGACACCCCGGCCTCGGTGGTTGGCCTCCTGCGGATGCTGCGCGACGAAGGCTACGCCGTGGCCGACCTGCCCGATCTACCCGAGGATGGCGACGCGCTCATGGCGCGGCTCACGCAGGGCGTGACCAACGATCCGGACACGCGCGCGCTGCGGCCCGCGTGGCAAAGCCTCGCCCTCGACGACTACCGGCGCGCGTTCGCGCGCTTGCCCGCCGCCGCGCAGAACGCGCTCATCGCGCGCTGGGGGCCGCCCGAGCAGGATCCCACCGTGCGCCGCGGCCGCTTCATGATTGCGGGCTGGCGCTGCGGCCAGGTCTTCGTCGGCATCCAGCCGTCACGCTCGCGCGGCGACGACACCTACGCGAACTATCACGACGCCGAACTCGTGCCGCCGCACGCGTACCTAGCATTTTACTTCTGGCTGCGCGAGACCTTCGGCATCGACGCGATCGCGCACGTGGGCAAGCACGGCAACCTCGAATGGCTGCCGGGCAAGAGCGTCGCGCTGGCCGATACCTGCTGGCCCGACATGGCGCTCGGCCCGCTGCCGCACGTCTATCCGTTCATCGTCAACGACCCCGGCGAGGGCAGCCAGGCCAAGCGGCGCGCGCAGGCGGTGATCATCGATCATTTGATGCCGCCGCTCACGCGCGCCGAAAACTACGGCCCGCTGCAGGATCTCGAACGGCAGGTCGATGAGTATTACGAAGCATTGATGGTCGATCCGCGCCGCGCGAAACTGTTGCGCCGGACCATCCTGGAGACGATCGTCGAGCACCGGCTGCACGAGGAACTCAGCATGCCGGCGCCGCAGGACGAAGCGACGGAAGACGCGTTGCTCACGCGTGCCGACGCCTGGCTCTGCGAACTGAAGGAAGCGCAGATTCGCGACGGGCTGCATATCTTCGGCGCGTCGCCGCAGGGGACGCAGCGGCGCGACACACTGCTGGCGCTGGGCCGCTATGCGTGCGGCGACGGGCAGGGCGCGAACGCCGGACTGATCGACGCGCTCGCACGCGATCTGCGGATCGATCATCTGCTCGACCCGGCCGCCGTGGACTGGGCCGCGCCGTGGACCGGGCCGCGCCCGGCGCTGCTCGAAGCGGTGAGCGAGACGCCCTGGCGCCACACGGGCGATACGCGCGAGCGGCTGGAGGCGCTGGCGGGATCGCTGGTCGCGCGCGTATGCGACGCCGGCACGGTGGAATGCGAAGCATCGTTGCCACAAGCTGCGAAAGTGCTCGCGCGCCTTGCCGACGACGTGCTGCCGCGCCTCGACGCCTGCGGCACGGAGGAACTGCGCCAGTTCCGCCGCGCGCTGGAGGGCCGTTTCGTGCCGCCAGGCCCGAGCGGATCGCCCTCGCGCGGCCGCCCCGACGTGCTGCCGACAGGCCGCAACTTCTATTCGGTCGATACGCGCGCGGTGCCGACGCAGGCCGCCTGGTCGCTCGGCATGAAGTCGGCGCAACAACTGATCGAGCGCCATCTGCAGGAGCATGGGGACTACCCGCGCGCCGTGGGACTCTCGGTCTGGGGCACGGCCACCATGCGTACGGGCGGCGACGACATCGCGCAGGCGCTCGCGCTGATCGGCGTGCGGCCGAAGTGGGCGGCGGGCAGTCATCGCGTGATCGACTTCGAGATCATGCCCGCCGAGGCGCTCGACCGGCCGCGCATCGATGTGACGCTGCGCGTTTCCGGATTCTTCCGGGACGCGTTTCCGAACGTCATGCATCTGTTCGACGCGGCGGTGCAGGCCGTGGCCGACCTCGACGAGCCGCCGCACTTGAACCTCCTGCGTGAGCGCGTGCTGCGCGAGCGCGATGCGCTCGTCAAGGGCGGCATCGAGCCAGCCGAAGCGCGCCGCCGCGCCGGCTGGCGCGTGTTCAGCGCGCGGCCGGGCCATTACGGCGCGGGCCTGCAGGACCTGATCGACCAGCGCCAGTGGCAGACCGATGCCGATCTTGCGCAGGCCTACCAGGCGTGGGGCGGCTATGCGTATGCCCAGAACAGCGCGGGCGACGAGGCGCGCGAGGCGTTCGGCGCGCGTCTCGCGGCCATCGACGTCGTGCTGCAGAACCAGGACAACCGCGAGCACGACGTGCTCGACTCGAACGACTACTACCAGTTCCAGGGCGGCATGGCGGCGGCGGCACGGCACTTCTCGCGCGAGCAGCCGAGCCTCTATCACGCCGACCACAGTAACCCTGCCGCACCGCGCATCCGCCCGCTCGCCGAGGAGATCGCGCGCGTGATCCGCTCGCGCGTGGTCAATCCGAAATGGATCGACGGCGTGAAGCGCCACGGCTACAAGGGCGCGGCGGAAATGGCGGCGACCGTCGACTATCTGTTCGGCTACGATGCGACGGCGCGCGTGGTGGGCGACCACCAGTACGCGCTCGTGGCCGACGCCTATGTCCACGACGACACCACGCGTGCGTTCCTCGCGCGGCACAATCCGCACGCACTGCACGCTATCTGCGAGCGCCTGCTCGAAGCGATCCAGCGCGGGCTGTGGCAGCAACCCGGTGCTCATCGCGCGCAACTCGAACAACGTCTGCTCGAAGCCGGGCAGCAACTGGAAGGATTAGCACCATGAGCGCAGCGGCGCTTCCCCCCGATTTTCGACCCGCCTTTCCGTTCACCGCACTGGTCGGCCAGGCGCCCTTGCAGCAGGCGCTGCTGCTCGCGGCCGTCGATCCGGCCATTGGCGGCGTGCTCGTGAGCGGCCCGCGCGGCACGGCGAAATCCACGGCGGCGCGTGCGCTGGCCGCGCTGCTGCCCGACGGCGCATTCGTCACGCTGCCGCTCGGCGCGAGCGAGGAAAAGCTGATCGGCTCGCTCGATCTCGAAGCAGCGCTGCGCGAGAGCGCCGTGCACTTTTCGCCGGGGCTGCTCGCGAAGGCGCATGGCGGCGTGCTCTACGTCGACGAGGTCAACCTGCTGCCGGATGCGCTCGTGGACGTGCTGCTCGACGCGGCGGCGAGCGGCACCAACACGGTGGAGCGCGACGGCATTTCGCATACGCACGACGCGCGCTTCGTGCTCGTGGGCACGATGAACCCGGAGGAGGGCGAGTTGCGGCCGCAACTGCTCGATCGCTTCGGGTTGATGGTGGAACTGGAGAACAGCTTCGATGCCGCGGAGCGGCAGCGCATCGTCAAGGCACGGCTCGCCTTCGACGCGGATCCGCATGCGTTCTGCACGTCCTGCGAGGCGGCACAAACGGCGTTGGCCGGGCGCTTGCGCGCGGCGCGCGAGCGCGTGGCCACGCTTATGTTGAGCGACGCGGTGCACGAGCGCGCAGCGGCGTTGTGTGTCGAAGCGAGGGTCGACGGCATGCGCGCGGACATCGTGATGCTGCGCGCGGCGCGCGCGCTCGCGGCGTTCGAGGGCGCGCACGACGTGAGCACGGCGCACGTCGATCAGGTGGCGGCGGCCGTGCTCGCGCACCGGCGCCGGGCGTTTCAGGATCCCGCCCCAGCGGGCGCCAGCGCCGACCGCTCGCCCGCAAGCACGGACGATCGGCAGTCCCAGGCAGATGCGGATTGGGGTGCGCTGCCGCCCGAGCCGGTGGCCGTCACGCCTGTGAAGGGTGTGATTCCGCTGCCCGCAAAAAAACGCTGACCCGTCGGGCAAGGGCTGCCGCCTCCGCACAGGGCGGCGCCCGGCGGCTGAAAGACCCAGATCCGGGCCCAGGCTCGGGCCTCGCCCGCGCAACGCGCGACGGCGGGCCGGGCGCGCGCATTGCGTGGGCGCCAACACTCGCCGCCAAATGCCAGGCGCGGCTGCATATCGATCATCTGCGCTACGCGCGCAGGCGAGCCGGGACGGGGGCGCTGCACTGCTTCGTGCTGGATTGCTCCGCATCGATGCTGGCGCGCGGACAGCTCGCGCTCGCCAAGGGCGTGCTCGTCGCCTTGTTCGATCGCGCGCGTCACGCACGCTTCCAGGTCGCGCTGATTTCGTTCGGCGGCGCGGGGGCGGAACTGCGCTTCGGCCCGGCCGTGCCGCGCTGGTGGAACGAACGCTGGCTCGCGCCCATTGGCGGTGGAGGCGGAACGCCGCTCGCGGCGGGTATCGCGGCGGCGGCACGCGTGCTGGAGTCGGCCGCGCGTCGCGATCCGGGCCGCTCCCGCCATCTGTGGCTCATGAGCGACGGACGCAGCACGCAATGGCTCGCGCGTCCGCGCCATGCAGATCGCGTCACCGTAGTCGATTTCGAAGCGGCGGCCGTGCGGCTCGGCCGTTGCGCCGTGCTGGCCGAGGCGTGGGATGCGCAGTGCATCGACGCGCGCACGCTGCTTGCTGAAGCAACAGCAGAAGCAAAAGCGGACGCAACGCCGGCATCAGCGGACTGAGCCGCTCCAGTAAAGCACGTCGTCCTGGCGGTCGAAGACATAGACCTTCATCGCCATCTGCTCGGTGGCGCCGAGCTGGTCGAGTTCGAGGCCGAGCGTGGCAGGTGCGTCGGGACCCGCATCGGGGCCGCCTTCCTGCTGCACGTTGCGAATCACGGCGCCCGTTTCGATCGGCGTGATTACCTCGCCCGACTGCACGGTGAAGGCAATGCGCAGCCGCTCGCCGACCTTGCCGAGCGCCCACGGCGCGGAGATGGACAGCCCCAGCGAACTGATGCTGCGCGCGAGTGCAATGCCGTCGTAGCCGGCGCCGCTTTCGCCGAGCCCGTAGCGCACGGGAATATGCGCGCGCACGCGGATCGACTTGCGTTCGCGCAGGCGGCGCACGGCGCCGGGCTTCGAGAGGATGAGGTATTCGAGCGGCGCCTGGCAGATCGCCTCGACGGAGCAGACGAAGCGGTAGACCGCCTGGCTGGCGATGGCGACGAGCTCGACGTTCTCGCCCGGCATCAATTCGAGCATGCGCCCGCTCACGTGCGGCGGCGTCACGAACATCATGTCGTTGGGTGCGAAACCAATCAGCCGGCACGGCTGCATCGGCCCGCTGCTGCCGCTCATCTGCGAGCGCAGGCCCATGAGGGCGCCGAGCGTGAGGTGCATTTCGCGCAGAGCCGGTGGCGCATCGACGTTGCGCGGACCGGTTTCTTCCTGCGGGGCTTTGAGGGCTTCGGGCGCATCGAGATCCCCACGCTGCGGCGCGAAGTGCTCGAACAGGAAGCGCCGCTCCGTTTCGTTGACGAGAACGGCGCCGCGCGCGAGAAGCAGCGTTCCATCGCGATCGACCACGGGCCAGGCGAGCGGCTGGCCAAGCGGCAACGACTCGGGCGTGAGCAGAACCACATGCGTAATGGATTCTTCTGCAGGGGTCATCGGCGCGCTCCGGGGAAATGACACGGTCTACGTGTTTACGGCGCGCTGCGGGAAAAGTTCAAGCGAATCGCGGATGGCGCAACAAGTTAGAAGGACTTACGGCGGGAGCCGTAAGTCCGCATCCTCTGCGCGAGGCGTGGGCGCGTCAGAACTTGTGGAGCATCGCCACGCGGGCCACGACCTGGTTTTCGGTCGAAGAGGCGCCCGGCGCGGCGACGATCTGCGCGTCGTCGAACTGCGTGCCCGTGTTGCCGCCCGCCACGTGCTGATAAGCGCCCTGGATGTAGACCGACGTGCGCTTGCTGAGGTCGTAGTCGAACGTGATTTCAGCCGTATGCCACTTCGGGCTGTAGTTGCCGGCCGTCGTGTCGAGCTTGCCCATCGTGTAGATGTACGACGCGCCGAGCCAGAGATTCGGACGGAGGAAGTACTGGCCGTTGATCTGGAAGTTGTCGAATTGCCAGCGCGTCCACGCGCCGCCGTTGGCCGGCGTCAGCGAGCCGGAGAGATAGCTGTTGGCGGTCGGCTGGTCGATGTTGGTGTGCGAATACGCGAAGGCGATGTTGAACGTCTTGAAGTCGTACGCAATGCCCGCGTCGATGTTCTCCTGCGTCGAGCCGGTGAACACCGAGTCGTTGGTCACGGCGCCGGACGTACCCTGGCCCGGGTTGTCGATGCGCATATAGGCGGCCACGGCGGTCAGGCCGGCGTACTGGTACTGGCCCGCGACGCTGATGAGACGGTTGTCCGCGAAGCCGCCCGCGGTATTGCTGAAGCCGTACATCGCTTCGCCCGTGAGGCCGGCGATGGTCGGCGAAACGTACTTCACCGAGTTGTTGACGCGGTAATCCCAGTCCGTATTGTCGTTGTCGAACGGCGTGGCGCCCACGTCGCCGGCCCAGTTGCCGCCGGCGGTGATCGGGCTGAACAGGTCGACGGTCGGATCGTACTGGCGGCCGAGCGTCAGCGTGCCGTAGTTCTGCGAGGCAAGTCCCACATAGGCCTGGCGGCCGAACATGCGCTGGCCCTGGCCCGCTTCGCCGTTGCTCGCGTTGAAGCCGTTTTCGAGGCGGAAGATCGCGCTATAACCGCTGCCCAGATCTTCGGTGCCCTTGAGGCCAAAGCGGCTGCCTGCCACGTCGCCGCTCTTCATTGTCCAGGCCTGTCCGTTGCCGGCGTTGTTGGTGAAGTTGATGCCTTCATCGATCATGCCGTACAGCGTGACGCTGCTCTGTGCGTGAGCGCCGGTGCTGATCAGCAGGGCTGGAATCAGCACTTTCCACTGGGTACTCATTGTCCTTTCATCCCATGTCAGGTTTGGCGACACCCCTTCGTCGCCGGATCGGTTTTATTTGCTGCAACGAGCGACGCAAGGGCCACGTCGCCCGAGCCTGCGGGGCGGGTTGCATATTATTGGCAATATGTGTCAATTTTGGGAAATTGTGGCGTGGACGAGGCAGGCCAATGCGAGCACCAGGCGTGGCGTGTGCGGGCGGATTCCTGCATTACGATTGGAAAACAGGGGATTGGCCGGTGCAGTATTGAATTGGCGACCGGCTCGGGGAGTTTGCACGCGAATGGTGCGTTATGTGGAAATCGGTGGCGGATTGGGTGACGGGCGTTGCGCCCGCCACATTTCAGTTTTCGGGCGCTGCATCCTCGCGATACCAGCGCGGCGTATAAACCCACTCGCCACCGCCGTCACGCCCGAAGCCCCGCGTCGCCGACGACCCGACGATCACCATCGTGCGCATATCCACGTCTTCCGCGCGCAGCGCGCCGAGCGTCGTATTGCGCAGCGTCTGCGCAGGCCGCTCCACGTCGCGGCCCAGCACCACGCGGGTTTGCGCGGTGCGATGCCGGCGCACGATTTCCAGCGCGCGGTCGAGTTGCCACGGCCTCGCGCGCGAGATGGGGTTGTAGAACGCCATCACGAGGTCGGCCTGCGCCGCGTGCGTAAGGCGTTTTTCGATGACGGCCCACGGCTTGAGGTTGTCGGAGAGCGACAACAGGCAGAAGTCGTGGCCGAGCGGCGCGCCTGCGAGCGCGGCCGTGGCGAGCGCCGCCGAGATGCCGGGGACGATTTCGAGTTCGACCGCGTGCCAGCGCGCGTTGTCCGAGGCTTCGAGGGCTTCGAGCACGGCGGCGGCCATTGCGAACACGCCGGGGTCGCCCGACGAGACCACGGCCACGCGCCGTCCGGCGCTCGCCAGTTCGAACGCATGCCGCGCGCGCTGCAACTCTTCGCGGTTGTCGGTGGCGTGGCGGTGCTGGCCCGCGCGCAGCGGGCCAGCCATTTCGACGTAAGTCGCGTAGCCGACGATGTCGGTGGCGTCGTCGAGCGCGGCCCGGGCGGCGGGGGCGAGCAGGTCGGCGCGGCCGGGGCCGAGACCGAGCACCGTGAGCTTGCCGCGCGCCACGCCCAGCGTGTGCGGATCGACCGGCGCATCGGCAACGGCGAAGGCGACGCCACCGGCGTCGAAGCGGGCCTGCAGACCGCACGCTTCGAGCAGCGCACCGGACGTCGCGGCCGGCGCATCCGCAAAGCGCAGCGGCACGCCGAGGCCGGCCGCGGCCTCGGCCCACGCGGGGTCGCTCATGCGCGCGGCCGGCGCGAGCAACGCGGCGAGCGCGAGCGGCGCATAGGCTTGCGAAGCGAGCGCATCGCGCACCGCATCGGCGAGAGTCGCGCGCGTCTCGCTCACGGCGGCGACGATGCTGCGCGGATGAATCACGAGTGCCTCGCGCGTGCCGTCCCAGGCCCGCGGGCTCACGCGGATCGCGTGACGCGCGGCGCCGTCGCGCGGCAGGTCCACGTAATCGAGCCAGGGCGCGGCACCTTCGATGCGCGTGGATTCTCCCGCAAGCAGGTCGGAAACGAAGCGCTTGCCCTGATCGAGACTCGAAAGCGCATAGCCCGCGGGCGGGTCGAGCAGGCAGGTGCCGAAGCGCAATTCGCCGCTCGTGGTGATGGCCGGCGCGATGCCGAGCGCTTCGCCTATCGTGCGCGCCATGACGTTCACGCCGGCGAGGCCGCCCAGCAGCGGCACCACGGCGCTCCCGTCCTCGGCGAGCGCGAGCACGGGAGGCTCGGCGCCCTTGTTGGCGAGCAACGGCGCCACGCAGCGGATCACGATGCCCGCGGCGCACAGCGCGACGATGGGCGTGCCTTCGGCATAGAGCGCGCGCAGATGCGTGCCGAGCTCGTTGAATGCCACGTCGCCTTCCACGCGCCCCTGCAATGCATGCACGCGGGCGCCTTCGTAGCAGCGCTGTACGCGCCGCGCCGTGGAGAGTGCGCCCGGCCCGAGAATCACGATGGCGGGCGCTGTTTTCGACGTCGCTTTCAGCGTTGCCATTTTTCCCCCGGCACCACCAGCAGCGAAAAGTAGGGCGACGCCATGGGATCGACTTCGTCGAGCGGCACGATGCGCTGATTGGCCATGGTCGCGCGTTCGACGTATAGCGCGCGTTCGGCGAGGCCGAGTTCGCCCAGCACGCGGCGCACCTTGTCGAAATTGCGGCCGAGCTTCATGATCACGGCGGCGTCCGCTTCGGCGAGGCGGCGGCGCAGTTCGCCCTCGGGCAGCACCCCCGAGAGCACGGAAAGGCTCTGGTTGCGGTAGACGAGCGGCGCGCCCAGCACCGCCGCGCCGCCCAGCATCGAGCACACGCCGGGTACGACTTCGGCTTCGTAGCGCGCGGCGAGCCGGTCGTGCAGATACATGTACGAGCCGTAAAAGAACGGGTCGCCTTCGCAGATCACGGCCACGTCGCGGCCCGCGTCGAGATGCTCCGCGAGGAGGGTCGACGCCGTGTCGTAGAAGTCCGCGATGATCGCTTCGTACGAGAGCGGCGGCTCCAGCGCCTCCGTCGTCACGGGATAGACGAGCGGCAGATGCGTCTGGTCCGGTTCGAGGTGGGCTTCGACGATACCGAACGCGTTGCCCTTCTTGCCTTTCGCGACGAAGTACGCGACCACGGGCGCCGCTTTCAGCAATCGCACAGCCTTGAGCGTGAGCAGTTCGGGGTCGCCGGGGCCCACGCCGATGCCGTAGAGACGTCCTTGCCGCGCCATTTATTCGGTCTCCGAAGCGAGTGCGTTGACGGCGGCGGCGGCCATGGCGCTGCCGCCGCGGCGGCCGTGCACCGCGACGAACGGCACGCCGTGCGCGCCTTCGGCTTCGGCGAGCAGCGCCTTCGATTCCGCGGCGCCGACGAAGCCCACCGGCATGCCGACGATGAGCGCCGGGCGCGGCGCGCCGGCGGCGAGCAGGTCGAGCAGATGGAAGAGCGCAGTGGGCGCGTTGCCGATGGCGACGACGCTGCCGGCCAGATGCGGCCGCCACAACTCGAGGGCGGCGGCCGAGCGCGTATTGCCGATCTCGCGCGCGAGACCGGGCACGCGCGGATCGTCGAGCGTGCAGATCACTTCGTTGGCGGCGGGCAGGCGCGCGCGCGTGATGCCGTAGGCCACCATCTTCGCGTCGCAGAGGATGGGCGCGCCGGCCGCGAGCGCCGCGCGGCCCGCGTGGCCCGCGCCCGCGGAAAACGCGAGATCGGCGGCGACGTCGACCATGCCGCACGCGTGGATCACGCGCACGGCGAGTTTTTCGAGGTCGGGCGGAACGTGCGCGAGGTCGGCTTCGGCGCGGATCGTCGCGAACGACTCGCGGTAGATCGCCGCGCCGTCGCGAATATAGTCAGGCATCGGGGGTGCTCCGGGGCCGCTGCAAGAGCACATCCGCAGCGGCATCGATCGTCAGGTGAGGCGCGACGAGGCGGCCGAATCCGGCTGCGGCTTCGTCGCGTGCGTAGAGGTCGTAACAGTCGGGCGCGACAGCGAGCAGCGTCCACGGTGCGCGATGCACCGCTGCGCATGAGCGCTCGCAGCCGCTCAGGTGTACCTCGGCAGGCGTGTTCCGGCCCAGGCGGGCGGCGAGGCGCAGCGCGTCGGCCTTGGTGTCGGCGCGGCTTTTCGCGCAGCCCTCGGAGCCCGTGCAGGCGATCAGCCGAGCAAGCGGCGCGGCACTTTCGGTCATCAGGCCGAGCGCGCCCAACTGCGTTAGCGTGGGCGCAAGCTGGTGCGTCGCGACGCCGGGCAGCAGCACGCCTTGCCACGGCGTGATGCGCAGGGCGGCGGTGGCGTGCGATTGCGCGAGCGATGCGAGTGCGTCGAGCGTGGCGGCGTCGAGACGGCCGAGCGGCGGCTGGGCGCCGATATAGCCGCTATCGGCACGCAACGCATGGGCACCGAGCCGAGCCGCCGTGTCAACCGGCGCGCGTTGCCATTGGCGCACGGTTTCGTCGCGCATCGGCGCGAAGTCCAGATACCGTTGCGCCTGCAACAGCACGGCTTCCGAGCCCCGGCTTGCGCGCACGTCGCGCATGCGCCGCTGGCCGGCTTCGGCGAGATCGAGGAAAGCATGCAGCAGCGCGCGGAGCAGGGCGGGAACGTGCCGCGGCTCGACGGCGCCCAGCGCTTCGTCGCCGGGGCAGCCCGCGAGGCCGAACATGAACACCGGGCGTTCGCCGTGCTTTGCCGCGGCGAGCCAGATGTCGTGCGGATGATCGAGCGCCGCGAGGCGTTCGCCACCATCCACCAGCAGTGCGAACTTGGGCGTGAGCGCCGCAAAACGCGGTTCGTGCTGCAACAGGTCGAGGATCGGCTCGGTCAGCGTCGTCGTGTCGAACAGCGCGTCGGGGTCGCAGCCCGCCAGCGGGCTCAGCATCAGATTGCGCCGATCGTCGGCGAGCGAAGCGTGGGCGCAGGCGTTTTCGTCGTCGCCAGACGTGGGCGCGGGTAGATCGGGCCCGAGGCCCGCGTGCATGAGCATTTCGCTCAGGGCGTGCTCGTGGCCGGGGCGCACACCGCGCAACTGCACGTTCGCGCGATTCGTCAACTCGATCACGCCGCTCGCATGCGCGCGCGCCGCTTCGGCGATGGCATGCGCTTCTGCGGAGGCGAGCACGCCGCCAGGCAGGCGAACGCGGCACAGGCCGCCGTCGCGCGCCGCGACCACGCGCAGCAGGCCCGGGCACGCAGAACGGCGGTCGGTGTCGGGAGTGGCGGCGATGGGCTTGTCGTGCCCAGGGTGCTGATCGTGCTTCAAAGAGATACCAGGTTGAGCGCTCGGGCGCGGGCACAGTTGCGCTGTGTTCCGTTTTCAGCCCATCGGGCACCGGCGGACACGGTATTATGCCCGTTTTCATGGGGGGCCCGAGACTCGGGGCGGCCTCCCCGGGACTCGAACGGAGATGGCATGCAGGGCACGCGTGCGTGGCTGACGGTGGTCGGCATCGGCGACGACGGATATGCGGGACTGGGACGCGCGGCGCGGCATGCGCTCTTCGACGCGCAGGTGGTGACGGGCGGCGCGCGCCATCTGTCGATGCTGCCCGCGCGCGTGCGGGCGCGCCGCGAACCGTGGCCGCAGCCGTTCAGCGTCGAGCCGCTGCTCGCGCAGCGCGAAGCGGGCCTGCGCGTGTGCGTGCTCGCGAGCGGCGACCCCATGCTGTTCGGTGTCGGCGCCACGCTGGCGCGCCATCTCGTGCCCGGCGAGATGGCGGTGCTGCCCGCACCGTCGTCGTTGTCGCTCGCCGCGGCGCGGCTTGGCTGGGCGCTGCAGGATGTTGCGGCTCTCTCGCTCGTCGGCAGGCCGATCGATGCGCTGCGGCGCCATCTTTATGCGGGTTCGCGCGTGCTGGTCCTGAGCGCCGACGGTCGCACGCCCACCGCGCTCGCAGCGTGGCTCGCATCGGCGGGCTTCGGCGCCACGCGTCTCACCGTGTTCGAACATCTGGGCGGCGAGCGCGAACGGCGCCTCGACGGCCGTGCCGATGCCTGGCACGCCGATGAAGTTGCCGCGCTCAACCTGGTCGCATTCGAGTGCGTGGCCGCTGCCGGTGCACAAGCCTGGACGCTCACGCCGGGGCTGCCCGACGACGCCTACCTTCACGACGGCCAGCTCACGAAGCGCGACGTGCGCGCGCTCGCGCTCGCGCGGCTCGCGCCCACACCGGGCGCGCTGCTCTGGGACGTGGGCGCGGGCAGCGGATCGATCGGCATCGAATGGATGCGCGCGCACCCGGCTTGCCGTGCGATTGCGATCGAAGCGAACGAAGCGCGCCAGCGTTTCATCGAGCACAACCGCGAGGCGCTGGGCGTGCCTGCGCTGCGGCTCGTGGCGGGCCGCGCGCCCGACGCCCTGGTGGGTCTCGCCGCGCCCGACGCCGTGTTCGTCGGCGGCGGCGTGACGGCGCCGGGCGTGCTCGAAACCTGCTGGAACCGGCTCGCGCCCGGCGGCCGGCTCGTGGCGAACGCCGTGACCGTGCAGAGCGAGGCGGCGCTCGTGGCGTGGCGCGAGCAGCATGGTGGCACGCTCACGCGCATCGGCATTGGCGAGGTGCAGCCGCTCGGGCGCTTCGACACGTGGCGTCAGGCGTTGCCCGTCACGCTCTACGAGGCAATGAAGCCGTGATATCGCGTTTGCTGCTGCTGGGCGGCACCGGCGACGCGCTGCAGATTGCACGTCGACTCGCGCCGCGGCACGTCTACAGTCTCGCGGGCCTCGGTCGCGTGCCGAAAGACCTCGCGTGCGAGGTGCGTGTCGGCGGTTTTGGCGGTGCCGAGGGACTCGCCCGTTATCTGAGCGAGGCGCGCATCGATCTCGTGGTCGATGCGACGCACCCGTACGCGGCGCAGATCAGCGCTAACGCGGCGAACGCGTGTGCCGAAGCGGGCGTGCCTCATTGGGCGCTGCGCCGCGCGCCGTGGCAGCCGCAAGCCGGCGACGACTGGCGTTTCGTCGATGGCTGGTCCGGCGCGATGGCCGCGCTCGCGTCCTTCGAGCGGCCGCTCTTCACGCTCGGGCGCGAGCCGCTCGCGCATCTGAATGAAGTCCCGCTGCATCAGTGCTGGACGATACGCTGCCTTGAGGCGCACCCCGGCCACGCGCGCGCACGCGTGATCGACGCGCGCGGTCCGTTCACGCCCGAGGGCGAGCGCGAACTGTTCGCCTCTGCCCACATCGATGTCGTCGTCAGCAAGAACAGCGGCGGCGCGGCTACGGAAGCGAAGCTCGGCGTCGCGCGCGAACGGGGCTTGCCCGTCGTGATGCTGCGGCGTCCGGTACTCCCTGCCGCCGTGCGCGAGTTCGACTCGGCGGAGGATCTGCTCGCGGCGCTGGGCGCCGCGCAAACGCTTCGGAATACCCTGCAATGACTGTCTTCTTCATCGGCGCCGGACCGGGCGACCCGGAACTCATCACGGTAAAGGGGCAGCGCCTCGTGCGCAGTTGCCCCGTGATCCTCTATGCCGGCTCGCTCGTACCGCCTGCCGTGCTGGACGGGCATCGCGCCCGCCAGGTGGTGGACACCGCGCCGCTCACGCTCGACGAGATCGTCGCGCTGCTGCACGAGGCGCATCGAAACGGCCACGACGTCGCGCGCGTGCATTCGGGCGACCCGTCGCTCTACGGCGCGATCGGCGAGCAGATCCGCCGCCTGCGCGAGCTTGGCATTCCTTATGAAATCGTGCCGGGTGTCACGGCCACGGCCGCCTGCGCGGCGGCGCTGGGTTGCGAGCTTACGCTGCCGGGCGTCTCGCAGACGCTCATCCTCACGCGTTATGCGACGAAAACCGCGATGCCCGAAGGCGAGCAACTGGGCGACCTCGCCCGCCATCGCGCGACGATGGCGATTCACCTGGGCGTGCGCCATCTCGCGCGCATCGTGGACGAACTGCGCCCGCACTACGGCGAGGCCTGCCCGGTCGCGGTGATCTACCGGGCGAGCTGGCCCGACGAGGAGCGCGTGACGGGTACGCTGGGCGATATCGTGGAGAAGGTGTCGGCGACCGACATCGAGCGCACCGCGCTGATTCTGGTCGGCGACGTGCTGGCCGCGGAAGGCTTCGCCGATTCGACGCTCTACGGCGCGGCGAAACGCTGAACGTAGAGGCTCGTCGCCGGGCGCACACCGCGCGCGCACCAGGCGCCCGCAACGGCGCCTCAGCGCACCTCAGTGCGCGCTCGCGTGCGTATGCCCCGCCTGCGCACGCGGCTGCGTCGCCGCGCTCACGACCGCCAGCACGACCACGTTGATGCCCAGTGCGAGAAAGCCGATGTTGATGTCCTTGAGCGCGTCCGGCGCAAACGGCATGAGCTGCGCCACGCTCACGTGCAGGAGCGTGGTCGCGACGACCACCGCCACGCCGGCCAGAATCCCGCAGAACGCCCCCTGTTTCGTGGCGCGGTTGCGCGGCGCGAGGCTGCACACGAGCGCGGGAAAGAGCTGCGTCACGAAGCTGTAGCCCATCAGCAGCAGGGCGACGATGGTATCGCCGCCCTTGAGCGTAAAGCCCA
The DNA here is from genome assembly GCF_046581065.1 of Paraburkholderia yinzeri. Lineage (NCBI taxonomy): Bacteria > Pseudomonadati > Pseudomonadota > Betaproteobacteria > Burkholderiales > Burkholderiaceae > Paraburkholderia > Paraburkholderia yinzeri. The sequence goes on along the minus strand of NZ_JBFOCJ010000002.1, from coordinate 835,964 downwards.
CGGCGACGAGCGCGATCACCGGCACGAGGAAGCGCGCGAGGCGGGCGACGCGGGCGTCGTCGGCACGCTTGGCCATCGCGCCGCGATAGACGTCGTTGGCGAGCAGCGTGGACGCCGTGGTGAGAATCATCGAGCCCGGCACGAGCGCCGTGAGCACGCCCGCCGCGCCGATGATGCCGATCACCCACGGATCGAAGGTCTGCAGCGAGAGCCGGAAGAGCGAGAGGTCGATGTCGGCGCCCTTGAGGCCGGGCACCTTCAGCACGGCCGCGAAGCCGCAGAAGAACACGAACAGCAGGATCAACTGATAGAGCGGCAGCAGCATGGCGTTGCGCCGGAAGATGCGTTCGTCCTTCGCGGTATAGACCGAGCCGAAGCTGTGCGGCCACATGAAGAAGCCGAGCGCCGTGAGCAGCACGGTGGACTGGAACCACGTCACGCTCTGCCCTTTGGCCGGGAACGCCAGGAAGCCGGGCTTCGCCGCGTCGATGGCGTGGAACATGTCGCCGAGGCCGCCGTAGTAGTGGATCGGCAGATAGAGGCCGAGAAAGATCGCCACGCCGAGGATCAGCCCATCCTTGACGACCGAATTCCATGCGCAGCCGCGCACGCCCGAGACGATCACATAGGCGGTGACGACGACGGCGCCGGTCCAGATGGCGGCCGTCGAGGGGATGGCGCCGTACGAGGTCGTCGCGACGATGATGCCGAGTCCCTTCAGTTGCAGGACGAGATAGGGCACGAGAGCGGTCACGCCCACGAGCGCGACGAGCACGCCGAGCGCGGGGCTCTGGTATTTGCGCGCGAAGAAGTGCGGCTGCGAGACGAGCCGGTGCGTTTTCGCGTAGCGCCAGATGGGCGGCAGCATCCAGTACGAGAGGATGTACGCGAGCGTGGCGTAGGCGAGGATGTAATAGACGGGCGCGCCCTTGCCGTAGGCGAAGCCGCTGCCGCCCAAGAACGTGAAGGTGGTGTAGATCTCGCCGGCCATGAGCAGGAACACGAAGGCCGTGCCGAAGCTGCGGCCTCCCACCGACCACTGTTCGAGATCCATGTCGTGGCCGCGCCGCGCGCGCATGCCGAGGCCGAGCGCGACGAGCGTGACTGCCGCGATGAGCACGAGCGCGCTCATGATCGCGCCTCGCCCGCGTTGTCGGCCTCGGGGTCCGCCTGCATCCCGGCCTGGCGATGGGCGGGATCGAGCCGGTAGACGACGGCCATGATCGCCGAGGTCAGCACGACCCACATGACGATCCACGCGAGCACGAACGGCATGCCGAGCACGAGCGGTTCGGTGCGGTTGACGAACGGCACGCCGAGCAGGATGCCGATGAAGGGCAGGGCGGCGAGCAGCTTCAGTGACATGGACAACTCCTCTTCCAGGCAAGAACGATCGCGTGGCCAAAGACGGTTCGGTCACTCTATGCCGGGCGGGACTGCGGCGTAAAGGCTTCAAAAATGACCGTATGTCTTTCGAAAGCATGGTGCGGCGCGGGATTGCAAGCGGGATTGTGAAGCCGCGCGCCTGGCACCGAGCCGTCACGCGCGCCGCCGATCCAGTTACACTTCTGGCAGCCCGGCCGCCGTGGCGGCACTGCCCCGGCCGGCCTGGCCCAAACCGGATCGACTCCATGATCGAGAGCCTGATTTCAGACATTCTGTTCGGTTTCACCGGACTGATCAGCATCATCAATCCTGTCGGCGTTGCGTTCGTCTTTCTCGACCGCACGGCCACGTTCAGCGACGAGGAGCGGCGCCTGCTCGCCAAGCGCGTGGCGATGAACGCATTCTTCGTTCTGATCGTGGCGTTCTTCGTCGGTACGCCCATTCTGCATTTCTTCGGCATTTCGATGGAGGCGCTGCGCATTGGCGGCGGACTTGCCGTGGCCGTGAGCGGCTGGCAAATGCTCAACGCGCCCGAAGCCGCGCCGCGCCCGGCCGACGAAGCCGCGCTCAAGGCCCTCAATGCCGAGTCGGCTTCCGGCAAGGCCTTCTTTCCGCTCACGGTGCCGCTCACCACGGGGCCCGGCTCGATCGCCACCGCTATCGCGCTGAACGCGAACCGCACGCACAAGCTTTCGGCGTGGCTGATATCGAGCATCGCCTCGGTCGCCATTTCGGTGCTCGTGATGATCGTTATCTATTACGTCTACAGCCGGGCGGCGCGCCTTGCGCAATACCTCGGCGTGGAGGGCACGCGCGTCGCCATGCGCGTGTCGTCGTTTCTGCTGCTGTGCATCGGCGTGCAGATCATCCTGACCGGCCTCGACGGTTTCCTCACGCCGATCGCGGCCCTGCACGTCACGAAGTGAGTACGCCGTTACAGAGGAGTGCGTCATGTGCCGCTGGCTCGCCTATTCGGGCAACCCCGTTCATCTGCAAACCGTGCTGTTCCGCTCGCGCCATTCGCTGATCGACCAGGCTCTGCACTCGAAGCTCGGTGCGACGACCACCAACGGCGATGGTTTCGGTCTCGGCTGGTATCAGCAGTCGCACGACATTCCCTATCGCTATCGAAGCATCCAGCCCGCCTGGAACGACCATAACCTGCACGAACTCGCGCGCGCCGTGAGAGCGCCGATGTTCATCGCGCACATTCGCTCGGCCACGCACACACCGGTGCAGGAGACCAACTGCCATCCGTTCCGGCACCGGCGCTGGCTCTTTGCCCATAACGGGCTGATCGAGAACTTTCCGATCGTGCGCCGCGATCTGCTGGTGGCGATCGATCCGGGGCGCTTCAACGGGCTCGAAGGATCGACGGATTCGGAGGTGATGTTCTATCTTGCGATGTCGTTCGGCCTCGAGCACGAACCGGTGCCGGCGCTCGAACGCATGGTCGGTTTCGTCGAGGCGAAGGCGCGCAGCCACGGAATCGAGAATCCGCTCAACATGACCGTGGTCGCGACCGACGGCGAGCAGATGGTGGCGGTGCGCTATTCGAGCGAAGGCAAGTCGCGTTCGCTCTATCACAGCACGTCGTTCAGGCATCTGCACGAACTCTATCCCGACGACCCGCGCATTACGGCCGCCGGCGACGACGCCTATCTGATCGTTTCCGAGCCGCTCGTCGATCTGCCCGACGCCTGGGCGGAGGTGCCCGAGGCCACGGCGATCGTCGTGCGCGGCCCGCAGGTGGATTACCGCCAGTTCGTACCGGTCGCGCCGGTCACGACCTGAGCGCGCCGCTCGGCGGCCCGCGCGAGCACCTCGTCGAACAGCGCGACGTCCACGGGCTTCACCAGATGCATTTCGAAGCCCGCCGTGCGCGTGAGTTCGACGTCGGCGGCCTGGCCGAAGCCCGTCATCGCGGCGAACAGCGTGCGCGCGAGCGGCGCATGGGCACGCAATGCCTGCAGTGCCGCATAGCCGTCGATCTCGGGCATGGCGATGTCGATCAGCGCCGCGTCGGGCGTGAAGTCCTGCACCTGCTCGTGGGCGTGCCCGGCGCTATACGCCACTCGTACCTCGTGTCCCTTCAGTTCGAGCAGCATGGCCAGGCTGTCGGCGGAGTCGCGATTGTCGTCCACGATCAGCACGCGCAGCGCGGGCGGTGCGTGCGATGCGTGGAGATCGCGCGCCGTCTGCGCGGGCGCCGGCGGCTGAGCCGCCGGCATATATGCGCCGGCGCGCTCGAGCGGCAGGCGGATCGTGAAAGTGCTGCCGGTGCCGGGCCCTGCGCTCGTCGCCGAGATCGTGCCGCCGTGCAGTTCGACGAGCGAGCGGCAGAGCATCAGGCCGATGCCCAGACCGTTTTCGCTCGGGCCGGGCATCGAGCGGTCCTGGCTGAAGAGACCGAAGATCGATTCGAAGGTGCCGGGCCGCAAGCCGCATCCGTTGTCGCGCACCTGAATCTGTACGGTGCGCGCGCCGGCATGCACGTCAATGGTGATGCGGCTGCCGTCGGGCGAAAATTTCGAGGCGTTGTGCAGCACGTTCTGCAGCACCTGGACGAGCCGCGTGTGGTCGCCGATCATCCGCAGCGCGCTCGCCGGTAGCTGCACGATCACCTGCTGCTCGCGCGCGGCGGTGAAAGGCTGGGCCGCTTCGACCGCGTGCGCGATCACCTCGTGCAGATCGAGCGGCGCTTCGCGCAGTTCGATCCTGCCGGACGTGATGCGGCCGACGTCGAGCAGGTCGTCGACGAGCCGCGTGAGATGCGCGATCTGCCGTTCGATGAGGTCGCCCGCGCGGCGCGTTTCGGGGCTCGCGTGCTGCGCAAGACGCATCGCGGCGACGGCGTTGCGCACGGGTGCAAGCGGATTGCGCAGTTCGTGGGCGAGCAGCGCGAGGAACTGCTTCATCTGCTCGCTCGAATGTTCGAGCTCCTCGTTGCGGCGGCTTTCGGTCATGTCGCGCGTGACCTTCGCGAAACCGGAGAGGCGTCCCTGGCTGTCGTGGATGGCCGTGATCGTGACGTAGGCCCAGAACATCGAGCCGTCCTTGCGCACGCGCCAGCCTTCGCTCACCGAACGGCCCTGGCCGGCGGCGCGGCGCAGCTCGCGTTCGGGCACGCCGTCGGCCACGTCCTCGGTTGGATAGAACACCGAAAAATGCTGGCCCACGATCTCGGCCGGGCGATAGCCCTTCAGGTTGGTCGCGCCGCTGTTCCAGCTCACCACGAAGCCCTCGGGGTCGAGCATGAAGATGGCGTAGTCGCCGACGTTCTCCACGAGCAGGCGGAAGCGCTCCTCCGACTGGCGCAGCGCCTCGACCTGGCGGCGTTCGACGGTGAGGTCGCGCGTGACCTTCGCGAAGCCCGCGAGCGAGCCGTCCTGCTCGTACAGCGCGGTGATGACGACATTGGCCCAGAACATCGAGCCGTCCTTGCGCACGCGCCAGCCTTCGTCGTTGAAGCGGCCATGGAGCACGGCCTGTTCGAGCTCGTGCTCGGGCCAGCGGCGCGCTTTGGCGTCTTCGGTATAGAAGCGCGAGAAATGCTGGCCGACGATCTCGTGCGCCTCGTAGCCCTTGATGCGTTGGGCGCCGCGATTCCAGGTCGCGACGTTGCCGCCGGGATCGAGCAGGAAGATCGCGTAGTCCTCGATGGGCTGCACGAGCGCCTCGAAACGGCGGTCGTTGTGACCGACGGCGGCAAAGTTCGCGTCCTTCCGGGCGGAACCGGGCTGCTGGGCGATGCCGGGCTCGGGCGTCGTCATGGTCCTTGGATGAATGAAGGGCCGTTCAGGCGGGGCAGCTTACCATGCACGCTGTCCCGATCGATCGTACTTCTCGGCCATCGCGGGAATGCCGAGGCGCACCTGGTGTTGGGCGCGGCGCACCTGGCGCGTGAGCAGCACGACATGCGGCGGCACCACGCGGCGGCGGCGCAGTGTCCAGAACGCGCCGCGCAGCAGGGCGAAGCCCGCCGGCCCGAGCGAGCGCTGGCGCGCGAAGACCGCGAGTGCGTGGCCGGTGGCGGCGAGCGCGTCGCGTGCCGGCAGGCGCATCCAAGCGACCCACGCGGCGTTGCGCGCGAGCGTGCAATGCTGCGCGCGCGTGAACCAGCGATAGAGCGGCTCGCGATGCGCGAGCGCGCCCTCGCAATAGACGATTGCGTGTCCGGCGGACAGCACGTCGAGCGCGGCGAGCTCTTCGGCGCCGCCGCGCGCGAGCCGCTCGTCGTAGCCGCCGAATTCGCGGAACACGTCCGCGCGGAAGAGGCAGGCGCCCGGCATGAAGCTCGCGAGCGCGGGGCCGGCGAGGCCCTCGCTGCCGGGGGAGGTGGCGGCGAACATTTGGCAGGCCGGATGAATCTCCCGTTTGCCCTCGTCGGCAACGCGGGCGCTCAGGACGGCGACGTTCGGGTGCGCGTCGAGCAACTGGGCCGCGCTCGCGAGCGCACCCGGCGCGAACCAGGTGCTGTCGTCGCAGCAGGCGACGTAATCGGTCTGCGCGAGTGTGACGGCACGGTTGAAACCGGCCATGCCGAGGTCGCGCAGACCCTGGACGATGTGCACCTGCGGAAACAGCGAGGCGAGCAGGCCGACGGTGGAATCGCTCGAGCCGTTGTCGGCCACCATCACGTCGGGGTGCTCCGGCAGCGCGAGGAGGCGAGCGACGGTATCGACAGTCTGGCGAACATGGTTGCGCGTCAACACGACCACCGTCACGCGCGGCGCGGACTGGGAACCTGGGGCGGGAGCGGAGGCGTTCATCGCGGTCGAACGGCGCAAGCCGGACGTCTATATCGTAGTAGTCGTAATCAGCATACGCCTAAGGCGTGCGGTATGCACCACGCCCGGTGGGCCGTAGCGGCGGCCCGGCGGCGCGTTGTGCGCGCAGGCCGCCGACCGCCATGCCGAAAGGAAACAGCAAACGCCGTGCCTGGTTCAGCCGGCACGGTTTCACGGCGCGGCCGGCGCACCTATGGCCGGCGTTACCGGTGTGGAGGCGTGCGGATACATGAGCAGCAGCACGCGCAACACGCCGTTGGTCCAGCCGAAGCCGTCCTGCAGCGGATATTCGCCGCCGCCCGCCGATGAAGCCTTCGCTGCCGCCGCGCTTATGTCATATTTTTCGACGAGCTTGTGCGTGTGCCGGTAATAGACGAGGTTCGTCGCGACCCAGCGTGTAGCGATGGTCTGCGCGAGCGCGTTTTCGCCATAGCGGCGCAGTCCCATGATCGCGAGATATTGCAGCGGCGCCCAGCCGTTGGGCTCGTCCCATTGCTGGCCGCTCGACACCTGGGTCGTGGCGAGGCCCCCTGGCCGGAGCAGTCCGGCGCGCACGGCGGCGGCCACTTCGCGCGCCTCGCCGCGCGTGGCGACGCCCGCATAGAGCGGATAGACGGTGGCCGCGGTGAGGCGATGCGTGAGTGTGTGCTGCACGAAATCGTAGTCGCCGAACGCATGCAGTTTTGGATCCCACAGCACGCGTTCGATTGCGGCGGCGCGGCGCTGTGCGCGCTGCGAGAACGCCTGCGCATCGCCGGCGTCGCCCTGGATTCCATAGGCCTTCGCGAGCGTGCGTTCGAGCACGACCAGCAGACAGTTCAGGTCGACGGGCACGAGCGAGGTCACGTCGATGGTGCCGAGCGTACGGTTGTCCGCGAGCCAGCGCGAGCTGAAATCCCAGCCCGTTTCGCCGCCCGCGCGCAGGTTGCGCCACAGATCGGCGGGATCGCGCTGCGGCGTGGCCTGCGCGGTCAGCACGTCTTCGCGGTACGACTCGTCGCGCGGCGTATCGCGCGCGTCCCAGTAGCGGTTCAGGAGCGTGCCGTCGGCAAGGCGCACGACGTGGCCCGCCGCGTCGCCCGCCTTCACGCTGTCCGCGCCGTCCATCCAGTAGTCGTACTCCTTGCGCAGTTGCGGCAGGTAGCGCAGATACACGGCGTCGCCGTCGCGTTCCGCGACGAGGCTCACCATCTGCGCAAAGAACGGCGGCTGCGAGCGGCTGAGATAGTAGCTGCGATTGCCGTTCGGAATGTGGCCGTAGCGGTCGATCAGCGTGGCGAAGTTGTTGAGCTCGTCGAGCGAGAGGTCGTGCCGTCCGCTTGCTTCGAGGCCGAGCATGATGAAGTACGAGTCCCAGTAGTAGATCTCGTTGAAGCGGCCGCCCGGCACGACGTAGCGATACGGCAGCGGCAGCAGCGACGAATCCGCGTGCTGCGCGGCGTCCGGGCCGCGGCGCAGCACGTTCCAGAGCGTGTCGATATGGGCCGCGACGTTCTGGTTCGGATCGGAAACGTAGTGATCGTCGGCCAGCGCCGGGGCCGTGAAGTTGCGTTCGACGAACTGCGTGAGCGCGGCCTTGCGGGCAGCGGGGTCCTGCAACGCGCTGTTCTGTTGCCGCCAGGCCGTGTAGGCGGCAACGATCTGCGCGGGCGGCGCGTTGGGGATCATGTCAGCGAACGTCTTGCTGTCGGGGTAGATCTGGGCAAGCTCGACGTCGCGGTAGAGCGCGCCGTAGAGTTCCGACGGCGGCAGCGGCGTAGCCGGTAAATCCTGCCCGGCCTCTGTAATCCGGGTCGGCGGAGCCGGCGTCGATGCCGGTGTTGCACTCGCCGCTGCTGTGTCGGTGGCCGTTGCCGACGCGTACGCTGCCGGCGCGGCGGCGAGCGCGAGGCACAGCGCGAGGGTCGACGCGAGCGCTCCGGCATGCGGGCGCTGTGTGCGGCTCTGAAAAGACGGGACAAAAAGACGGATGGGCTTGAGCATGACTCTCGGATGAGGTTGAGCGGAAGGCGGGCAGGTTGCCGGCGCCGCAGCGCACAGCAAGTCGCGTTCCGCGCGGCCGTCTTGCTCCTGCCCGGCGAGTCTCGAACCGGGAGGCCCGCCGCCCGCAGGCGCCGCTTACGACGCGCGGGCTGCCGCGAGCGGCGTCACGCCCAGTTGCGCGGCGAGTTCGCCAAACGTTCTTTGCACGGAATCCGGAAGATCGATCGTGAGCGTATGGCGCGCGCGGTTCTCCGCCTCGTACTGGCCGGGGTATTGCACCGGCGCGTCGGGATGCTGCGGCGGGCACCCCAGCAGATAGTCGAGGAAGGTCTCGACTTCCTGCGAGCGCCACGTCTGGTTGAAGTCCACTTGCGGATCGAGTACGAGCGCAAACAGGTTGTTGGTCGCGATGCCGTTGCGCGGATTGTCCGCGTGGATCGTGCCGCCGCCCGAGAGCACGCCGGCCAGCAGTTCGGCGACGAGGCCGAGCGCATAGCCCTTGTGCGCGCCGAACGGCAGCAGCGCGCCGGGCGGGTCGGAGAACAGCACGTTCGGGTCGGTGCTCGGGTCGCCGTTGGCGTCGATCATCGTGCCGGGCGGCGCGGGGCGGCCGTTTTCCGCGAGCACGCGCGCCTTGTTGACGGCAATGGCGCTCGTCGCGATATCCACGACGAATGGAGGGCGCCCGCCTGGCAGCGGGCCTGCGAAGCATAGCGGATTGGTCGTGAGGCGCGCCTCGCGTCCGCCATAGGGCGCGACGACGGGCGGCCGGTTCACCACGTTGCTGAAGGCGAGCAGCACGTAACCGTGCTGCGCGACCATCTCGCCGTAATGTCCCATGCGCCCGAGGTGATGGCTATGGCGCAGCGTCACGATGCACTGGCCGTGCTCGCGCACGCGCGCGATGGCGTCGTCGATCACGATCTTGCCCACGTGCTGGCCGAAGCCATGATGGCCGTCGTAGGCGATCAGGCTGCCGCGGTCCACGACCCGCTCCGGGCGGCCGTCGGGCGTGACGAATCCCGCTTCGAGCCCGAGCCGGTAGTTCGGCAGGATCGAGAGGCCGTGGCTCGCGTAGCCCACGCGGTCGGATTCGATCAGGTGGTCGGCGACATCGGCGGCGATGTCGGGCGGCACCGAAAGTTTGGCCAGCACGTCGGTGGCGAAGCGGCGTGCCTCGTCGATTGCAACTTCCATCTGCGGCTCCTTGCCGGTTGGACCTCGCGGTTGTGCCTCGCCATCGCAACGAGCGATGCGTGGGCGGCCAACCAGCGGGTGACGTCAAGGCAAGCGTAATCGTTTCGACGCCGTCATGTCCTCAATCTGTCCCATCCCCTTCATGGAATTCCGTCGACGTTGCCGCGGTGTGGCGCCCGGTCATGCGGCCAGGTTTCATTCGTCATCCTCTGCGTTGCTGCCGTTGCAGCGCTAGAGTCGCGCCGCCGCCTCGTGAACGAGCCGCGTGCGCGCCGCCACCGACGCCGCGTTTGCGGCGCGCACCCGCTCCACGACCGCACGCGGCGCGGTGTCGGGGCTGCCCGCATCGAAGGGGGGCGCCGGCGCATATTCGAGTTCGAGCTGCAACGCTTCGGCGGCTTCGCGGCCGATCAGCTCCGCCGCGAGCGTCAGCGCGAAATCGATGCCGGCCGTAATGCCGCCGCCTGTGATGACATTGCCGTCGCGTACCACGCGCTCGCGTACAGGGATCGCGCCGAATGGCTCGAGCAGCGCGTGGAAGGCCCAGTGCGTGGTGGCGCGGCGTCCGCGCAGGAGGCCGGCCGCGCCCAGCACGAGCGCACCCGTGCAGACCGAGGTGATGTAGCGCGCATGCGCGGCCTGACGGCGCAGGAACGCGAGCGTTTCCTGATCGGGAATCAGGTCGCCCACGCCACTGCCGCCAGGCACGCAGAGCACGTCGAGCGGCGGGCAGTCCTCGAAACTGGTATCGGACCTCATGACCAGGCCTGTATTTGACGTGATACAGTCGCGCGTTTTCGAAATAAGCCGGACCTCGGTGTCCGCCATCGACGCGAGCACGTCGTAAGGCCCTGTAAGGTCGAGCAGTTGCACGCGAGGAAAGATGAGAAAGCCGATCTGGAGTGCCATGGCGAAATCCCGTGCGAGAGAAGGGGGGAAAGGCGGCGGTTGCCGTCCATGCCGCCACTCTATTGCCGCGACTTTGCCCGGGGCTGCCAAAAAAGGCGCAATGCCTGCCAGGCAGGGTGCCGCCGCCCCATTGCACGAGGTCGGCACCCATATCGGATGCGTTTTCAGGCAAGGAGAACAATGACTACCCCCGCTTCGCCAACCCGTTCCCAGACCCGTTCGTTCACGACGGTCTTCCTGATTGAAATGTGGGAGCGCTTCGGCTTTTACGGCATGGCCGCGCTGCTCGTCCTTTTCATGGTGAGCAAGCTCGGCTTTGAAGACAGCCAGGCAAATCTCACGTGGGGCGCCTTCACGGCGCTCGTTTATGCGGCGCCGGCCATCGGCGGCTGGATAGGCGACCAGATTCTCGGCGCGCGCCGCTCGATGGTCGCGGGCGCGCTGATTCTCGCGGCCGGCTATCTCATGCTCGCGATGCCCGACGACAGCCTCCATCACATGTTCGCCTCGCTCGCCGTGATCGTGGTGGGCAACGGGCTCTTCAAGTCGAACGCGGCCAACCTCGTGCGCCGCATTTACGAAGGCGACGATGCGCGTCTCGACAGCGCCTTTACCATCTATTACATGGCGGTGAACATCGGCTCGACCGTGTCGATGCTCGCCACGCCGTGGATCAAGGACCAATGGGGCTGGCACGCGGCATTCGCGGTGTGCTGCGCGGGCATGCTGCTGGGCGTGCTCAACTTCCTGCTGATGCGCCGCACGCTCGCGCATATTGGTTCCGTGCCCGACGATGCGCCGCTGAACTACCGCCGGGCCGCGCTCGTTGCCGTAGGCGCCGTCGCGCTGGGCGCGGCGACGCTGTTCGTGCTGCAGCACAAGGCGGTGGCCGTGGCCTGCGTCTATGCCGCGGGCGTTGCCGTGCTCGCGGTGTTCGCGTGGATGCTCGTGCGCTCACAGCGCGCCGAGCGCGCGGGCCTTGCCGCCGCGCTGATCCTCACGCTGCAGGCGATCCTTTTCTTCGTGTTCTACCAGCAGATGTCGACCTCGCTCACGCTCTTTGCGCTGCGCAACGTCGATCCGCAGTTCTCGCTGTTCGGCGTGTCGCTCTTCAAGTGGAGCGCGGCCCAGTTCCAGGCGCTCAATCCCATCTGGATCATGCTGCTTTCGCCGGTGCTCGCTTCGCTCTATACGTCGCTCGCGCGGCACGGACGCGATTTTCCGGTGGCGGTGAAGTATGCGCTGGGTTTCGCGGTGGTTGCGGCGGGCTTCTTCGTGTTCGCGGCGAGCGGAAACTACGCCGTGGCGGGACGTGTCTCGTCCTGGTTCATGGTGGGCGGCTATGGGCTCTACTCGCTCGGCGAACTGCTCGTGAGCGGGCTCGGCCTCGCCATGATCGCGCGCTACGTGCCGGCGCGCATGAGCGGCTTCATGATGGGTGCGTATTTCGTGGCCAGCGGCGTTTCGCAGTATCTCGGCAGCGTGGTCGCGAATTTCGCGCAGATGCCCTCCGGCGAGCTCGATCCGCTCGTTTCGCTGCCGCTTTATACGCACCTCTTCTCAGGACTCGGCTGGCTCGCCGCGCTGGGCACGCTTGTCGCCATCGTGCTGCTGCCGCTGATGCGCCGCCTGTCGCGCGAGCATCACGAGGCCGGCGCGCAACGGGTGGCCCAGGTCGCCGCGCAGCACGAAGGCGCGCATTGAGCGAACGTCGGCAGCGAAGCTGCCTGCATTCAGGCCGTGCCGGATAGCCGGCTAGCCGCCGAAAAGCCCGGACGTCCGCGACGTGTCCGGGCTTTTTTCTTCGGGCTCGTCATACGCAGCGCAGCGCTCGCCCGCAGAAAAACGCCATACGGTTCGCCTTCTTGCATCGCGGCGCCAGGCTTCGCGAGCGCCTGTCCAGGGTATTCGAGGAGTCTGGCGAGCACGATTACCCCTGTAAACAGGCGTCAAAATGCACACGGCAGTCAGCGCCGCGCAACAAATTTGCTTCGACAATGCAAAAGAGTCACGCAAAACGCTTGCGCGCTTGTAGAATCCGCCGTTGAAGTACATGCATTCTGCGGTGCTTCGCCGATTCACTGACCAACACTGGTAGGAGAAACATGCCGACTTCCGCAAAGAAAGTGGCCAAAAAGGCAGCTGCCCCGGCCAAGAAGGTTGTTGCAAAGAAAGCACCGGCCAAGACGGCCGCAGCTAAGAAGGTCGCCGTGAAGGCGTCTGGCGCTCCGTCGCCGATCAAGGACACCTTCACGAAGGCCTCGCTGGCTGCTCACGTCGCTGAGCGCGCCGGTGTCGAGCCGAAGGCCGCCAAGGCCGTGCTCGCCGCTCTGGAAGACACGATCCTCGGTTCGGTCCACAAGAAGGGCGCCGGCGAATTCACGCTGTCGGGTCTTCTGAAGATCGTCGTGCAGGCCGTGCCGGCGAAGAAGAAGCGCTTCGGCAAGGACCCGTTCACGGGCCAGGAGCGCTGGTTCCCGGCGAAGCCCGCCTCGGTTCGCATCAAGGCACGCGCACTGAAGAAGCTGAAGGACGCAGCGGCTGCGTAAGCACCGTTTTCCGCAGCCGCGAGGCTGTGTGCGAGTCAGTACCCAAAAATCCCCGCCGGTGTCGAGCTCGCGGGGATTTTTCATGCGCGCTCGCCGGGCGTCGTTCGATCCGCGTGGACAGCGCTTCGCGAGAGGATACGGCCGATGGGTCATACGCGAATGTTATGGATGACTGACCTTGCTGCCGGTTTTTTTGCTGCGCCTGCTTCGCATGAGGGTCTTCTTGCGCCCATGAAAAAACCAGCCTTGGCTTGCACCGAAGGCTGGTTTTTCCGTTAAGCGTGTGGTTTTTAGCGGCCACGCCATTCTGACACGGCCGGAACCGGTTGGGAACCGGCTCTGACGCCGGGCCGAAGCCCGGCTGTGCCGTTCTATTAGAACTTGTGGCGAATGCCGAGGCTGACCAGTTCCTGCGAGCTGGAAGCCGAGTTGTACCCGTACGAACCGATCGATGCGCCCGCGGATGTGCCGGAGGCCGCGCCCGGCTGCTGGCCGTTGGCGTGCTGATATGCCGCGAGCGCGTACAGGTCGGTACGCTTCGACAGGTTGTAGTCCGCGCCGAGCGAGACCTGGTTATAGGTGTTCGACGCATTGCCCGAGCCGTGCGTGTAGGTGTAGCCGAGACCGAGCAGCACGGCCGGGTTCACCTGATAGCCGAAGTAGCCGCCGGCGACGTTGTAGCGCTGCGTCGTGGCGAACGTCGAGAAGCCGTCGGCCTTCAACTGGACGTTGCTGTAACGCGCGGCGAACGTGAATGGGCCCGTGACGTACTGCGCCGCCACCGCCGCCGTGCCGACCGACTTCGCCGAGGCATAGGCCTGGTTGATCTGGCTGTCGAACATGGCGCCCGATGTCGAGCCTGACGCCCAGCCCACCGTGCCGTCCGTTCCGGTGCGGTCGGCCAGCGACGACGCGTTGTCCATCATGAAGTAGCCGGCCGCGATGTTGAACGAGCCGATGGCGTAGGTGCCTGCCGCACCCCAGCTCTGTCCCGAGCCGTTCGAGCCGGCGACGCCGCCCAGGGCATACATGCCTTCGAACTGGAAGCCGTCCAGAAGCGGCGAGGTGTACTTGATCGCGTTGTTCGTGCGCGAGCTGTTGTCGTTGTTGTCGACGTCGCCCGGCGTCGCGAACGTGCTGCCGAAGTCGTTGTCGTCGGTAAGCGGCTGGATCATGTCGACGAGCGGGTCGTACTGGCGGCCCAGCGTGAGCGTGCCGTAGTGATCCGAAGCAAGCCCGACGAAGGCCTGGCGGCCGAACATCTTGCCGCCCTGGCCGGCCGCGCCGGTATTGATGTCAAAGCCGCTTTCCAGTTGGAAGATCGCCTGCAGGCCGCCGCCCAGGTCTTCCGTGCCCTTCAGGCCCCAGCGGTTGCCCGAGATGTTGCCGCCGTACATGCCGACCAGATTCTGGTTCTGGCCCGGGGCGTTCGAATTCGTGGTGTTGTGGGCCCACTGGATCGACTCGTCGATCACACCGTAGAGGGTCACGCTGCTTTGGGCATGGGCCGCACCGGCGCCGGTCAGCATGGCCAGCGAGAGGGTCGAGAAGGCGACGCGTTTCATCCAGATTTCTCCACGCAGATGAGGGTTTCGTTATTGCGCGATGGAGAATAACGCAGTTGTATAAATTGAAAGAAATGAAAAGTTCAGACTGTGGCAAAAAGCTGACAAATACATCGATGCCTTGATGGGTGGGGCATGGATGAGTCGTACCTGCTTTTTCCAGATTGAATCGCAATTTTTAATTATTGTAATTTGTGACGATAATAAGTTAGCTGATTGTCAGTTTTTCTCCTGGGTCGAGGGAAGCGTTGCGTCCGCCTCGCTGTCCTCGCCGGCGCCGTTGCGGCGCCCCGCGGCAGCCGTCATCGCGATGGCGGCGCCTGCGGCGAGCAACACCGTACTCCACGGATGCCGCTTGACGTAGCGATCCGCGGCGACGACCGTGCGTCCCGCGCGAACCAGTGTCTGCGCGGCGGCCCGGGTCGCGCCGTCTTCCATCCGCACCACCGAGCGTCCAATCTGCAGAACGGCGCCGGGACGTCGCCCGAACGCGCCGCCCCGCGCGCTGGCCTGCGCCATGGCGCGCAGCGGTGTTCCGGCGTGCGGCGCATCGTCGTGTGCGGCGGCCGAGGCAGCGGCATACAGGGGCACTTCGCCGGTCGCCGCAACCGGGTTGTTTCCGATCGGCACGGAAAGCGTACCGGGGGGTGCAGCGGCGGGGTCATGGGGCTTGACGATGGTCGACGCGGCCAGCACCGAGGCGAGCTTGGCGCGGCTGCCGGGCGGCGTTTCCTCGAGGAAACCCCATGCGCCGCGCGGATCGTGCAGCCGCCCGCGCGCCGCGGAGAACTCGGCGCCGAGCAGCAGCACGGCCGCGGAAAAGTACAGCCACATCAGCAGCACGGCGAGCGAACCGGCGGCGCCGAACGCGGTGGCCATGCCGGCATGGGCGAGGTAGAGCGCGAACAGCTTCTTGCCTGCCGAGAACAGCACGGCGGCGACGCCGCCGCCCACCATGGCATCGCGCCAGAGCACGTTGGCGTCGGGCAGGAAACGCAGGAGCGCGGCGAACGCGGCGGCCAGCACGATCAGTCCGACCGCGAGCTGCAGCAGATTTCCGATGATCACATAGGGCGAGTTGCCCCACAGCCACTGGCCGACGAAGGTGATCGCCGCGTCCAGCACGAGCGAGACGATCAACAGGAACGCAACGCCCAGCACGAGCGAGAACGAGATCAGCCGCACCCGCACGAGCGCGAATACGCTCGAGGCGCGCGTGCCGTCCGGCGGCCAGACGACATTGAGCGCCGCGTGCAGCGACGAAAACGTGGCCGAGGCGCCGACGGCGAGCAAGGACAGCGAGATGATCGTGGCGATGCCGCCGGCCTTGCCCGCGCGGTGTGCGTTTTGCACGATGGTCGTGATGCCGGCGGCGGCATCGTCGCCGAGGACGTTGTGAACCTCGCGGAACAACTCGCCGCGCGCGGCGGCGTCGCCGAAGAACCAGCCGGCCACGGCGATCACCATGACGAGCGTTGGCGCAAGCGAAAAGGCCGAATAGAACGCGATGCCCGCGGCGAGCGCCGGGCAGCGGTCCTTGAAGAATTGCCGGAAGGCGCCCACGACCCAGGACGCTTCCTTGCGCGCGGCGGCTTGCAGTCGTTCCGAAGAGAGCGTGGCCATGATGTCCGTTCCGCGTGCCTGTTTTGTCTCAATATTAGCAAGCGCGGCTCCCGGGCGCGCTTTGGCTGTGCCTTTGCGCAGCTTCCGTGATCCGTCGCTGAAATCCGCCTATACTGAAAATCACCCACAACTCGACAGGCCGAGGACGCACCATGCTGCAAATGTCCCGGCGCCAGTTCCTCAAGGTCACGGCAACATCGCTGGCAGGTTCCAGCCTCGCGTTGATGGGCTTCGCGCCCGACAACGCGCTTGCCGAGGTCCGCCAATACAAACTGGCGCGTACTACCGAAACCCGCAACACCTGTCCGTACTGCTCGGTCGGCTGCGGGATCCTCATGTATGGTCTTGGCGACGGCGCGAAGAACGCCACGGCCAGCATCATCCACATCGAGGGCGATCCCGATCATCCGGTCAACCGCGGCACGCTCTGCCCGAAGGGGGCGAGCCTGATCGACTTCATCCATAGTCCGAACCGTCTCAAGTACCCCGAGTACCGGGCGGCGGGATCGAACGAGTGGAAACGCATTTCGTGGGACGAGGCGCTCGACGGGATCGCGAAGCGGCTGAAAGAGGACCGCGACGCGAACTTCGTCGAAAAGGCGGAGGACGGCAAGACCGTCAACCGCTGGCTCTCCGTCGGCATGCTCGCCGCTTCGGCGGCCAGCAACGAGGTGGGGTACCTCACGCACAAAGTGGCCCGCAGCATGGGCCTCCTCGCATTCGACAACCAGGCGCGTGTCTGACACGGCCCGACGGTGGCAGGTCTTGCCCCGACGTTTGGCCGTGGTGCGATGACGAACCATTGGGTCGACATTCGCAATGCGGACGTGATTCTGGTGATGGGCGGCAATGCGGCCGAGGCGCACCCGTGCGGCTTCAAGTGGGTCACGGAGGCGAAGGCGAACCGCAAGGCGCGCCTCATCGTGGTCGATCCGCGTTTCACGCGCACCGCTTCGGTGGCGGACTTCTACGCGCCGATCCGCACCGGCACGGACATCGCGTTCCTTGGCGGGGTCATCAATTACCTGCTCACGAACGACAAGATCCAGCACGAGTACGTGAAGAACTACACGGACTTCTCGTTCATCGTGCGCGACGATTTCGCGTTCAACGACGGCATTTACTCGGGCTACGATCCGCAAAAGCACGCGTATCCCGACAAGTCGTCGTGGGACTACGAGACCGGCGACGACGGCTTCGTGAAAACGGACGACACGCTGCAGAACCCGCGTTGCGTCTACAACCTGCTCAAGCAGCACTACTCGCGCTATACGCCCGAGATGGTGGAGAAGGTCTGCGGCACACCTAAGGAAAAATTCTTCAAGGTGTGCGAAATGCTGGCCAGCACGGCCGTGCCGGGCCGCGCGGGCACCATCATGTACGCGCTCGGCTGGACGCATCACTCGATCGGCTCGCAGATGATCCGCACCGGCGCCATGGTGCAACTGCTGCTTGGCAACATCGGCATCGCAGGCGGCGGCATGAACGCGCTGCGCGGCCACTCGAACATCCAGGGGCTCACCGACCTCGGCCTGATGTCGAACCTGCTGACCGGCTACATGACGTTGCCCAACGAAGCCGAGCAGGACTACGACAGCTACATCAAGAAGCGCGCCTCGCAGCCGATGCGGCCGAACCAGCTCAGCTACTGGCAGCATTACGGCGCCTTCTTCGTGAGCTTCATGAAGTCGTGGTGGGGCGACAACGCGACGAAGGACAACAACTGGGGCTACGACTGGCTGCCGAAGCTCGACAAGCCGTACGACCTGTTGCAGACCATCGAGCTCATGAATCAGGACAAGCTCACAGGTTATATCTGCCAGGGCTTCAACGTGATCGCCTCGGCACCCGACAAGGCCAAGACGCTGGCCGCGCTCGGCAAGCTGAAGTGGCTCGTCATCATGGACCCGCTGGAGACGGAAACGTCGGTGTTCTGGAACAAGTACGGCGACTACAACGATGTCGATACGGCTTCGATCCAGACCGAGGTGTTCCGTCTGCCCACCACGTGCTTTGCGGAGGAAAACGGTTCGCTCGTGAGTTCCAGCCGCGTGCTGCAGTGGCACTGGAAGGGCGCGGAGGCACCCTACGAGGCGAAGAGCGATCTCGAGATCATGTCGGGCCTGTTCCTGCGCATTCGCGCCGCGTACCAGAAGGACGGCGGCAAGTGTCCCGACCCGATCCTCAAGCTGAGCTGGCCCTACTCGGATCCCGCGAGCCCGACACCGGAAGAGCTTGCGATGGAGTACAACGGCAAGGCTCTCGCAGACCAGACCGATGCGAAGGATCCCACGAAGGTGCTCGTGAAGAAGGGCGAGCAGCTTTCGGGCTTCGCGCAGTTGAAGGACGATGGCACAACGGCGAGCGGCTGCTGGATCTTCTGCGGCGCGTGGACCCAGGCGGGCAACCAGATGGGCCGGCGCGACAACTCGGACCCCACGGGCATTGGACAGACCTTGAACTGGGCATGGGCATGGCCCGCGAACCGGCGCGTGCTCTATAACCGCGCTTCGTGCGATACGGCGGGCAAGCCCTTCGACCCCACGCGCAAGCTGATCGGCTGGACCGGCGCGGCGTGGACCGGCGCCGACATCCCCGACTACAAAGTGGACGAAGCGCCCGATCTGGGCATGGGGCCTTTCATCATGAATCCAGAGGGGGTTGCGAGGTTTTTCGCGCGCGACCAGATGAACGAGGGGCCATTTCCCGAGCACTACGAACCATTCGAAAATCCGCTCGGCTACAACCCGTTCCATCCGAACAACCCGCAGGCGACGAGCAACCCCGCCGCGCGCGTGTTCCCCGACGACCGCGCGACGTTCGGCACGGCGCAGTCGTTCCCGCATGTCGCCACCACCTATCGCATCACGGAGCACTTCCACTTCTGGACCAAGCACGCGCGCCTGAACTCGATCATCCAGCCGCAGCAGTTCGTGGAGATCGGCGAGGAACTCGCGAGCGAAGTGGGCGTGGTCGATGGCGGACGCGTGAAGGTGTCGAGCAACCGCGGTTACCTGATCGCGGTGGCGGTGGTCACGAAGCGCATCAAGCCGCTCACGATCGAAGGCAAGAAGGTGCATACGGTGGGTGTGCCGCTGCACTGGGGATTCACGGGGCTGACGAAACCGGGCTATCTGACGAATACGCTGACGCCGCCGGTGGGCGACGGCAATTCGCAGACGCCCGAGTTCAAGTCGTTCCTCGTGAAAGTCGAAAAGGCATAAGGGGGCGCGAGACATGGCACTGCAATCGCTCGACATCAAGCGCCTTTCCGCGACCACCACGCCGCCGCCGGGCGTGCGCGAACCGGTCACGGGCACGGTGGCGAAGCTCATCGACGTCACGAAATGCATAGGTTGCAAGGCTTGCCAGACGGCCTGCATGGAGTGGAACGACCTGCGCGACGAGATCGGCGTGAACCACGGGGTCTACGACAACCCGATGGATCTCACCGAGCATTCGTGGACGGTGATGCGCTACACGGAGTACGAGAACCCGAACGGCAACCTCGAATGGCTGATCCGCAAGGACGGCTGCATGCACTGCGAGGATCCCGGCTGTCTCAAGGCCTGTCCCTCGCCGGGCGCGATCGTGCAGTACACGAACGGCATCGTCGATTTCCACGAGGAGAACTGCATCGGCTGCGGCTACTGCATTGCCGGTTGCCCGTTCAATATCCCGCGGCTTTCGAAGAAGGACCATCGCGTCTACAAGTGCACGCTCTGCTCGGACCGGGTGGCCGTGGGGCAGGAGCCCGCCTGCGTGAAGACCTGTCCTACCGGTGCGATCGTGTTCGGCACCAAGGAGGACATGAAGCAGCACGCGGCGGAGCGCATCGTGGACCTCAAGGAGCGCGGCTTCGAAAACGCGGGCCTTTACGACCCGCCTGGCGTGAGCGGCACGCACGTCATGTACGTGCTGCATCACGCCGACCAGCCCTCGCTCTATCACGGCCTGCCCGACAGTCCGCGCATCAGCCCGTTCGTGCGGCTCTGGAAGGGCGTGGCCAAGCCGCTCGCGCTGGCGGGCATTGCGTTGGCCGCGCTGGCGGGCTTTTTCCACTACACGCGGATCGGCCCGAACGAAGTGAGCGCCGAGGACGAAGCGGCCGCGATCGACGAAGCGCGCCGCATCAAGGGCGAACCCGAGGAGCGCGACGATGCAAAATGACGAACCCAGGCTGATCGAGCGCTATACCCCGAACGAGCGCACCAATCACTGGATCACGGCGATCAGCTTCGTGCTGCTCGCGCTTTCCGGTCTCGCGATGTTTCATCCCGCCATGTTCTGGCTTTCCGCGCTGTTCGGCGGCGGCCAGTGGACGCGCATCCTGCATCCGTTCATCGGCATCGTGATGTTCCTCTCGTTCCTGATTCTCGTGCTGCGTTTCTGGCATCACAATTATCTGGACCGCAACGACGTGCAATGGCTCAGGCAGATCGACGACGTACTGCACAATCGCGAGGACAAGCTGCCCGAAATCGGCAAATACAATGCGGGACAGAAGCTGCTATTCTTTACGCTGGTGGCTTGTCTCGTGCTGTTGCTCGCGAGCGGCATCGTGATCTGGCGGCGCTACTTTTCGTTCTGGTTTCCGATCGAGGTGGTGCGCCTTGCGGCAGTCGTGCATGCGGCCGCGGCGTTTGTCCTGATCGTCAGCATCGTCGTGCATATCTACGCGGCGCTGTGGGTGAAAGGCTCGATCGGAGCGATGACGCGCGGCACGGTCACATGGGGCTGGGCGAGGAAACATCATCCACGCTGGTTCCGCGAGAGCATCAAGTAGCGTAGAGGCTGCGCGGGGCCCTTGCAACAAGGCCCCGCGTGTTCCGGCAAGCCGCCGGCCCGGCAGGGCGCGGCGGCTTTTTCGTTTTCGGAGAAACCAGGTCGTGACGCAACGCATTCTCGATCCGGGCGAGATCCAGGCGCTCGATCCCTCCGCGATTCCGCGCATTCGTCTGCCCGAGCGCGCGACGCATTTCGCTACGCGTGCCGCGCGCCTGCGCAAGCTGGCGGAGCACAATCCCATCGGCGGCTATGTGCGGCTCATGGCGGTGCTGGTCGACGCGCAGCAGCACGCGCTCGAACGCGTGAGCGCGCCGATGCCCGAGCGCGAGGCTATCGAGAACGCGCAGCGCCATGCCATGCCGATTCTGCCCGCGCTTTCGGGGCAGCGCGATCCGCTGTGGCGCGACGTGCTGCGGCGTCTTGTCGACCACGTGGAAGCGGCGGGCGCTGTGGCGCCCGCGCTTGCGAAGGTGCTCGATACGCTGCGCGCGATGAGCGATGCCGAACTCGACGCGCAAGCCGATGCGCTGCTCGCGCAACGCTACGCCGAAGTCGCGCCCGCCACGGCGCCCTTCGTCATGGCTGCCCTGCAGGTGGTGTGGACCGATCTGGCGAGCCGGCTCGATGTGCGGGACGTGCCTTACGTCGATGCGCCCGGCGCATGCCCCATGTGCGGCGTGCCGCCCGTGGCGAGCATCGTGCGGGTGGGCGGCACGTACCAGGGCTATCGCTACACGCAATGCAGCCTGTGCGGGACCGAGGCGCATGTTGTGCGCGTGAAGTGCACGAACTGCGATTCGACCAAAGGCATCGCGTACCACGGCATCGACGGCGGCGACCCCGCGCTCAAGGCCGAATCGTGCGACGAGTGCCACACCTATCGCAAGATTGGCTATCAGGAGAAGGATTTCGACTTCGAGCCTCTCGCCGACGACCTCGCGAGCCTCACGCTCGACCTGCTGATGAGCGACGCGGGCTACCGTCGCGCGAGCCCGAACCCTCTGCTGTGGCCCGAAGTGCCGGCCGACCAGTAGAGGAGCGAAGCCACGATGAGCGAAGCCGTGGGACACGAAACGGAGCGTGACGCGCGCACGCTCAATGCATGGCTGGCGAGAATGCCGGCCGTCGAGCGTGTGATTGCCTCCGCTCCGGCGCAGACCTTGATCGCTGCGTACGGGCGCACGCAGGTGCTGGCGGCGATCCGCGCCACGCTGGACCAATGGCGGCGCGAAGCGCAGGCGGGCACGCTGGGGAAGATGGCGGGCGACGACGAACCGTTCGCGCTCGAACGTGTGATCGATCACGCGGCACGCGCACTGGCCGCCCGCGCGCAAAACCGGTTGCGTGCCGTGTTCAACCTGACGGGCACGGTGCTGCATACGAATCTCGGCCGTGCGCTGCTACCCGACGAATCGGTTCGGGCCGTCGTGCAGGCGCTCACGCAACCGGCGAATCTGGAGTTCGATCTCGCAACGGGCAAGCGCGGCGACCGCGACGACCTGATCGACGAATTGATCTGCGAGCTGACCGGCGCCGAGGCCGCGACCGTCGTGAACAACAATGCGGCGGCCGTGCTGCTGGCGCTCTCGGCACTTGCCTCGCGCAAGGAAGTGATCGTCTCGCGCGGCGAACTGGTCGAGATTGGCGGCGCGTTTCGCATTCCCGACATCATGAGCCGTGCGGGTGCGCGCCTGCGCGAGGTGGGCACGACCAACCGCACGCATCTCAAGGACTACGAAGCGGCGATCAATCCGCGTACGGCGCTGCTCATGAAGGTTCACTGCAGCAACTATGCGATCAGCGGCTTCACGAAGAGCGTCGAACTCGACGAACTGGCGCCGCTCGCCCATGCGCGCGGTCTTCCCGTGGCGGTCGATCTGGGCAGCGGCACGCTGACCGATCTCACGCAATGGGGGCTGCCCGCCGAGCCAACCGTGCGCGCGACCGTCGAAGCGGGCGCGGACCTCGTGACGTTCAGCGGCGACAAGTTGCTGGGCGGGCCGCAGGCCGGATTGATCGTCGGCCGCAAGGCGTTGATCGCGAAGATCAAGAAGCATCCGCTCAAGCGCGCGCTGCGCGTGGGCAAGCTCACGCTGGCCGCGCTGGAACCGGTGCTGAGGCTCTATCAGGCACCGGAATTCCTGCGCGAACGGCTCACGACGCTGCGCCTGCTCACGCGTCCCGCCGCTGAAATTCAGGCGGCGGCCGAGCGTGCGCTGCCCGTCTTGCAGCGTGTGCTGGGCGACGGCTACTCGGCGGCTGTCGAGCCGATGTTCAGCCAGATCGGCAGCGGCGCGTTGCCGGTGGACGTGCTGCCGAGCAGCGGTCTTGTCGTGCGCCACGCCGCCGGCAAAAGCGGTAGCGGCCGCGCGCTGCTGAAGCTCGAGCGCGCGCTGCGTGGGCTGCCGCGCCCCGTGATCGGCCGCATTGCCGACGACGCGCTGCGGCTCGATCTGCGCTGCCTCGAAAGCGCCGACGAAGCGGCGTTCGTTGCCCAACTCGCGGAGCTGCGTCTGTGATCGTCGGCACGGCGGGGCATATCGACCATGGCAAGACCACGCTGGTCCGCGCGCTGACGGGTGTCGATACCGACCGGCTCAAGGAAGAGAGGGCACGCGGCATTTCGATCGAACTGGGCTACGCCTATGTGCCGCTCGCCAATGGCGACGTGCTGGGTTTCATCGACGTGCCGGGCCACGAAAAGCTCGTGCACACGATGGCGGCGGGCGCGTGCGGCATCGATTTTGCCCTGCTCGTGATCGCTGCCGACGACGGCGTGATGCCGCAAACGCGCGAGCATCTCGCGATTCTGCAGTTGCTGGGCGTGACCGAGGGCGCCGTCGCGCTCACCAAAACCGATCGCGTGGACGCGGCCCGGCTAGCCGAAGTGAGAAAGGACATTGCCGCATGGCTCGCGCCCACGACGCTTGCAGGCGCGCCGTGTTTCGAAACGCGCGCCACGCAGACCGACGACGCAGGCGTCGCGAGACTGGACGCCTGGCTGCGCGAACGCGCCATGGCCAGGCAGGGCCGCCGCGACGACGGACTCTTCCGGCTGGCGGTCGACCGCGTGTTCACGCTCGCGGGCCAGGGGACGGTCGTGACCGGCACGGTGTTCGCGGGCCGCGTGCAGGTGGGCGATACGCTGATGCTGGCGCCGGCGGGACTGCCCGTGCGGGTGCGCAGCATTCACGCACAGAATCGCGCGGCGGAGCAGGGCCACGCGGGGCAACGGTGTGCGCTGAATCTCGCGGGCATCGACCGCGAGCAGATCGCGCGCGGCGACTGGATCGTCGATGCGAGGCTCGCGGAGGGGGCGACGCGCATCGACTGCGAGCTGAGTCTGCTCGACGATGCGGATCTGACGCTGCATCACTGGTCTCCGCTGCACGTGCATCTCGGCACCGCGCACCGCGTGGCGAACGTCGCGCTGCTGGAAGGCGAGACGCTGGGGCCCGGCGAGCGGGCGCGCGTGCAACTCGTGTTCGACGCGCCGCTTGGCGCGTTGCCGGGCGACCGTCTGATCGTGCGCAACGCGCAGGCGACGCGCACTGTAGGCGGTGGCCGCGTGCTCGATCCGTTCGCGCCGGCAAGACGCAGGCGCACGCCCGAGCGGCACGCATGGCTCGACGCATTACGCACCTGGCTCGACGAGGGACGCGCCGATGCGCTGATTGCGCAAGCGCCGAGGGGTATCGCGCGTACGACGTTGACGCAGTTGACCGGCTATGCGGCCGATGCGCTCGCGCTGCCCGGCGACGCGATCGAGGTGGCATCGTCGGGTCGTGCCGCCGAGGGTGTCGTGATGGCGCGGCAGCACTGGGCGCGGATGGCGGCACGCATCGTCGAGGTACTCGGCGAATTTCATCGGCGCGCGCCGGATGAGCAGGGCCCGGACGCCGCGCGCTTGAGGCGCATGGCGGCGCCGCTGGTGACGGATGCCGTGTGGCGTGCGGTGGTGGACGCGCTGGTGGACGAGGGCCGGGTAGTGCGCAGCGGGCCATGGCTGCACCTGCCTTCGCACGCGGTGACGCTCGACACGCGAGAAACGGTACTCGCGGCACGCCTGCGACCGTTGCTTGCGCAAGGACGTTACGATCCGCCGTGGGTGCGCGATCTCGCACGCGAAACGCGGGAAGAAGAGGAGACCGTGCGCGCGCTGCTGCGCAAGCTCGCGCGGCTCGGGGAACTGTACCAGGTCGTACGCGATCTGTTCTACGAGCGCGAGGTCGTGCACGAACTCGCGCGGCTCGTGGCGAACGCCGCCGCCGAACAGGGCGGTGCGCTCACTGCGGCAGCGTTTCGCGACGCAACAGGACTGGGCCGCAAGCGCGCGATCCAGATTCTGGAGTTCTTCGATCGCGTTGGATATACTCGGTTTCACCGCGAGCGGCATGTCCTGCGTCCAGACAGCCGCTTGCACGACGTGCTCTGAATGCCGCGCCATCGCGACACCCTCGGCGTTGCATCGGATATCTCAGGTCTGCAAAGGAAGGCATTCGTATCGGGTGGTACGGCCAGACTTCAAATCTGGTTGGGGACGTCAGCCGTTCCCAGGTCGGTTCGACTCCGGCTGCTTTCCGCCAGTCAAGGTTTTCGCGTCCCGCCGCGCGGAACTGTATAGGTAACCATAAAACTTCCGTTTGGAAGACTTATGGTTAACGAAATACGTCTTCCACTTGCAATTCGTTACACCTCGCTATCTCCGCGGGGTGAAATCAGCCTGCAGAAGCTCATAAGGTTCACAGCCGAGAGCAAGTGCGAGTTTGCACAGGCTCTCGATCGAAATGTCATGGGCTATCTCGATAGTCCATTTCAATTACATGTCGAATATCGCGGAAAAGGCGGCAAGAAGGTTCAGCAGAACTTCGCTCAAGGTTTTCTGGTGACCACATCTGAGGGGTTCATTTCTGCAACGCCCCTCCTGATGGTGCCCACATGGTCAAACTGGAAATCCGGATAGACGAAGCCATGCAGACGCTCTGACCAGGCGCCCAGCAGGGCGCCATTCGCTCCTGCCTGAATCGCAGACGTTGCTCTTTCCGGGCCAGCCGTGTTGCCGGTCAAATTGGCAACACGGCGATCGTCCGGCCACTCTCTTGCTGAGGCTGGCCCAAATTCCGTCCCGGTCTCAACTGGAAATTTCCGGCTCTTCGGGGTGGGCCGCGGGCTGACCACGGCGGCCAGCCTGTGGTCCGTCGCGAGGGGCGGTCTTGCCGTCGGTGGCGGCATGTACACTGCGGCCATCGGCGCGACCGTCATCATTCTGGTGATTCTTGCAGGAGTGAAGCCGCTTGAGCGCCGCTTCATTGCTGTCCGGCAACAGCGCAACATACAATTTCTGGTCGAGCGCGGAAGCGTTTCTGTGGATACATTGCAACATACGCTCGGCTCGGGAAGTGTCCGCGTCAAGCAGTTTATTGTGCAGCAGTCCGAAGACGATCCGGAATTCGACGACGTGCAAATCGCACTGTCACGTGTGACCCCCGGCGAGTTTTTCGCGATCTGCTCGCGGCTTGAAACCATGTCCGGCGTGCGCGCGTGTCGGCGCGACAAATGAACGGAGGCGAGACATGCTGGGAAGCTACGGATTCCGATCAAAAACGCCGGCTTAGCCAGCCATACGCGTGTATGGTCGAGGTCGAAAGCGGCGTGGCAGCGGCCGCGCTGATGCGGCCCGGCATGGGCAGATCGATCACCTTGAACAGGGCGCGCTCGATCTGGTGCACCGACACTGCCCCGATTCGTTGTGTGCGCAATCGGTCGCCGAGATCGACCGGTTGCGCGAGCAACTGCGATGCGCATGCCGTACGGGCGCAGTCGAGATCGGCCTGCACCCGGCCGCGCGCGAGCGGCGCAGCCGATTCGCACGCGGCACCCGGCATGATCGTTTCGAGACCGAACGCGTCGGCGCTCATGCCGATCGTGATCCAGATGCCGGCAAAGGCGACGCGCAGCGCGAGGGGCTGCGCAAGATCGGGTTCGCGCAGCATGGGCTGGCCGTGGTCGTTGTCGGTGAGTTCGATGGCTTGCGGCGCTTTGCCGAGAACATCGGCAAGAAGGTGCCGCAACGAGGCGCGCGCGATCGCATAGCGCCGCGAGAACGACGGGTTGCGATACTGGCGCATGTGCGCCGTCTCCTGGCGCGAGAGCCAGAGCGAGGCCTCTTCGCAACTCAGATAATCCCAGCTTGCACTTAGCCGCCAGATCATCAGCTCTCCG
The DNA here is from genome assembly GCF_046581065.1 of Paraburkholderia yinzeri. Classification (NCBI taxonomy): domain Bacteria; kingdom Pseudomonadati; phylum Pseudomonadota; class Betaproteobacteria; order Burkholderiales; family Burkholderiaceae; genus Paraburkholderia; species Paraburkholderia yinzeri. Next base: position 808,952 of record NZ_JBFOCJ010000002.1, on the reverse strand, counting down.
CTGCAGGGCAGAGGATTGCCGGTCCGCGTGTGCAGTCCTGAGCGATGCGGAATGAACTCGATGCCCGGCGTTTCGTAAATCGGATGTGATGACGGCTGGAAGCGGCGCGCGGCTCCCGCGTGCGGCGTGCTTCGCATGCATTCTCCTTGTACTTGACGTTGCGACGCGCGTGGCGACGTGCGCTCGCGGGCCCCTGCGCTCAGGGTCAGGCCGAATCGCTGCGGCCGGCCGGGCCGAACCATTCGCGCACGTAGTCTGCGCCCGGCGGACGCGCTTTCGTGCTCGTGCGCGGTGGCGGCGTGCCGACGAACAGGAAACCCAGGACGCGCTCGTGCGTGGCGAAACCCAGTGCGTCGTGCAGGCGCGCGTCGTAGCTGTCGGTCCCGGTTGCCCAGAAGCCGCCGTAGCCCAGCGCGTGAATCGCGTTGAGCATGTTCATCGCCGCGGCGCCGAGCGCGAGCACCTGCTCGACTTCGGGTATGCCTTCCTCATGCGAGACCGACACACCCAGCGCGATCACGAGCGGCGCAGCAAACGCCCGCCGGCGGCGATGCGCATGGGTTTCGCGCGGCTCGTCGGGCGTACGTGCCGCGGCGACGTCGACGAGCACGTCGCCGAGCGCGCCGCGCGCCTTGCCGCGCACAATGACGAAGCGCCAGGGCCGCAGCTTGCCGTGATCGGGCGCGCGCATCGCGGCGTCGAAGATCAGGTCGAGTTCGGCGTCGCGCGGGCCCGGTTCGGTGAGCGGCCAATGCGACTGGCGCGAGAGCAGCAGCGCGAGGGCGGTGTCCGCCTGCGCGGTGAGCGCCGGGGCGGTACCGACGGGAGGCGACGCGAGGAGGGAAGTGGTCATGGAGAGGAAAGACGAAGAACACGCGGACGGATATGATCGCCAAAAATTTCTATAATTGCAAATGATTCTCATTCATTTGATGGGCACGAGAAGATGCCGTACACTGCGCGATCATTTCCAGGAGGGGCTCGCGCTTGTTCAGTGCAATGCAGATCGAAGCAGCGGGACGCTGGCCCGACGATGTGGCGGTGTGGCGCGTCGACTGCGCACCCGCGCTGGTCGAGGGGGCGTTCTTTGCGCCGGGCAAAGCGGCGTATCTCGACGATGTGGAGCGCGCACGTGTGCTGCGTTTTCGTCGCGAGGAAGATCGCGTGCGCTTCGTTCTCACGCGGTCGACGTTGCGCGCGCTGCTCGCGCAGCGCCTTGGTGTGCCGCCGGCTACGCTGCGCTTTGACGCCACGCCGCAGGGTAGGCCCGTGCTCTGCGCGCCGCCCGGCACGCGCATGCTGTCGTTCAACGTCTCGCATAGCGGGCCGCATGCGTTGATTGCGATATCGGGCGTGCGCGAGGTGGGTGTCGACGTCGAACAGTACGGGCGGGTATCCGACTGGCGCGCGCTCTGTGCGCTCGCCTGCACCGCTACGGAGTGCGAAGCGCTGGAGCGCGCGCCGCCAGCGGCGCGCGCCCAGGTATTCGTGCGCATCTGGACGGCGAAAGAAGCGCTGCTCAAGACGCTTGGCATAGGGATCGCACAAGACTTGCAGACGTTTTCGGTCGACCCGTGTCAGCGTGAGGGTACGGGGGAGCCGCGCGTGGAAACCTTGGCCGCGTCGGGACCAGGGGTGCGGCTGCGGACGCTGCGCTTCTGCTGGCTTGACGAACTGGCGGGCAGCGAGGGCTGCGTGGCTTGGGCGCCGCGCTGGCCTTGACGTCGGGGCCAGGCGAGCGTCGATCGCGCGACCTGTCCGAGCGCCCCGGTGCGGGAACAGCGATATGTAGTCCTGATCGACAATCATGGGCTGGCGATTATGCGTTTTGCAATGCAAGTGCGATTGAATGCGGTGTAGCGCGGGCGGCAATTTGTGACAGGAACCTTAAAGCCCCTGATAGCGGTAGTCTTAAATGGCCTTTCCGTGCTTCCCGCGCAGCGATGAAGCTTGGCGCTCAAGTCTTTGATGACGCGGCAGAATCGAGCGAATGAGGCCAGTCCGCCGCGTATGTCTCCAGGCTTGACAGGTTGACACATGAGCAATGAGCTACTACCGTTGAATAAGTTAATGGGAATGATTTGCGTTTTTATTTATAGATGGTCGCTACTGCGGATGCAACACGGAACCCTGCGCGCCGAGTCTCGCGGCGATCGCTTCGATTAACCGATTCATGCGAAGGAGGGCAGTAATGAGCTGGGGCGATGAAAACACCCAATACCACGTGGTGGTGAACCACGAAGAACAGTATTCGATCTGGCCGGACTACAAGGCGCTGCCGGCGGGATGGCGCGCGGACGGCAAGACGGGCACGAAGGACGAGTGTCTGGCGCATATCGAGGCAGTCTGGACCGACATGCGTCCGTTGAGCCTGCGCCAGGCGATGGCGCAGTACGACGCATCGGGCACGCCAGGCGTGCCTGCCGCCGGCGGCGCGCAGGCCTGACATGCGGGCCCTCGCCGAGGCGCCGGTTACGCTGTTCTGTCTGCCCTACGCCGGCGGCAATGCGGCGATCTATCGTGACTGGCGCGACGCGCTTCCGTCGTGGATCGACTGCGTTCCGCTCGATCTGCCGGGGCACGGCCGCCTGCGGGCGATGGCGCCGTGCAGCGACTGGCCGGCGCTGGCCACGGCGCTGCTCGACGCGATCGGGCCGTTGCCCGCGCGCGATTTCGCGATCTTCGGGCACAGCATGGGCGCGCTGGTCGCGCTGGAGCTGGCTCACGCGCTGCGCGAACGCGACGGACGCGAACCCGTCTGGCTAGGGGTAGCCGCGTGCGCCGCCCCGCTCGAGCGCGATTACGAGACGAAATGGCTCGAGTGCGGCGCAGAGCAGATGGTTGAGGAACTGCGGCGCCTGGGCGGCACGCCCGAAGAACTGCTCGGCGACGCGGAATTTCTTGAGCTTGCCTTGCCGGTGCTGCGCGCGGATTTCCACTTGTGCGCCACCTATGTGCGCCGCTGGCGTACGCGATCGGGCCCGCTCGCCTGTCCGGTTTGTGCCTTCGGTGGCCGGGAAGATTCGTTATCCGAACTTCATGAAAATCTTTCTTCGTGGCGCCACGAAACAACCGGCGCGTTTCGCGAGCAAATGCTGGACGGTGGCCACTTTTTCGTCGAAACGGCACGTGCGCCGTTGATTCGTGAAATCGCAGGTGCCTTGCGCGACGTCGTTGCCTTCGCGCAGCAACCGGCCGCGCTCGCCGCCGCCGGTTGAGCCTGGCCGCATCCGGCCGCCAGTGACGTGACGGCATGTTGTCTCCGTTTCCTCTCTATTGATTCGAATTTGCCGCAACGTCGGCACAAGGAGCTTTCTGCATGACGTACCGTTCTCCCGCCTTATTCGATTTCGGGGCCTACGCAGGACAGAGCGAAGCGTATGTCTCGCTGATCAAGCAGTTCGCGGCCGCGCCGGCGTTTCGCAGTGCAACGGTCGACGAACTCGTGCTCGACGGCGATTACCACCGCCGGCCGCTGCGTCCCGAGGATTTCGAGTTCCTGAAGTTCATGAAGCCGGTGCGCAGCGACAACGTGAGCCGCCTGCCGTCGCTGGCCTCGAACCGCACGCTGCTGTCGATCTACGAACTGGACGTGGCGCGCATGCCGCAGAGCGCCGCTCCCGCCGACTGGCAGCGCTTCGCCAGCTTCTACCGCGAAGACGCGCGCACGCTCGGCGCGCAGATCGCACCGTTCCTCGAAGACTATGCGTTCTCGTATCTCGGCGATCCTGCCGCGGACGAGGAGGGCGTAGATGCCGCTGCGGCGCGCCTCGTACGCCTCTTCGACGAAGAAAGCGCGTTCTGGGGTGAAACGTTTGCGCGGCTGCTGCGCAACGACTACCTCGAAGAGGGTCTGCGTTTCATCATGATCCAGCGCTGGGCGCTTGCACCGTCGCAGCGGAGCGCGGTGGCGCGAGCCGTGGCGGGCGGCCGGTTCGACGGCCTGCCGCCCGATGCGCGACCCATGGTCGGCGGCAATGGGCAGGATGACGAAATGCTCGCCCGCGTCGCGAACCATTGCGGCGTGACGCGCCAGCAGCACGCCTACTGGCAGTTCTATCTGCCCACCAGCATGGCGAAAACCAACCTGCTGTACGCGCTGGCCCGCCGCCCGGATCGCGCTTTCGCGCTCGCGGGCGCCGCGTTCGCGGCCGAGGTGGAATGGCTCGCATTTGTCGCAGCGCTCGAACGCGCATGCGCGCATCTGCGCGCGCCGCATCGTCGCGCGGACGACCGCCAGGCACGCAGACAGGATCTGGACGCGCGTCTGCGCCATGCGCTGCAGGCGATCGGAGAACACTACGGCGAAGCCGGCCGCGCGCAGTGCGTGCAGGGCATCGCGGCGTTCGATCGCCTCGCGGAGCGCGCGCGCTGGGATCTCGGCGAACAGCTCAAATGGCTCTCGGCCATCCCGCGCTTCTGCGAGTTCGCGCGGCGTATCAGCACGCGCATCGACGCCGAGTGCCCGGACATCGACCGCGAGACCTTCGTCGAGCCCCACGAGATGTGCTCGACCACGCACGTGCACAACGACCATCGCCTCGTCACGATCCAGGAGGGCGAGATGCTGTTCTGGGGCAATCTCGGCATGCAGCTCCAGATGTTCGAGGGAGACAGGGTGCTGATTCCGGACGGCCGGCTGCACGGCTCGACCGTGGTGTCGGGCGAATGCACGTATCACCAGCCCATCATTCCCGACGACTGGGTACAGGTCTTCCTGCGCGAACTCGAAGCGCCGGACGCCACGCGGGCCGCCGCCTGACATAGCGCTCAACGCAGCGCCATACCAACGGGTGCCGCGCACACCGTTCTCCAGACACCTCGCCAGCAGGTGCGGACGTTCCCCACAAAAAATTCATGAAGCGCCCTTCTCGCGGGGCGGCTAGCGTGCGCCGCCGCCATGAGGCGCCGCGCGCGGACAGCCTGCCTGTGGTTGAGGGCGCAACCAGAGGAACGAAGATGCGACCGAATGACGAAATGACGCAGCACGACGCGACGCCGTCGCTCACCCCGATCGAAGAGAACCCGGCCACGAGCGGTTTTAGTGCGGCCGACTGGAAAAGCCGGATCATCGCCGGGCGCCGGTGCGGCGCGGCAGCGCAGCCGCCGGCATGGCTCGACGCTTCATACGGGACCTTGCGCGAGCAGGTGATGCATCCGGCGTATCCGTGCTTCTTCGGCACGATGGCCGAGCGGCGCGGCGAGATGTTCTATTCGTTCGTCAACGGCAAGGACATCGGCGATCTGCCCGCGACCATGCAGACGTTCGCGGAACTCGCAACGCTACCGCAATACCGCAAGAACAACATCGCGGTGTTCTTCGAGCCCGACGCAGAACCGCTCACGCATGACGCGTATCACGCGCTCTTCTGGCAAACGCTGCAGCAACTGCACAACGTCGACCCGGACCCGGCCGCCGACCAGCAGCCCGAGCCTTCGGACGAAGCGTGGGAGTTCTCCTTCGCCGGCGTGCAGATGTTCGTGGTGTGCGCGTGCCCCTCGTTCGTGCTGCGCCACAGCCGCAATCTCGGCCCCGGCATGGTGCTGCTGTTCCAGCCGCGCAGCGTTTTCGTCGATACGATCACCAACAAGGTGATCGGCCGTGAGGCGCGCAACCAGGTCCGCAAGCGGCTGGAGACGTGGGACGATACGCCCGCGCATCCGGATCTCGGCTTTTATGGCGACCCCGGCAATCTCGAGTGGAAGCAGTACTTCCTCGACGATCACAATGTGCGTGCCGCCGACGTTTGTCCTTTCCTGAAGCGCAAGGCGCGCGAAGCGGGCATCCGGCCGCTCGCGGCGCAGCGCGAGCCTCAACCGGAAACCGAAACGCAGCCCGGCTTGCCGTCGCCGCATGGCGCGCAGACGCAAACCGATCTCGCCACGGTCGCGCTCACCTATGCCGGTCTGCCGGCGGAGAAGCGCACGACCTTCCGCGCGCGCCTGCGCGAGCGCGGCCTGTCTGGCCGGCAACTGCCGATCGTGCCAATCGTGCCGCCCGAAGGCCGCGCGCAGCGTTTTCCGCTCTCGCCCGCGCAGGAGCGTTTGTGGTTTCTCTGGCAACTGAACCCGGACGATGCGGGCTACAACGTCGCGGGTGCGCTGCGGCTGGCGGGCGCGCTCGACATCGAATGCCTGCGTGCGGCGCTCGATCATGTGGTGGCGCGCCACGAGGTGTTGCGCACGCGCTTCGATGAAAGCGACGGCCAGGTGGCGCAAGTCGTCGGCGGCGTCAGCTACACGTGGTCGGAAATCGACCTGGGCACGGCGCATGGGGAGCGCGCGACCGAGTCGGGCGATACGCGTGGCGCGCTCGAACAGCGCCTGCAGGCGCTCTCGCTCGCGCCGTTCGATCTCGTGCGCGGACCGCTCCTGCGCGTCGCGCTGCTGCGCGAGGCGTCCGGGGCCGACTATCCACCCGCACATCCGCCCGCGTCGTACGTGCTGCACGTCGCGCTGCATCACATCATCGCGGATCACGGCTCGGTGAAGCTGCTGCTCGACGAATTCGTCGCGGCCTACGGCGAGCTGTGCGCCGGTCGCTCGCCGGCGGCCGCGCCGTTGCCGGTGCAGTACGGCGACTTCGCCGCGTGGCAGCAGGAATGGGCCGACGACGGCGAACGCGAAGCCGATCTGCAGTACTGGAAGCAGCAGCTTGGCGATGCGCCCGCCGCGCTCGATCTGCCGGCCACGAAAAGGCGCGGCGGCATTCGCAACGTGCCGGGCGCGCGCGTGAGCATCGAACTCGATGCGCAGCAGACGCGCGCGCTCAAACAGCTTGCGGCGGAGCATCGCACCACGTTCTCCACGCTGCTGCTGGGCGCTTACGCGGTGCTGCTCGCGCGCTACACGGGCCAGAAAGACTTGCGCATCGGCGTGCCGGTATCGGGCCGCAATCGTCTGGAGACGGAGCGGCTGATCGGCTTTTTCGTCAACACGCTCGTGATCCGCGCCGACCTGGCCGGCGTGCCGACCTTCGGCGCGCTGCTCGAGCGTTTGCATGGCTGTGTGCTCGACGCGCATCGTCACGACGGCTTGCCGTTCGCGCAGCTCGTCGAGGCGCTGCAGCCCGAGCGCAGCGCCGGGCAAACGCCACTTTTCCAGGTGATGTTCAATCACACACGAGCGCAGCGCGTCGAGCTCGATGTCGCGGGTCTGCGCGTGACCGAACTCTCGACCGACCTCCCGACCGCTCGCTTCGATCTCGTGCTTAATGTGGTCGAACGCGACGACACCGTGCGGCTGTCGTTCAACTACGCGGCCGACCTGTTCGACGCGGCGATCGTCGGGCGCATGCTCGACCATTTCGCCGCCATCCTCGCGCAGGCGGGTAGCGTCGCCCGAGCGCCGCTTGAGCGCATCGCGCTGGAAGAACCGCGGGCCGAACGGGCGGAGCGGCGGCTCGCCGCCTTCGACGCGGTGGGCGCGCGCTTCGACCGCCGTGCCGCTACGCAGCCGCACGCGCCGGCCCTGCATTGCGAAGGCGATCGGTTGACCTACGGCGAGCTTGCGCGCTGGAGCGACCGTATTGCTGCGCGGCTGCGGCGGCTCGGCGTGCAGGCTGACCAGCGCATCGGCCTGTGCATCGAGCGCTCGGCGGCGCTTGCGGCGGGCGTGCTCGGCGTGCTGAAATCGGGCGCGGCGTTCGTGCCGCTCGATCCCGCTTATCCGCTCGAGCGTCTCGAGTCGATGCTCGACGACGCGGGCATTGCCTGCGTGCTGGCCGACAGCACGGGCGTGCAACGGCTCGGCGCCTTGCTGCAGGGGCGCGAGCCGATCGACGTCGCGGCGCTCGCGCACGCGGCCGACGCTGCCCACGGTTCCGCGGGCAGCGAAACAGACGAAGCGCACGAAGCGCACGAATTGCCGATTGAGATTCACCCGGAACAACTGGCCTACGTGATCTACACGTCGGGCTCGACGGGGCGTCCGAAGGGCGTGGCCATCACACACGGCACGCTGGCCCGGCATCTGGACGATTTCATCGGCACGTACGGGATCGGCGCGGACGACAGGCAACTGCAATCCTCCACGATCAATTTCGACGTCGCGCTGCACGAGTTGCTGCCCGCGCTGCTGATGGGCGGCCAGGTCGAAATGCGCGGGCCGCAGCTATGGGACCCGGAAACTACGAGCCGCCATCTGATCGAAGAGAAGGTCACGTTTGCGCGCATTCCCACCGCCTACTGGCAGCAATGGCTGCGCGAGCCGCCCCCCGCCGCATCGCTCGCGGCGCTACGGCAGATCACGGTGGGCGGCGAGGGGTTGCCCGGCGACGCGCTGCGCCGCTGGCGCTGCGGCCCGCTCGGTCATATCCGGCTCGACAATCTCTATGGCCCGACCGAGACCACGATCGCCTGCATGTACCGCGAAACGTGCGACGAGGACGCGGAACAGGCGATTGTCTCGATCGGCGGCCCGTACCCGTCGCGCACGGTGTGCGTGTGCGACGCGGACGGGAACGAAGCGCCGGCGGGCGCGATCGGCGAGCTATGCGTGGGCGGGCATACGCTGGCGCGCGGCTATCTGGGCCGCGCGGCGCTCACCGCGGAGCGCTTCGTTCCGGACCCGCACGGCCCGGCCGGCAGCCGCCTGTACCGCACGGGAGATCTGTGCCGCCGGCGGCTCGACGGCAGCATGGACTTTCTCGGTCGCCTCGATCAGCAGGTCAAGCTGCGCGGGCATCGGATCGAACTCGGCGAAATCGAGGCCGTGCTGCGCGAAGCGCCCGGCGTGGAAGCGGCCGCGGCCGCCTTGCACGGCGAAGGCGAGGCGCAGCGGCTGGTGGGCTACGTGGTGGGCGACGCCGACGACATGGCTGTGCGCCGTCTGCTGCAAAGCCGCTTGCCGGGCTACATGGTGCCGGCGGCACTGGTGTGGCTCGACCGGCTGCCGACGATGCAGAACGGCAAGCTGGATCGCGCGGCGTTGCCTGCCCCCGGCAACGATGCCGCGCGCCGCCGCACCGCGCCGCGCACCGTGCTCGAAGCGTCGCTGCTGGAGATCTGGCAGGCGGTGCTCGGGCGCGACGACCTGGGCGTGACCGACAACTTCTTCGACGTGGGCGGCCATTCGCTGCTGCTGATGCGTGTGGCTTCGCGCGTGCGCCAGACGCTGGGACGCGAGGTGACGCTGCGCACGCTGTTCCTCAATCCGGTGCTCGCCGATCTGGCGGCCGAGCTCGACGCTGAGGCTCCGCACGAGGCCGATGTCATCGCGCCGCGTCAACCCGGCGTGCGCATTCCGCTCACCGACGGGCAAGAGCGCCTGTGGTTTCTCTGGAAACTCGAACCCGAAAGTGCCGCGTACACGATCTCGGGCGCCGTGGGCCTGAGCGGCGCTCTCGACCGCGCGGCCGTGCGGCGTGCGCTCGACGCGCTCGTCGCGCGTCACGAGACGCTGCGCACGCGTTTCGTGGAAGCGGACGGCCAGCCGTGGCAGGTGGTGGACGCCGCGGGCTCGTACGACTGGCGCGAAGAGGACCTGGGCGGCGCGGACGAACTCGACGCGCGCCTCAAGACACTCACGCGTCTGCCGTTCGACCTCGAGCGCGGCCCGATGCTGCGTATCGCGCTGCTGACGTATCCCGAGGCGCCAAACGAAACCGTGCTGCACTTCGCGATGCCGCACATCGTCTCCGATGCGTGGTCGCAGGCGATCTTGCTGCGCGAGTTCGCGCAGGGCTACGAGGCCGCGCTGCGCGGCAACGCGCCCGCGCTGCCGCCGCTGCCGATCCAGTACGGCGACTACGCGCTCTGGCAGCGCGCGCAACGCGATCCGCAGGCGCTCGAAGCGCAATTGGCGTACTGGGAATGCGAGCTCGGCGACGAGCAGCCGCTGCTCGCCCTGCCGGCCGACCGGCCGCGCCAGGGTGCCCGCAGCAGCGCGGGCGCCACGCTGCGCCGAACGCTCGATGCCTCTCTTGTGCAGTCGCTCGATGCGCACGCGCGCGAGCAGGGCGCGACGCGTTTCATGACGCTGCTGGCGGCGTTCGGCACGCTGCTGCAAGGCTACAGCGGCCAGCAGGACGTGCGCGTCGGCGTGCCCGTGGCGGGCCGCGACCGGCTCGAAACGGAGTCGCTGCTCGGCTTCTTCGTCAATACGCTCGTGATCCGCATGACGACGGCGCGCAGCGCGCCCTTCAGCGCGTTGCTGGACGAAGTGCGCGAACGCATGGTGGGCGCGCACGCTCATGCGGACGTACCGTTCGCGACGCTGGTCGAGCGGCTGCAGCCGCAGCGCAGCGTTGCGCATACGCCGTTGTTCCAGGCGATGTTCAACTATGGCGAAGCGGGTACGGATCCGTTTGCACTGCCAGGCATTGCCGTGCGCACGCTCGCGGGCACCGCGTCGGCGGCTCAGGTCGACCTGTCGCTCGACGTGACGGCGGAGCAGGACGGGCTCAAGCTCTCGCTCACTTACGCCACCGATATTTTCGAGCGCGAGACGGCTGTTCGTCTCTTCGACAGCTACGTCGACGTGTTGCGACAGATCGTGCAGGATCGCCACGCGCGCAACCTCGCGCTGCTGGACGCATCCGGGCGCGAGCGGCTCCTCGCGTGGGGCCGCAATCCGCGGCGCTACGCGCAGGCGGCGCCGGTGCACCGGCTCATCGAGCGCCAGGCCGCGGCTACGCCGTATGCGCTCGCGGCGCAGTTCGGCGAAGAGACATTGACCTATCGCGAACTCGACGCGCGCGCCAACCGGCTCGCGCACCGGCTCATGAAGCTCGGCGTTGGGCCCGATGTGAGAGTGGGCATCGGCATGGAGCGCTCGCTGGATACACTGATCGCGTTGCTCGCCGTGATGAAGTCGGGCGGCGCCTATGTGCCGCTCGATCCGGCGATACCGTCGGCGCGGCGCGCCTATATGGCCGCCGACAGCGGCGTGCGCCTCGTCATCACGCACCGCCATCCCGCGCAGGATGTTTCCGGCCTGCCAACGCCGGTACCGCTGCTGGAACTCGACAGCCTCGATCTGAACGGCGAATCCGAGCATCGTCCGCTAGTCGAGGTGAGCGGCGAACAGCTCGCCTACGTGATCTACACCTCGGGATCGACGGGCAAACCGAAGGGCGTGATGGTGACGCATCACGCGCTGGGCCATTTCATGCTCGCCATGCAAGAGGCGCCAGGTCTCGCGGCCGACGACGTGCTGCTGGCCGTGACGTCCTTGTCATTCGATATCGCCGCGCTCGAACTCTACCTGCCGCTGACGGTGGGTGCGCGCGTGGTGATTGCGCCGCGCCAGACGGTGCGCGACGGTGCGGCGCTTGCGCGGCTCGTCGAGAGCTCGGGCGCGACCGCGCTGCAATCGACGCCCGCGGGCTGGCGCCTGCTGCGCGCGGGCGGCTGGCCGTCGGGCGCGCCGCGGCGCTTTAAGGCGCTATGCGGCGGCGAGGCGTTGCAGGCCGATCTCGCGCGGGATCTGCTCGGCCTCGGCGTCGAACTCTGGAATCTCTATGGTCCCACCGAAACGACGATCTGGTCGGCGGCGGGCCGCGTAACCGACGCGGCGCCGGTGCTCGGCGGCCCGATCGCGGGCACGCAGCTCTACGTGCTCGACGCGAATCTCGATCTCGCGCCGGCGAACGTGGCGGGCGAGCTCTATATCGGCGGCGTGGGACTCGCACGCGGCTATCTGGGCCGCTGCGATCTCACGGCGGCCCAGTTCGTCGCCAATCCGTTCGAGGCCGGCGGCGCGCGCCTGTATCGCACGGGCGATCTGGCGAAGTGGCGCAGCGACGGTCGACTCGAATATCTTGGCCGGGTCGATCATCAGGTGAAGATCCGCGGCTTTCGTATCGAGCCCGGCGAAATCGAAGCGCAACTGCTGGCACACGAGGACGTGCGCGAGGCCATGGTCGTTGCGCGGGATGGGGCGCTGGGAGCGTGCCTCGTCGCGTATGCCGTGCCGCGCGACGGGCTCGATATCGATGCCGGGACTTTCGGCGACACGCTGCGCGAGCGGCTGGCCCGCGCGCTGCCGGACTACATGGTGCCCGCGGCGGTGGTCGTGCTCGAACGCCTGCCGCTGAATCCGAACGGCAAGGTGGACCGGCACGCGCTGCCCGCACCCGCCGCGGCGCACAGCCGGTGGGCGCCGCCGCAAGGCGAAATGGAGACGCTCGTTGCCGGGGTCTGGCAGCCGTTGCTGCGCCTCGGGCGGGTGGGGCGCCACGATCACTTCTTCGAGCTGGGCGGGCAGTCGCTGCTGGCGCTGCGCATGACGGCCGCGTTGCGCGAGGCGCTTCGCGTCGAGGTGCCGGTGCGGCTCGTCTTTGCTGCGCCGGTGCTTGCCGATCTTGCGCGCGTCCTTGTCGAGCGGATCGAAGCGAAGGACGGTAGCGGCCTTGCCGCACAGTTGGCCAGCCCCATCTCCGCGCGCCCGGCGGGCATGAACACGGTGCCGCTTTCGCCCGAGCAGGAGCGTCTGTGGTTCTTCTCGCGCCTGCATCCGCAGAGCGCGGCATACAACCTGCCGGGTGCGGTACGGCTGGAAGGCGCGCTCGACCGTGCCGCGCTGCGCGGCGCGCTTGCGGCGCTGGTGGCCCGGCACGAGAGCCTGCGCACGCGTTTCGTCGAGATCGATGGCACCGCGATGCAGCGCTTCGATGCGCCCGCGCCATCGCTTTCCGTGCTCGATTTCGAAGACGTGCCGCGCGCCGGGCAGGCGCAACGCGTTGCCGACACGCTCCAGGCGATCTCGCGCGCGCCGTTCGATCTCGAAACCGGACCGCTCCTGCGCGTGACACTCCTGCGCCTTGGCGACGAGGATCACGTGCTGCACGTCGTCACGCATCACATTGTCTCGGACGCCTGGTCGAACCAGCTCGTGCTGGAGGAATTCTCGCGCGCTTATGCGGCACTGTGCGAGGGTGGCGCCGCCGATGCGGCGCCGCTGCCGCTCCAGTACGCCGATTACGCGCTGTGGCAGCAAGCGGACGCACAAACCGCGCGTGCCCATGCCGATCTCGACTTCTGGCGCATGCGTCTTGCAGGCGGTCAGGGTGGGCTCGAACTGCCCTTCGACCGCCGCCCGGGCGCCACGCGCAGCCCGGCGGGAGCGCGGTCGGGCGTGACGCTCGGCTCGTCCACCGTCGAAGCTGTGCGCGCGTTCGCGCGCAGCCATGACACGACGAGCGTGACGGTGCTGCTGGCGGCCTTCAACGTGCTGCTCGCGCGCTACAGCGGCCAGTACGATATTCGCGTGGGGATGCCGGCAACGGGCCGCGACCGGCTCGAAACGCAGCGCATGATCGGCTTCTTCGTCAACACGCTGGTCGTGCGCAGCGAACTGGATGGCCTTCCCGATGTCGCCGCGCTCGTCGCGCACGTGGGCGGGCGGCTGCGCGAAGCCCAGGCGCATCAGCACGTGCCGTTCGCGCGCGTGGTCGATGCACTGAGCCCCGATCGCAGCCTCACGCAAACGCCGCTCTTCAGCGTGATGTTCAACTACGACCACGGCACGGCGGGCGAGGGCCTGCGGCTGCCGGGCCTGCGGGCGTCGCGCGTCGAAACGTCTACGGGAACGGCACGCTTCGATCTCGTGCTTTCGGCGCGCGAGGAGGCGTCCGGCACGGCGCTTTCGCTGGCCTATGCGCGCGATGTCTTCGACGCCGCCACGATCGGGCGCATGCTTGGCGAATACGTTTCGGTGCTCGAACAGATGGTCCGTGGCGAGCACACGCCGCTGGCCGCGCTGCAGCTCGCGCCCGTGCTTGCCATGCGTGGCGCAGATCCGTTGTGCAGGCATCCTTTCGCGCCGGTGGGCGAGCGCATCGCCGCCCAGGCGCGCCGCACGCCGCACGTGAATGCACTCCATTGCGAAGGCGTCAGCCTGAACTACGGCGAGCTCGACGCGTGGTCGGCGCATATCGCGCGCGCCTTGCAGGCATGCGGCGCGGGCGCGGAGAGTCGCGTCGGCCTGTCCCTCACGCGCGGGCCGGGACTCGTCGCGGCACTCGTTGGCGTGCTGCGTTCGGGGGCGGCCTTCGTGCCGCTCGATCCCGCCTATCCGGCCGAGCGCCTGCGCGCCATGATGGATGAAGCCGAGCCGGGCTGCGTGCTTGCCGATACGCAAACGCTCGCGTCGTGCGCACCGCTTTTCGCTGGCCGCAACACGTTCGACATCGCAACCCTGCGCGGTGCACCGGGAGACGCGGCACCCGAGGTGCACGCATCGATCCATCCGGAGCAGCTCGCGTATGTGATCTACACGTCGGGGTCGGCGGGGCGGCCGAAGGGCGTTGCCGTGAGCCAGCAGGCGCTCTGCCGCCACCTCGACGATTTCATCGCGGCCTATGGCATCGGCGCGAACGACACCCAGTTGCAATCGTCGACGATCAACTTCGACGTCGCGCTGCACGAGATGCTGCCCGCGCTGATCCAGGGCGGCCGGGTCGAAATGCGCGGCGCGCAGTTGTGGGACGTGGAGACCACGAGCCGTCATCTGATCGAGCAAAAGGTCACGTTCGCGCGTATCCCCACCGCCTACTGGCAGCAATGGCTGCGCACGCCCCCGGCCGCGGCGGACCTCGCGTCGCTGCGCCAGATCACCGTGGGCGGCGAGGGGCTGCCCGGCGGCGCGCTCGCGCAATGGCGCGCCGGCCCGCTCGCGCACATCCGCCTCGACAACCTCTACGGGCCGACGGAGACGACGGTCGCGTGCATGTATCGCGAGACGCGCGCGGCCGATTGCGCGCAGACCATCGTGTCGATCGGCGAGCCCTATGGTTCGCGCTGCGTCTACGTGATGGACCGCGACGGCAACGAACTGCCTCCGGGTGCGCTCGGCGAGCTGTGCATCGGCGGGCTCACGCTCGCGCGCGGCTATCTGCGGCGGCCGGGGCTCACGGCCGCGAGCTTCATTCCCGATCCGCGGGTGCCGGGCGCGCGCCTCTATCGCAGCGGCGATCTGTGCCGCCGCCGCGCCGATGGCAGCATCGACTTCCGGGGACGATTCGATCAGCAGGTCAAGCTGCGCGGCTTTCGCATCGAGCTCGGCGAGATCGAAGCCGTGCTGCGCGAAGCGCCCGGCGTCGAGGGGAGCGTGGCGGCGCTGCATGGCGAGGGCGACGCGAAGCGGCTGGTGGGCTACGTGGTCGGCAATGCCGACGAGCGCGCGCTGCGCCGCGCGCTCGAAAGCCGCCTGCCGGGCTATATGGTGCCGGCCGCGCTCGTGCGGCTCGACCGCCTGCCGCTGATGCACAACGGCAAGCTCGACCGCGCCGCGCTGCCCGTGCCCGAGGCGTCCGGGGCACGTGACGCCGCGCGGAAAGCGGTGCCGCAAACGCCCCTCGAAGCCGAACTGCTCGGCATCTGGCAAGCGGTGCTGCCGCACGGCGAATTCGGCGTGACCGACAACTTCTTCGAAGCGGGCGGACATTCGCTGCTGGCGCTGAAGGTGCTCGCGCGGGCGAGGGAGCTAGGCCTGCCCGCGCTCACGCTCGAAGCGCTGTTCCAGCACGCGACGATTCGCGCGCTGGCGGCTCATCTGGAGTCGCAGGCGCAACCGGCCGCCGTGAGCGCCTCGAACATCGTGGCGATGACGGTGCGCAGCGATCTGCCACGCGTGTTCGCGCTGCACGCCGCGTCGGGGCTCGTGTCCGACTACCGGCCGCTTGCCGCGGCGCTCGAAGGCGTGGCAAGCGTGTACGGCGTGCAGGCGCCGTTCTATACGGAGTCCTGGTGGCCCGGCGATCTCGCGCAGCTTGCCGCCGACTACGCGGCGCGCATCCGTAGCGTGCAGCCGCACGGCCCGTACCGGCTGATCGGCTGGTCCGTGGGCGGGATGATCGCCGTCGAAGTGGCGCGTGCGCTTGCGCACGACGGCGCCGAAGTGGCGTTCGTCGGCCTGATCGATGCGTACGTGCCCGAGGCGGCCGACGAAGCTCGCAGCGACGCCTTCATCGGCCACGACGTCGCGCGAACTTACCGGGCGACCGACGCCGAGATGCAGGCGCTGCTCGGCGATACGGGCAGGCAATGGGTGCTGCCGGATGGCCTCTCCGACGCCGACACACGGGCGCTGCTCGGCCGGGCCCTGCTGTTCCAGCGCCACCTTGGCCATATCGTGCGGGGCGCCGAGCGCGCGCCGGCACCCGTCGATCTCAAGCTCTGGTGGGCGCAGCAACGCCCCCATCGTCCGGCGCATGCGGCGGCCGGGTCATGGCAGGCGCGCGTAAGCGGCCGTATCCGGCAGGGCGAGGCGATCGACGCGGACCACAAGCACATCGTGCGGCACCGTGACCTGTTCGACGCGCTCGCACGCGAAATCGAAGCGAGCGCCGCGCTCGACGCACGGAATGCACGAAAGGAGGCACTGCGATGAATGCGCGACAACGCGACAACCGGGGGTCGGGCGCGATGAGTGAAACCGGCCTGGCCGCGCGACTGCGTTCGCTCGCATCGCGGCGGCCTTCCGGCACCGCACTGATCACGATCGACGCGAGCGGCGAGACGCGTTACGACTACGCCGAGCTCGACCGCCGCGCGAGCCTGCTCGCCGCGCGGTTCGCCCGCGACCGTGCCGCGGGCGAACGCGCGCTGTTGTTGATGGACAGCGGCGTCGACTACGTGAGCGCGTTTTTTGGCTGCCTGTATGCGGGCGTCGTTGCGGTGCCGGTCTATCCACCCGAGTCGAAACGCGAGCAGCATCTCGCACGTCTTTCCGGCATCGCTCACGACGCGGGCGTGCGCTACGTGCTGACGACCGCGCCGCTGCACGAACGCTATGCCGGCGAATACGCGGCGCTCGCACCCGGCTCGGCGGCCGTGGCCGTCGATACGCTTGCCGCCGCCCGCCAAGAAGATGCGCGGGCAACGAATATCGCGGGTGCGAGCGACACCGTTTGCCCGCTACATCCGGTGCGCGCGGACGATGTCGCTTTTCTGCAGTACACCTCGGGCTCCACCGGCACGCCCAAGGGCGTGATGGTCAGCCACGGCAATCTGCTCGCAAACGAAATCGCGATCAAGGCCGGCCTCGGTGTGCGCGACGACGACGTCTTCGTGAGCTGGCTGCCGCTCTATCACGACATGGGCCTGATCGGCAGTCTGTTGCAGCCGGTCTTCAGCGGCATTCCGCTCGTGCTGATGTCGCCGCAGTACTTTCTCGAGCGTCCGCTGCGCTGGCTCGATGCCATTGCGCGCCATCGCGGGACGATTTCAGGCGCGCCGGACTTCGCCTATCGCCTGTGCGTCGAGCGTGTCGGCGACGAAGCGCGGGCGCGGCTCGATCTGTCGAGCTGGCGGCTCGCGTTCTCGGGCTCCGAGCCAGTGCGGCGCGATACGCTGGACATGTTCGTCGCGCGTTTCGCTCCGGCAGGCTTCGATGCCGCCGCGCTCTATCCGTGCTACGGCCTCGCGGAAGCCACGCTGTTCGTGACCGGCAGCGTGCGCGGCGCGGGACTCGTCTCGCACGCCTTCAGCAGCGCCTCGCTCTCGGCGGGGCACGCCCTCGTGGCGGGCGAGCGCGAGGCGGCCACCGTGCTCGTCGGCTGCGGTGCCGTACAGGCCGCGCATCGCGTGGCCATTGTCGAGCCGTCCAGCGGGGAGACCCTCGGCGACGGCCGGATCGGCGAGATCCACGTTGGCGGCCCGAGTGTTGCGCACGGCTACTGGCAGCGTGCCGATGCGAGCGCGCAGGCATTTCGCCACGAGCTCGAAGACGGCGGCGCGACGCGTTGGCTGCGCACCGGCGACCTGGGGTTCGTGCACGACGGGCAGCTCTATATTGCGGGGCGGGCGAAGGATCTGATCATCGTGCGCGGGCGCAATCTGTATCCGCAGGATGTCGAGCAGCCCGTCGAGGCGCAGTGCGAATTTGCGCGCAAGGGGCGCGTCATTGCGTTCGGCGCGCAGCGGGAGAGCGGCGAGGGCCTGGCGCTCGCGCTCGAGATCGCGCCGCGCATGAGGAAACGTTTCGCGCCGGACGCGATCGTCGATGCGTTGTGCCGCACGGCGTTCGACGCGTGCGGGGAGACGCCCGCCGTGATCGTGCTGCTCCAGCCCGGCGCGTTGCCGAAGACGTCGAGCGGCAAGCTGCAGCGTGCCGCGACGCGCGAGGGCTGGCAGCAGCGCTCGCTGGATCAGTACGCGCTGTGGGAAGAGGGTGCTTTCCTGATCGGCCCAGGCGAGGTTTCGGCAGAGCGTGCTTTGCGCGAGGATGCCGCGCTCCCGAAGCGGGAGCGAGAACTGGGCGCGCTGTGGCGCGAAGTGCTGGGCGACGACATTGCGCTGACGCCCGACTCGCACTTTTTCGCGTGCGGCGGCAGTTCGTTGAGCGCCGCGCGGCTAGTGGCGCGGATCGGCGAATGCTACGGACGGCGCTGCGAAATCGCTCTGGTATTCGAAACGCCGACACTCGGCGAGATGGCCGAGGCGCTCGCCGCGCAACTCGCGCAGCCCGCATCCTTGAACGCCGATATCGGGCAGGACGCGCCTATTGAAGCCACCGGAGAGGCGCTCGTCTCGCATGCGCAGCAGCGGCAGTTGTTCGCATGGCGGCTCGATCCCGAGAGCCGCGCATATCACGTCGCGGCGGCCATCCGTCTGCACGGTGTGCTCGACATCGACGCGTTGCGGCGCAGCTTCGATCAACTGAGCGAGCGTCATGCCGCGTTGCGCACGTATTTTGCCGAGGCGCCCGACGATGCGCTGATGTACGCGCCACGCGTTGCGGTGCCGGCGCCGCTGGCGTGGGGCGACTTCGATCTGCGCACATCGGCCGGCCCTGGCGGTGCGGGCGATACGGGCGAAGGGGGCGCCGCCATTGAGCGCGCGCTCGCAGCCTGTGCGCAGCGCTTCGCCGCCGAACCGTTCGACCTGCTGCGCGGACCGCTCTTGCGCGTCGGGCTCGCACGTTATGGCGACGACGCGCATCTGCTCATGTTCGCGCTACATCACGTCGCGACCGACGGCTGGTCGATGCAGATCTTCGTCGAGGAGCTTGTCGAAGGCTATCGCGCCGCGCTGCAGGGCGCACCGGCACGGCTCGCGGCGCCCCCGGTCACTTACGCGGATTACGCCGCGTGGCAGCGCCGCTGGCTGAAAAGCGCACAGGCCGCGCGCGATCTCGATTACTGGCGTGGCGCACTGGCTGCCCATGCGCTGCCGCTGGCCTTGCCCTACGATCGAGCGGCGACTCCGGGCGACGATGCACGCGATGCGGCCCGCGTCTCGTTCGCGCTGCCTGCGCCGCTCTCGCAGGCGGTTCGCGCGGTGGCGAGCCGCCACCGCGCGACGCCGTTCGTCGTGCTGCTCGCCGCGTATCACGCGTGGCTGTTCCGCGTGACGGGGCAGGGCACGATCCGCACCGGCGTGCCGGTCGCCAACCGGCAGCGGCCCGAGACGCATGGCGTGGTCGGTTTCTTCGTCAACACGATCGTGCTGCACAGCGACTGCGAAGCTGCGCTCACGCCCGGCGGTCTGTTCGCGCAGTTGCGGCGCCGGACGCTCGACGGCCAGGCACATCAGGCGCTGCCGTTCGACGTGCTGGTCGAGCATCTGCATCCGTCGCGCGACGCGCAGCACGGGCCCCTCTTCGAAACCACCTTCAATTATCTGAGCGACGACTACCCGGCGCTCGAACGCTGGCCCGGACTGCGGGCGTCGCGCTACGAGATCGCCGAGGCGCACGTCAAGGTGCCGCTTGCGCTCGACGTGCGCGAGACGCGTGACGGCCGGATGTGCGGCTATTTCACCTACGCGCGTGCGCGTTTTCGCGCGGCGAGCGTCGAGCGTATGGCGGCGCAGTATTTGCGTGCCGTCGAGGCGCTGGTCGCGGCGCTTTCCAGCGACGCAGCGGCGAGCACCGCGACGCTCGCCGATCTCGATCTGCTCGGCGGCGAGGCAAGGGCCCAGGCGGAAGTGCACAGCCGCGGTGCCCGCACCGTGGCAGGCGAGCCGGTGCATGTGCGCATCGCGCGTCACGCCGCAGCGCAACCCGACGCGCCCGCCGTGATCGACGGCGCGCTCAGCCTCAGCTACGGCGAGCTCGAAGCGCGCGCAGCGCGCGTCGCGCGCTGGCTGCACGATCGCGGTCTGGAGGCGGGCGAGCCGGTGGCGGTCGTCGCGCATCGTTCGGCGGCCTTCGTCATTGCGATGCTCGGCGCGCTCAAGGCGGGCGGTGCCTACGTGGCGCTCGACGCGGGTAATCCGCCGCAACGGCTCGCGCAGACGCTGCGGGACTGCGGAGCGCGCTTCGTGCTGCACGAGGGCTCCGTGGCAGGGCTGGACCTCGGGGGCACACAGCACGCGTCCATCGACGAAGCACAGCGCCATGCGCAGACGCACACGGGCCGCGCGGCGCTTGCCGGCCTGCCCGCCGTCGATCTGCGGGCAGCCGCGTATGTGATCTACACGTCCGGTTCGAGCGGCACCCCCAAGGGCGTCGTGATCTCGCACGCGGCGCTCGCCAACTATGTCGACGCGGTGCTGGCACGCCTCGCGTTGCCGCCTGGCGCGCGTTCCGCGATGGTTTCGACCGTGGCTGCGGATCTTGGCCACACGGTGCTGTTCGGCACGCTCGCGATTGGCGGCGCGCTTCATCTCGTGGATCGCGACACGACGCTCGACGCCGACCGCTTCGCGCGCTATATGGCGACGCATCGTATCGATGTCCTGAAGATCGTGCCGGGCCATTTGCAGGCCTTGCTGCAGGCGGAGCATGCCGCCGACGTGTTGCCCGCGCACACGCTCGTGCTCGGCGGCGAGGCGTCGTCGTGGCCGCTGCTAGACACGATCGAGGCCCTGCGGCCGGACTGCCGCGTCGTCAACCACTATGGTCCGACGGAGACGACCGTCGGCATCCTCACGCAAGCGGCGGCGCGCGCCAGCCGCGAAGCGGCGACCCTGCCGCTCGGCCGGCCGCTCGACAACTGCGACGTGTGGGTGCTCGACGAGCACATGAACCCGGTCGGAGCGGGCGAAACCGGCGAGCTTTATCTGGGCGGCGCGGGCGTGGCGTGCGGCTATCTGAACCGTCCGGGCCTGACGGCCGAGCGTTTCGTGCCCGATCCGTTCACGCCGGGCGCGCGGCTCTATCGCAGTGGCGACCGCGGGCGGCGTCTTGCCGACGGCACGGTGGAGTATCTGGGCCGTATCGACGATCAGGTCAAGATTCGCGGGTATCGCGTGGAACCGGGCGAAATCGCGGCGCGCTTGCGCGCGCTTGAGGGCGTGCGCGACGCCGCCGTGATCGTGGTGCCGCCCGCGCGCCTCGCCGCATTCGCGACGCCCGCGCACGGCCGCGCGCCCGAGGCCGCGCTGCTCAAGCAGCAGCTCGCGGCCGTGCTGCCCGACTACATGGTCCCGGCGGTGCTGCGCGTGATCGATGCGCTGCCGCTGAACCGCAACGGCAAGCTCGACCGCGAGGCGCTGGCAGGCCTCGCGAGCCGCGCCGCGGTGCCGCGCGACGCCTGCCACGATGCGAAGCGCGCCGCGCCGCAAGGCGCGACCGAGATCGCACTCGCGCACATCTGGGCCGCGCTGCTGGAACTGCCCGCGAAAGCGCCAACAATCGCGCGCGACGACGGTTTCTTCGCGCTCGGAGGTCACTCGCTCGCGGCGATGCGCCTCGTCTCGCGCGTGCGCTCGGCGTGGGCCGTCGAGCTGCCGCTGCGCGACATCTTCGCCACGCCGACCCTGCAGGCGCTTGCCGCGCGCATCGACGCACTGCGCGCCGGGTGTCCGCCGGTCGAAGCGATCGAGGCGATCGGGGTGCGTGAGTCTGCCGCGGCGCTACCCGCCGTCGAGCGGCGTGCGGGCCTCCCCCTGTCGCTGATGCAGCAGCGTATCTGGGTGGTCGATCAACTCGCCGGCAAGGGGCTCGTGTCGTACAACATGGCTGCGGGACTCGACCTGCGCGGTCCGCTCGACGCCGGCCTGCTGCAGGCCAGCCTCGCCGCCGTGATCGTGCGCCACGAAGTGCTGCGTGCCTCGTTTGCGAGCGACCACGACGGCGATCCGGTGATGACGATCGCGGAGCGGTTGGACGTGCCGATGCCCGTGATCGATTGCACCTCTTCGGCCGGAGGGCACCCCGGGGCGCTCTCCGCGCCTGAGCGCGCCCGCACGGTCGCGTGTGCGCTCGACGAAGCCGCGCGCACGCCGTTCGATCTGGCCGCCGCGCCGCTCCTGCGCGCGTCGCTGCTGCGCTTCGACGCGCAGCATCACGTGCTGATCGTCGCGGTGCATCACATCGTCGCGGATGGCACGTCGGTGCGCATCCTGCTGGACGAGCTATGCGCCGGCTATCGCGCGCGCCGCGACGGCGCAACGCCGGATCGGCTCCCGCTCCCTGTTCAGTACGCCGATTACGCCGTGTGGCAGCGCGCGCAGCTCGCGCCGGCCGCCATGCGCGCGCTGCAGGCGTTCTGGCGCGGCTATCTGGCCGGTGCGCCGCACGTCCTCGCGCTGCCCGCCGACCGTCCGCGCCCCGCGCAGGCATCGCACGCCGGGGAGGCGCTGCACTTCACGCTGTCCGCCGCGATCGGCAAGCGCGTGTGCGCGCTCGCGCAGGCGCATGGCATGACGCCGTTCGCCGTACTGCTCGCGAGCTTCCAGCTCTTTCTGCACCGCCTGACCGGCCAGCCCGACCTCCTGATCGGCACCGACGTGGCGGGTCGCGACCGCAGCGAATTCGAAGCGCTGATCGGCTTCTTCGTCAACGTCATACCGTTGCGCTCGCGTGTCGCGCCGGACCGCGCCAACCTCGCGAGCTTCGACGCCTGGCTCGACGCCGCGAAAGCGGCCGCATGGGACGCGCTTGACCATCGTGCGTTGCCGTTCGACCGTATCGTCGATGCGCTCGCGGTCAAGCGCCGGCGCGATGTGAATCCGCTGCTGCAACTGCTGTTTGTGCAGCGCGACCTGCCGCGCGAGAACACCGGCGTGCCGGGACTCGCTATCGAACTGATGCGCGCGCGCACGACGCAATCGAAATTCGACATGGCGCTGTTCGTCGAAGCGGCGGATGCGGGCTACGAAGTCGAATGGGTCTATGCGAGCGCACTGTTCGACGCCGCGACGATCGAGCGCTGGTTCGGCGCGTGGCGCGCGCTGCTCGATGCGGCGATCGCAGCTCCGCACGCACCGCTCGATCTGCCCCGGACCGCCGGCGCTGCCGACGCGGCCCTTCTGCAATGAACGAGAGTCTTTCCATCATGAACCCAACGCTCTTTCCCGACGCCCATGTCGAGGCATCCTTTTTCGACGAGGCCGGCGGCCTGCCGCTCGTGCTTACACCGAGTGGGCCCATCGGCGATCTGCCCGGCTGGGTCGAAGCGCGGCGCGGTGCCCTGGAAGCGGCGCTGCTACGCCATGGCGCCGTGCTGTTCCGCGGTTTCGCGCTGGACGATGCGGCCGCTTTCGAGGCATTCGCGGAAGCGATTTCGCCAGGGCTCTACGGCGAGTACGGCGATCTGCCGAAGCAGGACGGCGGCCGCAACACCTATCGCTCCACGCCGTATCCCGAGAAGCAGATGATCCTGTTCCACAACGAGAGCGCGCATCAGTCGCGCTGGCCGCGGCGGCAATTCTTCTTCTGCGCGTTGCCTTCGCCGGTGGGGGGCGCCACACCCATCGTCGATTGCCGGGCGATGCTGCGCGCGCTGCCCGCGCCGCTCGTCGAGGCCTTCGAGCGCAAGCAGATCATGTATGTACGCACTTTCACGCGCGGGCTCGATGTGCCGTGGCGCGAATTTTTCCGCACCGACGACCGGCGCGAGGTCGAGGCGCGCTGCGAGGCCGAAGGGGTGCAGTACGAATGGCTGGCGAACGACGAGCTGCAGACGCGCACCGTATGCCCGGCCGTGATCGCGCATCCGCGCACGGGCGAGCGCGCGTTCTTCAATCAGGTGCAACTGCATCACGTGAGCTGTCTCGACGCCGACGTGCGGCTCGATCTGCTCGATCTGGCGGGACCGGGACGCATGCCGCGCCAGGCGTATTTCGGCGACGGCAGCGAGATCGGCGACGAGGCGATGGCGACTATCGGCGCGGCCTACGCGCGTTGCGCCGTGCGCTTCGCCTGGCGCAAGGGCGACGTGCTGATGCTCGACAATATGCTGGTCGCGCATGCGCGCGATCCGTTCAGCGGTCCGCGCAAGATCGTCGTTGCCATGAGCGAGCTGGTCGAGCGCGCCCAGATCGCCGCGCCCTCTTTACCCTCGGCCCTCGCGCAACTAGCGAGCGCCTGACACCCGATTTCTACTTCAACGCTTCAGGAACCCTTTCATGGAACATCTCGCGCCTTCCCAGGCCGTACAGGCGACCCAGCCGGACCCGGCGGTCCAGTCTGCTGAATCGATCGAGGCCGAAGTGCGCAGCCTCTTTGCGGCGCTGCTCGATCTCGACGAGGCCAGCATTGGCGACGACCAGGACTTCTTCGAGCTCGGAGCCGATTCGCTGCTCGTCATCAAGCTGGTCGCGCGCATTCGCCGCAAGCTGAACATGGAGCTGACGCCGGGCGACGTCTTCGACCACCCGAGCGTGGCGTCGCTCGGCGCCTTGCTCGCGAGCCGGCAGGCGGCATAAGGGATCGCCAGGGACTGCCAGGGACCGCTCACATGCGTCCGCGGTCCTGCCCGGCGCTCACTGCGCCGCGCCGAGGTCCTGCCCGTTGCGGCTGCGCAGAAAACGCTGCGGTGTTTCCCCCATGGCGCGCCGGAACATCGTGATGAAGGCGCTGGAGTTGCGGTAGCCGAGCTCGGTGGCGATCGTGGCGACCGGCATGCCCTTGGCGAGGCGCGAGATCGATTCCACGAGGCGCAGCCGCTGGCGCCACTGGCCGAACGTGAGGCCGGTTTCTTCCTTGAACGCACGCTCGAGCGTGCTCTCGCTCGCGCCCACGCGCATGCCCCAGTCGTTGAGCGGCGTGTTGTCGGACGGCGCATCCATGAGCTGCCCGCAGATCTGCTGCAGGCGGCGGTCCTTCGGCAGCGGCAACAGGCCCTCGGTGGCCAACTGCGCTTCGCGTAGCTCCTGCAGCAGAAGCGGGTCGATCAACGCCGAGCGACGCTCGGGCTGGTCGTTCTCCAGATCGACGACGAGCGCGGCCACGAGTTCGTGCAGCAGCGACGAAATCATCAAGACATGGCAGTGCGGGTCGTCGCGCGGGGCGAGATCGGTTTCGAAATAGACCGTGTACATCACCGCCGGGCTGGCCGCCTGAAGTTCGTGCGCGACGAGCGGCGCGATCCACAGGCCCCGGTACGGCCCGAGTGTCCAGGCGCCGTCCGGCGTGATGACGCGTAGCACGCCGCGCGTCGTGTAGACGAATTGCGGCTGCGAGTGCGAGTGCCAGCTCTCGCTATCACCGCTTTCGAAATCATACCTTTTTGCTATGACAGGGCGCTTCAGATAGCGGCGCTGCATACCGGTCAGACGTTGCCAGATCTCGGTCATTTTGTGAATTGCCGTTAAAAGTGGTGCGCAACCGTCAAATTTAGACGGCTTCGCACAGCAATTTGACAGGACGTCGGCGAAGCTCAGGCCGTATTCTATCGCTCTTACACAATTTTACGAATCACAATAGTAATGATTCTTATTACTACCTTTAGTTATCTAAATTAAATTTTTCAACGGGATGGACGGGATGAATCGGGGCTGGGTTGGCGAGGGTTACACCAGGGTGGGGAGCAAAGCAGCGGGCAACACCGGGCGGATCAAGGTCCGCACAATGACGGCGGTGGTGGCGCTGGCGATCGCGAAGATCGCCAGCGCGCAGACCGCGGCGCCGCCCGCTGCGGCGTCGGATACCGCCGCGGGCCAGCAGTTGCCCGCCGTGGTCATCAAGGGCCAGCAGGCTGCCGAGACCGGCACCGGGCCGGTGGTCGGCTACGTCGCGAAAGTCAGCACGGCGGGCACCAAGACCGACACGCCGATCATCAAGACGCCGCAGGCGATCTCCGTGGTCACGCGCGACCAGATGGACGTGCAGGACGTGCAGAGCGTGGCGCAGGCGCTGCGCTACACCTCGGGTATCAACCCGGAGCAGCGCGGCACGAACACGGATTCGCTCGAATATCTCTACGCGCGCGGCTTCCTCGTCGACGAGTTCTGGAACGGGCTGCGCACGCCCGGGCCGGCCGGCGGTTTCGGCTACAACGTGACGAGCTTCGACCCGTACATGTTCGAGCGTATCGAACTGCTGCACGGCCCGGCTTCGGTGCTGTACGGCCAGGGGTCGCCCGGGGGCACCGTCAATCTGGTCAGCAAGATGCCGACCGACACGCCGCTGCACGAAGTGGGCTTCACGACGGGCAGCTACGGCCGGGTACAAGGCTACTTCGATTTCAGCGGTCCGCTCGACCAGGACGGCAAGGTGCTCTACCGCCTGACCGCCGACGGCTTCAATACGGGCACGCAGACCGACTACGTGAACCAGCAGCGCGTGGCGATCGCGCCCACCATCACGTGGCGCCCGACGAAGGACACCACGCTCACTATATTCGCGAACTATCAGGCGGACCCGGAAGCGGGCATCTACAACTCCGTGCCGTATGGCTATCCGAGCCGCAGCCTGTATCCGGGCGAGCCGGACTTCGACAGCTTCCGCAAGACCCAGGAGTCGATCGGCTATGCGTTCGAGCACCGCTTCAACGACGTCTGGTCGTTCAAGCAGAACTATCGCTATCTGCACAACAGCCAGACCGTGAAGTACGTGGGCAACAACGGTTTCGAGTCGGACGGCGAGACGCTTGCCCGCACGCCGTACCTGAACTACGGCATGGTGAACTCGCACACGGTGGACAACCAGCTCGACGCGACGTTCGACACCGGGGCTGCGAAGCACAATGTCACGCTGGGGCTCGATTACCAGAACATCCAGTTCGACCACCACTTCTACGGGAGCCTCGCGAACACGCCGGGGCTGAACGTGAACGATCCGGTCTACGGCCAGGCGATCCCGTACCCCACGTTCATGTACGCGACCTCGGTGGCGCAGTCGATCAAGCAGCTCGGCCTGTACGCGCAGGACCAGATCGACATCGGTAAGTGGTCCTTCCTGTTCGGCGTGCGCGAGGACTGGGCCAACGAGGACCAGACCTCGTACAAGGGCGGCGCATCGAGCCAGCAGTTCAACCGCGCGTTCACGTGGCGCGCCGGCGCGGTCTACCAGATCGTGGACGGTGTGGCGCCGTACTTCAGCTACTCGCGCTCGTTCCAGCCGCAAGTGGGCACGACGTATGGCGGCCAGGCGTTCGCGCCGCTCACCGGTGAGCAGTACGAGGTGGGCGTGAAGCTGCAGCCCAAGGGCTACAACAGCTTCGTCACGGTGTCGGCGTTCCATATCGACCAGAACAACGTGGCGACCACCGACCCGCTGCATGCCGGCTTCAGCGTGCTCACGGGCCAGGTGCGCTCGCAGGGCTTCGAGGTGGAGGGCCACGCGAGCCTCAGCGACAACCTGCAGCTTATCGCGAGCTACACCTACACGAACCTGCTCAATACGGAGAGCACGACGTCGAGCCTCGACAAGGTGCCGGTCGGCATTCCGCGTAACACGGCTTCGCTGTGGGCCGACTACACGTGGACCGGCGGGCCGCTCGCGGGCCTGCTGTTCGGCGGCGGCGTGCGCTATATCGGCGGTTCGTACGGCGACACCGCGAACACGTTCGTGACGTCCTCGGCCACGCTCGTCGATCTGGCGCTGCGCTACGACCTGGGACGCCGTTTCACGAACCTCCAGGGCTGGACCGCCACGTTCAACGTGACCAATCTGCTCAACCGCCAGTACCTCGCTTCGTGCACGAGCGCGGACTATTGCTACTGGGGTGAAGGGCGTCTGTTCCTGGCGGGAGCGAAGTATCAGTGGTAATTCATGAGGAGGCGGCGCTGCCATGCAGTTTCACGCGTATCGATCGATGAGCCCGTCCGGCATTGCCCACGCCTGGCAGCCGCTGTCTGCCTTGCAGGAGGGCATGTGGTTCATGCAGCGGCTTGCGCCGCAGTCCACGGCCTGGCATCTCGCCCGCGCGTTTCATTTGCGCGGGCCGCTCGATACCGCCGCGCTCGGTCTCGCGCTGGCGCGCGTGCGCCAGCGCCAGGCGGTGTTGCGTACGCGTTTTGCCGAGCGTGACGGCACGCCGTACCAGATCGCCGACCTGCCCGCCGACGCACCGCTCGACGTGCTCGATCTGGCGGCGCCGGCCGCTGACGCCGCCGATGCCGCCGCTGCCGATGGAAGCGAGCCCGACGCAGCCCTCGCGGCGGCACTGGACGCGGTACTGACCGGCGAGGCGGCGCGCCCGTTCGATTTCGCGCGTGAGGGCGCCGCGCGCTTTCGGCTCGTGAAGCTCTCGGCGCAGCGGCACGTGCTTTCGGTGGTGGTGCATCACCTGATTTCGGATGGCGGCTCCAATGCGATCTTCGCGCGCGAGCTGGCGCGGGCGTATCGCGATGCCGTGCAGGGCGTGACCGCCGATCGCGCCGATCACGCCGATCTCGATGCAGGAAGCGTGGCGAACGGCGCCGGGCAAGGCGAAGGGCATGCGCTCGCGTGGCAGTACGCCGACTTTGCCGCATGGCAGCGCACACAGCTCGCCGGCGAGAAGGCGAGCGCCGACCTCGCATGGTGGAAGCAGTACATCGGTGCGTCCGACGACGGCTTCGAGCTGCCGGGCGATTTCCCGCGCGCGCCGCAGGCGAAGCGCGTCGCGCGCACGCATACGTTTGCGTTGAGCGAGGCGACGCTCGACGCGCTGCGCGCACGCTGCAAGGCCGAACGCTGCACGCCGTTCGTCGTGCTGATGGCCGCGTACCAGCTCGTGCTCTGGCGTCACGCGGGGAGCGCCGACTTCTGCATCGGCGTGCCGACGAGCGGCCGCACACTCGTGGAGTGCGAGGATCTGATTGGCCTGTTCGTCGACACGCGTGTGCATCGCGCGCGCATCGAGCCGTCCATGAGCGCGCGCGCCTTGCTCGAAAGCGTGCGGCACGACTCGCGTGCGGCGCTCGATCACGGCGACGTGACCTTGCCGATGCTCGTCGATGCGCTCGGCGTGCGCCGCGAGGCGGATCGCCATCCGCTATTCCAGACGCTCTTCAATGTGCAGGGCCCCGCGGCGGCGGGCAAGCTGTCGCTAGACGGGCTCGAAGTCGAGATCGTGGATGCGGAAAGTCCGCTTGCGCGCTTCGATCTGAGCGTGGACGTGCGCGTGAGCGCCGAGGCAGTGCGCGTGACCGCGCGCTACGACGGCACGCTGTATCGCCAGCAAACCATCGAGCGGCTGTTCGGCCACTACGAGGCGCTGCTCGTTGCGTTGTGCCGCGAGCCGGACCGGGCGGTGGCGGAGCTGCCCTGGCTCGACGATGACGAGCGCGCGTGTCTCTCGGCGTGGAGTACGCAGCGCGCCGATTACGGCGTGCCCGTGCCCGTGCACCGGCTGTTCGAGCGCCAGGCCGCAGCTACGCCCGATGCGGGCGCGCTGCTGTTCGACGACACGACGCTGACCTACGGCGAGCTCGACGCGCGCGCGAACCGGCTGGCCCAGCGGCTGCGGCGGCTCGGTATCGGCCCGGATGTGAAGGTGGGCATCGGCGTCGAGCGTTCCCTGGAGATGGTCGTCGGCCTCCTGGCGATTCTCAAGGCGGGCGGCGCATACGTGCCGCTCGACCCCGATTATCCGGCCGAACGCCTCGCCTACATGATCGAGGACAGCGGCATCGGCCTGCTGCTTATCCAGCGCGCGTTGCGCGAACGCTTCGCCGCGCAGTGCACGCCCGAAACCGCGTGTACGGTGCTCGAACTGGACACACTCGATCTTTCGGGCGAGTGCGCCGAGCGTCCCGCGGTGTGTTCCCCGGTGTGTCCCGATACACCGCTCGATCCCGACAACCTCGCCTACGTGATCTACACCTCGGGCTCGACCGGGCGGCCGAAGGGCGCGGCGAACCGCCATGGCGCGCTTTTCAACCGGCTCGTCTGGATGCAGGCGGCGTATCGGCTCGATGCGCGCGACACCGTGTTGCAGAAGACGCCGTTCAGCTTCGACGTATCCGTGTGGGAGTTCTTCTGGCCGCTCATGACGGGCGCCCGGCTCGCGCTCGCGCGGCCCGGCGATCATCGCGACCCGGCGCGTCTCGTCGAGCTCATCGATCGCCATCGCGTCACGACGCTGCACTTCGTGCCGCCGATGCTGCAGGCTTTCGTCGCCGCGCTCGACGGCGAGGCGCCGGTCTGCACAAGCCTGCGCCATGTGATCTGCAGCGGCGAGGCGCTGCCCGCTGCGTTGCAGGACCGCGCGCTCGCACGCCTCCCGCACGTGCAGGTGCACAACCTCTACGGTCCGACCGAAGCCGCCATCGACGTCACGCACTGGACCTGCCGCGCGGGCGATCCGGTCGTGCCGATCGGGCGGCCGATCGCGAACGTCAGCACGCATGTGCTCGACGCCGCGCTGAATCCGCTGCCCGTTGGTGTGGCGGGCGAACTCTATCTGGGCGGCGCGGGGCTCGCGCGCGGCTACCTCGACCGCCCCGCACTCACGGCCGAGCGTTTCGTGCCCGATCCGTTCGAGCCCGGCGCGCGGCTCTACCGCACCGGCGATCTCGCGCGCTGGCGCGCCGACGGCGCGCTCGACTATTTGGGCCGACTCGATCATCAGGTCAAGATTCGCGGCCTGCGGATCGAGCTCGGCGAAATCGAAGCGGTGCTGCAGCGCCAGGAAGGGGTGGAGACGGCGGTCGTCGCGGCGCAGGATGGGCCGAACGGCAAGCGGCTTGTCGCGTATGTGAGCGCGCGCGACGGATATCGCCTCGATCGCGACACGCTCGCGGCAAGGCTCGCGGCGGCGTTGCCCGATTACATGGTGCCGGCGGCGTGGGTCGAACTCGAACGCTTCCCGCTCTCGCCGAACGGCAAGCTCGACCGGCGCGCGCTGCCTCCGCCCCAGGCGCCCGGACGTGCGTGGGAAGCGCCGCAAGGCGAAGCCGAAAGCGCGCTGGCGGCGATCTGGCAGCCACTGCTGGGCGTGGCGCGGGTAGGGCGCCATGACAACTTCTTCGAGCTGGGTGGCGATTCGATCCTGAGCCTGCAGATCGTCGAGCGCGCGCGGCTGGCCGGCTGGAAGCTGACGCCACGTCAACTGTTCGAGCGTCAGTCGGTGGCGGAGCTCGCCGCGGTGGCGCAGCCGCTCGGCACGGTCGCGCCGGCTGCGGTCACGGCCGCGCCCGCCGGTACCGAGGCGGCGCTGCTGCCGATGCAGGCGTGGTTCTTCGACTTGCCGCATGCGCAGCGGCATCACTGGAACCAAGCCGTCCTGCTCACGAGCCGCGAGCCGCTCGATACGGCGCTGCTTGCGCGCGCATTGCATGCGCTCGTCCAGCATCACACCGCGCTGCGCCTGCGTTTCGCGCAGGACACGGCGAGTGCAGGGGGCGTATGGCGCGCGCGCCACGGCGAGGCGCCGCCGCCCGAGACGCTGCTGTGGGTGCGCAAGGCCGCGACGCAAGACGAGATCGCCGCGCTGTGCGACGAAGCCCAGTGCAGCCTCGACCTGAACGGCGGGGCGCTGCTGCGCGCGCTTGCCATCGAGATTGCCGACGGCAGTTGGCGCTTGTTGCTGGCGATCCATCACCTGGCGGTGGACGGAGTGTCGTGGCGACTGTTGCTCGCGCAACTACGCAGCGCGTAT
Source organism: Paraburkholderia yinzeri (assembly GCF_046581065.1). Lineage (NCBI taxonomy): Bacteria > Pseudomonadati > Pseudomonadota > Betaproteobacteria > Burkholderiales > Burkholderiaceae > Paraburkholderia > Paraburkholderia yinzeri. The sequence continues at coordinate 777,310 of NZ_JBFOCJ010000002.1, read as the reverse complement.
GCCGCTTTGCAAAGCGGGCATCCGCTTGCGTTGCCCGCCGCCGCTTCGACCGATGCCTGGGCCGCGCGCCTCGCAGCGCATGCGCAAACGCCCGCGCTGCGCGCGCAGGTGCGCTATTGGCAGGAGAGGGGCAGTGCGATCGCGGCGCTGCCGTGCGATCTGCCGGATGGCGCGAATACCGTGGCGCATCGGCGCCACGCAACGCTCGCGCTCGATCCCATCGAGACGCACCAGCTTCTGCACGAGGCGCCGGCCGCGTGGCGCACGCAGGTCAACGACCTGCTGCTGACCGCGCTGGGCCGCGCGTTGTGCGCGTGGGCCGGCACGGAACGCATTCGCATCGACGTGGAAGGGCATGGCCGTGAAGACCTGTTCGACGATATCGACTTGAGCGGCGTGGTTGGCTGGTTGACGAGCCTCTATCCCGTCGTGCTCGAACCGTGCGGCGAGCCGGGCGCGGCGTTGCGGCGCGTGAAGGAGATGCTGCGCGCCGTGCCCGAACGCGGCCTGGGCTTCGGCGTACTGCGCTACCTCGGCGCCGATGCGGATCGCGCCGCGCTCGCGGCCATTGCGCCCTCGCAGGTCGTGTTCAACTACCTGGGCCAGTTCGACCAGAGCTTCGACGGCGGCGAGGCGTGGCAGCCGGCGCGCGAGACGCCGGGCGCCTCGCAGGCCGCCGACGCACCGCTTGCGCACGCGCTTTCGGTGAGCGGCAAGGTGCTCGACGGCGCGTTGACGCTAACGCTTGCCTACAGCGGTGCGCGCTATCACGACACGACCATCGGCCGGCTCGTCGACGCGCTGCACGACGCGCTGCGCGAACTGATCGCGCATTGCACCAGCCGCAGCGCCGCTGCGACCCCTTCGGACTTCGAACTGGCCGCGCTCACGCAGGACGAGCTCGACCGCCTGCCGCTCGCGATGAACGAAGTGGCCGACCTGTATCCGCTTACGCCGATGCAGGCCGGCATGCTGTTTCACTCGCTATACGCGCGCGGCGGCAGCGCGTATCTGAACCAGTTGCGCGTGGATCTGGACGGTCTCGACGCCGCGCGTTTTCGCGCCGCGTGGACGGCGCTCACGCAGCGTCACGACATCCTGCGCACCGCCTTCGTGGCACACGGCGAGGGCTGGCTGCAATGGGTCGCGCGCGTCGTGGACCTGCCGCTCGTCGAGTACGACTGGCGCTCCCGTACCGATTGCGCTGCGGCGCTCGATGCGCTCGCGGCGCAGCAGCTCGAACAGGGCTTCGATCTCACGCGCGCGCCGCTCTATCGGCTCGCGCTCGTGCGCACGGGCGAACGGCGCTATCACTTCGTGTGGACCCATCATCACGTGCTGCTGGACGGCTGGAGCGTCTCGCAGCTACTAGGCGAGGTGCTGCGCCACTACAGCGGGCAACCCCTGCCCGCGCACGGCGGCCGCTATCGCGACTACATCGGCTGGCTGCGCGACCATGACGGAGCGGCGAGCGCCGCGCACTGGCAGGCGCAGCTCGCGCGTCTTCACGGACCCACACGGCTCGCGGAAGCATTCGGCAAGCGCGAGACGCAGGCGCGCGGCTACGGACTGCACACGGTGGAACTGGACGCGCCCACGACCGCGCGTCTCGTCGCTTTCGTGCGCGAGGCGCGCGTGACCGTCAATACGCTGCTGCAGGGTGCGTGGGCGCTGCTGTTGCAGCGACATACGAACCAGCCCGCCGTGGTGTTCGGCGCGACGCTCGCGGGCCGTCCCGCCGATCTGCCGGGTGCCGCACAACTGCTCGGGCTCTTCATCAACACGCTGCCCGTGATCGCGGCGCCGCGCGCGCAGGCGCGCCTGGGCGACTGGTTGCGCGAGTTGCAGGCCGAGGGCATGGCCGCGCAGGAGCATGCGCATACGCCCTTGTACGAGATCCAGCGCTGGGCCGGCGCGAGCGGGCAGGGACTGTTCGACAGCCTCGTCGTGTTCGAGAACTATCCCGTCGACGCGGTGCTCAAGGAGTCTTCTCCGGGCGGCCTGTCGATCGACAACGTAGCGGCGCGTGACGAAACCAGCTACGCATTGACACTGGGTGCGATCCAGGGAGAGACGCTGCGGCTCGGCTTTCGCTATGCGCGCGACGCGTTCGGCGATGGCGACATCGCGCGCATCGCACAACACATGGCGAGGCTGCTGCGCGAGGTGGCGCTCACGCCGGACGCGGCCGACCGCGCGCCCGGTACCTTCGATCTGCTCGATGACACTGAGCGCGAGGTGCTCCTCGCACTCGGCCGCGCCGAACATGCGGGTCATGCTTCGTCCGCGCGCGTGCCGGTGCACGAACGGATCGCAGCCCGAGCCGCAGAGCAACCCGAGGCGCCGGCGCTGGTCGCGGGCGCCACGCGTCTCTCCTACGGCGAACTGAACGCGCACGCCAACCGGCTCGCGCATCGGCTGAGGCGCGAAGGCGTCGGGCCGGAAGTGCGGGTGGGCATCGCGGCCGGACGCTCGGCCGCGATGATCGTCGGCATGCTCGCGGTGCTCAAGGCGGGCGGCGTTTATGTGCCGCTCGATCCCGCCTACCCGGCGGAGCGCCTCGCGTACATGATCGAAGACAGCGGCATTCGCCTCGTGATCGCCGAGTCCGGTGCGCGCGCTGCGCTGCCGACGCCGCTTGCACTGCCCGTGCTCGATCTCGACACGCTCGACCTCACCGGCGAGCCGGCGCACGATCCCGCGTGCCCCGTGCATGCGGAAAACCTCGCCTATGTGATCTACACGTCGGGCTCGACAGGGCGGCCGAAGGGCGTGGGCGTTGCGCACGGCGCCCTCACGATGCATTGCGACGCGATCGCGGCGCGCTACGGTATGCGCGCCGCCGACCGCGAGCTGCACTTCGCGTCGATCAATTTCGACATCGCACACGAGCGCTGGATTGTGCCGCTCTGCGCGGGCGGGGCGCTCGTGATCGCCGATGCGGCGCGCTGGTCGACGGCGCGCCTTCTCGACGAGATGCGCCGCGAGCGCGTCTCGGTCGTGTTCCTCACGCCGTCGTATCTCAACAATCTCGTGTCCGATCCGGCGCTCGACGCAGCGGCGCTGGCGTTGAGGCTTTGCATCGTCGGCGGCGAGGCGTGGGCCGCGGCGGCGATGCAGGCGGCCTGCCGGGCACTGCCGGACTGCCGCCTGATCAACGCTTACGGGCCGACGGAAACCGTGATCGCGCCGACGGCGTGGGATGTCGATGCGTCGTTCGACGGCGCCTGGGCGCCCATCGGCCGGCAGATCGGCGAGCGCGTGGCCTATGTGCTCGACGCCGCGATGAACCTCGCGCCGCGCGGCGTGGCCGGCGAGCTCTATCTGGGCGGCGCGAGTCTCGCACGCGGCTATCAGCACCGCGCCGCGCTCACCGCCGAGCGCTTCGTGCCCGATCCGTTCGACGCGCAGGGCGGCCGCCTCTATCGCACCGGCGACCTCGTGCGCTGGCGCGACGACGGCGCGCTCGACTATCTCGGCCGTCTCGACCAGCAAGTGAAGCTGCGCGGCTTCCGCATCGAACTGGGCGAGGTGGAGGCGGCATTGCTCGCGCAGCCGGGCGTGCGCGAGGCCGTCGCGCTGGTGGACGGAACGGCGGGTGGCGCGCGGCTCATTGCATATGTCACTCCCGGCGTGACTCCCAACGTCACGCCGGCCCCCACCGCTGCGCTCGACCCTCATGCGCTGAAGCACGCACTCGCGCGCACGCTGCCCGACTACATGGTGCCGGCTGCGATCGTCGTGCTCGAGCGCTTGCCGCTCACGCCGAACGGCAAGGTGGACCGGCGCGCCTTGCCGGTGCCGCAGTCCGCAAGGACGCAAGATTACGTTGCTCCGCAAGGCGAGACGGAAGCTGCGGTCGCGCGAATCTGGAGCGAGGTGCTGGGCGTCGAGCGCATCGGGCGGCACGACCATTTCTTCGAGCTGGGCGGCGACTCGATTCTGAGTCTCAAGGTGCAGCGGCGCGTGGCACGCGAGCTCGCGGCGGACGTGGAGCTCGCCGCGCTATTCGCGGCGCCGACGCTCGACGCCTTCGCGCGCGCCGTGGACGAGGCGCGCGCGCGTACCGCGAGCGGCCCTGCTGCAATGGCCGATACGATGCAATCCCTTCTTTCCGATCTCATGCAATGAACCGCAGGACCTTGCTCACCGCGCTCCTGGGTGGCGCGCTGCTGACCGCCGGTGCTAGAGCGCGCGCGGCCGTGCCGCGCCGCGTGATCGTCCTCGACTGGGGGCTCGCCGAGCTCATGCTGGCGATCGGCGTCGTGCCGGTCGGCATGGCGAACACGCCGGGATTCCGGCGCAACTTCACGGCCTGCCCGGTGCCCGCTTCGGTCGTCGATCTCGGTCTGATGTTCCAGCCGAACATGGAGCTGATGCTGGCGCTCAAGCCCGATCTGATCGTCATCACGCCCGCGCACGCGGCGATGCGCGCGTCGCTCGAACGTATCGCGCCCACAGTGACGCTCGGCATGTTCCGCGCCAGCCCGGCGCCCTATACGGCGGCGTGCGCCGAAACGCTGCGGCTGGCACGCCTCCTGGGTTGCGAGGCACGCGGCGAGGCGGCCGTCGCGCAGACGCAGCGTTCAATCGATGCCGCCCGTGCGCGGCTCGATGCGCTGCCGGCCGCGGCTGGCGCGTCGGTCTATATGGTGCGTTTCATCGACGAGTCGCACGTGCGCGTGTTCGGCGCGCACAGCCTGTTCGGTGAGCTGCTGGCAAAGCTCGGGTTGCAGAACGGCTGGCGCAAGGCGAACCACGCCGCGGCCTACGCGACGATCGGTTTCGACGCGCTCGACGCCGATCCCCGCGCGACGCTCGTCTATGTGAAGCCGCTGCCCGCGCCGACGGCATCCATGATGAAGACGAGCCGCGTCTGGCAGGCCATGCCGTTCGCCGGCGAGGGCCGCATGATCGGCATGGCGTCCGTGCCGCCCGAAGGCGGCATCCTGAGCGCGCAGTATTTCGCCAACGCACTGGCCAACGCTTTGGGCGAGGCCCGCCTCGATGCGCGGACATCCACCGCGGAGCCCACATGAAGAGCGCCGCGACCCTCTCCCTAGTGCCGATGCGGCGCACGCCGCTTTTGCCCGTTTGCGGGCTCCTCGCGCTGGCGGCGCTGCTGTTCCTGCTGCGCCTCGACGCGCGCCTGCCTGCCGCGCTGTGGTGGCAGGCCCTCGTGGCGCCGTCGCCCGGCGACGTGCCGCAGTTGCTCGTCCACTACAGCGACTTGCCGCGCGTCGCGGTCACGCTGCTGTGCGGCGCCGCGCTCGGGTTCGCCGGCGTCGCGACCCAGCAGGTGCTGCGCAATCCGCTTGCCGAACCCATGACGCTCGGGATGTTTTCCGGCGCCTGGCTTGCGCTGGCGCTTGCCACCGTCTATGCGCCGTTCCTGCTCGCCGGCGGCCGCGACGCGGTTGCGCTGGCCGGCGGCGCGGTGGCCCTGGCCGCCGTGTTCGCGCTGGCGGCGCGGCGCGGAATGTCGCCGCTCGCGCTGATCCTCGCCGGGATGATCGTCAACCTGTGCGGCGGGGCGTTCTGCCTCGCGCTGGCCATTTCCCACTACGATCTGCTGAGCGGCCTGCTGGTGTGGGGCGGCGGCTCGTTCGCGCAGAACGACTGGCACGTGGCGGCGGCACTTTGCGCGCGCTTCGTGCCGTGCGTGGCCCTGTTGCTGCTGTGCCTGCGGCCGATGGCGGTGTTCGACCTCGGCGACACGGTGGCGTCGAGCCTCGGCGTATCGCTGCGCACGACGCGCGGCTTCGCGCTGTTCCTCGCGCTGCTGATCGCGGCCTTCGTGGTCAGCGCGGTGGGCGTGGTCGGCTTCGTCGGTCTTGCCGCGCCGTCGCTCGCGCGCCTCGCCGGCGCTCGGCGCCTGCGCGAGCGCATCGTCTGGTCGCCGCTTCTTGGCGCCGCGCTGTTGTGGCTCGCGGACCAGTTCGCGCAGTTGTGCGTCGCGCGTTTTGGCATGGCGATTCCAACCGGTGCGATCACGACGCTGCTCGGTGCGCCGCTTCTGCTGATCATGCTGCGGCGCCTGCGCGGGCGGCCGGACCTCGCCCAGACTCCCGCCGAGCGCCCGGCGCCTTTGTCGGCGCGCGGGCTGCGGATCACGGCGCTCGCCTGCGCGGCGCTGCTCGTGCTCGTGATCGCAGTGTCGCTCACACTCGGGCGCGGGCTCCACGGCTGGCATCTGAGCAGTCCTCACGAAGCCGCGGCGCTCCTGTTCCTGCGCCTGCCGCACGTCGTGGCGGCGCTCGGCGTGGGCGTGCTGCTGGCGCTCTCCGGCGGCATCGTGCAGCGCATGACCGGCAATCCCATGGCGAGCCCCGATCTGCTCGGCATTTCGGCGGGCGGCGCGCTCGGCCTGACCGGTGCGCTGTTCCTCACCGCGCAGCCCGGTTTGCCGACCTACCTGATCTGGTGCGCGGGCGGCGCTGTGCTCACGCTGTGCGCGCTCGTGGTGTTCGCGCGCGCTTCGTCGTTCGCGCCCGACACGCTGATTCTGGCGGGCATGACGCTCTCCGCCGCGTTCCAGGCGATCTCCGTCATTGCCGTGTCGAGCGGCGATCCACGCGTGATCATTCTTTACAACCTGCTGGCCGGGTCGACCTACAACGTCGGCCCGTGGATGGCCGCGCTCGTCGCGGCGGCGGCGCTCGCCGCGCTCGCCGCCGTGCCGCTGTGCCGGCGCTGGCTGGAAATCCTGCCGCTCGGCGATGCCGTGCCGAAGGCCCTCGGCGTCGATCTCGCCGTCGCGCGCTTCGGCCTGCTGATGCTGAGTGCGGTGATGAGCGCCGTGGCGACGCTCGTGATCGGGCCGCTGTCGTTCATCGGCCTGATGGCGCCGCACATGACGCGCATGCTCGGTGTGAGCCGCGCCATGCCGCTGCTGCTCATCTCGGCCGTGCTCGGCGCGACGCTCATGATCGCGTCGGACTGGCTCGGCCGCTGGATGCTGTTCCCGCAGGAAATGCCGGCCGGCGTGATGGCCACGCTGCTCGGCGGACTCTACCTGATCCTCACGATGTTCCGGCGCCCGCCACAGAGCGGGCCCGGTTCCTGATGCACCGTCACAAGGAGTGACATGTCTCTGCTCTTGAAGCTCGCACGCAATTCGCGCTGGACCTTGTTCGTCGCGCTCGTCGCCAGTCTCGTCAGCGGGTTCGGCAATGCCGGGCTCGTTGCGCTGATCAACCAGGCGCTCTCCGCGTCGAGCGCGCAGCTCGCACGCCTCGGCTGGCAGTTCCTCGTGCTCGGCGTAATCGTGCTGGCCACGCGCACGGTCTCGCAGACGCTCTTCATGGACCTCGGCCAGCGCGCCAAGGCCAACCTGCGCATGCAGACGATACGCCGGCTCGGCGACGCCTCGTTCCGCCATCTCGAACAGCAGGGCGCGGCGCGCTCGCTCGCCGTGCTCACGCAGGATCTCGATTCAATCGTGATGCTGTTCGTAAGAATGCCGGCGCTCGCCATGCAAAGCGCGGTGATCGTGGGCTGCCTCGCCTATCTGAGCGTGCTGTCGTGGCAGATCCTGCTCGTGGCGATCCTCACCATCGGCATTGGCGCAGCGGGCTTTCGCGTGGCCAACGGCCGCGCGCTCTTTCACCTGCGCGCCTCGCGCCAGCGCGAGGACGATCTCGTCAGGCATTTCCGCGCGCTGTTCGACGGCGCGAAGGAACTGAAGCTGCACCGCCAGCGCCGCAGCGCCTTCATCGAAGACACGCTCTCGACCAACGTCGAAGCGGTGCGCGTGCAGCGCACGCGCGGCTACGTGCTGTACGCCGCCGCCGCGAGCTGGGGCAGCTTCATCCTGTTCGTCTTCATCGGCATTACGTTGTTCGTGGTCGCGCGGCTCTTTCCGGTCGACACGCACGTGATGTCCGGCTATGCGATGGTGTTTCTCTACATGATCATGCCGATCGAGTCGCTGCTTTCCGCCATTCCGAACATCGGCACGGCGCGCGTGGCGCTCGAACGCATCGAGCAGGTCAATGCCGAACTGCCCGTGGAAAGCGGGCTGGGCGCGCCGACCGCAGTGGGCTTCGAGAGCATCGTGCTCGACGGCGTCACGCACCGCTATTTTCGCGAGAAGGAGAACGAAGTGTTCACGCTCGGGCCGATCGACCTGACGTTCCGGCCGGGCGAACTCGTGTACCTGATCGGCGGCAATGGCAGCGGCAAGACCACGCTCGCGAAGATGCTGGTGGGCCTGTATCCGCCCGAAAGCGGCCGCATTCTGCTGAACGGCGCGCCGGTGGGCGAAGACGGGCGTGACAGCTATCGCCAGTTGTTCTCCGTGGTGTTCAGCGACTTCTTCCTGTTCGACAGCCTGCTCGGCCTGCGTTTCGACGGGCTCGAGGCTTCGGCGCAGCAGTTGCTCGTGCACCTGCAGCTCGATCACAAGGTCAGCATCCAGAACGGTGCGTTTTCCACGCTCGAACTCTCGCAAGGCCAGCGCAAGCGGCTCGCGCTGCTCGTCGCCTATCTGGAGGACCGGCCGTTCTACGTGTTCGACGAATGGGCCGCGGACCAGGACCCGCTCTTCAAGGACGTGTTTTACCGCGAGCTATTGCCCGAGCTGAAAGCGAAGGGCAAGACGGTGCTCGTGATCACGCACGACGATCGCTATTTCCATCTGGCCGACCGCTACATCAAGCTCGAATACGGCCAGCTAGTCGAAGCCGGCGCCGGCGACGACCTGCTCGCGCGCTACAGCGGCGCGCCGCATGCCGCACTCGCAATCCAATGAGCCGCCTCATGAACGTGAATGCTCCGGTCGCGCCGGACCTCGGCGTCGAAGCGCCGGTCGATCAAGCCGTGCAGGTGCGCCGTGTCGATGACGCTCCGGCAGGTGCGTCGCGGTCCGCCGCCGAAACGCTGTTCGCGCTCGACAACGTGTCGTTCGACGCCGGTGGCCGCACGTTGCTCAAGCCCTTGTCGCTAACCCTTTCGAAGCATCGCATGGTTGGCCTGATCGGCCACAACGGCTCGGGCAAGTCGACGCTCGTGAAGCTGCTCGCGCGCCAGCAGCGGCCCAGCACGGGCACACTGAGCTTCGCGGGCCGGCCGCTCGCCGAGTGGGAGAGCCGCGCGTTCGCGCGCAAGGTCGCGTATCTGCCACAGCAACTGCCCGCCGCCGACGGCATGACGGTGCGCGAGCTCGTCGCGCTCGGGCGCTATCCGTGGCATGGCGCGCTCGGCCGCTTCTCGCGCACCGACGCGCAGAAAGTGCTCGAAGCGATGGAGCAAACCGACGTGCTACGCTTTGCCGATCGCGCCGTCGACAGCCTTTCGGGCGGCGAGCGCCAGCGCGTATGGCTCGCCATGCTGGTCGCGCAGGACAGCGACTGCCTGCTGCTCGACGAACCGATCTCCGCGCTCGACATCGCGCATCAGATCGAAGTGCTCGCGCTCGTGCGGCACCTTTGCGAGGAGCGCGGCATCGGCGTAGTCGTGGTGCTGCACGACATCAACATGGCTGGCCGCTTCTGCGACGACCTCATCGCGCTCAAGGGCGGCAGCCTGCTCGCGAGCGGTCCCGCCGCCGAGCTGATGCGCGCCGAGACGCTCAGCGCGATCTACGGTATCCCGATGGGCACGGTGCCGCACCCGGATGGCGGCATGCCCATCAGCTTCGCGCATTGAATCCAGGCATGCCGAAATTTTCTGCTTTTCAGGTTTTCCCGATGAAACGATTCGCCGTTGCAATCGCCCTGGCGGCCGGCTTTGCCGGGGCCGTCCTGCTGGCCGGCTGCGCGCGGCCCGACACCGTGCGCACCGAGCCCTACCACGCCGAGATCCGCCGTACCGCGGACGGCATCCCGCACGTGCTGGCGCGCGACTGGGGCAGCCTCGGCTACGGCTATGGCTACGTGCAGGCACAGGACAACCTCTGCACGCTTGCCGACGCGTTCGTGACGTTCCGCGGCGAGCGTTCTGCCTACTTCGGCCCGGATGCGCGGCCCGTTGCTGCGGCGACGTTCGGGCAGCCGCGCAACCTCGATGCCGACTTCTTTTTTCGCCTCGTCGACGACGCCGACGCCGTCGCGCGCTTCCGCGCCGCGCAGACGCCGCGCACGCGCGCGCTCGTGGAGGGTTTCGCGGCGGGCTATGACCGCTATCTGGACGATCTGCGCCGGGGAGACTTTCCGGGCGCGCACGCCGCGTGCGCCAACGCGGCCTGGCTGCGGCCTGTCGACGCCGACGACGTGTACCGCCGCCTGATCGCGGCGACGCTCGCGGGCGGAGCCGCGCGCTTCGTCGAGCCGATCGCGAAGGCGCAGCCGCCGACGGCTGCGCCTTCGGCCTTGCCCGTACCGCGCGCGGCGAACGACGCAGCGCCGGCAATTGCCCTCGCGCCCGCGCAACTGGAGGTGGGCGGGCACGAAGGCATTGGCAGCAACGCGCTGGCGTTCGGTGCGGGGAAGACGCGCGACGGCGCGAGCCTGCTGTTTGGCAATCCTCACTGGTTCTGGCGCGGCCCCGACCGCTTCTACGAGGCACAGTTGACCATACCCGGCCAGCTCGATGTCGCGGGCGTGTCGTTCCTCGGCGTGCCGGTCGTGATGCTCGGCTTCAACCAGAACGTTGCGTGGACGCACACCGTGTCGTCGGCGCGACGCTTCGGCATTTTCCAGTTGACGCTCGTGCCCGGCGAGCCCACGCACTACCTCTACGACGGCCGCCCCGAAGCGATGACGGCGGTGTCGCTCACCGTGAAGGCACGCAACCCCGATGGCTCGCTCGCGCCGGTCACGCGCACGCTGTACCGCTCGCGCTTCGGTCCGTTGATCGATCTCTCGTCGATGTCGCCCGCGCTCGCGTGGAACGCGCAGCACGCTTTCGCGCTGCGCGACGTGAACGCGGACAACACGCGCGTGTTCGAAAATTTCCTCGCGTGGGACGGCGCGCAGTCGCTCGACGATTTCATCGCGATCCAGAAGCGCTTCGTGGCGACGCCGTGGGTCAACACGTTCGCGATCGGCCGCAACGATCCGCGCGTCTGGTTCGCGGATATCGGCGCGATGCCGGGCGTACCGGATGCGCTGGCGACGGCGTGCACGCCGCCGCCTGGACGCGCATTCGACGCGAAGGCGCCGGGTGTGCCGTTTCTCGACGGATCGAGAAGCGCCTGCGCCTGGCGCAGCGAACCCGGCGCCCCGCAAGGCGGCACGCTGCCCGTCGCGCAGATGCCAGGCATGGCGCGCGAGGACTATGTCGGCAATTTCAACGGCAGCTACTGGCTGACGAATCCGGCGGCGCCGCTCATGGGCTTTCCCCGCGTCGCGGGGGAGACGGGCACGGTCCAGACGCTGCGCACGCGCCTCGGCCATGAATTGGCCGCGCAACTGCAGCGCACGCCGGGTGGAGTGACGCGCGCCGCGCTGGAAGCGGGCGTGCTCGACAGCCGATCGATGTCGGCGGCATTGTTCCGGCAGCCCTTGATCGAAGCGCTCTGCAAGGGTGCCACGCCGGCGGGGGCGCCTGACACCGCCGATATCGCCACGGCGTGCAGCGTGCTCGAAGCCTGGGACGGCACGGCGCGCACCGGCGCGCGCGGCGCCAATCTCTGGGACGAGTTCTGGTTGCGCGCTAGCACGTTGCCGCCGCAGCAGCTCTACCGCATACCGTTCGATCCCGCGGCGCCGCTCGATACGCCGCGCGGCCTGAAGACGGACGATGAGGAGACCGTCGCGGCGCTTCGCAAAGCGCTGGGCGACGCCGTGCGCGCGCTGCGCCGGTATGGTTTCGCACCCGACTCGGCACGCGGCGAGCTGCTCTACACGCAGCGCGGCGCCGGGCGTGTCCCGCTCTACGGCGGTTGCGGCGAGGCGGGCTATTTCACGGTGGTGTGCCCGCAGCACCCGCTCGACCCGGGCGGCTACGCGATGGATCGCAACGGCCACGGCGACAGCTATCTCCAGGTGGTGAGCTTCGGCGAGGACGGAGTGGACGCGGACACGATGCTCGCGCACTCGCTATCGGACGATCCCGCATCGCCGCATTTCGCGGACGCGACGCGCGAATTCGCGCGGGGCGAATGGCAACGTTTCCGCTTCACGGAGCGCGAGATCGACGCCGATCCGGCACGCGTGACGACGACGCTGGAGGGCATGCCTTCCGGCCTGACGGGAAAAATATCGCCCTGACCGGCGAGTGTCGTTCAGGCGGGGCGCGCCCGGACGCGCCGGCAATAGCGCCTGACGAGTCCGTCCTCCTGCAGGAGTCCCATGCCGAGCATCATGGCGCCGATCAGCAGCGCGGCCATCCGGTCCAGATGTGCGATGCCTGTCATCGTGCCAACCGCGCCGACCGCCGCCGCGGCGGCCGATATCGCGTCGGCCAGCGCGTGCGTGGCGCCGGCTCGCAGCGCGTCGACGATGCGAGCATGCACGGCATCGATCCGGGCGGCCGCGGCGCTCAGGTGGCGCGCGGCATATCCGCGTGTCGCGACGACGAGTAGGGCCACGCAAAGCGCAATGGTCTGCGCGGAAGCCGCCTTGGTGCCGCTACTCTCCGCGTTCGCCAGGCTGTGCCAGATCAGTTCGCTGCCGGCCAGGATCGGCAGCGCTGCCGCCGCAACGGCCGGCAACCAGGCGGCTCGGCCTGCGAGCCATGCCGCGAGCGGCCCGCGGCCCGGATGTAGCGGCAGGAAGAGGAGGGCGTCGACGACCAGATCCACCAGCGTATGAATGCCGTCGGCAACGATGGCATGCGAGCCGGTCAGCCAGCCCGTTGCGATCTGCAGGGTCATCATGACGGTGTTGGCAATGGCGGTGTTGCGGGTGGCCCGCAGCGAAGCCTGCTCGGAGGGTGAATGGGCTGACGGCATGCCTTGCGAGGAAATTGTTTTCCGGCAGGGTAGGGACGCCAGATGGCATGGCGATGACAACCGGCTTCACCGTGTCATGCACAAGAGGGGAGTCGGTCTTCCGGGCAGGCCAACTGAAGCTCGCGGCACGGACAGCTTGTGCCTCGTCGGTGCGTGGCTTCGTCTGGGCGACGTCGCGTAAGTGTGCGGAGCGACGGGTTCGATTCCTGCTGACCCGGTACATCGTGCCTGCGAATTGCTGCTTGCTCTACGGCGGAGAAGTCCGACGCGAGGGCGCAGTTGTACGTGCAAGAGTGTATGCTGGTGTCGCCGTCCGGCGAGCACCTCAAAGAACGAGGCGAACCTCGGCACCGAAGCAATAGTGCGCTTCGCACCAGAGCGGGTGCATCATTGCGGTCTTCAGGAGGCGTGCTGACAACCGGCGTTTTCTTGCCACGAAGTCCGGTGCGCCAGCGAAGGATTAATGGTGGTCGTTCGAAGCGCCAGCTATAGATCCACTATATCAGGGTTGCCGATGGAGGCACTCACATGCATCAAGCAACATCAACCGTATCGGCTGGCAACCAGGCGGGGCACCAGCAGGGGTATACGTTCGTTCTGGTCCATGGCGCCTGGCACGGCGGCTGGTGCTGGCGGTTCGTGATGGAGCGCCTGCTTGCGCGAGGGCACCGTGCCTTCGCACCGACGCTCACCGGGCTCGGCGAGCGGCGCCACCTGCTGGAAGCGGTGACGTCGCTCGACGTATCGATCTCCGACATCGAACGCCTTTTCGAGGCGGAAGAACTGGAAGACGTGGTGCTGGTCGGGCATAGCTTCGGCGGCCTCGTGGCCTCCGGCGTTGCGGACCGGCGGCGCGAATCCATTCGTGCTCTGGTGTGTCTTGACAGCCTGCTGGTCGAAAGCGGCGAATCGGCTATGGACGTGTTGCCGGGCAGCGTCGTCGCCGAACGCCTCGCGGCGGTCGAGGGAAGCGGGCAAAGGCTTGGAATGCCGGTGAACGGTCTTGCCGGTACTGGCATTCCCGACGACCATCCGCTCGCCGCGTGGGTGCGCCGCCGTTTGACGCCGCATCCGCTCGCGACGTATCAGTCGCGGCTCACGTTGCGCCATGCGTTGGGCAACGGTCTGCCGCGCACCTATGTGCATTGCGCGAACCCGTCGTACGACACGCTCGCGCTGGTACGCGAACGGATTCGCGCCAGCGACGGCTGGGGCTGGGAAACGCTCGACACGGGACACGATGCGATGGTGCTGGCCCCCGACCTGCTCGTCGATCTGCTCGAACGGCTGGCTGGCCGGGCCGCTTGAGCGGCGTCAGCGGCCCCGGCAGGGCTCTCGAAGTACGATATGGCCGACTTCCGTCGCCGCGCGGGCCAGCAGCGCGGCGGGCATCACCATGACCATTGACGTGCCCGACAGGTGAAGGATGGCGTGACGACGGGAAAGACGCCACGATAGCGCGAGGTGACGGCAGGTCGATTCATGTCATCCGGTGAATGACGGCCAACCTGGGTGAAGCCTCATGCCGTCACGGCTTGCGAAGGTACGAAGGTTTTCGGCAAACCAGCCCGTGCGATCGCGCCGGTGAATGGCTCGCCCGGCAGCCACGCGGCGATCGTTTCCCGGATCGCCAGCAGCCGGCCGATGTCGATGCCGGTATCGAACCCTTCGGATTCGAGCAGGAATACGGTGTCTTCGCTATTGATGTTGCCCGTCGCATTAGGCGCAAACGGACAGCCGCCAAGACCGCCGAGCGACGCGTCGAAGCGGCGCACGCCGGCATCGAGTGCGGCGATCACGTTGGCCAGACCCAGCCCGCGTGTATCGTGGAAGTGGCACGCCACCGGCACTGTGCCCGCCAGCGCGCAGACCTTGCGCAACAGCGCACGCACCTGTCCAGGATTCGCGTAGCCGACCGTATCCGCGATCGTGATCTCGTCGGCACCGGCTTCGAGCAACGTATCGACGAGACCGAGCACGGTGGCTTCGTCCACCTTGCCGGCGATCGTGCAGCCAAAAGCGGTCGCGACACCCGCGCCGAGCACGACGTCGCGCACCCCGGGCAGCGGGCTGGCATCGCGCTCCGCGACGATCCGCGCGAAATCGTCAACCGATTCCGTGGTGCTGCGCCGCACGTTTTTCAGATTGTGTTCGTTGCTCGCCGAGAGCACGTAGTGCACCTTGCGCAGACCAACGTCGAAGGCACGTTGCGCACCCTTCATATTCGGCACCAGCGCGGCCGCATGCAGGCCGTCGATGGCAAGCGCGCCTGTCGCGACCTCGACCGCATCCGCGAACTGCGGCACGACTTTCGGCGGCACGAACGAGGTGACTTCGATCTCGGTCACGCCGGCATCCACCATGCGCGCGCACCAATCCAGCTTGCGGGCGGTGCTGAGGATCGTGCCGACCATCTGCAGCCCATCGCGCAGGCCGACTTCCCGAACCTGCGCCGTTTCCCTGTTATCCATGGTCCTTTGCTCCTTAAAGGCGGGTTTGCGTGACGTCACGCTGCATGGCGTTCTTCACGGCGTCGCATCGGCCACCGGCTGCCCACCCTCGGGCTGGCTTTCGTCCGCCTGACGATGCGCGTCGGTGGCCGCCGAGGTCTGCGGCGCGAAGACGATCGCCGCGACAGCGCCGAGCGTCATCAGCACGGCGATGGCGGCGAGGCCGCCGGACATGCTGTGCGTCAGCGTCTTGATCGAGCCGATGATCATCGGGCTGAAGAAGCCGCCGAGCAGTCCGATGCAGTTAACGATCGCCACGCCGCCGGCCGCGCCGCTGCCGCGGATGTAATCGGTGGAGATGGCCCAGATCAGCGGATTGGGCGCGAGAATGCCGGCTGTCGCGATCGACAACGCTACCAGCGACAGCGCCAGATTGCCGCCGGTAAAGCCCGCCGCCACGAGGCCGGCGGCGCCGAACAGCATTGCAATCGCGCAGTGCCAGCGGCGCTCCATCGTGCGGTCGGAATTGCGGTTGAGCATCACGAGTGCGACCCAGCTCACGAAGTACGGGATCGCCGAGTAGCACCCGACATACAACGGGCTGTTGACGCCCGATTCCTTGATCAATGTCGGCAGCCAGAAGCCGATTGCGAACACGCCCGCGATCTGCGTGAACCAGACGAAGCCCATCACGTACACGCGAAAGTCGACGAGTGCACGGCCGAAGGTGTGTTCCGCATGCGTGGCGCTGACGCTCGAACTGCGCTGCAGATCGTTCAGCACTACCGCCTTTTCGCTGTCGTTCAGCCACGCCGCCTGCTGCGGACCGTCATCCAGATAGAAGAACGCGACGATGCCGAGCACGCTCGCGGGCAGCCCCTGCGCAATGAACATCCATTGCCAGCCGTGCAGTCCGAACGAACCATTGGCATACGTCATCAACGCGCCGGACAGCGGACCGCCGAACAGCCCCGCAATGCCGGTCGCGCACGTAAAGAGTGCGATGACCTTGGCGCGCCGCTCGACGGGGTACCAGCGCGTCAGATAGAAGATCACCCCCGGGTACAGGCCGGCTTCCGCGAGTCCGAGCAGGAATCGCACCGCGTAGAGGTGAGCCGGCAGCTTCACGAAGGCGGTCGCCGCGGCGACGATGCCCCACAGGATCATGATCCGCGAGAACGTGCGCTTCACGCCGATGCGCGCGAGCAATAGATTGCTCGGCACTTCCATCAGCACGTAGCCGAGGAAGAAGATGCCGGCGCCGATGCTGTAGGTGAGATCGTTGAAGCCGACATCGTGCTTCATGTCGAGTTGCGCGATGCCGATGTTGATCCGGTCGAGAAACGCGAAGACATAGCACAGGAACAGAAACGGGATCAGACGTCGGGTAATCTTGCCGTAGGTCTGGTCCCCGTGAGCGTGTTGCGAACTGCCGGTCGTGGGTGTCATGCCTGTCTCCTCCGGGTATGCCGGTGGTCAAGCCGGCAGGTTCGTGCCTGCCGGTCCTGTGCTGCGCGGATTGCGAAGACCGCCGCGCTAACGGCCCTTGAATACCGGTTGACGCTTTTCGTTATACGCGCTGATTCCTTCCAGCCGGTCGGCGGTCGGGATCAGGCGGTTATATGCTTCGATTTCCACGTAGAGCCCAGTACGCAGATCGCCCTGCATGCCGAGGTCGATCGCTTTCTTCGCCTGGCTGACCGACAACGGCGCGCTGTTGCAGATGTCGCGTGCCGCCTCGATCGCATCGGCGAGCACTCGCCCCGGTTCGCACAGCCGGTTGACGACGCCCCACGCGAGCGCTTCCTCGGCGCTGAAGCGGGCGCCGCGGAAAATCAATTCCTTGGCGCGGCGCACGCCGATCGTGCGGGGCAACTGCTGGGTGCCGCCGCCGCCTGGCATGATGCCGCGCTTCACCTCGGTAAAGCCGAATACCGCCTGCTTCGACGCATACGCGAAATCGCAGGCCAGCAGCAATTCGAGTCCACCCGCGACGGCCGAGCCGTTGGCTGCGCAAATCAACGGGACCGGGCAGAAGGTGAGCGCGCGATTCATTCGCTCGAACAGGTAGTGCTGCTCGCCGAACTGCTCGTCGGTCATGCCTTCGCGCTGCTTGAGATCGGCGCCGCCGCAGAAAGCGCGCTGGCCCGCGCCGGTGAGAATCACGCAGCGATAAGCGGACGGCTCTGCTTCGAGCGAGCCGAACACACGGATCAGTTCGTGGCCGGTGGTCGTGCTGATCGCATTCGAGACGTCGGGTCGATTCAGCGTGACGACGAGAATCTGTCCATCGATCTCTTCGAGTTGCAGTGTGGTGAGCGGGGCAGAATCCAGACAGGTTGCGAGCTTCAAGATGTCTCCAGAGGGGCTTTCGTCAGCAGATGATTGTGTTCGCCGAGCTTCGGCGTGCGGCCGGCGCGTGCCGGCCGCACGCCGCCGAACGACACCGGCAGGCCGACGAAGCTGGCGGCGTGGTCTTCCGTCGTGCGCAGGATGTCGAGCGCCTGGGTTTGCGGGTGCGCGACCACCTGATCGATGGTCTGGATCGGTCCGCACGGGATGCCGGCCTGATCCAGCACGGCGAGCCAGCTTGCGCTGTCGCGTTGTCCGAACGCATCCTGCAGCCGTTCGATCAGCGCGACGCGATTTGCCACGCGCGCGCCGTTGGTCGCGAAGCGGGGGTCGTCCGCAAGCGCGCGCAATTCGAGGACCTCGCACAGGCGCCGGAACAGCCGGTCGTTGCCCGCGGCCACCATGATCGTGCTGTCCGCGCAGGCGAACGCCTGATGCGGCACGATCGCGGCGGTCCCCGAGCCCCAGCGGCCGGGCAGCTCGCCGGACGCGAGATAGTCGGCGATCTGCATGCCGGCCCAGCTCAGCGCGGTTTCGTAGAGCGACACGGACACGGTTTCGCCGACGCCGGTCGCCTGCCGCCTGAACAGCGCGGCCAGTACGCCGATCGCAGCCCACAGCCCGGTACCCATGTCGTTCACCGAGACCGGAATGCGGCTCAAAGGCTCGCCCGGGGTGCCGAGGAAACTCATCAGTCCGGCCAGCGCCTGGGCGAGCGGATCGTAGCCCGGCTTCTCTCGCCACGGGCCGCTTGTGCCGAATGCGCCGAGATCGCAATAGACGAGCGACGGCTTCAACTCGCGCATCCGTTGCGCGCCGAGTCCGTATTTGTCGACGCCACCCGCCTTCAGGTTCTGCAGCACGACGTCGGCCCGTCGCTCTATCAGCTCGCGCAGCAGCGCCGCCTCCTCGGGATTCGACAACGACATCGCGATGCTCGACTTGCCGTGATTGACTGCATGGAACAGCGCAGCAGCGCCGTCGATGAAGGGGGGCCCCCAGTCGCGCGCATAGTCGCCGCCGCCGGTGCTCTCGATCTTGATCACGTCGGCGCCGAGCGATCCCAGGATCATGCCGGCATAGGGTGCCGCCAGACTGTGGCCGATCTCGACGACGCACACGCCATCGAGCGGTAGAGGGTTCGTCATCGGTTCGTTTCCGTTCATTCGGCTGCCAGCGCGATAGCAGCATCGGCGGGCGCTTCGTGCCCGGCGACCTCGTGCGCGCCGTGACCGTACAGGCGTCGCGCGGCATCCTCGCTGACGTAGCCGTCGACGACGTCCGCCGCCACCCGCTCCGGCTCGCGCTTGCGCGGATCGCCATAGCCGCCGCTGCCGGCCGGCTGCACGACGACCCGGTCGCCGCGATACACGACGGTCTGGCCGCCCTTGGCGGCGACGCTCTGCTCGCTGCCGTCAGCACGGCGCACGCTGCACAGAAAGCGTGAGCCCGGCAGTCCGCCCAACTGGCCTTCGGGCGCCGAGCGGCCACGTTCGCCCGATACGGTGAAGGTCGCTTCGTCATATTCGATGCGGTACACGCGGCGAGAGGTCAGGCCGCCCCGTCGCCGTCCTGCGCCGCCGCTGTCGGTGACGAGCGACCACTCCTCGACGAGCAACGGCGAGGTCCGCTCGATCATCTCGATCGACTGGCTGCCGGCGTTGCCGACATATACGCGGATGCCGCTCACGCCGTCCTTGTCGGCTCGCGCGCCCATCCCGCCCGCGTGCACGTCGTGCATCGTCACGAACTCCTGCCCGGTCGCTTCGACACGTCGCGCATCGGTGTCGCGGCCACTGAAGATACCGGCGCACGACGCGCAATTGCTTTGCCCGGTGATGCGCTCGGGCACCGCGGGGGCGAGTGCCTTCAGCAGCAGGTCGATTACGCGCGGCGAGGTCTCGGTGTTGCCGGACACGACCGAAGCCGGATAGCGGCAGTTGAGCACGCTGCCTTCGGGCGCGATGATTGTCACGGGCCGATAGCAGCCCTGATTGATCGGGATGCCCGGATCGGTCAGCGCTTTCACTGTGAACCACGTGCTGTTGCAGGTGACGGACAACGGGCAGTTGATGCCGCCGCGCACCTGCGCACCGGTGCCGGTGTAATCGAAGGTGATGTGGTCGCCCTCGACGGTGATCTTCACCTTCAGCAGCGGCCGCTCCTGCTTCCAGCCCGGTGCCTCGATCGGATCGAGATACTCTTCGGCCTCGTAGATGCCGTCCGGAATGCGGGCGATTTCCGCGCGGATCAGCTTCTCCGAATGATCCAGGCTCTGGCTCATCACGTCGCGCAGCGCTTGTGCGCCGTGCTTCGCGACGAGATCCGCAATGCGCCGGTCACCGACATACGTGCCGGCATACTGCGCCTGGATGTCGAGCCGCAGCTCGTGGGCGTTGCGGCTGTTGCGTGTCAACAGTTCGAGCATGTCGCGCACCGGCTCGTCGTTGCGATAGAGCAGCACCGGCGGGATGCGGATGCCTTCCGCGAACACGTCCCAGGTGGTGACGGTATAGCTGCCGGGCGACTGCCCGCCGATGTCGGTCCAGTGGCCGCGCGTCATCACGAAGGCGACAATCTGGCCGTCGACGAACACCGGCCGGGTGAACTGCACGTCGGGTTGGTGATTGCCTCCGCCCACGTAAGCGTCGTTGCTGACGATCACGTCGCCGGGGCGCAGGTTCTCCCGGCCGACTGCCTCGACCGAGACGCGCGTCGAGATGACCGCGGAGCCGAGCATGGTCGGGATGTCGTTGCCCTGTGCGATGAGCTGCATGTCGGCATCGAAGATCGCGGCCGACGAGTCGCCGCTGGCATGCATCAATGGGCTGCCCGCGGTGCGCATCATGGCGATCTTCATTTCCCGCGCGATCGCGAAGAGACTGCTGCGAATGATTTCGTAGGTAACGATGTCCATAACTCAGGCCGCCAGTTCGATGACGAGGTTCAGGTCGGAGTCGACGCGCGCGATGTGCGAATCCTTTAGCACCGCGCAACTGCTATGTTCTTCGATCACGGCCGGCCCTTCGATCGCTGCGCCGACCGGAATGGCGGTGCGGGCGAAGACCGGCAGCGTGCGCATGCTGCCGTCGATGTACACGGTGCGCGTATGGGAAGATTTCGGCGTATCGAGAGCGTCGGTGCCGGCGACGCCGCCGCGCCAGCCGGTCGTCGCTATCAGTTGGAGACGCACGTTGGCGACGATGATCGGCTTGTCCTCGCTGATGAAATTCCATTGCCGGCGGTGCGCCGCCTCGAAGGCCGTGGCGAGTGCCGCGCGGCAACCGTCGCGCGCGTCCTGCACCTCGATCGTGATCACGTCGGGCTGCCCCGCGTAGCGGCAGTCCGCGAGACGCACGACCTTGACGTTGCCCAGTTCGGCACCATGACGCCGCAGCTCGTCGTTGCCCTGTTCCAGCAGGTCGTCCAGCGCCTGCGCCAGGGTCGCGTCGTCGATGTTCGCGAGATCGGTTTCGAGCGGACTCTGGTAGTCGTACTGCTGATCCGCGACCGTCATGCCGAACGCGCTGAACAGCCCCGGCAGCGGTGGAATCACGACGCGGCGGATGCCCATTTCCTGCGCGAGATCGACCGCGTGCACGGGCCCCGCGCCGCCATAACAGATATAGGAGAACTCGCGCGGGTCGTAGCCGCGCTCGACGGTCATGATGCGGATCGCCTGCGCCATCAGCGCATTCGCGACCGAACGCACCACCTGGGCCGCATCGGGCACGGAGAGGCCGAGCGGCTTCGCGATCGATTCCTCGACGACCCGCCATGCGGCCTTCGCATCGAGACGGAATTCGCCGCCGAGGAAGTTATCCGGGTCGATATAGCCGAGCACGAGATTGCAGTCGGTGACCGTCGGCCGCGTACCGCCCCGGCCATAGCACGCGGGTCCGGGGTCGGCGCCCGCGCTCTCCGGCCCGATGCGCACGCCGCCGCCCGCATCGATCCAGACGATCGAGCCGCCGCCCGCGCCCACCGAGTCGATATCGATGCTCGGCGAACGCACCGTATAGGTGTGCAGCAAGCTCTTGTTGCGCAACTCCGGTCGGAATTCTCGGATCAGCGAGACATCGAAGGTCGTGCCGCCCATGTCGCCGAGAATCGCATTGCGCAACTGGCTCTTCTCGCAGTTGCGGATCGCCGCGCTCACGCCGCCGGCGGGACCGGATTCGAGCAGTACGATCGGCCGGTCCGCGACCATCGCGGGACTGGCCAGACCGCCGTTGGACTGCATGAACAGGAACTTGCCCGCAAAGCCGCGTTGCGCCAGCGCCTCCACGAGGCGGCCGATATAGCGGCCGCACACCGGGCCCAGCATCGCATTGATCACGGTGGAACTGGTGCGCTCGTACTCCATCGCTTCCGGGTTGACTTCGTGCGACGCGCAAATGAAGCGGTCCGGCAGCAGTCGGCGCAATGCGTCCGCGACTTCGCGCTCGTGTCGCGGGTTCACGTGCGCGTGCAACAGGCACACCGCCACGGCTTCGACGTCGGAGTCGCGGATCTGCGCGGCGATGCGCGCGATTTCCGCCTGCTCGGGCGCAGTCTCTGCCACGCCGTCATGACGCATGCGCTCGGTTATCTCGAGCCGCCAGCGGCGCTCGACGAGCGGTCGAGGATTGTCGAACAGCAGGTCGTAGAGGTCGGCGCGATCGTGGCGCGATACGCGCCGCAGCTCCAGGATGTCGCGAAAGCCGCGCGTGGTGACGAGCGCCGTCTTCGCGCCCGTGCCCTCGACAACCATGTTGGTCGCCATCGTCGTGCCGTGACCGAGAAACCCCACCTCTGCGGCGTGCGTGCCGGAAAGCTGGACGATCCGGCTGAAGCCTTCGATCGTGCCGATCACCCGGTCCTGCGGGGTGGTCGGCACTTTGGTCGACCAGATGCGGCCGGTTTCGTCATCCACCATCACGACGTCGGTGAACGTGCCGCCGACGTTGATACCGATTCTTTTCAATTAGCCTGTCTCCATGTTCGGGATGTCAGCGCATGTCATACGCGTTGGATACGCCGGGCGAACATTCGCGCCCGGCTACCGATGTGCCGCGACGGACACGATCACGCGGTTTTGGCTATGATCGACGCGCGCTTCGGGTCATGACCGCGCCGTAGGCATGGCGGGTACGACACGTCGAGTGTAGATGTGGGCCCAGGCGCGCAGATAATGAAACCTTCGGATCAGGTGAGACGCTGGAGTTATATCGGTGATAACCAGTATCGATGCGATTCTGAGAAGACTACGGGGGAACCACATCGCGCTGCTGATCGCCCTCGACGATCACGGTTCGCTGCGCAAGGCGGCGCAACAGGTGTCGCTGTCGCAACCCGCGACGACGAAGTCGTTGCGTGAAATCGAAGCGCTGTTCGGTGCCGAACTTTTCTCGCGCTCGCCGCGCGGGATCGTAGCGAACGAACTGGGGCGCTGTGTGATCCGTCACGCGCGGGCGCTGCGTTCGGAGATCAGCGCCTTGCGCGACGAACTCGCCGCGATCATGCGCGGCGGCGGCGGCACGCTGGCGATCGGCGCCGTGATGGGGTCGATGCCGGTGTGGCTCACGCCGGTCCTCAAGAGCCTGCGCGAGGTGCAGCCCGACGTTTCCGTCGAGGTGTGGGAGGACAACAGCGCGAGGCTTCTGTCGATGCTCGATCAGCGTTTGCTCGATCTGGTGATCGGGAGGCCGAGCGTTAGCGTGCATCCGGACGCCTATGATTTCGTACCGCTCGAAATCGAAGAGGTCTGTCTCATCGTTGAAGGTCGGGATCCGCTCATGCGTAAGCCACCGACGAAGCTCGCCGATCTCGCGGACAACCCCTGGATCGTTCCGCAGGCAACGCTGCCGATGCGCTCGCTGCTCGAGCAACTCTTCGACGATGCGCAACTACCGTTTCCTCGTTATGCGATCGAGACTTCGTCGACCTTCGCAACCGTCTCGCTGCTACGGTCAGGAGCCGGCACAGTCGGTCTGATGCCGCTCAAGGTCGCGCAATACTTTGCGGAGTTCGGCCTTGTTGGGATCCTGCCGTTGCAGATCGAGCGACGCGGTGCGCCTTATGGCATCGCGACACGGCGAGGCGCGACCTTATCGCAGCCCGTGCAGCGGTTCATCGATCTATGCAAGATGAAGCGGGACGGCGATACCGGCCATCTCTGACCCAGGCGGCTGCGAGAGGGCGAGAACAGCGCGGCAGAATATATGAGTGTGGTTGATCGCGTTGCCCGATATCGGACCGGGTGCATTCGAGATGCGATCAACGGGAAGAAGTCGATATCGTCAACTGGCGCGTCAACTCGTCGATGACTACGGACTTCGGCCTGGATGCACTTGAGCAGACGCTGTCTGTTCGCCAGCCGGACAATGACGGGACGCCGCCAGAGACGACGCATTCCGAGTTGACGGATTGTATGACAGGAATATAATCATGCAAAATTAGAGCGTGATCCGACGACGGGCACGCCATCACCGTGGACGGAGACGCGTCATGCTTGCTGAAGCTCGAATCGGGTTACGCCTCGACAGTGTTCCGCTGTCGCGTTTTCACTGGCGGCTGCTCGCGCTGATCGCGGCGGGCATGTATTTCGACTCCTTCGATATCTACATCGCCGGCACGGTGCTGGCCGCGATGATCCATAGCGGCGAGTCGACGCTGCGCCTGAACGCGACGTTCGTGTCGGTCACCTTCATCGGCATGATGGCGGGCGCGTGGCTTTCGGGCGTGCTCGGCGACCGCTTCGGCCGGCGCTTCTGCTATCAGTTCAATCTCGGCATCTACGGCTTTGCGTCGATCGCGGCCGCGCTCGCGCCGTCCATTTACTGGCTGATCTTCTTCCGCCTCGTGATGGGCCTCGGCATGGGCGCTGAAATCGTCGTCGGCTACGGCACCCTCAGCGAATTCATTCCGCCCGCGTGGCGTGGCCGCTTCGGCACCATTCTCAATCTCATCATCAACACGTCGCTGTTCCTCTCGACGTTCCTCGGCTGGCTGATCGTGCCGCACTTCGGCTGGCGATGGATGTTCGCGATCGCCGGTTGCGGCGCGCTCGTCGTGTGGTTCCTGCGCAAGTCGATGCCCGAATCGCCGCGCTGGCTCGCATCGAAAGCGCGCGAGGACGAAGCGGACGCGATCGTGCAGCAGATCGAACGCGAATGCGGCGTGACGGCGGCGCCCGATACGGTGTCGATTCCCGCCGCCGCGCTGGCCGGCCAGCCGCAAAGCCGCATCCGCGATCTGTTTGGCCGCGGCATGCTGTCCCGCACGGTGACGGCGATCACGGTGCTGGTTGGGCTTTTCATCGTGAACTACGCGTTCGTTAGCTGGATTCCGACCTTCCTCGTGAAGCAGGGCCACAGCGTGTCGAGTTCGCTCGGCCTGACGGCGGTGATGTTCGCGGGCGGCCCGGTCGGTTCGCTGATCGCGTTCGTGCTGGCGGAGCGGCTCGGCCGCAAGTGGGGCACGGTGATGTTCTCGCTGGTGTGCGCGGCATTCGGCATTGCTTATCCGTTCGCGCAGTCCGCGGTGGCGATCACGGCGCTCGGCTTCGCGATCACCGCCTGCATCTACGTGCTGTCGTCGTTCAGCGTGGCGAGCTACGTGCCCGAACTGTTCCCGACCTCGCTGAGGCTGCGCGGCGCGGGTCTCGCGAATACCGTGGGGCGCGGCGTCAGCATCGCGGTGCCGTACGCCGTGGCGTCGGCCTATATGGGCCTCGGCATCGCGGGCGTGCTCGCGCTGATCGTCGGGACGCTGCTCGTGCAGGCCGCGATCGTCGCCGTGCTCGGCCCCGAAACGAAAAACCGCTCGCTCGAAGCGATCGCCGTCGAGACGCGCGAAGCCGGCGGCGCCGATCTCGCGGCAACGGTCGGCGACGAGGGGGGCAGTGGCGGCCGCGGCGAAGCGCAGGCGGGTGCCGCACCGCGATGAGATTCGAAGCCTCCGGCATGCATGGCGTGCGGCGGCATGAACAGGTAACGGAGGAAGACAGGCATGACATCGGCACTTCCGCAATACCAGATCTATGCAATCAAGTACGCGTTTCACGATCGCCCGGCGCGTGACAACTTCATCGGCGGCGATCCGCACGACGTGTCGATGCCGCTCGACTACTTCGTGTGGGCGATCAAGGACGAATCGCGCGTATGGCTCGTGGATACCGGCTTCGACGAGGTCGGCGCGAAGCAGCGCGGCCGCACGATCACGCATGCAGTCGACGCAGGCCTGCGGCAAGTCGGCGTGCAGCCCGACGCAGTCGAAGACGTGATCGTCACGCACATGCACTACGACCACGCCGGCAACCGTGCGATGTTTCCGCGCGCCCGCTATCACGTGCAGGACCGCGAGATGGCGTACTGCACCGGGCGCTGCATGTGCCATCGCGTGCTGAGTCACCCGTTCGAGCCGGAAGACGTGAAGTCGATGGTCGGGCGCGTGTTCGAAGGGCGGGTCGAGTTCCATGACGGCGAATCGCAGCTCGCGCGCGGCCTGAGCCTGCATCGCGTCGGCGGCCATACGGACGGGCTCCAGGTGGTGCGCGTGCATACCGCGCGAGGTTGGGTCGTGCTCGCTTCGGACGCGTCGCATCTGTACGCGAACATGGACGAGGGCCGACCCTTCCCGGCGGTCTACAACGTCGGCGACATGATGGAAGGATTCCGCGCGGTGCACCGTCTCGCGGATTCGCCCGCGCACGTGGTGCCGGGCCACGATCCGCAGGTGCTCGAGCGCTATGCTGCGCACGACCGCGAGACCGAGGGCTGGATCGCGCGGCTCGATGTGGCGCCGCGCTGAATGGAGCCCGCAATGGAACTTCAGGGTAAGGCCGCGCTCGTTACCGGTTCGACCGCCGGACTGGGCTTCGCCATCGCGGATGCGCTTGCGCAGGCAGGCTGCCGGGTGGTGCTGCATGGCCTCGAACCGGTCTCCGATGGCCTGCGCGCGGCTGAGACGCTGAGCGAACGGTACGGCATCGACGCGCACTACGTTCGCGCGGATCTCTCGCTCGCGGACGGCGCCGACACGCTGATGCACGCCGCGCAGCAGAGAACCGACGGCCTCGACATTCTCGTCAACAATGCCGTGGTGCGTCATTTCGCGCCGCTCGACACGTTTCCCGCCGCGCACTGGCATGCCGCGCTCGCGGTCAATCTGAGCGCCGCGTTCCGGGCGATCCAACTGGCGCTGCCAACGATGCGCGCACGCGGTTTCGGCCGCATTTTCAACATGACGTCGGTGTACGGGGCAAGGGCGGTTGCGAACCGCGTCGACTACGTCACGACCAAAACCGCGCTGCTCGGTCTCACGCGTTCGGTCGCGATCGAGACGGTCAACGCCGGCATTACCTGTAACGCCATCTGTCCGGGCTCGGTGCTGACACCGAACATCGACGGCCGCATCGCCGCGCTGATGGACGAACGCGGGCTCGAACGCGCCGATGCCGTGCGCGAGTTC
Source organism: Paraburkholderia yinzeri (assembly GCF_046581065.1). NCBI lineage: Bacteria > Pseudomonadati > Pseudomonadota > Betaproteobacteria > Burkholderiales > Burkholderiaceae > Paraburkholderia > Paraburkholderia yinzeri. Next base: position 750,220 of record NZ_JBFOCJ010000002.1, on the reverse strand, counting down.
CTGAAGGGCAAGCAGCCGACGGGCGAGCTCGTGGACGCCGCGCATGTCGGTGCGATGGTGGTGTTCCTGAGCGGCGCGGCCGGCGCGCAGATCACCGGCGCGATGATGCCGATCGAAGGAGGCTGGCTTGCAGCGTGATGCACTGAAACCATCGAATCGCGCGGACACCGAACCCGGCGCGACCGCGGCGCTCGCGGCGTTCGTCGCGAACACGCCGTGGCAGGCCGTGCCGGATGCCGTCCGGCACGAAGCGAAGCGCTCGCTCGTCAACTACTTCGCGGTGGCACTGGCGGGCTGCAACGAGGCCGAGATCGAACGCGCGCGCCGCGTGTACCAGCGTTTCAGCAGCGGCGACAGTGCAAGCGTGATCGGTTGCCGTACCCCTGCCGATCCGCTGACCGCCGCCGCGCTCAATGCGATGAGCGCGAACGTTCACGACTTCGACGACACCCATCTGCCGACCATCATCCATCCAACCGCGCCGGTTGCCGCCGCGCTTTTCGCGCTGGCGGAAGAGCGGCGCGCACGGGGCGCGCCGATGTCAGGCGTTGCGCTGCTGCACGCGTTCGTGCTCGGCGTCGAGGTGGAATGCCGGATCGGCAATGCCGTCTCACCGCAGCACTACCAGCGCGGCTGGCACATCACGTCGACGTGCGGCGTGTTCGGCGCGGCCGCGGCTGTCGCGCAGGCGTGCGGCCTCGATGCCGCGCGGATCGGCTGGGCGTTGGGCCATGCTTCGGCGCAGGCGGGCGGGCTGGTGGAGACGCTTGGCAGCCTGTCAAAGAGCGTGAGCGTCGGCAATGCGGCGCGCAACGGCATGCTGTCCGCGTTGCTGGCGGCGGAGGACTGCAGCGGACCGGCGCGGCCGCTCGAAGGCGAGCGCGGCTTTTTGCGCGTGACGTGCGACGAGCCGAAGCTTTCCGCGATCACCGCGCAACTGGGCAGCGAGTGGGCATTGCAGTCGAACACGTTCAAGCCGTACCCGTGCGGCGTCGTGCTGAATCCCGTGATCGAGGCGTGCCTCGCGCTGTCGCGTGAGCACGCGCTGAGTCTCGAGCACGTGACGCGCGTGGAGCTGACCGGTCATCCGCTGCTGCGTGCGCGCACGGATCGCCCGTTGCCGCGCAGCGGACGCGAAGCGCAGGTGAGCGGCCAGCATGCCGTTGCCGCGACACTCGCCACCGGCCGCGCGGGCCTTGCCGAATTCAGCGACGCGGCAGCCGCGCAGCCGGCCTGGCGCGAGTTCGGCGCGCGGGTGGTGTTCGTCGACGATGCGCGCTTTGCCGTCGAGGCGGCACAGGTCACCGTGCAGCTCGTATCGGGGCAGACGTTGACGCGCCGGATCGACTCGGCGCACGGCAGCCTCGCGTCGCCGCTTTCGGATCGCGAGCTCGAAGCGAAGCTGACGGCGCTGGCCGCCTATGGCGGCGCGCGGGTCGATGTGACGCCGCTCGTGGAGGCGCTCTGGTCGCTCGATCGTGCGAACGATGCAGCGGCGCCGATGCTGGCCGCGCGGCGGCCAGCCTTCCGTTAAACCCTCGTTCAAACTCTCAAGGAACGGACATGCCAGAACAGAAGTGGATCGGATTTATCGGTATCGGCGTGATGGGCCAGCCGATGGCGAAGCGCCTGATTGCCGCGGGGCATTCGCTGATCGTGTACGACCGCGACCCTGCCGCGCTCGACGCGTTGAAGCAGGCCGGTGCGCGTGCCGCGGCCAGCGTGCGGGAAGTGGCCGACACGGCGCGAGTGGTGTTCACGAGCCTGCCAACGCCGGCGGTATTCCGCGAGGTTGCGCTGGGCGAAGACGGCATCGGCAGCGGCGAAACGGTGAAGGTGCTGGTGGACCTGTCCACGGTCGGTTCGCGGATGGAGCAGGAAGTCGCGCAAGGGCTGCTCGCAAAGGGCATCGATACCGTCGATGCCCCGGTGAGCGGCGGCGCGGCCGGCGCACAGAAGGGCACGCTCGCGATCATGGTGGCGGGCAGGCGCGAGGCCGTCGACGAAGTGCGTCCGCTGTTCGACGCGCTCGGCAAGCTGTTCGTCGTCGGCACCGAGGCAGGGCAGGCGCAACTGCTGAAGCTGCTGAACAACATGCTGTCTTCGACGGCGCTCGCGATTACGTCCGAAGCGTTTGTCGCGGGAGTGCGCGGCGGTCTCGATCCGGAAGTGATGATGAACGTGATCAACGCGGGTAGCGGCAAGAACGGTGCGACGCTCGACAAGTTCCCGAAGCACGTGCTGACCGGAACCTTCGATTTCGGTTTTCCGATCGGCAGCGTGTGCAAGGACATCGGCCTTGCCGTCGACGAATGCCAGGCACTCGGCGTGCCGATGTGGCTCGGCAATTCGGCGCGCCAGATGTGGAACGTTGCGGCATCCCAGGGTGGCCGCGCGAGCGACATGACGGAACTCGTGCGCTTCGTGCGGAAATGGTCCGGCGACGAGGAAGAGAACAGAACATGATCGTAGAAATGCGTATCTACCATTGCGCGCCGACCCGTCTGCCGGCGCTGCTCGACCGTTTCAACACCATCACGCTGGGTTTTTTCGACAAGTACGGCATCAGGCAGATCGGTTTCTGGACCACGCTCGCCGGCCCGAGCAATCACTCGCTCACGTATCTGCTGCAATGGGAGAGCCTCGCCGAGCGCGAGCAGAAGTGGAACGCGTTCCAGGCGGACGCCGACTGGATCGCGAAACGCAGCGCAACGGAAGCCGAGCGGCCGATCGTCGAGCGCATCGAGAACCAGTTTCTCGTGCCGACCGCGTTCTCGGCGCTGCGCTGATCCACGTACCGGCTGTTGCCGAAGGAGGCGTCATGAACACGAGGGCAAACGGACCGCATGCCGCGTTGCTCGCGCACGCGGGCCATTGTTTCATCGATGGCAAATGGGTCGAGCCGGATGCCTCGCGCGGATTCGATCTGGTGGACCCGGCGAGCGAATCCGTCTACGGACAGCTTGCGCTCGGCAATGCGAGGGACGTCGACCGTGCAGTCGACGCGGCGCGGCGCGCGTGGCCGGGCTACGCGGCATGGAGCGTGGCGGATCGCATCGCGCTGCTCAGGCGCATCGTCGAGCTGTACACCCAGCGCACCGACGCATTCGCGGAAGCGATGACCGTGGAAATGGGCGCGCCGATCGCGTTCGCGCGCGCCGGCCAGGCGGCGCGCGGCCCCGCGCATCTGAATGCGCTGATCGAGGTGCTTGAACGTTTCGAATTCGAAACGCAGCACGGCACGACGAGGCTGCGGCTGGAGCCGATGGGCGTATGCGGGCTCATCACGCCCTGGAACTGGCCAGTCAACCAGATCGTCGTGAAGATCGCCCCCGCGCTCGCGGCGGGCTGCACGATGGTGCTGAAGCCGAGCGAGTATTCGCCGCTCTCCGCGCTGCTGTTTGCTCAGGTGCTGCACGAAGCGGGCGTACCGCCGGGCGTGTTCAATCTCGTCAACGGCGACGGCCCGGAAGTGGGCGCCGCCATCGCCGCGCATCCCGGCATCGACATGGTGTCGTTCACCGGCTCCACACGCGCGGGCGTGCTGGTTGCGAAGCTGGCCGCGGAAAGCGTCAAGCGGGTCGCTCAGGAACTGGGCGGCAAGTCGGCCAACATCCTGCTCGACGACGTGGATCTGGAGGCAGCCGTGACGCGCGGCGTGGCCGGTTGCTTCACGAACTCCGGGCAATCCTGCTCGATTCCGACGCGCATGCTGGTGCCGCGGCATCTGATGAACGACGCTGCGCAGATCGCAAAGCGCGCTGCCGAGGCGTATCGCGTCGGGCCGCCCATGGACCCGGCGACGCAGCTTGGACCGCTAGTGAACGGCAATCAGTTCGAGCGCGTGCAGGCGCTGATCGCGAAGGGCATCGACGAAGGCGCACGCCTCGTCACGGGCGGCACCGGGCGTCCCGACGGCTTCACCAGCGGCTGGTTCGTGCGGCCGACCGTGTTTGCCGACGTGACGCCGGACATGACCATCGCGCGCGAGGAAATCTTCGGCCCGGTGTTGTCGATGATGCCGTACGACACCGAGGCCGAAGCGGTCGAGATCGCCAACGGCACGGATTACGGGCTGGCTGCCTACGTGCAGTCGCGCGATCTGCAGCGTGCGCGCCAGATCGGGCGGCAACTGCGGGCGGGCGGCGTGCACCTGAACTATCCGGCCGCGGATTTTCATGCGCCGTTCGGTGGAGTGAAGCGCTCGGGAAATGGCCGCGAGTGGGGCGAAGCGGGTCTGCGCGAGTACCTCGAGATCAAGTCCATGGTGGGCTACGGCGTGGATTGACCGGGCCAAAAAAATTTTCTCCGAATCATTGTCTGACAATCCGGTGAGCAGACAGATTCGCCGAAGTTCGACGTCACGATGGCAGCACCCACGATGGAGATAGCGCAGATGGAAGACAACGAACGTTTCGAACGCGGTTTCGAGAACCGCAAGGAAGTGCTGGGTGCGGCGCACGTCGAGAAGTCGTGGGCGAATGCCGACGACTTCAACCGGCCGATGCAGAAGTTCGTCACCGAGAGCTGCTGGGGCGATATCTGGGGCGACCGTACGCTGTCGTTCAAGACGCGCAGCATGCTCAATCTGGCGATGCTGACCGCGATGAGTCAGCACCACGAACTTTCGGTGCACGTGAAGGGCGCGCTGCGCAATGGGGTGACGCGCGAGGAGATTCGCGCCGTGCTGATGCAGGCGGCGGTTTACTGCGGCGCACCGCTCGCGCTCGCGGCGTTTCGCGTCGCGACGGACGCGATCAAGGCGTACGAGACGGAAACGGGCAAGCCGGCCGAATAACACCTGGCAGCCCGAACCGGCAGTTCACGGAGATCGTCAACGCAGCGACACGAGACCGCATTGGTGGACCACGCGCAGCACGAGCGGCGCGGGACAACGAATCAGGAGACGCCCATGAAGGCATTGACTGCGGACGAAGTAGACGAGAGCGACGCCTCGAGGTCGATGGACGAGAAGAGACGCAGCGCCATCAAGGGTGCGTTCTTCTCCGAGTTCATCGACATGTTCGACATTTATCTGCCGGTGGTGGTGCTTTCGCCCGTGCTGTTCTTCTTCCAGCCGCCGCATCTGACGGGCGGCATGGAGGCGATTCTCGCGTCGCTCGTGTTCGTCACGGCGCTGCTCGGGCGTCCGGTCGGCGCGCTGCTGTTCGGCATCGTCGCGGACCGCATCGGGCGGCGCAAGGCGTCGATCTATTCGGTGTCGGGCTTCGGCGTGGTGACCTTGCTGATCGCGCTGTTGCCGGGCTACGAGAGCATCGGCATTGCTTCCTACTGGGCGCTCGTGCTGCTGAGGTTCGTCGACGGCATTTTCCTCGGCGGCGGTTATACGGGTGCGATGCCGCTCGCCATCGAGTATTCGCGCAAGGAGCAGCGCGGCTTCGTGGGCGGCTTCATCATCGCGGGCTTTCCGGCCGCGTACGTGACCATCAACCTGCTTGCGATGCTGATGTTCATGATCACGCCGCTGAACGGGCTTCATTCGCCGTATGCGCAGTGGGGCTGGCGCGTGCCGTTCGTGACCGGTTCGCTGCTCGCCGGTGTGCTCGCGCTCTACTACGTGCACAAGGTGGCGGAATCCGAAGTGTGGCAGAGCGAAGCCGCGGATAAAGGCCCGGTCGAGAAGCTGCCGCTCTCCGACCTGCTGCGCGGCGGGAGCGGGCGCAACCTGGTCCAGGTGCTGCTGCTGATGACGGGTTTCTGGCTCACCCAGAACATCATCACGATCTTCCTGCCGACGGGCCTGCTGCTGCGCACGCTGCACCTCACCGGCTTCGAGATGACGCTCGCGTTGATGATCACGTATTTCGTGCTGTTTTTCAGCTACATCGCGTCCGGCCTGATCGGTCAGCGCATCGGGAGGCGGCGCTTCTTTGCGATCGTCGGTCCGCTGATCGCGACGGTCGGCGCGGGGCTGATGTACGCGCTCACCGCGATCGATGGTTTGGGCCTGCCGGCCGTGATCGCGCTCGTTTGCGTGCTGGCGGTGCTGGTGACGTCGCCGTGGGGCGTGATCGTCACGTACATCAATGAGCGCTTCGTGACCGACGTGCGTGCGACGGGTTTCGGCGTGGGCTTCAGCCTGTCCGTCATTCTGCCGTCGTTCTACGCGTTCTACATGAACTGGCTGGGCGCGCTGATGCCCATGCGGCTCACGCCAGTAGTACTGCTGACGATCGGTGGGTTGATCGGCATGGTCGGCGCGTTGATGGGACCAGAAACGAAGGACGTCGACTTCTGAGCGGGATGCAGGGTTGCACAACACAGGACACACCATGAACAAGGAACGGATTGGCTTCATCGGACTCGGCAACATGGGCGGCCGCATGACGCGGCGGCTCGTCGATACCGGCTTCGAAGTGCTGGGTTACGACCCGGCGCAAGGACGTGCCGAGGCGGCGGGCGCGAAAGCCGCGCGCTCGGTCGCGGAGGTGATGGGTTTCGCCGACGTGATCCTGCTGTCGCTGCCGGACAGCAAGGTGGTGGAAGCGGTGGTCGAAGGCAAAGACGGCGTGTTCGCGCACTCGCGGCGCGGCCAGACGGTGGTCGATCTGAGCACCGCGGCGGCGAGTTCGACCATCCGGCTCAATGCGTGCGCGCAGACGCTAGGCCTGCACTACATCGATGCCGGCATCTCGGGCGGCGCGGCGGCTGCGGAAAAGGGCACGCTGACGCTGATGGTGGGCGGCGACGCGGCGGCGATCGAGTCGATCCAGTGGGCGTTCAAGCCGTTCGCATCCAAGGTCGTCACGATGGGCGAGAGCGGCGCGGGCCACACCACGAAGCTGCTGAACAACTTCCTGAACGCGGTGAGCCTCGCCGCCACCGCCGAGGTGATGGTGGCCGGCAAGCACGCGGGGCTCGATCTGCATCGTCTGCTGGACGTGCTGAACAGCAGCAGCGGCGTGAACTTCGCGACGCAGAACCGCTTCCCGAAGATCGTCGACGGCGATTATCTGGAAGGCGGCCTCACCAGCAAGCTGATGACGAAAGACGTGGTGCTGTACATCGACCGGGCGCGCGAACTGGGCGTCGCGTCGCTGAACGCGGCGGGTCCGCTCGCGAGCTTCGGACTCGCGACAGCGCTCGGTTACGGCGACGTGATCAGCAACCGCGTGGTCGATGCGATCGGCGACGTGTCCGGCGGCGTGCGCCTGCACGAGCCAAAGCAGTAAGCCCCACCGTACATTCAGGATCAGGACAAGGAGCAACGCATGAAGGTCTTCCACGGGCGCCAGCAGGGCGCCGCCTCGGAGCAGCGGTCGAGCACGTTCAGCGGCGTCGTTTACGCCGACCCGATCATGCCGACCACGGACAAGGTCACCATCGCCAACGTGTTCTTTTCGCCGGCGGCGCGCACCTACTGGCATCACCACGAGCAGGGGCAGGTGCTGCAGGTCACGTCGGGCTGCGGCTGGATCTGCGTCGAAGGCGGCGAGCCGCAGATGATCCGCCAGGGCGACGTGGTGTGGATCGGCGCGAACGAACGGCACTGGCACGGCGCGGCCAGCGACAGCTACATGGTTCACACCGCGACCTCGCTCGGCAAAACGATGTGGGAGGAGGAACTGTCCGACGAAGCGTACCGCCAGATGACCGGCGTAACGGCCTGAATCGAAGCATCCGCTGCACACCAGCGGGTGCTCATCCGCAACGAGGAGTGCGATGAGCCTGACGCAACGGCAACAGCAGGTGAAGGACGCGTTCATCCGCACGCATCGCACGTGGGATGCGCGCTGGGAAAGTCTGTTGCGGCTCGACGCGGAGTTCGTCGATGGCTATCTGCGCTTTTCCAGCGTGGCGGTGCGGCAGCGGCATCTAGCGCCGAAAGTGCAGGCGTTCGTCGCGCTGACCGCATGCACCGCGGCGACGCATCTCTATCTACCCGGCATTCGCCAGCACGTCGAGGCCGCGCTCGTGCATGGCGCTACGCGCGAGGAACTCGTCGAGGTGCTCGAACTGGCGAGTACGATCGGCATTCACGCGTCGAACGTCGGCGTGCCCGTGCTGCTGGAGGTGCTGCAGGAAGAAGGGTACCGTTCGCAGGCTGCGCCGCTCGATGCGCGGCGCGAGGCCTCGAAGCAGCAGTTCATCGAGAACCGCGGCTACTGGCATGCGTCGTGGGAGGGGCTGCTTGAGCTGGACCCGGAGCTTTTCGACGGGTACGTCGAGTTTTCGTCGGTGCCGTGGCGCAAAGGGGTGCTGGAGCCGAAGGTGAAGGAGATGATGTACTGCGCGTTCGATGCGGCCGCCACGCATCTGTACGTGCCGGGCCTCAAGCTGCATTTCCGCAACGCGCTGCGTTACGGCGCAACCGCACAGGAGCTGATGGAGGTGCTGGAGATCGTCAGCACGATCGGCATTCACGGCGCGATTGAAGCGGCGCCGATCGTCGAAGCGGCGCTTGCGCGGCGCCACGACGGATGACGGGCTCGACGACGACACTTTGACGCGCGCTACCCGTGTTCCGGTCGTCAGCGCGGACGCTTTCTTGTATCATTGGGCGTGAGTTATTGTCTGACGGGAATACAATAATGCTTGAAGATCTGGGTCTCGTACGGCCGGAAACGCTGCGCCATCGGGTGGAGAACGTGCTGCGGCAAGCCATCATGAACGGCCGCTATGCGCCGGGCGCGCGGCTCGTCGAACGTGAACTGTGTGAAACACTGGGTGTGAGCCGCACGTCGGTGCGCGAAGCGCTGCGGCGGCTCGAAGCGGAAAAGCTCGTGCGCAACGTGCCGCACAGGGGGCCGGTGGTCGCCATCATGTCAGTGGACGAAGCGCATGAACTGTATGCGCTGCGCGGTCTGCTGGAGGGCTTTGCGGCACAGGAATTCGCGCGCGTTGCGAGCGCCGCCGCAATCGAGCAGTTCGGCCGGGCGGCGAAGAAGCTGCGTGCGGAAGCCACGGCCCAGAGCCAGACCGGCGTGCTGCAGGCCAAGACCCAACTGTACGACGTGCTGCTCGACAACTGCGGCAATTCGCTGGTCAAGGAAATCCTGACGAGCCTCTATTCGCGCGTGAACCTGTTACGTGCCACGTCGCTGATGCATCCCGACCGTCTGCCCACTAGCCTGCGCGAAATCGACAGGCTGTATAAAGCGCTCAAGGCGCGCGATAGCGACGCCGCGCGCGAAGCGGCGAGCCTGCATGTCTCCAATGCGGAAAAGGCCGCGATGCGGATGCTGGAGCAGACCAGCGAAGCGGAGAGCTGAGAGTCCCCAGTGCGTCTGCTGTCGCATCTGGGAGGCGTGCCTGCAGCCGTTAGTGGGCCTGTTCAACCTCATTACAGTAGTCCAGATAATTTTCCGGAAGCCAATCGAGTTCCTCTACACCGGCCGCGCGGAACCTCTGCCGTTCGCGATGAACTCGTTCCATTCGGTGATATGGACGACGGTCCGCTAACGGACCCGAAGCGCCCATTGCCGTCAACTTCCTGCACTCCCGCGCCGGCGCACGTTATCCACGGCCACGAGGAGATCGTATCGCCGGATCTTTTCGTAGAGCGTACTCTTCGCAATGCCCAATTGATTCGCGGTCCGCGTGAGATTTCCCGCATGGCGGGCCAGGGCGCGACGAATGGTTTCGGCTTCGGTCGTTCTGAGCGATTCCTCTTTGTGCTGCTGCGTAGCTCCCGCTATGGACGGTACGGCACACACGGAGACCTCGCCGGGGTCCCGGACTTCGGCGGGCAGTTTGTCCGCGGTAATCTCAGGGCCATCGGCAAGCAGAAGGGAGCCTTCGATGGCGTTACGCAGCTCTCGCACATTACCGGGCCACGCATAATTCAGCAGGCAGGCATACGCTTCGTCGTCGAACGATCGGCGCGGCAAGCCATATGCCTCGCTGATATGCGCCAGCCAGTAGGCGATGAGGGACGGGAGGTCCTCGCTGCGTTCGCGCAGACTCGGAATCGACACGGTCGTCACGGCAATGCGATAGAACAGGTCCATGCGAAACGCGCCCATCGCAATGGCCGCCTTGAGATCGCGATGCGTCGCCGCGACCAGCCGAAAATTCACCTTGCGCGGCGTATTCTCGCCAAGCCGGTAAATTTCGTTTTCTTCCAGAACGCGAAGCAGATGAGGTTGAATATCGAGCGGCATTTCGCCGATTTCGTCGAGAAACAGGGTGCCTCCGTTCGCCGCTTCGATCTTGCCGGCCGCTCCCGATTTGCGAGCTCCGGTAAACGCACCCTCGGCATAACCGAATAGCTCGCTTGCGAGGAGATCTCTCGACAGTCCACCGCAGTTTAGTGCTACGAACGGTCCATCTGTCCGTTCGCTGGCCTGGTGGATGCCCTGCGCGAAGAGTTCCTTGCCCACGCCGGTCTCGCCCAGCAGCAGCACCGGCACTTTCGAAGGAGCGAGCTGGCGTGCCTTGTCGACGGCCGTGCGCAGGACGCGGCTGTCTCCGACGATGCGCCCAAACGCGCGAGGCGCGCCAGGTTGCCGGTCCCGCTCGCGGGTCAGCGGGGTTGCGCCGCGAGCCGTCGCGGTGCCCGGTATCACGATCATGAAGCCCAGTACGACGTTGTCTTCGCGCAGCGCTTCGACGTGGACGTGGCGCAGCCAGGCCGGCGCGGCCGCCGACGCTGCGGTGCCCGCCATGGCATCCAGTCCGGGCAGCACGAAGCCGGCGTCGAGCTGTACGTCGAACCCGAGGCGCCGCAGCGCGGGCACGACCTGCGAGTTCGCCTTGACGAGGCGTCCCCGCTCGTCGACGATAAGGACTCCATCCGATACATTGGCGCCGAGGCGAGAGGCGCAGCGGTCCAGCATGCGCAGACGGCGCTGCATGGCATCCCTGGCGAGGCGGCTCTCGATGCGCCCGGCCAGCGACACGGTCAGCGCGAGGCTGTAACGGTTGTACGTATCCGCAAGACCCGACACGTCGATCACGCCGAGCACGTGGCCGTCCAGCGGATCGCGGATGACCGTTGCCGAACAGGTCCAGCGTTTGATGCCGGCGCAGAAGTGCTCGGCACCGTGAATCTGCACGGGTTGTTCCAGTGCGAGCGCGGTCCCGATCGCGTTGGTGCCGCAGTTGAGCTCGGTCCAGTTGCAGCCCGGGACGAGCCCGACTTCGCGTGCGGGCTCGATGATCCGCATGTCGCCTTCGTGCTTCAGGACCATCCCGTCGGGATCGGCGAGCAGCATGACCGTGCCGGTTTGAGCCAGCAGTTCGCGGGTCTGCTGCATCAGCGGCAGGCTGGCGTTGATGAGCTGGGTATTCGTGGTCTGCCATTGCATCAACTGGTCTTCGCCGACCGGCGGCGGGGCGCGATCCACGGCCGGATCGACGCGGCCGACGAGGCAGCGATGCCACGAATCGTCGACGCCGCCGCGCACCTCGGCCGAGTGCCATTCGCTGCCGCCCACCAGATGTTCCCACGCCGCCATGATGCTGGCATCGTGTTGCGGACTGGAAAACCAGTCCATAGGCGTGCCTGTCTGTTGCATGCATGTCTCCTGTCGGCTCGCGCTTGCCGTGAACCGCGAGGCCGGCTGGTGCGGCCCCTCTTTTAGGTCCGGTTTCGCCTGGCTGGCTCGACCAGGTCTCGTTTCCGGCTATCGTAACTCCGATCCGATGCCGCCATCGGTGCGAAATCGATAGAAGACAAGCAATGCGCGCGCCAATCGGCCCCGCGAGAGAGCGCGCCGCTTTGCACCGCAGCGCTGGCCTGGAAATATCAGGGAAAGCACCTGGAAAAGCGCTGAAAAGCGCGCATGAAAACAGGCCGGCCGTCCGGAAATCGAACGGCCGGAATTCGAACGGTCCGCTTCGCGTTTTACGAAAGTCGGCTGCCGGCGGCGAAGCGCGCCGGCGGCTTCAAACATCGGACTAATCGACCCGTTCCGGCACCGGCAGCTTGACCCATTCCGAGTAGAACGCGTCGATGTCGGGCTCGAAGTCGTGCACGACGGGGTACCACGGCGTCGGGGCCTCCACGTCGTGCATCGTGCCGCACGTGGGACAGTAGTACTCGCGGTACACCTGCCATTGCGTGTCGGGCGCCATCAGCCGCGGATACACCTCGTCCATCGCCTCTTCCGTATCGCGCACGAAGATGTTCGCGTGCAGCTTCCAGTTTTCCCGGTAGTCGCCGAACACGTGGCCGCAGTCGCACTGCGTGACCCATTTCTTCGTGGCCGGCTGCTGCACGATGTACAGATGCGGCCCGAGCGGCAGCACGATGCGTTCCTTCCAGCCGAGCTTTTGCTGCAGCGCGTCGATGTACATCTGGAAGCGCTCGCCGTCCTTGGGCATCGACAGCATGCGCAGCGTCGTGTCCCAGTCGAGCTTGCCGTCGACCAGATTGCGGATTTGTTCCCTGGTGTAGGTGGACATTCCGTTTGCTCCTTGATTTCCTGAGGGTTGCGCGAATGCCGGCGGACTTACTCTTCGACCAGCACGACGGTGTTGACGTCGGGCATTTTCGAGAGGTCCATGCGGAACTTCGAGCCGTAGGTGGGCACGTCGAGCTCGTCTTCGGTGAGCGTCCACGAATCCGGCAGTTCCCAGAACGTGCGGAACTGCTGCTCGAACTTCGTCGACAGCCCGAAGCTCGTCGCGAACATGTGCTGCACCTGGGGCGCGGCGTGCTTGAGCAGAATCCGCTCGCGCTCGCCCTTCATCCATTCCCGCGTGGGCTGCGAACGCGCGAGGCGCTGATTGCGGATCTCGACGCGCGACAGCGCGGTCGCCTTCGCATCCACCGTCCAGATGCCGTTGGCGTTCTTTGTCGCGACGGCGCCGTACACCTTCTGGGCGTATTCGGGCAGCAGCAGGGCATTGTTCAGGTCCTGTTCGATGGCGTCGGGATCGCGATCGAGCGGATCGCCGAAGCCGGGGCCGCCGCGCAGATAGTTGAGGTAGAGGTCATAGTTGCTGTAGCAGTCCTCCGTGGTCATGCATTGGTGGTCGCGTTTGACGACGGCCCCGGCGTTCAGGTGATTTTCGTAGTCGGGGACATCCGGGTTGGCGTCGCCGCCGAGCGGCAGGCTTTCGCTCAGCGCGATGCGCTCCTTCAGGCCGGTGCGGTGCGCTTCGAACCGGTATCCCGTCGCGCTCGGATACCCGCCCATGAGCCCCCAGTCGCTGTTCATGTAGCCGTTGCCCATGAAGAACATGGTCCAGTCCTGTGCTTTCCAGACCATCCGCAGCGTTTCGAAGCCGCAACCGCCGCGGTACTTGCCGTAGCCGCCGGAGTTCGTCTTGACGTTGCGGCCGAGGTAGAGCAGGGGCTCCGCCATCTCCCAGATCTCGATGTCGCCCATGTCGCCTTCGGGGTTCCAGATGGCGGCGGCATGACTGAGGCCGTCCTTGATCGCGCAGGCGCCCGTGCCGCACGACGATGCCTCGAAGCTGTTGACGGCGTGGATGTCGCCGTCCTGGTTGATGCCGCCACCCTGCAGCCAGTTCGACGTATTGGCGTTACCCGAGTTGACTTCCTCGAGATAGCCCCGGCTGAAGTAGGCTTGCGACAGACCGCGCCACAGCGCGCTCCAGCCCGAAACGAGGAAGTGCCATGCGTAGGCGTGCCCTGTGCGGCGGTCGTCCGGATTCATCCAGGCGCCTTTGGGCAGGTGGAATTCCGTGCCGAAATACGCACCGTCGTTGATCCGCTGGGTCGGCACGAGCGTTTGCGTCATCATCACCCAGATGCCGCTCGTGAACGCCACCTGGTGCGCGTTGTACGAGTGCCAGCCCCAGCGGCTCGCGCCTTCGAAATCGAGCCGCCACGTGCCGTCCTTGCGGATCTCCATTTCCACGGGCGAGTGCATGATCGAGTCGAGCTTCGCGAATGCAGAGGAGGTCTGCACGTCGGGATGGTTGTACGGCACGTCCACGAAGGCGACCTTGCGATACTTGCCCGGCAGCGTCATCGCCTTGATGCGGGTCTGCAGGCCGCGGCGTCCTTCCTCGATCACCTCGTAGGCGAACTTCTCGTAGGCGTCGAGCCCTTCTTCTTCGATCACCTCCTCGATCAGGTTGCGAATCATGTGGCAGCCGGCAATGCGCGTGCGCTCGTCGAGAATCCAGTATTTCGGCGTGCGAACAGAGCGCTGGCTCTCGTGCAGCCAGTCGCGCAGCGGCGTGTCGTTCACGCCGGTCTTGCGGCACGTGATCATGTAGCCGTCGCCGAAGCGCTGCACCTGGCCCGTCGACATCGAGCCCGGCGTCACCGCCCCCGTGTCGATCACGTGCGTGACGCCGCCCACCCAGCCCACGAGTTTGCCCTGCGAGAAGATCGGCACGATCGTCGCGATGTCGCAAGGATGGACGTTGCCGATCGAGCAGTCGTTGTTGGTGAACATGTCGCCGGGATGGATGCCGGGGTTGGCTTCCCAGTTATTTTCGATCATGTACTTGATCGCCGCGCCCATCGTGCCGACGTGGATGATGATGCCGGTGGAAGTGAGCACGCAGTCGCCCGCGGCGTTGTAGAGCGTGAAGCACAGTTCGCCTTCCTGCTCGACGATCGGGCTCGCGGCGATCTTTTTTGCGGTCTCGCGCGCATGCACGAGACCGCCGCGCAGCTTCGAGAACATCTTCTCGTAACGGATCGGATCGCTCTCTCGCAGGTCGAGCCGTTCGAGGCCGTTGTAGTGGCCGTTTTCCGCGGTGCGCGCGAGGATGCCGTCGCGGAACTGCTTCAGGGTCTGGCCGTTCTTGAGCAGATCGGCAAAGCCGACTTCGCGGCTGGATATCATGTTCATCGCATGTCTCCTTACTTGACTTCTCTGAGATGGAAGAGGCGGTGCTTGTCGAGCGTGGTGGCGAAGCCCTTCGGGACCACGAAGGTGGTCGCGTCGGACTCGATGATCGCCGGTCCGGCAATTACGTTGCCGGGCTTGAGCGCCTCCATCCTCCACAGGACCGCGTCGTGCCATTGCTTGTGGCGATAGAGCCTGCGAACGCCGATGCGCGCCGTGTCCGGCGGTGTCGGGCCGCCTTCGGGATCTTCCGGAAGCACGGGCTTTTGCGTGATCACCATGCCGCGCATGATGGCGCCCGTCACCGAGAAGCCGAGTTCGGGCGAACGCGCCGAACTCGCGTAGACGCGGCCATAGGTGTCCTCGAATGCCGTGACGATGCGGTTCCAGTCTTCGGCTTCCGAAGCGCTCGTGATCGGCGATTCGATCTCCAGATCGTTGAGTTGTCCCATGTACTGCATGCGGAAACCCGGGCGCAGGATCACGTCGCGTTCGCCGAAGCCGTTGATGCGGAATTCCTCGACCACCTTGGCGGCGAGCTCCGACCACGCTTTCTGGATGGTTTGTGCGGCAAGTGCTTTTTCGTCGTCAGTGGCGAGTTGGGGGAGCGCCAGATCGACGCTCTTGTCGTAGCGATACTCGAAATCCGCGCACGCGCAGCCGAATGCCGAGAAGCCGGCGGCCCACGCGGGCACGACGACGTCCTTGAAGCCGAGTCCTTCGGTGTAGCCATAGGTGTGGACCGGCCCCGCGCCGCCATACGAGAAGCAGACGAACTCGGTGGGGTTGTAGCCTTTCGCGCTGACGTTCGAGCGCAGGTACTCGCGCAACTGGAGGTCGAGCAGTTCGATCACGCCGGCGGCCGCGTCTTCGACGGAAAGCCCGAGCGGGTCGGCGATCTGCGCCTTGATGTGCTCGCGCGCGCGGTTCACGTCGAGCTTGATCTGGCCGCCCAGGAAGTTGTCGGGGTTCAGGTAGCCCAGCACCACGTGGCAGTCGGACACGGAGACGGTGGTGAGCCCGCTGTCCGGCCAGCAGGTGCCCACGCGATAGCCGGCGCTGTCCGGCCCGAGCTTGATGGAGCCGCTATAGGGGTCGAGGCGCACGAAGCTACCTGCGCCGGCGCCCACCGAATCCATCGTGACGAGCGGCAGCGACAGCACGAGGCGCGCCATGTTCGGGTCCGACGCGATCGCGAAGTTGCCTTTCGTGATGAGCGCCATGTCGAACGACGTGCCGCCGATGTCGGAGCACGCGATGTTGTCGTAGCCGAGCGTCTCGCCCAGAAGCTTCGAGCCGATCACGCCGCCTATCGGCCCCGAAACGATCGTGCGCGCGAGTTCCTTCGCTTTCCAGCTAATCGTGCCTCCGTGCGTGGCCATCACGCGCAGATCGAACTTCGCCCCGTGCTTGCGGAAGCGGTCGCTGACTTTCTTGAGTGTCTGGCGGGACGGTTCTGCCGCGTAGGCTTCGAGCACCGTGGTGTTCATCCGGTGGCTTTCCTTGCGCTGCGGATAGTAGTCGACCGAGGCGAACACAGGGATGTCCATGCCGGTCTTCTTCAGTTCATCGCGCACGATGTCGCGCGCCTGCCGTTCGCTCGTTGCGTTCTTGTGCGACTGCAGGAAACAGATCACGATGGCCTTCGCGCCTGCCGCCGCCAGTTCGCGCGTTGCCTGCCGGACTTCGTTCTCGCGCAGCGGAATGACGATTTCGCCCTGCACGTCGGTGCGCTCGGTGACGCCTCGGGTGCGCGACAGCGGCACGAGCGGTTCATCGTAACGGTGGGTGTTCAGGTGGATCCGCTCTTCCAGTGCGTAGCCGAGGTAGCTCTGAATCGCGCGGCCCATCGAGTGCACGTGCTCGAAGCCCTTGTTGACGAGCAGCCCGACGTCGAGCCCCTTGCGCTGCACGACGCGGTTGAGCATGGCCGTGCCCGAATACACGCAGGTCACGAGTTCGGGATAGACGTCGTCGACGCCCCGCTGCCAATGCGAGAGCGCGTCCTGCGACGAGTTGAAGATCGCGAGCGACTCGTCGTCGGGATTGCTCTGCGCCTTGCCCACGACGAATCGCCCGTCGGCACGCACGAAGAACGTATCGGTCATCGTGCCGCCGGCATCGATGCCCAACACCTGGACTTGCGAAAGTCCTTCCATGGTTTCGTCTCCAATGGTTGAAGTAGTCATGAGCCGCGAGGCGCGCACTTGTCCGAACGCGCCGCGCCAGAAACCGCGGCTCGCCTTCTAAATTGCAACTGTCATGCCATTGGCGGGAGAAAACGGGCGCCTGCCCGCGCAGCCTTGGCTGGCGCGGCAGGCGCGAAGAATGTGCGAACGAAGTGGCGGATCTAAGTGGGTGCGCTGCGGCCGGATTTCAGACTGCCGCGGCGTTCGATCGCCGGACGGTCGGTCGTCGCCGGGGCTCGCTCAGAGCATCGGCGAGTGCAGATGGTCGGGATGATCGAGCATGTCGGCGACGAGCTGAAACGACTCTTCCATTTCGAGCGGACTGCAAGGGCCGCCGAGGCAGATGCGCACCGCGTTGGGCGGATTGCCGTCGGTGCTGAATGCCGCGCCCGAGACCACGCCGATCTGTTTGCTCCGCAGATGCGACGCGAGTTCGGACGCGCTCCAGCCAGTACTGGCCGGCACGGTGAGCCACAGATGAAAGCATTCCTCCGACGCCTCGAATTCGCGTCCCCTGAACACCTGGGCAGCAATATGCTGGCGGACCGCACATTCGGCGCGAATCGCTTCGAGCATCTCCTGAGCGGCCCCGCTTTCGATCCAGCGTGCGGCCAGATGCGACATGTAGGGACTCGCCATGACCGTCGTCGCACGCATGGCGCCGGCCAGCCGCTGCGCGTGGCGCGTGCCCGGCGCAATCACGAAGGCCACGCGCAGCCCCGCGCCGAAGCACTTCGACATCCCCGTCACATAGTAGGTGAGCTCGGGCGCGAGCGTGGCCAGTGCGACCGGCGGTTTTTCGCTCAGCATGCCGTAGGCGTCGTCTTCGATGATCGGCACGTCGTAGCGCAGTGCGATATCGGCGATGTGCTCGCGCCGGTTCAGCGAAAGCGTGCGCGTGGTCGGATTCTGCAGCGTTGCGTTGCAGTAGAGCACGCCGGGCTTGCGGGTCTTGCAGAGCGCTTCGAACGCGGTCGCGTTGAGCCCATCGTCATCGTACGGCAACGGCGCTAGCGGCATGCCGAGCTGGTTCGCGATGACCTTCAGCCCCGGATAGGCAAGCGCGTCGACGCAGATCGCCTCGCCCGGTTTCACGAGCCGCAGCAGCAGCGCAACGAGCGCATTGTGAATGCCGGGACACACGAGAAGCGCGTCGGCGCGATGGTCGGGTACGGTGTGGCGCAGCCATTGGCTCGCCATCGTGCGCTCGAACTGCGTGCCGCCGAAGTCCTGATAGCGCAGCAGCGACCACGGATCGGCCGCACCGACGATCCGCGCGGCCGACTCCGCAATGCGTTCGCGCATCTGCGGCGGCTCGGGCGGCATGTTCATCGTCATTTCGAGCGCGGTGCCCGCACGTAGCGGCACGGCAGGCGGACGCCCGCGCACATACGAGCCGCTGCCCGCGCGCGAATCGATGAGTCCGCGCTTGCGCGCTTCGGCATAGCCGCGCGCGAGCGTGGTGTAGTTCACCTTGAGCGCCTCGGACAGGTCCCGCAGCGCGGGGAGGCGATCGTGCGGCCTGAGGCGTCCGCTCGCGACGTCCTCTTCGATCAGGTCGGGAATGGTCTGGTAGACGGGCTTGCCGCTCTCGGCGAGCCGCTTCAGCCAGTGGGCGGCGACGTTCGACATGGGCGTACCGGGCAGAAGGCGATGAAGTTCATTCTAGTGCGGGCGACCGCTGGAAAATAAACAATTGATCGTGTGTGATTGCGCCGAATGATCCGTATTGATGCATGTGCGCACCGAAGCGATTGCGGCTTGCCCTATGCAGGGGCGCGACGCAACTCGCATTGTCGGCGTATGCCGGCGCTCAGCCCATGCTCGCGCGCCGCGATCAAGAAATTTTGGGGGTGATCATTCCCGTCACGGAAGTTTGATTGGAACTTGATCGCATGACCTGTGCCGCTTGATGGCATGGCCGTTGCAAAAAGAGAGGTGCCGGCTACCGGTCGGCCACGGTTCTCAATCCATGAACGGAGTCATGCAATGCCCGCCATTACCACGCCCGCCCACAAGACCGGCGACTTCCTCGTCGACTACGAAGAGAAGGTGTTCGAGGACGTCAAAGCGGAACCGGGCGAGAAAGCGCTCGTCACGTTCCATACCGTCGCCTTCGAAGGGTCGATCGGTTTCGTCAACATGCTGCAGGCTACGCGCCTGCAGCGCAAGGGCTTCGAGACATCGATCCTCCTCTATGGTCCTGGCGTAATGCTCGGCGTGCAGCGCGGCTTTCCCACGCTCGGCGCCGAAGCGTTCCCGGGCCATTTGAACTTCAACAACCAGCTCATGAAGTTCATGGCCGAAGGCGGCAAGGTCTACGCGTGCCGCTTCGCGCTGCAGGCACTCTATGGTCACGGCGAGGCGTCGCTGATCGAAGGCGTGCGGCCGATCAATCCGCTCGACGTGCTCGATCTCAAGCTGCTGCATCGCAAGTCGAACGCGCTCGTCATCGACACCTGGACGGTCTGAGCGGAGCGGGCATCGCTATGTCAACTTCCTCCACAAAGCGTGTCGTGCGCGCCGCGGCCGTGCAGATCGCACCGGATCTCGAATCGTGCGCGGCGACGCTTGCGCGCGTGGCCGACGCCATGGTCGCCGCCGCGCGCGAAGGCGTGCAGCTTGCCGTGTTTCCCGAAACCTTCCTGCCGTATTACCCGTACTTCTCGTTCGTGCTGCCGCCGGTGCAATCGGGTGCGGAACATCTGCGGCTCTACGAAGAAGCGGTGGCGATACCCGGTCCCGTCACGGACACGATCGCATCGCTCGCGCGCCAGCACGGCATGGTCGTCGTGCTCGGCGTGAACGAGCGCGATCACGGCAGCCTTTACAACACGCAACTGATTTTCGACGCGGACGGCGCGATGAAGCTGAAGCGCCGCAAGATCACGCCGACGTTCCACGAACGCATGATCTGGGGGCAAGGCGACGCGGCCGGCCTGAAGGTCGTAGAAACGGCGGCGGGGCGCGTGGGCGCGCTCGCATGCTGGGAGCACTACAACCCGCTTGCCCGCTACGCGCTCATGACGCAGCACGAAGAGATCCATTGCAGCCAGTTTCCGGGCTCGCTCGTGGGCCCCATCTTCGCCGAGCAGATCGAAGTGACGATCCGCCATCACGCGCTCGAATCGGGCTGCTTCGTTGTCAATGCAACGGGCTGGCTCAGCGAGGCGCAGATCGCCTCGGTCACGAGCGATCCGAAGCTGCAGAAGGCGCTGCGCGGCGGCTGCAACGCCGCGATCGTTTCGCCCGAAGGCCAGCATCTCGCCGAGCCGCTGCGCGAAGGCGAGGGCATGGTGATCGCCGACCTCGACATGGCGCTCATTACCAAACGCAAGCGCATGATGGATTCGGTCGGCCATTACGCGCGCCCCGAATTGCTGAGCCTCGCGATCAACGAGCGGCCGGCCACGCCCGTGTTTTCCCTCGACGACGCCCCCGTCGTTCCCACCTGGAGTGCTCACGATGAATGCCAGCCTCAACCTGCCGGAATCGAATCTGCAACTCTTGACTGAGCTTCAGTCGAGCGGTTTGCGGCTCGCCGAGCCCCAGTTGCCGGGCCTGTCGCGTCGCGGCGGTGCGGGGCCTTCGGACCACCAGGCCGTGGTGATCGACGGCGTCACGCTGATGGTGCCGGTCCACACGCACGGCGCGCATCGGTCGGCGTTTGTTGCGGGGACACCGGATGGGTCGGGTGTCAGCACGCTCAAGCGCGGCACCATTCCCGTCGCGCAGATCGCGTTTGCGAAAACGCCGCGCTTCTATGCATTGCAGACGCTCGATGGCGTGCCGTATTCGCATATCGCGACCTTGCACGGGACCGACGTTCTCGCGACGACGGTGCTGCAAACCTGCATACGCTACGAAAGCCGCAAGAAGGCATGCAAGTTCTGCGCGATCGGACAGTCGCTCGCGGCGGGACGCACGATTGCGCGCAAGACGCCGGAGCAACTCGCGGAAGTAGCACGCGCAGCGGTCCTGCTGGACAAGGTGAAGCACATGGTGCTCACCACGGGCACGCCGGCCACGCCCGACCGCGGTGCCGCCATCCTCTGCGACAGCGCGCGTGCGATTCGCCGCGCCGTCGACCTGCCGATCCAGGCCCAGTGCGAACCGCCCGACGACGATGGCTGGTTCGCGCGCATGCGCGAGGCCGGCATCGATACGCTCGGCATGCATCTGGAAGTGGTGGGCGAAAGCGAGCGGGCGCGCATCATGCCGGGCAAGGCAACGGTGCCCGTGAGCCGCTACATGGAGGCGTTCGAAGCGGCGGTGCGCGTGTTCGGGCGCGGCCAGGTGAGCACGTATATCCTCGCGGGCCTCGGCGATACGCCGCAGACGATCCTCGACATGGCGCAGCGGCTGCTTGCGATCGGCGTCTATCCGTTCGTCGTGCCGTTCGTGCCGATCTCGGGCACACCGCTCGAAGACCTCGCGCCGCCCGCGCCCGAATTCATGCAGGCGATACTCGCGCCGCTCGGTGCGATGGTCCGCGAAGCAGGCCTGCGCGCCGCCGACATCAAGGCGGGCTGCGGGAAGTGCGGCGCATGTTCTTCGTTGTCCTCATATGAAAAGGAGGCGGCATGAGCACGACCGGTTTGCCACGCGCCAACGACGAGGAAATCGTCGTGCGCTGGGCCAGCGAGCCCTGGGAGCGCGATGCGGCTTTTGCGATTCGTCGTGCGGTGTTCTGCGAAGAGCAGGGTATTTTCGAAGGCGACGACCGCGATGACATCGACAGCCATGCGCAACTGCTCGTCGCGGTGCAAGGCGCGGGCGGCGCGCAGCCGTGCGTGGTCGGCACCGTGCGTATTCATCGCGACCCGGCGAAGGCTTCGACGTGGTACGGCTCGCGGCTCGCCGTCAGCGAGGCATTCCGGCACCACCGCCACATCGGCGCGACACTGATCCGTCTGGCCGTGAGCAGCGCCCATGCGCTCGGCTGTTCGACGTTCCTTGCGCAGGTGCAGGCGCAGAATGCGCCGCTGTTTCAGCGTCTGCACTGGCACACGCTCGACGAAGTGATGACCTTTGGCCGGTTGCATCACGTCATGCGGGCCGATCTCGCCCACTATCCGCCGTGCGCGACACCTTATGTCGGCTTCGTCGTCGATCAGCGGAGGGCGGCATGACGCTCGACGAAATCGTCGCGGCGGTGCGCGCGAGCCGCGGCGTCGCGCACAAGACCGATATCGCGCCGATGCTTGCGGCGCTCGACGCGGGGCACGAGGTCTCGGCGGTGATGGCCGCCGGCGACGATTGCGCCGCGATTCCCGATGGCGACGGCTATCTGCTCTTCGCTGCCGAAGGGATGGTGAGCGATCTGATCGAAGCGATGCCGTGGTTCGCAGGGTATTGCTCGGTCCTCGTGAACGTGAGCGACGTCTGCGCGATGGGCGGACGTCCCATTGCCGTGGTCGACGTGATCTGGAGCCAGGGCGTCGAGCCCGCGGCACAGGTGCTCGAAGGCATGGCGGCGGCGTCGCGTCAACTGGGCGTGCCCGTGGTCGGCGGCCACAGCAATGCGCGCAGCGATCGCACGCAGCTCGCGGTGGCCATACTCGGCCGCGCAAAGCGCCTGTTGTCGAGCTTCGAGGCGAAGGCCGGCGACAAGCTGCTCATGGCGGTCGATTTGCGCGGTGCGTTCGTCGAGCCCTATCCCTACTGGAACGCGGCCACCGAGGCGCCCGCCGAACGCCTGCGCGGCGACCTCGCATTGCTATCGCAACTCGCCGACGATGGCCTGTGCGCGGCGGCGAAGGATATCAGCATGGCGGGCATCGTCGGCACTGCGATGATGCTCGCCGAATGCTCGCGCGTGGGCGTGGCGATCGATCTCGAATGCGTGCCGAAGCCCGCCGACGTGCCGCTTGCGCGCTGGCTGCAGATATTCCCGAGTTTCGGCTATCTGCTGAGCGTGCGCGAAGAGCATGTCGACGAAGCGATTGCGCGTTTCAAGGCACGCGACATCGCCTGCGCGGCGATCGGTGAAATGCAGGGCGAGCCGTCGATCGACCTGCGCTGGCAAGGCGAAGCGCGCAGCGTCTGGCGGCTCGACGAACAGGCTTTCATCGTACCTTCGGATCGCCGCGCGACGCGCCCGTTCGCGCCTCGTGGCGCCCTTTGTCATACCGATTGAGCGAAGGAGAGAAGACATGCCCGTCACCCATTTCGTGGTGCGCTGGCCGGATGGCACCGAAGCACGCTGCTATTCGCCTTCGACTGTCGTGCGCGACTATCTGCACCCCGGCGACTATCCGCTGGACGACTTTCTCGACGCCGCCCATGACGCGCTTCGCGCCGCGTCCGAGCGCGTGCGCGAAAAATTCGGCTATGCGTGCTCGTCGGCGCTCGACCAGTGGGACGTCATCGAGCGTACCGCCCGGCAATACCATTCGCAGCCGACGGCACGCGTGACCGTCGTGAGCGTCGATTGAATCATGGCGTCGCGGCGGTAGAGGCGCCGCGAGCGTCGCATAAGGAGATTCCCATGTCTACACAAGCAAGCAGTCCAGAAGATCATTTCGGCGTCGTCGTCATCGGCGGCGGCCAGGCGGGTCTTTCGATGAGCTGGTATCTCAAGCTATCCGGCATCGATCACGTCGTGCTGGAGAAGCGTACCGTCACGCACACGTGGCGCGAGCAGCGCTGGGACGCGTTCTGTCTCGTCACGCCGAACTGGCAATGCGCGCTGCCCGACTATCCGTATCGCGGCGACGATCCGCATGGCTTCATGAAGAAAGACGAGATCGTCGAATGGCTCGATGGCTTCGTGCGTCACGTCGATGCGCCCGTGCGCGAGGGCGTGTCCGTAACGCGCGTTGCACGCCGGCCGCAAGGCGGCTATCTTGTCGAGACTTCGGCCGGCGCGCTAAGCGCCGATCAGGTCGTGGTTGCCTCGGGTGGCTATCACACGCCGATCGTGCCGCGCATGGCGGAGCGCCTGCCCGCGCATATCGTGCAGCTTCAGTCGTCCGCGTATCGCAATCCGTCCGCTTTGCCTGAGGGTGCCGTGCTCGTGGTCGGCTCCGGACAATCGGGCGCGCAGATTGCCGAGGATCTGCATCTGGCGGGCCGCAAGGTGATTCTGGCCGTCGGCGAGGCGCCGCGCTGCGCGCGGTTCTATCGCGGTCGCGACGTGGTCGACTGGCTTGCCGATATGAAGTACTACGACATGCCCGTCGAGGAGCATCCGTTGCGCGAGGGCGTGCGCGACAACACCAATCACTACGTGACGGGACGCGACGGCGGGCGCGACATCGACCTGCGCCGTTTCGCGCGCGAAGGCATGGAGCTTTACGGCGCGCTCGAAGACTACGTGGACGGCGCCCTGCGATTTGCGGGCAGCCTGCGCGCCAATCTCGACAGCGCCGATGAAACGTACAACCGCATCAACGCGTCGATCGACCGGTTCATCGCGCAGAAAGGCATCGAGGCGCCCGCGGGCGGGCCCTATCGTTCCGTGTGGGAGCCGTCCGAAGAGCGCACGGCGCTCGATCTTGCGGCGAGCGGGATCGGCAGCATTGTCTGGTGCATCGGATTTCGGCCGGATTTCAGTTGGATCGACCTGCCGGTATTCAACGGCCGTGGATATCCGGGACACGTGCGCGGCGTCACGAACCACGCAGGCCTCTATTTTCTGGGGCTGCCGTGGCTGCACACCTGGGGCTCGGGGCGCTTTTCGGGCATTGCGCGCGATGCCGCGTATCTTGCCGACCGGATCGTCGCGCAGGCACGCCCCGATGCGCGCGCGGCGTGACGCATCGGCCGCCCAGGGTAAAGCGCGTGCGCAGACTGCGTCGCGCACGCAATACGTTGCCGGTATGCCCGAGCTGGCGTTCGCGGGACTCTCGGAGCAATGGTTGTTGCGCACGTGCGGGCAATTGCACCGGAACGCGCTCGCGGAACAGAGGGGCCTCGCATCGCCGGACTTCTACGACGACGAAGGGCAGAAGTCGTATGCGGCATTTATGGCGGTGCGCGTGCGCGAGGCGAGGCTAGAGGACGTCGGCGAGCACCAGCGCTTCGCGATCGAGGCTCAGGTGCAGCGCATTGCGGGCGCACGACACTTCGGCCGGTTTCGCGTTTTCACGCCCGAGAGCGCCGTTGCCGGTGTCGAGATGATGTCGACGTTCGTGCGCCGCGAGCGCAGCGGCGATAACCGGTCCGTGTGCCGCGCGATGTTTGGCGGCGCGCCGCTTCGTGCGATGCCCGCCGCGGCCGTCGAACTGGCCGCGCAGGCAAGGCGCCTGCGCGCCGACGACTGGACGCGCCACGGCCGTCTCGATCGGACTGCGCATGCGGTACGGCACGTCGTGGAGTACCTGCCGTGCCCGTCGCTCGATTTCAACGGCGCGCATCTGCTTTACTTCGCGAGCTTTCAGTCGATGGTCGAGCGCGCCGAATGGCACTGGCGCTCGGCGCCGCATTCCGCGCCGCCGTGTCTCGTCGAACGCGATATGGCCTTCTACGGCAACGCCAACGTGGGCGATCGCCTGATCCTGTCGTTCGGCGCGCGGCATGCGGGCCACGACGGCCTTTCGCATTGGTGTTCGATCACGCGCGCCGCCGATGGCGTGCGTATTGCCGATGTCGTCACGCACAAACGGTGGTCGCACGAATGATGCCTCGTGCGCGGCACGCATGTCTTAATGAGCCGGACGACAACGCCGGTGACGTGATAGCGGCGACGGCTGCTCAATGTATGTGAAAGACTCCGCCAATCCCCACGCTAACCGGCGGTGCCGCATAGTATCCCGGCGCATACCCATAGTAGTAGCCCGGCGCGGGGGCGTAGCCATAAGGCGGCGCGACGATGCAACCGCTCAGGCCGCTGATCAGGGTGAGGATGAGGAGCGTTCGGGTCATCGACTGGTGTCCGCGTGGCGTGGGGTAGGAGAAGACGGCCGTGGTTGTCACACGAAAGACACCGGACCGCTATTCAACAAGACGACTGAAGTTTAGTGTGCGAACACCGGTATTGGGTTTCGCACACGATTACACGTGTAACGTGTTGTGACCGCCGATACAACTCACGGCGGTGCGCGGCCACCGGGGGGATGCCGTGCATTGAAAGACTGTGTAAGCGAGAAAAACGGGCGAATGTCTGTATAGTCTCCAGGATGTCGCGAAGGTCCCTGGTTGCACCAACGGGGCCGTTCAATTCCTCAATTCGTGAACCTGGCGGCACTCACATGACCGATTCTGCCGATATCCGTTTCCTCCTTGCGATCCAGCAGAACGGGAGCCTGATTGCTACTGCGCGAAAGCTTGGGCTCACGCCTTCCGCGGTTACTCAGCGCCTGCAGCAACTCGAAAAGAAACTCGGCGCGAGGCTGATCGACAGAACCGCGCGCAAGCTGATCTTCACCGAGGAGGGCGCGCTGCTGTGCCAGCGCGGATCGGAATTGATCCAGCAATTCGATACGCTGCTGGAAGATCTGCGCATTCGCCAGGGGGGATTGGTCGGAACATTGAAGGTCAACGCACCGCTCGGCTTCGGCCGCCGGTATCTCGCTCCCGTCATCGCCGACTTCCAGCAAGCCAATCCCGACGTCGACGTGGCATTGACGCTATCCGACCAGCCATTGACCGAAGCGGCCGACCGTTTCGATGTCGTGGTGCACATCGGCGAACTGCGCGCCTCCAATCTTGTTGGCCATGCCATTGCGCCCAACGCGAGATGGGTTTGCGCCTCCGCTGCCTTCCTCAAACGGTTTGGCAATCCGGACGCGCCTGACGATCTCGCGCGATTGCTGTGCATCGTCCTTCGCGAGAACAACGAGGACGTCTCGCTATGGCATTTCAGCAAAGGCAAAACCAGCCGCAGCGTCAGGGTCGCATCGAAACTGAGCTGTAACGATGGCGACGTGATTCGCCGCTGGGCCTGCGAGGGGCGAGGCATCATCCTGCGGTCCGAATGGGACGTCGCGGACGATATCCGGCAAGGAAGGCTGGTGAGGCTGCTGCCCGCGTGGAAGGCGCCGGATGCCAACGTCACTGCCCTGACACACAACCGGTCCGGCTTGCCGAGAAGAACCCGGGATTTCATGCAATATCTGCAGGCACGCTTCAGGCCGCTGCCGCCATGGCGGGTTTGAAAACGCCACTCCTTGCCGCGGATCCCGCTTCGGCCGCGGGCGATTTGCCTCTGGACGACCTGCTGGCCATTCAATACATATGAACCATTGAGTTAATTCAACTTAACTCTCAACGGGACGTCGAAACCTATAATTGGACTCACTTCGGGATTCCGATTATCAAGGGCTATGTCCGTGGAAGACGCCTCGCTTCATCCCCGCTATCCGAAAGCCGTCCTGTTCGACCTTCTAACCGCATTGCTCGATTCCTGGACACTCTGGAATCGTTCCGCCGGATCGGAACAGGCGGGCCGGGCCTGGCGTGCCGAGTACCTGCGCCTCACCTACGGCTGCGGGCAATACGTCGAATATGAAGCGCTGGTCAGACAGGCGGCGCAACACGTGGGCCTTTCCGCATCCGCGCCGCAAGCGCTCGAGGATAACTGGCTCGAACTGGCTCCATGGCAGGGGGCCGTGGCGGCGTTGCAGCAACTGCGGCCTCGCTGCAAGCTTGCCGTCGTGACGAATTGCTCCTATCGGCTCGGTCGGCGAGCCGCGGCGATTCTGCCCGTGCGATGGGATGCGGTGGTGACGGCGGAAGAAGCCGGCACCTACAAACCCGATCCCCGTCCTTATCGGCTTGCGCTCGACAAGCTCAACGTCGCGCCCCACGAAGCGGCGTTCGTCGCCGGCTCCAGTTACGACATGTTCGGTACGGCTGTCGTCGGACTGCGGACGTACTGGCACAACCGGATTGGCTTGCCGCTCGTACCCGGCGCGCGGGCGCCGGAGATCGAGTCGCCGGCACTCGATGCACTCGTCCCGTGGGCCAGCCACTTTGGGCCGGCGACTCAACCCTGACACCCGATCACATCATGACGCTCGATTCACTCGATACCCCCGCGGCCGTCATCGACGTCCGCCGGATGAGCAAGAACATCGCCTCGATGCAGGCGCGAACGAACGCCCTGGGCGTGAAGTTCCGGCCGCACGTGAAGACGTCGAAATGCCTCGACGTCGTCCAGGCGCAGCTATCCGCCGGCGCACAAGGCATTACGGTTTCCACCCTGAAGGAGGCGGAAATCTTCTTCGCGGCGGGTATTGTGGACATTCTCTACGCCGTCAGCATCGTTCCCTCCAAACTTTCCCGAGTCATGACGCTCAGGAAACAGGGCTGCGATCTGAAGATCATCGTCGACAATGCCAGCGCCGCCGCGGGTATCGTCGCGTTCTACCGCGACACGGATGCACCGCTCGAAGTGTGGATCGAAGTCGATACCGACGGGCATCGCTCCGGCATCGCGCCCGAAGACGATGCGCTGCTGGAAACCGGCCGCATTCTGCAGGCGGGCGGCGTCGAGGTCGGCGGCGTCATGACGCATGCCGGCTCGAGCTACGAACTGAACACGCAGGAGGCCCTGGCGGCGCTCGCCGAGCAGGAGCGCGCCGGCTGCGTGCGCGCCGCAGAACGCCTGCGCGCCGCCGGCATGCCTTGCGCGACCGTTAGCGTCGGCTCGACGCCGACCGCGCTGGCCGCAAGCCGCCTGGATGGCGTCACCGAAGTCCGTGCCGGCGTTTACGCATTTTTCGATCTCGTGATGCACAACGTCGGCGTATGTGCGATCGACGACATCGCGCTCAGCGTGGTCACCACCGTCATCGGCCATCAACTGGACAAGGGATGGATCATCGTGGACGCGGGCTGGATGGCCATGAGTCGTGATCGCGGCACGTCGAAACAATCCCGCGATTTCGGCTACGGGTTGGCCTGCACGCTGGACGGCGCCCCGCTCGACGGCTACCTGCTGATTGGCGCCAACCAGGAACACGGTATTCTGGCGCGAGTGCATGCCGATCATGCACCTGACGAAGGCGATCTCGAAGCCTGCTTTCCGGTTGGCACCCGACTGCGCATCCTGCCGAATCACGCTTGCGCCACAGGTGCGCAGTTCCCCGAATACCATGCCCTGGAACCGACCGGGGAACTTACCGTATGGAGGCGCTTTCATGGCTGGTGAAAATCGTCCGCAGGAACCCGTTCATCCCGCTACGCCGGGTCTGGCAACACCTGGCGGTCACTACAGCCATGTGACGGTCGCAAACGGCTTCGTTTTCGTTTCGGGCCAACTGCCGGTTACCGCCACCGGAACCAGGCTGACCGACCGTTCCTTCGCCGAGCAGGCTCAACAGGTACTCGACAACGTGGAACAGGCGCTGCTGGCCGCGGGCAGCGCCATCGACCGTCTGGTGCAGGTTCGCGTCTATGTCGACGACATCGCCAACTGGCCTGAATTCAACCGTATCTATACAGGTTGGGCCGGTGAGTCGCGTCCTTCCCGAGCCGTTGTTCCTTCTGGTCCGCTGCATTTCGGTTTGAAGGTCGAGGTAGAGGCGGTAGCGGTTCTGTAAATGCGGTACGTCAATGCCCGACGACCCACCCATCCCAGGAGCCTTTTCGATGGAGCTTCGGCAGTTGCAGTATTTCCTCAAGATCGCGGAAGCCGGCACGCTGTCGCGGGCGGCGATCCTGCTGGCGATCGGCCAGCCGGTTCTGACCCGGCAGATCAAGGCGCTCGAAGAGGAGATGGGGACGCCACTGCTTCATCGCACCGGGCGCGGCGTCACGCTCACCGAAGCCGGGCGCATTCTGGAGCAGCAGGCGCGCCGTGTCGTCGACACGCTTCACGACACGGAAGTCGAGATCAGGATGCTGCGCGTGTCGCCTGCCGGGCGCGTGGTGATCGGCATGCCGCCTTCGGTGGCGGCCGTGCTGACCACGCCGCTCGTCCAGCAGTTCCGCCACGAACTGCCGGACGCCGCGCTCGGCATCGTCGAGGGCTTCAGCGGCCATGTGCTCGACTGGCTGATGACCGGCGCGATCGATGTGGCCATCCTGTACAACGCACCCCGCTTGCGCGCGCTAGCCACCGATCCGCTGCTTACCGACGAAATCTTCCTGCTGGGCCCGGCGTCGGATCCCGCCGGGGTCGGCGAGGGCGCGGTGGCCGCGAAGCGTCTTGCCGACCTGCCGATGATCCTGCCGAGCCGCCCGCATAGTTTGCGCGTGATGCTCGACCGCGTACTCGCGAAAGCCGACCTCGCGGCCAACCCCAGGCTCGAAATCAACGCGATGCCTTCCACGCTGCATCTGGTCGAGGCAGGGTTTGGCTATACGATTCTCTCGTATTCGTGCGTGCATCAGCTCGTGGTGGACGGGCGCATTCGCTGCTGGCGGATCGTGCAGCCGACGATGACGCGCTCGCTCGTGATGGCGACTTCGACGCAGCGGCCGGTGACGCGCGTGGCGCGCATGCTGATGCGCATGGCGCACCGGCAGATCGAGCGGCTGATCGACGACGGTCATTGGTCGCCGGCGGGAATCTGAATTCAGCTCGCCGGATCGACGTCGAGCCGCACGATCCAGCCTTCGGTGCCCGGCCGGGCGGCCGGGTAGCGCTGAAGCACCAGCGGATCGTGGCCCGGCACGATATGGGCCGGCGAACTGGCGAGGCGGCGTAGCGTCGCGTAGCCATCGAGCAATGCGTCGACCTGGTAGACGATCGGAAACACGCGCCCTTCGTCCATGTGCGTGTAGAAATGGCTCGCGTCGGAGGCGAGCACGACCCAGCCGCGTTCTGTGAAGACGCGCACGACCTGCAGCCCGCGCGTATGCCCGCCGATATGATGCACTTCGACGCCGGGCGCGACTTCGCCCGCTCCGTCGTGGAACTGCACGCGATCCGCAAACACGCGCTGGACCATCCGGGCGACGTCGTCGGCTTCGTACGCGCCGCGCAGCATGCGGTGGCACATGCACCGCCCGGTCGCGAACGCCATTTCGCTATCCTGAAGATGGAAGCGCGCTTGCGGCAGCAGGGCGTGATTGCCCGCGTGGTCGTAGTGCATGTGCGTGATGATCACGTCGCGCACGGTATCCGGCGCGATGTCGAGCGCGAGCAGTCCCGCTTCGACCGGATGCAGCATCTCGCGTCCTCGCCGCGCGCCGACTTCGCGGTCGAACCCGGTATCGACGACGATCGTGCGCCCGCCGCCGACGATCGCCCACACGTAGTAGGCGAGCGGCATATTGGTGTCGTGCTCGTCGCCGCCGATGAAGTTGTCCGGCGAGCGCCGCGCGAGCGACGCATACCGGATCGCATAGACGCGATAAGGGGAAGGGGGCATCGTGCGCTCCATCGGTGGCGGTCGAGCCGGTTCAGGCGCTGGCCGCCTGTTCCGCGAACACTTCGCGCGCAAGCCGGAACGAATCGACGCCGGCCGGCACGCCGCAGTAGATCGCCACCTGCAGGAACACCTCGCGGATCTCTTCGCGCGTGACGCCGTTGCGCAGCGCGCCCGCAATGTGCATCTTCAGCTCGTGCGGCCGGTTCAGCGCGCTGATCATCGCGAGATTGAGCAGGCTGCGTACCTTGCGCGGAATGTCGTCGCGACCCCATACGCCGCCCCAGCAGTACTCCGTGGTCAGCCGCTGCATCGGCATGTTGAAGTCGTCGGCGGAATTCATCGCCTTCTCGACGTAGGCGTTGCCCAGAATCGCCTTGCGGATTTCCATGCCGCGTTCGAACAGGGCGTCGTCGCCGGAAAATTCGGTGCGGGTATTGCGTGCGTTCATGCTGGTGTGCTCCAGGACAGTGAGTGAATGTTTCGTAAAACCAGGGATGGCGGAACTAGCGGGTAGCCCGAACCGCCGGAGGAATCGATTCCGCGGGCACGTCGCCGGATACCGGCATTTCGGCATGCACCTCTTCGAGCGAGCGCAGCCGCGTTTCCACGCCAAGCGCGAGCAGCACGACGGCCAGCAGTACGAACATACCGGCCATGAAGCACACCACGCCGAACAGGCCCGCTATCGAGAAGACCGTTACCACCGCATACGGAACGCCGACGTTGGCGAGCCGCCCGAGCGCGTTGCACAACCCCATGCCGCGCAGGCGCAACCGGGTGGGAAACAGTTCGGGCGTGTAGGTCGCGAGGCCGAGCGCCGAGAGCACGTAGATGCAGACCGTGACGGCGAAGCCGAATGCAGCGATGGTTGCCATGCTGGTCGCGAACGGATACACGATGCCGAACACCGCGCCGAGCACGGAGAACAGCACGAGGCCCCATTTGCGGCCCAGCCGGTCGGCGATGGCGAACGAAATGAGCGAACCGACCGGACCGCCGGCGAACATCACGGACGTCATCAGCAGCGAATGCGCGATGTCGAAGCCGCGCTTCACGAGCAGCGTGGGCACCCACGAGACGAACGCGTACATCACCGAAAAGCCGATCACGACGACCGCAATGCCGACGATCGTGCGGCTCAACTGGCCGCGTGCGAACAGCTCGCCGAGCTGGCCGCGGTCGGGACTGGCCTGCGCGATCAGCTCCGGGTCGCCGGCGCGAGCGCTGCGGCTTTCGATGTCGCGCACGATCGCGTCGGCCTCTTCGGTGCGCCCGACCGACGCCAGCCAGCGCGGCGACTCCGGCAGCGCCTTGCGCAGATACCAGACGACGAGGGCGCCAACGCCTGGGATCACGAACATCCAGCGCCAGCCGAAGTGCGGGATCACGACGTAGCTCGCCATGGCCGAGAGGAACAGCGAGAGGTTCGTGATCAGATTCAGGATTGCCGCATAGCGCCCGCGCGAATGGGCGGGAATGAATTCGATCAGGGTGCTGTAGCCCACCACGATTTCGGCGCCCAGCCCGAGGCCCATCACGAAGCGGAAGAACACGAGCCAGCCCATCGAAGGGGAAAGGGCCGCCGCAATCGAGCCGATGCCGAACACCATCAGGTTGAACTGGTAGGAAAACCGGCGGCCGAAGCGGTCGCCGAGTATGCCCGCCATCCATGCGCCGATCGTCAGGCCGACGAAGCCCATCGAAATGAACAGCGCGTTGAGATGGATGTCCGAGACGCCGGCGTTGACGAGCGCCCCCAGGACGCCACCGGACAGATAGTTGTCGAATGCGTCGAAGAACATGCCGCCCGCGATCAGCGCCAGCAGATGCCGGTGGAAAGGTCCGATCGCGAGCGCGTCCAGCCGCTGCCCGACGCCAGGTTGCCTCGTGTACATGATGTCTCCTTGATATGAATAGTTATGCGGGCGCCGGCGGGCGGCGCATTCAATGCGGCGGCACGGTCAACCGGATCAACTCGCGCACGTCGGCCAGCCGGTCGATCTGCCAGCAGTGCTCGATCACGCGGCTGGCGACGTCGCGAGGAATCACGCGGGTCTGGTCGTAGAACTTGGCTTCGAGATCGGCGTTGCTCATCGGGCGCGCCAGATTGCCGATCGACTGCTCCAGCGTCTTGTGCAGCACGCGGCCATCCGTCAATTGCACTTCGACTTCCACAGCGTCCTCGCTCACGCGCGCGTCGGCGGTGGCTTCGGTCAGATTGCGCAGCCGCGTGAGCACCGGGTCGGTCGCGACGTCGTCGGTGAATTCGTCGAGCCCCGCTTTGCCGCGCGCAAGACCGATGGCGGCCGCGTGATAGATCGAGAACTTCCCTTCGAGCCCGCAGGTGATGTGCTGCTTGTTGCACAGATCCTTCACGAGCGGGGCGACGCGCAACCGGATCGCGGCGACGTCGTCTGCTTTCAGCGCATGCTCGCGATGTAGCTGAATGCACGCGTCGATGGTCGGATGGATCACGATGCCGCACGGAAACGGCTTGTATGCGTTGTACGACAGGTCGAACTCCGTACCGAAGCCGTCTGTCACTTTGGCAAGATCGTACGCGCTGGCCTCGACCGCCGCGAAACCGCGCGGCCCTTCCAGCCCGTGCAGGCCTGCCGTGAAGTCGCGCTGCGCGAGCAGCGCCGCCATATAGCCGCTCTGCGCCGCACGCCCGGGATGAAACGATTTCGCCATGGAGCCGAACATCTCGCGCAGTCCTGAGGATTGCGTTGCCGCGAGGCCGATCGCATGGATCATCTGCTGTTTCGATAGACCGAGCAGACGCCCGATCGCCACTGCCGCGCCGAACACGCCGATCGAGCCTGTGCTATGCCAGCCGGCCTCGTAATGCGCCGGATACGTCGCGTTGCCGATTCGCGAGCTGACTTCGAAGCCGAGAATGAACGCGTGCAGAAAGTCGCGCCCGCTCACCGGGTTGACGCTCGCATAGGCGAACAGCGCGGACGCCACCGGCGAGCTGTTGTGAATGTAGTTGCGCGGCGTCGTATCGTCGTAGTCGTGCACATGCGTGCTGATGCCGTTCAGCAAGGAGGCGAACAGCGGATCGAAGCGTTCGGTGCGGCCGAGCACGCTGGCCGTGGGGGCCCCCGCGTAGGCGCCCAGAGCGCCGATGGCGATGTCCATGGCCGGATGCGTGCAGCCGCCCAGCGCGCAGCCGGTGATGTTGAGCAGGGCGCGCTTCGCTTCCGCGACGGTGGCAGCAGGAATCGCGTCAGGCGTACTTTCCGCCACGCAGGCCGCCAGTTGCGCGGTGACGTCGCTGGCGACGGCAGGTTGGGTTCTCGCGTTCATGATCGACGGATCTCCACGCCGCCCAGGCGCTCGCTCATCAACGCAACGGCCGTATGATCGGTCTGCGGTCCCAGCAGCGACGACGCGCCGCCCCACAGCTCGCGGCACAGCGAAGCGAACGGAACGTTGATGCCGCGCTGCTGCGCGATATCGAGCGCGATCACGAGATCCTTCACCATCAGCTCGATAGAGAAGCCGGAGTTGAAGCCGCGCGAGATCACGTACTGCTTGAACTTCTTCTGCGTGCTGTTATTGACGCCGGTGGAGGCATTGAGGATATCGACCATATTTTCCGGGTCGATGCCGAACTTCGTGCCGATCAGCAGCGCCTCGATGCCGATCAGGAAGCCGCCCGCCGAAACGAGATTGTTCAGCGACTTCATCGCATGGCCCGAGCCGATCGGCCCGGTGCGCATCACCGATCCCATCGCACCGAGAATGGGCATCATGTCGTCGATCACCGCGCGCTCGCCGCCGGCCATGATCGTCAGCTCGCCGCTCGTTGCGCGCGGCACGCCGCCGGACACCGGCGCGTCGAAAAGGCGGATGTCGTTTTCCGCAAGGCGCCTGGCGAACGCGATCGTCGCGTCGGGACGGCCCGAGGTCATGTCGATGACCGTCGTGCCGGGCCGCATCGTCGCGGCCACGCCATCGTCGGCGAACAGCACCTGCTCGACGACCGAGCTGTTCGGCAGAATATCGATCACGACGTCGCAACGTTCGCCGATCTGCGCGAGCGACGCGAGCTCCACGCCGCCGACTTCGTCGAGAAATTTCGCGCGATGCGGGGCGCGCACGTCGTACGGCACCACCTGGTAGCCTGCTTTGATCAGGCACGAGGCCATGGGCCAGCCCATGGCGCCGAGTCCGATGAATCCGATCAACGGCCGGGTCTGCTCATTCATGGAGTAATCCCTTTTTACTTAGCATTGCTTCATAAAAACAGCGGAGGTTCCAGATTCCGCACTTCACCGCTCCATGACCGGCCCGTCGCGACGGCACTCCGTGAGTTGCACCTCGCGGTCTCCTGGGGGCATCGGCCCGACGGTCATCGAGCTGGTGTTCGGAAACAATCATAGTCTTCGCCCTCATCGCGAGGATGATCATTTTCGGCATATCAGACTCGCCAGTTAGGGCATAGCTCGGGCCGGGCGGATGCCGCACCCGTCGATCCGGCTTGGCGCTAGAATTGCCGCGAAACAGACGTGATCCGGTTGGCTTTGCGGAGCGTCTTGCAGGAACCGCCTTTCCATTTCTTCATTTGCCTCGAACATGAAAACTTTGCTAAAGAGTTTTGCCGCGCTGCTCTACGCTGCCGCTTTGCTGTCTCATGCCGCTCATGCGGAGGAATTGCGCGTCATGACGTCCGGCGGCTTCACGGCGGCTTACGAACTGCTGGGTCCGAAATTCACGGCGGCCACCGGCGACACGCTCGATACGATCCGCGGTCCCTCGATGGGCAAGACGCCCCAGGCCATTCCGAACCGGCTCGACCGGGGCGAGTCGGCCGACGTGGTGATCATGGTGGGCTATGCGCTCGACGATCTCGTCAAGCGCGGCAAGGTCGTTCCGTCGTCGCGCGTGGAACTGGCGGATTCGCGCATCGGAATGGTGGTCAAGAGCGGGGCGCCCGTGCCCGACATCAGTACGGTCGAGGGCCTCAAGAAGGTGTTGCTCGACGCGCAATCCGTTGCGTATTCGGACAGCGCGAGCGGCGTCTACGTCCAGCAGCAGCTTTTCAGCAAGCTCGGCATTGCAGACCAGATGAAAGGGAAGGCCACGATGATCCCGCGGATTCCCGTCGCCAGCGTGGTTGCGAAAGGAGAGTATCAGTTGGGTCTGCAACAGGTGAGCGAGTTGCTGCCCATTCCCGGCGTGACCTTCGTCGGACGGATTCCCGAGTCGGTACAGTCGGTGACGCGCTTCGCGGCGGGCATTCCCGTCAACGCGCCGCATCCGGCCGAGGCCAAAAAGCTGCTCGACTTTCTTTCTTCGGCTGACGCCCAGACCGTGGTCAAGTCGACGGGCCTCGACCCTGTCGTCCATTAACCGGGGCGCCGACATGAGCGTCTTTCGCCGGTGGCTCGTTCTTATCGTGTTGGCAGGGGCATCGTGTGCCTTGGCGACAACGGCGGCGGCTGCCGCCACCACCGCTAAAAGCACTGCATCCGTCCGCGATTTCAAGGGCTGGGAGGTTGTTTGCGACAACGTGAAACGCTGTGCGGCCGTGGGGGCCGATGAGGACAACCCCAGTCTTGTCGTGTGGCTGTGGCGCGATGCGGGCCCGGATGGGGCGATGAAACTGCAGCTCGCGGCCGACAAGCCGCTGCGTGCGGATCAACTGCGCTTCGACGGTCGCGCATTCCGTATCGACGCGTCGAAAACGAAGGCATGGCAGGACAAGACGGCTCAGACGTATGCCTACCGGTTCGCCACGGAAGACACTGCCACCGTCTCGGCCTGGATCGAGGCGGCTCGCGACGCGCACACGATGAGCTTTGGCGATCCGGCTGCGTCGGTCACGCCGGGCATTTCGCTGGCCGGCTTGAGCGCGGCGCTGCTGGCCGTCGATGACATGCAAGGCCGTGTGGGGACCGTGACCGCGTGGCGTCGCGCGGGTGCTGCGCCCGCTTCGTCGGTGCCGGCCGCGAAGCCGCTGCCCGTCGTCAAGGGGGCGCCGCCCGTGCCGGATCTCTCCGCGGCCGAGCAACGCCGGCTGATCGATGTCACGTTCGCGAGCGTGCATGCCGAGGTCGAGCAGTGCGACGCGGACAACGGCGCAACGGACGACACGAAGGGCCCCCATGATGGCAGCCGTGCCGTCGCCCTTTCGGCGAACGAAGCCCTGGTCTCGCTCGCCTGCGGGGACGGCTCGGCCTATAACAATGCGAGCCTCTGGTACCGCGTGCACCGCACGGCGCCGTTTGCCGTGAAGCCGCTGGCCTTGCCCGGCAACACAGGGACCGGCGACGACGGCGATTCCGTGCCGCGAAACCAGTTGACGGGCGCGTTCTACAACACGGACGAGGGCGGCCTCATCAGCTTCGATCGGGCTCGCAGCGTGGGCGATTGCGGCGATTCGATGACATGGGTTTTCGACGGCGCGAATTTCGTGCTGGCGGGAGACCGCTTCGAGGGCGCGTGTGTTGGTCTTCTGATGGATGACTGGCCGTGGGTGTATCGCACAAAGAGGCAGTGAGGCTGCCGATTGCTGCTTGCGTTCGCATGCAGTTTGAATGCGTGGGCGGAGTTTAGCCAATTGCAGACGTCCATATGGTTGCGCAGAACGGCTGGTACCCGGTCTATTGCTGCCGTTCGTTTGCGACAGACCACGGTCGCAACGGGATCCAGACACGCCATAGCCAACTGGCGATCTTCGATCCCGCAGGGCAGTGCCAGGCCAAAAAATCACAGGTCCGTGTTGACAGCCGACGCCTGGACCCACTTCGTCATGGCTAACTCACGAAACATCATGCCGAACGGGCGGCGCCTCGCTGCAGCCGCAAAATCCGTACAAAATTCAGCACAGTAGGCGATTTTTCGCGTTGCCGATGGACTAGCGCGATGCCTGTCGAAAGTGGGCTACCCTTCAGTTCGTGATAAGACACGCTTTCGACCTGAACCTGCCGGATCGATGCCGGAACCATCGCGACGCCGAATCCGGCCGCTACGAGGTTCGCCGCCGACGAGATCTGCGGCGATTCATGCCGATCGAGGGTGCGAAGCCGGCCTCGCGGCACGCGGCGATGATCGAATCATGCAGATCCGGGCCGATCGGCCGCGGAAAGAGGATGAACGGATCGTCCTCAAGATCTGCCAGATCGATTCGTCGTCGCCGGCTCAGGCGATGGTTTGCCGGCAGCACCGCCAACATGCTTTCGTCGACGAGCGGCTCGACGATCAGATCCCTGCAATTTAGCGGCATGCGCACCAGCGCCGCATCGAGCTGGCGCTCCGCGACCTTGTCCAGCAGCGCCGAACTGTTGCTCTCCTCGCAACTGATCGACACGCGCTCATACGCATGCCGGTACTGCTGCATCGTCGTCGCCACCATCGGATGAAACACCGTCGAACCTGCAAAACCCAGCGAAAGCCGGCCTGTCTCCCCACGTCCCGCGTTCCGTACTTCGACGAAAGCCTGTTGCGCGTCCTCGACGATGCGTCGCGCGCTCTCGCGAAAGAGCCGTCCTGCTTCGGTCAATTCGACGCGGCGCGGATGCCGGACGAACAAGGGCGTGCCGATTTCCCGCTCGAGCTTGAGGATCTGCTGGCTTAAGGGCGGCTGGGCGATGCCCAGGTGCGTCGCAGCGTCCGTGAAATGCAGATGCTCGGCCACCGCGAGGAAGTAGCGTAACTGACGAAATTCCATATCTTTTTCGTCTCCAAAAAGTGACTTCGAGATATTGGACTAATGGGTGGCCTGATTTTAACCTTGTGTCAACCCGACGCGCCCAACGATCACACCCCACCGGTTGGTTGAAGCCGATGCGCGTCAAACTCAACGTTTCTTCAGGAGAATTCGATGTCAGTGACGCGCGCACCGTCGGCAGAAGGGCTGGACAGCAAGGCCTCCGCGTTGATTGCGGAACTACGCAACATCGTGGGCAACAAGTACACCATGACTGACGATGGCGCGACCCGCCGCTATCGCACCGGCTTCCGGTTTGGTGCCGGCAAGGCGCTCGCGGTGGTTTGCCCCGGCACGATCGTCGAACAATGGAAAGTGCTGCAGGCGTGCATTGCAGCGAATGTGATTGTCATCACGCAGGCATCGAACACCGGCCTCACCGGCGGATCGACGCCGGACGGTAACGACTACGATCGCGACATTGTGATCGTCAGCACGAGCCGCATGAGGAAGGTCTACGTGATCGACGGTGGCAAGCAGGTCGTTTGCCTTCCGGGCGCAACACTCGATCAACTGGAAAAGACGTTGAAGCCGCTTGGCCGCGAGCCGCATTCGGTGATCGGCTCGAGTTGCATCGGCGCGTCGGTATTCGGCGGGGTGTGCAATAACTCGGGCGGTGCGCTGGTGCAGCGCGGCCCGGCCTATACGGAAATGGCGGTATTCGGGCAGGTGGATGCAGCGGGAAAACTCAACCTCGTCAACCATCTGGGAATCGAACTCGGCGACTCGCCTGAGGATATCCTCGGCCGGCTGGAGCGCCGGCAGTTCAGCGATACCGATATTCGCCTCAATGCGGGTGCCGGATCCGATCACGGCTACGCGACGCATGTTCGTGAGATCGATGCCGATACGCCCGCGCGTTTCAACGCAGACCCGCAGCGCTTGCATGAAGCGTCAGGTTCGGCTGGCAAGGTAATGGTGTTCGCGGTACGGCTCGATACGTTTCCGATCGAGCAGAATGCAAAGGTGTTCTATATCGGCACGAATCGCCCCGACGAGCTTACTGAAATCCGCCGTCACGCGCTGCATGACTTCAAACATCTGCCGATCTCCGGCGAATATCTGCATCGCGACGCTTTCGACATTGCTGAGGAGTACGGCAAGGACACTTTCCTTGCAATCAATTATCTTGGCACCTCCCGGCTGCCCGCGCTGTTCGGACTAAAGAGCCGTTTCGATGCGCTGTTCGACCGTTTCGGTTTTCTCCCCTCGCATCTTACCGACCGTGTCATGCAAGCTGCGAGCCGACTGTTCCCGAGCCATCTGCCGGCCCGAATGAAACAGTACCGTGATAAGTACGAGCACCATCTGATGCTGAAGGTCTCGGCCGAAAGTGTGGAAGAAACGCGTGCCTTCCTTTCACGCTATTTCGACCATGCGACCGGTGGTTATTTTGAATGTACGGACGAAGAAGGCAGGAAAGCATTCCTGCATCGTTTCGCTGCCGCCGGCGCGGCCGTTCGCTATCGCGCGGTACATACTCGGGAAGTGGAGAATATCGTCGCGCTGGACATCGCATTGCGACGCAACGACCGCGACTGGATCGAGACGCTGCCGCCCGACATCGGAGAAACCATCGCTATCACGTTGTACTACGGCCACTTCCTATGCCACGTGTTCCACCAGGATTACATCGTCAAGAAGGGTAACGACTGTCTTGAAGTCGAACATAAGATGTGGAAGTTGCTGGACCGCCGCGGCGCCGAATATCCGGCGGAACACAACGTCGGCCATCTGTACCATGCGAAGCCCCAGCTCGCAGCGTTCTATCAGCAGCTCGATCCTTGCAACTGCTTCAATCCGGGGATTGGACAGACGTCGAAGTTCGCGAAGTATCGGGAAACCGTAGTCCAGGTGACGTCCATTGCCGGCGGGTAGAGTTCCCCGCGACCCACGTCTGTCCTGTGGTCCACCGCAACGAAAACAGTAACGTGTTGACAAGGTACATGCACACATGCTGTCAGGGGCTGCTCCTGGTCGGTTAAGGGACACACCTTGAAATGGGTCACGAGTCTCCTGTGGGTCGTCTACGGTCTACGGCCGACCACATCATCCCGTCAACCATCCCGGATCCACGGCATGGTCATCGCACACCTACTCCCATTCCTGATACCCGGCCGGCGGCGCCGAATTACCGTAACCGGCGGGGTACGGCCGCCGCAGTTCAGGCGGCGTGTACATCTGGTTATATTCCTGCCAGGCAGGCGGAGGGCCCACGACGACAACCCGCTGAGCTACGGCTTGTGTGGGCGGCCTGGGTATGTAGGCGGGCTGCGCGTAAGCCGGTTGGTACCGGGCGGGCGGATACTGCGCAGGTACGTCCTGGTTGGCCTGAACGGTTCGAGGCGGCGGCGCGTATTCCTGCCCCGACTCCTCCGCCGACTCCCGGGACTCTGCCGACGTCGGGTTGTAGGCGGGCGCCCCCACATATTGCTGGGGCTGCCGATTCTGATATTGCCGAAGTTGCCCGCTCTGCGCCGCTGGAGCCGGTTGAGTTTCCTGCTCCGCTCCATATTGCGGTGCCTCATCGGCCTGCCGATACTGCGGCACCTCCCGCTGAGCATTCTGCAAATCGTGGTTCTGCGTCACCTGCGCATCGTCCTGGTCGGATCTGGACTCCGGCAATGCCGCCACGGCTTGTGTCGGAACCAGTATCGGCGGCTCGGATTCGGGGGCAAACAGCTTCGACGGCCTGGCCCGCGTCGAAGCCTGCTTCAGAGGCACAGGTTGCACCTCGGCCCGCTTAGGCGGTGAAGCCGGCTTCGACGACGCAACCGGCGCCAGGACGTGTTTCGGTGGCACAGCTTCGACTTGCATGGAAACGCGCTTCAGCGGCACAGGTTCGGCCCGTGCCAGGACTTGCCTCGACGGCGTGGCCCGCGCCGCGGCAACCCGCTTCGGCGGTGCGACCGGCGCGGAAACTTGTCTCGGCGCAGCCGCTTGCACGGCGACCCGCTTTGCCGGCGCAGCCCGCGCGGCAACCGGCTTTGGCGATACCGGCAAGGGCGCCGCGGCAAGCTGCTTCTGCGGATGCTTCACCTCGTCAGCCAGGTTTGCATAGGACTTCGAGTCTTCTCTGGCGCGGGCGTTGTAGCCGATGAAATACGCGTAGCGCAGCTCTTTCAGGCGCGCCTGATTGTCGACATCGGCGGAGATGCGTTCTTCGCCGGGATCGAGAGACGCGTCCACGCTCGAGTCCTCATAGGCTGAGTCTCCAGCATCGGCGGCACGGACGGATTCGAGATGCAGGGCGCCGAAAGAAGACATCAGCACGGCGATTACCGCGACGAGCCTTTTCTTTTCCATACTTTCACCTCGGGATTCCGTGCGACCGTTCGCCCAGGATTCTCCAATCGCCGGATCGGACTTTCAGTCGTGCTTCCGCGATATCGACTATTTCTAGCACGTCCTGAAGGGCTTGGCATAGTATTTCCGGGTATAACCCAGGCGAAAGAGGCCAGGCCCAACAACCCTGGCAGTCCCGACGTTGTCGGTCCGGAAATTTTTGCCTGCCCGGGCGCGGCAATGGCATGCATCCGGCACGCTCAAGCCGATTCGATCGCTCTCAGCGCAGCGGCAAAGCGCGGGTCGTTCAGATACGCGACGTTGAATCGAAACCACGGCGAGGGGTGATCGCTCTGCGGGGAGAACACGGTGCCCGGCGCGAGGATGACGCTGCGGTCGAGCATCGCGCGCGCGAGTTCGATCGAATCGTCGTGCCCCGGCAGCCGCGCCCATAGATACAGGCTTTGCTCGGTCGGCCGATAGATGGCCGCGCCCACGTCTTCTAGCGCCTTGATGCCGGCCGCCGTGGCGCGGCGCAGCTTCTCCTGCATGCGGTTGGTGTGCCGCAGGAAATGCCCTTCGCTGAGAATCACCTCCAGCGTGCGTTCGCAGTACTCCGAACTGCTGACGTGCGTGAGCATCTTCACGTCGGCCAGGTCGCTGGCCAGTTCCGCGTCGCAGGCGAGAAAGCCCACCCTGAGCGCGGCGGAGACGGACTTCGAAAAGCTCCCGATGTAGATCGTGCGGCGCAACTGGTCCAGCGTGGCGATGCGCGTCATGGGGCGCGGCTTGAAGTCGGCGAGCGCGTCGTTCTCGACGATGATGAGGTCGTGCGCCTCGGCCAGTTGCAGGATGCGGTGGGCTTTGGCAGCGCTCGTGTCGGTCGCGGTGGGGTTGTGTCCCACCGACTGCGTGAAAAAGAGCTTCGGCCGATGTTGCCTGACGAGCGCCGCGAGCGTGTCGATGTCGGGGCCGTCCATCATGCGCGGTACGCCCAGCATGACGGCGCCGCTCAGCTTCAGCTTGCCGAACAGCGGGTAATAACCGGGATCGTCCACCAGCACGGTATCGCCGGGCCGCACGAAGTAGCGCAGCACGAGGTCCATCGCCTGGTTCGCGCCGTGCGTGAGGACGATCTGCTGCGGCGTGGCGTGGATTTCGTAGCCCGCCAGCTTGTGCTGCAGATGCTGGCGCAGCGGCAGGTAGCCGTAGCGGCTGCCGTAGCGGAACAGCGACCCCACGCCGGTCCGCACCACGCGCTGGTGGAACTGGTCCAGCCGCGTTTCCTCCAGCCACTTGATGGGCGGAAAGCCTTCGCCGAGATTCAGGTACTCGGTCTTGCTCTGCAACTGCTCGCGCATGAGCCACACGATGTCCATGGCGTGATCGAGCGTCGACGATTCGACGTCCTCGGCCTGCGGGCGCGCCGCGCGGGCGACGAAGAAGCCGGCGCCGCGCCGCGGCTCGATCAGGCCGTTCGCCGTCAGCAGGTCGAACGCGCTGATGACCGTGTTCTTCGAGCAACCGTTTCCCTCAGCGTATTCCCTGATTGAGGGCAGCTTGTCGCCGGGCTTCAGAAGTCCGTCTTCGATCTGTCTGGCCAGATTGTCCGCGATCGAATGCACGAGGCTCGGTCCCGAGCGTGCCATGTCTGTGTCCTCGCTACGCAAAGGGGCAGGTGTCCTGGGTACACCTGCCCGACTGTTTGTCGAAAGTGTACCTTTCGTATGGGTACAGTCGGCCTATTATTCGCCCATTCCAATGTCATCCGCAAGCGGCCTTTGGCAGCGCTGCCGCGAGGGTGACGGC
Source organism: Paraburkholderia yinzeri (assembly GCF_046581065.1). Lineage (NCBI taxonomy): Bacteria > Pseudomonadati > Pseudomonadota > Betaproteobacteria > Burkholderiales > Burkholderiaceae > Paraburkholderia > Paraburkholderia yinzeri. The sequence continues at coordinate 706,215 of NZ_JBFOCJ010000002.1, read as the reverse complement.
CAATCCAGTCAGAGGATCCCGATGGGCATCGATTCGAAGCTACCCAATTTCCGCAAGCTCACCCCCGCGCAGCGACTGCAGCACATTGCCGGCATCTCCGGCTTGTCCGAAGCGGACCGGTTGCTTTTGTCCCGCCCCGGTGCGCTGCCGTCCGAGACGGCGGACGGCATGATCGAGAACGTGATCGGCACGTTCGAACTGCCGCTTGCCGTGGCGGGCTATTTCCAGGTCAACGGCCGCGACGTGCTGGTGCCGATGGCCGTGGAAGAGCCGTCGATCGTTGCGGCCGCATCGTTCATGGCGAAGCTCGCCCGCGTGAGCGGCGGCTTCCGCACGTCGAGCACCGGGCCGTTGATGCGCGCGCAGATCCAGATCGTCGACGTGAGCGACCCCTACGGCGTGCGCCTGTCCATTCTCGCCCACCGGCAGGAGCTGATCGAGCTCGCGAACAGCCGCGACAAGGTGCTGATCGATCTGGGCGGCGGCTGCCGGGACATCGAGGTGCATGTGTTTCCGGACACGCCGCGCGGCGCGATGGTGATCGCGCATCTGATCGTCGACGTGCGCGACGCGATGGGCGCGAACACCGTCAACACGATGGCCGAATCCCTCGCGGGACGCATCGAACAGATCACGCGCGGCAAGGTTCGCCTGCGCATCCTGTCGAATCTCGCCGATCTGCGCCTCGCCCGCGCGCAGGTGCGCTACGCGCCCGCGACCCTGGCCACGGCCGAGTACTCCGGCGCAGAGGTGATTGCCGGGGTGATGGACGCGTACCTCCTCGCGGCGATCGATCCGTACCGGGCCGCGACCCATAACAAGGGCATCATGAACGGCATCGATCCGATCATCGTGGCGACCGGCAACGACTGGCGCGCCGTGGAAGCGGGCGCTCATGCCTATGCGAGCCGCGGCGGCCGCTATACGTCGCTGACCACGTGGGAGACGGCGGCCAACGGCGACCTCGTCGGCACCATCGAGATGCCAATGCCCGTGGGGCTCGTCGGCGGCGCGACGAAGACGCATCCGCTCGCGCGGCTGGCGTTGAAGATCATGGACGTGAAGTCGGCCCAGGACCTCGCCGAAATCGCCGTCGCGGTCGGGCTCGCACAGAATCTCGGCGCCTTGCGCGCACTGGCGACCGAGGGCATCCAGCGCGGCCACATGGCGCTGCATGCGCGCAATATCGCGCTTGCCGTGGGCGCCACGGGTGCCGATGTCGACTGGATCGTGCGCCGGATGGTCGAGGCGAAAGACGTGCGCGTCGACTTTGCGGCACGGCTGCTCGCGGAGCAGCGCGACGCGTAAAAAGGAAAGACAGGCAGCACAGGAAGTACCCCCGGCCCGCGCCGGGAAGACAATAACGCCCTCGATGGAGGAGACATGACAGCAGCAAGGGATCGCGGCCACGAGGCCGCCGCGGGCGCGCGCCCGCGCTATGTGGAGGTATGGGGCGATACGGTCGATGCGGCGCAGCTCGGCTGGTCGGTGGTGCTGGGCATCGTCATCAGCTTCGGGGCCTTCGAGCTGGCGCTGCGGCTGCTGCAGCCGGTGGTCGCCGAGGCGGCGATGGCGCGGGCGTATGCGATGCTCGCGGGTCTCGGCGGCTGCCTCGTGGCCGGAGCGGTCTGCGCGAAGCTCTTCAAGCCGAAGCGCATCGTGGTCGAGCAGGTCTCGGACGAAGGCCGGCGCGCGGAGCTGATCGAGAGGCTCGTCGCCGAATCGGGCCCGCAGGGCGCCATCGAGACCTTGCCGTCCTACGTGGTGGCCGAGATGAAGGAAGTGGGCCTCTACGATCTCTTTGCCGGCGTCGAGGCGCGCCGCGCGGCGGCCTGGCCGCAGGCGTCCCCGCAGGTTTCCCGTGAAGCCGCACCCAATCGCGCCGGCGAGGTGGCACGATGACGCCGCTCATTCAGGACATCTGGGTCGCCGTGGCGATGGGCGTGACCGGCGCCATCGTGTTCGCGGCGATCGGCCTCGTTTCCGGCACGGACGAGACCACCACGATCGCGCCGCTCACGCTGCTCGTCGCGCTGCTGGGCGTGCCGCCCGCCGGCGTTTTCACGTTCTTCATGGCGGGCGCCGTGTCGAAGCACATGACCCATGCCATTCCGACCGCGCTGCTCGGCATTCCCGGCGACACGATGGCCGTGCCGCTGATGGACGAGGCCATCGCCTTGCGCAATCTCGGCGTGCCGCATATCGCGCTGCGCAAGATGGTCTCGGGCGCGATCGTCGCGGCCTTCGTCGCCGTGCCGCTCGCCGTCGCGTTCGCGTGGCTGCTCGCGCCGTTCGGCGCGAAGATCACGCCCATCGTGCCGTGGGTGTTCCTGATCGCCGCCGTCGCTATCGCATATCTCTCGGCGGGGCGCTGGGCCGCGGTGGCGGCGCTCGTGCCGTTCGTGTTCGTCATCATGGGGCTGCAGGCCGTCACGGCGCACTATCACGTGAAGCTTGGCGTGAGCTACTTCCTCGGCATCGCGGTGGGGCCGCTCGTCGCCGACCTGTTCGCACTGCTCTCGCCCATGAGCCGCCCGGCGATGCGGCGCGACGGGCCGCGCACGTTCTCGCTCGCGCCGGACATCAAAGGCTGGAGCGGGTACTTCCCGAATCCGCTGAAGGTGCTCGACCCGCGCCAGGCTCGCTTGACCGTAGGCGCCGCCGCGGTTTCGAGCGCGACCTTCGTCTTCAGTCCCGTCGCCATGACGGTCGTGCTGGGCGAAGCGGTGGCCTCGCGCATTCACCAGGCCTACCACCGGCTCACGACGGTCATCGCGGTGCGCAATGGCGTGACCGAAGCCACCTATATCGCCGAAGCGCTGATTCCGCTCATTGCCTTCGGTCTGCCGCTGAGCCCGGTGGCGGCGGGCCCGGCGGCGCCGCTGTTCAATGCGCCGCCGCGCTTCACCGTGAGCGGCGCGGACGGGCAGATCCACAACCTCCACACGCTGCTCACGCCGGGCGCGTTCCTCGGCTATGGCCTGCTGGCGATCGTGCTGGCGGCGGTGATCGCCTATCCGCTCTCGATGAACTTCGCGCATCGGGCCGCTTCGTTCGTCGCGCGGCGCCTGAGCCACGAGGCCATCATCGCGACCTTCGTCGGTCTGATCGTCGTGATCGGCTTCTGGGAGGGTCAACTGGCCGGGCTGCTCGTCGTGGTGACGGTCGGGCTCGTGGGCGGCCTGCTGTCGCGGGCCTTCGGGCTCAATACGGGCGTGCAGTTCATGGGCTATTACACGGCCGTGCTGAGCGTGCCGGCTCTCACAAAGCTCTTTACCTGAGCCTGGGCGCCACGGCCCGGCGGTGCGTTTCCCGCCGCTAGCGGAAAATCTCCGCGAGCAGGTTCGCCACCGTGCGCATCCGGTCGCTGTCGCGCAGCGCCGGGTGCTGCACGAGCCACACGTCCTGGTCGAGCGTCCGGATGTGCTTCTCCACGCAGACGAGATCGTTCGTCGTGCTGCCCGCGAGTTGCGCGAGCACGCCGAGCCCGGAGCCGCCCAGCACGCCGTCCAGCACGCCCATCCCGTAGCTCGTGCGCAGCGACGGCGCGCTCGCCCCCGGCAGGCTGCCCAGCCATTGCGCGACCGGGTGGTCGGACTGGCGGTCGTCGGGCCCGACGAACGAGAGCTTGTCCCATTCCCGCCGCGCGATCGCCTGCTTGTGCCGCAGGTAGTAGTCGCGCGACGCATAGAGCCCGAAACGGATCCGGCCGATGCGCCGCACGTAGAGGTCGCCTTCGTCGGGGCATTCCGTCCACAGCGCGATGTCCGCTTCGCGCCGCGCGAGGCTGTAGCGACGGCGCGAGGTCAGCACCTCGATCGCGAGGCCGGGCAGGCGGTCCTGGAATGAGCCCAGCAGCTTGAGCAGCATGTACGACGGCCATTCGGACGCGTTGATGCGCACCGTCCCGCGCGGCCCGGCGTGGCCCGTCACGTCGCCCGCGCGCGCAATCTGGTTCGCGAGGTCTTCCATCTGCTCGGCCGCGGCCAGCACCTTCGCGCCGAAGGCCGTAGGGGTACACCCTGAGGGCACGCGGTCGATCAGGGGTTCCCCCAGGCGCCGCTCGAGTTCGGTGAGGCGGCGCGAGAGGGTGGGCGCGCTCAGGTCGCAGGCCTGGGCGGCGGCGCGCATCGTGCCTTCGCGGGCGATTGCCACCAGCAGCCGCAGATCGTCCCAGTCGATGTGTTCCATTTTTGTAACGGCAAGTTTTGAAATTTGGCATAGCATAACCCGATCCGCGGCGATAGGATTCAGTCCGGGGCGCCCTCTTGCCGTTGCCGCCGCACGTGCTTTCGAGCGGGTTGGCGCACCGGCAGCAGGCGATAAGCCCGTGAACGGAAACAGATGCCAACAAACCGAAAACCGCCAGACGACTCGTCGGCTACCCTCGGGTAGAGACGTACGGGCGACACGGAGACAACCATGACTCAACCCTTCAAAGCCTCACGCCGCCGCGCCATCGTGGCCACCGCAACGCTCGTCGCCTGCGCGGTCCTGCCGGCGGCCCCGGCTCTCGCACAGACGCCCCACAAGCCCAAAGTCGCGCTCGTCATGAAGTCGCTCGCCAACGAGTTCTTCCTGACGATGGAAACCGGCGCGAAGGACTACCAGGCGCACAACAGCGGCAAGTTCGACCTCGTGACGAACGGCATCAAGAACGAGACCGATACGGCCGCGCAGATCCAGATCGTCGAGCAGATGATCGTCTCGAAGGTGGACGCGATCGTGCTGGCGCCGGCGGATTCGAAGGCGCTCGTGCCGGTGGTGAAGAAGGCGGTGGACGCCGGCATCATCGTCGTGAACATCGACAACCGGCTCGATCCCGACGTGCTCAAGTCGAAGGACCTGAACGTGCCGTTCGTGGGCCCGGACAACGCCAAGGGCGCCGAGAAGGTGGGCGACTACCTGGCGCAGAAGCTCAAGGCCGGCGACGAAGTGGGCATCGTCGAAGGCGTGTCGACCACCACCAACGCGCAGCAGCGCACGGCCGGCTTCAAGGCGGCCATGCAGAAGGTAGGCGCGAAGATCGACTCGGTGCAGTCGGGCGAGTGGGAAATCGACAAGGGCAATGCGGTGGCGTCCGCCATGCTCAACGAGTATCCGAACATCAAGGCGCTCCTGTGCGGCAACGACAACATGGCGATCGGCGCCGTGTCGGCGGTGCGCGCGGCAGGCAAGCAGGGCAAGGTGTACGTGGTGGGCTATGACGACATCGACGCCATCAAGCCCATGCTCAAGGACGGCCGCGTGCTCGCCACGGCCGACCAGTACGCGGCGAAGCAGGCCGTGTTCGGCATCGATACGGCGCTCAAGGCGCTGGCCGATCACAAGAAGCAGTCGGAGCTCGCCGGCGTGGTGGAAACGCCGGTCGATCTCGTGACGAAGTAAGATCCCCCTGGGTCCGGGCCGCGCCGCCACGCCGTGGCCGCCGTCCGGACCCTGTCTGAGCGCGATGCTTGCGCGGCGGTTACGCGATGTCCCTTCCTCTCCAGCCTTCCCAGGATGCCGTGCCCGTGCTGAACGTGCAGGGTGTCGGCAAGACCTATGCCGCGCCGGTGCTGGCCGGCGTATCGCTGCAACTCCATGCGGGCGAAGTGCTCGCGCTGACCGGCGAGAACGGCGCCGGCAAGAGCACGCTTTCGAAGATCGTCGGCGGCCTCGTGACGCCCACCGAAGGCGCCATGACGCTGGGCGGTGAGGCCTACGCGCCGGCCAGCCGCAGCGAAGCGGAGGCGCTCGGCGTGCGCATGGTGATGCAGGAGCTGAACCTGCTGCCCACGCTGACGATTGCCGAAAACCTGTTTCTGAACCGCCTGCCGCGCCGCGGCCTGCTGGGCTCCCTCGGCGGCCGCATCGACCGCGTGAAGCTGCGCGAGGACGCGCGCCGCGCGATGGCGCAGGTCGGGCTCGATGCGATCCATCCGGACACGCTCGTCGGCGAGCTCGGCATTGGCCATCAGCAGATGGTCGAGATCGCGCGCAACCTGATCGGCGACTGCCGCGTGCTGATCCTCGACGAGCCCACGGCCATGCTGACCGCGCGCGAGGTCGACCTGCTGTTCGCGCAGATCGCGCAGTTGAAGGCGCGCGGCGTGGCGATGGTCTATATCTCGCACCGTCTCGAAGAACTGCAGCGCATTGCGGAGCGTGCGGCGGTGCTGCGCGACGGGCGGCTCGTGCATGTGGGCGCGATGCGCGATCTTACGAGCGAGCGTCTCGTCACGCTGATGGTGGGGCGCGACGTGGGCGAAGAGATCGACCTGGGCGAGCGGCGCCTCGGCGGCGCCGCGCTCAAGGTCGAGCACATGACGCGCGGCCACGCGGTGCGCGACGTGTCGTTCGAGGTGCGGGCCGGCGAGATTTTCGGCATCAGCGGCCTGATCGGCGCCGGTCGTACCGAACTCCTGCGTCTTATCTTCGGCGCGGACCGCGCGGACGCAGGCACCGTGTCGATCGCGCACGGCGGTGCGCCGCTCGCGCCGGTCACGCTGAATTCGCCGGTCGATGCGGTGAAGCACGGCATCGCGTTGATCACCGAGGACCGCAAGGGCGAAGGGCTGCTGCTGCCGCAGTCGATTGCGGCCAACGTGTCGCTCGGCAACGTGGGCGCCGTGGCGAAGCGCGGTGTGATCGACAGCGGCCGCGAGGCGGCGCTCGCGCAAAAGATGATCGACGCCATGCGCATCCGCACGTCGGGCCCCGCGCAAACCGTGGCGGAACTGTCGGGCGGCAACCAGCAGAAGGTCGTGATCGGCCGCTGGCTCGCGCGCGACTGCACGGTGCTGCTGTTCGACGAGCCCACGCGCGGCATCGACGTCGGCGCGCGTTTCGACATCTATACGCTGCTGGGCGCGCTTGCGCGCGAGGGCCGCGCGCTCGTGGTCGTGTCGAGCGACCTGCGGGAGCTGATGGCGATCTGCGACCGCATCGGCGTGATGTCGGCGGGACGATTGACCGGCATCTTCGAGCGCGGCGGCTGGACCCAGGACTCGCTGCTCGCCGCGGCTTTCGCGGGCTACGCGAGCAACGAATCCCCGACGCAAGCGGGCGCGGCCAACGCGGCGGCGTCCGACGAGAACCTGACGGAGCATTGAGCATGACAACGCAAACGAGCCTGCCGACCGCGCAGCCGGAGCCCCCCGGCAAAACGAAGCCGGCGCGCGAGCGCAGCGGTTTTTCGAACTACCTCGGCCTGATCGGCGCGCTGGTGGGCATGATCATCCTGTTCTCGCTGCTGAGCTCGCACTTCCTCACCTACGACACGTTCAGCACGATTGCGAACCAGATTCCCGACCTCGTCGTGATGTCGGTGGGCATGACGTTCGTGCTGATCATCGCGGGCATCGATCTCTCGGTCGGCTCGGTGCTCGCGCTTGGCGCTGCCGTGACGAGCGTCGCTTCCCTGCAGTGGCATTGGCCCGCGATTCCGGCCGCGCTGTTCGGCATGGCGGGCGCGACGCTCACGGGCTGCGTGACGGGCACGATCACGGTGGGCTGGCGCATTCCGTCGTTCATCGTCTCGCTCGGCGTGCTCGAAGCGGCGCGCGGGCTTGCGTACCAGTTGACGAACTCGCGCACGGCCTATATCGGCGATTCGCTCGACTTTCTCTCGAACCCGATCGCGTTCGGCATTTCGCCGGCTTTCCTGATCGCCATCGCCGTGATGCTCGTCGCGCAGTGGGTGCTCACGCGCACCGTGTTCGGCCGCTATCTCGTGGGCATCGGCACCAACGAAGAAGCGGTGCGGCTGGCGGGTGTCGATACGCGTCCGTACAAGATCGCGGTGTTCGCGCTGATGGGCCTCCTTTCGGGGCTGGCCGCGCTGTTCCAGATCTCGCGCCTCGAAGCCGCCGACCCGAACGCGGGCGACGGTCTCGAACTGCAGGTGATCGCCGCCGTGGTGATCGGCGGCACCAGCCTGATGGGTGGACGCGGTTCGGTCACGAGCACCTTCTTCGGCGTGCTGATCATTTCCGTGCTGGCCGCGGGTCTCGCGCAGATCGGTGCGAGCGAGCCGACCAAGCGCATCATCACCGGCGCCGTGATCGTGATCGCGGTGGTGGTGGATACCTATCGCAGCCGGCGTCGTGCCGCATAATCGGATCGTGTGGCGCGAAGGCGCTAACTCCGGATCGACAGGAGCCTCATTGTGTCTAAAGCAGAAAAAGCGGGCCGGGTCGTAGTCGTCGGCAGCATCAACACCGATCTCGTCGCGCGCGCGCCGCATCTGCCGCGCCCCGGCGAGACCATCGGCGGGCATGAATTTTCGCAAGTGGCGGGCGGCAAGGGCGCCAACCAGGCGGTCGCGGCCGCGCGCATCGGCGCGCAGGTTTCGATGGTGGGGTGTATCGGCAGCGACGCGAACGGCGGCCAGCGGCTGCACGACCTGGAGGTCGAAGGCATCGACTGCGCCGGCGTCGAGGTGAGCCAGACGCAGCCCACCGGCGTTGCGCTGATCACGGTTTCCGACGAAGGGCAGAACACGATCGTCGTCGTGGCGGGCAGCAATGGCGAGCTCACGCCCGCGCAGGTGCAGCGCCATGAGGCGATGCTGCGCGCGGCCGACGTGGTGGTGTGTCAGCTCGAATCGCCGTGGGATGCCGTGTACGCAACGCTTGCGCTCGCGCGGCGTCTGGGCAAGACCACGGTGCTGAACCCGGCGCCGGCGACCGAACCCTTGCCGGCCGAGTGGATGCCGCTCATCGACTATCTCGTGCCGAACGAGGTGGAGGCCGCGATTCTGGCCGGCTTACCGGTGGAGTCCGAAAGCGGGGCGCGGCGCGCGGCGGCGGAACTGCAGCGCGCCGGCGCGCGTAACGTAATCGTCACACTCGGAGCGCAGGGCGCGTATCTGCTGCGCGAGGGCGGCGAGGGCGCGCACTTCGCCGCGCCGGAAGTGCGCGCCGTCGACACGACGGCCGCGGGCGATACCTTCATCGGCGTGTTTGCTTCGCAACTGGCGGCGCGTCAGCCGCTCGACGCGGCGATCGGGCTCGCGCAACGGGCGGCGGCGATTTCGGTCACGCGCGCGGGTGCCCAGCCGTCCATTCCAACGCGCGACGAGGTCGACAGCTTCTCCTGAGCGGGCTGGCGATATGCCCCTCGTTCCTGGCATCCGTCAATTGCCGTGCTGCGGGCATGCAACTTTATCGATGAGGTAAAGTCAACGCAGATCGCCGTACCGGTTATGCCGGCACGGCGATCCTTGTAACCGCGTCGCATGCAACCCAGGCAAAAGGGGAATACGGATGAAGTCCAGTGAAGTCAGATCGAAAGCGTTTGCCATGCCGTTGACGAGCCCGGCGTTCCCCATGGGACCCTACCGCTTCGTCAATCGCGAATTCCTCATCATCACGTATCGCACCGATATCGACCGGTTGCGCGAGATCGTGCCCGAGCCGCTCAAGGTGACCGATCCTTACGTGCATTACGAGTTCATCCGCATGCCGGACTCGACCGGCTTCGGCGACTATACCGAGAGCGGCCAGGTGATCCCGGTGGAATTCAACGGCGAGAAGGGCGGCTACACGCTCGCCATGTATCTGAACGATCACCCGCCTATCGCGGGCGGCCGCGAGCTGTGGGGCTTCCCCAAGAAGCTCGCGACGCCTACGCTCGAAACGCATATCGACACGCTGCTCGGCACGCTCGACTACGGTCCCGTGCGCGTTGCGACGGGAACGATGGGCTACAAGCACAAGGAACTCGACATCGTCGACCAGGCCAGGCGCCTGGCCGGCGCGAATTTTCTGCTGAAGATCATTCCGCACGTCGATGGCACCGCGCGCGTTTGCGAACTCGTGCGCTACTACCTCGAAGACATCACGATGAAGGGGGCCTGGACCGGACCGGCCTCGCTTCAGCTTGCGCCGCATGCGCTCGCTCCCGTCGCCGATCTGCCGGTGCTCGAGATCGTGGAGGCGCGCCACCTGATGGCCGACCTCACGCTTGGCCTCGGCGAAGTGGTTCACGATTACCTCGCCCAATAACGGTTGGCGGGCACGCGCCCCGCTCGCTTCGTGCGGGCGGGGGTTGGCCGCAGCCCCTGTCGATCCTGCCAGTTTCGCGCCATTTGTCCGTCCGGCGGACCCTCGTAGGATAATCCGCTTGCCGCCGCAGTCTGCCATGTGGGTGGACCGGCCAGGCGCGCGACAACGGAATGAATTCAAGGTGGAGCATGAACAAGATTGCAGGTGCCCTGCTTGCGGCGGGCCTGATTGCGTTTTCGGCATCGAGCCGCGGAGATAACCCCGAACCGGCATGGCTGCCGGCCACGGCGGCAACCGGGTTCGAGAGCGCCCCGGCGATCGTCGAGGGTGCGCAGGGCAACGACGTCAAGTCGACGATTTACGTCTTCATGGACCCGAACTGCATTTATTGCCATCTCGTCTGGAAAGCCCTGCGGCCGTACGAGGCGGCGGGACTTCAGGTGCACTGGATTCCGCTGGCATTTCTCAAGCCCGACTCGGCGGGCAAGGCCGCCGCGCTGCTGCAGGCGCCGGACAGCGCCGCACTGCTCAAGAAGCTCGAACTCGGCTACAACGAGAAGGACGAGTCCGGCGGCATTGCCCCGCTGCCGACCGTTCCCGGCGCGACCCAGGCGAAGCTCGACGGCAACGCCAAACTCTTCCAGGACCTCGGGTTCCAGGGCACGCCGACGATCATCTATCAGGGCTCGGGCGGCCGCTGGGCGGACTATGGCGGCATGCCCAAGCTCGCCACGCTGCCCGGCATGCTGAACCTGCCGGCTCAGCCCGTTACGGACCCGGAGCTGAAGCAGTATCAGTGATGCGCGCGGTATGAGGCGGCCGGACCGTTGCTGCTTGCGACGGCCGGTGCACTGAGCGCGGCCGTGGCCGCCACCAGCGCCACGGCAAACAGGTTGGCGCCGAGGATGAGCAGCGGGGGCAAGGCTCTCGATTTCATGATTGGAGCTCCGTCGGTTGCCAGGGGCTGGCAAAAAAATAAGGATTGCAAAGCGGACTCCTGCCGTGTGATGCTTGTCGCTGCACCGCACGGCAGGTAGTGTCCGCCGGGACTTACTGCAGGCGCGCCTTCAACTGGTCGGCGAGCTGCTTGATTGCGGTCTTCGTCGGTGCGTCGTCGGCCAGCGCGTTGAGCAGGCCGAAGTCGTGGATCGTGCCGTTGTAGCGCGTCGTCGTGACCTCGTCGCCGGCTGCATCGAGCTTTCTGCCGTAGGCTTCGCCCTCGTCGCGCAGCACGTCGAAGTCGGCGACCTGGATCAACGCGGGCGGCAAGCCTTTGAGCTCTTCCTGCGACGCGCGCAGCGGCGATGCATAAATCTGGCTGCGCTGCGCCGGATCCTTCGTATAGGCGTCCCAGAACCACTTCATCATGTCGCGCGTGAGGAAGTGGCCGTTCTGGTAGGCGAGGTAGGAGCCGTCGTTGAAGTTCGCGTCCGTGACGGGCCACATCAGGCCCTGGAAGCGGATGTCCGGCCCTTGCTTGTCCTTCGCCATCAGGCTGACGACGGCCGCCATGTTGCCGCCCACGCTGTTGCCGACCACGGCGAGCCGGCTGCCGTCCACGCCAATTTCTCCACCATGCTGCGCGACCCATTTCGTCGCGGCGTAGGCCTGGTTGATGGCCACCGGATAATGCGCCTCGGGCGAGGGCGTGTAGTTCACGAACACGGCGACAGCACCCGATTGCACGACGAGGTCGCGCACGAGACGCTCGTGGGTCGGGAAGTCGCCGAGTATCCAGCCGCCGCCATGGAAGAACATGAACACGGGCAGCGTGCCGCTCGCGCCCTGCGGGCGAACGATGGTGATCGGCACACTGATGCCGTCCTGCTCGATGGTGCGGTTCGAGACGTCGATACCCGAGAGATCGACCTTGACGCCGTTCTGCGCGTCGGTCAGCACCTGGCGCGCCTTGACGGGCGGCAGCGTATTGATTGCGGGTCCGGTGCCGCTGTTCAGCGCGTGCAGGAAGGCCGAGGTGACCTTGTCGGGGGTAGCGGGGGCGGCGGGCGCAGCGGCCGTGGCGAACGCGGTGTGCACGGCGAGCAATGCGGCGAGGGTGAAGGGCTTGAGCGATTTCATGATCGGTTCCTCGATAAGTAGTCCGTAGTGTCAGGCGAGCGTGAGCGTCACATCGATGTTGCCGCGCGTAGCGTTCGAGTACGGGCAGACGACATGCGCCTTGTCGATCAAGGCCTGCGCGGCGTCGCGCGCCATGCCGGGCAGCGCGATCTTCAGCTCGACTTCGATGCCGAAGCCGTTCGGAATCGCGCCGATTCCCACGCTGCCGTCGATCGACACGTCGGCGGGAAGCGCGATCTTGTCGCGCGCAGCGACGAACTTCATCGCGCCGATGAAGCAGGCGCTGTAGCCGGCAGCAAACAACTGCTCGGGATTGGCGCCGGCGCCGCCCGCACCGCCCAGCTCGCGCGGGGTGGTCAGCTTGACGTCCAGGTTGCTCTCGGGCACGACGGCGCGGCCGTCGCGACCGCCGGTGGCACGGGCATGAGCGCGGTAGAGAACGTTTTCGATCGACATGATGAGGCTCCTTCTTCGGTGACTGGGTTGGTTACGCAAATCTATCTACTAAGTGATAGATTTGCGGGCCTAAAAAACGGGCTTTCGCCCGGCTTTGGTTTATTTATCTATCAATAGATAGATTGTGATCCGGAAACTTGCCTTCGGTGCTCGTTTCCATGGCTCGAACTTTATCTATCGGTAGATAGAATGTCAAGCACTTTTTTGAAGGATCGCCGAACCGCCACCCGACCCGGCCGGCACGAAGCGAACGCTTAGCTCAGCACCTCGCCACCTTGCACGCGATATCGCGCCAGCGCCGCCATGTAGCAGCGGTGGGCGTCGTTGTGCTCGCGGATCAACGCCATGATCCGACCGTCGTCCGGCATGTCGAAAAGCAACGGCTGCACCTCGCGGTTCAGCTTTTCTCCTGCGAGCATCCAGGCTTCATAGGCGGCGATAAAGGCCTGCTTGTGTGAATCCATCGAATTCGGCTCTTCGGTCAGGAGCGTTGATCATTCAGTCCAGCCAGGGGCCGGTGCTCTGCGGCGGACGCGATTATAGCGTGGGCCAGGCGTGCCAGCGGGGCGTTAGAGCGACCCATTAATTTAACCTGGGATAACCGAGCGATAGGGCCGCCTTCGCCATTGCTTCGATGTCGTCGTAGTCGTTGCGCGCGAGCCGCGCGAAGCCGCGCAAGCGCAGGAGGCGGGCGCGCTCGGGGTCGGCCGCGTGGGCCGCGTCGAGCGCGTCGCGCAGCAGAGCGGCCTGCCGTTCGTCGAGCGTGCGCGATGCAATGAACGGCAGGCCGGGAGCGGATGTCGTCATGCCGATGACCTCGACCTCGGCGAGCAAGTCGGGGCTTGCATCGCGCAGCAGTGCGAGCGTGACGCAGTCGATGGCGGCGACGTCCGCCTGGCCGCTGGCGATTGCCCGCAGCGAAGCGAGGTGCGAGCCGGTCCACGCAACCGAAGCGAAGAAGCGGCCTTCGCGCGCGTGCGGCGCCACGGCGTGACGCAGTGCATTCATGCCGCTCTGCGAGTCCTCGCCATTGCAGGCGGCGCGCAGCCCACGGCAGGCGGCGAGGCTCGTCGCGCCGCGCGCCCGCGCCGTGGCGGCGACCACGATGGCGCTGCAATAGCGCGGCCCTTCGCAGCCTTTTGCGTCGAACATGGGGGTCGCGATCAGATGGACCGCATCGGCGAGGCCGAGCACGCGATACGGAAAGCCGCAGGTCTGCGAGAGCAGCAGGTTGTCGCGACGCCAGAGCACCATCAGGTCACCGAAAGGTTCGTCGAGGATCGTCGCGTTCGCCGCATCGCCGCCGGTGCGCGCGAACGCGTCGAGCGCATCGCGCAGCAGCGCGCGCCACGACTGCGCGTGTCGCGGCGTCACGTTGTACATCGGCAAGGCAGCGATCCATGGGCTCATGCGGCCATTCTACGACGGCGGGAAAGCGGGTCGGAAGGGGGCGCAATCAGTTCGATCAGCACGATAAGCAAATGCAAATCCATTGTTTGGCCGGGTGGCCTGTTTTGGTTATGGTGAGTGGCCCAGGTTGCGCGTGGTAGATCCGCAGTATTCCTGCGTTTTCCCGGTCCTCCGTTTTATGCGCCCGTCCGTCCATCCACCAACAGGAACATGGCTGAGTATTTCGACGTCGATCATGTCCGCGAAATCGCCTCGCTAGCGGCGCGTTTCACCGCGCGTACCGAATGGCCGACCTGGCTCGTGATCGTCGCGATCTATGGCGGATGGGTCGCCGTGCTTTCGCTGGTAGGGAAGGGCCGTCTGCCGCTTGCGCTCGCCACGCCGCTCCTCGTCTTGCTGTGCGCATGGCACATGTCGCTGCAGCACGAACTGCTGCACGGCCATCCCACGCGTCACGCGTGGCTGAACACACTGCTGGGCTGGCCGCCGCTGGCCGTCTGGTATCCCTATACGCTGTACCGCGAGAGTCATCTCGAACATCACCGCGACGAAGACCTGACCGTGCCGGGCGTCGATCCCGAGACCAACTATGTCCTGCCTCGGCAGTGGGAGGATTTGCCGGGCTGGCAGCGTGCATTGTGGTATGCGCGCAAGAGCTTCATCGGACGCACGCTTATCGGATGCGCCGCGAAGCCTACCGGCGCAAGTGCGGCGGCTTCGTGATCGGCGGCTACGGCGCGCTGCTCCGGCGTTACGCGTGGCGGCCGACCGATGCGCCCGGGCATCCTTTCGTTCCACCCGCTTACCGACGAACCATGACTCCTTTATCTACCCGACTGCTGGCCAACATGCGTCGAGGACGCGTCTATACGAGCGCGAATCTCACGCGCATCCATCGTGTCGAGGCCGACGCCGTGGCGCACGCGCTGGCGGAACTCGTCGGCAAGGGAGTGCTGCGCGAGTGTTTGAATTCGCGCAAGCTGCCGGGCTACTGCCTCGCCGGGTCAAACCCTGCGCCCGCACAGTCGCAAGCGGTTTCCGGCGAGGTCGCGACGCCCGCCGTCACTCGCCGCCTCGACGGCGTGCTTCGCGGCTACGAGACCGAACTCGCCACGCGCCGCGCGCTGGCCATGCTCGCGCGCCGCTGACCTCATCGGTTCCTTTCGACTACTAAAGGAAACTGGGAAACCCGATTTAATGACTGAAAACTTGAAAAAAACAGTAGTTTTCACTGTCGTGCCTGCTCTAGCATAGCCCGCACAATCACAGGTGCGGCATCGCCAGGACGTGCCGCCTTCGACCTCGGGGCAATGATGAGAACCGGCGCAGCAAGCAGGCCATTCGCGACACCGAAGACCACCAGAACGCAAACCCGCGTGACGACCCGGCTCGCGCTAGGCTTCGGCATCGTGCTCGCGATGCTCGTGGCGCTCTCCGTGGTGGGCATGAGCGGCATGACCCGGATTCGCGACAAGCTCGACGAAATCGTCAACGTCCACAACGCCGAAACGATGCGCGCCACCAATCTGCGCGACGCCGTGAGCGGCATTGCCATCGCGATCCGCAACATGGCGGTGATGACCAACGACGGCGACGTGAGCGCCGAAAAGGCGACGATCGGCGCGCAGGAAGCGGCCTATGCCGGGAACTATCGCGAGCTGGGCCGCCTCTTCGACGACTCGCCGCTCACGACCGACGAGGAGCGGCGGCTTTACGCCGCACTACGCCAGGAAGAGGCCGATACCTTGCCGCTCGTCGAAAAAGAAGCGGTGAACTGGGCGCTCGCGAACGATCAGGACGCGGGCGCTGCTATGTACTCGATACCGGCGCCATGACAATGCAGTACACCTTCGAGTTCGACCTGACAATCCTCGAAGTCGCGTTCCTCACGCAATCGGGCGTACTGCCGCGACCGACGGGCGTCCTGTGCAATCTCGTCGTCGCAACAGATGATGTATTCGGGTTCTCCAACCCGCAGGAGGATTTCCAGCCGTTCAACCAGGGCGTGTTTTCCAGCGAGGTCCTGAATGCAGGCTGACCAGCCCCCGACGCTGGTGCCGTTGCCGTTCGCAACGAACGGGTTGCGCAACGTTATCCTGGAAGCATCGCAGATTGACGTGACGCCGGGAGCTGCGTCGCTGAACGACGGCTTTCCGCCCGCAACGATGACGAACCCGCTGCAGGGTGGCACTCCGCCATTCGGCAAGGATATGAACGGCGTGCTGTTCCTCTTTGCGCAGACACTGCTCTGGGTGCAGGCCGGTGGCTCGTTCGCGTATGACGCCGCATTCGCGAACGACCCGAATGTCGGCGGTTATCCGCAGGGGGCGGTGCTCGTCAACGCGGCGCTCACCGGCTTCTGGATCAGCACCGTCGAGAACAACGTCACCGACCCCGACGCGACGGACGGCAGCGCGCAGGGGTGGGCGTCAATGAGCCCCGACTGGAATGCGGCAAGCGGTCCCGGTGCGATCCTCAACCGCCCGGATCTCGCGAAAGTCGCCACGAGCGGCAGCTATAACGACCTGAAAGACACGCCGCCGATACCGCCTGGCTATACATTGCCGCCGGCCACCCCGACGACGCTGGGCGGCATCATCGCGGGGGCCGGTACGACCATTGCCGACGATGGCACGCTGGGCGTGCAGGGGTCCGCGATTGTCAATCTCGCGGGCTCGGCGAACGTAGTGCTCGACCTGACGCCGCTCGCGCAGGGTGCGCCAGAAATCGTTTTCAATCTCGCCGCGGCGAGCGTCGATGCGGCTCTGAGCATTACGAACCCGCCCCCCGGCCGGGGTGCTGGCGGAATTTGTGCTGATCGTAACGAACGCCGTCAGTTCCTCCATGACGTGGCCTTCGTCGACCCGCTGGCCGCAGGGCGCCGCGCCCACGCTCACGGCTATCGAGGGGAAACTCGATACGTTCGTTCTGTACACCCAGGACGGTGGTGTGACGTATGAGGGCTTTGTCGCGGGACTCAATCAATGAGCCGGCTTGCCAGACGCCTGTTGGGGATATCGGGTGACGCCTATGGGCCGGTCGTGCTCGCCGATGGCCCGTATGCGTACTGGCGGCTCGACGAAGTATCGGGCGCCGTGGCGGCCGATTCGGGCGGCAACCGTCGCCACGGCGCGTATGTTGCGCCGGTCTCGCTCGCAGAACACACCTTGTTACCCGCGTTACCCGCCGCGCGCTATGTCAGCATGTCGGGTCCTGGGAGCGGCTATGTTGACGTAAGCGCTGCTAACCAGTTTTGCGCCGGCACCGACTGGAGCCTCGAATGCTGGATCAACGTTCTCGCATTCCTCGTCCTGCCCGACAACTACGGCTGTGCGCTCATGTCTTCACAGACCGCGCCAGGCGGAACGACGGGCTGGACGATCAGCGCATCGGAAAGTCCGCGCGGTGTGATGACCTACTACACGGCCAATCTCGTCAATCTCGGCGTGCACTGCACGCTGCCGCTCACGCTCGCGCACTTTGCCGCCGTTTATACGGGCGAAAACCAGACGCTGTCGGCGTATCTGGACGGACAGTTCACCGGAACGCAGTACGGCGGCGATGCACTGCCGCCGCTGATTGAAGCCGGCCTGTATATCGGTGCTGCGGCACTCGGGGCTGGCACACTCGACGGCCTCATCGGCGAATTCGCGGTCTATGACTACGCACTGACTGCCGGTCAGATCCTCAGGCACTACAACGCGGGCATGGGTGCGACGCCCGCGAACCAGCACGACTGACTTTTCCATCATGCCCTACTGCCTGCGATACGCCGCGCGCCTGGCCGGCGGGATTGTGCTTGTCCTCGGCGCCTGGACGTTTGTCTATGTCGAGGGCGACCACAACTCGGTGTCCGATACCGGTGGTCACGGCGGTGGCATCACGCTGCCGCAGGCACAGCCTGCACCGGCATCCGCTCCAGCCGGACCCCTCCAGCGCCTGCGCGGGGCGCACTGATTGCGGGGTGCACGGATGAGCGGACTGTGGCTGGCGTCGGCGCGGCGGTGCCAGGGCGCGCCTGCGATCCCGGCGCCGACGCTCGCGCTCGACTTCATCGCGAATCCCGTCATCCCGCCAGGCTTTGCGTTTTCGCGCGCCCCGGCCAACGGGCCGTTTTCCTCGCACGATCAGCCCGGAGCTTTCGTGCGCCACCCGACGTTCCTGTCGCCGACGGCGCTTCAACCGGTACGAACGGCACCAGTTTCATCATCGCGGGCCGTTCGCCCTCCACCTTCACCAGACTGATCTCCTGCCGGTGCGCGTGTTTCAGCAGGGGTGTCTTCTGTCCCGTCTCGCCGAACACCAGCACTGCATCGAGGCGTCCCGTTTCGATGACCGACAGGTCACGCTGCCGGCGCCCACCCGTGCCCGGTCCAGCCAGCCACGCCTCACTGTCCACCTCCGCCACGTTCGCCCACGCTTCGGCATCCTGTCCGATTCTTCCCGATCCGCGATGTACCACCGTTGAGATACCGCGACGCGCCCGGAAGGCGTCGAGCGCATGAAACACCATCACCGCATTCCGGTACGTACTCTTCCCCCACACCAGTACCCGCATCGTCTCCCTCCTTGTTAAAAGGTATGCGGATAGCATGTCATCCCGCACGACGGACAGATCGGAATGGATGTGAATGCAACATCAATTTCATTGAGAAATTGATCGCCATCACGTGACCGGCGTGCACGGCGCAATCCATGACGATATTTGACAGTTGTCCCGGTGATCCGCTCCTAGAATCCGCTCCCGGGTCGTGATGCATCCAGGCGCCACGCTCCGCGCAAGAACAATAATGGCAACGAGGAGCATGATGGATCAGCGGTCGATCAGGCAGTTGGCAGAACGAAACGTTGCGCTTGAGAGACAGCGCTTCGCTTGCGCGCGTGTTTATGTGCCGCGCGTTCGGCCGCTGTGGATGCGGCTCACCGCCGCATTTATGACGGTCGTGATGTACTTCGCGCCCGCCGTGCTGCTTGCCGACCAGACCGCCCACGCCGCGCCGATCGTCGATCCGCGTGCGCCTGTCCCGTTCCAGCCGACGATGACGCAGGGTTCGGCCGGCACGCCGGTGGTCAACATTCCCGCGCCGAACGCGAACGGTCTGTCCGTCTCGCAGTTCCAGAGCCTGTCGGTGGGTGCTGAAGGCCTGATCTTCGACAACAGCCTGGTCGCAGGCACCTCGCTCACCGGTGGCCAGGTCGGCGCCAACCCGAATCTTGCCGGGCGCACGGCATCGACGATCCTGGCGCAGGTGAGCTCCACGGGCAGCCAGTACGCGTCCGTGATTGCCGGGCCGCTTGAGGTTTTTGGCAATACCGCCGCGCTCATCATTGCCAACCCGAACGGCATTTCTATCCCGGGCGGCACGTCGCTCACCAATATCTCGAACCTCACGCTCACGACCGGCACGCCGCAGTTCATCACGGCAGCGGGTGGGACGGCGACCAGCTATGCCAATGCCAGCGCGCTCGCGTACAGCGTGAGCTCCGGCAACATTGCCATTAACGGAGCGCCGGGTAACGATGGCACGCCAGGCCCTGGCATCGCCGGGACCGTAGGCAACATCGATCTCATCGGCCAGACCCTCACGGTCGACGCGCCCATCCAGGCCGACAGCCGCGTCAACCTCATCTCGGGCAACCAGCTCGTCACGCCCACCGCCGCCGGCGCCGCGGGGACCACGTACGGGACTTCATCCAACGGTACGGCCAACACGGCCGCCGCCATCGGTAACGGCGGCATTGCCATCGACGCGAGCCAGTTCGGCTCGGTGACCTCGGGGCAGGTGTATATCGTCTCGACCGCCGCCGGCATGGGGGTGAACCAGCTCGGCGCACTCTCGGCGACGGCGGGCAACGCCGTCGTGAATTCCAGTGGCGACATCACCGTCGGGCAGACCTTCGCGAGCCAGAACGTCAACCTCACCAGCGCCGGCAATACCTCGATGACGGACGCGGGCCTGGCGAACCAGAACTACACGGTCAGCGCGGCAGGCGACATCGATGCGTCAGGGGCCGTATCGGCCGGACAGGACGTCTCGTTGACCGCTGGCGGCAACCTGAACGCCGCGTCGGTCGCGGCCAATGGTACGGCAAGCCTCGTCGCGGGCAACGCGATGACGCTCGGTTCGCTCAGCGCGCAGAACATCGCGCTGCAGACGACGGCGGGCGACCTGACGATCAATTCGGCGCTCACCGCGCCGGGTACGGTGACGGCGGCAGCCGGTCGTGACCTGACGATCAACGGGGCGGTGCAGGGGGGCAGCACGGTGACGCTGACCGGTGCGCGCAATGCGACGGTGAACGGCACCGTCAGCAGCGTCGGGGACACGGGCATCACGGCGCAGACCGGTTCGGTGTCGGTCGCGGGCGACGTGCAAACCAACGGGGCGCTCACCGTTACGGCCGCGCAGAACGCCACGCTGGGCGGCACGACCCAGGCGCAGGGGGCCGTCTCGATTACCGCGACGAACGGCTCGGTCAGCAGCCAGGGCGATGTCGCCTCGTCGAACGGCGCCGTGACCCTGCAGGCCGGGCAGGATATCGCGACCACCGGCAACCTGCAGGGCGGTACCACGGTGACGGCCAGCGCGGGCCGCAACGCGACGCTGGGCGGTACCGTGACCGCGCCGGGCGCGGTGGCCATCACGGCCGGTCAGGACGCGACGCTCGACGGCGCGGCGACAGCCGGTTCGACGCTGACGGTCCAGGCAGGCGGCAACGCGTCCATCAACGGGACGGCGAGCTCGGTCGGCGACATGGTGCTGACGGCAACGGCGGGTGTGCTGTCCGCGACCGGAGACGTCGTGAGCCTCGGCGCATTGACTGCGGGCGGGGCGCAGGGTGTCAGCCTGGGCGGCAGCGTTTACAGCCAGGGCAACGCCGCGATCAGTTCGTCCGCAGGTAGCGTGACGGTGGCCGGCACGTTGTCGGGCCCGGGGGCGGCAAGCGTGAGCGCAGGTCAGGACGCGATCATCACGGGCACGGTGCACACCGGTGGCGACACGAGCGTGAGCGCCGGCCGGGACGTCAGTCTGGATGGCGGCGTGGAGGTGGATGGTTCGGGCAACCTGAATGTGAACGCCGGGCGTGATCTCAACGGCGTGGGCACCCTTAACGTCGCTAGCGACACGAGCCTGGTCGCCGGGCGCAATCTCGCGGTTTCGGGCGCGATCCAGACCGGCAACAATCTCGATGCAACCGCCGCGCAGAACCTGTCGGTCGCGGCGACCACGGCGGTGGGCAGCGAAACGCTTGCCGCCACGGGCGGCAGTGTCACGCTGACCGACAGCGCGCTCTCGGGCGGCGACATGAGCATCACCGCTGGTACCGACATTAACGCGCAGGGCAGCGTGCAGACGCTGGGCAACCTGAATGTCAATGCGCAGGGTGGCAGCGTCACGGCGTCAGGCCCGGTTTCGAGCGCGGGCAACGCGACGCTGAATGCTGGCCAGAACCTGACGCTGAACGGCCAGACGACGGTCGCGCAGGATGCGGTGCTGACTGGCACGAACATCACTACGCAGGGTCTCGCGGTCGGCGGCAACCTCGCGGCCACCGCGACGAACAGCCTCGACACCTCGGCCGGACAGCTGAACGCCGCTTACGATGCCAACGCGCCGACGCTGAGCGTGAACGGCAACGCGACGCTCTCGGGCGCGAATGTCACGACCGCCAATGCGGTGATCGGCGGCACGTACACCGCGACGGCCTCGCAGACGCTCACCACGGGCGGCACCGCTGCGTACATGGGCGATGCCTCGCTCAGCGGCGCTTCAATGACCAACGTCGGCACGCAGATGGCCGCCGGCAACCTGAACGTGTCAGGGGGCGAGATCAGCAACCAGGGGCTGCTCTCGTCGCTGCAGACGGCCAGCGTCAACGCCACGGACCTGGGCAACAGCGGCTCGATCTACGGTTCGACGGCGAACATCAACGTCGCAGACAGCCTCACGAACTCCGGGGCGCTGCTCGCGACGAACGCGCTCACGATTTCGGCCAGCAGCCTTAACAACACCAATGGGTTGATCTTTGCGGGCGACGTGAACAACCCGAACGCGGCGACGGGCGACGTGACGGTGAACGTCACCGGCGGCAACGGTTCGTTCAACAACACCAGCGGTCAGATCCTCGGGCAGAACAGCCTGACGCTGAACCTGCCGAACCAGGCGATCGATCCCTCCAGCGCCACGATGGGCACGCTCAATGGCGGCAACGCGTTCAACCTGTCGGTGCAGTCGATCAACAATACCGGCGCATGGGTGCTGCCGGACACGACCGTGAACGTGACGGCCAGCCAGGGCATCAGCAACGCTGGCACGATCAGCCAGGCGTCGGGCTCGCTCGCGCTCAATGGCGATGTGACCAACTCGGGCACCGTGGCCGCGCAGGATCTGACGATCAACGGCAGCCTCGCCAACCAGGCGGGCGCGACCGTGCAGGCCAACGACGCCTTCACACTGAATGGCTCCGGTACGAACGCGGGGACGGTGGAGGCACAGAACGCGCTGAACATTTCAGGATCGAGCTACGACAACTCGAATGGTGTCACCCAGGCGGGCAACGCCACGACCGGTGCCGGCAACATGGCGATCAACCTGTCGGGAGACCTTACCAATGCCGGCGGCACGATCACTGCCACTAACGATCTCTCGATCACGGCAAACAGTGTCGTCAATACGGGTGCAAGCGCCGCGGGCACCACGACGACTACGACGACCACGGTCGATAACAGCGCGTTGCTGATGTCGATGGTAATCGGCACCGAAGCGGTCTATGCGAATTATGACGGCCCCACGGGGGTTCTCGGGAGCGGGGTCAACGCAACCGTTCCATTGACGCTTGGCGGCCTGCTCTCCGCAAGCGGCACTGTACCGGACGCGGGTACGGTCTGGTATGACGATGGTGTTCCGGATACCAGCTGGCCACAACGCTTCCAGCCCGCCCAGCTGGAGGTTCCTGTTGACAGCCAGACGGCACCGGTCGCCACCTCGGGTACCGTGGAGTTCGTCGACGTTCCGACGGTCACGTCCTGGAACGCCATGGGCATTCCCGTGACGCAGAATGACTGGTACGTGCAGGACGGGGCGGTTCCGACGTCAGGCAGTACCGGTGCGTACGCGACCATGACGGTGGCGCTGCCGAGCGTCACCGAGACGACCACAACGACCGGGGGCAGCACGGTGCCCTCCGTCATTGCCGCGGGTAACAACCTGTCGCTGCAGGCCACGAGCCTCGACAACACGGGGAGTACGATTAGCGCCGGCAACGACGCGAACATCAACGTGCAGTCGCTCGCCAACGGCGGCTCGACGTACAGCTCCACCGTGACGGACACGGTGGATGCGGCTTCGCTCAATGCCTTCCTGTCCGCATTCAGCGCGACCTCCTTCAAGCTCGGGGGAGCCGTATCGGTCATGGGAAGCATTGTTCCCAGCAACGGATGGTCCAGCGGCTATACGCCGGCCGAAACGCTGACCGTCGATGCGCCCGGTACGGTGACGGCGCCGTCGGTCAGCTCGTCAGTGACCGTGCAGGGGCAGGCCGGGCAGATCGTGGCCGGTCACAACGTGAACCTCTCGGGCGGTAACCTGACGAACGCGGGTACGATTGCCGCCGCCAACGACGTCAACATCACCGCGAGCAGCTTCACGAACCAGGGCACCAACACCGGGACGATGACGACCACCGCGGGTTGCGCGGCGGGCTTCAGCGCGGGCTGCTCGTCGCTCAATACCACGAATCCGAACTCGCAGACCTACAGCTACCAGCAGATCAACGCGAACGTCACCGCTGGCAACGACATTGTCATTGCCGCGAATACGGTCAGCAATACTTACGGGAACCTGGTCGCCGGCCGCAACGTGGTGATTGGCGGGGCGGGGACCGTGGCGGGCGACGGCCCGGCCACGCCGGCCAGTGTCACGCAGGCCGCAGGCGTGACGAATACCTCGGGCGCCATCGCGGCCGGCAATGACGTCGACATCAATGCCGCGAGCCTGGTGAACACCATTGCGGCACCTGTGCAGATCCACCAGAACTACGGTGGCGCGACGCCGTTCGCCGGCTGCTCGTCAAACTGCGAAGCTTACGTTGACGTGCAGTCGGCGGCGCCTTCGACGATCACGGCGAACCACAACGTCAACCTGAATGCGAACACGTTCGCGAATACGGGCAGCCTGATCACGGGACTGAACAACGTCACGATCAACGCGACCACCAGTGCGAGCAGCGACAACCAGTACCTCAATGCGTACTGGCACGCGAACGTGACCAGTTACGACGCCAGCTTCCCCGCATGGGGTTGCGCGGGCAATGCGGCACTGTGCGCGCAGCTCTACGGCAGCGCGTACCAGAGCGGGCAGGCGCAGGATCCGGCCGGGCTGCCGGATGCGGTGGGTCTGCCCGACTTCGTGGCGGGCACGATCCAGGCGGGGAACACGCTGGCCGTCAACTCGCCGACGCTGACCAACACCGGCAACGTGATTGGTCAGACGGTGAACCTCACCGGCTCGACGCTGGTGAACGGCATCACGAACCCGAACGTCTATACACCGCCGCCGGCCATCGCCGGCCAGGTGATTCCGCTTGGCCCGCCGTCGGTGCCGGCGGGCGCCACGACCACCGTGAACAGCGCGGGGCAGGTGACGACGCTCAGCGGGCAGCCAACGTCGGTGACCGGCGGAGCCGGTCTGCCGTCGAACACGCCGATCGGTACGCAGACGGTCGGCAAGCCGGTGGCGCCGCCGGTGGCGAACACGGTCGGCCCGGCGGGCGGCACCACGGTCCAGACCGTCGGCGGCCAGAGCGTCAACGTGACATACCTGTTCAACAGCCCGGCCTCGGCCGTGACGAACGATCTCTCGCCGGCGGCGCTCATCGCAGCGCTGCCCTCGAACCTGCAGCCGGGTACGACGCAGTTCTACTACGATCCGTACACGCAGGCGCAGCAGGTCGAGCAGGCAGCCCTGCAGGCAACGGGCCAGTCGAGCTTCTACGCGATGCCGTCGCAGACGGACAGCCAGAGCCAGACCTCGATCAACAACCAGGATACGGCTGCGTTGTACGGCGCAGCGCTCCAGTACGCCGAACAGAACAATGTCGCGCTGGGCACGCAGCTGAGTCAGGCGCAGCTCGCGCAGATCAATGCGCCGATGCTCTGGTACGTCGAACAGACGGTACCCGAGCCGGGCTGCACGGCCACCGGCAACGGTGCGTGCCCGACCGTGCAGGCGCTCATGCCCGAGGTGCTGCTGCCGCAGAACTACGCGAGCGTGAGCGCCGATGGCGAGATCAGCGGCACGAACGTGACGCTCAATTACGCGAACAGCATCCTCAACACCGGCAGCATCAGCGCGCAGAACCTGACGGTCAACACGGGCACGCTCACCAACGAGCAGCGCTCGACCAACGTCGGCACGATCTACCAGGAAGTGAGCGACGGCGTGGCGGCCACCACCGGCACGGTGGTGCAGCAGGGCGGCTTCATGTCGGCCGCGAACTACAGCCTGACGGCCGACACGATCAACCAGATCAGCGGCACCCTGCAGCAGGTGAACGCAGACGGCAGCGCGAACAACGCAGCGACGGCGCAACTGCTCGCGAGCCTGAAGGACCAGCTCGGCGGCAACTTTACGCAGTCCACGGTCAGCAATGACCTGACCACGTCGATGGCTTACAGCGACGGCGGCATGGGGTTCATGTCGATCATCGGCATGGTGGCCGCGGCGGTGATCTCGATCTACGCCGGTCCGGAGGTGCTTGCCGCCTATGAAAGCGCGATGGGCGCGGGCGTGCTGGCGACCGGGCTGGCGGCTGCGACGACGGGATTTGCAGCCAGTGCGGCGAGCCAACTGGTCAGCACCGGTTCGCTGAACCTGGGCAGCGCGTTCGAGACTGCGCTGGTTGCGGGTATCTCGGCGGGGCTGGCGAGCGGGATCACGTATTCCGGGGACTCGGGCTTCGGCTTCTCGATGGGTGGATCTTCCGACAGCCTGGCGAATCTTGCCGGGGTACAGCCCTCGAACGGCTCGCTCGTGCCGCAGGCCACAGGCACGCTGGCGAACCTGCCGGGACAGGCGCTCGGGATTGCGGGCGAAGCGCTGATCCAGGCGGGTGCCCAGGCAGGCATCGAGGGCGGCAGCTTCCTGGACGCGCTGCGCAATGCAGCGGTGGGCGACGTGGCCGCGGCCGGGGCGTTCGATATCGGTGACGCACAGGGCAGTCTTAACGAGGCGGAATACATCGCGGCGCATGCAGCCCTCGGCTGTGCAGCGGGTGCGGCGACGGGTGCGGGCTGTGGGGGCGGGGCGATTGGCGGGGCCACGAGTGCCCTGCTTTCGCCAGCGGTAATGAGCGCCATCGATCCGACAGGCGCGCCGCTGACGAACGCGCAGATTGCGACAGTTACGGCGCTGTCTATGCTGGCTGGTGGTGGACTTGCGGACCTCGCAGGGCAGAATGCGACGGCAGGTACCACCGCGGCGGAGAATGAAGCGCTGAATAACGGTACCAAGCATTGGGTGCAGGCTTTGGTTTGCCTGCTGTGCTGGAGTCCGCCTCAGACTATCGGCAGTCAGTCGGATGCTGGGAGTGGTCCAATGGACCCGAAAGATGCTCTTGAGCTGATAAAGGAAGACGACATTCAACCTGTTATTCCCGATCCATTTAAGCAGAATCCGCCTGGTAAGTGAGCGTTATGAAGAAAAATGCCCTTTCTAGAGAAAAACAAGAGTGGAACATGGAGCCAGATGCGGTGACTCTGGAGCGCACTGCAGGAGTCCACGATTTCGTTGCGGCTGCGGCAGCGTACAGGATTCTCATTAGCAGAGGGTCCGTGTTGAGCATGGTGAACTTGGCGAGTCGATATGAATTCCGGTCCAAAAACGATGGTGGACCGGATTTCGAGCAGGCGGAGTATTGGTATCGGAAATCTATAGAGTCTGGATCGGCGGTTGCAACTCTTCCCGTTGGTTATTTTTATTTTCGAAGAAAGGACTACGTTAAGGCTTGCGAGATATTTTCTATCGGAACTCAAAGAGAATATGCGCCCTCCATGTTGCGATTGGCGCATCTGTATGCCAATGGTCTCGGTGTTGAAAAGGATGACGCCAAGACCGACGAACTGTTGTTGCGAGCAGCAAAGCTGGGCAATCTGTGGGCGAAGATCTCGCGCGCCGAGCGCTACATGAACACGGATGGGAATTATCTGAAGGTCGCAAAAGGGTTGTGCTTGATCTGCGTGGCTGCGGTTCAGTTTCGCCTTGAGAGGAAATTCCGACCTTGGAGTGAAAAACTAAAAAAATGATCGTTGCAGGATCGGCTAGCAGGCACCAATTGCGCGCATCGATCGCGAAACGACAGACCGGGCTTCGGCCGGGGCTTGTGACGATTGCAGCTTGGACGGAATCGAGAGCGAAATGACTACGAATGCTGAGAACCTTAGCTTGCAAGAAGCATATCTTGCGATGTTCGAGTTCATCGTCGAGCTTTACCAGCGAACGCAATCCGATGAACTTGGTTCGTTGTTGGGTGACCTAAGTTTACTTCCTGATGGGACGACGGCTGATCCTGCTGCTTGGAGGGACTGGCTTCGATGTGTTGAGAAGGCGCGGCGCGGTGGTATCGACGCGAGCTTAGTAATTACGCCACCATCTCCCTAATCGACAGGAGCAGGGACAGCAGTTGTTGAACGGTGCTACTCCGACCACGACGCCACCCGGATATGCCGGGACGTGGTATGAACGGGCAGATGGATCGGTCATTGGTATTGAGGCACAGAACAGACAGGCCAGCATCGTGACGTCCAGAGTTTATTCCAGAGTGTTGAGCGTTGTGTTGATCAACACAGGCAATCTCTTCTTCGCGTTTGGAATCTTCAGCCTGAAGAGGGCTTTCCAGATGTTTACGTTCGACGCGTATTTCTGGTTGGCGTTTGGAGCCACGCTGGCAGGTCTTCTACTGGGCGCTGCCAGTGTTCATTTTGGAACGCGCGGGATCGGCCTGGATCCGTAGCGGCAGACTGCAGTATCACAAAGGTCATTGCAGAAAATTTAACATTTCGTACTGCGTATGTATATGAAGAAGTGGTTAGTTAGCCAAAACTGCAAGATGGGGTGTGGCGCTTTGGCTGCTGTTGCCCTGCTAGGGGGCACCGCTGCAAACGCATTTGCTGTGGGCATCGTGACGGACGGCAACACCGCGACAAGCGTCTCGACGGCAGCAAACGGTCACCAGACCGTCAGCATCGCACCTGCCGTGGGCGGCGTCTCGAACAACACCTACCGCTCGTTCAACGTGGGCGCAGCGGGCGCGGACCTGAACAACGCGGGCATCAACGCGAACACGATCGTCAACCAGGTCACCAGCACGAATCCCTCGCTGATCCAGGGGGCGATCAACGTGCTGGGCCCGCGTGCGAACGTCATTCTGGCGAACCCGAACGGCATCACGGTCGATGGCGGTTCCTTCGTGAACGCCGGCCACGTCGTGCTCTCTACCGGACAGGTCAGCTTCAGCGACACCACCCCCGCGCCGGGCCAGATCCAGCGCAACGTCGTGCTCACGACGAACGGCGGCACGATCACTGTCGGTCCCGGCGGTCTTTCGGGCACGCTTGTCAACCTCGACCTCGTTTCGAAGCAACTGGCTGTGAACGGGCCGGTAACTAACGGCTATACGAGCTCGACCGGTGGCATCCGTGCGATCACCGGCAGCAGCACGACCACCTGGGATACCGCGTTCTCCCCGGGCGATAACGGCCACGACTGGCTCGTCGGCCTGACGTCACCCGGTGTGCAGGGGCCAGCCTGGGCCGTCGATATCACGGCAGCCGGGGGACTGACCGCGGGCCGCGTGCAACTGATCGTCACGGACCAGGGCGCGGGCGTGCGCAGTGCCGGCACGCTCAACGCCACCGCGGGCGACGCCGTCGTCCAGGCCAACGGTGACATCACGACCGCAGGCGGCTCGATCACCGCAGCGAACGATGCCTCGCTGACGGCTGCAGGTGCGCTCACGATGCAGGGCACGCCCGTCCATGCCAATGGTGGCGTTGTGCTGACGGCCAGCGGCAATGTCTCGCTGCAGGGCGCAGGGCTCCAGGCCGGCAACGATGCGACGATCGACGCAGGCGGTGCGCTGTCGCTCACCGACCAGCAGATCCTGGCCGGGCACGACGTCGCCCTGAGTGCCACCGGCGCCCTGTCGATGCAGGGCGTGCAGATCGGTGCGTCGAACAACACGACGCTCGACGCCGCGAGCATAGCCGTCACCGACGACGCGTCCGGTCCTTCGAAGGTCACGGCTGACAATGCCCTCACGCTGACCGCGACCGGCGACATCAGCAACACGGGTAGCCAGCTGCAGGCCGGACTGATCGCGGCCGACGGCACCCTGAGCGGTGGCGACCTCGTCCTGAACGCCGGCGGCAGCATCACGAACCGCTCGGATGCCACGAACCTGGGCATCCTGTTTGCCGCGGCGGCCGATGCGCAGCTAAACGCACAGGGCGACATCACCAACGACAACGCCCGTATCGAATCCAACGGTGCGGTGACGCTCGCGGCCCAGGGCGACGTGAACAACGTCATCGACCACACGGGCGGCGTGAATGGTGGAGCGCCCGTGGCGTACTCCTACGAAGGCGGCCGCTTCCTGTTCTTCGTGCATACGTCGAGCGGGTTCAATGTCGATTACGGCAGCGTCACGCAGCCGGACCAGCTCGCCCTGATCGCCTCGACGGCCGGCCCGGTCTCGATCTCGGGGCGCAACGTCACGAATTCGGGTGGAATCATCCAGTCCAACGATGGTGACATCACGATCCGCGCGCAGGATGTGTTCACCAACGCGGCCGTGTTTGCCGGTCAGGCCAGTTACTCGCAGAGCTGCTTCATCTTCTGCCACGGCAGCGCGTCGAGCAACGTGACGCCTTATGGCGGCACGATCCAGTCCGGCCAGAACGTCTCGATCACGGCCGGCACGAGCGCGACGGACGCCGGTAGCAACGTGTACGCGCAGGGCAATCTCGACGTGAGCGCACCGCTCACGTACGCAACCGGCGTCACGGGCTATTCGGCCATCAACCAGGATCGTGGTTTCAAGGCGTTCTTCGGCAGCACGTGGGCGCAGATCCTCGCGACCGACGTCGGTGGCGGATTCACCGCCGACGGTCTCGTGACGCTCACGGGCGACGCGGTCGTCAACGGGGGCTACATTTCGGGCGGGAAGGGCACAAGCGCGACGGGCGGCATCACGACCGTTCGCGCGCCGACGACGACGCCCGTAGTGATCGGCCAGCACCTTGGCCTCACGACGTGGTGGTGGTACTGACCGATGCAGAAGAAGAAATGGCGGCTCGCCGCATTGCCCGCGGCGACCGCGATGGTCGTGAACGCTTACGCCCAGACTCCACCGCCCGTCGCGCCGCGCCCGGTGCAGGATCCCGCCCAGCAGCTGATCGACCAGCAGCGCGAGGCGGACCGGCAGCGGCAGCTGGCGCTGCCCCCGGCGCAGGTCAGCGTCGCGCCGCAGGGTGGCGACAGCACGCTCAACATCCCACTGGACACGCCCGTCGACCAGATCGCCGAACCGGGCCCGACGTTCAGGGTGACGCACATCGTGCTGGTCGGGCCGAACGGCACGCCGCTTGCAAAGACCGCCGTGCCGGAGGCAACGCTCGATGCGCTGATCGCGCCGTTTACCGGCCAGCAGATGGGCACGCGCCGGATCAATGTCCTGCTGCGCCGCCTCACCGACGCCTATGTTTCGGCCGGCTATGCGACTACGCGCGCGATGTTTTCGCCGCAGAATATCGGTTCGGGCACGCTGGCCGTGACGGTCCTGGTGGGACGGATCGAGGCCTTCACGGTCAACGGCAAACCCGTTCACCGCCTCGCGACCAACGAGCCGTCTGCCGGTGGCGGCTGGCTTACGGACGAGGGCTACCAGTCCGCTTTCCCGTCCAGTCCGGGCGATCCGCTGCGCCTGTCCGATATCGACCAGGGCGTGGCGCAGATCAACCGCCTGCAGCGCAACCAGGCACGGGTGCAGATCCTGCCCGGCCAGTCGGTGGGCGACTCCGTCGTCGATGTCCGGAACCAGCCGGGCGACAGCGTGTACGGCACGCTCGGCGTCGACAACTATGGCGCCGAATCGACGGGCGTGACGCGCTACCGCGCCGGCCTCGAGCTGGACAATCTCATCGGCCTGCAGGAAATGCTGAGCCTGAACTACATCGACAGCATCGAGAGCAACGCGCTCGTCGGGTCGTTCGCGATTCCGTGGGGGCGTCACACGTTCAGCTACACACTGTCCGATTCCGAGTACCAGCAGGTCATCGGGACCAGCGGGCTGGAGTATGGCCGCACGCTCAGCCATATCTTCGAGTGGAACTACCAGCTTGGCCGTACCTCGTCGGACCTCACTGCGCTCGATGCGACGCTGTCCTGGCGGCGCACCGACCGCGAGATCAACGATATCGACCTGGATCCGCAGCACATCGCGGTGCTGCGCCTGGGCGGCAACTGGCTGCACCGGTTTGTGCTCAACGATGCGCCGGGCAACGTGACGCTCGACGCGGGCATCTCGCAGGGGCTGCCGTGGTTCGAGGCCGATCACGACGCGCCGGATATCCCCAGCGACTATGCCCACAGCCAGTTTACCAAGCTCGACGCCACGGGCACGTTTGCCATTCCGCTGCCGAAGCTGGGCCATGCGGCGCTTGTCTATCGCGGCACCGTGGGCGGCCAGTTCACGAATGTCGCCCTCTACGGCACCGAGCAGTTGTACCTGGGGGGCATGGACACGATCCGGGGCTTTCGCTCGGGCGATCTCGCAGGTGACCGCGGCTTTTACTCGCGCAACGAACTGGCGTGGGTGAATGTACCGGTCTGGCACGACGGGCGTGTCGAGCCCTATGTGTTTCTCGATGCGGGCAAGGCGAACCTGATCGCCACGCCGGGCTTCCCCACGCTGGTGGGCGTGGGCGCCGGCCTGCGCGTGCAATGGCAGTGGCGCAGCCAGCAGTTCTCGGGTGAGGGGCTGGTGGGGCGGCAGCTTTGCCGACCTGCATCAATTGGCCCACGCGCGACGCTTGCGCTGGGGACGTTCAACTGGTCATTCTGAGGCTACACGATCACCAGGAGTTCAGCATGGGCAATCGGCCAACGTCTGTCAGGCTTCCCGGCAGTACGCGGACAGACTTCCCGGATGGCAGCTATCTGATTGAAGGCAGGGACGGCGAGAAAATCATCGTTTCCGAAACGGGGGCCGTCAACGCGCACATTCCGAAAATTGAGCGTGTGGAGATCCAGAATCTCGCGACGGTCCTCCGCCATGAAATTGCGTGTACGCAGGACACGACTTCCCACACGCTGCATTTTGCCGGAGGGGGCGTGTTCTCGTACCTGCATCACCGCAGTGGCTCTGGCATGTCAATACAGGGCAACTGCATAGCGATCGACACCCGACCGGGTGGCATCTTCGTTGTCGTCGGTACGACCCCGGAGGCTCCCGCCGCCGGGGTCAGGCAACCAACCTGAAGAACAGGAGTTCAAGTGATGTTCCGTCTTAACCGTATCGTCCATACGGCCCGCGTTGCGGCCTTCGCTTCGCTGATGGCCGGCTCGCTCGGTCCGTCTTTCGCTTACGCGATCGATACCCCTGCCGCAGGATTGCCGGGAGGGGCGATGGCCGTTGTCAACGGTGTGGCTGTGCCGCAGAGCCAGCTCGACGATGCCGTGCGCGCGGTGACCACGAAAACGGGCGCACCCGATACGCCGCAACTGCGCCAGGTGCTGAAAAATGAACTGATCGTGCGTGAGGTGTTCCGCCAGAACGCGGTGAAGGCGCACTACGACCAGAAGCCGGAAGTCCAGCAGGCGGCAGCGGACGCGAAGGTGGGTACCGAGATCCAGCTGTACCTGAAGGACAACATCCATCCGGACGCGGTGACGGACGACCAGGTGAAGGCGCGCTACGACCAGATCGTGGCGTCGCTGGGCAAGGAGGAGTTCCAGTCGCAGATGATCGTCGTGCCCGATGCAGCGACGGCGAAGACGGTGCTGGGCAAGGTGAAGGCGGGGCAGCCCTTCGATGCGCTGGCGAAGGAATACAGCGTGGCGCCGAGCAGGGCGAACGGTGGCGCCATGCCGTGGGTGAGCTTCAGGACACCGCTGACGGAAGGCAACACGCAGGGCGTACCGCTGCCGCTGGCGCAGGCGATTGTGCAACTGCCGGTGGGCGGGATCACGCCGCAGCCGGTTCAGGTGGGTACGGCCTGGGCGATCGTGAAGCTGGATGCGAAGCGGCCGACGCAGATTCCGGCCTTCGACCAGGCGAAGGATACGGTGAAGCAGCAGTTGCAGACGCTGGCGCTGCAGAAGGCGGCGGCGCAGTTCACCGCCGCGCAGGTTCGGGACGCGACGATCCGGCAATGATGGCGCGGGCGTGCCAGGTGGAGACGGAAACGTTCCAGACTTTCGCGTCGTTCGGCATCGCCACGGTGCTTTATATCGTCGCGATCGCGGTGATAGAAGCCGCGCTGCAGGGTTTGCTGCACGCGCGCACGCATGCGACGGGGGTACGCCGATGATGCCCTGGAGCGTATTCGTCGCGAACCTGCCGTATCTGCTGGTCGGAGCGTTTCCGCAAGGACCGCTCGGCGGCGCCGCGCTGACGCTCGTGCTGGCTGCGGCTTCCGCGCTGGTCTCCGCGGTCCTCGGCCTCGGTATTGCCCTGGCGATGGCGGGGCGCATTACGCGTACCGCGCTGCTGGTCGTCATCGGCTTTTTTCGCGCGATTCCCGTGCTCATGCTGATTTTCTGGACCTACTTCCTGCTGCCCGTGCTGTTTCATATGGATGTGCCGGGCCTTGTGGCCGTCGTATGGGCGCTCTCGCTGATCGGCGGCGCGTATCTCGCGCATTCCGTGCATGCCGGCATCGTCGCCGTGGGCGAGGCGCAGTGGCAGGCAGGGCTTTCGCTGGGGCTCACACGCTTCGCGGCGTTGCGCCACGTAGTCTTGCCTCAGGCGATCCGCATCATGGCGCCCTCGTTCGTCAATCAGTGGGTCTCGCTCGTGAAGGACACCTCGCTCGCGTACATTGTCGGCGTGGGGGAACTGTCGTTCGTCGCCACGCAGGTCAACAACCGGCTCATGGTGTATCCGATACCCGTCTTCCTGTTCGTCGCCGCGCTTTATCTCGTGATGTGCACGGCGCTCGATCGGGCCGCGATGGCGTGGCTCGTGCGGCGGTGCCGTGTGCCGGGCGCGCACTTCGAGGCGAGGGCAGCGGTGAATTGAGATCAAGGCGCGGCTACAGCCTGGCACGGTCGACAGCAACGGGGTGACGGCATGGACGCATCTTGCCTTGCGCAATGCGGAGGCTCTGCCTGAACTCTAATCCCGGGGCGCGGGCGTCTCATTGCAATGCACAGGAGTACTCGTTACTCCAGATTCCGTCGTTGCATCGTTGGCAGAGGTACTGCGGACATCCGGTAACCGTCTGGCCCGGTATGGCGCACCGGTGCACGATAGTGCTGTCCGCCACCAGGCTGCCATCCGGAGTTTGGCAGGAGCCGGCCGGTTTGACGACGGCGGTCTGAGAGGGTTGCGGTCCGGATCCTTCCACCGGTGCGCAAGCGGCGATGGCGGCGCAAATGCCGAGGGCGGCCCCAAGCTTCAAGCCTCGAACGGATGACATGGCGCACCTCCAGTGGGTAGTCTCATTCTCCACCCCATCCAACGGGACCATGTTACTCCCGCAGTGCGCTTGCGGCAGTTTCCGCTCGTCTGGCGCGAGCCTGTAAAAAAGAAGGCCCGCCTGATGGCGGGCCGATCCATGCTCGGGTGACATGGCGGGAAACGGGCAGGCATGCAGGACGTCCCATGCATGCCACTTGCACTCAGGCCGCGCTGCAGACCTCATTGCGTGCGACGGTCAGAATGCGTTCGATCTGGTTCATCAGTGCGTCGATCGTGCGAAATTGGGCGTGCGAAAGCTGAGCGGTGTCGAGCAGATTCGAGAGGCGCCGGTGCCAGTAATCCGGGGTCAGGATTGGAACGCCACTGGCCGTTTCCAGTGACGGAATCATGATGCGCGTGATATGCGCGATTTCCTGGTCGATGAGTCTCATGAATTCCCCGCGATGCAAGTTCGATCTTATATATCCAGCTTTAACGCCACTGTAGCTATCTGTTTCGGGCTGCATAGCTATCCGATCAGATAGGTCGGGCAATCCCCCAACGCGCGCCCTCCGTTCTTTGAAAGGTGCTGTAAAGAAGATGAAAATTGAGCGGCGCGGAATTGCTTAGTGGTGCCATCCACCGCCCCAGCCACCGCTGTAGCCGATGCCGACGTTGACGCTCGGCGCCGCGTAGTAGCCGGGGTAATAGCCGTACGCCGGTGCGGGCGCGTAGGCGTAAGGCGGGGCCACCACACATCCCGCGAGTTCCGCGATCAATGCCAGTGCCAGGAAGAGTTTGATCATGATGTTTCTCCGACCATTTCATTTTCTGCTATCGGCCCGTTTTTATCCGCAACGATGTGTGTCGAAAAATTACTTTCCGGTTGCGCCGGCGGGATCGCAAGCCTGCCCCAATGACGAAGCGCCGGATCTTCGGCAGGGGTTGTCATTCGCGCCACCCTACAAACCCTAACAAATACCAAAGTTGTTTGACAACAATAGGGGCGGCTGCTACTGTGCGATCTATCGACAACCCACTAATCCGCACGAGGCCTCATGAACGTGTCCCCGATTGCCGAGAGCGAATTCGCCTCGACCGTGATGGCCGTGCCGCCGCTGGCACGCCGCTCCGACCTGACGCTCGACGTCGAAGAAAACCGCCGGCTGATCCGTCACATGGAGGCGGGCGGCATCCGCACGCTGCTCTATGGCGGCAATGCCAATCTCTACCACGTCGCCGTCAGCGAATACCGCGAGTTGCTTGACATGCTCGCCGACCTGACCGGGCCGCAAACGCGCGTGATTCCCGCCATCGGTCCGGACTTCGGCAAGATGCTCGACCAGGCGCGCATTCTCGCGCAGACCTCGTACCAGACCGCGATGGTGCTGCCGCTCGGCGGCTTCACCACGCCGGCCGGCGTCGAGGCGGGCCTGAAGCGCATCAGCGACACCGCGGGCATCCCGCTCACGCTCTATGTCAAGAGCGAAGATTACGTGGACGTGGATACGCTCGCGCGCCTCGTCGAGAGCGGCACGCTGGCCGCCGTGAAATACGCGATCGTGCGCCAGGATCCCACGAACGATCCTTACCTGCGCCACCTGCTCGAGCGGGTGCCGGCGTCGAAGGTCGTCTCGGGCATGGGCGAGCGTCCGGCGCTCGTCCACGTGCGCGACTTCGGCCTCGCCGCCTGGACCACGGGCTCGGGCTGCATCGCGCCGCGCGCCGTGATGGCGCTTCTCGCCGCCGCGAAAGAAGGCCGCGCGGAAGAGGCGCAGCGCCTCTACAGCCACTTCATGCCGCTCGAAACGCTGCGCGACGACATCTCGCTCATCCGCGTGCTGCACGACGCCGTGACGCTTTCCGGCATCGGCAACATGGGTCCGATCCTGCCGCTCCTGAGCGGTTCGCCCGAGTCGGCGCTGCCCGCCATCGAACAGGCGGCCAAGGCGCTGCTCGCGTTCGAAAACTCGCTCGTGCAGGCGGCGTGCGCGTAAAGCGCGCGTGTGCGCGAAAGGAATTCACGGAGCGACCATGCAGATATCCGGAAACATGCTCCTGGGTGCCGACGCCGTGCGCGGTACCCAGGGCGAAATGCGCGCCTTCGCGCCCGCACTGGGCGCGGAGATCGAGCCTTCGTTCGGCCTTGGCGGTAGCGCCGAAGTCGAGCGGGCCTGTACGCTGGCCGCGCAGGCCTTCGACCCTTTGCGCGCCGCGCCGCTCGAAACGCGCGCGCGTTTGCTTGAAGCGATCGCCGAACGCATTCTGGGGATCGGAGACGCGCTGATCGAGCGCGCGCATCTCGAATCCGCGCTGCCGAAGGCCCGCCTCGAAGGCGAGCGTGGCCGCACGGTCGGTCAGTTGCGCCTTTTCGCGTCGCTCGTGCGCGACGGCCGCTGGTGCGGCGCCGTGCTCGACTCGGCACTGCCCGAGCGCAAGCCGCTGCCGCGCTCCGATCTGCGCGCGCAGCGCATCGGCCTCGGCCCCGTGGCCGTATTCGGCGCCAGCAACTTCCCGCTCGCGTTTTCGGTGGCGGGCGGCGATACCGCTTCGGCGCTCGCGGCGGGCTGTCCCGTCGTGGTGAAGGCGCATCCCGCTCATGCGGGCACCTCGGAACTCGTGGCCCGCGCGATCCAGCAGGCCGTCGCCGACGTGGGCTTGCCCGCGGGCGTGTTCTCGCTGCTGTTCGGCGGCGGCAATGCGCTCGGCGAAGCGCTGGTCGCGCATCCGGCGATCAAGGCGGTGGGCTTTACGGGTTCGCGCGGCGGCGGTCTCGCGCTCGCGCGCATTGCCGGAGAGCGTGCCGAGCCAATTCCCGTCTATGCTGAGATGAGCAGCATCAATCCGATGTTCGTTCTGCCGGCGGCGCTGGCCGCGCGCGGCGAGGCGCTGGCGAAGGGCTTCGTCGAGTCGCTGACGCTGGGCGTCGGGCAGTTCTGCACGAATCCGGGTCTCGTACTCGGTTTCGACGGCCCCGACCTCGACCGCTTCGTGGCGCAAGCCGCAGCAGCGCTCGGGCAGAAGACCGCACAGACCATGCTGACGGCCGGCATCGCCGCGAGCTACCGCAAGGCCGTGGAAGCGCG
The DNA here is from genome assembly GCF_046581065.1 of Paraburkholderia yinzeri. NCBI lineage: Bacteria > Pseudomonadati > Pseudomonadota > Betaproteobacteria > Burkholderiales > Burkholderiaceae > Paraburkholderia > Paraburkholderia yinzeri. The sequence goes on along the minus strand of NZ_JBFOCJ010000002.1, from coordinate 668,516 downwards.
CGCGCAGCAGCCGGGCGTGGAGCGCGTGGCCGAGGGCACGCAGTCGGACGCGCACTGCGCCGCTCTGCCAATGCTGTTCAAGACGACGGCCGGACAATTCCTCGTGCAGCACGCGCTGGCGGACGAGATCTTCGGGCCGGTGTCGCTGGTCGTGGCCTGCCGCGACGAGGCGGAACTGCTGCGCGTGGCCGAACATCTGGAAGGCCAGTTGACCGCGACGCTGCATATTGACAGCGGCGACTACGCCCAGGCGCGGCGCCTCTTGCCGGTGCTCGAACGCAAGGCGGGCCGCATTCTCGCCAACAGCTTCCCGACGGGAGTGGAGGTGTCGTACGCGATGGTGCACGGCGGACCGTTCCCGGCCACCTCGGACGCGCGCACGACTTCGGTGGGCGCGATGGCGATCGAGCGTTTTCTGCGCCCGGTCTGCTACCAGGATTTGCCGGCCGACCTGCTGCCGCCCGCGCTTCAGAACGACAATCCGCTCGCGCTCTGGCGCTTGCGCGACGGCGAACTGGTGCGCGCCTGAACCCACAGGCGGAGGCTGGCAGTGGGGCCGCCAGCCTGGTAATCGGGCAGCCGCCGCACCGTTGCCGACAAGGCGATGATATTCGTGACATAAAGCCCGATGTTGCTTGACAACTTGCGGCGTGGTTCTGCATCCTGTGCTGCGAGCCCGCGCTGAGCGCAAGTCGCGAACGGGCCGCAGAGAATAAATCCCATAATCAGATGTGAGGAGATGCGATGTTCGAAGGACGCTTGTCGGCCAGACGCCTGGCCCTGTGTGTATCGGCCGCTGCTGTGATGACGCTCGGTACGGGCGCGGCGCAGGCCGATCCGGTTTCCCTGAACATAGTCGACGTGGCCGGCGATCTGCAGCTCACGCAGAAAGCCTTCGAAGCCTTCAAGGCGAAGTATCCGAACCTCGTCTCCAATATCACCTACACCAACGCGCCCGCGCCGCAACTACCGGGCAAGATCAAGGCGATGCAGGCCGCGGGCCGCTCCGACATCGACCTCGTGCTGACCGGCACGGACGCGCTTTCGGCCGGCATCGAACAGAACCTCTGGGTCAAGCTGCTGCCCGACAACGCGGCCGCGCTGCCCGGCGTCCTCGACCACTACGCGCCGGGGCCGCGCAAGATGCAGGACCTCGCGCAGGGCTACGGCCTCGAAGTGGCCTACATGCCCGCCGGTCCGCTGCTCGAATACAACCCGGCGAAGGTGCCGAATCCGCCCCATACGCCCGAGCAACTGCTGGCCTGGTGCAAGGCCAACCCGGGCAAGCTTATCTACGCGCGCCCGGCTAATTCGGGTCCGGGCCGCACCTTCCTGATGGGCCTGCCGTATCTGCTCGGCGACAAGAATCCGCAAGACCCGGTCAACGGCTGGGACAAGACCTGGGCCTTTCTCAAGGAACTGAACGCGTGCGTGCCGTACTACCCGGGCGGCACCTCGGCGGTGATGAAGGAGCTGGGCGAAGGGACGCGCGACATGACGGTGACGGTGACGGGCTGGGACATCAACCCGCGCGCGCTCGGCATCGTGCCGGCCGACTTCAAGGTGCAGGCCTTCGACAACATGACCTGGGTGAACGACGCCCAGTACATGGTGATTCCGAAGGGCGTTTCCAAAGAGAAACTCGCGGTGCTGATCAAGCTCATGAACTTCATGCTCGAGCCGCAGCAGCAGGCCATGACCTATGACGACGGCTACTTCTATCCGGGCCCGGCCGTGGCGGGCGTCACGCTGAACATGGCGCCGAAGGACAGCCAGGATGTGATCGCGAAGTACGGGCGCCCCGAGTACGCGAAGTGGCTCGCGGCCTATCCGCACGTCGTGCCGCTTTCGGCGCAGGCAATGGTGGCGGCTTTCCAGAAGTGGGACCGCGAAGTCGGCGCGGCCAAGTCCCAGTAACGCAAGCGGGCGAGTACGGCGGCGGGGTCGGTCATGCCCGCCGTGCAGCCCCCTCAACGCAGTCAAGGCAGATCAGGAACGTGACATGAAGCATTCTTTCGATCGTCTGCGTCTGGACTCGGTGTGCCGCAGCTTCACGAGCGCCGAGGGCGCACAGTTGGCCGCGCTGCGCGGCCTCGATCTCGAGATACGCCGCGGCGAGTTCATCGCCTTGCTCGGGCCGTCGGGCTGCGGCAAATCGACGGCGCTCAACTGCATCGCGGGCCTGATGCCGCTTACGAGCGGCAGCATCTGGCTCGACGAGACGCGTATCGACGTCCTGCCGCCCGAGAAGCGCGGCTTCGGCATGGTGTTCCAGAACTACGCGCTCTTTCCGCACATGAGCGTGCTGGAAAACGTGGGCTTCGGCCTGAAGATGCAAGGCGTGCCGCGCGACGAGGCGAAGCGCCGGGTGCGCGAAGCGCTGCAGCTCGTGCAGCTCGTCGGTCATGAAAACAAGCTGCCGGGCCAGCTTTCGGGCGGCCAGCAGCAGCGCGTGGCGATTGCGCGCGCGATCGTGATCGAACCGCCGCTCGTGCTGATGGACGAGCCGCTTTCGAACCTCGACACGAAACTGCGCATCGAGATGCGCGCCGAAATCCGCCGCATTCACGGCCAGCTCGAACGCGCGACGATCTACGTGACGCACGACCAGGACGAGGCGCTTTCGATGGCCGACCGCATCGTCGTGATGAAGGAGGGCGTCGTGCAGCAGGTGGCCACGCCGAAGGAGATCTACGGGCGTCCCGCGAACCTGCACGTTGCGCGCTTCATGGGCTATCGCAACGTGCTGCCGTTCTCGATCTCGGGCGAGCGCGGCGATCACGTCGCATTGACGGCTGCCGGCGTCACGCTGACCGGCGTGGCGATGGACGAGGTCGACGCGGGCGGCATGTCGGTGGCGATGCGTCCCGAAGACTTCGAGCGCGCCACAGCCGGCGACGCGAACGCCTTCGACGTGGAAGTGGAGCTGGTCGAATACGGTGGCCGCGATTCGCTGCTGCTCGCCAATGCGCCGTTCGGCAAGCTGTGGGCGCGCGTGGCCGGCGAATTCGCGGCGGGCGAGCGCGCCACCTTGCGGGTCGCGCCGTCGCGCGTGCTCGCTTACGCGGAGCGTGCCGCATGAGCACGCTGGTTTCCACGCTCGCCCGCCAGCCGCGCGATGCACGTGGCTGGCTCGTCACGCCGGCGCTCGGCTTCATCGCCGCGCTGTTCCTTTATCCGTTCGCGTACGGCCTCGTGCTCTCGTTCAAGCCGATGAACGGCGGCGGCATGCTGGCCAATTACGTGCAGTTTTTCACCGACCTTTCGCTGTGGCCGACCGTGTTCGTCACGCTGAAGCTCGCGGTGCCGGCGACGGCGATCAACGTCGGGCTTTCGGTGCCGGTGGCGTTCGCGCTGCGCCGCAATTCGCCCTGGCAGAAGTTCGCGACGACGCTGCTCGTGATCCCGGTGACGCTCGGCACGGTGCTGATCGCCGACGGCATGCTCAGCTACTTCGGCCCGAACGGCTGGTTTCCGCAGGCGCTGCACGCGGTGCATCTCTACACCAGCGAAGAAATCCGTCTCACGCACAACTACTGGGGCGTGCTGATCTCGCTGATCGTCTCGGGTTTTCCGTTCGCCTTTCTGCTCACGCTTTCGTACGTCACCGGCATCGACCCGACGCTCGCGCGCGCCGCGGCCACGCTCGGCGCGGGACCGTGGCAGCAGTTCCGGCTGATCTATCTGCCGCTGCTCGTGCCGGGCCTCACGATGGCCGCCTGCCTCTCGTTCGTGCAGGCCTATTCGGTGTTCCCGTCCGCGGTGCTGCTCGGCGCGCCGGCAGGCCCCACGCGCGTGATCTCGATTGCCGCCGCGGAAGCCGCGTTCGAGAGCTACGACTATTCGCTGGCCTCGACCATCGCGATCGTGATGGGCTTCGTGCAGCTCGTGGTCGTGGCGGCGATGCTGGCGGCGCGGCGTATGTTCTATGCGGGTCCGGTGAGCGGGGGTAAGGGCTGATGAGCGCACATCACCGCAACGCCGCCGGTCTCTCTGCCGGTGCGCCGCTCTCGGGCGATGTTCCGGCCGTGTCGTCTACCGTCGTAGCCTCGAAGCCGCCCGCACGCCTCGCTGACCGGCTGTGGAAATGCCTCGTCTGGGGCGGCGTGGCGTTCTTCCTCCTGAACGTGCTGCTGCTGATCGCCACCGTCGGCGTGAACTCCATCGCCACGCGCTGGTTCGGTACGCCGCTGCCGCAGGGCTTTACGCTGCACTGGTACGCGCAGGCATGGCGCGACTTCCAGCTTTCGAGCGTGCTGTGGGTGACGTTCGAAGTGGTGGGCGCCGTCGTGCTGCTGTCCATCGTGCTCGGCGTGCCCGCCGCCTACGCGCTCGCTCGCGCGCAGTTTCCGGGCAAGCGCCTCGCCATGCTCGTGTTCCTGCTGCCGCTGATGGTGCCGCCCGTCACGTACGGCATTCCGATGGCGACCGCGATGTATCGCTTCGGCCTTGCGGGCACGCTGCCCGGTGTGATCCTCGCGAACCTCGTGCCCGCGCTGCCGTTCGTGATCCTCGTGATGACGCCGTTCATCGAGCAGATCGATCCCAATCTCGAATCCGCCGCGCGCATTTTCGGCGCGAACACGCTGCGCTATTTCCGCTACGTGCTGCTGCCGCTGCTCGTGCCGGGCATGCTGGCGGCGGGGCTGCTCGTGCTGGTGCGCACGATCGGCATGTTCGAACTCACTTTTTTTACCGCCGGACCCGACACGCAGACGCTCGTTGTCGCGCTGTATTACGCGGTGTTCTCGACGGGCGTTCGCGCGCCGCAGTCGATCGACGCCATGGCGATGATCTATATGGCGATCACGCTCGCGTGGGTGCTGGTGGCGCTGCAGTTCGTGAGCCCGGCACAGCTCGTGTCGCGCGTGAAGGAGCAGCGCTGACCGGCGACGGCGGCTCACCCCACAGGAACGACCTGGCAGACCCTGGAGCAAGGCAACATGAGCAACAAGCGTAAAACCCCCGAAGAACTGCGCAGCCATCGCTGGTATGGCGTGAACGACCTGCGTTCGTTCGGCCATCGTTCGCGCACGGCGCAGATGGGCTACAGCCGCGAGGAATATGCGGGCAAGCCGGTGATCGCGATCCTCAATACGTGGAGCGAGATCAATCCGTGCCATACGCACTTCAAGCAGCGCGTGGAAGAGGTCAAGCGCGGCATCTGGCAGGCGGGCGGCTTTCCGGTCGAGCTGCCGGTGCAGACGCTCTCCGAGCCGTTCCAGAAACCCACGACCATGCTCTATCGCAACTTCCTCGCGATGGAAGTGGAGGAGACGCTGCGCTCGTATCCGGCCGACGGCGTCGTGCTGATGGGCGGTTGCGACAAGACCACGCCGGCGCTGCTGATGGGCGCGATCTCGACGGACCTGCCCGCGATCTTCCTGCCGGCGGGCCCGATGCTCAACGGCAACTGGAACGGCGTGACGCTCGGCTCCGGCTCGGACACCTGGAAGTACTGGGCCGACCTGCGCGCGGGCAAGATCACGGAGCAGGACTGGAAGGGCGTGGAAGGCGGCATCGCGCGTTCGCCGGGCCACTGCATGACGATGGGCACCGCCTCGACGATGACGAGCGCGGCCGAGGCGCTGGGTTTCACGCTGCCGGGTTTCGCGTCGATTCCCGCGGCGGACTCGCGCCACGCGCAGTACGCGGCGAAGACAGGCATGCGCATTGTCGATATGGTGTGGGAAGACCTCAAGCCCTCGGACATCCTCACGCGCAAGTCGGTCGACAACGCGGTGACGACGTGCCTCGCACTTTCGGGCTCGACCAACGCGATCGTGCACATGATCGCGCTGGCGCGCCGCGCCGGCGTGAATCTCACGCTCGCGCAATACGACGACATCGCGCGCCACACGCCCGTGCTCGCAAACGTGCGCCCCACCGGCAAGTACCTCATGGAGGACTTCTACTACGCCGGCGGCCTGATGGCGATGCTCAAGGAACTGGGCGACCTCATCGACGGTACGCAGATGACCGTGAACGGCAAGACGCTCGGCGAGAACATCGCCGAAGCGCAGATTTTCAACGACGAGGTGATCCGCCGCCGCAGCGCGCCGCTGATGCCGGACACGGGCCTCGCCGTGCTGCGCGGCAATCTCGCGCCGGACGGCGCCGTGATCAAGCCGGGCGCGGCCGAAGAGCATCTGCACGTGCATACGGGCCGGGCTGTCGTGTTCAAGGACTATAACGACATGGCCGCGCGCATCGACAGCGAAGACCTCGACATCGACGAGACCTGCGTGATCGTGCTGCAGCACGCCGGCCCGATTGGCGCGCCCGGCATGCCCGAGTGGGGCCAGTTGCCGATTCCGCAGAAGATCCTCAAGAAGGGCGTGCGCGACATGCTGCGCATTTCCGATGCGCGCATGAGCGGCACGAGCTATGGCGCGTGCGTGCTGCACGTCGCACCGGAATCGTTCATCGGCGGGCCGCTCGCGCTCGTGAAGGACGGCGACATGATCGAGCTGAACGTGCCCGGGCGCCGCCTGAACATACTGATTTCCGATGAGGAACTCGCGCGCCGCAAGGCCGCGTGGGTCGAGCCCGAGCCGCGCTTCACGCGCGGCTACGGCGCGATGCATCAGATGCACGTGATGCAGGCGGACAAGGGCTGCGATTTCGACTTCCTGCAGCGTGACGGCGCGGGCGGTGCTTGCGAGGGCAGCGGCGGCGAGCCCGAGATTCACTAGGCAGGTCTGAACACAATCACGTAGTAGGAGTTGTCAGGTTGACGGCGGCGCCGCGAGGCGGCCGCCGTTTTTTTGCCGGATCGGAAACGCCCGCGAAGCTCACACGTCTTCGCGCGCGAAGTTCAGCTCGACACCATTGCCGGCCGGATCGGAGAAAAATATCTGCCGCTGGCCGGTTAGCGGCACGTCGGCGCAGGTGAAAGGCACCTTGAACCGCTGCAGTTGGGCCATCGTCCCCTGCAGATCGGTGCAGGCGAAGGCGGCGTGATCGAACGTGTTTCTCGCCGTTGTGTCGCGTTCTTCTCCCGGCCCCGCTACGGAAAGATGGAGAACGTCCTTGGACCCCGCGTAGAGCCAGTAGCCGAAGCTGGAGAAAGGCGGGCGCTCGCCGAGCCGCAGGCCCACGACGTTCACGTAGAAGTCGCGCAGCGTGTCCAGCGTCGCGCGGTCGGCACGCAGGTTGTAATGACTGAAGGCGGTCAGGGTCATGGCAAGTGGAATCCCAGTCGGTTCCGGACTTCCATTCTATAGCGCCGAACGGGGTCGTTTCACGCCGGTTGCTTGCGATGTACGCCGGGACTTCGCAGTAAGATAGCGCCCACCGGTTCCCTGCACTGCGGAGAATGAACGATGTCGATCGCCCGAACGCCCACCCCGCCGTACTACGCCGTTATCTTCACGTCGCTGCGCACGGAGGGCGACAACGGTTACGCCAGCATGTCCGATGCCATGGTCGAACTCGCCGGCACACAGCCGGGCTTTCTCGGCGTGGAGTCGGCGCGCGAGGACCTGGGCATCACGGTTTCGTATTGGGAGAGTCTCGAATCGATTGCGGCGTGGAAGAAAAACGCCGAGCATCAGATCGCCCAGCGCCAGGGCCGCGAGCAGTGGTATGCGAGCTACCAGACCCGGATCTGCCGCGTCGAGCGCGATTACGGGTTCGAGCGCACAGAGTAGGGGAATGGCGGCGCAAACGCCGCCGCCGGACGTTCAGTCCCCGCGCTTGCCGCGCGCCTCGAACGGGGTGAAATCGATGCTGGCGAATCCGCCGCCCTGATAGCGCTGCGCCACGGCGTCGAGCGGATTCGGCTTCTTCAGGATCTCTTCCGCATAGTCTTCGGCATTCTGCTGCGGGCGATAGCCAAGCCGCTCGGCATCGTTGTCCGCGCCGCTCTGTACCCAATAGCTGCGCGTGTTGTTCGATACCCCCCACACCACCGCGAAGCCGATCTCCGGCACGTTGATGACGCGATCGATGAGCTGCAGCAGATCGTCGTGGCCCAGCCACGTGCTCAGATGGCGGAATTCGGTGGGCTTCTCGACGCAGCTACCGATGCGCACGCAGACCGTCTCGATGCCGTGCTTGTCCCAGTAGAGCCGTGCGAGCGATTCGCCCCAGGCCTTGGAGAGGCCGTAGAAGCCGTCGGGCCGGAACGCGCAATCGAGCGTGAGCTTCTCTTCCACCGGATACATGCCGATCGCGTGATTCGAGCTCGCGAACAGAATGCGCTTCACGCCGTGGCGGCGCGCCCCTTCGTAGACCTCGACGAGCCCGCGCAGGTTGTTTTCGATGATCTCGGGCAGCGGGCGCTCGACGCTCGTGCCGGCCATGTGGATCAGCACATCGACGCCGTCGAGCAGGCGATCGACCACCTCGCGCTCGCGCAGGTCGCCATGCATGACGTCTTCGCCGGCAACGATCGGTTCGAGCGGCTTCGAGCCGGCTGCGGAGCGCAGGTTCACGCCGCGCGCAAGGAGCGCGCGGCGCAGCACGGTGCCAAGCTGGCCGGCCGCGCCGGTCAATGCAACTTTCTTCACGGTGGAGTTACCTCGCAGAAAAACGGCAAAAGCCGGCGCCCCGAGGGGCACCGGCCGAAAACTCAGGCCTTCACGCTTTGTGTGCCGTCGACTCTGGCAAGCGCGGCGTCGGCTTTCTGCTGGTCGGAGACCAGCCGCCAGGCCACGATCGCGCCGACCACGTCGAACAGCATCAGGCAGACGAACAGCGGGTTGTAGCCGATGGTGCCGGCCACCGCCCCGACGATCAGCGAAAAGACCGTGGCGCCAAGATAACCGAACATGCCGGAAAGCCCCGTGGCCGTGCCCACCTCGTGCTGCCCGAAGACATCCGAAGCCAGCGTGAACAGGGCGCCCGAGATGGTCTGGTGAGCGAACGTACCGACGCAGAAGAGCGCGATCGCGGCATAGGGGCTCGCGGCGAGGCCGACGCAGGCCGGGCCGATCATCAGGCACGCGCCGGTCGTGATGACGAGCTTGCGCGAGGTGATGAGCGAGCAGCCGAACCAGCGCATGAAAAGCGGCGCCAGATAGCCGCCGACGAGGCAGCCGAGGTCGGCGGCAAGGAACGGCATCCACGCGAAGAGAGCGATCTCCTTCAGGTTCATGTGGCGCACGGTGACCATGTAGAGCGGAATCCACGCGCCGAACGTCTGCCACGCGGGTTCGGCGAGCATGCGCGGAATGCCGATGCCCCAGAAGCGGCGCTGCCTGAGCACTTCCTTCCACGAAGGCTTGCCGGCCGGCGAATGCTGGGCGGCCGTTTGGCCCGCGCGGATGTAGTCGGCTTCCTCGGCCGAGAGCATCGGATGCTCGGCGGGCGTGCGGAAGAACACGAGCCACAGGCCGACCCAGATCAGCGCCACGCCGCCGGTCAGCACGAAGGCGAACTGCCAGTCGTACTTGAGAATGCACCAGACGACGAGCGGCGGGGCGATCATGGCGCCCACCGAGGTGCCGGTGTTGAGCCAGCCCGTGGCGACCGAGCGTTCCTTCGCGGGGAACCACTGGCTGATCGCCTTCATGCCGGCGGGGAAGATCGCCGCTTCGCTCACGCCGAGCAGGCCGCGGAAGAACGCGAGCGAGGGCCAGCTGGTGGCGAGGCCGTGCAGCATGTTGGAGATGGCCCAGCCGAACGCGAAGATCGCGAAGCCGATCTTGACGCCCAGCGAATCGAGCACGAGGCCGGCGATGGGCTGCGCGAGTGCGTAGCAGGCCTGGAACGCCGTGACCACGTACGAATACTGCTGCGTGGTCATGTGCATCGTCTGCGTGAGCGTGGGCGCCGCTACCGAGAGCGAACTGCGCGCAAGGTAGTTGAAGATGGTGCCGATCATGATGAGGCCGATGATCCACCAACGGAGCCCCTTGATAGTCTTGCGTTGCACTGCGTGTCTCCTTCGTCTGGCGTCGCTTGTAAAACCTCGTCGGGTTGGGGGAGTCCTGCTGCCCGGCATGTAAGACATCATTCTATTTGCGGTAAAGTTGTAAAGCAAATCTGGCGTGGGTCGGGATTTGCCCTGGTGCCGGCTGAAAAATGAGGCGCCTCACTGCTGGGCGAGCCCTGCAAAACGGTAAAAGGATGACCGCAGAATGAGGCTTGGCAGAAATGTCGCCGCTTTAGCTTGCATGGCGCCCGGCCGTCGAAGAGTCGCTGGTTGACAATTTTCCAGTTGTATTACAACAATGCAGGCACACTGCTGGAAACCCGAGCGGGCCGGCGGCCCGCTCGGCCCGTATCCCACGACTCTGGACGAGACACGATGAATTCACCCGTCATCTCTGTGAGCGAATCCGCTCTCGAAAAACTGCGCCACGTCTCGAACGCGACGCTCACCACGCAGCTCTTCAAGCGCGGACTGCGCAATGTGTTCCTGGAGGGGGTGAAGCCGCTCGTCGCGCCGGCGCCCGGCGCGCCCAATCTCGTCGGCCCGGCCTTCACGATGCGCAACATCCCGGCGCGCGAGGATCTCGACCAGTTGAGCGCGTTCCAGAATCCGGAGCATCCGCAGCGCAAGGGCGTCGAAACAGTGCCGGCCGGCGCCGTGCTCGTGCAGGATTGCCGCGGCGAGCACGCGGCGGCGTCGGTCGGTTCGATCCTCGCGACGCGCCTGAAGGTGCGCGGCGTGGCGGGCATGGTCTCCGACGGCCCCGTGCGTGACAGCGCCACCATCGCCGCGCTCGGGCTGCCCGTCTTCTGCGCGGGCGCCTCGGCGCCGCTGAACCTCACGAAGCACCACACCGTCGACCTGAACGTGCCGATCGGCTGCGGCGGCGTGGCCGTGTACCCGGGCGACATCATCGTCGGCGATGCCGACGGCGTGGTGGTCGTGCCGCGCCATCTGGCCGAGGAAGTGGCCGAGGCCGCGTGGGAGCAGGAGGTGCTCGAACGCTTCATCACCTCGCGCATCGAAGCGGGCGCCGCGCTGCCGGGCACCTATCCGCCCAACGAGGCAACGCTGGCCGCCTTCGCCGAATGGCGCAAGACCCAGCAGGGCTGAACGCGGCGAGGAAGAGGCAATGACGATCGAACAGGAGCGCGTGCCGGTGCGGCCGCTGGAGATGCGCGATGCGCGCCGCTCGTCGGTGGGCGAATGCCCGGTCTGGTGCGCGCAGGACCATGCGCTGTACTGGGAAGACATTCCAGCCCAAACGCTCGTGCGCTACGAACTGGCTGCCGGGCGACGCACCGAATGGCATCTGCCGGAGCGCATCGGCTGTTTCGCCTTCGCGCACGACGGCAAGGTGCTGGCCGCGCTCGAAACCGGCATCTTCGCGCTGACGCTGCACGAGCCGCAGGCGGCGAGTGGGGGTGAGGGGGCGCAGCACGGCGCGCTCGACGTGCGCCGCCTCGCGACCGTCGCGCACGAGGCGCCGCGCATGCGCTTCAACGACGGCCGGTGCGACCGTCAAGGTCGCTTCTGGGCCGGAACGATGGTGCAGGACGCGGTGGGGCCGCAGCCGGCGGGCAAGCTCTATCGCTACACGGCGGAGGACGGCCTCTCCGTGCCGGTGGTAGAGGGTCTGTGCACCCAGAACGGGCTCGCCTGGGCGCCGGACGGCCGCACGATGTATCTTTCGGACTCCCATCCATCGAGCCGGCTGATCTGGGCCTTCGAATACGACACCGATGAGGGCGTGCCCACGAATCGCCGCGTGTTCGCCGACCTGCACGACTACGCGGGCCGCCCGGACGGCGCGGCGGTGGATGCCGACGGCTGCTACTGGATTTGTGCCAACGACGCCGGCCTGCTGCTGCGCTTCACGCCACAGGGCAAGGTCGATCGGCGCGTGGCGGTGCCGGTGTCGAAGCCTTCGATGTGCGCGTTCGGTGGTCCCGGGCTCGACCAGTTGTTCGTGACGACGATCTGTCCTCCCGAAGTGGGCGACGGGGACGGCCTTGTGTTCGTGCTCGAGACGGGCGTGCGCGGATTGCCCGAGCCTTCGTTCGCCGGGATGCTCTGAGTGCCGTATGACTTACAATTAACAACATTCCTGACAACTCAATAGCGTGCGTCCGAACATGGCTGAGCAGAAGGCGCCGAACATGCCGGCGCGGATTTACAGCGACATCCTGAACCGCATTATCGAAGGCGAATACAAGGAAGGGGAGCGCCTGCCGACCGAGCACATGCTCGCGGAGCGCTTCGCGACCTCGCGGCCGACGGTGCGCGAGGCGCTCGCGCAACTGCGGGCGGACGGCATCATCGCGACGCGCCACGGATCGGGAACCACGGTGATGCGGCGGCCGGACCCGGACGTGCGCCGCTTCGCGCCGCTCGAAAGTTTGTCGGACATCCGCCGCTGCTACGAGTACCGCATCGTGGTCGAAGCCGGCGCGGCGGCGCTGGCCGCGCAGAAGGCCGACGACACCGACCTCGAAGCCATTCAGCGCGAGTGGGACAACCTCCAGACGATCATCGAAACCTCGGGCATCGGCGCGAAGGACGATTTCGCGTTTCATCTCGCCGTGGCCCGCGCGTCGAAGAATCCGTTTTTCATCACCGCGCTCTCGGGCATCCAGGAGCAGATGGTGTTCAGCATGAACCTGTCGCGCAACCTCTCGCTCGTGAAGTCGATCGAACGCCAGCGCGTGGTTCAGCAGGAACATCTCGAAGTGCTCGAAGCGGTGCGTGCGCGCGATCCCGAACGCGCGTCGCACGCAATGCGCGCGCACCTTGAACGCGCCGTCAACCGCATGTTCGGTTCCTGACTCGCGGCACCCCTTCTTTTTCGGCTTTCCGGTTGTCCTTTCATGAGGAGCGGCGCCGATGCTGCGTTCGACGTTTCTGCAGGGCATGGCGCTGGCCGCGGCACTGGCCACGGGGTCGGTGCTTGCCGGGCCTGCGGGTACGCCGCCTCTCCATGCCGTCAAGGTGATCGCCTCCGCGCGCCTGCCGATCGATACGCCGCAGGGCCACGCCGAATTTCCGCTCTATGTGAGTGAGGACTGGACGATTCCTCAGCCGCGCGTGACACGCGTGGTGATCGTGCTGCACGGGCGTTTGCGCAACGCGGACGTCTATTTCCGATCGCTCGAAGCGGCACGCGCGGCCGCGCACGCCGATCCCGCGACGCTGCTGCTGATCGCGCCGCAATTCCTCGCGGGCGTCGATACCCGCGCGTTCGCTTCACCCGCCAACCTGCTGCGCTGGCACGGCGACGCCTGGATGGATGGCGGCCCGGCGGCAGGCGCCGTGCCGGTGAGTTCGTACGCGGTGCTCGACCGCATAGTCGAGCGGCTCGCCGACCGGCATCGCTTTCCCGCGTTGAAGTCGGTGGTGTTGGCGGGCCACTCCGGCGGTGCCCAGTTCGTGCAGCGTTACGCCGAGGCGTCCCACGCGGCGGATGCGCTCGCGGCCGCCGGCATCGACGTGCGTTTTCTGGTGGCCAATCCCTCGTCGTATGCGTACTTCGACGCACTGCGTCCCGACGCGAGCGGCTCACCGGCGCCATTCGATGCGTCGCGCTGCCCCGGTTTCGATCAGTGGAAATACGGCATGGATGGACGCCCGGCGTTCATGCAGGACCGCACACCGGCGCAGATCGAGACGGACTACGTGAAGCGGCGCATCGTCTATCTGATAGGCGGCGACGACACCGACCCGGCGCAGCCCGCACTCGACAAACGTTGCGAAGCCGAGGCGCAGGGGCCGCAGCGCATGGCGCGTGCGCAGGGTTTTTTCCGCTACCTGCAGGGGCGGCATCCGGAGGGGCTGAATCAGTCGATGGATATCGTGCCGGGCGTGGGCCACGACGGCAGACGCATGCTCACGTCGGCGTGCGCGCTGGCGACGATGTTCGATACGGGAAGTTGCGTCGACTGACGGTCCAGGGGGACGGCCGTCAGAGGGATGCTGAGGGGGAGGTGAGTAAGGCGCGACGGGCCGGTTTCGTGCGAAACCGGCCCGCCTCTGACGGCCGCCGATGACGACGGCTTCTGGCTTACGCCGTTTGCTTCGTGGCGCGAGTCGATGCCTTCGCGGCAACCTTGGTGGCAGCCTGGAAGTTGCTTTCGGCGAGTTCGACGGCTTGCTTCGCTGCCTTGTTCACCGACTCATACGCCGAGTTGGCGGCGTTGAACGCCGTCTTGATCGCGGCGACGGCGCTTTCCGAGCCGGCCGGTGCGTTCTTCGCTGCGCTTTCGACGAGCGACTGGACAGCGCGCTGCTGCTCCGCGAGGTGGGACTCGGCGGCGCGGGTGAATTCCGACTGGGCGGCCGACACGATGTCGTACACGCTGCGGCCATAAGCCAGCGCCTTTTCCGCGGCGGGTTGCGCGAGGTTGGCCTGCACGGCGAAGAAGCCTTGCGGGTCCTTCGCGGAGAACGCTGCCTGAGCCTGTTCCTGGCCTTGCGCGAAGACGTCGCGCGCGGTCTGGATGTTCAGTTCGGCGAGCTTGACGGCGCTGTCGAACGCCTTGTTCGTGAGGCCGAAAAGGGTCTCGAGGCTGGCTTTCTGGCTGGCGGCGAATTGTTCGGGAGTCGGCAGAGTCATGTCTTCGTTCCTGATGACGAACCGGCGGGGCGGTTCCGTTTGGAAAATGGGAAAACGTTCGAATCGATCGCCGTCCCGCCGGTTTGGTGCGTTGCAGCAATCTGGACTCCATGATAGCGCACCAGAATGGTGTGTCAAGAAATATTTGTGCGATGCAGCATCACGCCAGATAATTGATTCGTATGGAAAATGCGTGGTGCATGAGATGCTGACGGCAGCACCCTGGGGACGGTGTGGTCACTTCGTTCCGGCCGTCAGCCTGGTTTCCGGAAGGGCTTTTCGCCAGCCGGCTTCTTGTGCCTGCGGGAACTCAGACCAGCGAAATCCGCAGCGTCTTGCCGCATGCCGCAGCGTACCTGCGGAGCGTATCGAGGGAGGGCGAGTGTTGGCCGGACGCCAGCGCGCGCTCGAGGCGTGTCACGGCGGGTGCCTTGGTGCCCATGCGCTCGGCCACCTGTGCCTGGCTAAGGCCGGCTTCATGGCGGGCGGCCAGCATCTGGTCGAGCAGGGCAAACTCTTCGCGATTCAATCGGTCGTACTCGGCCCGCGCTTCGGGATCGGCGAGGACCCGTTCGCGCATTGCTTTAAACGTCCCCACTTTTAACCTCCTGCAGTCGTTTGCGGGCAATTTCCAGTTCTTTGCGCGGTGTTTGTTGCGTCTTTTTCACGAAGCCATGAAGCATCACGATGCGTCGATCAACAACGGCGCAGTAGAACACTCTGGCGATACCTTCGGGGCTCTTGAGCCGTAGTTCGAACAAGCCTTCTCCCATCGCTTTGGTGTGGGGTTCGCCGAGATTCGGCCCGTACTTTTCCATGCGCTCGGCAAGGGCAACGAAGCGGACTGCAAGCATTTTGGGTAGGGCGTAGAGACTGCGCTCAACCCGTTCGCTGTAGAAGTCGATCAGGTATCTCATGCCGATTATAGTAACAAATATGTTATTTCGCCAGCATGGGCCGGAGGAACCCGATTTGAGTGGCGTCAAGCCTGTGAGCGACTTTCGAGGACTGCGGGCTCTCGTCGTCCGAGGCCCCAAGGCCCGCCACCGCTTTCTGCAGCAGAAACCGCCTGGGCGCATAATGCGGCTCGTTGGCGCGCGGCATGAAGGCATGGAATAAACCGCCCGCGCCGAGCGTTACCCTCACTGAACCGCCCAGGCTAGCCACGTGAAAACCTCCCTTTCCGCTGAGTCCGGCTTCAACGACGTCCCTGCCGCCGCGCAGAAATACACGCGCGTTGCTGTGCTGCTGCACTGGCTGATCGCGCTCCTGATCCTCACCAACGTCGTGCTCGGCCTGACCGCGGCGCTGTTGCCCGACGGCACGCTTTCCGATACGAACATCCGCCTCGTGATCGACACGCACAAATCGATCGGCATCACCGTGCTCGGTCTCGCGATCCTGCGCGTGCTGTGGAGGCTCACGCATCGTCCCCCGCCGTTGCCCGCCGAATTTCCAGGCTGGGAGCGTGCGGCGGCGCATGCCGCCCATATCGCGCTCTACGTGCTGATCTTCGCAATGCCGCTCACGGGTTGGCTGCACGACTCCGCGTGGGTCGCCGCGGCCTCGCATCCCATGTATCTCTATGGTCTCGTGCCCTGGCCGCGCATCGGCTTCATCATGAGCCTGGACCCGGCCACGAAGGATCAGTTGCACACGCAGTTCGGCGCGCTGCATACCGCCTGCAGCTATGCGCTCTACGGCGTGCTCGCGTTGCACATTGCGGGCGCGCTCAAGCATCAATGGATCGATTGTCATTCAGTGCTGCGCCGGATGATGCCGTAAGCCACGCAAGGGAAAGTCTTGAACAACACGCTTGAACAGGCGCTCGCGCGCACTTCGCCACGCCTTGCGCCGCCGCCCACGCCGCTCGCGAGCATCATGATCCACCTGGGCGTCATGGTGCTATGGTTCGTGCTGTTTGCGCGCGCGTTCTTTCTGCAGGGCGTCGTTGCGTGGTCAACGGGTATTGCCTATGTCGTGTACGACACGCTGCTGCTGCTGTTCGTGGCATGGAAGGCGGCCGTGCTGCTCAGGCCGCCGAGCGATATTGCCGTGGCCGATGCGGCGGCAACTGAAATGGCAACCGCGGCCGATGGCGGAGCGCCGCCCACGCTCGGCGTGATCGTGGCGGCGCACAACGAGGCGGCGGTGCTGCCGATCACGCTCGACGCCTTGTTTGCGCAGACGCTGCCGCCGCAGCAGATCGTGATCGCCGACGACGGATCGACCGACGGCACGGCGGCGCTGCTGACCGAACGCTACGGCCTGGCCGACCCGGGCGAAGGCCGCCTGAGCCCACCTTCCGCACAGTATCCGAACCTGCGGTGGCTGAAGCTGCCGCACGGCGGCAAGGCGCGCGCGCTGAACGCGGCGCTCCTCGCGGTGGATACGGACACGCTGATGACCGTGGACGCCGACACGCTCCTCGAACCCGATGCCTGCGCGGCGATGGCCCGCGCGTTCGGCCGCGAGCGTGAGCTCGTGGCGGCGGCGGGGCTGCTCACGCCGGTGTGCAACACGTCGCTCTCCGGCCGTTTTTTCCAGTGGTTCCAGACCTACGAATACATCCGCAATTTCATCTCGCGCTTTGCATGGATGCGCGCGGACAGCCTGCTGCTGGTCTCGGGCGCGTTCGCCTGTTTCCGGCGCGACGCCGTGACGGCGGTGGGCGGCTTCGATCCGTACTGTCTCGTCGAGGACTACGAGCTGATCCATCGTCTGCGCCGCCATTCGGCGCACGAGGGCCTGGGCTGGGACGTGCGCGTGATCGGCGCGGCGCGCGCGCGCACCGATGCGCCGGGCACGCTCGCGAGTTTTCTGCGTCAGCGCCGCCGCTGGTTCGCGGGTTTCCTGCAGACGCAGTACTGGTATCGCGACATGACCGGCAACCGCCGCTACGGAAAGCTCGGTCTGCTGATGCTGCCGGTCAAGGCGTTCGATACGGTTCAGCCCATCTACGGGCTCACCGCGTTTGCGCTGCTGCTCGGCTTTCTCTTCGACGGCCGTTTCACGATCGTGCTGCCGGTGCTGGGCGTGATCGTCGGCAAGATCGCGATCGACCTCGCATTTCACCTGTACTCGGTTCACCTGTACCGGAAGTGGAGCGGCGACCGCACGAGTTCGAGCTTCGGCATGGCCTTTCTCGCCGCGATCTTCGAGCCGTTCTCGTTCCAGTTGATGCGACACATCGGGGCGGCGCTCGGCTGGCTGCATTTCCTGTTGGGCCGTCGCAAGTGGGGCGTGCAGGAACGCACGGGCCTCACTTCGCCGGGCAACGGCGAGCGGCCGGCGCCGTTGCGCTGAGGGTGCCGGGTTTCCGGGCGCGAGGGAACGCGGTCCTGCATTCGTCTGAGTTGAGCGGCATCCGGCTTGCTCTCTGAAAGGTGCTGCCGTCACGCAACGGAGCGTGGCGGCTTCAGCCGATCCCGGAGAGTCCACATGCAACGCTCGAGCCTCATTGCCCTCGTCTTGCCGCTTGCGCTGGCGGGCTGCCTTTCGTTCAGCAGCAGCGACCCGAATCCGCCGCCGCGCGAGACCGTGGTCGTGCCCCAGCCAACGGCGGTGCCTGCGCCGCCTCCTCCGGGTACGACCTGCGCTGCACCGTGTTGATCGCTGTATCGTTGCTTTCGCCGGCACGCGCCGCCATGCATATTCATGTTGCCAGCGGCGGCTAACGGCCCGGTCGCCGGCGTCAGGGACTGGCCTCGTCGGGCGCGCGTGCCGCGGCCGCGCGCGTCTCGCGCATCAAATGCCCCGCGAATGGCGTGTCCGCCACGCTCGCAAGTCCCGCCGAGCGCAGGGCGCGCGCCGTCCATGTATTGCAGGTGTGCAGGGCGTCGTAAGTCCCTCTCGCCGCGAAATACAGGCTGCCGGGATAGGGGCCGTCCGCGAGGCGTTGCGGCTCGTCTGCGCCATTCGTCTCGATCTAATCGCGCAGGAAACGCTGGAGGCCTTCGAGGCCCGCGTCTCCCACCGGCGCTTCGACCACGTTTTTCTCGCCGAACGCGTCCTCGGGCGTGGCCCGCAGCACCGTCATCAGGATCGCCGCACGGCTCGGCAGAAGTGCGCCGAGCATCGTGAGCGGATCGTGCCTGCGCCCGACCACGTACTGCCGTTCCCCGAAGCCGAAGCACAGCACGGTCGCCCCGTCGAAGCCGTGCGCGAGGTCGAGTGCCCAGGCGCCGGCGTCGCGCGTGCGCAGGCATACGTCGGTATGCCAATCGCGCCGGACGACGGCAACGAACGTGTGCGCGACACCGGCCTGGCCGGGATCGACGGCGGCGGGCATCGGCGTATCGACAGACGCGCACGCGCTCAGGACAGCCGCGCACGCGCTCAGGAATGCGCCCAGAACGGCTACGCACGCGCTCCGTACAAACAGCGCGAGCCAGCCCGCGCGACGTTCATCCATAGAAAAAGACTGCTCTCGCGAGACGCTACCGCGCGTCGCACGCGCCATACCCGGCGGCCGCGCGCACCACATTGGGGCGGGTGCGCCACGCATGCGCCGAAGCGGGCGCGTTCGACTTATCATCGTCATCGACGGTGCACCATTCCTGCGCAGAATTTGCGATCGCACATGGCATATCACTTGCTTTTCTGGCAGGACCGCAGCGCGCATGGCATGACGTCGCAATCCAGCGGCGGCATGCGCAAACGCGGCTGCATTCACGCGCGAGAACAAGCCGATGCAAGTCTATGACGAGATGCGCGAAGCGGGCGCGGCGCGCCCGCACTACGAGCGGTTCCAGCGCTGGCTGGAGCGCCAGACCGCCGAAACGATGACACGCAAGCGCGCGGAGGCGGACCTGCTGTTCAGGCGGGTCGGCATCACGTTCGCGGTCAACGGCGACCTGTCCGGTACCGAGCGGCTCATCCCGTTCGACCTCATACCGCGGGTCATACCGGCCGACGAATGGGCGCTGCTGGAAACGGGCCTGCGCCAGCGCGTGCGGGCGCTCAACCTGTTCCTCCACGACGTCTATCACGAACGCAATATCGTGCGTGCCGGCGTGATTCCGGCGGAGCAGGTCTATACGAACGCGCAGTATCGGCCCGAGATGCAGGGCATCGATCTTCCGCTCGGCATCTATGCGCATATCGCGGGCATCGACATCGTGCGCGACGGCCGCGATGGTGCGTTCTACGTGCTCGAAGACAATCTGCGCGTGCCGTCCGGCGTCTCGTACATGCTCGAGAACCGCAAGATGATGATGCGGCTTTTTCCCGAACTGTTCGTTCAGCACAAGATCGCGCCCGTTGCGCACTATCCGGACCTGCTGCTCGACACGCTGCGCACTTCGGCGCCCACCGGCGTGGACGATCCCGTCGTCGTGCTGCTCACGCCCGGCATGTACAACTCGGCGTACTTCGAACACACGTTCCTCGCGCAGCAGATGGGTGTCGAGCTCGTGGAGGGCAAAGATCTCTTCGTAGAGGATAACTATGTATTCATGCGCACGACCCAGGGGCCGCGGCGCGTGGATGTGATCTACCGGCGCGTGGACGACGATTTTCTCGATCCGCTCGCATTTCGCGGCGATTCGGCGCTGGGCGTGCCCGGTTTGCTGACGGCGTATCGCGCGGGCCGCGTCGTGCTGGCGAATGCGATGGGCACGGGCGTGGCCGACGACAAGTCGATCTACCCCTACGTCCCCGACATGATCGCCTTCTATCTGGGCGAAAAGCCCATCCTCAACAACGTGCCGACGTGGCAGTGCCGCCGCCCGGACGACCTCGCCTGGACGCTCGATCATCTGCCGGAACTCGTCGTGAAGGAGGTGCATGGCGCCGGGGGCTACGGCATGCTGGTGGGGCCGGCCTCGACGCGCGCGGAAATCGAGGCGTTTCGCGAGCGGCTGCTCGCGCGCCCGGGCAACTACATCGCGCAGCCCACGTTGTCGCTCTCGGCGTGCCCGACCTTCGTCGAGGCGGGCATCGCACCGCGCCATATCGATCTGCGTCCGTTCGTGCTCTCGGGCAAGACGATCCAGATGGCGGCCGGGGGACTCACGCGCGTCGCGCTCAAGGAGGGTTCGCTCGTCGTCAATTCCTCGCAGGGCGGCGGCACCAAAGATACCTGGGTGCTTGAGTAACGTCGCGAACCACTTCGCGAATGACGTTGCGAACGAGTTCGCACGCGTAACCCCGACCCGTATAAGGACCGACCATGCTGAGCCGTACCGCCGATCACCTGTTCTGGATGGCCCGCTACATGGAGCGGGCCGAGAACACCGCGCGCATGCTGGACATCAATCTCAAGGCGCTGCTGCTGCCTCGCAGCGCGGACAGCGAGGCGCGCACGCACCGCGCGATGCTGCGCATCTCCGAACTGGAGCCCGCGTTCGACGCGCGCCACGAAGAGGTGACGAGCTCGAACGTGCTGCAATTTCTCGTCGCCGATCCGACGAATCCTTCGAGCATCTATTCCTGCCTGCTGGCGGCGCGCGAGAACGCGCGCGCCGTGCGCGGCACGCTCACGACCGAATGGTGGGAGACGATCAACGAATCCTGGCTGCAGTTCGCCGAACGCCTGCGCGGCGACGAGCTCTCGGTCCACCCCGAGACGCTGTTCGAATGGGTCAAGTTCCGCTCGCATCTGTCGCGTGGCGTGACGCTCGGCACGGCGCTGCAGGACGATGCGCTGTTCTTTACGCAACTGGGCACCTTTCTCGAACGCGCTGACAACACGGCGCGCATTCTCGACGTGCGCTTCGTGGAGGTGCAGGAGGCCGACTCGCGCTCGGCGGCGCGACAGCTCGAAGACTTCTATTACTGGACGTCGATCCTGAGTTCCGTGTCGGCCCTCGAAATCTATCGCAAGGTCTATCGCGACGTGGTGACGCCCGCGCGCGTGGTCGAGCTGCTGATCCTCAACCAGCAGATGCCGCGTTCGCTGCTGGCGTCCATGGAGGGCGTCTGCACGAATCTGACCATGCTGCGCACCGGCGCCTCGCGCGAAGTCGAACGCACGGCAGGCAAGTTGCGCGCCGAACTGCTCTATGCCGATCTGCGGCAGATTTTTTCGGTAGGCGTGCATACGTTTCTCACGCAGTTCCTCGCGCGTGTGTACGAACTGGGCAACCAGGTCGCGCGCACCTATCTGATGATGCCGGTAGAGTAGGCACGCGCCTGCACGGCACCGGTCGTTTCCGTCATTGTGGAACCAGAGGATTTTCGTCATGCAGCTCGCCATTCGCCACGACACCGTTTACCGCTACGAAGCGCCGGTGCACTATTCGATCCAGCAACTGCGGCTTTCGCCGCTCACCACGCCCGCACAGATCGTCACGCAATGGCTCGTGGACGCGCCCGGCAAGCTCGAAGCGGGGCGCGATGCGTACGGCAACGCGCTGATGACGCTCGTGCTGACGCGTCCGCACCGGGAAATCCGCCTGCGCGTGCGCGGGCAGGTCGAAACGGTGCCGCTGACGGAGGGCCGTCTGCCGGAAGGCGAGGGACCCATTCCGATGCAGCACTTTACGTCGCCCACGCGGCTCACCGAGGCCGACGCGGCGCTGACCGACTTCGCTCAGAGCCTGCCGGCTCTCGGCGACGCGGGCGCATTGCTCGACGCGGCGGCGCGGGTGGCCGAGCGCGTGCGCTACGAAGCGGGCGTGACGGACGTGACGCACTCGGCTGCCGACGCGTTTGCGCTCGGCCGCGGCGTGTGTCAGGATCACGCGCACGTGATGCTGGCGCTGTGTCGCGCGCGGGGGGTGCCGGCGCGTTACGTCAGCGGCTACGTCGATCCCGGCGACGTGCCCGAAATGGCGAGCCACGCGTGGGTGGACGTTTGGCTCGACAACGGCTGGGTGACGGTAGACGTCACGCACGCGTGTTTCGCAAGCGAAAAATACTGCCGGATCGCGGTGGGGCGCGATTACGAGGCGGCGGCGCCGGTGCGCGGACGGCGCGTGGGCGGGGTGGGCGAAACGATGGACGTGAGCGTGCAGGTGAACGTCGAGGCGTCACAGCAATAGAATAGTTTTCTCGATATAACAACGGAAACCGCTGCGAGGGCAAGCGGGGGCAGGGCGGAGGCCTGGTATGACGTATTGCGTGGCGATGGCGGTGGAAGAGGGGCTCGTGTTCTTGTCGGACACGCGCACGAATGCGGGTGTCGACCACATCAGCACATCGCGCAAGATGACCGTGTTCGAGGACCCGGGCGAGCGCGTGCTGGTGCTGCTCGTGGCCGGCAATCTCGCGATTACGCAGGCTACGCTGCAAGTGCTCACCGAGCCGCACGACGGCACGCGTCCTACGCTGTGGAATGCGCCCACGATGGTCGAGGCCGCGCGCGTGGTCGGCGAGGCGGTGCGCGAGGTGCACCGGCGCGACGCCGAGGCGCTCAGGAGCTTCAATGTCGACTTCAATTGCAGCTTCATCCTTGGCGGGCAGTTGCGCGGACAGCCGATGCGGATGTTCCAGATCTACGCGGCGGGCAATTTCATCGAAACGTCGAGCGTCAATCCCTACTTTCAGATCGGCGAATCGAAATACGGCAAGCCGATCATCGACCGCGTGCTGACCCCGGACACACCGCTCGGCGAGGCCGCGAAATGCGCACTGATTTCAATGGATTCCACGCTGCGCTCGAATCTCTCGGTCGGTCTGCCGCTCGACCTGCTGGTCTACGAGCGCGACTCGCTGCGCGTCACGCGCTACGCGTTGCTCGACCAGGACAACGAGTACTTCCAGATGATCCATTCGACCTGGGGGGCGCGCTTGCGGCAGGTCTTCGGCGAGATTCCCGATCCGCTCTGGGCCGAAACGGCGAGTGTGCCGCGCGGCGAGCGCGCGAGCCTGCCGGCGGTGCCGCGGCCGCTGCCGGATGGGCAGGCGCCGCAGGCGCGTCCGGCGCAGACGCTCGCGCAAGCGCAGCCGCAGCGGGGCGCGCCGGGCCAGGACTGACGCGATGGCCAGCAAGCTGCCGCGGAAAGTTCACCGAAGCGGCCGGCATGCAGCCTGCCCCGGCAAGAACGGAAACGGTATGCTCACTCTCCTGAACGATGGCGCGCAGCGGCGCGCGTGATCAGGAGAGACAGCCCGATGAAGCAAAACGACTCGCATCCCGGCAACGACAACGAGGAGCGTCCTCTGGACGCGCAATCCGCACCCGCCGGTCCCGACGATCCGGCGCGCCGCCGGGTACTCACGGGTCTTGCGGCGGTTGGTGTAGGGATTGCGCTCGGCGGCTGCCAGACGGCCGAAGACAGTGCGTCGGCCGCGCCGCGCAGTGCGGCCGACCTGCGTATCGACGCGGCGCTGCGCGACCAGGTGCGCCACATCGTGGTGATCTACGCGGAGAATCGCAGCTTCGTCAATCTCTACGGCAACTTCCCGGGCGTGCAGCATCCGCTCGCGAACGTGAGCGCCGAGCGCTACACGCAGCTCGACCGCGACGGCCAGACGCCGCTCGCGCAGTTGCCGAAGATCTGGGGCGGGCTCGTGCCGCAGGCGCAGGAGCTGGACGGCAAGCGCTACATGATCGCGGAGCACGCCATCACCGGCTTGTCGAACGCGCCGTTTCGCATCGTAGACGCGCAGGGGCAGCCGTTGCCGAACGGAATCATCACGCGCGATCTCGTGCATCGCTTCTATCAGAACCAGATGCAGATCAACGCGGGCCGCAACAACCAGTTCGCGGCATGGGGAGATTCGGGCGGCCTCGTGATGGGCTATTACGAGAACTCCGCGCAGACGCTGCGGCTCTGGCGCCTCGCGCAGCAATACACGCTGTGCGACAACTTCTTCATGGCGGCCTTTGGCGGATCGTGGCTGAACCATGTCTTTCTGATCTCGGGCCAGGCGCCTTACTATCCTGACATTCAGAATAGCCCGGCGAAGCACCTCGTCTCCGTGGTCGAGGGGGACGATCCGCGCGGCACGCGCCTGAAGCCGGCGCCGGACTGCCCCGCATCGGCGCTCGCCGGGCCGCCGAAGTTCGTCCGCGACGGCCTTTTCACGCCCGACGGCTACGCCGTGAACACGATGGCGCCGCCGTATCAGCCGAGCAGCGCGCGGCCCGCCGGGGACGGCAATCCGGCTCTCGCCGACCCGTCCGACCCGCGCGTGCTGACGCCGCAGACATACGCCACGATCGGCGACCGGCTTTCGGCGAAGGGCATCGACTGGGCCTGGTACAGCGGTGCCTGGCAGTACGCGCTCGACCATCGCGACACCGGCGCGGTGCCCGATTTCCAGTATCACCACCAGCCGTTCAACTACTTTGCCAACTTCGCCCCGGGCACGGCGGCGCGCGCGCGGCACCTGCGCGATGCGGGCGTGGGCGACGATCCGTCGACCAACCGCCTGCTCGCGGACATCGACGCCGGACGGCTGCCGGCCGTCACGTTCTACAAGCCGCAGGGCAACCTCAACATGCATGCGGGGTACGCCGATGTCGAATCGGGCGACCGGCACGTCACGACGGTGATCGAGCACCTGCAGCGCAGCCCGCTGTGGGCGAACACCGTGATCGTGATGACGCACGACGAGAACGGCGGCTGGTGGGATCCGGTCGCGCCGCCCATCGGCGACCGCTGGGGCCCGGGGTCGCGCGTGCCCGCGCTCGTGATTGCGCCGTTCGCCAGGCAAGGCTATGTGGATCACGCGATGTACGACACCACCTCGATCCTGCGCTTCATCACGCGCGTTCACGGCTTGACGCCGCTCGAGGCCGTGGCGGCGCGCGATCACGCGTTTGTCTCGCGCGGGCAGACGCCGCCGGGCGATCTTACGGGGGCGCTCGCGCTGGCTTGAGCGCGATGAACTTTCCGGCGGAAGTTATCCCCAGGGTTTTGCACCGATTCTGTGGAAAACTCGTCGTGCGTTCGCGAACGCACGTCAACCCCAAGCGGACGGCGCGATTCCGCTTGTCCCGCTTGTCCCGTTTGTTGCGCGCTCACGCGATTCCGCCCGATAATCGCTGCTGATACGGCGCCTGACGCGGCAGCGCGCGTTGCCGGTCCACCCCACGCCATTCTCTGTCGCGCCGTGCTCAACTACTCGCGCTTTGCCGGTCTTCTGCGTATCCCCGGATTCCTGCCGCTCGCCGGCGCCACGCTCATGCTCGGCGTGGCCATGTCTTTCACCGCCCCCTATCTGTCGCTCTTCGGCGTCGAACGTGCCGGCATGTCGCCGCTCAGGCTCGGTATTTTCATGACGGCCATCGCCACGAGCGGCGTGATCGCCAGCACGGCCGCGGGCCGCTACAGCGACGCGACCGGCAAGCACCGGCTGCTGCTGCTGGTTTCGCTGTGCGCGGCGACGCTGGGTTATCTGAGCCTGTGCATCGTGCGCGACTACCGGATGCTGCTCGCCGTCGGCATTGCGTTCATCGGCGCGGGCGGCTGCGCGCTGTCGCTCGTGTTCTCGTTCAGCCGTGCCGCGCTGCCCGCCGCCGACGACGCCGAGCGGACGTTTGCCAGCGCGACCTTGCGCACGATCCTTTCGGCGGCCTGGGTGTTCGGGCCGGCGGTCGGCGCGCTCGTGCTTGCGGCCGCCGGGTTCTATGGTCTCTTTCTGTTTGCGGCCGCGAGTTTTGCGGCCTGCGCAACGATCGTCTGGCGCATGCGCGAGCCGCGCGTGGACGAGCACGCCACGCAGCATTTGATGCCGCGCCCCACGGCGCCGCCGGCCGGGCAGGGCGAACAGGAAGAACGGGACGACTTGCCCTACGAGGGCCAGCCGCTCACGCAGGCCGAAGTCGAGCCGGGGCATAGTCTCGGGCGCGCCGGCGCGCGCATGGCGGCGAGGCGTCAGGTGTCGACGCCCGAGGTGTCCTCAAAGGACATCATGCGCGCCGTCGTGGCGCTGACGCTGATCGGCCTCGCGGCCAATGCCACGATGATCGTGCTGCCGCTCTATATCGTTCACGGGCTGCAGGGGACACGGATCGACGTGTCGATCATGCTGGGTCTCGGCGCGCTCATGGAGATCCCCATGATGCTCGCGCTCGGCGCGCGCGCCTCGGTGCTCAACAAGCCACGCTGGCTCGCGGCGTGCGCGGTCGTGCATGCGGTCTACTTCGTCGCGATGGCGTCGGCGCCCGGCGTGCACGCGCTGATTCCCATGCAGATGCTCAATGCCTTCGTGGTGGCCGTCACGTCGTGTCTCGGCATGACTTACGTGCAGGATCTCATGCCGGATTCACCGGGCCGTGCCACCGCGCTCTTCTTCAACGCGGCGCGGCTTGGCTCGATCCTCTCCGGCGTGCTTTCGGGGCTGCTCGTGCAGGCGCTGGGCTATCGCGGTACGTTCCTGTTCTGCGGCTTGCTGGCGCTCTGCGCGCTCGTGCTCTTCGCGGTGCCCGGCGAGCAGTATCCGCATATCGCGCGCGCGGTGCTGCGATTCGTGAGAGGGCGGGGCGCGAAACGGTGAGCCAATGCTGCGTCTCCGGCGATCCGGTCCCGCCGCGGCAATCGACGAGGCCGACCAACCGAACGCGCCGTGCTTCGGCCGGCGCGGCTTCAGTGCATGTAGGTGACGCGGCGCGGCCGCTCGGAGAGGCGCAGGCCCGCGTCGAGCAGGGCGATCGCGAACCAGCGGGCCGACTTGAGCATGCCGGAGACGCTCGGCATGGGCAGCCAGTCGTTGAGCAACTGAACCGCCGCTTCGCTGCGCGTCGATTGCAGCAGCGCGAGGGTGCGCAGCAGCGAGGCCTCATCGGTGGCGAGTTCGGAGGCGCACCGGCAGCGTGTATCGAGCGGACGGCAGGAAGCGCGGCATAGCGTGCCCATCAGCAGGTCGAAATGGCCCACTCCGTCTGCGCCGAGCCCCGCTTCGACGAGGACTCCGCGCCAGCTCTCTTCCTTGCCGTAGGCGTCGCAGTGCGGGCGCAGCCAGGTGCGAACCGCGCGCAGGACGGTTTGCTCCGCGCTGTCCGGATGCTGGGCGAACGAGTCCTCCAGCAGCGTGTCGTTGCGGTGAAAACGGGCGATGGGGTGCATGGAAGCTCCAGCAAACGCCGGGCTCGCCGGCACGGGCTCCATGATGAGGCATTCTCGCTGTAAATGCAAATGATTCTCATTTATGTATGGGCGGCCCAGATCGCAGGAAAGGTCCTTGACCTGCCGTGCTGCAACCGGGATGGGATCCCGCGTTCCGTAGAAAGGACTCTTCCGCATACGATGCTTAATGGCGGCAGCGGAAGGGGCTAGAGTGGCGAACAATGCGTTGCGAAGTCCCTGGCGCATAGTGAGAGCTTGGCCCCGATCCTTTCCGGTCGGGGCTTTTTTTCGTGCTCGCACGCACCGGCTCGCGCGGGGGCTTCGTCGCGTGAGTAATTGAAACGAAATAATCAAGTAAGGTATTATTCGGGCCGCGACAAATGGACGCCCGCGTCGCGGAACCGCTCGCAGGGTGCCTGTCCCCCCTGAGTTCTGGTCAAAAAAACGATGGAAGCACGCAGATGTTACTTTTTGTGACGATAGAAAATCTTTTTAAAACAGAGACTTATATCAAATTCTGAATCGGCTTGTATTGTTGCGCTGCAAAATCTGCGATGATTGATTACCCTCGTTAACCCTTGAGCGTGTGTCGTTCTTTGCCGAGGCGCTAACAAAAACATTACAGTCGGTCCGGTCCGAATTTCTACCCGCGGCAATCTTTCAATGTGCTTTCGCGCCTTGTGGCGCGTACGTGGCGCTGTGCGCCGGGCGTTTTTAAGGTCTCTTGTGAAATGCAATCCGTCCCGTTCCTGAGTCTGGCGATCTGGATTCCCATCCTGTTCGGCGTGGTCGTCCTGCGTGTGGGTTCCGGTCATCCGCAGCGCGCGCGCTGGGTCGCGCTCGTCGGCGCCGTCGTCGGCCTGTTGCTGACCCTGCCGTTGATCGCTGGCTTCGACAATACCGTCACCGGCATGCAGTTCGTGGTGTTCCGCAACTGGCTGCCCGAGTTCGGCGTGGCGTGGCGCCTCGGGATCGACGGCATTTCGTTGTGGATGGTCGTATTGACCGCATTCACGACGCTCGTGATCGTGATCGCCTCCTGGCAGTCGATCAGCATGCGCGTCGCCCAGTTCTTCGGCGCATTCCTGATCCTTTCGGGGCTGATGGTCGGCACCTTCGCGGCGACGGACGGCATGCTGTTCTTCGTCTTCTTCGAAGCCCAGTTGATCCCGCTGTACCTCCTGATCGGCGTGTGGGGCAACGCGCACCGCATCCACGCGGCCGTGAAATTCTTCTTCTTCTCGTTCGGCGGCTCGCTGCTGATGCTGGTGTCGATGCTGTATCTCTACAGCGAGGCGCACACCTTCGACATGGCCGCATGGCACAACCTGCAGCTCGGCCTCGTCCCGCAGCTCCTCGTCTTCATCGGCTTCTTCGCCGCGTTCGGCGTGAAGGTGCCGATGTGGCCGCTGCATACCTGGCTGCCCGACGTGAACCTCGAAGCGCCGACGGGCGCGGCCGTGATGCTCGCGATGCTCAAGCTGGGCGCCTACGGCTTCCTGCGTTTCACGCTGCCTGTCACTCCCGACGCCGCGCACTTCCTGGCGCCGGTCATCATTGCGCTCTCGCTCGTGGCCGTGGTGTGGGGCAGCCTGCTCGCGCTCGCGCAGACCGACATGGCCAAGATGCTCGCGTACTCGACGGTCTCCCACATGGGTCTCGTCACGCTGGGTCTGTTCCTCTTCAACCAGCTCAGCACCGAAGGCGCGATCGTGCAGATGATCTCGTACGGTTTCGTCGCGGGCGGCATGCTGCTCGCGGCCGGCATGCTGTTCGACCGCACGAAGACGCGCTCCATCGAGGCCTACGGCGGCGTGGTCAACACGATGCCGCGTTACGCCGCCTTCTTCATGCTGTTCGCCATGGCCAACGTGGGCCTGCCCGGCACCTCGGGCTTCGTGGGCGAGTTCATGGTCATCATGGGCGCGATCCGCGTGAACTTCTGGATCGGCGCGCTGACCGCGACGACCGTCATTCTGAGCGCTGCGTACACCCTGTGGATGTACAAGCGCGTGATCTTCGGCGCTGTTGCGAACAGGACCGTGGCAAAGCTGGCCGACATCGGCGGCCGCGAATTGCTGATCTTCGTTTCGCTCTCGGCGCTGGTGCTGGGTGTGGGCCTCTATCCGAAGCCCATGACGGATGCGATCGAGCTGTCGGCGGCGAATCTCGTCACGCAGGCGCTTCGCTCGAAGCAGCCGGCGGACGGTGCTGCGTCTGCCGAAGCGGTGCGCGCCGGCGCGGAAGTCAACGCGCAGCGTTCCCCGACGTGATCACTCAGGTTTGACCGCGTACACGCGCGCCGTGCCGCATCGTGAGATGCGCCACGGCGCGCGTGTACGTGTGAAAGAAGGTTTTCGAATAGCAGGGCGTTTCGAAAAAAAGCCGCGGCGGGATCGGCGGCGAAACGACGCAGGGCAAACACGTAGACGTTCGCCTCCGGGTGCGACAGCACGCGGCGAACGTGTGCGGCAAAGTGTCTCAGTTTCGTTTCGGCAAAGATCATTTTCCACATTCATTGCTTGTTAAAAATCAAAGCGGCTGTATGATGCGGGCGCGCTTCCTTTGTCCGATGTCAGAGGATGTGTCCGGAACCACTCAATGAATGAAATTCAGGCAAACGTGATGAAAAGAACAACCTTGCAAAGGTTATTGCTTCCCGTCGGAGCCGGATTGGCCGCGTGTCTTTCCGGATGCAGCGCGGGAATCCTCGATCCCAAGGGTAGCGTTGGGGTTGCCGAGAAGCAGTTGATCGCCACTTCCACCTGGGCCATGCTCATCGTGGTGATCCCCGTGATCGTACTGACGCTCTGGTTCGCGTACCGCTATCGCGCGACGAACCGCAGCGCCACCTATGCGCCGAAATGGTCGCACTCCACGGCCATCGAAGTGGTCGTTTGGACCGTTCCCACGCTGATCATCCTGTTCCTTGGCGTACTGACGTGGAACACCTCGCACGAGCTCGATCCGTACAAGCCGCTCGAATCGAACGTCAAGCCGATTACCGTCGACGTGGTCGCACTCGACTGGAAGTGGCTCTTCATCTATCCGGATCTGGGCATCGCGACGGTGAACCAACTGGCGCTGCCGGTCGGCACGCCCGTGAATTTCAACATCACGTCGGATTCGGTGATGAACTCGTTCTTCATCCCGCAGCTCGGCACCCAGATCTACGCGATGGCAGGCATGCAAACGCGCCTGCACCTGATCGCCGACCACGCCGGCGACTTCGACGGCCTCTCGGCGAACTTCAGCGGCAAGGGCTTCTCGGACATGAAGTTCCGCACGATCGCATCGAACCCGCAAGACTTCGACGCGTGGGTCCAGAAGGTGAAGGCGTCCTCGACGCAGCTTTCGATGGACAAGTACGCGCAGGTCGCGCAGCCGAGCGAGAAGGTACCGGTTCAGTACTTCTCGACGGTCGACCCGAAGCTCTTCAACAACATCATCGCGAAGTACAACAACGGCCACGTCACGGATTTCAATGACGCGTCGTGCGGTACGAAGGGGTAACGAGGCATGTTCGGAAAACTTACACTGGATGCCATTCCGTATCACGAGCCGATCATTCTCGGCACGATGATCGGCATGGCGGTCATCGGCGCCTTCGTGTTAGGCGTGGTCACGTACTTCGGCAAATGGAAGTACCTTTGGACCGAGTGGCTGACGAGCGTCGACCACAAGCGTCTGGGCGTGATGTACATCGTGCTCGCCCTCGTCATGCTCGTGCGCGGCTTCGCCGACGCCATCATGATGCGTACCCAGCTCGCGCTGGCGTACAACGCGCCGGGCTACCTGCCGCCGCACCACTACGACCAGATCTTCACGGCGCACGGCGTCATCATGATCTTCTTCATGGCCATGGCCTTCATGGTCGGCCTGATGAACATCGTCGTGCCGCTGCAGATCGGCGCACGCGACGTGGCGTTCCCGATGCTGAACTCGCTGTCGTTCTGGATGACGACCGTCGGCGCGGTCCTGCTGATGATCTCGCTCGTCGTGGGTGAGTTTGCGATGACGGGCTGGCTCGCGTATCCGCCGCTTTCGGAGCTTGCATACAGTCCAGGGGTCGGCGTCGACTATTACCTGTGGGCGCTGCAGATCTCGGGCGTGGGCACGCTGCTGACCGGCGTGAACTTCTTCGTCACGATCATCAAGATGCGTGCCCCGGGCATGACGCTGATGAAGATGCCGGTGTTCACGTGGACGGCGCTCTGCACGAACGTGCTGATCATGGCCGCGTTCCCGATCCTGACCGTCACGCTCGCGCTGCTCGGCCTCGATCGCTACCTCGGCATGCATTTCTTCTCGAACGACGGCGGCGGCAACGCCATGCTGTACCTGAACCTGATCTGGGCCTGGGGCCACCCCGAGGTGTACATCCTGATCCTGCCGGCGTTCGGCGTGTTCTCGGAAGTCGTCTCGGCGTTCGCGAAGAAGCCGCTGTTCGGCTACAAGACCATGGTGTACGCAACGTGCGCGATCATGGTGCTCTCGTTCGTCGTGTGGCTGCACCACTTCTTCACGATGGGTTCGGGCGCCGACGTCAACGCGTTCTTCGGCATCATGACGATGATCATCGCGATCCCGACGGGCGTGAAGATCTTCAACTGGCTGTTCACGATCTACCGCGGCCGTCTGGAATTCACCTCGCCGGTGCTCTGGACGATCGGCTTCATGGTCACCTTCACCATCGGCGGCATGACCGGCGTGATGATGGCGATCCCGGGTGCGGACTTCGTGCTGCACAACTCGCTGTTCCTGATTGCTCACTTCCACAACGTGATCATCGGCGGCGTGCTGTTCGGCTACCTCGCCGGCTTCAACTTCTGGTTCCCGAAGGCGTTCGGCTTCAAGCTCAACGAAAAGCTCGGCAAGCGCGCGTTCTGGTTCTGGCTCTCGGGCTTCTATGTCGCGTTCACGCCGCTGTACGTGCTCGGCTTCATGGGTGCCACCCGCCGTCTGAACCACTACGACAACCCGGCATGGCATCCGTGGATGATCATCGCCTGGTTCGGCGCCGTGCTCGTGCTGATCGGCATCGTGCATCAGTTCGCGCAGTTGTACGTTTCGATCCGCGACCGCAACCTGCCGGAAAACCGCGACCTGACGGGCGATGCGTGGGGCAGTGGCCGTACGCTGGAATGGGCGATCGCATCGCCGCCGCCGTCGTATAACTTCGCCGTCATCCCGCATGTGAGCGAGCTCGACGAGTTCCAGCACATGAAGGAAACGGGCCGCGAAACGCCGGACGTCATCAACACGAAGTACGCCGACATCCACATGCCGTCCAACACGAGCGCAGGTGTCTTCAGCGGCTTCTTCGCGCTGGTGCTCGGCTTCGCAGGCATCTGGCACATCTGGTGGCTGATGATCGTCGGCTTCGTCGGCATTCTCGCGACGATCATCGGCTACAGCTTCCAGAAGAACGAGGGTTACTACATCCCGGCCGCCAAGGTCCGGGCCGACGAAGAAGAGCGCAATCGCGCACTGGTCAAGGCGTTTGCAGGCAAGCAGCGCGGTGGCAAGGTTGAAGAAGCACTGGAGGCCAACTGATGTTGACGAAGACAAGTGCGGCCGCACTCGCGGAGCACGATCACCACGATCACCCGCCCGCGCATTCGGTGTTCGGCTTCTGGCTGTACCTGATGACCGACTGCATTCTGTTCGGCACGCTGTTCGGCGTGTTCGCGGTGATGCAGAACCAGTTCGCAGGCGGCCCGACGGGCAAGGACCTGTTCGACATTCCGGGCGTGGCGATGGAAACGGCGGTGCTGCTGCTGTCGTCCATCACGTACGGTTTCGCGATGATCGGCGCGCACAAGAAGCGCGCCGGCCAGGTGCTGTTCTGGCTGGCCGTCACGTTCCTGCTGGGCGCGACCTTCCTGTATTTCGAACTGCATGAGTTCGCGCATCTCGTCGAAGAAGGCGCGGGCCCGAGCCGCAGCGCGTTCCTCTCGTCGTTCTTCACGCTGGTTGCCACCCACGGTATCCACGTGACGTTCGGCATGATCTGGATGATCGTCCTGATGGTGCAGGTGATGAAGGCCCCGGAACTGGACGAGCGCTCGGTGCGCCGCCTGACGTGCCTGAGCCTCTTCTGGCACTTTCTGGACATCGTCTGGATCTGCGTGTTCTCCTTTGTTTATCTTGCGAGCGTGATTTAAATGAGTGCTCATCCTATCCACGAAGAAGAAAGCCACGGCAGCTTCGGCGGCTATCTGGCCGGTTTCGTCCTGGCGGTGGTGCTCACGGCCGCTTCGTTCTGGCTCGTGCTGCATGGCGGCTTCCCGCATGAGACCGCGCTGATTGGCCTTGCCGTGCTGGCCGCGGTGCAGATCGTGGTCCACCTCGTGTTCTTCCTGCACATGAACACGTCGTCGGGCCAGCGCTGGAACGTGACAGCATTTGGCTTCACGGTGATGACGGTGCTGATCGTGATCGTCGGCACGCTGTGGGTCATGCACAACGTCGCCATGAACATGATGTCGCGCTGAGCATCATTGTCGGATCGTGCGCAACGCTTCGCTGCGCGCACGAACGACGAACGCCGCCGGGCTTCAAAGCCGGCGGCGTTTGTCATTGGCGCTCGCGGTTTCGCTTCGGAAAGCGAGAAAACTTTCGGGTGCGACGCAGATGCCGCTCAGGCGCCGAAGCGCTGGCGGACCAGTTCGGCCACGGCCTTGCCAAGGCGGTGGTGCTGCTCGGCCTCGTAATGCACGCCGTCGGTCGGGCTGACCTTGACGATGTCGCCGGCGTCGAGGAACGCGGAGCCGTACTTCACGGCCACGCGCTCGTAGAGCGGAGCGAGCAGGCGCGATTTGGCCGCGCCGTCCGTGAAGATTTCGCCGAGAAAGCCGACTTCCTCGATCGGCGCGGGCGCCATCAGCAATACGTGCGGCGTCGCGCCGCCCGGGCCGGCCCGGCAGGCCACGAGCGTCTCCAGCAGCACGTCGACCGAGTTCGCGATGTCGGCGGGCGTGACGGAGAAGCGCGCCTTGAGGTCGTTGGTGCCGAGCATGAGCACGACCACGTCGACGGGCAACTGGCTTTCGAGGCAGGGGCGCAAGTACGCGAGGCCGTTCTTGTGCCGGCCCTCGATGGGATCGTCGTGAACGGTGGTGCGCGCAGGCAGGCCTTCCTCCACGACATTCCAGCCGTCGCCCAGCGCCGCACGCAGCACACCGGGCCAGCGGTCGGCGGGGCCGAAGCGTTCGAGCACGCCGGGCAGGTTGAGCGGCTTGGTGCCGTGCGTGTTGGAGTCGCCGTAACAGAGCAGGGTGCGGGTCGCCATATGTTTCCTCGTTTGCGGATAAGTTGCCGATGCGAAATCCCGACAGCGCGTATCGCGTCCGTCGGGCGCTGCCATGCCACTACGAATTCTGCGAGATGACTAGACGACCGGTCTAATGGGCCGGTAGACTGCCACACCATGAATGCAGAGAGCGCCGTCGAAATGCGGCAATACATCCTCGATACCGCCATGCCCATCCTGCTGGGCAAGGGCTTCTCGGCGGTCGGCCTCAGCGAGATCCTCGCGGCCGCCGGCGTTCCCAAAGGGTCGTTCTACCACTACTTCGGTTCGAAGGAGGCGTTTGGCGTCGCTTTGCTGACGTCCTACTTCGCCGATTATGTCGAACGCCTGGACGAACTGCTGGAGCGCCATCCGGGCACGGCGGCCGAGCGGCTCATGCGCTACTGGGACGACTGGCGCGCAACGCAGTGCGCCGACGACCCGGCGGGCAAATGCCTCACGGTCAAGCTGGGCGCCGAAGTCTGCGATCTGTCCGAGCCCATGCGCCTTGCCCTGCAGCGCGGCACGGAGCAGATCGTGGCGCGGCTCGCCGCGTGCATCGAGGCAGGACGCGAGGACGGGACGCTCGCGAGCGTGAGCGACGCAGCCGTGACGGCGTCATCGCTCTATGAACTGTGGCTAGGGGCGACGCTGCTGGGAAAGATCCGGCGTGACGGGCGGCCCCTCGATGCAGCCATGGTGACGACGCGCCGCATGCTGGGCCTGCCGCCCGCCGGATAATCCGGCGGCGAGCGGGCGCGCCGCCGCCTGGGCGGGCACCCGCGCCGCATGATTCGACGTGCCGCGATAGACTAGACGACCGGTCTAATAGTCTGCTGACTGACTGATGACGGACCGGTTTCCACAACGGCGCGAGAGCGCCGGGATGCCATCGAGAAAGGAATTCCGATGAAGGTACTGATCGTTTTGACCTCGCACGAGGACCTCGGCAACACGGGCAAGAAGACCGGCTTCTGGCTAGAGGAGTTCGCGGCGCCGTACTACGCGCTGCGCGATGCCGGCGCACAGTTGACGCTGGCCTCGCCGAAGGGTGGCCAGCCGCCGCTCGATCCGAAGAGCAGCGATCCGTCCGCGCAGACCGAGGCGACGCGCCGTTTCGACGCCGACGCGGCCGCCCGAGCGGAGCTTGCCAGTACGAAGCGGCTTGCGGATGTGGATGTGAACGCGTTCGATGCCGTGTTCTATCCGGGCGGGCATGGTCCGCTGTGGGATCTCGCGGAGGATCCCGCCTCGATCGCCTTGATCGAAAGGACGCTTGCCGCAGGCAAGCCGGTGGCCGCCGTATGCCATGCGCCGGGTGTGCTGCGGCACGTGAAGGGCGCGGACGGCAAGCCGCTCGTGGCCGGCAAGTCGGTGACCGGCTTCTCGAATACCGAAGAGGCGGCGGTGGGCCTGACCGAGGTCGTGCCATTCCTCGTCGAGGACATGCTCAAGGGCAGCGGCGGCCACTACACGAAGGCCGCCGACTGGCAGCCTCATGTCGCCGTCGATGGGCTTCTGATCACGGGCCAGAATCCGGCTTCCTCGGAGCCGGTGGCCGAGGCGCTGCTCCAGGCGTTGCGCCGCGCGTAAAGCCGGGCGGCGTTGCCGATACGAAATACCCGATCTTTCAACCTGGCGCAGGCGCCGTGCTGCCCACGGCCTGCGTCCATCTGGAGAGCAGTAGATGTCCGCATTGTTCGAACCGTTCAAGCTCAAGGACGTATCCCTGCGCAACCGCATCGCGGTGCCGCCCATGTGCCAGTACACGGCCGTCGACGGCGTGATCAACGACTGGCATCGTGCGCATCTTGCGCAGATCGCGCGCGGCGGCGCGGGCCTCGTGATCGTCGAAGCCACCGCCGTATCGCCCGAAGGGCGTATCACCCCGGGCTGTACGGGCTTGTGGAACGATGCACAGGCACAAGCTTTTGCACCGACCGTTGCCGCGATCAAGTCTGCCGGCGCGGTGCCCGGCATCCAGATCGCGCACGCGGGCCGCAAGGCCAGCGCGAACCGTCCCTGGGAAGGCGACGACCACATTCCCGAGGGCGACGCGCGCGGCTGGCAAACCATCGCGCCGTCCGCGATTCCGTTCGGCGCTCATCTACCGAAGGTGCCGAAGGCGATGACGCTCGACGACATCGCCCGCGTGCGCGAGGATTTCGTCGCGGCGGCGAGGCGCGCGCTCGCGGCCGGCTTCGAGTGGCTCGAACTGCACTTCGCCCATGGCTACCTTGGCCAGAGCTTTTTCTCGACACACTCGAACCAGCGTGACGACGCCTACGGCGGCAGCCTCGAAAACCGCAGCCGTTTCCTTCTGGAAACGCTGGCGGCCGTGCGCAAGGTCTGGCCGGAGCACCTGCCGCTGACCGCGCGTTTCGGCGTGATCGAATACGACGGCCGCGACGACGAAACGCTGGCCGAGTCGATCGAGCTCGCGAAGGGTTTCCGGCGCGAAGGGCTCGACATGTTGAGCGTGAGCGTGGGCTTTTCCACGCCGACTGCGCAGATTCCATGGGCTCCCGCGTTCCTCGCGCCGATCGCGCAGAAAGTGCGCCGCGCCACCGGATTGCCGGTCGCTTCGGCATGGGGCATCGATACGCCGGCGCTGGCCGAGCGTTCGGTGGCGAGCGAGCAGCTCGACCTCGTGATGGTGGGCCGTGCGCATCTCGCGAATCCGCATTGGCCTTACCATGCTGCGCGCGAACTCGGTGTCGAGCGCGCCGCCTGGACCTTGCCCGCGCCCTACGCGCACTGGCTCGAGCGCTACAAGGTCGGCTGATTCATTGGCTGCGGTACAGGGTATCGGCGGATCGGGTTACATGTCCTCCGTAATTTGTGGTAAGGGTTGGTAAACGAAGGAAACGGGTTGGCGGCTATGCTCGCGCTGCGGCTGGCGCGTGGCGCCACGCACCCCGTAGTCCTACCGAACGCGACCCGACCCGCACAAACCGGATGCCCAACGATCCCCTCTTCGAGCGCGCCAGCGAGGCCCATCTCGCAGGCGATCTGCTTGCCGCGCGCAAGTTGTACATGGCGCAGCTGGAGCGTGACGCCGCGCATGCCGACGCGATGTTCCGGCTGGCCGTGCTGGATCTGCAGGAAAGCCAGCCGTCCGCCGCACGCGTCCGGCTGCAGCGCTTGCTGGAGCTTCGACCCGGATATCGGCGCTATCGCGAGGCGCTCGCGCAAGCCTGCGCAATGGGCGGGCAACACGCGCAAGCGGCCGAGCTTCTCCGCGGCCTGCTTGCAGAGGATGGCACCTCGGCCGAATGGTGGTTTGCGCTCGGCACGACGCTGCAGGCGCAGGGCGCCTTGATCGAAGCGGCCGATGCGTGGCGAAGGGTGGCGCAATGCGATCCCCGGTCGGCCGACGCCTCGAACAATCTGGGGAACTGCCTTCGGCTGTCGGGTGACGCTGATGGGGCGCAGGCGGCGTATCGGCATGCGTTGGCCGTGCGGCCCGACGATGCGAACGCACTCACGAATCTCGGCACGCTTCTGCAGGCGCAGGGACGCCATGACGAGGCGCTCGGCTTGCTGCAGGCCGCGTTGGCGGCCGCGCCGGATGCGCCAACGGCGATGGTCAATCTCGGCGTGCTGCTGACCCGGCTTGGGCGCCCCGACGAGGCAGCCGATGTGCTCGCGCGCGCCGTGGCACGCGATCCGGATTTCGCGCAGGCGGCTTATAACTACGGTAATGCGCTTCATGCTCTCGGTCGCCTTCGCGATGCGCAAGCGCAGTATCTTCGCGCGCTCGCGCTCGATCCGGCCCATGCCGAGGCTGCGAACAACCTCGGCAACGTGTACCGCGAGCTTGGCGATCATCGCGCGGCGCTGGACGCTTTCGAAACGGCGATGCGTGTGCGCCCGGATTTCGTCGACCCGTACAGCAACGCGGCCAATCTGTTGCGCACGCTAGGCCGACTCGACGACGCGCACGCGCTATTGCGCCGCGCGCTCGAACTCGATCCGGCGCATTCGTCCGCGCTCAACAATCTCGGCAATGTGTTCAAGGACAGCGGGGACCTCGACGAGGGTATCGCGTGCTTTCGCCGGGCCATTGCAAGCGATCCGGGCAATCTGATCGCGCACAGCAACCTTGTCTACGCGCTGTCGTTCCAGTCGTTCGACTCGGGCGCGATACTCGAAGCGGCGCGCGGGTGGGCCGCACGGCACGCCGCGCCAGTCGTGCCGATGCCTGTGCTTGCGGCTATCGAGCCCTCCGGAGAGCGCCGCCTGCGCGTTGGCTACGTATCGGCGGATTTTCGTGAGCATTGCCAGGCATTATTCACAACGCCGCTCTTCGCGCATCACGACCGGACGCGCTTCGAGATTCACGCCTATTCGAGCGTCGCGCGCCCCGATGCGACGACCGCGCGGCTAGCCGCCTGCGTGGAGGCCTGGCACGACGTGCGCACGCTGGACGACGCGGCGCTGGCGGCGAAGATACGCGCGGACGGCATCGACATCCTGATCGATCTCACCATGCACATGGGCAATGGCCGGCCTTTGCTGTTCGCGCGCAAGCCGGCGCCGGTGCAGGTGGCATGGCTCGCGTATCCCGGCACCACGGGTATCGGAGCGATCGACTGGCGGATCACCGATCCGCATCTCGACCCGCCCGCGCACGATGCTCACTACAGCGAGCAGTCCTGGCGCCTGCCGCATACGTTCTGGTGCTATGACCCGCTTGCCATGGAGCCCGAAGTGAATCCGTTGCCGGCCGCCAGCGCGGGACACGTTACGTTCGGCAGCCTGAACAACCCCTGCAAGCTCACGCCGGCAACGCTGCGGCTATGGGCGCGCGTGTTCGCACGCTTGCCGTCAGCACACCTCGTGCTCATGGCACCGGAGGGCGATGCGAGACGACGGATCTGCGCGAGGCTGGCTCAGGCGGGAATCGATCCGGTCCGTGCGCGCTTCGTTCCGTTCAGGGCACGCGATGCCTATCTGCGCGGCTATCACGAGATCGACATAGGCCTCGATTCGCTGCCGTACAACGGACATACCACGACGCTCGACGCGCTATGGATGGGCGTGCCGGTAGTCACGCGTATCGGCCCGACGGTGGCGGGGCGCGCGGGCTTGAGCCAGCTTGTCAACCTGGGCCTCGAAGCGCTCGCCGCCGATTCGGACGAGACTTTCGCCGAAACCGCGGTCGATCTCGCGAACGATCTGCCGCGCCTTGCGGCGCTGCGTTCCTGTCTGCGCGCGCGCATGACAGGTTCGCCGTTGATGGACGGCGCGCGCTTCGCGCGCGATATCGAAGCCGCCTACGAAGCGATGTGGACGCAGCGTCATCGCGCCATCTGACTTCGGCGGCTGCGACCCCGGATGTTCGATCGATATTAGTAATAATATCTGCCGCCTCCATGGCGTAGTTCGCATGCCATGTGCATATCGAAGGTGTTTGCAAAACCTACGGGAATCTACCAGGGCAATATTTAATAATAATGAGTAATATTATTAGCGCGGCGGCTTCGTGACACCGTGAGGTGCGCCACCCAGAGCGCACCGTTCCCACCTGAAATCCCTATCCGAAATCCGGCGCTAACCCGCGCGGATGGCGAAGGGGAGTTTTGCGCCAAGGGCCGCGATCGACGCATTGCAGGCGTCTCATCGCGCGCTCCTGTTTTCGCGTAATTCATGCTGATCAGTCGTGCGTCGTCGGTAACTGTTACTCGTGAATCGTTTAGTAATCCTGCGTTATAAGCGCGTAAAGCAACGCTGGCTTATTGGAGGGAATCATGGCGTGTAGAACAGTTGGACTGGTTTCTCTGTTGTTGTCGGCAGCCCTCGCGCTGTCGGCGTGTAATGGCGATTCGTCGTCCGGATCCCAGGTCGCCGGTGTGGCGAATTCGAGCGTTGCACCAACGAGCGCCGCGGCGCAGACGAATGCGGCGGCGTCCGCGGAAGTCGGGACGTCGACACCGCTGCCGTGCGACGCCGCTGCCGCCGCGGGCACGCCGTGCTCGGCGGCCCACAGCGTGACTCGTTTGCTGACAAAGACCTATACGGGGCCGTTGTTCCAGATCTTGCGCGCCTCGGATAACACCACGAAGGATATCTATCCCTACACGTCGGCCACGCTTCCAGGCGGTGCTCGCCGTGAGTTGGTCGGAACGACCAACCTCGGCAGTGTGAATGCCTTCTGCAACAACACCACGTGCTCGGTGTCGTATCTCTACGATCAGATCGACCGTGTCGCGGCGCTCAAAGGCGGTGCGTACGGCAATGTCCCCGCAACGCTCACGCTGAATCAGAACGGTGGCGAGTCGCTGACGTTGCCGAGCAGCGGTCCTGGTTCGCAAAGCCCGGTCACGGTGCCGGTCCTCAACGGCTTCGCGACGATCACGCTGCCCGGAAGCTCAGGAACCCTGACGGTTCAGTTGTCGCAGCCGCCGGTTGCCTTGACGACGCAATCGCCCACCCTTCAGTTGACCGTCGGCAACGATCTGCCGGCGCTGACGGGCTCAGCAGCGAAGCTTGCGCTGGTACCGCTCAACGGCGGGACGATCCCGGCGTTGTCGACGCTGGCTGGGCAGGCGTACCGGAACCGCTTCGGGACCGTGAACCAGTCGATCGGCGATACCGATATCGCCGAATACATGGTGGCGGGCGCGCACTACGACCAGTCTTCGACGTGTTGCGGGACCTACGGCAACATGGAGAGCAGCGCGAATTCCAGCACCTATGCGCATGGGGAAGTCGAAGGGGAGATGTTCGCGCTGGCGTTCTCGGACGGCGCGGCCGCGGTATTCGGCTACTGCGACGGCGATTCGGGTCAGGCGCCGACCGTGAAAGACCCGGTGTGCAACGGGCTCGACGTCAACTGGCCCGGTGTCGACGCGGAAGCGGGCGTTTATCTCTACGGACCTCAGCAGCCTCCCAAGGAGAAGTTCGTCACGGTGCTCGCGAAGTATTCGCCCAACACGGCGTCCAATATATTCGCGGTGAAGGGTGGGGCGGCGTCACAGGGGGTGCTCACTGCCGTCTACGATGCAGCGCCGCCGGAAGCCTACAACTTCAGTAACGACGCGGGCCATGCCTTCAACGGCCAATGGCAGGGCGGCCTTTCACTTGGCGAAGGCGGGGACGGCAGCTCGGCGCCGATCCAGTTCTTCGAAGGCGCGGTCCTCACGAAGGCGACCACCGACACGACGGACAACGCCATCCAGGGCAGCATCGCCGAATTCTATGGCCCGCCGAAGGACAAGGAACTCGCCGCTTGCTACGCGGGCAATCTGGTCAATTCACCCTTGAGCCTTGCGATTCCCGATGCGTGGAGCCAGAGCAACGGCGGAACCGCGCAGCCTGCTCCCGACATCTACGGCACCAGCCAGCGCGCCGCGCTGGTCACGGCCACGAATGGCTCCGCGGTGGCGAACATTCATGAAGTCATCCGGGTCCAGGGCGGGCAGACGTACAGCTTCACCGACTATGTGCTGGCGACGACGAACGCAACGGTATTTCCCGGCGGATCGATCCAGACCGACGACTCGAACGGCACCGAGTTCGCCTGGGTCCTCAACACGAATACGGGCAGTATCGTTCGCGGAACGTGGGGCGCGGGCCAGGCCACTTCGCTGTCGGCGGTGAAAGCGGGGAACTGGTGGAAGATCACCATGACCTTCACCGCGCCGGTGGGATCGAATAACGCCTCCATCTTCATCGATCCTCCGACCTCGAGCGCCGGCGGTACCCGGTCGCAGCAGGCGTCCTATCTCAGCGCCACGCACTACTGCCCGAGCCTGTCGATCCAGACGGCTTCGACCATGTAGTTATCCTGACCTTGAACCCGCCGGCGCCGCTCACCCGAGCGGCGCCGGCGGGTCATACCCATCCGTCCCCCGCCTCCGGACGTATTCGTTCGTCCATCCGTTCCCCCCCGGCAGTCCGTCCCTTTGTTCCGGCCATTGAGCCGGCAGAACGCCGCCGCTTCGCCTGAAGGCTGTATAAATATACAGTGTGCTACTATCACGAGCGATGCTCCGAGGAGCCGCGCGAATAGCCGCGCGCGCCCGGCGAGCCGACCCGCCGCGCCCGTCCCGGGCTCGATTCATGGGTGCAAGGCCTGGTGTTCCAGGGCGTGCCAGAGCCGCTCTGGAAGTGAGCTAACCTTTTGATTTTGCGATAAAACCGTGTCGTCAAATAGCCTGATTCGCATCCGTGGTGCCCGTCAGCA
This sequence comes from Paraburkholderia yinzeri, assembly GCF_046581065.1. Classification (NCBI taxonomy): domain Bacteria; kingdom Pseudomonadati; phylum Pseudomonadota; class Betaproteobacteria; order Burkholderiales; family Burkholderiaceae; genus Paraburkholderia; species Paraburkholderia yinzeri. Next base: position 625,583 of record NZ_JBFOCJ010000002.1, on the reverse strand, counting down.
CAACCTGAAGAACCTCGACCTCGATCTGCACACCGGCCAAATGACCGTCGTGACGGGGCCCTCGGGGTCGGGCAAATCCAGTCTCGTCTTCGACACCCTCTACGCCGAGGGTCAGCGCCGCTACGTCGAGACCTTCAGTGCGTACGCGCGCCAGTTTCTCGACCGCATGGACCGGCCGCAGGTCGATCGCGTCGACGGCGTGCCGCCCGCCATCGCGATCGATCAGACCAATCCGGTGCGCAGCTCGCGCTCGACGGTCGGCACGATGACCGAGCTGAACGACCATCTGAAACTGCTCTACGCGCGCGCGGCCAACCTGTTCGACCGCGTCACGGCGCAGCCGGTGCGTCACGACACTCCCGAGACGATCTACGCGGAACTCAAGGCGCGCACGGCCGCCGGCGATCCGCGCCTCGCGATGACCTTCCCTGTCGAACTGCCCGACACGACCACCGACGAGGAGGTCACGCAATGGCTTTCCGCGAGCGGCTATACGCGCGTGCAGGCGCAGCGCGAGGTGAAGACGGCGGAGGGGACGCGCAAGGTGCTCGACGTGGTGGCCGACCGCTTCCGTTTGCAGAACGCGGAAAAGAGCCGGGTGATCGAGGCGATCGAGGCGTCGCTCAAGCGCGGGGGGGGCCGCGTGAACGTCTACGTGCTGGCGGACGGCGAAGCGGATGCGCAGGCACAGCCGCAGATCTGGCGCTTCTCGACCGGCCTGCATTGCCCGGACAGCGACCTGCGCTACGCCGACCCGCAGCCCGCGCTGTTCTCGTTCAACTCGGCCTATGGCGCTTGCGACGCATGCCGCGGCTTTGGCCGCGTGATCGGCGTGGATTGGGGCCTCGTGATTCCGGACGCACGCAAGACGCTGCGCGGCGGCGCGATCAAGCCGCTGCAGACCCCCGCCTGGAAGGAATGCCAGGACGACCTGATGCGCTACGCCGCCAAGGCGGACATTCCGCGCGATACGCCGTGGTCGGAACTCACGCAGGCGCAGCGCGACTGGGTGCTGAACGGCGCGCCCGACTGGCGCGGCAACTGGCAGTCGCAGTGGTACGGCGTGAAGCGCTTCTTCCAGTATCTGGAGTCCAAGGCGTACAAGATGCACATTCGCGTGCTGCTTTCGAAGTACCGCAGCTATACGCCCTGCGAGACTTGCGGCGGCGCGCGCCTGAAAACCGAGGCGCTGCTATGGCGTCTCGGCACGCAGCAGAACGCCGATGAAGTTCTCGCGCCCGCAGCGCGCTTCCTGCCGTACGGTGTGGAGTGGACGCGCGCGCAGCTCGAAGCGTTGCCCGGTCTCACGCTGCATGACGTGATGCTGCTGCCTATCGAGCGCATCCGCCGGTTCTTCGACAATCTTTCGCTCTCCTCCGCGTTGCTCGACGACGCGCTGAAACTGCTGCTCGCCGAGGTGCGCACGCGCCTGAAATATCTGTGCGACGTGGGGCTCGGCTATCTCACGCTGGACCGCCAGAGCCGCACGCTCTCGGGTGGCGAAGTGCAGCGGATCAACCTGACCACGGCGCTCGGCACCTCGCTGACGAAGACGCTGTTCGTGCTCGACGAGCCGAGCATCGGCCTGCATCCGCGCGACCTGAACCGTATCGTCGAGGCCATGCAGCGGCTGCGCGACGCCGGCAATACGCTCGTCGTGGTCGAGCACGATCCTTCGGTGATGCTCGCCGCCGACCGCCTGATCGACATGGGACCGGGGCCGGGCGAGCGCGGCGGCACGATCGTCTTCGACGGCACGCCCGACGCTATCCGCCGGGCCGGCACGCTGACCGGCGAGTACCTGGCCGGCCACCGCGCCGTTGCGGACGCGTCGCATTGGGCGCGGCGTCCCGTCGATGCGTCGACGCCGAGCCTCCTGCTCGAAGGCGCGAGCGAGCACAATCTGCGCGACGTGAGCGTGCAGATTCCGCTGCAGCGGCTCGTCGTCGTGACGGGCGTATCGGGCTCGGGCAAATCGACGCTCGTGCAGGACGTGCTGTATCCGGCGCTCGCGCGGCACCTCGGCAAGGCCACCGAATCGCCGGGGATCTATCGCAAGCTGGGCGGGGCGGAGCAAATCAGCGACGCCGTGTTTGTCGACCAGTCGCCGATCGGCAAGACCGCGCGTTCGAACCCGGCCAGCTACGTCGGCGCGTTCGACGAGATCCGCAAGCTGTTTGCGAAGGCCACGCTCGCGAAGCAACGCGGCTACACGGCGGGCATGTTCAGCTTCAACTCGGGCGAGGGGCGCTGCCCGACCTGCGGCGGCTCGGGCTTCGAGCACATCGAGATGCAATTCCTGAGCGACGTGTACCTGCGCTGCCCCGACTGCGAGGGCAGCCGCTATCGCGCAGAAGTGCTCGAAGTGAAGATCGAGCGCGCCGGGCGCCTGCTTTCGGTGGCCGACGTGCTCGATCTGACCGTGAGCGAAGCGGTGCACTGCTTCAGTGAGGATGCCGAAGTATTGCGCGTGCTGCAGCCTATCGTGGATGTCGGTCTGGAGTACGTGAAGCTCGGCCAGCCGGTGCCCACGCTCTCGGGTGGCGAGGCGCAGCGCCTCAAGCTGGCGGGCTATCTGGCCGAGACCGCGCAGGGGGGCGGCAAGAAGGTGCCTGCGGGCGGACGGCTCTTCATGTTCGACGAGCCTACCACCGGCCTGCACTTCGACGATATCGCCAAGCTGATGCGCGCATTCGGCAAGCTGCTGGCGGGCGGCCATTCGCTGCTCGTGATCGAGCACAATCTCGACGTGATCCGCGCGGCCGACTGGCTCATCGACCTCGGCCCGGAAGGCGGTGACGCCGGCGGCGAAGTCGTTTGCGTGGGTACGCCCGACGACGTGATCGCCTGCCCACGCTCGCATACGGGCGCGGCACTCGAACGCTACGAGGCGGCGCTCGGCAGCGGCGCCGGTGCGCTCGTCGCGGAAGAAGAGGGCGTGGCGCTGCAAACGGCGTTGCGGGCCGCGCAGTCGAGACGCGAGGTGCAGGGCGAGGACGTGGTGCGTATCGTGAACGCGCGCGAACACAATCTCAAGGCGCTCGACGTGGATATTCCCCACGGGCGCTTCAACGTGATCACCGGTGTTTCGGGGTCCGGAAAATCCACGCTCGCGTTCGACATTCTGTTCCACGAGGGGCAGCGCCGCTACCTCGAATCGCTGAATGCCTACGCGCGCTCGATCGTGCAGCCTGCCGGGCGCCCGGAAGTGGACGCCGTCTACGGCATTCCGCCTACGGTCGCGATCGAGCAGCGCCTCTCGCGCGGCGGGCGCAAGAGCACGGTGGCGACCACGTCCGAGGTCTGGCATTTCCTGCGGCTCCTTTACGTGAAGCTCGGCGTGCAGCATTGCGTGCATGACGGCACGCCCGTGACATCGCAAAGCGTGGACGCGATCGTGGCGCAACTGCTGCGCGAGCATCGCGGGCAGCATGTCGGCTTGCTCGCGCCGCTCGTCGTGAACCGCAAGGGCGTCTATACCGATCTCGCGAAATGGGCCAAGGCACGCGGCAACACGCATCTGCGCGTGGACGGCGAGTTCGTGCCGGTCGCGCCGTGGCCGAAGCTGGACCGCTTCCGCGAGCACACCATCGAACTGCCCGTGGGCGATCTCGTGATCGAGCCTGAAAACGAGGCGCAACTGCGCCAGTTGCTCGACACGACGCTCGAGGCGGGCAAGGGCATCGTGCATCTGCTCGCGCCGCTCGACGGACTCGAGCGGGCGATTGGCAACGGCGGATCGACGGCGCGTGTCGGTACCGTCAAGGTGCTCTCGACGCGGCGCGCGTGCCCCGTGTGCGGCACGAGCTATCCCGAACTCGATCCGCGCATGTTCTCGTACAACAGCAAGCATGGCTGGTGCGGCTCGTGCGTGGGAACGGGCCTCGCGCTCACGCGCGAACAGCGCGCGGCCTACGACGACACCATCGTGGCCGAAGATGGCCGCGGCCGCGAGCAGACGCTGCCTTCGGAAGAGCAGGAGCCGGAAGGCGTCGGCGAAACGCCCTGCCCGGATTGCGGCGGCACGCGTCTGAATCCGGTGGCGCGTGCGGTGACTTTCGACGAGCATGCCATCGTCGAGGTCGCGCAATGGACCGTCGCGGACACGCGCAAGTGGATCGACACGTTGCAGCTCGATGGCCGCGATGCCCAGATCGCGCGTGACGTGGTGAGCGAAATCAGGAGCCGTCTGCAGTTCCTCGAAGAGGTGGGTCTTGGCTATCTGAGCCTCGATCGCGCGGCGCCAAGTCTTTCGGGCGGCGAGGCGCAGCGTATCCGGCTGGCGGCGCAGCTCGGCAGCAATCTGCAGGGCGTGTGCTACGTGCTCGACGAACCGACCATCGGTCTGCATCCGCGCGACAACCAGATCCTGCTCGACGCGCTGCGCAGCCTGGGCGAGAAGGGCAATACGCTCGTCGTGGTCGAACACGACGAGGATACGATTCGCCGCGCCGACCACATCATCGACATCGGGCCGAGTGCCGGCAAGCGCGGCGGCCGCGTGGTCGCCCAGGGCAAGGTGGCCGACCTTGCCGCGCAGCCCGATTCGCTGACCGGCCGCTATCTCGCGTATCCGATCGTGCATCCGTTGCAGCCTCGCCGCGACGTGAAGCCCGCGCGTGCGGGACGCGAGGCCGTGCCCGCGCAATGGCTGACCGTGCACGGCGGCAACCTCCACAACCTGCGCAACGTCACGGCGCAGATTCCGCTTGGCCGGCTCGTGGCGGTCACGGGCGTGAGCGGTTCGGGTAAATCGACGCTCGCGCGCGACGTGCTGCTTTCCAACCTGCTCGACGCCGTGGGCCGTTCGGTGCTGTCTTCGCCGGCCGAGCGACGGGCGCGCAAGGCCGCGCAGGGAGAGGCGCCGACTGTTGCCAAGGCGGCTGCGGCGAAGCGTTCGAGCGTGCTCGCGCGCAGCGCGACGAAGCCGAAGCTCGACGTCGCGCATGCATGGCAAGGCTGCGACTCGATCACGGGCTGGGAGAGCATCGACCGCGTGCTCGAAGTCGATCAGACGCCGATCGGCAAGACGCCGCGTTCGTGCCCCGCCACGTATATCGGCGTGTGGGATGCCATCCGGCGTCTCTTTGCCGATACGCTCGAAGCGCGCGCACGCGGCTATAGCGCCTCGCGTTTCTCGTTCAACACGGGCGACGGCCGCTGTCCGGCGTGCGAAGGCCAGGGCGTGCGCACGATTGGCATGAGCTTCCTGCCGGACGTGAAGGTGCCTTGCGACGTCTGCCACGGCCAGCGTTTCAATTCGGAAACGCTCGCGGTGACGTGGCGCGGCCGGAACATCGGCGAGGTGCTGACGATGGAGATCGACGAGGCCGTCGAGTTCTTCGCGGCGATCACGAACATCGGGCATCCGCTGCAGTTGATGAAGGACGTGGGCCTCGGCTATCTCACGCTCGGACAGCCATCGCCGACGCTCTCCGGCGGCGAGGCGCAGCGCATCAAGCTCGTCACGGAACTGAGCAAGGTGCGCGACGACATCACCCGCCGCGGGCAGAAGGCGCCGCACACACTCTACGTGCTCGACGAGCCGACGGTCGGCCTGCACATGGCCGACGTCGCGCGGCTCATCCGGGTGCTGCATCGTCTTGCCGACGCGGGGCACAGCGTGGTCGTCATCGAGCACGATCTGGACGTGGTTGCCGAAGCCGACTGGATCATCGACCTCGGTCCCGAGGGCGGTGTGGGCGGCGGCACGATCGTCGCCGCCGCGGATCCCGAGGGACTCGTGAAAGTGCCGGCCAGTCACACGGGCGCGGCACTCGCACCGGTGCTCGCGCGTGCGCGTACGGAGGAAAACGGCGTGGAAGGGGAGACGGCGCGCGCAGACCGCCGCGCAGCGACTTCGCACTGAAGCGGGGCGCGGCGCGGGGCGGCACCTGCGCGGGCCGCGCCGTGCTGAAACCGCTTGATCTGTGCGGCGAGCGCACGGTATGATCGGTTCCGCTTGCAGCAAGCGGTCGCCCATCTGCGGCGTCCAGCTCTGGCGAGCGGAGCAGCGGACCAGCAGATCCCCTCCGATCCGGCCACGGGTGCGACACCCGCGGCACCTCATCAGTGCAGTAAGGCTTCGCAGCGCAGTCGCGAAGCCTTTGTCTTTTCAGGGCAGACGATTCGATTTCAGTCGGCGCCTGGCCCTTGACGAAGCGAGAGGAATTATCCGATGTTCGACCTCGATGGAGAGGCGCGCGAACGGCTCATCGTGTGGATTCGACGCCGCATGGAAGAGTACGGCATTACGCTCGAAGATCTTGAAACGTCTATTGCCGAAAGCGAAAAGCAGCCGAAGTATCGCGACGCCTATGGCAATACCTGGAATGGCGAGGGCGAGATGCCCTCCTGGCTTTTGCGTTACATGCATGCAGGGCAGGATATCGAGCATTTTCGCTGTTAATCGTACGAAGCCCGGGTGAAGCCGGTATGGCATCCCGTGGCGAGCGGCATTACAGGGATCACTCCCGTCGCTTGTCGGCCGCTTCGGCATTTTCTTCAGTGTCGGGTTTAAAGCGCGTGTTACGGGCGACGCTGTGGATTATTTGCGTGTCGCACAAATCTGTTTTGTTCTATTAGACCGGTAATGCACTCTCTAATGACGTAGTTTTTACGCCTGACCAATTGGACGCACGAGCCAGTTGCGCGACAATCGTCGCCATTTTCGGTCTGCTTCGGGCAAAGAGGCGGCAATGGCGATTCGGGTAGCGGGCCTGATTACGCCCGCCAGGCGGATTCGTTCGGCGGAGTCGCGGCTCCGCGCCAAAAAAAGAAGCCTGTTTGCGGCAGGCTTCGGAAGTACTACTCGGAGTTCCGCGATCAAATCGCTGGCAGGATCATAGGGCCCGTTCGTGAAAGGACCGTGAAAGTCCGACAGGTTTGCTGAACGATCCGCGTCAGAGGTCGAAGAACACCGTTTCGTCCGCGCCCTGCATGCGGATATCGAAGCGATAGATCACGCGGCCGTCCTGTTCGCTGCGCTTTGCGATCAGCGTTGCGCGCCGCGACTCGGGCACTGATGCGAGGACGGGATCGCTTGCGTTCGCCGCGGCTTCGTCGTCGAAGTAAATACGCGTGAACGCGTGGGTCAGCAGTCCGCGCATCGTGACGATGACGTCCAGATGCGGAGCCTCGTCTGCGTTGGCGCGACCGGGCTTGACGGTTCGCACGATGAAGCGCTTCTGGGCGTCGGTGCCGGTGCCGACGCGCGCGAAGCCGCGAAAGCCGCTCCGCGCGATATCTTCGCGCGTGGCCGGGTAGCCGCCGTCTCCGTCCACCTGCGAGAACTCCAGCATGGCGTCGTGGACCGCGTTGCCGTCGCCGTCGTACACGTTGCCGATCAGCGTGATGTGCTCGCCGCGCGTTTCCGGCGCGACGAGATCCGCGGTGAAGAGACTCTTCAAGTCGAAGTCGTATTGCTGCGGGCAGAGGCCGTAGGCGAAATACGGGCCGACGGTCTGCGAGGGCGTTTCCTTGTGTGCCATGGTTCAACGCTCCGTGGGGGTCTGATTGGGGCCGCGCAGCACGATGTCGAACTCGTAGCCGAGCGCATAGTTCTCTTCGGTGACGTCGAGCGTGAAGCGCGAGATCAGGCGGTCGCGCGCCTGCTCGGGCGTGCCCTGGAAGATCGGGTCGTAGGCCAGCAGCGGATCACCTGGAAAGTACATCTGCGTGACGAGGCGCGAGCCGAAGTAATCGCCGAACAGCGAGAAGTGAATGTGGTTCGGCCGCCACGCATTGGGATGATTGCCCCAGGGGTAGGCGCCCGGCTTGATCGTGAGGAAGCGGTAGCGGCCTTCGTTGTCGGTAAGGCAGCGGCCCGCGCCGAGGAAGTTCGGGTCGAGCGGCGCGTCGTGCTGGTCCTGCTTGTGGACATAGCGGCCGGCGGCGTTGGCCTGCCAGATTTCGACCAGGGTATTGCGCACGGGCTTGCCGCCGACGTCGAGTACACGTCCCGTCACGATGATGCGTTCGCCGAGCGGTTCGCCGTTGCGCGCCGCGTTACGGGTGAGATCGTGGTCGAGCGGGCCGAGATCTTCCGCGCCGTAGACGGGCGCGCGCTGATCGCGCAATTTTTCCTTTAGTGGAATTAGCGGTCGCGTCGGTCCGCGCTTGACCGACGAACGATATTCCGGATGGATGTACGCGGGGTGCGAATCGAAGTCGCGCGGCGACAGGATGGACTCGTCCATGGGTGTCTCCTCTGAGGATTATGGGGAAGCGGGCCGCACGCCGGGCAGATGATGCGTGCAGACGTCACGACTTTATCCAATCGGGAAAGTTATGCAAAATGATGTTTTCTCGCATCTCGTATAACGGATCGTTATGCAAACCCGGCTCGCGGACGCCCGCGTCAAGTTTCGGCACCTCCAGTGCTTTCTGGCGGTCGCCCAGTTCGGCAGCGTGCAGCAGGCGGCGGAGAGTCTCTCGATCACGCAGCCCGCGGTATCGAAGACCATTGCCGAGCTGGAGTCGGTGCTGGGCGTGCGGCTCTTCGAGCGCGGCCGGCACGGCGCCATCCCGACGCGCGAGGGGCAACTCTTCATGCCGCACGCGAGCGCGTGCGTGAGCGCGCTGCGCCACGGTGTGGAACTGCTCGCCCGCGATGAAGGCGCCGTGGCGGCGACGCTGGACGTGGGCGTGCTGCCGACCGTGGCCACCGATGTTTTGTCGGGTGCATTGCGGCGCTTCGCCGTGCAGTGGCCGCGCGTGAGCGTACGGCTTTCGACGGCGGCCAACGCGGAACTGCTCGAGCGCCTGAAATCCGGCGCGATCAGCTTTGCGATCGGCCGTCTCGCGGATCCCGAGCGCATGGTCGGCCTGAGCTTCGAACTGCTCTACAACGAGCCGCTCGCCGTCGTGGTGCGCGCGGAGCATCCGCTCGCGCAAGGCGGCGGTTTTCCCGCGCAGCTTGCGCAATATCCGCTCGTGCTGCCGCCGTTCGGCACGCTGATCCGCCAGGCGGCGGACAGTCTTCTGTCGGCCTGGGGCGCGCAGACCTTGCCGGCCTTCGTGGAAATGCTCTCGGTGTCGGTGGGCCGCTCGCTCGCGCTCGAGAACGACGCGGTCTGGTTTGTGCCCGCCGGTGCGGTCGAATACGACCTGCGGCAGGGCGCCCTCGTGCGTTTGCCGCTGCCGTCCGGAGGCGGCGAGGAGCCGGTCGGGCTGATCCTGCGCACGGATGCGCAGCCTTCGCCGGCCGGGCGTGCGTTGATCGAGGCGGTGAAGGGCGCCGCGCGCGAGCGCACGGCGCGGTCGGCGGATGAACAGGAGGGACGGCGCAGGCGAAGCAAACGTGGCGCGGCGAAGGCTGCGGCGCCGGGCGCTCGCTCGCCTGCTCGTCCGCCCGCGCGCCCGCGTTAACCGGCGACGTCGGTGCTCAGACGTCGGCGGGCTTGATCCGGCCGCGCGCCGCTTTTCTTGCCGGTGGCGCAATCTGTGCCGACGCGCCGGGGGCGGTGGCGCTGGTGGCCATCCAGAGCACTTCGGCGTCTTCCTGGCTCGTGGAGATGGCTGCGTGACCCGTACGGCTGTCGAAGTAGAGGCTGTCGCCGGCTTCGAGATGGGTGGGGGCGTACAGCTCCGAGTAGAGGCAGACGCTGCCGCTGATCACGTAGAGAAACTCCTCGCCCTCGTGGCGCCCCCAGTCGTCGAAGGCATCGAGCGAGTGCGCGGTGATGCGGATACGAAACGGCAGCATCACCTTGTGAGCCAGGTCCGTGGCGAGCAGTTCCATCTGATAGCCGCGATAGGCGTGCCGCTGCCCGGCGCCCCGCCGCGTCAGTGCCCGGCGGCCGCCTGCGTTGAGCTTCGGCACCGAGCCGAACAACTCGCCCAGGTCGATCTTGAGCCCGACGACGATCTTCTGGAGAACGTCGAAAGTGGGCGACATGTTGCCGTTTTCGATCTTCGAGAGTGTCGAGCGCGACACGCCGCACAGCCGGCTCGCGGTATCGAGCGTCAGGTCGTGTGCGAGGCGGGCGGCGCGTACGCGGCGGCCGAGGTCGGGGGCGGTCGATCCGGCGGGTGGGCTGAACGTGGTATCCATGGGGAGCGCATCGGAAACGCCAGGGCGGCGCATAGGTTTCCGATATTACCAAACCCGCGATGTCCGGAAACCTCGGCCGTTCGGCCGATGTCTCTGCCGGCGTGGTACATGAACGTACCCAACGATCAGTGCCGAGGCTTTTCAATAATTGACGATATTAATTAACAGTATTTAAACCTTTCCCGGGATTTCTCATTTATCTTCAGGAAGTTTCATCGGATTTCCATTTTTGAATAGTTCTTCGAACTGCGTCCGGACGCCGCGCTAGTGGCCGGCGTTATCACTATAAGATTTATACCGGATGATATAGATCAAATGGGGAGAGAATCATGAATGACGAACGCCTCGAATTGTTATTAGCCATATCGCGCAGGACGCTCGGCATCGACAGCTTCGAGTTGACAGGCAAGCAGACGCTGGACTTCCACGTCGTGAATGCCGAAGACCTTGGACGCGCACTGGAGTCGGCATACGACGCCGGGCTGCTCCTTGGGCACCGCATGGGCCGTGCGGAAAATGTTCGGCGCGTCTGATCGGCTTGAGCCGGTATTGAGAGTAATTTTTATTGCTGCGGTATAGCCTCTTTGGTTAGTTCGTTTGTCTAGAAACCTGATCGAATGTTTGCATATGTTTTCATATTGAATTACGTGCGAACAGGGGCTTTCGTCGATCGTTTCTTGCCGCCCGATTTTCGGTGCGGCGCTCCACTCCGCCATTCGCTTCAGAATTGCATCTCCGCCGGGAATTTCTGAAAGGAAACTTTCCGTCAAACCGTGCCTTGTCGGTGGTCTATCCAGCTTGCATTGGCCGTGATCCCTATGGCCTTGCGCGTGCGACTGGTGGGCGTCACCCGGCTTGTCGCCTCGTCGGCCCGCGTGTATAGTCGGCGAACCTGAATATGTTTCTTATCGGAAATTAAGGGCTCGCTATGGACGCATCACGAATTCTTGCCGATCTCGGCATTCTCGAACACGCTGGCGCAGGCGATATCGAAGTTCGGTCGCCCATTTCCGGGGCAGTGATCGGCAGGGTGGCAAGCCACGCGGCGGCCGACGTCGACGCGACGCTTGCTCGTGCGCACGGCGCTTTCCTCGCCTGGCGCGACGTCCCCGCGCCGCGCCGCGGCGAGCTGGTCCGGCTGCTCGGCGAGCGGTTGCGCAAGCACAAGCACGCGCTCGGCAGTCTCGTGTCGCTGGAGGCCGGCAAAATCCTCCAGGAGGGGCTTGGCGAGGTGCAGGAGATGATCGATATCTGCGATTTCGCAGTCGGTCTTTCCCGCCAGCTCTACGGCCTGACGATCGCCTCCGAGCGCCCGGGGCACCGCATGGCGGAGAGCTGGCATCCGGCCGGCGTGTGCGCGATCATTTCCGCCTTCAATTTTCCGGTCGCCGTGTGGTCGTGGAACGCAGCGCTCGCGCTCGTCTGCGGCGACGCCGTGATCTGGAAGCCTTCCGAGAAGACACCGCTCACGGCGCTCGCCGTGCAACGCCTGATGGACGACGTGTTGCGCGAATTCGGCGATGCGCCGGACGGTCTCGTTTCGCTCGTCGTCGGCGGTCGCGAAGTCGGGGCGCAACTGGTTGCCGATCCGCGCGCGGCCATTGTCAGCGCTACCGGCAGCACGGACATGGGGCGCGCCGTCGGGGTTGCCGTGGCGCAGCGTTTCGGCCGTGCCATCCTCGAGCTTGGCGGCAATAACGCAGGCATCGTGACGCCCAGCGCCGATCGCGAACTCGCGTTGCGCGCGATCCTGTTTTCGGCAGTGGGCACCGCGGGGCAGCGGTGCACCTCGCTGCGGCGTCTCTTCGTGCATGAGAGCGTCTATGACGACACGGTGAGCCGGCTCAAGCAGCTCTACGGCAAGGTTCCGATCGGAAACCCACTCGAGCCGCGTACGCTGATGGGACCCCTGATCGATCGCCAGGCGTTCGAGCGCATGCAGGACGCGCTGCAGCGGGCGCGGGCCGAAGGCGGCAAGGTGGCGGGCGGCGGCCGGGTGAGCGTGGCGGGCCTTGCGGAAGGCTATTACGTGGAGCCTGCGCTGGTCGAGATGCCGGCGCAGACCGATATCGTGCTTCAGGAAACCTTCGCGCCGATTCTCTACGTGATGAAGTATCGCGACTTCGACGAAGCCATTGCGGCCAACAATCGCGCATCGCACGGTCTGTCGTCGTGCGTGTTCACGACCGACCTGCGCGAAGCCGAGCGTTTCGTCTCGGCCTGCGGCAGCGATTGCGGAATCGCGAACGTGAATATCGGACCGAGCGGCGCCGAGATAGGTGGTGCGTTCGGCGGCGAGAAGGAAACCGGCGGCGGCCGCGAGTCGGGTTCCGATGCGTGGAAGGGCTATATGCGGCGCGCGACGAATACGGTCAATTATTCGTCGGCGCTGCCGCTGGCACAGGGCATCGATTTCAGGCTCGATTGACCCGCAGTTTCCTTCTGGAAAAACGGCGTCGCGTGAAAGCGCGGCGCCTCGACGCTTACGACACCAGCCTTCGCAGCGGGGCCGTCGGCCAGCCGTGCGGCCACCCATGCAGGGCGAAGAACCATGCTGCGACCCATGACGCGGCTACCACGATCAGATCGCACCGACCGCTCTTCCACCAGTTCAGGGAATGCCGCTGGATGACCCAGGGCACGCCGAGCGGATTGGGCCAGTCCGCGAGCAGATGGATCACGCCTCCGCAGGCAAAGCCGAACACCGGCGCAGCCGCGGGCAGATGGCCGAGCTTCTGCCAGGACCAGACGAGCAGCGCGATCCAGCCTATACCCCAGTGCGTCAGCGTGCGATGCGTGATCCAGAGCTGGCGCTTCTTGCGCCACCATGCGACCTCCAGCCAGTCCGGCGCGGAACCGCCTGCCGCGCCGGCAATGAAGGCAAGCGCCGCATAGAGATGCCAGGGCCCCTCCGCGTGCTGATGCGTGACCATGGCCGTGGCGATGACGCCGGCCGCCCAGCCGGTCGCGTGATGTGCAGGGCCTGATGCCATGAAGCGGAGTGTGCGAAGTCGAAAGGGCGCACATCTTCTCAGATGCGGCGCTGTTATGACAGGGGAATCGACGATCCACGCGGCAGCGCGCAAGCGCCCAGACGATCGCCGGGCCGGGGCGTGTGTGTCTCAGGTCGTGCAGCGCGCCACGTCGAAGCGCAACTCGGGTTCCGGCGGGTCGTCGGACGACGAGGCGCCGCGCGTCACGCTGATGACCGAGCCATATCCCGAAGGTGTGAGCATCACGAAGTACGATGCGTCCGAACCGGAGCCCACGCTCAGTTCGGTCGCGTTGCCGCTCGTCGATTCATGGACGCGCGGCAGCCGGTCCTCAAGGCAGCTTGCGATCGACTCGGGCGAACGCGCCGAGGAGGCGTAGATCATCTGCTCGCTGTTCGCGGCGGCGCCCGGGTGCGGCGTCGATCCGCAGCCGGCGATCAGGACGAGAGGCGAAGCGGCAAGCAGGCATCGAAGAAGGGGTTTCATGGGCGGCAGATCGATCGAATAGGCGGCGAATAGGCGGTGAGTAGGCAGCGGTGAGCGCGAACCAGTATAAGCACGCTGCGCGGTGCGGCACGTAAGAAGATGCAACAGGATGTGCGGCAGGCGGGAAGCCTGTGCGCCGGAAGCGGCATGCTCGAAAAAAAACGCACATGCGGTTGTGCCGCATGTGCGTTGCGTGAAGAGTGGGCAAGACGGCGGATCGCGCCGTCTGCCTGATCGCCGTGGCGATTAGAAGCGGTGACGCAGACCGACCGTTGCGGCGACCTGGTTGGCCGTCGACGACGGAGCCAGCGAGTTGATCGCTGCGACGTTCTGAACAGCGGCGCCCGTGGTGGGGTCGATGCCCAGGTAGCCCGAAGCATGCTGGTACACGCCAGCCAGGTACACGTCGGTACGCTTGCTGAGCGAGTAGTCCGTGCCCAGTACGACGGTTTGCCACTTCGGCGACTGCGTGCCGGCGCCGGTCACGGTGCCGTCGGTGAACGTGTACGAGCCCGTGAGCGCGAGAGCCGGGGTCAGGTGGTACGCGCCGTTGAGTTCGTAGTTGTCGAGGTGCAGGTTCAGACCGCCCATGCCGCCAGCGGAAACGCCGGCGCTCTGGAGGGTGCCAATGCCGTCGATCTGCGAATGCGTGTACACGAAGCCCACTTGTGCCGGGCCGTACGTGTAGTTCACGCCTGCGCCGTAGGTACGCTGCAGAACTGCCGCGATGTTCGTGTCGTTAGCAGCCGCCGCCGCGCCCGTCGAGTTGTTCAGGCTGCCCGAGTTGTTCAGTTGCGAGTAGCCGGCCGCGAAGTTCAGCGGGCCATTGCCGTACGAAGCGCCAACGCTCCATGCGCGGCCGTTCGCGAAGTTGCCTGCCTGGTTGCTGAAGCCGTACTGGCCGCCGAACTGGAAGCCCGAGTAGTTCGCGCTCTGGAACTTGACTGCGTTGTTGATCGAGAACGACTGATCAAGGTTGTCGTTGTCGAACGGGTGAGCGGCGAGGTTGTTGCCGTAGCCCTGGCCCGCTTCCGACAGCGGCGACAGGTAGTCGACGACGGAGTCATACTGACGGCCGAGAGTCACCGTGCCGTACTGGTCGCTCTTCAGGCCGACGTAGGCTTGGCGGTTGAACAGGCTGTTGCTGTTGTAGAGGCCGCCGTTGTTGATGTCGAAGCCGCTTTCCAACTTGAAGATCGCCTTCAGACCGCCACCGAGGTCTTCAGAGCCCTTCAGGCCGAAATAGGTGTACGAGAGGCCGCTGCTGCTTTGATTCCACGTGCTGTGGCCGCCAGCATTGTTGGCGTACAGGATACCTGCGTCGAGCGAACCATAAAGGGTGACGCTGCTTTGCGCGTGAGCGCTCATTGCAAATGCACCGAGAACGCCAGCGAGGATGAGGGTTTTTTTCATGCTTTCTAACTCCGAACAGTACTTGGGAATCACACGGCCGCGAAAGAAGCGGGCACGGCACGTGGTCTAACGATTCGGAGCAGAGTTTATTCTGGTAATCCCCAGCATTCGCGCCGACTCGCGCAACAATACTTTCTCAATATTGTAGGAATCGCATCAATGCGCGTAAGTCGCTGGGGATAAAGGGATTTTCTATTCGGGAATAAGTCGGGAAATTTCGTGTCAACAATTATTTTGTTGCGTGAGTGCCACGTTTCGGGACTTCTAATACGATTTGCATCACTGGATAACGGCACGATTTTCCCCGAGATTCAAGCCATTTTGCGAAATGAACTATTCCAGCTTATGCGCTCGAAGCCCCGACTGGCGGGCGGTAAAATAGTTCCGCCCCTTGACCAGGGGTGATCTTTTTTCATCTGTTTCAGGCGGCCTGTGGCCGCTTTTTTCTGCCTGTCGATATTGAACTATTTTTAGTTCAATTGAAAATGAAACAGATTGTTACGGCGGATCGCGAGACATTATTAATAGGCGATTAATCCAGCGCATGGCCTCGACTTCAATCGACCGGCCGGTGCTTTCTTGCGGGTAAAATCCAGCTCTGGCCCCTGGAGGGGCCTGCTGTGAAGAACCAGACCGAACCCGCCATGACCGATTCCTCGCCTGAAATGAGTTCCAACCCCCTTAACGACGACGTTATCGGCGACGCCGAAGTGTGCGAGCAACCGCGCCTGTGGCGCAAGGATGGCTGGACCGCGCGCGTGATCAAGAACGAGGACGACGACGGCTGGGCGGTCGAAATGATCAAGGCGGGAGAAGCGGAGCCGGCGCTGGTCGGGCCGTGGACCATGGGGCGCGACAAGAAGAATCCCAAGCCGCTTGACACGGCGGCGTTCAACACGCTCGTGAAGACGGCTTCGGAAGTGCTGCGCCGCCATGAGCAGCAGTTGCACGCCATGCTTCACAAGCGTGTGAGCATCTGCGTGGAAGAGGGCGAGGTGGATGTGACCCTCGAGATCGTGCCCGACGAATACGAGCCCTATGCGGTACTGACCGCGCTCGACGCCTTTGGCGAGCAACTGGCGCAGCGACGCGTCGCTGCCGGGTTCAAGCTCACGAAGTCGCGCGCCGAAGAGTGGGCCGAAGGCGGTTTCGACCGGATCGGCTAATGTCCGCTCCCTGCTATTCGCTCACTCCTGCTGACAGAAGATCGCGGTGAGCATCGGCCCCGCGTGGTGGACGATAGCTGTATTGCCCGATTCGGTGAGGGCCGCCTGGACCTTCGCCACGCTGCCGAACACCACGGCCCCGTAGGCTGAGCGCGCGATTGGCGTGCCCTTGCCGGTGCGAAAGAGCGGGTCGTCCTGCTGGAAGCCGACGACCGCGAACACGCTGAATCCATAGGCCGTCATGTGCTCGCCGTGCACCGGCCAGAATGCGTTGATCGAATTGCTTTCGACCCTTGAAGGCGTTGGCTCGATCAGCTTCTGGTCGATCAGGCCCGAGATGAAGTCGTGCGCAGACTCCTGGCAGGTCAGCGATTCGTCGAGGGCGGCCGCGTGGCCTGCGAGCGGCAAGGCCGCGAGCAAAAGGGCTGCGAGAAGGAAGCGTTTCATTGGAATTCTGGCAAATGCGCCGCGCCGTCGCTCCGCCGATGGCCCGCTATGGCCGGAACGGCGCCGCGGCTCATCTCGCGCGGTGCGGCAAAGGGATGCACTGTACGCGTGTTCGCGCAATTTCGCTTGTCGCGCTGCGGCATCGGCGGACCTCCCGTCCTGTCAGACTGACGCGGAAATTCCGCGGATTGCCCGTGGGAAGCGGGTTGGAACGCCGGAAAATCTGCAAGTTTTTTGGAAGGCGTATATATTTCACGGTTATGACTGGAAAAGACCAACCTGCGAAAGCGGTGCCGGGGGCGGTGCCGCTTCCGCGCACCTGGGACGCGCGCGCCGCCCGCTGGCTCGTGACGCCGCTCGTGCCCACCCGCGTTACGCCAAACCATCTCACGACCCTGCGCCTTCTGATCGGGCTTGTCGGGGCTTTCTATCTGGCGCGCGGCGATTTTCTGCACGCCAATCTTGGCGCGTTTTTAGTCGTTTTATCGAATTTTGTTGATCATACCGATGGCGAACTCGCGCGGATCAGCGGTAAAACTAGCCGGATCGGCCATTTCTACGATCTCGCCGCCGACGCCATCGTCACCGTCCTGCTGTTTCTCGGCATGGGCTGGGGGCTGGGCGCCCAGGCAGCAATGGGCCATGGCGTCGGCGACTGGCGGGTGCCGCCGGCCGTGCTGGGCGGCATCGCGGGCGTTGCGGTCGCGGTGATTTTTTTCCTGCGCATGCGTATCGAGGAGATGGCCGGCAAGGCGGGCACGCAGCAGGCGTTCGTCGGCGGCTTCGAGACTGAGGACGTTCTCTATTTGTTGCCGCTCGTCACGCTGACCGGCGTGGTTTCGCCATTCGTCGTGGCAGCCTCTATCGGGGCGCCGCTTTTCGCCGTCTGGGTCGTGGTGGACTATTGGCGCGTCATGCGTCGCAACCGGCCCGGAAAGGATACGAATCAAGCCTGGATCAGCAGATGAGTGTGCAAGCAGAACAAGAAGAAGTCGTGGCATCGCCCGTTCGCGGCCATGCGAGCGGGGCCGCGGCGTCCGGCAACCCGGATGGTGCAGTCGGCCGCGCCCTGAATCCGTTGAACGTCGCGCAGTTGCGCAGCGACTACGTGCAGCAGGGCTCGTTCCTTTATCTCTCCGAGTTTCTTCCCGCCGACGCGACACAGCAGCTCGCCGACGCCGCCAATGCGCTGCTTCCCGAGGTCAACCGCAACTATCTTCCGGGCCACAAGGCCGGCGGCAGCGTGAGCCGCCACACGATCGACCGGCTCGCGCCGTACATCGCCGAGCTGTATCGCTCGCCGCAGTTGCTCGCCTGGCTCGAGAAAGTGACGGGTGATCGTCTGCAGCTTTCGCCGGAAGACGATCCGCACGCCTACGCGCTGTATTACTACACGCGGGCGGGCGACCATATCGGCTGGCACTACGACACGTCCTATTACGACGGCCGCCGCTACACGATGCTGCTCGGCGTGATCGACGACTCGTCGTGCCGCCTCGACTACGAACTGCACACGCGCGACGACAGCCAGCCCGACGTGCCCGGCTCGGTGCAGTATCCGCCGGGCGCGCTCGTGCTTTTCGACGGCGACAAGCTGCGCCATCGCGTCACGCCGAGCGCCGAGGGCGAAGTGCGCGTTTCGCTCACGTTCGAGTACGTGACGGACCCGAACATGCGTCCGTGGCGCCGCTTCATCTCGAACATGAAGGACGCGATCGCGTACTTCGGTTTCCGCCAGGTGTTCCGCAGGGCCTTGCTGGGCGCGCGTGCCGCCGCCGGGAACAAGGCGGGAGACTCCGTGTGAGCCGTGTCGCCATCCTGCTGCTGTCGATCGGCACGGCACTCTTCATCGCGCTGCTCGCGTGGCAGGGGCTCGGCTCCGTGACCGGCGCACTCGCGGCCGCCGGCTGGGGGCTCGTGCTCGTCGCCGCGTTTCACGTCGTGCCGCTCGTGTTCGATGCCGCCGCCATTGCGGTGCTGTTCGGCAGGGATGCGCGCGTCGAGCCGCGCGACGCGCTTTTCGCGCGCTGGAGCGGCGAATCGGTCAACAGCCTGCTGCCGGCCGGCCAGATCGGCGGTCCGGTCGCGATGGTGCGCCAGCTCGCGCAGCGTGGCATGGCCATGCGCGATGCCGCCGCCGCCATCACGGTCAGCACCACGCTGCAGGCCGTCGCGCAGATCGTTTTCGCCGTGTTCGGCATTGCGCTTTTTTCGATCTACGCCGCGAACAGCACCCCGAACGGCGCGCCGCGCGATCTCGGCGTCGCCGCGCTGATCGCGACCGGCGTGCTCGCGGGTCTCATCGCCCTCTTTTACGTCGCGCAACGGCGCGGCCTGTTCGGTCGCGCGATGCGTCTCGCTTCGAAGGTACTCGGCAAGCACGACTGGTCGTCGCTCGCCACGCGCGCCGACGCCGTCGATGCCGCCGTCAGGTCGCTCTACGACGAGCGCGGCCGCGTGGCGGCGAGCTTCGCGCTGAGCTTCGTCGGCTGGCTCGTGGGTACTGCCGAAGTATGGCTCGCGCTGCGCTTTCTCGGCCATCCCGTCGGCTGGATCGATGCGCTTCTGCTGGAGAGCATCGGCCAGGCCATCCGCGGCGCGGCCTTCGCGATTCCGGGCTCGCTTGGCGTGCAGGAAGGCGGCTATCTGCTGCTTGCTCCGCTCGTCGGCTTGCCGCCCGAAGCCGCGCTTGCGCTCTCGCTCGCCAAACGCGCGCGCGAAATCCTGCTCGGCCTGCCGGGCCTTCTGTATCTGCACTTCAGCGAAAGAAGCTGGCAACGCCGGCGCGCTGTTCGCGTGGCCGCCGTCGAAATCGCCGATTGACCTCGCTGTTTGATCTTCTTCTCCCAAGGAACGTTTGCGCATGCGCGCCATCATTCTCGCGGCAGGCCTCGGCCTGCGCCTTCAGCAACGCGCTGGAGAACAGTTTCCCAAATGCCTGCTGCAGTTCGAGGGCACGACGCTGCTCGAACGGCATTTGCAGATGCTGGAGGGGGCGGGCGTCACGGAAGTCGTGCTGGCGCTTGGCTTCCAGCCCGAGCGGGTCGAGGCTGAAATCAAGCGTATCGGCTGGCCGCACGACATCGAGATCGTGCTGAATCCGCGCTTCGATCTGGGCAGCGTGCTGACCGTGCATCGCACGGCCGAGGCGCTCACGCGCGGCGGCGACGTGCTGCTCATGGACGCCGACGTGCTCTACGACGAGCGCGTGTTTGCGCCGCTCGTCGCGGGCGAGGCGCCGGCGAACCGTCTGTTGATCGACCGCGACTTCGAGGCCGGCGACGAACCCGTGAAGCTGTGCCTGCGCGATGGCGTGCCTGTCGAGCTGCGCAAGCAACTCGCGGTAGGTCTGCAATACGACACCATAGGCGAATCGGTGGGTTTTTTCCGCCTGAACGAGGAGACGGCGCGCCGTTTCGCGCAGATCGTCGAAGGCTACGTGAAGACGGACCGGGCGAACCTGCCGCACGAAGAGGCGCTGCGCGACCTGTTGCTCGAGCGCGGCCGCGAGTTCGAAACGGCCGACGTCACCGGCGCGCCGTGGATCGAGATCGATTTCCCCAACGACGTCATGCGCGCGGCCGAACAAGTGCTGCCGCAACTGCGTCCCGTGGTGAGCCGGGTCAAGCAGACGGCGGTCTGAAAACGAGGCGTGGCGGCTTCATCTGTTGCGACGTCAACCGTTCTTCGCAACACGGTGACATAATGAGGGCTTGTCGCCATCCGCTGCGCTGACTGTCGTTCCTGCCCATGCCACTTGCCCTCGGCGCCTTCATCGTTCCCCTCATCGTCGCGTGCGCGATGTTCATGGAGAACGTGGATGCGACGGTCATCGTCACCTCGCTTCCCGCGCTGGCCCGCGATCTGGGCCAGGATCCCATCACCCTGAAGCTGGCCGTCACGAGCTACGTGATCGGGCTTGGCGTGTTCATTCCGGTATGCGGCTGGGTGGCCGACCGCTTCGGCTCGCGCAACGTGTTTCGCACGGCCATCGGCATTTTCATGGCGGGCTCGCTGCTGTGCGCCGCCTCCACCTCGCTCGGGATGTTCGTGGCCGCGCGATTCGTGCAGGGCATAGGCGGCGCGATGATGGTGCCCGTCGGGCGCATCATCATTTTCCGCTCGCTGCCGAAGTCGGACTTCATTCGCGCCGTCAACTATCTCACCGTGCCCGCGCTGCTCGGGCCCGTGGTAGGGCCGCCGCTCGGCGGCTTCATCACGACCTATCTGCACTGGCGCCTGATCTTCTGCATCAACATTCCGATCGGCGTGCTCGGCATCTGGCTCGCGAACCGGCACATCGCGAACATGCACGAAGAGCACCCCGGGCGTCTCGACTGGCCGGGCTTCATTCTTTCGGCGGGCGGCGCCTCGCTCTTCATGCTCGGGCTCTCGCTCGTCGGCAGCGGGCTCGTATCGAATGACCGTGCCGTGATCCTGTGCGTCATCGGCGCGGCGCTGCTCGCGGCGTACTGGTTCTATGCGCAGCGCGTGGAGCGGCCCGTGCTCGATCTGCGTTTCCTGCGCATCCCGAGCTTCAACGCGAGCGTGGCAGGCGGTTCGCTCTTTCGTATTGGCCTTGGCGCCGTGCCTTTTCTGCTGCCGCTCGCGCTGCAGGAAGGGCTGGGCATGACCGCTTTCGTCTCCGGCTCGATCACCTGCGCTTCCGCGTTCGGCTCGATCTTCATGAAGACGATCGTATCGAGCGTGCTCGGGCGCTTCGGCTTTCGCCGCACGCTGATCGTCAATGCGATGCTGGCCGGCATGTCGATCGCCATCTATGGGCTCTTCTTTCCCGGCGTGCCGCATTGGGTCATCTGGCTCATCGTGTTGCTCGGCGGCGTGTTTCCTTCGCTGCAGTTCACGGGGCTCAACTCGCTGGCCTATGCCGACATTCCGACGCGCGACATCGGCCGCGCGACGAGCGTGGCGAGCGTGATTCAGCAGGTGTCGCTCGGGCTTGGCGTGACGATTGCCGGCATCGTGCTGCAGATCTCGCACGAGTTGCAGGGTCATCCCACCATTGTCTGGTCCGACTTCTGGCCTGCGTTCCTCGTGGTGGGGCTGTTCTCGGTGGCATCGATTCCCGTGACGATGCGGCTGCCCGCCAATGCCGGCGACGAGATCGCGCGCGGCCGACGCGCCAGGGCCTGAGTGTTCTCATATCGCGCATCCCGTGGCGGACGGCTGGATCGCAATCGTTTTGTCAGCATGTTATATAAGGCCAAAGCAGGCCAAAGCAGACCCAAGCTGATCGAAGCGCCGTTGATGAACCGGACCATGGAGGACACGCAATGAAGTTGGTCGAAAGAACGAAAATATCCACCGCCGTCGCGCTCGTTTCGCTCTCCGCGCTTTCGGCGGGCTTCCTCGAAGCCTCTCCCGCTTTTGCGAAGGAAACGCAGCAGCCTGCCGTGCTGACCGCCTCGGCGGTGGCCGTGGCGGACAAGTACGCCGCCGATGCCGCCGAGCAGATCTTCAAGGAAGGCGGCAACGCCGTCGATGCGGCCGTGGCGATCGCCTTCTCGCTGGCCGTGACTTATCCGGAAGCGGGCAATATCGGCGGCGGCGGTTTCATGACGCTGTACGTGAACGGCAAGCCGTATTTCCTCGACTATCGCGAGCGCGCGCCGCTCGCCGCCACGCGCACGATGTACCTCGACGACAAGGGCAACGTGATCGAAGGCAAGAGCCTTTACGGCTACGATGCCGTGGGCGTACCGGGTACCGTGGACGGCATGTGGGAGGCGCAGCGCCGCTTCGGCAAGCTCAAGTGGACGCAGGTGCTCGCGCCCGCGATCCATTACGCGCGTGACGGCTTCCTCGTCGACGAACAGCTTGCGAAGCGGCGCGACGAGGCATCGAAGGAGTTCGGCGGCAAGACCAACTTCGACCGGTACTTCGGCGACATGAAGGAGGGCACGACGTTCAAACAGCCCGACCTGGCCGCCGTGCTCACGCGCATTGCGAACGAGGGCGCCAGGGACTTCTACGACGGCAGGACCGCCGACCTCATCGCCGCCGCGATGAAGGAGGGCAACGGCCTCATCACGAAGCGCGATCTTGAGGAGTACAAGGCAGTCTGGCGTCAGCCTGTCGAGGCGAAGTGGAATGGCTACGAGATCATCACCGCGCCGCCGCCGAGCTCGGGCGGTGTCGGCCTCGTGCAACTGCTCAAGATGAAGGCGATGCTTGCGCCGCAGTTCAAGGACGTGCGGCTGAATTCGCCGCAGTACATCCATCTGATCGCGGAGATCGAAAAGCGTGTGTTCGCGGACCGCGCGCAATACCTCGGCGACCCGGACTTTTACAAGGTGCCGGTCGCGCAGCTCACGGACGATGCCTACCTGGCGAAGCGCGCCGCCGAAGTCGACCCCGACAAGCCTTCCGACACGAAGAGCGTGCAACCGGGCCTTGGCACGTCGATGCCCGAGAAGGCGGAGACGACGCACTTCTCGGTGGTCGACAAGTGGGGCAACGCCGTGTCGAATACCTACACCATCAACGGCTACTTTGGCTCGGGCGAGGTCGTGCCGGGCGCGGGCATCGTGCTCAACGACGAGATGGACGACTTCTCGTCCAAGCCGGGCGTGCCGAACATGTTCGGCGTGGTGGGCAGCGACGCGAATGCGATTGCCCCGAAGAAGCGCCCGCTTTCGTCGATGACGCCGACGATCCTCACGGAGGACGGCAAGGTGGCGCTCGTGATCGGCACGCCGGGCGGCTCGCGCATCTTCACGTCGATCTTCCAGGTGATCAACAACGTGTATGACTTCAAGATGCCGTTGAAGGACGCCGTTGCCTCGATGCGCTTCCATCATCAACTGCTGCCGCCGAACACGATCTTCTGGGAGCCGTACGAGCCGATCAACGGCGATCTCGCGAAGCAGGTCGAAGCGAAGGGCTATGTGCTGAAGGGGCAGGACTTCAGCGGCGATATCCAGGCCATCAAGATCGACGGCGATACGCCGGACCCGGTTTCCGATCCGCGCGGCCGCGGCGTTTCGCGCTTAATTCCGTGACCTGAGATGATGGGGCGGTCCGCGGCCAGGCTCAATGCGCGCCTGGCGCGGGCAGGTCTTCATGCGCTGCGGCGATCAGGCCCAGCGCGGCATCCGCGTTTCCAATCCGCTCGATTGCGAGCAGCGCGAAGCGCGCGAGAAAAAGCGGCGCCTGCGTCTCGCCCACTTCGGTCATGGTCTTGCACAGGCGGGTATAGACGGTATCGAGTTCGCTGTCGGTCATGGAAGTCTCCTCGGGCTGCCACGGGTCAGGCCCGCAGCGTGTGGTCGATGGTGGCGAGCGCATGGGCCGCGAGCGTATCGGCCGCGCCTTGCCAGCGGCCCAGCACGTGGCCGTCCGGCCGCGCCAGATAGAGCGTGCCGGCCGTGGCGCCATACATCGGGAAGAGACGCCCCGTGTGGTCCCAGCCGGTTGCGCGCACGCTGTCCGGCGGCCGTCGGGTGGCGAGCGGCACGACGGCGAAGGGCACGTCGCGAGCGGCGAGCGTGCTTTCCAGCGCGGTCAACGCGGCGGGCACCGAGCCATCCGTGCTGAACCAGAATGCCGTGAAACGCGGTTCGACGAGATCGGTCAGATGCCCTTCGCGCGAGGCCCCGGCGCCGACGATCGTCAGTGGGCACTCGGGCAGCACGGCGCCAGGCACCGGACCGTTTGCGAACGGCGTGGAGCTTGCTGCGTTCAACGGGGAGGCGCCGTACGTGATGGCCGAGGTCTGGCGCGGGTTGATGAGCGGGCGCACGAAAGGATGCCGGCGCGCGAGGCTCAGGACGGCGGTACGCATGAGATCGAACGCGAACGAAGGCGGCGCCATGAACTCCGTACTCTTCGTGCCGTAGCCCAGATTCTCGTGGGTCGCATACACGCGCTCGTCGGAGTAGCTGTCGAGCAACGCGTCCGTCGCGCGGCCCTTTACGACATACGCGAGCTTCCACGCCAGATTGTCGGCATCGTCGATGCCGGAATTCGCGCCGCGCACGCCGAAGATCGGCACCAGATGCGCGGCGTCTCCTGCGAACAGCACGCGGCCGTGGCGATAGCGTTCCAGCGTCAGGGCGTTGGCCTTGTAGATCGTGATCCAGATGGGCGACCACGGCGCCGTTTCGCCCATCATGTCGAGCAGGCTCTGCACGCGCGGCATGACGTTCTCCGGCTTGACGGCCTCTTCGGCGTCCTCGCCGTCGCGCAGTTGATAGTCGATGCGCCAGACGTTGTCGGGCTGCTTGTGAACGAGCACCGTCGAACCCGGATTCGACGCGGGATCGAAGTACGCGAGGCGTTCGGTCGGGCGCGCACTGTCGAGCAGGATATCGACGATTACGTAGCGGCCTTCGTAGCTCGTTCCGGCAAGCTTCAGGCCGAGCGCTTCGCGGATCGTGCTGCGGCCGCCGTCCGCCGCCACGAGCCAGTCGGTCTGCATTTCGTAGTCGCCCTCGGGCGTCGAGAGCTGCAGCGTCGCGCCCTGTGCGTCCTCGCGCAGCGCGGTGACTTTCGTCTGCCAGCGGATGTCGATGAGGTCTGCCCTGGCCTCGGCCGCGTCGAGCAGGAACTGCTCGATGTGGTACTGCGCGAGGTTGACCATGGGCGGCAGCTTCTGGTTTTCGTCCTGCGGCATCTGGAAATGCAGCACTTCGTCGTTGCGGTAGTAGCTGCGGCCACCGGTCCACGGCAGGCCTTTCGCGAGAAAGCCGTCGAGCGCGCCAAGTCGTTCGACGATTTCGAGGCTGCGGCGCGAGATGCAGATCGCGCGGCTGCCGTAGCAGACCGATTCGTCGGCTTCGATCAGCACCGGGCGCACGCCGTGGCGCGCAAGGCCCAGGGCGACGGCCAGGCCAACAGGGCCGCCGCCGACGATCGTGACCGCATGGCGGTGAGTTTCACGGTCGTTATCGAGTTCGGGTATCCGCGCGGCGTACTGCCTGGCTTCGAACGGATACGGCTTGAATGCTGCGCTCATCGTGTGTTCCTGTAGAAGATACGGCGGCGATGGAGGCAGTATGGAGCGTGACAGCGCGCGCGCTGTCCTCAATTTGGGTACAGCGAGGTCGTATCGGAAACGCCGGACGGTACGGCGATCAAGACGGGGTCGGGGACGGTGCTCAGGCCTGGTCGGCGGCGAGGCACAGCGCGAACAATTGCCGCTGGCTGGAAATACCGAGCCGCTGGTACGCCCGCTTCTGGTAGGTCACGACGCTGGTGGGCTTGACGCCCATGCGCTCGGCAATCTCGGCCGCGCTGAATCCTTCGAGTACGCCGCGCAGCACGTCGAGCTCGCGCTTCGAGAGCGTCGGACACAGGCCGCGCAGCCGCGCGAGCATCATTTGCGGAATGCCCATCTGGCTCTGGCCGTGCAGGGCGTAATGATGCCGCGCGGCTTCGCCGATCAGTGGCGAGAGGGTTTCGACGAGCTCGATCTCGCCGGGCCGGAAAACGCCGGCGTCGCGTTCGCGGTAGAGGTTCACCGAGAGCCAGATGTCGGCGGCCGGTTGCAGCAGCAGCGAAAGCCGGTCGGACACATTGGGCGCCGCGTAGCAGGCATTGCGGTAACCCTCGTGCACGATGTCGTCGCTCGACTGCCAGTGCAGTACGAGCGACGAGCCCGGCGGTCCGCCCGTCGCGCCCGTGACGACTTGCTGGTTGCCGTCGAGCGCGTAGAAGAGGCGCGCGTAGGTGTCGGCGACATCGCGCAGGAAGCGGCCGCCGCGATGGTCCGCGACCGAGACGGTGCGTGGCCGGCTGCCGAATTCGTAGGCGAACACGGTGCATTGCGAAACCGAGGCCGCGGGACCGATCAGGTTCAGCACTTCCGTGGCGAGCGCGTTGGCGTCGTCGCGGCCAATGGCCGAAACGAGGTTCGTGACGCGTGACAAGTCGAATTGGCCTGTCGGCTTCGGCCGGTCGAGACGCCAGTAACGCATGTTTCGTAACGGAAAACCGCGGGAGAAAAAACACTTTTACAAGATTAGCACCTCGTGCGCGGATTATGCGCAACCGCCTCGCCAGCCTCGGACAGCCGAAAAGGGGCGGATCGGGTCGGCCGGGGTGATGGCTTGTTGCCGCCATGCAAAAGACCCTTTCATCGGCACGGCAAGCAAGGTTTCACAGGTTTGGGGTAATCTCCCCACTCCGGCTCGCGCGAGCGCGCCGCATTATTGTGTGTGTCGTTTTTCGTCAGGCCTCTCAAGCGCAGGAACTCCCGCAATGTGGACTCTCCCGACGGCCATTCCGCCCGATTTCGGCGCCGGGGTGGTCTTTCTCAGCGTGCTCGTGACACAACTCGGCGTGCCGGTGCCGGCTGCGCCCGTGCTCGTGCTGGCCGGGACCATGGCGGCCGACGGCGAGGTGTCCTACGTGCACCTGCTGGCGGCGGCGGTGTTTGCCACGCTGCTGGCGGACTCGCTCTGGTTCACGGCGGGCAGGATGCGTGGCCGGCGGCTGCTGAACGGGCTCGTGCGCTTCTCGCTGTCGCTCGATACGACGATCCGCATGGCGCGCAACGTGTTCGAGCGCTATGGTGCGCCGATTCTTTCGGTGGCGAAGTTCGTGCCGGGGCTCGGCCTGATCTCGGCGCCGTTGCTCGGTACGACCTCGATCAATACGCGTATTTTCCTGCTTTGGGATGCCCTGGGTGCAACGCTGTGGGCGGCCACCTGGCTTCTGGGCGGCGCGGCGCTCAATGCCCAGATCGCGCGCTTCGTGACGTTCGTGCGCGCCAACGGCGGCACGATTTTCGACGTGCTGGCCGTGGCGTTCGTGCTGTTTCTCGCCTGGCGCTGGCTGCGCCGCTGGCAGTTCCGCCGCTGGCTGGCCACGCATCGCATTTCGCCGGACCAGCTCGACGAGATGCTGAAATCGCACACGCCGCCGCTCGTGCTGGACGCGCGGCCGCAGAGCGTGCGCGAGAAGGAGGCGTACCGGATTCCCGGCGCCCGACCGCTGAATCTGGACTCGAACGAGGCGCTGCCGCCCGAACTGCTCGAGCGCCCGATCGTCGTGTATTGCGTGTGCCCGAACGAGGCAACGGCCAAGCGCATCGTCAACCAGATGCGCAACAAGCATATCTATCACGCGCACGCGCTCAAGGGCGGCCTGGACGCGTGGGAGCGCCACGGCTATCCGGTCGAGCCGCTTTCGGCCGAATTCCATGCCGCGCATGCGCGGGACAGCGAGCCGCCCGAATCGGGCGCCGAAGAAGCGTTCACCGTGCGCGCGAGCTTGTCGAAGTAGTACGTTGCACGCTTTTTGCACGCTTCCTGCGCGCTCCGTGCGCACGCAACCGCCGGCGCAACGGCGGACTCAGGCGCGCTGGCGCCGCGACCCGCCGCCCACGTTCTGCCCGGCATCGCGCGCGAGCTGGGCGTAGCCCCAGATCGAGGCCAGCGTCAGGAGGCCCGCCGCCAGAAATGCGAGGCGAAAGTCGTCGAGCGTGAACGCATGGCCGCTCGTCTCGCCGTGGCAGGCGGCCGCCGCGCGCAGCGCGACCGCGCCGAAGGCAATCCCCAGGCCATTCGTCATCTGCGACGCCGCGCTCCAGAGCGTGCTGGCGGCGCTCATCTGCGGCTGCGCAACGTCCGCGTAGGCGAGCGTGGCCAGCGTCGAGAACTGCATCGAACGCGTGACGCCGTAGATGAACACGACGATCAGCACCACAGCGAGCGGAATCTCGGGCGTGAGCAGCCCGCATGCGATCGTCGCGAAGCCGGCGATGGCGACGTCGACGATTGCAACGCGCCGGAAGCCCCAGTGTTCGAGGATGCGGGTGGTCAGCGCTTTCATGCCGAGGTTGCCGACCGCGCTTGCGAGCAGCAACAGGCCGGACTTGAAAGCCGAGAGGCCGAAGCCGATCTGGAACAGGAGCGGCATCAGGTAGGGCACGGCGCCAATGCCGATGCGCGTGAACGAACCGGTGACGACCGTCACCGAGAACGTCGGGATTCTCAAAGTGGAAACATCGATCAACGGATGCGGATGGCGCTTCGCATGCGCCACGGCGATCACGCCGAATGCGAGGCCCGCCGCGACGATCGCGGCCGCCATCCAGGGGTCTTTGCCGGGCTGGCTGGCCAGTTCGGCGCCGTAGAGGATCGCGGTGAGCGTGGCGCCGCTCAGCGCGAGGCCGGCGAGATCGAGCGGCCGCTTTTTCTCGCCGCGCAGATTGGGCACGAGCGCGACGACGGCGGCGAGTACGGCGAGGCCGAACGGTACGTTCAGCAGGAAGATCCAGCGCCACGACGCATAGGTCGTGATGAAGCCGCCCACCGGCGGCCCGACCACGGGCGCGGCGATCGCGGGCCACGTAATGGTGGAGATGGCCTGCATGAGGCGGCTCTTGTCGGTGCTGCGCACGACGATCATGCGTCCGACCGGGACCATCATCGCGCCGCCCATGCCTTGCAGCACCCGCGCCGCGACGAATTCGCCGACGTTCTGCGACAGCCCGCACAGCACCGAAGCCACGGTGAACGTTACGACGGCGCTGAAGAACACCGTGCGCGACCCGCAGCGGTCGGCTACCCACCCGCTCGCGGGGATGAAGATGGCGAGCGCGAGCATATAGGCGGTGACGCCGAGGCTCAGGCTGTTCGGGCCAATGCCGAACGAATGGGCCATCTGTGGCAGCGCCGTGGCGATGACGGTGGTGTCGAGATACTCCATGAAGAAGGTTGCGGCCACAACGTAGGGCAGCCAGCCGATGGCCGGGGCGCGTGCGGACGTGCGGGTCATGGGATCTCCGTAGGCGACGCCCCGGGTATTCCTCATGCGCTCCCGGGGCCGAAAGGCGACAGTTTCCAGAGAGTTTCCAATACGCACGCGCTTCTGTACAGCGTTCCCGCGCTGGCTCGTTTCCGGCAGGCAGGATGCGACCCGCGTACACTGAATCGCTCTTTCCTCAACCACTTCTTTCGTGGAGGCTACGCAATGGAATACCGCTTTCTGGGCGCATCGGGCTTCAAGGTGCCGGTGCTGAGCTTCGGTACCGGCACGTTCGGCGGCAAGGGCGAGTTCTTCGAGGCCTGGGGCGCGACCGACGTCGCCGAGGCGCGGCGTCTCGTCGACATTTGCCTCGACGCAGGCGTCTCGATGTTCGACAGCGCCGACATCTATTCGAGCGGTGCGTCGGAATCGGTGCTGGGCGAGGCGCTCAAGGGACGCCGAGACAAGGCCATCATTTCGACCAAGGCCACCTTTCGCTTCGATGACGGGCCCAACAGCGTGGGCTCGTCGCGCGCGCATCTGAAGCGTGCGGTCGACGCGGCGCTCAAGCGCCTGCAGACCGACTATATCGACCTGTTCCAGCTACACGGCTTCGACGCGAGAACGCCGGCCGAAGAAGTGCTCTCGACGCTCGACGATCTCGTGCGCGCGGGCAAGATCCTTTATACGGGCGTGTCGAATTTTTCGGGCTGGCATCTGATGAAGTCGCTCGACGTGGCGGATCGCTATGGCTATCCGCGCTATGTCGCGAACCAGACCTATTATTCGCTGATCGGCCGCGACTACGAATGGGAACTGATGCCGCTGGGACTCGACCAGGGCGTGGGCGCGGTGGTGTGGAGTCCGCTCGGCTGGGGGCGTCTGACCGGCAAGATCCGCCGTGGCCAGCCGCTGCCCGAGAAGAGCCGTCTGCACAAGACGGCGGACATGGGGCCGCCGGTGCCCGATGAGTACCTGTACCGCGTGATCGACGCCATCGACGAGGTTGCGCAGGAAACGGGCAAGACGATTCCGCAGATTGCGCTCAACTGGCTGCTGCAACGGCCGACGGTTTCCACCGTGCTGATCGGTGCGCGAGACGAAGCCCAACTGCGGCAGAATCTCGGCGCAGTGGGCTGGAATCTCACGCCCGAGCAGGTGGCGAAGCTGGATGCGGCCAGCGCGGTCCGACCCGCGTATCCGTACTGGCATCAGGAGGGTTTTGCCGAGCGCAATCCTTCGCCGGTCTGAAGCCGTATTGCGGGTGATCCGTTGCGGGTGAGCAGGGAACGGCGTGCGGCAAGCCGCGCGCCGCAGTGTTTAACGCTTGTCGGCGGAGCTCAGGATCTGGGCAGCGCCCAGGTGAATCGCGAGGGCAAAGAAGTCGCGCACGGGCAGATTGGCGGCCTTCGCGATGGCCAGCGCGCGGCGATGGTCGTTCGGGTGGAGTTGCAGCTTCACTTCGACTTTGGCGGGCGGTTTCGGCAGGTATTGCATTGTCGTTTTCCTCGGTCAACGGGTTCGGTGCCCTCGTGGGGCGAAGAGCCCATTACCGGCCTCCCGCGCAAGATGGCGCGTGCCGCCCGCCGCGCGATGAAGCGCGGTCCGGATCGGCCAGGGACGTGAAGTGGGCCTGATTGGCCCGCCGGCGCCAGAAGGTCGACGACGACGGGCTTTGCGTGCCGCGAGACGGTGTCACGCGGTCGAACTTGGCACTGCAAAGAGGTATTGCAAGGATCCTGGGGTACTGCCACAGCGACGGCGGGACTGCGAACGGCTGAAGCTTTTTCCGTTGCGGCGGGGAGCCGCTTCTAGTACGGGGCGCAGTATAGTCGCGTTAGAGCCCAGGGTAAATACCTATTTTTCGATTCAGCGCCAATTCAGTGTTGCAAAAGAGGGAAGGTTGCCGCCGGATTTATGCGCTGCGGATATTAACCCTCGGCGCGCTTGCGCAACCGGGCGCGTGCTTCGCCAAGGGTCTGGAAGTGTCCGATGCCTTCGTCGAAGACCGTGACCTTGCCGTGGCCAATGTCGTAGACCCAGCCCTGCAGCGCCAGCCGCCCCTGGGCCACGCGGGCCGCGACGGCCGGGTGCGTGCGCAGGTGCGTGAGTTGCAGGCGCACGTTCTCCTCCACGAGCGCCTGCACGATCTCATCTTCGTTCAGGCCGCGCGTCTGCACGACGCTGCGTGCCGCCTCGGCGTTGCGCAGCCACGCCTGGACGGTCGGCATCTCCGCCGTGGCGGCGCCGCCGGCGGCGAGACCCTTCATGGCTCCGCAGTCGGTATGGCCGCACAGGACGATCTGGCGCACGTTGAGCGCGAGCACCGCGAATTCCACCACGGCCGAAACGCCGCCGAGCATCTCGCCGTAGGCCGGCACGATGTTGCCGATATTGCGGCAGACGAACAGCTCGCCGGGGCGCGTTTGGGTCACCATCTCGGGCGAGACGCGCGAATCCGCACAGGTGATGAACAGCGTATGCGGCGCCTGGTTATGGGCGAGGCTATGAAACAGCTCCTTGTTGCCCGGAAACACGCGATGACTGAACTCGTCCACGCCATTGAGCAGATGAAGCAGATCGCCGCAGCCGCACGAGTCGGAGTGATTGTCGTGCGAGGGGTTATGTTCGGGCATGGATGTTTCTCTCTTTGTCGTGAATCGGCACAGTCGAATTGAACCGGTGCGAGGTTACGCTGGCTTGACAGCAAGAAGTCGGAAAAGCACCGGCTTGCGTCCAGTTTTTCCCGTTTTCCTGTCGTCGTCTTTGCGCGCCTTTGCGTTTTCGCGCCGGTGCATTCGCGGACGCATTTTCTCACGCCATCAGGGCTTTGCCATAGGCGCATGCGGGCGTGCCTTTGCGCAGGCATTGTCGACCAACCGGTCGGGCGGCTACCGGCGGATGAGAGGCCAATGAGTATCCATTGGCATGTGGTGTCGAACGCGGCCCAAGCGCCGTGGCCCGATGGGTCGGTCAGTACAGCGAACGATAGTATCGCAGCGTCACCGAGCGGATTCAGTGCGCATCCATGGCCGTGGCCGCTGCGCGGCGTGCCGGCATGAAGTACCAGATGCCGCCGGCGAGCTGCAGTGCGATGAGGCCGGCCCACGCGGTCTGATGCGCGACGGCGGGATAATGGCCGTCGACCGCCGTCCAGTGCCCGAGCACCGCGCCGACCGCGATCTGCGCGACGAAGATGCCGACGAAGATGACGAGCGTGAAGGTCGTGTTGACGCGCCCGATCATGCGCGGCGGGAAGTATTCGGCGAGCACCGCGTAAGTGAGGATGCCGGTGCCGCCCAGCGCGCCATAGGCGGCCCACAGCAGAGGCGCGGGCAACGGCACGCGCGCGGCGAGCAAGACCTGCACGACGACGAAGAGCATCATCGTCACGCCCGAGAAGAGTTGTACGCTCACACCGCGCCGCTCGAACGCGCGCGCGAGCGCGCCAAAGCCGATATTGCCCGCGATGAACGCGCCGCCCAGCACCGACACGAGCGATGCGGCGCGCGTTGCGACGTCGACGGTGCCGGCCGGCACGACATCGCGCAGGAATGCGCCGACCCACAGCGACTGCATGGCGTAGAACACGGTCTGGGTGAGCGCGGAAAACGTCGCCGTTTTCCAGAATGCATGACTGCGCAGGATGTGCGCGGTGCCCTTGAACTGTTCGAAGACGGTTGCCTGATGGTGCGTGTCGCGCGTGCGCGGGCCGCCGATCCAGATGATCGCGGCCACGATGGCGGTGAGGGCGGCAAGCCCGAGGCTCACGCCGCGCCACGGCGCCACGGAGAGCAGCCACGACAGCGGCGCGCCCACCGCCACGCCGCCGAGTCCCCCGACCGCCATCACGAGGCCGTTCACGAGCGTGAGCTGTTCCACGGGGAAGTGCTGCGCCGTGGCCTTGAAAGCGCCGCCGAGACAGACCGAAACGCCGACGCCGATCAGAAGCCGCCCGACCATCATCATGCCGATGCTGTGCGAGAGGCCGAAGACGAGCGCGCCGGCGGCGGCGACCAGCATGACGCTGGCGGTGACGCGGCGCGGCCCGAAATGGTCGAGCAGGACGCCGCCGGGAATCTGCGCCCCGGCGAAGCCGAGGAAGTAGAGGCTCGTGAGCGTGCCGAGATCGGTGGCCGTCATGCCCAGTTCATGGGTCAGAAACGGCGCAAAGCCGAGATTGACGCCCCGGAAGAGATAAGAGACGAAGTAACCGAGTGCAAAGACGGCGAAAACGCGCAATCTGAGTGAAGTCATGATGCGGAAGCGGCGCGAAAGGGGAATGAATGCCTGGGTGACGATTATTGGCGATTCCCGGGCGCCAGGCCAGCGAGAGATTTCGGACGGGATTGTGAGTAGAATTTGACGTCATGTCCCGATCGCTTCCTCCCCTCCAGGCCCTGCGCGCGCTAGAAGCAGCGGCGCGGCGGCGCAGCTTCAGCCGTGCTGCCGAAGAACTGCATTTGACGCACAGTGCCGTGAGCCATCACCTGCGGGGGCTCGAAAGCGAGCTGGGCGTCGAGCTGTTTCGCCGCGCGGGCAGCCAGATGATTCCCACGGCCGCCGGCGCGCAGCTCGCCGAACGCGTGCGGCGCAGCCTGGGCGAGCTGCGCGAGGCGCTCGACGCGACGCGTCCCGGTGTGAGCGGCGTCACGCGGCTGGAACTGAGCGTGATGTCCGATTTTGCATCGGTGTGGCTGATCCCTCGTCTTGGCGACTTCTACGATCGGCATCCGGACGTCGATCTTTCGCTACGCATGCATGCGGACGTGACGCCGCCCGATCCTTATCCGTTCGATATCGGCATCTGGCATCGCCGCGTGGACGAGCCGGGCTTCCAGATCCGCAAGTTGCTGGACGACCAGGTCGTGGCCGTTTGCAGCCCGGCGCTGCTCGTGCGCTATCCGGACTTTCGCGTGGAAGACCTCGCGAAAATGCCGCTGCTGCGTTTTTCGCGCCGCTCGTGGCGCGACTTCTTCGAGGCGGCCGGCGTGGCGGGCGACGAGCCCGAACGCGGCCCCATATTCGACGACGCGGGGCTGCTGCTGCAGGCCACCGTTGCCGGGCAGGGAGCCGCGACCGCGCGGCTTCAGCTTGCGCGCGGCTACATCGAGCGAGGCGAACTGATACTGCTAAGCCAGGTACGTATTCCTGCGTCGCTCGATTATTACTTCACGTGGCGCGAGGGCCATCCGCGCGAGGCCGCGATTCAGCAGTTCTATCGCTGGGTCAAATCCCAGCTCGCGAGCTGACCGCCATGCGTTTTCTTCAAGGCTCGACGTAATGCATCTGCGGCGAGTCGCCCAGCAGCAGCGGCTGGTTCGCCTCGGCGGCGGCCCGCAGATAGTCCCATAACGACGTGATGCGCCGCAGCTTGCGCAAGTCTTCGCGGCTGCAGAGCCAGAAGCGCCGCGTCACCACGATCTCGTCGGGCAGGATCGCGACGAGGCGCGGGTCCGGTTCCGCCATGAAGCACGGCAGGATCGCGAGCGCGCTGCCTTGCAGCGCGGCGTGGTATTGCGCAATCACGCTCGTGCTGCAGAGATTCGCTTTGACGTTTGGCGCCGTGCGTTCGAGATAGAGCAGTTCGTGGCTGAACGCGAGATCGGCGACATAGCTGACGAACGCGTGGTGCCGCAGGTCCGCCGGCGTGCGGATGCGCGGCTGCTGCGCCAGATAGTCCGGAGTCCCGTACAGCCTGAGCCGGTAGTCGGTGAGCTTGGTGTACACGTACTGGCCGCGCTCGGGCCGCTCCAGCATGATCGCGAGATCGGCCTCGCGCTTCGAGAGACTCACGAAGTGCGGCACCGGCAGCAGGTCGATCGACATGTCCGGGTGCTGGCCCGAGAAGCGCGCGAGCTGCGGCGCGAGAAAGAAGCAACCGAAGCCTTCCGTCGAACCCACCCGCACGTGTCCCGACAGCGACTGCGCGCCCATGGCGAACTGCTCGCTCACGGACTGCACGGTGGTTTCCACCGCGTCGGCATGGGTGAGCAGCCGCTGTCCCTCCGCGGTCAGCACGAAGCCGCCCGAGCGCGACTTGTCGAACAGCACCGTGCCGAGCGCGGTCTCCAGCTCCCGCACGCGGCGCGCGACCGTCGTGTGGTCCACGCCCAGCTTCTTCGCCGCGGCGCTCGCCCGCTGCGTGCGGGCCACCGCGAGGAAATAGCGCAGGTCGTCCCAGTTCAGCGTCTCCAGCTTGTTCGTTGTGCTTTTTTGCATATCGGATGGGCTTTTTCGTCTCTATACCGTGGATATTCGAATAAATATACTCGTTTGCAGACCCTGGGACAGAAGCTCCGAAGACGGTCTGCAAACAACAAGGATGGAGACAGACGATGCACATGCAGTCGACCCCCGAAAGGGCCGCCGCGGCCGTTCCGGTTCCGAAGCGCGCGCGCGATTATTTGCTTGCAGGCTGGGCCAGCATGGCCGGCACGACGATCGAGTGGTACGACTTCTTCCTCTACGGCACGGCTGCCGCCCTGGTCTTCAACAAGGTTTTCTTCCCGACGCTCGACCCCATTCTTGGCACGCTCGCCGCTTTCGCGACCTATGGCGTCGGCTTCATCGGGCGCCCGATGGGCGGCATCGTGTTCGGCCACTTCGGCGACCGCATCGGCCGCAAGTCCATGCTGCTCGCCACGCTGCTGCTGATGGGCATTCCCAGCATGGCGATCGGGCTGATTCCTTCGTACCAGAGCATCGGCTACGGGGCGGCGGCGCTGCTCGTCGCGATGCGGTTCCTGCAAGGCATGGCCGTGGGCGGCGAGTGGGGCGGCGCAGTGCTGATGGCCGTCGAACACGCGCCGCGTGGCCGCAAGGGCTTGTTCGGCAGCCTGCCGCAAACGGGCGTGGGCTTCGGGCTGATTCTTTCGTCGCTGGCGATGGCCGCCGTGACGGCGCTCCCGGAAGCCGACCTGCTGGCGTGGGGCTGGCGCGTTCCGTTTCTCGCCAGCATCCTGCTCGTGCTGGTGGGCTGGGTGATTCGCGTGCGGGTGCCCGAATCGCCCGACTTCGAACGCGTGAAAAAGACCGGCCGCCCCGTGGAGGCGCCGGTGCTCGAAGTGCTGCGCCGCCAGCCTCGCGAGCTTCTCCTCATCATCGGCGCGCGCACGGCGGAGAACACCTGGTTTTATCTGGTAGTGGCGTTCGCGCTCGCCTATGCTGCCAATCAGTTGAAGATTCCGAAGGCGCAAATTCTGCACGCCATCACCGCCGGCGCCGTGCTCTCGCTTGCGACGATGCCGTTCTGCGGCTGGCTGAGCGACCGGATCGGCCAGAAGCGTTTGTTTCTCGCCGGCCTCGTGATCATGGGCCTGTTTGTTGCGCCGTTTTTCTCGATGCTGGAAACGCTGCAGCCCGTGGCGGTGTGGTGGGCGATGGTCCTGGGCGTCGGCGTGGTGTTCCCGATTCTCTATGCGCCCGAATCGCAGTTGTTTGCCGCGCAGTTTCCCGCGGAGATCCGCTATAGCGGCATTTCGGTGTCCGTGCAGTTGGCGGGCGTGCTGGGCGGCGGCGTCGCCCCGATGATCGCGACCGCGTTGCTCGCCTACGGCGGCGGCAGGCCGCATTACGTGGTTGCCTATATGGTGGCGCTCGGCGTGATCGCGCTGATCTGCACGCTGCTGATGCGCTCGCGGCACGACGGATGATTTTTTATCGTATTCCTGATTACCCGGTCCGAACCGGTTCCCTTCAACCCATGCAAGAGAGTCCAAGATGAACGCAGTCACCCAGGCATCGAATGCCCATGTCCCCACCGTCAAGCTGCTGATCGACGGCGCATTCGTCGAGTCGAAGACGGGCGAATGGCGCGACATCGTCAATCCGGCCACGCAGGAAGTGCTCGCGCGCGTGCCGTTCGCTACCGTGGCCGAAGTCGATGCGGCCGTGCAGAGCGCGCAGGCTGCGTTCGCAACGTGGAAGAACACGCCGATCGGCGCGCGCCTGCGCATCATGCTGAAATTCCAGGCGCTGATTCGCGAGAACATGGCGCGCATTGCGAAGACGCTCACCGCCGAGCAGGGCAAGACCCTGCCCGATGCCGAAGGCGACATCTTCCGCGGCCTCGAAGTGGTCGAGCACGCCTGCTCGATCGGCACGCTGCAGCAGGGCGGGTTCGCCGAGAACGTGGCGGGCGGCGTCGACACGTACACGCTGCAGCAGCCGCTTGGCGTGTGCGCGGGCATTACGCCGTTCAACTTCCCCGCGATGATTCCGCTGTGGATGTTCCCGATGGCCATCGTCTGCGGCAACACCTTCGTGCTGAAGCCCTCGGAACAGGATCCGCTTTCGACGATGCAGCTCGTCGAGCTGGCGCTCGAAGCCGGCATTCCGAAAGGCGTGCTCAATGTCGTGCATGGCGGCAAGGAAGTGGTCGACGCGATCTGCTCTCACCCGCTCATCAAGGCGATCTCGTTCGTCGGCTCGACGGCGGTGGGCACGCATGTCTATCGCCTCGGCAGCGAGCACGGCAAGCGCGTGCAGTCGATGATGGGCGCGAAGAACCACGCGGTCGTTCTGCCCGACGCGAACCGCGAGCAGGCCATCAACGCGCTCGTCGGCGCGTCGTTCGGCGCGGCGGGGCAGCGTTGCATGGCGACTTCGGTGGTCGTGCTGGTCGGGGCGGCGCAGCAGTGGCTGCCCGACCTCGTCGAAAAGGCGAAGACGCTGAAGGTCAACGCGGGCCACGAGCCGGGCACCGACGTCGGTCCGGTGGTTTCTCGTACTGCGAAGGCGCGTATTCTGGGTCTCATCGAATCGGGCGTGAAGCAGGGCGCGACGCTGGCGCTCGACGGCCGCGACGTGACGGTGAAGGGTTACGAGGAGGGCAACTTCGTCGGGCCGACGGTGTTCACGAACGTGAAGACCGACATGGACATCTACACGCATGAAATCTTCGGCCCGGTGCTCGTGGTGCTGACCGCGGCAAATCTGGACGAGGCAATCGCGATCGTCAACGCCAATCCGTTCGGCAATGGCGTGGGCCTCTTCACGCAGAGCGGCGCGGCGGCCCGCAAATTCCAGAGCGAGATCGACATCGGCCAGGTGGGCATCAACATTCCGATTCCGGTGCCGGTGCCGTATTTCAGCTTCACGGGCTCGCGCGGCTCGAAGCTCGGCGATCTCGGCCCGTACGGCAAGCAGGTCGTGCAGTTCTATACGCAGACGAAGACCGTCACCGCGCGCTGGTTCGACGACGCCACCGTCAGCGACGGCGTGAACACCACGATCAGCCTGCGCTGACGCGGCAAGGTTGCCTGCGCAACAAAATTCGCAACGAAAGCGGCAACGACGTTGCAGGAGACAGACTAATGAAAATCGGCTTCATCGGACTAGGTCACATGGGCGCGCCGATGGCGCTCAATCTGCTCAAGGCGGGGCACACGCTCAAGGTGTTCGATCTCAGCGAAGCGGCCTTGCAGACGCTCGCCGAAGCGGGCGCGGAACGCGCCGCCTCGCCAGGGGACGCGGCGAGCGGCGCCGAATGGGTCGTGACGATGCTGCCCGCGGCCGCGCATGTGCGCACGGTGCTCACCGCGGCGGACGGCGTGCTGGCGGGCGTCGCGAAAGGCGTGACGATCATCGACTCGAGCACGATCGATCCCGCCAGCGCCCGCGAATTCGCGGCGCTGGCGGCGGCGCGGGGCAACACCTTTGTCGACGCGCCGGTATCGGGCGGCACGGGCGGCGCGGTGGCGGGCACGCTGACCTTCATGGTGGGCGGCACGGCGGCCGTGTACGAGAGCGTGAAACCGGTGCTCTCAGGCATGGGGAAGAACATCGTCCACTGCGGCGATACCGGCACGGGGCAGGTCGCGAAGATTTGCAACAACCTCGTGCTCGGCGTCACGATGGCGGGCGTCGCGGAAGCGATGGCGCTGGGCGAGTCGCTCGGCATCGACCCGAAGGTCCTGGGCGGCATCATGAACACCTCGACGGGCCGCTGCTGGAGCTCGGACACGTACAACCCGTATCCGGGCGTGATCGAGACGGCGCCTGCGTCGCGCGGCTATACGGGCGGCTTCGGCACCGATCTGATGCTCAAGGATCTCGGCCTCGCGACCGATGCGGCAAAGGGCGTGCGCCAGCCGGCGTTCATGGGCGCGCTCGCGCAGCAGCTCTACCAGGCCATGAGCAGCCGCGGCGACGGCAAGCTCGACTTTTCCGCCGTTATCAAGCTGTATCGCGGCGAGAAGGAATAGCGGCGGGCACGGCTCGCAGCGCGCGCTGCGAGCCGCTTATGTTTTGATGCGTGCTTCCACGCGCGCGAAGAGCCGCCTGAACCACCGTTCGAGCAGGGCATCGGACGGCGCGAGCAGCGTCGAGCCGGCGAGGATGCGATAGACGTCATTGCGCGTTACCTTGGACGTCTTCGCCGGATCGAGCCATTGCTCGTTCGCGACGAGCCGCTCGAGCGTTTCGAGTCCGATGAGGATCGGCCAGAGGCAGGCGAGGCGCAGCCGCAGCGAGTGTCGCGGCAGCGCAAACGTATAGTCGATCGCGGCGCGGAAGTGATCGAGCGCGATGCGCACGAGTTCGTACAAGATGCCGCGTGCCCGCGAGGACGACTCGGGCCGCAGCAGGTCCTGCGCGGCGAGTCCCGCCTGCGCGAGCATCGAAGCCGGCAGATAGCAGCGGCCGATGCGCAGGTCCCTGCCGCAGTCGCGCAGCACGTTCACCATCTGCAGCGCTTTGCCGAAGCGCACGCCGCGCCGGTACATCGTTTCGCGCAACGCAGGATCGAGCGCGCCCGGGACGTGCTGGTACGTCATCTTCGTCCAGAATTCGCCCACGCAGCCGGCCACCAGATACGTGTAGCGGTCGAGCTCGTCCCAACTGGCAAGCGCGGCGATCTGGCCGGAGCGTTCGTCGGGGAAGGTGCGCAGGTCGAATTCCATGCCTTGCGTGAGCGTCGTCACGATTTCGCGCACCGCGGCGCGATCGGCCTCGTCCAGTTGCGCGAGCACCTCCAGGGCGCCACCCAGCGATTCGAGCAACTGCCTTTCGTCCGATTGGGTCTGCTGGCCCGCGACCTCGTCGGCGATGCGCCGCGGGCCGGCGGCGTCGTCCGCGGCGCCGTTGATGCGCTCGCGCAGCGACAGCAGCAGCGCGAGGCGCTGCTCGGGCGGGATCAGCGAGGTGTCGGCGATCGTGTCTGCCGCGCGCGCGAGCAGATAGGCCACACCCACCGGATCGCGCATCCCCGCGGGCAGCACGCGCAACGTGAGATAGAACGAGCGGGAAACGCCTTTGAGCAACGGGCCCAGCAGGAAGGCCCGGTCGGATTTCTGCATGTTGGGGAAGCGGCGGCAAGGGACGGATCGAACGAGAGCCGCATTGTAGCGTGGATGACGTGGGGCGGCGCGGGCCCCGATGCGCGTGCAGCGGGGCAGGAGAGCGCTTGAATTCTTACAGATCTAGTCGGTCGAACCACGCCTCTGAATTGTTTCTGAAAGGTTGAGGTGTGATAGAGTCTGCGCTGCTTGCCCATAGCAGGTTCTGTTGCAGCCGGATTCCTTCTGTTAGAATCTTCGCGCAGGTAATCATGGTAGTCTGAGCGGCTTCGCGTGCAGGCCGCGCACATGACCGAAGTGCTCACGCTCGCGACGACGGGGCTCGCGATGGTTCTTCGTCCGGGCGGCATGAGCGTACGGTAAAATCCGGGCGGCGTGAACATGCAGTAAGACGCAGTGAACGCGCGACGCGCCGCGTCGTTCCGGCCGCGAACGGGTTCGCGGTTTTCTTGTTGGCCTTAAATACAAATTCCCGCATGACGGCTTCAACTACCACGGCGCGCTACACCCGCGCGCTGACCTTCGCCGGCCTCGGCCTCGTTGCCACCGCCGCGAGCGCCACCGAGCCTTTCGTGGTCCAGGACATCCGTATCGACGGGCTTTCGCGCATCGAGCCCGGCACGGTGTTCGCCTATCTGCCCATCAAGCAGGGCGATACCTTTACGGACGACAAGGCGTCGGACGCCATCCGCGCACTCTATGCGACGGGCTTCTTCAGCGATGTGCGGATCTCCACCGAAGGCGGCGTGGTCGTCGTGCAGGTGCAGGAGCGACCGGCCATCGGCACGATCGACTTCGCCGGCATCCACGAATTCGACAAGGACGCGCTCACCAAGGCGCTCAAGTCGGTGGGGCTTTCGCCGGGCCGCAGCTACGACAAGGCGCTCGTGGACCGCGCGGAGCAGGAGCTCAAGCGCCAGTACCTCACGCGCGGCTATTACGCGGCCGAGGTCACGACCACCGTCACGCCAATCGACCGCAACCGCGTCGGCCTGCTGTTTTCGGTGATCGAAGGGCCGAGCGCGAAGATCCGCCAGGTTAACTTCATCGGCAATCACGCGTTCAGCGAAGGCACGCTGCGCGACGAGATGCAGCTTTCCACGCCGAACTGGTTCTCGTGGTACACGAAGAACGACCTGTACTCGAAGGACAAGCTCACGGGCGACCTCGAGAACATTCGTACGTACTACCTGGACCGCGGCTACCTCGAGTTCAACATCGACTCGACCCAGGTGTCGCTCTCGCCCGACAAGAAGGACATGTATCTCACGATCGGGATCCATGAGGGCGAGCCGTACACGATTTCGGGCGTCTCGCTCGCGGGCAACCTGCTCAATCGCGAGGCGGAGCTCAAGAAGCTCATCACGATCAAGCCGGGCCAGCGCTTTTCGGCGGCCAAGCTGAAGGACACGACGAAGGCGCTCGTCGACAAGCTCGGCGAATACGGCTATGCATTCGCGACCGTCAACGCCGAGCCTCAGATCGACCAGCAGCATCACGTCGTGGCGCTCACGCTGCAGGTCGATCCGGGCCGCCGCGTGTACGTGCGTCAGGTGAACATCGCCGGCAATACGCGCACCCGCGACGAAGTGATCCGCCGCGAAATGCGCCAGCTCGAAAGCTCGTGGTTCGACTCGAGCCGGCTCGCGCTCTCGAAGGACCGTATCAACCGTCTTGGCTACTTCACCGACGTGGACGTGACCACGGTGCCGGTGGAGGGCACGCCGGACCAGGTGGACGTCGACGTGAAGGTGACCGAGAAGCCCACCGGCACGCTGTCTCTCGGCGTGGGCTACGGCTCGGGCGAAGGCCCGATCCTGTCGGCGGGTATTTCGCAGGACAACGTGTTCGGCTCGGGCAACAGCCTTTCGCTGAACGTGAACACGGCGACGACGTTCCGCACGCTGTCGGTGACCGAAGTCGATCCGTACTTTACGATCGACGGCATCAAGCGCATCACGGATGCCTACTACCGCACCACCGAGCCGCTGTACTACTCGAGCACGACCGACACGAGCTTCCGCATCATTTCGTACGGCGCGGACACGAAGTTCGGCATTCCGTTCTCCGAAACCGACATGGTGTACTTCGGTCTCGGCATCGAACAGGATCGTCTCGACATCGACTCCACGACGCCGCAGAGCTACATCGATTACGTGAACGATTTCGGCCGCGTGTCGAACATCGTGCCGCTGACGGTTGGCTGGTCGCGCGACAACCGCGACAGCGCATTGGTGCCGAGCAAGGGCTACTTCCTGCAGACCAACGCCGAGTACGGCACGCCGATCACGGGTGTCTCGTACTACAAGGCCGATATTCAGTCGCAGTACTACTATTCGTTCGCACGCGGCTTCGTGCTGGGCCTGAACTTCCAGGGCGGCTACGGCAACGGCCTCGAAGGCAAGCCGTACCCGATCTTCAAGAACTACTACGCGGGCGGTATCGGCTCGGTGCGTGGCTATGAACCGGGCTCCCTCGGTCCGCGCGACGTGAGCACGGGCGACCCGATCGGCGGTTCGAAGATGCTGGTGGGCAGCATTGAACTCACGTTCCCGCTGCCGGGCACGGGCTACGACCGCACGCTGCGCGTCTTCACCTTCGTGGACGGCGGTAACGTCTGGGGCGACGAAGGCACGAGTATCGGCGCGAACGGCCTGCGTTACAGCTATGGTATGGGTCTCGAGTGGATTTCGCCGATCGGCCCGCTCAAGCTCGACCTCGGCTTCCCGATCGTCAAGCACACGGGCGACCAGTACCAGAAGTTCCAGTTCCAGATCGGTACGTCGTTCTAAACGCACAGTTCCGGGGCCTGTCACTGGCGTGACGAGGCCCCGGATGCGTTGTTTCGTTGGTCTTCCTGTCTTTGCGGCGTTCGCCGCTACTCCCGCCGTTTTTTTCTTCCGGCTGGTTTCCCCGTCAATCTCTAGATCAGAAGCTCGAGCGAGTGATAGAGCCGTCGGCGCTCGGGATCGCGCGATGCCTCGCCCGAACGGATCGCCTCCTTCAGGCAGTCGAGGAAGCACTCTGCGGCGGCCGGAAGCGGCACGCCGCGCCGGGCTACCACGCTGACCACAGTGCGGTCCACTTCCTCCCGCAGTACGAGCGCTCGCAGGTTCTCGCGCGCGAAGCGCGTCTCCACGAGCGGCCACGGAAAAATGCTCACCATGTCGGTGTTCATGATGAGCCCCATGGCGACGATGAACGAATGCGCCAGATGGACCGTCTGCGGCAGCGGCAGGCCGTGGCGGCGGAAGACGTCGTCGGCGATCATGTCCTTGCTGCCCGGATCCCAGTTGAGCAGCCATTCGCAGTCCTGAAGTTCGGCCAGAGAATGCGCTTGTGCGAGCGGATGATCCTTGCGCACGACCACGGCGGAT
Source organism: Paraburkholderia yinzeri (assembly GCF_046581065.1). NCBI lineage: Bacteria > Pseudomonadati > Pseudomonadota > Betaproteobacteria > Burkholderiales > Burkholderiaceae > Paraburkholderia > Paraburkholderia yinzeri. The sequence goes on along the minus strand of NZ_JBFOCJ010000002.1, from coordinate 581,633 downwards.
TCGGTCGCGAATATCGGTGTCTGCACGAACTCCGCATGCAGCGAGGCCGGCCCCGGCTTGCCTAGCGAGAAGTCCAGCGACCCGTCGCGCAGGCGCGGCATCACGATGTTCAGGAGGCCTTCATAAAACTCGAGCTGCATCCCGGGCATGCGCTTGCGAAAGAGCGTAACGGCGTCGGGCACGAAGGAGAGCGCAAGCCACGGCGTCACGCCGATCGACAGCTTGCCGCCGGCACGCCCGCGCCGCGCGTCGAGCTCGTCCTGGGCACGCGACATCTGCTGCACGATCAGCCGCGCGTGCACGAGCAGCGCCTGCCCCGCTTCGGTGAATGCAATGCCGTTCGCATTGCGCGTGACGAGCGCGATCTGCTGCTCGGCTTCCAGCTCGCGCACGGCCTTGGTGGCCGCAGCGGGCGAAATGCCGAGCTGGCGCGAGGCCGCGCGGATGCTGCCGGTATCGGCCATGGCGACGAGCGCCCTGAACTGGTGGAACTTCATGAGGGGAAACCCGGATGCCTACCTCTGGTTGGCGGGCCAACCATTGTAGATCTGTTGTCGAGTCGGGTGCGTCGTTATTCTGGGGTGCTACGGCAAGCCCATGGAAGACACGACATGAATACGATGACGATCCCGCCTGCAATTGCCGCGATCGAAGAAGAGATGATCGCGCTGCGCCACGCAATCCACGCCCATCCGGAACTTGGCTTCGAAGAGTTCGTGACGAGCGACCTCGTTGCGGCACGGCTCGCCGAGTGGGGCTACGAGGTGCATCGCGGGTTGGGCGGCACAGGCGTTGTCGGCACGCTGAAGATGGGCGACGGAGCGCGCCGGCTCGGCCTGCGTGCCGATATGGACGCGTTGCCGATCCTTGAGGCCACGGGGCTCGACTACGCGAGCCGCATTCCCGGCAAGATGCACGCTTGCGGACACGACGGTCATACGGCCATGCTGCTCGCGGCGGCGAAGCATCTCGCGCAGTCGCGTTCGTTCGACGGCACGCTGCACCTGATTTTCCAGCCGGCCGAAGAGGGCCTGGGCGGCGCTAAGCGCATGCTCGACGAAGGCCTCTTCGAGCGCTTTCCGTGCGATGCCGTTTTTGCCATGCACAACATGCCGGGGTTTCCAACCGGAAAACTGGGCTTTCGCGCGGGACCGTTCATGGCGTCGTCCGACACCGTGATCGTCGACGTCGACGGCCGGGGCGGGCATGGCGCCGTGCCGCACAAGGCGATCGATCCGGTCGTGGTGTGCGCGAGCATCGTGCTCGCGCTGCAGACGGTCGTGTCGCGCAACGTGCCGCCGCTCGACATGGCGATCGTGACCGTGGGCGCCATTCACGCGGGCGACGCGCCGAACGTGATTCCGCAGACCGCGCAGATGAAGCTTTCGGTGCGCGCGCTGCGCCCGGAGGTGCGCGATCTGCTGCAGGAGCGCATCACGGCGCTTGTGCACGCGCAGGCCGCCTCTTATGGCGCGACGGCGCGCATCGACTATCAGCGTCGCTATCCTGTGCTCGTGAACGACGCGCAGATGACCGCCTTCGCGCAGGAGGTCGCGCGCGAGTGGGTGGGCGAGGCGGGTCTGATCGAGGACATGGCGCCGCTCACCGGCAGCGAGGATTTTTCGTTCGTGCTGGAGCGTTGCCCGGGCAGCTATCTGATCATCGGCAACGGAGACGGCGAGGGCGGCTGCATGGTGCACAACCCCGGCTACGATTTCAACGACGACTGCCTCGCGGCGGGCGCGGCGTACTGGGTGAAGCTCGCCCAACGGTTCTTGCGCGCCTGAGGCGCGAAGCCGTGCTGGCGCGGCTGATCCAGATCTGAGCGTCGGGCGCTACACGATTTTGCCGCCCGCACGGCGAGTCTTTACGGGTTCTTTGCACGCGGCTTCGTAGAATCGGTTTCATGTTCAACAGTACGCGCGCCGTCCTCCGTCGTGGTGCGCACGCAGACGATGCAAACCCTCCCCATACGTCAGACCGTCAAGGCCGTCTCGAAGTCCGCGTTTCAATCGATTGCCTCTCCCCTCGCGAAAGCTCCCGCACGCGCGAGCCGGCATGCGGCAGCCGCTCGCGTCAGCGTGCAGATGGTCGTGCGCGTAGCGCCGCGCGATGCCGAAACGGCGCGCCGCGCGTTGCATCGCATGCTGGGTAGCGCGTTAGGTATCCATACCATCGACATCGACCGACGCCGCGATCTGGCCTGCCTGCATATCGAACTCGAACGCACGCGCGTGAGCGAGGCGATGGCCGTTCTGATCCGCACGGTCACCAGCGCCGAGTTCGGCACCATTCGTCTGCTGGAAAGACCCTAGCACGCGACGCGAGCGGCTTGCCGCGCATCCCTTGTTCTCCACACCGTCGCCAATCGGTCGTTTCGGAAATTAAAACGATGCAGCCCATTGTTTTGATGGGCTGTGAATAGTTGACCGAAACGCGCGCACAGGTTGGCAAACACGTTCTGCGTCGCCCGGAAAAACAGTAGTATCTGAGCGAGCGCCAAGGACGCGGTTTGCCTTCGGGTCGTCCCGAAGTCTGCCTTGGTTCGTCGGTCCAGCGTAGATCGTCGGCTACGGAGAACAGCATGACATGCGGAATTCGGGTTGTCCGGTTGTGCCTGTCGTTGGGGTTGCTGGCTGCAGTCGTTGCTTGCCATGACAATAAGCCCGCCGCGTCGGCGCCACCGCCCGCCAACGTGGATGTCATCGACGTCGCCCTGCGCGACGTGCCGGTGGTTTTCGACTACGTCGGCCAGACCGAAAGCTCGCAGCAGGTCGAGATCCGGGCTCGCGTGAACGGCTTCCTCGAGAAGCGCGTCTATCAGGAAGGCTCGCTCGTCCATGAAGGCGACGTCATGTTCGTCATGGACAAGAAGCCGTTCCAGGCCGCGCTCGATGCCGCGCAGGCCGAATACGCGCAGCAGAAGGCACGGCTCGACACGGCGCAGGCGAACCTGAACCGCGTGCGCCCGCTCGCGGCGAAGAGCGCGCTGAGCCAGAAAGATCTCGACGATTCGATCGGCCAGCAGCAGGCCGCCGCCGCCGCGCTCGATCAGGCGCGCGCGAACGTGCTGAGCGCGAGCCTGAACCTCGGCTATACGACCATCACCGCGCCGGTAACGGGGCTTTCGAGCTTCGCGAAGAAGCAGGACGGCACGTATATCGACGCCGCCAACAGCCTGCTGACTTACGTGGCGAAGCTCGACCCCATGTGGATCAACTTCTCGCTCTCCGAGAGCGAGTTGCTCGATCTGCGTGCGCAGACGGGCAACGGCACACTCAGGCTGCCGGAGCGCGGCAAGCTGGAGGCCGTCATCGTGCTTGCCGACGGCAGCATCTACCCGCAGCGCGGTCATATCGCGTTCACCGATGCCGCGCTCAGCACGGAAACCGGCACCTATCTGATCCGCGCGGCCGTGTCGAACGCAGACGGCGCGTTGCGGCCGGGCCAGTTCGTGCGGATCAAGCTCGTGGGCGCGGTCCGTCCGAACGCGATTGCCGTGCCGCAGGATGCGGTGCAGCAGGGCGCGCGCGGCGAATTCGTCTGGACCGTGGATGCGCAGGGCAAGGCCCAGCAGCGCGCGGTCGAGACCGGCGAGTGGAACGGCAACGACTGGGTCATCAAAGCGGGCCTGCATCCGGGCGACAAGGTCATTCTCGACAACACGCTGCGCCTCATGCCGGGTGCGCCTCTCAATGTGCATCTCGTGCCGGCGCCCGCGCCGAGCGTCAACGTGGCGGCCCAGGGTACGGCGCCGGACGACACGGCAGGCGGCAATGCCGCGGCGCCAGGGGCCGCGAGCGGGGCGGGTGCCGCGGGTGCACAGGGTGCGGCGGCCGGCGCCAACGTCGGGTCCAACGCCGGGTCCAACGGCAGCGGCAGTGCTAACGCCAATGCGGCAAGCAGTACGAACGTTGCGAATAGCACAAACGGCACGAGCGGTTCGAACAGCACGAATCTCTCCGCCGTGCCTGCTAGCGGCGAACTCACCTCGCTTTACTTCGCACCCGGCAGTTCCAGTCTCGACGCGCAGTCGGCCGAGGCGCTCGCGGCGGTTGCGAAGCAGCTCGTTGCGTCTCCCGGCGCGCGTGTCGTGATCTCCGGCTACACCGACCCGAGCGGCTCGCTCGCCGAAAACGAACGCCTCGCCAAAGCACGCGCGGCAACGGTGCGAGCCGCGCTGATCGTCGCGGGCGTGGAGAATGCCCGCATCGAGATGCGCAAGCCCGCGAAGATCGTGGCCAACGATGCCCCCGACAAGTCTCGCCGCGTCGACGTGACGCTCACCCAGGCGACGGGAGGCTGATCGATGAAGTTCTCCCACTTCTTCATTGACCGGCCCATTTTTGCGTCGGTCATATCGATCATCCTCGTTGTCGCGGGGCTCGTGGCGATGTTCAATCTGCCGATCGCGCAGTTCCCCGACATCGCGCCGCCGCAGATCACCGTGAGCGCGACGTATCCGGGTGCGAGTGCCGAGGTCGTCGCGCAGAACGTGGCCGCGCCGATCGAGCAGCAGGTGAACGGCGCCGACAACATGATGTATATGAACTCGTCGAGTTCCTCGACGGGCAATATGACGCTCACGGTGTACTTCAACATCGGCACCGACCCGTCGCTCGCGCAAGTGGACGTGCAGAACCGCGTGAACCTCGCGCTGCCCACGCTGCCCGACGCGGTGACGGCGCAAGGCGTTTCGGTTCAGAAGCGTTCGTCGGCGTTCATGATGGTGATCGCAATCTATTCGCCCGATAACGCCTACGATCAGGCCTACGTGGCGAATTACGCGAACGTGTACGTGCTCGATGCGCTCAAGCGCATTCCGGGCGCGAACCAGGCCGCAATCTTCGGTTCTGCAGACTATGCCATGCGTATCTGGCTCAAGCCCGACCGCATGGCCAAGCTCGGCATCACCGTCTCCGACGTGCAGAATGCCATCAGCGCGCAGAACCAGCAGTTCTCGGCGGGGCGGCTTGGCCAGTCGCCCACCAACGGTCCGGTGCAGCAGACCTTCCCGGTGGCGACCAAGGGGCGCCTCACCGAGCCGGCCGACTTCGACAACATCATCCTGCGCGCAAGCTCCGACAACGCGGCGATCGTGCGCATCAAGGACATCGGCCATGCCGAACTGGCGGCCAAGGACTACTCGCTGCGCGGGCGCTACAACGGCAAGACGGCCACGCTCCTCGCCGTCTATCAGCAGCCGGGCGCGAACGCGCTGCAGGTGGCCAAACAGGTGCGCGAGACGCTCGAACAACTGAAGAAGAGCTTCCCGCCGGGCCTCAAGTACGAGGTCGCGCTCGACACGACCGAGTTCGTGCGCGAGTCGATCGGCGAGGTCGTGCACACGTTGCGCGACGCGGTGATCCTCGTGATTCTCGTGGTGTTCATCTTCCTGCAGAGTTTCCGCGCGACGCTCGTGCCGATTCTTGCCGTGCCGGTGTCGATCATCGGCGCGTTCATCGGCATGATGGCATTCGGTTTTTCGGTCAACATGCTGACCTTGTTCGGCATGGTGCTCGCCATCGGTATCGTGGTGGACGACGCGATCGTGGTGATCGAGAACGTCGAGCGCAACATGACCGAATTCAAGCTGCCGCCGAAGGAAGCCGCCAAGCGCGCGATGGACGAGGTGAGCGGGCCGGTGGTGGCTATCGTACTCGTGCTGCTGGCGGTGTTCATTCCGGTGGCGTTCCTCTCGGGCATTACGGGCCAGCTCTACAAGCAGTTCGCCGTGACGATTGCGGTGTCGGTGGTGCTTTCGGGTATCTGCGCGCTGACGCTGTCGCCGGCGCTCGCCGCCATCCTGCTCAAGCCGGGCGAGCACAGGAAGAATCGCTTCTTCACCTGGTTCAACGAAAAGTTCGAAGAGCTCACCGCGGGCTACGGCAGGGGCGTGCAAAGCGCGATCCGGCGTGTAATGCTCTCCATCGGCCTGATCCTGGTGATGGTGCTCGCCACCGGTGGCCTCTTCAAGCACATCCCCACGTCGTTCGTGCCGGTGGAAGACCAGGGCTATCTGCTCGGCGCGGTCGTGCTGCCCGACGCGGCGAGCCTCGACCGCACGGGCGACCTTTCGAAGAAGGCGGAAGACTGGTTCGCGAAGCAGCCCGCCGTGAAATCGGTAGCGGCGCCGATCGGCTACAGCCTGATCGATTCGCAGTACAAGTCGAATGCGGGCACGCTCTTCATTACGCTCAAGGGCTTTGGCGATCGCGGCAAGGACGGCACCGCACAGGACCTGATTCGCGACGCGAGCAAAGCGTTCTCGGGCTTCAAGGACGGTGTGGTCGTGCCGCTCAATCCGCCTTCGATTCCTGGTCTCGGCACGACAGGCGGCTTCGAGTTCTGGCTGCAGAGCACCGGTGACGGTACTTATCAGCAGCTCGAAGGCAAGGTGCGCGAGATGATCGCGAAAGCGCGCCAGAATCCGGCATTGCGCGGGGTGAATTCCACGATCAATACGCGTTCGCGCCAGTTGCTCGTGGAAGTGGACCGCGAGCGCTGCGAAACCTTGGGCGTGCCGGTTCAGGACGTCTATTCGGCACTGCAGACGATGTTCGGTTCGTCGTACGTGAGCCAGTTTCCGAAGGGTAGCCGTCTCTTCCAGGTGATCGTGCAGGCGGAGCCGCAATACCGCACGCAACCCGACGACATCCAGCAGCTCTACGTACGCAACATGAGCGGCCAGATGGTGCCGATCAAGGCCGTGACGACGTTCCGGTTCGTACCGGGTTCGGACATCGTGAACCGCTTCAACAATTTCCCGGCGGCGAAGATCACGGGAGATGCCGCGCCGGGCCACAGCTCGGGCGAAGCGATCGCGGCGATGGAGGAAATCGCGCGGGAGACGTTGGGCGAGGGCTACAGCTATGAATGGAGCGGTCAGGCCTACGAAGAGAAGAAGGCCGGCTCGACCGCGGGCATGGTGTTCGCGTTCGCGCTGCTGATGGTGTTCCTGATTCTCGCGGCGCAGTACGAAAAGTGGTCGCTGCCGATCGGCGTGCTGCTCGCCGTGCCCTTCGCGATCTTCGGTGCGCTGGTGGGCATTCTCATACGCGGCATGGAAGACGACGTGTACTTCCAGATCGGCCTGACCGTGCTGATCGCCCTGGCGGCGAAGAACGCGATCCTGATCTTCGAGTTCGCCGTGGAGATGCGCGAGAAGGAAAACATGACGCCCTACGATGCCGCGCTGGCCGCCGCGAAGCTGCGGTTGCGTCCGATCATCATGACCTCGCTCGCGTTCATCCTGGGCTGCGTGCCGCTCGCTATCGCGAGCGGGGCGTCGGCGGCGAGCCGCCGCTCGCTGGGTACGGGTGTGATCTTCGGCATGCTCGGCGCTACGCTGATCGCACTCTTCTTCATTCCGATGTTCTTCTGGGGGCTGGAGACGCTATCCTCGCGCAGCAAGGCGAAGGCTGGACCCGCCGCACCGCCTCCCGCGGCGCTGCCGCCCGCCGCTCCTCCTTCGCAGGAGGGCTGAACGATGAAGCCCGCCATCACCCGAAGCGTCGGTCCGCTCGTTCTGACCGCTTGCTGTGCGTGGCTCGCGGCCTGTACCGTGGGGCCCGACTATCATCGTCCGAGCGTCGATACGCCGTCCACGTTCCGGTTTGCCGCGTCCAATGCCGAAGTCGTGGATACCTCCCTCGACTGGTGGAAACAGTTCAACGATCCCGTGCTCGACGATCTCATCGTGAAGGCGCTCGCACAGAACCAGGATCTGGGCATCGCGGCGGCGCGCGTGGAGGAGTACTACGGAAGCTATGTCGTCACGCGTGCGGGGCTCTTCCCGCAGGTGGGCGCGAATTTCGGCGCCTCGCGCAGCCGTGGCGTGCTGGCGCCGGGCTATCCGCCGGTGGTCGGCAATCAGGTGCAACTGGAAGGCACGGTGTCGTGGGAACTCGATCTGTTCGGACGTCTCAGGCGTTTGACCGAAGCGGCGCGCGCGAACTATCTGGGCACCCAGGCCGCGCAGGAGGCCACGCGCATCGCATTGATCGCGAACGTCGCCACGGCCTACCTGCAACTGCGCGACTACGACAATCAGCTCCTCATTGCGCAGGAGACACTCAAGAGCCGCGACGACGCTGTGCATCTTTTCGAGGAGCGCTTCGGCGGCGGCGTGGTGTCGAAGCTGCAACTGAGCCAGGCGCGTTCGGAATACGAATCGGCGCTGGCTTCGGTCCATTCGATCCAGCAGCAGATTTCGCAGCAGGAAGACGCGATCTCGCTCCTGCTCGGGCAGAATCCGGCCCCGATTCCGCGCGGCAAGCCGATCACGGAGCTTACGGCGCCGGCGATTCCGGCGGGACTGCCTTCGTCGTTGCTCGAGCGGCGGCCTGACGTCCTGCAGGCCGAGCAGACGCTCATCGCGGCGAATGCATCGATAGGCGCGGCGCGCGCGCAATACTTCCCGGATATCTCGCTCACGGGTCTTTTTGGTGCGGCCAGCACGGCGCTTACGGGGCTGTGGACGGGGCCGGCGCGGGTGTGGTCGTTCGCGGGCTCGATTACGCAGCCGATCTTCGAGGGCGGTGCGATCTGGGGTTCGGTGCATGAAGCCGAAGCGGTGCACCAGGAGGCGCTGCTCAGTTATCAGCAGACCATCCAGCAGGCATTTGCCGACGTCGAGAATGCGCTGGTGGGCATTACCCAGACGCGCGAACAACTGCAGGCGACCACGCGCGAGGTGGCTGCGCTTTCGGACTACACGTCGCTATCGCGCGATCTGTTCGAGGGCGGGTACACGAGCTATCTGGAAGTGCTCGATGCCGAACGCAGTCTCTTTACCGCGCAGCTTCAGCAATCGGCGCTGCAGGATCAGGAACTCGCGCAGATTGTCGCCTTGTACAAGGCGCTGGGTTACGGCTGGACGCCGGCCGTCGATGCAAAGGCCAATACGGGCCAGCCGGGGCCGGCGGCTCCGGCTGCCGCGAGCGCGGCACAGTCATAGCAGGGAACGATCGCGGCTGGGCGTGCTGGGACCTGGCTGTGTCTGCTCGTGCCCTTTCCCCAGCCGGTTTTCGCCTGGCGCGCGCGATCAGGACGCAGTCACCGCTTAATCGGCGGGGCGCCGGTCGGCCAGCGCGCGCTCGCAGTCGGCCAGCACCTGGAGGACGAGCTTGGCCTGGTAATTGAGGTCGTCGGTATCGAGAATTTCTTCGACGGCGTCGCGCGCCCAGGCGGCGTCGACGAACCACGCGTGTTGCTGCGCAATGCCCTGCGCGAGCGCGGTGAGCTTCGCGATGGCGAGCCAGTCGGCTTCGCGGCTGTGGCGGTCCAGCCACTTGTGCGCAGCCTGGACGTGGAAAGCCGCATTCGGCCAGGCTTCGTTGAGGTAGTACGCTCCGAGGCTCCCGCAGGTGAGCCAGCAGAGCAGTTCCACGCGGTCGCGCGGACTCAGGTATTGGCGTACATCACTCATGGCGACGCTCGCGAAAGTAACAGCGGTCGATGGACGGGCAAGCCAGAACGTTCGACTCCGACGATTGAACGATACCACGTCGCGCGCAAAAATTCCGCCCCCCGAATGGCGGCGCAAACGCGGGTGGCAGGAATAGCGTCGCCTGGCTCGCGTGTGCGCGCCAATCAGGACTGACACCAGGAACGGGCGCGCCGCGGAGCCCGTGTCATGCGCGGCGAATTGCCAGGGAGGCCGAATGACTACCGGGGAGCGGTAGCTTGCCGGGCGGCCTGCCGTTTCACTGCTGTTTCAGCCAGGCAGGCCCGCCGTGGTTGCACCGCAGCACGAGCCCGGCTTCGGGGCTCGATCAGGGCACGAGCCAGAGCGCGGCCGCGTAGATCACGAGCGACACGGCAAACGTGACAGCCGTGTAGCCCATCACGCGCTGAATGCGGATGCCCGCGATGGCGACGATGGGCACGGCCCAGAACGGCTGCAGCATGTTCGAGACGTTCTCGGCCATCGCGACGGCCATCGCCGTGCGCGGCACGGAGGCATGCAGGCTCAGCGCGGCCGGCAGCACGAACGGTCCCTGCACGGCCCAGTGGCCCCCCGCGCTCGGCACGAGCAGCGTGATGATGAGCGAACTCAGATAGCTCCACAGCGGCAGCGAGAGCGGTGTAGCGATGGTGACGAACGCTTTGGCGATCATCGAGGCGAGTCCCGTGCCCTTCATGATGCCCATGATGCCGCCATAGACCGGGTACTGCAGCAGCATCGAGCCGGTCTGCCGCGCCGCGCCGCGAATGGCGTTCGCGTAGGCGATCGGTGTGCGCTGCAGCGCGAGGCCGATCAGCAGGAAGATCAGGATCGTTGTGTTGATGTCGAGATCGAAGCCTTTTTCGCTCCACTCCATCACGAGATAGCCCACGCCGAGCACGAGCAGAACGAGCGTGCCGAGCATCGATTGTTCGAGGCGCGTCGCGAGCGAGGGCGTGTTGCCGCTTTTCGCGTGCGGGTCGTCGTTGCCCGCATCGCTTTCGGCTTCGGCCGTCTGCTGGAACGAGACGACCTGGTCCGCCTGCGGATGCATGCGGATGAAGATGAACGTCATCACGACCACCACGAGCACGGTGGGGATGAACACGAACGGCGCGAAGATCGTGGCGGAAAGCGGCACGACCTGGCCCGTCGCTTTCTCGACGAGATTGAGCGCATTGCCGTGCGAGGCCTGGGAGAGCGCGATCGAGCTGGACAGGCCGCTGTTGCAGATCGACCAGGCCGAGTAGCTGCCGGCGACGAGCCACGCGAAATCCACATGTACGCGCCGCGCGATCTCGCGCGAGAGCAGCGCGCCCACGATCAGGCCGAGCCCCCAGTTGAGCCATGCCGCCACGGCGACCACCGGAAACACCAGCAGCGCGGCGCGCGCGGGAGTCTGGGCCCGGGACGCAAGCGCGCGCAGACCGCGCTGCACGACAGGCGCGTTGGCGATCGCGTAGCCCGTGGCGAGGATCAGGATCATCTGCAGTGCGAAACCGAGGATGCCGAAGGTGCCGGTGTACCAGGCGTCGAGCAGCGTCGGCACGTTGCCGTGCGGTGCGACGGCGAGCGCCAGCAGCGCGACGAGCAGCGTGAGGCCGACCGATAGCACGAACGGGTCGGGCATGACCCGCTCGAAGAGGTAGACGAGGGCGGCGACGATGCCGCGGCCGCCGGTGGACGGCGTGTTGGGGGTGGAATAGCTGTCTCGTTTCATGCTTGTGTTCTGGTCGCGTGCGGCGACGGGTTGGCCACGGCGCAGCGGTTCATGTCGTGCCTTCGCGGGGGGAAGACGGCCTGCTTTTTTATCGAATGTTCGAAATTAGAACATCGTTTCGTTAATCGAACCGCGCAATGTTCGTCGCCTGCCTGAAGGATGTCAAGATCGTAACGCAATGAGCCGGGAGGTTGGCTGCGGTTTCCTGTGCGATGAAAACGAAAGCATTGTGAAAGACATGTGGCCGACGCTTCCTGACGGCGCCGGCGCGATGTATGTTCGTAAGCTCGCGTCGCGCTTCGATCGGGAGGTCGAGTTCATGCTGACGAAAGACGAAGCGGCGCTGGTGGAGCCCGGGGCGGCTGGATTCGATCAGAACGGCGAGGGCCTGGCGTTCGGCAACGCCGCCGTGGCGTTGACCTGGCGAGTCGAGAACGGACGCGCCGGCGCGTTCGCGCTGATCGATCGTGCCCATGGGCGTACCGTGCCGCTCGTCGCGGCGTTCCAGTTGACGTTTGCCGACGGTGCCACGGTCGGCTTCGCCGATCTCGATCTGCTCGACGGCTATCGCGCGGTGCCACTGGCGGCAGATGCGGGTGCCACGCGGTTGGAAGCGCGCAAGCCGGGCTTGCGCGTGAGCGCGACGCTCGTCGATGCTACGCGTCGCCTGCAGATCGGGTGGCATGCGGAACAGCGCGACGGCGAAGCCTGGCTGCGCATGAGCCTCGAAATCACGGCCCTTGCGAGCGACGCGTCTCTGGCGGCCGTGACGATGCTGCACGCCGAAGCGCCGCAGGCGCGCGTGTGCGGCGTTCATGCGGGCGTGCCGGTTGTCGTGGGCGATCTCTATCTGGGCATCGAAAGCCCGCTTGCGCAGGCAGAGACTGCCGACGCGGGCACGCGCTTCACGCTGAGGCGCGCATTGCCGCTGTCGCGCGGCAAGCACATCGTACTTTCAGCCGTCGTGGGCGTGGCGCGCGCAGGGCAGTTGCGGCGCGATTTCGCACGCTACCTCGAAGCCACGCGTGCCCGGCCGTATGCCCCCTTCCTGCACTACAACTCCTGGTACGACATCGGCTATCTCACGCCCTATACGCAGGGGGAGGCGCTCGATCGCATCGCGGCCGTGGGCCGCGAACTCCATGAGCGCCGTGGCGTGCAAATCGATTCGTTTCTCTTCGACGACGGCTGGGACGATCTTGGCGGCGACTGGCGCTTCAGCGCGGCGTTTCCCGAGGGCTTCGTGCCGCTGCGCGATGCGGCCGCGCGTTTCGGCGCGGCGCCGGGCGTCTGGCTCTCGCCGTGGGGCGGCTATTGCGAGCCGCGCGAGACACGCGTCGCGCACGGTCGCGCGCTCGGCTACGAAACGGTCGGGAACGGCTTCGCGCTCTCAGGTCCGCGCTATTACCGGCGCTTTTGCGAGGTCGTCATGGACCTGCTGGAGAGGCAGGGCGTGAACCACTTCAAGTTCGACGGCACGGGCAACGCCGATTGCGTCGTACCGGACAGTGCCTTCGACAGCGACTGGGACGCGGCGATTCACCTGATCGATGCGATTCGCGCGGTGCGGCCCGCCACGTTCGTCAATCTCTCGACCGGCACGGTGCCGTCGCCGTTCTGGTTGCGCCACGTCGATTCGGTCTGGCGCGGCGGTGCCGACAATGGCGAAGCCGGCGCAGGCAACGCGCGCGAGCGCTGGATCACGTATCGCGATGCCCAGACCTGGCATAACGTCGTGCGCGCAAGTCCGCTTTTTCCGCTGAACTCGCTGATGCTGCACGGCGTGATCTTCGCGCAGAGGAATGCGCGGCTGAACCGGCGCGAGGGGGAGGCGTTCCGCCATGAAGTGCGCTCGTATTTCGCGAGCGGGACGCAATTGCAGGAGCTCTATATCACGCCCGCACTGCTCGATGCCGACGACTGGGACGTGCTCGCGGCCGCGGCGCGCTGGTCGCGCTCGCGGGCGCGGGTCCTGCGCGACACTCACTGGGTGGGCGGCGCGCCCGATGCGCTTGAAGTCTACGGCTGGGCTGCGTGGACGGAGACGGCTGCCATCGTCGCGCTGCGCAATCCGCACGAGCGCGCGCAGACCTTCGTTCTCGATCTGCGGCGCGAGCTGGCCTTGCCGGCGTGCGCGCCGAGCCAATTCGCGGTGCGCGATCCGTGGGGCTCGCACGCGGGCGACCTGCCTGCGCAGCTCGACGCCGACCGTCCGCAGGCCGTGCGGCTCGCGCCGTTCGAAGTGCTGGTACTGGAGCTACAGGCGCGGGCCTCCACGGGCTGAAGCGACATTCAGTTCAACGTACGTTCGAGTGCAACCGGCATCGGTTCGAGCTGGTGTAGATCGAAGATCGTGATGGCGTTCTCGCCCGCCACGAGCCACGGGGCCGGGCAAAAGAGGCGCTGCTGCGGACCGACGCGCCAGTAGCGCCCGAGCGCATGCCCGTTGACCCAGACGAGCCCCTTGGTCCAGTGCTGCATGTCGAGGTAGGTGTCGGCGGGCGCGTTCCCGTCCAGTTGCAGCGTTGCCCGATAGAACCGTCCTGGCTTTGCCGCGTTGCGTTGCGTCGTGGCGGCAGCCGGCAACTGCGCGACGTAATCGCGATCCATCGGCAGCAGCGTGACGTCCCAGCCGGTCAGAACGCGGCGCCTGCCCGCGCGATCGTGTAGCGCGACTTCGCCAATCAGGCCTTTGCGGTCCGCCAGTTCGGGGCCGTAGTTCACGCGGCCCATGCCTTCCACGAGGATTTCGAGCAGCACGCTGCCGTTCGTATCGGGCTCCGCGGGCGGCAAGGCGAGCGTTGCGCCGTGAACCAGTCCCAGCTCGCGCGCGAATGCCTCCTGCACGCGAGCGCGCGAGAGCGCGCCCACATAGCGTCCGCCTATGAATACCGTTGCGTAGTCATGGACCGCATCGATCGACAGCACGCCGCCGTCGTCATGATCGAGCCGCTTCCGGTAGAGCACGAATCCATACGAAAGGCCGTAGTGCTCGAACGGCAGCGCAGCGTTGCCGGGTTCGAGCGCGAGCGGCGCGGGCAGGTTGTCCCACAGCGAGGCCCAGGGAGCGGGACGCAGGGCATCGGCACCGCTGCGCGAGAAGGTGGGGATCGGCGCGGGAACGGTGGGCAGCGGCTGTGTGGGCGGTGTGGACGGCAGATACGACGCGATGATGTGCCGGTACGCATGGAACTTCGCGGTCGCCACGCCTTGCTCGCTGATCGGCGCTGCGTAGTCGTAGCTCGTGATGTCGGGCTGGTAATCCCGCGTTTGCGGATCCACGTTCGCGCCGGCATGGAACCCGAAGTTCGTGCCGCCGTGGATGACGTAGAGATTGAACGAGAGTTGCTCCCGCATGAAGGCGTGCAGCGTCGCGCAAAGATCGACGGCCGTTCCCTGCAGCGCCGGCTCGCCCCAGTGCGTGAGCCAGCCCGGGTAAACCTCGCCGGCCATGACGGGCACGCCGGCATACGCCTTGCGCGCCTGTGCGATCTGTTCCGCGTTGCCGTTGCTGAGCGCAATCGCGCCGCCGGACACGTTCGAGCGGTTCTGCTGCAGTTGCATGAGCCCGTCCTCGGTGTAGAACGGGCCGCCGATGCCGTTTTGCCGCCATAGCGCGCAGAGCGCTTCGAGATACGTCGGGTTGTGCGCATACGAGCCAAATTCGTTCTCGATCTGGATCATCAGGATCGGACCGCCATTCGCGATCAAGAGCGGCGTGACGCGACGCGCGAGTTCGGCGAGGTAGCGCGAGACGGCCTGCAAGTAGCGCGGATCTGCCGAGCGCAGCCGGATATCGGGGATGGCCAGCAGCCACGGCGGCAGGCCGCCCAGGTCCCATTCGGCGCACACGTACGGCCCTGGGCGCAGCAGCACCCAAAGTTCTTCCTGCCGGCACAGGCGGATGAATGCTTCGATGTCGCGGTTCTCGCTCGCGAAGTCGAAGACACCGGGCTGTGCCTCGTGGTAATTCCACATCACGTACAGGGCGATGGTGTTCATGCCCATTGCTTTGGCCATACGAATGCGGTGCGCCCAGTAGGCGCGTGGAATGCGCGCGGGATGTAGTTCGCCGCTGCGGATCTGGAATGGCTCGCCGCGCAGCAGAAAATCGCGGCCGTCGGCGCTGAACCGGAAATCCGCGGAGGGGGCGAGAGGCGGCGCGAGACCTGTGAGCCCGCTCACTCTCCCGAGTCGTTTCGCAGAACGATGTTTCATAACGTTTTCAGCTCCGAACGCGGCGCCCGGGACAAACGATAGCAGGGCGGCCTATAGCTTGTAATGCCGCCTGTAATGCCTGTAACCCGGCGCGCGATGTCTACAATGCAACAGCAAGGCACGCTTGCGCGAGGCGCGCCTCGCGCCCTCAATGCCCAACTGGAGGCTTGATATGACGATTCGTCTAGGTGAAGACGCACCCGATTTCACGGCGGAAACGACCGAAGGCACGATCCGCTTTCACGAATGGATTGGCGATCACTGGGCCATTCTGTTTTCCCACCCGAAGGACTTCACGCCCGTGTGCACCACGGAGCTTGGCTATATGGCGCGCCTGAAGCCCGAATTCGACCGCCGCAACACGCGCATCATCGGGCTAAGCATCGATCCGGTGAGCGATCACCGCAACTGGGTCAAAGATATCGAGGAAACCCAGGGCGCGGCCATCAACTATCCGCTCATCGGCGACGCCGATCTCACGGTCGCGAAGCTCTACGACATGATTCACCCGAGCGCGAGCGGCGGCGGTCCCCGCACCGCGGCCGACAATGCCACCGTGCGTTCGGTGTTCATCGTCGGACCCGACAAGAAGGTCAAGGCCATGCTCGTCTATCCGATGAGCGCGGGACGCAATTTCGACGAAGTATTGCGCCTGCTCGACGCATTGCAGATGAATGCGCAGCACACGGTCGCGACGCCGGTGAACTGGAAGCCGGGCGACGAAGTGATCATCCCGCCCTCGGTTTCGGACGAGGCCGCGAAAGCGAAGTATCCGCAAGGGTTCAGAACGTTGAAGCCCTACCTGCGCTACGTCGCGCAGCCGAAGTGAGCCGGGGCGGGCCATCCGGAACGGTACGGGGAGGCACGGCCGCGCGGCGACGGTAAAATGAGGGCCGGCTGGATCCGGTCGGCCGCTCATCTGCCCTCATTTGCCTTTGCCCAGAACGAACCCATGCAAAACAAACTGGCCCGCAGCACCGCGTTGCCCGCCTACGAACAGATCAAGCGTTACGTCCTCGAGCAGATCGAAAAGGGCGCCTGGCGCCCGGGGGACGTCGTGCCCTCGGAAACGGAGATGGTCAAGGAATTCGGCGTGGCGCGCATGACGGTCTCGCGGGCGCTGCGCGAGTTGATGGCCGAAGGCGTGCTGAACCGGGTGCGCGGATCGGGCACGTACGTGGCGCCGCGGCAGTACGAATCGACGGTGCTGCAGATCCGCAATATCGCCGACGAGATCGCCGCACGCGGCCACCACCATACGGCGCGCATCCTCTCGCTGGAGGAGAGCGACGATCCGCAGGCGCTCGCCGCCCTCGAAGTCGAATCGGGGCCGGTATTCCATTCGCGCATCGTACACAGCGAAGAGGGCGAGCCGATCCAGTACGAGGACCGTTACGTGAATCCGGCGGTGTTTCCGCTGTATCTCCAGCAGGACTTCATGCAGGAGACGCCGACGCACTACATGGTGCGCGTCGCGCCCGTGCAGCGCGCCGAGTTCCGCATCTACGCGCAGAAGCCCGAGGCGCGCGTGCGACAGTACCTCGAAATGGAGATTGGCGAGCCTTGCCTGCTGCTGATCCGGCGCACCTGGGTGGGCCCGCATGTGGCGACCTCGGTGCGGCTGTGGCATCCGTCGTCGCGCTTTCATCTCGCCGGGACCGTCTGAGTCCTTCGGGTCCTTTGGGTTCTCCGGGCCCGCATCCGTTCTTTCCCGCTTCGAGCGGCGCGCCGGCCTGGGCAGGCGGGCGTCGCCGCTTTCTGTTCAGGCGCGCACGAGATGCCGCGCGAGCTTCTACTTGATGAGTTCATTTGGGCTGCGTTGACTAGTCAACATGCCAATGAATACGCGTGCGTGTCCCGTCAGTAATCGCTCGTCTATTTAGGGAAATCATTCAGGGTAATCCCCTACGAGAAATCTCTATAAACGAGTTGTATATACAACTTGGTGGCGTTAGACTGGGTCCACGTTGCAACACCAGACTTGCGGCCGTGTGATTCCGCGCTGGCGTTGCCCTCAGCACCGACTCACCTCGTTACGCACCGACGCCATGAACAATCCGAAATTTGCCGATCCCCGCCTCGATCCCACCCGCACGATCCGCGCGCCGCGCGGCAGTGAGAAGGTCTGCAAGACCTGGCTGGCCGAGGCGGCCTACCGGATGATCCAGAACAATCTCGATCCGGAAGTCGCCGAGCATCCGCACGCGCTCGTGGTGTACGGCGGCATTGGCCGCGCCGCGCGCAACTGGGAATGCTTCGACCAGATTCTCGCGTCGCTGAAGGACCTGAACGAGGACGAGACGCTGCTGATCCAGTCGGGCAAGCCGGTGGGCGTGTTCCGCACGCACGCGGACGCGCCGCGCGTGCTGCTCGCGAACTCCAATCTCGTGCCGCACTGGGCCACGTGGGAGCATTTCCACGAACTGGACCGCAAGGGCCTCATGATGTACGGCCAGATGACGGCGGGCAGCTGGATCTACATCGGCTCGCAGGGCATCGTTCAGGGTACCTACGAAACGTTCTACTCGGTGGCGAACCAGCACTTCAACGGCAACCCGAAGGGCCGCTGGATCCTCACGGGCGGACTGGGCGGCATGGGCGGCGCACAGCCGCTCGCGGCGACCATGGCGGGCTTTTCGATGATCGCGGTGGAATGCGACGAGACGCGCATCGACTTCCGCCTGAAGACGCGCTACGTGGACCGCAAGGCGAAGACGCTGGACGAGGCGCTCGCCATCGTCGAGGAAGCGAAGCAGACCGGCAGGCCGGTTTCGGTGGGCCTGCTCGGCAACGCGGCGGACGTGTTCGCGGAGATCGTGGCGCGCGGCATCGTGCCGGACTGCGTGACGGACCAGACCAGCGCGCATGACCCGATCCACGGCTACCTGCCGCAGGGCTGGACGGTCGAACAGTGGCGCGAGGCGCAGAAGGTGGCGCCGGAGAGCATCGTCCAGGCCGCGAAGGCATCGATGGCCCAGCAGGTGCGCGCGATGCTCACGCTGCAGGCGCGCGGCGCGGCGACGCTCGACTACGGCAACAACATCCGCCAGATGGCGCTGGAGATGGGCGTCGAAAACGCCTTCGACTTCCCGGGTTTCGTACCGGCGTATATCCGCCCGCTGTTCTGCGAGGGCAAGGGGCCGTTCCGCTGGGTGGCGCTCTCGGGCGATCCTGAGGATATCTACAAGACCGACGCGAAGGTGAAGGAGCTGATCCCCGACGATCCGCACCTGCATAACTGGCTGGACATGGCGCGCGAGCGCATTGCGTTCCAGGGGCTGCCGGCGCGGATCTGCTGGGTGGGGGTGAAGGACCGCTATCGTCTGGGCCAGGCGTTCAACGAGATGGTGAAGAACGGGGAGCTGAAGGCGCCGATCGTGATCGGCCGCGATCACCTCGACACGGGTTCGGTGGCGAGCCCGAATCGCGAGACGGAAGCGATGAAGGACGGTTCGGACGCGGTGAGCGACTGGCCGCTGCTCAACGCACTGCTGAACACGGCGGGGGGCGCGTCGTGGGTGTCGCTGCATCACGGCGGCGGCGTGGGCATGGGCTTCTCGCAGCACTCGGGCGTGGTGATCGTGGCGGACGGCACGGCGGCGGCGCACGAGCGTCTGGGCCGGGTGCTGCACAACGACCCGGCGACGGGGGTGATGCGCCATGCGGACGCCGGCTACGAACTCGCGCAGCAGACCGCGCGCGAGGCGGGCCTGAAGCTGCCGATGCTCGGCCGATGAGCGGCGCGCACGCATTGCAGGGTGACACGCGCGTCGCGCTTCTGCGTGGTGCGGACCTGGTGGCGTCGCCGTGGAAGAACGGCGGCGGCGTCACGCGCGAGATCGCGGCGGCGTCTGCCGGCGCGGTGGTGGTCGGTTCGGCGCCCGCCGGCGGGGCGGGTGCCGGGCTCGACGCCTTTGCATGGCGCGTGAGTGTGGCCGACGTTGCGCAAGCCGGCCCGTTCTCGCGCTTCGAGGACGTGGACCGCACGCTGGTGCTGCTCGAAGGCGCGGGCATGCTGCTCGACGAGGCCGGACCGGCCGCGCGCACGCATGCGCTTACGCAACCGCTGGACGTTGCGCGCTTCGCGGGCGAAGCGGCGATCGAGGCGCGGCTCGTGGACGGGCCCACGCGCGATTTCAATCTGATGGTGCGCCGTGGCGCGGCGTGCGGCACGCTCGACGTGTGGCGCACGGCAACGGAGCATCGCTTCACGGCGCAGACAGTGTTGCTGTACTGCGCGCGTGGGCACGTCGAGGCGCGAGTCGATAACGCCGAGCCAGTGACGCTTGCAGCCGGTGACACGCTGCGCATCGACGCGGTACAACCCATCGACATCGAAACGCAGGGCGAAGGCGCGGTGCTGGCCATCGCACTCGATACACAACGAAGCACCCCATGAAACAGACTCTCTGGCACAACCTCAAGCTGTGCGCGCAGGGCGACCCGCGCGAGACGCTCGACGACGCGGCCATCGCCGTCGAGGACGGCAGGATCGCCTGGCTCGGCACCGCCGCGCAGGTGCCTGCGCACCATGCCGCGTGGCCGCGCGAGGATCTCGGCGGCGCGTGGGTCACGCCGGGCCTCGTCGATTGCCACACTCATCTCGTCTACGGCGGCCAGCGCGCGGACGAATTCGCGCAGCGGCTCGCGGGCGCGAGCTACGAGGAGATCGCGCGCCAGGGCGGCGGCATCGTTTCGACCGTGCGCGCAACGCGCGCCGCGAGCGAGGACGAACTGTTCGCGCAGTCGGCCGCGCGCCTCGAACCGCTGCTGGCGGAAGGCGTGACCGCCGTGGAGATCAAGTCGGGCTATGGCCTCGAACTCGCGGCCGAGCGCAAGATGCTGCGCGTGGCGCGGCGCCTCGGCGAACGTTATCCCGTGACCGTGCGCACGACCTTCCTCGGCGCCCACGCGTTGCCGCCGGAGTTCGCGGGGCGCGCGGACGCCTATATCGACGCAGTCTGCGAGCACATGCTCCCCGCCCTCGCCGACGAGGGCCTCGTCGACGCCGTCGACGTGTTCTGCGAGCGCATCGGCTTCTCGCTTGCGCAGAGCGAGCGCGTGTTCGAGGCCGCGGCGCGGCGCAACCTGCCCGTCAAGATGCACGCGGAGCAGCTTTCGAACAGCGGCGGCACGGCGCTGGCGGCCCGCTGCGGCGCCTTGTCCGCCGACCATCTGGAGTTTCTGGACGAAGCGGGCGTAGCCGCCATGAAAGCCGCGGGCACCGTGGCCGTGCTGCTGCCGGGCGCCTACTACTTCATCCGCGAAACGCAGTTGCCCCCTCTCGAACTCCTGCGGCGCCATGAGGTGCCCATTGCGATCTCGACCGACAGCAACCCGGGCACGTCGCCCACGACCTCGCTGCTGCTCATGATGAACATGGCGAGCACGCTGTTCCGCATGACCGTGCCCGAGGTGCTGCTGGGCGTAACGCAACACGCGGCGCGCGCATTCGGCGACAGCGAACGGCACGGCACGCTGGCGGCGGGCCGTCCCGCCGACTTCGCGGTCTGGCGCGTGCAATCGCTCGCGGAGCTGGCCTACTGGATCGGACGCCCGCTGTGCGAGCGGGTCGTGCGTGCCGGCGAGACCGTCTTCGAGCGCCGTCCGAACGCATGAACTCCATCATGACCCTGAATCCGACTTCACGCGCGCTCTTCGCGGCGCACGCGTATCTGCCCGGCGGCTGGCGCCGCAACGTCCTGCTCGAATGGGACGAAACGGGCACCTTGCGTGCCGTTACGCCCGATCTCGTGCAGGCGCCCGAGGGCGTGACGCACGCGGCCGGTCCGCTGCTGCCTGGCATGCCTAATCTTCATTCGCATGCGTTCCAGCGTGCGATGGCGGGCCTGACCGAATATCGCGCGAACCCCACCGACAGTTTCTGGAGCTGGCGCGACCTGATGTACCGTTTCGCGGCGCGCATCACGCCCGACGACCTGGGAGCGATCGCGCACTGGCTCTATGCGGAGATGCTGAAAGCGGGCTACACGTCCGTCTGCGAATTCCATTACGTCCATCACGCCGAGGACGGCCGCCGGTACGGCAACCCCGCGGAGCTGGCGCAGCGCGTGGTGGATGCGGCGGGCGAGACCGGCATCGGCATGACGATGCTGCCTGTGCTCTATCAGTACAGCGGCTTCGGCGCGCAGCCTTCGCGCGACGACCAGCGGCGTTTCATCAATACGCCTGAGCAACTGCTCGCGCTCATCGATACGCTGCGAACCGCACGGCCCGAGCACGGCGCGCTGCGCTATGGCGTGGCGCCGCACTCGCTGCGAGCCGTTTCGCAGGCCTCGCTGCGCGCGATGCTGGAAGGGCTCGACGCCATGCTGCCCGGCGCGCCGGTGCATATCCACATTGCGGAGCAGACGGCCGAAGTGGAAGCTTGCCTCGCGACCGAGGGCGCGCGTCCCGTAGCATGGCTGCTGGAGCGCTTCGACGTGAACGCGCGCTGGTGCCTCGTGCATGCCACGCACGTCGACCCGGCCGAGACCGGCGCGCTCGCGAAGAGCGGGGCGGTTGCGGGGCTCTGCCTCACGACCGAGGCCAATCTCGGCGACGGCATTTTCCCTGCGCACGACTATCTCGACGCGGGCGGTGCGTTCGGCATCGGCTCCGATAGCCACATCGGCGTGGACTGGCGCGCCGAACTGCGTCTGCTCGAATACGGCCAGCGGCTCGTGCGGCGCCAGCGCAACGTGCTCGCGTCGCCGCAGACGGTGCAGGTCGCCGACCGCCTGTTCGCAGGCGCGCTCGCGGGCGGCGCCCGTGCCACGGGGCGCAGCACGGGTGCGCTGGTCGAGGGCGCGCGCGCGGACTGGATCGTGCTCGATCCGCAGCACCCGAACCTCGCGGAGCAGGCCGTCGGTACGTGGCTTTCGTCGGCCGTGTTCTGCGAGCATGGCGAGACGCCCGTGCTCGACGTATACGCGGGCGGCGAACGCGTGGTGAAGCAGCGTCGCCACTGTCACGAAGACCGCCTGTATGCGGATTACCGCAAGGCGCTTGCGCGTCTGCTGTCCAACGCCTGAGCCGATCCGCCCTTCCGATTTCGACGAACCATGACCGACCTCTATACGCTCGAACGCGGCACCGCGCCGCTGCTGATTTCGATTCCCCATCTCGGCACGCGGATTCCCGACGCGCTGCGTGATCAGTACACCGATATTGCCCTGACCGTCGCGGATACCGACTGGCATCTCGACCGTCTCTACGCGTTCGCGAAGGAACTGGGCGCGACGATACTCGGTGCGCGCGTGTCGCGCTATGTGATCGACCTGAACCGCCCGCCGAACGACGAGAGCCTCTATCCGGGGCAGACGACCACGTCGCTGTGCCCGACCGAAACTTTTCGCGGCGAGCCTATCTATCGCGAGGGTTGCGCGCCCGATGCGGCGGAGCGCGAACGCCGCGTGGCGACGTACTGGCAGCCGTATCACGACACCTTGCGCGCGGAACTGCAGCGCCTGCGCGCGCAGCATGCAAACGTGCTGCTGTGGGAAGCGCATTCGATTGCGAGCGTGCTGCCGCGGCTCTTCGAGAACAAGCTGCCGGACCTGAACCTCGGCACGCAGGACGGGCGCACGGCGGCTCCGGACGTGCAGGCGGCCGCTGTCGACGCGGCGGCGGCGAGCGCGTATACGTGGGTGGCGAACGGGCGCTTCAAGGGCGGCTACATCACGCGCCACTTCGGCGCGCCGCGGGACGGCGTGCATGCCATCCAGCTCGAAATGTGCCAGTCGGCCTATATGAACGAGACCGCGCCGTTCGACTATGCACCGGCGCTGGCGGACAAGGTGCAGCCCGTGCTGCGCGAAATGGTGGGCGGCGCGCTGGACGCCGTGCAGGCGCTCAACGCCGCGAAATAGACGTACCGCAAGACGTACGGCGCAACGCTGCCCAGACCGCGTGCGCCTCAGCTCCCTGCTGCCTCGGCATAAATGATTTCGATGCCGAGGCGTTGCAGCCAGGCGGCGTGCTCCGCGCTCAATCCCCTGTCGGTCACGAGGAAGTCGACCCGGTCCATCGCGCCGAAGGTCGCAAACTCCCGCTTGCCGAACTTCTTCGAATCGGCCAATAGCCAGACCGTCTTTGCCGCATCGATCATCGCGCGCTTGACGTGCAGGTCGATGAAGTCCGGATAGGAAATGCCGGACTCGATCGAGACGCCGCCGGCCGCCAGAAATAGCTTGTCGACGAACATGCCTTCAAAGAAAGTCGACGCCTTTTCGCCGGAAACCGCGATCGTCTCCGGTTTGAAGATGCCCCCTGTGAGCATGACGCGATTGGTCGGCTCCGCGCCCAGCAGAATCGCAATGTTCAGCGCGTTGGTCACGATACGCAGGTTCTGCCGCTCCAGCAGATTCTTCGCGAGTTCCGTGGTGGTCGCGCCGCAGTCGAGAATGACGGAGTCGCCGTTTTCGATGAGGCCGGCCGCCATGCGTCCGATCTGCGCCTTTTCCTCGCTGGTCGGAAGAATGTGGGCGTCGTAGGGGCGACGCGCCGTTGGGGCAGGCTCGGACTTCAGGCGCACATTGCCATGCACGCGCTCGACCCGGCCGAGGCGTTGCAGTTCGTCGATGTCCTTCCGGATGGTCGGCATGGATACGCCAAATTCGTTCGAAAGCTCGGAGAGCTTGACGAGCCTTGCGGCCTGCACCCTTTCGAGAATCTTTTCTGTTCTGGTCCTTTGATCCATTCCCATTTCCCCGCAAACCGCCAAGGTTGGCGGGCATTAGACATTGCAGGCTGTATTTTGCCCGATTCGGACGCCCGGCGGCGCTCCCTGGTATTTTCCCTGTTTCTTTTAATTTCTCTTTGACTTTCTAAAGAAAGAAAAGGAAGCTACGATTCAAGCAAACAGGAAGCCCGGGAGCAGGGAATGGAAAATCCCTTCAAGCAGTCCGGCGAGGCGCTTCACCGGCGCGCGCAGGAGATCCGCAAGAAGATCTGTGTCATGAACGCGGCGGCGAAGAGCGGCCATACGGGCGGGGACATGTCCGAGGCGGACATTCTGGCTGCGCTGTACTTCCACGTGCTGCGCTATGAAGTCAACGCGAACCGGGACGGCAACGGCGCCGTCACCTGGCATGACGAATTTATTCTCAGCAAGGGTCATGGCGTGGGCGGTCTCTACTCGTGTTTCGCGGAACTGGGCTGGCTCGAGGAGCGCGAGTTGCTGTCCTATCTGCGGGACGATTCTCGGTTGCCGGGTCATCCGGTCCGCCAGAAGCTGCCTGGCTGGGTGACGGTCAACACGGGCGGTCTCGGCCACGGCCTGCCCATCGCGGCCGGTCTTGCGATGGCGAAACAGCGCCATGCGGCGCGCACCGAAGGCGTGCCGGGCCGGGTCTTCGTGCTGACGGGCGACGGCGAGCTCGAAGAGGGTTCCAACTGGGAAGCCGCCATGTCGGCGGCGCACTTCGAGGTCGCCAACCTCGTCGCGATCGTCGACCGCAATCGTCTGCAACTGGCGGACTTCACGCACAACATCATGGATCTCGATCCGCTCGACGAGAAGTTTCGGGCTTTCGGTTTCGAAGTTCACGACGTCAATGGAAACGATTCTGACGCTATTTGGAAACTAATAGAAAGTCTGGATTACAAAAATAGAAAGCCCAAGGTGGTGATCGCCCATACGGTCAAGGGGCGCGGCGTCTCGTTCATGGAGAACGTTCCCGCCTGGCACCACAAGTTTCCGGACGAAGAACAACTGAAGCAGGCATTGAAGGAGCTGGACCATGCGTAACTTCGCGGATCTGCGCGACGGTGCGGTGAGCGCGTTGAGCCGTCTGACCGAAGAGGGGCAAGACATTGTCGTGATGGTGGCCGATTCCACTTCGACCGCGAAGATCGCGCCTTTCCTCGACCGCTACCCGGAGCGCGTGATCAACGTTGGCATTGCCGAGCAAAACATGGTCGGCATGGCTGCCGGCCTCGCGCTGGGCGGGCATGTCGTCTTTACGGCGAATGCCGCACCGTTTCTTGTGGGACGCGCCAACGAGCAGGTCAAGAACGACATTTGCTACAGCGCCACCAACGTGAAGATGCTCGGGCTCAACGCGGGCGTGGCCTATGGGCCGCTTGCCTCCACCCACCACGCGATCGACGACATTTCGATCATGAGCGGCTTTGGCAACGTGCAGATCTTTGCGCCGTGCGACGAGGTGGAAGTCGTGCAGATGATCGACTACGCAGCGGCGATGGAGGGGCCGGTCTACATCCGCCTCGACAACGCGAAGTTTCCCGTCGTGCACGACGCCACGTACCGGTTCGAGCCGGGCCGTCCCGACGTGCTGATTCAGGGCAGCGGCGTGGCGGTGATCGCGCTCGGGTCGGTGGTGGGCGAAGCGCTCGACGCTTGCGAGCAACTGCAGCAGGACGATATCCATCCGACGCTCGTGAATCTTTCGTCGCTGCGCCCGCTCGATCAGGATGCCCTGGCGTCGATCGTCGAGCGCCACGACGCGGTGGTGACTGTGGAAGAGCACTCGCTGCACGGCGGCGTGGGCGCGACGGTCGCGCTCCTGATGGCGCGGCGCCAGATCCACCGCCGCCTGACCACGCTGGGCGTGACCGAAGGCGAGTTCGCACGCTACGGCACGCGCAAGGGAATTCGCCGCCACTACGGCATCGACGCAGAGGGCATCGTAGCGGCCGTGCGCGCCCAGCTCGCGCGCTGAAAGCGCGGCGGCAGGCGCACCAGGCCCTATCACGGAGACAGACAGGATGAGCATTCAGTACGACATGACGCTGCGTCACGGCGTCGATTTCGATTTTCGGCTGGACGGCAAGGTGGCGGTCGTGACCGGCGGCCTTGGCGGCATCGCCATGGCCACGAACGCCGCGTTGATCGCGAAGGGCGTGCGCGTCGCCATCTTCTACCCGAGCTTCGAGGCGCCGCGCGTGCAGGCCGCGATCGAAGAACTGGGGGCGCAGAACGCGAAGGCTTTTGCCTGCGACGTCGCCAGCGAGGCCGACGTCGAACGCGCCATGCAGGCGGCCATTGCCCATTTCGGCGATCTGCATCTGCTCGTCAACGCGGCGGGCTGCATTACGCTCACGCCGGCCGAGGCGATCGGCTTCGACGAGTGGCAGAAGCAGATTGGCGTCAATCTCACCGGACCGTTTCTCTGCGCGAAGCATTTCGCCCGTCACGTGCTCGCGAGCGGGCACGGCGGCAAGATCGTCAATATTGCCTCGCAGGCCGCGACCGTCGCGATCGACCAGCATTGTGCCTACACCTCGGCCAAAGCCGGATTGATCGGGATGACGAAGGTTCTCGCGAAAGAGTGGGCCGGCCGCGGCATCACCGTCAATACCGTTTCGCCCACCGTCGTGCTGACGCCCATGGGTGCGGCGGCCTGGGAAGGCGAGAAGGGCGAAGCCATGAAAAAGCTGATTCCGGTGGGCCGCTTCGCCTATACCGACGAGATTGCCGCCGCCATTCTGTTCCTGCTCTCGAACGGCGCGGACATGATCACCGGCGCCGACATCATGATCGACGGCGGTTACACCATTTGCTGAGTTCGTTGTGCTCGTGCGGCCTTCGCGGTGGCGGGGGCCGTTTGTTTCATCTTCATCGAAGAAATAGAAAGTGAACCCGGAGACAAACATGTGGAAGAAGCTTGCAGTCACGGCAGCGGTTGCCGCGTCTTTCGTGATGGCCCTGCAGCCGGCCGATGCGCTGGCAGCCGGTAAAGGCACGATCGCGATTCTCGTGAACGCGCTCGATAATCCGTACTACGCCGCGGAAGCGAAGGGGGCGGACACGGAAGCGAAGAAGCTTGGCTACGACACCATCGTGCTGTCGCATGGCGAGGACGTCAACAAGCAGAACGAACTGGTCAATCTCGTGATCGGCAAGGGCGTGAAGGGCATCATCCTGGATAACGCGGATTCGAACAGCAGCGTTGCCACGGTGCGCACCGCGCAGGAAAAGCATGTGCCGGTGGTGCTGATCAACCGCGAGATCCCGAAGGACGGCATCGCCATCGCACAGCTCAGCCATAACAATCTGCAGGCCGGCACCGAGGTTGCGCAGCGCTTTGTCGACACGATCGGCGAGAAGGGCGAATACGTGGAACTGACCTGCAACCTTGCGGACAAGAACTGCGTGACGCGCTCGCAGGCCTTCCACCAGGTGCTGGACCAGTATCCGGACCTGAAGATGGTCGCGCGCCAGGACGCGAAGGGTGCGCTGCTGCCGGGCAAGCAGGCGATGGATTCGATTCTGCAGGAGCACCCGCATATCAAGGGCGTGATCTGCGGTAACGGTCCCGTCGCGCTCGGCGCCATCGCCTCGCTCGATTCGGCGGGCCGCAGCGACGTGGTCGTGATGGGTATCGACGGCAGCAACGACGAGCGCGATTCGGTTCTGGCGGGCAAGCTCAAGGCGACCGTCATGCTGCAGGCGCAGACGATCGCCATTCATGGCGTCGACCTGCTCGACCGCTATATTCGTACCGGCAAGACCGGCGAGCCCGAGCGTCAGTTGTTCCGCGGCATCCTGATCACGAAGGACAATGCCTCGAAGGTGAACGACTTCTACTACACCAAGTAACGGTCTTTGGGTGTGCTACGGGCGCGCCGCCGGCACCGCGCGCCCGTGGAAGTCTTCAAGTGAGGTCGTCATGGTTTCATCCCTTAGCGCTTTGCGCTCCTCTGTTTTCATCGCGGCGATTGGCGCGCTGGTGCTGCTGGAAATCGTCTCGGCCGGAGGCTGCCACGTCGTGACCGATCAGGAGCTGGCCGCGATTCGCAGCCAGGGCCAGCATCACGGCCCCGATCCGGCGAAGATCTTCAGCGAGCAGGTGATCCCTTACGCGGAAAAGAACGCGAAGCCGGCGGCGCAGGTTATCGGCGCGCTCAGCCAGAATTTCGACGACGCGTGCAAGCAGTACGGCTTTCGCCAGAGTGCCGCGTTTCCGTGCAACTTCTGGATACGCGTGCAGGGCAAGGTCACGCGCATCGACACCGCCTCGCGCGTGGGCAAGGCCTATGTGGACGTGAGCCCGCCGGGCGGCGGCGACGCGATACACGTGGCGCTGGAAACGGGGCCCGTCGTGATCGGCACGGGCGTGCGCGACGGCTTCCCCGGCGTGAAATACAGCGACTTCGACGATCAGACGCGCTTTGCCGCCTTCGGCCAGGCGCTCAACAAGCTCGTGGTGGCCCGTGCGGAGCAGTCGCTCAAGCTCCAGGTGGGCGAGAGCGTGGACGTGGCGGCCGTCTACAGCGGCTGGAGCGAACCTTCCGGCGAAATTCGCGCGATACCGGTGGCCTGGAAATGAACGCATTGCAAGGGATCAACCCGGGGATCAACCCGGGGACGAACTCCGCGAACGTCATCGAGACGCGCGGGCTCTCGAAGATCTATCCCGGCACCGCGGCGCTCGTGGAGGTGGATTACAAGGTGCGCCGCGGCAAGGTCAACGTGCTGATCGGCGAGAACGGCGCGGGAAAATCCACCTTGATGAAGCTGCTTGCCGGCGCCGAGACGGCGACTTCCGGCGAGATCCGCATCGACGGCGCCGTGGCGCAGATCAGCGACGTGCGCAGCGCCGAAGCGCACGGCGTGGGCATCATTTTCCAGGAACTGAATCTCTTTCCCGACATGAGCGTGGCGGAGAACATCTTCGCCGGCAACGAGCCGACGCGCGCGGGCGTGATACGCGGCAAGGACGAGAACCGGCAGGCCAAGGCGCTGCTCGATCGTCTGCAGATTCCTATCCCTCCGCGCACGCGTCTTGGCGACCTCTATGTCGGCCAGCAGCAGCTCGTGGAGATCGCGAAGGCGCTCTCGAAGCACATCAAGGTGCTCATCATGGATGAGCCCACCTCGGCGCTGTCGCGCAACGAGGTTGAAATCCTCTTCAAAATCATTCGCCAGCTCAAGGACGAGGGCGTGACGGTGATCTATATCTCGCATCGTCTCGAAGAGATCATGGCGATCGGCGACTGCATCACGGTGCTGCGCAACGGGCGGCTCGTGGCGGAAGACGATATCGCCCGGATCGACATTCCGTGGATCATCGAAGCCATGGTCGGCTCGTCGAAGAAGCGCTTCGCTTTCGAGCAGCACAAGATCGGCGCCGAAGTTCTGAAGGTGACGGACCTCGCGCTCAAGCGGCCGAACGGCATCTATGCGGTCGATCATGTGTCTTTCTCGGTGCGCGCCGGCGAGGTGATCGGCATCTACGGGCTGATGGGCGCCGGGCGCACCGAACTGCTCGAATCGCTGCTGGGCGCGCAGCCGCTCGCACTGGGCGAAATCGAGCTGGCCGGCAAAGCCATTGAAGACCTGCCGATTCCCGGGCGCATCGAAGCCGGCATCGCGCTCGTGCCCGAGGACCGGCAGAAGCAGGGCATGGTGCAGCTCATGTCGATACTCGAAAACATGACACTCTCGAGTCTCGGCAAATTCGCAAGCCGCTTCGCGCTGGGCGCACTCAGGCGCGAGCGGCAGGTGGAGGCCGCCAACGATATCGTCAAGCGCCTCGCGATTAAGGCCGCTTCGGTCGATGCGCCCATCACGTCGCTATCGGGCGGCAACATGCAGAAGGTGGTGATCGGCAAGGCGCTGCTCACCGCGCCGAAAGTACTCCTGATGGATGAGCCTACGCGCGGCATCGACGTCGGCGCGAAAGAAGACGTCTACAAGACCATCAGCCTGCTCGCGCAATCGGGTATTGCCGTCATCTACGCCACTTCCGAGCTGGACGAGGCAATGGCCGTTTCCAATCGTGTCTTCGTGATGGCCAGCGGGAAGCTCACGGCCGTCCTGGAACGCTCCCAGTTCGACAGCGAGCGCATCGTGCGCGCGTCGACACCCGATACCGCCGTGGTTTGAGGCAACCGAGGTCAACACCATGAATACTCCCAACAGCAGCAATCCATCGCTGCACCCGGCTCACGCGAAGCACAACCGGCAAGGCGCCTACAGGGCTTCGCGCATCGCGGTGAACCTGCTCAAGCTGCGCATTTTCATCGCGCTCTTCGCGATCATCATCGTGTTCTCGATCACGGCGGACAATTTCCTCTCGACGGGCAACCTGCTGATCATGGCCAAGCACGTGACGATCGTCGCGATTCTCTCCATCGGCATGACGCTCGTGATCCTCACGGGCGGGATCGATCTCTCGGTTGGCTCCATCGTGGGCATCAGCGGTATGGCCGCCGGCTATCTGCTGCTGGAGGGCGTCCACGTTGGCCATTACGTCGTGTTCTTCAATCCGTGGGGCGTCGCCTTGCTTGCCTGCGTACTGGGTGCGCTGATCGGTGCGGTGAACGGCTATCTGATCACCGCGCTCAACGTGGCGCCGTTCATTGCGACGCTCGGCATGCTTTACGTGGTGCGCGGCGCGGCGCTGCTCGTCAACAACGGCAGCACCTATGCCGATCTGGAGGGTAATGCGGCGCTCGGCAACACGGGCTTCGAGTTCATCGGCAATGGTACGATTCTGGGGCTTTCCACGCCGGTGTGGATCATGCTGCTGCTGGCGGCGGTGACTATCTTCATCGCGCGCAAGACGCCGCTTGGCCGGCGCATTTACGCCATCGGCGGCAACGAGCAGGCCGCGCGCTTTTCCGGCATCCGCACGCATCGCGTGAAACTCTTCGTCTATATGTTTTCGGGCTTCTGTGCCGCGATTGTCGGCCTTGTCATTACCGCGCAGTTGCAGACCGCTCACCCGCTGACCGGCGAGACCTTCGAGCTGAACGCGATCGCCGCCGTGGTGCTGGGCGGCACAGCGCTGATGGGCGGGCGCGGCACGGTGTTCGGTTCGGTCGTGGGCGCCTGCGTCATCAGCATTCTCGGCGACGGCATGGTCATGTGCGGGATCAGCGACTTCTGGCAGATGGTGATCAAGGGTCTCGTGATCATCTTCGCCGTCGTCATCGACCAGTTGCAGCAGCGCCTGCAGTCGCGCATGGTTTCGTTGACCGCGTGAGCCGGCACGCAGCCCTCCTCAGTGGAATGTCACATGCAATACGTTCTGGCCATCGATCAGGGAACCAGCGGCACGAAGGCGCTAGTTTTCGACGCTCACGGGCAGGTTCATGCGCGCGGGTTTGCCGCCGTGCCGTGCACGCATCCACGCACGGGTTTTGTCGAGCAGGATCCTGACGCACTCTACGAATCGGTGCTGAAGTCGGTTGCGATGTGTCTCGCCGAATTTGCGGGCGAGACTCGCGAGATCGCGGGTATCGGCATTTCGAACCAGCGCGAAACGGTGGTGCTGTGGGACGCGGAAGGCAAGCCCATCGCGCCGGCCGTGTCGTGGCAATGCCAGCGCTCGCTCGCGATCTGCGAGCGTCTGAAGCGAGACGGCCTGGCGGATATGATCGCCGCAAGGACCGGACTCCTGATCGATCCGTATTTCTCGGGCACCAAGCTCATCTGGCTCAACGAGAACGACGAGCGCGTGCGCGCGCAAATGGCGGCGGGCAACGCGCGCTTCGGAACGGTCGATAGCTGGCTGCTCTATCGCTTGACGAAGGGGGCGGCGTACTGCACCGACTATACGAACGCGTCGCGCACGATGTTGTTCAACCTCGGGTCGCGCGAATGGGATCGCGAGCTGATCGCGGCGTTCGGCTTGCAGGGCCTGCGTCTGCCCGAACTCAAGCCGTCTGCCGCGTATTTCGGGGCGACCGATTTCGATGGCCTGCTGGCGCAGCCCATCCCGATCGTTTCGATGATCGGCGATTCGCACGCAGCCGCTGTGGGCGAAGGATGCCTGATGCCGGGCGTCGCGAAGGCCACCATGGGCACGGGTTCGTCGATCATGATGAACGTGGGCAGCCAGCCGCAGACGGCGGCGCAGGGTCTTGTCTCGACCTTGTGCTTTGCCACGGCGGCGCGCGTGGATTATGCGCTGGAGGGCATCATCATCAGCGCCGGGTCCACGCCTGCCTTCCTGAAGGAGAAGCTGCGCCTGTTCGACGATTTCGCTGAGGCCGAAGCGGCGTTCACCGAATGCGACAACGGCGGCGTGTTCGTGATTCCGGCGTTTTCCGGCATCGGCTGCCCGCACTGGAAGTATCCGGGTGGAGCCCAGATTGTCGGGCTCAGCTTCTCTTCGTCGTGGCGGAACGTGGTGCGAGCGGCCTACGAATCGATCGTGTACCAGATCAAGGACGTGATCACGGTGATGGAGCGGGCCTCGAATATTCCGCTGCGCGAACTGCATCTGGATGGCGGCCTCGTGCAGCGTCCCTTCCTGCTGCAATATCTCGCGGATACCTTGAACCGTCCGGTCAGCACGCTGGCGCTGAGCGAGATTTCGGCTGCGGGGGCTGCCGCGCTGGCATCGCTCGAAGCCGGACTGATCGCTTCGCTCGATGCCTGGGCGGCAAAGCGGGTGGTCGCGCGGCGCGTGGAGCCCGGCAACGGCGTGCAGGCCGCGGCGCAGAATCACGCGCAATGGCTGCAGTGGATTGGACGTCTTTAAATCGATGGTGACAGGAGAGTGCAACGTGGTCTACGAAGCAAAGCGGTTCGTCAACAAGGTCGTGGTCGTGACAGGCGGCAGCCGGGGTATCGGGCTCGGTATCGCGGAGCGCTTTGCGCAGGAAGGCGCGAAGGTGTGCGTATCGGCCAACGAGAAGAGCGTGCACGACGCGGCGGCGCACCTGCGCGAAGCGGGCTTCGACGCGATCGCCGTCGAAGCGGACGTGACGCAGAAGGCAGAAGTCGTCGCGCTCTATGACGAAGTGGCCGCGAAGCTCGGCGAGGTCGATATCTCCGTGCAGAACGCGGGCGTGATCACCATTGCCAGGCTGGAGGATCTGAGCGAAGCGGAATGGGACAAGGTGTTGGCCGTCAACACGAAGGGCGTGTTCCTGTGCTGCCAGGAAGCGGCGACGCGCATGCTGCGCGCAGGCAAGGCCGGGCGGCTCATCAATACGGCGTCGGGCCAGGCGCGCCAGGGTTTCGTCTATACGCCGCACTACGCGGCCAGCAAGTTCGGCGTGGTGGGTATCACGCAGAGCCTCGCCAAAGAACTGGCGCCTACGGGCATCACCGTGAACGCGTTCTGCCCGGGCATCATCAGCACGGACATGTGGGCCTACAACGACGAAGCCTGGGGCAAGCTGCTCGGCGACTACAAGCCGGGCGAACTCATGGCCGAATGGGTCGAGAACATTCCGATGAAGCGCGCGGGAACCGGCAAGGACGTGGCCGGGCTCGTGTCGTTCCTGGCCTCCGACGATGCCGCGTATATCACGGGGCAGACCATCAACGTCGATGGCGGCATGTTCATGTCGTGACTATGCGATGGAGCGCACCGCGCAGGCGCGTACGCTCCGAGGCTGACCGCTGGCTACGCAACGAAGGTAGCCGGCAGTCAGCAGGACTGCTTGCGAAACGCGTGACTTAGCGCGTCGACACCGGCAGCGCAGCCAGCTTGCTCACCGTGTCCGCACACGCATGAGCGGCTTCGGCGCCCTTCACGAGGAAGTGCTCGCGGAAAAAGCCCGTATGTTCGTCGCCATGGTGGAAGTGGTGCGGCGTGAGCACGGCGGAGAACACGGGCACGCCGGTTTCGAGCTGCACCTGCATCAGGCCGTTGATGACGGCCTGAGCGACGAATTCATGGCGGTAGATACCGCCGTCGACGACGAGGCCGGCGGCCACGACCGCGGCATAACGGCCGCTTTGTGCCAGCCGTTTCGCGTGCAGCGGAATTTCGAAGGCGCCAGGCACCTCGAACAGGTCGATGTCTTCGGTGACATAGCCGTACTTCTGGATGGCCTGCAGGAAGGAGGTTTTGCACTGGTCGACGATATCGCGGTGCCAGCAGGCCTGGACGAACGCGATGCGAGGACGGTTGCCGGCGGAGGAAGCGACTGCTTGAGTTTCGATGGAAGTAGTGGTGTTCATGGACTTCAGCCTGTTTGTGTGAACAGGGCGTAGGACGGCCAGCGTCCTCGCACGCAGCGAAGGACGCAAACCGTCCCGTTCTCTTTCATCCGGACTATACCGTCGGCCCCGGAATCCAACCGGGTCTGCTGACCTCCGCCATCGCGCGAAGCGGGTTGCGATGGCGGAGCGCTCGCGGGCTACGCCGTGTCAAAGGCGATTACCGCCGGTGGGGAATTGCACCCCGCCCCGAGAACATGTTCTTGACGAACGCATGAACGGTATCACGAATCTCGAAATTGTGCATAGCCGCATACGGAAAGACCGCAGTTCCGAAGCGGGAATTGAAGATCGGCCGCCGTGGGTTTTCTCGCGTTACTGCAGCGCGCCCTCGTGCCGTGGGAGGGCCGGAGAAACGACGAGCGCGATGCTGCCGCCGTCCATGGATTCCTGCTCCATCACGTCGCAATCGATCGTATCGACCTCGATCCGACCATTCTCCACCGCGATGGCGACCTTGCCATGGGGTTCGAAGATCATGTTGGTGATAAAGCGGTTTGCCGTTACGGTGCGACTGACCTTCAAGAGCGCAAGGGCGTTGACGAAGACCATGCCAATCGGCTTCGGGGTTTCGGTTCGCTCGTTGCGGCTGTCTGACTGCTGTCCTTCCATTCGATCACTCCATATTGTCCGGGGAGGCCGGTTTCCGGCTCCATCGTAAAGCCCGGGCAGGGAACCAGAAATCGGACAATTACGGAATGATGGCCTCGATTGCGATCAGCGGCTTTCGGCCGGCAGGATCAGCCGGTCCGGGATCGATTGCGGGGAGCGGCGCTGAGCGAGGTAATACACCACGGCCGGCACGATGAGGCCGAGGATCCACGAAATGTCGGTGCCGCCCAGCGCGTCGACGAAAACACCCGTATAGAAGCTGCTCGAAATGAAGGGCATCTGCACGAGCACGCCGAGCACGTAGATGGCGATGGCCCGCGTGTTCCAGCGGCCGTAACGTCCGTTCGGGTCGGAGAGCGCGGGCACGTCGTAGCGCGATTGCGTGAAGCAGTAGTAGTCCACGAGATTGATCGCGCTCCACGGCGTGAAGAACGCCAGCAGGAACAGGATGAACGCGGTGAATTCCTTGAGGAACGAGTGGCGGCCCGCGAGTGCGACGGCGGTCGAGATGCCCACCATCGCGACGATATAAACGAAGCGGTGCCGGGTGGAAATCGCGCGCTTCGCGCGGAATGCGCTCACCACGGTCGCCATCGACATGAAGCTGCCGTAGGCATTGAGCGTGGTGACGGTGAGCTTGCCGAACGCGATGCTGAAGTAGAGCATGGCGGCCACGGCGCCGCTCGCGCCGAGCCCGACGATATACGCGACTTCGTGATGCGCGAACGCGTGCCCGGCGAGCGCGGCGGCGAACACGCCGAACACCATCGCGGCCTGCGCGCCGATCACCGACCCCGATCCCACGGCGAGGAACGTGCGCACGGACGAGGTCGAGCGCGGCAGATAGCGCGAATAATCGGCCACATAAGGGCCGAACGCGATCTGCCACGAAGCCGAGAGCGACATGGAGAGCAGGAAACTCGGCAGCGTGAAGTGGCGGTTGGCGAGCAGCGCGCCGATGTCATGGTGTGCGAACAGTTGCGCGAACATGAACACGAAGGCGGCGACGCCGATCACGCTTGCAATGCGCCCGACGAAGTGAATCGAGCGGTAGCCGAGCAGCGTGAGCACGACGATGAGCGCGGCGAAGAGGCAGATGCCGGTGGTGTCGGAAACATTGAGCAACTGCGCGGTGGCCTGGCCGGCGAGCACGGTGCCGCTCGCCGAAAAACCGATGTACATGACGCACACCAGCACGATGGGAATGGCCGCGCCGTAGACGCCGAACTGCACGCGGCTCGAAATCATCTGCGGCAGGCCCAGTTGCGGCCCCTGCGCACCGTGCAGGGCCATCACCGCGCCGCCCACGAGTTGTCCAATCAACAGCGCGACGAGCGACCAGAACACGTCGCCGCCCAGCACCACGGCGAGCGCCCCGGTGATGATCGCGGTGACCTGCAGGTTGGCCGAAAGCCAGAGCGTGAACTGGCTGAACAGGCTGCCGTGGCGTTCCGTGTCGGGGATATAGTCGATGGAACGCGTTTCGAGCAGCTTGCGGCTCTCGGGCGC
This sequence comes from Paraburkholderia yinzeri, assembly GCF_046581065.1. Classification (NCBI taxonomy): domain Bacteria; kingdom Pseudomonadati; phylum Pseudomonadota; class Betaproteobacteria; order Burkholderiales; family Burkholderiaceae; genus Paraburkholderia; species Paraburkholderia yinzeri. The sequence goes on along the minus strand of NZ_JBFOCJ010000002.1, from coordinate 545,195 downwards.
GGGTCGGACGAGGGATTCGGGTTGGGCCACGATGGACTCCGGAAAGGGGCGGATCGGCAAAAATGTCCGCACGCGGAACGGCGGGTTTTCCGGATGATGTTGTATAGACAACTCGGGCGGAATAGGGAATAACCCCGGTCATCTTCGTTGTCGCGTCAACCCGCTAACGGAAGTCTTACAGCAACCATTCGATCGGCAGGATCGAGAAGAACCATACGCCGAGGCGCGCGCTCCACGGCGTATTGGGTTCGGTGTCGTAGCGCGTGACCGTGTCGCCGCTGCGCTTGAGCCAGTAGAGCGAGCCGTCGGCGTCCAGCTTCGCTTCGTAGGCAAGCTGCGGCATCTGGGTGTGGAACAGGGTATCGATACGCTCCGCGAGCACGGGACTTTCGATCATGAGTCCGAGTTCGGTGTTCAGGCGCAGGGAGCGCGGGTCGAAGTTCAGCGAGCCGACGAACACGCGTTGACCGTCCACGGAGAAGGTCTTGGCGTGGAGGCTCGACCCAGAACTGCCGAACCCGCTGCCGCCCGCGGTCTTGCCGGCCTCGTCGGTATTCATGGCGGCCGCGCTGCGCAGCTCGAATAGCCTGACGCCGCCTTCGAGCAGGGCCTTGCGCCTGCGCGCGTAGCCCGAGTGCACGGCCGCCACGTCGGTGGCTTCGAGCGAGTTCGTCAGCACACGCACGTCCACGCCGTGTGCGGCGAGATCCGTGAAGTAGCGCGTGCCTGCCTCTCCCGGCACGAAGTAGGGCGAGACGAGATCGAGCGCGTGTTGCGGGTTGCCGAGTATGGCGTGCAGTTGCGCGATCACGAGGGAGTTGGGCGCGGCCTTGCCTTGCGCTTTCGCGGGATCGTCGCTCACGAGGCGCGTCTTCGCCCATTCGAACTGCAGCGCGCCGTCCAGCAGGCGGCGCACGTCCGTCGTTTTGCGCAGCGCGGCCACGTAGTCCGCTGCGGCGGGATTTGCCTCCACGGCTTGTGCCGCGCGGTCCAGCAGGTCGAGGGCGTCGGGCGGCGCCGGTTTGAGAAGCTGCGAGGCGGGCCACGCCGAGGCGCTGGCCCAGTAACGGTCGAAATCGTGCGCCACGTCGGTGGCCGCCGGGCCGACGGCGAGCACGTCGAGGTCGGCGAACACGACGCCGTCGGTCGCGCCGAAGTATTCGTCGCCGATATTGCGTCCGCCGAGTATCGTCGCAATGCCGTCGGCCGTGAGCGACTTGTTGTGCATGCGCCGGTTCAGTCGCGCGAAGTCCCAGAGGAAACTGATGTGCTTAGGTCTACGAACCGCGAACGGGTTGAAGAGCCGCACCTCGACGTTCGGATGCGCGTCGAGCGCCGCGAGCGTGGGATCGAGAGAAGAGGGGATGCCGTTGTCGTCGAGCAGGAGGCGCACCCGCACGCCGCGATCCGCGGCTTCGTGCAGGGCTTCGAGCAGTAGCGTGCCGGTGAGGTCGTCGCGCCAGATGTAGTACTGCACGTCGAGCGTGCGCTGCGCATGGCGCACGAGCGCCATGCGCGCGGCGAAGGCTTCGAGCGGGTCCGGCAGCGGGTCGATGCCCGTGAGTTCGCGATGCTCGGCGAGTTCGGGCGCCACGGCCGCGCCCAGCGGCGTGGCGAGTGCTTCCTGCGTGTCCAGTGCCGCCGATTGCGTACGCGGCGCGAGCGGCGGCAACTGGCAGCCCGACAGCGTGGCCACGCACAGCAGCAGCGTGAGCGCGGCAAGGCAGCGCCCGCGCAGCGCGCTGTGGCGGTGCGCGACCGGTAATCGGAAGGGCGTGGCTCGCATGGCGGAATCACTATACCGGCTCGGCGCACGCGGCGTTCCGCGCATGCGCACGCGGCGGCGCTTCAGGATTCGGGTAGATAGCCGGTTTTGCGCAGATTTTCCGACATGTACAGCCGGAACTCGTTGCCTTCGGCGGGCGGTGCTTCGTCCACCACGCCGCAGGCATGAAGCAGGTGTTGCAACGCGGAGATGGCCTGTCCGTCGGGGTCCTGATCGATGGCGAGGTCCATCGTGCCGTCCTCGATATAGCGCCGATGCTCGTCGGAGATCTCGTGCCCGACCCAGACGATCTTGCCGGCAACGCCCAGCTTGTGCAGCGCCGCGTCGATGCCGGTCGAACCCGCACCGCTGTTGTAGAGCGCGACGACGTCGCGGTGCTTCTTCAGCGCACGCAGGATGGCCAGATAGCACTGGTCGGGATCGTCGTGCGTTTCCACGCTCGCCGGATCGCAAACCAGGCCCGGAAAGCGCTCGCCTATCGCGTCCCGGCAACCGCGCGTCCGGTCGACGTGCGACCGGTACTGCAGGGCGTTGCACAAGACCACCACGCGCCCCGGCCCTTGCGCCATGCGTCCGATGAAATGGCCCGCCGCGCGGCCGGCCCGGTAGTTGTCGATGCCCGCGTAATGCACGCGGTCGATGCCGCCGATATCCGTTGCCAGCGTCACGATGGGTTCGCCCGCCGCGACGACCGTGTCGAGCGCCTTGCGTACCGGCGGCGTGTCGTGGGCGGTGATGATCAGCCCGTGGCGGCGGTAGGGCGGATACAGGATGGCGTCGAGAATCAAGGCCTCGTCGTCTTCCGGTAGCGCGGCGCGATGCACGATGACGCGCCGGTCGAGCATCTGGATGGAACGATGCAGCGCGAGCGCAAGGCGGCGATGGAATGGCGTGCTGTTTCTCGGCAGCAGGATGTCGAGGTGGACGAGGCCATGCCGGACCTCCGGCAGGACGCGCGGCACGCCCAGCCGCCGGGCGGCTTCCACCACCTTCGTGCGGGTGGCGGCGGAGACGCTGCCGCGCTCGTTGAGCACGCGGTCGACCGTGGCAGTGCAGACCCCTGCCTCCTCGGCGATTTCGACGAAGCGTGCCGAACGTTTACGGCGTGACGGTGACTTGGCCATGGGGCGTCCGGGTCGCTCGTTTTGACGAAAAATCGACATTCATTATGCCGATTTTTCGGCAAAAAAGCCCGTGCCTGACGGCGGCACGCTCACTACATTGAATCCGAACCGGATGCGGGAGCGGGCAGATCATGGCGGAACCGATGTTCATCGGCGTCGACATCGACGGCTTGCCGGGCAATGGCGGATCGCGCCGTGCGCGGCAGGCGGACGGTTTTCGGGTGGCCGCGGAAGCGGGGGTATTCGACTTTGTCGAGATTCATGCGAGCGCGGCCGCTCATCTCAAGCCTTTTTTCGAACTCGTCGATCGCTACGCACTGCCCATACGCGTGATTGACGGCACGTGGGGCGTTGGCGGCGACGAAGCGAACGCGAAGGATCTCATCGACGCCGGCTCGCGCGTGGGCGGCAAGGTGCTCAACGTGCGCCTCGCCGGGCGCCGCGACGACGCGCCGCCCTCGGACGAACAGCTTGTCGCCTTCTGGCTGCAGTTGTGCGAATGGGGCGAGCGGGCGGGTTGCGTGCCGAGCCTCGATGCCTGCTTCGCGTCCGGCCGGGACCGCACGCGCATCGCCCGACTTGGGGACCGGCTCGCGCTCATGGGGGCGCCGTTTCGGGTCACGCTGGATCATTCTGATCTCCTCATCAAAGAGGAAGCGTTGCAAGCGCCTGCTGCGCAAGACGCCGACACGATGCTCGCCGGGACGTCTCACGCCAGGGCGGTCGCGCAGCGGCACGCGGACTGGATCGACCGTGGCTGGGTCTGTCACGTGCGGACCCGCGGTGCGCTGTCGCGGTCGGCGGGGAAAGGACGCGCCGGGACTGCGTCGGCGCCTGGGGAGCGTTCCGGCTCGCCTGCCGCCCCGCAGCTCTGGGCGAAAGCCCGCGCGGAAGGTTGGCGCCGAGGCCTGCATCAGTTGATCCACTGGCAGGCGAGCGAACTTCGGCCGCGGCTGCGGCAGATTACCTGCGCCTTTGCGTCGCCGGCCGGTCGCCGCAACGGCGCCGGGCTCGACGCGCTGCGCGATAACGTGGCGTGCGCGCGCTGGCTGCGCGACCTGTGGCTCGATCAGATGGAAGCGCGGTACGGCGGTGCGCCGCCACGTCGGCATCATCATCGGTAAATCGATAAGCATAACGTAGTGAATCAAACCGCAGGCCATAGAGGAAGCGATGACAACACCCGGATTTCACTTTTCCCTCAATCGCATGAGCGCGCCGCGTTTGCCTTTCGGGCAATACGTCTCGCTGTGCAAGCGGCTCGACATTCGCACGATCGAGATCCGCAACGATCTGGACGGCGTGGAAACGCGCGACGGTACGTCGGCCGCCGAGCTTCGTGCGGCAGCCGAAGACGCGGATCTCACGATACTCACCATCAACGCGCTGCAGCGCTTCGAGCAATGGGATGCCGGGCGCGAGCGCGAGGCTATCGAACTGGCCGATTTCGCGGCCCGTTGCGGTGTGCAGGCGCTGGTGCTGTGCCCGACGAATTCGCGCGACGACCGGCGTACGGCGGGCGACCGACACGCCGATCTGGTCACAGCCTTGCAGGCGCTGGCGCCCATCTTGGGCGAGCGGCGGTTGATCGGTCTGATCGAGCCGCTCGGCTTCGAGGAATGCGCGCTGCGCCGCAAGTCCGACGCGGTCAAGGGCATCTATGCCGCGGCAGGCGAGCGTGTGTTCAAGCTCGTCCACGACACCTTTCATCATCACCTGTCGGGCGAAGACATCTTTTATCCCGATCTCACGGGGCTCGTGCACATCTCGGGCGTGGAGGACGACCTGCCCGTCGCGCGCATGCGGGATGGCCATCGCGTGCTGGTTGGCGCGGCGGACCGTCTGGGCAACGTCCGGCAACTGAAGACGCTGCTGCGGCGCGGCTATCGCGGCGCGTTCTCGTTCGAGCCCTTCGCCGCGGAGGTCGCAGAGGCCGGCGACATCGAGCACCGGCTGCGGACCAGCATGGACTACGTTCGGGCCGGGCTGGCCTGAGCCGCAGGCAGATCGACCCCAAGCCCCCGGAGGAGACAACCGGGCCGGGCATACACAAGGAGGAGAGGAAACATGAAGCGATATTTGATGGCGCTCGTGGCGGGCGCGGTGCTGGCCACCTCGTCGGCCGCGCGGGCGGAAAAGATCGGCGTGTCCATGTCGGCCTTCGACGACAACTTCCTGACCGTCGTTCGCAGTGCGATGAGTACCGACGCCGCGAAGCGGAAAGACGTGAGCCTGCAGTTCGAGGACGCGCAGAACGACGTCGGCAAGCAGTTGAACCAGATCCAGAACTTCATTGCGCAGAAGGTCGACGCGATCATCGTCAACCCGGTCGATACCGACGCGACGCCGAAGATGACGAAGCTCGCGGCGGCAGCCGGCATTCCGCTCGTCTATGTCAACCGCATGCCGTCCGACAAGCAGTTGCCGCCTAAGGTGTCGTTCGTGGGCTCCAACGAGGTCGAGTCGGGCACGCTGGAGATGAGCGAGGTCTGCCGGCTGATGGGCGGCAAGGGCAGCATCCTCGTGATGATCGGCGACCTCGCGAATCAGGCCGCGCGTCAGCGCACCCAGGACATCAAGAACGTGATTGCGAAGCCGCCCTGCAACGGCATCAAGATCGTCGATGCCCGCTCGGCGAACTGGCAGCGCACGGACGCAGTGGATCTGATGAACAACTGGCTCTCCGCGGGCCTCAGCTTCGACGCGATCGTCTCCAATGACGACGAGATGGCGCTGGGCGCGATTCAGGCGCTGAAGTCGGCAGGCAAATTCCAGAAGGGCACCATCGTGGCCGGGATCGATGCGACTCAGGATGCGCTGGCCTCGATGAAGGCCGGCGACCTGAAGGTGACCGTGTTCCAGAACGGTGCGGCGCAAGGCGCGGACGCCGTGGAAACGGCGCTCAAGCTTGCCCGCGGCCAGAAAGTGGACACCATGGTCTGGATTCCTTTTGAACTCGTCACGCCGGCGAATCTGCCCAGGTTCGCCAGCCGGAACTGAGCTTTCCTCGTCGGTCATGCCTTCATGAGGATACCTTGACGAAGGAAAGGAGTGTGTGATGCTTACTGAAGCTGAAGCGGCGATGAGTTCGCCGGCCTATCGGGCTACAGGCGGGGTTTTGGCCGGCACGGACAACCCGGAAGACAGCGGCCCCCTGCTGGAAGTGCGCGGCGTGCGCAAGGCGTTTCCCGGCGTCGTGGCGCTCGACAACGTGCGCTTCGCACTGAAACGCGGGACCGTGCACGCGCTGATGGGCGAAAACGGCGCGGGAAAATCCACGCTGATGAAGATCATTGCCGGGGTTTACACGCCCGACGAGGGCGAGCTGTGCCTGCGCGGCCGGCCTGCGCAGTTGCGCGGGCCCATCGACGCCCTCGCCAACGGTATCGCCATGATCCATCAGGAGCTGAACCTGATGCCGACCATGACCGTGGCGGAAAACATCTGGATCGGCAGGGAGCCGCGCAACCGCCTGGGTTTAATCGATCACCGGCAGATGGAGGCGATGACGCGCGCGCTCTTCGCGACCCTCGAAGTCGATATCGATCCGGCGGTCGAAGTTCGGCACCTCTCGATCGCGAGCCGGCAAATGGTCGAAATCGCGAAGGCCATTTCCTGCAACCCCGACGTGCTGATCATGGACGAGCCGACGTCCATGCTGACCGAGCACGAAGTGGAGCGCCTCTTCAGAATCATCCGGGGCCTCAAGGCGCAGGGGAAGGGGATCGTCTACATCACGCACAAGATGAACGAGCTCGCGCAGATCGCCGACGAACTGTCGGTGTTCCGCGACGGCTGCTACATCGGCACGCATGCGGCGAGCGAAGTCACGCGCGACGAGATCATCCGCATGATGGTGGGCCGCGAGATCACGCAGATGTTCCCGAAGGAGACCGTACCGATTGGCGACGTCGTGCTTTCGGTGCGGGATCTCGGCGTGGACGGCGTGTTCGACGGCGTGAGTTTCGACGTGCGCGCGGGCGAGATCGTCGGCATGGCGGGGCTGATCGGCTCGGGGCGCTCGAACGTGGCCGAAGCGCTGTTCGGCGTCGTGCCCGCCATGCGCGGCACGATCGGTATCGACGGCGAGACGGTGCGGATCGATTCGCCCGCCACCGCGATGAAGCGCGGCTTTGCGTTCCTCACCGAAGACCGCAAGGAAACGGGCTGCTTTCTGATGCTGGACGTGCTTTCGAACATGGAGAGCGCCGTGCTGAACCAGCGCTACGTGAAGGCGGGCTTTGTCGAGCAGGGCGCGATGGCGAATGCCTGCCGCGAGATGGCCGCGGCGCTGCGCGTGAAAACGCCGAGTCTCTACGAACCTGTTGAGAACCTCTCGGGAGGCAACCAGCAGAAGGTGCTCATCGGGCGCTGGCTGCTGACGCAACCGAGGGTGCTGATACTGGACGAACCGACTCGCGGCATCGACGTGGGCGCGAAGGCCGAAATTCATCGGCTCGTGTGCCAGCTCGCGGGCAAGGGCGTCGCAGTCCTGATGATTTCGTCGGAGCTGCCCGAGGTGCTGGGCATGTGCGACCGGATCGTCGTGATGCACGAAGGACGCATGACCGGCGTGGTCGATCGTGCGGAGGCCGATCAGCTGACGATCATGGATCTGGCCTCGCGCTGAGGCTGGGGCGGGCCGCGGCGCCGCACGATAAACCCACATTCAGGAGACGAAGATGACACAGAGCAACGTTGCAATCGAAGCGCAGGCCGTTGCGGTCCGGCCATTGCGCCGCCGCTGGCCGCCCGAGGCCAGCATCTTTCTCGTGCTGGTGGGCATGAGCCTCTTTTTCGAAGTGCTGGGCTGGATCGTCAATGGCCAGAGCTTCCTGCTCAACGCCGATCGGCTCGAGGTGATGATCCTGCAGATGTCGGTCATCGGCATCATCGCGGTCGGCGTGACGCAGGTGATCATCACGGGCGGCGTGGATCTTTCGTCCGGTTCGGTGGTGGCCGTGGCCGCCATGGTTTCGGCGAGTCTCGCGCAGGAGGCGGGATACGAGCGCGCGGTCTATCCGGCGCTGACCGGCTTGCCCATCGTCTGGCCGATTCTTGCGGGGCTTGCCGTGGGACTCGTGTGCGGCCTCATCAACGGCGCGTTGATCAGCTATACCGGCCTGCCGCCGTTCATCGCGACGCTCGGCATGATGGTGTCGGCGCGCGGCGCGGCGAAGTGGTACACGCATGGCCGCCCGATCAGCATGCTCAGCGACGACTTTGCCTGGATCGGCGCCGGCATGCATCCCGTGGTGATCTTTCTTGCGGTCGCGCTCGTGTTTCATATCGCGTTGCGCTACACCCGATACGGTAAGTTTACCTATGCGATCGGCGCCAATCGCGCGGCCGCGCGCGTGTCGGGGATCAACGTCGGCCGACACCTGATCCTCGTGTATTCGATCGCGGGTTTGCTCGCCGGGCTGGCCGGCATGGTGACTTCTGCCCGCGCGATTACCGGACAGGCCGGCATGGGCGTGAACTACGAGCTCGACGCGATTGCGGCCGCGGTGATCGGCGGCGCGTCGCTGGCCGGCGGCGTTGGCCGTATCGGCGGCACGATCATCGGCGTGCTCATTCTTGGCGTGATGACTTCGGGCTTCACGTTCCTGCGCATCGACGCGTATTACCAGGAAATCGTCAAAGGCGCGATCATCGTGGCGGCCGTCATTGCGGACCAGTACCGCAATCGCAGGCGGCGCGTGTGAATGAGTGTTGTCCGCCGGCGCGTCTCCACCCGCCGGCGTTTTTTCCACGACGTGTGCTGTGGGCGATATGGGCGGGATGCTCATATCGTTTTTTTTCGTCTTGCGGCAGGGCGCTTTCGTTGCAGCAAATCCAGGCGGGGCTGCTATTCTTTCTCCCAGACCGTCAACATTCCCGACTGCCCATGACACGCTTTGACTGGCACAACCCCTATCCGACCGTGCGCCTGCCGGTATTCGCGCGCAACATCGTTTCGACTTCGCATCCGCTCGCGGCGCAGGCCGGTCTGCGCATGCTCTGGAAAGGCGGCAACGCCGTCGACGCGGCCATCGCGGCGGCGGCGGCCATTACCGTGGTCGAGCCTGTCTCGTGCGGTCTCGGCGGCGACGCCTTTGCGCTCGTGTGGGACGGCGCGCGCCTCCATGGCCTCAATGCTTCGGGCACGGCGCCCGCGGCCTGGAACGTCGAGTATTTTCGCCGCCGCCACGGCGAGGAAGGCGGCCTCGCGAAGCAGCCCGTACGCGGCTGGGACGCCGTGACGGTGCCCGGCGTCATCGCGGGCTGGGAAGCCCTGCATGCGAAGTTCGGCTCGCTGCCGTTCGCCGATCTCATGGCGCCTGCCATCGAGATCGCCGAGCGCGGCCATGCCGTGGCCAGCATCGTTGCGCACAAGTGGCAGGCCGCGGTGCCCGAGTTGCGCAATCAGCCGGGCTTTGCGGAAACCTTCATGCCGCACGGCCGCGCCCCCAAGGTGAGCGAGCGCGTGCGTTTCCCCGGTCACGCGGCCACGCTGCGCCGGCTCGCGCAAGAGGGGCCGCGCGCGTACTACGAAGGCGAGATCGCGGAGCGTATCGCGGCGTTCTCGCGCGAGTGCGGCGGGGCGATGACACTGGACGACCTGCGCGGCTATCGCGCCGAATGGGTCGAGCCGATCGGCAAGACCTACCGCGGCTACACCGTGCACGAGATTCCGCCGAACGGGCAGGGCATCGCGGCGCTCGTCGCGCTCGGCATCCTCGAACAGTTCGACATGGCCTCGCTCCCGCTCGACGGCGCGGAAGCCCAGCATGTGCAGATCGAGGCGATGAAACTCGCGTTTGCCGACGTCTATCGCTACGTGGCCGATCCGCGCTCGATGGAGGTCACGCCCGCCCAGATGCTGGACGATGCCTACCTCGAGTCGCGCGCAAAGCTGATCGACCCGAAGCGCGCGACGCATTTCGGCTTCGGCATGCCCAAGGCGGGCGGCACGATCTACATGTCGGCGGTGGACGAGCGCGGCATGATGGTGAGCTTCATCCAGTCGAACTACATGGGCTTCGGTTCGGGCGTGGTCGTGCCAGGCACGGGTATCGCGCTGCAGAATCGCGGCTGCGGCTTTTCGATGGACCCGGCCTCGCCTAACGTGGTGGCGGGCGGCAAGCGGCCGTTCCATACGATCATTCCGGCGTTCCTCACGCAGCAGGTGGATGGCCGCCAGGAGGCGGTGATGAGCTTTGGCGTGATGGGCGGCGACATGCAACCGCAAGGCCACTTGCAGACGGCGGTGCGCATGCTCGATTACGGCCAGCAGCCCCAGGCCGCTTGCGATGCGCCGCGCTGGAAGGTCAACCGAGATTTCACGCTAGACGTGGAATCGACCTTCGACCCCGATACCGTGCAAGCGCTGCAGGACCGCGGCCATTCCATCAAGCGCATCGACGACCCGTACATGGACTTCGGCTCGGGCCAGTTCATCTGGAAGCTCGACCGCAACGACCCGGAGCGCGGCTACGTGGCCGCGAGCGATTCGCGGCGCGACGGGCTTGCCGCGGGCTGTTGAGCGAATCTTGCCCAAGCTCTTGAATTGACGCGCCAAATCGTGCGTCAAAGCGTGTCGAATGACGCCTCGCGCGACGGTGTGCGCACTGCTGAGCGCAGTGCACAGCAGTGCTATATTCTCCCTTTGGCTGCGAACGCGGCAGTGGCATTACTGTTTGTAAGGTATCGGAGAGAAAATGGCAGTCGAGTACCGTGGTTTTCGAGTCGCTGTCGATGCGAAGGCAGACGCAACAGACACGCAATGGCTGTGCAGTGCAAAGATCGAAGGGATTGCCGGTGAGGCACAGAACGTAACGCTGCCTTCCGTCGAGCTGACGATCCCCAAGCTGAAGATCGACGTGCTGATGGCGCTTTCGGCCGTCGAGCACCGAGCGAAGGACACCGTGGACGAGTGGCACACGGCGCACCCCTCGGTTGCCTGACTCACCAGGCGGCTACCCAGTGCCCCGGGATCCACTGCCAGTGGTTGCCATCCCAGCGGTAATGCCCCTTGACCCAATGGTAGCCGGGCGCCGGCGGGGCCGGGACGACTTCCACGCGCGGCGGGGGCTCGGGCGGCCGCGCCGGTTCGACCACACACGCTGAAAGCAGCGCGGTGCACGTGAGCAGCGTCGCCGAGATTTTTACGTTCTTCTTCACGTTTCGTACTCCTTAGAGTGGTAAGCCGGTGTATTGCTCATGCATGATGGTGAGCGCGTTCAGGTATGGATCAGGCCAGTCATCGCGCCCGGCGTGCCCGCTTCGGCGAAGAGCGCGGTCGCGGTGCGGTGCGGATCGAGTCCCAGGCTTTCGCTGGCCGCCCCCGCGATGAGCGCGTCGAGCGAGGCCGTGGGCTTGAGGTCGCGCCCTTCGTAGAGATCGGTGCTGCGCAGGCCGGGCCAGTCGGCCACCACGCGGCCGCCCTTGACGGCGCCGCCCACGAGCATCGCCACCGAGGCCTGGCCGTGATCCGTCCCGCCCGTGCCGTTGGCCGCCGCCGTGCGTCCGAACTCGGTGGCGACGAGCACGGTCGTCTTGCTCCAGTCCGCGCCCAGACCGTCGCGCAGCGAGGCGAGCATCGTATCGAGAGCCTTGAGCTGGTTGGCGAGGCGCGCGTTCTGCGCGCTGTGGGTGTCCCAGCCGCCCGTTTCGATCATCGCGATGCGCGGACCGTCGGGGCGCGAGAGAAATTGTGCCGCGAGCTTGCCGAGGCTCGCCGGGTCCTGGCGCGGACCGACGTCGCCGGCCAGTCCGCGCGCGCTCATGGCGGACGCCCACAGCGGCGCCAGTTGCGCATCGGCCTCGTAGAGCGCCGAAACGCGCAGCAGCAGATCGTCGGAAGCGGTCGGCAGGGCCGAAGGCGCGTACGACGTCACGCGCGCGGGCCCGCGCAGCGCGGCCGGCACCGTGGGCGCGAGCGCGATGGCGTTTTCGCGCGTGGCGGGCATCAGGCCGACGAGCCGGTTGAGCCAGCCGTCCTTGACCTGGTACGCCGCGCGTCCGCCCGTTTCCAGCACGTTCTGGCCGTCGAAGTGCGAGCGGTCGCGGTACGGCGAAGCGATGGCGTGATAGAAGAGCGCTTCGCCCGACTGGTACATCTGCGCCATCTGCGCGAGCGACGGGTGCAGCGCGAAGGTGCCGTCGAGCTTCGTCGCGCTTGCCGCGTCGATGGCGAGCGGGCCGCGCAGCGTCGCATAGGCGGGCTCGGCGTAGGGGACGACGATATTGAGCCCGTCCGCGGCGCCGCGCTGGATCACGAAGACGAAGCGGCGGTCCGTGGCCACGTTCGCAAAGACCATTTGCGGCGCGACGAGCATCGCGCCCGCGCCGGCGGCGGCAACGCGCAGGAAACGGCGGCGAGAGAAAGCGCCACCGCGGGAATCGATACGGGGGACCATGGCGATCACCTCCTCAGAAAGTCGGGCGAGACGAGCAGCAGCGCAAGCGCCGTTGGGGCGCTCTCGGCGTGGGCGACCGCCGTGGCCGTGGGCGTGCTGAGCGAGCCGGCCGTCAGCGTCTGGCCCAGCGTGCGCGGGTCGATCTGGTCGCCCACGCGGGCGGCGAAGCGCTGCGCCACCTCCACGCGGCGCACGAGGGCGTCGGGCGCGGCCCAGCTAGCGGCAATGTCGTCGTAGCCGGCCGGCGAGCCGGGCCGCCAGACCGGCTCACGTCGTCCTGCGTATAACCGCTACGCACACCTAAGGTATGCAGCTCCATGATCTCGCGCGCGAGGTTTTCGTTGAGCCCGCGCTTCTGGGCCGGGTTGTGTGCGTCCGCGCGCAGGGCCGCTTTGCTGTCGGGGCCCACCGAGCGCGTCTGGTCCAGAAAGACCTGCATGGCCGGATGTTGCTCCACCGCCACGAGCATGTCCTCGAAGCGCCCCAGCACGTGCGGCCGGATCGCCTCCATTTCGAACGCGCCCGCGAGCCCGGCCACCTGGCCCTTGTCGACGGAGACGGCGAAGTGATTCGACCAGAAATACACGAGACGGTCGACGAAGGGCGTATCGCTCGCCAGCGCGCTCGCGAGGCGAGCGTTCACGGCGTTGCGATAGATCTCGACGCTCTCGCGGCGGATATCGCGGTTCGCCGCCTGGCGCGCTGCCTGTTGCGACTGCGGCGATTGCGGCAACTGCGGCGATTGTGAGGATTGCCGGGCGGGTTTCGAGGCATCGCTGGCGGCCATGTCGGTCATGGCCTGCTCGCGCTCGGCGCCAAAGCGCTGCGCGATCGCGGCTGCGCCCGGCTGCTGACTCCATGCGGCGGGCAGCGGTTCGTATTGCGCGAACTGCGCGAGGAGCCAGTCGCGGGGCTCGGCGGGCGGCGCTTCGTCGGCGCGCGCGCCGAGCCCGAAACGGTTCATCGCGATCGCCGCGGTGCTGATGGTGGGCTGGGTTTCCATGCGGAGTCCTTCAGAGTGCTGCATGCAGTGCGTACCCTCGTTAAACGGACACACTGCGCAAATCCGTCGCTCGTCCCCGAAGTTTTTTAAACGCGTGGCACCCGCATCATTGCGTGTCGCTCACCGGTTTCGGCGGCTTCGCGGCCGGCAGTCGCCACTGGCCGCGCTGCCTCAGGCCTTCGGCGAACTTCACGCGCTCTTCGGGCGTCAGCGTGGCGGCGTAGTCGGCGATGCCGCTTTCCACCTGCGCGCGCAGCGCGGAGTCGGCCGTGCGCGTGCGCGCGAGGGCGTCGTCCAGCGCGGCGCGATCCAGTTGCGGCGCGGCGAGCAGGTCGAGCACCACGCGGCGATCGTCGCGGGCTTCGCGCGCGTAGGCCCTGCCTTCGCGGCGCGCGTTCTTCAGGGCTGCGACGAACTGGGCCTGCCGCTCGGGCGAAAGATCGTCGGCGGCGAAGCGCAGGGCCGTGCGCTGCGCGGGCTGCACCTCGCGCGCGCCTTGCGTGGCGAACCAGCGCCACGCGCCTCCCGCGATCGCGCCGAGCAGAAAGACGTTGAGCAGTACCGATCCCGCGATCAGTACCTTCCAGCCGCGGCTGTTCATTCGTCGCTCCAGTCGGCGCTGGACCCGCCGAAGCCCGTGCCCAGATAGCTGCTGTCATGCGCCTCGTACGCGTCGTACGAGGCGTGCGGCGTGCTGCCGAGCACGAAGAAGGACATCACGAGCGCGCCGGCCAGGACGCCCGCGAGGCCGGCCCCCGCGAACGCCGCACCGGACCACCAGAGCCGCCGCTTCGGCGCCGCGGCGCGCACGGGGGCGGGCGTGGGCGCCGTGGCGACGATCTGCTCGATGAACGCGCGCGTGGGCGGTGCGATCGTGTCGCGCGCGAGCCAGGAGTCCAGCTCCAGGGCTTCTTCCAGCGTTGCCTGGGCTTCGGCCCGGTGCGAGCGCGCCCATGCGAGCGCATCCTCGCGTTCGTGCGACGGCCAGCGGCGCGGATCGGCGCCATAGGCGCCTACGAGTGTGTGGAAGCGTTCGGGTGTCATGCTATGTCCTTGCTTGCGCCGTCGCCGGCCAGTTGCGCGCGCAACGAGCGCCTCGCTCGCGCGAGCAGGCTCTCCAGTGCGTCGACGGAAATATCCATCAGAACCGCGGCCTCGATGTTCGACAACTCCTGATAGTAGGTGAGCACCAGCGCCTCGCGCTGGCGCACGGGCAGCGTGGCGAGCGCCTCGCGCACGCGTTCGTCGCGCGCGCGGGCGGCAAGCCGCGCTTCGGGCGCGGCGTCCGGATCTGGCTCGTCCGGCAGATCGTCCACGGGCTCTTCGCGCCGGCCGCGCAGGCGGTCGTAACAGAGGTTCAGCGCCACGCGGTGCAGCCAGGTGTCGAACTTCGCTTCACCGGTGCGCCACTGCGGCGCCTGTTTCCAGATGCGCATGAAGGCCTCCTGAGCGACGTCTTCGGCTTCCATGCGGTCGCCCAGCATGCGCGTGGCGAGCGCGAGCAGCCGGGGCAGCTTGTGCGTGACGAGCGTGCGCACGGTGCCCGCATCGCGCGCGCCCACCCGGGCGACGAGTTCCGCGTCGGGATCGCGCTCGCTCAAGACACACCGGAGCGGTTCGGGCGCAACGTGCCCGGCGTGAGCCGGCTGTGCCACCTCGTTCGGACAGGTCGTCGGGCCTGCCGCGCGTGTTTCATCGTTATCCACTCCCAGGCTGAACAGCGGTCCGGCGGCCTCCGTCCAGGCGCCTCGGCCGCGCGCGGGCGAGACCCGGCCGGGCCACCGGTTCTGCTTGTACAGGTGCCGCGCGTGCCCGCCAGGCGGATCGCCCCGCGTGGCGGGATCGACGGGGTCGCGAGCGTTCAGGTTCAATATACGACGACCGCCGGATGGTAGTAGGCGGGCCTTTCAGGGACCACGATGCAGCCCGACAGCAGGGCGGCGGTCAAGACCGCGGTCAACACAAGTAGCAGGGACGTTTTCATGTTTGTCGCCGGAAGCACCGCGGGCTTACGCCCAGTGGCCCTCTACCCAGCGCCAGTTCGGGCCGCGCTGGACCCAGTGGCCCGGCACCCACCGGTAGCCGGGGTGGACGCGCTGCCAGTGGCCGCCAATCCAGACGTAGCGCCCCTGGTCCCAGCGCCAGTGGCCCGGATCCCAGACGAAGCCGGCGCGCGGCGGCGGCACGACTTCGACGCGCGGCGGCGGCGGCGCGGCGACAATGACCTGGGCAACCGCGGCCGAGGTGGCGAGCGCTGCGATGACGGCGACCGCGAGGCGCTTGAGAGGGATGGTTTGCATGACTTTTTCTCCGGGGCGTTGACGGGGACAGTGTCCCGTTTTTCCTTTAACGGCCCGGCATCCGGAATCCGTCGCGCGCCACGCAAAAATTTTTAGTCGCATGACTCCCCTTACAATAGGGACAGCTTTTTCACGCCCGGCCAGCCCAGACCATGACCCGAGACCTACGCCTCACCCTCAATGCGCGCCAGCAGGAGTTGCTCGACTGGGTGCAGCGCGACGGCTTCGTCACGGTGGACGATCTCGCGGCGCACTTCAATGTGACGCCGCAGACGATCCGCCGCGACGTGAACTGGCTCGCCGACATGAACCTCCTGCGCCGCTACCACGGCGGGGCGAGCCTGCCGACGAGCTCGGAGAACCTCTCGTACAGCGCGCGCCAGGGCCTGTTCCATGACGAGAAGCGGCGCATCGCGGCGCTCGCGGCGAAACACATTCCCGATCAGGCCTCGCTCTTCATCAACCTCGGCACGACCACGGAGGAGGTGGCGCGCGCCCTGAACCACCATCGCGGCTTGCACGTCATCACGAACAACCTGAACGTGGCGAGCATGATGAGCGGCTATCCCGAGTGCGAAGTGCTGATCACGGGCGGCATCGTGCGGCCGTGGGACAAGGGTATCGTAGGCGAGCTGACCATCGACTTCATCCGCCAGTTCAAGGTGGACTACGCGATCATCGGCACCTCGGCCATCGAAACGGACGGCACGCTGCGCGACTTCGACACGCGCGAGGTGCGCGTGGCGGAGGCCATCATGCAGCACGCGCGCACCGTTTATCTGGTGACGGATCATTCGAAAATCGACCGGCCGGCGCTTGTGCGCCAGGGGCATCTGAGCCAGGTCCACGCGCTCTTCACCGACAAACCGCTGCCGCCCGAAATGAACGAGACCATTGCGGCGGCGGGCACGCAGGTCTACGTGGCCGAGTAGCGGCCTCTCCAGGGGCGGGAGCGTGCCGGGCACGCGTTTCATGTTCGTTCGAACATGAAACCGGCACGATTCGAACATCGAAACCGCCCCAGCCGCGTGCCACTGCGGCACGCACCGTGCTCGCTCAGGACCTGAATGGCGTACTGCCAGGCCGGGTTTCGAGCCCATTTATCGAGGTCTTCTTCCACGCAGAGGCCGTCCGGTACGGCCTCGTTGCCGTCGCGCCAGGTTGGGCCTCCGGCTGCTGTAGCGGCCCGCATACTCAGGCAAACCCTAATCAAGAACGAACTTTACTTTTTCGAATTTGTTCGTTAGATTTCGAATTCGAACATTTCGGGTTCGTCTAATTTTCAGGGACAGCAGGTGAGTCAACAGAATCGGTACGATCTGCTCGTGGTTGGCGGCGGGATCAACGGCGCGGGCATCGCGCGCGACGCGGCCGGGCGCGGCCTCTCCGTGCTCCTTTGCGAGCAGGACGATCTCGCTTCGCATACGTCTTCGGCCAGCACCAAGCTGATTCACGGCGGCCTGCGCTATCTCGAGTACAAGGAGTTCGGTCTCGTGCGCAAGGCGCTGCAGGAGCGCGAGACGCTCCTGCGCGCGGCGCCGCACATCATGTGGCCGCTGCGTTTCGTGATGCCGCACATGCCGAACCTGCGTCCCGCATGGCTGATCCGCGTCGGCCTCTTCCTCTACGACCACCTCGCGAAGCGCGAACTGCTGCCGGGCTCGCGCGGCATCGACATGCGCCGCCACCCGGCAGGTGCGCCGCTCGTCGATTCGATTCGCCGCGGCTTCGTCTATTCGGACGGCTGGGTGAACGACGCGCGCCTCGTCGTGCTCAATGCGATGGATGCGAAGGAGCGCGGCGCCGAGATCCTCACGCGCACGAAGCTCGTGTCGGCCCGTCGTGCGAATGGCGCGGAGTGGCAGGCGCGGCTGCAGCGCGCGGATGGATCGGTCCTCGACGTGCGCGCCCGCGCGATCGCCAATGCGGCGGGCCCGTGGGTGGGCGAGGTGCTGCACGGCGCGCTGGGCCGCGGCGCGCAGCACAGCGTGCGGCTCGTGAAGGGCAGCCATATCGTGACGAAGCGCCTCTTCGAGCACGATCATGCGTACATCTTCCAGAATCCGGACAAGCGCATTATCTTTGCGATTCCTTACGAACACGACTTCACGCTGATCGGCACGACCGACGTGGAGTATCACAACGATCCCGCACAGGTTGCCATCGACGGCGACGAAACGCGCTATCTGTGCGACTCGATCAACCGCTACTTCAAGCGCAAGATCTCGCCCGCCGACGTCTACTGGACTTATTCGGGCGTGCGTCCGCTGCTCGAGGAAGAGGGCGCCGACAACCCGGCCGCCGTGACGCGCGACTACAAGCTGGAGCTGGACGAAGGCGAAGGCGCGCCGCTCCTCTCCGTGTTCGGCGGCAAGATCACGACCTTCCGCAAGCTTGCCGAAGAGGCGTCCGACCTGCTGTGCCGCGCGCTCGGCTCGAATGCCGGCACGTGGACGGCGGGCGCGCCGCTGCCGGGCGGCGACATGGCCAATGCGCGCTTCGAGCCGTTCGAGCAGGCCTTCGCGAAACGTCACGCGTGGCTGCCCGCGCCGCTCCTGCACCGCTATGCGCGCGCCTACGGCACGCGCGCGAGCCGCGTGGTGGGCGACGCGGTCTCGCTGGCGGGGCTCGGCGAGGAGATCGCGCCGGGAATCTACGAAGCGGAATTGCGTTACCTGCGCGACGCCGAATGGGCGACCTGCGCGCAGGACGTCCTGTGGCGCCGTTCGAAGCTTGGCCTGCACATTGCGCCCGATACGTTCGGCGACGTGACGGCCGCCATCGACGCCTGGTTCGGCGTCGCGCGAGCAGCGGCGGCTCCGGCAGCCCAGGGCGCGGCGTACTAAGTGGTGCACTAAAGCCGGGCAGCGAGGCCTGGCAATCAAAACGTGCCGCCTCGTGCGGCGCGAATCACAACTACCAACGGAAGGAGATGAGAGACATGCAGGATCAATACATTCTCGCGCTCGACCAGGGCACGACGAGTTCGCGCGCGATGCTGTTCGACCGCCAGGGCAACATCGTTTCGATGGCACAGAAGGAGTTCGAGCAGATCTACCCGCAGCCGGGCTGGGTCGAGCACGACCCGCAGGAAATCTGGTCCACCCAGGCCGGCGTGGCCGCCGAAGCCGTCACGCGTGCGGGCATGAACGGCGCCAATATCGCCGCCATCGGCATCACGAACCAGCGCGAGACGACCATCGTCTGGGACCGCGAGACGGGCCAGCCGATCTATAACGCGATCGTCTGGCAGGACCGCCGCACGGCCGACTTCTGCGACCAGCTCAAGGCCCAGGGTCTCGAAGCGAAGGTGCGCGCGAAGACCGGCCTGCCGATCGACTCGTACTTCTCGGGCACGAAGATCCGCTGGATTCTGGACAACGTGGAAGGCGCGCGCGAAAAAGCGCGCCAGGGCAAGCTCGCGTTCGGCACGGTCGACAGCTGGCTCATCTGGAACTTCACGAAGCACGAATTGCACGTGACCGACGTGACGAACGCGTCGCGCACGATGCTCTTCAACATCCATACGCGCGAGTGGGACAACGACCTGCTAGAGGCGCTCGACATTCCGCGCAGCATGCTGCCCGAAGTCCGTTCGTCATCCGAAGTTTATGGGCCGACGAAGACCACGGTGTTCGCCTCGAAGATTCCCATCGCGGGCATCGCGGGCGACCAGCAGGCGGCGCTCTTCGGCCAGATGTGCACGACTTCGGGCATGGTGAAGAACACCTACGGCACGGGCTGCTTCCTGATGATGAACACGGGCACGAAGCCGATCGAGTCGAAGAACAATCTCGTCACGACGATCGCCTGGCAGATCGGCAACGAAGTGAACTACGCGCTCGAAGGCAGCATCTTCATTGCGGGCGCCGTGGTGCAGTGGCTGCGTGACGGCATGGGCGTCATCAAGAGCGCGGCCGAGATCGAGGCGATTGCCGCGAGCGTGGCGCATACGGACGGCGTCTATCTCGTGCCGGCGTTCGCCGGTCTCGGCGCGCCGCACTGGAACGCGCGTGCGCGCGGCTCGCTCTTCGGCGTGACGCGCGGTACGACCTCGGCGCACCTTGCGCGCGCGGCGCTCGATTCGATTGCCTACCAGTCGCTCGACGTGCTTTCGGCCATGGAAGCCGACTCGGGCATCAGCATCGGCGAGCTGCGCGTGGACGGCGGCGCGAGCGCGAACAATCTGCTCATGCAGTTCCAGGCCGACATGCTGGGCGTGGACGTGGTGCGCCCGCAGATCACCGAGACCACGGCGCTGGGCGCTGCGTACCTCGCGGGCCTCGCGACGGGTTACTGGAAGAGCATCGACGAAGTGCAGAGCCAGTGGCAGCTCGACCGCCGCTTCGGCCCCGGGATGGCGGCCGACCAGGTGGACAAGTGCCGCGCCGGCTGGCAGCGCGCGGTGCGGGCGGCCAAGGCATGGGCGGACGACACGCACTGAGCCGCATTCCCAATCAATCAGGCATACCAACAAAAAACATTTTTCATGCAGTGGGACGCGCATGAGCGCGTACCTGCCGCGTGGGTAGAGAGACACATCATGTCACCATACATTGCAGAATTCATCGGCACAGCGATTCTCGTGCTGCTCGGCAACGGCGCGGTCGCCAACGTGCTGCTCGCCAAGACGAAAGGCAACGGCGCCGATCTCATCGTCATCGTGTTTGGCTGGGCCATGGCCGTGTTCGTCGCGGTCTATGTCACGGCGTCGTTCAGCGGCGCGCACCTGAATCCGATCGTCACGATCAGCCTCGCGCTCGCGGGCAAGTTCGCGTGGTCGAAGGTGGGCGGCTACATTGCCGCGCAGATGCTGGGCGGCATGGCCGGCGCGCTGATCGTGTGGCTTGCCTATCGCCAGCACTTCGCGCGCGAAGCCGACGCCGACCTCAAGCTCGCTGTGTTCTGCACGGCGCCCGCGATCCGCAGCGTGAAGCACAACGTGCTGACCGAGGCCATCTGCACGTTCATCCTGATTCTCGGCGTGCTGTATCTTGCTTCGCCGCAGGTGGGGCTCGGTGCGCTCGATGCGTTGCCGGTGGGCCTGCTCGTGCTGGGCATCGGTATTTCGCTGGGCGGCCCCACGGGCTACGCGATGAGTCCGGCGCGCGATCTGTCCCCGCGCATCATGCACGCGCTGCTGCCGATTCCGGGCAAGCGCGACAGCGACTGGCGCTATGCGTGGATTCCGGTGATCGGGCCGCTCGTTGGCGGAGCCGCGGCAGCCGGACTCTATAACTACCTGCACCTGCACACGGTCTGACCGGGCGTCCCTCGCGTCATCGTTCACGCCCCGGGGCTTTCGCGGCCCCGGGGCGTTGTTGCTTGTACGCTGTTTGTATGTCGCAGGCGCGAGCGCGGCGCCGGCAGGGCGCTAGCGGGGTCGAAACGGGGTGCAAGCGGGGTGCAAGCAGGGCACTCAGGGTAAGCGTGGATACGCTTTCTGACAATTGCTAACATCCGCATGGCTCGCGAGACGGTAACGTACCGGCCTGAACAAGGACCGAGCATGAAACTCCCGAACAACACTGCCATCGCCGTTGCACTCGTCGCGATTGCGCTCTCTGTCTCGGCGCTCATCATCGCGATCGCGCAGCACGCCTGAAAGCCGACGATTAGTCGACGCGTCAAACGCCCTGGACTGCCGCCGGGCTCACCGATTCGATCACTTCGCGCAGACGGCCCACCGCGAAGTCGACATCTTCCTGTTGCGTAAACCGGCCGAGGCTCAGCCGGATCGTGCGCGCCGCCGCTTCGGCGGCAAGACCGATTCCCATCAGCACATGCGAAGGCGTGCCGGCCGCCGAACTGCAGGCCGACGTCGAAGAAACCGCGAAGTCCGACCCGAGCAGAAACGGAAAGAAGCCCGCGTGGTCGACGCGCAGGCTCATCGTGTGCGCAATACGCCGCGCCTCGCGCGCGTTGAGCGAGACGCCTTCGATCCCGGCAATGCCGTCCAGCAGCCGTGCGCCCAACCGCGCGATGCGGGCGTTGTCGGCTTCCCCGTCCGCGGCGGCGATAGCGCACGCCGTGCCCATGCCCACAATCTGATGCGTGGCCAGCGTGCCCGAGCGCAGTCCGCGTTCGTGGCCGCCGCCGTGCATCTGCGGAGCGAGGCGCGCGGCAATGTCTTCGCGCACATACAGCGCGCCTATGCCCTTGGGTCCATAAACCTTATGCGCGGACATCGACATGAGGTCGATGCCGAGCGCTTTCACGTCCACAGGCGTCTTGCCGAGCGCCTGGGCCGCATCGACGTGCAGCAGCGCGCCGGCCGCATGCACGATCGGTGCGATGGCGGCGATGTCGGTGAGCGTGCCGATCTCGTTGTTCACCAGCATCAGCGAGACCAGCCCGGTGTTCTCGCGCAGCGCGGCGGCAACGGCCGCGGGCGAGATCGAGCCGTCGGGGGCGGGGCGCACCCACGTAACGGGCGTGCCGCGCTTTTCGAGGCTGGCGGCCGTATCGAGAATGGCCTTGTGTTCGAGCACGCTCGTGACGAGGTGCGGCCGCGCCGTGGCGGCTTCGGCATAGCCCTTGAGCGCCAGATTGTTCGATTCGGTCGCGCCCGAGGTCCACACGATCTCGGCGGCTTCGGCGCCGATCAGCGCCGCGACCTGCTGCCTTGCGCGCTCCACGAGCGCACGGGCGCGGGTGCCCGCGTCGTGCGAACTCGACGCGGGATTGCCGAAAACGCCGTCCATGCCGAGGCATTCGCCCATGGCCGCGATAACGCGCGGGTCGGCCGGCGTGGTCGCCGCGTAGTCGAAGTAATGCAGGTGTCCGGGGTTCGTCGTCATAGGGGCTCCGCCAATCGAAGGGGAAAATCCTACCGGCCCGGCGCGAGAAAATGCTTCCAAATTGGCGATGCGGAGCGGGGACGACGTAGATAAAAATTCTATCGAGCAACGTGCCGGTGACGGAACCGCGAGGGGCGTTGAACAGCCTTGCGCTAACCTTCCTTGCCGTCCAGCCGCGGACGCCAGAGCCATCCCGCGTAACGCGCGCAATACGCAGCGAACGCCACGATCCAGCAGGCCGCCGATATGTCGATGGCGGCGAGCGTCCAGGCCGGCGCCAGCGCGGGCACGACTACGCGCATCACGGCGGCCAGCATCAGCAGTCCATAGCATGCGATCTCGATGCGTCCCGCGACGAGTGGCCGGCCCGTATGCCCACGCGCCGTACGCGTGATCATGGCGATGATCGCGCAGCCGATCGCACCGGCCGTGAACGCGTGCATCGCGAGCGAGTGCGCGACGTAGCCGCACGATGCGAGCGCAAGCATCGCGAAGCCGAACGGAATCCACGCATAGGCAACGTGCAGGATCGCGAGGATGGGGCGATTGCCGACGCGCCACGAGCGCCAGCCAAACCACCGCCAACCCTGCACGAGGGCGGCGGCGAGGCTCGCGGCGGCCACCACGGAGCGCGGCGCGCCAAACCCGTCCATGACAAAGGCGAGCGCGGTGAGCGGCATCACCGCGGCTTCGACAAAACGCCAGCGCCGGGAGGTGTAGCCCGGAACCGCATTGGCGGTGAAGGACGGAATGATGCGTCCGCCGATGACGGTCACGAACAGCACGAGCAGGCCGACCGCGAGCCAGGCGCTACGCAACGCCCAGTCCGCATGTCCGCTGCCGGCCGCCAGATGGAACGCGAGGTTGGTGGCCGCGAGCAACCCGAGCGCAACGGGCAGGAAGACGTTGTGGCGGTTCTGCGCGCGAACGAGCACGCGTAGCAACACGAACGCACAGACCGGCAGGAACGCGACGTCGACCGTGGCGGCGAGCGCGGCGGGCGCCCAGGCCACCGCCGCGCGTCCCGCCAGCCAGAGCAGCCACAGCGCGGCGAGCGAGCGGCCCTGGGCGGGCGTCACGGTAGTCCATGCGCGTACGGCGGTGAGCAGGAAGCCCGCCACGATGGCCGCGGCAAAGCCGAAAATCATTTCATGGGCGTGCCAGAGGACGCCGGGCAGGGAGGACTGGAGACCCGGCAGGGGATGGCCGTCTATCGCGGCCAGCCACGCCAGCATCGCGGCGCTGCCGAACAGCGCGCCGCCCAGATAGAACGGGCGAAAGCCGAGCGCCCAGAGGGCGAAGCGGCGGCGCGGCGCAGCCGGCGGTTCGGCGATGCTGTGGAGATTCATGCTCTGCGCTCCCGCTAATAGATGTATTTGATATACATCATATACGCCGCAGGTCGGGTCCGTAGAATCTGCCGATGTGGCATTTGCTCGCAGCTCGAACCGGAGGGCGCGACGTAAGATCGCCCCCGCTGTACAACGCGTTTCGCTGCGACGTAGTTCCGAATCGATGCTCGTGCCGATCGTTAGTGAACGTCACGTGGCTCGATAAGCCGGCTTCCATTCAGCTTGACCATCGTTCGAGTCTGAGTAAAGATGCACATCGCGTGCCTGATTAGCCAGGTCCGCATCGCCGATGCATCAATGAAGCTGAGCAGTGCTGTCGTTCGTGTCATTTGAATGACGGCTTCGCAGTGTGTTGAAACGCCCGTTTCCATCCGGATTTCGACAACTTGATGACATGCCGGTAACACTCACGCCACCGCGTAGTCTCCGTCCCAGGGCCGCACGGCCACCGCTGCCGCACGATAGCATCTGTCACGATGCGAGGCGCATGATCGAGCGGTATCGACATCGGATAATGCGGACTCCGATATATTTTTCCGTGCATATCCATGCCGGGCGCCTCTTCGTCGCCACGCGCGATACCTTACCCGCGTGGCGGTGCGGCCACGATTCGATTCCCACTTTATCGAGATTGCCATGAGTCATTTTCTCGACAGGCTGCGCTATTTCACGACCACCCGCCCGACCTTCTCCGACGGTCACGGTGCTGTCACGGACGAAGACCGAAAGTGGGAGGACGCTTACCGCCAGCGCTGGCAGCACGACAAGATCGTGCGTTCGACGCATGGCGTGAACTGCACCGGGTCCTGCTCGTGGAAGATCTACGTGAAGGGCGGCATCGTGACATGGGAGACGCAGCAGACCGACTACCCGCGCACGCGGCCCGACATGCCGAACCACGAGCCGCGCGGCTGCTCGCGTGGCGCCTCGTATTCGTGGTACCTCTATAGCGCGAACCGCCTCAAGTATCCGATGGTGCGCAGCGCGCTGCTCACGCTCTGGCGCGAGCGGCGCCGCACGCTCGAGCCCGTCGAGGCGTGGCGCTCGATCGTGGCCGACGAAGCGGCGCGGCGCAGCTATCAGCAGCGCCGCGGGCTGGGCGGCTTCGTGCGGTCGAGCTGGGACGAGGTCAACGAGATCGTGGCGGCCGCCAACGTCTACACGATCCGCGAACACGGTCCCGACCGCGTGGTGGGCTTCTCGCCGATTCCGGCAATGTCGATGGTCTCGTACGCGGCGGGCTCGCGCTATCTGTCGCTGATCGGCGGCGTGTGCCTGAGCTTCTATGACTGGTACTGCGATCTGCCGCCGGCCTCGCCGCAGACCTGGGGCGAGCAGACCGACGTGCCCGAATCCGCGGACTGGTACAACTCCACGTTCATCATGCTCTGGGGTTCGAACGTTCCGCAGACGCGCACGCCGGACGCGCATTTCATGGCCGAGGTGCGCTACAAGGGCACGAAGATCGTCTCGGTGTTTCCTGACTACGCGGAGGGCGCGAAGTTCGGCGACATCTGGCTGCATCCGAAGCAGGGCACCGACGCGGCGCTGGCGCTCGCGATGGGGCACGTGATCCTCAAGGAGTTTCATCTGGCGGGCAAGAGCGATTATTTCGCCGACTACTGCCGCCGCTATACCGACATGCCCTGCCTCGTGCGCCTCGTGCCGCATGGCGAGGGCTACGTGCCCGAGCGGCTCGTGCGCGCCTCCGACTTCGACGGGGCGCTCGGCGAGACGAATCACGCGGAGTGGAAGACCGTGGCGATCGACGAGGCGAGCAACGACTTCGTCGTGCCGCTGGGGTCGGTGGGCTTTCGCTGGAACCAGCAGGAGGGCGGCGACAAGGGCAAGTGGAATCTGCGCGCCGAAGCGTCGAACGGCGCGGCGCACAAGCCGAGGCTGTCGCTCGTCGGCGCGCACGACGACGTCGTGGACGTGAAGTTTCCTTACTTCGGCAATCAAGCGCATGCGCATTTCGAATCGACCTCGCATGCGTCCACGCTCACGCGCCGCATCGGCGTTCGCCGCGTGAGCACGCAGAACGGCACGATGCTCGTCGCGAGCGTCTACGATCTTTTCGTCGCGAACTACGGGCTCGATCAGGGGCTGGGCGGCGCGGACATCGCCGCCAGCTACGACGACGACGTGCCTTACACGCCGGCCTGGCAGGAGGCGATCACCGGCGTGAAGCGCGCCGACGTGATCGCGGTGGCGCGGCAGTTCGCGGAGAACGCCCACAAGACCGGGGGCAAGTCGATGGTGATCATCGGCGCCGGGATCAATCACTGGTTCCATATGGACATGGCGTACCGCGCGATCATCAACATGCTGATCATGTGCGGCTGCATCGGCAAATCCGGCGGGGGCTGGTCGCACTACGTGGGCCAGGAAAAACTGCGCCCGCAAACGGGCTGGACCGCGCTCGCGTTCGCACTCGACTGGCATCGCCCGCCGCGCCAGATGAACGCGACGTCGTTCTTCTACGCGCACACCGACCAGTGGCGCTACGATCCGATGAATCCCACGGCGCTGCTGTCGCCGCTGGCCGACACGACCCACTTTCACGGCGCGCCGATCGACTACAACGTGCGCGCCGAGCGCATGGGCTGGCTGCCCAGCGCGCCGCAACTCAAGCGCAATCCGCTCGACCTCGGGCGCGAGCTCGCCGGGCACGAGGCCGCGCCGGCCGAAATCGCGGCGCGCCTGAAGGCCGGCAGCCTGAAGCTCGCCTGCGAGGATCCCGACGATCCCGACAACTTTCCGCGCAACCTGTTCGTGTGGCGCTCGAACCTGCTCGGCTCGTCGGGCAAGGGGCACGAGTACTTCCTCAAGCATTTGCTTGGCACGACGAACGGCGTGCAGGGCGAGGAAATAGGCAAGAACGGCGGCGTGCGGCCCGAGGAGGTCGCATGGCGCGAGGAGGCACCGCGCGGCAAGCTCGATCTGCTCGTGACGCTGGACTTCCGCATGTCCACCACCTGCATGTATTCGGACATCGTGCTGCCCACCGCGACGTGGTACGAGAAGGACGACATGAACACGTCCGACATGCATCCGTTCATCCATCCGCTTTCGGCGGCCGTCGATCCCGCCTGGCAATCGAAGAGCGACTGGGAGATTTTCAAGGGGATCGCGAAGCGTTTCTCCGAACTGAGCGTGGGGCAGCTTGGCGTGGAGCGCGACGTCGTGCTCGCGCCGATCGCGCACGACAGTCCGGCCGAGCTTGCCCAGCCTTTCGACGTGCTCGACTGGAAGCGCGGCGAATGCGAACCGGTGCCCGGCAAGACCATGCCGTCGGTGATAACCGTCCAGCGCGACTACCCGGCCACGTATCGCCAGTTCACCTCGCTGGGCCCGCTGATGGATACGCTGGGCAATGGCGGCAAGGGCATCAACTGGGATACGCGCGAGGAGGTGGCATTGCTCGGCGAACTCAACTATCGCGTGGGCAGTGCGGGTACGGCCGAAGGCCGGCCGCGCATCGAGTCCGCCATCGACGCCGCCGAGACGATCCTCTCGCTCGCGCCCGAGACCAACGGCGCGGTGGCGGTCAAGGCGTGGGACGCGCTTTCTTCGATCACGGGCATCGAACACGCGCATCTGGCCGAGGCCCGCGCCGACGAGAAAATCCGCTTTCGCGACATTCAGGCCCAGCCGCGCAAGATCATCTCGTCGCCCACCTGGAGCGGCATCGAGTCGGAGCATGTCTCGTACAACGCGGGCTACACCAACGTTCACGAGCTGATTCCATGGCGCACGCTCACGGGCCGTCAGCAGCTCTATCAGGACCATGCGTGGATGCGCGCGTTCGGCGAATCGCTCTGCGTCTACAAGCCGCCCATCGACACGGGCAGCTACGAGCACATGGTCGGCAAGCACTCGAACGGCAACCCGGAAATGGTGCTCAACTTCATCACGCCGCACCAGAAGTGGGGCATTCACAGCACCTATACCGACAATCTGCTAATGCTCACGCTCTCGCGCGGCGGCCCGATCGTGTGGATCTCGGAGCGCGACGCGGCGCAGATCGGCGTGGCCGACAACGACTGGATCGAATGCTACAACTCGAACGGCGCGCTGTGCGCGCGCGCCGTGGTGAGCCAGCGCATTCCGCGCGGCATGGTGATGATGTACCACGCGCAGGAGAAGATCGTGAACACGCCGGGCTCGCAAATCACGGGCACGCGCGGCGGCATTCACAACTCGGTCACGCGCATCGCGCTCAAGCCCACTCACATGATAGGCGGCTACGCGCAGCTTTCGTACGGGTTCAATTACTACGGCACCGTGGGCTCGAACCGCGACGAGTTTCTCATCGTACGCAAGATGAGCACGGTCGACTGGCTCGACGACACGCCGCCCCAGCAGATGGCTCCCGCCACCGAACGCAGGGTCCGCGAAGGAGAAGCGTCATGAAAGTGCGTGCGCAGATTGCGATGGTGCTCAACCTCGACAAGTGCATTGGTTGCCATACGTGTTCGGTGACCTGCAAGAACGTCTGGACGAGCCGCGAGGGCATGGAGTACGCCTGGTTCAACAACGTCGAAACGAAGCCCGGCATCGGCTACCCGAAGGAATGGGAGAACCAGGACCGCTGGCACGGCGGCTGGACGCGCAAGGCCGACGGCAAGATCGAGCCGCGCCTGGGCGGCAAGTGGCGTCTGCTTGCTCAGATCTTCGCGAATCCGCGGCTGCCGCAGATCGACGACTACTACGAACCTTTTACGTTCGACTACGCCCATCTGCAGGACGCGGGCAACACGCGCGCGATGCCGGTGGCGCGGCCGCGCTCGCTCATCAGCGGCGAGCGGCTCGAGAAAATCGAGTGGGGTCCGAACTGGGAGGAGATACTCGGCGGCGAGTTCGAGAAGCGCGCGAAGGACTATAACTTCGAGAACGTGCAAAAGGACATCTACGGCCAGTTCGAGAACACCTTCATGATGTATCTGCCGCGCTTGTGCGAGCACTGCCTCAATCCGGCCTGCGTCGCGGCCTGTCCCTCGGGATCGATCTACAAGCGCGAGGAGGACGGCATCGTGCTGATCGATCAGGACAAGTGCCGCGGCTGGCGCATGTGCGTCTCCGGCTGTCCATACAAGAAGATCTATTACAACTGGCACAGCGGCAAGGCCGAGAAGTGCATCTTCTGCTATCCGCGCATCGAGGTCGGGCAGCCCACCGTGTGTTCGGAGACCTGCGTGGGGCGCATCCGCTATCTCGGCGTGCTGCTCTACGACGCCGATCGCATCGGCGAGGCTGCAAGCGTCGAGCGCGAGACCGATCTGTACGAAGCACAGCTTTCGGTCTTCCTCGATCCGCACGACCCGGCCGTGATCGCGCAGGCCGAACGCGATGGCGTCCCTCACGCCTGGATCGAGAGCGCCCAGCGCTCGCCCACGTGGAAGATGGCGATCGACTGGAAGATCGCGTTTCCGCTGCATCCCGAGTACCGCACGCTACCGATGGTCTGGTACGTGCCGCCGCTTTCACCGATCAACTCCGCGGCCAATAGCGGCGATCTCGGCATGAACGGCTATCTGCCCGACGTCGAATCGCTGCGCATTCCGCTGCGCTATCTCGCCAACCTGCTCACGGCCGGCGACGAAGCCCCTGTGAAGCGCGCGCTGGAGCGCATGCTGGCCATGCGCGCGTTCATGCGCGCGCGTCACGTGGACGGCGTGGAGGCGCCGGGCGTGCTCGCGCAAGCGGGCTTGTCGGTCGCGCAGGTGGAGGACATGTACCGCTATCTCGCGATCGCCAACTACGAGGATCGCTTCGTGATCCCGACCACCCACCGCGAGTACGCGGAAGATGCCTTCGATCTGCGCTCGTCCTGTGGCTTCTCGTTCGGCAACGGCTGTTCGGACGGCCGCTCGGAGGCGAGCCTCTTCAGCACACGCAAGGGCGGACGCACGATTCCGATCCGCCAGGAGTCCTGACATGATGCAAACGCTTCAACGCGAGCAGCAGGGCAGGGTGTACGCCGTGCTGGCGGCGCTGCTCGACTATCCCGACGCAGCCCTGGTGCAGGCGCTGCCGGAGGCGCGCGAGCGGCTGATGGCGGAGCGTGCGCTGCCGCGCGAGGCGCGCGCGGGCCTTGCGCGCTTCTTCGACTACTGCGCCGAACGCGAACTCGTCACGCTGCAGGAGAACTATGTCGCGTTGTTCGACCGCGGGCGCGCGACGTCGCTCTATCTGTTCGAGCACGTGCACGGCGAGTCGCGCGACCGCGGGCAGGCCATGATCGATCTGCTGCAGACCTATGCGCGCCACGGGCTCTACCTGGCCGCCAACGAGCTGCCCGACTATCTGCCGGTGTTCCTGGAATATCTCTCGCGTCTGCCGGTGAAGGAGGCGCGCGCGCTGCTCGCCGAGACCGTCGAGATCCTGCAGTCGCTGGCGGATGCGCTGGGCCAGCGTGCCAGCCACTACGGCTTCGTGATCGGCGCGCTGCTGGCGCTGGCGGGCGGCGCGGCGATGCCCGCCGACGCCGAGGCCGAGGACGACGCGCATCGACCGCCATCCGCCGCCGACTATCGCGCGCTCGACGCCGCCTATACCGACGAGCCCGTGCGTTTCGTCGGCGCGACGGCGCCGGCCGCGGAGCCCGTGCACTTCTACGACAAGCGGCCGGCGCGCAGGTGACGGCCCGCACACCGCGCCCGCGCAACGGGCGCGGCCACCCAGCACGAGGAGAATCGCCATGAGCGGCTACTTCCATCAGTTTGTGTTCGGCATCTACCCGTATATCTGTCTGGCCGTGCTGTTGCTGGGCAGTCTCATCCGCTTCGACCGCGAGCAGTACACGTGGAAGAGCGACTCGTCGCAACTGCTGCGGCACGGCGCGCTGCGCCTCGGCAGCAATCTGTTTCACTGGGGCGTGCTCGTGGTCGTGCTCGGGCATTTCGCGGGCTTTCTCGCGCCGCACTGGCTCGTTTCGCCGTTTCTCTCGGCGTCGGGACACCAGCTCGTCGCGATGATCGCGGGTGGGGCGTCGGGCGCCGTGGCGATCATCGGCCTGACGATCCTGATCTGGCGGCGCCTGTCCGACGCGCGCATTCGCCACAACAGCCGCGTCTGGGACATCGTGATCGTCCTGATGCTGTGGGTGCAACTCGCGCTCGGCCTCGGCACCGTGTGGCTGTCGCTGCATCACATGGATGGCGTGCTGTTCGAGCAGCTCACCGATTACGTGAAAGGCGTCGTCACGTTCCGGCCCGGCATCGCGGGGCTCCTCGACGGTGTGCCGCTCACGTACCAGCTTCATATCGCGCTTGGCTTCACGATCTTCCTCGTTTCGCCGTTCACGCGGATGGTGCATATCTGGAGCGGCCTGGCTTCGGTCGCGTATCTGATCCGGCCGTATCAGCTCGTGCGCCGGCGTTGAGAGGAGGCGACATGGACAACCGCGAAGCCTGCGTGACGGAACCGCAAGCGCAGGCGGCGATGCTGCGCGTCAACGACGTCGCGATCGACATGGCCGAGATCGCGGCCGAGCGTCGTCATCACGAAGACGATCCCGACCCGTACGGCGCGGCGCGATGCGCGCTCGCGATTCGCGAGCTGCTGCGCCAGCGCGCCGTCGCGCTCGAATTGCTGGGCCAGGACGCCACGCTCGACGACGCGGCGCTCGACGCGTTGCTCGCGCGCGAGCTTCAAGTCCCGCAGCCCACGCGCGCCGAGTGCGAACACTATTACGCCGGCCATACGGCGCGGTTCAGGCGCAACGACATCGTCTACGCGAGCCACATTCTCTTTGCCGTGACCGAACGCTCGCCGCTTGCGCGCGTGCGGGCCATGGCCGAGGAGACGCTGCATGAGGTGCGCGAGGCGCCGCAGAACTTCGAAGCGGCCGCCCGCGAGCGCTCGAATTGTCCGTCCGGCGCGTTGGGCGGCAGCCTGGGACAACTGTTGCGCGGCGACAGCGTGCCCGAGTTCGAGCGCGCGCTGTTCGGGACGGAAGCGCTCGGCATCCTGCCGCATCTCGTCAATACGCGCTTCGGCTTTCACGTCGTGCGCATCGACCGGCGCGTGGAGGGCGAGGCGCTGCCGTTCGCGGCGGTCGAGGCCGATATTGCCGCCTTCCTCGAGACGCACGTGCGCCACAAGGCCATGCAGCAGTACGTGTCCGTGCTGGCCGGCGCGGCGCGGGTCGAAGGTGCGGTGCTGGCCGGTGCAGCCGGACCGCTCGTCCAATGAAGAGGAAACCAACATGAGTTCACCTGATATTCCTGTGCGGCCCGTACCCGATGCGTCCGTCTCTCGCCGGGCGTGGTTGGTCCTGTTCGCGAGCACCTTCGCGTTCATGATCTGCTTCGTCGTGTGGATGATGTTCGGCGTGCTGGGCGTGCAGTTGCGCGAGGACCTGCATCTGAACAGTACCGAGTTCGGCCTGCTGACCTCGACGCCCGTGCTGACCGGTGCGCTCATGCGCCTGCCACTCGGCGCCTGGACCGACCGCTTCGGCGGGCGCATCGTCATGACGATCCTGCTC
This sequence comes from Paraburkholderia yinzeri, assembly GCF_046581065.1. Lineage (NCBI taxonomy): Bacteria > Pseudomonadati > Pseudomonadota > Betaproteobacteria > Burkholderiales > Burkholderiaceae > Paraburkholderia > Paraburkholderia yinzeri. Next base: position 512,932 of record NZ_JBFOCJ010000002.1, on the reverse strand, counting down.
GCGGCGTGCGCCGTGCCGGTGTTCGTGGTGAGCTATGCGACCGCGCTCTGGCAGTTCCTGTTGATCGGGCTCTTTCTCGGTTGCGTGGGCGCGTCGTTCGCCGTGGGCACCCCTTACGTCGCGCGTTTCTTTCCGCCCGCGCGCCGCGGCTTTGCGATGGGCTTCTTCGGCGCGGGCACGGTAGGCGCCGCTGTCAACCTGTTCGTCACGCCTGCGCTGGAGGCCGCCTATGGCTGGCGCTTCGTGCCGCGCGTCTATGCCGTGGCGCTCCTCGTGACCGCGGTGATCTTCTGGTTCGCGTCGGCGCCGGATCCGGGCGCGGGCAAGGGCAGCGGGTCGTGGCTCGATTCGTTCCGGGTGCTGCGCAATCCGAACGTCTGGCGGCTCTGCCAGTACTATTCGATCACCTTCGGCGGCTTCACCGCGCTCTCGCTGTGGATTCCTCAGTACCTGAAGGCGGAGTACGGCATGTCGCTCGTCGCCGCCTCGGCATTTGCCGCCGGATTTTCGCTGCCGGGCTCGGTACTGCGCGCGGTGGGCGGCGCGCTCGCCGACCGCCTGGGTGCGCACTCCGTCACCTGGTGGGGTCTGTGGGTCGCCTGGATCTGTCTGTTCCTGCTGTCGTATCCGCCAACCGACTTCGTGATCCATACGCTCGACGGCGACGTGACGCTGCAATTGCACACGCCCGTCGTGGCATTCGTCGCGCTGACGTTCGTGCTGGGCGCCGTTTTCGCGTTCGGCATGGCCTCGACGTTCAAGTACGTGGCCGACGACTTTCCCGAAAGCATGGGGGTCGTGAGCGGCATCGTGGGCCTCGCGGGCGGGCTGGGCGGCTTCCTGCTGCCCATCATCTTCGGTTCGCTGCTCGACGTGTTCCGGGTGCGCTCGACGTGCTTCATGTTTCTCTACGGCGTGGTCTGGGTTTCGCTGATCCTCATCTATCTTGCCGAAGTGCGCCGCACGCCCGTCCTGCGTACGCAGTGACGGTTCCTGCAAAGCCATGCCCGCGCGCGGTGCGCGGGCACGCTGCAGTGCACCAGCAGCAGTCGCATCCGGCACATGAATGGTGGCCGTACCTCGGTGTCTGCGCGTAGAGGGCCGGTCCCGGCCCCCTATGGTCATCGTGCCCCGCAGCGGCGCGATTCCCGCCTGACAAGCCTTTTACCCTGACCCCGGCTATCGCGCGAGGCCCACGCGACGACATAGGCACGCGTATTGCTTTGTCAGCCTCGGGCCAACGACGGTCCAGAGAATGGCTGTCCCCGCATGCTGCGGGGACAAGTGGATGATGCGGGGCAACGGCGTCCCGAAGCGACACCTCGAGCATGCATTGCGTGCCCGGTGGGCTTCGGGACGTTTTTTTTGGCCAGCCCCAAGGCGGAGCGCCGTGGGCTGCCGTGCATGGCAGACCATTCGCGGGATCATGTGTACTACTGATGATGAACAAGCAGGAATCCGCCGTCATGCGGGTTGAAGTCCCTTTACCCTGGAGCGTCTCGTGAAAGAACTGATGCACTCGCTGAAGAGCGGCAACTGGCGCGCGCTCGTCGCGTGCTTCCTCTACTTCGACACCGGATTCACGGTCTGGGTGATGTTCGGCCCGCTCGCGCCGTTCATCCAGAAGGACGTGCCGATGTCGCCCGCGGAACTCGGCCTGCTCGTGGCCGTGCCCGTGCTGGGCGCGGCGATCCTGCGCGTCACGCTGGGCAACCTGTATCAGGCCTGCGACGGGCGGCGCATCGCGCTTCTCGGCATTGCGATCTCGGCCATTCCTTCCATCGTTCTCCTGACGATGCCGGGAACGCCGTCCTATACGCTGCTGCTCGTGCTCGGCGTGCTGCTGGGCGTGGGCGGCGCGAGCTTCGCCGTTGCGCTGCCGATGGCGGGCAGCAACTATCCGCCGAAGGTGCAGGGGCTCGTGCTCGGCCTCGCCGCGGCTGGCAACATCGGCGCGGTGCTCGACGGCTTCCTCTTTCCAGGCGTGGCGGCGCACTCCGGCTGGGCGCGCGCGACGGGCGCGGCGCTGCCGCTGCTCGCGCTGGCGGCGACCGCCGTCTGCTTCTGGGCACGCGACCTCGGCCAGAAGTCGGGCAGCGCCTACAAGGCGCTGCGCGCGTTCTGCATCACCCTGGCGGGGCTGCTCGCGCTCGTGCTCGCCGTGCATGCGGGCGTGTTCGGCGCGGGAAGGACCGGCGTGCTGCTGCTGCCCGTGTTCGGTGCGCTGCTGGCCATCGCGGTGCTGCCGGCGCATTACCGCCGCGTGCTGGCCGAGGGCGACACGTGGGTCGTCATGCTCGTCTACAGCATCACGTTTGGCGGGTTCGTCGGCATGTCTTCGTATATCTCCACGCTGCTTATTTCGCTCTACCAGGTTCCGAAGCTGGAGGCGGGCATGATCATGTCGCTGCTTGCGCTGACCGGCGCGATGGTGCGGCCCGTGGGCGGTCTGATCGCCGACCGCATTTCCGGCGTACGCGCTCTCGTGCTGCTGCTCGCGGCCATCTCGCTCGCCGATTTTATTTTCGCTGCGCTCATGCCGACGTTCGCGGCGGGCATCGTGCTGCTCGCGTTCACCTACGTCTGCTTCGGCCTTGGCAACGGCGCCACGTTCCAGCTCGTGCCGCGCCGCTGGCCCGGCCGCACGGGGCTGATGTCGGGCATCGTCGGCGCGGCGGGGGGCATAGGCGGGTTCTATCTGCCGGTTGTCATGGGCATGGCGAAGGAAAGCACCGGCAGCTATCAGATGGGTTTTGCGACCTTCGGCACGATTGCCGCGCTGGCCTTCGTGCTCGTGGTTGCGCTGCGCACGCGCTGGCTCGAATGGGCGCTGCCGCGCGAAGCCGCGCTTGCGGCGATCGCGGTGCCGGCGGGCGAGAGGGGGGCGAGCCGCTTCGTCACCACGGGATCGTCTGGTTCTCCCAGCGCGTGAACGTGGCCGTCGGGCTATCGGGCCCCAGCAACGCGACCCGTACCACCTCGCGGGCGCCGTCCTCGACGGTGTCCGTGCCCGTATAGCCGTTGAGGTTGGTCTTCGTGAAGCCCGGCGAGACGGCATGGACCTTGATCCCTTCCGGCTCCAGTTCGATCGCCATGGCGAGTGTCAGCGCATTGAGCGCCGTCTTGGACGCCGGGTAGACGGGGCCGAAGATCGCGCGCCATGGGAAGGCCGGGTCCGTATTCGCCGCCAACGACCCAACGCCGCTCGACACGTTGACGATGCGGGCCGCCGGCGCCTTGCGCAGGAGCGGAAGCATCGCCTGATATACGGCGAGAACGCCGAAGACGTTGGTGTCCCATACCGCGCGCATTTCATCGAGGGACACGTTGGCCGGCCGGGTTGTCCTCGCGTAGTCCTCGACGGACTGGCCGGGCTGCCGGCTCGTGTTGGAGATGGCCGCGTTCTGGATCAGCACGTCGATGCGGCCGAACTCGCTGCCGACCCGCTGCGCCGCGGCGGCGATCGAGGCCTGATCCGTCACGTCGAGCTGGAGCGCGTGTGCGTCCGGCCCGATCTCACGAGCCGCCGCCTCGCCGCGCTCGGCATTGCGCGATCCGGCCAGCACGATGAAACCGTGCGCCACGAGATCCCTGGCGATCTGGAGACCGATTCCCTGGTTGGCTCCGGTGACGAGCGCGATGGGTTTGTCCTGCATGGCAATCTCCTTGCTGTATTGCTGAGTATTTAGAGGTACTGTGCAAAGCGATGGTGCTGGTCCGTCAGCGTGCCTCGGCCGCCCAGGCTTCGGCGTCTGCTCCGGCCGGGAGGCGCATCGGGCACGACGGATCAGTCGCCGCGCGCCACACGGCTTCGGCGACGTCTTGTGCCTCGGTGATCGGGGCAGACTGATCGCCGAGTCGCGCGAGCACCTCGCTGACAAGCCCGGCGTAGGCTTCGTGCTCGAAGCCGTGAATATGGGCGCGCGCGTTCTCGCCGAAGCGCGTCCCCGGCGCACGGCCCGGCAGCACGAGGCGCGCGCGCACGCCGAACGGTTCGAGTTCGAGCGCCATCGACTCGGTGAAGGCGTTCACGGCCACCTTGCTTGCGCGATAGGCCGCGAGAAGCGGCAGTGCCTTTAGCGTCACGCTCGACGTGACGTTGACGATCACGCCGGCTTTGCGCTGCCGGAACTGGGGCAAGACCGCTTGCGTCACGGCAATCGTGCCGATGGTGTTGGTCTCGAACACCGCGCGCACCGATTCGAGCGGGACCAGTTCGGCCGGGGCAGCCGCGCCGAAGCCCGCGTTGTTGACGAGGACGTCGATCGGGCCCGCGGCCTCCACGGCGAGGCGAATGCTCTCCGGGCGGGTAACGTCGAGCGCGAGCACGCGCAGAGGGTCCGAGGGCGGCAGCACGTCTGCCCGCGGCGTACGCATCGTGGCGACGACGCGCCAGTCGCGGTCCAGGAAATAGCGCGCGATTTCGAGGCCGAAGCCAGAAGAGCAGCCGGTGATCAACACGGTTTTCACGAAAACTCCTGCGGGGTGGTTGAAATGCACTCCTACGATAGATTGCCGAGACCGTACTTGCTACAATCCATCATCCGAATTTCATTTGCGGGAGTCCGGTCATGATCGATCCGTTGGCTGAGGTGGTGATGCTGCTGCAGCCCAGTGCCCGGTTCTCCAAGCTGGTCCATGGCGCCAGTCCCTGGCGCATCAGCCGCTCGGATGCCGGCCAGCCGTTCTATTGCGTCATCCTCGAAGGCGGGTGCCGCATCGCGATCGACGGACACGAGCCGATCGAACTGCTCTCGGGCGACTTCGTTCTCATTCCCGCGGCCTATGGCGTCGCGATGTCCAGCCTCGAAGCGCCGCCGCCGGGCGTCGAGACCCAGGCGCCGGTCGCGCTGGGCAACGGTGAATACCGGATCGGCGCCGAAGGCAGCCCGGTCGACACGCGCATGATGGCCGGTCATTGCAGTTTCGGTTCGCCGGATGCGTACCTGCTGGTTTCGCTGCTGCCGCAGATCGTGCATGTGCGCGGCGAACACAGGCTGGCCACGCTCGTGCAACTCGTGCGGGAGGAGTCGCGCGATCAGCGGCCCGCGCGCGAAGTGGTGCTCTCGAGGTTGCTGGAGGTGCTGCTTATCGAAGCGCTGCGATCCGCTGCCGGCACCGGCGCGTCTCCGGGCCTCGTGCGCGGGCTTGCCGACGGCCGCCTCGCCGCTGCGATTCGCGGGATGCACGAGCATCCGGCGCGCGCGTGGACGGTTGCCGAACTCGCGAAAGCGACCGCGCTCTCGCGCTCGACTTTCTTCGAACGCTTCAGCCGCGCAGTGGGTGTCGCGCCGATGGAATATCTGCTGACCTGGCGCATGGCGCTCGCCAAGGACTGGCTTCGCCGTCACGAAGGCCGTATCGCCGAGATCGCGGAGCGTGTCGGCTATAGCTCCGCCAGTACGTTCAGCGTGGCCTTTACGCGGCATGTGGGCAGGCCGCCCGCGCAGTACGCGCGCGAGGAGCGGGCGGTGGCGAACAGCGCTTAAGTGCCGGTCACAGGCGCAGGGCGGCTGCTTTGACGCTTTCCCTCGCAGATGCCGAGGGTAAAGACGGCCAGCGCGCCGCTTGCGATCGCAAGTGGCCACATCAAGACGTCGTTGCCGAAGGCCTTCATCGCCGCGCTCGCGATGAGTGGCCCGACGATGGAACTGGACGTGAATGCCAGCGACACCAGACGCATGTTCCGGACGAGCGCAGCTTTCTCGCTGCACGCCGCAGCGTACATGCCAAGCGTGATGAATGCGCTATTCATGCCGCCGACTACGAGGCCGCTCGCCGGAACCCGCCACGTCATAGGCGGGGCGAGCGTGAAAGCGAGCAGTGCCAGCGTGCTCGCCGTCGCGCACACGATGACTGTCGATCCCAAACCCGCACGGTCGGCTAGCCAGCCGACCGGAAATTGCAGCGCCATCCCGCCGAGGCCAAGGCACGACAGCAGCAGGGCCGTTTGCGTGGCGCTCATGCCGCGCGCACCGGCATACAGTGGAAAGAGGCCATAGAGCGCGCCGTCGCTGATTCCGCCCACTGCCACCACGATCATGCCGAGGCAGACCCGAGAGCTGACGGGCGTGTTCCAGACGCTTCCGTGAACGGATGCCTCATGGGAAACGGGACTTGCCGGATGCCCCGATGCGGTCAACCAGAGCGGGACAGCGGCGGCCAATGTAAATAACAGGCCGGCGGCAATCGTTACGCGTCCGTCGGGACCGCACCATGCGGCTAGTGCCGGTGCAATGACGCCAGCCGTTGCAATCAGCGTCTCATGCACGCCGACCACGCGGCCGCTCAATTCTTCGGGTACGAGGCTATACAGCCACGATTCGTTGGCGATCCAGCGCAGGCCGATGCCCAGCCCGGTCAGGATACCGGGCACGATCCAGAGCGGCCACGACAGCCGGCTTACGGCCGAAAACGCGACGATACTGGCCGCGAGTCCGAGCGACACCGTTCGCTTTGCGCCGATTCGCGCAACTAGCGCCGGGGCTACCGTGAGGCCCGCGAGCATACCTGTCCACTGCGATGCGGCGAAGAGGCCTGCGCGCGGCGCGTCGAGGCCTTGATGAGCGAGCCAGACCGGCAGCACGATGAAGCCGATGCCGAACTGGCCGATTTGCGCGAGCGTCGATACGGCGGTCAGTGCGGCGATGGCCGGCCAGCGCACCGGTGCCGGCGATTTCATGACCTGCCCCGGGTTGGCATGGGCAGACCCTCTTCGCGGCATTCGATCGGGCAGCCCGCTTCGAGACACGGCCCTTCATCGCAAAAGCGGCAAAGCTGCATCGCATGCGCGGGGTCGCGCGTCTCGTGCCAGAGCATCTTGATCAGCAAGTCTTCGAACACCCGGCGCTCATCGCCGTCGAGATGACCTACGATGCGCGTGAGCAGGCTTTCGCGCGCGCTCCGCAGACGCCTCACTTCTCGCCGGCCGGCGCTGGTCAGCGCGAGTGCAACGGAACGTTTGTCGAGACCGACCCGCTTCTCGACGAGACCGGCGTCGACCAGGCCCGCTACGGCGCGCACAGCCGCCGGATGCGACAGCGCCACGGCATCGCGAAGCAGTTCGATCGACGCGTCCGGATACTGGCCGATCGCGTTGAGCATCGCCCGCGCAGTGGGGCCGGCGAGGGCGGGGAGGGTGTTCAGCGCATACATCTCGTCCGTGACCAGCAGGGCGAGCGCACCGAGCAGATTTTCCGTACGCAGCGTCATTGGGGTCCCCAAATATGTGCATTACACACATATGCAGTTTGCACATATTCGACTGGAAATGCAAGAATTCCCTATGGCACTAATGCGGTAGGGATGGACCAGACTGATCCAGGTTGAGCTTTAGGGTGCGAAACGGGACGGGTGTGCTTTGCCTCTTCGCCAGCTAACGTCCGGGCACGCATTGTGCTGCGCCTCGGCAAAGTTACGCGTGCATGGAGCCTGGCGAGATGATGTCGTGGAAGAACTGCTTTGCCGCCGCCCTGTGCGCCGCTGCTGCCGCGTTCGTGCCCGCGAGGGCGCAAACGCAGGTGGAGGGGGTGGTGCAGCCTGCGGTTTCGGCTTCGCAACCGGTGGTGCACGCCGTTCCGCTGAACCCGCCCGCGTCCGCGCCGCAGCCCACTCAACAGCCGGCTGCAAAGCGTGTCGAAAAGCCCGCTGAGAAGCCGCCTGAAAAGGCGGCTCACAAGCCTGCGCATAGGCGTGTTCATGAGCCCACTTATAAGACCGCCCCGCAGCCCACTGTGCAGTTAGCACCGCCTATTCTTCCTGAGCCAACGCGGCAACCGGCGGAGCAACCTTACGTGCCGCCAGCGCCAACGCCACAGCCCTACGCACAGCCAGCGCCAGCACCACAGCCTTACGCGCAACCCGCGCCAGCACCGCAGCCCTACGCACAACCGGCACCAGCGTCTCAACCCTACACGCAACCTGCCGCGCAGCCCGTCGTCAACTGGACGCTGCAGGTAATCCGCGACGGCCAGCAGATCGACTCATTCGACGGATCGGCCGCCGTCGGCCAGGGCAGCACCAACACGCATCACAAGGTCGTCACGCACAATGTCGGCTGCAAGAATCAACCCGCCGGCAGTATCGACCTGCAGCGCACCCTCACGGTCTCGCCGCTGCGGGCGGACTCGACCGGGGCGGTTCTCGCCATCGAGGCACGGGAGACGGTCGAAAGCGATACCACACCCCAAACCCCGGAGGGCTGCAAATTGCCGCCGGAGCTTAGCCAGGTGCGCGCCAGCCATCCGGGACTGGTCGTGCCGGCGGGTCAATGGGTCGAGTGGCAAATCGTCGGCCAGGATCCTTCGCTGCTCTACCGGGTCCGTGCGAGCGTCGCGCCGCCGTCAGCGCAGCTTTGACTGGCAGCCGCGCACGATTGCACTGAGAGGCGGCGGGTCCTGGCTCTTCTGATTCTAGGCCGGCCACGCTTGCCAGTTGACATCGACGACAGTGCCTTTTCGTCGAATGAACAAGCCCGACTGGGCGACGTTGTAGTACTTGGCGTTGGATTCGGTGGCTTCACCGTGCACCAGAACCCCTAGCCTGGCGTTGTGCACGATTTGTACCCTGGCATTATTCCTCGCTATTTTGTAAACATAGCTCGTATCGATTCGCGAGGAATCTTTGGCTTCGGCTTGCCGCTTTAGATATCGGTCCGCCACGCAAAGCCCAAGAAGAGGATAAATTTCTCCGGCTTCTTCGCTTGTCAGGTAGAGATTCAAATTGCTCGGCGCCCGGAAATCCAGTTTATCGTCTGCCCCGAACGCTACAGAAGCCGCATTGGTCGGTATCCCGTCACGATCAAGAAGGCATTCCCATAAATAGCGCTTTATGGCGGTACTTTTATCTAATCCTTCCAGCTTGTCTCGCGTTATCCATCTCTTTATATCCATATAGAGACTGCCGATCTGATCGATTTTCAAACCCACGCCGGCGAGATACCACTGTATTCGATGCGAGTATTCCCCGTGCATAGGTCCCGCACCGATGTCTTTGAACGGACGCCCGGATGCCAACTGTTCGTTAAAGAGCCGGGTAGGGTTGCCAAACAAAATATCGGCCGAGTCGCCTTCGATAATCGCGAACCCATTTTGGCTTTCCCATTTTGTTAACGTAGAACTCAACAGCTTCGTGAAGAATTCTTTTTCATATTTTCTGTAATTTTCTACGCCCTCTGATTTGTTGCTGTCAAGCCATCTTTTCTTTCGAATCCCGAGAAAAAATTTGAATAACGCCTGGTGCTCGAATTCTTCTCCCAGTTCGGTCTTTATCTTATGAGCGATCAGCGGGATTCGAATCAACGCCTGCGTAAGCAGGGCATGCTCCAATATGCGTAACGCATCCTTGCAATGGTCGAGAGACGAGAGATAGGCGCCGATTTCGCAATAAGTCTTGAAGTGCGTGCTTTCGCTGAATTTTTCGCTGAATTTCTCGGTCAGCTCCAATGCAACTTCTTCGACATTTTTAGCCATGATCCACCTCGCGCACCAGATTTTTAAGAACCGGTAACCACGCTGAAAAATTCACTTCGGATGGTTTGCGTTTCATGTCCCTACGAGAATAACCCACCTTGCAAAACGGCGCGTGAAGCGTTCGAGTCATGAATGCACTTGCTGGCAAAGCCGTCCTGCACCGGGATGCCCCAATCGCGGTGTAGTATTCCACCGTACCTTCGCGATCGTTCAAGTTCGCCGACAATCCAGCGTATCCAGACGGGGAATACATCATGTCAGGCGAGTGGAAGCGCCGCATCAGGCTCTTTGCCCAGCGTTTCTGGCAGCCGACCAGCGCATGCATGACCTGCATGCCAGGAAGCTGGGGCAACGTCATGAGTCTGGCCCACTGGACGATTGCTCTCCAGACGGGACTGTTCACCGGAATTCTGGCCGTATTTTTGACTTTTACGCCTGCGGGAAAACTCTATGCGCATCGATACGGCAATGCGCTGATCGTCGGCTGCCTGACGACGTTAGGCGACGCCTACTCGCACACGAGCCGCTACCGCATTCCCATTGTCGAGCACATCGCAACGGGGGTCATGTCCGGACTACTCGCGCTGATCGCCTCCTGGCTATTCGAAGATCGCGCGCGGCGCATCCGGGCGGTTTGGGGCCGGGTTTTCGGATAGCGTGCCGCTGGCCCAGGGACATTGCCGCTGGACCAACAAACAAATGGATCAGACGCAGACCGGTAGCGATGCTCAGCTCGGCAAGGACGATGGAGCCAGTTGCAGCACCGCGTTGGTACTCGCCCATTCGGCGCGCAGTGCGCGGACATTATCGCCAAGCTTGCTGCCGTAATGCGGCACGAGCTCGCGAATCTTGTCGCGCCACCGGCCCGACTCGCATTGCGTACGAAACACCCGGTGCAGCAGGTCGAGCATGATCGGCGCTGCCGTCGATGCACCAGGAGACGCGCCCAGGAGGCCCGCAATACTGCCATCTTCGGCGCTTACGATCTCGGTGCCCATCTTCAGGACGCCGCCCTTGGCGCCGTCGCGTTTGATGACCTGGACGCGCTGGCCTGCCTGTAGCAGCCGCCAGTTTTCGCCCTGCGCGCGCGGAAAATATTCGCGGAGCGCGTTCAGCCGATCCTCTTCGGACAGACTCAGTTGCTCGGCCAGATACTCGACGAGCGGAAACTGGTCGAAGCCGACGTGCAGCATGGGGGCGATGTTGTCCAGGCCGATGCTGTGCAGCAGGTCGAGATACGACCCGTGCTTCAGGAACTTCGTCGAGAACGTCGCGAACGGGCCGAACAGCACGACCCGTTTGCCGTCGAGCACGCGCGTATCGAGGTGCGGGACGGACATCGGCGGCGCGCCCACCGACGCGCGGCCGTACACCTTGGCCAGATGTCGGCGCGCAATGTCCTCGTCCTCGGTAACGAGAAAGGCCCCGCCGACAGGAAAGGCGCCATAGTCGCGCGCCTCGGGAATGCCCGACGCCTGCAACAGCGGCAATGCGGCGCCACCGGCGCCCACGAACACGAACTTCGCGTCGACCACGTGGTCGGTCCCGTCGCGCAGGTTATGCCACGACACCCGCCAGGTTCCATCGGGATTGCGCTTCAGATGGCGCGCTTCGCAGGATAGCTGAAGATCGAAGTCCGAACGGCGCTGGAGATGGGTCACGTACTGGCGCGTGACTTCGCCGAAGTTCACGTCCGTGCCCATTTGCGACCACGTTGCCGCGACCTTCTCGGCCGGATTGCGTCCCTCCATCATCAGCGGCACCCATTGATGAAGCTGCGCCTGGTCCTCCGAATAGTGCATGTCTTCGAACAGCGGCGAGGCCTGAAGGGCTTCGTAGCGCTGCCGGAGAAAGCGGACGTCCTCGTCGCCGAAAACGAAGCTCATGTGCGGGGCCGCGTTGATGAAGCGGCGCGGCTCGCCGAGCACGCCGCGCTCGACCATCGACGTCCAGAACCGGCGCGATATCTGGAACGCTTCATTGATCGCGACGGCGCTCTCGATCTGAACCGTTCCATCGGGCTGCACGGGCGTGTAGTTCAGTTCCGCGAGCGCGCAATGCCCCGTGCCTGCGTTGTTCCAGCCGTTCGTGCTCTCGTTCGCGACCGCGTCGAGCCGCTCCAGCATCAGCATCGACCACTCCGGTTCGAGCTCGTGCAGGAGGACGCCGAGCGTCGAGCTCATGACGCCGCCGCCGATCAGCATGACATCGACCTTTCTGGTGTTTGTGGTTTGCGTCGAGTGTGCCGGGTCAGACGAGGTGTGATGCGGAGACAGAGCCGATTTGAGGGCATCGAACATTGTAATGAACCTTTCTGCGAGGATGGGGAGCGAGGCGAGAGACGACGGGTTTGGAAAATTCAAGGCCCCGCGTTTACCCCACTATATTGGAATTCGGGAAAACAGGTCGCCTCGGGCGGCAGCCGTTTCAGATCAAGTTCGCTCGGCGCGGCGATCATCGCGCCGCTCAAGGGCACCACGGTCAGATTGCTGCGTAACGTGCTATCGACCACCGTCGATCCGTCTGCGGCGAGCAAATCGATCCTGATGCCGGTGCCTTGATAGCTCGCGTTGTTCAGCGATCCCGAGCCGGCCACGATCGCGGTTGCCGCAAGCGGGCGACGTACCGCTCGACGTCATGACTTGCGGAAGGACCAATAGCCGGGAGTGGCCTTGAGCTGCGGGCGCAGCATCAGACAGAAAGCGGCGACGTGCGTGATCATCAGCAAGGGCACGTAGATAACCGGAATCGCGTACGTGGTGCCAAATTGCCCGGCATGCGCGGGAAGATCGGCATGGATGGCGTGGTAGTAATCGACGACGAGGTCGATCGTGCCCACCACGTTGAAGGCTACGACGAAGGCCCAGAAGACCTGGCGAACCCGTGCGGTTACGAGCGCCAGCATGGCCAGCACGCCCGTTGCGAGATCGCCGTATGCGGCGAACACGGCGAAGCTGGCCGGAAGCTGCGGACTGACGACGCCCGGGAGGAGAAAGACCAGCCCGAAGAACCGGAAGCTGTGCAACGTGGCGATGGCGCGCTGCGCGTCGAACGGGGTTATCGACTTGAGTTTGGGCCAGACGTAGGCGCCGAAGCAGAGCAGCCAGGCGACATACCCCAGGACGAGATGCAACTGAAAGAGAAGTTTCGGCGACATGATTCGGGCTTCCTCCGTTGTGGGGAGCATTGATCGGCGGGAACGCGCGCTGATCCCCATGCGCCAGGTGTACCATGACCCGGAGTGAGCGACTATTCATCACAATGTTGACGGGCTATGAAGCAGAACTTCACAGTCAGGCAGGGCGCTCTCGATGGTGTGGAGGTGTTCCTGAGCGTTGCCCAGCATCGCAGCTTTCGCAAGGCGGCTGCGGCGCTCGGCGTGACGCCGTCGGCCGTCAGCCAGACGGTGCGCGTGCTCGAGACGCGCATTGGCGCAGCGCTTTTCACGCGCACCACGCGCAGTGTCGGCCTGACCGAAGCCGGCGAACGGTTTCTTTCGCGCGCCAAGCCTGCTTTCGAGGAACTCGTTGCTGCCGGCGAGGCCGCGCGCGGCCTGGGTCAGCGTCCGTCCGGACTGCTGCGGCTTTCCGTGCCGCGCGCGGTGGTGCCGCTGCTGTTGGAGCCGCTGATCGCATCGTTCTGCAAGGCCTGGCCCGAGATCGAAGTGGAGCTGGCCACCAGCAAGGATCTGATCGATCTCGCGGCGGAAGGGTTCGACGCCGCGATCCGGCTGGGGCAGCTCGTCGCCGCCGACATGGTGGCGGTGCCGTTGACACCGCCGTTCCGACTCGTCGTCGTTGGTAGTCCTGCCTACTTTGCGGGGCGCGGGCGGCCCATGAACACGGACGATCTGCGGCAACACGCCTGCCTCAGATGGCGGCGATCCAGCGGCGCACTCGCGCCGTGGTCGTTCAACAGCGACGGTCAGGCCGTCGAGATTGCCGTATCCGGTCCATTGATCGCGAGCGACTTTCCGACCCTGCTAGGCGCGGCGGTCGAAGGCATGGGTCTCGCGCAGCTACCCGAGCCGATGGTCGCCGCAGGGGTGAGGGCGGGGAAGCTGGTGCACGCGCTGGACGCGTACGCGCCGGTGCTTCCGGGCGTATTCCTCTGCTATCCCAGCCGCCGGCAGATCTTGCCGAAGCTGCGCGCGTTCATTGATTACGTGAAGAGCCGCCCGGCGGGTGGGGGTTAATCGGACTCTCGGCCCGCTGAGCGGATGGTCAGCCGGTTCGAAAGCGCGGTGACACCCGTTACGCCGCGCGTTGTCTGACCCGCAAGCTCAAGCTGCTGCTCGCTTATGGCCGTGCCGGTCAACGTGACCCTGCCGCCTTGCGCATTGACGTAAATATGCGTCGGATCGAGGCCATTGGTACGAGACAGCGCCCACTGGACGTGCCGCACCAGCGTTTTGTCGGGAATGGCGCTGGGGCTCGTTGCCGCCGTCGAGCCGTTGCCGCCGCCCGATTGCGCAAATGCTTGCTGTCCCGGTGTCACCAGGGGCAATAACAGGCCAAACGACACCGCCAAAGAATAGAGACGTTTCATTTTCGTCCTCCGTTCACGCCGAATCGGTCGCAATTCCGGCCATAGCGGTTTCCACGTTAGACCATGCCGATTAAGGGACCATGAGACTCGGGTGAAACTTTTTTCACGTCCGGTGCCGGCGCGCAGGCGCGCCCGCCAACAACGACATGTCTACGGATTCCGGCGTTTCCGGAGAGGCATTCCCGATACTGAGGTCGGCATCGCGATTCAGAACGGCGCGCGCCCGTTCGACGTCCATGGCGCCTTCCCACCGTGCGACGACGATCGTCGCGACTCCGTTGCCGATCAGGTTCGTTACCGCGCGGGCTTCGTTCAGGAAGCGATCCACGCCCAGCAGCAACACCAGCCCCGCGACGGGTATCTTGTGCATCGAGGCGAGCGTCGCCGCCAGTGCGACGAACCCCGCGCCCGCCACGCCGGCCGATCCCTTCGAGGTCAGGAGCAGCACGCCCAGCACGACGAGCTGATCCAGCAACGTCAGATGGATATTCATCGCCTGCGCGACGAACATTGCCGCCATCGTGAGGTAAATCGCCGTTCCGTCGGCGTTGAACGTGTAGCCGGTCGGCAACACCATGCCGACGACCGGGCGCGAGCAGCCGAGGTTCTCCATCTTGATGAGCATCTGGGGCAGCACGGCCTCCGTCGAAGCCGTGCCGAGCGTGATGAGAATCTCATCCTTGATATAGCGAAGATATTTCCAGAGCGACAGGCCGCAGAGCCGCATGACGGTGCCGAGCACGACCACGACAAAGAAGACCGACGTGAGGTACAGACACAGCATCAGTTGTCCGAACGATGCCAGCGTGCCGAGGCCGTACTTCGCGATGGTGAATGCCATCCCGCCGAACGCACCGAGCGGTGCCACGTACATGACGATGCGGACGACGCCGAACATCCCTTGCAGGAACATGTCGAGCATATCCACGAGCGGCGCGGTGCGCGGACCGAGTCTCGCCAGTGCAATGGCGAAGAGGACGGAGAAGAAGATGATCGGCAGGATTTCGCCATTCGCGAACGCGCCGACGATACTGTTCGGCACGATGCTCAGCAGGAAACCGAGCGTCGTGTGTTCATGCGCGGCGTGTGTGTAGCTGGCGATCGTCGAGCTGTCGATGTGCGCCGGATCGATGTTCATGCCGCTGCCGGGCTGGATCAGATTGACGACAAAGAGGCCCGCGACGAGCGCGATGGTCGAGGCCGCTTCGAAGTAGAGCACCGCCTTGACGCCCACGCGGCCCGCTTCGTGCAGGTCGTTCATGCGGGCGATGCCCACGACGACCGAAGCGAAGATGATCGGCGCAAGCAGCATGCGGATCAGCTTGATGAACAGGTCGCCGAGCGGCTTGAGATTGGCCCCGATATCCGGGTAGAAATGGCCGACGAGAACGCCGGCCACGATGCCAATCAGGACCTGCACGTAAAGCTTCGAAAGAGACTTCCTGAATTTCGAGGGCCGCATGTCTGTCTCCTGAGCATGGCGCCATCCGGGTCGATCTGGGCGACCGCCAACCGCCGTGCGTGCAGCGATTGTGTTTCTGGTCGCGGTTCCTCTTCTTTCCTCGGCCTCAAGCCGAGAGCTTCTGCATTTCCGCGAACAGGTCGGCCTTGCCTTCAAAGCCGATACCGGGCAGATCGGGCATGGTGATGTAGCCCTTGTCCACCTTCACGCCGTCGGGGAAGCCGCCGTAGGGCTGGAACAGATCGGGGTACGACTCGTTGCCGCCGAGCCCGAGGCCTGCCGCGATGTTGAGCGACATCTGATGGCCGCCGTGCGGGATGCAGCGGGCCGCCGACCAGCCGTGCTGATGCAGCATGTCGAGCGTGCGCAGATAGTCGACGAGACCATAGCTCAGCGCGCAGTCGAACTGCAGCCAGTCGCGGTCCGCTCGCATGCCGCCGTAGCGGACGAGGTTGCGCGCGTCCTGCATCGAGAACAGATTCTCGCCGGTCGCCATCGGCTTGTCGTAGTAGTTGCGCAGTGCGGCCTGCAACTCGAAGTCGAGCGGGTCGCCCGGCTCCTCGTACCAGAACAGGTCGTATTGCGAGAGCGCCTTTGCATAACGGATTGCCGTGTCCAGATCGAAACGGCCGTTGGCGTCGACCGCGAGCTTCTGGCCGTCGCCGAGCACGCTCAGGATCGAATCGATGCGGCGCAGGTCCTCGTCGAGCGACGCGCCGCCAATTTTCTTCTTCACGACCGTGTAGCCCCGGTCGAGATAGCTGCGCATTTCGTCTTTCAGCTTGTGATGGTCCTGGCCGGGGTAGTAGTAGCCGCCCGCCGCATACACGAAGACCTTGCGGTTCGGCTGTCCGTTGCCGTAGCGGTCCGCGAGCAGCTGGAAGAGCGGCTTGCCCTCGATCTTCGCGACGGCATCCCATACCGCCATGTCGATCGTGCCGATCGCCACCGAGCGCTCGCCGTGGCCGCCCGGTTTTTCGTTGGTGAACAGCGCGGCCCAGATCTTGTGCGGGTCGAGGTTGTCGCCCGTCTCGTCGACGAGCGAGGCCGGGGCGGCTTCGAGGACGCGGGGAATGAAGCGCTCGCGCATCAGCGTTCCCTGGCCATAGCGACCGTTCGAGTTGAAGCCATAACCGACGACGGGCTTGCCGTCGCGGATCACGTCGGTGATCACGGCGACGAGGCTGAGCGTCATCTTGCTGAAGTCGATATAGGCGTTGCGGATCGAGGAACGGATCGGAACGGTCTTTTCGCGGATTTCAACGATTCTCACGGATGTCTCCTGGGGGCACGGCCGGCATTCGAGGCAGCGGGGTGCGGGAGACGTTAGGTTAGGCGTCGGGATCGGTACTATGATTCACTTGTTTTCATATCTTTATTAACCTGCGGTGAAAAGTGACCTGACTTCCCATCTTGAGTTTTTCGTCCTGCTCGGGCGTTACGGGAATCTTTCGAGCGTCGCGCGCGACATGGATATCACACCGCCGGCGGCGACCAAGCGGCTCGCGCAGCTGGAGGCGAAGCTCGGCGTGCGGCTCGTCAACCGGACCACTCGCAGCGTGAGCCTGACCGCCGAAGGCGAGACTTTTCTTCACTACGCGACCCGGATTCTGGCCGAAGTGAAGGAAATGGAGGACGTGGTGTCGTCGAGCCGGTCGGTGCCGCGCGGCCTGCTGCGCGTCAATGCGACACTCGGCTTCGGACGCACGACGATCGCGCCGCTCGTCTCCGAGTTTGCGAGGCGCCATCCGCATGTCGAGGTGCAGCTCGATGTGACTGACCGGCCCGTCGACCTCGTCGAAAGCGGGGTGGATCTGGCGATCCGTTTTGGCGAATTGCCCGACAAGCGGCTCAACGCGCGGCGCATCATGGCGAACCGCCGCTTGCTGTGTGCCTCGCCGCGTTATCTGGAGCGGCACGGCACGCCTGCCACGCTTGCCGATCTCGCCAACCATCAGTGCATCGTCCATCGGCAGAACGATAACGCTTACGGTGTCTGGCGCCTGGAGCGCCATGGCGAGGCGCATTCGGTGAAGGTGCACGGCATGCTGTCGAGCAACGACGGCGACATCGTGCTCGGCTGGGCGGTCGAGGGGCACGGCATCCTGTTGCGCTCGGAGTGGGATCTCGCAAAATATCTGGAGAGCGGACGCCTGCGCGTGGTGTTGCCGGAGTTCGTTCAACCGCTTGCAGACCTGTTCGTCTACTACCCGAACAAGCGGAATCAATCGTCGCGTGCGCGCGCGTTTATCGATTTTTTGGCTGAGCGGTTCGGTCGGCACGACGCGAGCGCCTTGATACGTTCGGCCGTGTCGTCGTCGAGCGGCGTATAAACGATCATGCCTAGATCCGGGCGGCCATCGACAGAGAATGCCGAGTATTCGAGCTCGATCGGTCCGAGTTCCGGATGCGACAGACGTTTCACGCCGCCATCGGCGTGGTTATGCAAGTCGTTCTCACGCCATAACGCTTCGAATTCGGGGCTCGTGCTGCACAACTCGTCGACGAGTTCGCCGGCCTCCGAAACGAGGCCCGCTCGCGCCACGTCGGCTCTGAACGCCCCCACGACAAAACGCGCGACGCTCTCCCAGTCATGCTGCTTCGCACGCACCAGCGGATTGCCGAACAGAAAGCGCAAGATATTGCGCCCATCGGGCGGCAGCGCGCCGTAATCGGTCAGTACGACGGCGGCGGCGCGATTCCACGCGACAACGTCCCAAACCGGATTCTTGATGATGGCGGGACTCGATTGCAGGGAATCGAGAAAGCGCTGCAGCCGCGGACTGACGTCGTTGACGGCCCGGTATCGGACTTCCGGCGGCCGGCCCAATCCGAGCATGAAAAGATGTTCGCGCTCGGTGCTGGTGAGCATCAGCGCGCTCGCAATGCGTTCCAGCACGTCTGCGGAGGGCGCGCCCCCACGCCCCTGTTCGAGCCACGTGTACCAGGTCGAGCTGATATTCGCACGTTGCGCCACTTCTTCGCGGCGCAGCCCCGGCGTGCGCCGACGCCCCGAATAGCCGAAGCTCGCGGGGTCGAGCCGGATGCGGCGGCTCTTCAGGAAGTCGCCGAGCGACGTAGGCGGGGTGACCGGCACGAGATTCCTGTTAGTCGTTTTACCATGATAACGTCACTACTTTAACGGAATAAGAAATCGACGGATAGTGTGGAGGTCACGACCAGGAGGAGTTGACGATGCGAATCTTTTTGACGGGCGCGACCGGTTTTATCGGCTCGGCCCTGGTACCTGAACTGATTCAGGCCGGACACCATGTCATTGGCATGACTCGTTCGGAAGCCGGCGCGCAGGCGCTCAAGGCGGCGTGCGCCGAGCCTCACCCAGGCACGCTGGAAGACGTCGAAAGCCTGAAGCGCGGTGCCGAAAAGGCGGATGCCGTGATACACGCGGCGTTCGACCACGACTTTTCACGATTCGTCGAAAACTGCGAAAAGGACCAGCGCGCGATCGCCGCGCTCGGCTCGGTGCTGGCCGGCTCGGATCGCCCCATCCTCATCACGTCGGGCACCGGCGTCGGCAACGACGAGCCCGGAGAGCTCGCGCGCGAGGGCGTTTTCAACACGAGTCATCCCAATCCGCGCATCGGATCGGAAATAGCGGGAAACACGCTGCTCGATGCGGGCGTGAACGTCTCGGTGATGCGGTTGCCGCAAGTGCATAACCCGCTCAAGCAGGGGCTGATTTCTCCGCTGATCGCGATCGCTCGTGAGAAAGGCGCCGTGGCCTATGTCGGCGAGGGCCGCAACCGTTGGCCGGCGGGGCATCTGTCCGATGTCGTCCGGCTCTATCGGCTCGCGATCGAGCAAGCGGAACGAGGGGCCCGGTATCACGCCGTGGGGGAGGAGGGCGTTAGCAGCCGAGATATTGCCGAATCGCTAGGGCGAGGTCTCAAGCTGCCCGTCGTGTCGATCGCTCCGGAGCAGGCGCAAGCCCAGTTCGGCTGGATGGCCATGTTCGTCGGCATGGACATGCCGGCTTCCAGTGCGTGGACTCAGGCACGCCTCGGTTGGCGGCCGACCGGACCGTCGCTCATATCGGATCTGGATCAAGCGCGATATTTGTAGCGTTCGGATGGGGGCAGCGGGGTTGCTTTCGTTGGGTGCTGTCCGGTGGGCGCGCCGTACGGCTGCAACCCTGGCTTTCTCGTTTGGGCCCAAGGGGCCGCGCCAGGCAGTGAGGGACCCAGTCCGCTCTCGATCTGGTTGCGGTCAACTGCCAGCAGGATCAGGCGTACTCGCCTTGCCCAAAATATCGATCATCAACTCCCGCATCCATCGATGCGCTGCCGATCTGGCGTGTCGTTTGTAAAAAAGTGCTTTTAGAACGTAGCGAGGAACGTTGAACGGCGCCGGGTATATCACGAGCGGTATCGCCAGAGAAAGCTGTAACGCGGCCCGTCGGGGCAGCGTCAACAGAAGCTCGGAATTGGCAACGATGAATGGCGCAGCCATCACGCTTGGAAGTTGCACTGCCACATCGCGGATGTGTTGAGAATCCAGCAAAGCGGCATCGATGACGCTACCCTCGGTGTTCCAGGGTGTCACGACGACATGCCGTTCAGCAAGATAGCGAGTCAAGGACAGCTTCTGCCCGATTCGTGGATGTCCCCGACGGACGACGACGACATAATCGTCCACGAAGCATTGTAAAGACGCGAGTCCGGCAGCCTGCAGCTCCGTCTCATCCGAAAAACCCAGCGCGAAATGAACCCGCCCCGAAGCGAGGTCTTCCAGCGACTCGCGCTGGGTCGAGTAAACCACGCGCACGCGGGTTCCCGGGGCATGCAGCTCCAGCGCTGCAACGAGCTGCGGCAGCACCGCGAACGCGGTGAAATCGGTTGCCGCAAACACGAACTCTTGCTTGCTGGTCGAAGGGTCGAACGGACTCGCGTTTTCCAGGCTGTCCGTAAGCGTCTGCAGCGCCTCGCGCACTCCCACAGCCATCTGCTCAGCCTTTGCGGTTGGCAACATTCCGTTGCCGTGCCGGACGAAAAGCTCGTCTTCCAGAGCAATGCGCAAACGTGCAAGCGCATGGCTGCAGGCAGACGCGCTTAGTGAAAGCTCTTCGGCAGCCGAGACGACTCCTCGATGCCGAAACAAGGCGTCGAAGACCAACAACAGATTGAGGTCTATCCGTCGAAGCAAATAATGCATAACGTGCAGTACTTCCTGAATAAAATGCAGTGTTTGCAGTTTGCGCGTGTTCTATCATCCTGTCACTTCAAATGTTCCAGGCCGGCGGTTCCGGTCTATCTCACTCATGACAGTTCCAAATTTCCGCCTGGCGCGGCCCATGGACGTTGACCGCGTCTTCGAAATCGAGACTTCGGCTTACGAGGGCGACGAAGCAGCCACGCGCGCCAGGATCGCAACCCGCATTGCCGAATATCCGGAAGGTTTTCTGGTTATGGAACTGCACGGCAACTTGATCGGATTCATCAACAGCGGATGCGCGCACGAAGTCGTCATGTCCGACGAGGCGTTCAAGGAGCTTGTCGGACATGATCCGTCTGCGGACAACGTCGTGATCATGTCTGTCGTGATCGATCCATCACATCAGGGAAAAGGGTACGCGTCGCTGATGATGCGAACTTTCGTCGCTCAAATGTCCCAGATGGGCAAGAAAACCATCCATTTGATGTGCAAGGACCGTCACGTAGCACTGTATGAACGTATGGGCTATCGCTACGTCAGGCCGTCCAGTTCCGACCATGGAGGCATGTCCTGGCACGAGATGGTGATGGTGCTGTGACCTTGCAATAGCGCCAGTCGGGCGGGAAGTGCCATGCAGCACGAGACCTCCGGCAAAACGGCGGGCGCCCGCCGCTTTCGGCTGTTCAACGAATCGTGCCTTGACAGCTTGAGCTTGTCCTTCTGGCCGGCTAGCGCCCGACAACCTGGTGCGGCGATTGCCTCGGTCGCGCCTTTCATGCGAAAGGCATGAGCCGACCCCGAGCGGCCTGTCGATTCCATCGAATCGACAGGCCGGTTTGAGAAGCACACCGGCCGTTCAAATTGTCATACGGTGCAGTGGCTTGAGATGCCATGCGGCACCCGCGCCCTTCGTCAGACAGGTGTATAGAACCTGGTGACCAGAAACGTCAACGCAATCTACCGTTTCGTGAGATAGCCCTGCTTCAAATGCCAGTATTTAACAAGAATTAACAGCCTTTGCAAATCTCCGGCATTGTTGATCGTCGCACCGATTGTGCGAAACGGGCGGGTCTTGCGTGTGCTTATCAAGATTGCTTTTTGCTAGCCCGGCGACTACGCTTCTGGCACGGAAAATCAAAGCCATGGTTGATCCGTATAACAGATAAATGAAAGACTAACCGCCGCTGGCAGGTGGTGCGAAACGGGGCTCCACATACAAGCGAAATCCCGGTATCGGGGATAACGCTGCACAGATCGATGAGCTTGACGTCGACGTGCGCTTCAATGCCCTGCGCGACAAAATAGTGAAGACGGGGAAATCGTCTGGAAAGGGTGAAATACCTATCACGCCTGTTTGCACAATAAATAGGGAGTGATGCGCATTAGAAAATGCTGTGCTGCCTATAACGGCGATCGGGGACGTCATGAAACAAAATTTCAATAAATCAGCGAAAACCATAAATACGGTTTCTGTACGCAATTCACGTGTCATACCGGGAAACAAGGAAGAACGTGCCGCCGCTAAATGCCCAGGCACGGGCGTGCGTTCCCGCCGCTCCCTGATGCTGTCGACGGCGATTGCCGCGCTTTTCTGCGCGGCCGCCGGCGTGCGTCCGGCGAACGCGCAGGCGTCGTACTCCGTGGGCACGGCATCCGATCTGACCCGTGCGATTACAGACGCAAACACCAATAATGACTACCTTCCAGACCTTACCCTGTCAGGAAATGTCACAACCCCCAGCGGGACCGTGGTGCCCACCGGAACGGCTGTAGGCAGCGGCTCCGGTAACGGGTTGAACCTGAACACGGGCGCCTCTACCCTGACATTGAGCGGGGCGGGTACGGTCTGGAACGCAGGTACCTTTGGCGGCGCCTTCGATGTCAACGGGGCGGGCAGCGGCGGGTTGACCGTTTCCAACGGCGCTCAGCTCGTGATCCCGGACACCGTCGAGGTTGGCTTCCTGAGCCTCAACTCGGGCGCCCTGACGGTCACGGGAAGCGGCTCGAGTTTGACAACAGACTACCTTGCCGTCGGCCGGGGCGGGGATGCCTCGATCGCGTTGACAGACGGCGCCCGGCTCACGACCAGCACCGCCTCGATTGGGGAAGGCCCGGGATTTACCGTGGCATCCAACATCGCTGTGCTGGTGGACGGAGCGGGTACCGTCTGGAACGCCGGCAACTTCTCGGCGGGTGGGGCGACGAACAGTGTCGGTGTGACGGTTTCCAACGGCGCCACGATCCAGGCTGTCAACGCCGGCATCGGTGTAAACGGCGCCGCGTCGATGCTGGTGACGGGGGCAGGTTCCAGCTTCGCGGACTCCGGCGTTCTCTATATCGGGCAAACCACCTTCGGGGGTACGCCAGGGCAGGGAACGCTGACCATCAGCAACGGCGGCCTTGTTGCGGCGTCGGAGGGGGTACTTGTCGGTGCCGACAGCGGCACTAACGGCACGCTGACCGTCGACACCAACGGGGTCCTCGAAACAGCGGCACTGCTGCCGGGCGTTGGCGACGCGACGGCGACATTTGATAACGGCACCCTGCGGGCGACCGCCGACAGCATGCCCGACTCGGCATTGATCTATGGTTTTGCGCCCGACAATTTCATCATCGGTGCCGGGGGCATGATCCTGGATTCCAATGGTTTCAATGTGACGGCATCGACCGTCATGTCGGGCGTAGGCGGCCTGACCAAGCAAGGCGCGGGCACGCTGACCTTGACGGACGACAACACCTATACCGGCGGCACGACGATCGCGGCGGGCACGCTGCAGCTCGGCAACGGCGGAACCTCGGGCAGCATTCTCGGCAATATCGCCGACAACGGTACGCTGGCCTTCGATCGTTCGGACAGCGTCGCTTTCGGCGGCACGGTCTCCGGCACCGGCGCGGTCGACCAGATCGGTACCGGCACGACCATCCTGACGGCCAACAATACCTACACCGGCGGCACGACGATCTCGGCAGGGACATTGCAGCTCGGCAATGGGGGAACCTCGGGCAGCATTCTCGGCAATGTCGCCGACAACGGCACGCTGGCCTTCGATCGTTCGGACAGCTTCACTTTCGGCGGCACGGTCTCCGGCACTGGCGCGGTCGACCAGATCGGTACCGGCACGACCATCCTGACGGCCAACAATACCTACACCGGTGGCACGACGATCTCGGCAGGGACGTTGCAGTTCGGCAATGGCGGAACCTCGGGCAGCATTCTCGGCAATGTCGCCGACAACGGGACGCTGGCCTTCGATCGTTCGGATAGCTTCACTTTCGGCGGCACAATTTCCGGCACGGGCAACGTGACGCAAACAGGTCCGGGCGTCACGGTCCTGAATGCGGTGAACACCTACAGCGGAGGCACGACCATTTCAGACGGCACGCTTGCCGTCGGCGATGCCGCGCATGCGAACGCGGCTCTCGGTGCGGGCGCAACGACCGTGGCAGACGGCGCAACGCTCGGTGGTTATGGCACGGTAGCGGGTGCGGTGACCAATGCGGGCACGATCGCCGTCGCCAATGCATTGCCTTCGTTTGCGGCCGATGCGAATGGCTCGTTCATGATCGGCGGCAATCTGGTGAATCAGGGTGTGGTGAACGTGGCGGCTGCGTCCGGGCAGATCGGCAACGTGCTGACGGTCGGCGGTAACTACTCGGGCGCCAACGGGCAGTTGGTACTGAACACGCTGCTTAACCAGGGCGGTGCGGCCACGAAGACGGACCAGCTCGTCGTTACAGGCAATACGAGTGGCAGCACGACCATTCAGGTACACGCGACAGGCACGGGCGTGCAGACGGTGGGCGATGGCATCGAGCTTGTGCAGGTGGACGGAACGTCGGCGGCGAACAGTTTCCGCATGGGCAATGTGATACAGAGCGGTGCCTATCAGTATCTGCTGTATCAGGGCGGTACTGCGAGCGCTAACGACTGGTATTTGCGCTCGATGTTCGAATCGTCGTCGGGGGCAAGTGGCGCTGTCACGCCTTCCGGGAACGTTGCATATCGTCCAGGCGCTGCCGGCTATTCGCTGACTCCGCTGCTCGATGCCGACTACGGTTTTACGATCATGGGGACGTTGAACGAGCGCGTGGGCGACATCGCAAGCGTCGAAGCGGGACAAGCCAATAAGACCGGCGCCGACAACAATGATGGGGTCTGGGGCCGTGTGAGCGGGGAGAATTTCGACGTCGATTCAAACAACGGGTTCTCGGCCAGCGAACAGACGTTCTTCGGGCAGTTCGGCAAGGACTGGACGCTCGCGCGCGGCGCCAATGGGGGCAGCACGCATGCGGGCGCGATGGTGACTTTCGGCTCGATGTCGGCGACTTTCGACGACAGCCTGCGCAGCCTTGATTCACAGTTGTCCGACGCAACGGGCTCGGTGGAGACGCAAGCGCAATCCATTGGCGGCTACTGGACGAAATATCTGCCTGACGGCACCTATTTCGACGGTGTAGGCCAACTTACGCATTACTACAACAAATACGGCGACATCTACGGCGACGAGGCAACCCAGAACGGTTTCAGCGCAGGGGCCTCGGGCGAGGTGGGCAAGCCCTTCCTGCTTCCTGGTTCGACGGGCATCGCGATTGAACCGCAGGTGCAGTTGCTCTATCAGTACCTGCATATGAATGCGGCAGACGATGGGGTTTCGCCGATTTCCAGCACCAGTACGAATGGCTTGCGCGGACGCGTGGGCTTCCGGCTGTTTCGGGCGAATCTGCAAAACGACGGACGCACGGGCGCGGCAACGCCTTATCTGACCTTCGACGTACTGCACGACTTCCTCTCTCCTGGGCAGACCAGCGTGGGCGGCACGCCGTTCGAGGCCGATCCGGCCAGGACCTGGTACGACGTGGGCGCGGGTGTGACGACGAGCATGGGCAAGTCGTCCGAGCTGTACGTCAATATCAAGTACGCGCGCAACATTGGGGGCGAGTACGCGCGCACCGTTTTCGGTCAGGCCGGCTATCGATATTCCTGGTAGTCACGGATTCCGGGACGGAAAACGGCTTCTTCGATAGTGCCAACTGGAAGAACGCGGACTATACGCAAACGCCGCGCGGCTGGATCGATGGCTTCCGGGTACTGCGGAGACACGCTGCATGTCCTCGAGCGACTCGTGCCGACGCTGCAGCACGGCCGGGACGTGGTGCAGCAGGGCACGCCGTCGTCGCCGGGCCATTTCACCATGACGCGCCCCGACCTCTGGGCGCAGCACGTGGGCGAATTCATGCAATGGCTGGGCGATGTGCCTTCGCAGACGGGCGGGTAGCGGCGACGCCGGTCTTGAAGCGGTCGCTCACGAGGGCGTTTCGGTGCGCCACCGAGCTACGGCCGCGGGCAACACTGCCACCGCACAAACGCCTTCAATCACTCGATACGCAGCGACCCCGACATTTGCTTGATCACCGGCGACCACGTTGCCTGCTCCGCGACAGGATAGACAAATTGCACGGCAACCAGCGTATCGCCGTGAATGATCATCTTCTCGTAGACGACTTCGTTAGTCGGCGTCTGGCACGAAAAGGCCACGAGATGCCGCTTGCTCACTTCATAGCTCGCCCGCACGCCCGCGCAGGGGCCCTGTTCTTCGCTGCGCAGGATTTGAGCAGGCGTATCGTCGTTCGCGTTGAACCTGCCCCAGACGGTGACTTGCGCGGTGCCCGATTTCGCCGAAAAGACGACGCCGTCGCTGTCGTCCGCTTCACGGCCGGCGGCCAGCAGGTCGGCAGGATAATCGATCGTGTATTGGTAGCGTACGTTGCCGTAGGTCGCAACGTGTTCGTCGGCCTGCTGGCGCGGCGGACTCGAAGGCTTCGCTTCCTGGCTGGACGTTGCGGCTGCGAAGCAAGCCAGGCCGTGCGAGGCAAGAAAGGTCGCCAGCAAGTAGCGGGACAAGGTGTTCCGGATTGGCATGGGCATTGGGTAGGGAGACGGGATAACGATAATCGCATACCAGGTGGTTCGAGCGAGAAGGGGCTTCGGCGGCGCGTCACCGCTCCGGTTCACCCGGATCAGCCGCGTTTAGCAAATCACGCGAGCTATCGCCCATGAGATATCGGGCGCCGCTTCCTCGACTTCGCGCGATATCCCCCGGATTATAAAGCGAGCAACTCTTCAGCGAGAGGCAGCCGCATCCCACGCACGAAGCAAGCCGATCGCGCAACGCGATCAGCGCATCGATTCGCTCCTGCAGCATGGGCTGCCAGGTGCGGGACAGACGTTGCCAGTCCTGTTTGGTCGGCGTGCGCTGCCCGGGCAACGTCGCCAGTGCCGAACGAATCTCCGCCAGGTTCAAACCCACGGCCTGGGCTGCGCGAATGAAACCGATTCGCCGCAGCGCCTCACGCCGGTACTGACGCTGACCACCCTCCGTCCGGCAACTGCTGACCAGTCCTTGTTCCTCGTAGAAGCGGATCGCGCTCGTTGCTACGCCAGAGCGTCTGGCGAGCTCGCCGATGGAGATCGAAATGTCTTTCATGACGTTTCTGGATGAATGGGCTTGACTTCAAGTTTACTTGAACTATCACAATGCAGCTTCGCTTTCTGTCCCGGAGACTTAATCATGCAAGTGGACCGCATGGACGCCACCCTGAACGAACTGCTGGACGCGAACGCTGGCTTCGATCTGGCAGCCAGGGGGACGACCAACCATTGCCCGATGGCGCTCGTTGCGTTGTCCCGAATGGGAGCTTCTCCGTCGCGGTTACGGGAGTTCTTCGCGATGTGGGAGCGCAAGTACGCGCTGCCCGCGCCACGCGTCGACGTGACGATCAGTCGTCGCGACTGGTCGCGCCAACTCGCCAATCCTGCTGCATTCGGAGCGCTGCGCCTTTGCTTTCTGGACTGGATGGCGGACGACGGCCCCATTCCGGTGATCACCCAGGTTCTGAGCGCAGTGCCGTTCGCACCCGCAACGGGCGCGTTCCATGCGCTCGTCCGGCTGGCTTACGGCATCGAGGCCGCGCATGCCGGCGAGATGGCTGCGGGCCTGGCTGCGCTGGTCTCGTCGCATTTGCCGATTGCCATTCCTGTCGATGGCAGCCGCCGTGCCGAAAGCGTCGACGCCGCGTTTTACGAGGTTGCGCGAGCCATGGCCGATGACCCGGTGAACGGCAACTCGATAACGGCGCGTCTTCGCGCCGTGGCCGGCGATGCCCGGTTCCAGCAGGCAGTTCTCTCGCCTCCGGCGACCTCATCGTTGCTCGACGACATGGCACGAGCGGCTATCTCCGTGTACTGGCGGACGGCAGATTTCACAGTACTCCATACTGTCACGGGCACGCACGCCGCCCGCATTCTGTTTGCCCGGTTGCCCGACTCGCTGGCCGAGCAATTGCTGCCCGATCTATGGTTTGCGCTGTGCGCCGCTTACGCAACGGTGCGCAAGCCCCTGGACGTCGAGCCCGATGTGCCGGCCATAGAAGGCGACTGGAACGAAGCGTGCCGGCTGGCGGTGCTTTCAGATGACGATCATGTCGTCAAGATGACCTATACGTGTCTTTGCGAAGATCGCCGCAATGTGTCGGAGTGCTATCTGGCTTCGGCGGCGCGGCTCGTCGGAATGCCGTAGACGCCATTCAGGCCCGTCGCAACAGAGGAGGGAGAGCATCCCTCGCAGACTCGAACGCTTCGAAGCGCTTGAACGACATGGCCTCGCCAATCGCATCGCCTACGAGAATAATGGCGGGGCTGCCCAGCCCGGCCGCTTGTGCGTCGTGCGCGACGGTGGCGAGCGTGCCGGTCACGCGCCGCTCGCTGGCCGTGCCGGCCCATTGCACGACGGCCGCGGGCGTGCTGCGCGGCAGCGACTGCGCAAGCGTGGCGCAGAGGTTTTCGATGCGGCTCATGCCCATATAGATCGCGAGCGTCATGCCGGTTGCCGCGAGCGCGACCCAGTCGGGTTCGCTGTGGTCGCGTAGATGCGCCGTCACGAAGATCACCCCCTGGCAGTGGTCGCGGTGCGTGAGCGATACGCCAAGGCTCGCGGCGGCGGCGAAAGCCGAGGACACGCCACTGACGATCTCGACGGCGATACCCGCCCGCTGCAACGCGCCCAGTTCCTCTCCCGCGCGCCCGAACAGCAGCGCGTCGCCGCCTTTCACGCGCACGACGTGCAGGCCCCGCCGCGCGTAGCGTTGCATGAGCCGCTCGATGAAGGTTTGGGGCGTGGAGCGGCAGCCGCCGCGTTTGCCTACCCGGATCACGCGCGCGGCGGGGGCGAGCGCTGCGATCTCCGGATTCACGAGATCGTCGAGCAGCACGACGTCGGCGCTCGCAAGCGCTTTCACGGCTTTCAGCGTGAGCAGGTCGAGGTCGCCTGGACCCGCGCTCAACAAGGTGACCTTGCCCGTTGCCATCATGTTTGTCCTCTTGCGTGCGGCACACACGGCCGTGCGCGCCGTCAAAAACAAATGGCGTCCGCTCGCCGGGTTCGGCGAGGGGACGCCATTGTCCTGGTTGATCCTGGTTGATAGACACATTTTGATAGACACATTTCCTGAGTGGCGCGAACCGCCTGCGGCACTCCCGCGCGACATCCGGCAGCGTTGCCGGATGCAACGTGTGATGCAAATTTCAGACCAGCATGAGCATGCAGACAGGTTGACCGCTGCGTCCATGCCGGCCGTGCCGCGAGGGCACGCACGCGCGAAGCGAGTGAACCGGGTGGCCGCGCAATCGCACAGCGAATGTGCTGCACAGCACCAATCTTGTGCTTCGCCGTATCACGATGCGTCATGCCTGCACTTGTAGCGGCTCGCGGACAAAGGCCGCGAATGCCCGCCAACTGTACCTTCGAGCCCGCAGGGCACCGTATGGCACGGTGTTTGCGTTATCTGACGCGACACAGGTCGGCAGGGATCAACGGCGATCCCTCTGCGTCGCAGCACCGCAGCGCTCGATCTGCCACCGTAAAACAGGGCAATGGCGTCCCCCGAATCTGGCTTCTCACAAGCCGGTATCGCGGGACGCCTTTTTATTTTCAGGGTGCTCAGCATGGTGCAATCCACGTTTGCAGTCGACGGCTCCGTCATGGAAGTCGTCGTTGTCGGCCACGGCATGGTGGGCCACAAGTTTCTCGAGTGCCTGCTTGCCGAGGGCGCGCCGCAGGTGCGGGTGACCGTGCTTTGCGAGGAACCGCGTCCGGCTTACGATCGCGTGCACCTCTCCGCATTCTTTTCGGGCACTTCGGCCGAGGATCTCTCGCTCGTCGAGGCCGGGTTCTTCGATCGCGACGACGTGCGGCTCGTGCTCGGCGCGAAGGCGGTCTCAGTCGACCGTGCGGCGCGCACCATAACGGTCTCCAACGGCGAAACGCTGCATTACGACAAGCTCGTGCTCGCCACGGGCTCGTCGCCGTTCGTGCCGCCCATCGCGGGCAACGACCGCGCAGACTGTTTCGTCTACCGAACTATCGAAGACCTCGAAGCGATGCAGGCCCGCGGCGCGCGCGCCCGTACGGGCGTGGTGGTGGGCGGCGGGCTGCTCGGCCTCGAATGCGCGAAGGCGCTGCGAGACATGGGGCTCGAAACCCATGTGGTCGAATTCGCACCGCGCCTCATGGCCGTGCAGGTGGACGACGACGGCGGCCGCGTGCTGCGCGGCAAGATCGAGGAACTGGGCGTGACCGTGCACACGCAGAAGCAGACTACGGCGATCGTCGACGGCGAAACGGCGGCGAACCGCATGGTATTCGCCGACGGCTCGCACCTCGAAGCGGACATGATCGTGTTCTCGGCCGGCATTCGCCCGCGCGACGAGATTGCGCGGGCCTGCGGCCTCGACCTCGGTGCGCGCGGTGGCGTGGCGATCGACGACCAGTGCCGCACGAGCGATACGGACATCTACGCAATCGGCGAATGTGCGTCGTGGCGCGGCCAGACCTTCGGCCTCGTCGCGCCGGGCTACGACATGGCCCGCGTCGCGGCGAAGGCGCTGGCGGGCGAGGAAGCGGGCTTTGCCGGCGCCGACATGAGCACGAAACTCAAGCTGATGGGCGTGGACGTGGCGAGCCTGGGCGACGCGCATGGGAAAACGCCGGGTAGCCGCGCGTACCGTTATGCCGACGAGCGCCGCCAGGTCTACAAGAAAATCGTCGTGTCCGAATGCGGCAAGCAACTGCTCGGCGCGGTGATGGTGGGCGACGCAGGCGACTACGGCACGCTGCAGCAGATGATGCTCAACCGCATCGAGCTTCCCGAAGCCCCCGAATTCCTGATTCTTCCCGAGTCCGGCGGCAAGGCCAGGCCGGCTCTCGGCGTGGAGGCGCTGCCCGACGGCGCGCAGATTTGCTCGTGCAACAACGTTTCGAAGGCGCAGATCTGCGCGGCGGTGCGCGAGGGCTCGACGACCATCGCGGCGGTGAAGAGCGCCACCTGCGCGGGGACTTCGTGCGGCGGCTGCGTGCCGCTCGTGACTCAGGTCATGAAGTCGGAGATGCAGCGCCAGGGGCTCGCCGTCAACAACCATTTGTGCGAGCACTTCCGCTATTCGCGCCAGGAGCTCTATCACATCGTGCGCGTGGAGGGCATCAAGACCTTCTCCGAACTGCTCGCGAAGCATGGGCAAGGGCTGGGCTGCGACGTTTGCAAGCCCGCCGTGGCCGGCATTCTCGCGTCGTGCTGGAACGAATTCGTGCTCAAGAAGGAACATGCAGGTCTTCAGGACTCCAACGATTACTACCTCGCCAACATCCAGCGCGACGGCACCTATTCGGTCGTGCCGCGCATGGCTGGCGGCGAGGTGACGCCGGAGGGGTTGATCGCGGTGGGGCAGGTCGCGAAGCAGTACGGGCTGTATACGAAGATCACGGGCGGCCAGCGCGTGGATCTGTTCGGGGCGCGCGTCGAGCAGTTGCCCGCGATCTGGGAAGCGTTGATCGCGGCGGGCTTCGAATCGGGACATGCCTACGGCAAGGCGGTGCGCACCGTGAAGTCGTGCGTGGGCTCCACGTGGTGCCGCTACGGCGTGGGCGATTCGGTGGGCCTCGCCATCGAGATCGAGAACCGCTACAAGGGCTTGCGCGCGCCGCACAAGATCAAGTTCGGCGTCTCGGGCTGCACGCGCGAGTGCGCCGAGGCGCAGGGCAAGGATATCGGCGTGATCGCGACGGAGAAGGGCTGGAATCTCTATGTCTGCGGCAACGGCGGCATGAAACCGCGTCACGCGGAACTGCTCGCCTCGGACCTCGACAAGGCCACGCTGATCCGCTACGTCGACCGCTTCCTGATGTTCTACGTGCGCACGGCCGACCGCCTGCAGCGCACGAGCGTATGGCGCGACAACCTCGAGGGCGGTCTCGAGTATCTGATCGACGTGGTGGTGCACAACAGGCTCGGCCTTGCAGCCGAGCTCGAAAGCGAGATGCAGCACGTGGTCGAGACCTACGAGTGCGAATGGAAAAAGGCCGTGACCGACCCGGATACGCGGCGGCGCTTTCGTCACTTCGTCAATAGCGAGGCGGGCGATCAGCACGTGCGCTTCGTCGAGGAGCGCGGCCAGATCCGTCCGGCCACGCCGGCCGAGCGTGCGGTCGAACCCAGGGGCGCGGCATATGCCGTGCTGGAAGAGATTCCGGTTGTCGTCGAAGCTGTCTGAACCTTGTCCTTCTCAACAGGAGAGCGAAATGAGCGATCAAACCCTTCCCGCGCACTGGACTTCGGTGTGCCGGCTCGACGATATCGTGCCGAACACGGGCGTGTGTGCGCTCGTGAACGGCGAGCAGGTGGCCGTGTTTCATGTGGACGACGGCGCCGCGCGCGTCTTCGCCATCGGCAACTACGATCCCAACTCGCAGGCTGCCGTGCTGTCGCGCGGTCTCGTGGGGAATCTCGGCGAACGCATCGTCGTGGCCTCGCCGATCTACAAGCATCACTTCGATCTGGCTACCGGCGAGTGCCTCGAAGCGCCGCAGCAGTCGGTCAGCCCGTATGCGACGCGTGTGGTGAACGGCGAGGTTTACGTGGCTGCCTGAGGTTCGCCCCCGGTCCCTTCCAACGCCGATATCGAGCGCAAGGCATGACGAGCAAGAGCGTAAAGAGCGTGTGTCCGTACTGCGGCGTGGGCTGCGGCATGATCCTGCAGATCGCGGACGGCCAGGTCACGAAGATCGCGGGCGACCCCGATCATCCGACCAATTTCGGCCGGCTGTGCACGAAGGGATCGTCGGCGCACGTGGCGCTGCGCAAGTCGGGCCGGCTCGAACGCGCGTTCGTGCGTCATGCGCGCGGCGAGGACCCGGTGCCGCTCGCGCTCGATCAGGCGATTGCGGATACCGCGCGGCGGCTGCGCGCGACGCTCGATGCGCACGGCCCTGATGCGCTGTCGTTCTATGTCTCCGGGCAGATGTCGGTCGAGGCGCAGTATCTCGTCAACAAGCTCGCGAAGGGCTTCGTGCGCACGAACAACATCGAGTCGAACTCGCGCCTGTGCATGGCGAGCGCGGGCAGCGGCTACAAGCTCTCGCTGGGCGCGGACGGTCCGCCGGGTTCCTATCAGGATTTCGATCGCGCCGATCTCTTCTTCGTGATCGGTGCGAACATGGCCGACTGCCATCCCATCCTGTTCCTGCGCATGATGGACCGCGTGAAGGCCGGCGCGAAGCTGATCGTGGTGGACCCGCGCCGCACGGCGACTGCGGAGAAGGCCTCGCTTTTCCTGCAGATCCGGCCGGGCACCGATCTCGCGCTGCTTAACGGCCTCCTGCATCTGCTCCACGCGAACGGCCAGACGGACGCGGCCTTCATCGACGAGTACACCGAGGGCTGGGACGCCATGCCCGCGTTTCTGGCCGACTACACGCCGGAGAAAGTGGCGGCCCTCACGGGCCTCGCGGAGGACGACATTCGCCGCGCCGCGCAGTGGATAGGCGAAGCGCCGGAGTGGATGAGCTGCTGGACGATGGGGCTGAACCAGAGCACCCACGGCACATGGAGCACCAACGCGATCTGCAACCTGCACCTCGCCACCGGCAAGATCTGCCGCCCCGGCAGCGGGCCGTTCTCGCTCACGGGCCAGCCGAATGCGATGGGCGGGCGCGAGATGGGTTACATGGGGCCGGGCCTGCCCGGTCAGCGCTCGGTGCTCGTGGAGGAGGACCGTGCGTTCGTCGAAGCGGCCTGGGCCCTTGCGCCGGGCACGCTGCCCACGAAGGTGGGCGGCGGCACCGTGGACATGTTCTCGCGCATGGCCGCCGGCGAGATCAAGGCCTGCTGGATCATCTGCACGAACCCGGTGGCGACGGTGGCCAACCGGCAGACGGTCGTGGCCGGTTTGAAGGCCGCGGAACTCGTCATCGCGCAGGACGCCTTTCTCGATACCGAAACAAATCAGTACGCCGATGTATTGCTGCCCGGCGCGCTGTGGGCCGAGGCCGACGGTGTGATGATCAACTCCGAGCGCAACATGACGCTCGCGCAGCAGGCCATCGAGCCGCCCGGCGAGGCGCTGGCCGACTGGCAGATCGTCGCGCGCGTGGCCTGCGAAATGGGCTACGCGCACGCATTCGGCTATGCGAGCGCCGCCGAGGTCTTCGACGAGATCGCGCGCTTCGCGAACCCGAAGACGGGCTACGACCTGCGCGGCGCGAGCTACGCGCGGCTACGCGAAACGCCGCTGCAATGGCCGTGCGCGCCAGACGCCCAGCAGGATCGCAACCCGCTGCGCTACCTGAACGACGGCGTGAGCCAAACCTTGCGGGCGCGCGCCGACGGCACCCGGCCGCGCATTGCCTTTGCGACGCCTGGCGGCAAGGCGGTGTTCTTCGCTCGCCCCCATACCGCGCCCGCCGAACTGCCCGACGAGGTCTATCCCGTCGTCCTCAACACCGGGCGCCTCCAGCATCAATGGCACACCATGACCAAGACCGGCAAGGTGGCCATGCTGAACAGGCTCAACCCCGGGCCGTTCGTCGAGCTTCATCCCGAGGACGCCCGCGCGCTCGGCATCGCGGAGAAAGACCGCGTGGAGGTCCGCTCGCGCCGCGGCCGGGTGGTGCTGCCCGCGGTGGTCAGCGAGCGCGTGCTGCCCGGCAATTGCTTCGCGCCCATGCACTGGAACGACGTATTCGGCGAAGACCTCTGCGTGAACGCCGTCACGAACGACGCGATCGACCCCGTTTCCCAGCAGCCCGAACTGAAGTTCTGCACCGTCGCCCTGTCCCGCGTCGAACCCGGGCGCGAGCCGGCTGGCGAGGATGCCGAAGATGCAGACAAACAGCCGCAGGAACATGATATGTCCCGTATCGACGCTTTTTCAACGCTCCTCGGCCTCGACGAGGTCGCCGCGCCTGCTTTGAACGAGGTGCAGCGGCAGTACCTGGCCGGCTTCGTGGGCGGCCTGCGAACGCTAAAGGCCGGGCAGGCCGCGGGGGTGCCGGTACTGCCGGCCCATGCCCCGTTTCCCGACGCCGCGCGCGCATGGCTCGATGGATTGCTCGCGGGACTCTTCAGCAGAACGGACGAAGCACGCGCCCCGGCCCCGGACAGGCTCGCGAGGCCGGCGGGCGCGGATGAGAGCGAAGGCAACGTGCGCATCGTGCACTCGCGCCCGAAGGTCGTGCTGCTGTGGGCCTCGCAAACGGGCAACGTCGAATCGCTGGTCGAGCGCTACGCGACGCAACTGATGGAGTCGGGCTTCGAAATCCGTACGGCCTGCATGGCGGACTATACGCCCGACAGTTTTTCGAAAGCACAGTATGCACTCCTGATGACGAGCACGTTCGGCGACGGCGACGCGCCGGACAACGGCGAGGCATTCTGGAGTGCGCTCAAGGCGGACAACGCGCCGCGTCTCGACACGCTGCGCTACGCGGTGCTGGCGTTCGGCGACCGCAACTACGACCAGTTCTGCGGCCATGGCCGCAACCTCGACGCCCGCCTCGAAGCGCTGGGTGCCGTGCGCCTTTTCGCGCGCACCGACTGCGACGCCGAGTTCCAGCCCGCCGCCGATGCCTGGTTCGAGCGGGTCGTCGCGCGCATCAAGGCGGACGATGCCGCGCTGCATGCGGTGCCGCCCAACGGCGCGATTCCTGAAGTACTGCCCGGCTGCGCACCGACGAAGGCCCGCCCGGCATCGTCGCGTCTCGTGAAGAACGTGCGCCTGAACCGCAAGGGCGCGGCGAAGGACACGCGCTACTTCGCGCTCGCGGCGCTCGCGGCGGGCGAGGCGGGGCTCGAATACGAAGCCGGCGACGCGCTGGGCGTATGGCCCACCAACTGCCCGGTGCTCGTGGACGAAGTGCTTGCGCTCACGCGCCTTTCCGCCGAGGCGCCGGTGAGCGTGAGCGGCGTGGGCGAGATGCGCCTTGCCGATGCGCTGGGCCGGCACTACGAGATCGCGCGCCCCGGCCCTGACGCGCTGCGCTTCATCGCCTCGCGCACGCGCTCGGGCGGCCTTGCCGACCTGCTGGCCGAAGAGCGCAGGATCGACCTGCGCGACTGGCTCTGGGGGCAGCAGCTTGCCGACGTGCTCCACGAGTTCCCCGTCGAACTCTCGGCGGCCGAACTGCTGGGCATGCTCAAGCGGCTGCAGCCGCGCCTGTATTCGATCTCGTCGAGCCCCAAGGCCCATGAGGGGGAAGTGCATCTCACCGTCTCGGCGGTGCGCTACAGCAACGGCCGGCGCGAACGCAAGGGCGTGGCCTCGACCTTCCTCGCCGACCGCGCCGAGGCGGGCAGCGTGCCGGTGTTCGTGCAGAAAAGCACGCATTTTCGGCCGCCGCGCCACGGCGATACGCCCATGATCATGGTCGGTCCCGGCACCGGCGTCGCGCCGTTCCGCGCTTTCCTGCACGAGCGGCGCGCGCGCGGCGATCGCGGCCGCAACTGGCTGTTTTTCGGCGAGCAGCATGCGGCAACGGACTTCTACTACCGTGAGGAACTCGAAGCGATGCACGGCGACGGCCACCTCGCGCGGCTCGACCTCGCGTTCTCGCGCGACCAGAGCGACAAGATCTACGTGCAGGACCGCATGCGCGAGCAGGGCGCGCAGTTGTGGGCGTGGCTGCAGGAGGGCGCGCACCTGTACGTGTGCGGCGACGCGAGCCGCATGGCGAAAGACGTGGACGCCGCGCTCCGGGATATCGTTGCGGCGCATGGCGGCATGGACGCCGACGCGACGCAGGAATTCGTCAGTGCGCTTGCGCGGGAAAAGCGTTACGTGCGCGACGTTTACTGACACACCGGGGAGACCGAGATCCATGAAGTGGAGGCAGTTCTACGCGTATCTGGCGTACGCTTTCGATACCCCGTCGCAGGACAGGACGGCTGAAGCGCTCCCGGCGCCGGCAGCGCTCGAAGAGCGCGATGACGACCGGCAACGCGCGTCGGCCGACTGGCGCCCCGCAGCGCTTCGCGGACGCGGCGCGAGCCGGCGTGACCGGCGCGCGTCCCTGCGGTCTCAGGGAGAGGGCGGCGGCGAGGCGTTGCGCGCGGCCCGTTCGCGCTCGACGCGCTCCGTCACGTCGCGCGCGATGGCGACCGAGCCGGCCACTTGCCCCGCGTCGTCCTTGACGAGCGCAAAGGACATTTCGAGGTAAAGCTTCCGCCCGCTCTTGTGCGCGGCGCGGGTCAAGGACGGACGCCCGCCGAGCCGGGTCACGCCGCTCGCCATTGCGGCGTCGAATCCCTTCCAGTGCGGCCCCCGCAGAGGCTCCGGGATGATGAGGTCGAGGCTCTGCCCGAGCGCTTCATCGCGCGCGTAGCCGAATAGCCGGCTCGCCGCCTCGTTCCAGCGCGCGATCATGCCGTCGCGGCTTGCATAGATGAGGGCGTCGGTCGTCTGTTCGAGTATCCATTCTGCAAGCATGGTCGGCTCCTGACCTGAGTTGGCCACGGGACAGCGCACCCGTAGGGCGGGATCATTATATGTCACAGCGTGATCTATAATGGAGGCAACCCCCGCGAATACGAGGCAGTCAGGCTCGCGAAACGCCGGTGTCGAAGCGGCACGGCGTGGGAAGCGCGGGGGCGGCCCCGCCCGCATGGCGGGCTCGATCCCGCCGGAGGAATCGAATGTTCAGGCGTATTCTGCTCTGCTACGACGCAACGCGGGAAGGGCGCCGAGCCTTGCGCGAAGGTGCGGATCTGGCGCGGCACTACGCGGCGCAGGCCCATCTGCTCGCCGTGCTCGAACGGGAGCCGGGGCAATGGGGTGCCGACGTCGGTTTCGCGATGCCGGTCGATCTGGCCGAGCAGACGGCGAACGACGTGCTGCGCGAAGGCGTGGAATGTCTGAGCGGCAGCGGACTTGTGGCGACAGGCCACTTCGCCGTGGGCAACCCCGTCGACGTGATTGCCCGGTTCGTGGCGGAGCTGAACCCCGACCTCGTGGTGCTGGGGCATCACCGCAGGGGCGCGTTCGCGCGTTGGTGGGACGGGCGCGACGATAGGCTGTTGCTCGATCGTGTGAGCTGCAACGTGCTGGTGGTGCCTGGACCCGAAGTGCCGGCGGCCGAGGTGCCGCTTCACCGGGCAGCATGAGCGGCGCGGCCGGCGTTCGCCGTTCGTCATCGTTCGTTATGCTAACCAATCACGAGCATTCGTCGAGCGCTCGGCGTTCCGCCGGGGCATTGGCGACGGAAGCCGGGTTGCGCACGGCTCGCGCCCCCGCGAGACCGACGGTCACGGCGGCGAGCAGCAGCACGCACAGCGCCGTCCTCAAACCGAACAGACCCGCGCCGAAGCCGATCACGGGCGGCCCGACGAGGAACCCCGCATAACCAAGGGTCGCGGCCATCGAAACGCCGGTTGCCGGCGTTTCGGTCGAGCGTCCCGCGGCGCTGAAAATGACCGGCACGACGTTCGCGAGGCCAATGCCGATCAGCGCGAAACCGGCCACCGCCGTGACGAGATTCGGCAACCCGAGTACGAGCGCGAGCCCCGCTGCCGCGAGCAGGCCGCCCAGCGCGACGACCCGGCCGGGTCCGAGGCGCCGCACCGAAACGTCGCCGACCACGCGGCACGCCGCCATCGAGAACGCAAACGCGGAGTAGCCGAGCCCCGCGCTTGCCGCATCGTACGGCAGTACCGAGCGCAGAAACACGGCGCTCCAGTCGGCCACCGCGCCCTCCATCATCATGCAGAGAAAGGCGAGCGCCGCGAGCTTCATCACGGCGCGAGTGGGCAGCGCGAAACCCGTGGCCCTGGCAAGACGCGGTCCGATGTCGCGCAGCGCGGCAACCATCGCGCCTGCGATCAGCAGGCCGACGAGCACGTCCGGCAACGCGAGGCTGCCCGTCACGCCCACGCCGAGCTTCTGCAGCATCGTGCCGGTGGCCGCGCCGACCAGACCGCCCGCGCTCCAGGCCGCATGAAACGACGACATGATCGGTGCGCGCCACGCAGTCTCGATCGCGCTCGCATGACCGTTCATCGATACGTCGAGCGCGCCGTTGGTCGCGCCGAAGAAAAGCAGTGCCAGGCATAGCAATGCGAAATCGGGCACCAGCGCCGGCAGCGGGAACGCAACGATGAAGAGCGCGCCCAGCAGCGCGGTGGTGCGGCCGCTGCCGAGTTTCGCCGCGAACCGGCCGGCCAGCGGCATCGCAACGATCGCGCCCAGCGCGAACGCGAAGAGGGCGATACCGAGCGCCGTGTCGGACAGCGCGAGCTTTTCCTTCACGCGCGGGACTTCCACCGCCCACGCGCCGATCGCGAAGCCGTTCGCGAAGAACACGGCGACCGTGGCGCATCGTTCCTTGACGAGGTTCATGAGCGAGCCACCAGAACGTTGTCGCAGACCTTGCGCAGTTGCGCGAGATGCGTGCGCTGGACCTCGGGCTCGACGATCAGGTAGTCGAGCCCGGCCACGGGGGCGACCGTAAACGGCGCGGAGCGCATCAGCTTCGCGGACGTGACGGCGGCGGCGGTGAGGCCGCTTGCGCGAATCATCGCGCGCTTCATCTCCGCATCGTCGGCATCGAATGCGGCGAGGCCTTCGGCCGGATCGAGCGCGCAGACGCCGACGAAGCAGAGATCGGCGCGTATCTGCTGGAGTTGGGCCAGCGCCGTCGCTCCGACGGCGCCGCCCACGCGCGGCCCGATGGACCCGCCGATGAGGACGACCTTGAAACCGGGGCGATGCACGAGGCGCACGCAGACTTCGGGCGAAGTGGTGATCACGGTGAGGTCGGCATGATCGGGCAGCGCGGCCGCGATTTCCGCATTGGTCGAACCGACGTCGAGCAGGATGACCTGGCCGTGCTGCACGATCGATGCCGCCACGCCCGCAAGCCGCGCCTTCGCCTGCGGGTCTTCCTGCATGCGTGCCGCGAGCGGCCGATCGGCCGGCGAGGCGAGCAGCGCGCCGCCGTAGACGCGTTTGCAGTGGCCGGCGTCCGCCAGGTCGCGCAGGTGGCGGCGGACGGTGTGCTCGGAGGTGTTGAGCTCCGTGGCGAGCTGGGCGGCCAGCACGCGGCCGTCGTTGCGCAGGCGCTCGAGAATCAGCCGCTCGCGCTCGTCGGGCATGAGCCCTGCCAGGGCTTCCGTTCGGGTTCGTTGCATAGGCTCGTCTCGGGTTTCGGTTCCGCCGGTTCTTCGGATGGGAATCGATCAAAAACGAGCATAAAGTATCGTAAACGAGAGAGGGATGCAAACAGATGCCGTTGGGCGTAAAAACGGGCTTTCGGGCGTGCGGGTGTAAACAAGCCGGGGAATGCGTAGATAACGAGGCTGAAAAATCCCGAGCCACGGCCGTCGAAAATACGCTGCTCACCGCGATCGCCCTCGTGCATTCTGTTCGCGAAGGATAGAAGCAAGGTCTCGACGACGATCTCTCGATCAAGTACCTTTGCCACGGTGGACTGGATCGATGTTTTCTTTCATTACCCATATCTGAGAGGGTCATCCCATGCCGAACGCCGCCTTCCCCGCGGGCTCCGAAGTCGTCATCGATGCGCAAGCGCTGCACGCATTCGTCGTCGCCATCTGGCGCGCCGCCGGCAGCGAGCGGCGTGAGGCAACGCTGGTGGCCGACCATCTCGTCGGGGCCAACCTGGCCGGACACGACTCGCACGGCGTGGGCATGATTCCGCGCTACGTACTGTCGTGCCGCGAGGGCGAGCTGAAGCTCAACGCGCACGTGGAGCTTGTGCGCGACGCGGGCGCGGTCCTGACGATGGAAGGCGGGCGGGGCTTTGGGCAGGTGGTCGCGTTCGAGGCTATGGAGCGCGGTATCGAGCGCGCGAAGGCGTTCGGCATTTGCGCGGTGGGCCTGCGCGACGCGCATCACATCGGCCGCATCGGCCACTGGGCCGAGCAGTGCGCGCGCGCCGGGCTCGTATCGTTTCACTTCGTCAACGTGGCTGGCGACCCGCTCGTCGCGCCGTTCGGCGGCATCGACCGGCGCTTCGGCACCAACCCGTTCTGCGCCGCGTTCGTGCGCCCGGGGCGAGCGCCCATCGTGCTTGACTTCGCCACGAGCGCGATTGCGGCGGGCAAGGTGCGCGTGGCCTACAACAAGGGCGTCGAGGTGCCGCACGAGACCCTGATCGACCAGGACGGCCGGCCGACCCGCGACCCCGGCGCGCTCTTCTCCGAGGCGCAGCACGGCGCGCTGCGGGCGTTCGGCGGCGCCGTGGCCGGCCATAAAGGCTCGGGGCTCGCGGCGATGTGCGAGCTGCTCGCCGGGGCGCTGAGCGGCGGCTTTACTTCGCATACCGAGACCATCGTCACGAGTCATGCGATCGTCAACTGCATGACCTCGGTGATCGTCGATCCGGACGCGTTCGATGCGCCGGCACGCGATAGCGAAGCCGAGGCGTTCGTGGCGTGGCTGAAGGCCACGCGCCGCGAACCGGGCGTGGAGGACGTGCTGTTGCCCGGCGAGCGCGAGGATGCGACGCGGCGCACGCGCGGCGAGCGCGGCATTCCTGTCGATGCGACGAGCTGGGCGCAGATCGTCGACGCCGCGCGCATGGTGGGCGTGGCGGAACGCGACATCGACGCGTGCGGCGGCCAGCGGGCCCCGCAGTAGCGCGGGCGAGAGCCCATGGCAGGCGCTTCCGGCGAACATTCAGGCCTACCGCTTTCCCGTCTTCTCCGCGTCTACCCGTAGTTATCCTGGGTTGGACGCATCACGCCGGCCGTGACGCATGACGCGTCGCCGGCCGCCTTGTACGGCCGCAATCCGGCAGTGAGTCGCCGCGATTGTTCGCGATCCGCGAATGACGTATTCGGTCGTTATCCCGTTCCTGCCGTGTTGCCCTTGCCCCTATCTTTGCGCCATCGACGCACGAAGCCGGGGCGGTCCCGATGCCGTGTCGATTCAAGGAGACACAGATGAAATCGAACGATTGGGACGTGGCCTACGAATGGAAGGCCGTTGCGCTGCTGGCGCTGGGATTCGGCCTCGTGGGCCTCGACCGGTGGCTGATCGCGCCGCTCTTTCCGTCCATCATGAAGGACCTGCATCTGGATGCGCAGGACGTCGGCAACTGCATCGGCATACTCGGGCTTTCGTGGGGCGTCTTCGCGGCGCTGATGGGCGGCATTTCCGACAAGATCGGGCGGCGCAAGGTGCTGATTCCCGCGATCCTCGCGTTTTCTCTGTTGTCCGGTTTCTCGGGCCTCGCGGGCGGCCTCGCGAGCCTGCTGGCCGTGCGCGCGCTGATGGGCGTGGCCGAGGGCTCGTTCTGCCCGACGAGCTTCGCCGCGACTGCGGACGCCTCGCATCCCAGGCGCCGCGGCTTCAACCTCGGGCTCCAGCAAAGCGGCTTCGCGCTGTTCGGGCTCGCGCTGTCGCCGATCATCGCGACGCAACTGCTGAACGTGGTCACGTGGCGCTGGGTGTTCGCGCTCGTGTCGATTCCGGGGCTGATTCTTGGCTTGCTCATGTTCCGCGTGATTCGCGAACCGAAGGCGGCGCAGACCCGGACAGCGGTGCGCGTGGCGGTGCAGCGCGAGCGCGGCCACTGGCGCGACGTGCTGAAGAGCCGCAACATTCCCGTTGCGATGGCCGCGCTCTTTTGTGCCATGACGGGCGTGTTCGTGCTCGGCGCCATGATGCCGCTCTATCTCACCGAATACCTTTCGATCGATACGCAGCACATGGGCGTGATCGTTTCGGCCATCGGCTTTGGCGGGTTCGTCGGCCAGTTCGGCTTGCCCGGCCTCTCCGATCTCACCGGGCGGCGCATTGCGAGCATCGTCGGTTTCGCGGGCACGGCCGTCGTGCTCTACGTGTTCCGCGGACTCGGTGCCCAGCCGGTCGCCCTGTTCGCGACGCTGTTCGTCGCGGCGTTCTTCACGCTTGGCCTCGTCTCGCTGCTGTCCGGACCCATCGCGACGGAAGCGGCGCCGGTGGGCATGGTCTCGACCTCGATTGGCGTGGTGGTGGGCGCGGGCGAGATCTTCGGCGGTGGCGTGGCGCCCGCGATCGCCGGCTTCGTCGCCAAACACTTCGGCATTCAGAACATTCTCTGGCTGCCGATCTGCGCCGTGCTGCTCGGCATCGTCGTAAGTCTGCTGCTGGTGGAGACCGCGCCGGCCCGGCTCGCCAGGCGCGGGTTGGCGGCGGTCGAATTCCCGGCGGGCGAGCAACCGGAGTAAGGAGGCCGAAGCGGTTCGTTTTCCCGGGTTCCCTGCTTGGCGCGCGCTGCCGGATCTTGCAGGATCCGGCAGCGCGCGGCCCCGCGTATACACTGAGCGCTGGGAGACCAAACACGGGGACGAGGGAACAGAATGGACCGCTTTTTGAGCATCGAAGCCTTCGTGCGGGTGGCGGAGACGAGCAGCTTCGCCGAAGCCGCGAGGCAGTTGGGCGTGACGAGTTCGGTGGTGACGAACCGCATCCAGCAACTGGAGAAGTTCGTCAACGCGCCGCTTTTTCACCGCAGTACGCGGCACGTACGCCTTTCCGAAGTGGGCGAGGCGTTCTATCGCGAGTGCGCCGAAGTGGTGGGGCGCGTCAACGAACTGACCGACCAGATGCGCGAACTGCGCGCCACGCCCACGGGCCGCCTGCGCATCCAGATGTTGCCTGGCTTCGCGCTCGGTCATTTCGGGCCGGCGCTCGCCGAGTTCAATCGCCGCTATCCGGGCATTCAGCTCGATGTGATCGTCAACGATCGCGTGGTCGATCCGATCGAAGAGGGCTTCGACGTCGCGTTCCAGATTTTTCCGCCCATCTCC
Source organism: Paraburkholderia yinzeri (assembly GCF_046581065.1). Taxonomy (NCBI): domain Bacteria; kingdom Pseudomonadati; phylum Pseudomonadota; class Betaproteobacteria; order Burkholderiales; family Burkholderiaceae; genus Paraburkholderia; species Paraburkholderia yinzeri. Next base: position 469,147 of record NZ_JBFOCJ010000002.1, on the reverse strand, counting down.
GAATCGCTGATCGAGCGGAAGCTCTTCGCCGTGCGGCGGCTCTTCTGCGCGGCCCCCGCCTATGTGCTCGAGCATGGCGCACCGCAGCATCCGCGCGACTTGCTGCAGCACACCACGGCGCTTTATTCGGGCTATCCCTCGCGCAATCGCTGGGTCATGACGCGCGGCGACGAGGTCGTCGAGATGGAACTGCCGGGCATGATCCGCTCGAATTCGGTGCACCTGCTGCGCGACTACGCGCTCACGGGCGGCGGCGTGGTGTGCCTGCCCACGCTCGTGGCGAGCGCCGCGCTGCTCGACGGCTCGCTCGTGCCGATTCTCACCGACTACGCGCTTGCGCCGCTGAGCTTCGCGGCCGTCTATCCCGCAACGCAGCGACAGGCGCTCAAGGTGAAGGCGCTCGTCGAATTTCTTGCCGAATACCTCGGCCCCGAGCCGGTGTGGGATCTGCCGCTGCTCGAACGCGGCTGGGTGCGCTAACGGCGCGATGGGCGCAATCGGCGGGATTGTTCGCGAAGCGCGAATGCCGTAATCGTTGCGTCGCCGGTTGTTGCGGTTCCGTTGCGCTCTTAAAGTTGTCTCCAACGACACTTTCGAATCGTCGCAAAGGAGACAGCAATGACCACCTCGTCGTTCCAGACCAACTTCGGCTCGCTCGAGACGTACCGCAAGGGCGAGATCGAAATCACCAGTGGCTCCGCCAGCCACTACGTCTTTTCCAACATCTTCGAAGTCGCAGCGAAGTCGGCGCCCTACGAGAAGGTCGTGGCCGGCAAGAATCTCGAATACGTGATCGAGGTGCTGCGCACCGAGGGGCAGTCGCCCTGGTTCGCCTGCGCGCACGATGAGTTCGTCATCCTGATGGACGGCGAGGCGCGCATCGACTTCATCAAGCTCGACACGCCGCCCGCGGGCAGCACGGGCACCGTCCTCGCGGGCGAGGCTCCGCAGGGCCGCGCGATGGGCCATGTCGTGTTGCGCCGCGGCCATCAGGCACTGCTGCCCGCGGGCTGCGCGTATCGCTTCAACGCGCCGAAGGCCGGGGTCGCGCTCGTGCAGACGATGATCGGAGCGCTTTCGGTGCAGAAGTGGGCCGATATCTGTTTGCACTGAGCGACTACCTCAGCGACCCCATCAGGAGACAAACCATGGCAACCCTTGAAACCAACCTGCCCGCAACAGGCTTTGCCGCCGACCTCGTGCAGGCAGGCGAGCCCGACGCCGTGACCGGCTATCGCCGCTACACGCTCGGCCGATTCGAATTCCAGCGCGACGAGTACTTCGTGAAGATCAGTTGGCCCGCGAAAGGCCAGACCCGCACGCACGCCGTGCCGGCCGACGCATTCCTGCGCGCCATGATGCGCGACGTCGCCTGGGGCTTCTTTTACGGCTGGGTCAACTTCGACCACGTGTTCGGCACGCGCAATCACTACGGCAAGGTCGACATCTATGCGGGCTCCTTCAACGGCATCATGAAGGAAGCCGGCGTGGACTACATGGAAACCTTCGAGACGCCGGCCATCATGGCGACCTTCAAGGCGATCCTGCACGACTGGACCAACGAAGGCTTCGATCCGTTCGCGGCGCCCGAGGAAACCGGCACGGCCTTCGGCCGCAAGCACGGCGACAACGACGCCGCGATCGAGCGCACGCGTATCGCCACGCGCCGCATGCCGGGCCTCGAAGGCGACTCGCCGCTGCGCGACGATCTGCCCGTGAACCGCGCCTTCGCCGACGTGCCCCAGGACGAGCCCGAAGTACACGTCGAGCCCGGCTTCGAAGGGCAACTGCACGCGTTCAACCTCTTCAAGTACCTCTCGCGCTCGGACGTCACGTGGAACCCGTCCGTCACGTCGGTCTGCGGCCAGAGCCTCTTTTGCCCGACCACCGAGGAATTCATCCTGCCGGTCTTTCACGGCAACGATCGCGTCGAGTGGTTTCTTCAGCTCTCCGATGAAATCGTCTGGGATATCGGCGACAAGAACACCGGCGCGCCGCGCGCGCGCATCACGATGCGGGCGGGCGACATCTGCGCGATGCCGGCCGACATTCGCCACCAGGGCTATTCGACGAAGCGCTCCATGCTGCTGGTGTGGGAAAACGCCACGCCGAATCTGCCCAAACGCTATGAAAGCGGCGAGCTGAAGCCGTATCCCGTCGATTTCTAAAGCCAGCCGCTCGCCCGCATTCACCGAGGACCCTTCATGCAAACGCAACTCTTCATCGACGGCCGCTTCACCGACGCCGTGGAAGGCGGCACGATCGACGTGCTCAATCCGCACGACGGCACGCGGATCACGAAGATCGCGGCCGCGACGGCCGCCGACGTCGATCTCGCCGTCGCCGCCGCCACACGCGCTTTTCCGAAGTGGGCCGCGCTGCCCGCCGCCGAGCGCGGCCGCCTGCTGCTGCGCCTCGCCGACGCCATCGAGGCGAACGCCGAGGAACTGGCGCAGCTCGAATCGCTCGACACGGGCCATCCGATCCGCGACTCGCGCGCGCTCGACGTGCCGCGCACGGCCGCATGCTTCCGCTACTTCGGCGGCATGGCCGACAAGCTGCAGGGCTCTGTGATTCCCGTCGAGACGGGCTTTCTGAACTACGTGCAGCGCGCGCCCATCGGCGTGGTGGGCCAGATCGTGCCGTGGAATTTCCCGCTCATGTTCACGAGCTGGAAGATGGGCCCGGCGCTCGCCGCGGGCAACACGGTCGTGCTGAAGCCTTCCGAGATCACGCCGCTTTCCACGCTGCGCATTGTCGAGTTGATGGCGGAAGTGGGCTTTCCCGCGGGCGTCGTCAATATCGTTGCGGGCTACGGGCATACCGCCGGGCAGCGGCTGGCGGAGCACGAGGGCGTGGGCAAGATCGCGTTCACCGGATCGACGGCGACGGGTCGGCGCATCGTCGAAGCCTCGCAGGGCAACCTCAAGCGCGTGCAGCTCGAACTGGGCGGCAAGGGCGCCAACATCGTGTTCGACGATGCGGATCTCGACGCCGCCATCAACGGCGCCGCATGGGCGATTTTTCACAACCAGGGGCAGGCCTGCATTGCCGGCTCGCGGCTCATCCTGCACGAGCGCATTGCCGATGCCTTCCTCGAACGCTTCGTTGCGCTCGCATCGTCGATTCGTGTCGGCCATCCGCTCGATCCCGAAACGGAAATGGGACCGCTCACGTCGAAGCAGCATCAGGAGCGCGTGCTGGCATTCGTCGACGTGGTGCGCGAGGAGGGTGGCCGCGTGCTGACGGGCGGCAGCGCGCCGCGCGATGCTGCACTGGCCAACGGCTATTACGTGAGCCCGACCGTGGTGGAGGCCGCGAGCCCGTGTGACCGCGTCGCGCAGGAGGAAGTGTTCGGTCCGTTCGTCACCGTGCTGCGCTTTCGCACCGACGAGGAGGCGCTCGCCATCGCCAACGGCACGCAGTATGGACTCGGCAGCGGCTTGTGGACGCGCGATCTGTCGCGCGCCCATCGACTGGCCGGGCAGATTCACGCGGGCATGTGCTGGATCAACTGCTACAAGCGCGTGAACCCCGGTAGTCCGTTTGGCGGTGTGGGGCAGTCGGGCTACGGCCGCGAAATGGGCTTCGAGGCGATGCACGATTACACCGAAGCGCGCTCGGTCTGGGTCAACGTGGACGGCAACGTGCCGCCGCACTTCAAGCGCTGAGGCCGCCATGGAGCGATTCGTCTGGCAGGGGATGCCCTCGCGCGTGGTGTTCGAATGGGGCGCGCTCGCGCGCTTGCCCGAGGAGGTCGAGCGCCTTGGCGCGCGGCGCGCGCTGATTCTGGCGACACCCGAGCAGCGCGCGCTGGCCGAGGAGGTGGCGCGCGCACTCGGTACGCGTGCCGTCGGCGTGCACGCCGAAGCGGTCATGCACGTGCCCGTGGAAGTAGCGCGCACCGCGTGCGCAGCCGCTCGCGCGCTCGACGCCGACTGCTGCGTGGCCGTAGGGGGCGGTTCGACCATCGGGCTCGGCAAGGCGATCGCGCTCGAATCGTCGCTGCCCATCCTGGCGGTGCCCACCACCTATGCGGGCTCGGAGATGACGCCGATCTACGGTCTCACCGAGGGCGGCCTCAAGCGCACCGGACGCGATCCGCGCGTGCTGCCGCGCACGGTGATCTACGATCCGTCGCTCACGCTGTCGCTGCCGGCATCCATTTCGGCGGCCTCGGGCGTCAACGCGATGGCGCACGCGGTCGAAGCGCTTTACGCGGAAGACGCGAATCCCATCATCAGCCTGATGGCGGAGGAATCGATCCGCGCGCTCGGCGAGGCGCTTCCGTATATCGTTCGCAATCCTGATGACGAGGCGATGCGCAGCCGCGCGCTGTATGGCGCGTGGCTCGCCGGCACGTGCCTGGGTGCAGTGGGTATGGCGCTGCATCACAAGCTTTGCCACACACTGGGCGGGACGTTCAATCTGCCGCACGCACCCATGCATGCGGCCCTGTTGCCGCATACGGCGCATTACAACCATACGGCGGCGCCCGAAGCGCTTGCGCGCGTGGCGCGCGCGCTTGGCGGCAGCGAGGCCGCGCAGGCGGGTCCGCTGTTGTACGCGCTGAACCGCGCGCTCGGCATTCCGGCGGCGCTGAGTGCAATGGGCATGCCGGAAGCGGGACTCGACGAAGCGGCCGATCTTGCCTGCCGGAACCCTTATGCGAACCCCCGCGCCGTGGAGCGCGAGGCGATACGCGCGCTGCTGCAGCGGGCCTGGGAAGGCGCGGCCCCTGGCTGAGCCCCGCGGCGGCGCCAAGCGAATGAAAGACTGAAGGACACTGGATGGAGCTGAACGCCATGGCACGCTTCTTTGCCGTTTTTGCCACCGACAAACCCGATATGCGCGAGGTGCGCGAGCGCGTGCGTCCCACCCATCGGACCTATCTGCGCAGTGCCATGCAGCACGGCGTGTTCGTCCGGCTCGGCGGGCCCACGCTCGCGCCCCGGGGCGACACCATGAACGGAACCTTGCTCGTGATCGAAGCGGAAGGCCTCGACGACGTGATGGCGTTCGTGAGCAACGACCCCTACATGCAGGCGGGTTTGTTCGATCGCGTCGAAATCCGTCCCTGGGACTGGAGCCTCGGCAATCCCGAGCGGAGGGTGTGAGCGATGGACGGGAGCGGCGTGTGCCGGGTGGCCGATATTCCCGACGGCGGGGCAAAGGTGATCGATAGCGCCGAGGCGGGCGTGCCGGTCGTCATCGTGCGGCGCGGGGAAGCGGTGTGGGCCTATGTGAACCGGTGCCCGCACTTTTCGGTGCCGCTCGATTTCGAGCCCGGCGAGATCTCGTGCTATCGCGCGCAGGTGTTGATGTGCGCGCATCACAGCGCGCTGTTCCGCTTCGAAGACGGCCGTTGTATCGACGGACCCTGCACGGGCAGCGCGCTCGACACGGTACCCGTGACGGTCGGCTCGGGCGGCTGGATCGCCTTGCGGCGCTGACGGAACCTGTCGTTGTCCGTATCAAGCCGGCGCCGTGCGCGTGCTGTCCGCCATGACGTGGGCGAGGACAGCCCCGACCTCATGCCGATTTGCGACAGCAAGGTTCAGGTGCAGATCCGCGCTTTCCGCCGAGGATCAGAGGTCGAGCACGAGCATCGGCGTGCGGGAGCGCGAGCAGCAGGGCAGCAGTTGATCGTTGGCCGCGCGTTCCTCGTCAGTCAGATAGAGATCGCGATGGTCCGGCTCTCCCGCCAGCACGCGCGTGAGGCAGGTGCCGCAGACGCCCTGTTCGCACGACACCGGCACCTCCACGCCGCCGGCGCGCAGCGCTTCGACGATGGTGGTGCCGGCCGGCACGTCGATCACGCGTTGGCAGCTTGCGAGCGTTACCTGAAAGGCGCTGTCGGTGTTGCCGGCAGCGTTCGAGGCTTGCCCGAAGTACTCGCGATGCACGTTCCGCTCGGGCCAGCCCGCGCTCGCGGCGGCGCCGAGCGCGGCATCGATGAAGCCCGCCGGGCCGCACACATAGACGTGCGTGCCGGCAGCGGGTTTTGTCAGCACGCGCGCGAGGTCGATGCACGCGTTCGGGCCTTCGCTGTCGAAATAGCAGCGCGTGTGCTCCGCAAGACCCGGTTCGGCAAGCCGTTCGCGAAAGGCCATACGCTCCGGTTCGCGCGCGCAATAGTGCAGCTCGAACGAGCGGCCGGCCTCGCGCAGCCGTTCGGCCATGGCGATGAGCGGCGTGATGCCGATGCCGCCCGCGAGCAGGATGGTATGCGCGGCCGATTCGTCGAGCGGAAAGTGATTCTTCGGGCTACTGATTTCGAGGCTCGCGCCCGGCGCAAGCGCGTGCATTGCCGTCGAGCCGCCGCGCGAGGCCGGATCGCGCAGCACGCCGAGACGGTAGACGCCGCCTTCGGACGGGCTGTTGCAGAGCGAATACTGGCGCACGAAGCCGTCGAGATGGACGTCGATGTGCGCGCCCGCCGTGAACGCCGGCAGGGGCGCGGCGTCGGCGCTCGCGAGTTCGAAAACGCAGATATCGGTGGCAACGGATTGCTTGCGGGCGAGGATGACTTTCATGAGGCGTAAAGGCAATTGAGGGAAGGTGGCCTCAGACGGCCGCGGGAGCGGCGCTGCGCTCCTTCTCGATCAGCCGGTCGAGCACGCGGCGCGACTGTACGCCCCCCGCATCGATATTGAGCTTGAGGACCGGGCGCTCGGGCCATGCGAGCAGGTTGCGCTGCTGCGATTCGAGCATCTCGAGATCCTCGCCGAAAATCCGGCCCTGGCCCGCGCGGATCGATTCGGTGAGCGCCGCATCGTGCACGGCGAAGCTGCGCGCCATGCCCCAGAAGTACCAGATCGACGTTTCCGTTTCGGGCGTGATGAAGTCGACCACGATGCTCGACGCCTTCTCGCTCGGATCGGCTTCGTAGCTGCCTTTGCCCGCATGCGCGACGCCCACTTCGATCATGATGTGGCTGGGCGGCGAGAAATGGCAGATCTGCCAGCGGTCGCACGGCACGTCGTCCGCGAGGCCGTTGCCGCGCAGCGCCGCGGCCCAGAACGGCGGCGGCATGATGTTGTGCATGAAACGGCTGGTCGTGACCGTGTCGCCGTTCACGGCGGTTTTCGGTGGCGCTTCTTCGATCTCGGGTTGCCCGATGCTCGACGCGTGCACGTAGGTCTCGTGCGTGAGGTCCATCAGGTTGTCGATCATGAGGCGGTAGTCGCACGCGATGTGATACAGGCCGCCGCCATAGGCCCACGCGGGACTTTCGGCCCATTCGAGGTGCGGGATCGCGGCGGGGTCGGCCTCGCTGGCGTCGCCGGGCCAGACCCAGATGAAGCCGTGGCGTTCGACGGCGGGATAGCTGCGCACCGCCGGAATGCCGCCCACCCGCTGGCACGGCATGCTCACGCACTTGCCGTTCGCGCCCACCGTGAGGCCGTGGTAGCCGCACACCAGGTGCCCGTCGCGCACCTGGCCGAGCGAGAGCGGCGCGCCGCGATGCGGGCAGAAGTCTTCGAGCGCAGCAACGGTTCCGGCGGCCACGCGATAGAGCACCATGCGCTCGCCGCAGATTTGCCGCCCAAGCGGCTTGCCATCGATTTCATCGGGCGTACAGGCCACGTACCACGTATTTTTCAGGAACATGCGTCTCCTCCAGGGCGTGCCGGCACGCCGTTATCCGGTTGTACAGGGTGTCGACGACCGCGTTAGCGGACGTTACGGCGAATGAGATTGCCGCCAATCAGCCGCGTCATGGCGCGCTGGTTGTCGAGTACGCGCCGCAGGTTCTGATGGGCGATCTGCGAATGCTCGCGCATCAGCGCTTCGGCGCGCGCGCCTTCGCGGTTTTCGATCGCTTCGAGCACCGCGCGATGCTGAGCCTGCGCGACGATCAGCGTTTCGCGCGCGCGCGGGTCGAGCGACTGCACGACCACGAACGCGCTGGCCGAGGCGAAGGGCAGGGTCGCGACCTTCTCGATCTGCCGCGCCACGACCTCGCTGTCCGACGCGCTCGCGAGCAGGCGGTGAAAGCGCCGGTTCGCTTCGACATAGCGCGAGAAAGTCTCCTCGGTCAGCTCGCCGACGAGCAACTGGTCGATCTCCTCGATGCAATCGTGCAGGTCGCGAAACATCGAATGGGTGATGCCGCGCTCGGCCGCGAGCCGCGCCGCGAGTCCTTCCAGCGTCCCGCGCAGCTCGATCGAGTCGCGTATTTCGTTCTCCGAAAAAGATCGCACGGCATAGCCGCCGCTCGGAATCGGTTCGAGCAGTCCTTCTTCCTGCAGGCGTATGAGTGCGGCGCGCACCGGCGTGCGCGAAACGCCGAGACGCTCGACCACGCCGAGTTCGGAAATGCGCTCGCCGGGGCTCAGTTCGCCGCCGAGGATCAGTTCGCGCAGCCCGAGCTGCGCCTTGACGGTTTGCGAGGCGGACGAACCGGCACGCGTGCTGGCAGGAATGTCGTCGATGTCGTTCATGCGTTGAGCCGAAAAGAGAGTGCTGTGTACAAATTGTATACAGCTATCTCGCTATTTCAACGGGCAAGCGCCAAAACTCGGGGTATACGTGGAAAAGTAAGAATTATGTAATGGCGAATTGTGTACAGGGAGGGTCAGCCTTGATTGACATCCCGGGTAGAGATTCCTAGGATCACGTCTCCGAGTTCGATTATCGAAGAAGTGTTCGAATAATGAACTTGATGGATCGAACCCAATAGCAACGAGGAGACCCAGGTGACGACACCTTCCGCCGCGCACGATCTGCGCAACGAACGCACAACGCTGATCCTGCTGGCCATCGGCTTCGGCCTGGTCGGGCTCGACCGCTGGATGATCGCGCCGCTCTTTCCGCACATGATGAAGGACCTCGGCCTGGACTATCAGCAGCTCGGGTCGCTGATCGGCATTCTCAGCATTGCCTGGGGTCTGTTTTCGATCACCATGGGCCGTTTGTCCGATAGCATCGGGCGGCGCAAGATCATGATCGCCGCGATGGTGATGTTCTCGCTGCTCTCCAGCTTCTCGGGGCTCGCCGGCGGCTTTCTGAGCCTGCTGCTGATTCGCGGGCTGATGGGCGTGGCCGAAGGCGCGTTTCTGCCGGCCAGCGTCGCGGCCGTGGGCGAAGCCTCGCATCCGTCGCGGCGCGGCCTCAACCAGGGGTTGCAGCTCAGCATGTTCGCCCTGATGGGGCTCGGCCTTGCGCCGATCATCGCCACGCAACTGCTGCGCGTCGTGCCGTCGTGGCACTGGGTGTTCGCGGTCTCGGCGATCCCGGGGCTGATCGTGGCGGTGCTGATCGCCGTGCTGTTGCGCGATGCGCCGCGCAGCGAACCGGCGGGCGGGCTAACCGTGCGCGATGCGGACCGGCCGCGCTGGAGCGCGCTCTTCGGCAGCCGCAACGTCGTGCTGGCCATGCTGGCGACGCTCTGTGCGATGGCCGGCATCTTCGTGATTGGCGCGATGGTGCCGAACTATCTGGTCGACTACCTGCACCTCGACACCTCGCACATGGGCTTTGTCGTCTCGGCCATCGGCTTCGGCGGCTTTCTGGGCGAATTCGGCCTCGCCAGTCTCTCGGATTTCGCGGGGCGGCGGCCGACCTCGGTCATCGCGTTCGCGGGCGCGGCGATTTCGCTCTATGTCTTCGCCCGCATTGGCGCGAATCCCTGGGAGCTCTTCGTCATCCTCTTTATCGTGTCGTTCTTTTCGCTCGGCATGCTGGGCGTCCTCACGGGGCCGATCGCAACCGAAGCGGCGCCGGTGGGCCTCGTCGCCTCGGCCATCGGCATCACCTCGGGCGCCGGCGAGATTTTCGGCGGGGGCGTGGCGCCCGCCATCGCCGGGTATATCGCGCAGCACGCCGGGATCCAGTTCACGCTGCAGTTCGCGTTGGGCGGCCTTGTATGCGGTGTTTTCGTTTCGATGTTCCTGATCGAAACCGCTCCGCGCGCGCTGGCGCGGCGTACGGATGCCGGCGTGCTGCAGTCCGATTGATCCTGCGACGTTCGGTCTGGATAATATAAGGAATCCTTGGCGAAATGCGCCGGCAAGCTGAACACTCCTCAAGCTGGGGGAGTTAGCTTGCCGGCGTTTTCTTGTGCTTGCCGCCGCGCGCCGGCTTTGGCACGGTCGCCATATATTTTGTTGCGAACTTGATGAAGGTGTGCGCGCAGCGGTAGTCGGCGCTGGCCTGAGAGCGTATTTGAGATCTTGGTGAGGTGATGTTGGTGTTGTCGTGGGGTGTTTGATTCGTAGTTCTTGCTGTTTTGGCATTTCCTTGTGTTCGTGGTGGTGTGCCAGGGTTGCCCCTGTGCGGGGCGGCACCTACTTTCTTTGCCGCGGCAAAGAAAGTAGGCAAAGAAAGCCGCTCACCCCGCTAATGCCAGCCACCATTCACCCCGCACCACAATAGCCAGTGGCTCCGGAGCGTCTGTCACCCCGCACCCTCCACATTAGTGACAAAGGGCTCATTCTTCCTGCTGCGCGCTACGCGCGCCGCAGACAGGTCTGCAAGGGAAACCGGCCTTGCTGCGGAGCATTTCGGTGTACGTACCGCTGGTTTAAGTTATGCCCTTCGGCGCGCGCAGCGCCGCCGGAAGGATGAGCGCCTTGTCACTCCGGCTAACGGTCAGTGATGGCAGACGCCCCGGAACCACTACCAGGGTGGGCGAGTGGCGGACGGCGTCACACTGGCGGGGTGAGCGGCTTTCTTTGCCTACTTTCTTTGCCGCGGCAAAGAAAGTAGGTGCCGCCCCGCACAGGGGCAACCCTGGCATACCACCACGAAAACAAGAACCCCCCAACCGGCATGGCATATCGAAAGAAAAAAGGCAACCACCAGGAACCCAAACCGCTCAGGGCGAAATCTCATCCAGCAACCGCGAGCGCGTGGAAATGCCAAACTGCGCGATCAGCGCCGCCGCAACCAGAAACCCGCAGATCAGCATCAGCGACCAGAACACGCCGATCACCGGAATGAGCGGGGCAATCGCAAACATGCCGATCCCGCCGCCCAGGTGGCCCAGTCCGTCGACGATCGCGAAACCGGTCGTGCGCGCGCGGGTGGGGTAGTTTTCGATCGACCACGTGTAGGCGATGGGCACCCACACGTTGAAGCCGAAGAAGACGACGATCGAGCCGAGAATCGCCAGCCAGAAGTTCTCGCCGCCAAGCGCGATCATGACGCCGCCCACCAGCGTGATGAGGGCGGCAAGCGGCGTCCAGCGCTTGCGCTCCATGCGCTCGCCGAACGCATAGGCAACGATGGCGCACAGCACGAAGCCGAACGTCCCCATGGCCGTAATGAGGCCGGCCTCGGGCGGCGGGAAGTGCAGGGCCGTGAGCAGCGTGGTAAAGCCGGCCGCGAACGAATAGACCGTGATATAGGCGAGAAACCACATCGCCGTCAGCAGAAGCGTGCGGTTGCGATAGACCGCGTTGCGGAAGATGGCGCCGAACGGCATCGCTTCGTCCTTCGGCGGCAAGGGCGGAATCTGCTCGGGCACGGGCGGCAGCGGATTGATCGCGTGCGCGCGCGCTTCCATTTCGGCGACCACCTGTTCGGCCTCCTGCAAGCGGCCGCGCGAAACGAGCCAGCGCGGCGACTCGGGCAACTGGAAGCGCAGCAGCACGCCGACGAGCGCGAGCGCGCCGCCGATCAGGTACATCACGCGCCAGCCGTATTCGAAATCCTTGCTGGCGAGCGCGAACGGCAGGCCGAGCGGCAGCGGCGTGGAGGGGGTGGTGAGCCACAGGCCGAGCCAGATGCCGAGCACCGCGCCGATCGCCGAAAAGATGAAGATCATCGATGTATAGCGGGCGCGCCCGCCGCTCGGCGCCAACTCGCCGATATAGGTGTTGACGATGGCGAGGTCGGCACCGATGCCGATGCCCGTGAACGCGCGCGCCGCGACGAAGGTGCCGTACGAGTGCGCCACGGCGGTGATGGCCGAGCCGATGCCGGTGAGGATCATCGTCACGAGCAGCAAATCGCGCCGGCCCATGCGGTCGGCCAGCGGGCTCAGCAGCAGCGTGCCGACCACGTAGCCCGCGAGATTGAGCAGGACGGGCAGGCCGATGTAGCCGCCCGCGCTCTCCGGCGTGCAGCCGGGCACGAGCGCCATGCAGGTCTGGATGAACGAGACGTTGATGTCGAAGATGTCGTAGAAGGTAAACAGGAAACCGATGCCGATGATCAGCGCGAAAAGGCGCGGCATCGTCCAGTTCGGAATCCGGTCGAGCCGGGCAAGCAACAGCCCGGCGGTGCGGTCGTTGTCGGTCATGCTGTGTCTCCTCTTGTTCCTCTTTGTGGGTGCGGCCGGGCTCGTGCGGCCCGTTACTTTCCGCCCGGCGTCACCGGGCCGATGTATCGATGCATATCCAGTGAATGGATTTACGAATAGTAAAATTAATTTCAGATAGTGGAATTGAAGTAAACCCGGAGGGGGTGGGCGTTGCGGCTTCTCCGGCTGCGGGTTTTCCCTTCGGCGGCGAACGTGGGCGTTAATTTGTATGATGACCGGATAACCGCGCCGCTTTGGCGGACGCCGGTTCGGAGGGAGCCCGGCGGCGCCTCGCGCTCGCGGGCCTTTGCCGACCGTCCGAATTTCTTACGCACTTCGAAGGATTATCATGTCACGACAGATTGGAGTCATCGGTCTAGGCGCCATGGGGCTGGGTGTCGCGCGTTCGCTGCTGCGCGCCGGTTTTCGCGTGCATGCCTGCGACGTGCGCGAGAGCGTGCTCGATGTCTTCGCGGCAGAGGGCGGCGTGCGTTGCGCGACGCCTGCCGAACTCGGCGCGCAATGCGAGGTGGTCGTCACGCTCGTCGTCAATGCGGCGCAGACGGAGAGCGTGCTGTTCGGCGAGCACGGCGCCGTTGCCGCCATGCGGCCTGGCGCGGTGCTGATTTCGAGCGCGACGGTCGCGCCGGAGTTTGCCGCGAAGCTCGGCGCGCGCGTGGAGGCGGCTGGCCTCTTGATGCTGGACGCGCCTATTTCCGGTGGCGCCGCGCGCGCCGCATCGGGCGAGATGACGATGATGACCTCGGGACCCGCCGCGGCCTACGCGGCCTGCGAGGACGTGCTCGGGGCGATGGCGGGCAAGGTCTACCGGCTCGGCGAAGCGTATGGCGCGGGATCGAAGGTCAAGATCATCAACCAGTTGCTCGCGGGCGTGCATATCGCCGCCGCCGCCGAAGCCATGGCGCTGGGCTTGCGCGAAGGCGTCGATCCCGATGCGCTGTACGACGTGATCACGCATAGCGCCGGCAATTCGTGGATGTTCGAGAATCGCGTGCCGCATATTCTTGACGGCGATTACACGCCGCTTTCGGCCGTCGACATCTTCGTGAAGGACCTGGGCCTCGTGCTCGATACGGCGCGCCTCAGCAAATTCCCGCTACCGCTTTCGGCCACCGCGCACCAGATGTTCATGAACGCGTCGACCTCGGGCCACGGCGGCGAGGACGATTCGGCCGTTATCAAGATCTTCCCGGGCATCACGCTGCCCACTACCCGTTGAGCGCACGAACGCCGTCATGAATTCCGCTTCCCACCACAGCGTCGCCGCCGCCCGTCCGCTGCTCGGCTGCATCGCCGACGATTTCACCGGCGCGACCGATCTCGCCAACATGTTCGTGAAGAGCGGGATGCGCACCGTGCAGACCATCGGCGTGCCCGCGCCCGGTACACGGATCGATGCCGACGCGATCGTCGTCGCGCTGAAGTCGCGCACGATTCCCGTAGGCGAAGCGGTCGCGCAGTCTCTCGCCGCGCTTGCCTGGCTGCACGAGCAGGGTTGCCGCCAGATTTTCTTCAAGTACTGCTCAACATTCGACTCGACCGATGCCGGTAATATCGGTCCGGTTGCCGATGCGCTCGCCGACGCGCTCGGCGAACCCGCCGCCTTGTCGATTGCGTGCCCCGCGTTTCCGGAAAACGGCCGCACCGTCTATCGCGGCCATCTGTTCGTCGGCGACGTGTTGCTCGGCGAGTCGGGCATGGAGAACCATCCGCTCACGCCGATGAAGGACGCGAACCTCGTGCGCGTGCTGCAGCGGCAAACGGCGTCGAAGGTCGGCCTCGTTCGCTACGACGCGGTCGCGCGCGGCGCTGTGGCGGTGCGCGAGGTCTTCGCGCAGTTGCGCGCCGAGGGGGTGCGCTTCGCGATTGCCGATGTGCTGGCGGATGCGGATCTGCATGTGCTGGGTGAGGCCTGTGCCGATCACGCGCTGATCACGGGGGGATCCGGCATCGCGCTCGGCTTGCCCGCAAACTTCCGCCGCGCCGGACTGCTGCCTGAACGCAGCGACGCGGCGCGGCTTCCGGACATTACCGGCTACTCGGCCGTGCTGGCCGGCAGCGCCTCGAAGGCGACGAATGCCCAGGTAGCGGCCTGGCGCGCGGCGCGTTCCGCGTTCCGCATCGATCCGCTCGCGGCGGCGCGCGGCGAGCTGGTGGTTCAGGCCGCGCTCGCGTTCGCACGCGAGCATTTGCCCGAGCCGGTGCTGATCTACGCGACCGCCTCGCCCGCTGAAGTGAAGGCCGTTCAGCAACAGCTCGGCGCGCAAGCGGCCGGTGCGCTCGTCGAAGCCACGCTCGCCGAAATCGCGCGCGGGCTGCTCGCGCTCGGCGTGCGCAAGTTCGTCGTCGCGGGCGGCGAGACGTCGGGCGCGGTGGTCCAGGCGCTCGACGTGAAAGCCCTGCAGATCGGCGCGCAAATCGATCCGGGTGTGCCGGCCACGGCGACGCTCGACGGCGCGATTGGCCTCGCGCTCAAGTCGGGCAACTTCGGCGCGGCCGACTTTTTCGAAAAAGCGCTGCAACGGCTGGAGAAGCGCGCATGAGCACCGAAGCCATCCTGCGCGAAACGATCTGCACCGTGGGCGCCAGCCTCTACGCACGCGGCCACGCCGTCGGCACTGCCGGCAACATCAGCGCGAAGCTCGACGACGGCTGGCTCATCACGCCGACCGACGCGTGCCTCGGCCGGCTCGATCCCGTGCAGATCGCGAAGGTGAACCTGGCCGGGCAGACGGTCTCCGGCGGCAAGCCTTCGAAGACGCTCGCGCTGCATCGCGGCATCTACGCGCGCAACGCCGGGGCACGCGGCGTCGTCCATACGCATTCGACGCATCTCGTCGCGCTGACGCTTGCCGGCGTCTGGCGCGACACCGACGTGCTGCCGCCCATTACGCCGTACTACGTCATGAAGGTGGGCCATATTCCGCTGATCCGCTACCGCCGTCCCGGCGATCCGCAGGTCGCCGACGAAGTGGCCGCGCTTGCCGACCGCGTGCGCGGCGTGCTGCTCGAACGGCTCGGCCCGGTGGTCTGGGCGCCTACCGTCGAACAGGCATCCGCGGTGCTGGAGGAACTCGAGGAGACCGCGCGCCTGTGGCTCATGACGAACCCGAAACCCGAGCCGCTGGATGAAGCGGCGCTCGACGACCTGCGGCGCAGTTTCGGCGCCCGCTGGTGACACATACTGACCGGAGCCTTATCCATGCCCCGCTTCGCAGCGAATCTCTCGATGATGTACCACGAGCACCCGTTCCTCGACCGCTTTGCCGCCGCCGCGCGTGACGGCTTTCGCGCAGCCGAGTTCCTTTTTCCGTATGAGCACGCGGCCGCCGAAATCCGCGCGCGTCTCGACGACAACGGGCTCGTGCAGGCGCTCTTCAACGCGCCGCCCGGCGACTGGGCAGCCGGCGAGCGCGGGATCGCGTCGCTGCCGGGGCGCGAGGACGAGTTCCGCCGCTCGATCGATACCGCGCTCGACTATGCGCGCACGATCGGCAACGACAAACTGCACGTGATGGCGGGGTTCGTCGCCGCCGGTGGCGATCGCGCGCAGCAGCGCGACACGTACCTGCGCAATCTCGCGTACGCGGCCAATACCGCGCGCCGCGACGGCATCCAGATCCTGATCGAGCCGATCAACCCGCGCGACATGCCCGGCTACTTCCTGAACCGGCAGGACGACGCGCAGGCCATCTGCCGCGAGATAGGCGTGCCGAACCTGCGTGTGCAGTTCGACTGCTATCACTGCCAGATCGTGGAGGGCGATCTCGCGACGAAGCTCAGGCGCGACATGGCGGGCATCGGCCATATCCAGATTGCCGGCGTTCCGGAGCGTCACGAGCCCGATCTCGGCGAGCTGAACTATCCGTACCTGTTCGCGCTGATCGACTCGCTCGGCTACGAAGGCTGGATCGGCTGCGAATACCGGCCCAAGGCCGCGACGTCGGCGGGGCTCGGGTGGCTGCGCCCGTATCTGTGAACGGTCGCGCCGAATCGTTGAACCGTGTGCCTCAACCTCTCACCGTGACGAGTTGCCTATGAAAGTCCTGATCACTGGCGGCGCCGGCTTCCTCGGCCGGCGCCTCGCAACGAAACTGCTGAGCCTCGGCGCATTGACCGGTCCTTCGGGGCAGCGGGAGCCCATCGAGAAACTGGTGTTGCTCGATGTCGTCGAAGCAGCCGGCTTCGACGACGCGCGCGTGACGGCGATAGTCGGCGACATTGCCGATCGCGCGGTGCTCGAACGCGCGATCGACACGCAAACGCACGCGATCTTCCATCTGGCCGCGATCGTCAGCGGCCAGGCCGAAGCGGACTTCGAACTCGGCATGCGCATCAATCTCGAAGCCTCGCGCACGCTGCTCGAAGTCTGCCGCGTGCTCGGCCATCGGCCGCGCGTCGTGTTTACGAGTTCCGTGGCGGTCTACGGCGGCACGGTGCCCGACGTCGTGCTCGACGACACCGCGCTGAATCCGCAGACGTCCTACGGCGCGCAGAAGGCGATTGCCGAACTGCTGCTCTCCGACTACACGCGCCGCGGCTTCGTGGATGGGCGCGCGCTGCGTCTGCCGACGATCAGCGTGCGGCCGGGGCGGCCGAACGCGGCGGCTTCGTCGTTCGCGAGCGGGATTCTGCGCGAGCCGCTGAACGGCGAGGACGCGGTGTGCCCCGTGCCGCTCGACACCCGTCTGTGGCTGCTCTCGCCGCGCGCCGTCGTCGACGCGCTCGTAATGGGCGGCGAGATCGACGGCGCTGCGCTTGGCGAGCGCCGGACCGTGAATCTGCCGGGGCTTTCGGTCAGCGTCGCGGACATGATCGCGGCACTGCGCGAGGTGGCCGGCGACGCGGTGGCGGCAAGAATTCGCCACGAGATCGATCCGCGTCTGACCGCGATGGTGCGCAGCTGGCCGGGCGAATGGGACACGTCGCGCGCGCGGGCGCTTGGTTTTACGGGCGACACCGCGTTTGCCGACGTGATTCGCGCGTACCTCGCGGACGAGAAGGGCTGATTGGGGCGGATCGGGGCTGGCCGCGCGGCTCGTCATAACGATTCGTCAAAGTCCATTCCAGCGGCAGTTCGTTGCGCTATCACGGAGCGAATATGCTGGCCATCGAGCCGCGCGACGCCGATGAGCGGGCACACCTTTGCGGACTGCTTACGGTCTTCGGTTTGCCGCGCGCCGCTCAAGGAGCCCTTGACGGTGGCGTTCGAGGCCGAAGGCGAGGTGGTGTGTCAGCGCGCCATCGCGGCCGTGCAGCCCGACGAGCCCTGAGCCATTGTCGACGCAACGGCAGCGGCACTGGCCGGTCGAAATGCGAAACCCCTTATAAAGAGACGATTAATGCATAAATAAAGATATTAGAAATACTTGGTTAAATTGCTCGTGTTGCGGGGCTACTCTTGCTCCTGATTTGACGTTTCGTCGCCGCGCAAAAACGACGCGCCGACGAAATCAGCGTGGCTACTCCGGAAAAAAACAAACCAGGCAGCCGCTTTTGCAGCCCACTCCGAATGCAACGACCATGAGCTACCGCATTATCGATACTTCGCCCCTCGATCCCCTCGCGAAGCCGTTGATCGACGCGCTGCAATACGAATATTCGACGCGCTACCGCGAAAGCCGCCGCTCCTTACTGAAGATGGCCGCAGGCCTTGGCGCGGGCGCGGCCCTGCGCGGACTGGGCGCCGCCGGTGCGGCGCTCGCCGCGAGCGGCGCGGCGCGCGCGCAGGACGGCAAGGTGGTCAGTATCGGCTACCAGAAGTACGGCAACTTCATCATTCTCAAGGCGCGCGGCACGCTCGAAAAGCGTCTTGCGCCGCTCGGCTTTTCCGTGCGATGGCTCGAGTTTCCGGCGGGGCCGCAACTGCTCGAAGGGCTGAACGCGAATGCCGTCGATATCGGCGTGGTGGGCGAGACGCCACCCGTCTTTGCCCAGGCGGGCGGGGTGGACTTCGTCTACATCGCCGCCGAACCGGACGCGCCGCGCGGCGAAGCGGTGATCGTGCCGAAGAACTCGCCGATCCGCTCGCTCGCCGAACTGCGCGGCAAGAAGGTGGCCTGCAACCGCGGCTCGAACAGCCATTACCTGCTCGTGAAGGCGCTGGAGCGCGGCAAGGTCGGCTACGACGAAGTCCAGCCAGCCTACCTCGTTCCCGCCGACGCTCGCGCCGCATTTGCCAACGGCAGCGTGGACGCCTGGTCGATCTGGGATCCGTATCTGGCGGCTGCCGAGCGGCAGCTTGGAGCCCGCGTGCTCGCCAACGGCGAAGGGCTCGTGCGCAACATCGAGTATTACGTTGCGCGCCGTGCGTTCGCGACGCAGCACGCGGAAGTGGTGCACGCTGTGCTGGCCGAACTGCAGCAGCTCGACGCCTGGGCCGCGCAGAACGTGCCGGCCGTCGCCGCCCAGCTCGCGCCCCTTACCGGGCTCGACACCGGCACGCTCGAACTCGCGCTGGGGCGTACGGGCTACGGCATCCTGCCCGTGGACGCGGGCCGTTTCGCGTATCAGCAGCAGATTGCCGATACGCTCTACGCGCTCAAGCTCATTCCGCAAAAGCTCGCCGTTACCGACGCGCGCTGGAAAAACGCCTGATGCGGGCCGGGCGCCGCAATGGCGCCCATCACGGCTCATCTCGCGGCTTACCTGTCCGCACGCGCGAGGATTCGCCTTACGCGGTGGTCTCGAACGCCTGGAACCACGCCCAAGGGAAGACCCCGCGGTCGTGTCCGTCGCTGAAAATCAGTTGGACTCCATAACCCATCGACGCCATGTTCGTGAGCTCGACGTCGGCGTGCGTCTCGGCCGGCGCGCCCGCGAGGCGCGCTCGCCGGCAGGCCGAGCACGGGCAGGCGCGCCGCAGGTCCGCATGAGCGAACTGCCGGATCGTGCCGTCCTCCCATACGAACGTGAGCAGGCGGGACGCATGGCGAATTTCGACGGGTACGTTCATGCCGCATTGCCTTCCAACTGCTGCAGCGCGATCCGCAGCCGATACGCGCGCAGTGACCAATCGCGTAGCGGATTCGGCCTTCGACCTGCTGATCGCGCGCGGCGAGGGCGACTACAACGTAGTGAATCGCGGCGCGGCGCATGGCTACACGGCAGGGACCGAGGACCTCTCGAACATGACGGTCGCCGACGTCATGGCGGCGCAGCGCGCCCACCGCTTCAATGCGGCGGGCCGCTACCAGATCATCGGCGACACGCTCGCGTCAGTCGCGAAGGCGATGGGCCTTACGGGCAGCGAGAAGTTCGACAAGGCCATGCAGGACCGGATTTTTTCGGAGTACCTTGTAAAAAACAAGCGCAAGGCTATCGGCGACTATCTGAGCGGCAAGAGCAACGACCTGCGCGCCGCGATCAAGGCCGCCTCGCTCGAATGGGCGAGCGTGGCCGATCCCGATACCGGCCGCTCGCACTACGCGGGTAAAGGCAACAACCGGGCCTCGATCTCGGTCGCCGAGATGGGCGCGGCACTGCAGGCATCGCGCGCGGGCGGTGCTTCGATGGCACCGATGCTCGCGGCGGGAAACGCGAGCCAGTCCGGCGGCGGTTCGACGGTGAACACCAGCTCGGTCGATACGCATATCGGCACCGTCAACGTCTACGGCATGAATACGCAGGACGGCCACGCGGTCGTCAGCGGCATGCGCGACGAACTCAACCAGCGCGGCCTCGCGCTCAACGGGGCCTATGCCATGACGTAACAGCGGCGGGCGCACCGGCTACAGGCTGTCACGCTGCACCCGCTGTTGCGAACCTGATTGCACTGTGCAATCAGGTCCGTCGGGCAGACGACCAGCCAGCCTGACAGGGCGTCAGAAACGATGACGCAGGCCCGCCGTCACACCCACCTGATTGGGTGTCGACGAAGGAGGCAGCATGCCCGCGATTGACGTCGTATTACCTATGACATCGCCCTGACCGTCGTTATAGACGTCCCCCGATGCGTGCTGGTATACGCCTGCCAGGTAGATATCCGTGCGCCTGCTGAGCGAATAGTCCGTACCCAGTGTCATCGAATGCCAGCGCGGGGTACCCGATACCGTACCCGAGCCCGACGTTTTGCCAGTCGTATAGGTGTAGTCACCGACCAGTGCCAGCGCGGGTGTGATGCCATAGGTGCCGTTCAGCTCCACGTTGTCGAAGTGCGCATTCAACGGGACCGGCGCGAAGGCGTACGAACCCTGAAGCTGCGAGTGTGTCCAGAGCAGGCCGACCGTGCCCGTTCCGAACGCATAGTTCGCGCCTGCGCCAAACACGCGATGCACACGTGCAGGAAGCGGGTCGTCGACGGCTGCCCCACCTGTATTCGCATCAAGCGGATCGCTGTTTAGCTGGTCATACGCGGCAGCAATGCTGAACGGGCCGTTTGAATAACCTGCACCGACGCTCCACGCCCGCCCGTTGGCGAACTGGCCGGGATCGTTGCTGAAGCCGTAGAGGGCGCCAAAATGGAATCCCGAGTAACTGGCGCTTTCGAACTTGACCGCATTGGCAACGGAGCGCTGGGTACCCAGGTTGTCGTTATCCAGCGGATGCCCGGCTACATTGACCCCCGCCCCGGTTCCCGAGAGTGAAAGCGGCGACAGGTAATCGACCACCGAGTCGAACTGGCGACCTAGCGTGAGCGTTCCGTAGGTGGCGTTCTGGAGGCCGACATAGGCCTGGCGGTTAAACAGCGATTCGTTTCTGGAAAAGGTTCCATTGTTTATCGCGAAGGCCGACTGGAGGCGGAAGATCACCCGGGTGCCGCCACCGAGATCCTCGCTGCCTCGCAGACCGAAATAGGTGTTCGACAGCGCGCTGCTGTCCTGCATCCAGGCACTGTGTCCACCCGCGTTGTTCACGTACAGCAGGCCCGCATCGAGCGATCCGTAAAGAGTCACACTGCTCTGCGCATGTGCTGCAGTGCTGAATGCGCCGATGATGCCCAGGGCGACCAGCGTTCTTTTCAGATTGAGTTTCATCATGTCTGTTTCCTTGCCTGGCGTTCATCTGGGAGCCGCAACGTGCGGATCCATGCGGTGGTCCTGCATCCGTTGCCAGAGCGCAGTCGAATATAGCGACCAGCGCACCGTTCAGCGTTGCCCACCGGCAACACAAGCTGCCGGTCTCAACGAAGCTTGACGGGAAACAAGCGTCGACGCCGCACACGGAAGTGGTTCGTGTGACGGCATGTCGCAAGCCTGGCCCTTACGTGCGTATGGTTCTGATTCCGTTTCCCGACGTGCCGCCCGTCGCAGGCGTGCCGGACCTGAACCGTCTGCCACTGGCTGCGGGCGTGCTCACGGGCGTGACGCCCGCACTGGAGGGCCTCGACTATTTCGGGTTCCTGCCCGGCGACATTCCGCAGTGGATCCTTGCCGACGACCAGGGCAACGCGCTGGTGACACCCGACTCCGTCGTCGACCTCGGCTACCCGCCTTGTGTCTGCTGTTTCCGGAGAATCCACAGGAACGGTAGCCACATGGTTTTTCGGGGTTGCGACGCAGCTCGGTGCGACGGTGCAGATCCTGCTGAGCGTATCGTGCTCGGCGTGGTTGTACCGTCGTTACGCCAACGAGATTCGTGAGCCACTTGCGGAGGAACGGATGGAGCCGAAGTAACAGTCGATTGGGTGTGAACGTTCGACGTCGGTCGCGAGGATCTGCGCTGTCGTCCGGTTCCTGATGGGGCGGATTGGTCGATGCCGGTGGCGCATGCGTATGATGGGGGGCTTGACCACCAATTTCCTAAGGTGACCCGATGGCAACCTACCACGAACTGAAGAAGCAGCTGGAGCGGCTGAACGGGCAGGCGGAGGCGGCGCGCGTCGCCGAGATGCAGGCAGCCATTGATGAAATCCAGGCACAGATCGAACTGTATGAACTGACCGAGCATGACCTGTTTCCGTCGTCGCGTCGTGGCCAGCCGATCCGGCGCCCGTCACCGAAGTACCGCGATCCGGCGAGCGGGGCGACCTGGCCGGGCCGGGGCCGGGCGCCAGCGTGGATCCTGGGCAAGAAGCGGGAACGCTTCCTGATCGAACCCTGACCCGGGCCCGGCACACCGGATACCCGTCGGACGGGCTTCTCCGGTCTGCCCCTGTTGCGCTGGCGCAACTTTGATAAAAATTATATAGCTGCACCTGGACTAATGCGGCGGTCGAGGCGGCACGGGTGGGCGAGCAGGGACGCGGCTTCGCCGTCGTGGCGGGCGAGGTGCGCAATCTTGTGCAACGTTCGTCGTCGGCGGCGAGGGAGATCAAGGCGCTGATCAGTGCGTCGGTCGGCAAGATCCAGGAAGGCTCCGTGCTGGCGAACGAGGCCGGGCGGACGATGGCGGAAGTGACGCAGGCGGTGAACCGCGTGGCGGGCATCGTCGTCGAGATCGCAGCGGCTTCGGACGAGCAAAGCCGCGGGATCGAGCAGGTGAATCTCGCGATTGCGCAACTCGAAGGCGTCACGCAGCAGAACGCGGCGCTCGTCGAGCAGGCGGCTGCGGCGTCGAGCTCGCTCGAAGATCAGGGGCGCCAGTTGAACGACGCGGTTGGCGTGTTCCGGTTACGGCATGAAGCGGTCGATGGGACGGACATAGCTACGTGATAATGAAGGAATACTGACCAATCATCAAAGCAGCGGCAGCGTGAACCGGAGATGCTCGGCAAAGGCCGCCGTGAGCGGCGAGGGGCGCTTGCGCCCGAACCTGAGCGTAATGCCGACGGCCGGCAAAGGCGGCAGCGAAGGATCGCCGTTGAGAATGGCGAGATCCGGCGGCACGGCCGTTTGCGTCATGATGGCGAAGGCTTGTCCCGAACGCACGAGGGCCGTGAGGCCTGCGAGGCTGCTGCTCGCATAGGCGACGCGGTAGGCCCTGCCGGCGCGCTGCAACGCTTCGCAGGCCGCGATATGGTCGAGCGTGTCCATGTCCGAAAGCGCCAGCGGCAGCGGATCGAAGTGCGCGGCGTCGAGCCCCGGATAGCCGATCCAGACCAGTTGCTCGCGGCGGATGACGTCGTCGCCGGGGCCGGTTTCCGGCAGCGAGATCATGGCCAGATCGACCGCGCGCTTCTCCAGGTGTTCGACGAGCCGCGGCGTGGGTCCGCAAACCACTTCCACGAGCGCATGCGGATGCTGGCTTGAGAACTGGCGCAACAGCGCGGGAAGAAACACGGCGGCATAGTCATCGGGGCAGCCAAAGCGGATGCTGCCCGACAAGCCCTTGCCGAGCAGATCGGCCATCGCTTCGTCGTGCAGCCGCAGCATGCGCTGGGCGTGGATCAGCAGCCGTTCGCCGGGATTCGTGAGTACCACGCCGCGGCCGGTGCGCTGAAACAGCGGCTGATCGACGATTTCTTCCAGGCGTTTCATCTGCTGGCTCAGCGCGGACTGGGTCCGGCCGACGCGGCTCGCGGCGCGGCTAAGCGCGCGGACTTCGGCGATGACGGCAAACGAACGCAGCAAATCGATTTCGAGTGTGCGACTCAAGGTATCCGCCCCAGGTATTAGCCTTGTTTCTGGCTTCCATAAGAACTATTCGATTCTATAAAAGCAGAGCGCCGACTAGACTGCAAGTCATTGCTTATTGCCGCTACGCACGAGGAGAAGCACGGTGTCCCGCAACGACGATGCAACCTTCTGGCGCAACGCCAGGCAGCACCTCATCCGCTATGGCGGCGCGTTCGAACCGATGATCGTCGAGCGGGCGCAAGGCAGTTTCGTCTACGACGCGGACGATCGCCCGATCCTCGATTTCACTTCGGGCCAGATGAGCGCCGTGCTGGGACATAGCCACCCGGAAATCGTCTCGGTCGTTCAGGAGTACGTCGGCAAGCTCGATCATTTGTTCAGCGGCATGCTGTCCCGTCCGGTGGTCGAGCTTGCCACGCGGCTGGCCGGGATCACACCGGACGGACTCGACCGGGCGTTGCTGCTCAGCACCGGCGCCGAGTCGAACGAGGCCGCCATTCGTATGGCGAAACTCGTCACGGGCCGCTACGAGATCGTCGGTTTTGCGCAGTCGTGGCACGGCATGACGGGCGCCGCGGCCTCGGCAACCTACAGCGCTGGACGCAAGGGCGTCGGCCCTGCCGCGGTCGGTTCGTTCGCGATACCCGCGCCGTTCGCGTACCGCCCGCGTTTCGAGCGCCACGGCGCGTACGACTGGCTGGCGGAGCTGGATTACGCCTTCGATCTCATCGACCGGCAGTCCAGCGGTAGTCTCGCGGCCTTCATCGCGGAGCCGATCCTGAGCTCCGGCGGCATCATCGAACTGCCGGAAGGCTATATGGCCGCCCTCAAGCACAAATGCGACGAGCGCGGCATGCTGCTGATCCTGGACGAGGCGCAGACCGGCGTCGGGCGTACGGGCACGATGTTCGCCTGCCAGCGCGACGGCGTCACGCCCGACATCCTCACGCTTTCGAAGACACTGGGTGCGGGCCTGCCGCTCGCGGCCGTCGTCACGTCCGCGCAGATCGAAGAGCAGGCTCACGAGCGCGGCTATCTCTTCTATACGACGCATGTTTCCGATCCGCTACCCGCCGCCGTGGGGCTGCGCGTGCTCGACGTGGTCGAGCGCGAGGGGCTGGTGGCGCGTGCCGGCGTGATGGGCGAGCGGCTCCGGCGCGGCTTGCTGGACCTGATGGAGCGCTTCGACTGCATAGGCGACGTCCGCGGCCGCGGATTGCTGCTGGGCATGGAGGTCGTCAAGGATCGCCGCACGAAGGAGCCGGCCGAGGGGCTGGGCGCCCGGATCACGCGCGAGTGCATGAAGCTGGGGCTCAGCATGAATATCGTGCAGTTGCCGGGGATGGGCGGCGTTTTTCGCATCGCTCCGCCGTTGACCGTCAGCGAGGAGGAGATCGACCTCGGGCTCGATTTGCTGGAGCAGGCGATCGGGCGTTCGCTGTAGCCGTTTCAGCCGGCCCGTGCCTCACAACTTCGGATGGCACTCGAACTCGATCACGGAGTTTTGCTGCTGGAGCGTTTCCCGGCCAACCGTGCGCTCGGTCACGAAACTTGTCTGCAAGCCGCGGTTCTGGCAATAGTCCGTTGCTTCGGTCAGGGCACGCTGATGGGCGCGTGCCCACGCGAGACGTCCGCCGGTCGCCGAGGCCGATACCGTGTAGGTGCCCGGCTTGTCTGTCGAGGTCACGTTCGTGGCCGATGCACAGCCGGTTAGCACTGCACAGAGTCCCGCAACCGAAACGAGCCAGCGCGACAGCGAGCGTGTCATTTCCGGCCGGCGGGGCCGGTTCGCCGCATTCACGAGCAGGGCCGCGTCACGCTGCGATGCGGTCCTTTCTTGTGGCTTTCGAGCGCTGCACGCAGCCTTACGTGCTGCACGATCTTCTGGCTTGTCACGTGGCCCGCCGCGCTACGAATCCTTTTTGCCGCGCGCGCCAGCAACCGTGCGTCATGCCGGCTGCGCGCCCAGGCGCGCGCCGCGAACCAGCCCACCAGGGTCCAGCCCAGCAGGATGTTGACCACCGTGATCGCGAAGGCATCGCTATGCCCGTGCGCATCCGCCTCGATGGACGGGATCAGATAAAAGCTGATGGCGGCAATGACCGCCGCGCCTTCGAGAATTTGCACCATCGCACCACCTCGTGATTCATCGAAAAGAATGTCGATCGGGCCGAGCGCCGACGATCGCAGTGACATGGGAAATCATCTTAGGGCAGTTCTATCGAAAGTCTATTTCCATAGACTGAAAACAGCGTTGCCTGAGCCAGAACAATCGTGGTGAGGGTGGAAGGCGGCTTCGGGAATCTTGATCATCCCCAGAGGGGATATATAGTGAGCTGGCTCGCCGGTCTCGCGAGCCGCGGACTCGATCTGCGCGAGTTCAGGATCACGGACAATGGCGGCCATCCGCCCGGGGGGGAGTAACGGGGCGATCCGGCAGATTTCCGTGACGCGGATCGGCAACGGTAAAACGGCGATCTACGAGACTGATCGCTTCGCGCTTTGGATTACTGATTTTGAACTGGCGCTGCAGGTGGGGGAGTTTGACGATTAGCGATGTATGCGGAATTTCTTCGGTGCTTGTTGGGGGTTTGCGCGGGGTGATGATGTTGTGGGGGGGGGGAGCGGTTGATTTGTGGTTCTTGCTGTTTTGGCGTTTCCTTGTATTCGTGGTGGTGTGCCAGGGTTGCCCCTGTGCGGTGCGGCACCTACTTTCTTTGCTGCGGCAAAGAAAGTAGGCAAAGAAAGCCGCTCACACCGCCAGTGTGACGCCGTCCACCACTCGCCCACCCTGGTAGTGGTTCCGGGGCGTCTGTCATCACTCGCCGTTTGCCGGAGTGACAAGGGGCTCATTCTTCCGGCGGCGCTGCGCGCCCCGAAGGGCATAACTTAAACCAGCGGTACGTACACCGAAATGCTCCGCAGCAAGGCCGGTTTCCCTTGCAGACCTGTCTGCGGCGCGCGTAGCGCGCAGCAGGAAGAATGAGCCCTTTGTCACTAATGTGGAGGGTGCGGGGTGACAGACGCTCCGGAGCCACTAGCTGTTGTGGTGCGGGGTGAATGGTGGCTGACATTAGCGGTGTGAGCGGCTTTCTTTGCCTACTTTCTTTGCCGCGGCAAAGAAAGTAGGTGCCGCCCCGCACAGGGGCAACCCTGGCAGACCACCACGAACACAAGAAAAGCCCAAAACAGCAAGAACCCCCAGAATTAATACGATCCAGCCCGCGACGTTCGAGCTGCCCTCTTAAACGGGCACAATCGCAAGAAACGCACCGGCTCGCACCGGCGCTCTCGCCTTGCACCCAGCAAGCCCCTATCGAGCCGCTTGCGTAACAAGCGTCGCCGTCGGCGCACCCGATCCACCGTAATAGCTCGCCCCAAGCTTGGCCCTCGTATGGTCGGCATTCACGCCGAACGGCGTAAGGCTCCAGCGTCGTCCTGTCGTGACATCCCCCACGTAGAGCTGGTAACCGCCCGCGGTCGTCGACGAAAAGAAGAGGTAGTTCGTTCCGCTTACCGGAGCCGGGTCGGAATTGTTGCTGACGCAGTCGTTGAGCGGCAACGAGTTCGGAGTCGATTCCGGGTCGGCCGTCTTTTCGTAGATCTGGTCGAGCTCGCTGCCGTTCTTCCAGCGCGCGTAGAACACCATGCCGTCCGCGCGCACGATCGGATAGTAAGTTTCCAGGCCGGGGGGATGATCGAATACGGTCGTGGCGCCGGTCGCGATCGTGCGCTTCATGAGACCCATGTTCGCCCCCGTGCCGGTGGCGTAATAGACGGCGCTTGCGTCTGGCGCGAGGAAGGGCATGGAATACTCGCCGCCGGGCGGCGCGTTCGAGAGGCTCACGACCGACGTGAAGACCGGGCCCGCGCTCGTGTACGAGAGTGTGGCCAACTTGACGTTTCCGTTCTGCTTGAACACGACAGTCTTGCCGTCCGCGCTGAATTTCGGATCTTCGTTGCGGGTGGCGCCCGTGCTGTTCGTCATGTTGAACGGCGCCTTGTTGCTGCCGAGCGGATACATGAACACGTTCCAGGCGCCGTTGCTGACGCCCATGAAGACGAGCCACTTGCCGTCGGGGCTGAACACGGCGTTCATGGGGTCGGTGATGCCCCAGGAGGGCTTGCTCAACTGGGTCAGCGTGTGCGCCGAAAAATCATAGAGAAAGATCTAGCTCGTGCCGTCGCCGTAGTTGACGTAGCTGTGATAGACGAGCTTACCGGTGAGCGAGGCGGGAAACGATGCGTTGGACTGGTCGGGCGGGTCGCTGATGCAGCCTGCCACGGCGGCCGCGCCTGGCAGAGCGAGGACGATACTGGCCACAAGGCCCATCATGAGGGTCTTGAAACTCACGATTTAGTAATCCTGAATAAATCGAATGAAGGGTGAACCGGAAGCCGTTCCCGATTGTGGTTGGGGATCGACGCAGGGTGCTCCTTCGACGACGAAAGGATTCGCCGGTGATCGGAATGACAGCCTGCGTTAAAGGGAGGGGCAGAATCTCGCAGAAACCTTCCGGACCTGCATCGAGTACCCAGTCTAATGATCGGCGCGCAAGCCAATCGGGCGATTAGAGGTGCATCCGGACGGCTACTCGCAGGTTCGGTTCGGGAGCGGAAAATAGTACCGAAGCGACCGGGCGCGCGCTTCTCAGATTAATAGCGTTAGCGTCTTGAACAGCGCCAGATCGTCTTTTTTCGCGGACCTCGCGTGCCGCCGGATCACGTCGAGCAGGCATTCGACAAACGCGACCGCCGCGTTACTGAGCGTGCTGTTGCGGCGCGTGACGATGCCCAGTTGTCGGGGCTCGAAATGCTCGCGCAACGCGAGCGGTTTGAGGCGGCCCCCGAAGGGGGGCACCTGGCTCAGGATGGCGGGGCTCCAGGTGCACATGTCCGCCTGCTCGACCATGGTCTGCAGCATGGCGAGCGACTGCGCGCGAACGATGCGGCGTTCGTCGATCTGTGCGCCGTGCCGCGTGAAGAGATAGTCGACGAGCGCTGCCTGTCCGTCCGGCGGAAAGTTGAGTACCCAGTCGTTGTCGAGCAAATCATGAATCGAGGTTGCCCGTGCGGACCGATGTCCCGCGCGAACCATGACCGAGGATTCGTACGTGAGCACGGGTTCGCTGGCGAATTCCTGCGCGCCGGCGGCGGGCTGCAACTGGCCGATGGCGAAGTCCATGGTCCCTTCGCGCAAGAGCGGCTGCGCAACGGCCATCAGCCCCTCGAACAGTTCGAGACGGATCTCCGGCATCCGCTTGCGAAACAGCCGGACGGCCTCGGCCAGGAAGGTCAGCGTGACCCAGGGCGTCACACCGACCATGAGCCGGCCCTCCACCCGGCCGCGCGACCGTTCGAGGTCGGTGTGCGCGCGTTCGAGCTGATTGAGGACGAGTCGGGCATGGGTGAGCAGGACCTTGCCGTGTTCGGTGAAGCTGATGCCTTCCGGCGCGCGCACGAGGAGCGGCAGCCGCTCGTTCGCCTCCAGTTCGCGCAGCGCGCGCGTGACGGCAGCCTGCGATAGCCCGAGCGCGCGCGCCGCGCCGCGAATGCTGCCGGCATCCGCACTCGCGACCAGCGCCTCCAGTTGATGCAGTTTCATGGATGAACAGATCGTTGGCGGTGCGATGGGCGGAGTGACAACAAGCGGTTGTCATCATAACAAAACGGCGGCTGTTCCCGCGCATTCTGGTTGCATACGATCCGCCTCACGATGAGTCGCCGGTCTATCGGTCACGCGATGCCGGCAAAGCGAGCTCATGAATTCGTGCCAGGGAGGCGTAGTGAAGAGACAAAGGGTGTTACCGGAAATCGCAGCGATAGAAAGCGAAGTGATCGAAATTCGCCGCAGGCTTCATGCCCATCCGGAACTGGGCTTCGAGGAGCATGACACGAGTGCGCTCGTCGCGACGCTGCTGGCCCGGTACGGCTATCGTGTGACGCGCGGCGTGGGCGGCACGGGCGTGGTCGGCACCCTTGCGCGAGGGCGCGGACCCTGTCTCGGCCTGCGCGCGGACATGGACGCGTTGCCCATACGGGAAGCCACGGCGCTGCCCTGGGCGAGCCGCACGGAAGGCGTGATGCACGCCTGCGGGCATGACGGTCACACGGCGATGCTGCTCGCGGCCGCCCGCTGTCTGGCGGAACGCACCGGATGGCGCGGGACGCTGAACCTGATCTTTCAGCCCGCGGAGGAAGGACTGGGCGGTGCGCGCAGGATGATCGAAGAGGGGCTGTTCGAGCGCTTTCCCTGCGATGCCGTCTATGCCATGCACAACGTGCCGGGCTTGCCCGCCGGTCGTCTCGGGTTCCATGCCGGAGCGTTCATGGCGTCGGCCGACGAGGCCAGGATCCGCGTGTTCGGGCGTGGCGGGCATGGGGCTTCGCCGCAGCAGACGATCGACCCGGTTGTCGCGTGCGCGTCGATCGTCATGGCGCTCCAGAGTGTCGTGGCCCGCAACGTCGACCCCCAGCATCCGGCCATTGTCACGGTAGGCGAGATGCACGCGGGAACGGCGTCGAACGTGATTCCCCCGCACGCCGACCTCTCGCTGAGCGTGCGCGCGCTCTCGCCGGAGGTGCGCGTGCTGCTCGAGCGGCGAATTCGCGAGATTGTGCTCGGACAGGCGTCGAGCTACGGCGCGCGCGTGGAGATCGATTACCGGCACGACTACCCGGTGCTCGTCAACCATGCGAGGGAAACCGGACTCGCGCGCGAGGTGGCGCTGGAGTGGGGCGGCCCGGACGCGTTGATCGACGACCTGCATCCGCTCATGGCGAGCGAAGACTTCGCGTACATGCTCGAACGATGCCCCGGAAGCTACCTCTCGATCGGCAACGGCGATGGGAGCGGTGGGGCGGGGGGCTGCGCGCTTCACAATCCCGAATACGATTTCAACGACGACTGTCTCGCGATCGGTGCGAGCTACTGGGTCTGCCTCGCCGAACGGATCCTGCAATGATGCGGTACCCGGCCTGATTACATTATTCAACCCATGGAAGGAGAGACGAAGATGAAAAACTGGAGAATGGCGCTGACGCTGGCTTGTGCGGCAATGATCGGTACGGCACATGCGGAAGACTGGAGCGGCAAGGAGATACGGCTTGCCGTCGACCCGACCTATCCGCCGCTCGAGTTCAAGACGCCCGACGGCAAGCTCACGGGCTTCGGTGTCGACATTGCGAATGCGTTGTGTGCCCAGATGCACGCGAAATGCGTGTGGGTGGAGATGAGCTTCGACGGCATGATTCCGGGGCTGCTGGCGCGCAAGTTCGACGTTATTTCGTCATCCATGACGATTACGCCGAAACGCGAGCAGCAAATCGCGTTCACCAACAAGATCTCCAATGCGCCGGCACGCCTCGTGGTGCGCCGGGGCTCTCCGCTGCTTCCGGATGCGGCGTCGCTCAAGGGTAAGCGGATCGGCGTCGAACAGGGATCGAGCCAGGAGGACTATGCGCGTGCGATGTGGCAGCCCGCAGGGGTGGAGATCGTGGCCTACCAGAACCAGGATCAGGTCTACGCGGATCTGACCTCGGGCCGGCTCGATGCCGCGTTCCAGGCCTCGATCGAAGCCAGCGACGGATTCCTGAACAAGCCCGAGGGCAAGGATTACCAGTTCGCGGGGCCGACCATCGACGATCCGAAATATTTCGGCCAGGGCGACGGTCTCGGTCTGCGCAAGGAGGACGTGGCACTGCGCGAGGCATTCAACCAGGCGCTTGCGGAAATCCTCGCGAATGGCACCTACGCGCGCATCAACAAGAAGTACTTCGATTTCGATATCTACGGCGCGAAATAAGGCGGCCGCTACTACGCGACGACGATGGCGCAGATCTGCTCGACACGCAGCCGGCGTCATGAAATTAATAAGGACTAGAAATTGAAAACCGGAATTGCAGCAAGCATCTTCCTGGCCGTGACGGGGATGGCGCATGCTCAAAGCAGCGTTACGCTCTACGGCCGTATGGACAACGGCATCCAGTATCAAACCGGTCTTGCGCGAGGCAGCCAGGTGGGTCTCGAAACCGGAAACTGGGCGCCCTCCGAGTTCGGCCTGAAGGGGAGCGAGGATCTTGGCAACGGCACCAAGGCCATTTTCACGCTGGAGGCCGGCCTCGATACCTTGAACGGAACGTCGATGGGGACGCTGTTCGGCCGTCAGGCGACGGTGGGCGTGACCAACGATCGCTGGGGCACGTTCAAGCTCGGCAATCTGGGCATCTACGAAATCAACGAAGACAGCTTTGACGTCGATCCCCAGGTGTTCCAGATATGGTCGCTCATCACGCTGGTGCGCGGACGCGACTGGTCGACCGCGGGCAACGGTCTGGAATACACGTCACCGGCGCTCGCCGGCGTCACGTTGAAGGGGCAGTACGACCTTACCAACAGCACGACGTGGAATGCCGGCAATCCTGGCAGCGGGCCGGGTCAACTGGGCGGCGCGCAGGGCCGCTCGGACGGTCTGGAGGCGCTATACGACGGCGGCGATCTTCAACTGATGGCGATCTATGACGAAATTCGCGACCAGTACGGCCAGTTCAGCAACGTCTATGTCGCTTCGCGGTCGATCCTCGCGGGCGGCAGCTATACCCTCGGTCCCGTGAAATTCATTGCGGGCTATCAGCATTTGAGCGCACCGGACGCGTCGAATGAGGGTTATTTCGGCGCGGCTACCCCCGCCACGCAGCCGGCCGGCGTATCGCTGCCTACCGCAGTCGATCAGGAATGGCTTGGCGCAACCTGGCAAGCGTCGGCGCTCACGTCGCTGACCGGAGCGATCTATCACAGCAACGCCAACCGGGGTAACGGCAACGCGACGCTCTACACGTTGGCCGGAACTTACAACCTGTCGAAGCGTACGTTCCTGTATGCGGAGCTGGCCTGGCTGCACAATAGCGCGACGTCCAATCTCGGACTGGGCGGGGGGACTTACGGCGCGAATATCAACGATGACCCGGTCAACGGCAGCGTCGACAACGGCAACCCGGATTACGGGCACGGCCAGTTCGGCGCGACGACGGGGATCGTCATGCAGTTCTGATCGGGCGCGATGGTTTGAAGCCCGCAACAGTTCGATCTGTTGCGGGTTTTCTGTTTTTGGGGCGCCTATCCGATATCATCGACAACATAATGAATTCGTAACCAGGCAAGAATCCTGAGAGCAATGCGATGAGCAATCGACCGGTTTTTGAACGACTCAACGATCTTCTGGTGAACTCGGGTGTTCGTTTCCGCGTTCTGGAGCACCCGGAGGAAGGGCGGTCCGATGCCATTGCCTTGCTACGCGGCACCGCGCCCGAACAAGGGGCGAAAGCCATGCTTTGCGTCTTCAAGGATCCGGAGGCGACGCCGGTGCTGGCGGTGATTCCCGGCAACCGGAAGCTCGACTTCAGAAAGCTCAGCGCGATCATGGGACGCAAGAAGGCGACGCTGGCTTCCCCCGAGCTTGCGAGGGCGCTGACCGATTGCGTGATGGGGGCCGTGCCGCCGTTCGTCTTTGGCGACCACATCGAGCTCGTCGTGGATCCCGCGCTGATTCACGAGAATTCGGAAATCGCGTTCAATGCCGGCCGGCTGGATCGATCAGTTATCCTCAATGCGGAGGACTACGTGCGGATCGCGCGTCCCATTCTGGCGGACATCATCCAGAGCGAGACCGCTTCTGCCGGACAGTAATGGATGCACCAGGGCGTATTGGGCGCTTTCGTTCAGGCCCGATCTCCGCTCCACCCAAAAAGGGTGGTCACACGCCCCCCCGGCTCTGGTTTACTGGTCAACTGGAACAGGCGCGTTCTCCCTCAGGGCAGAACGCGCCGGCGTAGGCCAAAATCAGCCAGAGCAGACAGGAGGAGAGCGGAATGAGTGTACTGAGCGGTATTCGCGTGCTGGAGTTCGAGGCGATCGGGCCCGGGCCATTCGGCGCGATGTTGCTGTCCGACATGGGCGCGGACGTGCTGCGCATCGACCGTCCGCAGGCGCCGGACGATCTCGGGCCGAAGACCACGGGCAAACGCGTCAACGTGACGGGGCGCGGACGCCGCTCGGTTACGCTCGACCTCAAGCAGCCCGCCGCGATCGAAGCGGCGCTGGAGCTGATGAGCGAGGCCGACGTCGTGATCGAGGGCTTTCGCCCCGGGACGATGGAGCGGCTGGGGCTCGGTCCGGACGTGGCGCTCGCACGCAACCCCAGGCTCGTCTACGGACGCATGACCGGGTGGGGGCAGACGGGGCCGCTCGCCGCGCGCGCGGGTCACGACCTGAACTACATCGCCTTGTCCGGCGTGCTGTCGGGCATCGGGCGCGCGGGCGAAGCGCCCGTGCCGCCGCTCAATCTCGTCGGCGACTACGGCGGCGGCGGGATGCTGCTTGCTCTCGGGGTCGTTGCCGCCCTGCTCAATGTGCAGCGCGGCGGCAAGGGCCAGGTGGTGGACGCGGCGATGATCGAAGGCGCCGCGCAGCTTGGCGCGGTGGTCTGGGGGCTGCTCGCATCGGGCAACTGGCGCGAGCAGCGCGAAAGCAACCTGCTCGATGGCGGCACGCCCTGGTACGACAGCTATCGCACGAAGGATGGCCACTATATGTCGGTCGGCGCGGTCGAATCGCGCTTCTACGCGGAGTTGATCGCGAAGCTGGGTCTCACCGGCGCGGAACTGCCGAGGCAACATGATCGCGACGGCTGGCCCATTCTGCGCGAACGCTTTGCCGCCGCGTTCCTCACGCGCACGCGCGACGAATGGTGCGAGATCTTCGAAGGCAGCGACGCCTGCGTCGC
Source organism: Paraburkholderia yinzeri (assembly GCF_046581065.1). NCBI lineage: Bacteria > Pseudomonadati > Pseudomonadota > Betaproteobacteria > Burkholderiales > Burkholderiaceae > Paraburkholderia > Paraburkholderia yinzeri. The sequence continues at coordinate 434,639 of NZ_JBFOCJ010000002.1, read as the reverse complement.
CCCGGTGCTGACGTTTTCGGAGGCGCCCGCGCATGCGCAGCATCGTGCACGGAAGAGCTTCGTGGAGGTGGCCGGTGTGGTACAGCCGGCGCCGGCGCCGCGATTTTCGTCTACGCCTTCGTCCATTGCCGGGCCGGCGCCCGAGCGTGGCGAACACGGTCTTGCCGCATTGCGCGACTGGGGCTTCGGCGAGGAGGCAATCGCGCGTTTGCGCGACCGGGGACTGGCTTACCGGGACTAAGCTGAACTGACTATGCCGTGCGCGGAGGCGCCGCCGGATTTGGCGGTGCCTCTTTATTTTTATTGCGAGCAATAAAAAAAGCCCGCATCGCTGCGGGCTTGCAAAAACACCTCAGAGCATTTCGTGCTTATTGCAGATTACCGGCCACCGCAATCGTCTGTCCTGTGATGTAGTTCGACTCGGGCGAGCAGAACAGGTACACGCCGCCTGCCGCTTCCTCAGGCGTGCCGCCGCGGCCCAGCGGATTGCGCTGCGCGTGCGTCTTCAGCATTTCCGGATTCAGGCCCACACGAATGTCGCGGCCGTCGATGCGTACCGTCGCGCCCGCCTTCGCGTCGGCAGCCGTCATGCGCGTATGGATCAGGCCGAACGCCACGGCGTTGACGTTGACGTTGAAGCGGCCCCATTCGCGTGCGAGCGCACGCGTCATGCCGATCACGCCGGCCTTGGCGGACGAGTAGTTCATCTGGCCCGCGTTGCCGTTGAGCGCCGAGGTGGACGAGATGTTGACGATCTTGCGATACACGGCGCGGTTCTCGGCCACGTCGGCGGCATGCAGCGCCTTGATGTGCGGATAGGCGGCGCGCAGGATGCGGAACGGCGCCGTCATGTGGCAGTCGAGGATCGCGTACCACTGCTCGTCGGTCATCTTCTGGATCACGTCGTCCCACGTATAGCCCGCGTTGTTGACGATGATGTCGATGCCCTTGAACGTGCTCATCGCGGTGTTGATGAAGCGGTCGGCGAAGTCGGGCGCCGTGACGTTGCCCACGCAGGCGACGGCTTCGGTGCCCATCTTCTTCAACGCTTCGACGGCTTCGTGCGCCGGCTCGGCGTCGAGGTCGTTCACGACAATGCGCGCGCCTTCGCTGGCGAGCTTTTCCACGATTGCACGGCCGATGCCGCGACCCGAACCGGTGACGAGCGCCACCTTGCCATCGAGCTTACCCATGCTGCAGTCTCCTGTTTCCGGTTAATGCAAATTTCAAGAAAATGCGACCACGGCGTCGCCGACGACGCGCGGTTCGCCATATTGGTTGGCGGTCTGGATTTCGAGGCGCAGGCGTTTTTCGCCGTTGGCTTCGAACTTCTCGACCACGCGTCCCGTGCAGGCGATGTGGTGCCCGAGATGCGTGATGCCCACGAAGCGCACGCCGAACTGGCGTAGCTGGCGCTGATCGACCCACTGGGTCAAGAGACGCCCGAGCCAGGCCATCGAGAGCATGCCGTGCGCGAACACGTCGGGCATGCCCGCGCGCCGCGCGTAGTCGATGTCGATGTGCACCGCGTTGTGATCGCCCGAGGCGCCTGCGAACAGCGCCAGCATCTTGCGGTCGACCGGCGGCAGTTCGAGCGGCGGGAGCGTGTCGCCTGCCTGGATCGCGTCGTAGTTGAGGTTAGCCATGCGTGTGCCTCCGTTAGCCATTGCGTTGCACGATCACGCTGCGCAGATCGGCCACGTGCTCGCCGCGCTGGTTCGTCACGCGCGTTTCGCGCACGACGAACTCCAGGGCGCCGCCTTTCTTGTCGTAGATGTCCGCGATGCGCGACTCGAACAGCAGCACGTCGCCCGCGTACGCGAGGCGGTGATACGTGAACTGCTGCTCGCCGTGCAGGATGCGCGGCAGCTCGATGCCGATCTCGTCGCGCCACGACGCGTCCGGCTGCTCGAATTCGAGCGAGAACAGGAACGTTGGCGGCAGCGGCAGGCCGGGGTGGCCCGCGTCGCGCGCGGCGGATTCGTCGAAGTAGACGGGATTCGTCTCGCCGATCGCCTTGGCGAAGAAGCGCAAGCGGCCCGCTTCGGCCACCGCGCGAAACGCGGGCAGTGTCTTGCCGATGAATTGCTTGTCGATCATGCCGGTGACTCCTTGACGGTGACTTCTTGAGGTGCGCCGGGACTCAGGCCGACTTGTAGACCGTCACGACGCACGCGCCGCCCAGACCCACGTTGTGCGCGAGCGCCACTTTCGCGCCTGCCACCTGGCGCTCTTCCGCCGCGCCGCGCAGTTGCTGGGTCAGCTCGTAGCACTGGGCGAGGCCGGTTGCGCCGAGCGGATGGCCCTTCGAGAGCAGGCCGCCCGACGGATTCACGACCCACTGGCCGCCGTAGGTGTTGTCGCCGTCGTTGACGAGCTTTTCGGCTTCGCCTTCGCCGCACAGGCCGAGCGCTTCGTAGGTCAGCAGCTCGTTCTGCGCGAAGCAGTCGTGCAGTTCGATGACGTCGATGTCCTTCGGTCCGACGCCGGCCTGCTCATAGGCGATCGCGGCCGCCGACTTCGCCATGTCGAAGCCGACCACGCGGATCATGTCGCGCGCGTCGTAGGTGCTCGGCGTGTCGGTGGTGAGCGCCTGGCCGGCGATGACCACGTCGGTGCGCAGGCCGCGCTTCTTCGCGAAGTCCTCCGAGACGATCAGCGCCGCGGCCGCGCCGCAGGTGGGCGGGCAGGCCATCAGGCGCGTGAGGACGCCGTCCCACAGCATGGGCGCGGCCATCACGTCTTCGGTCGTGACGACGTTGCGGAACACGGCGAGCGGGTTGCGCGCCGCATGGCGGCTCGCCTTTGCGCGGATGCTGGCAAACGTTTCGAGCTTCGTGCCGTACTTCTTCATGTGCGCCATGCCGGCGCCCGCGAACTGGCGGATCGCGTTGCTCAAGCCCTCCGGGCGGCCGACGAGTTCGTCGGTTATGTCGAGCGCGCGTTCGAGCGCGCTGGCACGGTCGGTCCACACCGACTTCAGCGCACCCGGTCCCATGAACTCGAAGCCGAGCGCGAGGACGCAGTCCGCGGCGCCGCTCTGCACGGCCTGGCGCGCGAGAAAGAGGGCGGAGGAGCCGGTGGCGCAGTTGTTGTTCACGTTGATGACCGGAATGCCGGTCATGCCCACCCGGTACAGCGCCTTCTGGCCACAGGTGGAATCGCCGTAGACATAGCCGGCGAAGGCCTGCTGCACGTCGCCATACTCGAGGCCCGCGTCGGCCAGCGCCTGGCGGACCGCCGTGGAACCCATTACGTCATACGTTTCGCTGGTTCCCGGCTTCTTGAACGGGATCATGCCAACACCGGCTACGAATGCATTGCGTTTCATATCAGGACTCCTTATCGAAAAAGATTTTTTTAGAGCTTGCGCGAGATGAGGTCGCGCATCACTTCGCTCGTGCCGCCGTAGATGCGCATCACGCGGGCGTCGGCGAACGCGCGGGCCACCGGATATTCGAGCATGTAGCCGTAGCCGCCGTGCAGTTGAACCATGTCGTCGAGCGCCTTGCCGAGCGCTTCGGTCGCGAAGAGCTTCACGACGGCGGCTTCTTCGAGCGTCAGGCGGCGGCGTACGTGCTCGGACAGGTAGTGATCGACCATGAGCCGCACGGCGAGCGCCTGGGCCTTGATGTCGGCGAGCTTGAACTTGGTGTTCTGGAAGTCCCAGACGGTCTGGTTGAACGCCTTGCGGTCCTTCACGTAGTTCAGCGTGTGTTCGAGGCAGACTTCGAGTTTCGCGGCCGCGCCCACGGCGATCGAGAGGCGCTCCTGCGGCAGTTCGGCCATCAGATAGGCGAAGCCCTTGCCTTCCTCGCCCAGACGGTTCGAGACCGGCACGCGCACGTTGTCGAAGAAGAGTTCGGCGGTGTCCTGGGCATGCTGGCCGACCTTCTCCAGCTTGCGGCCGCGGCGAAAGCCCTCGCGGTCCGCTTCCACGACGATGAGGCTCACGCCCTTCGAGCCGGCCGCCGGATCGGTCTTGCAGACCATGATGATGAGGTCCGTGTTCAGGCCGTTGCTGATGAAGGTCTTGCTGCCGTTGATGACGTACTCGTCGCCGTCGCGAATGGCGGTCGTGCGAATGGCCTTCAGGTCGCTGCCGGTGCCCGGCTCGGTCATGCCGATGGCGAGAATGGCTTCGCCCGAGCAGATCTTCGGCAGCCAGCGCTGCTTCTGTTCTTCATTGCCAAGACGGGCGATGTACGGCGCGACGATGTCCGAGTGCACCGAAAAGCCGAGGCCGCTGACCCCGGCGCGATTGATTTCCTCGTTGAACACGGCTGCATGGCCGAAGTCGCCGCCGCCGCCGCCGTATTCGGTGGGCAGCGTGAGGCACAAGAGGCCCTCGCGGCCCGCCTTGAGCCAGGTTTCGCGGTCCACCTTGCCGGCCTTGTCCCATTCGGCCTGCTTCGGTACGCACTCTTTTTCGAGGAAGCGCCGCGCGGTCGTGCGCAGCATCTCATGATCGTCGCGGAAGACGTTACGGTTGATTTGCATGTCAGTTTCCTGGTCTTGAACGTTGGGGTTCGGAGCAGCGGGTTAGCGCGCACGTGCCACGTGCGCGGCGGGTTCGGGCTGATAGAGCGCCGCCACCAGATGGGCGCGGCGCGCGCGCGTGACCGCCTGATTGACGTAGCCCTTGTCGGCGATTTCGTTGGCGTCCATCGAGGGCGGCTCGGCCATCAGCATGAGGCGCTTGACAACGAGGCTCGCGCCCGTGACGCCCTGGCTGGCGAGCCGTTCGGCCAGCGTCGCGACCACGAGCGGGTGTTCGACGAGCGCCGCCGCGTCGAGGCCTTCCAGGCCCGGTGCGAGGCGCTGGCACGCGGCCACGTTGGGCCACGCGAGCGCGGCGACGTAGTCGTGGTCGTGGCCGCAGATCACGGCGTCGGTGAGGAGTGGGGCGCAGTGGTCGAGCAGTTCGAGGCGCACCGCGCCCGTGCGGACCCAGGTGCCGTTGGTGAGCTTGAAGTCCTCGACCACGCGCCCGGCGAACAGCATGCCTTTCGACGGGTCTTCGGAATCGGCGAGCCGCACGGCGTCGCCAAGCCGGAAGAAGCCTTCTTCGTCGAACGCGGCGGCGGTCAGCTCGGGGTTCTTGAGGTAGCCGCCGAACACGTTGGCGCCGCGCATGCGGATTTCGTAGCGGCCGTCCGAGCCTTCGAGCGGCAGCAGCTTGACCTCCGATCCGGGCACGGGCGTGCCGATGTTGCCGACCGTATCGGAAACCCCGCCGCAGTACGTGCCCATGCCGCTCGTTTCCGTGCAGGCGAGGCCGGTGAGGAAGGCGATGCGCTCGCCGACGGTCTGCTCCGCCACGCGCTGGATCCGCTCCCAGACCTCGGTGGGCAGGCTCGCGCCGCCATAGCCGAAGAAGTGCACCTTCGAAAACAGGTTGGCGGCGAGCGCCGGGTCGCGTTCCAGCTCGTTGGCGAGCACGGTCCACGCGGACGGCACGCTCGTGAAAATGGTCGGCGCCACTTCGCGCAGGTTGCGCACGGTGCGCGCGATGAGGGCCGGCAGCGGGCGGCCGTCGTCGATGTAATGGGTTGCGCCGAACTGGACCGAGCGGCCGAGGTTGAGGACGCCGCCCAGGCCGTGGTGCCACGGCAGCCAGTCGAGGAACACGGGCTCGGTCTCGCGCAGGAAAGCGAGGTTGTCGGCGTAGTAGGCGGCCACGGCCTTGAAGTTGCCGTAGGTGAGGTTGACGCCCTTCGGGACGCCGGTCGAGCCGGACGTGAAGAGCACGCGCGCCGTGGCGTCGGCCGGGATTGCCGCGTGGGCGGCGCTCACCTGGGCCTCGCGCGCGGCCGTGAAGTCCGTCGCCGCGAGCGCTGCCCAGCCGGTTTGTCCCGGCTGGACAGCGTCCACGGCGATGATCGCCGCGCCGGTGTGCGCGAGGACGGCGAGCGCCCGCTCGAACGCCGCGCCGTTCTGCACGAATACGGCTGCCGGCGGCACCATCTCGCTGATGCCCTTGAGGCGGGCGAAGTCCTTGCTGAGCATCGCATAGGCCGGCGATACCGGAGCCGTGGGGATGCCGACATATTCGGCCGCGAGCAGCACGACGGCCTGCTCGATTGAATTGCCCGAGAGCAGCATGAGCGGCCGGGTCTGACCGAGGCTCATTTCGAGCAGTGCCGCGCCGACGGCGCGCACCTGCCTCCACAACTCGCGCCAGCTCAGTTTGCGCCAGGCGCCGTCGCTGCCGCGTTCGCAGAAGGCGGGGGTATCGCCGCGCGTCTCGGCCCAGCCCTCCACGAAGTCGGCAAAGCTGGTTTGCTCGATGACGGGCGGCGGGTTGGCCGAGCGCAGAATCAGGCTGCCGTCGCTACGGCGTTCGACGAGCGTGCGTCTTGCGGGAATGCGCACCGGACGGAATGCAGCCGCCGGCGTGGAACTGGGCGTGAGCGTAGTCATTACGCCGTGTCTCCTCATGCGTTTTCTGATCCAGGAGGGTCTGCGCCTCGTCTATCCGGCGAAAACCCCTTGAAACCAAGAATAGCGGCTCGGACGGCGGGCCGTACCACCCGAACCGGGTAGCGGGGCAATGCGGGGCGGGTCGTTCCGGTGGCCTTCGGCAGGCCCGCGCGGCGGGGGGAAGACGCTTACTGGTCGAAGCGGTCGAAGCCGAGATCGCGCACGCGCGCAACGGCCTCGTCGCGGCTCGATACGCCGAGCTTGCCGTAGATGTTCTTGAGATGCCACTTGACCGTTTCCGGCGAGATGCCGAGCGTGCGGGCGATCTTCTTGTTCGGCAGCGCCTGCGCCAGCAGGCCGACGACTTTCGCCTCGCGCTCGCTGAGCGCTTCGGCGCCGCCCGGCGTCGCAACAGGCGGGCGGGCCGTGGAACCGGCGGGGCTCGCCAGTGCCGCCGCGGCCTCCTGGGCGGCGCGCAGCCGGTCCACGTAGAACGCCAGCACGGGGTCGTCCGGCTCGGCGCTCACCGCCCGCGCGGCGAACGGCACCACCTCGGAGCCCACGTCGAGCAGGCTGCGCACGAGCCCGAGCCGGTGGCCAAGACGCAGGCTCGCGAGCGCGCTCTGGTGCGCGGCGTCCGCGCGCGAGCGCTTGAGATCGACGAGCGCGGACAGCATCCGGAAGCGGGCCGCGTAGTGCTGCCAGCCGTGCTCGCCGCACAGCGCGACGAGCGTGGAAAGGTGCAGGGCCGCCGCTTCGAAATCTTCGTGTGCGATGGACCAGCTCACGTGTGCGCGCCCGACCAGCGCTTCTACGTCGCGAAAGGCGATGGGCCGGGTGGGGCGCAGGCGTGCCGCGATCGCGTCGAGGCGCGCAAGATCGGCTTCGGCGTCGTCGAACTGGTCGCATTGCAGGTGGCGTTCGACCTGGGCAGCCAGGCTGTGGGCGGCGAGCCGCTGTACGCCGTGCCGGTTCGCGTAGTCTTCGAGCCGCTCGAGATAGGCGAAGGCGTCGAGGCGGTGCCCCTCGACCCAGTGCGACGCCGAAAGCACGCTGAATACGCGCACGATGGAGTCGGGAATGGAGACGCGTTCGAGCACGTCGACGCGGTCTTCGAGCAGCCGCCGCGCGCCCGCGATGTCGTTGAACTCGTAGAGCGCCTCGCCCAGTTGCGCGGCCGCCAGGCTGGCCGGCTCCGCCGCGCTGCTGCCGCGCAGGTCGGCTTCGGCGAGCACTTCTCGGCTGATGCGTTCCACCTGTGCGAACTGGCCTTCGAGCGCATGGCTGAAGCCGATCATGCAGCGGCCGTTGAGCACGCCGGCCGAGGTGCCCATCAGCGGCGAGCCCTCGATCAGCGGACGGGTGGCATCGAGCTGGACCGCGCGCGCCGCCTCGTATTCGCCGCTGTGCATCCAGGACCACGACAGCAGATTGTTGCGGGCGCCAATGGAGAAGCTGTCGGCGTCGTCGGGCGCGTGGAGAATCTGCGGCAATTGTGCCGCCACGCCGTCCGGGTCGTCGCGCTGCACGTCGACCGCCGCGCGCAGCAGGTTGAGGCGATAGCGCGAACGGAGGTCCTCCGGCGGGATATCGGCGTCGAGCCGTGCGATGCTGGTCGCACAGGCCTCGAAGTCGCGCGCGTACAGCTCCAGCTGCAGGTGCCACATACGCAGCCCGACGCGCGCTTCCACTTCGGCGCGCGGCAGCAGATGCATGAGCGACACGAGCTTGCGCAGATCGCCCGCCACCTGCAGGCCGCGGGCCACCTTCAGGACGAGGTCCGCCGCGGCGCTCGCTTCGCCAGCCTGCAGCGCGTGGCGCACGGCTTCGTCCGGCAGGTCGTGGTCGCGGAACCAGCACCACGCCGCATGATGCACCTCGCGCTGCAACGCCTGGCTGCGTTCGCGGAAGCGGTGGCGCAGGCTTTCGCGAAAGAGCGGGTTGAGCCGATACCAGGTTTCGTTGCCGACGTGTTCGACCTGCGCGATGAACAGGTTGTCGGTTTCGAGCCGGGCGAGCAGGGTGATCACGTCGGCCGGGGGCAGGGCGTCGCCGACGAGTGCCACGCACAGCGACGAGCAGAGCCGCGCGCAGACCGACGTGCGCACAAGCAGTTCGACCTCGTTGGGCGAGAGCCGCGAGAGAACCTCGCGCTCGAAGTAGTCGCCGAATGCGCGCGCGTCGTGCAACTGCATGTTGGCGACCGACTCGGTGAGCGATTCGGCCACGTCCGCTGCGCCGGATGCCCCGCGCCGCCGTTTCAGATGCATGGCGAAGAGCTGCAGGCCCGCAACCCAGCCGTCGGTCAGCGCGTACATTTCGCGCGCGTCGCGCTCGTTCACTTCGCCCAATTGCGCGCGCAGGTATTGCGCGGACTCGGCGGCAGTGAAGCGCAGGTCGCGCATGTTGAGTTCGAGCACCAGGTCCTGATCGCGCAGGCGTCCTACCGAAACGGGAAAGGTGCCGCGCGAGACCAGCACGACGTGCAGGTTGGGCGGCGCATAGTCGAGCAGCCACTGCAGCGTTCGGTGGCTGCGCGGATTGGCGACGTGCTGCAGGTCGTCGATGACGAGGACGAGGTCGCTCGCGCGGCTCGCAATGCCGCGCACGAGCGCGATCACGGTGCGCTCGACCGCTTCGTCGTCCACGCCGCGCCCGCCGAGAATGGCGGCCTCGCGGCACATGCCGGGATCGATCTGGGCAAGGCTGGCCACGAGGTAGTCGAGGAAACTGGCCAGGTCGTCGTCTTCCGGTGACAGCGTGAGCCACGCCAGATCGAAACCGAGTGGCAGCAGCGCCTCGCGCCAGGCCACGAGCAGGGTCGTTTTTCCGCAGCCGGCGGGGCCCTGGACCAGGATGCAGCGCTTGCGCCGGGCTTCCAGCAACTGGTTGATCAGGCGTTCGCGCGCGACGATGCGCGTCTTGTTCCGGGGCGTCATGATGCGCGACGCGCTGCCGGGGACAACACCGGGGTTCTTGTGTGGATGGTCCGCATTGGGCGGGACTGGACTATGCGGCATGCTCGCGTGCGCCTTTCAGTCGAGGCGCTGCCGATGCCGCGCGCGCCCGATGACGATACAGATATCGGGCTATTGTAGCGCGCGCCGGCCGGTGGCCAGTGGAGCCTGCCGGCTGTGCTGCCGTGCCGCATGACGGGAGTGGGGGGCGGCCGGATCGGCCCTGGATAGGTGGGTTGAGCCAATGGGCTAGGCAGCGCGCCGGCGCACCAGTTGTACGACTTCTCCGTCCGCGCGCCAGGCGTGGCAACCGTTCAGCATGGGCAGGGCCGGCACGCCGTTGCCGACCGGCGCGCCATTCCTCAGTCCCATGATCGTCTGGAACGCCGTGGTGGCCATCGGGCCGAGCAGTTCGGTCAAATGCGTGCAGCCTTTCGTGCCACCGACCCGCGCTTTGATTTCCGTCATGAAACCGCTCGCGATCTTCACGCCGATGAGTTTTCTGTAGGCATCGTTGATCTCGGCGCAGTACGGCGTGGGCGCCGTTTCCGTGCGCGAGTGCGCGTCGCGGATCACGAGATCGGCGTCGATCGTGATCGTGAGCCACATGTCGTGGATCGCGCCGCCCGCCGGGACTTCCTTGAACAGCAGGTTCGAATGATGGGCCTTCGTGTCGGTCATGCGGGCCTCGATGTCATAGAGGCCGTCGTCGCGCGCATAGCCGGTGCAGACGATCTGCCGCGTATGGACCCGCTGTCGGGCCAGGGTTGCAGTGGAATTCCCGGACATCGTCTCTCGCTCCTGAATGTGCCGCGGCAGAGCTGACGCCATGCCGGGTGCGATGCCGCCATGATGGCGCCGCCGCGGCGGCCCGTCCCCACCCGCGGCGGGTAGTCGCAGCACCGTTCGGGCCATCGCGGGTACGCGCCGTTCCGAACGCGCCGATGGTGTCGGGTATTCCCGTCCCCACTCCGTTCGGGTAGGTGACAGGTCGGCCAACCCTGCAACACTGCGCCGCATACGTGTAGCAATGCCAACGAGTTCCACATTCACCCGTGCCTTGCCGGCGCGGCAAACATAAAGAGGAGACGTGCATGCGATTGATCAGTCAGGGCGTTTGCGGGGCGGCCGCGGCGCTGATCGCGGGAAGCGCTGCGGCGCAGTCCAGCGTGACGCTGTATGGCGTGGTCGACGTGTTCGGGCAGTATCTCGACAACGGCGGCAATCACTCGTTCTCGGAGCGCAGCGGCGGCAACACGGGTTCGCAGTTCGGCTTGAAGGGTACGGAGGATCTCGGCAACGGGCTCAAGGCGATCTTCGACGTGGAAAACGGCTTCAACGTCAACAACGGCAGCTTCTTCGCCGTGAACAACGACATGTTCTATCGTCAGTCGTGGGTTGGCCTGAGCAACGACAAGTACGGTTCGCTCACGTTTGGCCGGCAGTACCAGCCGACCTTCTGGGTTGTCTACCCGACCGATCCGTTCCGCGGTAACGAAATCCTGTCGCCGCTGACGGCCGGCGTGCTTGCCGTCGACACCAAGTCGCTCGCCACGCAAAGCGTGACGGGCCGTACGAGCAATTCGATCCTCTACAGATCGCCGAACCTGGGCGGGTTCCAGTTCTATGGCATGTATGGCCTGGCCGCTTCCCAGACGCTCGCCGCGTCGGGGGTGACCCAGAACGCCGGCAACACGCTCGATCTTGCCATGTCGTATTCGGGTTATGGACTGTACGCAGCCCTTGCCTACCAGTACCAGCATGCGGGCACCGAAGCGGGCATCGCGACCCCGGCGGCCTACGTCAAGCTTCTGGGTTCGACGTTCACCATGAATCTCGTGGACACCGAGCACTACACGGCCGCGCTCGGCTACCGTATCGGCATCGTCAATCTGCAGTTCAACTATTCCTACAGCAAGCCGCACGACGCGCCGGCCCACTCGCTGGCGGCCATTTTCGATGCGGCCAATTCCAACAGTCTGATTGAAGCCGGCGCGACAATCCAGGCAACATCGGTAGACGCCATCGAGATCGCGGGCATCGCTCGCGATGTGCGCGGCGCGGACGACAACACGGAAGGCGTGGAACTCGGCATCGACCACAATCTGTCCCCGCGCACGGTACTCTATGCACGTGCTGGCTACATGAAGAACAACGGCGTGGCGGAAATGAGCTGGCCGGGTATTGCGGTGGCCTCGACCGATACGAAGCAGATCCTTGCTGTTCTCGGTATGACGCACCGCTTCTGATCCCATAACGCTTCGCGCGGCAGGACGCATTCGTGCCGCGCCCGTTCCCCACGCGCATCGAACAAGGAAAAACACGTATGAAAATCGCTAAAACCGGCTTGATGGTGGTCGCCGGCCTTCTGACCGCCGCAGCATTGAGCGCCCATGCCCAGGGCGACGCCTCTTCGGCGCCGGCCGCGACAGCAGCGCCCCAGACGGGAAGCGCCGCCACCCCGGCCGCGTCGAAGGCGGCCGACCGCGCGCTGCGCCGCCGCATCCTCACCGCGTTGGGCAAGGCCAAGGGTCTGCGCGCCGCCGGCATCACGGTGCGGGTCAACAGCGGCGCCGTGCTTCTCCAGGGCTGGGTGCCCGAACAGGCCATGATCGATCAGGCGACGCAGGTCGCGCAAACTGTACCGGGCGTGACCTCGGTGAAGAATACCTTGACGCTGTCCACCTTCTGACGCTCCGTGCGCGGTTGCACGACCGAAGGGACCGGATTTCCGGTCCCTTCGTTTTTTGTGCGGATGCCGCACGTCCACCCGACATGGGTGGTGTCATGTCCCTTGGCCCGACTTACCGTATCGAGGACGGCACTCCCGTCTGGACTGAAGCACGCTCGGCGCCCTGGCGGCGCCCGCTTGAAGAAAACGATTGATGGAGACGAAGAACCGTGTCGAACCCGATGAATCATGACGTCGGCGTTGCCGGGCAGCGCGAATCGATGGAATACGACGTGGTGATCGTAGGCGGCGGCCCGGCGGGCCTGTCGGCGGCGATCCGCCTGAAGCAGCTCGCGGCAGAGAAAGGCGTCGAGACCGGCGTGTGCGTACTGGAAAAGGGCTCGGAGATCGGGGCGCATATCCTCTCGGGCGCAGTCATGGACCCGCGCGCCCTCAACGAACTGATTCCCGACTGGAAGGAACAGGGCGCGCCGCTGAACGTGCCCGTCACCGAAGATAAATTTCTTTTCCTGTCCGAAACCGGCGCGAAGGCGGTACCGAACTGGGCGCTGCCCGAGAACTTCAGGAACCACGGCAACTACGTCATCAGCCTCGCGAACGTCACGCGCTGGCTGGGCCAGCAGGCCGAGGCGCTGGGCGTGGAGATCTTCCCGGGCTTCCCGGCGGCCGAAGTGCTCTTCAACGACGATGGCTCGGTAAAGGGTGTCGCCACCGGCAACATGGGTATCGGCAAGGATGGCGAGCCCACCGAAAACTTCCAGCTCGGCATGGAGCTGCACGCGAAGTACACGCTGTTCGCCGAAGGCTGCCGCGGGCACCTGGGGCGTCAACTGAACGAGAAGCTCAAGCTCGACCGCGACGCGGACCCGCAGGTCTACGGCATCGGCATCAAGGAGCTGTGGGAGATCGATCCGGCGAAGCACCAGCCGGGGCTCGTGATCCATACGGCCGGCTGGCCGCTGCAGAACGACACCTATGGCGGCTCGTTCCTCTATCACATCGACAACAACCAGGTGATGGTGGGTTTCGTCGTGGGTCTGGCCTACACGAACCCGTATCTCTCGCCGTTCGAGGAATTCCAGCGCTACAAGACGCACCCGGCCATCCGCCAGTACCTGGAAGGCGGCAAGCGGGTCTCGTATGGCGCGCGGGCGATGACGGCCGGTGGCCTGATGTCGCTGCCGAAGCTGGTGTTCCCGGGCGGCGCGCTGGTGGGCGACGACGCGGGGTTCCTGAACGCCGCGCGCATCAAGGGCAGCCATGCGGCGATCAAGACCGGGATGCTGGCGGCGGAAGCGGCGTTCGAAGCGGTGCAGGCGGGCCGCCAGAGCGATGAACTCATCGCGTACCCGGAAGCATTCAGGCAGTCGTGGCTGTACACGGAACTGTACAAGGCGCGCAACTTCAAGCAGTGGATGAGCAAGGGGCTGTACCTGGGCACGCTGATGGTGGGCATCGAGCAGAGGCTGCTGGGCGGGAACGTGCCGTGGACGCTGCATCACCGGCATTGCGACAACGAGATGCTCAAGCCCGCGTCGCAGTGCCAGCCGATCGAGTATCCGAAGCCCGATGGCAGGCTGACGTTCGACCGGCTCTCGTCGGTGTTCATTTCCAATACGAATCACGAGGAGAACCAGCCTGCGCACCTGACGCTGAAAGACGCATCGGTGCCGGTGAGTGTGAACCTGCGCACCTATGCGGGTCCGGAGGGGCGCTTCTGCCCGGCCGCGGTGTACGAGTTCGTGAAGGACGACGCAAACGAAGACCGTCTGCAGATCAACGCGCAGAACTGCGTGCACTGCAAGACCTGCGACATCAAGGACCCGACGCAGAACATCGTGTGGGTCACGCCCGAAGGCGGCGGTGGGCCGAATTATCCGAACATGTGAGCCAAAGATGGAAGAGCAAAGGAGACGACCTTGAAGGTACTGGTTGCAGTAAAACGCGTCGTGGACGCGAACGTGAAAGTCGGCGTCAAATCGGACGGAACGGGCGTTGACCTGGCGAACGCGAAAATGTCGATGAACCCGTTCGACGAGATCGCGGTGGAAGAAGCGGTACGTCTGAAGGAAGCGGGCGTGGCGACCGAGGTGGTGGCGGTGTCGGTGGGCGTGGCGCAGGCGCAGGAAACGCTGCGCACGGCGCTGGCGATCGGCGCGGACCGCGCGATTCTTGTCGAGGCAAGCGATGGCGTCGAGCCGCTGGGCGTGGCGAAGATCCTGAAGGCGCTCGTGGACAAGGAGCAGCCTTCGCTCGTAATTCTCGGCAAGCAGGCTATCGACGACGATTCGAACCAGACCGGCCAGATGCTCGCCGCGCTGGCGAACCTGCCGCAGGCCACCTTCGCCTCGAAGGTTACGGTGGCGGACGGCAAGGCGACAGTGGCGCGTGAAGTGGACGGCGGCGCGGAAACGCTGTCGCTGAAGCTTCCCGCCGTGGTCACGACGGACCTGCGCCTGAACGAGCCGCGCTACGTGACGCTGCCGAACATCATGAAGGCGAAGAAGAAGCCGCTGGAGACGATCAAGCCCGAAGACCTGGGCGTGGACGTCACGCCACGCCTGAAGACGCTGAAGGTGGCCGAGCCGCCGAAGCGTTCGGCCGGCGTGAAGGTGCCGGACGTGAAGACGCTGGTCGAGAAGCTGAAGACCGAAGCCAAGGTCATCTAAGGGTTGAGGAGCGTAAAGACATGACGATTCTGGTTATTGCCGAACACGACAACGCGTCCATCAAGGCCGCGACGCTGAACACTGTGGCTGCCGCGCAGAAGATTGGCGGCGATGTGCACGTGCTGGTGGCGGGCCACAACGCGCAGGGCGCGGCGGACGCCGCGGCGAAGATCGCCGGCGTGGCGAAGGTGCTGCTGGCCGATGCGCCGCAGCTTGAACAAGGCTTGGCGGAAAACGTTGAGGCGACGGTTCTGGGCATCGCAAAGAATTACTCGCACATCCTTGCGCCGGCTACGGCCGCGGGCAAGAACGTGGCGCCGCGTATTGCCGCGAAGCTGGACGTGGCGCAGATCTCGGACATCACGGCAGTAGATTCGCCCGACACGTTCGAACGTCCGATCTACGCAGGCAATGCGATCGCAACGGTGCAGTCGGGCGACCCGATCAAGGTGATCACGGTCCGCACGACGGGTTTTGACGCCGTCGCATCCGAAGGTGGCAGCGCGAGCATCGAGAAGCTCGAAGCGGCGGCAGACAGCGGCCTGTCGCAGTTCGTGAGCCGCGAAGTGACGAAGCTCGATCGTCCTGAACTGACGAGCTCGAAGATCATCGTCTCGGGTGGGCGTGGCATGGGCAGCGGGGAGAACTATACGAAGGTGCTGGAGCCGCTGGCCGACAAGCTGAACGCCGCGCTGGGCGCCTCGCGTGCCGCGGTGGACGCCGGCTACGTCCCCAACGACTTCCAGGTGGGTCAAACCGGCAAGATCGTCGCACCGCAGTTGTACATCGCAGTGGGCATCTCGGGCGCGATCCAGCATCTGGCGGGCATGAAGGACTCGAAGGTGATCGTGGCGATCAACAAGGACGAGGAAGCCCCGATCTTCAGCGTGGCCGACTATGGCGTCGTGGGCGATCTGTTCACGCTCGTGCCGGAACTGGTCGGCACGGTTTAAGAACCTCATTCAGGGTCTCCCATAGTCCCATAGAGACCCTGAAACCGCCCATCACCGCGCTTGTTGCTCCGCGCCGGAAGCTTGCTTCATCTCCCACTCCTGCAATGGTGACCGACACGATCTATCCGGCCAACCGCATTTCCATCACGCAGCAGCTCAAACGCGAGCGCGCGCCGCTCGAACCCTGAGCGGCGCGCGCTTGCCGGTTACGCCGGTCATATGCCGGTCACAGCGGCTGTTTACAGCGAAACCGACTTGCATTCGAGGAACTCGGCGAGACCTTCCGCGCCGTACTCGCGGCCATTGCCCGATGTCTTGTAGCCGCCGAACGGCACCATGACGTCGAGCATCGCGCCGTTGATGCGCACCGACCCCACGCGCAGCCGCGCCGCGACCTTGCGGGCACGCTCCGGATTGCCCGACGCGATGTAGCCGGCGAGCCCGTAGACGCTGTCGTTGGCGATCCGGATGGCGTCTTCCTCGTCCTCGTAGGGAATCATCGTCAGCACGGGGCCGAAGATCTCCTCGCGGGCGATCGCCATGCCGTTGTGCACGTCGGCGAAAATGGTGGGCCGCGCGTAGAAGCCGCGCTCGAGCCCGGCGGGACGCCCCGGTCCGCCGGCCGCCACGCGGGCGCCTTCCTCGATGCCGGTCGCGATCATCTTCTGCACTTTTTCGTACTGCAGACGGTTCGAGATCGGCCCCATGCGCGTGACGGGGTCGGCGGGGTCGCCCACGGTCAGCGCGTTCGCGGTTGCCGCGGCGATCGCGACGGCCTCTTCGTAGCGCGCGCGCGGCACGAGCATGCGCGTGGGCGCCACGCAGGTCTGGCCGGAGTTCGCCATGCACTGCGCCACGCCGCCGGCCACCGCCGCCTTCAGATCCGCGTCGTCGAGCACGAGCAGGGCCGACTTGCCGCCCAGTTCCTGCGCCACGCGCTTCACGGTCGGCGCGGCGCTGATCGCCACCTCCACGCCCGCGCGCGTCGATCCCGTGATGGAGACCATGTCCACGTCCGGATGCGAGGCGAGCCGCGTTCCCACGGTGCGGCCTTCGCCGAACACCATGTTGAACACGCCGGCGGGCGTGCCGGCCTCGTGCATGATTTCGGCGAAGATCATCGCGTCGAGCGGCGCGATTTCCGAAGGCTTGAGCACGACCGTGCATCCGGCTGCCAGCGCCGGCGCGACCTTGGCCGCGATCTGGTTCAGCGGCCAGTTCCACGGCGTGATGAGCGCCGCCACGCCAATCGGCTCGCGCCGCACATAGCTCTTGCCGTGCGTGGTTTCGAACTCGAAGTGCTGTGCCGTCGCGATGGCCGCGCGCACCTGCGCGAGGCCGATCGGCGCCTGCAGCGCGCTGCACAGGGCGAGGGGGGCGCCGATCTCCTTGCGCACCGCTTCCGCGATCTCGGGCATGCGGCGCTCGTAGATCGCCGCGATGCGCCCGAGCAGCGCGAGGCGCGTGTCGAGACCGGATTCTGACCAACGCGGGAACGCGGCGCGCGCCGCGGCGACGGCTCGATCGGCATCGGCGCCGGTGCCCATGGCGAGCTTGCCGGTCAGTTCCTCGGTGGCCGGATCGACGACGTCGAACGCGGTGGCGCCGGGCGACGGCTCGACCCATTTGCCGTCGATATAGAAACGATTCAACGTAGTCATGATGGAGTTCCGAAAAGGACCACGGAAAAGGGGCGGCGTCTCAGACCGGGCGGTCGCCGATCACGGTCGCGCGCATCATGTGGCGCACCGCCGGGAAGTAATCCTGGACGGCGTAGTGCTGGCACGAGCGGTTGTCCCAGAACGCGATCGTATTCGGGCGCCATTTGAGGCGCACCTGGTACTCGGGCGCCTGGGCCTGCCGGAACAGATACTGCAGCAGCTCCATTTCGGCCAGCTTGAAGTCGAAGCCGAAGCGATAGCGGTCCACGGTTTTGTGGCCATAGTTGGCGATGTACGTCGTGAAGGCCTCGTTGACGTACAGGATCTTTTCGCCGCTCTCCGGATGGGTCCGCACGATCGGGTGAGCCACGGGCGGGAAGCGCTTGCGCATTTCGTCGTGCTGATCCTCCGGCACCACGATCCCGAACAGCGGCAGGAATTCGTGCATGGCCTTGAGGTCGGCGATGCGCGTCTTGACGTCCTGCGGCAGGTTTTCGTAGGCCGCCACCATGTTGATCCAGAGGGTGTCTCCGCCCACCTCCGGACACCGCACGCAGCGCAGCATCGAACCCATCGACGGAATTTCGCGCCACGACACGTCGGAATGGTAGAGATTTTCGCGCCCGCGTTTCGAATCGCCGCGGCCGATGATCACGAGCTCGGGATGGTCGGGGTGGTGCGGGAAGGTGGGATGCACTTCCAGCTCGCCGAAGCGGCGCGCCACGGCCACGTGCTGGGCCGGCGTGATGTCCTGATCGCGGAAGAACAGCACCTTGTGCTTGACCAGCGCGCGGCGCAGGGCGAGATAGGTTGTGTCGTCGAGCGGCTCGCGCAGGTCGATGTCGCTGATTTCGGCGCCGATGGTCGGCGTGTGGCGGGTGACGGTGAAGGGCCAGCTTTCGGACGGCGCCGGGGCGGCATGTGTTTCGCCCGGCGGGTTAAGGGTGACTTCCATGTGTTTCCTCCAACAGGGATCGTTCTGTTTCTTCTCAGGCGGTGAGCGCTGCGGCGTCGCGGCTCAGCATGAGCTGCGAACGTTCGGGGTGCAGAAAGCGCAGCGCCACGATCGCGGCCGCGATCAACAGGATGGCGGTGACGAGAATGCCGAGTTCATAGGCGTGGCTGCCCGCGTTTGGGTGCGCCTGGATGATCTGCCCGATCACGACCGGCCCCACGGCGGCGCCGAGGCTCGCGACGGCGGTGTGGATCGCAACAATCGAGCCGCGCTGCGCGGCCGGAACCATCTCCGCGAGCATGGCGGGGGCGACCGAGAGGCACAACGTGGGCAGCGCGCCGGCCAGGGCGTAGCAGAGCACCTTCTCGACCGGCGTGAGGTCGAGCGTGGCGAGCGTGATGAACAGCAGGGCGCCGGCGATCATGGTGACGCAGGAAAGCCGCGCACGGGCTTCGCGCGTGGTCGCGCCGTGTTTCATCATGCGCTGCGACAGGGCGCTCAAACCGATATTGACGGGCGCGGCAAAGGCGATGATGAGCGCGAAACCCCGGCCCGACGCGATGCTGCCGAAGCCCAGCCCCTTTTCGAGGTAGGTGGGCAGCCAGGTGATGGATTGCCCGAGTAGCCAGTAGGCGACGAAACCGAGCAGGAACACGGACAGCACGGAGGCGTCGGTGAGGATCCGGCGGTACGGCAGGCGCTCGGGTGCCGAGAGGTCGGCGCCCGGCCCGGGCAGATCCTGCTGCCGCTGCAACCGGTCCACGAGCACGCCTTCGCGGCCGAAGCACAGCCACAGCACGCACCAGACGCCCCCGATGCCCGCCAGCACGAAGAAGTTGGTCCGCCAGCCCCAGTGCAGCGTGATGAGCGGAATGCCGAGGCCGGCCAGGATCATGCCGAGCACGGCCCCCTGATTGATGACGGCAACCGGAACGCTGCGCTTCTGGTCGGGAAACCACTTGAACAGGGCGTGCACCGAAGTGGGAAACGAGGGGCCTTCGGCGGCGCCGAGCAGCACGCGGCAGACGAGTAGCGCAGGCGCGCTGCCGGCGAACGCCTGCGGCACCTGGAGGATCGACCAGGTCGCGCCCATGGCGAGCAGGATCCAGCGTGTCGCGACGCGGTTCGAGAGGAAGCCGACGATGACCGTGGAGGTCGAGAAGAGCCAGAAGAAACTGCCGGCGACGAATCCGAATTCGGCCGGCGAGAGGTGCATGTCGGCCATGAGCGGCACGGCGACCATGCCGAGGACGATCTTGTCCAGAAAGTTGATCATGGAGAAGCCCGTGAGCAGGACGGCAATGGTCCAGGCGGACTTCGGCTGGTAGGAACTGGAAGCGGACATGGGCGATCTCGTCATTCGGCCTGCACAGGGTAGGCGGTTTCCTGCCCCAACTTACCACCCGCGGCGGGTAGGGCGGGAACTCCCTGGCCGTGGATGGGGCGATGACCGCGGCGTATTTCGGATTTGTGGCCTACTCCGGATGGATCATTCGCCCACCACGCCCAGGGGATTTCCGATGCTGCTCGTGACCTTCCACGGTGGCAAGCCCACCAAAGACGTAGCTTGTCCTGTCAACAACGTTTACGAGGGGCGGCCGGGATAAGCAAAAATTTCGCCAAAATAGGCTTAACCAATTGATCTTAAATAAAAAAATTGTTCGCCTTTAATGCGTGATCTCGTCATGGTCGTAGCCACCCACGGTTAATCGGCCAAGCGACGACCTTGCGATACGCTGCGATCAGCGCTCGTGAAAACGGCTCACCCGCAACTCGCCACAGCGGAGCGCTGAGCAAACAGGTCGACCACGCGATCAACGCTGCTCCGGCCATGTCAAATGGGAAGTGCACGCCGACGAACACGCGAGCCCAGGCGACAGTAATGTTCGCAGCGACGATAAGCGCGCCAAACAGGCGCTTGCCGTCGTAGAGGAGCGTAAAAGCAATAGCGGAAAGCAACGTAGCGTGATCGCTTGGAAATGACGAATCTGGGGCGTGCGCCAGGAATGTGTACCCCAGGCTTATTGCAAATGGCCTGGGGTGATACCACACGATGCCGATCAACTGGTTGATCCCTAACGCCACAAATGCGACGAAGGTCGCATGAACAGCGGTTTTTCGCTGATTGTCGCCACCGGATAGCCACATGCAGCCGAGCATGATCGGGACAGCCCAGATCACATATCTGGCGATGAACAGGCTTGCGGCGACGAGCCAGTGTGGCGTGGCAGGCGTAGCGTTGAGTTGCAGAAAAATGGCTTGATTGAATGCTTCGATGGTTTCCATTGCAGATTCATGACTTGAGGGGCTGGTGCCGGACGGACTGGACACCCGAACGCGCTTCTGCTCGCAGGTGTTACGGCTCGGGCTATTTGAGTTTGGGCGGGGGGTATTTGTCTCGCGTTCGTCCAGGGCGATTTCCTGAATTTCAGCGTGAGCATCGTGCGATGCGGTGGACATGAGATAGGCCGGTACTCCTCTGTTATCGTGAGACGGCTCTCACACCAGCCCACGAACGCAGAACAGCCCGGCCTATGCTTCGGATCGTACATTCCTTTCTCACGCTCGAACAGCATCTTCGCTCCATCGTCACCACGCCCCAGTCCTATCATCCCGGCCGCTGCCCGCACTGCGGCCGCACGTGCCTGTGGGCGCACGGCTTCTATGAACGCAAGGCCGACCGAAGCGTCACCGGCGCGCTCAATCCGGTGCCCGTGCCACGCTATTGCTGTGCCGCCTGCCGACGTACCTGTTCGCGCCTGCCGCTGTGCATCTGCCCGCTGCGCTGGTACGGCTGGGCGTTGCAGCAACTCGTGCTCTGCCTGATCCTCTCTGGCCTGTCGCTGCGCCGCATCGCAGCCCTGGTCGGCATCGATCGCCACACCGTGCGCCGCTGGTGGCGATGGCTCATGCGCTGCAGTGAGGACTTTGCCTTCGCCCTGCGAAGCCGCTTGCCCGAACTGGGCCGCGCAGCCGACACGGCGACCTTCTGGCGCCCCTGCTTCGCGCTCATGTCGCTGTCGCGTGCGATGGCCTGGCTTGATCTGGATGGCCTCGATGTCCCGTGATCGGCTGAACGCAATTCCACACGAGACGCACTGCCGGACGCGGTAACGGGCAACCCACAGGGTCTGCCCACTGCCGCCTGCACGGCATCAGGCGTTTCATGAGGTCTCTTCCACTTCAACGGAGACTTCATGAACGACATCGACCCCGTGGCGCTGTTCCGGCTGTCCGTGCTCGGCCCCATCGTGAGCCGCGAGCGACTCGAACGCGGCGAGCTGCTACAGCTGTTGCGTCAGCTCGCCCTCAAGGAGTACGCGATCCCGGGCTCGCGCCGGCGTCACATCAGCGAGCGCACGTTGCAGACGTGGTACTACGCCTGGCGACGCGAAGGCATCGCAGGGCTCGCCATCCGGCCGCGCACCGACACGGGTCGCTCGAAGCTGCCCGAGGTCGTGCAGGCTGCGGTGCTCGCCGCCAAACGCGAGAACCCCAGCCGCTCGGTGCGCCAGATCCGGCTGTTGCTGGAGGCCACCGGCATCGTGGCGCGCGGCACACTCTCACGCTGCGCCGTGCACCGCCTGCTCAAGTCTCACGACCTCTCGCGTATCGCCAGCCCTACAGTCGTTGCCCAGGAGAAGCGCAGCTTCGTGGCCGAGTACGCTGGCTCCATCTGGTACGGTGACGTCATGCACGGCCCGACGTTCTCGTTTGGCGGGGCGCGCCGCAAGACCTATCTCGTCTCGCTCATGGACGATGCCTCGCGCCTCGTTGCACACAGCGCCTTCTGTCTGTCCGAGACGGCCCTCGAGATCGAGGGCGTGCTCAAGCAGGCGCTCTTGCGTCGCGGAATTCCAAAGATGCTCGTCGTCGATAACGGCGCGGCCTATCGCGCCGCGAGCCTGCAGACCATCTGCGCAGACCTGGGCGTGCGTCTCGTGCATTGCCAGCCTTACCAGCCCACAAGCAAGGGCAAGCTCGAACGCTGGCACCGTACCGTACGCGAGCAGTTCCTCTCCGAACTGGACACCACACACATCCGCGAGCTGACTGACCTGAACGCGCGGCTGTGGGCGTGGCTCGAACAGGTCTACCACTGCGAGCCACACAGCGCGCTGGGCGAGAACGTGACGCCGCTCTCGCGCTACCGGCAGGACCTGCCGCGCATCCGCGCGCTCGGCTCGCTTGCCCCCAGGCTCGATGAGCTGTTCCTGCACCGCGTCGAGCGACGCGTGCGCCGCGACGGCACCGTCTCGTACGAAGGCGCCGTCTTCGAGGTGCCCTATGAACTCAGCGGCCACTACGTCGTGCTCGTCGTCGATCCGCACGCCGGTACGGTCGTGCGTGTCCAGAGCAGGCAGGGCGCTCCACTGGGCGCGGCCACCGCGCTTGATGCGCTGGCCAACAGCCGGCGCCGGCGCAGCAGGACGCCCGCCGTTGCCGCGACTGCAGCGCCCGCTGCCACAGCCAACCTCATCGAACTCGTCCATCAACATCATTACCGTCGCGAGGACTGACACATGTACCGCCAACACTTCGGCCTGCGTTGCGCGCCGCTGGACACCGACGGCACCGATCTGTGGGACGATGGCGCGCTCGCGCGCCTGTCCGAACGCTTCCAGTGGCTGCTCGACAGCCCCGGCATCGGCCTGCTCACCGGGGAGCCCGGCGTGGGCAAGACCGCCATGCTGCGCCACCTCACGCGCAACCTCAATCCGCACCGCTACCAGACCATCTATCTGTCCGAGACCGAGTTCGGGCGCATCGACCTGTACCGCTCGCTGGCCCGCGAACTCGGGCTCGAACCCAGCTACCGGCGCGCGGACCTGTGGCGCGACATCAAGCAGCGCATCACCGAGCTGGCCAACGGCAAGCAGGTCCTGCCGGTGTGGATCATCGATGAGGCGCAGAACCTGCCGCCGGAGTTCTTCCGCGACTTCCCCTCGTTCCTGAACTTCGCCTTCGACGCCCGCAGTCTCATCACCGTGTGGCTTGCCGGCCATCCGGAGCTGGCCCCGATGCTCGAGCGCAACGCTTACGCCGCGCTCTACAGCCGCATCCAGACCCGCGTGCAACTGCAGCCCGTCACCGAGCACGCCCGCTTCGCACAGCTCATCGCCCACGCGCTCAAGGCCGCCGGCTGCAACCACACGCTGATCTCCGAAACCGGGCTCGAACTGCTGCGCCAGGCTTCGCGCGGATTGCCGCGCAATGCCGGGCGTATCCTGCGCACCGCCATGCAGCTGGCTGTGCCCAAAGGGCTGAACCATCTGCCCGACGAGCTGTTGCAGCAGGCGATTGGGGAAATGCGATGAGCCGCCGCCCTCAGCAGCCAGGTCAGTCACGCACACCGTCCACGCGTATCGGGCCACGACCGCCGCCGCTACCCGCGCTCACCGACGAGGCGGCGGCCCAGATCCAGCAACTGTTGTGCGACTGGCTGCTGTGGTTCAGCAGCGCATACGCAGAGCAGATCCAGCGCAGCAGGCAACCATGGTCCGCCCCGGTGCGGCATCACATCGACGATCCGTTCTGAGCGACGGCCCCGGGCGAGCATCCCGGGGCCGTTGCTCTTGCAGCGCGCGACAACATTGCGCCGGGTGTCGATCTACGTCTCGCGTTCGACTGCGGTTCATTCATTCTCGCTGAGCGCGAGACATCCGCCACTGTCTCAACGCCAAATATCTCGCACTACAGAATACCGTTTAGATCGCGACGGAACAGCAGGTATCGATACTCGTGCCACGTCAGCGCAATGACGACCGCATCCATCGCTGTGAGCAGCAGTAACCATACGGAATGGGTCAGCGTGTATCGGTAAATCTGGTAAGCAATAAAGAAGGCGAACACGACCATTGACACCGGGTAGTACCAGAGACGCCGCCGCAGCAAGCCGACGATCAGCCATAGCTTGAGCAGTCCGTGTGCGAGCAGATAGACTGCCGCGAATTTCTGGGCGGTTACCGAAAGATGCTGCACGGAATGAAGGAGGCAGTGTGCCACCAGATCATGAGGGTCCTCGGCAAACTCTCCCCTGGTAACCCAAAGCACGAGGGACAGCAGGATTCGAGGCGAAGCCAAATAAGCGGCAACGCCTGATACCGCCTCAGCAAGGGCAAAAACGCCCTTGAACCACAAGCTCACCTCGAAGGCAATAAAAAGCTTCTTTTCGTCGAATGCGTTTCTCAGGTCGAGCACACGATCTTCCTCATGGGCTGGCAAGACGGATTGAACGGACTTCATCAACGCCTGGCGTGCTGCGAGCACGATGCGGGCGAAGAACCTGGCGAGGTAGCTTCAGTGCGCGTCACGGTGCCAAGGGTCTCATTGCTTGACGCAGCTACGACAGCTGTCGTAATCTACCCGAATGAGTCCATTCCGTCTACCTGCCGATGACCTCGAGTACGCCGTCCTGAACGTGCTGTGGGAGTTGGGCACGGCGTCCGTGCGTGCCGTGCACGAGCGGCTCGGCGCGCCTGCCGGCCGCGTCTATACGACGACCGCGAAGGTCGTTGATCGCTTGCGTGAAAAAGGACTGATCACGCGCGAGCGCGTCGCGGGCGGATTCGTCTACACGCCGGCCGTCGGTCGGGTGCAGGTTGACCGCGCCCGGGCACGACACCTCGTGTCCCGACTGCTCGGATCCGCGCCCCATGCGGCCGTCGCCACGCTCGTGGATGCGGTCGACGAGATAGACCCGGTCTTGCTGGACGAGCTCGAACGAGCGATCCACGCCAAAAGGAGTCACAACGATGGAACGTGAATCGTTACTCACCGTGCTGGTGGTTCTGCTCGGTGGCGTTGCGCTTCAGCCCCTGGCCATGCTTCCGCTGCGCCCGACGGTCGGCGGCGCTCACGGTGTCGAGCGCCATGCGTGGCTGCGGCTCTGGCTACCGGTCATGCCCGCGATGCTCGTGGCAGCGTGGCTCTGCGGCTGGGCATTGCGCGAACCCGATCCAGTAGATGATCGCCTCAGCCAATGGGTGCTGATCGGTGCCTGTCTGCCTTTCGCCTTGATTGCTGCGCGGGCGGTGGCCCGAGCGGTCTGGGCACTTGGGCGCGACCCGCGAGATGCTGATGTATGCACTGTCGGTCTGCTGCGGCCACGGGTGCTTTTTTCTCCGTTCCTCGCGAGGACGCTGGACGATGCGGCACTGCAAGCGGCATGGCAACACGAGCAGGCACACGCTTGTCATCGCGACCCGCTGCGCATCTGGCTCGCACAGCTCGCAACCGACTTGCAATGGCCATGGCCGGGTGCACGTGCGCGTTTTGATGGCTGGCTGGAGGCCCTCGAATGTGCTCGCGACGATGAGGCGCGCAGCCTGGGGACTTCGGGCGAAGATCTGGCGGCCGCCTTGTTGACGACGCTGCGTCATACGCAGGGTGCGCGCAAGGAGCCGAGTCGGCCGGGGCGGTCGACAATACAGGCACACGCGCTTCTTGTCGGCGATCGCGACGCCCTGCAGCGACGGATAGAACGACTCCTTGCGCCGCTACCCGAATCGCAGATGTCATCTGCCTTGACATCTCCGCGGATCGAGGCGCGGTTTGCGGGCCTGCTGATGGTCGCCGGTTTGCTCGGCGCCCTGTACGGCGAACCCATCTTGCGCCACCTGCTCGCATGGACGTCTTGATTCATCGCAATCGTCGCAGCCTCGTGGCTGGACTGGTGGCACTACTGTGGCTGACCGGTACATTCGGCGAATCCGCACGTGCCGATCGTTCAGGCATCGACGCAGGAGCAGCGCCGACCGTCGTCGCGCGTGAGCAGACATTTTCGGTGCGGCTGACTGCATACGGACAGGTCGAGCCCACGGCAATCATAAACGTGCGCACCGTTGACGCAGGGACGCTGGGTGACCTGCATGTCCTGCCCGGTAGCATCGTCGCCGCCGGCGAAGTGCTCGCACGCGTGAGCGGCCCGCAAATGTATTCGTTGATGACCCAGCGCGAGGGGGCGTTACAAGGCGCAAAGGCGAGGCTCGACGCCGCGACGCACGCACTCGAAATCGCCCGCGAACAACTCGCCATCCACCTGGGGACCCGGCAGGCAGTCGACACCGCAATCAGCGAGCTCGCCGCCTCGCGTGCGGCCGAACAATCCGCGAAGGCGCAGTTGGCGGAGACGAGTGAGCTTCTGGCGATCACGGCACCCGTTGCAGGCTCCGTCATCGCGGTGCAGGCAGCCGATGGCGAACAGACTCATGCTGGGCAAACGCTGCTCACCATTGAACCGCGAGGCCCTCTGTGGGTGCGCGCGAAGTACTACGGTGCCAACGCGTCAATGCTTTATGTCGGCATGGTGGGCCGTTTTGCGCCGGTCGGTGGCGGTGCTCCCGTCCCCGTCAAGATAGCCACGATCGCGCCCGCCGTTGGCGCTGACGGCGGCTTGCAAGTCGGCCTGGGTGCAATCCCGGAAGCGCACTGGATCAGTGGGCAATGGGGTACTGTCACGCTCGACGGCCCATCGGCGCCGCTCGTGATGGTGCCGACAGCCGCGCTGATTCTTGATCGAGGCGAGTGGTGGGTGCTTGTTCACACGCCGAAAGGCGACGAGCCTCGACGCGTGGTCCCTGGCCCGGCGCGAGGCTGGTGGACCGGCATCGTCTCCGGCTTGCGGCCCGGCGAAAAAATCGTTGCCCGGGACGCCTTTCTCGAATACCACCGCGGCATCGCGCAGACCTATCAACCGCCCGACTGACGGACCGACTTATGGATCGCGATGTCGCCATACCGCGCGTATTGCAACGCCCGGTGCTTTGGATACTGCTGCTTGGCGCCGTGTTGCTCTGCGCGGCGTATGCGCTCGTTCACACACCGGTTGAAGTGCTACCGCAATTCGATTTTCCGCAGATCAGCGTAACAGCCCATCTGCCGGGTACGACCGCGACCGAGCTTGAGCAACTCGTGGTCAACCCGCTCGAAAGCCAGATTCTTACCCTGACGAATCTCGGCAGCGTGCGCTCGGTGATGGGCAACGGCACTGTCGAAATCGACGTGCGCTTCCGCGAAGGCAGCAACGCCCAGATTGACCTGCAGGCGGTCAACGGAGCGATCGACCGGGCACGTGCAGAACTGCCGGCGCAGATGGATCCGGTCGCACAGATCATGGGCAATGCGATCAACGAGGTTGCCGACTATAGCGCCCGGATTCCCGCCGATGTAGCGCCGGCCCAGGTCCAACGAGCCGTGCTGGCGAACATCGCGCCGGCGTTGCGTGCGATTCCCGGCGTGCAATTCGTGCATGTGTTTGGCGCGGGGGATGAATCGCTCTGGATTCAACCGGATCTCCGCGCAATGCAGCGCTACGGCGTGCCGGTCACGGCGCTCGCGCAGGCCATCAAGGCGCAGATTCTGCTCGAGCCTGCCGGATTTGTTACGCTAGGCCATAACGACGTGCTGATCGAGGCACGCAGCCTGCCCGTGCATATCGCGCAGCTCGAAGCGATTCCGGTGACTACGCCGAACGGCGCCATACCGCTCGGGGCGCTCGCGAAAATCGTGCGCTCGGCGATCCCGACACACAGTGCCGTTTCGCTTGATGGAAACCCGAGTGTCGCACTGACCGTCATCAAGCAACCGGGCGCGTCCACGCTCGCCGTTACCCGTGCGGTCCAGGCGACGCTCAATGGCAGCCAGTCACAGTTGCCCTCCGGCGTGCGCTGGGTGAGAACGTACAGTCAAGGACACGTCGTCAGACTCGTTGGAGCCGACCTTGGGCGCAACCTGCTGATCGGCGCGGTGCTCGCCATTGTCGTGCTGTTCTGGATACTAGGCGCGGGACGCGGAATCGTGACGCTCGCACTGAGCATTCCGCTATCGCTCGCGCTCGCCATTGCTGCCCTGCACGCATCCGGACAGGACCTCAACCTGATGACACTCGGAGCGCTGAGCGTGGCGGTCGGACTGCTCGCTGATGACGCCATTATCGTGCTGGAAAGCATCTATCACCGCTGGGAAAGCGGGGACGCGCATTGGGCAGGGGTGTGGAATGGTCTGAAGGCGATCGCCATTCCCGACATCACCGGCACGCTCACGAATGTCGCGATCTACGTGCCGCTACTGTTCGTAGGCGGACTGGTCGGGCTTTTCTTCATTCCGTTCTCGCTTGCGATGATCGTCGCGCTGCTTTCGTCGCTGGTCGTTTCGCTGACGTTGACTCCGCTCGGCCTGGGCTTTCTGAATGCGAAGCCGGCTTCTGGCATGGGTAGCGGCCACCGGCTGCTGCAGCACCTTCAGCGAGGAAACGAGAGGCTTTTTGAGTGGGTCTCGCGAGCGCCCCGGACGAGTCTCGCGATCACGTTTGCTGTTCTGGTGCTGAGCCTCGCGGGTCTCGTCCTCGTCCCAATCAATTTCCTGCCACTGCCCAATGAAGGTGTGCTTCTCGAATCGTTTACGTTGCCGCCCGGCAGCTCGCTCCTGGATACCCGCAAAGCCGTCGCGACCATTACCCGGCGATTGCTGCACGACGATGCGGTCGCGCACGTGTACGCCCGCATGGGTTCATCGGCATCCACGTCGTACACCGAACCGGCCTACGCCGGTGAGATCGAGGTCGTGCTCAAGCCCGGTGTGAGCGTCAATGCGCTCGACGCGATCGGCCAACGCATTCAGCATGCGTCGAGGCTGCCCGGCGTCCAGCTCGCCGTAGATACGCCCACGATCGAACGGGTCGGCGAGAGCTTGTCGGGCTTGCCGCAGCCGTTCGTGATCCACGTGTTCGGGAGCAGTGTCGCGGAATTGCGGGCACTGTCCGACCGGATTACGGCGAGGTTGCATCACGTCTCCGCGCTCAGCGACGTATTCAACAACGATGGCTACCCCGTCACGCAATTGCAGATCATCCCTGACGCGCAGGCGCCCGGTATCTATGGGATGACACCGGCGTCGCTCTATGAGCAGGTCAATGCCCTCGTGAACGGCGAAGTGATTACGCGGGTGCCTGAAGGGAACGTCCCTCTCAGTCTGTATCTGCGCCTTGCCGACGCATCGCAGCAGAGCGTGGCAATGCTCGACGCACTCCCTATACGGACTCCGGCAGGCTGGACACCGCTTTCACAGCTCGCGACTCTCTCGCTGGTTGCTACGCCAAACCAGATGCAGCACGTTGCGGGTGCGCGGGCGCTCGACATCCTGGCCACGCCGAATGGGCCACTCGGCAGCACCGACGCCGCCGCGCGCGAGGCCTTGTCCGGGCTTCATCTGCCGGCCGGCTACCGGATCGAATTCGGCGGACTGGCCGCTCAGCTCGAGCGCGCTGCGCTCGGGCTCGTCATCGCAACGCTCGCGGCTTTTGGCATCATGGTCGGTATCTTGCTGCTGCAATTCGATGGCCTTCTGATTCCAGCCATCCTGCTGCTGGAAATACCACTGGCGTTGACTGGCGGTACGACTGCACTCGTTGTGAGCGGCGTCGGACTGAATGCGACGGGGATGATCGGTTTCCTCACACTGATCGGAATCGGTCTTCGTCATAGCATCGTTCTTCTTGATCGCGTGCAGAAAAACGAGGCCGCAGGCATGCCGGTGGAAGACGCGGTGCGTGAAGGCATCCACGTGCGCTTCAGACCGATCGTGCTGACCGCTGTCACAGCGATGCTCGGCATGCTGCCAACTGCGTTGGGACTCGGTCAGGGTGCGGCGCCTGAACAGGGGCTCGCCGTCGTGATCCTCGGCGGGCTCCTCTGGAGCGCTGTGCGCAGCACAAACCTGATTCCCGCGCTTTATCTGCATGGGCGCCGCAGGCAGCTTGCGCGCCTTGCACAGCGCGATGCGCCATGATGAAGCCATGTCGATGCATTCGTACAACCACGTGGGACATGCTGAGGAAGCCAGACATGCAAAAACGAATGCCGGGCAAAAGGCTGTTCGCCAGCGTCCTCACGGTCAGCGGGATTAGCGGATGTGCGTCCTATCACCCGCTACCGCTCCCCGCTCATGCACAACTCGTGAGCCGCATCGATGACGTCAGGCATGCGTTGCCTGCGGCGGCGGGGGGCGAGCCGCAAGTCATCGACGTGGACAGGCCATTGAGTGTTGACCAGATCGGATTGCTCGCGATACTTAACGATCCCGAACTGCAAGCGTGGCACGGCGAATCCGATCTTGCGCAGGCGGGCCTCACGCAAAGTGAGGTCCTGCCCAATCCGTCCGTCAGCCTCGGTTACGCTGCGTTGCTTGGCGGCCCGGGTACGACGGATGCGTTCAGTGCGTCGCTTTCGCAGGACGTGAAGTCCCTCTTGACCTATCGATGGCGTGTGGTGTCGGCAAGTGAGCATGTATCGCAAGTCAACGCCGAACTGCTCTGGAAGGAATGGCAGGTGGCACAAAAGGCGCGCCTTCTGGCTGTCGATCTATACTGGGGACGATTGTCGATCGAGCGCAGCGAAGCGGCGCTTGCCTCAGTTTCACACGCGGCTTCGGAAGTTCGTGCGGTGGTTTACAAGGGCGAGATGAGTCAGTCGGATCTTGCCCCGCTGCTGGCATCGAAGGCTGGGCTTGAGCAATCCATCTCGTCCCTGCGTCTGGCACAGATCAGAAACTGGCAGGAACTCGACGCACTGCTAGGCATGACGGCGGATGCACGCTTCCGGATCACCCAGCCCGAACTGCCGGCAATGCCATCGAACCTTGATGCGCAAATCACCGAACTTCCGGCACGACGCCCAGACCTGATTGCGCTTCAACTCGGATATCGCTCCGCAGACGCAGACGTGCGCGCGGCGATTCTCGGACAGTTTCCCACGCTGGTCCTTGGGGGTTCGTGGGGCTCGGACACCGACGCAATCCGCTCGGGTGGTCCAATTGTCACGTTCGACCTGCCAATATTTGACAGAAACCAGGGCCAGGTCGCGAAAACCCGTGCCACCCGGCGCTTGCTTCATGAGCAGTATCAGACCCGCCTCGATCAGGTCGACTCGACCATTCGTGGGCTTCAGGTACGCAGCAAGCAAATTGCCACGTCCCTGGCCGTCGCGCGCGAAGAGGCCGTTTCGGCCGACGAGCAGGTCGAGTGCGCGCGAGAGGCATATAACCAGGGCACGCTCGATCAACGCGCAATAATCGACTATGAATCGACCGCACTGCGCACCCGTATCGGCGTCTACGATCTTGAGCGCGGACTCGACGAGACGCGCGTCGCCCTCAATCTTGAACTGGGCGCGGGGCTGCCCCGGGCTCAACTGGTGCCACTCGAGCCGGAATCTGCCGCCGGGCATCCCGATGCCAGCTCTCGCGAGGTCAGGCCGTAGTGACGAAAAACGCGCCCTGAACTTTTGTGCAGGCGCTTAGTCGTGTAGAAGCGGACCTTTGCCAAGGTCAGTTGCGCGATATGGCAATTGTTTGTGGCGCTGGGCTCGGTGCCGGCATCCGAACAAAGAGGCCCAGTGGGTTCGGAAAAGATATTTCCGGACTGTTGATGCACGTCATTGGGTCTTCGCGTCGGAAACTGGCAAGACACGGGCTGGTGGGCAACCTGATCCTCTGGGGCTTTACGACGTGCTTGGCACGCCGACTCGGCGCCATCTGACCACAACGAGCATGTCGCCGGACGTTACCACCGCTTACATATTTGACGAGCGACAGAAAGACGACGCGTAGGGTGACGATTAAAATCGGACGTCAATTGGATTCTCCATGCATACCCAGGCGAGCGCGTCTTTTTCAATTTACGCAACGCAGGACACGTGGTGAATGAGCATGATGAAGCGGGTATCCCGGCACATTTGCCGATTCGCTACTTCGTCATGAAACATCGATTCGTTGAATAAAGGAGTATCGGATGGAGCGTAAGATCGCGGGGCTGCTCGGCACACTAGCCGGACTTGCCACCCTGAGCAGTACCAGCGCACACGCCGCAGCCGATGTCGCTGCGCCGCAGGTGCCTTTGCCCGTGTCATCCTATTCTGACCTGCTTCAGCCCATTCCAAACGCCGTTGAGACACTCAGGGCTCACAATGCAGAGCTGGCGAAACAGGCACACAGAGCAGGGCCGGAGGTTGAGCAGGTGCAATGGTATCCGGGCGGCGAGCATCACCATCACCATCACCATCACCATCACCATCACCATCACCATCATGGATATTATGCTCCGGGCTCCGAGTATTACACGCCACCACCCGTATATTACACACCACCACCGCCACCGCCTTACTACCATCACCACCACAACAATGCGGTGATGATGTTACCCGGTATTGGTTTTCAGATATACGGAAACTAATCGTCTGCCATCCGATCCCTCGCCCGGGCGGCACCCAGAATACGGCGGTAAGTGCCGTCGAAGACCGTATTGGTTGACGACGTCCACCTTGTGTCCTGTCCCAGTGTGTCGCGGCTGGCATGAATTCGTCTCGATTGCATTTCCCGCTCAGCCGCCTCCTCCACACCCATGGATTCGAGCGTGAAATCCGGCTCAGCTGGCACGACACAAAGTTGCATGAAAGGCTCACCGGGGCGGAACACGTGAACGCCACCCTGAGGCGGGGCTTTGAACACCACGAAGTTAATCATGGGCCACCAGGCTGTGCGCAGCAGTGCCGGTACGGCAAGCGGCACGTCTTCAGCATCACTCAGGTAGAAGCGCGGATGCGGTTCGGTGCGCACGGCATAACCTTCCGGGACTTTCAGATCGAACAGAAGCTGGTAGGTGTAGAAATTCTCCCCAAATGCGCGGAAAGGGGGCCAGTTCACACCGTTGTTCGGGTTGGGGCCGAAGTCCCCCTCAAAAGCGAATTGTCCGTCACGACGGCTGACCCGGACCTCGCTGCCGTGGGGATAAAACAGCTCAATACCGTATTGCGCGCCTTCCACGAACGGCAGGCAATGCCAGCCTTGTTCGTGGGAGCCGTCCCGCCGGGGATCCCTTGTGCCGCCCCAGCCAGGAACCTGGACCCGCGTACGGCGGGGTGCGAGGTTCGGCTGGTACAACCGGTATTTGATGTTGATCATGATAATGCTCGTGCAATCAGAAAAAATTTGCGGCCGACCTGTCATTCAGAGCTGAGACCCGACGATAGGACAACCTCTGCGCATCCCCGATAATTTATATCATCCGGGTCGAGTCTTGGCGGTTTGGGGGCGCGCAAGAACGGGCGTGTCAGCGGGCGGCGTTATAGGGCCATTTCGGGGGCGGCGTGATCGAGCCACCGCATAGGCGGTCGACAACCAGACCGCCGCTGCGCCAATGATCGCCGCATCGAACAGCACAATCGCGAACAGCACGGTCGAGGTACGTCCGGCGTATTTTTCAAGGCCGGTGATGACGCCGCCCGCATCCGTGGAATTGCCAAATTCAGGCTTTCCCGAGAACAGCGCGGCGCTGAATGCCATCACGGCCACCGCGCCGATCAGCATCAGCGCGATGCCCATCCACAGGTCAGCTTTCTCATACTTCATGAAGCGCGGCGTGATGCGCTTGTCGATCACATAGCTCTGCTGGAAGAACAACTGCTAGGGTGCGATCATCGTGCCAACGATACTAATGACGAGGAGCATCACGTCCGACAGCTTCGAGTGTGCAAGCCAGTGACCTTCCCTCTGTTTTTCGCCTTCTACCGCCCCCGGACCATGTCCAAGAATCAAACAACGTGACAACTATTCTGACGCCGGGGGCCTTCCAGATGCTTGGGGTTATGCAGCAGCATCCTTTTTCTGTTGAGCCGCGAGCCAGTCTCGCATGAACTGGGACGGTGACGCGAAGCCGGGCGACGAATGACGGCGACCGCGGTTGTAAAACACTTCGATGCATTTGAACAAGTCCGCTGCGGCTTGGCGATGCGTGTGATAGCGAGTTGCATGAACCCGTTCGTTTTTCAGGCTATCGAAGAAGCTATCCGTCGGCGCGTGTCCCAGCAATTGCCTTTGCGGCTCGCGGCCTGACCGGTGGCTGACAGATCGCCGTGCATCGACGTGTGCGCCATGGATGGCCGGACTGGATTCTGCGCCGGCTGCCTGCGCACACGCGATGAAATCCGCAACTGGAAGACAATGACGGACCACCGCCGGCACCAGGTCATCAACGACCGCTCGCGACGGCAGGCAAAACTGGTACGAGGGCCGGTGCACGGCGATGGCCGGAGCGCCACGGGCTCTGGAGCGCGCGGATTGATTGCGCGAGTCCAGCCCGTTGTTGCCACTGTGGCAGGCCCGACGTGCTTCAGGTTCTCTGAGGCGGCCCCTGTAGCCAAACCAGCGCGATGGTCACGACGCAAAACGCGGCGCCCGCATAGAACGTGGTGGCCGCGCCAACGCGATCCCACAACGCACCTGCAATCGCGCTGGACAGCAGCGTAACGACTCCACCGAGCAGATTGAAGAAACCAAACGCCGTGCCGCGCAGTTGCTCCGGTGCGGCATGAGCGACCATCGTCGCGAGCAGCCCCTGGGTCATTCCCATGTGCAGCCCCCACAATCCGACGCCGACCAGAACCATACCCCAGTGAATGCCATGTGCCAGGACCAGGTCCGAGGCGAACAGCATGAAGAGACCCGCTACCAGCAGCCGGGCATGACTCATCGTATCGGCAAGCTTGCCGAACGGGTACGCCGATAGCGAGTAGACCACATTCATGGCGACCATCATGAGCGGAACCAGTGCAACCGGCACGCCACTTCCCATGGCTCGCAGAACGAGGAACGCTTCGCTGAAGCGCGCTAGCGAGAACACCGCGCCCACCGCGACGACTTCCCAGTAACGCCGGTCGAGTTGCCTGAGGCTTTCCCAGCGAACCGGATTGACCCGCTTCGCACCGCGCTCCCGCGCGGGCTCCTGGATGCCTGCGGTGAGCAGGGCAACGGCGAGCAGACCGGGAATGACGGCAAGCCAGAACGCCAGCCGGAAGTTGTCCACCCACGTCAGCATGATGAGAACAGCGAGCAGTGGCCCAAGGAAGGCACCAACCGTGTCGAGCGACTGCCTGAGCCCATAGGCGGCGCCCCGAAGATGCGATGGCGTGACATCGGCGACGAGCGCATCGCGAGGCGCTCCCCTGATGCCTTTGCCGACCCGGTCCATCACGCGCGCCGCGATCACGACGCCGATGGTCGGCGCCATCGCAAACAGCGGCTTGCTCAGCGCACCCAGACCATATCCCGCAACTGCAAGCCATTTCCGATGGCCCAGGTAATCGCTCAGCGTCCCGGAAAACACCTTGACGACAGGGGCGGTTGCCTCTGCGATGCCTTCAAGCAGGCCGATCGTCGTGGCACTGGCTCCGAGTCCTGCCATCAGGAACATCGGCAGCAGGCTATGGATGATCTCGGAGGACACGTCCATGAACAGGCTGACGCAGCCCAGTATGACGCTTCGGGGTATCTGGCGCAGAACGTGGGCTCGAGACGGTGTTTCCATATTCTGGAAAGATGCAGCAGTGAGTGGGCGGCCAATGATACGTGTTCAATGAGGCATTTCGCCTACCGTATCCGCATGACGTCGATCGTCCTCAGCGTGCAGATAAAGCCCCGTCGTCTCGATGGATGCGTGCCGTAGATTCTTCTGGATAAAGCGGATGTCGGTGCCCGCGTCCGCCTGGTGCGAGGCTGCCGAGTGACGCAACCAGTGCGTGGAAGCGCGCCGCAGCGTTGCTGCACCCGTGGGGTTAGCGGGCTCGAGCGCATGTGCCGCTCGACGGAACACTTCCTTCACGATCAGATAGACGGCTGCAGGGGTGAGGTGCCGTCCGGCATCCCCGGCAATGCCCATCACCGCCGGCGCAAGTTCGTCGGCGCGTGGCAGCGACGGCATGCCGTGGAAGGTCCGGTACCGGCCAAAGTCGGCGATCAATGCATCGCTCACGGGCACCTCGCCCTCGACGCCCCCCTTGCCGACGACATGCAGCCACCAACGTCCCCGCCGCAGGAAGAAGTCGGCTGCCTTCGCGTTGGCGGCCTCGCTCGCGCGCAGTGCCGTGTGATAAAGGAAGCGCATGACCCAGCGGCTGCGCTCGTAGTGCTGGCGCTCGCGCGCGCTGGTTTGCGGCCACGCCTCCAGGGAATCGAGCACGATACGCCAGAGCGCTGCATCGAGATAGCGCTCGACGCGCCGGGTGCGCACCGCGGGCGTGGACCGTCCCCGGCGCAGTGCAAGCGGGTTGCCGACAAGGTAGCCGGCAGCCACCAGGTAGTTGAAGAGGCCCGAGAGGATACCGAGCGCCTGCCGGCGACTGCGCTCGGCGAGTGGCCCCTCAAACAGGCGCCGTGCCCCGCCGCGGCGCGGCAACGTCGGGTCGGTCCAGTCAACCGTCGGCGCCGCCAGAAACCGCTCGTAGAGCAGGAAATCCTCACGCGTGAGGCTCGAAAGCGGCTTGCCAAGGGTCCGGGTGGTCCACACGAGCAGACGCACGACTTCCTTGCGATAGCTGCGCAGGGTGTGCGGCGAGCCCGCGTATTCCGCGAGCCACAGGCGCACGGCCTCAACGTCCGTGTCGGCGGCGATCTGCCGGTGGACGCCGTGTGCCCGGTTGGCGCCGTCGCGGCCATCAAGCGCGACAGGCAGAGCGAGCGGCAGGAGCGCTTCGGATGCCGGGGCGGGCAGGTTCATCGCTGGCACGTTTTGGAAGGGCGAGATTGCAGCGTACACCGGAAATCATTTCGATTATAGGTGTTATCGTAAATTTGCAGCCAATATCGTTACGTGCATAACGTAATACAGTGATATACATGTAAAATCGTCGGCAAAACTCCGCCGTCCTGACTACTTTTCACGGTGAAAATCCGCCCATGAGCCGCATCAGTGATACCCGTCTGCGCACCCGCGAAGCCGCCGCACGCCTTGTCGCCGCTGGTCGGCTCCCGCACGCACTCACCGTTGACATGATTTATGCCGAGATCCGCCAGGGCAGCCGCACGACGATCAACGACGAACTGAAGCTCTGGAAAGACGAACAGGCGCGCAACGACGCGCTCGCAGCAGCGCTGCCTGCGCCGGTCGCCAACGCAATGCTTTCGCTTTGGGCCCTCGCCGTTGAGCACGGTGAGCAGGCTTTCGCCGGACGCGGCGAGGAACTTGAGCGCGAAGCGGCCGACGCCACGGCGCGGGCCGAATCCCTGGCCACTGCTCACGCGGCGCTGGAGGCCCATGCCCAGACGCTGCGTGCGCAGCTCGATGAACGCGAGGAGCAACTCGCCGCGGTGACCGTCGAGCGCGCGCGTGCGCAAGCCGAGCGCGATGCGGCCGTCCAAGCCGCGCAGGCTGCTACTGCGGAACGCGACAACACCCGTGCCCAGGGCGAAGAGGCACTGCGTGCAGCGCAGGCGGCGCACACCCGCGAGCTCGATGCGCTTCGAGCTGACCGTGTTGCTCAGGAGGCCACTTTGCGCGTAGAAATCGACACGGCCACCGTGCGGCTCGAGAGCGTACAAAAGCGTGTCATGATGCAAAGCGAGGAGGCTCGCGACGCACAGCGCCGCGCGGAAACCGCTCTTGCGAAGGCCCAGCAGCGCAACGAGCAGCTCGTCGGCGACGTACAGCGGCTCACGGCCGACGCGGCCGAGCAGCGGCGCCTCGCCGAGCGACACGAAAAGCAGCTCACGAGCGTCATGGAGGAAGCGCGCGAACTGCGGCGCGAGCGCGATGCACTTGCCCAGGGGATTGCCCTCTTGCGTGGGCAGCTCAGTGCGCGAGCAGAGCCCACGCCGGCGCGCGCGACGAAACGCTCTCGCCAGGCGACGTGATGATGTGACTCGGCGCATACGTCGTCGAGCTGCCCGACGCCCCGCGCTACAATCGCGCGGCCAGAACGCACCTCTCGGGAACAACAACGATGAATGCCCCGCGCAGTCCGTGGAAGACCCGTTACTTTCTCGACACCGAATTCACGTCTTTCGATGCCTGCGAGCTCGTTAGCGTGGCGATCGTCGGCGAAGATGACCGTGAGTTTTACGCCGAGCGCTCGGACTTCGATCGTGCGCGGTGCAGTGATTTCGTCCGCGAAGTTGTGCTCCCACAACTCGGCCAGTTCCCGGGGCGAGCGATGACGGCCGAACAGTTGAAATGCGAACTACTGGCTTGGCTGCAAGCCATACCGACCAGGCCAAAGCCGGTGCTGTGCTACGACTATGAAGGCGACTTTGTGCTGCTTGGTTTGTTGCTCGGCGGCCCGCTGCCTCGGGGCTGGAAGAACGAGAACGTCAATCCGCGGCTGAGCGCGGAACGCCTTGCGTCATACTTCGCCGAGCACGGGGGCGAGCATCACGCGCTGCACGACGCACGAGCCAACGCCTGTGCCTTCACCTAACCGCCGCAGTTCGACAATCGATCCAGCCCGACGGTATGAGCAACGTTCACGACACCGCTTACCCCGTCCTGCCTGCCGAGGTAAGCGACGACGAGCTACGCGTGGTCTACACGCCCAGCTCGGTTGAAATTCGCTTCGTTGGCGGCCTGTTCCGCCAGGCGCCGACGCGCGTTTTGATCCTCACGCAGTTGAAGCTGTTGCAACGGCTTGGATACATGCCGCTCGTATCCGACGTGCCGTCGGCGATCATCGAGCATGTCTGCACGGTGCTCGGCGCACGCCCGTTGCCGCGCACAACGCTCACGCGTTACGACCGCTCGGGCAGCAAGTCTCGGCATCAGAAGATCCTGCGCGAGTACGCCCGCATTCTTCCCTTGGACGCCTCGACCAACGAACAGCTCACTTCCTGGGCTGCCAACGCTGCGCGCACCAAGGCCGAACTGCCTGACATCATCAACGTCATGCTCGAGGAGCTCGTTCGCCATCGCTACGAATTGCCGCCGCTCGCGACACTTTCGCGCATCGCGAGCCAGGCCCGCGGTCAGCTCAACGAGGCCATCTACCGCGCATTCACAGAGGCGCTGGACGAACCCTTGCGAAAGCGGCTCGACGAGCTTTTCCTGGCACGCGCAGGCCGCACAGCCTGGGATGAACTGAAGCGCGAACCCAAGCGCCCGGGACCGCGCGAGGTGGCAAGCTTTCTCAAGCACATCCAGGCGATGAGCGAGTTGGCCGATGGACTGCCGCCGGCGCCGGATATCCTCTCCGTGCCGAAACGCATGCAGCTCGTCACGGAGGCGCGGGCACTCGACATCCATGAGATGCGTGCCCTCAAGCCTACCAAACGCTACACGCTTGCCGTCCTGTTTATCTTCTCGCAGTTGCAGAAAGCGCTCGACGACGTCGCCGAGATCTTCATCAAGACGGTGCGCAACCTGGAGAGCACGGCCAAGCTCCGGCTCGAGCAATATCGACTGAGACACGCCGATCAGTTGCAATCGCTCGTTAGCCAATTTCGCGATGTGCTTCACATCCTCCAAGATGACGAGTTGCCCGCGGCCGCTCGCATCGAGCGCATGCGCGTAGCCCTCAACGACGATCCGGATTCGGTGTTGGTTCAGTGCAACGAGCACATCGCGCAAGCCGGCAACCACACGTTTCCGTTCTTACTGGCGCCATACCAAAAGCTTCGCTCGCTGTTGTTTCAATGCCTCGACATCCTCTCAGTGAAGTCGAGCTCGCAGGATGATGCGCTGCTCAAAGCGCTCGATTGGCTAAAGCCATACCGCTCGTCGCGACGTGAGTATCTGCTGCTTAGCGAGGCCGATCTTGCCCAGTTGCCTCTCGACTGGATTCCGGAAAAGTGGGAGAAGTGCGTGTTTCCGGATGGCCGATCGTCTCGATTGCTGCACCGGAAGTACTTCGAACTGTGCCTGTTCAGCCAGCTCATGCGCGAACTCAACTCCGGCGACGTCTACGTTGAGCACAGTGACCAGTTCGACGATCCCCGCGAGCATCAAGTGTCGTGGGACGAATTCCGCGACGAGCTGCCGCGCTACAGCGAACTCGTCGACTTCCCCATCGACGGCAGCGCCTTCGTGCGGCAACTCAAGGATGAACTGAGCGCACTGGCCGACGCGGTCGATGCCGCGTTCCCGGAAAACGACCACGTGGAGATCGGCGAGCAGGGTCTGATTCTCCACAAGCTCGAGAAGAAGCCCGATCCCCCGAACATGGAGCTGATCGACCACGCCATCACGGCGTCGATGCGGGCCGTCAGCATTCTCGACATCCTGAGCGAGACCGAGCAGTGGCTCGATCTGCACAAGTTCTTTGGCCCGCTCTCGGGCTTCGAGGCCAAGGTCGACGAGCCGCGCAAGCGCTTCATCACGACGCTGTTCTGCTACGGTTGCAACCTGGGCCCGACGCAGACCGCGCGCTCGGTGAAGAATCTCAGCCGCAAGCAGGTTGCCTGGCTCAATCTGCGCCACGTCACCGAGGAGCGGCTCGACAAGGCGATCGTCAAGGTCATCAACGCCTTCAACCAATTCATGTTGCCCAAATTCTGGGGTTCCGGCAGCCGCGTGTCAGCCGACGGCACGAAGTGGAACCTCTATGAGCAGAATCTGCTGTCCGAATACCACATCCGGTACGGCGGCTATGGCGGCATCGGCTATTACCACGTCTCCGACAAGTACATCGCGCTGTTCAGCCACTTCATTCCCTGCGGCGTGCATGAAGCCGTCTACATCCTCGACGGGCTGATCAAGAACACGTCCGACGTGCCGCCCGATACCGTTCACGGTGACACGCACGCGCAAAGCGCGCCGGTCTTCGCGCTCGCGCATTTGCTCGGTATCAACCTGATGCCGCGCATCCGCGACGTCAAAGATCTGGTTTTCTACAAGGCCGATCGGCGCCGGCGGTACAAGAACATCGAGTCGTTATTTCGGGCGAGTATCGACTGGGCGCTGATCGAGCGACACTTCGCGGACATGCTGCGCGTCGCCATCTCGATCAAGGCTGGCCGAATGACGCCCTCAACGATTCTGCGTCGCCTGGGCTCGGAGAGCGTGAAGAACAAGCTGTATTTCGCCTTCCGCGAACTCGGGCGCGTCGTGCGCACCATGTTCCTGCTGCGCTACATCAACGAGCCGGACATGCGGCGCACGATCCACGCCGCAACGAACAAGAGCGAGCAGTTCAACGACTTCGCGAAGTGGCTGATGTTCGGCGGGGATGTGATCGCGGAGAACCTGCGGCACGAGCAGCGCAAGGTCATCAAGTACAACCAGCTCGTCGCGAACATGGTCATCCTCTACAACGTGCAGTGGATGTCCCGAAAGCTCAAGGAGTTGCAGGCCAAGCGCCATCCGGTCGACGCTGCGGTGCTGCGGGTGCTGTCGCCGTACCGGCGCGAGCACATCAACCGGCTCGGCTCCTACTTGCTGGATCTCCAGCGGAAGGCGCCACCGCTCGATCCGAGCATCGATTTCGTTTTTGAATCAGCGGCTTAAAGTGCTTTTGGCGAAAATTTTACGAATCCCGGCCGACCCTCTTTACGCCTATGACGAGACGGCCCCGGACGGGCCGCCTCCGCCCTGGTTGAACATTCTCTGCGTGCCGGCGGGCGTCGAGCTTTCGGAGTTGCGGGACCTGAGCTTCGCAAACGGCTATCTCTACGTGGCCAACGGCGCGAAGGCGACCAGCAACGTCCTTTGCTTCGTCAAGGCGCCCGCCTCGCCATTGCCCAACGAAAACTGGTTTTACGTGGGCGCGCTGGCTTCTGGCGGTCAGGGCGGCACGGACGTGCGGGCGATCGATCATCCGTTCGCCGTCGAATTCACGGCGGATGGACGCACCTGTTTCGTGTCCAGCCAGGACACGAACGTCGTGACGTTGCTAAACGTTTCGGTCGACGGGAAAACGGCAAGCGTGCAGCCAGGTCCCGCGGGATCCTGGCTCAACCAGTTTCTCGATCCATCGAAGAAGACCGCCTTTCTCGACGGCACCCTGGTGGCGTCGGCCACGCCCGCCTTGCCGCCGGTGCCGGCTACGCCCCCCGTGCCGACCGGCAAGGGAGGCCTTGCCTACAGTACGACCACCGCCGGAGCGGACGCTGCGGCCAGGGGCGGGCAGGAGAAGATCCATCATTCGGTCCGCGACGTGGTGCTCTGCAACGGGGTGTTGTGCGTGGCCGATGAGGCGGCCGGGGTCGTGAGGCTGTACGACCCGGCAGCGGGCACCTACTGGGGCGCCAGCGACGCCGTTGGCGACGTGACCCATCTGCTCGCGCAAGGCACGACCTTGCTCGTGTGCGCGGGCGACCGGATCTGGAGCGGTAGTCCGGTCGGGCAGGGCGGAGAAACGCTGGCATTGACCAAAAAGATCAAACTGCCGGATTCGGGATCGGGCATGGCGCTCGATGGCACGGGCAACCTCTACGTTGCCCTTCGGAAGCAGCGCCAGATTTATCGCTACGACGCGAGCGGGAACAGCACCGTGTTGCTGGACAATCTTCCCGATCAACCGGAGTTCGTCGTGTATGTGCCGAAAAGCGTGCCGAACCCCTGAGTCGTTGCCGATCAAGCGTTGAATGCGCATCATGGCCAGCGTTGCGTCCAGCGCCGCTCGTACTCCATGGCGTCGAAGTGCGCGACCAGGAAGTCGATGAAGGCGCGTACCTTCGACGGCACGTACTGCCGCTTCGGGTAGGCCATGTTGATCTTCAGGCGGGGCAGATCCCAGTCGTCGACGATCGGAACGAGCCGGCCGGCCACCACGTCGTCGTGGATGATGTAGATCGGCTGGATGACGATGCCAAGCCCGCTCAGTCCCGCCTTGCAGATCACCTGGCCTTCGTTCGATTCGAGCGTGCCGCCGATCTTGACCGTCCGGGTCAACGCGCCTTTCGTGAACGAAAGCTCGTGCGGGTTGTTGGCGAGCGTATAGATGAGGAATTGATGCCCGGCGAGCTCGTCGATCGAGCGCGGCGTGCCGTGACGCGCGAGATATTCGGGCGACGCGGCAAGAATGCGCCGCGTTTCCGCCAGACGGCGAATGACGAGGCCTGAATCCGCTTCGTGCTCGCGCGTGCGGATGGCCAGGTCGATGCCGCTTTCGATCAGATCGAAGTAGCGGTTGGCCGCCGTGATGGCGACCTCCAGCTTCGGATAGAGCGCCGTGAACTGAGGCAGCAACGGCGCGAGGATCTGCGAGCAGAACGAGACCGATCCGGTCAGGCGTAGCGTGCCGGCCGGGCTCAACAGGGCGGAACCGACCCACGCCTCCGCTTCCTCCATTTCCGAGCGCAGATTCCGGCAGCGGCGATAGAACTCCTCGCCAACCTCCGTCAGGAACAGGCGCCGCGTGTTGCGCTCGACGAGCCGCGCACCCAGGCGCTGTTCGAGATTGGCGAGATGCCGGCCGGCCGCCGACGTCGAAAGCCCCAGCACCTCGGCGGCCTTCGAAATGCTGCCGCGCTCCGCGGTTTCCACGAATAGCTGGACTTCCGCCCACTTGTCCACGTCTGTCTCCGGTTTCCCGCCGGGCGGGATTATGTTTCCCGGCGGCGGGCTTTTTCACCGGCCGACGGTCGACTATATTTTGTCTCAAAGCGGACAAACACGGAGACACCATGCGTAACGTCGACGAAGACACCATTACCCAGATCGTTCTCGCTCGCCACGCCAATGCGACCGACCGGCGTCTCAAGCAGATCGTGACGAGCGTGGTTCAGCACCTGCACGCCTTTGCGCGCGACGTGGAGCTGACCGAGGAAGAGTGGTTCAAGGGCATCCAGTTTCTCACCGACGTCGGGCATATCACCGACGACAAGCGCCAGGAGTTCATCCTGCTCTCGGATACCCTGGGGCTATCCATGCTGGTCACGGCGCTCAATAACCGGAAGCCCGCCGGCTGCACCGAATCCACGGTGTTCGGACCGTTCTTCGTCGAGAATGCGCCGGAATACGAGAACGGCGACGACGTGGGCAATGGGGCGAAGGGCGAGCCGTGCTTCGTCAGCGGGAAGGTGACGGGCCTCGCGGGTGAGCCGGTGCCGCACGCGCGCGTCGAGGTCTGGCAGGCCGACTCGGACGGCTTCTACGACGTGCAGTACGAGGGGCAGGCGGAAAACAAGGGGCGCGGCACGCTCCGTAGCCAGGAGGACGGCACCTTCCACTTCCGCTCGATCACGGCGGAGTCCTATCCCATTCCTCACGACGGCCCGGTGGGGCGCATGCTGAAGGC
Source organism: Paraburkholderia yinzeri (assembly GCF_046581065.1). Taxonomy (NCBI): domain Bacteria; kingdom Pseudomonadati; phylum Pseudomonadota; class Betaproteobacteria; order Burkholderiales; family Burkholderiaceae; genus Paraburkholderia; species Paraburkholderia yinzeri. The sequence continues at coordinate 390,338 of NZ_JBFOCJ010000002.1, read as the reverse complement.
ACTGGGACGCCACCCGTGGCGGCCGGCTCACCTCCATTTCATGATCGAGGCGCCGGGCTACGAGCGTCTGATTACGCACGTGTTTCGCGACGGCGACCAGTACCTCGACTCCGACGCCGTCTTCGGCGTGCGCTCATCGCTGATTGCCGACTGGCATCGTCACGAAGCCGGGGCGGCGCCGGACGGCACGATCATGGAAACGCCCTTCAGCACGCTCGATTTCACTTTTGTGCTGAACCGCGCTTCCGGCGGTTGAGTCCGTCGTTACTCGCGCACTCCGTAATTCGTACTCCCTGGTAGAGTCATTCGATGATCAAACGCAATTACATGTTGATGACAACACGGCCGGCGGTACCCGCGGCGACGGCGCGATATGCGTCCTGGCCGTGAGCCAGATCGAAGCGGTGAGCGATGATGGGCGCTCTCAGCTTGCCGCTTTCGAAGCCTTCTACGAGCGCGGTCATGAGCGGCGCCGACTCGGCGACGCTCAGCTTCGCGCTGTCGGCGCCGAACAGTTGGGTTTCGTTGTGGTAGAAGTCGATCATGTCGAAATCCACCCGCCGCTTGCCCGTGGCGCTGATCTCCACCACGCGGCCGCGCCGCTTCGCCAGATGCAGGGCGGTTTCGAAGGCAATGCCACCCACGGAGTCGTACACCACGTCGACGCCGCCCGTCAGTTCGCGAACACGGTGGATCGTGTTGTCGTCGAACGGCACGTATTCGTCGATGAGCTCCGCAGCAGGCGAGCCGGCAGCCGGCGCGGCAGTGCCAATGCCGATCACCCGGCAGCCGCGCGCCTTTGCGATTTGCGTAACGGCGCCGCCGACTCCCCCGCCTGCGCCGATCACGGCAATCGTTTCGCCTTCTTTCAGTTGTGCATAGGTGACGGTCCCGAGCCAGGCGACGACGAAGTTCACGCCGATGGCCGACGCCTCTTCGTGCGAGAGCGTTTCGGGCTTGCGAGAAAGCGCCGCAAGCGGCACCCGGAGGTACTCGGCGTGCGTGCCGTCACGCGTAAAGCCGATGTCGCCGCCGGTGCCCCACACATCCTTGCCGAGCCATTCGGACGGCCCTTCCACCACGACGCCGCTGAAATCCCGTCCGGGGATGCGCGGCCGAACCGTGTGGTCGAAATGCCCGGATACGTTCTTGACGTCGCTCGGATTCACCGACGCGCTGCGAACCTGGACGATGGCGCTGCTGCTGTCCCGTTCCGGTGTGGGCACGTCGACGTATTCGAGAACGTCCGGGGCGCCGAAGGATTTGAATTGCAAGGCTTTCACGTCATCCGCTCCTGGTGTTGTGTTGCCGTTTTTGCCGCTGCTTCTCGCGCTCTTCTTTCAGCGGCGCCATCACCTCGAGGATGTACTCGCGCGCGTCGCCACGCGTGGCGACCCGGCTGAAGCGCGCGTGTGCCGCGTCGTTGCCGACCCGTTCCCTGTGTGCCTTGCGCAGCACGTGTAGCAGGCCCATCAGCGTGCTGGAATCGGGCACGGGCTCGTGGTCGCGCTCGTGCGCGGGCGTTGGCTGGGTCATGTTCCGATCCTTTCCGGGCAGTCCGGGCGGCAGGTTTGGGTGATCAGCGCCAGGACGTCGTTGGCGTCCCTGTCGCGATCGGTCAGCGGTGAGAGGCCGAACAGGCGTTGCAGGGTCGCTGGCACCGAACTGTGATCATACGTCGTGTGATCGACCTGACCCTGTGCGACCCAGGGCGACACGACGATGGCGGGAACGCGCACGCCATACACGTCGAAGCCGAATCCGTTTGCGTTCAGCGTCGCGGGCGCGCCGTCGTTCGGCGGCACGGCCTGGCCGGGCCTGACCGAGTCGTAGAAGCCGCCGTGCTCGTCGTAGAGGATCAAAAGGAGGCTCTTGTCCCACACCGGCGAGTTGCGGATCGCGCCGTAGACGCGGGCGACAAGCTGGTCGCCGCCGGAGAGGCCATCCATCGGATGCTGCGAACTGCCGTTCTCGTAAGTGTTGTTCACGACGTTGCCGTAGCCCGGTTCGATGAAGGTATAGCGGGCCGTGTAGTTCGAGGCGAGGTCCGCTTCGAAATGGGACAGATCGTCGATGTCGCTGAAGCTGATGCCCTTGAGCGACGCCACCTGCGGTATGTGTCCGAGCGGATCGCCCAGGTGGTCCTGGTACAGGCGGTAGTTGCCTTTGCCGAGCGCGTCGAAAATGGATCCGTTCGGATAGGGGAAACCGTCCAGTCCATCCCACGTGCACATCTCGTCCGAGCTTGGCGAATGATCGAGTCCGGCCGAAGAAGCGCCATGCAGGAAATAGCGGTTCGGCCAGGTGGGGCCGGGCATCGACGCATGCCAGCCGTCGCATAGCACGAACTGCGTGGCGAGCTGGTACAGCGCGGGAGACTGCGCGCGGGCGTCGACGCCGAGCATGATGTCGTCCACGTCGCCGCCTCGCGGTGGCGCGCCCTCGGTGCGGGTGGTCGCGTAGTTCGAGACGAAGCCGGAGTTGTCGACCGGCGGATAGGGCTGGCCCCGCTGGAATTGCGCGCCCGGGCCGCAAAGCTGCTCGACCACGTCGGTGAATTCGTGCCCGGGGTCGGTGGGCATCTGGCCAGGCGCGCCGCCGCCGAATGCGTAGGCGGCGCCGTTGAAGGCGTTCGAATTTGCGGCGGTCGCGCCCGCGATTCCGGCGATACCCGACAGCGCGAACAGATGGTCGAAGGACCGGTTTTCCAGCATCAGCACGAAGACATGCTGGATGATCTGGTCCAGACCGGCTGTGGCCGCTGCGTTTGCGTTCATGAGGCATGCTCCTGTCGTTCGCTGCACATCCGGGCGGTTCTTCTGCCTTCGGGCGCGAGGCCCGCTCAATGCCAGATAGTAACCCGCATGGCACCGGCACTTCCGAAAGTGCTGTCGAATCGAATTTTTGTGCAGGGACAGTCGATTTTCCTGCCGATATTCTTCCTCCCTCAAAGCGATACGCCCGGCACCGGCCCCGTCGATACAACGTCGACGCAACGTGTCGGCCGGCTTCATCGAGAACCGCAACACGGGTGAATTCACGCTGAACGGTACGGCCTATGGCGGTATCGCCGTTACACCGGGGGCCAATACGCGCGGCATCATCGTCGGCATGGTTCACAAGTTCTGACGCGCTCAAGCCCGTTTCAAAGCGCAATCCGCAATCCGCAAGCGAAGCCCTTCAGGTTTCGGACGGGGGCGCCTCCGGCAGCGAGATCTCGATGCCACGGCGGTGCAGTGCAGAAAGCACGTGATACACGCCCTTGAAGCACATCACCGGGAGTGCGGCGCGCCAGCTTCCGCGGAGATTGCCCGCCAGCAGATTGACGATGCCGTCTCGCATCCACAAACCGTTGGACGGCGCCATGAAAAGCGTACGCATGACAGGGTCGTTCACGCGATAGATCAGCCAACTGATCCGATCCATTGCCGCCGACAGTTCTTCGTTGGCGGTTTGCGCAAGCTTCTTTCCGCGTGCCGGATCGTCGAGCCAGACGTGGGCCGCCTCGGCGCCGAGTTCTCCTCCCGTCATCGCCATCAATACGCCTGTCGAGAACATCGGATCGACAAAGCCGTAGGCATCGCCGATCATCAGGAAGCCGTTACCGTTGCCCTCGCGCGCGCGATAGCTGTAATTGGCGGTGCTGTAGACGTCCGATACGCGCTGTGCGCCTTGCGCGCGAGCCGCGACGGTCGGGCTCGAGGCGATACGCTCGGTCAGCAGATCGGTCGGCGTTCCCTTGCGGGCTTTCCACGCTGCCTGGTTGCCCACAAAGCCAATGCTCATGGTGTCGCCGGGCAGCGGGATCAGCCAGAACCAGCCGTCCTCCGCCAGATGAATGCTGATGTAGCCCGCGAGGTCGCCTTCCCGGCGCGCCACGCCTGTGAAATGCGCATAAACGGCCGCCGTGTTGTTGTATTTGTTCGAAGTCTTGACCTTCATCCGCGACGCGAGAAACGTATCGCGGCCCGAAGCGTCGAGCACGTAGCGCGGATGCCATTCGCGGGTGCCGCCCGATTCGTCCTGTGCGGACACGACGTGACGTCCGCCGGCGTCGTCCAGCCTGACTTCCGTGACACGCGTGCGCTCGAAGCACTCGGCCCCGCGCGCGCCGGCGTGTCTGAACAACAGGGCATCGAGGTCCGCACGCCGTACTTGCCAGGCGTGCGTACGATCTCGATTCAGCGCGTTTTCGAACGGAAACGCACAACTGCGGCCGGTACGGTCCGAAACGAATTCGGCCCCCGGCTTATGGACGCCGATCTCCTGTACCTGATCCAGAACGCCGAGCCGCTCGAAAACGTCGAGGTTACGCGGCAGCAGGCTTTCGCCGATATGAAAGCGCGGATGCGCTTCCTTCTCCACGAGCACGACGTGGCGTCCTTTCATCGCGAGGAAGGCTGCCGCCGTGGCGCCGGCGGGGCCGCCGCCGATGATCAGCACGTCCGGCCGGCTCGAATCGCTTTTCGATGAGTTCATTGTGCTGGCTTCCAGAAAGGGCGTATTCATGAACGCAAGGCCGATAGCGCGACCGTCACCGAAAAAACGCCGAGGACAAGGGAAGCACTGCGAAGCAGATATTTCGGCGTCAGCACTCCCAGGCGACTGGCGCCGAGCTGCGCGCCCAGACCCACCCAGAGCAGTCCGATGGGAAACACCGAGGCGAGAAAGAGTCCCATTGCTTCCAGCCAGGCCACGCCGCTCGCGAAAGCGGCTTTGGGAAAAATCGTTCCGCCGAACAGAATCGCTTTCGGATTCAGCAACGTCGCGAAAAGCAGGTCCCGCGTGCCGATCACTTTATGTTCTCCGTTGGCGAGTTCGAGCGTCGCATTCCACAAGCGCACCGCGAGATAAGCGATGTAGATTGCGCTTCCCCCTCGCACGACGGCCGGAAGCCAGGGCAAGCTCTGCGCGAGCGTGGTGAGGCACATCCCCCAGAAGGAGATAGCGATTGCATATCCACCGGCCTCCGCAAGGGTAAGTCGCGACGACCGGCGAAAACCCTGCGCGAGTCCCGCGGCAGCAAGCAGCGTATTGGTGGGGCCCGGCATCACCAGAAGGAGGAGCACGCCAGGCAGGAACAAGCCGAGGCCAGGGAGTGGAATCATCGTGTTGTCAGAAGGTGCCTTCCGGCGTGACGTATGAAATTTGCCGAAGGGGGCACGGAGATTCAGCGGGCTGACGCGGCAATTTTTGTTCCCGATCAGCGCAACCGGAAGCGGCGAGACGGTTTCCCGGCGGCCTGCCGCAGCCGATAGCCGTATTTTGCCATCGCGGACGGTCTGTGCTTTCGTGCGATGAGCGCGCGCACGAAAGCGGGATCGAAGCGCGGTTAGTCAGCGAGGGTGCCGGCATGCCGGGATGATGCCCAAATCTCACAATACAAAATTATGTCGCGTATGCCAGAAAACGCTGCCGCGGCGCAACAGACAGACGTTGCGTATCGTTGGAGTGAATTGCGTATTGTGACAAGACGGTGGTATGTCGTTGAATCAACAATGTTTTTTTTGGCTTCCGCAGAGATGGCATGGGGGCCGCGACGGTCACTTATCCCGGTACTCTCTACATAAAGATTCTTGAACCTGTGGAGAGACGAGATGTTGCACGTTTATATCGAGCCGGTACCGAAGGGGCAGTGGGGGCCGATTGATGGCTATCGCATTGAAACGCAGGATGGCACGAAGATATCGAAGGAACTGCTTCGTTCCGAGAGACTCGCGATTAGTGAGGCAAGGCTGCTTGGCTACCTGCCGTTGCTTGCAACGGTGCGCATACCGGACAAGGCTATCGCCGAGCATTGGCAACCGGCCGGCGAAGCCCACGTGCCGGCCTGACCGTGCGTGAGTGCGTCAATGGTACGTTGTCGTCGACGATTGCAGCTTCGTCAGCGTACCGTTTCTGAACCGGAACCAGCCTTCCGGGCTTTGCATCACGACTTCATCGGGTTGCCAGTACACGCGCTTGACCGTCATGCGCAGATTCGAGCGTTGTACAAGCGGCGGATGGCGGCGAAAGTCGTAGAGTACGGGACCGTAAGCGGTCTGCACGAGCATGCGCGTGATCGTGCCGCTTGCGTGGTCAGTTTCCTGGCCGGCTTCGTCGAAATGCACCAGCGTTTTCGCGTCGAAGCGGTCGAAAATTTCCTTGTCGAGCATGGCGACGAAATCGTGGTCGTCGCGCACGAATTGCAGTGTGCCTGAAGCGGTGACGAGCGCATCGGACGCGGTGCTTTGCGCATGAGCGCAAGTCGTGAACGAGGCGGCGGCGAGCGCGGCAAGTAACAGGCGTTTCATGGTGTTTTCCAGATTGGGTGGCGGCTCCGATAACGGAGTGTGACGCACAAACGGTCCCTCAGGGCACGCCAAAAGAAATGGCGCCGCAAGCGTTCAGCCTGCGGCGCCATTTCGTGGTGCTACGACTACGACGCAAACACCGCGCCGGAGTTCGGCAGCGCGCTTACACCGTCACGCTGTCGGCGACTGCCTTGAAGTCCTCGATCTGGTCGAAGTTCATGTACTGGTAAATCTTGTCGCCGTTGGCGCTGAGCACGCCCATGTCGGCCATGTACTCTTCCTTGGTCGGGATCTTGCCCAGACGCGAGCAGATCGCCGCCAGTTCCGCCGAGCCGAGGTATACGTTCGTGTTCTTGCCAAGGCGGTTCGGGAAGTTGCGGGTCGAGGTGGACATGACCGTCGCGCCTTCGCGCACCTGTGCCTGGTTGCCCATGCACAGCGAGCAGCCCGGCATTTCGGTGCGCGCGCCGGCCGTGCCGAAGACGCCGTAGTGGCCTTCCTCGGTCAGTTGCTTCTGGTCCATCTTGGTCGGCGGAGCGACCCACAGCTTGACCGGAATGTCGCGCTTGCCTTCCAGCAGCTTCGACGCGGCACGGAAGTGACCGATGTTGGTCATGCACGAGCCGATGAACACTTCGTCGATCGTAGCGCCCGCCACGTCCGAGAGCGTCTTCACGTCGTCCGGATCGTTCGGGCAGGCCACGATCGGCTCGTGGATGTCGGCCAGATCGATCTCGATGACGGCGGCGTACTCGGCGTCCGCATCCGGTTGCAGCAGTTGCGGATCGGCCAGCCATGCTTCCATCGCCTTGATGCGGCGCTGGAGGCTGCGCGGGTCCTGGTAGCCTTGCGCGATCATCCACTTCAGCAGCGTGATGTTGCTGTTGAGGTATTCGATGATCGGTTCCTTGTTCAGGTGGACCGTGCAACCGGCGGCCGAACGTTCTGCGGATGCATCCGAGAGTTCGAACGCTTGCTCGACCTTCAGGTCGGGCAGTCCTTCGATTTCGAGAATGCGGCCGGAGAAGATGTTCTTCTTGCCTTGCTTGGCGACCGTCAGCGTGCCTTGCTTGATGGCGTACAGCGGGATCGCGTTGACGAGGTCGCGCAGCGTGACTCCCGGCTGCATCTTGCCCTTGAAGCGCACGAGCACCGATTCCGGCATGTCCAGCGGCATCGTGCCGGTGGCGGCCGCGAAGGCGACGAGGCCCGAACCCGCCGGGAAGCTGATGCCGATCGGGAAGCGCGTGTGCGAGTCGCCGCCGGTGCCCACGGTATCGGGCAGCAGCATGCGGTTCAGCCACGAGTGGATCACGCCGTCGCCCGGGCGCAGCGCGATGCCGCCACGGTTGCTGATGAAGTTCGGCAGCGTCTGGTGGGTCTTCACGTCCACCGGCTTCGGATAGGCGGCGGTGTGGCAGAACGACTGCATGACGAGGTCGGCCGAAAAGCCCAGGCACGCCAGGTCCTTCAGTTCGTCGCGCGTCATCGGGCCGGTGGTGTCCTGCGAGCCGACCGAGGTCATCTTCGGTTCGCAGTACGTGCCCGGGCGCACGCCCTGGCCTTCCGGCAGGCCGCAGGCGCGGCCGACCATCTTCTGCGCGAGCGAGAAGCCCTTGCCGCTGTTGGCCGGCTGCTGCGGCAGGCGGAACAACGTCGACGGGGCGAGGCCCAGCGCTTCACGCGCCTTGGCGGTCAGGCCACGGCCGATGATGAGGGGAATGCGGCCGCCGGCGCGCACTTCGTCGAACAGCACGTCGGACTTGACCTGGAATTCGGCGATGACTGTGCCGTTCTTCAGGGCCTTGCCTTCGTACGGGCGCAGTTCGACCACGTCGCCCATTTCCATCTGCGAGACGTCGAGTTCGATCGGCAGGGCGCCGGCGTCTTCCATCGTGTTGTAGAAGATCGGGGCGATCTTGCCGCCCAGGCACACGCCGCCAAAGCGTTTGTTCGGGATGAAGGGAATGTCTTCGCCCGTGAACCACAGCACCGAGTTGGTGGCCGACTTGCGCGAGGAGCCGGTGCCGACCACGTCGCCCACATAGGCTACCAGGTGGCCCTTTTCCTTCAGCGACTCGATGAACTTGACCGGGCCGCGCTTGCCGTCTTCTTCCGGCGTAATGCCGGGACGGGCGTTCTTCAGCATCGCCAGCGCGTGCATGGGGATGTCCGGGCGCGTGGTGGCGTCCGGGGCCGGCGAGAGGTCGTCGGTATTGGTTTCGCCCGTCACCTTGAACACGGTGATGGTCAGGCTTTGCGGCACTTCCGGACGGCTCGTGAACCATTCGGCGTCGGCCCAGCTTTGCAGCACGGCCTTGGCGTTCGCGTTGCCCTGGTCGGCCAGTTCCTTCACGTCGTGGAACTGGTCGAACATGAGGAGGGTTTTCTTCAGTGCTTCGGCGGCCGTGGTGCCCACTGCGGCGTCGGACAGCAGCTCGATCAGCGGGGCGATGTTGTAGCCGCCCAGCATCGTGCCCAGCAGTTCGGTGGCGCGAGCGCGCGAGATCAGCGCGCAGGCGGTTTCACCCTTGGCGAGGGCGGCCAGGAAACCGGCCTTCACGCGGGCGGCTTCGTCCACGCCGGCGGGCACGCGGTGGGTGATCAGGTCGAGCAGGGTCTGCTCTTCGCCCGCGGGCGGATTCGTCAGCAGTTCCACCAGCTCGGCGGTCTGCTGAGCCGTCAGCGGCAGGGGGGGAATGCCGAGCGCGGCGCGCGCGGCTACATGAGCACGGAAGTTTTCAAGCATGGTGGACCTGCTGGTATTGCGTTTCAGGGGATGGCCGGGCGCGGCGAGGCTGTTCCGGGCACTGCTTTGATCGCGATTCTAGTTCCAATGCCCTGTAACGTCAAATGTCTTATGTCTTATATAAGACTTGATCAACCCTTCGCTCAATGCGGCCTGCCGTTATGCTGGAATCCGCATGTTGGGCGTGTCTTTTTGCCAAGACGCGTCTGTTTTGGCTCCATATACTCGCCTGACATTGCCCGACGCCACGCCGCTCCCCTCCCGGAGGCAAGCCATGTCGACGATTCCAGCACGCATAGAACGCATGCCGTACGCGAGCTTTCATCGTCGACTGCTGTGGCTGGGAGGGCTGGGGTACGTGTTCGATGCGATGGATGCCGCCGTGCTGGCTTTCATGCTGCCCGTGCTGCGCGCGCAGTGGCATCTGGGCAGCGTGCAGACCGGCGTGCTCGGCAGCGGCACGTTCATTGGCTATTTCTTCGGCGCCGCGGTGGCCGGCATCCTCGGCGACGTGATCGGCCGGCGCACGGTCATGGTGTGGGCGCTGATCATCTACTGCGTCGCCTCGCTCATTAGCGCCGCGGCGCAGGATTGGCCCTTCTTCATGGCGATGCGCATCGTCGCCGGTGTCGGCACCGGCGCCGAAAGTGCCATCGTGGCGCCGTTCCTCTCGGAGTTCGTGGCGCGCAAGTATCGCGGCACGTTCACCGGTAGTCTGGCGGCATTCTTCTCGTTCGGCTTCGTCGCTGCCGCGGTGCTCGGCTATCTGGTCATTCCGCTCGCGCCCGGCGCGTGGCGTCTTGTCTCGGTGATCACCGCGCTCCCGGTCGTCATGCTGCTGTGGTGGCGGCGCGCGCTGCCGGAATCGCCGCGCTGGCTCGACAGCCGCGGCAGAACCGCCGAAGCGGAGGCGATCGTCGACCAAATGGAGGCGGAGTTGCGTGCCGCCGGCGTACAGCTCGAACCGCTGCAGGCGCACGAGCCGGTCGCCCTGGCCACCGCGGGGCGCGGCACACCGCTGGGTAACCTCAAGGCGCTCTGGTCGCGCGAACTGGCGAGCATTACCGCGATGGCCTGGTTGATGTGGCTGTCGATCACGTTCAGTTACTACGCGTTCTTTACGTGGATCCCCGGCCTGCTGGTGCAAAGCGGCATGACCATTACACGCAGCTTTTCGTATTCGCTCGTCATGTACCTGGCGCAAATTCCCGGTTACTTTTCGGGTGCGTGGATCAATGAAAAGATCGGCCGCCAGGCCACCATCGCGATCTACATGGCCCTTGGCGGTATCTCCGCGCTGGGGCTCGCGCTCACGCACGGCAATGCCGGAATCCTGACGTCGGGTTTCTTGCTGTCGTTCTTCATGAACGGGACCTATGCCGGCGTCTACGCTTTCACGCCCGAAGTGTTCCCCACCGATGTCCGTGCGACCGGCATGGGCGTTGCTTCGGCAATCGGGCGCCTGGGCGCGATCGCCGCGCCCATTCTGGTCGGCTATCTCTACCCGCGTCTGGGCTTCGGCGGAGTTTTCGGCGCCACGACGCTGGTACTGATCATCGGCGCGCTCGCCGTTCTCATCATGGGCGTACCCACGCGCGGCCGATCGCTGGAAGAAATTGCCGCCATGCGCCTGAAACGCTGAACCGCTCGCAGCCCGCGCATGGTGCGCTCACACGAGGCATTCGAAGGAGGAACGTATGGACCGCATCCTGTTCAAGAACGGCGCTTTGCTTGATCCACAGCGAGGGGCCTTGCAGCCGGGCCACAATCTGCTGGTGGAGGGCGACACGATCAAGGAAGTATCGCAACAGCCGATTGCCGCGCACGACGCGCAGGTCATCGACCTCGAAGGCAAGACCATCATGCCTGGCTTGATCGACCTGCACGCACATATGATCGCGACACAGTTCGACCTGCCGAGCCAGGCCAGAATGCCCAACGTATTCGTGACCCTCAAGACGCTTCCGATCATGCGCGGCATCTTGCGGCGCGGGTTCACGACGGTGCGCGATGCGGGCGGTGCCGGCTTCGCGCTCAAGCAGTCGATAGAAATGGGCCTCGCGCAGGGCCCACGGCTGTTCATCGCCGGGCGCGCGCTCAGCCAGACCGGCGGCCACGGCGACGTGCGCGCGCGCTCGGACTTCATCGCCGGCGACGCGCCGTGTAACTGCTGCGTGCGCGTCGGGGCATTGAGCCGGGTAGTCGACGGTGTCGACGCGTTGCGCCGGGCAGTGCGGGAAGAACTGCAGATGGGCGCCGACCAGATCAAGATCATGGCTTCCGGCGGCGTTGCGTCGCCGACCGACCCGGTTGGCGCGCTCGGCTACTCGGAGGACGAGATCCGCGCGGTCGTCGCCGAAGCCGAGGCGCGCGGCACCTACGTGATGGCGCACGCCTATACGCCTGAATCGATGCAGCGTGCGGTGCGCTGCGGCGTGCGCACCATCGAGCACGGCAACCTGATCGACGCACCAAGCGCCGCGCTGATGGCCGAGTACGGCGCGTACGCGGTCCCTACGCTGGTGGCCTACGAGGCCTTGCATCTCGAGGGCGTGCGCTACGGCTTGCCCCCCGAGAGCGCGGCCAAGATCGACATCGTGCGCGAGGCCGGCTTGAAGTCGCTGGAAATATTCAAACGCGCCGGGGTCAAGATGGGCTTCGGCAGCGATCTGCTCGGCCCGTCGCATCGCATGCAAAGCGACGAGTTCGCGATTCGCGCACAAGTCCTGACGCCCGCGGAGATCATCGGTAGCGCCACGACTATCGGCGCCGAAATTCTCGGCATGACGGGCAAGCTGGGACGCCTTACGCCGGGTGCCTGCGCCGACGTGCTGGTGGTCGATGGCGATCCGCTGCGCGACTTGAACTGTCTCGGCGGCCAGGGCGACCACATTCCGCTGGTGATGAAGGGCGGTCGCATCGAATTCAACGAACTGCATTGAACAGGAGTACGATGGTTCTGGTGCAGGCGTTGCTCCTTACGACCTCACGCACCGGAACCCCGCATACACATACTGATACCTCGGCTGAAACCAGTTGCGGAACGTCGGCCGCAGCATGCAAGCCGCCGTTCGCGGCGACCCGCCCTTCATCGCGTAGTGCCGGCCGTCGAAGAAATTCGCGGAATACCCCTCGTAGAAAGGAAAGGCCGTGAAGCCGGGCAACGGTCCGAATACCGACGACGTCCACTCCCAGCCGTTGCCATACAGCCCTTCCACGCCCCACGTGCTTGCACTATCCGAAGTCGCGTCCACGGCAACGGGATTCCAGCTGCGGAAATCGAAATTGTCGGTCGTGCCGGGCAGGGCGCCATGTGCCGCCCGCTGCCACTGCGCCTCGCTTGGCAGGCGGGCGCCGCGCCAGCGCGCGAACGCACTCGCTTCCGCGTGGCTCACGTACGCAGGCCAGGCGAGCGGCAGGGGAATGTCGTCGAACATGGTTCGCAGGCGCCATTGCCCCTTGTTCTGCGACCAGAACACCGGATGGGCGACGCCTTGTGCCTCTTTCCACGCCCAGTCGGCATCGTTCCACCAGGTCTCGTTGCGATAGCCCCCGTCTTCGAGGAACGCCAGATACTCGCCGTTGCTGACCATGTAGCGGTCGATCTCGAAGGCCGGAAGCTCCACCTGCTGTTCGCCGAATTCGTTGTCCCAGCCGAACAAGCCGCGTTCCGGCGTCATCCCGAGCTCGGTGCGGCCCGCCGGCACGCTGACCATCGAAGACGTTACGGTGTACAGATGATCCGGCAGGGCGCACGTCGCAGCGAGCGCTTGCTTTTGGCCGTGCGGCAACTGGTGAAGCATGTAGGCGAGCGTCTCGACGTGCATGAGCCGATGTTCGATCGCCACGTTGAGCAATTGCCCGGGACCTGCATGATGCGAGGTGTCGGGAGGCAGGCCGAGCGTGGCGAGCCGTTCGTCGATATGTGCACGGTTCGCGTGCGCATAATCGCGTATTTCGGCGAGGCGAGGCCAGTCTTCCGGCATGTCGGTGGGCAGCCCGCCGTCGACGGGATCGATGCCGAAGGCGAACAGCCGGTCCAGCCGGGGATCGACGGACGGCAGGTCGAACAGGCGCTGATCGAAGAGATTGCGGTCGAACGCTTCGAGATGGCCGATATAGAACACGATCCGGTGCCGCTCGCCTATCGGCCGTTCGTAGAGGAACTCGGGCTTGACGATGTCGAATAGTGCATCGCTGGCGGCGCGTGCGGCGATAAGGCGCTCGCCGAGCGTGAGGGCGGGCGGGAGAGGCATGATGGCGGTTCTCCATGCTTGGGCGGTGTTCGAGACTTTACCGCTGTCGCAGGAGTCGTGCCACGGCGCGACGCTCAGACGTGGCGCAACCCTTCGAAGTCGATGATGCGAATGAGCTTGCCCTGCGCGTCGATCAGGCCGCGCTTCTGAAATCTTGACAAGGTACGGCTCACGGTTTCCAGCGTCATGCCAAGATAGCTGCCCATGTCGTCGCGCGTCATGCGCAGATTGAATTCGGCGTGCGAATAGCCACGTTGGCCGTTGCGGTCCGATACGTCCAGCAGGAAGGCCGCGACGCGCTCGTCGGCCGAGAGCGAGCCTAGCACCATCATCTGGGACGACTCCCGGTACAGTTGCTCGCTCATCAGCCGGTGCAGGCGGTCCTGCATCGCGCCGGTTTCACGGCACAGGTGTTTGAGCGCCGAGTACGGGATGATGCAGACGGAACTGTCCTCGAGCGCGACGGCCGAGCAGGTATGGCTGTCGGTGCTGATGCCGTCGAGGCCTAGCGGGTCGCCGGCGAGACGAAGGCCTGTTACCTGCTCGCGCCCGTCGCGGTGGGCCATGACGGTCTTGAGCGAGCCGGAACGAACCGCGTAGAGATTGTCGAACGGATCTCCCGCGCGATAGAGCGCTTCGCCGCGCCGCACGCTGCGTGCGCTGCAGATAAGGGCTTCGATTTTGGGCATGTCGTCGACAGCGAGGCCCTGCGGCATGCAGAGGTGGCGCATCGCACAACTGGAGCAGCGGGCCGAGCTGCGAAGATTCGCTGCAGACGTCCGGTTCGTGCGGCGTACGGTGGTATGAGAGACGACGGTTGGCGTTAGCATCTGCCTGCTCCTGTATTTGTGCTGGAGCAATTGTCCCACCGTGTTTCAGACTTGAATTGGCGGCAAAATGACGCGCTTTTGAGATGGATGTCTTTGCGCGTTGTCAGAGGCCGCGCGCGTCAAGGGATACGCGCAAGCAGCCTCTTGTCAAGCGTCAAGTTTCGGACCGCTATCTTTTTATTATACCGCCACCGTCGCGCCGGCCGAGGACGGAATCAGCAGGACCGGAAGCGTCGACTGGCGCACGCAGCGCTCGGCAACGCTGCCGAGAATGAGCCGCTGGAACCCGCGGCGGCCGTGGGTGCCCATCACGATCAGATCGGCGCCGGCCGTCTTCGCGGCGTTTAGCACGAGCGTGGGAACGTCGTCGAGCGACGACGCCTCGCCCGTGAGCATGTCGCCATTCACGCCGCGCTCGCGCATGGTGCTGGTCAACTGCGCCGCAAGCTCGTTGCCCTGCGCGATCATCTGGTTGCGCAGGATGGACGGGTCGTAACCGGGTGCGTCGAAGTACATCGGCGTGTTTTCGATCACGTAGTAAGGCTGCAGGGTCGCGTCCATCGCTTTCGCGAGTTCGAGCGCCGCTTCGAAGGCTCGCCGCGACGTGTCGCTGCCGTCGACCGCGACGAGAATGCGTTTGTACATGGAACCTCCGCTTGTATGAGATCGGAACGTGCGCGGCTTGGACTTCGCGTGATGGCGCAGCCTTGAAAGATCCGGTAGGGCTGACCAAGCTGACAGAAAGTCTAAACGATTGTGGAAAAAAATGCGGGTCAGTTGTATGAGAAATGGAAGCGGCTGGAAGGAAGATCAACAAATGGACGTCGGCCGGAGACTTGCGGAGGCTCTGCCGTCTCGCTATCGTGGCGACTCTTTCGCTGCGCCGCGCCGCTTTCGACTCCTGCCGTGACTTCCGCCTCTTCCTCCCTGTCGTTTCGCGACGCACTGCTTGCCATGCTCGGCATCGGGCTCGTCAACATGCTGGTCGCGCTCGACCAGACCGTCGTCAGCACGGCATTGCCGTCCATCGTCGCCGAACTGCACGGCTTCGAGTTTTATGCCTGGATCGCGAGTGCTTATCTGCTGGCCTCGGTCGTGACCGTGCCGGTGTTCGGCCGGCTCGGCGACTACTTCGGGCGCAAGCGGTTCGTGATCGCCGCCGTGATCGTGTTCACGGTGGCTTCGGTCCTGTGCGGGCTGGCCACGGGCATGCGCTTTCTCGCCGTGGCGCGCGCGCTGCAGGGCATCGGCGGGGGAATGATGGTGGGCACGGCGTTCGCCTCGATTCCCGATCTTTTTCCCGATCCGCGCGCCCGCGTGCGCTGGCAGGTCGTCATGGCGGCCGCGTACGGCATCGGCACGGCGGCGGGGCCCTCGCTGGGCGGCTGGCTCAGCGAGCACTTCGGCTGGCGTTCGACGTTTCTCGTCAATCTGCCCGTCGGCGCGCTCGCGCTGTACTTCATCTGGGCGCATCTGCCTGCCTACCGGCCTGCCCGCACGGGCGAGGTGCGCATCGACTGGACCGGCGCGGCGCTCGTCGCGCTCGTGCTGGGCTGCTTCCAGACCCTGATCGAAGCCGTGCCGAAGGAGGGCTTGAGCGTGACGAGCCTGGCGCTTGCCGCCGTGGTGGTGGCCGGCGCGGCGGCACTTCTCGTCTGCGAGCGGCGCGCGACGCATCCCATGATTCCGCTCGATCTCTTTCGCGATCCGCAGCTCGTCACGTTGTTTACGCTGTCCACGCTGTCGGGCTTCGTGATGTTTTCGTTGATTTTCTTCGCGCCGCTGCTGCTGCAAGGCGGCTTCGGCCTCTCGCCGCAGGAAGCGGGGCTGCTCGCGACGCCGATTGCCGCCTGCATCGCGCTCGGCAGCGTGATCAACACGCGCATCGTGATCCGCCTGCCGAAGCCGACCGCGATTCTCACGGTGGGCTTCGGCCTGCTCGTGATCGCTTCGGCAAGCCTCGCGTTCGCGACGCTGCGCACGCCGCACCTGTGGCTCGAGCTGGCGATGTCGGCGGTCGGCATCGGGCTCGGTTTCATCCTCAACAACCTGAATGTGTTCGGGCAGGAGATTGCCGGGCGCGAGCGCTTCGGCATTACGACCGCGCTACTGCAATCGACCCGGATGGTGGGCGGCATGCTCGGCACCAGCATCGTCGCGACGATCGTCAATCACCGCTACGCGGCGGGCGTGGGCGACGCGCTGGCCGTGCTGGGCGCGCCGCTGCAGGCGCGCTGGCGGCCGCAACTGGCCGATCCGCGCGTGCTGGTCGATCCGGCGCTGCGCGACACGCTCGTCTCCCAGTTGAAAACCGCCGGGCTCGACGGGGCGGGGCTCATGGAGGCGGTGCGCCATGTGCTCGTCGATGCCATTCACCTCGGCATCGGGCTGACGGGCGTCGCCGCGCTCGTGGCGGCGTTGCTTGTGCGGCGGATCTCGCATATCCGCTTCGGCCGCGCGGCGCCGGCGGCTAAAACCCCGTGAGCTTGCTGAAGCAGCGGGTGGGCGACGGCTCCGCATCGGCCCGGTTGCGCTGACGACCGTTGGCGGCAGTCACTTCAGACACAATCCTCAGACAAAACGCGTAAGCTTCCCGCCCTGATGCAGGCCTTGCCGGTTCCCAGGATCGGGGCAAAGGTTCAGGCGGCGCTCGCCATTTGCCCGAACATGGCTGTATGGGTCTGCTGGCTCATGGCGATATCGAGCGCGACGGCATTCTCCACGCCGATGCGCTGGGGCTGCCCGAGCCGCTTGATCTCCATGCCGGTGCGGCGCAGCATCCGCTCGATCGGGGTCGTCGTCACGGTGACGTAGCGCTGGATACCCATGCGGTCGGCGAAGGTAATGGCCGAGCGGATCGCCTGCGAGGTCAGGTCGGCGAAACCGAAGGCATGGTCGTTGTCCGATTCGATCGCAAAGCGGCTCAGCTCCCAGATCTGGCGGTCGGCGGGCGCGCTCTCGCCCTGCAGGAGTTGGGCAAAGGTGTCGCGCAGCATGTTGGGGCCTTCCGTGGGCATCAGGCGCCAGCAACCGCGTACGCGGCCGGACGGCTCCTGGATCAGCATGTAGTGGGGCCCGAGCGCGTCATAGCCGTCGACTTCCATACCGGCGATGGTGGGCACGTCCCACCCCAGGCGGTCCCGGAACACACGGGCCCGCAGGCGGTACATCTCGTTGACGTCTTCGTTATTGAAATCCTGTCTTTGTCCTATCCGGATAACAGCTTGCATGGCTTTCTCCCGGTTGCGTGTAGGAAGTACAGCAGTACCGATCGAAAGCTATGCGTTTTGGGTACAAAAGAACACCTATCCAGATAGGTAGGTGCGCGGAGAGGGTCAGTTCTGGAGAATGACTTCGGCGGCAGTCACTCACCAGGCATAACTCTGAGAGCGAGAAACACCATGGAACTTCTGGATCATCAATGGCATGTGGGTGCGCATACGCAGTCGCTTCCGTCAGGCGAACTGTCGTCGGCAATCGACCGCATCCTGATCATTGCGTATCGCAAGAAGAAGAAAGAAAGCCAGCGCCGTTTCTGGGCCCGTTTCGGGGTTACCCAGTCGCGCGGCAGCCGGTTCGAGTCGGGCGCGGAAATTCCGCCGCCGGTCTCGATTTTGCTCGGTCTTTATTTCAACAAGACGATTTCGGACGGCGATCTCGGCCGTGCCGAGCGCGTTCTGCGTCGCGCCGACCTGCCGCTGGCAGCGCTTAGCCCGGGTCAATAAGCCCCATCTGGGTCGCGATCACGGCCGCCGCGCGCCGCGAATTGACGCCGAACTTCGCACGAATGTTCTTCATGTGGAAGTTCACGACGGCTTCCGAGCAGTTCAGGATGTGCGAAATCTCCCAGGTGGACTTGCCGAGAGCAGTCCACTTGAGGCATTCCTTTTCGCGCGGCGTAAGCTTGGGGATCAGCGACTGAACGTGGTCGTTCAGGTGCCGCTGGCTCGTGTCGAGCACGAGATCGCGCAGCAGCACGAGATTCGGCAGGGCGCGATCGACGTCCTGCCAGAACTGCTCGGTCGGATTCGTGTCGTTGACGAAGCAAAGCATGCCGATCTCCTGGCGCGGGCCGTGGATCGGCAGCGTGATGCCCGCGCGCAGGCCGTACGACCGGGCCTCCTCGTACATCGTCTGTTGCTGCTCGCTGGCGAACAGCGCGGGCGACCAGATCAGCGGCGCCGAGCGCGTCGTGCAATGCGCCACCGTCGGATCGAAATACGCCATGTTGTGGTCGTTGTACGTCTGCCGCCAGGCGCTGGCGTAGTTCGTACGGATGAAGGCATCCTCGAGCCGCATCCCCGGGCGCGGCAGGATCGCCATCAAGATCTGGCTGAATCCCCATGAACTGGCGAGCCGGGTCACCGCCTCGAACCACGCGGCCTCTCCTGGCGCGTCGAGTACGGGCGACATCTGCTCGATGAAATGTAGAGGCACTTCAAGACTCTCCGTCGGCGGTGGGCCAGATCGCAAGTCGAGCCCTGGCGAGATCCGGCCTCGCTTCTTATGATGTAACAATTTATCACTAAATCTCGCCCTCATTGTTTTTCCCTGGCTTTAAGTCTGGCAAGACGAAAGGGGAATGGCAGCGGCATCGCCGGAGAAGTGTCGGGCCGGTAAGGTGTTTAACGGCGCAAGAGAGTAAAGCCTGTCCCGCTTCGCGCCGCGCGCAGCACTGCGGCCTAAAGGCTGTGTAGCCCATCGGCAGGCACGGGCGCGCGAGGGCTCCCGCAGGCGCGGCCCGGGGCGCATCAACCCTTGCGCTGCAGCTCGACAATGCGCGTTGGCCGCAGATGATTGAGCGAATAGTGGAGCCGGCCGGGGCTGCGCCGCGTGCCGGGCGGCTGCGCGTCGACGAACTGCCAGTCGAAGTCGTAGGCGGTGAGCGGGGCGGCCATGCCCTTGTCCAGCATCTCGAAGCCGGGCGCCAGGGCGAACAGCAGATGATGTCCGCCCCTACGGCTGTCGAAGCCCCCAAGACCGTCGCCGGCTTCCGGCATGCTGTTGTCGAGCGTCGCGTCGCTCGTCGTGACCTCGTCGGAGCTCATGCCGGCGTTGGCGGCGAGCGCCGCCAGCTCGCGGCGCTGCTCGACCGCGTCGTCTCTGCGTTTCATGGTGCGTCCTCCAGGGAGGTTGCGGGTTGGCCGCCGTGCGGGCAG
The DNA here is from genome assembly GCF_046581065.1 of Paraburkholderia yinzeri. Taxonomy (NCBI): domain Bacteria; kingdom Pseudomonadati; phylum Pseudomonadota; class Betaproteobacteria; order Burkholderiales; family Burkholderiaceae; genus Paraburkholderia; species Paraburkholderia yinzeri. Next base: position 371,051 of record NZ_JBFOCJ010000002.1, on the reverse strand, counting down.
CCGTGCCCCGCGCGTTCCTCCGTGGCCTGAAACGGGCCGCAAAGCAAGGCGAACGCCCAGGGAAACGGCTCCAGCGATTTAACCTTTTTTAGTTTGGATCGCGCTTTTTCCTCGGAGTATGATCCTCTTTCAACGAGTTGGCGCGCTATCAATCAACGGCCCTGACAGGCGGCCGTGCCGTGGCTTTGCCGCATGATCCTGGACGCGCCCGCCGATAACGGAAAAACGGAAGAGGCAGTCAGGGGCGGATGACACACATGCACTTCGACGCTGCATTCACGCATCGCGGCTATTTGCTCAATTGCGCACCGGCGCGCACGGGCGATGGCCGCTGGCAACCTTATGTGGTGATTTCCCGTTCGAGCGACGGCGAACTGGTTGCCAACCGGTTCTTTCCCGCAGAGCTGCGCTTTCCCGACGAAGCTACCGCCATCGCGCACGCACGCGACTGGGCCGTGCGCTGGATCGACGCCAGCAGCGTGCCGCTCTAGCGCACGGCCGGACCTGGCCACAGACCTCTGAAAGCAGAGGCACCCAGCCACGGGCGCCTCGGCGAACTCGTGCAAAACGCGGTAATCTTTGGGGTCCGTACATCTCACCGGCGGCCCACGCCGCCACGCCCGCTTGACCATGTCAAATGCCGCTACCCCCGACTGGGGACTCGAACAGATCGTCGCCGACCTGCGTGCGTCGCGCGAGCAACTGCACCGCACGCGTCATCCGCTTGGCATTCGCGAGCTACCTTCGCGCGACGCCGTTGTCAGCATCGTCGCAGGCCTGCGCGCGGCGCTTTTCCCGACGCATTACGGCGCGCCCGATCTCACCGACGAGAGCGTGGACTACTACGTCGGCCACACGCTCGAAAGCACGCTGCGCCTGCTCGCGGAGCAGATTCGCCGCGCGTTGCGTTTCTTGCCGGAAAATGCCGATACCGGCGAGGAAATCTTGCGCGCTCGCGCCTTCGAAGTGGCGCGCGAGTTCGGCCGCCAGTTGCCGGGCATCCGCGCGCTCCTCGTGAGCGATATCCAGGCCGCCTTCTCCGGCGACCCGGCCGCGCAGCACATCACCGAAATCCTGCTCTGCTATCCCGGCGTCTGGGCAATGACGCACCACCGGCTTGCCCATGCGCTGCACCGGCTCGGCGTGCCGCTGCTCGCACGCTTCATCAACGAGATCGCCCATTCGTTGACGGGCATCGACATTCACCCCGGCGCACAGATCGGCCCGAGCTTCTTCATCGACCACGGCACGGGCGTGGTGATCGGCGAAACCGCGATCATCGGCGAACGCGTGCGTCTTTATCAGGCCGTGACACTCGGCGCGAAGAGCTTTGCGACCGATCAGGACGGTACGCTCGTCAAGGGCAATGCGCGCCACCCGATCGTCGAGAACGACGTGGTGATCTATGCGGGCGCGACGATCCTCGGCCGCGTGACGATCGGGCGTGGGTCGGTGATCGGCGGCAATGTGTGGCTCACGCATAGCGTGCCGCCCGGCAGCAGCGTGCGGCAGGGCAAGATCCGCGAGATCGAGCGCGGCGAAGAAGGGTCGCAGAAGTAAGGCGCGGGGATGCCGTGAGCGGCGTCCCCTGCCTGGCTCACCGGACTCAGGTGTTGGAGAGGCTCATCGCCCCCGAATTGCCGACAATGGCGAGAAATTCGCGGCGCGTGGACGGGTCGGAGCGGAATGTGCCCAGCATGCGCGAGGTGACCATCGCTACGCCTGCCTTGTGCACCCCGCGCGTCGACATGCACTGATGCGCCGCTTCGAGGATCACGCCCACGCCCTTGGGCTGCAACACTTCGTTGAGCGTGTCGGCGATCTGCGCCGTCATCTTTTCCTGGATCTGCAGGCGTTTCGCAAAGGCGTCCACGAGGCGCGCGAGCTTCGAGATGCCCACGACGCGATGCTCGGGCAGATAGGCTACGTGCGCGCGACCGATGATAGGCACCATGTGGTGCTCGCAGTAGCTTTCGAAACGGATGTCCTTCAGGACGATCATCTCGTCGTAGCCGTCCACTTCCGAAAACGTGCGCGACAGGATCTCGCGCGGGTCCACTTCGTAGCCCGCGAAGAACTCCTCGTAGGCGCGCACCACGCGCGCGGGCGTGTCGATGAGGCCTTCGCGCGTGGGGTCGTCGCCGGCCCAGCGCAACAGCACCCGTACGGCATCTTCGGCTTCCGTCCGCGACGGGCGGGCCACGGGTTGCGACTTGCTTTTCTTCGTCTTGCCTGCGTTTTTTCCGTCGCTCATGCAATCGGCTCCTGTCATGTGGCCGGCGCCGCGCGGCGCGCACCACGAGCAAGCATTGTTTCATGTTTTATGTATGACCGTGCAGCGCGGACACGATTTGCGCCAGCCGTTCGCTGCCGGGCGTATTGTTTCAACTGCGGTTTCAACTGCGGTTTCAACTGCGGTGGTGCCGGTCAGGTGCCGCACCGCTGGCAGCTTTCGTGTCTGCACCCCAGGTGACGCACGCCTTGACAATCCGCCTTGACGGCTCCGATAATGCGCCAAGCGTTCGCTAAACGAATCAACGTTCGTATATAGAACTTTTTGCGATCGAGTGGCAGACACATGTCGCTGGGCGCGCCGCTTTCAGGAAGAGGCATGATCAACAAGATTTTCGACTCGCTTCAAGTCGCCGTCGCCGACGTGCACGACGGCGCCACGGTGATGATCGGCGGCTTCGGCACGGCCGGCATGCCGGCCGAACTGATCGACGCGCTCATCGCGCAGGGCGCCCGCGATCTCACCATCGTCAACAACAATGCCGGCAACGGCGACACGGGCCTCGCCGCGCTGCTCAAGGCAAAACGCGTGCGCAAGATCATCTGTTCGTTCCCACGCCAGACCGACTCGTATGTCTTCGACGCGCTCTACCGCGCCGGCGAGATCGAGCTCGAACTCGTGCCGCAGGGCAATCTCGCCGAGCGCATCCGCGCGGCGGGCGCCGGCATCGGCGGCTTCTTCACGCCCACGGGCTATGGCACGAAGCTGGCCGAAGGCAAGGAGACGCGCCTCATCGACGGCCGCCACTACGTGCTGGAGTCGCCGCTCCATGCCGACTTTGCGCTGATCAAGGCGTACAAGGGCGACCGCTGGGGCAATCTGGTCTACCGCAAGACCGCGCGCAACTTCGGCCCGATCATGGCGAGCGCCGCGAAGGTCGCGATTGCCCAGGTGTCGGACGTCGTGCCGCTCGGCGAACTCGACCCGGAGGTGATCGTCACGCCCGGCATTTTCGTTCAACGTGTCGTCGAAGTGCCGCAGCCGGCGCACCCGACGCAGCGAGCCGAGCAGGCGGCCTGAGGAGACAAGCCATGAAACGATTGAATCGCGATGAAATGGCCCAGCGCGTGGCCGCGGACATTCCCGAAGGCGCGTACGTGAATCTGGGCATCGGCGTGCCCACGCTGGTGGCCAACCACCTCGATCCGCACAAGGAAATCTTCCTGCACAGCGAAAACGGTCTGCTCGGCATGGGCCCGGCGCCGGCGCCCGGCGAGGAAGACGACGAACTCATCAACGCAGGCAAGCAGCACGTCACGCTGCTGACCGGCGGCGCCTACTTCCATCACGCGGATTCGTTCGCGATGATGCGCGGCGGCCATCTCGACTACTGCGTGCTCGGCGCGTTCCAGGTCTCGGCGAAGGGAGATCTCGCGAACTGGCACACGGGCGCGCCGGATGCGATTCCGGCCGTCGGCGGCGCGATGGATCTGGCCATCGGCGCGAAGCAGGTCTTCGTGATGATGGAGCTCCTGACCAAGCAGGGCGAGAGCAAGCTCGTCGCCGAGTGCTCCTATCCCGTGACCGGCGTGCAGTGCGTGGACCGCATCTACACCGACATCGCCGCGTTCGACGTGACCGGCGAAGGCCTCGCCGTGCGCGAGATCTACTCGGACATCGACTTCGACGCGCTGCGGAAACTGGCCGGCGTACCGCTGATCGACGCCACCGGAACGCGCCGCGCGGCTTGATCCTGCGACCTGAGCTTGCGACCCGAGCTGACGTGGGCGCATGCGCTTTAGCTTGACGGCATGGCGCGGCAGCCGGCGGCACCTGCCGCGCGGGCGCCGCGCCATGTGCGCATTCCAGGGTATTGCACGCCGACTCCGAAGCCTGACATCTTTCTGCCCGCCCCATGACTGAACGCCTGACGAACCTGATCTGCGGAACCGAACCGATGAACGCGGTCTGGTCGCCGCGCGCGACGCTGCAACGGATGCTCGACGTGGAGGCGGCGCTCGCGCGCGCGTCGGCGGTCCATGGCGTGATTCCGCACACGGCCGTGGCCGCGATCGCCGAATCCTGCCAGGCCGACCGGCTCGACGCCGAGGCACTCGCGCGCGACGCCGCGCTGGGCGGCAATCTGGCCATTCCGCTCGTCAAGCAACTGACGGCGCGCGTCAAGGATATCGATCCCGAAGCGTCGAAGTACGTGCACTGGGGCGCAACGAGCCAGGACATCATCGATACGGCGACCGTGCTGCAGTTGCGCGACGCGCTGGCGCTGATCGAGGCCGGGCTCGACGCGCTTTGTGCGACGCTGGCGGGCCTCGCGCGCGCGCATCGCTCGACGCCCGCGGTGGGCCGCACGTGGCTCCAGCAGGCGTTGCCCATCACGCTAGGCCTGAAGTTCGCACAGTGGCTCGATGCGTTGCTGCGCCACCGCGAGCGGCTCGCGGCGCTGCGCGAGCACGCGCTCGTGCTGCAGTTCGGCGGCGCGGCCGGTACCCTCGCGAGCTTGCGCGATGCGGCGGCGAACGTGAGCGCAACGCTCGCGCAGGAACTGGCGCTCGCGCAACCCACGCTGCCATGGCACACGCAGCGCGACCGCATTGCCGAGGCGGCCGCCTTCTTCGGCATGCTGATCGGCACGCTCGGCAAGATCGCGCGCGACATCTCGCTGCAGATGCAGACCGAAGTAGGCGAGCTGGCCGAGCCGGCGGCGGCGGGCAAGGGCGGTTCCTCCACGATGCCGCACAAGCGCAACCCCGTGGGCTGCGCGGCCGTGCTGACTGCCGCGGCGCGCGCGCCCGGCCTCGTCGCAACGGTGTTCGGCGGCATGGTGCAGGAGCACGAGCGCGCGCTCGGCGGCTGGCAGGCCGAGTGGGATGCGCTGCCCGACCTCGCGCGCCTTGCCGGTGGCGCGCTCGCCCATATCGGGCAGATCGCGGGCGGTCTCGAAGTGCGGCCCGAGCGTCTCGCGGCGAATCTCGACGCCACCCACGGCCTGATTCTCGGCGAGGCCGTCATGCTCGCGCTCGGCGACGCCATCGGCCGGCTCGATGCGCATCACCTCGTCGAGCAGGCCTCGAAAACGGCCGTGCAGAGCGGCCGCCCGCTCTACGACGTGCTCGCGGCCAACCCCGCCGTCACGCAACATCTGGATGCCGCGCGCCTCAAGGCGCTGCTCGATCCGGCCAATTACACGGGCGAGGCGCATGCTTTCGTCGACGCGGTGCTCGCGTCGTACGCGAAGCGCGCCACCCCTTCTTCATCGCAGACTCACGAGGAGTAATCCGCATGTCTTATGCAGCCGTCAACGGCACGAAGCTGTTTTACCGCATCGACGGAGCCGCGAACGGTGCCGCGCCCTGGCTGGTTCTGTCGAACTCGCTGGGCAGCGACGTGTCGATGTGGACGCCGCAGCTCGTCGAATTCTCGAAGCACTTCCGCGTGCTGCGCTACGACACGCGCGGCCACGGTCATTCGGACGTGCCGCCGGGACCGTACACCATCGAGCAGCTCACGGGCGACGTGATCGGCCTGATGGACCACCTCGGCATCGAGCGTGCGCACTTCGCGGGTCTTTCGATGGGCGGTCTGACCGGTGTGGGTCTCGGCGCCCGCTACGCGAGCCGTATCGACCGTCTCGTGCTGTGCAACACGGCCGCGAAGATCGGCTCGCCCGAAGTGTGGGGGCCGCGCGCGGCGAAGGCACGCAACGAAGGGATGCTCGCGCTCGCCGACGCCGTACTGCCGCGCTGGTATACAGCCGGGTTCATGGAGCGCAATCCGCTCGTGATCGCCCAGGCGCGCGACGTGTTCGCGCACACGGACAACGAAGGTTATGCGTCGAACTGCGACGCCCTCAACGCGGCCGACCTGCGCGGCGAGGCCCGCTCGATCACCGCGCCGACGCTCGTGATCTCCGGCACGCACGATCTCGCCGCCACGCCCGCGCAGGGCCGCGAGCTTGCGGAGTCGGTTCCGGGCGCGCGCTACGTGGAACTCGACGCTTCGCACATCTCGAACGTCGAGCTTGCCGGGCCGTTCACGAAGACCGTCGCCGATTTTCTGCGGGAGGCACGATGACCGAAGACGAGCGCTACGAAGCCGGGATGACGGTACGGCGTGCGGTGCTGGGCGACGCCCATGTCGACCGCTCGATCGCGAACCGCACGGAACTCACCGAGGAGTTCCAGAAGCTCATTACGCGCTATGCGTGGGGCGAGATCTGGACGCGCGAGGGTCTGCCGCGCCACACGCGCAGTCTTCTGACGATTGCGATGATGGTCGCGCTCAACCGCGGCGAGGAACTCGCGCTGCATCTGCGCTCCGCGAAGAACAACGGCGTGACGCGCGAGGAGATCAAGGAAGTGCTGCTGCAAACGGCAATCTATTGCGGCGTGCCCGCGGCGAACTCGGCGTACCACCTGGCCGACCGCATCTTCCGCGAGGAAGACGGAGCGCAGGGCTGAGCGGGAGGCGCCGGGCGGGCGCGGGGGCTTATTCCTCGGGCTCGCCTTCGGCGACGTAGCGGCGCAGCGTGGCGAGCAGGGCGGCTTCCTCGGCGCGCGTCGCGGCGTCGCTGGCGGACCCGGCTTCGCGTTCCTCGCCGAACATCGAGGCAGGCGCATCGAAGGTCTCGACTTCCTGCCCCTCGCGAAACACGCGGATTTCGTGTGTGTTCGTGAAGTACTCGGCTACCCAGTGGACGCCTTCGATATGCGTCCCCACACGGATCGGTGTCTTCATCGGTCCATTCTCCACGAGCCGCGCCATCGCGGCGTTGCATGCTTCGATAACCCGAAGATACGCCGTTGGCGCGCGTCGTGCCGTCATTTCTGAGCCGTCGCCGGGAAAGGTGCGGCGGCTCAAATGAAAAGCGGCCCGTTTCAGTGACTCGTCCGGGGCCGCCTTGCTCGTGTGATGGAACCGTTCGCGCCGCAACCGCGGCGCTGGCATGAGCCTTACTGCACGGTCGCGAGCGCGTTGCGCACGGTGTTGAAAATACGCGCGATTTCTTCTTCGCTCACGATCAGCGGCGGCGAGAACGCGAGGATGTCGCCCGTGAAGCGGACCAGCACGCCGGCCTCGAAGCACTTGAGGAACACTTCGTAGGCACGCGCGCCCGGGGCGCCGTCGCGCGAGTCGAGCTCGATGCCGGCCACGAGGCCGAGGTTGCGGATGTCCTTGACGTGCTTCGCGTCGCGCAGCGCGTGCGCGGCGGCTTCGAACTTCGGCGCGAGGCTCGCGGCCCGCTCGAACAGGCCTTCGCGGCGATACAGGTCGAGCGTGGCCACGCAGGCCGCCGCCGCGAGCGGGTGGGCGGAATAGGTGTAGCCGTGGAACAGTTCGATCGCGCCCGGCGCGCCGCTGTTCACGATCGTGTCGTGGACCGTGCGGCTCGCCGCCACGCCGCCCATCGGCACGGCGGCGTTGTTGATCGCCTTCGCCATCGTGATGAGGTCCGGCGTGACGCCGAAATACTCGCTCGCCGTGGCCTTGCCGAGACGGCCGAAGCCCGTGATGACCTCGTCGAAAATCAGCAGGATGCCGTGCTTCGTGCAGATCTCGCGCAGGCGTTGCAGATAACCTTGCGGCGGGATCAGCACGCCAGTCGAGCCTGCCACCGGCTCGACGATGACAGCCGCGATGGTCGAGGCGTCGTGCAGCGTGACGATGCGCTCGAGTTCGTCGGCGAGATGCGCGCCCCACGCGGGCTGCCCTTTCGTGAACGCGTTGTGTTCCAGATTGTGCGTGTGCGGCAGATGGTCGATAGCCGGCAGCAGTTGACCCGAGAACGCCTTGCGGTTCGTGACGATGCCGCCTACCGAGATGCCGCCGAAGCCCACGCCGTGATAGCCGCGCTCGCGGCCGATCAGCTTCGTGCGCTGGCCTTCGCCGCGTGCGCGGTGGTAGGCGAGGGCGATCTTGAGCGCCGTGTCCACAGACTCCGAGCCCGAGTTCGTGAAGAAAATACGGTCGAGGCCCTCGGGCATGAGCCCGGCGATTTTGGCCGCCGCTTCGAAGGCTAGCGGGTGGCCCATCTGGAAGGTCGGCGCGAAATCAAGCGTGCCGGCCTGCTGGGCGATCGCGGCGACGATTTCGTCGCGCGCGTGGCCCGCGTTCACGCACCAGAGGCCCGCGCTGCCGTCGAGCACTTCGCGGCCGTCGCTGGTTCGGTAGTACATGCCCTTGGCCGATTCGAGCAGGCGCGGCGCGGCCTTGAACTGGCGGTTGGCCGTGAAGGGCATCCAGAACGACGACAGATCGTCGATGACGGGGCGCGAAGTCATGCTGTTCTCCTCCATAAGTAGGTGAGACGAACTGTAGCGCCCCGACTTGAACGTCGGCATAGACAGTCTCTATACTGCGCTGATAACTGTGCTGGGCAATCCTCGCCAACTGTATTGGCAAGAGCGCCATGCCGACCGCCATTCATCACCGTTTCCCATGATCGAACTCGAACTCGAGCGCGGCCGCCGCGCCACGTCCACCCTCGTCGAACAGCTCGTGAGCGCCTTCGCGCGGGCAATCGAAGGACACTCGCTGCGCGCGGGCGCGCTGCTGCCCTCGGTGCGGCAACTGGCGCAGCAGCACGCGCTCTCGACCTATACGGTTACCGAGGCCTACACGCGGCTGGTGTCCATGGGCCTCGTGGTGGCGCGGCGCGGCTCGGGCTATCGCGTCGCGCCGCGCGCGCCGGCTGCGAACGCAAGCCCGGCGCACTGGCAGCCTCCCACGCTCACGGCCACCTGGCTGCTTTCGGATGTATTCGCCGACCATTCCGTGCCCATCAAGGCGGGCTGCGGCTGGATACCGAGCGAGTGGATCAACGAAACCGGGCTCCATCACGCGCTGCGTGCGACGAGCCGGGTGCCGGCCGTGCGCCTTGGCGACTACGGCCATCCCTACGGGTTCGCGCCGCTGCGCGAGCGCATTGCCGCGCAGCTCGACCGCCAGGGCCTGCCGGTGGAGATGGCCAACGTGCTGCTCACGCAAGGCGCCACCCAAGGGCTCGACCTGATCGTGCGGACACTGCTGCGCCCCGGCGACGTCGTGCTCGTCGAAGACCCCGGCTACTGCAACCTGCTGCAGATCCTCAAGCTGGCGGGGCTCTCGGTGCATGGCGTGCCGCGCACACCGGCGGGGCTCGATATCGAGGCGCTCGAACAGCAGGCCGCGGCGCACCAGCCGAAGGCGATCTTCGTGAATACGACGCTGCAGAACCCCACGGGCGCGACCTTCACGATGGCGAACGCTTTCCGCCTCCTGCAGATCGCGGAGCGCCACGGCATGTGGGTGGTGGAGGACGACGTGAGCCGCGAGCTTGCGCCCGCGGGGGCGCCGCTCTTCGCCGCGATGGAGGGGCTCTCGCGCGTACTGTACGTGGGGGGCTTTTCGAAGACGGTGACGCCCTCGCTGCGCTGCGGCTACGTGGTGGCCGAGCGCGACGTGCTGCGCGAGCTGGCGCGCGCCAAGATGGCCGTGGGGCTGACTTCGTCGGAAACGATCGAGCGCATTGTCGACAAGGTATTGCTGGAGGGCCGCTACGCCCGCCACGTCGAACTCGTGAACGAGCGGCTGAAGGGGGCGCACGCCGTGGTCGAGGAGCGGCTCGACGCGCTGGGGTTCGAGATCTTTCACCGGCCGCGCGCCGGGCTCTTCGTCTGGGCGCGCCTGCCCGTGGAGCCGGCGCGCGCCGGCGAGATCGCCACGGCGGCGCTCGCCGACGGCATCTGGCTCGCGCCGGGCTCCTACTTCCGTCCCGACGACGCGGCCAGCGGCTGGTTCCGCTTCAACGCGCCGTACTCGACGGACGACGCGCTGTGGCGCTTCATTGCCCGCGTGCGCTGAAGCGGACGTGAGATTAGCGCGAAATGAAATGCGCGAAGAGCGGATACATCGAGAGGACGAGCGAGAGCGCCATCGCGACGTTGAACGCGCGCATGCGCCGCGGATTCGAGAGAAAGCGCCGCACGCCGGTGCCGAACGCGGCCCACATACAGATGCAGGGCAGGCCGATCACATAGAACAGCGCCGCCATGATCACGGTATTGAGGTTGAAATCGGCCGAAAGGCGGATTGTCGTGACGGCCGTGAGCACCATCATCCAAGCCTTCGGGTTGATCCACTGGAAGGCGATGGCTTCGTGAAAGCGCATGGGCCGATGCTCGCCGCGCTTCACCTTGAGCTCGCCCGAGGTGCCGATCTTCCATGCCAGATAGAGCAGATACGCGACGCTCGCCGCCTCCAGCACGTTGTAGAGAACGGGAATGTGCTGGAACGCTTCGCCAAGGCCCAATCCCACGCAGAGCATGAGCACGACGACGCCGGCACTGATGCCGAGTATGTGCGGCACCGTGCGGCGAAAGCCGAAGTTGACGCCGGAAGCAAGCAGCATGGTGTTGTTGGGGCCGGGCGTGATGGTCGTGACGACGACGAAGAGCATGCCGGCGGGCAGGGCGCTGAGCAATTCGGGCAACATGACGCGGGCACTCCGGGTAACGATCTATACCGGCGCAGTGTATCGAGTATGGTCTGTACAGTACCGGTACAGATTGGAGGCCGGATAGCGGTACGGATCGGAGAACGGAAGGCGGAAAGTGTCCGCGCCGCTACTCCCCCAGCGCTTCGATGAAGCGCGAAAACAGCTCCGGCTGCGTCGAAACCCCGAGCTTCGTGTACAGATGCCGGCGGTGTACCTTCACGGTCTCCGGTGAGATAGCGAGCTGCTCGGCGATCGCCTTCGACGAGTTGCCGCGGAGCACCATCCGGGCGATCGCCATTTCACGCTCGGTCAAGAGACCGGCGCCGAAGCGGGCAAGCGCCTGCTCGACGCGCGCCCCCAGATCGACGGCGTCGGGCGCGCTGTGCGCCGACTCGCCGGCCAGCTTCCAGTGCTGGCGCATGGTCGCGAGCACCCAGGGAAGCGCCGTGACCAGTTTGCCGAGCGGTTCGGCATCGAAGCGCGCCGAGGCACCGAGCGACAGCGAAAGCAGCATGTCGGGCTGCGGCCGTACGAGGATCTGGATCTCGTCCTCGCCCACTGCGTCGCGGAAATAGCTCAGGAAATACTCGCTCTGGCGGAACAGATCGGGCGCCACTTCCTCCAGCCGGTAGCAGCCGTCGCGCAGGCCGTCGTGCGCCGCCTGCAGAAACGGATCGAGCAGGTAGAGCCCGTTCAGGTAGAGCGGGACGGGCGAGGGCGCGTCGTGACTGAACGCGTCGTATTCCTCGAGCACGAAGGGCACGCCGTCCGGGCCAATCGCGGTCGCCAATGCGTTCTCGAACGGCACGATTTCGTTGAGCAGCAGCACGAGATGGCGCCAGAAACGCGGCTGGCCGAGCTGGTCGAGCGCGCGGCCCAGCGCCTGATGCATGGCGATTTCCGAAAACAGGCGATCCATAGGCAACCGAAACAACCGAAAGGGTGTAACCCCAAGGGGGAATAGCGCTTCAGAAATTGGCTTCCTAGACTGCCACGCAAACTGGTGGCCCGAAGTATGGGCGTTCAAAAAGCGGCAGCACAGGAGAGCAAGATGGCGATGATGTCGGAATCGACAGGTGCGATGCAAGCGCCTTCTGCAGCAGACGATGCGTCGCGCACGCTCGCGCAGACGCTCAGCGTGCGCGACGCGGTGATGATCACGGTGTCGGGCGTTACGCCCGCCAGCTCGATTTTCGTGATCGCGCCGTTTGCGATCCAGCAGGCCGGCAGCGGCGCGGTGCTGTCGTTCCTTCTGGGCGGCGTGCTCGCGCTTGCGTTCGCGCTTTGCTACGCGGAGCTGAGCGCCGCGCACCGCAGCGCGGGCGGCGAGTACGTGATGGCCAAGCGCGTGTTCGGCACGTTGCCGGGTTATCTCACGTTCATCACGGTCCTCTCCGTGAGTGTGTTCATTCCGGCGGTGCTCGCGAGCGGCGCGGCACCCTATCTCAACAACGCGCTCGGCACGCAGTTCGGCAATCAATCGGTAGCGCTGACCATCGTGCTGCTCAGCTATGCCTTGGGCATGCTCAACATCAAGACCAACGCGTGGATCACGGGGGCCTTTCTCCTCGTCGAGGTCGGTGTGCTCATGTTGATCGCGGGCCTCGGATTCGGTGCCCCGCACCGCGGCCTCGACGCGCTGACCCATCCCGTGGTCGCGAACGGCGCCGCGCTCATACCGGCTACGGCCGCCGCGATCGTGCCGGCAATCGGCACGGCGATCTTCTGCTACAACGGTTTCGGCTCAGCCGTGTTTCTGGCGGAAGACCTGCGCGGCGGCAATCGCAATGTCGCGAAAGCCGTGATCTATTCGCTGCTCGTGATCCTGGTCGTCGAGCTCCTGCCGCTTATCGCGATCGTGCTCGGTGCGCCGTCGCTCACGGAACTCTCGAAGAGCGCCGATCCGATCGGCTATGTCGTGCGTGCGCTCAGCAACACGGCCGTCTCGCGCGCCGTGAGCGGCGGCATTTTCCTCTCGGTCTTCAACGCGATCATCGCGATCGTGATCACGATGGGACGTCTGCTCTACAGCAGCGGCCGTCATGCGCTGTGGCCGCGCCCCTGCAACCGCGCGTTCTCGGCGATCCATCCGCGCCTCGATTCGCCGTGGCTCGCGACACTCACGCTGGCAGTGCCGTCCGCGGGGCTCGTGTTCGTGTCGAGCCTCGACGAGCTGACCGCCTTCACGGTCGACCTGTTGCTGGTCGTCTATCTCGTCGTCGGGCTGGCGGCGTTGTCGAGCCGGCTTCTGCGCCGCGACGTGGAGCACCATTACCGCATGCCGCTGTGGCCCGTGACGCCGCTCGTCGCCGTGGCCGGCGCCGCGTACATCCTCTACACGACGCTCGCCACGGCCACGAGGCCCGCCGATCTCTACATCATTGCGGGACTCTTCGTTGCCGCGCTCGTCATGTACACCGCCTGGGCGCGCCATAGCGATACGTTTCGCGCGCTCTGAACCTCGACCGTTTGAACGGTCACTGTCAGTCAAAGGAGAATCTGCACCATGCGTACGAGGGATCTCGGCATCCGCATCGGGCTCGGCACGCCGGGCCGTTTCAACGCAATCACGGACGTGCCGGGCGTGCGCGTCGGGCATTGCACGCTGAACGCCGAGGCCGGCGACCGGTCCGTTCATACGGGCGTGACGATCATCGAACCACGCGCGGGCGCCGCGCGCGACGAGCCGTGTTTCGCGGGCGTGCACGTGCTCAACGGCAACGGCGATGCCACCGGGCTGGAGTGGATCCGCGAAGCCGGTCTGCTCACGACGCCGATCGCCTGGACGAATACCCATAGCGTGGGCGTCGTGCGCGATGCGCTCGTCGCGGCCGAGCGCGAGTTTGCGCGCGAGCGCGTCTACTGGTGCATGCCGGTCGTGATGGAGACCTATGACGGAGTCCTGAACGATGTCTGGGGGCAGCACGTAAGCGCGGCGCACGTCGGACAAGCGCTCGCGGCAGTGCAGTCGGGGCCGGTGGAGGAGGGCTGCGTGGGCGGCGGCACGGGAATGATCTGCCACGAGTTCAAGGGCGGGATCGGCACGGCGTCGCGGGTCGTCGAGGCCGAGGCGGGCGGCTGGACCGTTGGCGCGCTCGTGCAGGCGAACTACGGCCGGCGCGACATGCTGAGGGTCGCCGGTTATCCGGTGGGCGAAGTGCTGCGGCACGTGCATTCGCCATTTCGCGCGCCGGCCGCGCGCGGCGAGGCCGGCATGGGCTCGATCGTCGTCACCCTCGCCACCGACGCGCCGCTGCTGCCGCATCAATGCGCGCGCCTCGCGCAGCGGGCGAGCGTGGGCCTGGCACGGGTGGGCGGCGGCACCGAGGATTCGAGCGGCGACATCTTCCTCGCCTTCGCAACCGGCAACCGCGGGCTGCCTGCGGCGAACTACGGACGCAAGGGCGCGCCGGCAATCGACGTGAAGATGGTGAGCAACGACCATATCTCCGCGCTGTTCGTGGCAGCGGCGGAGGCGGTGGAAGAGGCGATCATCAATGCCCTCGTCGCGGCGAGCGACGTGGAGGCGCGCGGCGCGCGCGCCGAAGCACTGGGCGGAGCGCGCCTCGTCGATGCGTTACGCGAGGTCGGCTGGCGCCCGGGGCGATGAACGCGGCTTGATCCTGGCCAATGCATCGCTGATGCCGGCAGCAGGAGACCGCGGCAGCGAATCAGAAACGGCGCTGGGCCTCTGCGAGGAGTTCGCAGTATTCCAGATGGCGGTTCAGTGCCTTGACGCTGAAACGGCGGACCACTTCGAAAGCCTGGGCGGCGGTGGACGACACTGCGGCGATAATCGCGACCATGATGTTCTCGTTCAGGGTTGTTACCTAAGGGTTAACCCTATTATAGTGATGCGCCGCACAAAATCAAGCCCCGCGGGCCCAGGATGCGGGGATTTCGCAACACAGGGGACGAACCGCTGCGCCGGACCCGGCGGCGCGCTCAGTCCCGAGGGGGAGAGGCCGCCTCGACCTGCCTGAGCGAAGCCAGCAGCCGGGGAATTTCGATCTTGTCGTGCATGCCGAGCTTGCGGTACGCACAGCGCAGATAGTGCCGGACCGTGGTCGGCGAGATCCCCATGCGCTGGGCGACCTCCTTGTGCGACAGTCCTTCGCCGTAGTGCTGGATCGCCACCAGCTCGCGCGGACTCAACCGGTCGAGCCCCGAGCGTACCCGCGCCTCGAGCTGAAACAGGCCCGCGGTCCGCACGCACTGCACGGTTACGCGTTCCCCCGCGAACGGATGCCCCGCGCCGTCGCGCAGCCACTCGACAAGCGGCTGCGGCAGTGTCTGGTTCGCATAGAGGGGCCAGTCCTCGCGCAGCATCGTCTCGAATGCCTTGTCCGCTTGATGCACAGTGCCGAACGAATCGCAGATCGCACGCGCGGGAGAGGCGCCGGCGGTAATGCCGCGTTCGCGCGTGAGCTGGAACGAGCGATTGATCGTCAGTGCCGCGGCCAGATGAGGAATGATGTCCTCGACCTTGTGCGCGTCTTCGCGCGTGAAGGGTTTGTCGAGCGCGCGCCGGTAGACGGAGAGGAACGTCGTCAAGCCGAAGCGGTGATCGAGCGCGGTCACCACCATCAACTGGGCCAGCCCGTATTTGACCGACCAGTCGCGAAACCGCGGCGGCACGCCCGGCTCGACAATCGATACCGACATCGCGCGGCCATACGCGCCGCGCGTTCGCTCTGCCAGCGGGTCGCACTCGCGCACCTTGATCCAGTCGCCAAAGAACGTATCGGGCAGGCACCACGTGAAGCTGTTGTGCATCACAGGACCGCTTTCCGTATGCGTGGTCACGCCGGTCCATCCCGCATCGAACGGGAGCAGTTGCGACAGCAGCCGGAAAAAGCCGTTTTCGAATTCGCCGATGCCCGTTTCGTTCGCCAGCGCGTAGAGATCGAGCAGCAGGACGCTCAGGTCGCGCCCCGGCGCGCCGTTGCGCGCGAACGGGCCTTCGAAGTCGGCGCTGCGCGTAGGCGGCGCCGACTGCGTATAGCCGTCGACGGCAATGGCTGCCGGCATGTCCGGCGCGCTCCCGGATGGCAGGAGCCGGTTTGCGATGCGGGTCAAGCTGGACTCCTCCGGTGCTGTCGTGCCGTTGTCGTTGCCGCTGCGGTTTCCGGCGTGGCCGGTCAAGCGCCGGCTTCGAGCCGATTATACGGGCCGCCGTTTTTCGGCGAACCCCGCTCCTGAATGCCCGTTTACCCCCTCCATTTGAACGGGGCGGACCGCTACGGCGTGCCTGCGGTCCCCGCCGCGGGGCCCCGTACGGGCGGCCCGAGCGCGCCGCGCGGCGCGCATGCGGGTTTTCCGCAACGTCCACTTGAACGTCTGTTCACCCTTTTTCCCGCTACGGACACTGTGCGCAGACCGAAACAACCCCATGGAGCCGGACTCGACCGCCATGAAGAATCTCTCACCGTCCTTCGCCCCGGCCGATCTCGCGCCGCGCGATTTTTCCGCCTCGACGCTGCTTTCGCTCGTGGTTTTCGCGGCCATCACGCCGCTCCTCTTGCTGGTCGCCCCGGCCGTCGCAGCGCAACTCGGCACGCAGCTCGGGCTATCCGCCTCGCAGATCGGCACTTACTTTTTCGTCGAGCTCGGCGCGTTCAGCAGTGCGACGCTGCCTTCGCTGCTGTGGCTCGGGCGCGTCGACGCCCGCCGCGTCGCGGCCTGCGCCATCGTCGTGTTCTGCGCCGGCAACTTCGCGACGGCGCTGCTGATGCCGGGTTTCGCGGGGCTGCTCGTCCTGCGCACGATCACCGCGCTCGGCGGCGGCACGCTCATGGTGCTCTGCATGACGAGCGCCGCCACGAGCACGAACCGCGATCGCGTCTACGGCCTGTGGGTGGTCGGGCAACTGGTGGCGGGCGCTATCGGGCTCTTCGTGCTGCCGGCGCTGTTCGCGAACTTCGGCCTGCGCGTGCTGTACTTCGCCCTCGGCGCGCTCGGCCTGTGCGCCGCGCCGCTCGTGCGCGGCTTCGATCCGGCGCTTGGCTGCGCATCGCATGCGCCCGCGAACAATCATGCCTCGCAGACCTCCGTCACGGCCGGCGCGGCGGTGAACGCCGCGTTCGTGATCGGCGGTGTGTTCGCGTTCTACGTGGCGATTGGCGGCGTATGGACGTTCGCGAGCAAGGCGGCGGCGCTGGCTGGTTTCGACGCGGCGCGCACCGGCGAGGTGCTCGCCATTGCGAGCGTGATGGGCATCGTCGGCGCGGCGTGCGCCTCGCTCATCGGCGGGCGGCTGGCGCGGCTCGCCATGCTGCTCGCGGGCTACGCGATTCTTGCGGTCTCGCTCGCGGGGCTCGCGATGCATCCCGGCACGGCCGGTTACTGCGGGGCGGTGTTCGCCTTCAAATTCGCGTGGACCTTCGTGCTGCCGTTCATCCTCGCCGCCGCGGCGAAGCACGACGGCTCGGGCCGGCTCATCGCTTCGCTGAATTTCGTGATCGGCGCAGGGCTCGCGGCGGGCCCGCTGATCGCCGGCCTGTTGCTCGATGCGGGCGCGTCGCTCGCCGCGCTGTTCGCGGGGGCGGTCGCGATCTGCGTGCTTTCCTGCCTGTGCCTGCTGCACGTGGAGCGCAACTGACGCCCGGCTCCCCACCTTCCGCGCGCGCCCGATGACACCGGCGTCGCTGCCACCTTCGACCGATTGTGAACCACGAGCAAGAGACCTTCATGAGCAAGACAGCATTTTTCACCGACGAGCGGACCTTCTGGCACACGGGCGGCACCCACGCACTGTTCTTTCCGGTAGGCGGCTGGGTGCAGCCGCCTTCGGCGAGCGGCTACGCCGAGTCGCCCGAATCGAAGCGGCGCCTGCTGGCGCTGGTGCAGACGTCGGGACTCGCGGCGTCGCTCGACCTGCGCGGCGCGCCCGCGGCGGCCGAAGAGGATCTGCTGCGGATTCATCCGCGCGACTACCTCGCCCGCTTCAAGGCGCTGAGCGACGAGAACGGCGGCGACCTCGGCGATCTCGCACCGTTCGGCAAGGGCAGCTATGAAATCGCGGCGCTTTCGGCCGGTCTCGCGCTGGGCGCCGTCGATACGGTGCTCTCGGGGCAGGCGGCCAATGCCTTCTCGCTGTCGCGGCCGCCGGGCCATCACTGCCTGCGCGACAAGCCGATGGGCTTCTGCCTGTTCGCCAATATTCCCGTCGCGATCGAAGCGGCGCGTGCGAAGCACGGCGTCGGGCGCGTGGCGGTGATCGACTGGGACGTGCATCACGGCAACGGCACGCAGTCGATCTATTACGACGACCCCAACACGCTGACGATCTCGCTGCACCAGGAGAACTGCTTTCCGCCCGGCTATAGCGGCGCGGACGAACGCGGAGCCGGGCGCGGCGAGGGGGCCAACGTCAATATCCCGCTGCTGCCGGGCGGCGGTCACGACGCCTATCTGTATGCCTTCGAGCGCATCGTGCTGCCCGCGCTCGAACGCTTTCGCCCCGAGTTGATCGTGGTCGCCAGCGGGCTCGATGCGAGTGCGGTGGATCCGCTCGCGCGCATGCTGTTGCACAGCGAGAGCTATCGTGCGATGACGCAGCTCGTGCGCGACGCCGCCGAGCGCCATTGCAAAGGCCGTCTGGCGATCGTCCACGAGGGCGGCTATTCCGAGGCGTATGTGCCGTTCTGCGGCCACGCCATCGTCGAAACGCTCGCCGACGTGCGCACGAAAGTCGAAGACCCGATGCTCGATCTCGCGATCGCGCAGCAACCGAGCCCGCGTTTCGCGGCGTTCCAGCGTCAATTGATCGACGAGATGGCGCAGGCGTTCGGTTACTAGAGACGGCACCGCCTGCCCGTTCCCACCCTGCCGACGTGCCGTTGCGCACGTCCGGCCCCTCGGTACAAACCCTGAAGCCGCACGTCACGGCTGCAGGGTTGCCGATTTGTGCTGCCGCTTTACATTTTTGACCTCCTACATTGCGTTCCACGGTTGGTACGTTGTGGAGCGCGGGCCCCGTGCGCGCCTGCGACTGCCAGAACGAATACGAGAACGGCTCAATGGAGAGAGATCACATGAACGCAGCGGTAGACTCATCGCCCTCGACCGAATTGCGCAAAGGCGCATTGGGTCTGGGCTTCATCGTCTTTTTCGTGATTTCCGCGGCCGGTCCGCTCGTCGCGATTGCGGGCGGATTTCCGATCGGCATCATGCTTGGCAACGGCGCGGGAACACCGGCGCTGCTGATCGCCACGGTGGCGATCCTGCTGATGTTCGCGGCGGGCTATACGGCCATGTCGCGGCATATCACGAATGCGGGCGGCTTCTATGCGTTCACCGCGCGGGGGCTTGGCGGTACGGCCGGGGGCGCCGCGGCGCTGCTGGCGCTGCTCGGCTACAACACGATGCAGATCGGTCTTTACGGCATGTTCGGCGCCGTGACGGCCGGCTTTCTCAGCATGCATTTCGGCATGCAGGCGCCGTGGTGGGCCTGCTCGTTCGTGGCAATGGCGAGCATCGCCGTGCTCGGTTATCGCCAGATCGATCTTTCGGCAAAAGTGCTTTCGCTGCTCGTGCTGGGCGAATACGTCGTCGTGCTGATCCTCGATGTCGCGATTCTGAAGGCCGGCGGCGCGCATGGCGTCGACACCGTTTCCTTCACGCCGCACGTGTTCCTCGGCGGTGCGCCGGCGATCGGTTTCCTGTTCTGCTTCGCGAGCTTCATCGGTTTCGAGGCCACGACGATCTATAGCGAGGAAGCGAAAGACCCGAAGCGTACGGTGCCGCTCGCCACCTACATTTCCGTGCTGCTGATCGGCGGCTTCTACGCGTTTTCGGTCTGGTGCATGATCGTCGGCGCGGGCAGCGCCGAGGTGGTGAAGACGCTCACCGCGCTTTCCGACCCGACGACCTTTCTCTACACGCTGTCGGACCACTACGCGAACGCCACGCTGACCGACGCCATGAGCGTGCTCTTCATCACGAGCGTGTACGCTGGGCTGCTCGCCTTCCACAACTCCGCCTCGCGCTACTTCTACGCCACAGGCCGCGAAGGACTGCTGCCGGGCCGCCTGGGCCGCACGCACCCCGTGCACAGCAGCCCGCACGCGGGATCGGTGGTGCAGACAGTGCTGGCCGCGGCGGTCGTGCTCGTGTTCATCGTCGCGAAAGCGGACCCGGTGCTGACGCTGTTCTCGTGGCTCACCAACGTGGCGACGCTTTGCATCATCGCGCTGATGGCGTTGTCGTCGGCTGCCGTGATGGCGTTCTTCGGCAGGCTGCCCGCGGCGGAAGAGAGCGCCTTTCGCGTCAAGGTGCTGCCGGCCCTCTCGGGCATCGCGCTGGTGGTCGTGCTGGTGCTGGCCATCGTGAACTTCCCCTTGCTCACCGGGGCGGGCGCCGGGCTTTCCTACGCACTGACCGCGCTGCTGCCCGTGTTCGCCGTGATCGGCGTGATCGCGGCAGTCCGTCTCAAGCGGCGCAATCCGCGCGCCTTCGCGCAGCTCGGCAGCTCGAAGCTCTGATTCCGCTGACCGCCCGGAGCTTGGCCCGGGCGGTATCCACTCACCCTCCATCGAACTTCACATGACAATAAAACACAATCCGACGGGTAAGGCATTAGTACTCCTTTTCATTGGAATGTCGACGGGCGCTCATGCGCAAAGCAGCGTAACGCTCTATGGCACCGTCGACGCCGGCGTGATCTATTCCACGAGCCAGCAGGCGACCAACGCGAACGGTTCGGTCAGCAGCGGCCATGCCGTGCAGATGAGCGGCGGCAACCTCGTTCCGTCGCGCTGGGGCCTGATGGGAAGCGAAGATCTTGGCGGAGGCGTCAAGGCCAGCTTCGACCTCGAAAACCAGTTCCTCACGGGCACGGGGGCGATGCTGCAAAGCGGATCGCTCTTCAACCGGCAGGCGTGGGTGGGGCTGGAAGATGCGCGCTTCGGCACGCTGACGGCAGGGCGGCAATACGATTCGTATTCGGACTTTCTCGGCGTCTATGCGTCGAGCAACAACTGGGCGACGCTGTACGGCTCTCACTTCGGCGACGTCGACAACCTGAACGAAGCCTTCAATTTCAACAACGCGCTCAAGTTCACGAGCGAGAATTTCGGCGGGTTCACGTTTGGCGGCACGTTCAGCTTCGGCGGCCAGGCCGGCGATTTCGCCGCGAAGCGCGGCTATGCGCTCGCGGCCGCCTACAACCACGGACCGTTTTCGCTGAGCGCGGGCTACCTTTCCCTGAATCAGCCGCTCGATGCCGCGCTTGGCGGGGCGAGCGACTATATCGGCGACTTCTCGTGCGCGAATGCCGATGCCCAATATTGCCAGTTGCAGAACGCCTCGTCGCTGAAGGCATGGGGACTGGGCGGCTCGGTCGCGATCGACAAGGCCACGGTCGCCGTTGTCTATACGCATACGCGCCTCGAAAACAGCCAGTATTTCGCGAGCGGGGCGAATCCCGGCGGCGCGGACGTCTCTTTCGACATTGCCGAACTGAATGTTGTCTACAACCTGACGAACGCATGGACGCTCGGCGCGGCGTACATCTTCAACGACGCGAAGGTGAGCGGCGCAAGCTCCACGCGCTTTCACCAGATCAACCTTGGCACGAATTACGCGATTTCGAAGCGAACGGCGCTGTATTTGCTCGCCTTCGCGCAGAAATCTTCAGGCGCGGGGCTTGGTATCGATCCGGCCACCGGCGCGAGCGTGAACTATGCGCAGATTCCTAATCTCGCCAATAGCAATTCCGATCGACAGTTGGCCGTTCTGGCCGGAGTGCGGGTTAATTTTTAGATGAGTGTTTTGGAATTTTGATTCGTGAGGGGGGCTTGCTGCTTTGGCCTTTCCTTGTTTTCGTGGTGGTGTGCCAGGGTTGCCCCTGTGCGGGGCGGCACCTACTTTCTTTGCCGCGGCAAAGAAAGTAGGCAAAGAAAGCCGCTCACCCCGCCAGTGTGACGCCGTCCGCCACTCGCCCACCCTGGTAGTGGTTCCGGGGCGTCTGCCATCACTGACCGTTAGCCGGAGTGACAAGGCGCTCATCCTTCCGGCGGCGCTGCGCGCGCCGAAGGGCATAACTTAAACCAGCGGTACGTACACCGAAATGCTCCGCAGCAAGGCCGGTTTCCCTTGCAGACCTGTCTGCGGCGCGCGTAGCGCGCAGCAGGAAGAATGAGCCCTTTGTCACTAATGTGGAGGGTGCGGGGTGACAGACGCTCCGGAGCCACTGGCTATTGTGGTGCGGGGTGAATGGTGGCTGGCATTAGCGGGGTGAGCGGCTTTCTTTGCCTACTTTCTTTGCCGCGGCAAAGAAAGTAGGTGCCGCCCCGCACAGGGGCAACCCTGGCACACCACCACGAACACAAGGAAAGGCCAAAGCAACAAGAACCGCAAATCAACCGCCTGCCTACAGGCAACTCCGTATTTTCCCGAGGTCGGCGATACATTGCCGATCTGTGCTGACGATCACGCCTCGGGGCACTTAGAGTGAGCAGGAACACGGACTTCAGCGCCGAAACGCGCTTGCAGAAAACACGATGCACATCGACGAAACAGCGACTTACTACACGGCTACCAAAAAGTACGACCTGAGCTTCCCGTCGCTGGAAGCGGATCTCGAAGCCGACGTGGTGATTATCGGCGGCGGATTTTCCGGCATCCACACGGCGCTCGAACTGGCCGAAAACGGCGTGACCAACACGGTGGTGCTGGAGGCGCGCTATCTGGGCTTTGGCGGTACCGGGCGCAATGGCGGGCAGGTGATGGCGGGGATCGGCCACGACCTCGACGCGATCAAGCACGACGTGGGCGAAGAAGGGCTGCGCACGATCTTCGCGCTGAGCGATCTCGGTCCGCAGATCATGCGCGAGCGCATCGAGCGATACAACATCGACGCGGATTTCTGCAGCGGCTACGGCTACCTCGCCTATAACGCGCGCCAGGCAAAGACGCTGCGGAACTGGGAAAAGGAATTCAAGTCGCTCGGCAGTCCGCATGAAATCCGCTACGTCGAAGGCTCCGACGTCAAGCAGATCATCGGTTCGGACGTCTATCACGCCGGCCTGCTGCATATGGGCGGCGGTCACGTGCATTCGCTGAATCTGCTGCTTGGCGAGGCCAAAGCGGTTTCGGAAATCTACGGCGTGCGCATCTTCGAATACAGCCCGGCGCTTCAGATCCATTACGGTAATACGGTGCAGGTGCGCACCGCGAAGGGCAGCGTCAAGGCAAAGAAGATCGTCTGGGCCTGCGACGGCTTCATCAACGGCCTCGAACCGGAACTGCACAGAAGCACGATCAACGTCTATGCGTTCAACTCCATGACCGAGCCGTTGAGCGACGAGCTCATCGAGCGCATCAGTCCGATTCGCGGCGCGTATAGCGACATCCGGCCCGTTATCAACTACTACCGCGTGACGAACGAGAACCGGTTGCTGTTCGGCTCGTCCACGTCGCTCGTCGAGCATATTCCGTGCGACCTGAAGGAATGGAACCGGCGCCTGATGCTGGAGGTGTTCCCCTACCTCAAGGACGTCCAGATCGATCTGGCGTGGGGCGGTCCGATGGCCACGACGCTGAACCTGTTTCCGCAGATCGGCACGCTGCCGGACCGGCCGAATGCGTTTTTCGTGCAGGGCTATTCGGGCTTCGGCGTCACACCCAGCCAGATCATCTGCAAGATTCTCTCCGAGGGCATTCTGGGCGGCTCGGAACGTTACCGCCTCGTGAGCGCGATTCCGCGAGCGACGATCCGCGGCAAGGACCAATATCGCGCGTTGCTGGTCACGCTCGGCAAGGTCATGCACCAGACTTCGGGCTACTGGCACGGCCGGCGCTGAGCGCGGCCAGATCTTTTCATTGAAGAGGAATACTAAAACATGAGTCTTACCACGATCCAGCGCGGCATCAAGATGGCGGAACTCGAACCGTGGGGCAAGCTGAGCGACCTCGGGGCGCAGATCCTCGAAGGCGACGAGGTGGCCGTGTTCGGCAAGATGACCTACGGCGCGCCGACCGACCC
Organism: Paraburkholderia yinzeri; assembly: GCF_046581065.1. Classification (NCBI taxonomy): domain Bacteria; kingdom Pseudomonadati; phylum Pseudomonadota; class Betaproteobacteria; order Burkholderiales; family Burkholderiaceae; genus Paraburkholderia; species Paraburkholderia yinzeri. The sequence goes on along the minus strand of NZ_JBFOCJ010000002.1, from coordinate 347,336 downwards.
CGTTTCGGCGGGCTACTTCGGGACGACGCGGGGCAAGTTCCGGCTCGTGTACCCGTTCTCCGAACAGGCGACCGTGGTCGAGGGCGAACTGCGCATTACCGACGAATCGACGGGTGAAACCCGCACCTTCAAGGCCGGCGATTCGTGGTTTGTGACGAAGGGCACGTCGACCGTCTGGGAAGTGATCTCGGACGGCTTCGTGAAGCACTACCTGGCCGTCGCCTGAACCGAAACCCGGGCCCAGACCCACATGATGCGAGCACTGACATGACGAGCAACGCCACGGAAGCGGCCCGTGCGGCCATCGAGCGATTCCTTGACCGGGACTTCGGTCTTTTCATCAACGGCAGTTCGCAGCCGGCACAGTCGGGCCGCTGGATCGACGTATTCAATCCGGCGACCGGCGAGGCGATCGCGCGCGTGCCCGACGCGGACGGCGCAGACGTCGACCGCGCGGTCGCCAGCGCCCACGAGGCCTTTGTCGAACGCCGCTGGAGCGGTCTGCGCCCGGCCGACCGGGAACGCATTCTTCTGCGCCTCGCCGACGTGATCGAGGCGCACGGCGAGGAACTCGCGCAGCTCGAGACCCTGAATCAGGGCAAATCGATCAACATCGCGAGAGCGATCGAAGTCGGGGCGACGGTCGAATACGTGCGCTACATGGCGGGCTGGGCCACCAAGATTCACGGCGAGACGCTGGACGTGTCGATTCCGTTTCCGCCGGGCGCGCAATACACGGCATTCACGCGCAAGGAGCCGGTGGGCGTGGTGGCGGGCATCGTGCCGTGGAATTTTCCGCTGATGATCGCGGTATGGAAGCTCGTGCCGGCGCTCGCCGCGGGTTGCACGGTCGTCATCAAGCCGTCGCCCGAAACCCCGCTTACGGCCTTGCGCCTCGCCGAGCTGGCCATCGAGGCCGGCATTCCCGCCGGCGTGTTCAACGTGGTCACGGGCGGGCGCGAGAGCGGCGCGGCGCTGGCGTCGCATCCCGGCGTCGCGAAGATCTCGTTCACGGGCTCGACGCCCACCGGCAAGCTCGTTGGCGCGGCCGCGCTGCAGAACCTCACGCGCTTCTCGCTCGAACTGGGCGGCAAGAATCCGGCCATCATGCTGGCCGACGTCGACGTCGATACGGCTGTGCAGGGTATGCTGGCCGGCGGCTTTCTGAACCAGGGGCAGGTTTGCGCGGCGGCCTCGCGCATTTACGTGCACCGCAGCCAGTACCGCACGATTGCCGAAGCGCTCGCCGACGTGGCCCGGTCGATGAAGATCGGCCCGGGGATCGATCCCGAGGCGCAGATCAATCCGCTCGTTTCGGCGGGGCATCGCGAACGTGTCGAGCGTCATATCGCCGTCGCCAAAGAGGCCGGGCTCAAGTTCATGGCCGGCGGCGCGACCGTGGAGGGTCCGGGCTACTACGTGCGGCCGGCCGTGATCGCCGATGTCCCGCCGGATGCGGCAATCATTCGCGACGAGGTGTTCGGACCCGTACTCGCGCTCGTGCCGTTCGACGAGCCCGAGGAAGCGCTGCGGCTCGCCAACGACTCCCAGTACGGTCTCGCGGCAAGCCTGTGGACGAACGATCTGCGGGCCGCCATGAAACTGGTGCGCGAGATCGATGCGGGTACGGTGTGGGTGAACTCCCATGTGCCGCTCGACCCGAGCATGCCGTTCGGCGGCATGAAGCAGTCGGGCATCGGACGCGAATTCGGCAAGGGCGCGGTGGAAAGCTTCACCGAGACGAAATCCGTCTGCATTGCGCACTGAGCCGTGCACCAGCTTGCGTGCGGAACCGCACGCGGCTGATCAGGACAGCGAATAACGCGACCAGGTTTCAATGGGAAGCAGCGCCTGGCTCGCCGCGGCGCTGCCCTGCGCCGCGCCGCGTAGATGCTCCACCGCGGTGCCGATCAGAAGGCGCAAGTCCTGCGAGAGCAGATAGTCGATCACGTCCGCGCGCAGCAGGGGCTCGGTCACGCGATTGACCTCGTGCGTCACGTAGAGCGTCTTGCCCGCGAGCGAGCGCTCCCGCAACGCCTGAGCGAGCCCTTCGTTGCCCCCCGCGACGTTGTAGATGCCGTCCAGCGCGCCATGCATTTCCATGCAGCGGCGCGTGGCTTCATAGGTCGCCGCGCCCGAATCCGCGCCCTTGATGACCTCGACCACGTTAACGCCCGGAAAGCGCTGGCGCAACAGCGAACGAAAGCCGATCTCGCGGTCTTCGTGACAGGTATACGAGAACGTTGCCACCACCACGGCCACCGAAGGCGAGGGCCGTGTTTCCAGATGCCGGCCGATCAGAAAGGCCGCCGCCTGTCCCGCCGCGCGATTGTTGACACCCACGTAGATGTGGCGCGCATCGGCATCCACATCCGTGATCATCGTCACCACTCCTTTACCCGCCGCCATGCACTCGCGCAGCGCCGCCGTGATCGTCGGCGTGTTCGTGCAGATGACGCCGATGCCGTCGGCCTCGCTTGCCGCCTCGCGCACGCGTTGCGCGACGGTTTCGTCGGACGCGCCCACGCAGTCGACGATATCGAGCATCACGCCGCTTTGCGCGAGTACGGGGGCGAGGTCATCGGCGGTGCGCATGAGTTCCGCCGTGAAGGCATCGCCTGCCTGGAGCACGAAGCGCGCGCGATAGGGCGTTTGCGCACCGGCCAGGGGCGCCTTGCCTGGCGCGGCCAACGCCGTGCCCGTTTCCAGCCCCCGCAGAGCGGCCTCCACGGCGCTGCGCGTGCGCGGATGCACGCCGGGACGCTCGTTGAGCACGCGGTCGATGGTCGCCCGGCTGAGCTGGGTGACTTCCATGAGCTGCTTGAGGGTGGGGCGGCCTTTCATTGCGATTCCTGATCGAGCGCGTTTCCCGCCATTTTGCCTCAATTTGAGACTAATGCGCCGATTTCGGCATGCGTTTCGTGATTTCACTGGGCTTAGAGCCAGGTATTTACCCTTTATAGCTCTAAATGAGGCATTTAGTCTTTTGACGATTGCTCATTTAGAGACTTTAATATGCCTCAAAGGCGAGGCCGAACGCCGCAGGCCGGCCCTCCCGAACATGCACTCAAGCCCTTGCACCGGAGACGCTCCCATGTCTGTCACTTCCGCCCAGCCGGGTCGCTCGCAACCGATCACGATGGACGACTGGTACAAATGCCGGCTCGAGCGCAAGACGCTCAAGGAGCTCACGCGCCGCAACGACCACGTTGCGCTCGCGTACTTCGGCGGGTTTATGGCGCTCGTCGCCATCACGGGGGGGCTCGGCTGGTTCGCGCTCGGCACGCTCTGGTGCCTCCCGGCGCTCCTGCTCTACGGCACGATCTTCGCGTTCGCCGAAGCGATGGAGCACGAGTTGCGCCATCGCACGCCGTTTCGCAGCGAGTGGCTCAACGAGTCGGTGCACTGGATCATCTGCTTCATGACGTGGCGCGAGCAGATCTACAGCCGCTGGTCGCACGCGCAGCATCACACCTATACCCACCTCACGGCCACCGTGCCGGCCGACGCGGAAATCGCGGTCAAGCGTCCGCCGAACTATCTGAAGCTCGCTACCGACTTTCTGCGCCTCTCTCACGGCATCCATCATGTGGGCAACATCGTGCTGCACAGCCTCGGCATCGTTTCGAAGAGCGCCAAGGCCGTCGTGCCGCCAGTCGAATACCGCGCAATGTGCCGTAATTCACGCGTGATGCTGGTGCTTTACGTGGGCGTGGGGGCTTCGGCCATCGCCGCGCAAAGCTGGCTGCCGGTCGTGTTTCTTCTGCTGCCGCGCTCGTACGGTGCATGGCTGCACGAACTGCTGGCCATCACGCAGCACACGGGGCTGCGCGAGAACGAACTCGATCACCGCGTTTCCACGCGCACGATCCGTCTCAATCCGGTGCTGCAGTTCCTGTACTGGAACATGAACTATCACGTGGAGCACCACATGTTCCCCAACGTGCCGTTCCACGCGTTGCCGAAGCTGCGCCGCGCAATCGAGAACGACCTGCCGCCGGCTTATGACGGGCTCGCCAGCGCCTGGAGCGAAATCCTGCACGTGTTCCGCATGCAACGCCGCGACCCCGACTACATGGTCACGCCGCAGGTGCCGGGCAAGACGGCGCCCGTTGCACAAAGCCCGTCCGAGGCTGCCGGATTTGCGGCCGAAGTGCGCTGATACCCCGAAGGAGACACCCACCATGAACATCCTGCAATGGCACGAGGTCTGCGCGAGCGACGACCTCGAAGAAGAAGACGTGATCGAGTTCGACCGCGACGGCGAACTCTATGCGGTCTATCACACGCCCACGGGCTTCTACGCGACGGCCGGCGTGTGCACGCACGAAACGGCGCGCCTCGCCGAAGGCCTTGTTTTCGGCGAAATCATCGAGTGTCCCATGCATATGGGACGTTTTCATATCCCTACCGGCGCCGCGAAGGGTGCGCCCGTCTGCGTCAATCTCGCGACGCATCCGGTGAAGGTGGAGGACGGCAGGATCTTCATCGGCCTGGCAACCGATTAATTCCACCCGAAGACGATAACGACATACCCAAGGAGACAATCATGAGTTTCACGTTCAGCAGAATGTTGCGCGTGGTGCCGTTCGCGGCGGCCGTCCTCGCGTTGGGCCTGAGCCCGGGCGCGCGCGCAGAGCCCGTCGCGCACTTCGATTTCATCTCGCACGCGCCCGATTCGGACGCGTGGTGGAATACGGTGAAGAACGGCATCAAGCAGGCCGACGAGGACTTCAACGTGCAGACCGACTATCGCAATCCGCCTAATGGCGACATTGCGGACATGGTGCAGCTCGTGAACCAGGCGGCTGCGAGAAACTATGACGGCGTGGTCACGACCATCGCCGACTACGATCTTCTCAAGGGTTCGCTCGGGCGCCTGAAGGCGAAGAACATCCCGTTCATCACCGCCAATACGGGCACGGAGCAACAAAGCGAAGAGCTGGGCGCGCTGATGCACGTGGGACAGCCCGAATATCTCGCGGGCAAGGCGGCGGGCCTGCGCGCGAAGGCCGACGGCGTGAAGACCTTCCTGTGCGTGAACCACTACGCGACGAATCCGCTCTCGTTCGAGCGCTGCCGCGGTTTCGCCGACGCCATCGGCGCCGACATGAAGACCTCCGTGCTCGATTCCGGTACCGACCCCACGGGCATCGAGTCGAAGGTGAGCGCGTATCTGCGCAATCATCCGGACACGCAGGCCGTGCTCACGCTCGGCCCCACCTCGGCCGACCCCACCATTCGCGCGGTGAAGAGCCTCGGGCTCGCCGGCAAGATCTGGTTTGCCACCTTCGATATCGACCCCGACGTGGCCGCAGCCATCAAGGATGGCACGATCAAGTTCTGTACCGATCAGCAGCCCTATCTGCAGGGCTACATTCCGATAGCGATACTCGCGATCATGCATCGGAACAAGAACACCAATGTGGAAGCGGCGCGCGCGGAGCTAGAAAAGGATCCGAAGTTCCAGCAACGGCTCAAGGACTATGGCCTCAAGCCCGTTTATGAGGCGCGCAATATCGCTTCGGGTCCGGGTTTCATCACGCCGCAGAACATCCAGCAGGTGTCGGCGCTTGCCGGGCAATACCGCTGAGCGCAAGCGGCAGAGCATGAAGTACGCGCCGGCGACTCCACCCGCCGGTGTTTGCCACCGCGGCTTTGGTGGGCGATATGGGCCGGCGGCCCATATCGTATTTTTGCGGTTTTTCGCGTTATGCGAAGGCGGCGGCCGCCAGTCCATGCCTGCGCGACTGCCGGCTACGGAAGTCGACGCTCACTGGCCGGAAGGTGCTTCGCACTGCGAACGGGGCCAGCACATCTTGCCCGTGCGAAGGCGGGCGCCGGACTGACCGCTCGTATCGGGCACGCCGCCATACGACATGTCGGTGCCGGACTGGGCCGAAGCGTCCGCGTCGTTGAGCATGCTTTGATGCGCCTGCTGCTGCGCGGGGGTGGGGGGCCTGGCATGCACGGTGCCGGGCATGCCGCCGGTCGCGGCCGCGACGCAGGCGGCCATCAACGCCAATCGGGTCTTCATTTCAACACTCCTTCTTTCACGCACCCGCTCAAAGGGGCGCGTCGCGCGCTTGCGGCGATGCCGGACGGCGCACGCGGGACACACGCCACGGTGCCTCGCGCATTCGAAAGAAAAGTCGGGATGCCGGCCGGCCGGCGCGGCTGCCGAACGTGTTAGCCAACAGCTTCAAGGGCCTGCGCGCCCGCGCAAAGGGGGCGCCACGATGCGGCGCGTCGCAAGGAGAGGGGAAAGCGGGGCGCGCAGAGAACATCCGCATCGTCCTTCCGTTATAGCTCGCGCGCGCCGGAGTGCAACAGGGGAAGGCCCCATTTATTACAGAATGGAAATAAAAAGAAAGGAAAAGGAAATTAAACGGTCGCCGTGTAGTCACGTTGCAGTGGTGTAATGCGCTCGCTCTGATGTCTGGCGCACTCACAAATACTGGCTGGCGCGATGGATGGGACTTACGCGTTTTCGTCGCGTAGTACAGGACTCTAAGAAAGCAATTCGAACAATCGATGGAGCCCGTTAATATGAAACACCGTGCTTTACTGGCTGTGCCGTGCGTTGGCCTTCTGGCCACGCTCTTCGCTTGCGGCAGCAGCTCGAACTCCAGCAGCCCCTCAACGGCCGTGTCGGCGCAGGACGCCTTGGCGACCGCTACCCCGATCAAGCATCTCGTCGTGATCTACAACGAGAACGTCTCGTTCGATCACTACTTCGCCACGTACCCGACCGCCACGAATCCGTCAGGCGAGCCGGCATTCACGTCCGCAGCGGGCACGCCGACCCCCAACGGTCTTTCGGGCTCGCTGCTCACGTCGAACCCGAACTTCACGAACGCCGCCAACGCGCCGGGCCAGGCCAATCCGTTCCGCCTCGACCGCACGCAGGCGGCCACGTCGGACCAGAACCACGCCTATACGCCCGAGCAGCAGGCCTATAACAACGGCGCCATGGACCTGTTCCCGAAGTACACGGGTAGCGGCACGGCAGGCGGCGCGGGCGCGTTCGGCACGACGGGCCAGGTGATGGGCTACTTCGACGGCAACACCGTCACGGCGCTCTGGAACTACGCGCAGCACTTCGCGATGAGCGACAACGCATGGACGGCCGCCTACGGTCCGTCGACGCCGGGCGCCCTCGAAGTGGTCTCGGGCCAGACCAACGGCATGCAGATCGTCAAGACGACGGCGCAGCCTTCGACGCTCGCGAAGTCCTCGTACTACATCGAGGACGGCGCAGGCGGCCTGACCGAGATTGGCGACGCGGATCCGGGCTACGACATGTGCTCGAGCACGACCGACCAGATCATGATCAACGCCAAGAACGTCGGCGACCTGCTCAACGCGAAGAGCGTCACGTGGGGCGGCTTCATGGGCGGGTTCAACCTGCAGACCGTGAACAGCAATGGCACGACGGGCTGCAAGCGCAGCACGATCGCCACGGCGGTCAACGCCGCGACGGCCGACTACGTGCCGCACCACAACTGGTTCCAGTACTTCCAGTCGACCTCGAATCCGCAGCATACGCGCCCGAGTTCGATGGCCGCGATCGGCTCCAGCCTCGAGAGCGACGGCAAGACGCCGGAGCCGGCGAACCACCAGTACGACACGGACGACTTCTTCGCGGCCGTGCAGGCGGGCAACTACCCGTCGGTCAGCTTCCTGAAGGCGCCGGCAGCCCAGGACGCGCACGCGGGCTACTCGGACCCGCTCGACGAGCAGCTCTTCGTGACGAAGGTCGTGAACTTCCTGATGCAGCAGCCCGACTGGAAAAACACGGCGGTCGTCGTGACCTATGACGATTCGGACGGCTGGTACGACCACCAGTTCGTGACGCCCGTCACGTCGTCGATGAACGCAGTCGACCAGCTCAACGGCAACGGCGTGTGCGGTACCGGCACGCCGCCGACGGGCGTCTCCGGTTCGCCGGTCAACGGCCGCTGCGGCCCGGGCACGCGCATCCCGTTCCTCGTGATCTCGCCGTGGGCAAAGCCTAATTACGTGGATCACACGCTCATCAACCAGGCTTCGGTAACGCGCTTCATCGAAGACAACTGGCTGGGCAGCGCGCGTCTTGGCGGCGGTTCGTTCGACGCCACGGCAGGCGACATGCGCGCGCTGTTCAATTTCAACAGCACCGGCCTCAACCCGGTGTTGTACATCGACCCGAATCAGGGCACCCAGGTCGCCACGCCGCCGTCGTCCACCTGACCGGCACCGCCGTCCGCGAGCGTCGATGACGCGCCGCGGACGGCGGGTACGGACCGGCTCAGTGCCGGAACCCATGCCGTGCGCCAGCCGCACGGCTTTTTGCATCTATCACCTGGCACCCGAAGATTGCACCATGACTGAGCTTTCCGCGTCGTCTTCTCCCGCTTCCTCAGCCGCGCCGTCGGGCGCGCGCATCGCCTTGCGGCTGGCCATTGCCGTCGTCGTCGCCGCGCTCGGCTTCGGCGCGTTCGCGCTGGCCCGTCCGGCCGACGTGCCCGACTCCGTCGGCCAGATCGTCGAAAATCTCACCGGCGCGAATGCGCATCCGGTCGTGCTGCAGCGTCCGCCCGTGGCGCCGCTTTCGGCCATGGCGCTGCTGGGCAAGCAGCTCTTCTACGACAAGTCGCTCTCGGCCTCGGGCCAGCAGTCGTGTGCTTCGTGCCACAGCCCCGAGCACTCGTACGGGCCGCCGAACGGCCTCGACGTGCAGGAGGGCGGTCTCGCGATGAAGCAGGAGGGCTATCGCCCGCCGCCGTCGCTCATGTATCTGTATCGTCAGCCCAATTTCAGCATCGGCCCGGATGCCGGCGAAAACGACGACGCCCCCACGGTCGCGCAGGTCGCCGCCTCGTCGGCCGACGTGGTCAAGTCGCAGAAGACGGCAGGCGGTCCTTCGACCTCCGTCGAGATGGTGCCCCAGGGCGGCCTGTTCTGGGACGGCCGCGTCGACACGCTGCAGCAGCAGGCGTATGGCCCGCTGCTCAATCCCGTGGAGATGGCGAACCCGAACGTGGACACCGTGGCCGCCAAGCTCGAGCAGTTGCCGTACGCGAAGCGCTTCACCGAGCTCTTCGGTCCGCGCATCTTCAGCGACAAGCGGCTGGCCGTGTCCGAGGCGATGTTCGCGATTTCGCGCTACCAGGTGGAAGACCCGTCGTTCCACCCGTACAACAGCAAGTACGATCGCTGGCTCGAAGGCCACGCGCGCCTGACCCAGGCCGAACTGCGCGGGCTGCGCCTCTTCAACGATCCGAACAAGGCCAACTGCGCGGGCTGCCACCTCTCCAAACCGGGCAAGGACGGCCTGCCGCCGATGTTCACGGACTACCAGTACGAAGCGCTCGGCGTGCCGCGCAACCGCAAGCTTGCGCAGAACCAGGACCCGAAGTTCTTCGATCTCGGCGTGTGCGGGCCGTTCCGCCAGGATCTGAAGGACCAGACCCAGTACTGCGGAATGTTCCTCACGCCGACGCTGCGCAATTCGGCCACGCGAACGGTGTTCTTCCATAACGGCGTCTATCACGACCTCGATCACGTGATGGCGTTCTACAACGAGCGCAACACGGACCCGGGCAAGTTCTATCCGCGCGGCGCCGACGGCAAGGTCGAGCAGTACGACGATATCCCGCTGGCGCTGCAGAAGAACGTGGACGTGACCGACGCGCCGTTCGACCGCAAGTTCGGCGACACGCCGGCCATGACGAGCGACGATATCCGCGACATCATCGCGTTCCTCAAGACGCTCAACGACGATCCGGTAACGACGAAGTAAGCCGGCAGGGTGGCGCGCACCGCGCCACCCGCGCGTCACGGGCGCCTGCGCGCCCGCCGCTGCCCGCGTCGCAGCGGCTCTCCCGCGCCATACGGTAGACTGCAGCAGCCCCGTTTTTGCTCTGCCCGACTGCCACCACGCGCCATGGATCGAATCGACGCGATGAAGGTTTTCATCGCCGCCCTCGACGAAAACAGCCTCGCGGGCGCGGGACGCCGGCTCGGCCGTTCGCCCGCCGCGGTGAGCCGCGCCATTGCGTTCCTCGAAGCCCATACCGGCACGCCCTTGCTGTACCGCACCACGCGCACGCTCAAGCTGAGCGAGGCAGGGGAGCGCTACGCGCTGGCCTGCCGGCGCATTCTCGCGGACCTCGAAGAAGCCGACATGCTGGTTGCCGACGAACGCTCGGCGCCGCGCGGACTGCTCACGCTGACGGGGCCGGTCGCCGCCGGCGAGGACGTGCTGCGCCCGCTGCTGGACGAGTTCATCGACCGTCACCCCGAGGTATCGGCGCGTCTGCAACTGCTCGACCGTCCGGTCAGCCTGATCGACGAGGGCGTCGACGTGGCGCTGCGTTTCGCGCATCTCGCCGACTCGACGCTCGTGGCGGTCCCCATCGGCGAGGTGCGGCGCGTGGTGGTGGCTTCGCCGGACTATCTGGCGGCGCATCCCGCCATCCGGGATCCCGCCGATCTCGCCGGGCACCCCATCATCTCCATGACGCACTTCGGGCTCGACTCGTGGAGTTTTCCCACCGCCGGCAAAGCCGCCATCCCGCAGGTGGTCCAGTTCGCGCCGCGCCTGACCGTCAATACGATTCGTGGCGCGGTAGCGTCGGCGCTGGCCGGTCACGGCCTCACGCGGGTCTTTTCCTACCACGTGGCCGAGCATGTCAGGTCCGGCGCGCTGAAGATCGTGTTGCGCGACGCCGAGCACGCGCCGCTGCCGATCCATCTGCTGACCCCGCAGGGGCGGCTCTCGGTGCCGAAGGTGCGCGCGTTCGTCGATTTCGCGACGCCGCGCCTGCGCGCGCACTTCGCCCGGCTGCAACGCATCACGGACCGCGATTGAATCGAGCTACGGAAGAATGACTTCCGTACGTCGGTGATTCTCTCTATTGGCGCATCAATCTAGACTCGCTTTCATCGACGACGAGCGCCCTCGCGGTGCTTTTTGCATGGAAAGGCGAGATGCAGTCCACAGCACCGAATTCCCCCGCATCCCCCGCTCAAGACCGGCACGGCACGGGGAGCGCGCGATGAATCAGCTTGCTTCCTCCACGCCGGGCGCGGCTTCGGCTTCCACTGCCGTTTCCGCTGCCGTCTCCAGTTATGTCGAGCGCAACGCGAATTACTGGCGCCGCAATCTGGCCGTTTGCGTATTCGGCTCGTTTACCACATTGGTCAGCCTCAGCATGCTGCTGCCGTTCCTGCCGCTGTACGTGAGGCAGCTTGGCGTGAGCTCGCAGTCGGCGGTGATCCAGTGGTCGGGCGTCGCGTTCAGCGCGACCTTTCTCGGCACGGCCGTCACGGCGCCGGTCTGGGGGCGCCTCGCGGACCGCTTCGGCCGCAAGCCCATGCTCGTGCGCGCGGCCATCGGCATGGCGATCGTGATGTCGCTAATCGGACTCGCGCACAACGTGTACGAACTCGTCGGCCTGCGGCTCGTCGCCGGGCTCGTGGGCGGCTACGCCTCCGCCTCGACCGTCATGATCGGCACCCAGGCGCCGCGCGAGCGCGCCGGCTGGGCGCTCGGCATCCTCTCGACAGGAGCGCTCGCGGGCAATCTCGTCGGGCCGCTCATCGGCGGTTTGTTGCCGGGGTGGATCGGCATACGTGGAACGTTCTTTGCGGGCGGCGCCGTGATCGCCCTGGCCGCGCTGCTGACGATGGCCGTGGTGCGCGAGGACTTTCATCCGGGCCGCGACGGACGGGCCCGCGCGGGCGGGGCGAGCGCCGGGTCGCAGCACGCCGCGCATCGCGCCACGCGCCGCGCCGCCGTGGCCGCGATCCTCGTGACCGCCATGATGGTACTGCTCGCCAATATGTCGATCGAGCCGATCATCACGGTCTATATCGGCGGCCTTGGCGTGAACGCCGGGCATCTGGCGCGCACCGCCGGGCTCGTCATGGCGTGCTCGGCGCTCGGGAGCATGCTGACGGCGTCGCGGCTCGGGGCGCTGGCCGACCGCATCGGTAGCTGGAATGTCATCATCGGGTGCCTGCTGGCGACCGCGCTCGCCATGGTGCCTCAGGCCTGGGTCACGCACTGGTGGCAACTGGCCGCGCTGCGCGTGGCGATGGGCATGTCGCTCGCCGGTCTGCTGCCTTCCATCGGCAAGCTCGCGCGGCAGTCGGTGGACGAACGCGCGACCGGGCAGATGCTCGGCTATCTGCAGTCCGCGCAATTCAGCGGCCAGGTGTTCGGGCCGCTGGTGGGCGGCGTGATAGGCGTGCACCTCGGGCTGCACTCGGTGTTTTACGTAACGGCGGCGCTGCTGGCCACCTGCGCCGCACTCGCGCACTGGGCGCGCGGACGTTGAATGAATCGGGCCTTTTGTTTTGCGGAGAGAGGAAATGAGTCATGTATCCGGCAACGGCACGTTGCTGAACATACTGGGCATCGCGAAACCGATCATCCAGGCGCCGATGGCGGGCGTGACCACGCCCGAACTGGCTGCCGCCGTCTCCAACGCGGGCGGTCTCGGCTCGCTCGGTGTCGGCGCGATGAACGCCGAAAGCGCGCGCAAGACCATTCGCGCCACGCGCGCGCTCACGGACAAGCCGTTCAACATCAATGTGTTCTGCCATGAGCCGGCGCACGCCGACGCGGCGGTCGAGCAGGCATGGCGCGAGTGGCTCGCGCCCGCGTTCGCGCAGTTCGGCGCAACCCCGCCGGCTGCGCTCGGCGAAATCTACACGAGCTTCCTCGTGGACCGCGACATGCAGGCCATGCTCGTGGAAGAGCGGCCGGCTGTCGTCAGTTTCCACTTCGGGCTCCCGGCGGCGGAGACGATCGCGGAACTCCGGCGCGCCGGCATCAAACTGTTCGCCGCCGCGACGAATCTGGACGAAGCGCGCCAGGCCGAGGCTGCCGGCGTGGATGCGGTCGTGGCGCAAGGCATCGAAGCGGGCGGCCACCGCGGCGTATTCGATCCGGACGCCGCGGACGACCGCCTCGGCACCTTCGCGCTCACGCGCCTGCTGGTTCGCGCTCTGCGCGTGCCCGTGATCGCGGCCGGCGGCATCATGGACGGCGCGGGCATCGTCGCGGCGCTCGCACTGGGCGCGCAAGCCGCGCAACTCGGGACCGCGTTCGTCGCGTCGACCGAAACCTCGATCGACGAAGGCTACCGCCGCACGCTGCTCAGCGCGGCCGCGCAACGCACGACGTTCACGAAGGCCATCTCGGGACGCGTCGCGCGCAGCATGGTGAACCGCTTCACGGAACTCGGCGACGATCCGCGCGCGCCGAACTCGCCCGCCTATCCCATCGCCTACGACGCCGGCAAGGCGCTCCATGCGGCCGCGAAGGCCAGGGGAGAGTACGGCTATGGCGCACAATGGGCGGGACAGGCAGCCGCGCTGGCGCGTGCGCTGCCGGCGGCGGAACTCTTTGCGCAACTGGAGCACGAGATGCGCGCGTGTTTGAAGCAGATGCGGGATGTTCACGTCTGACGCGTCGCAACGGCAACCGCTTCCGCGCTCACCATTCATTCGATACACACGCTGGCGGCCACCGCGGCGAGCGTCACGCCCGCCGCGGTGAGCCGGTCGGTGGCGCGGCCCGAAGAGCGTCTTGGCGTGCGGCTCTTCGTGCGAATGCCGGTTCGCCTCCCCGCCGGATACACCGGGTGCTTACTGCTGAACCAGCGCGAGCACCCGCAGCGGGCTGCCCGAGCCCGCCTGAATCTTCAACGGCGCCGAAACGATAACGGTCCCCGTCGGCGGCAGTTGATCGAGATTCTTCAAGCACTGCAAACCATAACGGTTCGAACCGTGCATCAGCGTGTGGCACGGATACGGCGTCGGCCATGCATACGACTGTCCCGCATCGGTATTGATGGTCTCCACGCCGAAACCATGCACCTTGCGCTCGTGGATCAGCCATTCCACGGCTTCCTGCGTGGGGCCGGGCGTGTGTGCGCCATCTTCGTGCAGGTTGAGGAATTCGGCGGGGTCGGTGCGCTTCGACCAGTCCGAACGCAGGAGCACCCACGCGCCGGCCGGGATACGGCCGTGCTTCGCTTCCCATGCCTCGAGAAACGCGACGGTCAGCAGCCAGTCGGGATTCGCGGCGACTTCGGCGCTCGCGTCGAGCACGATCGCGGGCGCGATGAAGTTCTTCGCGTCGATCGTATCGACCGAGTTCTGCGCGTGGTCTTTGCCGGTGACCCAGTGCACGGGTGCGTCGAAGTGCGTACCGGTGTGCTCGCCGCACGAGAAGTTATTCCAGTACCAGCCAGGTCCCTGTTCGTCGTACTGGCTGATTGTTTCCATCCTGAACGCCCAGACCTGGCCGAATTGCGGCGGCAGTTGCAGCGCGGGAAATTCGGGCGAAAGCGTTTGCGTCAGGTCGACGACGCGCACACGGCCGCTCGCCAGATCGAAGGTTAGCTGTTCCAGACTGCTCGTCATGTTGCACTCCTTTTCACCGTCATGTCGACGCGATCGAACGCGCCACGTGGCCACAAAACGCGCCCCGCTTCCGGGGCATCGCTGAATTATCTTTAGGGTTAAAATAATCCATAATCATGGTTAACCCGTCTCGCTTGCCGCCCTGCTTACCTATGAGTCAGTCTCTTCAAGCCAGCTTTGTCGACGATTACACCCCGGCGCTCCTCGCGCAGGTCAGCCAGCTCATTTCCGGCGAATTCCACGTCATCGTGCAGGCCAGCGGATTCGAAGTCTCCGACTGGCGCGTGCTTTGCACCCTGGCCGATGGCGAGGCGATCAGCATCGGTCGCCTCGCGCAGATTTCGGTGACGAAGCAACCGACCGTGACGCGGCTGCTCGACCGCATGGAGGGGCAGGGCTACGTCAAACGCATCCCGCACGACACCGATCGGCGTGTGACGCTCGTACGCATCACGCCGCGCGGCCAACAGCTCGTTGCCTCGCTGATGGAGCAGGCCAAGGCGCACGAGGAACAGGTGCTGGCGCCGCTCGGCAAGAAGAAGGCCGAGGAACTGAAGGCGACGCTGCGGCTGCTCATCGAACTGCATCGGCCGCCGGCCTGAGCGGCAACGCAGCGGCAACCGCCTTGCACTGAACGTTCACACCGCGCGCGCGGCCACGACGGCACGCTCGATCGCCTCGCGCAGATCGTCCGGCACTGGAATCGCCTGATGGGTATCGAGCGAGGTCGTCACGATGGTCTGCCTTGCCGACATGCGCACCACGCCATCCACGCCCCGGCATTCCCACGCAAGCACAAGCGATTTGTTGCCGATGCGCTCGACTTCGAGCGAGAGCCACATTTCATCCCCCATCCTGCTGACGGCCTTGAAATCGACGTCCAGGTGTACGGTCGGCATGCCGACACTGCGCACGCCGATCACACCGTGATAACCCTCCGGCATCAACTCGTCGATCCACGATTCGATCAGGTCGTTGAAGAGTACGAAGTACTGTGGATAGAACACAATCCCGGCCGGGTCGCATTCGGAAAAATGGATCTTGTGCTTGCGGCGAAACGTTGGGGTTTCCATGCTCATGCTGTCCTTGCCCGCCGCTCAGGCCAGCGCGTGGCGGGTAAGCGCCGCGCGCAGCTTGTGGCCGTGCTCGTCGGCGAGGGCGGCGTCGCGCAACTCGCGCAAGGTCGCGGGCGCGAGCCGTGCGCCGGCCTTCGTGACGGCAGTCATGACGGTCTGATAGTTCTTCAGGCCGCGCGCGTGCGTATCGCTGTAGCCCTTCACGAGCCGCTGGCATTGTGCGACTTCGGTGGCAAGCGCCGGATTGTGCTGCGCGGATTCGACGATCTGCGCGAGCCACGCTTCGATACGCCTGTTTTCCAGTTCGTAGCGCAGCGTGCGGCGACGCATGCCTCGCAGGCTCGCGACGAAGGACAGCAGCAAATAGCCACGCAGCGAACTCGTCTGCACCACGCGCCCCGAATGCGTAAAGCGGCGCACGAGGCGATGCATCCAGTGCGGCTTTTCGAGCCAGCGGCCGAGACCCGCGGGCAGCGTCTCGCAGATCTCCTCGATGCGCGGATGCATGAAGTCGTTGATGGCCAGCAGTTGATCCGCCTGCGTATGCACCTCGCTACGCACGCGCTCGAAGCGCGAGCCGCGCGTCTTCAGGTCGGCCACGCGGATCGTGTCCTCGTACGACATCCACAGCGCGAGATGGCGCGCCGTTTCGCGCAGCAACGCGACGCCCGCCTCAGGCAGCGCGCGCCGCAGACCCGCCAGGCGGTCCAGATAGAACGCCGCATAGGCGGGGTCCTGATAATCGATCAGGCGGCGTACGCCTTCGATCGCAATCGGCTGGACTTCGGCGGGCAGTTCCTGCCGCACGCGTTCGAGAAGGCGCGCGACCGCGGGATCGCGCGGCGCTGGTGCGGCTTGTTCCGGCGCAGGTGCGTCGTGCCCCGCGTTCGCGTCGTCCCCGTTCACGCGGCCGTGGCCCAGATCGAAGGCGCGCAGGCTCGGCTTCACGCCCACGCCACCCCGTTCGATGGTCTCTTCGAACTGGCGGCGGCTGAACGGCAGGACGCCCGTGCCCGCCAGCGCGCCGAACAGCACCGCACTGATCACGCTGCCCGAAGCCTGCGCGGCTTCTGCCATGTCGAAGCGCACGAACCGCTTCGCGGCCTGTTCCGCATGGGCGATCAACGCTTCGCTGTCGACACGGCCGTCGCCCATCGCGGCCTTTTCCGCAATCGAATAGACACGGTGCGTGGAAGCGACGAGCGTGGTGCGCCCGGATGTCACGAGCCCGCGCTGCACGGCGCGGCCCGCTTCCATCAGCTCCGAGGCCATGACGACATCGACGTCACCCGGCGTGGGCATCAATGCAAGTATCGGCGTGCGGCTTTCCCCCGCCTCGCGCGCAAAGAGCTCGACGTAGTAGATCGTGGCGCCCGTACGTTGCGCCACGCCCGGTACGGACGTGGTCTGCGCGTAATAGCCGTTATGCTCGCCGAGATCGACGATCCAGTCGGCCAGCACGCCGCCGCCTTCGCCGCCCATGGCGAGGATCGCGATCTTGATGGGTTGAGCCTTCATTTCGGTTTCCTTCCGGTTCAGAACGCGTAGCGCGCGCGGCGCTGCGCGGCACGGCGTTGCAGCCAGCCGATCACGGCGTGGCGCATGCGCTGGCGAAGCTTGTCCATTCGTGTCGGATTGGACACGATTTGCGCGCGATAGAACGACGGGCACAACACCGCCGCATGCGAAACCTCGCCGCACAGCCCGCAGCCGACACAACTGTCGAGCACGCTCGCGACCGGGTCGGTGCGCAGCGGGTCGGGGTTCGGCTTGATCGAGAGGGAAGGGCAGCCGGATAGCCGGATACACGAGTGATCGCCCGTGCAGGTATCGGGGTCGACGCCGAAGCGCTCGCGCACCACGCGCTCGCCTGATTCGATGGCCTTGCGCTGCCTGGGCTTTTCGCGCCGCTGTTTATTCAGCATGCACTCGCTTTGCGCGATCAGCACTTTCGGGCCTTGCGTCGCCGTGGTCAACGCCTCCTTGAGCGTGGCCATCATCGTCTTCAGGTCGTAAGTTCTCCGCACTGTCCTGACCCAGTCCACGCCGACGCCGCGCACGGCCTGCTCGATCGCATGACCCGTGCTGCGCGCAGGATTGAGCGCCGTGGACGAGAGGATGTCCTGGCCGCCCGTGGCCGACGTATAGCTGTTGTCGACGACGATGGTCAGGTTGTCGCTCTTGTTGAACACGGCGTTTGCGATGCCGCTCGTGAGGCCGTTGTGCCAGAAGCCGCCGTCGCCCATCACCGAGATGGCGCGTTTTTCCGCCCTGGCATTGAGCGCCGCCGCGCTCGCGCTGCCGAGCCCATAGCCCATCGTCGTCGCACCGAGGTTGAACGGCGGCAGGATCGAGAAAAGATGGCAGCCGATGTCGGCACTCACGTGGTGAGGCCCGAGTTCGCGCTCGACGAGCTTCATGGCCGTGAAGATCGGCCGCTCGGGACAGCCCGTACAGAAGCCGGGCGGACGGGCGTGGACGGTCTCGTCGAGCGAAGCGGGAGGCGCCGCCGTATCGGCATCGGCCGGAACGGCCTTCACCGGAATGATCTTGCGTGGCGCGGGTTGCGGTTCGAGCACGCCATAGCGTTCGAAGAACGCGCGCAGGCCCTTCATGACCGTTGCGGCGTTGTACTCGCCGGCAAGCGGCAGCACGTCCTTGCCGTGCAGCGCCGCCTCCACGCCGCGCTGGCGCAGAATCGCGCTTGCGTTCTGCTCGACGAAGTTCGGCTGTCCTTCCTCGATCACCAGCACCGCGCGCTTGCCCGCGCAGAAGCGCTCCCATTCGGAATCGACGAGCGGGTAGGCCACGTTCATCACGTAGAGCGGAATCTGCGATTCGCCATAGACGTCGGCAAGCCCGAGCCGTTCGAGCGCGCGCAGCACGGTGTTGTAGCTGCCGCCCTGCACGGCGATGCCGATATCGCTCGCATCCGCAGAGAAGAATTCGTTGAGCCCACGCGCTTCGATGAATTGCACGGCCGCCGGCCAGCGCTCCTCGATCTTTTCGCGCTCGTGCAGAAAGCTGGCCGGCGGCAGCACGATGCGGTTGACGTCGCGGCTCGGATTTTCGAGCGCGTCCTGGATCGTGAACGTCGAGCGCCGGTTGTCCGACGCCACGAACTGGCCGTGCACGTGGCAGGCACGAATGCGCAGTTGCAACATCACGGGCGTGTGGCTCGCTTCGGAAAGCTCGAAGCCGTCCTTCACAGCCTGCACGATGGCGGGCAGGTTCGGACGCGGATCGAGCAGCCAGATCTGCGACTTCATCGCAAACGCATGGCTGCGCTCCTGCATGATCGAGGAGCCTTCGCCGTAGTCCTCGCCGACGATGATGAGCGCGCCGCCGGTCACGCCGCCCGAGGCGAGATTCGCCAGCGCGTCCGAGGCGACGTTCGTGCCGACCGTCGCCTTGAACGTCACGGCGCCGCGCAGCGGATAGTTGACGGACGCGGCCAGCGAGGCAGCCGCCGTCGCTTCGCTCGCGCTGTTCTCGAAGCGGATGCCGTGGTCGCCAAGGATGTCGCGGGCGTCGGCGAGCACGTCCATCAGATGCGAGATCGGCGCGCCCTGGTAGCCGGCCACATAGGCCACGCCCGATTCGAGCAACGCCTTCGTGACAGCGAGGATGCCCTCGCCGCTGAATACCTCGCCAGCGCCGAGGCGCAGCTTCTTCACTTCCTCGACAAACGACCGCTCAGCCATGTTCGTCCTTTCTCGTGAGACACGCGGGGCGCACGACGGCGCCTCGTCAGGGGTGAGGCCAGTATAGTTTAAATATAAACATTTCCAAAATCATAGTTATCCCTGAAGTTGTCCCTGAAGTTGTCCCGGAAACCGGCTTGCTGGCGTGGGTCGACCGGTCACTCTGCCGCCGCGAGCGCCGTGTACTGACCCCGCCAGTACACGAGCGGATGCGGCACGGCGTCGTCGCGCACCACGCCGCATACGCGGCCGATGACGAGAAGGTGGCCATGACGCGCGATCAGCTCCTCGACCTCGCAGTCCAGCGCCGCGGCGCTGCTCGACAGCAGCGGTGCGCCGCCGTGCGTCATCTGGATCCACTCGTCGTCGCCGTAGCGCGCTGCGCCCTGTTCGCCGCGAAAGCCCGTAAAGCGCTCGGCGATCGCACGTTGTTCCGCACGCAGCAGATTCACGCCGAAGCGACGGGTGCGTTCGAGCAGTTGCGCCGAAGAGCTCGTCGCTTTCATCGACGCCACCACCATCGGCGGCTCGGCCGAGAACGACGAGACGGACGTGGCCGTGAAGCCGCTGCGCTCGTTTCCGTCGGCAACGGTCACGACACAGACCGCGCCGGCGAAACCGCGCATTGCCTGCACGAAGCGGTTGCTGAGCGTTGCACTGCGATCAGGCTGCACGGCGTGCTTCACGCGGGCTGCGCAGCCCGTGTGCCTCCAGGATAGGCAACACCGTGTCGCGGAAGTACGGGAACTCCTTCACATAGTCGACGAACGAGAGCGTCGTGCCCTTGAAACCGGCCTCGGCCAGCGAAATCAGGCCGGCCGCGACCTGCTGCGGCGTACCGACGAGAGGGAAGCCGCCGTGCCCGGCCGCCATGCGGTCGCGGATCAACGCGAGCAGGTCGTGCGGGAACGACTGGGCGTTCGCGAACTGCAGCGCGACCAGATTGTCGACCGCCCCCCAGTCCGCGTGGTCTTGCGCGAAATACTGGAGGTACTGGCGCGCTTCTTCTTCGGTCGGCCGGCAGACCACGTGCGAGAACGTCAGCACGTTCACGGGCTTGCCCGCGTCGACCGCCTTCTGTTTGAGCGCCGCGACTTCGGCACGCGAGCGTTCGAGATCGATGGCGGGCGTAAACAGAAAGTTCGCATTGCCGATGGCGAAGTCGCGTCCCTCGCCCGAGCCCGCCGCGTTCAGAATAGGCGGGCGTTCGCCATTCCATGGACGCGGCAGGCCGTAGACGTTCTTCAACTGGAAATGCTCGCCTTCCCAGTTGAACGGGCCTTCGTGCGTCCAGATCTTCTGCACGACGTCGAACCATTCCTGGGCATACGCATAGCGCTTGTCGTGACCGGCGGCGAGCGGCAGCCCGAGTGCCTCGTATTCGGGGCGGTTCCAGCCCGCGACGATATTCAGGCCCGCACGGCCGGCGCCGATCTGGTCGAGCGTCGCGATCTGCTTGGCCACCACGACAGGGTGGTTCGCCGCCGTGTGGATCGTCGCGAACACCGTGAGACGGCGCGTTTTCGCCAGCAGTCCTGCCGCCCACGTCATGGTCTCCAGCACCGAGCCGTGGAAGTCCGTCTCGCCGCCGTAGCCGATCCAGCGGGCGATGGGCAGCATGAAGTCGATCCCCGCTTCGTCGAGCATGAGCGCGAGCTTCTCGTTGTTCTCCCACGAGTTGTCCCAGCGCTCGCCGATCTTCGTCACCGACATGCCGCCCGAGCAGTTCGTCGCAAACGTCCCCAGAATGAAATCCCTGGTGTCCAGAATTCGTCTCATCTCAGTCCTCGCGCAGTAAAATTTGCTTCCATGACGGACCGCCTTGCGGCAGCCTGTTTCCTTTACGCCATCAACGGCGTGACCCTCGACAGCCCGATTCCGCAATGACCGAACAATCACGCAGAACCCAGAAAAAGAGCGCTACGGCAGAGCACCGCTGGCACCTCGCAAAGGACGAATTCGGCGTCGAGATCACCGACCTCGAATACGCCGTCATGCGGCTCGACCAGTCGTTCTCGCGCTGGCAGTCCGAGTGCATGGCCGCCGTGACGGGCACGACGCTGAGCGGTCAGGAGAACGCACTGCTGCACGTCATCCACATGCACGAGCGGCCCAAGACCATTCGCGACCTGCTGCACCTGACCAACCGGCAGGACGTCGCTAATATGCAGTACGAACTACGCAAGCTGATCAAGACCGGCTTCGTCGAGAAATACGGCTCGGCGCGTACCGGCGTGTACTACATCGCAACCGCGGAAGGCGCGCGCGTGTGCGAAGCGTATGCGCGCCTGCGCGAAACGGTGCTGCTCAAGCTGGCCGAGGCCACGGCGGGCATCCGGTCCGCGGCGAAAGAAGCCACGGCATGTCTCGAACGGATGGAGCGCGTCTACGAATCCTCTACGCGCGAGGTCGCGACGTTCCACCGGCGGCGACCGACCAGCGTTGAATAGAATTTCACATAGAATTTCTATTTGATTGAATGCTAGCGTGGTCATTTTCCGGCGGCAACCGAAGTTTCCCTGGGTTCCATGAGCACGAGGCGCCGCGGATGCGGCGAGATTTAGGGCAGGCTAGACAGCTTTCCGCGGCCAAAAATCGCGATCTATCCATTTAGCGCAGACGCGGCGGGTTGCCTGTCCCGTTCCCGCAAGCGCGTGAGACGGGGTTTTCCGCGCTTTTGACGCGAATTTCGAACGTATACAGTGGCGTCATCGCCGGAATACGATGCGCGAGTCATTGCCTCCCGCGCCCTCCGGCCTCTTCGCAAACCCGATGAGGAAGGATCCGCCATGCCGCCTGCCTCTTTGCTGATCGAGCCGGTCTCGCTGCGTCGATACCGGTACTTCGAGTCCAACGACGTGGACGACACGCGCCAGCGCATCGCCACGGTGCTGCAGCCGCACCGCCTGATGCCGGGCGTCGCGCGCTCCGGCCAGTCGGCGCACATGAACTACGTGCGCATCGACGGCCTCGCGTTCGGCACGATCGGCTACGCGGGCGCCATGGGCGTCGACGCCGGCGAGATCGAGGATTACTACCTCGCGATCCTGAGCCTGAGCGGCTATGCGGACGTAAGCGTCGGCGGCCGGCGCATGATCGTCGGCCCGACCCAGGGCGTGCTCGTGGGGCCGTCCACCCGCTTTTGCGGCACGTTTTCCGGCGACTGCGAGCAGTTCTTCGTGCGCATCGACAAGCGCACGGTGCAGGCGCACACGGGCTATGACCAGTTGCAGATGGAGCCAGCGCTGGACCTCACGCGCCCCGAGCTCGCGCCGTGGCTTGCGCAGTTGCGCATGCTGGCCGCTTCGCCGGAGACCATCGCGCTCGCGCAGCGCGACGCGCGCGTCGCCGCCGGACTGGAGGGGCTCGTCGTCACGCTGCTGCTGGCCGGGCAGCCTCATCGCCTCGTGTCGAGCCCGGTGGCAGCGGCTGTCCCGCGCACGGTCAAGCGCGCCCAGGCCTTCATCGCCGAACATGCGTGCGAGCCGATCACGCTCGCCGAGATTGCCGCAGCGGCGGGCGTGCCCGTCCGCACGCTGCTCGACGGCTTCCAGCGGTTTTCGCACGCAAGCCCGATGCAGTTCGTGCGCGAGTCGCGGCTGGAGCGCGCCCGCGAGCGCCTGCTGGCCGCGCGCGAGGCCGAACGCGTCGCCGATATCGCGCTTGGCTGCGGCTTTGCGAACCTTGGCCGCTTCGCGCTCGCGTACCGCGAGAAGTTCGGCGAATCGCCTTCGGATACGCTGCGCCGGGTTCGCCGGCGGTCTGCCTGAGGTTCCCCCGAGACTGGCCCGATTTCCTGCGCGTGCCGGCCACGCGCTGCGATTCGCGGATATTCACGGCCATTGCGCGGCCATACAGTCTATCCGTACGCGCATCTCGCGCGCGAAGGGCGGGTGCCTCGTCCTCGGTCTGCAATTTCACCCTGTAAGGAATCGGCATGACTCTTACTGCTGCAACGCTATCCGGCCTCGTTCGGCCGGACAGCGTCAACAAGCGTGTCTACACCGACCCCGAGATCTTCGATCTGGAAATGGAGCGGATTTATGGTCGAGCCTGGATCTACGTCGGTCATGAAAGCCAGGTCAAGGCGCCTGGCGACTATCACGCCACGCGCATTGGCGATCAGGATGTCGTGATGGTCCGTGCCGCAGACGGGCAGGTTCATGTTCTCTACAACCGGTGCGCGCACAAGGGCGCGAAGATCGTCCCCGACGGGGGCGGTTGCGCCGGCAAGTTCTTCCGCTGTCCTTATCACGCGTGGACGTTCAGGCTCGACGGCACGCACCTCTCGGCGCCGCTGCGCAACGGCCTGCAGGATACCGGCTTCGATCCGGCGCATCCGGATTTTTCGATGCGCCGGGTCGCCCGTGTCGAGAACTATCGCGGCTTCGTGTTCGCAAGCCAGGCCGCGGAGGGGCCGGACCTGAAAACGTTTCTCAATGGCGTGGCCTCGTCGATCGACAATCTGTGCGATCGCTCGCCGGTTGGCGAAGTCGAAGTCGCGGGCGGGGTGTTCCGCGTCTTGCAGCGCTCGAACTGGAAGATCTTCTACGAGAATCTGCACGACACGATGCACGCGCGCGTCACGCACGAATCGTCGGTCGTTTCCGCGCGCTCGCAGGCGCAGGAACTGGGCGCGAAGCCGTTCGAACTGCTAATCATGGACGGCAACGGCGAGCCCTACGAGTTCTGGGAAAAACTCGAACTGCGCGCCTACGAGTACGGGCACGGCTACATGGAAGGCATCTTCGACCCAGCGGCGGCCAATCGCGACCCGGTTTCGAATGCGCATTTCACGACGTTGGCCGCGGCCCGCGGCGACGAACTCGCGCGGCAGATTCTCGGCATGAACCGTCACAACACGGTGATCTACGGCAGCGGTTCGCCGCACACCGTATTCCAGCAGTTTCGCGTGATCCGTCCGCTTGCAGTGGACAAAACGCTCGTCGAAATCCAGGTATTCCGCCTGAAGGGCGCGCCCGAAGCCGTGTTCGACCGCGCGCTCACGTACGCAAACGTGATCAACTCGCCTTCGTCGAACGTCATGCCCGACGACGTCGAAGTCTACGCACGCTGCCAGGAAGGCAACCAGACGCGCGGCGGCGACTGGGTCAGCCTGCATCGCTACGCGGGCACGGATCGCGCCGTGGAGGACGGCTTCGTGTCGCTCAACGGCACGAGCGAATTGCCCATGCGCAACCAGTTCGCCGCATGGAAGCGCTTCATGATCGACGAAACCGGACAGAACCGCGGAGACGCCTGATGCTGCACGACCCGACCTTCGACGTTTCGACCGCGGCGGCCGGCTCCGTCGCGCCGGGCCCGCTGGACACAACCCTGCGGGCCGAAGCCGAGCAGTTCCTCTATCGCGAGGCGCGCCTGCTCGATACGCGCGCCTTCGACGCCTGGCTCGACCTCTTCACGCCGGACGGCATGTACTGGGTCCCGCACGAACCGGGGCAGGCGAGCCCGCACGATCACATCTCGCTCTTCTGGGAGGACGCGACGCTGCGCCAGGTCCGCGCGCGCCGCGTGACCCATGCTCGCAACTGGTCGCAGCAGCCGGCCACGCGCACGGCGCGGCTGATCGGCAACGTGATGATCGAGGGGCGCGATACGGCCGGGCGGCTGATCGTGCACTCCACGCTGCTCGTCAACGAGTGGCGGCTCGGTCAGCGCACGCTCGCGGGCCTCGTCACGCACAAGATCGACACCGGCGACGACTGGAAGATCTATCTGAAGCGCATCGACCTCGTCAATTCCACCGACGCGCTCGCGAACCTGGAGGTGTTCCTGTGACGGCGGTCTCGCTCGCGCGCACCGCGGTGATCGCGCTGCACTATCAGAACGATGTGGTCGATCCGGGCGGCCAGATCCGGGTGGGTTTCGACGGGGCGCAATCGGAGCGCGCAGCCGTGCTGGGTGCTGCGCGCTCGCTGCTCGAACGCGCGCGCCGACGCGAACTGCCGCTGATCCACATCCGCATTGCGTTTCGCGCGGACTACGCGGACCTGCTGCGCAACGCGCCGATCTTCGCGCGAACCGCCGAACTGGGCGCGCTGCGCGAGGGGACGTGGGGCGCCCAGTTCTACCCGGGGCTCGAACCCGATCCCGCGCGCGCCCTCGACTACGTGCTCCATCATCGGCGCACGAGCGGCTTTATCGGCACGCCGCTCGAACAACTGCTCGCGGCGCACGACGTGCGTCATCTGGTGGTCGCCGGCGTCGCCACGCATTCGACGGTCGAGATGACCGTGCGTCACGCGGTCGATCTCGGCTATACCGCGGCCGTCGCCGCCGATGCCTGCGCGTGCGCGGACCCGCGCCAGCACGATGCGTCGCTCGAATCGATGCGGCTTGTTGCGACGATCTCGACTGTCGCCGATATCTTTGGCAATGGCGATGCCAGGGAGACCTCATGAACTCAGGCTCGCGTTCCGAAGCGCCACGCAGGGGCATGGGCTGTCTCGACGGCAAGGTCGCCATCGTCACGGGCGCGGCGCAGGGCATAGGCGCCGATATCGCGCGCGGCCTGGCGAATGAGGGCGCCGCGGTGCTGATCGCTGGGCTCGGCGCCGAGGCGGGCCGTGCGGTCGCGGCGTCGATCGGCGGCGCGGCGCGCTTCGTCGAAACCGACGTCACCGACGACGCCGCGCTCGACCGCGCGATCGAAGCCGCGATCGGCACGTTCGGCGGGCTCGATATCGTCGTCAACAATGCGTGCAGCTATGACGACGCCGGCCTTGCCTCGACACGCGAGCAATGGCTCCGCCTGCTCGACGTGAACCTCGTTTCAGCCGCCATCCTCGCCTGGAAAGCCGTGCCGCATCTGCGGCGCGACGGCGTGATCGTCAATCTCGGCAGCACCGGCGGAAAGTTCGGCGCGGCGGGCAGGGCGCTTTATCCGGCCTCGAAAGCCGCGCTGCTCCAGCTCACGCGCAACCTGGCCATGGAGTTGGGCCCGCGCGGCCTGCGCGCCGTGAGCGTTTCGCCAGGCTGGACGTGGTCGCCCTCGCTCGAACGCCTGGCCAGCGGCTCGATCGCGCTCGCCGATCGTGTCGGCCAGCCGCTCCATCCGCTTGGGCGCGTGGGGCGCGGCGAGGAGATTGCGCGCGTGGTCGCGTTTCTCTGCTCGGCGAACGCCTCGTGGATCTCGGGCGTCGATGTGCCCGTGGACGGCGGTTTTTCGAGCCTCGGCCCCGATCAGGGCGTCTCGCCGCGCGACTGGTTCGCGCGGCAGCCGTGACGTGAGGCCGGTGAACGTGCTAACCGTGCTGCGCGCGTGCCTTGCGCAGCGTATCGGAAGGCGATTCGCCGAAGCGTTCGCGATAGGCCTTCGCAAAGCGCCCCAGATTGACGAAGCCGCAGGCGAGCGCGACATCGGCCACCCGCTCGCACTCGCCCGCGTGCCTCAATCGCTCGTGCGAGTGCTCCATGCGCACGTCGCGCACGCGCTGCATCGGGCTTGTCTCGCGAAATACCTTGAAATTGTGCAGCAGCGTGCGCACCGGCACGCCGGCCGCGTCCGCAATGTCCCTCACGCGCAGCGGCTCGAGCGCATGCTCGGCGATATAGGCCTCCGCGCGACGCAAGGCTCTCGGCACGCTAACCCATTCGCGGCCTGGCGGCAGCGCGTCGTTCGGCTGGCCCGCGAGCAGCAGCGTCACGATGAGCCGTTCCAGCTCGACGGCGACGCGGCTGTCGCGCTGCGCGAGCTGCACGGTCTCCGGCGAGGCGGCGAGCGCCGCGAGCTGAACCACGAGCGGCGCGAGCGCACGGCTCGAAAGATCGATCGCGCTGGCAAAACGCAGTTGCGCGTGGCCCGAGTGGGCGAGCAGGGCATCGCGATTGATGCGCAGGAAGTATTGCTCGCTATGGTCTGAAAAGGTGCCGGAGAAGTGCGTGCGCGGCCCGACCAGGATCCCCTGCGACTGGCCGACGATCATGCGCTGCGTGCCCACCGTCACGTCGCCATAGCCCTTCGGGGCCAGAATCAGCAGGTAATAGTCGTCGACCTCGCCCGCATCGACGTTCATCGTGCTCGCATAGCCGATCGAGCCGAACGACAGGTTGCCGAACGACGCGCAGTTGACGTAGGCGTGCAGGCCGTGGCGCAACCGGCCGGGCAGTAGCCGGTGCGGCTGCAGCACGCGCGAGACGCGCTCGCGGGTGTCCTCCAGATCGGACGACTCGAACAGACGGTAGCGGTTCAGCCACGACGATTCGAGCGTGGACGTAATCGGCAGCATGGGGCGCTCGCGGACGGGAATATTCGCGTCATTCCTTTAAGCCTAAAGCATATCCGCGCGGAAAGCGAGTCGAAATTCGCGTTTGCCCGGGGTGGGCGGGCAACCGTCCCGGCGCGCGGCCGCTGCGCAATTCGGCCTCCTTGCTGCGCAAACCGGCTAGCCCGCCGGATATTGCCCTTCAACAATGGCCCCGTCCCGGTGGGCCCAGTGGGGCGCTGAGCTCGGCGCGGGCGGAGACCAATAATTTTTCGCACGGAGATCTGAATGAGTGAAACCGATCTGAGTTCCGCGATCGAGGACCATGCGCTCGAACGCGTACCCGACCACGCGCGCCAGGGCTGGCTCGCCCTTTCATGGAACACCGCCGGCATCGTAACGACACTCGTGCAGCTCTTTCTCGGCGCGCTCGTCACGTTCGTCGCCGGCTTCAAGATCGCGCTCGCGGCCGGCGCCTGCGTGACCATCGTGGGCGCGCTGCTCGGCTGGGCTTGCGGCCATGTCGCCTACCGCTCGGGCCTGTCGAGCACGGTCCTGTCCCGTCATTTCGGCTTTGGCAGGAAAGGCTCGGTAATCTCGTCGCTGATCTTCGCGTTCATGATCATCGGCTTTCTCGCGCTCGAAAACGCGCTGCTCTATCGCGGCTTCGTGTTCTACTTCCACCTCGCCGATACGGTGACGACGCGTGTCGTAATCTACGGACTCCTCTCGGCTGTCTGGGTGCTGCTCACGGCCTATGGCTTCACGCTCGTCGCCCGCGTTTCGTCGATCACGCTCGTGGCGTTCCTGGCCGTGCTGGCGTACATCACCTATGTCGTCGTTGCGGGCGCGCCGCATAGCGGGGCGGACCTGCTCGCGTTCGGCTCGCAGTTTCCGCCCCAGGTGCTGGCGGGCATGGGCGCGAGCACCGACATCGGCAAGTTCGTCTTCTGCGTGAACGTGCTGATCGGATCGGCCGGCGCACTTGCGCTCGTCGACGCCGACCTTGGCCGCTACGCGCGCAGCTCGCGCGACATCGGCGTGGCCGCGCTGATCGGCAACCTGATGATGGACATCGCCATGCTGAGCCTTGGCGGCATCATCATGTACGCAGGCATTCCGGCGCTGATCGACTTCTACGTCCACACCGAGGGGATGACGCGCGAAGCGGCTGCGCAGGCCGCGCTGCAAAGCCCCGACAGCATCACGGCGGCATTCGTCGTGTTCGGCGGTGCGTTCGGCGCGCTCCTGATGGTGCTCGCGCAAAGCAAGGCGCAAGTCATCAACACGTATAGCGCCTCGCTTTCGCTCTCGAATCTCTTCGACGCCTTCAACTGGCGCCCGGGCCGCCTGATGTTCGTGATCCTCGCGAACGTGATCGGCCTCCTGATGCTCTACGGCCAGATCCTTGCGCTCGTCAACTCGTGGATCACGATTCTCGGCGTGTTGACCACCGCTTTTGCGGGCGTGATCGTGGCGGACTTCTTTATCGTGCGGCGGGTCACGGGTGCGGGCGTGGCCGATGCCGGCAACTTCGGCGATAGCGAGACCGTCAACTGGGCGGGCGTCATCACGGCAATCGTCGCAGTGCTGCTCTCGCATTACGTGCTGAACCGCTTCGTGCCGGTCGAATTCTTTTCTACGCTGATTCTGTGCGTCGTGCTTTATCCCGCACTGCGACTGACCGTGTTCAGGCCGGTCGCCGCGCTCGGCGGCGCGCGCAGCCTGCCGTGAGCCTCGTCGCCTCGACACGAACCTGGAGACAACCATGCAGAACACCTTGCCTGGACTGATGCACGTCGATCACGTCGCGCTCACCGTACCCGATCTCGACGAAGGCGTGCGCTTCTATCGCGACGTGCTGGGCGCCATCGAGCTGTACCGTCTCGGACCGTTCGATGCGCGCGAATTGCCGCGCACTGCCGACGGGCGCGACTGGACGCTCGCCCATCTGAACGTGGAGGGCGCGCGCCTTACGCTCGCCATGCTCGCGCTCGGCAAGAACCTGATGCTCGAGTTGTTCCGCTACGAGCTGCCCGCCGACGCGCGCACCGATCCGCGCCGCAATTGCGATCTCGGCGCGAGCCATATTGCGCTGAAGGTCGCAGACCTCGACGCCGCGCTGGCCTTCCTGCGCGCACGTGGCGTCGCCGTGATGGACGGCCCGATCGTGATCGACGAGGGCCCCTGCGCGGGCCTGCGCGTGAACTATTTCCTCGATCCGTTCGGCAACCAGTGGGAGCTGGTCGAGTACGGACACCTGCCGTTCATGGACGGCACCGACGCGCCGCTCTACGCGCGCGCCGTGCAACACGGCTAAACAGGAGGGTAGATGGGGGACGAAGCAGACGTCATCGTGGTCGGCAGCGGCATGAATTCGCTCGTGTGCGCGGGTTTGCTCGCGCGCCGCGGCAAGCGCGTGCTCGTGATCGAGCGCAACGCACAACCGGGCGGCTGTATCCGCACGGAGGAACTGTTCGACGGCTACCTCCACGACGTGATGTCGTCCTGGTATCCGCTATTCGTTGGCAGTCCCGGCTATGCCGAGCTCAAGGACGAACTGCATGCGGCGGGGCTCGAGTTCGCGCAGGGCGACTACTCGACAGGCATCGTGACGCCGGACGGCCGCTCGCTAGCATTCCGCCAGGACGTGGCCGACACGGCTGCGCGCCTCGACGCGCACTGCACCGGCGACGGCGCGGCGTTCGCGGCCGCCGCCGAACGCCTGTTCGGCGCCGATGCGGCGCTCACGTTCGGACTGCTTGGCAATAATCCGTATAGCTGGCCGATGCTTAAGCTCCTGTGGAGCGAGTGGCGTCGGCGCGGAGTCGACGGACTCGCGGCATTTGGCGCGCAGTCGCTCGAAAGCTTTCGACGCTGGGGCATGCGCGAGCTGCGTTCCGGTCTCGCCCGCGCCGCCATCGCGCCGTGGACGCTGCACACGGGCCTCGGCCCCGACGACGCGAGCTCGGCGCTCATCGGCAAGCTCACGTTCGCGGCCGTCGTGGCGGGCGGCATGCCGGTGGTGAAAGGCGGCAGCGCGAATATCGTCAAGGCGTTCCGCGCGGTGATCGAGCGTCACGGCGGGCGCTTTCTGCTCGGCACGCATGTCGAGCGTGTGCTGATCGAAAAAAACCGGGCTGTCGGCGTGATCGCCAACGGCGCCGCACTGCGCGCGCGAGAGGCGGTAGTGTGCAACGTGACGCCCGCGCAGCTCTACAACGGCCTGTTGCCCGACGCGCCGGGCGCATGGCGCGAGCGGGCAAGCGCCTATCGCTTCGGGCGAGGCGACATGCAGATTCACTTCGCGCTCTCGTCGCCACCCGACTGGTGCGACCCGGAGCTGGCGAAGGTACCGCTCGTGCATCTCACGGAAAGCATGGAGACCGTCTGCATGTCGGTCACCGAAGCCAACAACGGCCTCATCCCGGCACGGCCGACCATCGCGATCGGCCAGCCGACGGCGGTCGATCCGGGGCGCGCACCCGAAGGCGGGGCGATCCTGTGGCTGCAGATGCAGGAGATGCCGTCGCGCCTGGCAGGCGACGCGGCCGGCGAGATCGACGTACCCGCTGACGGCCGCTGGACCGAGGCGGTACGCGAACGTGTAGCGGATCGTATTCAGAGCCGGCTCGAACGCGTCATGCCGGGGCTTGCCGCGAAGATCGTCGGGCGGCGCGCCTGTTCGCCCGCCGATCTGGAGGGGATGAACTGCAATCTCGTGGGCGGTGATCCGTACTCGGGCGTGTGCTCGCCGGATCAGTTTTTCTGGCTGCGCCCGTTCGCGGGTGCGAAGGGCGCTCGCGGGCATGACACGCCTTATGCGGGGCTTTACCAGATCGGGGCGTCGACGCATCCGGGGCCGGGGCTGGGGGGCGGGTCGGGGTGGCTTGCGGCGAACCGGTTGAGTCGGGCGGGTTGAGGGGAGGGGGACGCACGGTGTTTGTGGGGGCTTGGGGGAAGTGACTGTGCGGGAGGAAAGGCAACACGGTCAACGGATGCAACGCAACCCGCGTAGTACAGCGCGTTGTGCTTAAAGAAGTGAAATCCCAGGGCATCAGCCTGCCGAAACACGCGCACCGCGAGCAGGGCGACTTGACTCGTAAACGCGCGCTCAGCGGACTCGATCATCTGTATCAGTCGATCGGACAAATCCTGTCGACGCCGCTCGCCTCACGCATCAAGCGCCGTGCATTCGGCTCAGACATTCCCGACCTGATCGACGCCCCAAACAATGGCGCGATGCGCATCCGCGTCTATGCCGCGATAGCGACTGTCCCTATGCAATAGGAACCGCGCCTGACGCTTACGCTCGCACGCGGGCAGGCCGAGATATTCCCCGAGCTGCCCGTGACGGTTTCCGGCTTCAAACCCAAGATCTACATTATCGCGGCCGCGCTCTCTACTCTCGGCATGCAGCTGGAAATCACTGCTACCCCCATCTAGAAAAACTTGGGTTTCGAGACGGGGTGCCCTCAATAAACAGACTTTTACGTATGTTAAGCCTCAGCGTGCGGATAGCACTGCGGCTGCTTTGTAGTTGTTAGCCCGTGACGGTGGCGCGGTGATCGCCACCGAGCCACGAGGATCGTTTGCCGCCGAAACACCTATTCGCGACATCTTTACGATGTCTCGACGCCAATATGAATCTGAACTTCCTCTGGGCCGCACCAAGATTCAAAATCCGTCAGAAAGCTGCGCCGAACTGGGGATGCTGTTCGAAATATGCCCAGATGGCAGCCCAGGTTTGAATAACGGCAGTGGGCATTGGACCGCTGGCTTCGAAGACGAGGTACTTGCCGTCCTGAATCCCAATATTTCTAAAGTCGGGATTTCGCTGGCTAACGGACACACCGGCCGTCAGATCGTAAGCGCCCGTGGCATCAGATTCATAAGCGGAATACACGCCAAAAATTGGCGCATCCGGCAGCCGATTCGGGATGTTATCTGCCAGTCCCCTTGAGAAAAATTGCTCCCACAAGTCTGGAATTTTTGCGGTGTCCTGACTGAACTCGGCACGGTTAGTCGTGCGAACGGTTAAGCCAGATACGCTGAAGCGCGAAATATTTTCAACCCCTGGTTCCATCCCGAATTTCCCATTTTGAGCCTGTCAACTTGAAGCATACCGTATCCTGATGTCAGGGAGACGCTGTCAGGCACGTCAGGAAAGGGCCGCGTTCGCAATTGTTTGGCACTTGTATACCCGCAATCATTAATTTTGCATAAATGGCAAACGGAAGAAGGTGAGCGACGAGCATGTCAGGTAAAGTACCGGATTCGCGTGAAAATATCGGGATATTAAGAGAGTAGGGTTCTCCGAAATAATGGTGACTTGAATGAGCGAAAATCATTACGCATACGGCATCCATCAAAATCTAAGGCCTGTTGATCTGTTCGTTTATGTGGCAATTGACGAGACGCAAAAGCAGCTTGGGTTCGGTGATTTGAGTGCGGCGGCAGCCATGCTACTAGGCCAGGCTGACGTGCCAGCGCCAGGTAAGTTCGCCGGCGCGACAGCAGGCACGTCCGTCGCCTCGTTGGTCGCGCGCAGGTTGCTGCCGGTCAAGGTCGCCGTTCGGCTGCCGATGATTACCGGCGCAGGGCTTTCCGGCGTTCGCATTGCGTTTACGCGAAACCTCGGTGCCTGGGTCGGACGTACGATTCCGATAGTCGGGGAAATTTTTTTGGCGGTAGACGCGACGCTGATTATGCGCAAGACGGTGATGGTATATAACCGCATTGTGAAGCCGGAAGATCGGGTGCTTTGATGAATAGCGATGTCTGGAAGCAGCTCGAACTATTCGCGCGGGAAGAACTTGGGCGACCGCTATTCGGCGGGAAGCTCAATTTGCTACCGGCATCCCGTCTTGAGGACGATTTAGGTCTAACCGGGCTGGATGCTGTCGAATTTATCGACAAGTGGGCGGAAACGTTCAAGGTGCAGGTGCAAGATTTCCCGTACCGCCGCTATTTCCGGCCAGAAGGTCAGGAACTGGTGTCCGGCTTCCTCGGACTGTTCTCGAAGCGCTACCGACGCGAAACTACCGTCCCGTTGACGCTGGGAATGTTGGCTGAGGCGATGAAGCGCGGGCGATGGGATACCGCAGAAATCGAAGCGATATTCCCACATAGCACAGAACGATAGCGCACGCTGAATCGCCAATTGGGCGCGTGCCAACAGCTTTCCCGACCGCCATGCCCGAGGGAGCTCGAAGGCGAGCGTCCGCCATCGGATAAGGACCGCCGCAAACTCTCCCTCGGATCTCGCACGCCAAATGTTAAATGCTCGGACTAGTCCTTGAAATTTTACATAAGATAAATTATCACATTTTCCGCCATGCCCCGATACCCGTTTCAAACTCACCTAACGCACCTTCATGCACCGCAAGCAAGCGGCGCACTTCGGGCAACGCTCGGCGCACGAGCGCACGAGCCGACGCCGGCAGTTCCTCGCAGGCCGCTTCGATATCGCCCGTTCTGTGCTCACCGAGCATCGCGAGCAATACGCAAGCTTGCTGAACGTCCTTGTGCGATTT
The DNA here is from genome assembly GCF_046581065.1 of Paraburkholderia yinzeri. Taxonomy (NCBI): domain Bacteria; kingdom Pseudomonadati; phylum Pseudomonadota; class Betaproteobacteria; order Burkholderiales; family Burkholderiaceae; genus Paraburkholderia; species Paraburkholderia yinzeri. Next base: position 313,374 of record NZ_JBFOCJ010000002.1, on the reverse strand, counting down.
CACGAGCATGTTGGTGCGCAGGCGCGATACCAGGAGCTTGTGGATCGCGAAGCGCGCCGGATCGGGCACGCGCACGGGCACCGCGCCGTGTCTCGACAGCAGCGTGCTCAACTGCGACCGGCCTAGCAGGTACGCAAGATACGGAAGCCCCGTCGCGTGCGCGCCCAGTTCGGGTACGGCGATCGTCGGAAACGAATCGTCGTCCGACGGCACCAGCAGATCGACATGAAAGCGGGTTGCGCCGGCCTGCTTGTAAGACGTCGAGGGCTCCCCGCGGGTCATCGGCGGCACTTCCACGAACGCAATGCCCGTCTCTTTCAGGATGGCAAGCAGGCCGCCCGTGGGCACGTGCTGCAGCGCGAGTTGCCGCCCGCGTGCGATATCGATGTCCTCCGTCTCGTAAGCGACGGCCTTGATACCGAGGCTGTTGAGCAACACCGCATACGCGTGGGAGCCGATGAGCACGGCTCCGGCCTGGAACAGACCATGGTTGTACAGGACGCCCATCGTGGCGTAAGTCTTGTTGTCGGCAACCTGGAAGCCCAGCTTCGCGAGTTCGCGGATGCGGTTCACGAGGTCCTTGCTTTGCAGGATCCGGTCGCGTATTTCCTCGACGCGCGCCTCCACATCCGGGTCGCCGCGAGGACCGCCAAGGCTCTCCTCCTGTTTCCTGCCTTCGGCGTTCATGAACTGCCGGGCGTAGTAGACGAGGTCTCCGCGCCTGTGCTCGAGGATCGTTCCCGGCGCCCCGATGAGTACCCTGTCCTGCGTCGCAGCCGCCTGCTCGATATTGGCAAACTGGGCGCAGTAAGCCTGGTCGTGGCGCTGGTAAAGGGGAAAACCGTGCATGTCGAGCCCGTTTTCAGTAATTTCCAATATTTTACTGAAAAACGGCCTGCCTGAGTATTTCAGTAATTTTTAGAGAACTACTGAAATACTTGCCGGACCATGCGAGCACTTCGGTATAGCCTGGACCACCAGGCAGCCCGGATCTCCATGCAGTCCTCTCCCCCACCTGCCCCAGCCGGTCTCAGACCTTCATTCCCGGCAAATTCAGCGAAGCGGTATTGCCGCCATCCACCGGCAGCGCCTGGCCGGTCACATAGCTCGCGTCGTCGCTCGCGAGAAACGCGATGGCGGCGGCCACTTCCTCGGGGCGTCCCGGGCGTCGCAGTTCGCACCGGTAGCCAAGCCGGTCTTCCTTGTTCTGCGCGCGCGCCCGCTCGAACACCGGAGCCGTCATGCCCGTTTCGATCAGTCCGGGGCATACGGCGTTGACGCGGATATGCCAGGGCGAGAGATCGCACGCGCTCGTCATCGTGAGATTGATGACCGCTGCCTTCGAGGCGCTGTAGGCATTCCCGCCCGCGCCCGAACGCACGCCGGCCACGGACGCGGTATTGACGATCGCGCCGCGGCTGCGCTCGATCATCGAACGCGAGGCCCACTTGGTGAAATGCACGACGCCCATCAGGTTGACGGCGAGGATCTGCTGCCAGACGTCCGTGTTGGTCTCGCTGACCGGCGAGTAATCGCCACCCGCGATACCCGCGTTGTTGCACAGCACGTCGATCGCGCCGAACTGGCGCAGCACCTGGTCTACGCAGTTCGCCACGTCGTCTTCGCGCGCGACGTCGAGGCCGGTGTACCAGACGCGTGCGCGCTCCATGCCGTCGGCCACGGTTGCGAGTGCGTCGGCATTGCGGTCGATCAGCGCGAGCGTCGCCCCTTCGTCATAGAGCCGTCGGGCGGTCGCTCGCCCGATACCGCTGGCCGCGCCGGTTACGATGGCTACCTTGTCCTTGAAACGCATAGCGCCTTCTCCCTTCGGAATCCAGATCGTCCACTTCGTGTTGCTCGCTCAGCCGTAGCGTCGCGACACCATCTCCGCGACGCAGACGGGTTTGGTTGAGCCTTCGCACTCCACGGTGGCTTCGACCGTGAGTTGCGCCCCGTTCTCGAGCGGCGTGTACTCCAGCAGCCGACAAGCCGCACGGATGCGGCTGCCAGCGGCAACGGGCGCAGGAAAGCGCACGCGGTTGAGCCCGTAGTTGACGCCCATGCGTATATTGGACACGCCGAAAGCGCTCGCGCACAGGGCCGGCAGCAGGCTCAGGGTCAGAAAGCCGTGGGCGACGGTCGTGCCATACGGGCCCGCCGCCGCGCGTTCCGGATCGACGTGGATCCACTGATGATCGTGTGTGACCTCGGCGAACAGGTCGATGCGCTGCTGGTCGATCGTCATCCACTCGCCCACGCCGAGCGCTTCGCCCACGCAGGTCTGAAGTTCGCTGAGTTGCTCGAAGACTTTCAAGAATCATCCCTCCAATAACAATAAGGATTCCTGTCGATTTGGCAAAATATGCGCCGAAGCGAAGCGATACCTCAGGCTGGCCTGTTTGGCCTGTTCTCGCGCCCTACACCTCCAGCCATTCCTGCCGGACGCGGGCATCGGCCTTGAGCTGCTGAGGTGTCCCTTCGAACACCATCTGCCCGTGGCCCATGACGTAAACGCGCTGCGAAATATCCAGCGCGATAGCCAGTTTCTGCTCGACGAGCAGCACCGAAATCCCGCGCGCCTTGAGTGTCTTGAGATACTCGCCCACCTGCGCGACGACGAGAGGCGCCAGTCCTTCCGTCGGCTCGTCGATGATGATGAAATCCGGATCGCCCATCAACGTTCGGCACAGCGTCAGCATCTGCTGCTCACCGCCGGACAGCACCCCGGCGGCCGTGTCCGCCCGCTCCTTCAGGCGCGGGAACATCTGGTACATGTCATCGAGCTGCCAGCGCGGCTTCTTTTGGCTCGGATTACGCTTTTCGCCGAGCAACAGGTTCTGCCGAACCGTCAGCGTAGGGAAAATATCTCGGTTTTCCGGCACGTAGCCTATTCCACGGTGCGCGACCTCGAAGGTCCGCAGCCCCCGCACGTCGTTGCCGCGCAGCAGAATATGTCCCTCGCACCGGACGAGACCCATGATGGACTTGGCCAGCGTCGAGCGACCTACACCGTTGCGTCCAAGCAGCGCGACGATCTCGCCCTCGCCCACCTGCATCTCGACACCGTGCAGGATATGGCTCTTGCCGTAGTACGCATGCAGGTCGCGCACCTCGATCATCGGAGTAGAGGATCCCATCAATGCGCACCTGCGGGTTCGTCCAGCGTGGTGCCCAGATAGGCTTCCTTCACGCTGCGGTTGTTGCGGATGGCTTCCGGCGTGTCGGTGGCAATCACCTCGCCATAGACCAGCACCGAAATGCGGTCTGCGAGGCCGAAGACGACGCTCATGTCGTGCTCGACCATCACCAGCGTCTTGCCGACCGTGACCTTGTGTATCAGTTCGACCGCATGGTCCGACTCCGAACGGCTCATCCCCGCCGTGGGCTCGTCGAGCAGGATGACCTCGGCGCCGCCGGCAATCGTGATGCCGATTTCGAGCGCGCGTTGTTCGGCATAGGTCAACAGTCCGGCATGGGTGTCGCGCCGGTCCTGCAACCCGATCAGTTCGAGCACTTCATCGGCGCGCTCGCGGGCGTCGCGTAACTGTCCTAACCGATGCCAGAACGAATACCGGTAACCGAGCGCCCACAGCACCGAACAGCGCAAATTCTCGAACACCGAAAGACGGTGAAAAATGTTCGTCACCTGGAAGCTGCGCGACAACCCCATGCGGTTGATCTTGTACGGCGGCAACCCGCTGATATCCACGCCGTTGAGCTTGACCGTACCGGAACTCGGCGAAAAGCGCCCCGAAATCAGGTTGAACGTCGTCGACTTGCCGGCGCCGTTGGGACCGATCAGCGCATGACGCTCGCCCTTCACGACATCCAGGTTGACGCCGCGAATGATCTCCGTGCGCCCGAATTTCTTGCGCACTTCACGTAACTCCAACGCGGCCGTCATGCGCTGCTCCCTGCGATTTCCCGTTGCACCTGATCCCACGCGCTGCGCACCCGTGCGGCCGCCACACGCGCGGCCAGTACGCCCACCACCCACAGCACCGCCGCAGCGGCCCAGGGTACCCACGAAGCGGCATCGAAATTCAGGCCCGCGAGCGCCATGACCGTACCGTTGTCGCTATCGATCTGGATCTTGTAGACGAGTTCCACGGTCAGCACCAGAGCGCTGAGAACAATCAGCGCCGCGCCCAGCATCACTGCATAGGACGGCAGCATGCGGTGCAGCTTGCGCGCGGCGATGAGGGGGACTTGCTTCATGAGCAGGCTCGATACGCCACCCGGCACGTACATCACGATCAGCACGAAGAACAGCCCCAGATAGAGCAACCAGGCATGCGTGAGATTGGACAGCGCGACCGCGAACAGCACGAAAAGGATGGAGCCGATGATCGGGCCAAAGAAGAACGCCCCGCCGCCGATGAACGTGGCGAGCAGCACGCCGCCGGACTGTGCGGCGCCGACGTTCTCCGCCGTCACGATCTCGAAGTTGATCACCGAGAGGCCGCCCGCGATCCCGGCAAAGAACGCCGAAAGGATCATCACGAGGTAGCGCACGCGCTGCGTGCTGTAGCCGACGAACTCGGCACGCTCGGGGTTGTCCCGTACCGCGTTGGCCATGCGGCCAAGCGGCGTCTGCGTCCACGCGTACATCGCAATCATCGAAACGAGGCACCAGGCGGCGATCAGGTAATAGACCTGAATCGCCGGGCCGTAAGTAATGCCAAGCACCGCATGGCCAACCGTGCGATTGGTCGGCACCCCGCCCTCCCCGCCGAAGAACCCGGGAAACATGAGCGAGCTGGCCGCCACCATTTCGCCGATACCGAGCGTAATCATGGCGAACGTGGTGCCTGACTTGCGGGTGGTCACATAGCCGAACAGCACACCGAACAGCATCCCGCCCAGGCCGCCGACAATCGGCAGCAGCGAAACCGGCAGTGGGAACTCGCCCGCACCGATCATGTTGAGCACGTGGGCGGCCACGAACGCACCTAGCCCGGAATACACCGCGTGCCCGAACGACAGCATGCCGGTCTGACCGAGCAGCATGTTGTACGACAGCGCGAAGATGATCATGATGCCCATCTGCGAGAGCAGCGCCATCGCAAAGCCACTGGAAAACAGGAGCGGCATCACCAGCATCACGAGGATCGTGGCGCCCCAGATAACCCAGCGCAGCGAATGGGCGGGATGAAACAGCCGGCGGTGCTGCATCGTCGAACCGGCACTGGCCTGAATGAGCGGTTTCATCGTTCAGCCCTCCCGCTTGCCGAGCAGCCCGCGCGGTCGCAGGATCATCATGAGCACCATCAGCAAATAAGGCAGAATCGGCGCAACCTGCGATACCGGGATGCGCCACAGCGACGACAGAACCGTGCTGTCCGTCACTTTCATGCCAACCAGTGCAAACAGGTCGGAGAGCGAAGTGTCCATCGTGACCGCGAATGTCTGCATGATGCCGATCAGGAGCGACGCGATGAACGCGCCCGGCAGCGAACCCATTCCGCCGACCACCGCGATAACGAACACGATGGTCCCCACCGACTCGGCCATCGACGGCGAAGTGACGAACGCATTGCCGCCGATCACGCCGGCCAGCCCGGCCAGCGCGCAGCCGCCGCTGAACACCATCATGAAAACGCGCTGCACGTTGTGGCCCAGCGACTCGACCATTTCGGGGTGGGTCAGCGACGCCTGAATAACGAGGCCAATGCGCGTGCGCGTTAGCAGCAGATACAACCCCACGAGCATCGCGATCGATACCAGCATCATGAAGGCCCGATACTTCGGAAAGTCCGAGCTGAACACCTTGAACAGCGTGCCGTCGAGTTCGGGCGGTATCGCGTACGGCACCGCCTCCAGTCCCCAGACCAGCTTGACGCCTTCCACGATCAGATACGACAGCCCGAAGGTAAACAGCAGCTCCGCCACGTGTCCGTACTTGTGTACCGTACGCAGGCCGAAACGTTCGACGAGCGCGCCGACGCAGGCGACGAGCACCGGCGCCACCACCAGCGCCGGCCAGAAGCCGAGCTTGCTGGCGATGGTGAAGGCAAAGTACGCTCCGAGCATGTAGAAGCTGGCGTGCGCAAAGTTGAGCACGCCCATCATGCTGAAGATCAGAGTCAGGCCCGACGAAAGCATGAACAGCAGCAGCCCGTAGCTGATGCCGTTCAAGAGAGAGATGGTCAGAAATTCCACTGCCCGATCATCCTTGTGAAGTTGCCCCGGCGGGAGAGCGTTTAGTTCGGCCGCTTCATCTGACACGTGGTCGGCTGCGTTGCCGCCGTCGGTCCGAGCTGGACGTCGGTGCGCCAGCCGTAGCCCGTATTCTCCTGGTCATACTTCACGGTCTTGCCGTCAGCCTTCGTCCACGTGGCGATCACCAGCGATTGCTGTGCCTGGTGATCGGCGGCGCGCATCGTCACCGGACCGTTCATGCCGTCTACCGTCATTCCCTCGAGGACCTTGGCGACCTTGACCGGATCGCTCGACTTCGTTTCCTTGATCGCCTTGCTCAACATCGTAATGGCGGTATAGGCCGTAGCGAGGTAGTAGTCGTCGTTGTACTTCTTCTTGTAGCCTTCGATGATCTGCCCCACCACAGCCGGGTTGTCCGTGCTGTTCGGACCGAACACCCCCACGTACTTGACGTGATCGGCACCGGACGAGCCCATGGCGGTCGGCACGCCGGTCGTGCCGCCGTAATAGGTGTAGAAGTTGGCCGTCACGCCGGCGTCCTTGCTGGCCTTGACGAGCAACGCGAGATCGCTGCCCCAGTTACCCGTGATCACCGTATCGGCGCCCGATGCCTTGATCTTGGTGGCGTAAGGCGAGAAGTCCTTGACGCGTGCGAGCGGATGGAAGTCGTCGCCGACGATCACGATATCCGGACGCTTGGCCTTCAGATCCTCACGTGCCACGCGCGAGACATCGTGGCCGAACGAGTAGTCCTGATTGATCAGATAGACCTTCTTGACGTCCTTGTCGCGCGCGAGGAAAGTCGTCAGCGCATCCATCTTCATGTCCGCATTCGCGTCGAAGCGGAAGTGCCAGTAGTCGCACCGGGCGTTGGTCATCGACGGATCCACCGCGGCGTAATTCAGGTAGATGATTTCCTTGCCCGGATTGCGTTCGTTGTACTTCGCCACCGCATCTTCCAGCGCGAGGCCCACCGACGAGCCGTTACCCTGCACGATGTAGCGAATGCCCTGGTCGGCCGCCTGGTTCAGCAGGGTCAGGCTTTCCTGCGGCGAAAGCTTGTTGTCAAACCCGACCACTTCGAACTTCGTGCCGTCTGCCCAGTTATGTTCGTTGGCCCATTCGGCCGTGTATTGCCAGCTGTGCAGCTGATTCGTTCCCAGCGACGCCATCAGGCCGGACAGCGGATCGATAAAGGCGATCTTGACGGTCTCCGCGTTTGCGGCGCCAGACATCAACGCTGAACATACGGCCGTGCTAACCAACAACGAACGCAACATTCTCATCAATTGTCTCCTTGGTGTGGGCACCCTTTTATTACTGGGGGAATTTCCGTCCGACCGTATTATTTTCGCTATATCAACACATTTCTATTGGTAACAACAGCGGTGTAGGGAAAGCACTGACGCAGCGGCTGCCACGTCACAATATCGAAACGCACCCTATGCGAGCGCAGCCCCGAAACGGTCGCGCAAATCGCGCTTGAGCACCTTGCCGATCGCACTGCGCGGCAGCGCCTCGACCACCACCACCTGCGCGAGACGCTGCATCCTGCCGAGCCGCTCGTTGGTCCAGGCCATGAGCGAGGACGCATCGATCGCCGCGCCCTCGCGCAACGTGACGAAGGCCACCGGCGTCTCGCCCCAGCGCTCCGAAGCGACACCCACCACCGCCGCCTCGCTCACGTCGGGATGCGCTGCGATCACCTGTTCGAGATCGCTTGGATAGATGTTGAAGCCGCCCGAGATGATCATGTCCTTCTTGCGGTCCATCAGAACGAGGAAGCCGTCTTCGTCGAAGCGGCCGATGTCGCCGGTGCGGATGAAGCGCTGGCCTTCGCGGTCGTACCACTCGGCCTCGGCCGTTTTGTCCGGCTGCCGGTAGTAGCCCGTCATCATCGTCGGCGAGCGCCCCACCACCTCGCCGATGCTGCCGCGAGGCAGCTCGTTGCCTTCGGCGTCGATCAGGCGCATTTCATGGCCGGGCATCGGCTGGCCGACCGTATGCAGCTTGCCGGGGCACTCGTCGGCCCGCAGCTCGCACGACGCACCGCCTTCCGTCATGCCGTAAAACTCCGTGAGCGTGCCGGGCCAGCGCCGCACCACCTCGGCCTTCAGATCCGCGGCAAACGGTGCGCTCGTGCACGACTTCGACTGGAAGCTCGTGAGATCGTAGCGGTCGAAATCCGGGTCCGCGAGCAGCCGGCGGTACTGCACCGGCACGAGCATCGTGTGCGTCGCACGGTGACGCTGCGCGAGTTCCAGATAGTGGCGGGTATCGAACTTCGGCATCAGCACCACGGTGCCGCCCAGTCCTAACGTCGGAAAGAAGCTCACGAGCGTGGTGTTCGAATAAAGCGGCGTGGCGGTCAGCGTCACGGCCTCGGGCCCGTAGCCGCGCGAAGTGCTGCGATGGGCGTAGGCGAAGCGCATGGCGTGCGACTGCACGATGCCTTTCGGCGTGCCCGTCGTGCCCGACGAATAGATGATGTTGAACGCCCACTCCGGCTGTATCGCCACAGGCTGCGGCGCCGTGCCCGCCGGCGCGAGCCACGTGTCGAATGCGTTGCCGCCTTCCTTCACGTCGAGGCGAATGGTGCGAACGGCGGGCAGCGCCGTCGCTGTCGCAAGCGCCGTTTCGACCGCTTCGTCGAGGAACAGGAGCCGCGCACCGGCGTTCTCGATCATGCCCGCGAGGCTGTCCGCATGCGCCGTGGGCGAAAGCGGCGCAACGGCAGCCCCGGCGCGCAGCGCGCCGATGAAGGCCACCACATAGCGGATCGAGCCCGTCGCGCAGATGGCGACTACGTCGCGCGGCGCCACGCCGTCGCGCTGGAGCGCGGCCGCGCAGCGGTCGGCGAGCGCGTCGAGGGCCGCATAGCTCACGGTCTCGCCTTCGCAGACGAGCGCCGCGCGTTCACCCTGGGTGCCGGCCCACTGGCGGATCTGGTCGGGCAGGCTGACGAATGGCGGAAGAGCCGGATCGAAAGTTCCGCTCATGGCGTTCGGACTCCTTTCAAGTTCAAAGATAGGCACCGAGTTCCATCTTGGCGATGGCGTTGCGATGGACTTCGTCGGGACCGTCGGCAAGGCGCAGCGTACGCGCGCTCGCATACGCACGCGCGAGCCCGAAATCGTCGCTGACACCGCCGCCGCCGTGCGCCTGAATGGCCCAGTCGATCACCTGGCAGGCCATCTGGGGCGCCGCCACCTTGATCATCGCAATCTCCTTGCGCGCAAGCTTGTTGCCGAGCGTGTCCATTTTCCACGCCGCATGCAGGACGAGAAAGCGCGCCTGGTCGATAAGGATACGCGCATTGGCAATGCGCTCGCGCGTAACGCCGTGATCGGCGATCTTGCGGCCGAACGCGGTGCGCTGCATCGTGCGCCGGCACATCGCTTCGAGCGCGCGCTCGGCGCGGCCGATCAGCCGCATGCAGTGGTGGATACGTCCCGGTCCGAGCCGCCCCTGCGCGATCTCGAAGCCGCGCCCCTCGCCCAGCAGCACGTTCGAGAGCGGCACCCGCACGTTCTCGAACAGCACCTCGGCGTGGCCGTGCGGCGCATCGTCGTAGCCGAACACGGGCAGATGCCGCAGGATCGTCACGCCCGGCGTGTCCATGGGTACGAGGATCATCGACTGACGGCGATGCGGATCGGCATTGCAAGGGTCGGTCTTGCCCATGAAGATCAGGATCTTGCAGCGCGGATCGTTGGCGCCCGAGGTCCACCACTTGCGCGCATTGATGACATAGTGTTCGCCGTCGCGCTCGATGCGCGCCTCGATGTTGGTCGCATCCGACGACGCCACCGCGGGCTCGGTCATCGCGAAGCCCGAGCGGATCGTGCCGTCGAGCAGCGGCCGCAGCCATTCGTCCTGCTGCGCGGGCGTGCCGTAGCGCACCAGCGTTTCCATATTGCCGGTATCGGGCGCGGAGCAGTTGAACGGCTCGGTGCCGATGCCCGAGCGGCCCATGATTTCGCACAACGGCGCGTATTCGAGGTTGGTGAGCCCCGCGCCATACTGCGACTCCGGCAGGAACAGATTCCACAGGCCCGCGGCGCGCGCCTGCTCCTTCAGCGCCTCCATCACGGGGGCCAGCTGCCAGGCGTTGCCGGACTGGCGGGCCGCGTCCATTTCGCCCGAGAACGTCGCTTCGGCCGGATAAACGTGCTGATCCATGAACGCGGTCAGACGCTTCTGCAGTTCCTTGACCTTGTCTGAATGCTCGAAATTCACCGTTTGATCTCCTCACTGAATATGCGCGCCCGTCTGCCGGGCAATGATGGCGCCGGCAGTGGGTGCTGCGTGCGCCAAGCCGGGTAGTCGCCGGAACGGGGTCAACGCATTGCGTCGACCTGTTGCGCAAGCGCCCACGCCTGTTCGGCGAGCGGCCGCGTGCGCCGCCCCGTTTCGAGCGCAAGCGTGCTCGACGCGTTACCCTGCAGCGCGCGCGCCGCGACGCCCTGCAGGATGCCCACCAAGCGGAACATGTTGAAGACGAGGTAATAGCCCCACTCCGCTGGCGACACCTCCGCTTGAACGCCCGCTTCAGATCCCGCTTTGCGTGCCGTGCGTTCCAGATAGCGCCGCAGATACTCGCGTTCGGAAGGAATGCCAAGCATGGGCAGATCGAGTCCGACGAGTCCGCGCCGCTCGCCGGCCGTCATGTGCCAGATCATGCAGTGATAGGCAAAATCGACGAGCGGGTGGCCGAGCGTGGAGAGCTCCCAGTCGAGCACGGCGAGAATGCGAGCCTCGTCCGGGTGGAAGATGACGTTGTCGAGCCGGTAGTCGCCGTGCACGATGCGGCTCTCGTCGCCGGCGGGAATGTGCAGCGGCAGCCAGTCGATCAGGCGGTCGGCCGCCTCGATACGTTCCGTTTCGGCGGCGCGGTACTGCTTCGTCCAGCGCGCCACCTGGCGCGCAATGTAGTTCCCCGGCTTGCCGTAGTCGCCAAGGCCGATCGCGGCGGGATCGAGTGCGTGCAGCTCGGCCTGCACGCGGTTCATTTCGTCGAAGATCGCCGCGCGTTCTGGGCTCGTCATGCCGGGCAAGGCAGGGTCCCAGAAGATGCGGCCCTCGACATACTCCATGATGTAGAACGGCGTGCCGAGCACATCGGCGTACTCGCACAGCGCATGGGCCTTCGCGACAGGCACCGCCGTTTGGCCCAGCGCGCGGATCACGCGGTATTCGCGCTCCACGGCATGCGCCGAGGGCAGCAACGTGCCCGGCGGCTTGCGGCGCAGCACGTAGCGGCGGCCGTCCGCTTCGAGCAGGAAGGTGGGATTGGACTGGCCGCCCTTGAACTGCTCGGCGCGCAAGCGCCCCGAGAACCCCGCCACATGCGCGCGCATCCACGCGCCCAGCCGTACGAGGTCGAACGCATGCGCCTCCGCTACGGGACGCGTGCCGCTGAAGCTGCTCTGGAAGTCGATCTTCATATCGCGGACCGCCCCCCGTCGACAGCGAGATACTGGCCCGTGACATGCCGCGAGGCATCGGAGGCGAAGTACACGAGCGCGCCCTTGAGGTCGTCGTCGCCACCGAAGCGTTGCAGCGGCGTGCGGCGTATCACTTCGTCGCCGATCGAATCGAGCAGGCCCGCCGACATCTTCGACGGAAAGAACCCCGGGCAAATCGCGTTGACATTGATGCCGTGCCGGCCCCACTCCGAAGCGAGCGCGCGCGTGAAGTTGATCATGGCCGCCTTGGAGGTGTTGTAGGCGATCGTGTGCACACCGCGCCCCATGCCGCGCAGCCCCGCTATCGAGGCGATGTTGACGATCTTGCCGCTGCGCCGCGGAATCATGCTGCGCCGCCCCACCTCGCGCGTGAGGAAAAACGGCGCATTCACGTTCAGGTTGATGACCTTGTGCCATGCGGCGTCGGGATAGTCCTCGGTGGGTGCGCCCCAGGTCGCGCCCGCATTGTTGACGAGGATGTCGATGCGCCCATGCGCGGCCAGCACCCCATCGACCAGCACCGGAATGCGATCGAGCTGCTGCAGGTCGCTCACGAACGTCTTTGCCTCGATGCCGCGCCCGCGCAAATGCGCTTCGGCGTCATCCAGTTCGTCGGCCTTGCGCGCCGAGATCGCCACCCTGCACCCCATCTCGCCCAGTGCCTCGGCCATCTGCAGGCCGAGCCCCCGCGAGCCGCCCGTCACGAGCGCGACGCGCCCGTGCAGACTGAACAGATCCCTTGTGCCCATCGACGCGTCCTCGTCTTGCAGGCGGCTTGCCAACCGCCGGGATAATTCTGCAAAGCAGAACTTGAATTCTGCATTGCAGAAATCCTAGCGTCTCAGCGGCCGCGATGCAAACGGCAGATTCGTCCTTTTCCCCAGGAATAACCCTCGGCGCAGGCAGGGCAGGCGGGGTTAGCCTTCCTCGCGCGGCGAAACGGCGCCCTCTTCGAGCTGAGCCACGAGGCGTAGCAGCCGTGGCTTCACCTCTTCGAGAAGAAACGCCCTGGAAAGCGACGAGGATGGACCGCCCACGTTGATCGCCATGACCGGCAGGCCGCCGCCCGGCTCGAACGCGCGCGCGATGCCGTTGACGTCTTTTTGCCAGTCGCCGAACGAGCAGGTCACGCCGAGCGACCGATGGTCTTCGAAGCCCTGCTCGATGCCCCGCCGGATCTGCGGCCAGGCGACGTCGTCGAGCTCGTGAACCTGCCCCATGACGTCGGCCCGCTCGCGCGCCGGCGCCATGGCCAGCCAGGCGCGGCCGATCGCCGAGGTGGCGAGCGGAATACGCGAACCCACGTCCAGCGTGAGCGCAAGCGCCCCCGGGCCGCGGCAGCTTTCGATGTAGAGCATGGAGAGGCGGTCGCGCATGCCGAGCGACACCGTGCCGCCCGCAAACTCGGCCAGTTCCTGCATCAGCGGGCGCGCCATCTTGCGCACGTCGAGGCGGGCGAGGACCGAACTGCCGAGCGCGAGACAGGCGGTGCCGAGGCGATAGCGTCCACTGTCTTCCAGGTGGATCAGATAGCCGAGTTTCGTGAGCGTCATGGTCAGACGCGAAACCGTGGAGCGCGGCAACCGGCAGCGCTGCGCGATTTCCTGATTGGTCAACGTCGTGACCCCGCCGCGAAAGGACGCCAGCACCTCGAGTCCCCGGGCCAGCGCCGTCACGAAATGCCGGTCCTCTTTATGGGCCGCAGGCCGATCTGTCTTGTGCTCGATGTCAGCCATCATGAAATAGAAATAAGCATTCGAATCGCGCCACGGCTTTCCGGACTGTCCCGCACCCCTCGCGATCCGGACGCCTGGCGTCGACGAAATTATATTCCGTAATGCAGAATCCGGTTTCCGCTGGCCGGGATCGCCGCGCAAGATTCTTGCGCAGCAAAAAATACGGCGCGGCATAGACACAAGTACACTCGTCAACGTCGGGCCGCCCGATCGCGCCGGATCGGCGCCCATTTACGGAGAAACGGCCATGCCGAACGAAACGATGCTGGCGCAGATGCGCTCGAAGCCCGGATTCATCGCCGCACTCGACCAGAGCGGCGGTTCGACGCCCGGCGCGCTGCGCCAGTACGGGATTCCCGAGAGCGCCTACAGCGGCGACGCCGACATGTTCCGCCTCATGCACGGGATGCGCGTGCGCATCGTCACCGCACCGGCCTTTACGGGCGAAAAGATCATCGGTGCGATCCTGTTCGAAGCGACGATGGACGGCAAGGCGCAGGACAAGCCGGTGCCGGCGTTTCTGTGGCACGACCGGGGCGTGGTGCCCTTCCTGAAGGTCGACAAGGGCCTCGCCACGGAAGCCGACGGCGTGCGCCTCATGAAGCCGATCCCGGAGCTCGATGCCCTGCTTGCGCGCGCGGTGCAGGCGGGCATCTTCGGCACGAAGATGCGGTCGGTGATCGAGCGCGCGTCGCCCACGGGCATCGCCGCCATCGCCGCGCAGCAGTTCGAGTTGGGCGAGCAGATTGGCGCCCATGGCCTCGTCCCGATTCTCGAACCCGAGGTTTCCATCAAGATTCCCGACAAGGCCGAAGCCGAAGCGCTGCTGCGCGACGAACTGCTGAAGGGACTCGATGCGCTGCCGGCCTCGCGCGACGTCATGATCAAGTTGACGATCCCGAGCACGCCCGACTTCTATCTACCGCTCATCGAACATCCGCGCGTCGTGCGCGTGGTGGCGCTTTCGGGGGGCTATTCGCGCAGCGACGCATGCCGGCGCCTTGCGGCCAACCACGGCATGATCGCCAGCTTCTCGCGGGCGCTCATCAACGATCTGACGAAGTCGATGAGCGACGCCGAGTTCGACGCCACCCTCGCCGCGAGTATCGACGAGATCTGGAAGGCGTCGGTCGAGAAAGACTGACGCGGCCTTTTCCGCAGGGAAAACCGGCAGCCGTGGGAGCGGGCGAGGCGTCCGCTCCCACGCTGTTCTTTTGCGCCGCACCAGGGTGCCTGCGCACGCAACCGGCAACCCGGCCGCCGACGCGGTTATACTTGCTGCTTCCCCGTTTCTCGACACGCACTGGCCATGAGGCGATTACTTTGCCTGATCGTCCTGCTGCCGGGTCTGCTTGCGCAAGCGTGGGCTCAGCAAAGCCCCGTCACCAGTAGCAGTCCCGGCACCGGCTCGGACACGATCTCCGCATACCTGATGCAACGGTTCGGCGTGGCGAAGGAAAAAGCGGCGCAGATCTCCGCGGCCGTCACCACGGCTGCCGAAAAATACTCTCTCCCCCCTGCCATTCTGCTGGCGATCATTTCGACCGAATCGCGCTTTCGCGAAAAGGCGCACGGCGCCAACGGCGCGACCGGCCTGATGCAGGTCGTACCGTCGGCACACCGGAATCTCCTGCGCCATGTAAAGGATCTCACTAATCCGGACGTGAATATCGATATCGGCTCGTCGATCCTCTACGGTTACCGCCAGTCAGCCGGCGGCGACCTGAACGCAGCCATGAAGAGCTATGGCGGGTCGATGGCCTACGCGCAAAAAATCCAGTCGCGCGCGGCGGAATTCAACCGCCTGTTCGAGACGCCGGCGGCGGCGCAGCCCGCATCCGACGGCGCCGAGGCTTCGGCCGTGCCGGCCGTGTTCGTCGTTCCGCCCGCCTTCAACGCTTCGGCGGCGGCGGCTTCGTCCGCTGCGGATGCAACGACTGCCACCGCCGCACAGTCCGTACACTGAGCACGCCTGCGCCGCACGCAATGATCACGCGGGACTGAGAGAACGACTGAGGCGTACCGTCTCGCCAACATGCCGGGCACGCAATGGCCCGGCATGGCGCATCCAGACGACGCTCAAGCTTCGGCGGCCGGGGGTTCCTGCGGAGTGTCCGGCGCGTCCGGCGCGGCCAAGTCGTGCACCGCCGCGGCCTGAGCCGGCGCTTTCGCATCGGCCTGCTCCGGTTCTGCCTGGCCGGCCGGTTGCGGTTGTGCCGCAGCCTTGGGCGGCTGTTCCGCCCCCGCTTCCCTGGCTTTGGCCTGTGCCTCGGCCTTCGCCTTCTGGCGGGCCAGCGCCGCGTTGGCGCGGCCGACGTGCGACGGATCGATGCCCGGGCCCGCCGAAGCGCTGCCGTCCAGCTCGTAACGGGAGCCGCCGGCCGCGACGCGCTCGTGATAGCGCGGGTGGTTGACGTGGCGCTTGAGCACCGCGACGATCAGCGTGCGCTCGTACTCCGGGTGACGTGCGACAAGGTCTTCCGCCACGCCGATCTTCAACGGCAGACGATCGCGAAACGCCGGGTACAGTTTCGCAAGCACGTTCCAGACCGTATTGAGCTGGCGGTTGCGCTCGATGCGCGCCTTTTCTTCCTCGGTCAGGTTGGCTGCCGGCTGCGCCGCGCGCACGGGGCGCTGGCGCTGCTGGGCGGGCCGCTGGCCCGGCTGCTGTGCGCGCCCTTCCCGCGCCTCCTTCGGCGGACGGGGTTTGGCCCCTTGCGGCCGGCCGCCCGGCTGCTGCGGCCGGGCGCGGGGGCGAGCGTCCTTCGCGTGCGCGGCAGGCCCCTTGCGCGCGGGCTTGCTTCCCGGCGTTTCCGGCGCTGGCGGCGTTTCTTCGGGACTTTGCCCCGAGCCCTTCCCCATGCTCTTCTTGATTTCCTGCAGACCTTCCTTGAAGCTCAGGGTGCGGCGTTGTTGCGATGCGGCTTTCACGTCCAGATCTCTTCCTTATTGGATCGGACGCTATGATACCGAATCGCGAGCGGCATTTCTGGCACGCCGTATTGTGCTGCGCATATTGATACCCTGGTGAGGTTCGGAAAGCGGAAAACAAGGCATGCCAGGCCGGTTGCCCGGTATCGATGGAAGCGGCACAGTCACGCCTCGCTTTTCCGCGGCATCGGCCCCGCTTCCTTTCCGTACCGATCCCCTTCGATCGCCCCAATCCATGACCACTTCCCCCGCTTCGATCCGCGCCATCGTCACCGGACACACCCGCGGTCTGGGCGCCGCGCTAGCCGAACTCCTGCTGGCGCGGGGCATCCGCGTGCTGGGGCTCGGGCGCGGCACGAATACGGCGCTTGCCGCTCGCCACCATGCCGCGCTCGTCCAGACGCCACTCGATCTTTCCGATACCCCCGCCATCGAGCGCTGGCTCGCCACCGACGCGCTACGTCGCTTCACCGCCGAAGCCCATTGCGTGCTGCTCTTCAACAACGCCGGCATGGTGGAGCCGATCGCGCCGTGCGGCGCGCAGGCAGCGGATGCGATCGCACGAGCAGTCGCACTCAATGTCACGGCCCCGCTCATGCTCGCGAACGCCGTCGCTTCCCAGGCGGCGGCGAGCCCCGAAGCCGAACGCCGCATCGTGCACGTGTCGAGCGGTGCAGCGCGCAATGCGTACGCGGGCTGGAGCATCTATTGCGCGACCAAGGCGGCGCTCGATCATCATGCGCGTGCCGTGGCGCTCGATGCGCCGCAAGGTGTGCGCATCTGCAGCGTGGCGCCTGGCGTCGTCGATACGGCCATGCAGGCAACGATCCGCGCCACGGCCGCCGACCAGTTCCCCTCGCGTGAACGCTTCGAACAACTGAAGCAGAACGGCCAGCTTGCAACGCCCGAAGCGGCTGCCCGGCAACTCGTCGATTACGCGTTGAGCGACGCCTTCGGTTCGACGCCCACGGCCGACGTCCGCGAACTCGCGAAAGCGTAACGAGGCCGCGCCAGCCCTCGCCTTCAACGCGGGCCGCTCACGCCTGCTTCAGGTGAGCGCCATGCGCGGACGCGCGGCCTTCAGCCAGCGCGCGCCGCCGGCCAGCGTGACGAGCGCGCCGATGGCGAGCAGATCACCCGCGAGACGGGCAGGCAAGTAGGTGTCCAGATGCGAGGCGCGCAACAGCGTGTCGACTACGTTCGATGCCACGGCACCGCCCACGAAGCACACGAGCCCCTGCTGCCCGACGCGGACGATGGCCGGCAGATATTCGGCCAGACGCCGAACCCACCCCAGCCGCACCGCCTGCGCGGCGAGCCATGCAACGGCGCCGAAGCTCACGATGCGAAGGCTGGCGAGATTCTGCTTCATGTAGCCCGGCTGCGGGTCGATCTCCACGAACAGCCGGATGAACGCGAAACTCGCGGCAATCGCAATCGCGACGGCCGTGATCGCGCATCCGGCACGCGATATCTGGAAGGCGTGCGACACGGGATAGAGGCGGCACAGTATTCCGAGCACGAACATGGCCTGCCACGCGAACGGATTGAACGGCCAGATCACGCCAGGTGCGGCAGGCAACCCGTTCGCGAGCCAGCACGACGCGAACCAGATGCCGAAACTGCCGAGGAGCGCGAGATCCGGCGAGCGGCGCGCAACCGACATGATGAACGGCAATGCCGTCACGAGCACCACATACATCGGCAGCACACCGGCTAGATACGGCTGATCGCGGAACAACGCGATATTGGCAAGCATCGTGAAAGGATGCGCGGCAAAGCGCAAAAAGCCCGAACCCGCCACGAGGGGCGAATTCACGTGCAGAAGCACCGCCGCCGCCCCCGAGAGCAACATGAGCACGGCCGTGCAGAGATAAGCCGCATAGATTTCCCGGCTGCGCCGCCAGAAGCGCTGGTTGGCCGCCTCGACGCCCTTGCGCGCGGCGAGCGCGAGCCAGCTTGCCGCACAGACATAGCCGCTCACGAACACGAAGACTTCCGCCGAATCGCAAAAGGCGAAGGTATGCAGCATTCCGTGCGAGAGCACGCTCGCCGGAATGTGATCGAGTGCTATGGCGATCAACGCGAATCCACGTAAAAAGTCGATTTCGATCGATCGCTTCGCCGTCTGACTCATCAATGAAAGCTCCCGTTCGGGTCGGTAAAGACAATGGAAAGATGGTGGCGGCATGCGAACGGTCATGCGGCGCGCAACCGAAAATTTATAAGGATGCCTGATAAATGACGATTGACCTGGCTATGCGAACGCTCTTTCCTCGCACCCGCCGTAAAAGGGCCGTGTAATGACCCGCGAGCGCGAGCGATCCACAATGCGACTTTAATGCCAGAAAATTGGCAGGTGTGGCCTGGTAACGACCCGTAGCAATTCTCTGCCGCGCGACACTGTGCCGAATGGGCCACGCCGTTCGCTACCCCGTCGCTCGCGAAGCCAGCCGCCATGCCGCTCTTCGCAATTCGGGCAATCGTCGCGCAAGACGTTTGCTCGGTCTGCCGGCCGGTATTCGTTCCTGTCAGGTTCCCGAGGATCGCCCGCGCGTGCGCGCCGGTTCGGTGCGTACGCCGCCCAGCGAAGAATCGCTCGCACGTTCGCGGTGCCAGATCACGCACGTTCGAGTCCGTTACGCGGAAAGGCTTCCGTAAGCAGAAAGAGTGCTGCATCCTGCATTGACGGCGCCCCATCGACGAGGTTCCCCAACCTCTGCAAGCTTGCGCTTAGGCGCGCGCGATCCGCAACAATAGAGTCCGTCAAAGGCACCGGCTATAAGTCGCCGGCCATGAAAACTCGTGCCCGATTTCCATCGTCATAAGAATTAGGAATGCAAATCAGTTACATCACCGGCTGTCTCTGAAGATTTGCCATACCCTCCCCGGTCATAATTCGGCTTCCCTCCTCCAAAGTTTGCCGTGTTTCAGTCGTTCACATGCCTCCGATATGCAGGCCTTTGCCTACAGCTACCTTGTCGCTGTCGCCGACGGGCGCCTGCACGTCCTCCAGCGTGCGCTTGCGTGTCTCGACACCGAGCGCGGCAAGCACGAGCGCGAGCAGCACGAACAGCGCGCCGATGAACGATACGACACCCATCAGCCCCGCAAGCGCGTAGACGTTCGCGACGACGTACGGTACGCCGACGTTGACGAAGCGGCCGGCCGCGTTGCAGAGCCCGACTCCACGCAGCCGCAAGCGTGTCGGGAACAGTTCGGTGACGTAGCACGCCACGCCGAGCGCCGACGTCACATAAATGCACGTGGTAACGCCGAAGCCGACCAGCGCGATCGAAACGGGCGCCTTCACGAACGGGTAGGCAAAACCGGTCAGTGCGCCCGCGAGCGAGAAGATCACGAGCCCCCACTTCCGCCCCAGGCGATCCGCGATCGCCATCGCGATGAGCGAGCCCGCAGGGCCGCCCGCAAACATCGCCGAACTGATGAGCAGCGAGCTGGAAATGCCGAAGCCCTGCTTGACGAGGAAGGTCGGCACCCATGCGACGAATGCGTACATCGCCGTAAACGAGATGCAGATCACGGCGATGCCGACAACGGTGCGCGAGAGCTGCTGCGCGCTGAACAGGTCGCGCAGACGGCCAGGCACCTCGTCGTCCTGCCGCGCGGCGACGGCCGGCTCCGCGCGGACCCGGCTTTGCGACTCGATGCGCTCGACGACGACCCGCGCCTCGTCGTGGCGGCCGACCGCCGCGAGCCAGCGCGGCGATTCGGGCATCGACTTGCGCAGATACCAGATTACCAATGCGCCGAGGCCCGGAATCGCGAACATCCAGCGCCAGCCGAAGTGCGGAATGATCAAGTAGCTCGCGGCGGCGGAAACGAGCACCGACGAGTTCGTGATCAGGTTCAGCAACGACGCGAAGCGGCCGCGCGCGTGCGCGGGCACGAACTCGTTGAGCGTGCTGTAGCCGACGACGATCTCCGCACCGAGCCCGATGCCCATCACGAAGCGCAGCACGACGAGCCATGTCATCGACGGCGCGAGTGACGCCGCGAGCGACGTGATGCCGAACACGAGCAGGTTGAACTGGTAGGAGAAGCGCCGGCCGAAGCGGTCGCCGACGACGCCCGCCCCCCATGCGCCGAGCGTGAGACCCGCGAAGCCCATGGAGATGAACAGCGCGTTCAGATGCAGGTCGGACAGGCCTTGATGCACGAGCGCGCCGAGCACGCTGCCGGTCAGGAAGTTGTCGAACGCGTCGAAGAACATCCCGCCGCCGATCAGGCCGAGAAGACGCCAGTGGAACGGCCCGATCTCCAGCGCGTCGAGGCGCTGTGCCGCGTTTGCTGCGTGAGCCGACATGATGTCTCCGGTATCGTTATCGTTACATGCCCTCGCCGCCGCGGCCCGCCAGGGCCGCGACAATACTGCCGGCGCGCTACTCGAACGCCTTCTGCGCGGCAAGGAAGATCGCCTCGATCAACGGCTCCTCGCGGCGGCGGGCCAGGGTGAGGAAAGACAGCGGGATTTCGATGGGCAGCTCGCGCGAGATCGCGATCCCGTGCTTCTGCGCCTCGTCGACGGCAACCGACTCGCGCGCGAGCGACAGGCCGACCCCGGCGCGCACGAGTTCGACCATCGATGCCTCGAGATCCACCTCCGCCGCGATATGCGGCCGCGCGCCGGCGGCATCGAAGGCGTCGCTGAGCAGGCGGTGGTGCATCGAAGTCGGCGGCGTCCAGATCCACGGCAACGCAGCGAGTTCGGCCCAGCCACGCCCGCTGATGCGCTCCTGCCACCCCTTCGGCGCGATGACGTAGTACTTGAGCGGCATGAGCGCGACCGCATGCAGTTCGACCCCGTCCATCTGGCTCGGGGTGCCGAGATAGAAGCCGACGTCGAGCGCGCCGCTGCGGATCTGTTCGAGAATCTGCCCGGTCATCGAGTGGCGCAGGCGCGTGCGCACTTCCGGGTAGTGACTCGCCATGTGCTGGAGAATCGTGCCGAGACGGATGGTCGGCGGATTGAGAATCGTACCGATCGAGATCGTGCCGCTCAGCACGGTCAGCATGTTGCCGGCGGCCGCCTCGAAATCGCCGATCGCGTGCAGGATCTGCTCGGCGTAGGGCAGCAGCTTCAGCCCATCGGCGGTCAAGGTGAGGCCGCGTGGCGAGCGCTGCAGCAAACGCAGGTTCAACTGGTCCTGCAGACTCTTGAGCTGCAGGCTCACCGCGGGCTGGGTCAGATGCAGCAGGCGTGCCGCTCGCGTGAGGCTCCCCTCGCGGGCGACCGCGACAAACGCGCGGACATGCTGAAGATCATGAATGGCCCGGCTCGAAGGCGGGGCAGTCGGAATGCGGGAGGAAACGGTCATGGGCAGGGGCGCGAGCACCCGGGCACGCGGCAACGGCAGAGCAATCGCGCCTTCGCTCATGGCGGCCTCTTCCGTGTCAGGCATCACCGGCCTCGGCGAGGATACGGCGCGCCTGCGCGAGCACGGGCGCGTCGACGAGCCTGCCGTCGACCCTCGCCGCGGCGCCCGTGGACGCCGCCTCGCACACGCGGCGCGCCCATGCCACCTCTTGCGGCGCAGGTCCGAGACCGCGCTGGACGGCCTCGATCTGGTTGGGATGCACGCACAGCTTGGCGCCGAACCCGTAGGCACGCGCTCGCCGCACTTCGTCGTCGAGCATTGCCGCATCGTCGAGCGTCGTGCAGACGCCGTCGACCGCCGGGATCAACCCTGCCAGGCGCGAATACAGCAGGATCTGGGCTCGATAGTAATTCAACGGCTCGCCCGTTTCATTGGCGCCCAGATCGAACATCAGGTCGACCGTGCCAAGCATCAGCCGGAACACCCGTGGCGCGCGCGCCAGCGGCGCGATGTGCTCGAAGCCCAGCGCCGACTCCATCAGCAGATGCAGCGCCCAGCCCTGATGTTGCCGTGCAATGCGCGCAATGGCGTCCGGGTCTTCCGCCTTCGGCACGACAATGCCCGCGAGGCCGCCGCCGAGCGCCGCGCAGGCGTCGAGATCGGCCTCGTACCCGTCGGTACCGCGGCTGTTGATGCGGACGAGCACCTCGACGCCGCGTTGCCGTGCGGCATCGAAGAGCGCGGGCATCGTTGCGGCGAGCGAGGCGCGCGCCTCGTTCTTGCGCGCGGGCTCGACGGCATCCTCCAGATCGACGATCACGGCGCCCGCGCCGGAGCGCGCCGCTTTCTCGAAGCGCTCCGGGCGGGTGGCGGGTGCGAACAGATAGGAACGGGTCAATTCGGACATGGTGGACAAAAACTCCTTGCTCGATGCGGTTCGCCCCGGCCCGGTCAGATCACGCCCGCCGTGCGCAGCGCGGCAAGGTCGGAATCTGTGAGGCCAAGCAGATTGCGATAGATCTCGTCGTTGTGGCTGCCCAGTGTGGCGCCGAGCCATTCGACGCAGCCCGGTGTGTCGGACAGCTTCGGGATCACGTCCGGTACGGCCACCTCGCCTGCGCGCGACGGCATCACGCGGATATTGCCGCGGGCTCGGTACTGCTCGTCCTCGAAGATGTCGGCAACGCTGTAAATCAGGCTCGCCGGCACGTCGCCCGCATCGCAGGCGCGCAGCACCTCGCCGTGCTCACGCGCCCCCACCCATTCCTGTACGACGCGATTGACCTCTTCGATGTCGGCAACGCGATTTGCGACGTGGCCCCAACGCGATGCGTCGGCAAGCTCCGGTTGCGCCATCACGTTGGCGAAGCGTCGAAAGATCTTGTCGTTCGTGCAGGCGATCGCGATCCAGCGTCCGTCGCGGCTGCGGTAGTGCGCGTGCGGGGCGACGTTGACGGCGTTCGCGCCCATGCGCTCGCGCACGCGGCCGAACTTGTGATAGACGGGCACCATCTCGTCGAGAACGCGGAACATCGATTCATAGAGCGCGAGATCGACGCATTGGCCCCGGCCCGTGCGCTCCCGCGCCTGCAGCGCGATCAGCGCGCCGATCGCGCCGTACATCCCCGAGCCGTAGTCGGCAAGCGACGTCGAACCGGGCGTCACCGGAATCCGGTCCGGCTCGCCCGCCAGGTAGGCGAGCCCCGAAAACGCGTGCGCGACCCTGGCGAAGCCCGGCTTGAAGCGACTCGGACCGTCCTGGCCATAGGCCGAGATTCGCACGAGGATCGTGCGCGGGTTCATCTCGTGCAGCGTCTCGAAGTCGAGCCCCCACTTCTCGATCACGCCGGGCCGGAAGTTCTCCACGACGATGTCGCAGGTGGCCGCCAGTTCGCGCAGCATGGCCTGGCCGCGCGGGTCGGCGAGATTGAGGCTCACGCATTTCTTGTTGCGGCTCTCGGTGAGCCACATCAGCGTATCTCCGCATTCCGTTGGCGTACCGAAGCGGCGCAGCGAATCGCCGCTGTCGGGCGGCTCGATCTTGATGACCTCGGCGCCGAACTCCGCGAGGATCGTCGCACAGAAAGGGCCCGCGACGAAGGTTCCGAGATCGAGCACCCTGAGGCCATCCAACGCTTTCATGACTGTTCCTGTTCCGTTGTTCTCATGCGTCGCATCGTCCGCGTTGGTCATGCCAGCGTCCATTGAAATATTCAAAACAACGACATAAGCGCCGCAAAATAATGCGCCGCAACAGATGAGAGGCAAACGATGAACCGCCCGACTGGCATGGCACGAAAGGATTTCATCGGATCACGCGGCCCGGCCTCTTTTCGCATCGTCCGGAATCCGGGCACTGCAATCTCATATACTTTCGTCAAGTACCGATTGCGGCCGCCCTCGCCGACGTGCCGTCTATTTGCTCTCAATTGCCGGAACGATAGCGACGCTTTCGACATGGATTCTGTTTTCCTACAGCAATATTGCGAGATCCAGTTCAAGGAAGCTCAACAGGCCTATCAGTCGGGCAAACTCGACGCTGCCGCGCAGTTGCTCGAACGTCTCGTCGCCGTCAATCCCGCGCATGCCGATGGCTTGCACTTACGCGGTCTGGTTGCCTTGGCCGCGAACCAGCCTGCCAGCGCAGAAGCCTGGATCTCGCACGCAATCAATGCCTTCCCCAATCCGGCGTTCTACAACAGCCTGTGCATCGTCCAATTGACGATGAAAACGTTCGCCGCGGCGGCACGGAGCGCCCGGGAAGGATTGGCGAGGCAACCCGGCTTCGCCACGCTTCACTACCACCTGGCGCTTGCCCTTCAGTTCGAGGGGAATCTGCCGGATGCCGCCTTTCACTATCGCAAGGCCGTTGAGCTTGATCCCGGCAATTCCGAGGCGCACAACAATCTCGGGACTGTCCTGAATGACCTCGGGGATTCGCAGGCGGCCCTGCGGCATTTGCGGCAAGCCGTTGAACTTGCGCCGAACGTTCCGGCGGTACACAACAATCTGGCGAAGACACTTCTGTCGTTAGGCGAAGTGGATAGCGCGGAATCGCACTTCCGGCACGCGATTGCAGCCGACCCGGAAAATTTTTCGTACTCCCGACTTCTGGTTGAAACGAAACGCCTGGCCACCAGCGATCCGTGCGTCATTGCCATGGCCGAGCGAGTCAACCATACCGACTCGTTAACACCGTCCAACCAGATGCATCTGCACTTCGCATTCGGGCAGGCACAGGCGGACAACGGAAACCATGAACTGTCGTTCGAACACTTTCAGAAGGCCAATGCCCTATATCGAGCCAGCATTCGCTACGACGAAACATCCACGCTCAACCTGCTCAGGCACATCCCCGGCCTGATCACGTCCGGGCTGCTGGAAGCCCGTCGCGGCACAGGCGACCCATCCTGCTCCCCGGTCTTTATCGTAGGCATGCCACGCTCAGGCTCAACGCTGGTCGAACAGATACTTTCCAGCCATCCCCGGGTGTTCGGAGCCGGAGAGCGACCTGACTTTGAAAAAGCGCTGAAGGCACGAACGAGCCAAGGAAGCAGGATCGACGTCGACGCGCTCCGCGCCATGGCCGCCGCGCCATTGACTGAGATTGGGCACGATTATGTGCACCGTATACACACGGCCGTTGCCAACGCTAACGACTATCTTAGGATTACAGACAAGTATCTTTTCAATTTTATCTATCTAGGCATGATTCATATGGCCTTGCCGAATGCCAGGTTTATTCACATCCAAAGGGATCCTGTGGAAACCTGCCTGTCGATCTATTCAAAGCTGTTCGGCGATGTCCCGTTTGCCTACGACCTGGGCGAGCTTGGCCGCTACTATCATGCTTACGCCGACTTGATGTCGCATTGGCGGGGCATCTTGCCGGAGGGCACCCTGCTCGAAATCCGCTACGAAGATCTGGTCAAGGACTTCGAGCACAACGTCCGCCGGATGCTCGATCACTGCGGACTCGCCTGGGACGAACGCTGCATGCAGTTTCATCAAACGAGGCGCCAGGTCTTGACCATGAGTGCCCAGCAGGTTCGCAAACCGCTGTTCGGATCTTCGTTGCGGCGTTGGCGGCCGCCCCAGTCATTGTTGCAACCTCTTCTGGACGGCCTCGCGAGCAACCGAAAGGCGTAGCGAGGCTGGTTCAACGTAGATCAGGTGGACACAATGCTTTCCGGAGCTTTATCGCCCCTCAAGACGGGTTGCCCTGGCGCTTACACTCTGCTCGTTCCCCGCAGGAGACATACATGGCAGAAACATGGCAGTTCCAGGTTCGGATCACCGTCGTGCCCGAGCTGGCCGAAGCGTTGCGGGCGCGCGAACACCATGCGGGGCGCGATTTGCTCGAGGCTGTCTTGCGCGAACGCAACGCCGCCTTGCAGTGCCAGTTCGATGCATTCGTCGAATACGTCGAAGAGGCGGAAAGCGCGGGCCTGGACCGGTATCCGCTGTATCAATGGACGAAGGATACGATCGGCAACCCCGAGAAAAAGGCGAAATATCTGAGGTCGTTTACGGTGTACGTGAGCGGTGAACCGGTCTACGCCAGGGAAACCGCCGACTGGCTGCATGCGCGGCTATCGGATCTCACAGGCAAGGCGGGCATCGAAAGCGTGAGCCGGTTCGATACGAACCCGGCCAACAACCCACAACCGCCCATGAGGAAGTGATCCGGAAACGGGTTCCGCTGCATCGCACAATGGCGACGAGCCAGCCCAGGCTTCGGCAGACGGCCGGAGGCTACCCCCTGAGCCTGCGCCGGATAACGCAGGAATCTGCGCACAAGTTGCAGGCCGCTTTCGCTAGAATCTGTTTTCGTAGAGAAAAAGCATATTTGCGTTGTTGCAGCGGTATCCCGTCACGAATACTGCTCATATTGTTCATCCTTTACCGGAGGCGAGCGTGCCAGGTTTACTTCCCCATGTCGACCCCGAGGGGCTCCTCGAATATTCAGTGGTTTACACCGACCGCTCGATCAATCATATGTCGCACCTCTTTCAAGGTGTCATGCGCGACATTTCCGACGCCCTGAAAAAAGTCTACAACGCGAAGTCCGCCATTGTCGTTCCGGGCAGCGGAACGTTCGGCATGGAAGCCGTTGCCCGGCAGTTCGCGACCAACAAGAAGTGTCTGGTCATTCGCAATGGCTGGTTCAGTTTCCGCTGGTCGCAGATTTTCGACATGGGCGGCATTCCGTCCGGGTCGATCGTTTTGAAGGCGCGTCCGGTCCAACCAGGAAGGCAGGCCGCCTACGCACCGCCCCCGATCGAAGAAGTGGTCGCGGCAATCAGGGAAAACAAGCCGGACTTGGTCTTTGCGCCGCATGTCGAAACCGCATCCGGGATGATGCTGCCCGATGGCTATTTGCGTGCGGTATCCGACGCGGTGCACGAGGCCGGCGGCATGTTCGTCCTGGATTGCATCGCCTCCGGTACGGTCTGGGTCGACATGCAGGCCAGCGGCGTCGACGTCCTGATCAGCGCGCCGCAAAAAGGATGGAGCGCCTCACCCTGCTGCGGGCTGGTCATGCTCAGCCCCCTCGCCCGGGAAAGAATCGATGCAACAACCAGCACCAGCTTTGCCTGCGATCTTCGCAAATGGCTGCAGATCATGGAGGCCTATGAGAACGGCGGGTTCGCCTACCACGCCACGATGCCCACCGACAGTCTCGCGACGCTGCGCGACGTGATAAAGGAAACGCAGGCATACGGCTTCGATAAGGTGAAAGACGAGCAGCTTGAGCTCGGCAAACGCGTTCGCGCGCTGCTGGCAGACCAAGGTTTCAAAAGCGTGGCGGCCGAAGGTTTTGAGGCTCCGGGCGTGGTGGTTTGCTATTCGGACGACGACGGCATACGGTCCGGCAAGAAATTCGCCGATGCAGGCTTGCAGATCGCGCCCGGCGTTCCTCTGCAATGCGACGAGCCTGACGATTTCAAGACTTTCCGCATCGGCCTATTCGGTCTCGACAAATTGCACGATGTTGAAGGTGCGGCCGCCAGGTTCGCCAAAGCGTTGGACCGCATTCTTTAGTTCGCTTTTCCGGAGCCTGTGCGCATGGGCTGCCCTTGAACTGCAATTGCAACCGCATCGGCAGGAAATGGAGCAGCCCCTGTCATGGGAACCGCGTCAGAAACCGATGGGGACAGGCGGCGCGGCCCTCAGTGCCTGCATCATCAGAGCCAGTGCCGCCCTGTCAGCGGCCGGATCGGCCGGAATGCGTCCGTCGAGCGCCAGTGTCGCCAATCCGTGAACCAGTCCCCAACAAGCAAGCCCCCCCGCCTCGACCTGGTGCGGCGCCAGTTCGGCTATGCGTCGCGCCATCAACGTATAGGCTCCCTGGCAATCCCCAGGCGGCAGGTCTAGCCCTGCCCCATCCGCGAACATCAGCCGGAACAGCGCAGGATGTGCGCGGGCGAAACCCACATAGGCCAAGCCCTGCGCTGTCAATGCTTCGCCCGGATCGTCCGCCTCGTCGGCCCGCGCGGTGTCCGCCTCCAGCATGGCGAAGCCCTTGAGCGCGACGGCGCCCATCAGCGCCGCCTTGTCTTCGAAATGGCGATAGGGCGCCATCGCCGAAACCCCTGCCGCCCGCGCCACGGCACGCAGGCTGACATCGCTTTCGCCCTGTTCGAGCAACGCCAGCGCGCAATCGACCAGCCGGTCGGGAAGGGACAAAATGGAATCGCTCATCGCCTGTTTACACTGTAATCATCCGGGACTATGCTTACAGCGTAAACATCAAGGAGTCGCCATGCAAGCCTCCGCTACCCGAAGGTCCGTCGACCTCAGCGCCTATCCGGATCTCGTCGTCATCATTTTGGGCTTTCGCGTCCGTCGGTTGCGGGGGATCGCCACCTTGCTCGGCATCGGCAAAGGCCTGCGGCAGATCGAGTCAGCCCCACCGCCGGGATTGTTGTGGAGCGAGCCGTTCCTCTTCGCCCTCAACCACATCGGCATCCGCCAGTACTGGCGCAACCTCGAAAGCCTCGAGGCTTTTACCCGCAGCGAGCCCCATTCCCGCTGGTGGCGCGACTTCCTGCGCGACAGCGGCGGCGCGGGCTTCTGGCATGAGAGCTATAGCCGGCAGGGAATGGAGGCGGTCTATATCGACATGCCCGGCCCCTTTGGCTTCGGCCGCTTCGCGCCGGAGCGCCGTCCGACCGGACCTTTCATGAGCGCGCGGCAGCGAATGGCGGCGGATTAACCCCGTCGCCTCGCCTTCGGCAAGTTCGTTCTCCTTCGCCAATTTACTTGACATCTAAAATATTTCGACCTAAATTGATCCTGAAGCGAGAACAAGGAGCGAGCATGCGCATCGTTTGCATTGGTGGTGGTCCGGCGGGCCTGTACTTCAGCCTGTTGATGAAGCGTCGCCACCCTGAATACGACATTACCGTGATCGAGCGGAACCGCCCGTACGACACGTTCGGCTGGGGCGTGGTGTTTTCGGACCAGACGCTGGGCAATCTGCGCGCGGCCGACCCCGAAAGCGCGGCGGAAATTCTCGACGCCTTCAATCACTGGGACGATATCGAGGTCAATTACCGCAGCCGCGCGATCCGGTCTTCGGGTCACGGCTTCTGCGGCATCGGCCGCAAGCGCCTCCTCAACATCCTGCAGGCGCGCTGCGAAGCACTCGGCGTGAAGCTCGTGTTCGAGTCGCAGATCACCGACGACGATATCGGCGAAGCCGACCTCGTCATCGCCAGCGACGGCCTGAACAGCGCCACGCGCCAGAAATACGCCGCGACGTATCAGCCCGACATCGACCTGCGCGATTGCCGCTTCGTATGGCTCGGCACCTCGAAGCTCTTCGACGCGTTCACGTTCGCGTTCGAAGAAACCGAATGGGGCTGGTTCCAGGCGCACGCCTACCGCTTCGACGAAAACACCTCGACCTTCATCGTCGAAGCGCCCGAGCATGTCTGGCGCGCGGCGGGTCTCGAGACCATGAGCAAGGAAGACAGCATCGCGTTCTGCGAGAAGCTCTTTGCGCGCTATCTGGACGGCCACGCGCTGCGCTCGAATGCCTCGCACCTGCGCGGCTCCTCGCAGTGGATCCGCTTCCCGCGCGTCGTGAATCGCGAGTGGGTGCACTGGAAGCACGGCGCCGACGGCCACGAAACACCGGTCGTGCTGATGGGCGACGCCGCGCACACGGCTCATTTTTCGATCGGCTCAGGCACGAAGCTCGCGCTGGAAGACGCGATCGAACTCGCCAACAGCATGGACGCGTGTCCGGGCGACTTGCGCACCGCGCTCGCGCACTACACGAGCGTGCGCAGCGTGGACGTACTGCGCATCCAGAACGCCGCGCGCAACTCGACGGAATGGTTCGAGCACGTGGACCGCTACGCGCACTTCGAGCCGGAGCAGTTCGCCTACTCGCTGCTCACGCGCTCGCAGCGCATTTCGCATGAGAATCTACGCGAGCGCGACGCCGCCTGGCTCGGCGGTTTCGAGTCCTGGCTGGCCGCGCGTGCGGGTGCCAGCGAACGCGCCGTGCCGCCGATGTTCACGCCGTACACGGTCCGCGGCGTCACGCTGAAGAACCGCATCGTGGTCTCGCCGATGGCGCAGTACTCGGCCCGCGACGGCGTGGCCGGCGACTATCACCTGACGCACCTTGGCGCGCGCGCCATGGGCGGCGCGGGTCTCGTGATGACCGAAATGACCTGCGTGTCGCCCGAAGCGCGTATCACGCCGGGATGCCCCGGCCTCTATACGACGGAACAGCGCGACGCCTGGCGGCGCATCGTCGACTTCGTGCATACGCAGTCGGACGCGAAGATCGGCATCCAGATCGGCCACTCCGGCGCCAAGGGTTCGACGCGCGTGGCGTGGGAAGGCATCGACCAGCCCTTGCCCGACGGCAACTGGCCGCTCGTCTCCGCTTCGCCGCAGCAATATCTGCGCGGCGTGAGCCAGTGGGCGCAGGAAGCTGGCGCCGCGGAAATGGAGGAAATCAAGGCGCAGTTCGTACGCTCGACGGAACTGGCCGTCGAGGCCGGCTTCGACTGGCTCGAACTGCACTGCGCGCACGGCTATCTGCTTTCGAGCTTCCTCTCGCCGCTCACCAACCAGCGCAGCGACGCCTACGGCGGCTCGCTGGAGAACCGCCTGCGCTACCCGCTGGAAGTGTTCGCCGCGATTCGTGCCGTGTGGCCGGCTGACAAGCCGATTTCGGTACGCATCTCCGCACACGACTGGGTCGAGGGCGGTAATACGCCCGACGACGCCGTCGAGATCGCGCGTGCCTTCAAGGCGGCGGGCGCGGACATGATCGACGTTTCGTCGGGCCAGGTGAGCAAGGAAGAACGTCCCGTCTACGGGCGCATGTTCCAGACGCCTTTCGCCGATCGCGTGCGCAACGAAGCGGACATCCCCACCATCGCCGTAGGCGCAATTTCCGAAGCGGACCACGCGAACGGCATCATCGCGGCGGGCCGCGCCGACCTCTGCGCAGTGGCACGGCCGCACCTCGCGAACCCCTCGTGGACACTCACCGAGGCCGCGAAGATCGGCTATCTCGACGTCATGTGGCCGCGCCAGTACACGGCGGCCAAAACCCAGCTCGAACGCAACATCGAGCGCGAGCGCGCCGCGGCCGCCGCGAGCGCGGGGCTCTCGCCGCTCGAACGCGCCCAGCGCGCGGAAGGAACCGTGTGATGAGCGCACAGAACACCCTGGCGGACCATCATGCTGTGGTCACAGGCGGCGGCAGCGGCATCGGCGCCGCGACGGCGGCCGCCCTGCTGCGCGCCGGCGCGCGCGTCACGCTGATGGGACGCGACGCTGCGCGCCTCGAAGCGCAGCGCTCGATGCTTGGCGATACTGAATACGTTGCCTGCGAAAGTGCGGACGTGACGGACGAAAACGCCGTCGACACAGCATTCGCCCGCGCCGCAGAACGTTTCGGCGCCGTCGACATCCTCGTGAACAACGCGGGCCAGGCCCAGGCCGCCCCCTTCGCGCAAACCGATCTCGCGCTGTGGCGCCGCATGCTCGACGTCAACCTGACCGGTGCGTTCCTCTGCACGCGCGCCGTGCTGCCGGCCATGCTCGCCGGCAAGCGCGGCCGCGTCGTCAACGTCGCGAGCACGGCGGGCCAGGTCGGCTATCCCTATGTCGCCGCCTATTGCGCCTCGAAACACGGCGTGATCGGCATGACGCGCGCCCTCGCGCTCGAAGTCGCGACGCAGGGCGTAACGGTCAACGCGGTCTGCCCGGGCTATACGGAAACCGAATTGTTGCAGGCCTCGATCGAACAGATCACGCGCAAGACCTCGCGCAGCGCCGAGGAGGCGCGTAGCATCCTGGTTCGCCACAACCCGCAGCAGCGCTTCGTCACGCCCGACGAAGTCGCCAACGCCGTGTTGTGGCTCTGCGCGCCCGGTTCCGCTGCCATCACCGGGCAATCCATTTCCGTTTCCGGTGGAGAAATCACATGAGCCCGCCCCTGCCCGCACGCAAGAACGCTGCTCCGAAAACGCCGCGCAAGGGGGTAGCGAACCCGGCCGGGAACGTCGTCGACATGGAGATGAGCACCGGCGCCGACAGCCACATGGGCCTGCGCCTGTGGCTGCGCCTGCTCACCACCACGAACCTCGTGCAGGCCGAGCTGCGCCGCCGCCTGCGCACCGAGTTCGACACCACGCTGCCGCGCTTCGACCTGATGGCGCAGCTCGAACGCCACCCGGAAGGGCTGCGCATGACCGAGCTGTCGCGCCGCATGATGGTCACGGGCGGCAACGTCACCGGCATCACCGACCAGCTCGAAAAAGAAGGCCTCGTCGTGCGCGACGCGGATCCGGCCGACCGGCGCTCGATCGCCGTGCGCCTCACGCCGGAAGGCCGCAAGCTGTTCGACCGCATGGCGGCAGCCCACGAGCAATGGGTGGTCGAGATGTTCGGCGGCTTGTCGCTCGACGAGAAGTCGAAGATGCACGACCGGCTCGGCAAGCTCAAGCAGCATCTGCGCGACAGTCTGGAAGACTGAAGCGCGCCAAAATTCAGGCATGGGGCCGGGGTGGGCGCCAACGCGCCAACTCCCACCCACTCCCGCCGACACAGGAGACTTATCTTGACGACACGTTCCAACGCCGAAGCGCTTTTCGCGGGCAACCGCGTCGCGCTGGCGGACTATCGTGCGCAACACTTCGGCTGGTCCGTCGAAGGCCGCGTCGCGACGATCACGCTGAATCGCCCCGAGCGCAAGAACCCGCTCACGTTCGAATCGTATGCGGAGCTGCGCGACCTCTTTCGTCAGCTTGCCTACGCAACCGACATCAAGACCATCGTGCTGCACGGCGCGGGCGGCAATTTCTGCTCGGGCGGCGACGTGCACGACATCATCGCGCCGCTGGTCGATCTGCCGATGCCCGAACTGCTGATGTTCACGCGCATGACGGGCGATCTCGTGAAGGCCATGCGCCACTGCCCGCAGCCCATCATCGCCGCGGTGGACGGCGTCTGCGCGGGCGCGGGCGCGATTCTCGCGATGGCCTCCGACATGCGCTACGGCACGGCGCGCAGCAAGCTCGCGTTCCTCTTCACGCGCGTGGGGCTCGCCGGTTGCGACATGGGCGCGTGCGCGATCCTGCCGCGCATCATCGGTCAGGGCCGCGCCGCGGAGCTGCTCTATACGGGCCGCTCGGCAAGCGGCGAAGAAGGCCTCGCGTGGGGCTTCTACAACCGCCTGTGCGACCCCGACACGCTGCTGGCCGACGCGCAGCAACTGGCCGCGGATCTCGCCGCCGGCCCCACGTTCGCGCACGGCATCACGAAAACGATGCTGCATCAGGAATGGACCATGAGCATCGACGAAGCGATCGAGTCCGAAGCGCAAGCCCAGGCGATCTGCATGGCCACACGCGATTTCGGCCGCGCTTATACGGCATTCGCGGCAAAGACGCGTCCGGTATTCGAGGGAGACTGATTTGAACGCAGCCGCTGACATGAACCTCCACGACGCCATCGCCTGGCCGTTCTTCGAGGAGCGCCACCGCGCGCTCGCCGCCGGCATCGAAGCCTGGTCGCGCGAGCATCTCGCCCACGTACCGCACGACGACGTCGACGCCACCTGCCGCGCGCTCGTGCGCCAGCTCGGCGACGCGGGCTGGCTGAGCTACGGCGTGGGCGGCACCGCCTACGGCGGCCACGGCGACACGATCGATACGCGCGCCGTGTGCCTGCTGCGCGAGACGCTCGCCAAACACTCGGGCCTCGCCGACTTCGCCCTGGCGATGCAGGGCCTCGGCTCCGGCGCCATTTCGCTCGCCGGCACCGACGCGCAGAAGTCGCGCTATCTGCCGCGCGTGGCACGCGGCGAAGCGCTCGCCGCGTTCGCGCTCTCGGAACCGGAGGCGGGCTCCGATGTCGCGGCCATGGCGCTCGCCGCGCGCGCGGACGGCGACGACTACGTGCTCGACGGCGAGAAGACGTGGATCTCGAACGGCGGCATCGCCGACTTCTACGTGGTGTTTGCCCGCACCGGCGAGGCACCGGGCTCGCGCGGCATCAGCGCCTTCGTGGTGGATGCCGATACCCCGGGACTCGAAATCGCCGAGCGCATCGACGTGATCGCCCCGCATCCGCTCGCACGCCTGCGTTTCGCGGGCGCGCGCGTAAAGCGCAGCCAGATGCTCGGCATGCCGGGCGAAGGCTTCAAGATCGCCATGCGCACGCTCGACATTTTCCGCACGTCCGTGGCCGCGGCCTCGCTGGGATTCGCGCGCCGCGCGCTGGCCGAAGGCCTCTCTCGCGCCGCCTCGCGCAAGATGTTCGGCCAGACCCTCGCCGATTTTCAGTTGACCCAGGCAAAACTCGCGCAGATGGCGCTGACGATCGACAGCAGTGCCCTCCTCGTCTACCGCGCGGCCTGGCTGCGCGACCAGGGCGAAAGCGTCACGCGCGAAGCCGCGATGGCGAAGTGGCATGCCAGCGAAGGCGCGCAACAGGTGATCGACGCGGCCGTGCAGCTCTGGGGCGGCATGGGCGTGCAAAGCGGCAACACGGTGGAGACGCTCTACCGCGAGATCCGCTCGCTGCGCATCTACGAAGGCGCGACGGAGGTGCAGCAACTGATAGTCGGGCGCGACCTGCTCAAGGCCCACGCCGGCGCATAAGCCCGCTCTGCAACGCCATACATCGAATCGGACGACACATGAAAAAAGCTCTTCTTCCCGCCGGCTGGGTCAAGCCCCGCGGTTATGCAAACGGCGTCGCCGCACGCGGCACGCAGATCTTTATCGCCGGCCAGATTGGCTGGGACGAAAACGCCCGGTTCACGAGCCGCGAATTCGGCGCCCAGGCCGTGCAGGCGCTGCGCAACATCGTCGCCGTGCTCGAAGCGGCGGGCGGCAAGCCCGAGCACCTCGTGCGCATGACGTGGTACGTCACCGACAAACGCGAGTACCTCGCAGCGCTCAAGGAAATCGGTGGGGCGTTTCGCGAGCTGATCGGCGACTACGACATCGCGATGAGCGCAATCCAGGTGGTCGCGCTGATCGAGGACGACGCGAAGGTCGAAATCGAAGCCACTGCGGTGATTCCCGACTAAACGCGGCGCCTGAACGGCACCCTCGGAAACGGCAACAGACAATACGAACCCATGTTGGAGACGTCATGGAAGCGACAGCCCACGTCGATACTTTCGCCCGCGACCACCTGCCGGCCGAATCGCAGTGGCCCACGCTGCTGCTCGACAATCCCGATGTCGCCTACCCGGCGCGGCTCAATTGCGCAGCGGAACTGCTGGACCGTGCGATCGAGGCAGGACGCGGCGAGGCGCCGGCCATCTGGTCGGACGTCGACGGCAAGCCCCAGGCCACGACCTATGCCCAGTTGCGCACGCTGGTAGATCGCAGCGCGCACGTCCTCATCGAGGACATGGGCCTCGTGCCCGGCAACCGCGTGCTGCTGCGCGGCCCCAACACGCTGCAGATGGCCGTGGCGCTGCTCGCCGCGCTGAAGGCGGGGCTCGTGGTCGTGCCCACCATGCCGCTGCTGCGGGCGAAGGAACTCAAGCAGATCATCGACAAGGCCCAGGTCGCCGCGGCGCTGTGCGACGTGCGGCTCGCCGACGAGCTTGCGCGCTGCACGGACCCCGCCGACGCGTTCTTCTGCGCGGACCTCAAGCAGGTGCGCTACTTCCACGACGACGCACCGGGCAGCCTGGAGAGTCTCGCGGCCAGCAAGCCGGCGACGTTCGCCGCCTGCGACACGGCGGCCGACGACGTGTGCCTGATTGCCTTCACGAGTGGAACGACGGGCACGCCGAAGGGCTGCATGCACTTTCATCGCGACGTGCTCGCGATGTGCGATCTCTTCCCGCGCCATGTATTGAAGCCCTCGGCCGACGACGTCTTCTGCGGCACGCCGCCGCTCGCATTTACGTTCGGACTGGGCGGCCTCCTGTGCTTCCCGCTGCGCGTGGGCGCCTCGACCGTGCTGATCGAGAAACTCACGCCCGCGCTGCTGCTGCAGGCCATCGAGCGGTTCGGCGCGACCATCGTCTTCACCGCGCCCACCTTCTACCGGCAAATGGCGCCGCTCGCGAAAGACGCCGATCTGTCGAGCCTGCGCAAGACGGTCTCCGCGGGCGAAGCGCTGCCGCAAGCCACGCGGGAGCTCTGGCGCGAAGCGACGGGCATCGAGATGGTGGATGGCATCGGCGGCACGGAGATGATCCATATCTTCATCTCCTCGGCCGGCGCCGAAGTGCGGCCCGGCTCGATTGGCCGCGCCGTGCCGGGCTATGTCGTGCAGGCCCTCGACGACGCGCTCCAGCCGGTCGCGCCGGGCGTGACCGGCCACCTCGCCGTGCGCGGTCCAACGGGCTGCCGCTATCTGGCCGACGAGCGGCAGATGAAGTTCGTGCGCGACGGCTGGAATCTGCCGGGCGACGCAGTCTCGATCGATGCGGACGGCTATGTGTACTACCAGGCGCGCGCCGACGACATGATCGTCTCCTCGGGCTACAACATCGCGGGACCTGAAGTGGAAACCGTGCTCATGCAGCATCCGGCCGTGGCCGAGTGCGGCGTGATCGGCGCGCCCGACGAACTGCGCGGGCAGGTGGTGAAAGCCTTTGTCGTGCTGCGCCCCGGCTTCAAGGGCGACGAAGCGATGGTCGGCGAACTGCAGAACTTCGTGAAGAACGCCGTTGCCGCGTACAAGTATCCGCGCGTCATCGCGTTCATCGACGCTCTCCCGCGCACGGAAACCGGCAAGCTCAAGCGTGCGGCGTTGCGCACGATGTGATGCCCGGAGCGGCGGCGTATTGCGGTGCGCCGCCCAAATCAGTCAATAATCCAACGTAATACGTTAAATATCCAACTGCCCGACCTGATTTCAGCGAACTCGCCTCTTACCGCCCGCGAAAAGCCGGGCGGCAGACTAGCTCACTCATTCCGAGGCTTCGACGGAAGCGGGCGACGTCTTGTCGATCCAGGCGGTCAGCAGCGTAGAGGACACCGCAAGAATCGCGGGGCCGATGAAGAGCCCTACGATGCCGAATGCGAACATGCCGCCCAACACCCCCGAGAGAATCAGTAGCATCGAGAGGTTCACGCCGCGCCGGATCAAGACGGGGCGCACGAAGTTGTCGAGCATGACGACCATGACGGACCAGATGGCGAGCAGGATCGCCGCGACATGCGCGTCGTGCACGAACAACCAGATCGCGCCGCCGAACAGCGGCAGTCCGGGACCGATCTGCGCGAGGCACAGCATGAGCATCAGGGCGGTGAGCACGCCCGCGCCCGGCACGCCGGCCACCGCGAGACCGATGCCGCCGAGCGCCGACTGAAGCACCGCCGTCACGACGATGCCGAGCGCCACCGCGCGGATCGACGCGCCTGCGAGACGCACGGCCTCCGCGCCGTAGCGCGGGCCCACGCGCTCCGCGAAGCGCGTGACGAAGGCGGCCGCGCTCTCGCCCTGCGTGTACAGCACGCCGGTGATGACCACCGTGATAACCATGTGGATGACGAATACGCCCACCGAAGCGGCATGGCCGATGAGCCAGTGCGCCGCGATGGAGACGTAGGGTTCGAGCCGCGCGAGCAATCCGCCGGGACCCGCATCCGAAAGCGTCTGCCATTCGTCGGCCACGCGCGAGCCCACCATCGGCACGTCATGAACCCAGGTGGGCGGCGGCGGCAAAGCGTACTCAGGCAGCTTGCGGATCAGGTCCATGATTTCGGCGCCGTGCTCCGCGAGCGTCGAGATCGCTTCATAGAGCGGCATGACGATCACGACCAGCAGGATCAGCAGCATGACGAGCGTGGCCAGCCCGCGCCGGTTGCCAAGGCGGCGCTGGACCGCGAGCATCGCGGGCCATGTCGCGACGACGATCATCGTCGCCCAGATGAGTCCCGGAATGAACGGGCGCATGACGTACAGGGAGCCGACCGTCAATGCGCAGAGAATCGCAACGACGAACAGCGCTCGAGCAATGTCTGGCAAGTCTTGCTGCTTCACGGGGTCTCCTTGCGGCGGGGGCCGCATCATCACAAACAATCACAAAAAGGCGCCGCGGCCCTCGCGGCCGGACGTACCGTGCGGGGGCCTCGGCCAACGCGGTAGTCTATCCCGGATAGCTTGCGGTCCGTCGCACAGTGGCCCTTTATCTTCCATAATGGCCGCTGCCTTCCTCGCCTCAACCTGCCAGACTGCCGGACTGTCGATCCGCGCCCAACCACGAAAGAGACTCGCCATGCCCGCTTCCGATCAGAAACTCCCCTGCGTGCTGTTGACCAACGACGACGGCATCGACGCCCCCGGTCTCGCCGTGCTCGAAGCCGTCGCCGCCGAACTTGCGCACGAAGTCTGGGTCGTGGCGCCGGAGCACGACCAGAGCGGCACCTCGCACTCGATCAGCCTGCACTCCCCGCTGCGCGTGAGCCGGCGCGGCGAGCGGCGCTTCGGCGTGCTCGGCACGCCCGGCGACTGCGTCGTGATGGCCATGCGCCATCTGATGGGCGACGTGACGCCCACGCTCGTGCTCTCGGGCATCAACCGCGGCGCCAATCTGGGCGTGGAAACGATGTTTTCCGGCACCGTCGGCGCCGCCATGACCGGCCTGCTGCTCGGCGTGCCGTCGATCGCGCTCAGCCAGACCTTCCGGGACCGCGAGCGCGTGCGCTGGGATACGGCGCGCGCTCTCGCGCCCGAGACGATCCGGCGCCTCGCGGCCGTCACTCACGACCGGCCCATCTGCCTGAACGTCAACTTTCCCGATATCGACGCAAGCGCGGCGGGCCCGCTCGTCGTCACGCGCCAGGGCGTGGGTCTCGTCCAGGGCATCGACGTCGTGCCGCAGATCGACCCGCGCGGCATCGACTACCACTGGCTGCGCTTCACGCGCGGCCCGCGCGAGAACGGCCCCGATACGGAAACGGCCACGGTCCATGCCGGCCGCATCTCGGTCACGCCGCTGCACTTCGAGCGAACCGACGAACGCGCATTCGAGCGCTTCACGGCCGCACTCGAAGCCCGGTAACTAGCGCAGCACAAAAGATAGGCGGCAATAACGGCTTCAGGAAAAATCAGCAGCCGGCCGCCGCCGACCGCTCGATCGCCGCACGCAGATCGCCCGGAATCGCGATCGCCCGATGCGTATCGAGCGAGGTCGTCACGATAGTCTGCCGCGCCGCCATGCGCAGCACGCCGTCCGCGCCCGTGCAAGCCCACGCGAGCGTGAGCGAGGCTTCGCCGAGCCGCTCGACATCGAGCGAGAGCCACACCTCCTCGCCCATCCTGCTGATCGCCTTGAAGTCCGCCTCGATATGCACGGTCGGCATGCCGACACGGCGCGCACCGATTACGCCGTGATAACCCTCGGGCATCAAGGTGTCGATCCACGACTCGATCAGGTCGTTGAACAGAATGAAGTACTGCGGATAGAACACGATCCCGGCCGGATCGCATTCGGAAAAGTGGATCTTGTGCTTCTGCGCGTAGATATGGGCTGGCGTGCTCATATCAGATCACGAGCCGCGATACCTTCACCCCTTCCAGCGAGACGCCGGCCATCAGCCCGGCATTGGTCAGCACGAAGGCTTCGACCGGGCTGGTCGCGGTCGAGGTGTCGATGTTGCCGTTGGCGCCCACCGTCACGACGGCGACGGTCGCGTCCGCGCCGGCCGACCAGCCCTGGCTGTTCAGGAAGCTGTCGAGCGCCTCGTGGTTCATGAAGGCGAAGATGATGGCCTTCGACTGCGCGCCGATCTGCAAGCCGAACGAGCCGGCCACGGTGCTGTAGTAGCCCGTCGTGCGGCCATCCACGCGCAGCGCGCCGGTGCCGTACTGCCCGCCGATCCAGAAGCCGGCCGAGATCACGCTGGGAAATACCAGAATGCCATTGGCTCTCGAAAGCAGTTCGCGCGAACCGTTCACCGTGTTGTAAAGACGCGCGAGCGTGGCGTCCACGTCCGCGTCGATGCTCTGGCGCTTCGCCGCGTTTTGTGCGGAGGTGTCGCCTCCGTCGAGCGAAGTCGTCGTGCAGCCCGCGAGGGCGAGGCTGCCGGTTGCGAGCACAGCGCTGCTATGAATGAGGAATTGGCGTCGGCGCATAAAGGGGATCCTGTCATTTCTCGAAGAGTGATCTTAGTTGCCTTCGTGGCGCCCGTCACGCTCGCGGGCGCTCCTGCACTGGCGAAATAGGACCATGCAACTCGCATCGAGTTCGTTCGCGGCAGGGGAAACTCGGGGAAACCCCGGGCCATGTTACACTTCGCGCCGATTTTCCTTTCAATTTCATGATTCCACGCAAGCACGCACTGCTGACCGCATGGCTTGGCCTCGTCGCCATGTGGCTCATCGTGCTCGCGCCGCTCGTGAGCCAGCTCGTCGCCGCGCATCGCGCGCACGATCCCGATACCGCGGTCGCCCTGTGTTCCGCCGTTCAGCCGGGCACGCCGGCCCAGCATCTGTCGCCCGACGACGCTTTCGGCGCCTGCGGCTACTGCCATCTGCTCCAGCATCAGGCCGCGATCACACCGCTTGCGCCGCCTGAGCTTGCCGCCAGGCGCCTCGTCACGGTGAACACCGTCGCAGCGCTCTCCACCCGCTTCACGCCGCTCGGCGCCTTCCCATCCGGCCGTCCGCGCGGCCCGCCTGCCGTTTCCTGATCGCTGTCGTCATCGGTCGTCCTGCTGTCCCCTGTCGTTCCGGGATGCGTTCGGCCGCGGATCCAACGCATTCCGGAAACCGCTTTCATGTCCATGCCCGATTCACGCGGCGGCTGCGCTCGCCTGCGCGAGCGTATCTTGCCGCGCTCCCTGCGGCAGGTCCGACTTGCCTCGCTCGGCCTGCTGCCGCTTCCCCTCGCTGTCTCTTTCACGGCGTCCACTGCCTGGGCGGCCGATGCCGCTCCCGCGTCAACCACCGTCGCCGAAGCCACGACCAATACAGCCGTGCTGCCAACCGTCACGGTCAGCGCATCGGCCGGCGGCATGGGCGGCGCGCCCGTGCCCGCCGTCGATCCGAACCTGCCCGGCACGGTGGAAACCGTGACGCCCGCGCAGTTCGATCAATGGAACGTCGTCAACACCGAAGACGTGCTGAAGTACCTGCCCAACCTCGCCGTGCGCAAACGCTTCATCGGCGACCTCAACTCGATCATCGCGGTGCGCGGCACGAGCAACACGCAAAGCGCGCGCGGCCTCGTCTACGCGGACGGGCTCCTGCTGTCGAACCTGCTCGGCAACAGCTACTCGTTCCCGCCGCGCTGGTCGATGGTGTTCCCCGACCAGATCCAGCAGGTCGACGTGATCTACGGCCCGTTTTCGGCGCTTTATCCGGGCAACTCGCTCGGCGCCACCGTGCTGATCACCACGCGCATGCCGACGCACTTCGAGGCCGACGCCGACGTCAAGGCGTTCACGCAGCACTTCAGCCTCTACGGCGTGAACCAGAACTTCAACGGCAGCGAGACGAGCGCCTCGATAGGCGACCGCATCGGCAAATTCTCGTACCTGCTGGGCGTCAACCACCTCGAAAACACGAGCCAGCCGCTGCAGTTCGCCACGCCCGCGCAGCCCGGCGATACGCCGGTCCACGGCGCGTACTTCTACAACAACCAGACCAATGCCCCCACCGTCGTACTGGGCGTAAACGGCGAAGGCATCGAACATACGATCCAGGACCAGTTCAAGCTGCGCATGCAGTACGATTTCACGCCCACCGTCCAGGGCGGCGTGACGCTGGGCTATTGGCATCAGAGCT
Organism: Paraburkholderia yinzeri; assembly: GCF_046581065.1. Lineage (NCBI taxonomy): Bacteria > Pseudomonadati > Pseudomonadota > Betaproteobacteria > Burkholderiales > Burkholderiaceae > Paraburkholderia > Paraburkholderia yinzeri. Next base: position 271,491 of record NZ_JBFOCJ010000002.1, on the reverse strand, counting down.
ACAACAGCAGCGCCTCGACCTTCCTCTACGACGCGAACGGTAATCCCGTCTACAGCGGCAAGGTCGCGATCGACGGCTACGAATACAACATCCCCGCGGCCGCGCTCGCGCCGAGCCTTGGCTGGAGCGAGAACTGGCTTTACGGTGCAACACTGCGCACGCATCAGGCAACGGGCTGGAATGCCGAGGCAATTGCTTCGTACTACGACGTTTCCGGCAGTGTCGCGCGCACGGCCAACCAGGGCGGTCCTGGAGACGGCCCCGGCGTCGTGACTTTCGGTGACGGCACCGGCTGGAAGACGCTCGACCTGAAGGCAACGTGGACGCCGGTCACACCGAACGCCGGACCCGGCGCGCATTGGCTCACGTTCGGCTACCACTACGACAACTATTTCCTCGACAACCAGACCTGGAACACGCTCGCGTGGCGCGACGGCAGTGCGAGCAGCTTCGCCAATGCCTTCTCCGGCAAAACGCAGACCCAGGCGCTCTACGCCCAGGATGCCTGGCGCTTCCTGCCGCGCTGGAAGTTCGTCTACGGCCTGCGCTGGGAGGACTGGCGCGCCTACGACGGCGATCAGGCGCTGGGCGGCTCGACGGTGCCGTATGCGAACGCGAGCGACCAGCATGTCTCGCCCAAGGCGTCGCTCTCGTTCGACGTGACCGATAACCTCACGCTGCGCGCCTCGATCGGCCGCGCCTACCGTTTCCCAACGGTCAGCGAACTGTTCCAGGGTCAGGTGAACGGCTCGTCCCTTGTCAACAACAATCCGAACCTGCGCCCCGAAGACGATCTCTCGAAAGAGCTGACCGCCGAATGGGCGCACTGGAACGGGATCTTCCGGCTGTCGCTGTTTCAGGACGACGTGAAGAACACGATCTTCAGCCAGACCGACACCACCGTCATTCCGAACGTCACGAGCTTCCAGAATATCGGCAAGGTACGCTCGCGCGGCGTGGAGACGAGTTATCAGGGCGAAGACGTGGGCATCGACGGATTCGACCTTGCGGCAAGCGTGGCGTACACGCAGTCGAAGATTATCGAGAATGCGCAGAACCCGGCAAGCATCGGTAAGTACTTCTACCGGATTCCTCTGTGGCGCGCGGACCTCGTGGCCACATACCGCTTCGACGCACGCGCGGCACTTACGCTCGCCGCCCGCTATTCAGGGCGCCAGTACAACACGCTCACCAACGCCGACACGAACCCGAACGTCTTCGGCGGCACCAGCAGCTACACGGTCGCCGACGTGAAGTTCACGTTCAGGCCCACGAAAGCGAGCGAGATCGGCGTGGGCGTCGACAACCTCTTCGACGAGCGCTACTTCGTCTATCACCCGTATCCCGGCCGCACGTTCTACTGCGAGGCGAAGCTGCGCCTCTGAGCGCCGCGCCGCCCGAGCCTTCCTGAAAGGAGCCTCCGATGTCCGTTTCGCTGCCCACTCCCACTGCCCGCGCCACGTCTGGCGCCGGCGCCATTCACCCCGGCTATCGCACGCTTTGGCGCTGGCATTTCTACGCCGGCCTCTTCGTCATGCCGTTCCTCGTCGTGCTGGCGATCACCGGCACGATCTACTGCTTCCAGCCTCAGATCGAGCCGCTTCTGTATCCGCATCGCCTCGTGGTCGAACCGGCGGCGACGCCGCGACTGTCCGCCGACACCCTGCTCGGCCGCGCACGCACCGCGCTCCCCCGCGAGGCGCGCCCGATCCGGGCCCACGTGGAAGCGGATCCGGCGCGCAGTGCCGAATTCGTCTTCGCCCTGCCCGGCGGAACGAAAGAAAGCGTGTACGTGAATCCGTACACGGGCGCGGTGCTCGGAACGCTCGACGTGGACCGGCGCTTCATGCAGGTCGATCGCATGCTGCATCGCAAGCTGCTGCTCGGCAAGCCCGGCGAGCTGCTGATGGAGCTGGCCGCCTGCTGGACGCTGGTGATGATCTCCACCGGCGCCGCGCTCTGGTGGCCGCGCGCGGGCGCTTCGTGGCGCGCGGCGCTGGTCCCGCGTCTTGCCTCTCGCGGCCGGCCGCTCTGGAAGCGGCTGCACGGCGTGATCGGCATCTGGCTCGCGGTGGGCGCGCTCGCGTTCGTCGTCAGCGGGCTGCCGTGGACCGGCTCATGGGGCAAGCAGTTCAAGGCGCTCGCCACGCGCGCCGACCTCGGCGCGCCGGCTGGCTCATGGGGCGGCGATACTGCGATGAAATCTTCCGTGCCGGCTCGCGGCGAGCACGCGGGACACGGCATGGAAGCAATGCCCGGCATGGTGATGGACGACCTGCCGTTGCCCAACGTGCCGTGGGCCGTCGGCGCCGTGCCGGTGCTGCGCTCGCCCGGCACGGCACAGGCCGGCTCGCCGCATCGGACGCTCGACGACGTGGTGGCGCAAATGCGCGGACTCGGCGTGCCGGGCGGCTATGACGTCGCGCTGCCCGCCTCGCCCGCGGGTGTCTACACCGTGTCGTACTTCCCGCCCGATCCGAAGGACGAGCGGACCGTCTATATCGATCAGTACAGCGGCAAGGTGCTCAAGGACATCCGCTACCGCGACTATGGCGCCGTCTCCCAGGCCATCTCTTACGGTACATCCCTGCACATGGGGCGATACTTCGGCATCCTCAATCAATGGATCTGCGCCGCGATCTCGCTCGGGCTCTGCGCCCTTGCCGTGACCGGCTTCGTGATGTGGTGGCTGCGCCGGCCCTCGCGGACGCTCGGCGCGCCCTCCCGCGAACGCGCGGCACCGCCCATGCGGGCGTGGAAAGCCGGCCTCGTCGTGCTCGGCGTCGTATTTCCCTTGATGGGGGCGACGATCCTCGCCGTCTGGATCGCCGATCGCGTGGCCTCGGGGCGCCGCCCGAAGCTGTCGAATGCCTGACGCGTTGCGCCCGCCGCAGCACGTTGCCACCCGACCCGGTAAACTGTCGACACAATTATGCTTGAACCTGGCCCCGTGCTTTTGTTTCCAAGCATTAAAACAGACGGAGATGATCGTGTTGCGGCTTATTTCTGTACTCGTGGCAGCGGCCATGCTGGCCGGCTGCGCCGTGGCACCTGGATATGGCTATCCGTACTATGACGGCTCTGGCTATCCGTATTACAACGATTATGGGTATGGCTATCCCTATCCTTACGCTTACGGCTATTACCCAGGTGATGCAGGCATCGGCTTCTGGGGCGGTGGCGGCGGTTACTACTACCATCACGGCTACTGGTGGCATGGCAACGGCTGGCACGGAGGGTGGCATGGCGGCGGTTGGCATGGCGGTGGCTGGCACGGCGGCGGCGGTCACTGGGGCGGTGGTAGCCACGGCGGCGGCGGCCAATGGGGCGGCGGCATGGGTGGCATGGGTGGCGCTCACGGCGGTCGCTAACCGGCACAGCCCCCGGTAAGCGGGATTGCCGTTGCGCGGCCGGCGCCGCGCAACGGCACGACGTTCACATGCGCCCGTTCACGGGAATCAGCGCCCCCGTAATCGCCTGGGCCTCGGCCGATAGCAGAAATCCAATGAGCGCTGCGACTTCATGCGGCGCCACCCAGCGCGTGAAATCCGCATCGGGCATGTCCTTGCGGTTCTGCGGCGTATCGATAATGCCCGGCAGGACTGCGTTGACGGTCACGCCCTTGTCCTTCAACTCCTCCGCAAGCGCCTCGGTCAGCCGGGCGACGCCGGCTTTCGAAGCCGCATAGGCGCCCGTCCCGAGTCCGGCTTTCCATCCCGCGCCCGCGCCGATATTCACGATCCGCCCCGCCTTGCCGCGCAGCAGATGCGGTAACGCGGCCCGCGATGCGTTCAGCGCCGTCTTTACGTTCAATTCGAACATCAGGTCCCAGGTGGCCGGATCGCCGTCCGCCACGGTCTCCCAACGGAACGCGCCAGCGATGTTGAGCAGCGCGTCGAGCCCGCCCAATTGCGTGTTCACGATATCCAGCGCTTCGCGCGCCGCCGCGACGTCGGTCAGATCGACGCCGCCGATGCCAGCCGCTTCGCCGACGCCGGCTGGCAGCGCGTCCTTCGCGGGCGCTGCGCCGCGTCCGATGAGCGCCACGCGTGCGCCGCGCGCAATCAGCCACGCCGCTGTCGCGACGCCCAGATTGCCGAAGCCGCCCGTGATCGCCACCACCTTGCCCTTGACTCCGGCTGCGCCTGTCATGTCCGTTGTGCCCGTTTCCATAGCCGTTTCATCCATCCCGGTTCAACACGATTCAACACGGCGGCCGGTCGGCCGCCTGCGCGCACACCCTTACATCGCTTCAAGCATGCGGCGCAGCTTCAAGCCTCGCTGCGCGCCGCCACGAGGCTGCGCCTGCGCAACGCTTCCGTTGTCGTGCCCTTGCCGTCCGGACTCCAGCCCGGCGGCAGAACGACATGGCGCACCGCCGTCCATAGCGTCTTCGCCGCGGCCACGTCACGGACCAGGCTGACCCAGTGCTCGAACTCGACGACGAGCGGATTGCGCGGCCGCGTCGGCGTGACGAGACCATACCGGCACGGTTCGTCGGCACGTTCGGCGACGTAGGTACCGAACAGCCGATCGAACACGATCAGCACGCCGCCATAGTTCGCGTCGAGGTAATCGACATTCGACGCATGATGCACGCGATGCGCGGAGGGCGTGTTGAACACGTACTCGAGCCAGCCGAGCCTCGGTATCCAGGTGTTGTGCAGCCAGAACTGGTAGAGCAGATTGAACGAGAGCATCGCGAGCACGACCTCCGGGTGCACGCCCAGCCACACGAGCGGCGCGAAGAACATGGCGGGACCCGTGAGCTTGCCGGTCCAGCCGAGCCGGTACGCGGAAGAGAGCGTCAACTGGTTGGGCGAGTGGTGCACCGCATGTGTCGCCCAGAAGAAACGGATACGGTGCGACGCACGGTGATACCAGTAATAGCAAAACTCCTGGCCAACGAAGATCGGCAACGCGAGCAGGAGGCTGTCGAAATGCAGCGTGTAAAGGCGATGCTCCCAGGCGAAGGCAAAGACCGGTGCGGCGAGCGAAAGCGGCACGAGCGCGAAGAGCTTGCGTCCGGCAAGGTCGGCGAGCGAGAGCCAGACTTCATACCAATCGAACGGCGTGCCGCTGCGGCGTTGGCGCCACGTCAGTACGCAAGCTTCGATCAACGAAACGACGATGACGAACAACGTCACGTAGTACGCAATTTTTCCGGTGGTGAGCATGATGAGTCTTTTGTCGGGTGAAAAAGGACGCGCCGTGGGCGGATCAGGCCGCCAGTGCGTCGGATGAAACGCACTCTAGAAGCGCGGCCCCGGAAAAACCACGCACAAACCATGTCGCCGTATGTCACGGCACCTGTCACGCCGAGGGCCGCACGGACAGCGCAAGCGAACGCATGCCGCGCAACGGCGTTCGCCGGATTCCCGCCCGCGCCCGCTGCACGGACCGTAGCGCCGGAAATGCGCCGGACCCCGTCGCCCAAAGAAGCCGCCCTCCGTGTAACACCACGACATGCTTTATGACGCGACCGGCGCGCGTCCCGGTCCTATAGTTCGTCCCGCTGACACGCCAAAGCGTGACCCGAAACGAATCGCAAGGACCTCTGATGAAGACCCGCACTCTCGCCGCCGCCATTTCGCTGCTCGCCTTCGCCAGTGCCAGCGCGCCGGCCTTCGCCGGATGGTCCGGCCACGGCACCGCCTACACGCCGCACGGCACCTACAACACGGCCCATGGGGGCTCGTGCGGCGGCGGTAGTTGCTCGCACGCGGGCGGAGCCGTCGGGCCGTGGGGCGGCGTCGCCACCAACACCGGCACCGTCACGCGCACCGCGCCGGGACAGTTCTCGAACAGCGGCACCGCCGTCGGCCCGAATGGCCGCTCGGTGCAGCATTCCGGCGACACGAGCTGCGCGAGCGACACCTGCTCGCATACCGGCACGATGACCGGGTCGGATGGACGCACCGCTTCGACGGCGGGCAGCGTGACGCGCGACGCACCGGGACAGTATTCGTCGTCGGGCACGATCACGGGGTCGGGCGGCAATACGGTGAGCCACTCGGCTTCGACGAACTGCGCCGGTTCGACCTGCTCGCGTTCGGGCACCGCGACCGGCACGGACGGCGGCACCGTCACGCATTCGGGCAGCGCGACGCGCGTCGCGCCCGGTGTTGTGACCACCTCGGGCGGTACGACGGTCGTCCATGGCGGCACGGTCACGACAGGCGGAACGGCGGTTGTCGCCGGCGGTACCGTGACGACGGTGGGCGTGGCCGTGGCGCCGGCGCCGGTGGTGGTGGCGCCTCCGCCCCCCGCCACTGCGGTTTATGTCGCGCCGCCGCCGCGGGTCGTGTATGTCGCTCGCCTGGTGCCGCAATCCGTCTACGTCGTGCCCCGCGGCGTCTACGTGGCACCGGCTTCGCGCCCCGCCATCCGGGTGCCGGGCCACTGGGCCGGCGGCGTCTGGGTACCCGCGCACTGGAACTGATCCGTAGACCGTTCAACCGCTTTCGACCTTGATCAACCCAACCCGGCCGGCAAGGGATGCCGGCCACCCCACGGAGAAACCCATGAAGAAGATGATTGCCGTGCTCGTTTTGTGTATCGTTTCAGCAGCAGCCTCGGCTCAGGGCACGCCGCCCCAGGGCGCCGACAATGCCCGCGTCGAACGCGCGATATCCCAGTTGCAAACGCGTTTCGCGAGCGCGAACACCACCCGCGACGGCAAGCTGACCCGCGCCCAGGCGCAGGCCGGCATGCCGATGGTGGCCCAGCATTTCGACGAGATCGACACGCAGCAACAGGGCTACGTCACGCTGGCGCAGATCGAGGACTTCATGCGCCAGAAGATGGCGGCCCGTCAGGGCGGCTGAGGCCGGGCGCGGCCAGGCTTACCAGGAGACCACCGATGGAGCAGGCCAGCAGGATCGTCGTACTCGACGACGAGGTGGAGTTACGCAATATGCTTCAGCGCTTCCTGAGCGGCCACGGCTTCCAGGTGCGCGCCGTGGCGGACGGCAGGAAGCTCGACCGTCTGCTGCAGCGCGAACCGTACGATCTGCTCGTGCTCGATCTGATGATGGAGCCCGAAGACGGTCTCGCTGTCTGCAGGCGTCTGCGCGCCGAGGGCCAGACGCTGCCCATCCTCATGCTCACGGCGAAGGGCGACGCGGCCGACAAGGTCGTCGGCCTCGAAACCGGCGCCGACGACTACCTCGCCAAGCCCTTCCTGCCCGACGAACTCATCGCGCGCATCCGCGCGCTGCTGCGCCGCCAGAAGATGGCGGCGGGCGAGCCGACCGTGACCTCGCAGGTCCTGCGCTTCGGCGACTTCACCTTCGACGTCGGCAAACAAACGCTCCTGCGCGACGGCCAGCCCGTCGAGGTGCATTCGGCGCAGATGCTCCTGCTGCACGCGCTCGGGTCCTCGCCGAACCGCGCCGTGAGCCGGGAAAACCTGCTGGCGCGAGCGCGGGGCCGCGATCACGACGCGCTCGACCGCAGCGTGGACGTCCAGATCCTGCGGCTGCGCCAGATCGTCGAAGACGATCCGGCGAAGCCGCGCTTCATCAAGACGGTCTGGGGCATCGGCTATATGCTCGTGGCCGGCGTCGACGCGTGATGCGCGCCACGCTCCCGCGCTCGCTGCTCGCGCGCAATATCGCGCTGCTGGTGATCCTCGTCGCGCTCGCGCAGGTGTGCTCGCTTGCGGTGCTGCTGCATTTCGTGCAGCGCCCGCGCATCGAACGCGCCTCGACCATTTTCGCCGACTACGTGATGCTGCTGGACGGCGCCATTGCAGGCATGCCGCCCGCCGAAGGGCGCGCCGCCGCCGCCCGCCTTCACGCGCAGCGCGACCCGCCGCCCGCGATTCCCCCGCAGCCGCCCACCCTCCTGAATTTTTTCCGCACGTGGCAACGCGACGTTTTCGTCGCGCAATTGCAGCGCCACCTGCCCGCCGACATGCCCGTGCAATGGCAGGGCGGCGCCGATCAGCGTCTGTGGATCCGCCTGCACGCGGCGGGCGAGCCGGCATGGCTACCCATGCCGATGGTCCCCGACACGCAGGCAGCCGGCCTCATGACGACGCTCGCCCTCTCGCTCGTGCTCGCCCTGCTCGCGGCGCTCACCGGCTACCTGATCCAGTTGCACCTGAACCGCCCGCTGGCCGAGCTCGCCCGCGCCGCTCGCCGCCTGAGCGCGGGCGAAACTCCGCCGCCCCTGCCCACCGACGGTCCGACCGAGATCGCCCAGGTGAGCCGCGCGTTCAACCAGATGACCGAGGCGCTGCAGCAGGCCGAAACGACACGCGCGCTGATGCTGGCCGGTGTGTCGCACGACATCCGCACGCCGCTCACGAAGCTGCGCCTCGCGATCGCGATGGCCCTGCCGCGCGGCACGAACGACGCGCTGGTGGCGTCGTCGGAAAGCTATCTCGATCGTATCGACACGATCCTGCAGCAATTCATGGACTACGCGGGCAGCGGCGAGCGCGAGCCACCCCAGATGGGAGACATCAACGCGCTGGCCGGACAGCTCGTCGCCGATTTCGCGGGACTCGGCCACGAATTCGAGTTCGAGGAAGGCCCGATTCCTCCATTTGCGTTCCGGCCCGTCGCCGTAATGCGCCTGCTCATGAATCTCATGCAGAACGCGGTCGCCTATGGGCACAGCGGCCTCCTCGTGCGCACCTGGGTCGCGCACGACGCCGCGCATGTGGCCGTGTGCGACCGCGGCAACGGCATCGGCGCCGCCGAACTCGAACGGCTGAAGGCGCCGTTCAGCCGGGGCACGAATGCGCGCACGCACTCGGGCGGCACCGGCCTTGGGCTCGCGATCGTCGATCGCATCGCGCGCCTGCATGGCGGCTCCCTCACCTTCCGCGACCGCGACGGCGGCGGCCTCGAAGCGCTCGTCGTCCTGCCGCTCGATCCGCTCGCCGTGCCGACCGGCATGCCGCGCGCCTGAACGCTTCCGGGCTTTCGCACGACCGTGCCGGTGACATGAATCGACATAATTTGCGCGTGGCGCGATCGCGCCCACCCCCTCATACTTGCGCCTGAGCGTTGCGAAACGAAGCCGGCCCGAACGGCCCGCAAGCGTCGAGCAACCCTCCCCGATAGTTCGCAATCCTGATTATGTGGCGATTATCGGCAACTCGTCGGCAACCCGCCGCCCTCAATCGCGCCACTCAGGCAACGGACATCGACATGAACCCCTCCCTCCATTCCCTCGTCATCAAGGCCAAACGTCTCGCGGGCACGGCGCTGATCGCCGGTTCCATCTTCAGCGCGGGCTGCGCCTCGGCCATGCCCGTCATGCAATCGACCGGGCCGGTGCCCGCGGCGAAAGCCGAAATCGTCTACGTGTACGCATTCGACGCCGCGGCAGACCAGGTCAAACTCGACGACAGCGGCCTGCTCCAGAAGCTCATGTCGACGGCGAGCGGCACCTCGGCCGCGCAGCAACAACTGCAGACCGCGCTCAAGGCGCGCGAACAGCTCGCCGACGACATCGTGCACCAGCTCCAGTCGATGGGCGTGCCCGCCATGCGCGTGGACGGCCCCGCCCCCAGCGGCCGCAACGCACTCATCGTCGAAGGCCAGTTCGAGAAGATCGACGCGGGCAATCGCCGCCGCCGTATCGTGATCGGCCTCGGCGCGGGCAAGAGCGAAGTGGAAGCCACGGTGGCGGTGCTCTATCGGCCCGCCTACGGCGCGCCGCAACCGCTCGCCACCTTCTCGGCGAATGCCGACAGCGGTCACATGCCCGGCATGGCGGAAACGGCGGGCGTCGGCGCGGCCGCGGGGCAGATCGCCACGTCCGCGGCTGTGAGCGGCGGCCTGCACGGCGTGTCCGAGACGAAGCGCGATACCGTTTCGTCCGACACGGCCAGACTCGCGAAGAACATCGCAAAGCAGCTCGCCGCGGCGAGCGCGAAGAACGGCTGGCTCGACGGCGTCAAAGCCGGCTGAGCGGGTTCGCCCTGCCATGGCACCGGTCAACCGGCGCTCATGCGCGTTTCGTCGACGAACTTCTCGGTGGCATCGTCGATCCTGCGGCCCCGGCGGCCCATGGGTCCGTGAATGAAGATGGCTTTCATATCGACGCGCGACTCGCTGTTCGTCGCCGGCGGCGGCGCCATCTCGTAGCGCACGTTGCGTTCGTGGTCGGCCATCTGCAGACGCGGGTCGAACACCGAATTGAAACGCCACAGCATCCGCACGAAGTTCGTCTGCCCATGCGCGAGAAGGCGCGCGGCCTGGCCCGCCGCGCCGCGCAGCGCGGTCCAGCCCAGGTGCTTGCGGTTGAGCACCTGCTGCGTGCGCACAAGCTCCGCATAGAACTCCGGCAGCGGCAAGCGCGTCGGCACGACCGCGTGCTGGATGTCGTAGAGCCGGTAGTCGAGGCTCGTGAGGCGCCGCGATTCGTGCTGCCAGTTCTCGGTGCCCGGATAAGGCGTGTTCACGCTGATGTTCACGATCTCCGGAATCTCGAGACACCACTGGCGTATCGTCTCGAAGCGCTCGCGGTCCCAGTCGGGGTCGGCAATCAGGTTGATCGCGACCGTGATGCCGAGCGAGCGCGCGAACTCCAGCGCCTCGAAATTGCGGTCGAGGCTGATACGCTTGCGAAACGCCTTGAGCCCTTCCTCGTCGATTGCCTCCAGGCCGAGAAACATGTACTTGAGCCCGAGCGCCTGCCATTCCCGGAAGACGTCCTTGTTGCGCAGCAGAACGTCGCCGCGCGTTTCGAGGTAATAGCGCTTGCGGATGCCGCGCCGGCGAATCGCCTCGGCGATGGCCATGCCGTGCTCGGCGTGCACGAAGGCCACGTCGTCGACGATGAACACCCCGGGCTCGCGCAGCGCGGCCAGTTCCTCGACCACGACTTCCGGGCTGCGGATGCGATAGCTGCGGCCATAGAACGTCCATGCGCTGCAGAAGGTGCAGTCCCACGGGCAACCGCGCGCGAACTCGATGGACGCGCACGGATCGAGCGTGCCGATGAAGTACCGCCGGCGATGCCGCAACAGGTCGCGCGCGGGGCGCACCGTATCGAGGTCTTCGACGAAGCGCGGCGGCGGCCCCGACCCGTCGCGCGTCAATACGCCCGGCACCGCGAGCAGATTGCCGCCGCTCGCCACCGCTTCGAGCAGGGCTGCCACCGAAGCCTCGCCTTCGCCGCGCAGCACACAGTCGATCGCGCCCGCTGCGTGGCGCAGCAGGTCGGCGGCGGTGAACGAGACGCTATGGCCGCCGACGAAGACGAAGCACGACGGCAGCGCCGCCTTTACGGCTTTCGAGAGATCGACGATTTCGGGAATATTCGCGAGGTAATTGCCGGAAAAGCACAGCGCCTCGGGCCGGAACTCGCGCAGTGTGCGCATGAGGCCGGCGTGCGTGTCGGCCTGCAGGTCGACGAGGCGCACGTCGTGGCCCGCCTCGCGCGCCGCACCTGCCACCGCTTCGAGGCCAAGCGGTTCGAGCCGCAGGAATACGCGCGTATACATCAGACCGCTCGGATGAACAGCAAGCAATCTCATGAAGCCTCCTTGCGATGCGCCGGGGCTATCGCACCGACGACGCCCGCCGCGCCACTGCGCAAGAAACGCGCCTCCCTGCTCGACATCCGTCTGCACGGCGCTTCCGTCCGAGTCTACGCGCGTTCGCACTCCGGCGTCTCGCCACTGCGGCCGCGGTGCGGTTGGTACGGTTGGTGCGGCGGTTGGCAACGGCGACGCGTTTGATAGACTCGTCACCATCGATTGCACCGGCCCCGTCTCGTTCCTCATCGTGCCTGCCACACCCGCCCTGCCCCGTTTGCTCGCGGAAATCCGCGCCTGCCGGATCTGCGCCGAAAGCTTGCCGCTCGGCCCGCGTCCGGTCGTGCAGGCGGGCCTGGGCTCGCGGCTGTTGATCGTGGGGCAGGCGCCCGGCGCCAAAGTCCACGCCTCGGGCGTCCCCTGGGACGACGCGAGCGGCGAGCGCCTGCGCGGCTGGCTGGGCATCGACCGCGAGACCTTCTACGACGCGTCGAAAGTCGCGCTCGTGCCAATGGGCTTCTGCTACCCGGGACGCGCCGCCGACGGCGACAACCCGCCGCGCCCCGAATGCGCGCCGCTGTGGCACGCGCGCCTGCTGGCGCAACTGCCCGACGTCCGGCTCACGCTGCTCGTCGGCCAGTACGCGCAGCGTGCGTTCCTCGGCGCGCGGCGCAAGGCCTCGCTGACCGAGACCGTCGAGCAAGCCTGCGACTACCTGCCCGACTATTTGCCGCTGCCGCATCCGTCGCCGCGCAACCAGCCCTGGCTCAAGCGCCACACCTGGTTCGAGCACGACGTGCTGCCGGCGCTGCGCGAGCGCGTGGCGGCAGCGCTCGCGCCCTCGCGTCCTTCCTCCACCAAGCGCCCCTCGGGAGACCGCACCATGAGCAAGCCGATCATCGACATCCAGCGCGTCTACGATCCGCCGCCCACTGCCGGTCACGCGTGCTTCCTCGTCGACCGGCTCTGGCCGCGCGGCATCCGCAAGGAGACGCTCGCGCATGTGCAGTGGCTAAAGGAAGTTGCACCGAGCACGGCGCTACGACAGTGGTTTCATCAGGACCCGACGCAATGGAACGCGTTCGAGCAGCGCTACCTGGCGGAGCTCGACGCGAATCCTGCCGCCTGGCAGCCGCTCGCCGAAGCCTGCGCGAAGGGGCCGGTCGCCCTGCTCTACGGTTCGCGCGACGTCGAGCACAATCACGCGATCGTGCTGCGCGACTATCTGCTGCAAAAGCTCAAGCGCAGGTAGCAAGCAAAACGTCGTAAAGGTATCCCGGCAAAAGCAGCGCTCCGGAGAGCCTGATCTGCTACCGTAATGGCTGATCACGCAACGATCTTCGAGCCATCCCCTCTCCACGGAGCAACTGCGATGCGCAAGCAGCTTGTCGGTGCAGTGCTTGCCGGTCTCGCCGGCACCTTCGCGGTCTCGGCGCCGGCATACGCCCAAAGCCAGGCCATCACGAGCATGACCGTGAATCTCTATGCGGGCCCGGCGGGCGACTACCCCGTCGTCGCGCAGGTACCGGGCGGCGTGCAACTGGCGGTGATGGGCTGCGTCGCGGGCTATAGCTGGTGCGACGTGAGCCTGCCAGGCCTGCGCGGCTGGGTATACGGCGGCTACCTGAACTATCCGTATCAGGGTAGCCCCGTTCCGCTCCTCAACTATGGCGCCACCATTGGCCTGCCCATCGTCACGTTCTCGATCGGCGCCTATTGGGGCAACTATTATCGCGACCGCCCCTGGTACGGCAATCAGTCCCGCTGGACGCGGCACCCGCCGCCGCGGCCCGCGCCGCCGCCCCGGCCGGGTCCGCGTCCGCCCTCGCACGGCGGGAAGCCGCCGCCGCACGGTGGAGGTTCGGGCCACAACGGCAACCGGCCTCCGGGCGCAGGACCGGGACAAGGCGGCCGGCCCCCTGGCGCCGGCCCGGGCCCCCGGCCGCCCGGTGGACAACCCGGCGCGGGCGGCGGGCGCCCGCCTGGCGGGAATTCTGGCGGCCGCCCGCCCGGTGGGGGCGGAAGGCCGCCGGGTGGGGGCGGTGGCGGCGGAGGAGGGGGTGGCGGAAGACTGCCGGGCGGAGGCTGATCGCCCGTCTGGCGGAACCGGTCTGTCTCCCGCTTGAGCCTCGCGGCGGCCGTCTCAGAAACGGTAGCCGATGCCGCCCAGGATCACGTCGGTATCACGGCTATAGCGCGTCACCACCCGGTTCCACGTGACGCGCGCGGCCCAGTGCTGCGTCACGCGGTAAGACGCCGACACCGAAACGAGGCCGGAGAGAATCCCGTCGCCCGTATCGCGATCGTCGCCATTGCGGCCATGATGGACGGCCGCATACAGGCCCGCGCCGAAGCCGAGCGTGAGCTTGTCGTCGAGGAACGCCCGCGTGAGCCAGAGTTGGGCCGTGGCGCCGTCGCGCCGCGCCTCGATGCCGTTGCCCTCGTGCAGATAGCCGATGGTCGCGTCGACGAAATGCCAGAGCCCGCGGCGGTATTCGATCGATTCCGCCGCCGAAGTCTGCGACTGAAGGCTGTTGAGGATCGTCTCCCCGGCCATCAGCGTAATTTCGTTGTTCGTGACGTCGTGCGTGCGCGGCAGGGCCCAATCGCGCGGTCCCGGCCTGTCGGGCGCGTCGAGCTGATAGCCGATGCCGAGCAGCAGCGCGGTCGTCGACGGACCGTTGACGACCTGCACGCGGTTCAGTTGCAGGTTTGCGGTCACCCGGTTCGACGCATACCATGTTGCGCGTGCGCTGTAGACCACGCCCCAGCCATGCGTATTCGAGTAGCCAAGCCCCTGCGTGGCGGCCTCGGTGTCGAAGTATCGATAAGGCCCCACGCCGAGCGCGAGCACGAGGCGCCGCTGCGCGAGCGGCAGGCGGAACCAGCCCTGGATCGCCTGGCCGTCACGGTGATGGTCGGGAATGTGGCCTTCGTTGAGCCAGTCGATACTGGCCGCGAAATACTCACCGAAGCCTTCGGTGTAGTCCATCGCCCACGAGTAGGTGTGGTTGGAGCCGCTCCTCAGTCCTCCCCCGTACAGCGAGAACTCCTGCGCGTGCGACGGGCTGGAGCCAGCCGCGAGCGCTGCGGCAGCAAAGGCCAGAGTCCACTTCTTCATCGTTCTTCGTAGCCGTTCGAAAGCGGCGCGGCACCGGCTGGCCGCAACCGCCGATAGCGGACATACCCGACGGGCTCATTGTGCCGTGAATTGCCGAACGCCGCTCCAAAGACCGGCACGGCCTGGCCACCATCGCCAGAACTTGCCACGGCCAGCTTGCGGCCGGCCTCAGCATAGCCGGCGAGCGTGTCAATTATATGCGCGACGTTTACCCGCGTTACAGCCATGACACCCACGACTCTACAGCGGTTTCCTTCCGGCATCTACTATGTAATCCTGATTAATATTGCGTAAAAAAATGCCGCATCTTTGTGCGGCATCGCTTGCCGGATAACGCGAATGTCAGTGAACGCGATGGCAAACGCGCAACGGATGATAGTTGTGATGCTCGACGTGACAAACTGTAACGCAAGCCGCTTCGCCGTTCGTTACGCATTTGTAACGCACGTAGCGCTCGCTATCAACGTCTTGACACGT
Organism: Paraburkholderia yinzeri; assembly: GCF_046581065.1. NCBI lineage: Bacteria > Pseudomonadati > Pseudomonadota > Betaproteobacteria > Burkholderiales > Burkholderiaceae > Paraburkholderia > Paraburkholderia yinzeri. Next base: position 256,393 of record NZ_JBFOCJ010000002.1, on the reverse strand, counting down.
CCTGCCATTGTGCTGCCGGCCCATGTACTCAGCCATTCGCGCCAACCGGTGCGAGTCGCTTCAGCAGTTCCTGACCGCGGCTCGTGAGGCGCAGCGCCGGATCGCGCTCGGTTACGTCCATCTCGACGAGTTGATATCGTTGCAGCGCGAGAAAGTCGGAATCGAGTGCCTGAATCGGCGTATCCGCATCCCGGATCAACAGCAGTGCAGCAAGCTCGTGGTGACTGAGCATCGAATTTCTCCTGTTCAGAACTCCCCGTAGCGACCAGCATAGTCGTCCCGCGGTACAGTTTCGCTACAGTCGTGTTTCGCGGTATTATGTGACACAGCAACGCGGCGCGTGGACCATACGAGAAACGATGCGCAAGCCGCGTTCGCCGTCACGGCGGATTGTTGTGCCGTTCGAATGCAATGATTTGGCTTTTTTTGCTGTTCGCCTGTTAAATCGGATTCCTCAATGAAGATCCGGAATTCCGCAGACGGGCAAAGCGTGACCGGGACGCATCGTTCCGGCCGGCTTCCCGGCGCTCGCTGCCGCTGGCCCACGGCACATCGCGCCGCCGGCTTCATTGCATATGCATTCCGCCGTTGATGGCGATATCGGCGCCCGTGATGAACGCCGCGTCGTCCGAGCACAGAAACGCCACCAGCGCGGCGACTTCGTCGGGCTGCCCGAGCCGCCCGACGGGAATCTGCGGCAGGATGCGCGTCTGCATCACGTCCTGCGGTACCGCTTCCACCATCCGGGTCGCGAGGTAGCCCGGCGACACCGTATTCACGGTAACGCCCTTTCGCGCGACCTCCAGCGCGAGCGACTTCGTGAAACCGTGCATCCCCGCCTTCGACGCCGCATAGTTGGTCTGCCCGAATGCACCGCGCGAGCCGTTGACCGAGCCGACGTTCACGATGCGGCCGAAGCCGCGCTCGATCATGCCCGCCACGAACGGCTTCGTGACGTTGAAGATCGCATCGAGGTCGGTGCGCACCACGGCGTCCCAGTCGGGCTTCGTCATCTTCATGAAGGTCCGGTCGCAGGTGATGCCCGCGTTGTTGACGAGCACGTCCACCTGGCCGAGTTCGCTCAGGACGCGTTCGGCAGCGCGGTGGCATGAGTCGAAATCGGCGACGTTCATCTCGTACGACTCGAAGTGCCGTCCGGCCGCACGCTCCGCCTGGAGCCACGCCGGCGCCCGCTCGTTACCGGGCGAGCGCGATACCGCAACGGTCATGCCCGCGTCGTGCAGCCTTCGGCTGATCGCCTCGCCGAGGCCCCCCATGCCCCCCGTTACCAATGCGATACGTTTAGCGGCCATGCTGCTCTCCGTGGGCATGCCCGGCGGGCTCGGCAGTGTGCACGACCGCGTCGCTGACCACACCATTGCCTGCATAAGCGCTGCCTACGGCGCGCTCGAACATCGCCATCCAGTCGCGCATCGGCAGCGCGGACGCCGTGCCGGCGCCAGGCTGGAACGTGCCAAGCGAGTCATGCCAGTTCTGCGCGAGGTCGCGCGCCAGATCGCTCCACGCGCCTGCGCCCTGCAGCGTGGCGGCGACGCCCTCCTGCCAGAGCGCGGTGCTCGCGCCGACGTAGTCGTGCAGCACGCTCTGGCCGGCGGTGGCGAAGTCGCTCCAGTCATGGGCCTCGCGCAAGGATTCCAGCGTGCTTTCAAGCGCTGCCCTGTCGCGCGCAAGGCGGCGCTGCTGCAACTTCAGGAGTTGTTCGCGCCACTGCTGGCCATGTTCGAGCAGTTGAAGTGCGGCACTGGCGTTGACTCGGTACGCATCGAATGCAGAAAAGGAAACGGTAGCCATGAGCGGGGTCCTCTCAGGATCGGAATGCCCGGCGCGGCGCCGGGTTCGGCGCGCCACGGACCGGCGGGAGCGAACGCGGGCGGCATGTGCGGTTCGGACCCGGTCATGTCCGGATTTCGGGCGCGGACGGCGCGCCACACGACGCACGTTCGTTCGATGCACGTGCGGGCTGCGCGCAGCGGATCGCGGCGGCCCAGGCGGCGCTGCACCGAGGGTTCGGGATGCAGCAGACTTCAGGTTCGCTCGATCACCTCATCATCATAGGCACGAAGATTGGCCGCTGCGTGACGGATGCGCTTCCACCCGCTGATCCAGATCATTTATCGAGAAAACAGAGTGACCCGACAGACGCCACCCAACCCCTTTCCCAGCAATTTCGAGATTAATCGCCGGACCAGCACGAAGTGCTTCACGAATTGTGGACGCTCACGCGGCGGCCTCGTCCTCGCAGCGCACGAGCATCACGGGACGATCGGCCATGCGCAGGAACGATTCCGCCACGCTGCCCAGCAACAGCCGTTTCACGCCCGAAAGGCCGCGCGTGCCCATCACGACGAGTTCGACGCCCTCTTCAGCCGCGATGCGATAAATCACCGCGGCAATTTCTTCGCCGCTCGAATCGGCGGCGCGCGTGCTGCCTTCTACCCCTTCGCGCGCGAACACCGCCCTCGCTTCCTCGAACGCCAGCGTGGCGGCGTCGTTCTCCGCGGACTGGCGCGTCGGCTCCTCGGCGAAGCCCGAGGCGACATCCACGAGCCGTGCGGGATGCTGCACGACGCACAGCGCCTGCACGCGGCCGCCCGTCGCCTTCGCGATCTTTACGGCCTCGTCGAGCGCGCGGCGGCCGCTACGGCTGCCATCGACCGCCACCAGAATTTCCTTGTACATCGTGACCTCCCGGGCAATGCCCATGATGCGCGGCGGCCATTGAGCGCCGCCGCCCCGCATGCACTCATCAGCGCAGGGTCAGCACCGCCGCGCCCGTCAGCCGTCCCTCGCGCAGGTCGGCGAGCGCTTCGTTCGCGCGCGCGAGCGGGTAAGGTTTTGCCTCGATTTCGAGCGTGTGGCGCGCGGCAATCGCCATGAACGCCGCGCCGTCCTCGCGCGTGAGGTTCGCGACCGACACGATGTGCCGTTCGTCCCAGAGCCACGCGTAGGGAAACGCCGGAATGTCGCTCATATGGATGCCGCCGCAGACCACCGTGCCGCCCTTCGCGACCGCCCGCAGCGCGGCCGGCACGAGCGCGCCCACGGGAGCGAACAGCAGGGCGGCATCGAGCGCCTCGGGCGCCGGCTCGTCGCTGCCGCCCGCCCATGCAGCCCCGAGGCGCCGCGCGAACTGTTGGGCCGGGTTGTCGCCAGGACGGGTGAACGCATACACGGTGCGGCCCTGATGCCGCGCGACCTGCGCGACGATATGCGCCGCAGCGCCGAATCCGTAAATGCCGATGCGCTCGGCATCGCCCGCCATCGCCAGCGTGCGATAGCCGATCAAGCCGGCGCACAGCAGCGGCGCCGCGTCGACGTCGCTGTACTGGCGCGGCAGATGGAAGCAATAGCGTGCGTCGGCGACGGTGCGTTGCGCATAACCGCCGTCGAGCGTATAGCCGGTGAAGCCGGGCGTGTCGCAGAGGTTCTCGCGGCCGCGCAGGCAGAAGCGGCAATGGCCGCAGGTGTGGCCGAGCCACGGCACGCCCACGCGGTCGCCCGGCGCGAACCCGGTGACGCCGCGCCCGAGCGCCGCGACCGTGCCGACGATCTCGTGCCCCGGAATCACCGGTTTCTTCGGATGCCGAAGCTCGCCGTCGACGACATGCAGATCGGTACGGCAAACGCCGCACGCGTGCACGTCGATCAGCAATTCGCCCTCGCCCGGTTCGGGGTCGGGCAAATCGACTTCGCGCAGCAACGGACTCGTGCCGTCGAACAGCATCGCACGCATGGCCTGGCTCCCGGGCAATGCACCGCGGATGAATGCGCGGTGTCCACAAGAATCATGTTACGCGGTCGGCATGCGAGCGGCGCATCACTGCGCAAGGCTATGCAACGCCCTCAGCCTCCCCGGCCGAATACTCGTGCGAAAGCGGTCACGAACACGTCGAGCCGGTCCGCCGCGAGGCAGTTGATGCCCGCGGCGCCTACCCGGCCGTTGCCGCCCGGAAAACCGCGGCACAGTTCGTCGGCGCCGCGCGGGCTTGCGAGCGGCGCGCGCACGCTCACGGCATAGCTGCCGTCCGCATTCGTGGTCAGTACGGCGTGCGCGCGCGTGGGCTCCTCGACAGCCAGCGCATTGCCGAACACCCCGCGCACGCGGCGCGCCCATGGCGCGTCCGGCAGCACGACAACGCTGCCGTACTGCAATGCGATGAGCGGCGTCACGGCCTGGGCGAGCGCGAGATCCTCGTGGCGGCGCTCGGCGAGTTGCCCGACGAACGGCTCGGCCCCGAGGAAGTCGAACGGATCGGCGTAGGGCCGGATCGCCTCGTAGAGTGTCTGGGGCGCGATCATCAGGTCCGAGACCGCGTCGCCGTAGGCGTTGTAGTTGATCGACTCGCCCAGCTCGCGCAACTGCCCGGACTGCGCGTCGCTCAAACCGGCCTGCTGCGCAAGCGCACGAGCCGTGGCGGGCAGATTGTCCCCCCACGCCGCCGTGATCGCCCACCCACGATAGCGTCCGCCCACGTGACGATCCACCAGCACGCTCGTGCAAACCTGAGCGGTGGTGTCGATATGCGCGACGAGATTCACGGTGTGCGGCAGGTCGCCCGCGTAATGATGGTCGAAGTATTCGACTCGTACGCCCATTTCTAGCAGCTTGACGAGCGCCTCGCGATTCGTGTCGAACGAGATGTCGAGTACCGTCAGCGTATCGCCTGCCCTGGCCGGCACGCGCGCGACGAGCGCCGTATCCCGCTTCACGCCGGTCACGAGCTTCGTCTCCAGCGGCCTCGCGAGACGAAGCTGGTGCAGCGCGCAGATGCCGTCCGCGTCGCCGTTGAATACATCGAAGTGCGCCATGTTGTCTCTGTTATCGATGTGTAAAACGTAACAGTATCGCGCACCGTGGGGCGCAAGGACAAAGACGAGCGCAAACGCGAAGCGATTCGGTCAAGCCGTGCCACCCGCTAAACATGGCGAGGCGCGGCATGCGAACAGCATCGAATGAGGTGGAATACCGCAGGGTCGCTGCCCGGCGCGGGCCTGCCGGCGGGGACGTTCGTGACGGCGCACCGGCAGGCGCCCGGGATCGGACCGGCGACGGTCGCCCGCGCCGGCGCCCCGGGGAGGGTCAGCGCACGACGATTGGCCGCACGACCGGCCAGCGCAGCGTGGATGCGACCGGAAAGCTCGGTTTGCGGCCCACAGGGGCGCGCCAGGACTGCATGCGGGCGCTCATCGCCGAACACAGGGCAATGCCCTCCTCGCCGTACAGGCTCGCCATGGCCTGCTGCACGAGGCCCGCCTCGAACCAGCCCTTGAAGCGCCGGTGACAGGTGCGAAAGTCGGGATAGCAGTCGGGCAACGCGGACCAGACCGAACCGGTCCGCAGTACCGAGTGGATAGCTTCGAACACGGCCCGCGCGCAATGCGCGGGCCGTCCGCGGCGCGGGCCGCCAAGACGCCCTTCGTGAAACAGCGATGCGACGCTGTTCCATTGTTCATCGTTCAGCTCCAGGCAGGGCTGGCGGGAAATCTGATGTTCCATGAGATTCTCTCTTACAGCAACCCTCCCAAGTTACCGTTCAAGCCAGCCAGACAATATCGGACTAGTCTCAAAACTCCGCGACGCCTCTGGGCGCCGTTCCGCCCGGACCATTGCGCCACCGACGTTACGCCGGCACGCTACACTGCCGCTTTCCGAATATCGCGGACGCATCCCGATGAAGGCTTCCTCCGATTTCTCCGCCGCTTCCCGCATCCGTGTCGGCATCGGCGGCTGGATCTATCCGGAATGGCGTGGCACGTTCTATCCGGACGGCCTCCCCCAGCGGCGCGAACTCGAATACGCGAGCCGCAGCCTGTCGACCATCGAAATCAACAGCACCTACTACGGCGCCCAGCGCCCCGAAAGTTTCGCTCGCTGGCACGACGAGACCCCCGACGATTTCGTCTTCGCGCTAAAGGCGCCGCGTTTTGCGATGAACCGCCGCGTGCTGGCCGAAGCGGGTCCGACCATCGAACGGTTCCTCGCCTCGGGCGTATTGCGCCTTGGCGCGAAGCTCGGCCCGATCAACTGGCAGCTCACGCCCGGCAAGCGGTTCGATCCGGAGGACTACGCACGATTCCTCGAACTGCTGCCGTCCGAGGCAGAAGGCGTGCCTTTGCGGCACGCACTGGAAGTGCGCGACGCGAGTTTCCGCACCGCGGAATTTGTCGAGCTGGCGCGCCGCCACCGCGCGGCGATCGTGGTATCGGGAGACTCCGATTACGTCTCTATCGCCGACGCAAGCGCACCGTTCGTCTATGCGCGCATCATGGGCACGCGCGAGAACGAGCCCCTGGGCTACGCTCCGGGCGAGCTCGACCGGTGGGCGCAGCGGGCAAGTCTCTGGGCCCGCGGCGGCACGCCGGACGATCTGCCCACGTTCGGCGCGCCGCTTGCCGCGAAGGACGGCCGCGACGTGTTCCTCTACGTGATCAGCGGTTACAAGGTGCGCAACCCCGCGGCCGCGAGGGCGTTGATCGAACGGCTGAGCGCGGCGTGACTGGCCGCACCGTTCAGCGCGGCTGTTCGCTGCACCACAGATAACCGATCACCGCGCGCGTCACGCGCGCCTGGAGCACCGCGGCATTGGTCTCGCCGCGCTCGCCTGCCGCGTCGACCATGCCGTGCACGATGGCCGACACGTCATGCGCGGCGGTATCGCAATCGTCCAGCCGCGGCGCATCTGTCAGGCGCAGCAAACAGACGAGTGCCGCGTGGAGCCGCTCGCCCACCCGCGCATCGCGCTCGTCGAGCGGCAGGCGGCGCTCCTCGAAGTCGAGCACGCGCGCGAGCGCCGGACGCCGCATCTGGTGCGCCACGCCCGCCCGGACGAGGCCGAGCAGACCGGCCTCGCAGGTCGACGCCAAGGCTGCCGCGTCGACCTCCGAGAGCAAGACCGCGCTTTCGCGCTCGATGAGCGCGGCCGTCAGCGCGTCGCGATTCGGAAAATATTGATAGAGCGAGCCGACGCTCACGCCCGCACGCTGGGCGACCGCGTTCGTCGTGTAACCTGGCAGACCCGTCGTTTCAAGGATGCGGGCAGCCGCTTCGAGTATGGCCTCGACGGTGGCTGCCGAGCGGCGCTGCGTCGGTTGCTTGCGCGCATCGAGCGGTGCCGGTCGGCGGCGCGCGCCGCGTGTCGTGGTGGTCATGGTCGTGGACGCCAGGGCAGATGTGAGCTATCGCTCGCATTCTACACCTCGCATCCGGGCCTTCCCGCGGGCAGCGCGGGTGAGCGCAGGCGCTTTCAGATCTGCCGGCGCATCTCCGCCGCCGGCAGCTTCATCATCTGCCGGTATTTCGTGACGGTACGGCGCGCGACCTGCACACCCTGCTTTTCGAGTTCCTGCGTGAGCACGACGTCGGAGAGCGGATCGCGCGGATCCTCCGCACCGATCATTTCCTTGATGAGCGCGCGTACGGCTGCCGCCGAACACGTGCCGCCCGTGCGCGTTTCCAGCTCGCGCGGGAAGAAGCGCTTGAACTCGAAGATGCCGCGCGGCGTGGCCATGTATTTGTTGCCGGTCGCCCGGGAAACGGTCGACTCGTGCAGGCCGAGTTCGTCGGCGACGTCGCGCAGCAGCATGGGACGCAGCGCGATCTCGCCATACTGGAAGAACGCCTTCTGGCGCGCGACGATGCATTCGCCCACGCGCAGGATCGTCTCGCAGCGCTTGTGCGCGTTGCGGATCAGCCAGCGCGCTTCCTGCAACTGCTGGGCAAGCGGCGAGCGGCTCGTCTCTCCCGAGCGCGCGAACATCTCCGCGTAGAGTTTGTGAATCCGCGCGCGCGGCTCGATAGCCGGATTGACGCTCACGACCCACTTGCCCCGCACCTGGCGCACGATCACATCGGGCACGACGTAGCCGCCGTCGGCCCGGCCATACTGGTTGCCCGGCTTCGGATCGAGCCGGCGCACGAGCGCGCACGCCGCCTGCAGTTCTCCCGCGTCGCAGCCTAGCTGGCGCTGGAGCTCGCCGTTCTCGCGGCGCGCCAGCCGTTCGAGATGCTGCGTGACGATCCGGTGCGCAAGATCCCGGTTCGGCGTGTCCTCGGGCATCGACTCAAGCTGCAGCGCGAGACATTCGGACAACGAACGCGCGCCGATACCCGGCCTATCGAGCGTCTGCACGACGCGCAGCGCCACGCGCAGGCGGTCTTCGTCGAGCGTGTCGCCCACACCCTCGACGTCCGCCAGATCGGCCAGATCCTGGCGCAGGTAGCCGTCGTCGTCGAGCGCCTCGATCACCACCTGGACGGCGCCGCGATCGAGATCGTCGAGCGGCGAGAGGCGCAATGCATCGTGCAGTTGCTCGCGCAACGATATCGGCACCCGGACCCAGTCCGAGGCCTCCGATTCCGAATCGTCGGCACCGCGATAGTTCGATGTGCGTAGCGTGCCGGCCGCGGGCAGGTCCGCGGTGTAGGCCGACGGCTCCGACGCGAGCGCGCCGTCGTCCGCCCCGTCGCTCGCGGACCCAGCGGCAGTCTCGGGCGTTGCGTTCGCCGCCACGGCGCCGATGCCCGCCGCCGCGCCGTCCGCGGTCTCGGCTGCCTCGCCGTTCTCCGCCGCGGACGAGGCGTATTCCAGGAACGGGTTGGTGTCGAGTGCTTCGCGAAGCTCCTGCTGGAACTCCAGCGACGATAGCTGCAACAGGCGCACCGCCTGCTGCAGGCGCGGCGTCAGGGCGATCTGCTGGCGCGCGTGTAACGCAATGGAAGGCATGGCGAATCCCGTTCGTGAAAAGGCAAGTGAACGAGATCAAGCAACACCCATGCCAGTATCGACAAGTCTATGTTCTGAAACGGGATCGGCACTTGCTAGGCAATTTCGGGCACCCGCCCGGTCGGCACGTTTTTACAATCGCACGGAAAATTCTCGCGACTGGCACGGCTTGCAGCCGGGCCGCGCACGTGGCCGGTGGGGACAGACGCGGCGATGAACCGGCGGGCTCCGGAAGCCGCGCCGCCCGCCACGTTGCGCGGCGCGGCACAACACTTGCACGAGTCATGGCGGACATCACCGCAAAAGGAGAAGCTCGCATGAAGCACACCCTGACTCTCAAGACCGCAGCCGGGATCGCCTGCATGACCTTCGCCCTCGCCGCCGCGGCGCAGACGGACGCAAACGGCTCGACCGCGCCGGCGGCCAGCTCGGAAACCGTGGGCCAGCACGTTGACGACGCAACCATCACGACCAAGGTAAAAGCCGATCTGCTTGCCGCGAACAACGTGAAGTCGGAGCACATTCATGTGAAGACGCGCAAGGGCGTCGTGTCGCTGACCGGCACCGTGCCGAGCGCCGAAGACCGCGACAATGCGAAGCAGGTCGTGGAAAACGTCGCCGGCGTCACTTCGGTGAAGGATCACCTCAAGGTCGTGACCCAGTAACACCACAACCGGGGGCGCAAAATACCGCGCCCCCGGCCTGGACTTCGACCTCGGGCCGTCCGCAGCGCCTGTGCGCCTGTGCGCGTGTCAGCCGCGGCGCGACCCGGCCTGGCTCAGTTGCTCGCGGCGCCGGTCGCCCTGGCGCGCGAGCATCCAGCCCGGATATTCGGCGGGCAGGCGGCTCACGTCGTCGAGCTCCGCCAGTTCCTCCTGAGAAAGCTTCACCTGCGTCGCCGCCACGTTGTCGTCGAGCTGATCGACGCGTTTCGCGCCGACGATCACCGAGGTCACGACAGGCTGATGCAGCAGCCACGCCAGCGCGATCTGCGCGACCGAAACGCCCTTGCGCCCGGCAATCGCCCGCATCGTATCAACGCAATTCCACGCGCGTTCGCGCTCCACGGGCGGGAAGTCGAATGTCGTGCGGCGGCTGCCCGCTTCCCCTGCCTTGTCGCGGCCATACTTGCCGCTCAGAAGGCCGCCGGCGAGCGGGCTCCACACCATGAGACCCAGCCCTTCGCTGGCGAGCATGGGCACGAGTTCGCGCTCGAGATCCCGGCCCGCGATCGTGTAGTACGCCTGCAGCGATTCGAAGCGCGAGAGGCCATGGTGCTGCGCGATGCCGAGCGCCTTGACGATCTGCCAGGCCGCCCAGTTCGATACGCCGACGTAGCGTACATGCCCCTGCCGCACGAGCGTGTCGAGCGCGCGCACGGTCTCCTCGATCGGCGTAGCCGGGTCGAAGCCATGGATCTGGTACAGATCGACATGGTCGAGCTGCAGGCGCTTCAGGCTCGCCTTGATGCCGTCCATGATGTGATAGCGCGTGGCGCCCGCCTCGTTGGGCGTCGCGCCCATCTGACCGAAGACTTTCGTTGCGACCACCACCTGCTCGCGCGGAATCTTGAGGTTTTTCAGCGCCTGCCCGGTGATCTGCTCGGACACGCCCTGCGAGTAGACGTCGGCCGTGTCGATGAAATTGATACCGGCGTCGATAGCCCGGCCGATCAGGCGTTCGGCATCGGCCTGCTGCAGATCGCCGATCTGATTCCAGATGCCGTCGCCGCCGCCGAAGGTCATCGTGCCGAGGCAAAGTTCCGAGACGAACAGGCCGGTGCGGCCAAGAGTGTTGTATCGCATGGTGATGCCTCCGTTTTGAGAACAGGGAGAAAAGCCGACCCCGGCGAGAATACTGCTCGCGGCGCGCGCGTGCAGAAAACCGGCCAGGCCGGAGCGAGCCCCTTCGACAGCGCAGCGAAACGCGTGCCGCTTGCGCCCCATGCAGCCCCGCGCAAAAACTGCGAGACTGGCGCATGCGCACGCTGGACAAACGCGTGTGCGCCCTTACCTGTGTCAGCATGACATTGCCTTCCCCTGCCACCCTGAGTCTCGAAGCGGCTGCGGACGATCCGCTCGCACGCTTCCATCCGGCCGTCGCGAACTGGTTCAGGCGCAGCTTCGCCGCGCCCACGGCCGCCCAGTGCGCCGCCTGGCCGCTCATTGCCGGGGGCCGCGCGACGCTCGTCGCCGCGCCGACCGGTTCCGGCAAGACGCTCACGGCGTTCCTCGCCGCGCTCGATGAACTCGTGCGCGAAGGACTCGCAAACGGCGGCGCCCTGCCAGATGCGACGCTCGTGGTCTACGTCTCCCCCCTCAAGGCGCTCTCGAACGACATTCGCCTGAACCTCGAACGACCGCTCGAAGGCATCGCCGAAGAACTCGCGCGCCTCGATCTGCCGCCCGTCGAAATCCGCACCGCGGTCCGCACCGGCGACACGCCGCAGCCCGAGCGCGCCGCCCTGCGCAAGCGCGCCCCTCACATCCTCGTGACCACGCCCGAATCCCTCTACGTACTGCTGGGTTCGGAGTCGGGTCGCCGCATGCTCGCGACGGCGCGCAGCGTGATCGTCGACGAAATTCACGCGCTCGCGGGCAACAAGCGCGGCTGCCATCTCGCGCTGAGCCTCGAGCGGCTCGACGCGCTGTGCGGACGGCGGCTCCTGCGCATCGGGCTTTCGGCGACGCAAAAGCCTGTCGATGCCGTCGCGCGCTTTCTCGTCGGCATGGGCCCCGAGCCGCAGACGCCACCGGCCTGCGAAATCGTCGACGTCGGCCATACGCGCGAGCGCGATCTGGCGATCGAGGTGCCGCCCGTGCCGCTGGAAGCAGTGATGGCCAACGACGTTTGGGAGCGCGTCTACGACCGCATGGCCGAACTCGTGGCGCAGCACCGCACGACGCTCGTATTCGTGAACACGCGGCGCATGGCCGAACGCGTCGCGCGCCACCTCAGCGACCGGCTCGGCGCCGAAGCCGTCGCGGCGCACCACGGCAGCCTCGCGCGCGAGCACCGCTTCGATGCCGAGCAGCGTCTGAAACGCGGCGCGTTGCGCGTGCTCGTGGCGACGGCGTCGCTCGAACTGGGCATCGATATCGGCGACGTGGATCTGGTCTGCCAGATCGGCTCGCCGCGCTCGATCGCAGGCTTCCTGCAGCGTGTGGGGCGCTCGGGGCACCAGGTTGGCGGCATGCCGAAAGGTCGGCTCTTTCCAACCTCGCGAGACGACCTCGTGGAGTGCGCCGCGCTGCTGGACTGCGTGCGACGCGGCGAACTCGACCGGCTGAGCGTGCCGCACGCGCCGCTCGACGTGCTCGCGCAGCAGATCGTCGCCGAAGTGGCCTGCGAAGCGTGGGACGAAGACGCCCTCTATGCACTCGTGCGGCGGGCGCTGCCCTGGGCCCGGCTGGAACGCGAGCCGTTCGACGCCGTGCTGCGCATGCTCGCCGAGGGCTATACGAGCCGGCACGGACCGCGGGCGGCGTACCTTCATCGCGACGCCGTGCACCACGTGCTGCGCGCGCGCCGCGGCGCGCGGCTCGTCGCGCTGACGTCGGGCGGCACGATTCCCGATAACGCCGACTACAGCGTGCTGCTCGAACCCCAAGGCCTGCAGATCGGCACGGTCAACGAGGACTTTGCGGTGGAGAGCCTCGCGGGCGATGTCTTCCAGCTCGGCAATGCGTCGTATCGCATTTTGCGCATCGAAGCGGGACGCGTGCGCGTGGAAGACGCACAAGGGCAGCCGCCGAACATTCCGTTCTGGCTCGGCGAGGCGCCGGGACGCAGCGACGAGCTTTCTGTCGCCGTAGGACGCCTCCGGTCTCAGGCGGAAAGGTTGTTAGCGGGAGCGGAAACACCCCTTGGCGCTATAGACAAAATTGACCGGCCCGCCTCGCCCTCGCCGGAAGCCGTGCGCGAGGCGGAACTGGCTGTTAGTTGCATTTCAGACGAGACCGACATTCAGCCGCAATGCCCGCCATCCCGGACCGCCGAGCCAGCCTCGTCCGGCGTGGAGCGCGTCTGCGACTGGCTCGCCGCGACGATCGGCCTGCCCGACGCCGCCGCCCGCCAGATCGCCGAATACCTCGCGCGCGCCTGGACCGCCCTCACCGCGCTGCCGACCCACGACACGCTCGTGATGGAACGCTTCTTCGACGAATCGGGCGGCACGCAGCTCGTGATCCATACGCCCTACGGCAGCCGCATCAACCGCGCGTGGGGTCTCGCGCTGCGCAAGCGCTTCTGCCGGCAGTTCAACTTCGAACTGCAGGCCGCCGCGACCGAGGACGCCATCATCCTCTCGCTCACCGGCGCGCACAGCTTCGCGCTGGACGAGGTATGGCGCTACCTGCACTCGAATACCGCCGGGCACCTGCTCGTGCAGGCGCTGCTCGACGCTCCGCTCTTCGGCGTGCGCTGGCGCTGGAACGCCACCACGGCCCTCGCGCTGCCGCGCCAGACAGGCGGCCGCAAGACGCCGCCGCAGATCCAGCGCATGCGCAGCGAGGATTTGCTCGCCGCGGTCTTTCCCGATCAGGTGGCTTGCGTGGAAAACCTCGTGGGCGAGCGCGAAATTCCGCGCCATCCGCTCGTGGACCAGACGCTCGACGACTGCCTGCACGATGCTATGGATACCGAAGCATGGCTCGCCCTGCTCCGGCGTATCGAAGCAGGCAAGGTGCGGCTCGTGACCCGCGACCTGAACGGGCCGTCGCCGCTCGCCGCCGAGATCCTCACGGCGCGCCCCTACGCGTTCCTCGACGACGCGCCGATCGAGGAGCGCCGCACCCAGGCCGTGCTGAGCCGTCGCTGGAGCGACCCCGAAACGGCCGACGACCTGGGCGCGCTCGATGCCGAAGCCATCGCGGGCGTGCGCGAGGAAGCGTGGCCGCAAGCGCGCGACGCGGAAGAGATGCACGACGCGCTCACGACGCTTGCCTGCCTTACCGAAAGCGAAGTGCAACGCGAGCCGGGCTGGTCAGACTGGCTGCGCGAACTGGCACGCTCGGGCCGCGCGACGCGTTTGCCTGTCGCGGAACACGACACGCTCTGGATTGCGGCCGAACGGCTGAACTGCGTGCGCGCGGTCTATCCGCAGGCGCGCGCCGAACCGCCGCTGCAGGCGCCACCCGGCTACGACGAAAGCTGGACCGAGGAAGCCGCCCTCGTCGAAGTGGTTCTTGCCCGGCTGTCGGGCTTGGGTCCGCTCACCCTCGCTCAGGTGGCGCGGCCCCTCGCGCTGGAGGCAAGCGCCGTCGCGCGGGCCCTGACGGCGCTCGAAGCCCAAGGTTCGGTGATGCGCGGCCGCTTCACGCCTGGCGCGCGCGAGGAGGAATGGTGCGAGCGCCATCTGCTCGCACGCATCCATCGCTACACCGTGCGCAAGCTGCGCCGCGAGATCGAACCGGTCGAGCGCCACGACTTCATGCGCTTCCTGTTCGAGTGGCAGCACGTTGCCGCCCCCACCCGCGGCTCGGGGCGCGACGCGCTCGCCGCCGTGCTCGCACAGTTCGAGGGCTGGGAGGCTTCGGCGCTCGCCTGGGAGGACGAGATCCTGCCTGCGCGCATCGACGATTTCACCCCCATGCTGCTCGACGAGCTGTGCCGCTCCGGGCGCCTGGCGTGGGGCCGCCTGCCGTCGCGCGCGACGGCGGGGTCGGCGGTGCGCAGCACGCCGGTCGTACTTCTGCCGCGGCGCGAACTCGCGCGCTGGACCGCGCTCGCGGCAACACCCGACGCAGCCGGCCTGCCGGCCAGAGCGCGGCGCGTCTACGACGCCCTGCTGCGGCACGGCGCGATGTTCTTCGACGAACTGGCTGCCGATACGCATCTGCTGGGCGTAGAGCTGGAAACCGCGCTGGGCGAGCTGGTCGCGGCGGGGCTCGTGAACGCCGACAGCTTCGCGGGCCTGCGCGCGCTGGTAAAGCCCGCGGCAAAGCGAAGTGCGCACGCGGGGCGGCGGCGCACGCGCGGCTTCGCGCCGCTTGTGGGGGGCATGGCCGACGCGGGGCGCTGGGCGGTGGTGAGACGCATCGAGTTGTCTGTCGCCGATGCGGCCGCCGTAGACCAATCTTTGGGTCAACAAGACGTTGCGGCGATTCCGGATACACGCACCCAGCCGCGCGCCGATCCCGATCTGCTCGAACACGTGGCCAACGTGCTGCTGCGCCGCTACGGCGTGGTGTGCTGGCAACTGCTGATACGCGAGGCGGAGTGGATGCCGCCATGGCGGGACCTGCTGCGCGTGCTGCACCGCATGGAAGCGCGCGGGCACGTGCGCGGCGGGCGCTTCGTCACCGGCCTTTCGGGCGAACAATTCGCGCTGCCCGAGGCCGTCGCGCTGTTGCGCGAGGTGCGCCGGCGCGGCCCCGGCGACGGCACCCTGGTCTGCCTCGCGGCCACCGACCCGCTCAATCTGGCCGGCACGCTGCTGCCCGGGGAGAAGGTGCCGGCGCTCGCGGGAAATCGCATCGTGTTTCGCGACGGCGTGCCTGCGGCGACGCTCGTGGCGGGACGCTTCAGCCTGCTGGGCGCCTTCGACGAAACGGTGCGCGCGGCTCTGCAGGCGCGGTTGATGCGGCCGTCGTGCTAGTGCAACGAGCGCAGGCACGGCTCCGGCGACCGCCCATCAGCGAGGCGCCCCGAAATGGCGCCGCACGCGCAAACCGTTCGCCACCACGAGCAGGCTCGCGCCCATGTCCGCGAATACGGCCATCCAGAGCGTCGCCTCGCCCGCCAGCGCCAGGGAGAGAAACACCGCCTTGATGCCGAGTGCGAGCGCGATGTTCTGCGTGAGCACCGCCGCGGTCTTGCGGCTCAGGCCGATGAACGCCGCGATCTTGCGCGGATCGTCGTCCATGATCGCGACGTCGGCGGTTTCGAGCGCCGTCGCCGTGCCCGCCGCGCCCATCGCGAAACCGATGTCGGCGCGCGCGAGCGCCGGAGCGTCGTTCACGCCGTCGCCGACCATCCCTGTCATGCCGGACTGCGCGGACAGTTCCGCGACCGCATCCTGCTTGTCCTGCGGCAGCAGATTGCCGCGGGCCTCGTCGATGCCGAGTTGCCCCGCAATCGCCCGCGCGGTCGCCGGGTTGTCGCCCGTCAGCATCACGGGCCGCACGCCCAGCGCTTTCAGCGCACGCACCGCCGCCGCGCTCTCGGGCCGCGCGGCGTCCGCGACAGCGAACACGGCCACCGCCTCCTTCGGCGAGCACAGCACGATGGCCGTCTTGCCCGCGCCCTCGAGCGTGGCGAGTGTCGCTTCGAGCTCGGGCGAGCACAGCCCCAGTTCTTCCACGAGCCGATGGTTGCCGAGATGCCAGAACGGGCCGTCGACGCGCCCCTTCACGCCGCGGCCGCCCAGCACGGCGAAGTCGTCGATGCGTTCGAGCGTATCGACGGGCTGCCGCTCGCGCCAGCCGGACACGAGTGCGCGCGCCACAGGATGGGTGCTCGATTCGTCGAGACTCGCGGCAATGCGCAGCGCCGCTTCGACAGGCAACCCGGCGATGGCGAGCACATCGGTCAGTACCGGCTCGCCCCGCGTGAGCGTGCCCGTCTTGTCGAGCGCGACGACTTTCAGCAGCCGCCCGCGTTCGAGCCAGACGCCGCCCTTCACGAGCATGCCGAAGCGCGCGGCGGCCGCGAGGCCGCTCACGACCGTCACCGGGGTCGAGACCACGAGCGCGCACGGGCACGCGATCACGAGCAGCACGAGCGCCTTGTAGAGCCAGCCAGTCCAGGCGCCGCCGATGGCGAGCGGGCCGGCCACCGCGATCAGCACTGCGAGCGCGACCACGGCGGGCGTATAGAAGCGCGCGAACTGATCGACGAAGCGCTGGGTCGGCGCGCGTTGCGCCTGGGCGTCCTGCACCGCGGCTGCAATGCGGGCGAGCGTGCTCTCGCGCGCCGTCGCCGTGACGACGGCTTCGACCACACCGTCGACGACGATGCTGCCCGCGTAGAGCGTATCGCCCGCGGCCTTGTCGACGGGAAGGCTTTCGCCCGTGATGGGCGCCTGGTCCAGGGCCGCAGGGCCGTCCACCACGCGAGCGTCGAGCGGCACGCGCTCGCCGGTCCGCACACGAATCCGGTTGCCGATCGCCACCTCGCCGACCGCGCGCGTGAGCCACCGGCCGAGGCCGCGCGCGGCGGCATCGGCAGGTTGGCTGGCGTCTTCCGCCTGCCAGACCTCGGCGGTGTCGGGGGCGAGCGCCGTCAGCGAGCGGATGGCGTTGCGCGCGCGTTCGAGCGACAGCGCTTCGATCTCCTCGGCGAGCGCGAACAGGAACACGACCATCGCCGCCTCCGGCCACTTGCCGATCACGACCGCGCCGATCACCGCCAACGACATCAGGAAGTAGATATTGACCGTGACGTTCTTCAGCGCGATCCAGCCCTTGCGCAGCGTCGGCTGGCCGGTGCTCCACGCGAGCACCTCGGCGGACGCGGCCGCGACGCCGCTGATTGCCAGCAGCAGCTTCTGGCGGCCCGCAAAACGCAGCGTCTCGACCTGGCCTGCGGTCGGCGCGGCCTCGTCGAGCACGCGCGGTGCCATATCGAGGGCACGCAGTGCCTTGATCAACGGCTGCGCATCGTCGAGGCGGTGGTGCACCGTCAGCTCGCGCGCGAGCAGGTTGAAATCGAGGCGCACGACGCCCGGCATCGGTTCGAGGCGGTTGCGGATCAGCCGCTCCTCGGTCGGGCAGTCCATGTTGTCGATGCGATAGCGCGCGCGCTGTGTGCCATCGGGGGCAGGCGGCGGCAGCTCGCTGGGTGCTGCGGCGTGATCGTGGCCGTGGCAGCAGGCGCGGGCTGAGGTGTTGGCGTGGTCGTGCGTATGGCGGGCACCGTGGTCATGCCCGTGGTCGTCTCCGCGGCTGTGCCCGCCATGGTCGTGGTCATGTTCGTCGCCGCAGCCAGGGCCGTGGTCGTGCCCTTGATCACGGGCATGGTCGTGCTCGTGCGCAGGGTCATGATCACAACCATGACGATGCTCGTGCCCCTCATCCAGCGCCGATGCCCCGCCGGACGGATCTCCCGCCAGCCCTTCGATGCGCGCGCAATAGCGTTGCCCCGCGGCGTGCCGCAACCTGAAAGCCGTGACCATGGCCGATTTCTCCCAAAAATGACACAATCATTGGACAGCCTGTAGCGGCTACAGGGTCAAGCCATTTTTGGGAACCACGAGCATGAGGATCGGAGAACTGGCGCGCCTCGCTCATTGCGATGTCGAAACGGTGCGCTTCTACGAACGTGAGGGATTGCTGGACGAACCCGCGCGCGAAACCAACGGCTACCGCAGCTACGCGGGCGGACATGTCGCGCAGCTCAATTTCATCCGCCATTGCCGCTCGCTCGGTATCGGGCTTGCCGATATCCGCATGCTGCGACGCTTCCAGGTAGACCCGAGCCAGCCGTGCGACGAAGTGAACCAGCTCATCGACTGCCAGATCGAGCGGATCCACCAGCAGATCGCGTCGATGCGGACGCTGGAGCAACAATTGCGTACGCTGCGCGAAACCTGCCACGCGCACAACAGCAGCACCAGCGAATGCGGAATCATGAGAAATCTGGAGCAGCCCATGGATGAAGAATCCTGCTCCTGTCACGCAGATGCGCCTTTGCACGCCGCGGACGGCACGCCGCCGCCGGACCATAACTGAGCGCAACCGAGCGGCGCGCCCAGGACGTTTCGGGGTACTTCAGGGCGCGGCGGCAATCACCTCCGCTACCGTGGCCGTGAGCTTTTTCGCGTAGGGCACGTGCAGGAATTCGTTCGGGCCATGTGCGTTCGATTTCGGCCCGAGTACGCCGCAGACCATGAACTGCGATTTCGGAAAGCCCGCCTGCAGCACGTTCATCAGCGGAATCGTGCCGCCTTGGCCCAGGTAGGCGCAGTCCGCGCCGTAATGCTCGCGCGAAGCGGCATTGAGCGCGTCCGCCAGCCACGGTGCGAGTTCGGGCGCACTCCAGCCGTTCGCGGCGCCCGTGTCGGGCCTGAAGGTCACCCTCGCGTTGTACGGCGGGTCGAACTCGAGCAGCGCCTTCAGTTCGGCCACGGCCTTCGATGCCTCGACCAGCGGCGGCAGGCGCAGCGACAGCTTGAACGCCGTGCGCGGGCGCAGCACGTTGCCCGCGTCGGTCAGCGCGGGCAAGCCAGCCGCGCCCGTCACGGAAAGCGAAGGCCGCCACGCGGAATCGAGCAGCGCCTCTTGCGAATCGGTGGTCGTGGGCAGCACGCGGCGGCCGTCCTGGCCGCAGGCCCACGGAAGCGTTTTCCAGACGCCGTCGCCCAGTATCTTCGCGGTGGCTTCCGCTTCACGCAGGCGCTGCGGCGGAATCGGGCAATGGAACCCCTTGGGCAGGAGCGTACCGCTCGCGGCGTCCTCGAGCCGCTCGAAGAGTTGCCGCATCACGCGGAAGCTGGACGGGGCAATGCCGCCATACGAGCCCGAGTGCACGCCCTCGTCGAGCACCTGCACTTCGAGATCGCCCGACACGAGGCCGCGCAGCGACGTGGTGAGCCAGAGCTGATCGTAGTTGCCCGCGCCCGAGTCGAGGCAGACCACGAGCCCGACCTTGCCGAGCCGTTCGCTCAGCACGTCGACATAGTGCAGCAGGTCATAGCTGCCCGACTCCTCGCAGGTTTCGATGATGCCGACACAGCGCGGCCGCTCGATCCCCTGTGCGTCCAGCGCCGCCAGCGCTGTGACGCTCGCGTAGATGGCATAGCCGTCGTCGGCACCACCGCGACCGTACAGCCGCCCGTCTTCGAGCTTCGGCGTCCACGGGCCCAGATCGTTGCGCCAGCCCGCGAACTCCGGCTGCTTGTCGAGGTGGCCGTAGAGCACGACGGTTTCCTCGCTGCCCGAGCGCGTGGCCGGCGCTTCGAAGAAGATCACCGGCGTGCGGCCCACGAGCCGCACAACTTCGAGCTTCAGACCGCGCACCGGCTGCCGCTCCGCCCAGGACGCCGCGTCCTGCACGACACGCTCGACATAACCGTGCTTCGCCCAGTCCGGATCGAAGGCCGGGCTCTTCGCGGGCACCGCGATATAGTCGGTCAGCGCGGAAACGATCTCGTCGTTCCATTTGCGCTCGACGAAGGCGCGCAATGCGTCGTGATCGAGTTGCTGGCTGTCCTGGGTCGAATCGGAAATCATGGTTTGTGTCCCCGCGATGAAAGCTCCGATGATAGACCCGTTCATCCGCCCGCCGATATCCCCCTGGCCGATCGGCCAGGGGCTGCGCGCAATCCCATTTAGGGCGACAATGTAAGCTTACGCTGCAGCCCGGCGCGGGCTTTCACATAAAGGGAGGATCGACATGGCGAGCCATTCCGTCTTCGATATCGTCGTCCTCGTCGCGACGGTGGTGCTCTATTTCCTGCCTGCGCTGATCGCAGACCGCCGCAGGCGTCACGACCTGCTGACGATCGCGCTCTTCAATGCCGTGCTCGGCTGGTCCGTCGTCGGCTGGCTGGCGGCGCTCTACTGGTCGATCCAGCCGAATCCGCCCAAAGATCTCGCGAGAGAAACCAGGGATCGCCAGCGACGCCTTGGCATGGGGGGATTTTCGCGCATGCTCTCCGATCGCATAGCGGCGCGCGCCGCGCGCGGCAGCGGTGATCGCAAAGGCCCGTCGCGCTGAGGGATGCCGCGCCGTCCGGCTTGTCCCGATGGCCAGCGGATGCGGCACGGGCACCCGTTGGCCGGAGCGGCGTGAAATAATGACTCGAAGTCCTCACCGGTCACACGAACCGGCCCGTCTTCCCTGCACTTTCCGGAGCCCACGATGCATCACGCCGCCCCGATCCTCGCATTTGCCGCCGTCTCGCTCGGCATGGCCCTCACGCCCGGCCCGAACATGATCTATCTGCTTTCCCGTTCGATCTGCCAGGGGCGCAAAGCCGGCCTGATTTCGCTCGGAGGCGTCGCGCTCGGGTTCGTGTTTTACATGCTGTGCGCCGCGTTCGGCATTACCGCGCTGCTGATGACAGTGCCTTTTGCCTACGACGCGCTGCGCTTTGGCGGCGCACTCTACCTCGTGTGGCTCGCGTGGCAGGCACTCAAGCCGGGCGGCCGCTCGCCGTTCCAGGTTCGTGAACTGGCGCCGGATAGCCCGCGCAAGCTGTTTCTGATGGGTTTCGTCACGAACCTGCTGAATCCGAAGATCGCGATCCTCTATCTCTCGCTGCTGCCGCAGTTCATCGACCCGCACCAGGGCAGCGTTCTTGCCCAGTCGATCATGCTCGGCTTGATCCAGATCGCGCTTTCGATCACGGTGAATGCCACCGTAGCCATGACGGCAGGCACGATCGCGGCTTTCCTGGCAGGGCGTCCCGCCTGGCTCACAATCCAGCGCTGGTTGATGGGAACGGTGCTGGCGGGACTCGCCGTAAAAATCGCGGCCGAAGGGCAGCGCTAAGGCAAGCCCGGCTGGCCGGCGCCACTGCGTACCCGGAGTGAACGTCGAGCCAATTCCCAGCTAACTCCAGCTAACCGCAAACGAAACTCAAACGCGCCCCGATGGCGAACGCATAGCGGGCGCGTGCAGCTTGACCGAACCGGCGGGAATGGAGCGCGGCTCGATCTGGACCATGTCCTGGGCGAACATGTCCTGCCGCAGTTCGCCATGCTCATCGAACCACTGGCAGATCAGCCAGTGGCCAGGCGCAAAGCCCACCGGGCCGGCATACATGACGGTCATGCGCGGACCGCCGGATTTGAGGGTGACGACGTCGCCAATTCCGGCCATGGCGGCGCGCTGATTTTCGGCAACGTCGATGGTCGTATCAAGCATGTTATTCCCCGGAAATGGGTTATGCATACCCGGCTGGGTTATACGTTTCCCCGCTTGCAGGCCGGTCTGTCAATAATGGCACCCGGCTTTTTTATAAGTCTCGAAAGACTAACAATACGAATTATTCCGCGCAAGTGATTTTTAGATGAAACGGACAGAAAGGAAATCAGGCAATGCCGCAACCCCGGTCGCGGCAGCACGAATTACCGGGCGCCCCAACCGCGACGGGCAAAATCTCCGCCAGCAATCCGGCGAATAATCGGCGCAATGCGCCGCGGCATTTCGTTCTGCAATGCCGCAATAATCTGTCTGTTACCCGCTGAAAGGCGGCTCGCAGAATGCCCGGAATAATCGCCCGTCTGAAATTTTCATGAGGCGATTGAAAACGCTTTGCGGCCGGCAGGCTGTTCGTTATGTACCGTGAAGCACTTTTTGAACAATTCATTAACCCAGACCTGCCGGTATTAGTCATGGTATTTGCCGCAGGACGAGCAGCAAAGAATGCCTGTCACATTGCCCGATTTTCTCGCTCCCCAAAAAGAGCCCGATCCAAACCGGGACATCGCTCTGGAGCCGCATCGACACGGTATCCGACTTGCAAGAAGGCCACATGAAGTTGTCAGTTGACAACCAACGTTACCCCGCATACACTGAGGCAGTTGATGAGACGTCCACATCCGAGGAAAGAGATAGAAGCTGCGCTGCAGTATGCCGAGTCGAACGGCTGGATGGTGCGGCCAAAGAAGGGCAATGGCCATGCGTGGGGACGGATTTACTGTCCCTACAACGATGCAGATTGCCGTTGCGGGGAATTTTGCATTACGAGCGTATGGAGCACGCCTCGCAGCGCCGCGAATCACGCGGCGCACCTGATGCGGGTCGTCAGCAACTGCACGACTCACCGTCCAGAACATGCCCCATGTGGCGCAAGCGCTCACGAGCCGGAGTAACTCATGGAATACGCTTTCACTCTCAAATACCAGTTGACGGCAAGCGATTGCGATCACGAAGCGCTTGTCGAACGGCTTGGCGAGGCGGGCTGCGATGACGCCACCCCGGGTATCGGGCAACCAGGGCGGATCGCTCTTGCGTTTACGCGCGAGAGCCCTGACGCCTGGACGGCTATCCGTACTGCTCTTCAGGATGTGAAGCAGGCCATTCCGTCCGCTCGCCTTATCGAGGCGGCGCCGGATTTCGTCGGTTTGACAGACGCCGCCGACGCAACCGGCATGTCCCGTCAGAACATGCGCAAACTGATGCTCGCGCACGCCACGGACTTTCCCGCGCCGGTGCACGAAGGCAACCCCTCGTTGTGGCACCTGTCCGACATTCTTGCGTGGCTGAACGACCGGGACGGCTACAGCATCGACGCCGACCTGCTCGACATAGCCAGTTCCGCAAAGCAGGTCAATCTGGCAAAAGATGCGCGTGAAAGAGAACCCCTCGCCGGCCGCGAGCTCGAGGGGTTGGTCGCCTGACCGGCATCCTATTCGCGAAACGGGAGCGCACCCTCGCCTTGCTGCCCTTCGGCGCGCATGTCGAACACGTTTAGCGTCATCGCCACGAGCGCGTAGTATCCCAGCAAGCCAACGAGATTCACCGTCACCTCGCGCCCAAACCGCTCTATCGTCCGCGCGTACGTCGCGTCCGATACACGCCTGGCATCGTACAGCTCGGTCGCGAACGCGTAGATAAGCGCATCGTCGGGATCGTCGAACTGCGGCGTCACGCCCGTGCGAATCTGCTCCGCCAGCGCAGCGGGCACGCCCGCCTCGAGCGCGATCGGATAGTGGATATACCACTCGGCCTGAGCCTGCCAGCACGCCGCCGTCACGAGTATCGCCAGTTCCGAAAGGCGCAGCGGCAAACCCGTGCGATAGCGGCAAAACGCACCCAGGCGCTGGGCGTGCTGCGCCAGTTCAGGGCTGTAGATCCAGCCAAGAAACGGTCCGTTCAGGTTGCCGCGTGGACCGGAGAGGATTTCATCGAGCACGGTCTTCTGTTCCGGCGTCGCCTGCGAGGCGTCGAAAGCGGGAAGCCGCGGGTTCCGCAATTGCGTCATGGATGAACTCCGAGAGTCAGAAAGCAAGAATCCGCGCTCACGCTGCGCGCGACACACCCGTTGCGGCAAGCGCGCCGTCGATCGCGTCGGCAAGGCGCTCCGCGATGGCATCGATATCGCGCGCCGTGCAGATGAACGGCGGTGCGAGCAGCACGTGGTCGCCATGCTTGCCGTCCACCGTGCCGCCCATCGGATACACCATCAGGCCTCGCGCGAACGCTTCGCGCTTGATCGCCGCGTGCAGCTTCAGCGCAGGGTCGAAGGTCGCTTTCGTCTCGCGATCTTTCACCAGTTCGACGCCTACAAAAAGCCCGCGTCCGCGCACGTCGCCCATATACGGATGCGCCGCGTAGCGTTCGCGCAGATTCGCGCGCAGTTGCTCGCCGCGTGCGAGCACATTGTCGAGCAGCTTCTCGTCGGCGATCACGTGTTGCACCTCGAGCGCCGCCGCGCAGGCGGTGGCGTGACCGATATAGGTATGGCCATGCTGGAAGTAGCCGCTGCCGCCGACAATCGTGTCGTAAATGCGCTGGCTGACGAGCGTCGCGCCGATAGGCTGATAGCCGGCGCCAAGGCCCTTGGCGATGGTCAGCAGGTCCGGGCTCACCCCGTCTTCTTCGCAGGCGAACAGGTAGCCGGTACGACCCATGCCCGACATGATCTCGTCGAGGATCAACAGCACGCCGTAGCGGTCGCACACCGCGCGGATCTTGCGGAAGTATTCCCGCACCGGCGGCACCGCGCCGGCCGTTGCGCCCACAACCGTTTCCGCCACGAACGCGGCAACCGTCTCAGGCCCGAGTTCGAGGATTTTCTGTTCGAGCTCGTCGGCAAGGCGCTGGGCGTAGACCTCGTCGGATTCGCCTTCGCGGCGCTCGCGATACGCGTAGCACGGGCTCACGTGATGCGACTCGATCAGGATCGGCAGGAACGGCTCGCGGCGCCAGGCATTGCCGCCGATCGCCAGCGCGCCGAGCGTGTTGCCGTGGTAGCTCTGGCGGCGCGCGATGAAATGGCGGCGCGCCAGTTCGCCTTTCTCGACGAAGTACTGGCGCGCGAGCTTGAGCGCGGCTTCGATGGCCTCCGAACCGCCCGACACGAAATAGACGTGATCGAGCCCTGCCGGCGCGGCGGCGATGAGGTGATCGGCCAGTTGCTCGGACGCTTCGGTCGTGAAGAACGACGTGTGCGCGTAAGGCAGTTGCTCCGCCTGGCGTTTGATCGCACCGATCACGCGCGCGTTGCTGTGGCCGAGGCACGAGACTGCCGCGCCGCCACTCGCGTCGATGTAGCGCTTGCCGGTGGAATCGATGATTTCGATGCCGTCGCCCGCAACCGCTACGGGCAGCGTCTGCTTGGGCATCCGATGAAAGACATGGGTCATGGGGTTCTCTCGATGCGGTGAAATGAAATTCGTCGGAACGGCGCTGTCAGCGGCGGGCCTCAGCAGCGATGAAGCGATCGAACACGCGCCGGCCGTCCTGCCAGACGCCGAAGCCGACACCCTCGGCGCCAATCGTGAAGCAGGCTGTCGCGAGCGTGTTCTCGTCGTCGGGATCGTGCGGATCGTCGCGGAAAATCGGCAGACCGTCTCCGGCCCGGTCTTGCAGTACGCCGACGAGTGCGTCGCCGTCCGGCTGCGTGTCCAGCGCCGGCAGCAATTCGGCAAGGCGAATCTGACGATCGCGCGACGAGTCGGTCACGATCTGCGCTTCGCTCTCGCAGCCCGCATGAATCAGGTGGTTAGCATGGCCGGACGGCTCGTCCAGCGCTGCGATCGAGCAGCGTTGCGCGGTCGCCTCGACGCTGTGGACGCGCACGCCATCCGCCTGCGCGCCGCCAATCGTGTGATGAAAACCGCTCGCGCGGGGGGTGTCGCGTAGCAGCGCAAGCGCCTCGTCGAGCGTCGCCGCGTCGAGCACGGCGCGCGCGAGTATCATGCGCGGCACGCCGGCGCGCGGCGCGCGAATGCGCACATTGTTGATTGTCTGGGCAAGACCGGCTCGGGTAGCCGCGAAGGTGTGGCCGGGCAGCGAGCCCGGATAACAGAAGCTGACGAAGCCGGGCTTGCCCTCGGGCTGCACGTCGACGAGGAAGCAGCGGCCGCGCAGATAAGGGTCGCCATCTTCGTTGTGCGCGATCAGCGCTCCCGCCGGCGTGGGGGCCGCGACGGTCGTGCATCCGTCGGGCACCCGATGGATCAGTTCGCCGCGGCAGTTCCAGAGGAACACATCTTCCGCGGGCCAGCCGAGTGCCTCGGCCATGGCATCGAGTTCGGCTACGTAGGCCGGAAAATAGTGTTGTGCGCTATCGCGCAACTGCTGCGCGAACACGCTGCCGCGCCAGCGGCTTACCGCCTGCCACGCCGCGCTCTGCGCCATGTAGGCGTCGAAGATGGGGGCGGCGAGACGGCCAAGCTGCCGCCCTATCGCCTCGGACGTGCCGCCCAAGGGGTAACACTTCAGTTCCTGCATCGATGTTCCTGGTTCCATCGGGCCCGTGTTCTGGCGCCTTTCCTGTCGGAAAAAACGTCCGAAGAGTGCCCGCCATTGCCTAGGGCCGATTTATACGCCTCATCAACATATGTTGTCAATAATTAATATTTAACAACAAATGACTTACTAGGTAGCGTAAAAGTCCCGGCGGCCTCATCGCTGAAAGCCGCCGTGGCAATGAACAAGGACTGCCGATCGGAAAGCGGGAAAAAGCGCGCGTTCAGCACGCTTCAAGGCACTTCAAGGCACGTAAGCGCCCCGGGCATTGAGCGAGCGCTCGGCCTGTTCGAGCCGCGCGACGGCTTCCGCGCCTTCGAGTGCGAGCAGATGCGCGACGAGCGATTCGGTCAACGCCGTCGCAGCCACGAGCGACGGGAAGAACGACGGGCTCTCGTGCGTGAAGATAAGGACCGTTTCGGCATTGAGCGCAACGGGCGAAACCGCACTATCGGTAATCGCGATCAGCCGGCTCCCCTTTTCCAGGGCCGCTTCGGCCACCCGCACAGCCTCCACCGAGTACGGCGCGAAGCTGACGACGATCGTCGCGCTGTCGCGCTCGATGCCCAGCAGTTGCATTTCGAGCGTGCCCGCCTCCCCGCCCAGCAGCGAAACGGATGGGCGAAACAGCCGATATTCGTACACGAGCCCGAATGCGACCGCGTAGCACGAGCGGAAGCCCGCCACATGAACGTGCTTGACCTTGCGCAGCACGCGTGCAGCCTCGACGATCGCGCGGGCGTTCTGCGCGGCGCTGGCGTCGAGATTGTGCTGCTGTGCCGCGAGCAGGTCGCGCGCGAGCGCATCTTTCGCATTGCCGGCAACGAGCGAGCGGGCGCGGCTCGTGAGCGGCTCGGGCCGCGTGCGCACACGTGCGACGAACAGGTTGCGCAACTCGTTCCAGCCGGGAAAGCCCAACTGCTGCGAGAGGCGCACGAGCGAAGCGGGCTGCACGTTGGCGCGCTCGGCGATCTTGCGCATCGACGAGACGGCCACTTCGTCGGGGTGATCGAGCAGGAACGCGGCCCCCGTCTGGAACTGCGGGCTCAGTTCGGCGAAGCGCGCGCGGATCAGCGCGGCAAGCTGATCGAAACTGTCGGGCATGCGGGCAACGGTTGGGTGGGCGACAACAAATGTTACCACCGGTGTTGCGGGATGTTGCAGCCCCGTCAGTCGGTTCGGCGTCGCCGGTCGTATTCCCGCAATGCCTCGGCAAGCGCCGTATCCGGCCATTTTTCATCCAGCGCCTGGCGCAGTATCGCCTGCTGGCTCCTCGGCGCGAGGCCGCCGACGGGCGGGTCGCGATCCAGATTGGCCGGAAACGGATAGCCTTCGGCGCAAGATGCAATCACCGCCTCGATTTCCCCATCGGTCATCCGCCCGGCGGCGCGGTCGTCGCGCAGAACGGGAAATAGCGCTTCGCACATCCGCCGGCGATCGACGCTTTCCATCGCGCGGCCGAATGCCGACGAAATCTGCAACAGATTGGCCATGCGCTGGACGTCAGCCGTCCGGTTCGCGCCGGCGGCGTGAAACAGCGCCGGATTGAAAAACAGCGCGTCGCCCTTTTCGAGCGGCAACTGCACGAAATGCGCTTCGAAATACTCGCGAAAATCCGGGCGTCGCCACGCCAGATAACCCTCGGCATAGCGCTGCGAATACGGCAGAAGCTTGGTCGGCCCGCTCTCGACCGGCATGTCGCTGTGAGCAACCGCGCCCTGAAGCGTGAGGAACGCGGAGACCCGGTGCACGTGAGCCGGGAAGCGCTCGGCCTCCCCGGCCGTCAGGAAGCCGAGGTGGTAGTCGCGGTGCGCGAGCTGGGCCTCGCCCCCAGGACGAACGACGTTGACCTGCGAGGTCATCTGATACGCCGGCCCGAGCCAGGCCCCGGCAACCGCCGCGAGCATCGGATTGGCGAAGTAGCGGGCAAACACGGCGGGCGCCTGCAGACAGAGCTTCTCCTGAGCGTTCCAGATGCGGTCATTCGCGCCGGCCTTCGCGAAATGATCGCCCGCACCGTTCCCGTTGGCGCGCTCGGTGCGGATGATCGATTCGAACACGGCAGTCGCTTCGTCGACCGGACCCACGTCGTCATAAGCTCGCTGGAGCACCAGCACGCCGGCCCCGTCGTGCAGAATGCGCGCCCATTCCGCCTGCAGGCCGGCACGCTGCCGTTCATCCGCCACCACGTGGCGCAGGGCGCGGCAGTCGTACAGCGGAATCTGCTGCCCGACGGCGCTGGCAAATCGCAACGGCGTGGGATCTCGCCGTTCGAGCAGCGCCGCGAATTCGTCGAGCGAGCAGCCATGCTCCGTGTACCAACCCTCGCTGCGCGCTTCCGGGTGCGCTTTCAGGTGCGCTTCTGCGCGCATTTCACGCTGGTTCATCGCGTCTCCTTCCCATCCGGTTTTGTGTCAAACAAGCATAACGGCGAGAGCGAAGCGTGAGCTATCATGAATCGATCAAAAACACATCAAGACGGAGGCTTCGAACGTGGCTCACCGGTTTCTGGTCAAGGAGATAGCGCTGCAGGCAGGTGTGGGCCTCGCGACGGTCGACCGTGTGCTCAATGGCCGGGTGCACGTGCGCGAGCACACCCGCAAGCGCGTCGAGCAAGCCATCCGGGAACTCGAAAAGCAGGAATTACAACTGGCTACGGCTAGCCGCAAGCTCGTGGTCGACGTGGTGGTCGAGGCGCCCTCGAGATTCGCCGACGAAATCCGGGATGCCCTGGAAGCCGAATTGCCGGGCCTGCATCCTGCCATCTTCCGGCCGCGCTTCCTGATGCACGAGACCATGAGCACGGAGGACGTCGTCGCGGCACTCCGGGTGATCGGCCGTCGCGGCAGCCACGGGGTGTTTCTGAAGGCGCGCGATGTTCCCGAAATCGCCGAGGCAATCGGCGAATTGCAGCAGCGCGGTATTCCGGTGGTGACGATCTTCACGGACATTCCGCATTCGGGCCGCATCGCCTATGCGGGTCTCGACAATCGCGTCGCCGGCGCGACGGCGGCCTATCTCGTGGGACAGTGGGCCGGCACGCGGCCCGGCAGTGTTCTCATCACCCTGAGCGACGAGCGCTTCCGCGGCGAGGAGGAACGGGAAATCAGTTTCCGGCGGGCACTACGCACGCGCTACGCGCACCTCGCGCTCGTCGACGCAAGCGGCGGACATGGTCTCGACGAAGCGACCGAGGCGCGCGTGCGCGCCGCGCTGGCCCGCCATGCCGATATCACCGCGGTCTATTCGATGGGAGGCGGCAACGTCGCGATCCTGCGCGCGCTGGCAGCGCTGCAGCGCGCGCCGGTGGTCTTCGTCGGTCACGACCTCGACCGCGACAACGTGCGCCTGCTGCGCGAAGGCCGGATCCAGGCAATCCTCCATCACGACCTTCGGCAGGACATGCGCTCGGCCTGCCAGCACGTCATGGGCTTCCACAAGCTGCTGCCTGCCGCCGCCGTGTCGCCGTCGTCGTCGGTGGTCGTCGTCACCCCGGAAAACATTCCGGAACATATCGCCCGCCGCTATGCCCGCCATGGCCGCGATGACCGCTACGACCAGTAAGCGGCTCATGTACCATCGGTCCGATTTCACATACCTCTTATCGGGAAACTCCATATGGCCACGCCTGCTCTCGAACCCGCCGTCACCGTCTATCGTGGCGGCATCGTCGAAAACACCCACCGGGCCCACGTCGCCGTGGTCGATGCGGACGGCCGGCTGCTCTATGCCTCCGGCGATCCGTACCGCGTAACGCTCGTGCGCTCGGCGGCCAAGCCTGCGCAGGCGCTGGCCGTCGTCGAGACGGGTGCGCTCGAGCGCTTCGGCTTCGACGACGCCGACCTCGCGCTCATGTGCGGCTCGAACAGCAGCGAAGACCGGCACGTCGAGCGCACGCGCCAGATGCTCGCGAAGGTGGCGGCGCAGGAGTCGGACATGCGCTGCGGCCCGCACACGCCGTTGTCGGACGCCGTCTACCGCAACTGGATCAAGCGCGACTTCACGCCGGGACCGGCGTGCAGCAACTGCTCCGGCAAGCACGTGGGCATGCTCGCGGGCGCAAGCGCCATCGAGGCTCCGATCGAGGACTATCACCTTCCGGAACATCCGCTGCAGGCGCGCGTGCGCCAGACCGTTGCACAGGCCTGCGGCCTGCCCGACGACGGCGTGCAATGGGCCATCGACGGCTGCAACCTGCCTACACCCGCCTTCCCGCTCGACCGGCTGGCGCGCCTCTACGCGAAGCTCGCCGATGCCGCGGACCATAGCACCGAAGCCGAAGCCGCTTCGCGCTCCGCCGCCCTCGCACGCATCTACCGCGCGATGACCTCGCACCCAGAAATGGTCGCGGGCGAAGGCCGCTTCTGCACGGCGCTGATGGAAACCTTCGAAGGTGCGCTGGTCGGCAAGCTAGGCGCGGAAGGCAGCTATGCGATCGGCGTGCGCGCTTGCCCGCAAACCGCCCCGCACGCCGGGCAGCGCGCGCTGGGGTTCGCGGTCAAGATGGAGGACGGCAACCCGACCGCACTCTATGCGGTCGTCATGGAAGTGCTGGCGCAACTAGGCATCGGCACTGCGGCCCAGCACGCGGCGCTCGCGCGTTTTCGCACGCCGCGGATCACCAATACGAAGGGCGTCGAGACCGGGCAAGTTACGGCAAAGCTCGCCCTGCGTGCGAGTACCTGAAACCGGTACTCGCCCCCCGCCCCGGCGAGCCGCTCACAGCAATGCCACGACCTTCACGTCGCTGCGGTCCGCTGCCGCGACCACCTTGCCGTCCACGCGCCGGAACGTGAGCGTGACCGTCGACTTGCCCACGCGCAGATCGCCGATCTCGAGCCAGTCGATGCCTTCGGGCAGCATCGGTTCCTCGACGCGCACTTCGTGGCGCGCCGCGTCGATCGAAATGCCGAGGCACGCTTCGAGCATCATGAACGGCGAACCGGCCGCCCAGGCCTGCGGCAGACAAGCGACCGGATAAGCCGTCGGCGGCTCGCCGCGGCGGCGCGGGAAACCGCAGAAGAGCTCGGGCAGGCGCATGTCGAAGGTGACCGCCGCTTCGAAGAGCGCCTGCAGCAGACGCACCGCGGCCTCCTTGTGGCCATAGCGCGCGAGCCCGCGCGCGCAGAGCGCGTTGTCGTGCGGCCAGACCGAACCGTTGTGATAAGCCATCGGGTTGAAGCGCGCCTGCCCGGCGGCGAGCGTGCGCACGCCCCAGCCCGTATGGAACAGCGCCGATTCGAGCGTGCGCGCCACGCTGCGGCCGCGCTCGTATTCGGGCAGGCCGAAGGCAAGCAGATGCCCCGCGTTCGAAGCGAGCACGCGGCACAGTTCGCCGTGGCCGTCGAGGGCGATGCCGTAGAAGTCCGACTCCGGCATCCAGTATTTTTCCTCCACGCACTGCCGGATTTTCGAGGCGCGCGCTGCGTAGCGGATGGCTTCCTCGGTCAACCCTCGGTGAGTCGCGAAACGCGCCATCGTGTCGAACGCGGCGCTCGCGTAGGCTTGCACCTCCACGAGCGCGATGGGACCGTCGGGGAAGCGTCCGTCGGCGTGGAACACCGAGTCGTGGCTATCCTTCCAGCCCTGGTTCGCAAGGCCGCCTTCCGATTCGCGCCGGTAATCGAGCAGCCCGAGCGCGTTGCGGTCGCATACGCCCGACACCCACGCCGCCGCGCTTTCGAGCTCGGGCCAGAGTTCGTCGATCAGCGCCGTGTCGCCGGTGCGCTCCACATAGGCGCCCGCCAGCACGACGAAGAGCGGCGTGGTGTCCACGCCGCCGTAATAGAGCGCGAACGGCACCTCGCCCGTTGCGGCCATCTCGCTCTTGCGCATCTCGTGCATGATCTTGCCCGGCGCCGCGTCGCGGAACGCCGAGTTCTCGCGCGCCTGGTGCGCCGCGAGAAAACGCAGCACGCCGCGCGCGAGCGCGGGGGTGAGCCACAGCGTCTGCAGCGAGGTGATGACCGCGTCGCGCCCGAACGGCGTGGAGAACCATGGAATGCCCGCATAGGGATACGGGCCGGTCGGCAGATCCGTGGTCAGCAGGCCGAGGTCGGCGATCGAGCGGTTGATCCACGCGTTGAAAAGCGGATTGCTCGAACGCACGCGCGCCGTCGCGCGGCGGCGCTCGCGCATCACGATGTGCGAGTCGACGAGCGCCGCGCGCACAGCCGCGCGGCCCACGCGCTGCCCTTTCGCGTCGGCAAGGCAATGCTCGGGCTGGATGATGCTCGCGCTCGGCGCGTCGGGCGCGGCGCCCTCCAGCGGCTCGACCGCGATCGCCACGGTCAGGTAGACCGAGTCGCAAGCCTGGGCGGGAAGCGCCACCGAAAAGTCCGCGCGATCCGCGAAGAGCTTGTCCGGCGTGGGCGAGAACTCGATGCGCACGCGCCGCGCGACCTTGTCGCGGCCGATGTACTCGAGCCGCACCTCGCCGTCCTCCACGCGCGCGGGGGCGAGCGTGCCCCGCACTTCGCGCTTGAGGCCGCGCACTTCGAACATGTCGCGGAAGTCGCTCGCAAACGAGATCGAAAGCGGCACGACAGCATCTTCGGTACCGTAGTTCGTGAGCTCGATGGCCTCGGTCATCATCGTGCCCGAGAGCACGCGCGAGCGCTGCACGTGGATCACGCCTTCGGGCGTGGTCGAGCCGCCGAGCGGCGGCAGCGGACGGTTGGTGAGGTGCGCGGTGAAAGCGGTGTTGTCGCTGCTCACGCTGCCCGAGAGCAGCGACGGCACGCGCCCGCCGAAGGTGAGGCGCAGCGACGAGAGCACGCGCGTGTCGTTGACGAAGAGACCGTCGTCGATGCCGGTGAGGTCGCCGAGCGGATCGTTGACGATGAAGGTGTCGCCCGACTTCAGCACATGCTGGGTCGCGCTGGCGACCTCGGGGGTTTCGGGCGCGATGAACGCGCCGTCCGTATCGTGTTCGGGATGATCCACGCCGCCCGAATGGGTGACGCCGCCGAGTGCTTCTGGATCCTGCATCGTCTGGCTCCTGTGCGGTTCGCTTCCGCTCGATTGTAGAGGCTTCTGCCGCGGCCGACGAAACGCATGCCCGAACCGCAAGAAACATGCGCAAAAAAGGCGCCGGCACGCGGATGCGTGCGGGCGCCTCTGCCTCTTATACCGGCAACCGGCAGCCTGCGGGACTTAGCGCTGCGCGATCGGCCTGGCTTCGCGCGACGCGTCGCCGATGAAGAGCTGACGCGGACGGCCGATCTTCTGCTCGGGGTCGGCAATCATTTCGTTCCACTGCGCAATCCAGCCCACCGTACGCGCCATCGCGAAGATGCAGGTGAACATCGACGTCGGGATGCCCAGCGCGCGCTGCACGATGCCCGAGTAGAAGTCCACGTTCGGGTACAGCTTGCGCGACACGAAGTATTCGTCTTCCAGCGCGATCTTCTCGAGCTGCATCGCCAGCTTGAACAGCGGATCGTCGTGCAGGCCCAGTTCGTTGAGCACTTCGTAGCACGTCTCGCGCATCAGCTTCGCGCGCGGATCGTAGTTCTTGTACACGCGGTGACCGAAGCCCATCAGCTTCACGCCCGAGTTCTTGTCCTTCACCTGCTTGATGAACTCGGGAATGTTGTCCGGCGAGCCGATCTGCTCGAGCATGTTCAGCGCCGCTTCGTTCGCGCCGCCGTGCGCCGGGCCCCACAGACAGGCGATACCGGCCGCGATACACGCGAACGGGTTCGCGCCCGACGAACCGGCCAGACGCACCGTGGAGGTCGAGGCGTTCTGCTCGTGGTCGGCGTGCAGGATCAGGATGCGGTCGAGCGCGCGCACCAGCACGTCGTTGACCTTGTACGCTTCGCTCGGCGTGGAGAACATCATCTGCATGAAGTTCGCGCTGTATGACAGGTCGTTGCGCGGATACACGAACGGCTGGCCGATCGAATACTTGTAGGCCATGGCGACGAGCGTCGGCAGCTTGGCGATCATGCGAATCGCCGACACCTCGCGATGAGTCGGATCATTGATGTCGAGCGAGTCGTGGTAGAACGCGGACAGTGCGCCGACCGCCGCAACCAGAATCGCCATCGGATGCGCGTCACGGCGGAACCCCCGGTAAAAGAAGTGCATCTGCTCGTGAACCATCGTGTGATGAGTGACGGTCGCAACGAACTGGTCCTTTTCCGTCTGCGTGGGGAGTTCGCCCTTCAACAGCAGGTAGCAGGTTTCGAGGAAGTCGGCGTTCTGCGCGAGATTGTCGATGGGGTAGCCGCGGTAAAGCAGCTCGCCCTTGTCGCCGTCGATGTACGTGATCGCCGAGTTGCACGACGCCGTCGACATGAAGCCCGGGTCGTACGTGAACATGCCCGTCTGCCCGTACAGCTTGCGGATGTCGATCACGTCCGGGCCCAGGGTGCCCTTGTAGACCGGCAACTCGACGCTCTCTGCCTTGCCAGGAATCGTGAGCGTGGCGTGTGTCTTCGAATCAATCATGTCTTGTCCTTGAGTGGCTGTCACATCGCACATGCCGCAGCGCGGGGCCCCTCGAACAGCGGGTGGCATCGCTGCGACCACGTGGCGCATTCTACGACCCTGCGCGGCAACGATTGACAACTATTCCGGCAACAATGCCTCTTCACTTACGCAACGCTCATCGCTTTCAGCCGCCTTCCACGCACTTATTGCAACAATATTTTGCTCTTGCAGTGCAACATCCCGCCCTCAGTTCTGCGATACTGCGACGCATGCAGAGACTTCCCCTATTGACTTTGCATGTCACTCTGCTGGCCTGCCTTGTTTAGGCGGGCCTTTTTTCTCTAGTCACACGCGCTTGAAGCAAAATGTAAGGAATAGCAGATGAATATTTCGATCGACACCCTGTTTGCGGAAGACGAACTGGCCGAAGGCTCCGTTGTCACGGCGCTGAACCATCAGGACATCGTGGTCGCGCTGTCCGCCGCGCTGGCGTCCGAGCGCGTCGCCGTGCTGCACATGCTCTACCCGCGCACCGACGCACGTACGCACCGCAGCCTCGATCACCTCGTCGACAAGCTGAACGGCCACGGCCTGCACCAGGTCGCGCGCCTCGTCTCGCAGGAAGCGCACTATCTCGTCTTCAAGGATCCCGTGAAGGCACGGAAGGCTTTCCATGAGATCCGCAACGACTCGCTGGCGATCGGCGTGCACCTCTACTACGCGGGCCTCGTGGGCGAAGCCGCCGAGCATGCGCTCGATGCCCACGCGCTCGAGCGCGACTAAGACGCCGGATCACCGGGCCTCGCAGAAGGCCGCCCCCCCGGGCGGTCTTCCGCGAGGGCTGGCCCTTGCCGCCGGCGTCCCCTCATACCCCTCTCATACCGCTTTACGCCACGCCTTTCAGCGCCCGTGCCCACTCACGAACTGGTCGATGAGCATATTGAATTCGGCCGGACGCGCGAGGTTCATGCCATGCGAGGCGCCATTCACGGTCTCGCGGCGCACGTCGGGCATCCACGTCTCCAGCGCTGCCACGACACGATGGAACACGGCGGGACTCAATTGCCCATCTATCAGCAGTACCGGACACGCCACCTGTTCCGCATCCTCGCGCGTATAGGCCGCGAGCGGATCGCGAAACTGGGGTCCGAGGGTATGCGCATTGTCGGTCGCCATGCGGCGGAACGAATGCGTGCTCTTCGCCCAGAAGCCGGGCCGGCTGACCGAATCGACGAAAAGCTCGAGCCCCGCGTCCACCTCGCCTGAATCGATCAACTGCACGGCGCGGGCGCGCAGCGCATTGACGGTCTCGGGCAGTTGCGCGAGCGTCTGCCCCGGCATCTGCACGGGACCGCCCGGATCCGCCAGCGTGAGCGAGCGCACGAGCCGCGGATGGCGCTGCGCGAAATGAAACGCCACGTTGCCGCCGCGCGAATGCCCGATCACATGGGCCGGCCCCGCCCCGAGAGCTTCGATGAATTCGCCGACTTCGTCGGCATGGCGGCTCCAACTGAAAGGCTGCGCGTGCGCCGGATCCGGCGCCGGCCAATAGTGCGTGAGGCTCACAGAAACGCAGCGGTAGTGCTGCGCGAGGCCCGCAAGCTGGGGTTGCCAGTAGCGGTAGTCACAGAGCGAGCCATGCACGAACAGCAGCAGCTCGCCCTTGCCGCGTTCGACAAAGGGCATGGGCACGCCGCCGGGCAGTTCGACGAACGACCCGGGCGCGGGAAAGACGGCTTGATTCACGGCGAAAAACGATGAAAACGACGACGCGCCGGCTGGGCCGCGCGCGGGACGTGTCAGGAAAAAGGCGCCATTGTCCCACGTTGTGGCACAACGCGTGTACTGCGCACGGCAGCGCCTGGCTGCCTGTGCGACTCGCTTACTCGAACACGCACGCGTCGAGGCATGCCGCGGCGGCGCCTGCGCCGCGCACGGCACAGGTCAGCGGCTCGTCGGCCACGCGCACGGCGACGCCCAGTTCGCGGGCGAGGCACTGGTCGAGCCGCCCGAGCAGCGCGCCGCCGCCGGTCAGCACGATGCCGTGATGCGCGATGTCGGTGATGAGCTCGGGCGGCGCGGTTTCGAACACCTGGCGCACCACGCCGATCACCTGCCGCAGCGGCGCGGCAAGCGCGTCCGCGATGTCGTGGCTCGACAGCTCGATCGTGCGCGGCAGGCCGTCCTCGACGCTGCGCCCGGTCGCGCGCATGGTCTCGATCGGCTCGCCATGCAACGCGCTGCCGATGGTCTTCTTGACGTGTTCCGCGGTCTGCTCGCCGAGCACGACGCCATAGAGCCCGCGTATGTAATTGACGATGGCGCGGTCGAATTCGTCGCCGCCCACGCGCACGGAGCCGCTGCAGGCCACGCCGCCGAGCGCGATCACGCCGACCTCGGTCGTGCCGCCGCCGATATCGACCACCATCGAGCCGGTTGCCGACGAAACGGGCAGCCCCGCCCCCACCGCCGCCGCCAGCGACTCGCCGATCAGGTTCACGCTCGCGGCGCCCGCGGCCAGCGCGGTTTCGCGAATCGCGCGACGCTCGACATGGTTGGCCGAAGCCGGCACGCAGACCGTGAATGCCGCGCGCCGGCCGAACAGGCGGCGCGGCTGCGCCATCGCCACGAAGCGGCGCATCATGTGCCCGGCTGCCGGGAAATCCGCGATCACGCCGTGGCTCAAGGGGCGCACGGTCTGGAGATTCATGGGGGTGCGGCCAAGCAGGTCCCGCGCCTCGCGGCCCACCGCGGCAATCGTCGGCTCGCCGGCCTTCGTGCCGCGCTCGAAGCAGACTACCGAAGGCTGGTTCAGCACGATGCCCTCGCCTGCCGTGAAGATCAGCGTGTTCGCCGTGCCGAGATCGACCGCCACGTCGTCGCGGGACAGCCTTGTCAGGAAGGAGGAATGCGGCTTCGCTCGAGCCATGTCGGTCTTTTGTGCGCGGTCTTTTGGACGATTAGGGACGGCCCCGCCAACGGCCCGCCCCGCCGGAACCCGGCGATGCGTCACGCTGGCCGCACCCCGGGCGGATCGGGCTTTCTCAGCCCATGGGCTACCTCATTGGACTCGTTAACGGCCAAGGCCGCCGCAGACTTTAGCCGCGTCAAAAATAACCGTGCAGCTTAGCCGCGCAATATGTATCGAATAAGTCACGCAGAGGCGCCGCGCGCGCCTCAAAAACGCGATTCCAGGGTCCGAACGAGCGCATCGCGGCCAAGCAGGACGCCCTGCGGCGTGATCGTGTGGCCCACGCCCGGCAGCACATAGGCCCCGACGGCATAGCCCGCGTCGCTGAAGGCGATCGCCGCGCGCTCGAGCTCCTGCACCGGAATCACCTCGTCGTCCTCGCCATGCACGAGCGTGAGCGCCGTACGGCTCTTCGCGGTCACCGCCGTGACGAGCCGCCCCGCATAGGCGACGACGGCCGCCGCGCCTTCGGGCCGCGTCGCGACGTGGTGCAGCGACATGATCGAGCCTTGCGAAAAGCCGACGAGCGCCAACGCGTCGTACCCGAGCCCCCAGTGCGCGAGCTCGGCGTCGAGCCGTCCACGCAGCACGGCCGCCGCCTGCGTGACACGCGCCTCGCGATTGCTCTCGCCGATGTCGCGCAGGCTGAACCACTGCCGGCCGCCGAATCCGCCGTCGAACGGCTCGCTGCCGTCGAGCGATGCGAACGCGACACCCGGCAGCGCATCGTGCCACGTGTCGGCCAGCGGCAGCAGGTCGCGCGCGTTGCTGCCCACGCCATGCAGCAGCACGACGAGTGCGCGCGCACTGCCCCCGGCCGGCACGAGCCGCCAGCCGCCATCGAACGATTCCCAGCTCATTGGAAGTCCCCTGTTGCCCAATCGACAAGATAAGTTGTGGTCCCGAACGCAGCCGCAAGCATACGCCGAGCCTGCCGGCTTCGTGCAGCAGCGCAACCGGATGCCCCTCTGCGCCGTGGGGATGCTGGCCGCCGCCGCCATGGCCCAATCCGATTGCGGTTAAGCTTGCCGCAAACCCGGACGGGCTGCGCGGCCCGCGCCATCCCGCAGCGGACGAACACGCCAGACACGCGGAGAACCAGCTTGAACCAGCCCGCCCCGCCGCCGCCACTCGAAGGCGGCCGCCTGATCCTTGCGACCATCGCCGTCGCGCTCGCCACGTTCATGAACGTGCTCGACACGTCGATCGCCAACGTCGCCATCCCCACTATTTCCGGCGACCTCGGCGTCTCGGTCGACGAAGGCACGTGGGTCATCACCGTGTTCGCCGCCGCCAACGCCGTGTCGATTCCGCTGACCGGCTGGCTCACGCAGCGTTTCGGGCAGGTGCGCCTGTTCGTCGCCTCGATTTTCTCGTTCGTGATCGCCTCGTGGCTGTGCGGCATCGCACCGACCCTGCCGTTCCTGCTCGTCGCGCGCGTGCTGCAGGGCGCCGTGGCCGGTCCGCTGATTCCGCTCTCGCAGGCCATCCTGCTCGGCTCCTGGCCGAAGGACAAGTCGGCCACGGCGCTCGCGTTCTGGGCCATGACGACGACGGTCGGCCCGATCGCCGGCCCGGCGCTGGGCGGCTGGATCACCGACAGCTACAGTTGGGCGTGGATCTTCTACATCAACATCCCCGTGGGCCTGTTCGCGGGCACCGCGACGTGGCTGATCTACCGTCACCGCGAATCGCCCACGCGCAAACCGCCGATCGACATCGTGGGGCTCGGGCTCCTTATCGCGTGGGTAGCGTCGCTGCAGATCATGCTCGACAAGGGCAAGGATCTCGACTGGTTCAATTCGCCCGTGATCGTCGGTCTCGGCATCACCGCGCTCGTGAGCTTCGCGTTCTTCCTCGTCTGGGAGCTGACCGAGGCGCACCCCATCGTCGATCTGCGGCTCTTCGCGCAGCGCAACTTCCTTGGCGGCACCGTGGCGATCTCGGTCGCCTACGGCGTGTTCTTCGGCAATCTCGTGCTGCTGCCGCAATGGATGCAGGAATACCTGAATTACCGCTCCGTCGATGCGGGCCTTGTCACCGCGCCGCTCGGCATCTTCGCCGTGATCCTCGCGCCGGTGGTGGGCCGCATCCTGCCGCGCTCGGACGCGCGCATCATCGCGACGATCGCGTTCGTGCTTTTTGCGGGCGTGTTCTTCATGCGCTCGTGGTACGTGATCGAGGTCGACACCTTCCATCTCGTGCTGCCGACGCTCCTGCAAGGCATCCCGATGGCGCTCTTCTTCGTGCCGCTCACGGCGATCATCCTCTCGGGCCAGCCGCCCTCGCGCATGCCGGCGGCCGCGGGCCTCTCGAACTTCGTGCGCGTGTTCTGCGGCGCGGTAGGCACCTCGATCGCGACGAACGCCTGGAACAACCGCACGATCCTCCATCATGTGCGGCTCACGGAGCAGGCCTCCGTCGACAACCCCGTCTTCCGCCAGTCGATGGAGAACACGCAGACGCTCCTGCATCTGAGCGAGCCTTCCGCGCACGCGCTGTTCGATTTCCAGCTCACCACCCAGGCCGCGATGATGGGGCTGAACGACATCTTCTATATCTCGGCGATCATCTTTCTCGCGATCATCCCGCTCATCTGGGTCACGAAATCGACGCGGGGCGGAGGCGGAGGCGCGGCCGGGGCGCATTGAACGCCGGGCGGTGTTGCGCCGCGGCGGGAATCGCTACAATCGCCGGGACCTGCGGCCCATCCGGACCGCTCCCCGCTTTTTCGCGCATTGCTTTTTTGTATTACCCGCCCATGGATTACCAGCCGATACTCGACGCCATCCACCGCGACCTGCAGCCCTACATCGGCACGGGCCGCGTCGCCGACTACATTCCCGAACTCGCGAGGGTCCGCGCCGACCACTTCGGCATGGCCATCGTCACCGTCGACGGCCGCATCTTTCGCACCGGCGACGCCGACGTGCGCTTCTCGATCCAGAGCATCTCCAAGCTGTTCGCCTGCACGCTGGCGTTCCAGTTGCTCGGCGACGCACTGTGGGAACGCGTGGGACGCGAGCCTTCAGGGACTGCGTTCAACTCGCTGGTCCAACTCGAAAGCGAGTGCGGCAAACCGCGCAATCCGTTCATCAACGCGGGCGCGCTCGTCGTCACCGACGTGCTGTGCCGCCGCTTCGTGAGGGCGGAGACCGCACTCGTCGACTTCATGCGGCGGCTCACGGGCATACGCGAGATCGATTACGACCTGCGCGTGGCGCAGTCGGAACTCGACCATGCCGAGCGCAACCGCGCGATGGCGCATTTCATCGCGAGCTTCGGCAATCTGGAGATGCCCGCCGACGCCGTAATCGACGCGTACTGCCGCCAGTGCGCGATTTCGATGAACTGCGTGGAGCTGGCGAGCGCCGCGCTCTTTCTCGCGAACGGCGGCGTCTCGGCCGCCGGCGGCGGGCATGTGCTGGACGCCAGCTCCGCCAAGCGGCTTTCCGCGCTCATGCTGACCTGCGGCACCTATGACGCCGCGGGGGACTTCGTCTACCGCGTGGGACTGCCCGCGAAGAGCGGCGTGGGCGGCGGCATCGTGGCCGTGCTGCCGGGGGAATTCGCGGTGTGCGTGTGGTCGCCGGGGCTCGATCCGACGGGAAATTCGCTGGTGGGGACGCTGGCGCTGGAGTGGCTGACGACGCGCACGGAGCGGTCGATTTTCTGATGCTCAGGCTGCACCGATCGGCACGTCAGCGGGAATATGCAGTCCTGCGTGTAGACGCCGGATCATTACCAGGCTTAGCGCTCGCTTGCCATTCAGCACTTCATAGACGCGGTTCGTATTGCCGATATAGGACTGCATATCAGTCGCGGTGAGGCTTTGCTGCTCCGTCCTGAACTTGATCGCTTCGACAGGATCGGGACTCTCGAGCGGAAAGTTCGTTTCCTCATACCGCTCACCAGCAATGACAGGATTTCGAGTTCGTCGCCTTCGGGTGTACCGGACTCGGGATCTATCTCGACGACCACAGTACGGCAGCGAGCGCAGCCTTCTAATCTTCCTCAGAATGCACCGGACGAATGTCCATTCCCACTACTCCAGTTCCACGGTTGCCGCATCGATTTTGTCGTACTCGCGGCGTACGTACCCACGATCCTGAGGCATACGCCAGATCGCGTTGGCAGCTTCAGCGCGCCATGCCGACATCGCCTGTTCCGCGCGTACGTGATTTCGTCGCTCACCCGCCCACGCAGTCATGCCAGCCGCCCCACGCTCCGTGACCTGGTGTCGGCCTCTCCAAGCCTGAACACCGCAACCGCGTCACGTAGCGACCTTGTCTGAGCATCCATGGAATGCGCAGCAGCCGACGTTTCTTCCACCAGTGAGGCATTCTGTTGCGTCACATCGTCCATCTGGGTGATCGCCTTGCTGACCTCCCCGATCCCTGTGCTCTGTTCGGCCGATGCGGAGGAGATTTCCAGCATGATGTCCGCGACATTCCTGACTGAAGAAACCACGACATTAATCGTACTTCCCGCCTCCTCGACCAACTTTGAGCCCTGCGTGACCCGCGCGACCGACTCACCGATCAGATCCCCGATTTCCCGTGCCGCCGCTGCACTGCGTTGGGCGAGATTGCGAACTTCGGTTGCGACAACTGCAAATCCCCGCCCTCCTTCCCCTGCGCGCGCCGCTTCTACTGCCGCATTCAAGGCAAGAATGTTCGTCTGGAATGCAATGCTCTCAATAACGGAGACGATCTCCGATACTTTGACAGAGCTTTCCGAAATATCGCGCATCGTGTGAACGACGCTCCCCACAACCACCCCTCCCTTTTCGGCGACGTTTGCTGCGGATTGCGCAAGCGTCGTGGCGCGCTGCGCATTGTCCGCGTTCTGCCTGACGGTACCCGTTAACTGCTCCATGCTAGACGCTGTCTGCTCAAGAGAAGCCGCCTGCTCTTCGGTTCGCTGGGAAAGGTCCGCGTTGCCTTGTGCGATCTGGTTCGCTGCTACTGAAATGGAATCGCTCGATGTCTTGATTCCAGCCACGATTTCCACAAGCTGGATCTTCATCGCCGCGATCGAGTGCATCAGGCTTTCGGTGTCTCCTTTTCGGATCGGTATGTGAACCTCCAGGTCCCCTGAAGCTATCCTGCCCGCAATCAGTGCCGCTGTCGCAGGCTCACCCCCCAATTGTCTGGCAAGCCTGCGGGTAACCCTCCACGTCACCAGCAGGCCAACGATCACGGCCGCCATGATCAGCGCCTTGACAACGGCCCTGATGCGATTATACGCATCGTAGGCCACGTCACCCTCGTCGCTTGCCCCCTGCAGATTCACGTCCGTGATCGTCTGGAGCTCCTTTTCAAGGCTTCCTCGAAGCTCTGTTCCCTGTCCGGAAAGCAGACCTGCTGCATCCTGGGACCGGCCTGTCTTCACCAGGGACCGCACCTGCGAATCCAGTTGCGAATACTTTGGCATAAGCATCTGGATGTGCGCATATGCTTTCTGCTCCGCTGTCTCATGCAGCGTTGTTTCATAATCGCCAGCAGCTTTTTGCCACGATTTGAATCCCTGATCTACGCGACTGTTTGCCAGCTTCGCTTCGTCAGGCTTTGTGGCCGACACTAAGCGGAATTCCTCAAGCGCAATCTCCTTCAACGCAATTGCCATCTGCTGGCTCGCAGCCACACCTGGAATCCAGTTCTCGCGAAGCGATTCGACGTGGTCATTTTCCCTGTAAATTCCCGAGAGCCCCAAAAGACCGATACCGACCAGCATTAGCAGCACGACGCCGAATGCAAGGACAAGCTGCGTGACAACTCTCAAGTTTGCAAGAACCTTCACGATTCCTCCTAAGAGACGGTTTCATAAAGGCTGTTGAGTTCGCTGAAGAGTGTTCCAGCAGATCAGGCAACAACCGAGTTTGAGGAACGCGTCGTGAATGTCCGCACGGCGTTCGAAGCGAATACGCAAACGGCGGAAGTTATGCAACCAGGCATGGGTACGTTCGACGACCCAACGAACTTTTCCAAGGCCGCTACCGTGCGGGTGACCGCGCCGTGCGATGCGGGTGGGGATGTTGCGCACGTGCAGGAGGCGCCGGTACTTGTCATGATCGTAACCACGATCGGCGTAGACACGGCCAGGACGACTCAGCGGCCTGCCGCGCACCCCGC
Source organism: Paraburkholderia yinzeri (assembly GCF_046581065.1). Classification (NCBI taxonomy): domain Bacteria; kingdom Pseudomonadati; phylum Pseudomonadota; class Betaproteobacteria; order Burkholderiales; family Burkholderiaceae; genus Paraburkholderia; species Paraburkholderia yinzeri. The sequence continues at coordinate 212,741 of NZ_JBFOCJ010000002.1, read as the reverse complement.
TAATCGGCACGATGGCCTCGATCAACGGGATCAGCTGGGTAACGTCGTGACGATTGGCGCCGGTCAGGATTGCCGCGATCGGCGTGCCGTTAGCGTCGGTGGCGATGTGGTGTTTGGAACCAGGTCGTGCTCGATCGGTGGGGTTCGGGCCAGTTTTTCGCCCGCCCCAACCGCGCGAATCGACGATGAGTCGACGACGACGCGGGAGAAGTCGATCTTCCCGGCCGCTCGCAGTTTCGCCAGCAGCAGTGCGTGCAGTCGATCCCACACGCCGGCTTGCTGCCAATCGCGCAGCCTGCGCCAGCAACTGACGCCGGAGCCGCATCCCATCTCCGCTGGCAGATCTCGCCAGCGGATGCCGGTCTTCAGCACAAACAAGATGCCGGTCAGCGCAGCCCGATCCGGTACCGGCTTGCGACCCGGATACTTGAAGCGGCGTGGCTTCGCTGGTGGTAGCAGTGGCTCGATCAGTGCCCACAGTTCGTCGTCGATGATTGGTTTGCCCATCTCCTCGATCCTGTTGTCACAACAATCGAGGTTAACAGGTTGCGTTACGGGTTAACAGCCCCTACGAACTCTTTTTGAAACCGTTTCTAAGTCAAGCTGAAACCGCTCCGGGTACACGTCATGTATAGACGCTCGGGTGCCGAGTGGTTCTGTTTAATATCGATTCCCTGGCTCTGGAAACTCAAACGCCATGGCCCGTTCACCTGGATCAGTCGCAACGGCCCAAACTGCGCCGCAGCACGCCGATCGACGCATTCACCCCTCTTGCCCCGAAGTCAGAATTACCTCGAGGCCATGCTCGGATATCGATCGTCGTTGCTCCCGACGACAATTCGTTCGGCTACGCGTTCTGGTTACAGTTCGCCGCTTCTTTTCGCGAAAGATTTTGCAGCAGCCTTTACCGACGGGGCTGCCTTCATACACGCCCGCTCGTCGAAAGTTCATGCAAAAAAATTCTCAATCGATGTAACCGGTGTCTGGTACATCGCGAATTAGCTCGTGTATCCGCCAGGGATACTTCCATTTCAACTACTGGAGAACGTTCATGTCCGCAAAGACTACTGTCAGTTCCGCCCTGCTCGCAGGCGCCGTTGCAAGCCTGCTCGCTTCAGTCGCCCATGCTGCGCCGCTCACCAAGGAAGAGATGGGCGCTGCCGTCTCTGCCCACAAGGAAAAGTGCTTCGGCGTCGCGTTGAAGGGGCAAAACGACTGCGCCGCCGGTCCGGGCACTACCTGTCAAGGCACCTCGACTGTCGACTTCCAGGGCAACTCGTGGAAGTTCGTTCAGGGCGGCACGTGCTCGAGCATCGTGGTGCCGGGCGGCGGCCACGGTTCGCTTACGCCGATCAAGTCCTGATTGCCACAACGACGATAGAGAGACGGGACGGCCATGAACGCTTCCATCCGATCAGTGGCGACCGAAGCGTCCGGCCGTCTTCGTCGCTCGGCGACCCACGCGGCCGGGCTCGCCGGCACAAGCTTCAAGTCCGAACATCTCGCGGCAATACTCGAAGACGGTCTGCAGGACGGCTTCTTTGAGGTGCACGCCGAAAACTATATGGGCGCCGGCGGGCCGCCGCACCGCACATTGAGCACGCTGCGCGAGCAGTATCCAATCTCGCTGCACGGCGTGTGCATGTCGATCGGTGGACCAGACGGACTCGACACCGACCACCTCGCGCGCTTTGGCGAGCTGATTGCGCGCTACGAACCCGCGCTGGTTTCGGAACATCTCGCATGGTCCTCGCACGACGGCACGTTCTTCAACGACCTGCTGCCGCTGCCCTACACGAAGGCAACGCTCGACAAGGTCTGCGAGCACATCGATCAGGTACAGGATGCCATTCGACGTCCGATACTGCTCGAAAATCCATCGACGTATGCGGCCTTCGCTTCGTCGACGATGAGCGAGACGGAATTCATCCGCTCAGTGGCCCAGCGCACGGGCTGCGGGCTGCTGCTCGACGTCAATAACGTTTTCGTTTCGGCGACTAATCACGGTTATTCGGCGCGCGCCTATCTCGCGGATTTCCCGCTCGAACGCGTTGGCGAAATTCACCTGGCAGGTCATAGCGAACAACACGACGACGAACATGCGCCTCTGCTCATCGACAGCCACGATCGGGCCATTTCCGATCCGGTATGGGCGCTCTACCACGACGTTATCGCGCGCACGGGACCGATCCCGACACTGATCGAATGGGACAGCCAGTTGCCTGCGTGGTCTGAACTGCGTGCTCAGGCGCTCATGGCCCGGCGAATCGTATCGGCATCCGATGTATCCAACCCGGAGCTCGTTAGCCATGAAGGCTGAACAACGTTCATCCGGCTTCGCCGCAACCTTCGCGCCGGGACTCATAAATCCCGAGATCGCCACACCCGAAGATGTCGTGGCGGCGCATGGCAACGGTGTCGTCAGGCGCTACAACGTCTATCGCAACAACGTCACCGTCAGCCTCATCGATGCACTGGCCGTCATTTATCCCGCCGTGCAGCGCATCACGGGCGTCGAGTTCTTTCGCGCGATGGCTCGTTTTCACGTGCGTGCTACGCCGCCGGCTTCGCCACTCCTGTTCGAATATGGACGCGATTTTCCGTCGTTCATCGAGACCTATGAGTACGCGCGCGAGATGCCGTGGCTTGCGGACACGGCACGCATCGAGCGCGCGTGGCTCGATGCGTATCACGCTGCGGATGCCACGCCGCTCACGACAGAAGCATTCGCGAGCATCGATCCAGGATCGCTTGCCCAGGCGCGCCTCGTCCCGCATCCGGCCGCGCGAATCGTCCGCTCGCGCTACCCGGCCGTTGCGATCTTCGCAATGAACCGGAAGGACGGTCCCGTCACTGCGTTGCATTCGAGCGATGCAGAGGACGCGCTCGTCACGCGGCCTGACGCCGACGTGATCGTCTCGCGTCTGCCCGCGGGCGGCGCTGCGTTTCTCACCGCTCTCATTGAGGGCGTGCCGCTCGGCGCCGCCGCGCAAGTGGCCTTCGATGAGACCGACACCTTCGACCTGCCGGCCAACCTGGCCGCGATGATTTCGGCCGGCGTATTCACTGCCGTTCAACCAGGAGAGTGACATGCAGACCCGACAAGACTCCAGGCCGTCCTTTCCGGCCAACGTCGCGAACATGATCGTGTGCGCGCGGCGCTTCATCGAACGACTCGCGCAACCGTCGTTTGTACAACTCGTACTGCGCCTCGCGCTGGCCGTGCCGTTCTGGAAATCAGGCATCCTTAAATGGCACGGCTTCCTGCAGCTCAACGACACGGCTATTTATCTCTTCACCGACGAATTCAAGCTCCATCTGCCCGGTGGCCCTTATCCATTCCCGGCACCGGCCATTTTTGCGTTCTTGTCGGCATGCGGCGAAGTCGGCTTCCCGGTGTTGCTCGTGCTCGGATTCGGCACGCGTTTCGCCGCCGCCGGTTTGCTGCTGATGACGTGCATCATCGAGTTGACCGTGCCGGACGGCTGGCCGATCCACATCACGTGGGCCGCCATGGCGCTCGGCATCGCCGCATGGGGCCCGGGCCGGATTTCGATCGATTACCTGCTCGGAGACCGCTCGAATCGGTCATGAAAACGCGAGATCTGATTACCCGGCTCGCGAGCGAGATGTCACCCGTCGAACATAATGCAGTGCCGAGGCTGCTCAATCGCGCACTGATGCGTGGACTGGCCGGGAACGCTGCACTGCTTGTCGCGCTATACGGCCTGCGCAGCGATATGCCCGAGCTGATTTTCACGGCAATGTTCTGGGTACGTCTTGCGTTCCCACTTGCGATTGTTGTTGCGGCCATGAAGCTCACGGAACGGCTCGGCCGCCCCGGCGCACCACTCAGGCTCGCCTGGTTCGCTGTGGCGTTGCCTATCGGCACAATGCTGTTTGCCGCAGGCAGCATTCTATTGGCAACGCCGCCTGACTATCGGCTCCAGCTAATGCTCCGCACGACGTGGCGCACGACGACGGCGAGCGTCGTGTTGCTGTCGCTTCCGTCACTCGCCGCCATCATGCACGCGATGAAGCAACTCGCGCCGACTCGTCTCGCGTCTGCTGGCGCGGGCGCAGGTCTCCTGGCCGGCGCGCAGGGGTTGCTCGTCTACTCGCTGTATTGCTCGGAGATGGCGGTGCCTTTCTGGGTCGTCTGGTACGTGCTTGCAATTATTATCATGATCGCCATCGGCGCGGTTATCGCGCCGCGCTATCTGCGCTGGTAAAGGCCTCCTGCCCCGGCATCATGCCCGCACTGGAACAAACCATTGAGGGCCTCCAGGAAGCTGTTATCCAGAATCTCATCAAGATCGCGAACCGCACCCGGATGCTCGATTAACACGATGACATCTGTTTCATCGTTTGCTCGTCTGGCATAGTCGATCATGCTGGTTTGCCATTGGTACTGCGCGCGGAATGGCCCCCAGCCGCGCACACCCTGCGAAGGGTACTTGGCAAAAGATACCGCATGCTTCGCATCTTCCTTGCAAGTGATCATCGGCACGACAATGCTCCTTGCACCCGCATCAAGCGCCAGCTTGATTTGTGCAGCATCGTTGCGTATCACCCGGATCCACGGCTCCACTGATGTCCCTATCGTCGCAGTCACCATTCGATAAGCGGCTTCTATCGAAATTGGACCGTGCTCCATGTCGATCAGCACAAAGTCAAGGCCTACATGGGAAAACATTTGCACCAATTCCGGGATGGGCAGGTAACGCCAATGCCCAGCTTGACGCCTTTGGGTTTTAGAAATCCACTGTCAAGATAAGCCGAATGATTAGCAGGACTGCTATGCATTATTCGGCTCCTCTAATGCCGTGGCTCACCGCGTGGTAACCGCGAACCCACGAAACGATCAGAGACCAAGGCATTAGAAAAACTGCTGAATCTCCTGAGCGATCGAATCCACGTTCGTCTCCAGTGCAAAATGGCCCGTATCGAGAAAAACGACGCGCGCACCCGGAATGTCGCGCCGAAAGGCCTCAGCGCCCGGAGGGATAAAGAACAGATCGTTGCGGCCCCAAACTGCAAGGAGCTTCGGTTGCCGTTCGCGGAAAAATGCCTGATACAGCGGATATCGCTCGATGTTGCGCTTGTAATCAAGCTTCAGATCAATCTGCAGATCGGCGTTGCCGGGGCGCGCCAGAATCGCCGCGTCGAGCGTATAGGACTCCGGCTCGATCACGCGTGGATCCGGCACACCTTGAAAGTAGGCAGCTTTCACTCCTTCAAGGCTCAGGCGAGCACGGATTGGCTCTCGCTTGTCAGGACTCGGATTTGCCCAATAAGCGCGTAGCGGCGCCCAGGCCTTTTCACCCAGCCCCTCTACATATGCGTTGCCGTTTTGACTGACGATGCCTGCTACGCGATCCGGATAGTTCAGCGCCAATTCCCAGCCAACCGGCGCACCGTAGTCGAAGACGTACATGATGTACCGTTTCAAATTCAATGCGTCTACAAATGCCGTCATCGTCCGGGCCAGCGACGCGAAATCATAGACGTACTTACGCTCCGCCGGAATCTCGGTAAAGCCGAACGACGGGAGATCTGGTGCAATCATCCTGAAGCGGCCGGCGAGTTTTGGCATCAGATGCCGAAAATAGAACGAGGAGTTCGCGAACCCATGAAGCAGCAACAACACGGGGGCATCGGCTGGACCGGCTTCGCGGTAGAAAACGTCCACGCCATCCGCGCGGATCCACTTATGCTCAACGTCGGCCGATAGACCGCTCAGTTGTGTCCCGGCCCCGACGGGAAGACTGGCGGCAAGGCCGGCAGCTAGCACGCCGCCGGCGAGGAGTGCGCGACGAGGCGGATTCGAAGGATTGCCTCCGTCCTTGCGTGCGGTTGGATCCAGAAAGGATGTGCGATCAGGCATTACAACTCCAATTTAAGAGAGGTCAGCGCAGGGTTGCGCAGTCGCTGTTCGTCCAGATTCAATGTTGCCTGGCTCTCCTGGCGCACGTATCCACTGCAACTCGCGCACTCAGCGTTTTCCGGTGTGCGCGGCAATCGTCGGGAGGGGTCGCTGCGTTTCCTGCTGGTATTGGAGTTTTTACCACGGATTTCATCATGCAACTTTCTCACTTTTCGAACATATATTCCTCATTCGGCGGAGATATCGATCAACACGCCTGTATGTTGACAATTGGTTTCATTACGAAACTACGCCAGCCATTTTTCTCGACAATGACGTCCAGGTTCGAAATTTTCCGGCCACTGTAACCGACGTCCAGTATCTACCGAACTAGCTTATGTATCCGCTGCGGATACCTTCCATCTCAACCATCGGAGAAACTGCATGTCCGCGAAGACCACTGTTACTTCAACCCTGCTCGCAAGTGCCGTTGCAAGCCTGCTCGCTTCCGTCGCTCACGCTGCACCGCTCACCAACGCAGAAATGAATGCCGCCGTTTCCGCTCACAAGGAAAAATGCTACGGCGTTGCGCTTAAGGGGCAAAACGATTGCGCTGCCGGTCCGGGCACGACCTGCCAGGGTACGTCGACGGTCGACTTTCAGGGTAACTCGTGGAAGTTCGTCCAGGGCGGCACGTGCGCGAGTATTCAGGTTCCGGGTGGTGGCCACGGTTCGCTCACGCCCATCAAGTCCTGATCACGCAACCGCCAAGAGGCATTGGACGGCCATAGATATTTCCACTAGCACCGTGGCATCGTATATGTGTGGCCGGCCTCGCCCTGCAACGCCTGGCAAGCCTGGGCTCATCGGTACCAGCTCAAAGTACAGACATCTCGGAGTCGTCTTCGAGAACCAGGTTCGAGACATGTGGTTTGTTCATCGTCGCACCGGCAAATACCCGCTTTCCGGGTTTGACGTAGTTGACATGGACACGGCCAGGCTACTCTCGCCTCTGGTTCGCAAGATCATGCCCAATATCGGCGAAGCGATATGACATCACCGTTGCTCCGGCCCAGAGATAGTGAGCATGTGCTGCTCGTATATTTGAGGAAGCCGCTCAAGAACAAGATCCTTTCCAAGCATATCTGCCTTCCGGATGGCGCTTGCCAGGAGAGGAACATTCATCTGTTGCAGCGCGGGGACGGACAACGGAGCATAACTGAGATGCCACGGCTCCGGGTACATCCCGCCCAGGAAGTGCTTGTACGGCCTGAAGAAGCCAAACCGGCTAATATTTTCATCAAGCCAGCAATGCAGATTCCAGAAAATTCCACCTGGGGTAACTTCCTCAGGCAGCAATTTTGGACGGTAATCAGATGGCATGACGGATAGATCAACTACATCTATCTCGGTGCCCCATTGGTGACGGCTCCCGCCGGGGAGAGCTGACCAGTTCAGGATGCAGTCGACGATTTGCGTTGGTGACAGCGTGTGAAATTCTCTTGGTTTCCCTTCGCTGTCGTATAGCGGTTTTTTGCCACTGAATTTCCCGTTCCAGATTCTCAACTGCATACGGAAATCCCGGAAACTACTGATTGGTGACAGTTCAATGCCAGCACGTCGCGCTTCTTCGCGCATGGCAAGGAAAGCCTGTCCGGCTGCCGGCTGTGCAGCAAATCTCGGCTCAACGAACTGTTCAACGTGAGTCCTGGATCTCCCGGTTAGCTCCAGTTCATTCAACGCTCGCTTCATTGCGGGCTCCTTTCCGGCACGCGATGGCCCAGGAATCGGTGTTGGCTATGGAGAAGCAACCGTATTGAAAAAGCACTTCGGCGGCCAAGGTGCGACATTGTCAAAGGCTTTCTCAACGTATTCTATGAGGTGGGTATACGCTGGACGACTATTTCACGCTTAGTGTTCGGAGCGCGATGAACTATAGAAAATGTCCGCCATCTCTCGGTACCGGATTTACGTGCTTGACTGAGCGTTTTTCATACAATCCGGATTGAAGACCCGCTTTGTCGAGGTCGGAAATTTGGCCAGTTTGTTCGCAGGACGACGTGGCCGAAACACCAGTTCACCACCACAGTTTGGGCAGGTGTCCTTCAAGATTTGTTCCGTGCACGTCTGGCAGAACGTACATTCGAAGGAGCAGATGAACGCCTCGGTAGAATCGAAGGGTAAGTCTTTGTTGCAGCACTCGCAGTTCGGGCGAAGTTCTAACACTTTCCATCTCCTTAATCTGTAACTGCAGGTAAATCGCCGCGGGGCCTTAAAAAGGCCTGACGTCAGACGGAAGGCTCAGGCGCAGCCAGACTGGCCTGCCCTCACGGCGCGGGACGACTCTCCGGTGAAACGGCCCGAATTGCCCGGGCCTCCGGTGAAGACATTGTCATAGCGGTCTGGGGATCGTTATTGAGTCCGGTCTTGCTATCCCATCCGCCACCCAGTGCCTTTATAAGCGCGACGTCTGCTGTCATTCGGCGCGTCTGGATGTCAACCTCGGCCAGGCGAGCGCCAAGTTCGACGTCCTGTGCCACGATAACGTTATAGTAGTTCTCCAGCCCGCCCGTGTAGAGCCGCTCTGCTTGCGCCGCCGACTCCCTGGCCGCATCGACCGCCGCCTGTTGAGTCGCCGTTTCGCGGGCTAACAGATGCAACGAAGCAAGGCTGTCTTCCACCTCTCGATAGGCGATCAGGACTGTCTGTCGATACTGTGCGGCTGCTTCCTCATGAGCTGCGAGCGCGCGGTCGTTAAGTGCCCGTCGTTTTCCTCCATCGAGCAGATTGAGCACGGTCGTAGGCCCAAGCGACCACGCCTCTGCGGGCGCAGTGAAAAACCGGCTCGGAACCGCTGCCTGTACGCCAAACAGCGCGTTAAGGTTGAACGCTGGGAAGTATGCGGCCTTGGCGACCCCGATGTCTGCATTGGCAGCGGCGACACGCCGTTCCGCAGCGGCAATATCGGGGCGTCGTTCGAGTAGTGTGGCCGGGAGTACAGGTGCCACATCTGGCGGTACCGTTTGGAGAGCACCAGGTGGGAGCGTAAAGCCCTCAGGCGGTTGTCCCGTAAGGACCGCGATAGCATGCTCGAGGTTGGTTCGCTTGAGGCGGATTTCCGTGGCTTCTGTCTTCGCACTCTCATACTGAGCCTCGGCCGCAGACACATCAGGCCTTGCAGCATAACCGGCTGTAAAGCGCGCCTTCGTGAGTTCGAGTGCCTTCCGATAGTTGTCAACGGTGCGATCAAGAACCTCCTGCTGGGCATCGTCGCCGCGAAGGATAAAGTAGTCGGTAGCAAGCTCTGCATGCAGACTCAGAGACACAGTCGCCAGATCGCCGGCACTAGCCTGCTCCAGGGCTACCCCTGCCTTGGCCTGGTTACGTACGCGTCCCCAAACATCAATTTCATAGCTGAAATCGAGCCCAAGGCTATAGTTGTAATACGTACGATTTGGCAGCGAATTCGGCGCCTCCGGCGACAGGCCCGCACGCGATACGGAGCCTCCGGCATCCACAGAAGGGTAATAGTCAGCCTGCGCGCTCTTCGCGTCGGCACGCGCCTCATCGTATCGCGCAAGCGCGACCTCGAGATCCTGATTGGCAATCCCAACCTGATCCTCGATCTGGTCTAAGGTCGGATCCCCGAACATCTGCCACCATGGGCCACGCGCCACGGCGTCCTGGGGTGTTGCGGTGGTCCAGTCAACCGATTCCTTAAATCCGCTCGGCACCGCCACAACAGGAGGCGCATACGCCGGTGCCAGGTCGCAAGCGCTCAGAATACAGACCAGGAGCGATGCGCCACCTCGAAGTAGCCGTCTCATGAGCGAGCCCCCTGCGCGTGCCCTTGCGCCTGCTGCAAACGAACACGTTGTCCTGTGGCCAACGATGCCGGTGGATTAAGGACAACGCGGGCGCCTTGTGAGATGCCAGTGGTAACATCGATGGTTGCGCCGAAGTCGCGGCCTAAGGTGACCGGATGCAGCTCAACCACACCATCAGCATTGACAGTTGCGATGCGTACGCCCTCGGAACGAAAAAGCAACGCATTGGCCGGTACATTTACCCCGCGCTGCTCCACCGGCAGCGTGAAATGGACCTCCGTGTAGCCGCCCGGCAATAGTTCACCCTTCGCGTTATCGGTCTCCAGTTCTACGAGAAGCGTACGGGAGATGGGTTCTATCGCATCTGCCGAGCGCGTGAAGCGAGCAGGAAACATACGCCCCGGATATTCAGGAAATGCGAGCATAGTCGCGACACCTGGCCGGATCAGCGCTGCGTAGCTTTGCGGAACCTGAACGTAGATACGTAGCTTGCTCGTATCCGCTACCCGGAACAACTCTGGACCGGTGCCGCTCCCGGCGTTAATCAGATTGCCCACATCAGTTTCGCGTGCAGTGACAACGCCGTCGTAAGGTGCGACGACCCGTTCGAATCCAACCAGTTCGGATAGACGCGCCACGTTGGCTTGAGCTGACGCCACGGCTGCCGCCTTGGCAGCGGCGTCACTCTGCGCTTGATCGTCCTGCTCGGCTGAAACCGATTGCGTGGGCAACAAAGCGTAAACGCGCTTCGCCGTCGATTGGGCCAGTCGATTGTTGGCCTGTGCAGTGAGCAAATCTGCCTTCGCCTGCTGTAGCTGTCGATCGACTTCGGGAGCGTCGATCTCCGCGAGTACAGTCCCCGCCTTTACTCTCGTGCCGATATCGACGTACCAGTGCTTGATATAGCCGCTCGTTCGAGCATAGATCGGCGTGTCATATTCGGCTTGCACTGTGCCAGGTAATACAACCTCAGCGGTTGCCGGACCGGCCATAGCAAGGATTACCGACACTGTCGGCACGGATTCCTTTTCTGTTAGCTGTACTAGCGAGTTCTCGGCGTGGACGCGCGACCAAACACCCCAACCAACCGTACACAAGAGGAGTCCGGCGACACACACTGTGATCCACCTGCGGTGTGGCAGACGAGCGCTATTCATGTTCGATTCTCCTTATCCGATGCGGGCTCTGCCATGCGTTGAGGTTCGAGAATGTTGTCGGCGCGACCATGAATCAGACCGAACACCGCAGGCACGAAGAGCAAGGTGGCCACCGTGGCGAGGCAAAGTCCACCGATAACCGCCCGGCCAAGCGGAGCATTCTGCTCGCCGCCATCACCGAGTCCGAGAGCCATGGGCACCATACCGATAATCATGGCGAGCGCAGTCATCAACACAGGGCGGAAGCGGGAAAAACCGGCGTCCATCGCAGCCCTGATCGCATCTCCCCCGAGTTCCTGCGTGCGCTCTCTGGCAAAGCTGACCACCAGAATGCTGTTTGCTGTAGCAACGCCGATGCTCATGATTGCGCCGGTAAGCGCGGGTACGCTGAGTGGTGTGCGCGTAAGGAAAAGCATCCATACGATCCCGGCCATCGCGGCAGGCAATGCCGTGATAATGATGAAGGCGTCTGTCCATGACTGGAAATTGATCACAATAAGCAGATATACCAGCAGAACGGCGAACGCGAGGCCACCGAGCAATCCGATAAACGACGTCTGCATGGTCAGCACCTGCCCACGGATGGCGATGGTCGAACCGCGCGGCAAACTTTTCTTCGCTGAATCGACGAGACGAGTCAGATCGCCATTGATCGCGCCAAGGTCACGGTCCTGTGCTGCCGCGTAGATGTCGATGGTCGGTTTGACGTTGTAGTGCGTAACCACAGCGGGACCTACGCTGTGCGAAATGCTGCTAACCGCGCCGAGGATCTGCATGCGGCCGCCGTTGGCGCTTGTAAGCGTTACGTTGCGCAAGGCATCGAGCGAATCGAGCTGCGGCTGCGGCGTTTGCACCACAATCGGATACGAAACCCCATTCTTCGGATCGAGCCAAAAAGTCGGATTCGTTTGGAAACTGCCAGTTAGCGTGAACAGCAGATCGTTCGCGACTTCACGTTGTGAAAGACCGACTTCCTGTCCGCGACTACGATCAACCTTCACATCGAACTCGGGATAGTCAAAGTCCTGCTGGATGCGTACATCTGCAATACCCGTCACATGCCGTACCTGCTCAAGAAGTTTCTGGGCAAAAGCATTGTTGGCGCCCACGTTGAAGCCACTTATCTGGATATCGATGGGTGCAGGCACGCCAAAGTTCAGGATCTGCGTGACAATGTCCGCCGGCAGGAAAGAGAACGTAACCCCCGGGAACGCGTCTGGCAGGATTGCGCGCAGGCTACGGACGTAGTCCGCAGTCGGCCGGTGGTCCGGTTTCAGTGTGATGAGAATGTCCGCATCGGCCGCACTGGCCGGCGCGGAATTGCTATACGAAAGATTAATACCGCTAACTGGCAAACCGACGTTGTCGACGAGACTCGATATCTGGCTTTGGGGAATGACCTGCCGCACAGCGGCTTCAACTTCGTCGGTCAGCCGTGCAGTCTCCTCGACGCGCAACCCGGCGTGCCCCCGCAGATGCAGCTTGATTTGGCCACTATCCACCGCGGGGAAGAAGTTGCTGCCGAGCCAAGGCACCAGCGCGAACGATAAAGCAATGCACCCAAGAAACATTACGATGAAGCGCTTTCGATAGGCAATCGCGGCGGCGAGCACATTGCTGTAGCGCTTTCGCAGCGCTTCGAAGCCACGCTGGAATGCGGTCTGTATCCTGGAGAGAGGATTGCGTGGCGTTTCTTTTTTATCATCGTGCGGGTTGTGCATGCGCAGCCAATATTTGGCCAGCGTCGGAACCAGCGTGCGCGAGATGAGATAGGACGCCAGCATCGCAAAACAGATCGCTTCTGCCAATGGAACGAACAGATAGCGTGCCACACCATTCAGGAAAAACATCGGCACGAATACGATGCAGATACAAAGCGTCGCGACAAACGCCGGGACCGCGATTTCCTGTGCACCCGCAAGAATCGCGGCTTCTACTTCTTCACCTAGTTCAAGATGTGCGTTGATGTTTTCGATTGCGACCGTAGCATCGTCGACAAGAATACCGACGGCAAGCGCAAGACCGCCCAACGTCATGATATTGATCGTCTCGCCCAACATCGAAAGTCCGACCAGCGAGCAGAGAACAGACAATGGAATCGAGATGGCGATGATGAGCGTGGAGCGCCAGCTACCCAGAAAGAGCAAGATCATCAGCGCCGTCAACGCCGCAGCGATGAGACCTTCTCGCACTACCCCGTCAATTGCCGACCTGACGAAGACCGATTGATCGCCGATAGGATGAATATCCAGCGCCGGAGGCGACGCGTCGCGCACCTGAGGCAATAGCTGCTTGATCTGATCAATAATATCCAGCGTGGACGCTGTTCCCGTCTTCTGGATCGTCATAAGCGTCGCATGCTGACCATCGACACGCACAATGTTGGTTTGCGGCGCCGAGCCATCGCGCACGTGGGCGACATCGTGCATGTAGATGATCGTTCCGTTCACGACCTTGACAGGCAGATCGTTGAGCGCCTGAACTTCCGCCGGACTGCCATTGAGCCTGACGTTGTATTCGAAGTCCCCCACCTTCTCCGTTCCCGCCGGGATGATGAGGTTTTGTTCCCCGAGAGCATTCACGACATCATTCGCCGAGATCCCACGTGCCTGCAGAAGATTTTGGTCGAGATCGACCTGAACCTGACGCAGACGTCCACCATAGGGAAAGGGAATCGACGCCCCCGCAACACCGGCTAGCTGCGTGCGAACGAAGTTGTTGGCGAGATCGTACAGACCTTGCTCGGGAATACTCTTGCTGGAAAGTGCAAGCTGGATGATCGGCACGCTCGACGCGTTGTAATTCACGATCAGCGGTGGCGTCGTGCCGGGCGGCAACTGCTTCAGCCACCATTGAGCGCCAGCCGTCATCTGGCTGGTGGCAATAGAGACGTTAGTGCCCGGATGAAAGTAATACTTGATGACGGCCACGCCGTTGAGCGATTGAGACTCGATGTGGTCGATGTTGTTCACCGTCACGAGCGTCAGACGCTCGAACCCGCCCGTGATTCGGTCGCTCATCTCCTGCGGAGGGAGCCCATTGTAGTTCCATATGACACTGACGACGGGAATGTTGATATTCGGAAAAATATCTGTCGGCATTCTGAGCACTGCAAGCGGTCCAACAACGGCGAGCAGCAAAGCCAGAACGATGAACGTGTAGGGTCTCTTGAGCGCGACCCGAACAATCCACATAACCCAACTCCAGTAAAGTGTAGATGCACCTGTTCCGTGGCCTGGCTTGCCACCGACAAATGCCATACTGCTGCGCCGCTCTGATCCTCTGGCATTGCCTCAGCAATATGCAGTGATGTTCTTGCCTCCAATGACCCTCGGGAGACATTCGCCATCACCCGCAGCGCATCATGCAGCTAATCGTCGTGAAAATTAATCCATCAAAGCCGATTTAGTCTTACTCGGAAATCGAATAGCTGGATCTTCAGCGAACCAACGATTTGCCGTCGGCAAAGCGTGCTATGCGATTAGCTCTTCGCCCGCAGCAGCCGTTGTCCGGCTCGCGCTCTCCGTCTGCTCGCCTGTATCCCTATAAGTTGCAAAAAGCAACTGTATGGTGCTAGACTTTCTCCAGCGTTCAGATGGGTCCGGACTGGCACCGGGCCGGACCTTGAGGTGTTGCGATGCGCAGGAAGGAATTTACGGGCATGAATTGTTCGATTGCACGGGCACTCGAACAGGTCGGGGAATGGTGGTCGCTACTTATTGTGCGCGAGTGCACACAAGGTTCGCGACGATTTGATGAGTTTCAGCGCGAGTTGGGCATCGCGCGAAACATACTGGCCACTCGTTTGGAACGCCTGATCATCCTGGGCATCATCGAGCGCTATCCCCTGGAAGAGCGAGCCAACACGGACGGATATCGGCTCACGAAGAAGGGCGAAGACCTCTATCCCGTTGTTGTGTCGCTGATGCAATGGGGTGATCGATGGTTAGCCAAAGCTGGCAAGCCACCCATACAAATGGTGTCCGAAAAAACTGGGCGCCCGGTGGAACGCCTGGAAGTGCGGGAAAAGGGTGGTCGTCCGCTGTCATTTCAGGATGTCCGATTCGAGCCTGGACCCGGCGCGACCTCTGCGACCAAGCTCGTAATCGCCAGTCGCAATTCGCGTGTGTTAGGGCACGACTAATGCCCCGAGGCGCGGTCCCTCACGCCAATTACCGCCTTCGTCAGATCGTCCGACTGCGAATAGCCTGTTGAACAACGCCGCGTCGATATACAGCGGCACCACCCTCCGTCCATCCGCAGAAAGATATAGCCGACGAAACGTCAATCTCTAACCGTTCTTACGGACATTCACCCTGTCCCTGCGGTATCAGATCCATTCGCTGCAACGAAGGACAGGGAAATCAATCTCCACTTTTGATACCTGACAGAGCAAGCTTGTCATCACGTTCAGACTCACAGCACCGACAACGGCCAGAATCTCAGCGTGGCTGAGACCTGCGTTGCGTATCGCTTCAACATCGTCTGCGCTAATTTGTCCCCGTTCGCCGGCAACTTTCAAGGCAAAGGCGAGCACTGCCTTGGTCCTTGCACTGCTCGCTTGCCCGATTCTGCTGAGTTCGATTTCCTCAGGAGGCATGCGTGCCACATTCAGTGCCAGATAACGCTGCTCGGAGACGAGGTAATCGCAGCTATAAAGCTGTGCGACTGCAAGTGCAATGCGCGCGAGCGTCTTGGTATCAAGCGTATCCATGAGTACCTGATTCATGACGCTGTAGCCTCGAAGAACAGCGGGGTTGCTACCCATAAGCCGGAATGCGTTCGGCACTACCCCGAGCCAGTCATGGACTGCATCCAGAATTTTCCGCGACCCTTCGGGGACATCGTCGCGATCGGGGACAGCGAGGCGGGACACGATAGCTTCCTGTTCATTCAACGGGTAGGGTCATAATGGCGAAATTCGTCCCGAAGTTGAATCTGCTGAAAATGAATTTCATCTTCTCGCAATCCGAGCAGGCAAGCTTTCGGCCGATCCAATGACGACGTTCGCGTATAACCGGCTTAGCCACGCCAAAATTCGCTTTCCTCTCTCAATCGCAGTTAGCCGGGAAGCTTGCTGCACCCTTCAACCAGGTCACCCCTAAGAGACGGTTTCATAAAGGCTGTTGAGTTCGCTGAAGAGTGTTCCAGCAGATCAGGCAACAACCGAGTTTGAGGAACGCGTCGTGAATGTCCGCACGGCGTTCGAAGCGAATACGCAAACGGCGGAAGTTATGCAACCAGGCATGGGTACGTTCGACGACCCAACGAACTTTTCCAAGGCCGCTACCGTGCGGGTGACCGCGCCGTGCGATGCGGGTGGGGATGTTGCGCACGTGCAGGAGGCGCCGGTACTTGTCATGATCGTAACCACGATCGGCGTAGACACGGCCAGGACGACTCAGCGGCCTGCCGCGCACCCCGCTAATCGGCACGATGGCCTCGATCAACGGGATCAGCTGGGTAACGTCGTGACGATTGGCGCCGGTCAGGATTGCCGCGATCGGCGTGCCGTTAGCGTCGGTGGCGATGTGGTGTTTGGAACCAGGTCGTGCTCGATCGGTGGGGTTCGGGCCAGTTTTTCGCCCGCCCCAACCGCGCGAATCGACGATGAGTCGACGACGACGCGGGAGAAGTCGATCTTCCCGGCCGCTCGCAGTTTCGCCAGCAGCAGTGCGTGCAGTCGATCCCACACGCCGGCTTGCTGCCAATCGCGCAGCCTGCGCCAGCAACTGACGCCGGAGCCGCATCCCATCTCCGCTGGCAGATCTCGCCAGCGGATGCCGGTCTTCAGCACAAACAAGATGCCGGTCAGCGCAGCCCGATCCGGTACCGGCTTGCGACCCGGATACTTGAAGCGGCGTGGCTTCGCTGGTGGTAGCAGTGGCTCGATCAGTGCCCACAGTTCGTCGTCGATGATTGGTTTGCCCATCTCCTCGATCCTGTTGTCACAACAATCGAGGTTAACAGGTTGCGTTACGGGTTAACAGCCCCTACGAACTCTTTTTGAAACCGTTTCTAAGAGCCGAACCTCGCCAGCGACTCGCGCAATTGAGGCGCCACGAAGTCGATAAAACGCCGCAGCTTCAATGGCATCAAATTACGTGAAACGTGCACAAGATGTACCGGTACCGGCTCGACTTCGTACTCTTCCAGGAGCAGGCTCAATTTGCCTGACTCGACGGCTTCGGCTACGTGACAGTGAAGCAATTGAGTCACGCCGATCCCACGGATGGCCGCTTCCGCGGCCGTATCGGGTGTCGACACCTGAAGCCGTGGTTTGACGGTCACCGACATCGACTCATGGGAATCCGGCGATCTGAAACGCCATGTTGGAGATAGCATCGGACCAGTGAATACGACCGTCGGCATGGAGGTCAAATCGCCAGGCTGGCGTGGCACGCCTTGCCCGGCCAGTAACGCCGGGCTCCCGCATACCACGACGCGAAAAGCACAGAGTCTGGTGGCGATCAGATTACTGTCCGGCAGCCGCCCGATGCGAACAGCGACGTCTACACGTGAATCGACCAGATCGATGTTGCGATCCGACTGTAGTACCGTCACGTTAATATCCGGAAATAGCGCGAGGAAATCGACGATTTTCGGTAGCACGTGCACACGACCAAACAATACAGGCGTTGCAACCACGAGTTCCCCGCGCGGTACCGTGAATTCGCCCGCTACATCTCTCTCCTGCTCTTCGACAAGTTCCAGTATCTGCCGCGCAGCGACCGCGTAGGCATTACCCGCATCGGTTAGTGTCAGCTTGCGCGTCGTGCGCAGCAGAAGCTTGGTACCCAATTGGGCCTCCAGCTCGCTAACTTTGCGTGTGAGCGTCGGTATGGGAATGTTGAGTCCTCGGGCAGCGGCAGAAAGACTGCCTTTCTCCGCCGCCGCGAGCAGCATGCTCATTGCTTCCAGACGGTCCAAGATGTCTATCCAGTTTTCGAGAAAAAGTAACTCGAATTTAGTGAATTAAAAAATGGGAGCGGAGAAGGCAATATCTATCGCGAGACAACGCGACCGGGAGGGTGCGGATCACCAGGTTCGACTCGACCCCAGAACGCAAAGCAACGTCGCGGCCGCCACTACTGTCCACATCAAGCCCAAAAGCGTGATACGCAACTCATGAACACCATCGATAATCGGACATCATCTCAGTCAAATTTCCTCGCTTACTGGGTTCCAGTTCTGGCTACCAGCGCTGCATTCTTCATGATCGTGCTGGACACCTCGATCGTGAATCTCGCGCTCGCACGAATCGGTACGGACTTTCATTCGAATGTGGCGTCGCTCCAGTGGCTTGTGGACGGCTACGCGATGATTTTCGCCAGCCTCCTCCTCGGCTCCGGTGCGATCGGCGACAGACTTGGCGTGAAAGGTATCTTTATGACGGGGTTGCTCGTCTTCACTATTGCTTCCGGCCTCTGTGGCGTCGCACCTACGATGACCTCCCTGCAGTTTGCACGTATTTTGCAGGGCGTCGGTGCCGCATTGCTGCTGCCGAACTCGCTCGCTGCCATCAATCACACCTTTCTGGACGCGACGCAGCGATCGAAGGCGATCGGCGCGTGGGCGAGCGCAGGCGCGGTGGGCATTGCGGTCGGTCCTGTGCTCGGAGGAGTCCTCGTGCAGACGCTCGGCTGGCGCAGCATCTTTCTCGTCAATCTGCCTGTGGGCCTGCTCGCGCTCTGGATGACGCATGGTCATGTGCCCAAAGCCGCGCACCACGTCACGCGCTCGCTCGACCCGCTCGGTCAATTGCTCGGCGTCGCTACTCTGGCTAGCGCCACCTATGCGCTCATCAGCTCCGGCCGCCCTGCTTCGCACGGCGCGGGTCTGGTCGCTTCAGGTGTAGCGTGCGTGGTATTCGCTGGCACCTTCCTCATCGTAGAGGGCCGGCAAAAGAGCCCGATGCTGCCATTGCAACTCTTGACGATTCGCACGCTCGGTCCAGTTTCTCTCGCGGGATCGCTGCATAACGTAGCCATTTACGGTCTCATCTTCGTTCTTAGCCTCAAATTTCAACGTCTCTTCGATTTGACGCCGATGTCTGCCGGGCTGCTCTTTTTGCCGATGACTCTTGCGCTTGCCGGTGGGACACGCATTGGTACAAGAATCCTGCGCAAGTACAGTCCATTTAAGCCGCTCATTTGGGGACATCTCGCAGCCGGGTTCGGCGTGCTGCTACTCGCTGTGCCCGAACGCCTTCTGGTACCCCAAGCTTCGATCCTGCCGCTTATCATCATCGGGTTAGGCGCCGGCGTAACAACGCCTGCCATGGGCCTTGCAGTCCTGGATTCCGTAGCGCGTAGTCAGGGCGGCCTCGCCTCCGGTATTTTGAACAGTGCGCGCCAGGCTGGTGGCGTTATCGGCGTAGCCGTGCTCGGAGCATTACTCGGTGACCCTGTGACGTTGTCCGGCGTCCGTGCCGCCGAGTACACCGCCGCCATCTTCCTTTGCGCAGCTAGCCTGATCGCTTTCCTCGCCTCTCAGGAACGCGGTGCAAAGAAATGAACGGATGAACGAGATCCGATTTCATCCCAAACTGCGAGTCCAGTACCTTATCCTTGTGCCAGCGCTATCCATCAGACGCCCGGTGCGTAATTGAATTCAATGCGAATGCCGCCCGGCTCGTAGATCATCGTATGCGTCTTCGGTCCTTTTCCCAGCGGCTCCGGCATAAATTCGACTTGCACGCCGGGCCAGTTCGAAACACGGTGGAAGATATCGTCGAGAGCATCCGGGCTCTCGACCTTGATAGCAAGATGATGCAGGCCGATGTTCGACTTGCGATCGAATGCCACTACATGCTCCAGATTCTTTACCTCCCAGAGTGTCAACCGGGCATAACCGTCGGAGACGAAAATCGCCGGATACTCCGGCTTCTCCCCGACCTGTTCCCAGCCGAGACAGTCGATAAAGAAGTCCCGGGTATCGGCCAGATTGCGCACTGTCAGGCCAACATGATCGACACCGCGTGTCCGTGATTCCACTGCCATTTTCTTGCTCCTTCTGACTATCGTCATCAACAACGCACTGGATGTCGTCATCCGGTAGCGAGTGTTCTTACATCCGGACAGCACGTACTGAGAGCTGCTGTTCAGCTATCAGATCGGTATTTTCCCGACAACGCAAAACGGTTGCCCCAGGATGGCGCCACGCGCACCCAAAGGGTTGTACGACATCAATCTACCCGCTGTTCCTGCACCCCTGAATCAATGCAGGATCAAGCTCTCCACTTTGGCGGCACCTGCTTTCGCACAAACTTCGTCCTTGTCACCCCCCGGCGAGCCGCCAACACCAATTCCGCCAACGATTTCGTCATGAAACTTTATGGCCGCCCCGCCGGGGAGAGCAACGACATTCGGCGTCGATGCAAGTCCTTGGCCGGCGAGAGCAGGATATTTGGACAGCAATGCGAGAAACTGGCTCGTTGTGTCGATATGGAAGATCGGCCCCATCGTGACGATCGTATAAGCCTTTCGGAAAGCCGAGTCTTTCGTGTGGATAGTAGCGTGATCGCCGCGCAGTACCACCTGCGGCGTCCCCGCCACGTCGACGACAGTCGCCGTCACATCGTATCCAGACGCTGCGCAGGTTCGCACCGCTTCAAGCGCACCCTGCAGAGCAAGGTTCATCGGGAGCGTATAGCCACTCTCGGAGACCTGTGCATGCACACCGACACTTCCCGTCGCGATGCCGAGCGCCAGAAAGCCTGCCAGTGCAGATCGTTTCCTTTTCAACATTGACCGCCTCATAAGTTTTATTATGCAACTTATTTTCAAATGGAAAGCCCCATAGTCGAAGAAATCACGCATCAGTGATCATTCTGTACTCGCCCGAGAAATGCAAGCGTATCCGATACGGTCTCGTCGACTTTTTCTTCCGCAGCTTTGGATAGCGCCAAAAGAGATCGATGGACCGCGTGGAATGTTGTGAGGAACTCGATAGCTGCATTGTCCCGCATACGAGGTGACTCCACTTCGTCACTTTTTGAAGATATGTCTCTCGGATTTGATGGATTCACCACAAACCCGGTGATCGGCACAATTGCCAATGGACAAACGACTGTTCCGACCTCGTTCTTCCCGGCTTGGTCGCGCGTGCGGTCGTATCGACTAGAGATGTCGTGACGCTATCTGAACGATTGCCATCAAACAGATCGGGAGATTTCATATGCGCGAAACTGCACAACGTAGCCTATCCGATGTCGTGCATTGCTCAGGTTTGAGGGCAGGCTCCCGCAGCAATCCCACGAACGCAGCGTTGCGCGTTTGCCAACGCGTTCCCGTGTCCAAATTCGTCGAGCGCAAAGTCAGTGTGGTTGATGTTTTGACGTCCAGACTGATTGTCGTGTCATGGCAAACATCCACTGCAGGCCGCTACGGCTATCAAACCTGGCAAAAAGGCGTGGCATCACGCAACGGACTCTGTTCATTAACAGGCCAAAGTATCCGACGCGGAGATACGGTATTTCGGCCCAAAGGGGGGACCAGTCAGCGGCCAGTGAACTGGGACGAGATGATTCTTGCCGAGAACGTGAATGACGATGTCGATCCTGACCGGATTTGAATTCGCGCACCGTGTCGGTCGCTCCGTATGGTGCGGTACGGCGTAGCTAATACGGTCTTTCGCATTGACATGCGAACCATCTCATGGAGGACAACCGCTATGCGTCAGTTGATCACATCTGTACGCGGAGATCCGCTCAAATCCTCGCGTGCCCGGGCAAAGCGTACACGGACCGGCAAGGACACGCCAACGAGTTCGCGCGACGCAGTCGCACAGGGTGAGTCTGTCCTCGATAGTTACGCCGCGATGCGCAAGGCACTCTCGAATTCGCTCAACATTGCAACACTCGAGCACATCGATCACGCCACGGCTACATCCGCCGGTGCTGCGGCGCTTGCCTGGGTGGGAACGAGAAACGTCGAACGAGCCGGACTCGACATACGCGCGTCGGCCGCCATCACTTTCGCAGATCAGGTGATTCGATACCGAGGACATATTGCCGACGCCGATATCGACCAGATCCGCGCATCGGGATTCACGGATACGGAGATCGTCGCAATCGTCGCGGCGCTGGCGATCAATGTGATGATGAATGTGCTCACCAGGCTCGAATCGATTGAGAGAGATATCCCGGACAAGCGCGGCGAAGCATCATCGTGATCCGCCGGTTTGGCCAGCCAGTCAAGCCAACAATCCTTCTTTTTATTTTCAGGAGTTCATCATGTCTCGCACCGTCATCATCACCGGAGCCTCGAGCGGCATTGGCTTCGCACTCGCTCAGTCATACCTGACGTCTGGCTTCAATGTCGTCGGCAATGGACGCTCACGCGAGCGACTGGAAGCGGCGGCAGTCAAGCTCGGCAATCCCGCAAATTATATCGGCGTGGAAGGCGACATCGCAGTCGCCGACACGTCGCGACGCCTGTTCGATGCCGCGATCGACCGATTCGGGAAAGTCGATATTCTCGTCAACAACGCCGGCATCTTTATCGCGAAGCCGATCACGCACTACACGGCTGACGACTTCGACACGCTGATCGACACCAACCTGCGCGGTTTTTTCTATCCGACTCAGATCGCGGCCGCGCATATGACCGAAAAGGGCGGCGGACATATCGTCAACATCACGGCTGTGGTGGGCATTCAACCCAATGCAAACGTGCCTGCCACGTTACCGGCACTGGTGAAGGGTGGCCTCAATCAGGCGACCCGTTCGCTTGCGACCGAGCTTGCCAGGCACAACATCAAGGTCAATGCGGTAGCACCCGGCGTAGTCGATACCCCGCTCCACAGCCCGGAAAAGCATGCCTTCCTCTCGACTCTGAATCCGTTTGGGCGACTTGGCCAGGTGAAGGAGATTGTCGATGCAGTTCGATATCTCACGGACGCTGACTTTACTACCGGTGTTATTCTCGCGGTAGATGGTGGCGCCGCCGCAGGGCGTTAAGCGCGCAGGTTGAGCCGCGCGGCGTCGATGGCCAACCGGCCGCCAAGGCTCGACCGCTAATGACGACGCGCGGCGCAAACCGGCCACGTTGTCCACGATGGGAAGCTCACTGAAAGCGGGCTAGCGACTCTCGCAAACGCGGCGCAACGAAATCGATAAAGCGCCGCAGTTTGAGTGGCATCAGGTTACGCGAAACGTGAACGAGATGAATCGGCACTCGCTCGACTTCGAAATCCGGCAAGACAATCTGCAACCTGCCTTCGTCGATCTCATCGGCGACGTGGTAATGCAGTAGCTGTGTGAACCCGACACCGCGCGTTGCAGCATCGACTGCAGAATCCGGCGTTGATACCTGAAGACGCGGCGCGACGGGAACAACCAGGCGTTCGCCAGTTGCCGGCACCTTGAAACTCCATTCAGGCGAAAGCATCGGACCATTGAACATCACACACGGCATGTCGAGCAGCTCGGACGGATGTTGCGGTACGCCGTGTCCCGCAAGAAAGGCGGGGCTTGCGCAAACTACCACGCGAAACGATCCCACTCGCGTCGCAATCATGCCGCTGTCAGGCAGTTTGCCTAGACGCACCGCCAGATCAACGCGGTCGTCGACCAGATCAACGTTCCGGTCGGACTGCACCAGCTTCACATTGATTTCGGGAAACAACGCAATGAAATCGGTAATCAAAGGCAGGACGTGCATGCGCCCGAAAAGATTGGAAGAGGCGACGACCAGGTCACCGCGCGGCGCCGTGAATTCCCCTGCGGCTTCACGCTCCTGCTCCTCGACGAGGTCGAGAATTCGGCGTGCAGCCGTCACGTAGGCAAGACCCGTGTCGGTCAACGTCAATTTGCGCGTCGTCCGTGTGAGCAATTTTGTCCCGAGCTGCTCCTCCAGGTCGCTGACCTTACGCGTGAGCGTAGGTACTGGCACGTTCAGATCGCGCGCGGCAGCCGACAAACTGCCTTTGTCGACAGCCGCGATCAGCATTGCCATAGCTTCAAGTCGGTCCACGTCACTTGTCCGTATTCTGAGAAGACTATGTTCGATTCTAGTGGATGTTTCCCCTCATGAGCGGCCCATTTGAGGCCTTTGGAACTCGCCTCGGGCTGAGTCCAGTTACAGGATTCAATTTCTCATATCTTGAGAATATGCCACTCAAATTTTGAGGCTTCACGGACGATGCAGACGACGTCATGATAGTGGCGCGTCCCATCGGACCACGCTGGTGATAAGAGGTCGCCACGATAATTCATTCGTTTCGGTAACCACTGAGGCGTATCAGCGCGATCTCCCCGACACCGAAGACGTGGTGTGGTATCGATTGACGGGCGACGTTTGCAACCCAGAAGCCCCCGCCTCCAGCAAATTCAACCTGCGTCCTCCACCTCGACCTCGGGGCTCGCTTGCGCCATTTTCCGTTCTCGCCAGGTGACCGGCTCTTGACGCGCGCGGTCGACACTCAGAGCAAAAATGTCGAAGCGATTGTAGTAGCCGACCACGTCGTGAAACTGCTTCGGCTCGATACAGCGATTCAAATCGAATTCGGCATAAGCGATCCCCTCTTTCTCGCACAGCAGATCACCCACGGGTGAACCGGTTGGATCGACGAACATCGTTGCCGCACGGGACGACCCGTCGAGCACGGCAGCCGCTTCGGGGTTCCGTGCGATCAAAAAGTCCCGCATCTGCGCGTCCATGTATCCAGCGCAGATAATGCCAAATGCCTTTGCTTCGAACGAGTGCGCTCCCGCGCGCAACCGATTCGCCGCAACATTATCGAAGTTGCGACCGGTCACCGGACGCCGCGTCGGCCAGAGCGCCGGCCAGCTCGAAATATGGATCTGCTCGCCCTGCGCCATTAGCGAATAACGCGCCAATGGATTCGTGTTCTCTCCGCAGATCAAACCCCCAATGCGGCCAATGGGCGTGTCGGCAACCTGCAGTCCGGCACCATCGCCTGAGGCCCAAAGAAGCTTCTCATAGAAGGTCGGGACGAGCTTGCGATGATGATTGATAACCACGCCCTGAGCATCGATGAGCACAGTCGAATTCCAGAGGCAACCAACACTCGCATGTGATCGCTCGCTGAAGCCGAGCGAGACGTAGATGCCGTTGCGGGCAGCTTCGGCCGCAATTTGCTCGATTTCAGGGCCATCGGCATAGAGGCTCTCTTCGGTGAAGCGTTCGAACAGGTCATGATTGTCGATTGGAGCCCACAGGGCAGCCCACACCGGAAATGCCGGTATGAACGACTCCGGGAAGGCAATGAGCTGCGCGCCGTTCTGACTGGCTTCGCGGATCAGATCGATGGCCTTGGCGACCGTTTCGCGGCGATTGAGAAAAACCGGCGCGGCGTGCGCGGCTGCCACTTTGACGAGAGGAAGCTGAGACATAAGAATTTCCTTTTATGCAAATTCAATCTAGTGATCAGTGGCGGGCACGGCTTGCCACGCCGTCTCTCGACGGACCACGAGCTCTGCCCACCGCGACGCAGCGAGCGGATCGCGGGTGATCAATGAGACCAGGATAACGAGCAAAAAGCCGACAGGGATCGAGATGACGCCTGGATTACGCAATCCGATCAACGGTTTGCGCAGGCCGACAAAACTCGTCGCGTCGGGCGCGATACCGCGCGCTGTCGCCTCCGCGGCCGCCTGCTCCACAAGCAACGTATCGCGCTGCGCGACGTCGTGCACGGAGGAAAGATGCAGCGCGATGGCTTCGGCACGCTGTTGCGCACCTTCGCGCACGAGAGCCGGATAGTTCATATTCGGAGAAATCAGCACGAGCGCCACGGCAACGATCGTGCCGCCGACAATACCGACGATCACGCCTTGTGTCGTGCAACGTTTCCAGTACAAGGTGAGCACGAGCGCCGGCAAATTTGCCGATGCCGCAACCGCATAACCCAATCCAACCAACTGGGCCACGTTCTGCCCGCGCTCGAGAATGCTCACGGCAATGGCCACCACGCCGACGAACAGCGTTGCGATGCGAGCTGCTGTGACCTGCTGCCGCTCGCTTGCCTCGCCGTTGCGCCACGCACCAACATAGACGTCGTGGGCCAGTGACGACGCAGCGGCAAGCGTGAGCCCGGCAACCACGGCAACAATGGTCGCGAAGGCAACTGCCGCAACAAATGCGAGCATCAGGTCGCCGCCCACGCTGGTGGCTCCCCCCGCCAGCGCCTGCGCCAACAACGGCGCAGCGAGGTTGCCGCCTTTATCGAACGCAACGATGCGCGGCGCGCCGACATACCACGCGGCGGCAAGACCGATGACCACGATGAACAGATGGCAGGCGCCGATGCTGAGCATGGCCCACAACACCGAATGACGCGCCGCCTTTGCATCTTTGACGGTGAAAAACCGCATCATGATATGCGGCATCGCAGCCGTGCCCAGCACAAGGGCAAGACCGAGCGAAAAGAGTTCGAGCGGCTTATCCAGATACAGGCCCGGCTCCATGAAGCGCCAGCCGAGAGCTTGCCCGGAGAGCCCGGCAGCAGCGGAAAAGCTGGCGACATGCGCTTGTATGAGCGGACTGTCCACGATCGCCTGCATGAACGCCGGCGCCCTGAAGCCAAACGGCATCCAGGCAAGCACGACCAGGATGAATGAAGCGCCGATCAACAAGATAGCCTTGATCACCTGAACCCAGGTTGTTGCGCGCATGCCGCCGCAGGCCACGTAGATCAGCATGAGGACGCCTACGCCGAGCACGGACACGGTATAGTCGATGCCAACCAGCGCCCGCACAATCACGGCGCCGCCGACCACCTGCGGAATCATGTACGCCAGCGCGACGACGACGCTCGATAGTGCCGACACGGCTTTCGTCGATCGGAAACCGTTACGCATCACGAGCACGTCGCCGATCGTGTAGCGTCCAAGATTGCGGCAGGGTTCCGCGATGAATAGCAGTACGGGAATAAAGGCTGCGAAGAATCCGACCAGATAGATAATGCCGTCGAAACCGTAAAGCGCGATCAGCCCCGAAGCCCCAAGGAAAGCGGCGGCCGAGAGATAGTCGCCAGCGATGGCAAGACCGTTCCGCGCAGGACTGATCGCACCGCCGGCAGTATAGAAGTCACCGGCTGTGCGATTTCGCCGCGAGGCGTAATAGGTGATGAGGAGTGTTGAAGCAATCACTAGCGCAAAAACAAGGAAGGTCAACCCGCGATGCTGGATCACGCTATCTCCCCCACCGGCGAAGCCTGCTGCCTGTCCTGTGTGAATAGTTGCGCTTCGTGATCGAGCGAAGCGGTACGCCTCAGAAACACCCACGCGATCAGGCCACCGAATGGATATTGCGAGATGGCGAACAGTGTGCCGAGATTGAGACCGTCTGTGATACGGATGCGAAACCAGCCAGGTGCTCCGGCGATCAGAACGGGAATCGCGAAGTAGTAAACAGCAGCCAATATTCCCAGCGTGAGAACGATATTTCGACGGCGGCGAGCGAGCTTCTGGAAGCGCTGACTGGCCAGGACAGCCTGCCAGTCAATATCGGAGTTCGGCATGCAATTTCTCCAGGTGAACGGGATTGGCCGCGCTGCAGCATGCTGACGCGAAGGTGAAGGCAGTTTAAAGATCGCCTGGCAAACCCAAAATCAGAAAACAATCACTAGCGTGTGCAAATATGCACAGCGAAGATAGAGGCTGACCAAAGACACGGGAAACACCCATGAACATCAACAAGCTGATCTGGGACGACCTCCGGGTATTTCTCGCGGTTGCGCGCCACGGCAATTTATCGCGTGCCGGGCGCAGTCTCGGAATGGATCACGCCACCGTCGGCCGACGCATCTCGGCACTGGAGTTCGCGCTGGAGACACCTGTGTTCGAGCGGGATCGGCAAGGTTGCCGCCTCAATGCACAAGGACGCGAGATGCTGGTGCATGTCGAAGCGGTCGAGGCCAGTCTGCTCACCCTGGCCGACACGCTGGAGAACGGTGCGCCCGGCCTCGCCGGTCACGTCCGCATCGCCACAATGGAAGGCATCGCCTCGCTTTATCTGAGCGAACAGCTAACCCGTTTCCGGCAGACGCATCCTGGTATCGTCATCGAACTCATCACTTCGTCGCATGACGTGCGAATCTCTCAACGCGAAGCGGACATCTTCCTCGGCTTTTTCGAGCCCCGCGGCGCTAATGTGGAAACGCGCCGCATCGGGCGCTTTCCGCTTCATCTATATGCCAGTGCCGAATATCTGGAGCGTCATGGCACGCCTCGTTCGCCCGATGAACTGCACAAACACATGTTCGTGGGCTATATCGACGACCTCATCCAGCTCGATGCCGTGCGCTGGCTCGATGAGACAATTGATCATCCTGAAATCAACTTCTATTCCAGCAGTATGCTTGCCCAGATGTTCGCTGCCGCAGCGGGCGCTGGCATCGTCATGTTGCCGGCATTTGCGCGGGCGGAGCGCTTCGGACTCGTTGGTGTGCTTCAGCAAGATATTCACGTGCATCGTGACGTGTGGATCAGCACCAATCAGTATTTGCACCGCGTGCCACGTATCAAGGCCGTTCTCGCTTATCTTGGCGAGATCTTCGCCGTTGACTTTCCGGCGCAAGGCACCTGATCCGACGGCGGCACATCACGGCCGCTCCTGCAGATAATCGGTGGGCGCCTGCCCCATGACCTGACGAAACATGGCGCTGAACGCACTCGGGCTGGCATATCCCAGTTCTTCGGCTATCTGGAATACCGGGTCGCCATGCGCAAGCCGGCTGAGTGCCTCGGCGAGGCGTACCTGCTGAACCCACTGCCGGAACGTCAGGCCCGTCTCCCGGATGAAAAGCCGTATCAGTGTGCGCGCGCTTGCGCCCACGCGCTCGGACCAGTAATCGATAGTCATGGGCGTATGCGGCGCATCGAGGATGGACTCACAGATCGATAACAGCCTGCGGTCACGCGGCCACGGAATATGGACGGCCAGAGAAGGAGCGATATCTAGTTCGCTCAGAATCAGGTCGACGATATGAAGGTTTCTATCGGTCAGTGCATATTCGACAGGTTCGGCGAGCAGGGCAAGAATCAGCTCCCGCAACAAAGGACGGATTTCCAGCGTCCGGCATGTGTTGCCGAAGCGCCGGGAGACGGCCGGTTCGATGTACACGGTCCGGATCAACGTGGGACTCAGCATCAACTGGTCGTGGACGACATGCGCCGGAATCCATAAGCCCCTTTGTGGAGGCAACAGCCATATGCCGTTTTCTGTAGCCGCCCGCATCAACCCGGAGGTTGCATAAAGCAACTGTCCGCGCGGATGACTGTGCGCGGGAATGTAGCCGCCCGTCGCTTCATTACGAGCCATTCCGGTTATGACGCGCGGCACGGATTGATAAGCGCCGGGATCAAGGCTTTTCTCTTCCCGCTGGGACTTGTCACTTCCGCGACGAATCTTGTCACGCATCGTCATTTCGCTCCGTGCTCGAAAAAAATAACATCTCGCAACATCATCCCATCTTGACGGACAGGTTTCCCAATGAATACCCGCACGCGAACCGACGAAAGACCAGCCACCTCCCTGCTCGCCCCGATTGTGCTGCTGCTCATCGTATCGCTGGCACTTCGACCGGGGATCGTATCGATCGGTCCCATTCTCCTGTCGATACGGCAACACTTCAGACTGACCTACTCCGAAGCCGCGTTGTTGACGTCCATTCCTGATGTATGCATGGGGCTATTCGTCCTGTGCGTGCCGGCCCTCAGCCGCAGGCTGGGCATTGAGCGCACCATCGCGCTGTCATTGCTACTTCTTGGTCTTGCCATTTTTTTTCGTGCGCTTGCGACTTCCGCACCCGTGCTGCTGTTCTGGACCGCGCTGGTCGGTATCGGCATCGCAGTTGCCGGTGCGCTGATCGGTGGTTGGATCAAGGAACACTTCGCTGATCAGGCGTCGCTGTTCATGGGCATCTATGCCGGTGGACTCAGCATCGGCGCGACAATCGCAGCCGTCGGCACCGGCTATATTGCCGCGCTCTTCAAGAACTGGCGATATGGCGCAGGCATGTGGTGCGTTATTGCCGTAACCGCACTCGCCAGTTGGAGCTATCTCGCGCGCCATATGCGTCGTCAAACTGCCCATCCCGCCGATCAAAAAGCTCGGGCAGAGATCGCACTGCCGTGGCACGAAGGCCGCGCCTGGCTGCTTGCAGTCTTTTTCGGATTGAGTCAGTTTGTTGCGTACGCATGCCTTGCATGGCTTGCGCCCTGGAATAATGAAGAGCATATGAGCGACATCCCCGGTGGGTTGATGCTCAGCGTATTCACGCTTTTTCTCGCAGCCGGCAGCTTTGCAGCAGGAGGATTTGCCGGGAAGTCCGGAGACCGCCGCCTCTGGCTCCTTTTGGGAACAATTATCTCGGCTGTGGGTTTCCTCGGACTGGCATTCCTCCCCTCTACGTGGCCAACTCTGTTCGTTGTCGCAATTGCATTCGGCCAGGGCGTATGCTTCGCGATGGGGATGATGCTGCCGCTCGACAACGCCGCCAAAGCCAGCGACGGCCACGCATGGACGATGTTTGTCCTGTGCATCGGCTACATGATCGCAGCGCTTGGGCCGCTCAGTTTCGGCTTTCTGCGTGACTGGCGCGGGGAGTTCTCCGATTCGTGGCTCCTGCTTCTGGCAATCAGCCTCGCTATGCTTGCGATGATTCCCTCCCTCAAACGCAAAACGATCAAATGACACAAGCGTCGTGAGACATCGTCTCCGGAGCAGACCGGTCGCTACCCTCTTTGACATCTCGGCATATTGCGCTCGCGACCGGTCGCCTGCTCAATTCGCCTGCAACTGCGCGTCAATCGCATCGCAATTGCATCGCCAGTGACGACCGGGTCGCGCATGCGCAAAACCTGGCCTGCTTCAGGCAGCGGAGCCGGATGCGGGCAGAAACGCCGAGTCGATCTCGGGTCGTGCGAGATGGGCGAGCGTATTGGCGAAGGTCTTGCTCGCCACGGCCAGCACAATCGCTACCACGGCCCGGCGATCGAAGCCTTCAGCAGTCAGTGCATTAACATCGCTATCCGAGACCTGAGTCCGTTTCGACGCAACGGCGGTCGCGAACCTGCGCACGGCTTCGAGTTGAGCGTCTGCGAGCGGCCCGCCCACTCGCAGAGCTTCGACGACGTCCGCCGGTGCGCCCAGCTTGCCGGCAAGCGTTGCGTGGACTGCGATACCGTACTCGGCGGCATTGGCATGACTCGCGGCGACCAGCGCGACCTGCTGGGCAACCGGGCTCAAGGATGTCGCCTGGAGCGCCTGGAGCGTCGCAAGATAGGCGCCGAGCGCCGACGGCTCAGCCGCAAGCGCATAGCCGAGGTTCGGCACAAAGCCGAACACGCCGCGCATCGCATCAAGAAGCGGTTGTGCCTGCTCCGGCACTGCGGCCTCGTTCAACTCGCCGAAAAGCGCTCGCCCCTGTGCCTTGTCCAACGTCCTTGCAAGGAACGCGCGGATAATGCCCGCGATCTCGTCAAGGTGCGTCTCGAGCGGGAAGTGGCCAGCGTCGACAAAGTGGATTTCCGCATCCGGAATGTCGCGACGAAATGCTTCGGCGCCGGGGGGGACGAAGAATGGATCGTTCTTCCCCCACACCGCTAGCGTCGGCGGACGATGGGTACGGAAATATTCGTGGAAGCGCGGATAAGCCACCACGTTGCTCTTGTAGTCACCGAACAGATCGAGCTGGATATCGTCGTTGCCAGTCCGTTCGAGAAAATGCTGATCGAGCGTGTAGCTTTCCGGCGCAATCAATGCGACATCCTTCTCGCCATGCGTGTACTGGAACTGCGTTGTTTCCGCCTTCAGAAAGGCCCGCAAATTGTTGCGATTTTCCTCAGTGGGTTCCTGCCAGTATGCCCGGATCGGGTTCCATCCTTCACTCAGACCCTCTTCGTACGCGTTACCGTTCTGGGTAATCAACGCGGTAACCCGTCCCGGTTGTGACACCGCCAGACGAAAGCCCACCGGGGCGCCGTAGTCGAACACGTAGAGCGCATACCGGCTCAAACCGATAGTCTGAGTGAATTGCTCGATTACCTCCGCCAGGTGATCAAACGTGTAACCAAACTGGGCCGCCTCTGGCGCATCGGAAAAACCGAAACCAGGGAGATCCGGTGCGATTACACGGTACTTGTCCGCCAGCCGGCCGATCAAACCGCGATATTGATGACTCGAGGTCGGAAAGCCATGCAGGAGCAGGACCGCGGGCGCATCCTGCGGACCCGCCTCGCGATAAAAAAGATTGAGGGCCGAACCTGAACGCGGGTCAGCAACAGAAACCGTGCGATAGCTGGAAAACGTCGACATGCTGAAATCTCCTGAGTAGAAAGAATGCTCGGCCTGCCCAAATTGAACCGAACGATCGGTACAGTACAAACGAAATCTGTATTAGTCAAGTATTGATTTACCAGATCCAATGCCGTAGTCTATTGACCTGTACCGAATGATCGGTTTTCCTGGAAATTCAGCATGCCGGCTATCCCCACGTCGAAGGACGAAATCGTTGACCGATTGTTCACGGTGTTTCGCGACCAAGGTTTTGACGGCACCTCGATTTCGGATCTGTCGCGAGCAACCGGGTTGGGGAAATCCAGCCTCTACCATCATTTCCCGGATGGCAAAGAGCAGATGGCCGAGGCGGTACTCGATCGAGCGAAAATCCTGATTGATCGCGAGCTGCTCGATGCAGCGTGTAGCCCCAGTCCTCTGAAGCCTCGCGTCCGCAAGATAGTGGCGGCGCTTGACCATATGTATGCCGGGGGCCGGGCTTCCTGCGTTCTCGGACAGATGACCACTTCTGCAATCGGCCCCGAAGCTCGGCGCGGCTTGCAGGATGCGTTCACGCATTGGATCGAGGCAATCGAGAAGTTGGCGGCCGACAGTGGCCTGTCGGCATCGCGTGCGCGACATTTTGCGGAGGACTGGGTGGCGCGCCTCCAGGGCGCCTTGATTATTCAGGCAGCAAGCGGCAATACCGGACCCTATAAGCGAACGCTCCAGGCCTTGCTGGATCTTGCGAAAGACGACACCGTCTAGAGCGACCTGCAGGCGTCGCCCCCCTGGGCCGTTCAACGATGCAATAGCCGTATTCCAACGACTGCGAACTGCCACCCAGACAGTGCCCGGCTGAGTCTCGCCGCTGAGTGACAGTTTCATCATACAACTCCCTAACCGTTGTACCGGAAGCATGGCTCTGGCAATCCCGTGAGCACGGGCATACTCACGGGCACAGGTACTCATACAACGACGCGACGGACATGCACCGCCAACCTGACTCGGTCGATGCACGCCCGCTTTGACTCCCCCGGGGCTCAGCGCCGTGCAGCCTCTTTCGCCGCCTCCTGAGCACTTGCCAGTCCGGCCGCCGCGTCGGCGGTCAGGATGTTCGGCTGGTAGCGAACACTGGCAATGTCGTCGATCCCGATGAACTGAAGCCAGTCATCGAAATAGGCTGAGTGGAAGTCACTGCCAAAGCCCTTCGCGGCCCCGGGTCCATAAACACCGCTCGTGTAAATGGCCGTCGCACGCTTGTTTTTGAGCAACCCGCTGTAGCCCGTAGCCGGATCAAACCCGAACAGCAATCCCGGCTGGGTGATAATGTCGATATAGAGCTTCAGGCGATACGGAATGCCGCTATTCCACATCGGCACCGTGAACAGGAAATCGTCCGCGCTAGCAAAATGATTGGTGATCCTGGCAATCTCGTCCCAGGCACTTTGCTGTGCGCCATTCATCTCGGGGTCGCCGAAGAAGCTCATCTTCGCAGCAGCACGATCGCCGTCGAACTCAGGCAGTGAAGCCTGCCACAGGTCCAACTCCTCGATCTCTGCGTTCGGATGCCTGGCGCGATAAGTCTCGATAAAGGCCGCCGCGACTTGAGCACTGCGCGAGCGATCACCACGGGGCGATCCTTTTACATAAAGCAGTTTCATAATTTCACTTCTCCTGGAAAGATTGCGATTTCGCCTACAGCTACCGCTCCTACTTTTGCCTATACGTCATCCGTTACGACTGATGGCTTGTTTGATGCCTTGCATCCGTAACGAGCGTCGTGAACGCATGGTCAGTGCATTTCATTTCGATTCCACTTCGAGGATCCTGGCGTTGCGGGTTTCGATCACAAGCTGTGTCGCAGCGGTCACGCCAGGGCCCGGCTCAAAACGAATCTCCTTGAACGACAATGGAGTTCCGTTGATTTCACGGACCTGGATTCGCTCAACTGACTGCCCGCTCATGGCGCTGACCAGAACAACGGGCGCCTTGCCTTCCAGCGACGCCCAACGGTCTCCCCATTGCATGAGCGAGACAAGGACGGGATAAAGCTCCTCGCCCTTCGTGGTCAAACGATATCCCTGTGTATTCGCCCGCTCTTCGAGCGGATAGCGTTCGAGTATCCCGCGTTCGGTCAGGCGTTCCAGACGCATGGTCAGGATGTTCCGCGCAATGCCTAGCTGCTTGTGAAACTCATCAAAGCGCTTCGTACCGTGCGTACATTCGCGGACGATCAACAACGTCCACCCATCCCCTACCTGCTCCAGTGCTCGAGCGATTGAGCAATTCGCCAGTGCGCTTTCCTTGCGATACACCCGCCACCTCTTCGATTGAACATCACATCAAGCCAAGGTCGAATCCACCCGTCGTAGCTGAAACCGGACAGATCCCTACTTCACCTTACTTCTTCGACATGGCCAATTTGTACCATAAGTTTTATCATGCAACTTTCTCAGTTTTCGATGAAGTATTCGCCAGTTTCCGTCCATAGCGCATCTCCCGACGTCTTTCTATAGTTGCATCACGAAACTTTTGACAGACCACCTTTTCAGGGAAATCGCCATGGATCGACGTCTTTTAACCCTTGCCCTCGGCATGTTTGCGTTGG
Source organism: Paraburkholderia yinzeri (assembly GCF_046581065.1). NCBI lineage: Bacteria > Pseudomonadati > Pseudomonadota > Betaproteobacteria > Burkholderiales > Burkholderiaceae > Paraburkholderia > Paraburkholderia yinzeri. Next base: position 178,032 of record NZ_JBFOCJ010000002.1, on the reverse strand, counting down.
GGACGGATAGCTTCGTCTTCGGTGGCATCCTGCCTCAGCTCGCTCGCTCATTTCACGTGGGCATAGGCGCTGTCGGGCAAATGATTACCGTGTACGCGCTTACATTTGCGTTGCTCGCACCGACCATCGCTGCGCTTGCGGCCGGCATCGCCCGCAAACGCCTGCTGCTCGCCGGGATGGGAATCTTCGTGGTGGCCAATCTCGGGACAGTCGTGGCACCCAGCCTCGCGATCGCGCTTGCCACCCGTGCACTGGCCGGCCTCGGCGCTGCCATGTTCTCGCCAACCGCGAGCGGCACGAGCACGTTACTGGTACCGCCGGAGCGCCGAGGTTTCGCGCTTTCCATCGTCGTCGCGGGCCTGTCCACGGCGACCGCTCTAGGGACTCCGATTGGTGCGGTCATCGGCGGCCTGGTCGATTGGCGCTGGACGCTGGCGTTCGTCGCCGGCCTGGGTGCAATTGGCTTCATCGGCATCTGGACCCTCCTGCCCGAAGTTCCGCTCCCGCCGGCCATCTCATTGCGCAAGCGCCTCTCTCCGCTCACGGACGCCCGTGTCGGTCTGACGCTCGCAACGACAGTGCTGGCGCAAATCGGCACCTTCGTCATCTACAACTACTTCTCGGTTGTGTTCGATCGCGCCACCGGCGGCAACGCAACGCTGCTCGGGATGTTGCTCGTGTTCTGGGGGCTCGCAGGAACGCTCACCAATCTGCTCACTGGCCGCATTCTCGACAGGATCGGTTCACGCAAGGTTGTTGTCGCGATGCTCATCATCGTCGGGACAGTGATTGTTACGATGCCGTTGTCCAGCACGCACCTGTGGAGCGCTTCCATCGCCATCGCTGTGTGGGGTGCGTGTGCCTGGGGCTTGCTCGTGCCGCAGCAGTTCCGCCTCGTTTCGCTTAATCCGCCCATGGCCCCGGTTCTGGTCGGCCTGAACACCTCGGCCACCTATGTGGGCGTCTCGATCGCTAGCGTGGTTGGTGCGGGTGCCATTCCGGTGATCGGCAGCCACAATCTCGGCTACCTCGCCAGCTCCGTCGTCGTACTGGCCCTGATCTTCTCGGAGCTTGCCAGCCATCGCATTGCATCTGTCGCGAATGCTGCTGTCGAGAAAAGAGCCGCGACCGCCTGACGACTGGAGAAACGAGCAACCCCGGCTACGTCAAGCTTGTGCGCACGGGTGCCGGCATAGCGGGTTGGCGACTGTTGCGGCGGTCTCAGGTTCGAACCGGGTAGCGAAAAACGAACCAATCCGGTCGATCCAGAGGCGGTCGTCCGCGGACAGGACCCGCCGTGCCGCCCGGGTTGTGGCGGTGCTCGATGCACCGCGCGACCGGATTGAAGTGGCCCCATGAGAGGCCCGATAACGCAAACTTACCGCGCCTCACAGAAACAGCGCGCGAACGCACGTCATTGCGACGCTCATCCGCACTATCCAATCCTTCTTTTAATAACCAGGAACGGGGCGGGAATTGTGCGCTGCACGCCGAAATTCGGCATTCCCGCAGACTTTTTTGTCTCTGAACGACGATTTCTGCCTTCCCGCAGACTTTAGTGTGCCCTCATACCTCAGAAATTCTCTTTGACAAACGCTCTTACGATATATATCTTAAGACATGTTTTAAGACACCTGAGAAGGAGGCACCATGCGTCACCACCACCATTTCGGCCGTCGCGGCCACGATTTTTCGCGTCACATCTCCCCCATTCACGCCTTCTGGCATGCCATGGGCCGCCATCGCCAGCACGGCGAAGGCCCCGGTGGCTGGGGTGACCGCTTCGGCGGTCCCTTCGGCGGCGGTTTCGGCGGCTTCGGAGACGGCGACGGTTTCGGCCGCGGCCGCAAGTTCACGTCCGAAGACCTGCAGCTCATGTTGCTCGTGTTGCTCGCCGAGCGTCCAAGCCACGGCTACGAACTCATCAAGGCGCTCGACGCGCGCTCGAACGGCTTCTATAGCCCCAGCCCCGGCATGGTCTACCCGGCCCTCACGTATCTGGAAGAACTCGGCTATGTGAACGTCACGCTCGAAGGCAATCGCAAGCAGTACTCATTGTCGCCCGAAGGCCGTACTTACCTCGACGCCAACCGTGAGCGTGCCGAGCTCATCCTCGCCAAGCTCACGCACTTCGGCCGCAAGATGGACGTGATGCGCCGCGCGTTCGCAGGCCAGGAGCCGGCCGACGAAACCGAAGGCGGCTGGGTGCGCGAACTGATCGAAGCACGCCATGCCCTCAAGCACGCCCTGGTGCGCCGCGCGGACGCCTCGCCCGAGGAGCAGCGCCGCATTGCTGCGATCCTCGTGCGCGCCACCCGGGAAATCGAAAACGGCGGCGAAAACGGCGACAGCGGCAACCACGAACCGGCCGGCGCCTGATCCGCCGCGTCAATCCCGCCAGCCCGTCTTCATCGGAGAGTCTTTCATGCAGAACCCCTCAACCCTCGAAGTTGTCCGCGTGCGTCATCCGCTGAAGTTCCGGCTGCTGCGCGTCGCGCGCGTCGTACCGCTCTCGCCCGCGCTCGTGCGCGTCACGCTCACGGGCGATCTCGGCGATTTCGTCTCGGCCTCGTTCGACGATCACGTGAAGGTGTTTTTCCCGCCCGCAGGCGCGGAAATACCCGTCCTGCCGACGCTCGGCCCCGACGGCCCGGTGTTTCCCGAAGGCGAAACCCGCGCTGCCATGCGCGATTACACGCCGCGCCGTTTCGACGCCGAGGCGGGCGAGCTCGACCTCGAGTTCGCCCTCCACGAAGCCGGCCCCGCCACGGCGTGGGCGGCCAACGCGCAGCCGGGGCAATACCTCGGCGTCGGCGGACCGCGCGGATCGATGGTGATCCCGACCGGCTTCGACTGGCATCTGCTGATCGGCGACGAAACCGCGTTGCCGGCTATCCAGCGGCGTCTCGCCGAACTGCCCGCGGGCGCGCGCGTCGCGGTGGTCGTGGAGGTCGAGAACCGGGCCGCCCGCATCGGGCTGCCGACCGAGACCGATCTCTATGCCATCTGGTGCTACCGCGACGAGTCGACGTCGGATAATCCGCTGCTCGAGGCCGTGGACCAGGTCTGGCTGCCGCCGGGCACCGGCTACGTCTGGGCAGCCGGCGAGGCGGCTGCGATCCGCGCCGTACGCACGCATCTCGTGAACGATCGCGGCGTGGACAAGAAGCGCATTCGCGCGTCGGCTTACTGGCGGCGCGGCGCGCCAGCGACCCACGAGACGATCGACGACTAATCCATGCTGCGCGGCTCACATGCCGCGCGGTCTTCTTTCAGAGCAAAACGAATCCAATGACAACCACGCTCAATCCCCTGCGCGAACGCACGCTGCTCTGGCTGCTCGCGCTGACCCAGTTCACCGTCATCATGGACTTCATGGTGATGATGCCGCTCGGCCCGCAAATCATGCATGCGTTCGCCATCACGCCGGCGCAGTTCGCGACGGCCGTATCGGCCTATTCGCTGTGCTCGGGGCTTTCGGGTCTCTTCGCGGCGACCTACATCGACCGCTTCGACCGGCGCCGTTTGCTGCAGGTGGCGTACGCGCTCTTCGCCGCGTCGAATCTCGCCTGCGCACTGGCCGGCAACTTCCATCTGCTGCTCGCGGCGCGCGCATTTGCCGGCCTCACGGGCGGCGTGCTGGGCTCGATCGTGATGGCAATCGTGAGCGACGTCATTCCGGTGGCACGCCGCGGCGCCGCCACGGGCGTCATCATGACGGCGTTCTCGATTGCGGCGATTGCCGGCGTACCCGCCGGCGTGCTGCTGGGCGCGCACTTCGGCTGGAGCGCCCCGTTCCTGCTGCTGGTAGTGCTTTCGGCAGGCATCTGGTTCGCCGGCGCGCGCATCGTGCCGCCGCTCACGGCGCACCTTGGCGAGCGCACCCCGCTCTCGCGCATCCTGCCGCAGCTCTGGAGCCTGCTCACGCTGCCGCGCCACCTCAAGGCGTTTGCGCTGACCTTCACGATGATGGTCGGCCACATGTTCGTGATTCCGTTCATCTCGCCCATGCTCGTCGCGAATCACGGCATCGCGCCGCAGCAGCTCTCGTGGCTCTACATGGCGGGCGGCGCGGCGACTTTCTTGACGTCCCGTGTGGTAGGACGGCTCGCGGATCGCTACGGCAAGCGCCAGATTTTCCGCATCATGGCCCTCGTCTCGCTCGCGCCGGTGCTGTTCATTACGCATCTACCCGTGCTGCCGTTCGTCGGCCTTGTCGCGTTCTTCGCGTTTTTCATGGTCGCGATGTCGGGACGTATGATCCCGATGCAAGCTCTGCTCACGACGATCCCCGAGCCGGCGCGGCGCGGCGCCTTCCTCAGCGCCAACAGTGCGGTGCAGGCGCTCGGGATGGGCATCGGCGCATGGGCCGGCGGCCTGCTGCTCGCGAACGGGCCGAACGGCACGATCACGGGCTATGGATACAACGGCTGGGTCGCCACGGTGCTGACGCTCGCCGCCGTTGCCTGGATCGCGCATGTGAAAGGCACCGGCCACGATACGCCAGCGCAAGGCGGCCCGGTGCGGACCGCGGCCGCGCCGGTTGCCGCCCAGTCGCGCTAGCACCGTGTCATCTTGAGGACACGCAAGACCTGGCCCCTGGCTGCGGCATGAATATGGGGAGGCGTTACTGGCGCTCGCGCTGGACCTGGCACGCTGCCACACGCCTCGCGAGCATGGCATGAAATGCGCGTTTGATCCGCTCCACCGCTTCCGTCTTGTACGGAAACTGCTGGTTGTTGCCGTGAACCAGCATGCTCGCATTCACCTCGAACACCACGATCGCACCGTCCCGCCCTAGCGAGCAGTCGATGCCGAAGTAGTCGAGGCCAATGGCATTGCGTATGGCCTGCAAGGCCTCGCGCTGCGCCGTGCCGAAAACACGCCACGGATCGTCGAGGAACGCCTGTTCCTCGGCCTGCATCCACGCGCTGTCCACCATGCCCGTCGTGACGTGGTGCACTTTCCATTTGTCGTCGATGGCGAGGTGGTACGGCAGAATCTCGTCGTCGACGAAAACGAAACGATATTTGCGGAAATAGCCGTCGGCGGACCGGTAGTTCACGAACGGCGTGAGGTAGTAGTTCCCGGCGACATGTTTCGCCAGAAACGCCTGCAACTGCGCGAGATCCTCGACCTTCTCGAATGCCTCGCCGCCGTGCGAGCCCGCCGGCCTCACGAGCAACGGAAACGACAGGGCCTCGCCGCCCCGCGCGGCCAGCGCCTGCAACGCCGCCGCCGGATAGAGGCGCGTCTGCGGAACCCGGCAGCCCGGCACGTGTTCGAGACGCCGCGCCACCGACTCGCGGCTCGTCTCTGCGATCAGTCGAGGCGGATTGACGACCGGACTTCCGATCGCCGCAATGAAAGCCTCCGCCGGTCCGAGCGACGCCAGACCGCGGTCGACATCGGAAACGAGATTGACGACCACGTCCGCGTAGCCGCGCAAACGGTCGTAATCGTAGTCCATGTCCGCCAGCACCGTGATGACGTTGCTTTCGAAGCGCGCGTTCGCCACCAGATATTCGATTGGCGTATTGCCGGCGCCGGGCGCGAAGACGAATAGCGCACGAAAATCCGGCGGAGCGACGGCGGCGGGGATGAGGATCAGCGGCCTGAGTTTCAACGCGCGGCGGTAGCTTGCCTCCGCGGCCTCGTCCATTCCCAGAGCCTGCTGCAGGTTGGCGACGAGGTGGGCCGTCGTGGCGTCGTCCGGCGCGTATTCGAGCGCGCGCTCGAAGTGCCGGAGCGAGCGCAGCCGGCGTCCCGCGCAGGCCTCGGCCAGACCCAACTGACGACAGACCGCGGCCGTGTCGCCTTCGCGGTTCAGGAGCGGCGTGAGACACGCGATGGCTTCGTTGAAACGGTCGAGCCGGATCAGGAGCTGGGCGAGGCCGTAGCAGGCCGCCCAATGATCGGGGTCGCCGGCAAGGACTTCGCGGTAATGGCCCTCGGCGAGATCGAGACGTCCCTCGCGATGATGCGAAGAGGCCAGTTCAAACAAGCGATCGACAGACATGATGGCAACGCGCGGCAACGTGACTTGAACAGGTCAACATAGCAGAGCCACGCGCCGCGAAGACCGTGACCCTGATGTGACAGCTTACGGCAGATTACCAGAGGCGCCGTGTGTAACACCACGTAACGCGAAGCCGCGAGCGCCGCCACCCGCGAACCCGGCTGTGTGACACAAGCGCGACTCGTTTCGGCACTACATTCATGATCGCCGTCCTTCGCGCGTTGCATGCAAGCCATGCACGCCCCTATTCCTCAGACTTGTTCTGGTCTACGAACGAGTGCGAAAGGACCCTTCAGAATTCCGCGCGAACGCCGATATAGCTATCGGCGTTCGCCCTCATTCTCTCCAGTATCTGCCCCCAATGAAGCTCAGTCGCAAGATCCCTCTCGCCTTCGGTGCCGCACTCACGTTGATGTCGGCGGGCGCGCTTTACGGCATCCACATGCTCAACGAAGCCATCGACACCTATCGCACCACCGTGCAGGATAGCGCCGCGAACGAGCGCATGGCGTCGGCCACGCTCGTCGCGTTCAAGCTGCAGGTGCAGGAATGGAAAGACACGCTCCTGCGCGGCAAGGATCCGCAGAAGCTCGACCGCTACTGGAGCGCGTTCCAGACACGCGAGAAAACCGTCGACGATCTGGCCGCGAAGCTCGAACAAACGCTTCCCGCCGGCGAGACCCGCGACCTCGTCGAGCAGTTCGCGCAAGCCCACGCGGCCATGGGCCAGGGCTATCGCAAAGGTTTCGAAGCATTCAAGGCCGCGGGCTTCGATCCGACTGCCGGCGACGCACAGGTGGCGGGCGTGGACCGCGCGCCTGCCGATCTGCTAGACCGCGCGGCGCAAAAAATCGCCGCCGACAACGCACAGGTGGCGGCGCAAGCCGCCGTCGACGCCGAGCGCGCCACGGAGATCAGCGCCGCGCTGATGATCGGCGTGTTCGTGCTTGCTCTCGCGGGCGGCGTCGCCTTCAGCCGGACGGTGACGCGGCCGCTCGGCCGTGCAGTGCGCTTTGCGCATGAAGTCGCGGCCGGCGACCTCTCGACGGATCTGCACGCGAGCGGCGACGACGAAACGGCCGAACTGCTCGCCACCCTCATGCAGATGCAGGCGAGCCTCGCGCACGTGGTGAGCGAAGTGCGCGGCAACGCGATGGGCGTCGCCTCCGCGAGCGCGCAGATCGCGGCCGGCAATCAGAACCTCTCGGCGCGCACCGAAGGTCAGGCGGCGTCGCTCGAAGAAACGGCCGCGAGCATGGAAGAACTCACGTCGATCGTGCGCATGAACGCCGAGAACGCGCAGCATGCCAGCGAGCTGGCCGGCACCGCGGCACAGACCGCCACGCGCGGCGGCGCCGTGATGCATGAAGTGGTCGAAACCATGCGGTCGATCGCCGAAAGTTCGGGCAAGGTAGGCGAAATCATCAGCCTGATCGACGGCATTGCGTTTCAAACCAATATCCTCGCGCTGAACGCCGCCGTGGAAGCCGCGCGCGCGGGGGAACAGGGCCGCGGCTTCGCGGTGGTGGCGGGCGAAGTCCGCACGCTCGCGCAACGCAGCGCCTCCGCGGCGCGCGAAATCAAGGACCTGATCGCCCAGTCGACGCAGCGCGTGGAAGCGGGCTCGTCGCTCGTTGCGGGCGCGGGTCAGATCATCGACGAGATCGTCGGTTCGGTGCACCGCGTGACGGCCATCGTCGGCGAGATTTCGACGGCCTCGCGCGAGCAGACGGCCGGCATCGAACAGGTAGGCATCGCGGTCACGCAGATGGACGAAGTCACGCAGCAGAACGCCGCGCTCGTGGAAGAGGCCACGGCGGCCGCTCACGCGCTTGCCGAGCAGGCTGGAGCGCTACGCGAAGCGGTTGCCACGTTCCGGCTGCGCGAGGGCATGGCGGGCTGACGCGAGCGAGCGGGCAAGCGAGCAGGCGCCCGCCCGATCAGCCGCGCCGCTGCCGCCGCGCGCGCACCGCGCCGGCCAGCGTCTCCAGCACCGGCTCGGTCTGCGCCCAGCTAATGCAGGCGTCGGTGATCGACACGCCGCGCTTGAGCGGCACGCCGGGCTTGAGATCCTGGCGCCCCTCTTCGAGGTGGCTTTCGATCATCACGCCCACGATGCGCGGCTCGCCATCGGCCAGTTGCGAGGCAATGTCCTGCGCAACGTCGATCTGGCGCTGATGCGCCTTGTTCGAATTCGCATGCGAGCAATCGATCATCACCTGCTCGCGCAGCCCCGCCTTCGCGAGGGCCTCGCAACACGCCGCCACCGAAGCGCGGTCATAGTTCGGCCCCGTCTTCCCGCCGCGCAGGATCACATGGCAGTCGTCGTTGCCGCGCGTTTCGAAGATCGCGGCCATGCCCATCTTGGTCATACCCATGAAAGCGTGGCTCGCGCGCGCGGCGACGATGGCGTCGGCGGCCACCTGCACGCCGCCGTCGGTGCCGTTCTTGAAGCCGATCGGACACGAGAGGCCCGAGGCGAGCTGCCGGTGGCTCTGGCTCTCGGTCGTGCGCGCGCCGATCGCGCCCCAGGCCACGAGGTCCGCGATGTATTGCGGGCTCAGCAGGTCGAGGAATTCGGTAGCGGTCGGGAGGCCGAGCGCATTGATGTCGAGCAGCAGTTGCCGCGCGGCGCGCAGGCCCTCGTTGATGCGGAAGCTCCCGTCGAGCCTCGGGTCGTTGATGTAGCCCTTCCAGCCCACCGTTGTGCGCGGCTTTTCGAAGTACACGCGCATCACCACGAGCAGATCGTCCTTCAGCGCATCGGCCTTTGCTTTGAGCCGCTTTGCGTAGTCGAGCGCCTGGTCGTGATCGTGGATCGAGCACGGCCCCACGACGATCACGAGGCGGTCGTCGCGATGCCGGAGCACCTCGGCGATCTGCGCGCGGCTCGTCTCCACGAGCGTCTGGGTCTGCGGCGGCACCGGCAGCTCGTCGAGCAGCAGCGCCGGCGAGATGAGCGGACGCACGGCGCCGATGCGCGTGTCGTCGATGCGGGTGGGGTCTTCGGTGGCGTCGGCGACGCCGACTTCCTGGTCGTGCTGCGGATTGTCGATGCGGCTCAAGATGCTCTCCTTGCGGGGTCTGGCAGGATTATCGCATCAAGGCCGCACCTCGGGCCTCAGGAGGCGGCCCCCATGGGATAGCGCTTGCTGCGCAGGCGTTGCACGATGCGCACGAGTCCCTTCCACTGCTGGGCCCACACACCGCCGCCGTAGTCGAGCCCCTGGCCTTGCGGCACCGGCAACTGGTCGCGGATGCCGGTAGGCTCGAGCTCCTTGTTCCACGAAGCCGTGCGGAACAGCACGTCCCACCACGGGAACACCACGCCGAAGTTGCAGCCGTAGCGCGTGCCTTCGTGACCGTAGCCCACCGCGTGATGGCGGCGATGAAAGGCCGGGCTCACGAGGAGGCGATCAAGTCCCCAGCCGAACGGCAGCCGCGCGTTGACGTGCTGCACGCTCTGCATGAAGTTGCCCACCGCGACGAGCACGACGTACTGCACCGGCTGCACGCCGATGAAGAGCGAGATGGCCGCGAAAAACGCCGCGTTGATGATGTCGTCGAGGAAGTGGTTGCGGTCGTCGCACCACAGCGACATCTGCTGCTGGCTGTGATGGACCGCATGCAGTTCCCACCAGACGCCGAAGCGATGCTGCCAGCGGTGATACCAGTACCCCGCGAAGTCGAGCACGATGAAGTAGATCAGGAACGACACGATCGGCTTGTCGGTGACGCCGGGCCACAGGCTGTCCACGTCGATGTTCGGAACGTCGTAGATCGCCATCAGGCTTTGCCAGTGATTGAACAGCGGCTGCAGCATGAAGAAGAACGCGATATTCAGAATGCCGAGCTTGGCGATCCACGTGTACCAGATGTCCGAACGCAGCGCCTTGCGGTCAGCCCAGGGCTCGATAGGACGCAGCGCCTCCAGCGGGCGCAGCAGCGCATAGGTCACGACGATTTCGAGCACGCCGATGATCACCCAGTAGAGCGCATCGTAGGTGTCCTCGTCGTAGCCCATCAGGCCGACCTTGTAGAAGATCGGCTGGACCACGTCCACATAAACCAGGGTCTGCAGCCACGATATGCCGTTGTCGAGCTGCGAGATCAGGGTGTCTATCATCAGTTCCCTCGAATCGGTGCCTTGAGGTTGCGCGCTCAGTCCGGATTGGGCGAATAAACCGGCGCGCGGTTCGCGAAGTAGATGCCATGCGGCGAACGGCCCACGGCGATCGTGTCGATCAGCTTGCGCGTCGTCAGGTCGATGATCCCCACGTGCTTCGCGAAGCGGAACGTCACCCACAGATACCGTTTGTCGGCAGAAAGTTCCATGTCGTCGGGACCGGGGCGCAGACCCGTGATGTCGGCGACCTTCGTGAGCGTCGTGTAATCGAGAATGCTGATCGTGCTTTCCACGCGATTCGTCACGGCCACGTGCTTGCCGTCGTCGAGATTGCGGAAGTTGTGCGCGCCGCGCCCGGTCTGGATCTTCTTCACGAGCGTACGGTTGTGCCAGTCCACCACGGCCACGTCGTCCTCGCCCGTCATGCCGACGAGCAGGTACTTGTCGCCGGGCGTCATCCACAGGCCCGCGGGCGTGTCGCCGACGTGCAGCTTCCAGAGCACGGTCTGCGTCGGCAAGTCGATGGCCGCGACTTCGCCGGTGTCCTGCAGCGTGACGAACACCGTCTTGTTGTCCGAGGCGAAAGTGATGTGGCTCGGCGTCTTCGCAAGCGGAATGCGCTTCACGAGCGTAACGTCCTGGCCGTTGTAGCTGTAGATGTCCACGCGGTCGAGGCGCAGGCCCGCCGTCACGAACCACTTGTGGTCGGGCGAGAAGCCAAGCTGGTACGGATCCTCGATACCCTCCACGCGGCGCTGGACCTTGCCCGTGTGCGGGTCGAGGAACATCAGGTCGTTCGAGACCGAATCGGCCACGATCAGCGACTTGCCGTCGGGCGTGATCATCAGGTGATGCGGTTCCTTGCCGGTAGGCTCGGTGCCGACCACGGTGCGGCTTGCTTCGTCGATGAGCGAAAGCTGTGCTTCGCCGGAGTCGAGCACGATGACTCTGTCGTTGGCACTGCTGTCGGCGTGGGCGAGCGAGCCCCATGCGAGGCCGCCCATCAGCAGTGCGGCCGCGCCGTGAGCTTTGAGGCGGGCTTTCGTAAAGGAAATGATCGGGAATTCAGGCATTTCGTAAGAGAAAGAGGCTGATGGAGGCGCACCGGACCGCTTTGTGCTGAGATAGCGACATGCGCCGGCGCGTAAGCGCGAAAGATTGTCTCCTTAACGCGCGAGCGCCGCAATCCGATGACGCGCCGACGACGCGCGTTAACGCCGCGCCCGGCGTTCTGCCCCCAACTTCGAGGAGCGCGCATGGACCATCGCACCCGCGAAGACCCCCTGCCCGACGGCCTCACGAAGAGCACGGCCGCCGCCGTGCGCGAGGCGCTCGAAGGGCGCCGCCGCGGCGCGGCACTGCTGCTGCCGCTCGCGGGGCCGGCCGTGGTGGTGTCGGTGGCGTACATGGATCCCGGCAACTTCGCGACCAACATCCAGGCGGGCGCGCGCTACGGTTACGCGCTCTTGTGGGTCGTGCTGCTCGCGAACCTGGTGGCCATGCTGTTCCAGGGGCTCTCCGCCAAGCTCGGCATCGTCACGGGGCGCAATCTCGCCGAACTGTGCCGCGAGCGTCTGCCCGCGCCGCTCGTCTGGGCGATGTGGGGCGTGAGCGAAATCGCGGCAATGGCGACCGATCTTGCCGAATTCCTCGGCGGCGCGATCGGCCTGTCGCTGCTGTTTCATCTGCCGCTTATGGCGGGCATGGTCGTCACGGCAATCGTTACCTACGTGCTGCTGCTGTTCGAGCGCGCGGGTTTCCGGCCGCTGGAGCTCGTGATCGGCGGGCTCGTCGGCATCATCGGGCTGTGCTATCTGCTTGAGCTCTTCATCGCGCCCATCGCCTGGCCCAGCGTCTTTCGCCACCTCGCCACGCCGCGCCTGCCCGACGCGCAGGCCGTGACGATCGCGGTGGGCATTATCGGCGCGACCGTCATGCCGCACGCCCTCTTCCTGCACTCGGGCCTCACCCAGGCGCGCGTGCCGCCGCGCAACGACCTCGAACGCACGCGCCTCGTGCGCTTTTCCAACGTCGAGGTGGTGATCGCGCTCTCCCTCGCCGGCCTCATCAACATGGCCATGGTCATCATGGCCTCGGGCGCCTTCCATGCGGGCCACCCGGACGTCGCCGAAATCGGGAGCGCCTACCACACGCTCGCCCCGCTGCTCGGCATCGGCGCGGCCGGCATTTTCCTGCTTTCGCTGATCGCTTCGGGCATTTCGAGCTCGGTCGTCGGCACGCTCGCGGGGCAGATGATCATGCAAGGCTTCGTCGGCTTCCAGATTCCGCTCTGGCTGCGCCGCGTCGTGACCATGGCGCCGAGCTTCGCCGTGGTCGGCCTCGGCGTGAACGCCACAGAGGCGCTCGTCATGAGCCAGGTCGTGCTGAGCCTCGCGCTGCCCGTGCCCATGATCGCCCTCGTCTGGCTCACGAGCCGCGCCGCCGTGATGGGGCCGCATCGTAACCGCACCTTCACGGTCTGGCTCGCCGTGGCCGGCGCGGCCGCCGTGCTCGCGCTCAACGCGATCCTGCTCGCACAAACCTTCGGCATGACGGTGCCCGGCTTGCCAGGGCCGGGCTGAGGCGATCTTCAGCGTGCAAAGTCACGCGAAACCATGCACCATTAGCTTTTTCGCCGCGCCGGGCCGAACGCCGGGCGTGGTTTTTTCCGCAACCGGCGCGCCCCGCGCGCCCGATAAGCGCCGCGAGGCGCCTTATCCTCTTTGCCCACCAGCGACCTGCCATGACGAATCAGACTGCCCAAGCCGCGCCCGACCAGCCCGTCGACATGATCATCTTCGGCGGCGGCGGCGATCTGGCTGCACGCAAACTGCTGCCCGCCCTCTACATGGCGCACCTGCACCGCAACCTGCCGGCCGAAACCCGCATCATCGCGGTGGGCCGCAAGGACTGGAGCATCGACCAGTACCGCGCCTTCATGAACGAGCAGTCGCGTCCGTTCATCGACGCCAAGGCCTTCGACGCCGCCGCGTGGGACCGCTTCCTCGGCCTGTTCCAGTACGTGATCATCGACGTCAACCTGGCCGAAGACTATGCCCGGCTCAAATCGGCCTCGCGCCCCGAGGCGATACGCGTGTTTTATCTCTCGACCTCGCCGGAGCTTTTCACGACGATCTGCGACAACCTCACGTCGGCGGGTCTCGTGGACGAACGTTCGCGCGTCGTGCTGGAAAAGCCGCTGGGCCACGACCTCGCTTCGGCCCAGGAGATCAACGAATCGGTGGGCCGTCATTTCGCCGAGCCGCAGATCTATCGCATCGACCATTATCTGGGCAAGGAAACGGTGCAGAACCTGATGGTGCTGCGCTTCGGCAATCCGATCTTCGGGCCGCTGTGGCAGGCGCCGTATATCCGCAGCGTGCAGATCACGGTGGCGGAGACGGTGGGCGTGGGCAGCCGCGCGGGCTTCTACGACCACACGGGCGCGCTGCGCGACATGGTGCAGAACCACCTGCTGCAACTGCTGTGCATCGTGGCCATGGAGCCGCCCGTCTCTCTCGACGCGGACGCCGTGCGCGACGAGAAGCTCAAGGTGCTGCGCTCGCTGCGCCCGATGACGCTGGCCGACATCGCGCGCGACACGGTGCGCGGCCAGTACGCGGCGGGCGCCGTGGACGGCAAGCCCGTGAAGGGCTACATGGAAGAGGACAACGTGCCGGCCAATAGCCGCGCGGAAACGTTCGTCGCGCTGCGCGCCCACATCAACAACTGGCGCTGGGCCAACGTGCCGTTCTTCCTGCGCACGGGCAAGCGCATGCAGAAGCGTCAGTCGGAGATCGTCATCGAGTTTGCGGACCTGCCGTTCTCGATCTTCCCGAGCGGCCCGCGCAACTACGGCAACCGCCTCGTGATCCAGCTTCAGCCCGAAGAGTCGATCCAGTTGCAGATGCTCGCGAAGGAGCCGGGCAGCGGCATGAACATGCTGCCGGTGAACCTGAATCTGGATCTGCAGCAGGCCATTCCCGAGCGCCGCGCGGAGGCCTACGAGCGCCTCCTGATCGACGTGATCCGCGGCCGCCTCACGCACTTCATGCGCCGCGACGAACTGGAAGCGGCGTGGACGTGGGTCGAGCCGATCCTTCTGGGCTGGGAAGAGCTGGGCGACCGGCCGCGCACCTATACGGCGGGGACTTTCGGTCCGGCGGCGTCTTCGGCGCTGCTGGCGCGCGAAGGGATGTCGTGGGCCGAAGAGGCCTGAGCCGCTGAGGCGTAACCGCGCCGCTCGCATGCTTCGCGGTGCGGCGCCAGTCGAAACGCCTCAGACCCTCGTAGCCATGCGCGCGCGCATCATCGCTTCGAATGCCTCCGCGATCCGCTGCACGTAGGCGTTCTTGTGCGCGAGTTCGCCGTCGGGGCGCTCGCGATGCACGAGCATGGTCGCGTTCGCCTCGAACACGAAGACACTGCCATCGGGCAGCATTGTGAAATCCACTCCCGCGTAGTCGAGATCGAGACGCCGGCCGATGGCGGCGATCGCCGCCGCGCCGCGCTCGCCGAGCGCCGCAACGGGGTCGGCGAGAAAGCGCGCCTCTTCTTCGAGCTTCACGCGCACCCCCTCCATACCCGCGGAAAAGTAATGCACCATCCAGTGCGGCGAAATCGCGAGATGGTACGGATACGGCACGCGATCCACGAAGGCGACGCGATATTTGCGGCACGAGCCGTCGGCGTCGCGCGTGTCGCGAAACGCGCTGACGTAGAACGAGCCCGCTTGCGCGGCGAGCGCGGCTTCGAGCTGGGCCTCGGTGTCGCAGCGCACGAGCCCTTCGCCGCCATGCGTCGCAACGGGCCTCACGAGCAACGGCAGGCGCATGCCGGCCGCCGCTATGCGCTGCCGTGCTTCGTCGAGCACTTTGTCGTGAATGGGATCGGCAGGATCGATGCGCAGGCACGGCGCAGTCTGCACGTCCTGCAAGCCATCCAGCAACGCCGGCAGCCGGTCGCGACGCGTAACCGCAACGCGTTCCGGCACATTGAGCAATGGCCGCGCACAGGTTTGCGCGAACTGCGCGATACGTGCGCGGAGCGGTTCCGCAATGTCGGGATCGCCCACCGCATTGAACACGAGATCGAACGGCGGCAGGGCCGCGTCCTCCGCGGGCGGCGCATAGTCGATGGCGTATTTGATGCGCCCGTTGTGCGGCGTGGGCACGAGCAGGTCGAACGGCACGTTGCCCGAGGAGCGGCCCGCGCACAGCAACAGCACCCGGCGCGACGGCTGCCCCGACGCTTCCACGTAGACGCGCTGCAAGGCGTACGCGCGCTCGCGACAGCGTTCGGCATGGCCGTCGTTGCCCGCCTTCGCATGGATCGCCGCGAGGTTCTGCCAGGCCACGGCCTGCCGGGCGTCGAGACCGAGCGCGAGTTCGTACCAGCGCCTGGCGCGCGCATGGTCGCCCTTCATGAAATAGCCGGTCGCGACCATGCCGATGCGCTGGGCGCCCTCGCCGGCAACGCCTGCCCGGTGCGATTCGAGCGCCTCGGCCGCGATCAGGTGCGCGAGCGCGGCCAGTTCGTCGCCGCCGGCGCGTGCGCGCTCCGCCGCTTCGCGCAGCAGCGCAGGCGTGTCCGTGAGGTCGGGAAGCAGATCGTCAGTCACGGCCGGAAGAGATCCAGCCCTGCAAATACCACCACGCCGCTCAGCGCGATCATGGGAACCGAGTGACGACCGAGAAACAAAATGGCGGCTGCCAGCCACGTGGAGATGAAAAAAGCGCCGATGCGCCGCATGATGAAACTCCGTTACCCTTGATGCGCTGTTGCGCGCAGGAGCCCCGAAGCCCGCCACGCGCGAAGGACAAAAACGGCACATGCCTGCGCCGCGTCCCTCAAAAAAGAACCCGCCTGTCCGGCCGCGCTCAGCCCAGCGTCGTGCGTGCGCTGCGCAGCCGCGTGACGGTATCCACGAACGCCTCGCCGCCCAGCGTGCGCTTGAGGCGCCCCGTGACGGCCGCGCTCGCGCCATTGAGCGCCTCGCGTATCGCGAGCGCCTGCGCGGTCGGCACGATGGCCACTTCCCGCCCGTCGCCTTCGGTGCGATGACGCTCCACGTAGCCGCGCGCTTCGAGCCCGTCGAGCACGCGCGTGGCCGTGGGCCGTGCAATCGAAAGCAGGTCGGCCAGCTCGCGCTGAAGCAAACCCGGACGCTCCATCACCGCACGCAGCATGAAGCCCTGTGGCGGCGTGAGATCGAACCGCTCGAAGGCATCGGCCCATTCGCGCTCGAGACGCCGCGCGAGCGCCGACGTGTTGAAGTAGAGACACTGGTCGAACATGTTCGAAGCATAACGGCTTATCGTTAGCTATGCAACCATCTGCGCGCTTTCCCTCGACATGGGGTCGGCGTTTACACCGGCTAGCGCGGCGCGCGAAAAAAATGGTACCCAATGAGGACACGCGGCAGCGCCTGGCCGCCGCCCTTCGTTCTCCGAGGAAAACCGCCATCGTGACCCCGCCTCTCGAAGCCGCCGACGCCCCCGCGTGGGTGCCCTCGCCCGATACCGTCGCCCGCGCGCGCGTCACCGAATTCACGCAGTGGCTCGCGCGCGAGCGCGGCCTTGCATTCGACAGCTACGACGCGCTATGGCGCTGGTCCGTCGACGATCTCGACGGCTTCTGGTCGGCGCTCTGGGACTGGGCCGACCTGCGCTCGGCAACGCCGCGCGGCAAGCCGCTCGAAAATGCTTCGATGCCCGGCGCGCGCTGGTTTCCGGGCGCCACCCTCAATTACGTCGAGCAGGCCTTTCGCCACGCCACGCCCACGCGCCACGCCATCGTCTGGCGCAACGAGGCCGGCGAGCACGGCGAACTCGGCTGGACCGAGTTCGAGCGTCAGGTGGCCGCGCTCGCGGCCACACTGCGCCAGATGGGCGTGAAGCGCGGCGATCGCGTCGCCGCGTTCATGCCGAACATCCCGCATACCATCGTGGCATTTCTCGCCGCCGCGAGCCTCGGCGCGATCTGGTCGGTCTGCTCGCCCGACATGGGGCGGCTCGCCGTGCTCGACCGCTTCCGCCAGATCGAACCCACTGTGCTGATCGCCGTCGACGGCTACCGTTACGGCGGCAAGCCGCACGATCGCCGTGCGCTGTTAGGCGAGTTGTTGGCCGAACTGCCGTGCGTGCGCCATGTCGTGCTCGTGCCCTATCTTGCCCCCGGAGCCAACGCGGCCGAGATCGTGCGCGGCAACGACGCGCAAGGCCACATCTGGGCGGACGCCGTTGCCGGCGACGCAGCGCTCGCGCCCGAATCCGTTCCCTTCGACCATCCGCTCTGGATCGTCTACTCGTCGGGCACGACGGGGCTGCCCAAGCCCATCGTCCATTCGCACGGCGGCATCGTGCTCGAACAGGTCAAGATCGCCGCGCTGCACCTCGACCTGCGGCCCGGCGACCGCTTCAACTGGTTCTCCAGCACGGGCTGGATCATGTGGAACTGCCAGGTGGCCGGCCTGCTCGTGGGCGCCACGCTGTGTCTCTACGACGGCAACCCCGGCTACCCCGACATGGGCGCGCTGTGGCGCTTCGTCGGCGACACGCGGATCAACTTCTTCGGCGCCGGCGCCGCCTTCTTCCAGGCCTGCCTGAAAGCGGGCGTCGAACCTCATCAGGTCTCCGAATTATCTGCGCTGCGCGCGGTCGGCTCGACCGGTTCGCCGCTCCCGGCAGAAGGCTATCGCTGGATCCTCGACCATGTCGGCGACGTATGGATCGCCGCGATTTCCGGCGGCACCGACTTTGCCGGCTGCTTCGTGGCCGGCGTGCCCACGCTGCCCGTATGGCTCGGCGAAATGCAGTGCCGGTGCCTGGGCGCCCGCGTCGAGGCATTCGACGACGCGGGCCGGCCCCTCGTCGACGAAGTGGGCGAGCTCGTCTGCACGGCGCCCATGCCTTCGATGCCGCTCTACTTCTGGAACGACGCGGGGGACACGCGCTATCGCGACAGCTA
This sequence comes from Paraburkholderia yinzeri, assembly GCF_046581065.1. Taxonomy (NCBI): domain Bacteria; kingdom Pseudomonadati; phylum Pseudomonadota; class Betaproteobacteria; order Burkholderiales; family Burkholderiaceae; genus Paraburkholderia; species Paraburkholderia yinzeri. The sequence goes on along the minus strand of NZ_JBFOCJ010000002.1, from coordinate 159,919 downwards.
CTTCGACGTCTGGCCCGGCATCTGGCGCCACGGCGACTGGGTGCGGATCACGGAACGCGGCGGCGCGATCATCTACGGCCGTTCCGACGCGACGATCAACCGCCACGGCATCCGCATGGGCACGAGCGAGCTGTATCGCGCGGTGGAAGACTTGCCCGAGGTGCTCGACAGCCTCGTCGCGGATCTGGAGTACCTGGGCCGCGAGTCGTACATGCCGCTCTTCGTCGTGCTGCGCGAGGGCGCCGTGCTCACGTCCGAACTGCAGGGCACGATACGCGAGCGCATCAAGGTCGCGCTTTCGGCGCGGCACGTGCCCGACGACGTGTTCCAGATCGATGCGGTGCCGCGCACCCTCTCCGGCAAGAAGATGGAGCTGCCCATCAAGAAGCTGCTGCTGGGCCAGCCGCTAGAGAAGGTCGCGAATCCCGGGACGATGGCCAATCCCGAATCGCTCGCCTGGTTCAGCGAGTTCGCGCGCGAACTGGCGATGCGCGGCAGGCCCGGCAAACCCGCCGCTTGACGTTTCGATTGCTTCGATTGGAGCCCTGCCTCGGGCTTCGCCCGGTGCTCCGATCATGACCGTTATTCCGTCATCGGGCCACACACCTTCGGCGGAAGACGGCTCAGCGTGTAAACTGTCAGGTTTTTGTCTCCAGCAGGTATGGTTCAAGCCCCCCTGCAAGCGGCGCTGAGCGGTCCGACCCTCGTTCGCCTGCTTGCTCGTCTGGCCGAAGCCGACGTATCCGAACCGCAGGCGTCCCTCGCCGATCGTCTGAGCCAGTGGCTAGGCTGGACCGACGCGATCGCGCTCTCGACCGCGCTGGGCGCCCCGCCGGACCCGGCTCGCGCGGGCGCCGCGCAGGCGCTCGACCGCGAGGACGCGGCCCTCGTCGTGACGGCGCGCAGCGCGCTCACGAAGATGATCACGCGCGCGTGCGCCCCGGCCAACGCGCGGCGCGGCGCACGCGAGAACGCCGAAGCGGCGCCGCCCGCCGACTTTGCCGAGTTCCGCCAGGACTATCTGTCGATCCAGCAGGCCATGGAGACGGAAATCGGCCAGTTGCGCAAGCGTCTGCGGGCGCGGCTCGCGGCGCACACGCCGGCGCTCGCGCGCCTCGCGGCCGTGGACGCGATCATGGAACGCTCGCTCGGCGCGCGCGAACAGCGCCTGCTGGCCTCGGTCCCCGCGCTGCTGGCGACGTACTTCGAGCGCCTGCGCCGCGCGGCGCAACCCACGCCCGACGGGGCCGGCGCCTGCGCCGATGAAGCGCCGGCCGCGCCCGGCGCATGGCTTGCCGCGTTCCGCAAGGAAATGCAGAGCGCGCTGCTCGCCGAACTCGACATCCGGTTCCAACCGGTGCAAGGGCTGCTCGCGGCCCTTCGCGCCCGCTAATTCAGCTCCTCATGTCCCGACTTCGTATCGATCTCGTTGTATTCCTCGCAGGTCTCGCCGCCGTCTGCTGGATCGGCTGCGGCTATGTCGCTGGCGCCAATCTGCTCGCGCTCGCCGTCACCGTGCTGATCGGCGCCTGCTATCTCACGGGCGCGCTCGAACTATGGCGCTACCGCCAGGCCACGACCGCTCTCGACGCCGCCCTGGCCGATCTGGCCGCGCCGCCGGCGAAGCTAGGCGCATGGCTCGACCGGCTGCCCGCCGGCCTGCGCGGCGCCGTGCGCCTGCGCGTGGAGAACGAGCGCGCGGCGCTGCCCGGCCCCGCGCTCACACCTTATCTGGTTGGTCTGCTCGTGCTGCTGGGCATGTTCGGCACGCTGCTCGGCATGGTCGCCACGCTCAAGGGCACCGGGATCGCGCTGGAAGGCTCGACCGACCTCGTCGCGATCCGCGCCTCGCTCGCCGCACCGGTCAAGGGGCTCGCGTTCGCGTTCGGCACCTCGATCGCGGGCATCGCCACCTCGGCCATGCTCGGGCTGCTTTCGGCGCTCTGCCGGCGCGAACGCAACGAAGCCGCCCTGCGGCTCGATGCGAAGATCGCGACCACCTTGCACGTCTTTTCGCACGCGCACCGGCGCGAGGCAGGCTACGCGCTGATGCAGCGCCAGGCCGAGGCAATGCCGGTCCTGGTCGATCGTCTGCACACCGTGATGCAAGCCATCGAACAGCAAAGCCTCGCCATGAACGAGCGGCAGATCGCGAGCCAGGCGGCGTTCCTCGGCAAGGCCGACGCCACATGGACGGCACTCGCCGCCTCCGTCGCGCGCTCGCTTCAGGAAAGCGCGGCCGGCAGCGCGCGCGCCGCGAGCGCGGCGGTCTTGCCCTCCGTGGAAGCCACGCTCGCGACGCTCGAGGACAAAGCCGCGGCACTGCACGGCGCGATCACGCAAGCCGTCGAACGCCAGTTGAACGACATCGCGACGGGACTTGAAGCGACGACCGCCAGCATCCGGCACGAGACGGCGGCACTGCATGGCGCCGTCTCGCAGGCGGTGGAGCGCCAGTTGAGCGCGATTGCATCGACGCTAGAAACTTCGACTGTCACGCTCAAGGCTGAAACCGCGGCGCTGCACGAAGCCGTCACGCAAGCGGTCGAGCGCCAGTTGAATACCGTTGCATCAAGCCTCGAAACGTCGACGGCAACCCTCAAGGACCAGACGGCCTCGCTGCACGACACCGTCACGCACTCGGTCGAGCGTCAGTTGACCGGCATCACGTCAGGCCTCGAAGCCACGTCGACCACGCTTTCGACGCAATGGCACGAAGCGCTCGCGCAGCATCGCCAGTTGAATGAAACATTGGCGGAAGATCTGCGGACTTCGCTCGCCCGCTATGCCGATGCCTTCGAGCAACGCTCGACCCAGTTGCTCGATAACGTGGCCACGCGCCTCGGCACGAGCACGGACACCGTCGCGCAAACCTGGAACGCCGCGCTCGACCACCATTCGCGCGTAAGCGGACAGCTCGCCGACGATCACCAGCAGGCCCTCGCCGCAGCGGCGGCGCAGTACGAACAGCACACGGCCGCCCTGCTCCGGGCAGCGGACGAGTCGCACGCCGGCCTGGAGGCCAGGCTCGCCGCACGCGAAGCCCAGCGCCTCGACGCCTGGCGCGAGACCGTCACCGGCATGACGGCGACGCTGCGCACCCAATGGGACGAGGCGCTCGCGCAAACCGCGAACCACCAGCAGGCGATCTGTGCGACGCTCGAACGGACGGCCGGCGAAGTCGCGGCCAGCACCGCGACCCACTCGCGCGAGACGATCGCCGAAATCGCCCGCCTCGTCGAGGCCGCGTCCGAAGCACCGCGCGCCGCGGCCGATGTCATTGCCGAGCTGCGCCAGAAGCTCTCGGACAGCATGGTCCACGACACCGCGATGCTGGAGGAACGCAACCGTCTGCTCGCCACGCTCGAAACGCTGCTCGCCGCCGTGAACCACGCCTCGACCGAACAGCGCGGCGCTATCGATTCGCTCGTGACGACCTCGTCCGATCTGCTCGAACGCGTGGGCTCGCGCTTTACCGAGCGCGTCGAAACCGGCACGAGCCGGCTCGACGGCGTCGCCGCGCAGGTCGCGAGCGGCGCGACCGAAGTGGCGAGCCTTGGCGATGCATTCGGCGCGGCTGTGCAGTCCTTCGGCACGTCGAACGAAACGCTCGTGGCGCAGTTGCAGCGCATCGAAGCCGCGCTCGACAAGTCGCTCGCGCGCAGCGACGAACAGCTCGCCTACTACGTCGCGCAGGCGCGCGAAGTGATCGATTTGAGCCTGCTCTCGCAGAAGCAGATCATGGAAGAGCTGCAGCAGTTGGCTGGCCAGCGCACCGAAGCGGGAGCCGACGCCGCATGAGCGAAGACTTCATCGACGGCGGCGCGGAGCCGGCCACGCCGGTCTGGGCCGCCTTCAGCGACCTGATGACGGTGCTGCTGGGCGCGTTCGTGCTGATTCTGGTCGCCGTGATCGGCGTGCAGCTCGAGCTTTCGACGAAGCTCGACCAGGCCGTCAAGGAACGCCAGCTCGAAGCGCAGCGCCGCAAGACACTCGAACAGGCGCTGGCCGGCCCGCTCGCGGCGGGGCGCATCACGCTCGTCAACGGGCGTATCGGCATCAGCGGCAACGTCCTGTTCGCGCTGAACTCCGACCAGTTGCAACCCGAGGGCCGCCAGTTGCTGCAAAGCCTGGCCAGTCCGCTCGCGACCTACCTCAAAGCGCACGACGAAATCCTGATGGTGAGCGGCTTTGCCGACGACCAGCAGGTGCACGCCGGCAACCGGCGCTTCGCCGACAACTGGGAGCTCTCGGCCCAGCGCGCGCTGACCGTGACGCGTGCGTTCATCGAAGAAGGCGTGCCCGCCTCGTCGGTGTTCGCGGCGGCATTCGGATCGGAGCAGCCCGTGAGCTCGAACGCCGATGCGGCGGGGCGCGCCAAAAACCGGCGCGTCGAAATCGCGCCCGTGCCGCGTTCGACGGCCGCTGGCGGTGAACGCGGTGAGTGAGCGCTCGACACCGCCTCTGCCGACGCAGCTCGACGCATGGCGCGAACGCGGCGCCGACCGGCTCGATCCCGCGCGCTTTCGCGCGATGGAGGCGCTGGCGCTTCGCGCGGCGCGCCACGGCGGCGAGGTGCGCCGCCTGCTCGATGCCAGGCTCTCCGAACTAATGACGGACTATGCGGCGCTCGCCGCCGGCGCGGCGCAGGTCCGGCACGGCCCGGACGAAGCGCCGGCCTCGCTGCAAAGCGCGCGCGGTGCGCTGGGCGAGCTGGTCGACTACCTCGCAAACCAGCCGCGCGACGCCGGCGGTGCGGGGGCCCGCGACGCGAACGGGCCGAGCGTTTCGCCCGAACTGCTCGACTACTTCCGGGCCACCTGGGCCCGCGTGCGCACGGGCCAGCAATTGCGTGTCGCCGAAGTCCTCGTGCCGCAGAACGCCGGCCCGCTCAATTCGAGCAGCCTCGTGCACCGCGCACTCTCGCTCATGCGCGAGCTTTCGCCGGGCTACCTGCAGCAGTTCCTTACCTACGCGGATGCGCTCTCGTGGCTAGAGCAGCTCAATGCCGGCAGCACGGCCCCCGGCAAGGAACCGCCGCGCGCCGCGAGCGCGAAGAAAGGCACGCGCGGCAAGGCGCGTTAGCCCCCGCTCCGCACGCTGGACGGCCTCTCGCGCGCGCCAATCCGCAAAGGCCAGGGCACGTGAATACGGGAAAAACGGCAGGAAAAACAAAAGACGAACGAGCGTACGAAAACGTACCGTATCCGCTATGATGCGAAAAAAGCCGCTATCGCCCAGCGGTCGCCCTAACCGACTACGGAGACATCCATGCAGATGCGTTGTTTTTGCGTGACCCGCCACGGCCAGCCGCTCGAACTGATGCACGAGGAGATTCCCCAGCCCAAGGGCACCGAAGTGCTCGTGCGCGTGAAGGCCGCCGGCCTGTGCCATTCCGACCTGCATATCTGGGAGGGCTACTACGATCTGGGCGGCGGCAAGAAACTCTCGCTCGCCGACCGCGGCATCAAGCTGCCGCTCACGCCCAGCCACGAGATCTGCGGCGAAGTGGTGACCGCGGGACCGGACGCCGGCCCCGTGCAGACCGGCATGATGGCGGTCGTGCATCCGTGGATCGGCTGCGGCCAGTGCGCCGCCTGCCTGCGCGGCGAGGAAAACATCTGCGTGAAGCCGCAATCGCTCGGCGTCATGCGCGCCGGCGGCTTTGCCGACTACGTGATCGTGCCGCACCCGCGCTATCTCGTCGATCTCGGCGGCCTCGATCCCGTCAAGGCCGCACCGCTCGCCTGCGCGGGCGTAACGACGTATTCGGCCATCCGCAAATTCGGCGAGCGCATCCACGAAACGCCCGTGGTGGTGATCGGCGCGGGCGGTCTCGGCCTCATGGCGATCGAAGTCCTCAAGGCGCTGGGCGGCAAAGGCGCGATCGTCGTGGATGTCGACCCGGCCAAATGCGAGGCCGCGCTGAAGGAAGGTGCGCTCGCGGCCATCGACGCACGCGCACCCGACGCCGCCACCCAGATCGCCCAGGCCGCGGGCGGCGGCGCGCGCGCGGTGCTCGACCTCGTCGGCGCGACGTCCACCGTGACGCTCGCGCTCGATTCCAGCGCGCGCGGCGGCCACGTGGTGATCGTGGGCCTCATGGGCGGCGACATCACGCTCGCGCTGCCGATCATCCCAATGCGGCCGCTGCGCATCGAAGGCAGCTACGTCGGCACGCTGCCCGAACTGCACGAGCTCGTCGCGCTGATGCGCGACGGCAAGGTGCGTCCCGCACCGGTGACGAGCCGGCCGCTCACCGAGGTCAACGCGGCGCTGCAGGCCCTCCAGGAAGGCAAGGTGGTCGGGCGGCAAGTGCTGATTCCGTGAACATGCCGGCAGCCTTCGCCGATCACGCCACGCGGCGGCTGCTCAAATACCCGCTCCGACGCGGCAAGCACCGGAGAGGACGCGTGGCTTGACGCGCTAGTCCCACATATTGCGGAACGCCACGGCCGCGATCACGGGCACGCAGAGAATCAGCGGAATGGCGAAGTAAGGCATCTCCCGGTCGACAACCCAGCTATAGATCAGCCAGCCAATGCCGGCGCCGAGCGTGGCGATGCCCACCAGCGCCGTGAGGGTATTGAGGACCCAGGTTGGCGGCCGCTTGCGTTGGGTTTCGTTTTTCGGTGCGGGTTTCATCTGACGAGCGGTGACAGGGTGGACTGGATCCGGACGGCCGGTGACGCGCATTTTACTCCGCACGCCTTGTGCCCCGCACGTCCGCTGCGGGATGGCCGGCTTTCCTCATCCCTTACCTCCGAGGTAATCGATCCGGTGCGCGTCGCGCCCTATTCTCGTTCCTGCCTGCACGCCGTTGCGTGCGCTTCAAGGCACTGAACCAGGACCCACGCACGAGGACCGCAACCATGACTGCCTATGCCATCGCCCATCTGCACGAAGTCGAAATGTGCCCCGACATCGTCGAATACCTGGAGAAGATCGACGCAACGCTCGCCCCTTATGGCGGGCGCTTCGTGATTCACGGCGGCCACGTCGAGCGGCTCGAAGGAGCCTTCAAGGGCGACCTGATCGTGATCGAGTTCGAGGACCGCGAGCAGGCGCGCGCCTGGTATCGCTCGGCGGCTTATCAGACGATCTTGCCGCTGCGCACCGGGCACGCCAAGGGCGAAGCGTTCCTCATCGACCAGGTGCCGCAACCGCATCGCGCAACGGACGTCCTCGCGAACGTACCCGGCCCGCGCTAGATCGCGAGGCTCACGCCCGCGGCTCGTCCGCCGCCAGCAGCACGCCTTTCTTGAAGACGAAGCAGCCGTAGCCGCGCGGCTCGCCCGTGGCGATCACGCAGTACGCACGGCGGGCGCGCTCGTAGAACGCAAAGCGTTCGAGCGATGCGAGCGGCACTTCGCGCCCCTCGCCCGCGTTGACTTCGTGCTGCGCCTCGCGCTGCACGGCGGGCAGCGCCTCCGGGTCGCCCACCACCTCCATGCGCAGCGCAGGGTCGTCGACGAAACTGTCGAGCGGCATGACCGAAAGCACCGCGCGCACTGCCCGCGGCGCGTCCACGCCGTCGAGGCGCAGCACGCGGCCCAGCACCGTCTCGCGCGCTACGGAGTCGGCAGGAAAATTGGCGTCGCAGATCACGACTTCATCGCCGTGGCCCATCGAAGCCAGTGCATGCAGCACGTCGGCATTGAGCAGCGGATCGAGATTCTTCAGCACAGTGTCTCCTGAACAAGGTTCGCAAAGCGCCGCCATCGTAACGCGTGTCGTGCTCGTGTCACAAGAGCACGCGGGCATGATGCACCGACCATTCCGCTATCGGCAGAAACGTTTGCAAAGGCATATTCATCGCACGCAAACGTTTGCCTGAGTTTCATAATTCTTTCTTCTTAGGTAAGGAAACTGTGCGCACTCCATCAATCAGAATGGACACGCACATGAGAATACGCCGTTGCGGCGCCGTTCCGGCGACCGCGCTTGCTGTCCCGCTTGCTGTCCCATTGGTTACCGCATTGTCCGTTGTTCTCGCAACCATCTCGCTGAGTGCGTGCGGTCCCGATGCGGGACCGTCCGCGGCCAGCGCCGGGACCCCCGTTCCCGCCGCAGCCGCGCCCGCGCAGACAACCCAGGCAGCCCCGACAGCGCCCCCAGGCGGCAACACCCCCGCGAGCGGCGCCTATGCGGCCGACTCCGCGCGAGACGCCATGCCCGGCCAGGCCTCCGCTCCGGTGCAAAGCGTCGAGGCCAGCCTCGCCGCGGACAGCCAGCAGATCGCTCCGGTCCTGAGCTACGCGCCCGGCGACACGGATGCCCCCGCCGACGATTCCCGCCGTACCCCAACGACCAGCCAGTAGATCCACAAAAAGCACGCAAGCCGTTTCGTGGTGTGCGCACGCACACTTCCCGTTCACAAGCAGAAAGGTGATCAACAATGACGTCAACCAGCCGTCGCCGTTTCTTGCAGACTGTCGCGCAGTCGGGCGCCGCCGCCGCGATGACCGTGTTTCCCGAATCGATCCGCAACGCGCTCGCGATACCGGCCTTCTCGCGCACCGGCACGATCCGCGACGTGGAGCACATCGTCGTGTTCATGCAGGAGAACCGCTCGTTCGACCATTATTTCGGCCATCTGCGCGGCGTGCGCGGCTACAACGACCGCCTGCCGATTCCGCTGCCCGGCGGCCTGCCGGTCTGGTACCAGCCTTCGCAGGAGAACGTGGCGCAGCCCGTGCTGCCGTTCCACCTGAATACGCTGACGACGAGCGCGCAGTGCGTGGGCGACCTCGACCACTCGTGGTATCCCACCCACTACGCGATCAACAACGGCATCTACAACCAGTGGCCGCAGTACAAGACCGACATGACGATGGGCTACTACCTGCGCTCGGACCTTCCGTTCCACTACGCGCTGGCCGATGCCTTCACCGTCTGCGACAACTACTTCTGCTCGCTGGCCGGACCGACGCACCCGAACCGCGCCTACCTGATGACGGGCATGGTCGACCCGACCGGCACGATGGGCGGCCCGCTCCTCGACAACAACGATTACGTGGACGGCGACGGCCCGCCCACTTACCAGTTGCTCTCGTGGCAAACCTACCCCGAGCGCCTGCAGGCCGCCGGCATCTCGTGGCAGATCTACCAGCAAGGCACGAACGGCAACGACCCGCTGAACGGGAACTACGGCACGAACATCCTGCAGAACTTCGTGAACTTCATCAACGCGCAGCCGGGTTCGGCGCTGTACGAGCGCGCGCAGACCGTGCGCACGATTGCGGACCTGAAGAACGACGTGCTCGCGAACAACCTGCCGCAGGTGTCGTGGCTGCTGCCGCCCGCCGCATACTCGGAGCACCCGAAGTACACGCCCGCCTACGGCGCCGAATACACCTCGCAGATCCTCGACGCGCTGACGTCGAACCCCGAGGTCTGGAGCAAGACCGTCCTCTTCATCATGTACGACGAGAACGACGGCTTCTTCGACCATATCGTGCCGCCGCAGCCGGCCACGACCGCGGCGCAGGGCAAGTCGACGGTGAGCGTGGAAGGCGAGATCCACAACGTCGTGAACCCCTACCGCGGCGGCAGCTACACGGCCGACGGCCTGCCCTACGGCCTCGGGCCCCGCGTGCCGATGACCGTGGTCTCGCCGTGGACCAAGGGCGGCTTCGTCTGCTCGCAGGTGTTCGATCACACTTCGGTCATCCGCTTCATCGAGGCGCGCTTCGGCGTGAACGAGCCGAACATCACGGCCTGGCGCCGTGCCGTGTGCGGCGACCTGCTTTCGGCGTTCGACTTCCGCACGCCCGACGCCACGATGCCGGCGCTGCCCGACACGAGCAACTACATCTCGATGGCCAACAACCAGTGCACGGCGAACCCGGCGCCGACCGTGCCGGCCATGCCGGGCCCGATCGACCCGCAGGAGGCGGGCGTGCGCTTTGCCCGCCCGCTGCCCTATGAACTGCACGTGAACGGCGAGGCGAACGCGGCGAAGAACACGCTGGAAATCACCTTCGCCAGCACCGGGCGCGAGGGCGCCCATTTCTACACGTACGGCACGAACCGCAGCGACGGCCCATGGCGCTATACGGTGGAAGCCGGCAAGTCGCTGTCCGACACCTGGGACCTCACCGTGACGAACGGCGTCTATGCGTTCGAAGTCCACGGCCCGAACGGGTTCGTACGCCGCTTCGCGGGCACGGTGGCCGCACCGGCCTCGCAGCAGGGCAACCCGGGGAACCACCAAAAGGGCGGCACGCCGGCGCCCGAGGTCACGGCGCACTACGACGTCGCCAACGGCAACCTGTTCCTGCGCTTTGCGAACACGGGGGGCGGCGTGGCGCGCCTGAACGTGACCGACAACGCCTACGGCGCGCGCGAGCGCAACGTGCGGGTCCCGGCGGGCGAGCGAGTCGAAGAGGCGTGGATTCTCGCCTCGAGCCATCACTGGTACGACCTGACGGTGACGAGCAACGACGACGCGACCTTCCAGCGCCGCTTCGCCGGCCACATCGAGACCGGCCGGCCGAGCATCAGCGATCCGGCCGCCGTGGCGCCGGTGACGCGGCTGAGCTAAGGCTAAGGCGGGCGGGAGTGCGCCCCCCTCTCGCCGGGCGCACTCCCCGCGAGCCCTCGTGGGCAGCGGCCAACGGGCCTTCGACCGCGTCGAGGGCCCGTTCCGCTTGCCGGCCGCCAGCAGCACGCAAAGAGCGGTGGCACAATGGACGGTCCGCATTGCGCGGCGCCGCGCGCGAGTCCCCTCCGCCTGCGGCCGCCTCCCCCCACCGTTGAACAGGATTGCCCCATCATGACGTCCAGCGTGAAGCCCTATCCGGATACCCAGATCTATGTCGACGGCGCCTGGCGCGCCGGCGCCCGAACGATTCCCGTGATCGACCCCGCCACCGAAGCGGAAATCGGCCGCCTGAGCCTCGCAAGCGAGCAGGACCTCTCCGACGCGGCCGAGGCCTCGGCGCGCGCGTTCCGCGAATGGCGCAAGGTCTCGGCCTACGAGCGCAGCAAGCTCATGCGCCGTGCGGCGCAACTGCTGCGCGAGCGCGCCGACGAAGTCGCCGCGATCATGACGCGCGAACAGGGCAAGCCGCTCGCCGAGGCGAAGGTGGAAACGCTCGCGGGCGCCGACATCATCGACTGGTTCGCCGAAGAAGGCCGCCGCACCTATGGCCGCGTGATCCCGTCGCGCGCGGAAGCGGTCCGCCAGATCGTCACGCGCGAGCCGGTGGGCCCGGTCGCAGCCTTCACGCCGTGGAATTTCCCGGTCAATCAGGCCGTGCGCAAGGTGTCGGCCGCGCTCGCCTCGGGCTGTACCGTCGTGCTCAAGGGGCCGGAAGAAACGCCCGCGAGCTGCGCCGCGCTGGTGCAGGTATTCATCGATGCAGGCCTGCCCGCGGGCGCGCTGAATCTGGTATTCGGCGTGCCGGCCGACGTCTCGTCGTACCTGATCGCGCATCCCGCCATCCGCAAGATCTCGTTCACGGGCTCGACGCCGGTGGGCAAGCTGCTGGCCGCGAAAGCCGGCGAGCACATGAAGCGCGTCACGATGGAACTGGGCGGCCACGCGCCCGCCATCGTGTTCGCCGACGCCGACGTCCCGCGCGCCGCGAAGCTGCTCGCCCTCGCGAAAATCCGCAACGCGGGCCAGGTCTGCATTTCGCCCACGCGCTTCATGGTGGAGGACGCGGCCTACGACGAGTTCGTCGAGCACTTCGTCGCGACGCTGCGCGGCGTGCAGGTGGGCAACGGCCTCACGGAAGGCGTGCAGATGGGGCCGCTCGCGAACGACCGGCGCCTCGCGGCCATGGAGCGGCTCGTGGCCGACGCGCGCGAACAGGGCGCGAAAGTGCTAACGGGCGGCGAGCGCATTGGCCGCGAAGGCTATTTCTTCGCGCCCACCGCGCTGACCGACGTGCCGCTTTCCGCGCGCATCCTGAACGAAGAGCCGTTCGGCCCGCTCGCGCCGATCTCGCGCTTCTCGCGCTACGAAGACGCCATCGCGGAAGCCAATCGTCTGCCGTGGGGCCTCGCCTCGTACGCGTATACGCGCTCGAGCGCCACGTCCGCGGCCCTTTCCGAAGACATCGAAGCGGGCATGCTGTCGATCAACCACCACGGCCTCGCGGTGCCCGAAGCGCCGTTCGGCGGGGTGAAGGACTCGGGCTACGGCTCCGAAGGCGGCACCGAGGCAATGGAAGCGTATCTCGTCACGAAGTTCGTCACCGAGCATCGTTGATGCGCGAGCGCGTGCCACGTGTCCAGAGGGGCGCGCGGCACGCGCCGTACCCCGCCGCACCCATCGGGCGTCAGGGCTCGGGCAGCGCGCGCGGATGCTCCGGCAGCCCGTCCGCCAGCCGCACCCACGCGAGCTTCTGCAACGTCCAGGTGTGATGGGCGGGCGCCACCTCGTCGGGATGATCGAGGCTTCCGGTCGTCACGTCCACCTCGTCGGTGAACGTGGCGTGCCGGTAGGTCAGCGGCGTTCCGCACTGCCCGCAGAACGAGCGCTCCACACCGGGACTCGATGCGATCACGCGCGGAATGCCCACGACAAAACGAAAATCGCCGAGGCGCACGCTCATCCAGGCGGTAAACGGCGCCCCCGACGTACGCCGGCAATCGGCGCAATGGCATACCGTGCAGTCAACAGGCTCACCCTCGATCTCATAGCGGATCTGTCCGCAAAAACAGCCACCGGTCAGCATGGTTTCCTCCCTGGCCAGACGAGGCGCACGCCTCACGTGTACAGTTCATCGAAAGCGTTCGATGAACTTTTAAACGACCGTCCGGCACACGCAAACGCCATGCCGACCCTGCGGATGGAATAGACCCGCGGGTTCCCTGTTCACCCGGTATCGGCCACACGGCCTTCCACGGGACCGACCATGTCATTCCTTTCCCTTCACTGCCCGGTGAGTGCCGCGCGCTTTCCGCGCACGCGCCCTCCCGCGCTGTTGCGTGGAGCACGGCCATGAACCGCGCACCGATCTGCGTTCCGTGCCGTCTCGCGGCCATCGCCGCCGTGGTCGCGGGCGCGGCCGGCGCCTTCGCGTGGACCGCGGGATGGCTCGCGCCCCATCGCGTGAGCGCCCCCCGGTTCGTCAACACCTTCGAAACGAACTATGGCATCCACCCGGGTTTCAGGCGCAATCATGCCAAGGGCCTGTGCGTGGCCGGCTGGTTCGAGAGCAACGGCAACGGCGCGAGCGTCTCGCGCGCCGAGGTCTTCGCGCCGGGCCGCACGGCCGTCATCGGGCGCTTCGCGATTCCGGGCAGCAATCCATCCGCGCCCGACGCCAGCACGCCGGTGCGCAGCATGGCGCTGCTGTTCCAGCAGCAGGACGGCGAGCAGTGGCGTACGGGCATGAACTCGACCCCCGTGTTCGCCGTGCATACGCCGCGGCAATTCCTGCAGCAACTCGTGGCCGCGCGGCCCGACCCGGCCACCGGCAAGCCGGACCCGGCGAAGCTGGATGCGTTCTTCCGCGCGAACCCGGATACACTACCGTTCCGCCAGTGGGTGAAGGCCCACCCACCCGCGTCGAGCTTCGCGAACACCGCGTTTTACAGCATCAACGCGTTCGTCGCGACCGACGCGAACGGCCAGCAGCACGCGATCCGCTGGGAAACGGTCCCCGAGGCGCCGTACGCGCCGCAAACGGCCGGGCAAAAAGCCCAGCCCGATTTTCTCGCCGACGACCTCGCCGCACGCCTCGCCCAGGGACCGCTGCGCTGGCACCTCGTGATCACGGTGGCTCAACCCGGCGACCCCACCGACAATGCGACCGAGGCATGGCCGGCCGACCGCCCGCGCATCGACGCGGGCACGCTGGTGCTGCAAAGCGCGTCGCCACAGAGCGATGGCGCGTGCCGCGACGTCAACTACGATCCGACGATCCTCCCCGCCGGCCTCGCGCCCTCCCGCGATCCGCTGCTCGCGGCACGCTCCGCCGCCTATGCCGTTTCGTACAACCGCCGCACGCGCGAGATCGCGCAAGGCGCCCAATCGAAAGAAAATTCGCAGGGACAATCCCAGGGAGACCCGCAGCCATGAAGCCGCCCCGCCGCCATTTCAGCGCGCCTTCGCGCCTCCTGCACTGGACCATGGCAGTCCTGATCATGACGATGCTGTTCGTGGGTGTGGGCATGGTTTCGACGGTCTCGCGGCTGCACCTCACGCTCGTCGCGCTGCATCGCCCTCTTGGCATGGCGCTGCTCGCGCTCGTGATCGTGCGCGCGGGGGTACGGCTTGCTTGCGGCGCTCCCCCGCTACCCGCCGACCTGCCGGGCTGGCAACGCCTGGGCGCCTACGCCTCGCATCTCGCGCTTTACGGGTTGATGGTGGCCATGCCGCTCGTGGGCTGGTCCATGTTGTCCGCCGGGGGCTTTCCTGTCGTGATGGCGGGCAGCTTCCATCTGCCGCCCATCATGCCGCGCAACGTCACGCTCTATGCGGTTCTGCGCACGGCGCACACGTGGCTCGCCTTCGCACTCTTTGCGACTGTGCTGCTGCATCTGGGCGCCGCGCTCTTTCATGCGTGGATCCGGCGCGACGGCGTGATGGCGAGCATGGCGCGCGGCGAGCCGCACGCATGAGGGCGAAGCTCGCGTTCGCGCCGCGAGCCCTGCAACCCGGTTTGCGGCCTGCTCCGCCTCAGCCCGGCGAGGCGGGCTTCCAGCCCAACCCAAGGCTCTTCTGCAGCGAAACGAAGTCCTTGAGCAGTTCTGCCTGCCCCGCCACCACGTCCTGCTGCGAGAGGAATTCGGCGCGTTGCGTATCGAGCAGATCGACGAGGCTGGAGGTGCCCGCCCGGTAGCGTTCGCGCATGAGCGTCGCGGAACGCTGCGCCGACGCCTGGACCTGCTGCAGCGTCGCGAGGTGCTCGCGCTGGTAGCCGTAGCGCGAGAGCGACGCGTTGGCATCCTGCAGCGCCGCGAGCACGGCCTTTTCGTAGCGCGCCTCGGCTTCGTCGCGCGAGGCCTCGGCGCCATGCACGGCGCCCAGCGTGCGGCCGAAGTCGAACACGTTCCACTGCAGATAAGGCGCGCCCACCCAACTGAAATTGCTCTTGCGCATCAGATGGCCCGGATCGGCGGCCGTGAAGCCGAGATCGCCGAAGAGCGTGAGCTTGGGCAAAAAGTCGGCGATATGTTCGCCGATCTGCGCATTGCTCGACGCAAGCCGGCGTTCCGCGGCGCGAATGTCCGGGCGTTGCGCCAGCATGGCCGAAGGATCGCTTACCGGCACCGAGGCGGGCATGGTAGGCAGCGGCTGCGGCGCTGCGAGCTCCGCGTCGAGCGCGCCCGGCGCCTTCCCTGTGAGTACCGCCAACTGGTCGAGCGAAATTTCGATCTGGGCCGCCAGCGGCGTGATGGTCGAACGCGTGTTCTCCACCTGCGTCGTCAATCGCTCGACGTCGACTTCGGCCGCCGTGCCGCCCGCGCGGCGCTGCTCGGTGAGCGTGAGCATCTGCTGCTGCAGCCCGGCCGTGCGCTGCGCGATGGCAAGACGCTGCTGCTGGTCGCGCAGGTCGATATAAGCCTGCGCGACTTCCGCCGCGAGCGAGACCTGGGCGTCGGCGAGATCGGCGTCGACCGCGTCGGCCTCGTCGCTCGCGGCCTCGATCGCGCGGCGCGTGCCGCCGAACAGGTCGATTTCCCATGTGGCGTCGAAGCCCGCTGTATAGAACTGCAGCGGACCGCCTCCGCTCGAGCCGCCCTGCGAGGAGAACGCGCCGAGATTCGGCTCGCGCATGCGCACCGCCGCGGCGTCGGCCGACACCTTCGGCAATTCGTTCGCGCGCTGCTGCTGAAGCTGCGCCCGCGATTCGCGCAGCCGCGCCTGCGCCGCACGCAGGTCCGGGTTATGCGCGAAGGCCGCGTCGATCAGCGCATTCAGTTGCGGATCGTTCAGCGCGAGCCACCACGCATCGGGCGCGGGCGACGGCACGAAGCCCTTCGCGGGCGTGCGCACGAAGGTGGCCGCGCTGGCGGCCTCCGGCGCGACCGCGGGCGCGCCGCGGTAGTCGGGGCCGACGGTGCAGGCCGCAAGCGCGCACGCGGCGGCGATGACCGTGAGCGGCGCAAGAGAGAAGCGAGAAAAGCGAAATGCCGTCATGAGAGCGGAAAGGAAACGTCAGTGGCCGGCGGACGGCGCCTTCGCGCCGGGCTGGGGCTTCTTGAGCAGGAGCGCGAGCGGAATGCAGGCCGCCAGCGCGATGCCGAGCACGTAGAATGTTTCGGAGTACGTGATGACCATCGCTTGCTGCTGGATCTGCGCCGCGATCTGGCCGAGCGAGCGCATCTGCGAATACGCCATGTCGCCGGTCTGCGCGAACCAGTTGGCGGCATTCGCGGCCACGCGGTCCTGCGCGATCAGCGAGTTCGCGCTGACGGAATCGCGCAGCATGGCCGTATGGAAAGTCTCGCGCCGGTCGATCAGGGTGCCGATGATCGCGAGCCCGACCGACCCGCCCAGATTGCGCGCCATGTTGTAAAGACCGGCCGCGTCGCCCGAGTCTTCGCGCGCGACGGCTGCCATCGAAGCCTGATTGAGCGGCATCATCGCGAGCACCTGGGCGCCGCCGCGTATCAGTTGCGACCAGACGAAATCGTGGCCCACGCTCTGCGCCGTGAGCGAGATGTCGAGCATGCAGGAGAACGAGAACATCAGGAGCCCGCCCACCACGAGCACGCGAAAATCCATCTTGCCCAGCAGGCGCGGCAAGATGGGCATCATGAGGAAGGCCGGCAGGCCCGAGAGCAGCATGATGCCGCCCGACTGCTCCGCGTTGTAGCCCGCAACGAGGCTCAGGAACTGCGGCAGCAGATACGAAATGCCGTAGAGACCCGCGCCCACCGCGAAGACGATGATGATCACGCTCGCATAGCGTGGATTGCGCATGAGCGAGAGCCGCAGGATGGGCTTTTTCGCCGTGAACTGCGACAGCGCGATCAGCGCCATGCCGGCGAGCGAGATCCAGGTCAGCGTGACGATCGTGCTGGACTCGAACCACTGCTCGCGCTGCCCCTCCTCGAGCACGACGGTAAGCGAGCTCAAACCGATCGCGAGACCCACGATGCCGAGCCAGTCGGCCTTGAAGAAGGCCTCCCAGTGCGGGCGGTCGGGTTCGAGCCCCACCACCAGCAGCGTGATCAGCGCGAGGCACACCGGCAGGTTGATGAAGAAGCACCAGCTCCAACTGATGTTCTCGGCGAGCCAGCCCCCTACCACCGGCCCGAGCAAGGGCCCCAGCAGTACGATCAGCCCGAACACCGTCATGCCCACGGGCAGTTGCGAAAGCGGCAGCCGCGTGCGGATGATGGTCTGCCCGGTGGGAATCATCGCGCCGCCCGTGAAGCCCTGGCCAATGCGGCCGGCGATCATCGCAGGCAGCGTGTGCGACCAGCCGCACATCATCGAGAACGCAATGAAGAGCGCCGAGTTCGCGAGCAGGAAATTTCGCAGTCCGAATACGCGCGTGAGCCACGCGGCCAGCGGAATCATCACGATCTCGGACATCAGATAGCCCGTGGAGATCCACGTGCCCTCGGTGCCGGTCGCGCCGATCTCGCCCTGAATCTGCGGCAGCGCCGAATTCGTGATCGAGATGTCGAGCGTGGCCATCAGCGCGCCGAGCGCGCCCGCGGCGACGGCGATCCAGTCGGCCGCGCTCGCGCGCTCGCCGTGCGGATGCGGCGCGGACGGCGCGGAATGGGCGGAAGCCTCAGCCACGATGATTCTCGTTGTCGAGGCGGCGGTCGTCGTCGCGAGCCGAACGCGTGTCCACGTCCACGGTCACCGACATGCCCGGCAGCAGCAGCTTGCGTGTCTGCGGCCCGGTATCGATGCGGATGCGCACCGGCACGCGCTGCACGATCTTCGTGAAGTTGCCGGTGGCGTTCTCGGGCGGCAGCAACGCGAACTGCGAACCGGTGCCCGGCGAGAAGCTGTCCACCACGCCGTGCAGCGTGTGGCCCGGCAGCGCATCCACGTGCAGTTCGACGGGCTGGCCCACGCGCATGCGGCCGATCTGCGTTTCCTTGAAGTTGGCTTCGAGATAGGTGCTCTGCACGGGCACGACGCTGAGCATGCGCGTGCCGGGCTGGACGTACTGGCCCACGCGCACCGTGCGGTCGCCCACGCGCCCGTCGAGCGCGCTCTTCACGACCGTATTGTCGAGATCGAGCTTCGACTGCGCCGCATTCGCACGCGCCGCCTCGAGTTGCGCGCGCGCCTGCGCGAGCTCCGCCGTGAGCGCGCCGATCTGCGAACGCGCGGCGTCCACGGCGGCGCCGTCGGCCGCCAGCGTGGCCTGCGCCTGATCGCGCGTGCTGGTGAGTTCGGCCAGCCGCTCCGTGGTTTCCGCGCCGGTCGCGGCGAGCGGCGTGTAGCGCGCCACCTCGTCGCGTGCGTGGCGCAGGCTCACGCGCGCCACCTGTTCCTGCGCCTCGGCCTGCGCGATGTTCGCGTGCTGCTGGTCGATCTGCGCCTGCGCGTGCTGGATGTCGGCCTCGCGCGCGTCCACGGTGGCCGCGGCCTGATCGAGCGAGACCTGGTACTGCCGCGCGTCGAGCTTCACGAGCGGATCGCCGGCCTTCACCGCCTGGTTGTCGGCCACGTACACGTCGGTCACGTAGCCGCTCACCTTCGGCGCGATCGTCACGCTGTCGGCCTGCAGATAGGCGTCGTCGGTCGTTTCGATAAAGCGGCCGACCAGCCACCAGTGCCCGAGCCAGACCGCGCCGGCCACGAGGGCGACCAGCGCCATGCCGATCAGAAACATTCGCTTCGCACCGCCTCGCGCGGGCGTGATCACTTCGTCCGCCACCTCGCGCCCCGGTGCGCCTGCCGTCGTTGACATGTTTTCGGTCCAAATTATTCCAATCGGAATAATTATTCCATTCGGAAAAATTGTGTCAAGTGATATATTTCGAAATGAGCTTGCAAGGGGAGTTATGAACGAGAGCAAGAGACTGCGCCGGCCGCCGGCGGGCGGCTATGCACGCGGCGACGAAACGCGCCGCAAGATCATCGAGGCCGCGATCGGCCTGTTTGGCCAGCAGGGTTTCGACGGCGCCTCCACGCGCGAGATCGCCGCGCGGGCGGGCGTCAACGCGCCGGCGCTGCAGTACTACTTCGAGAACAAGGAAGGGCTTTACCGCGCCTGCGCGGAATGGATCGCCGACGAGTCGTGGCAGGCCTTCGAGCCCGCCGTGCTGCGCGCGCGCGAAGTCCTCTCGGCCGAGGCCGGCGACGAAGCGCTCGTCGAAGCCTTCATCGGCATCCAGATGGCCGTGGCCGACCGCACCTTCATCAAGCACCACGAGCCGGACGCACGGCTCTTCTTCGCGCGCGAGCAAGGCGGCGGCGAGCCCGAGATCGGCTCCCAGGTCCTGCGCGAACGCGTGCGCGAGCCGCTCAATGCCGTGAACATGGCGCTGCTCGCGCGCATGACGGGCACCCCCGCCGACGACCCGCGCACCGCCGTGCGCATGCTGAGCCTGTACGGGCAGTTCCTGCTCTTTCACATTGCCCGGCGCTCGACGCTCTCGATGCTGCAGTGGGACGACATCGACGCGGAAAAGGCCGAGTTCGTGAAGGCCACGGTCCGCGAGCAGACGCGCCTGCTGCTCACGCACTGGATCCGCGAGCGCAAAGCCTGATCGGGCGCGGCCGGCCGCGGCCCCCTGTGCTAACGTAGGCGCTCCCCTCGCCGGAAGTCACGCCATGTCCCCTTATGCCGCCGTCGCCAGCATTCTCGCCGCCGTCCTGCTCGGCGCCATGAGCCCCGGACCCAGCTTCGTGCTGGTCGCCCGCAACGCCATCGGCCTCTCGCGCCGCGACGGCGTCGCCACCGCATTCGGCATGGGCGCGGGCGCGATCTGCTTCGCCGGCATTGCGCTAGCCGGACTGTATACCGTGCTCACGGCCGTTACCTGGCTCTATGCTGGCCTCAAGATCGCGGGCGGCCTCTACCTGCTTTACATCGCCCGGCGCATCTGGCGCGGCGCCGGCCAGCCCGTCACGATGGACCGTACGTCAGGCACGCCCGGCGCCCCCGGTGCGTCCTGCCGCCCGGGCAGGTCGTTCTGGATGGGCCTCAGCACCCAGCTCAGCAATCCGAAGACCGCCATCGCCTACGGCAGCATCTTCGTGGCGCTGCTGCCCCAGCATCCGCCGCTCTGGTGCTACTTCGCGCTGCCGCCCTTCGTCTTCGCGATCGAGACCGGCTGGTACACCGTCGTCGCCCTGTCTTTCTCGAGCCAGCGGCCGCGCGAACTCTACCTGCGGGCCAAGCGCTGGATCGACCGGCTCGCCGCGAGCGCGATCGCCGCGCTCGGCCTGCGTCTCATCCTGACCGCGGGACACCGCGGCCTCTGACCCCCTAAAGCCTCACGCGCCAACTGCCGTTATTGGAGCGGAACGGCGCAGCACGATCGTGCTGCGCCGCGCCATGACGTCCATCCAGACCGCATCGATCCCGCGGTGCGATGGGCCGAGCCGTCCGTCCAACAAGCGGAAATAACGGAAGTACGCGCGCATGAGTCTTCAGGAATCCCGGTCATTCCCGTCAGCTCCCCCGTCGGCGCAGCGGCTCGGCACGTCTGCCGAGCGCTTCGAAATCGCGCTCGGCACCTCTCCCTCGCGGCGCGCCGGCGAGACACGCTCGCGGACGGCGCGTTCGTTCAAGGCGCACGGCGCGATCCTGTTCGACGGCGCCGGCGTTCACCTCGTCGCACTCGAGACGGGGCTGCTGGGCGGCGTCAGCGAGACCGACTTGCGCTTTTCGCGGGCGGACGTGCGCGACGTTGTCGTCGACGGCCGTGTGGTGAGCTTCGACGTGGCGCCGCCCGCGCGCGAACCCCGCACGCTCGTCCTGCGCGCGCGATCACGCACCGAAGCGCGCGCGCTGGCCGCGCGGCTGCCCGCCATCACGACGCCCGCGTTCGCCGCCGAAGCCGCCGCGCTCGACCGCTATCTCGACGGCATCGAAGCGCGCGCCGGACACGCCCGCGTGACGTGGGCACTCGTCGCGCTGAACCTGCTCGTCTATCTGGCCATGCTCGCGACGGGCGGCGGCTTCCCCAACACCGGCGCGGCGACGGCCCTCGCATTCGGCTCGAATTTCGGCCCCGATACGCTCGGCGGCCAGTGGTGGCGCCTCGTCACCGCGCTCTTCGTCCACTGGAGCGTCCTCCACCTCGTCTTCAACATGGCGGCGCTCGCGCTGGCCGGCCGCGTGGTCGAACGGCTCTACGGACATGCGCGCTTCGCGGCGCTGTATCTGTGCGCGGGCGTCGTCGCGAGCCTCGCCAGCCTCTGCTGGCACGCCACACTCGACAGCGCCGGCGCTTCCGGCGCGATCTTCGGCGTGCTCGGCGCCCTCGTCGCCCACGCGCTGCGCTACCCGTCCAGCCTGCCGCGCGCGCACCTGCGCCAGCGCCTCGCGATGGCGCTGACCGTCGTCGGCTATGGCCTCTTCAACGGCCTGCGCGCGCAGCGCATCGACCATGCCGCGCACATCGGCGGGCTCCTCGCGGGCTTCGCGCTTGGCTGGGTGCTCGCGCGGCCCTTCGACGAGCGCGAGCAGCACGGCCGCGATCCGCACGACGCGCTGTACCTCGCAACCGGGCTCGCGGCGTTTGCGTGCGCGGCCCTCTGGCTGCAGGCCGTACGCGCCAACGCGAGCTTTGAAGCGCGTGCCGAGCTAACGTTTGCGGCCGTGATGCAGCAGGACGCGTTCGACGAACAACGCGCCGTGGACGACCTGCGCGGAATCGTTCAACCGGCGGGTTCAGTTGGGCGGCCGGGTCAACTGGCGACACGCATTCGCAACGACGTCTGGCCCGAATGGCACGCGCTGCGCACGCGGCTCGCCGCCGCCGCGCTGCCGCCCGGCTCGCCGCGCACCGCCTGGCGCGACGCCAGGCTGCGCTATTACGACGACATGGAGCGCAGCATGCTCGGCTTCGCCGATCTCGCGTCGCTGCGCGACAAGCCCGCTGCGGCTGTGGCCGACCGGATCAGGGTGCTGATCGCCGACGCCGAACGCGAACGCGCCGCAGCGGACCGCGCTCTCGCGGCGCCCTGACACCTGACGCGGACTGAGACCGACCCGCGGCATCCAGATGCAAATCGTTTCACGACGCTCTTGACAATCTACCTTCCAGTAGATAAAGTTTTGTCCATGGAAACGAAATTGACCGTCCGCGAACAGATTCTGGACCACGCCATCACGCTGATGATGCTGCGCGGCTACAACGGGTTTAGCTATCGCGACCTCTCCAGCCTGGTGGGCGTGAAGACGTCGAGCATCCACTACTATTTCCCGTCGAAGGACGATCTGGTGCTCGAAGCAGTTCACCAGTACAGCGGCGAAGTGATGGCGGGTCTGCAGGCGATCAATCCGGACCTCTCTGCGGAGGCGAAGCTCGGGGCCTACACGAAGCTGTTCGGCAAGACGCTGGGGGACGGCAACCAGATCTGCCTGTGCGGCATGCTGGCGGCCGATATCGAGTCGCTGCCCGAGAACATCCGCGAGGCAATTCAGGCGTTTTTCCGCGCCAACGAAAGCTGGCTCGCCAAGGTGCTCGCGGCGGGCGCGGCGGAAGGCACGCTCGTGACCCACGGCAGTCCGGAAAGTGCGGCGCGCACGCTGTTCGCGGCGCTGCAGGGCAGCGTGATCGCGAGCCGGCTGTTTCATACGAAGTCGCGCCTCGAAGACGTGAGCGCGATGTGGAGAAAGGCTGCCTGAAGGCAGCCGGAAGATGGGAAGCGAGGCGGCCAGCCGCTTCTTTTCATGCAGCAATATCTATCTTCTGATAGATAGTTTCAGGAAGAGCCTCATGAAGAAGTCGATCGGCGTACCCCGGCCCACAGGCACACCGCCTGCGCCGGCCGCGCAACGACTCGCGGGATTCACGTCCGGCGACTACCCTTCCTGAGGATCAGCCCAGCAGTCCACTTCAACCGCAGTACCCAACCGGAGTCTGTCATGTCGATCGAAAAGGTTCTCTACACCGCCCACGCCCATGTCACCGGAGGCCGTGACGGCCGTGCCGTGGTGCCCGCCAGCAACCTCGACCTCAAGCTGACCACGCCGCGCGAGCTGGGTGGCGCCGGTGGTGACGGGACGAACCCCGAGCAGTTGTTCGCCGCCGGCTACAGCGCGTGCTTCATCGGCGCGATGAAATTCGTCGCGGCACGCGACAAGATCGCGATTCCAGCCGACGCCGCCGTGGACGGCAGCGTGGGCATCGGCCAGATTCCGAATGGCTTCGGCATCGAGGTCGAGCTGAAGATCTCGCTGCCGGGCCTGGACCGCGCCGAGGCTCAAGCGCTCGTGGACAAGGCCCACATCGTGTGCCCGTACTCGAACGCCACGCGCGGCAACATCGACGTCACGCTCACGATCGTCTGAAGCGTCGGCGCAACGGGGCGCGGACCGGGTTCGGGCCTCGCGGCCCGATGCGCCCATGCAGCCGGCTCGCGTGACAGTCAAGGTGCGGCGCGCGAGCCGGCTCACTCACATAACCGCCCCCAACTGCCACGGCACGAATTCATTCTGGCCGTAGCCGTGTTGCTCGCTTTTCGAGCGCTGGCCGGAGGCCGTCGCTAGCATCAACTCGAAGATTGCCGCACCGACTTCGTCCACGCTTTGTTCGCCGTCCAGAATGGTTCCGCAGTTCAGGTCGATGTCCTCTTCCTGGCGGCGCCACAGCGTGCTGTTGGTGCCGAACTTCAGCGACGGTGAGGGCGCGCAGCCATACGCCGAGCCGCGCCCGGTCGTGAAGCAGATCAGGTTAGCGCCGCCGGCCACCTGGCCCGTAGCGGAGACGGGATCGTAGCCCGGCGTATCCATGAACACGAGCCCGTGCTCGCGCACCGGCTGCGCATACTCGTAAGTTTGAACGAGCTGCGTCGTGCCGCCCTTCGCCACCGCGCCGAGAGATTTTTCGAGGATCGTCGTCAACCCGCCCGCCTTGTTGCCGGCGGATGGATTGTTGTTCATGTTCGCCTCCATGCGCGCGCAATACGCCTCCCACCAGCGGATGCGCGCGACCAGCTTCTCGCCGACCTCGCGCGAAGCGGCGCGACGCGTCAACAAATGCTCCGCGCCGTAGATCTCGGGCGTTTCGGAAAGGATCGCCGTGCCGCCGTGGGCGACCAGCCGGTCCACGGCCGAGCCCAACGCCGGGTTCGCGGTGATGCCCGAATAGCCGTCCGAACCGCCGCACTGCAGCCCCACCATCAGATGACGCGCCTCCACCGGCTCGCGCGTCACGCGGTTCGCCTCGGCGAGCAGCGCGCGCACGCGTTCGATCCCCGCCGCGACCGTGCGCGCCGTGCCGCCGGTCTGCTGGATCGTCATCGTCGCGAGCTGTGCGCCGCGTTCCAGATGCTCCGCTTCGACGAGTCCGTCGATCTGGTTGGTTTCGCAGCCAAGCCCAACGATCAGGACTGCAAAGAAATTGGGATGCCGCGCATAACCCGCCAGCGTGCGGCGCAACACGTCAATCGGCTCGCCTTCCGAGGCGAGCGCGCAGCCCTGGCCGTGCGTGAGTGCCACCACGCCATCCACGTTCGGAAACGCTTCGAGCGCCTCGGGATGAATGTCACGGCGAAAGTGATCGGCAATCGCGCGCGCAACCGTGGCCGAGCAGTTGACGGACGTCAGGATGCCGATGTAATTGCGCGTCGCGACGCGGCCGTCCGCGCGACGGATGCCTAAAAACGTCGCGGGCTGTGCGGCGCGCGGCGTGTCGTGGGCGTCGACGCCGAACGCATAGTCGCGCTCGAACTCGCCCATCGAGAGATTATGCGTATGGACGTGCTCGCCGCATCGTATCGGCCGGCTCGCGAAGCCGATGATCTGCCCATACCGACGCACCGGCGCGCCCTGCGCTACGTCGCGAACCGCCACCTTGTGGCCGGGTGGAATGAGGCCAGCCACGACGCGCTCGCCGTCGATGGAGGCCCCAGGCAGCAGTTGTTCGCGCGCGATCGCGACGTCGTCGCGCGGATCGAGCAAGATCAGCGAAGCCGACAGTTTCGGCACCGGCGGAAGATGAGGCAGGTTCATTGCTGTCCTCCCGCATGCGCGCCGCGCACGCCCACATACAGCGAGTACACCGACGTGCTGGCCGCGATGAAGAGGCGATTGCGCTTCGGTCCGCCGAACACGAGATTCGCCACGGTCTCGGGCACGAGTATTTTGCCGAGCAGCGTGCCGTCGGGTGCGTAGCAATGGATGCCGTCGCCCGCGCTGGTCCAGACATTGCCGTGTTCGTCCACGCGCATGCCGTCCGGCACGCCCGGCGAGACGTCGGCAAAGACGCGGCCGTTGCGCAAGCGGCCCTGCGCGTCCACGTCGAACACGCGGATATGGTGCGGGCCGTGCTCGATGTGCGAGGCGCCGGAATCGGCTACGTAGAGGCGCGACTCGTCGGGCGAGAACGCGAGGCCATTGGGCTTCGCGAAGTCGTCGGCCACGCGCGCCACCGCGCCGGTGTCGGGCGCCACGCGGTACACATGGCACGCGCCAATCTCGCTCGGTGCGCGATAGCCTTCGTAGTCGCTGAGAATGCCGTAGTCCGGATCGGTGAACCAGACCGAACCGTCCGAATGCACGACAGCGTCGTTCGGCGAATTCAGCCGGCGGCCGTCGTAGCGGTCGGCAATTACAGTGATGCGGCCGTCGTGCTCCGTGCGCGTCACTCGTCGTGCACCGTGCTCGCAGGTGACGAGCCGGCTTTCCCGGTCCAGCGTGTTGCCGTTGCTGAAGTTCGAGTTGGCGCGAAACACCCCCGTGCCGATGCCGGGCACCCAGCGCATCATGCGGTTATTGGGAATGTCGCTCCAGACCAGAAACTCGCCGGCCGGAAACCACACCGGACCTTCGGCCCACATGCATCCGCCCGCGAGCTTTTCGAACTGCGCGTTCGGCTGAAGCAGCGCGCGAAAGCGCGCATCGTGGACTTCATACTCGTTGGGATTCATGGTTTATTCCTGGTTCCTGAGGTAATCGTTACGCTCCAAAGCGCTCATGTGCCGTTCACTGGCGCACCCTGCGCCCGCTCGCCACGACAACGGCAATGATAAGGACTCCGTAGACGATCGAACGTATGCCTGCCCCGGCGCCCAGCGCATTGAGCATCGCATTGGTGAGGTACAGGAATAGCGATGCCCCCCACACGCCCGCCACGGTGCCCTTGCCGCCCGCCACCTGCGTGCCGCCGATCACGACCACCGCTACGGAGATCAGCATGTATTCCACGCCCATGTCGAGCGCGGCGCCGCCCGACACGGCCGCGAGCAGCAGCCCGGTCAACGCGGCAATGATCGCGGAAAGCACGTAGGTCACGCACCGTACGCGCTCGACCTTCACGCCCGCGAGCCACGCCGCGCGCGCATTCTGGCCGAGCGCCGAAAGGCCGCGCCCGAACACCGTGCGGTGCAGCACGAACGCCAGCGCCACCGACAACACGAGCGCAAGCCACGCCACATCGGGCAGTCCGATCATGCGCGCATTCGCGAACGCCTGCAGCGCGGGCGGCGGAGGCGGCATGCCGCGGCTCTGCGTGATCGCGACCGATTGCACGATGAAGCTCGACGAGAGCGTGGCAATGATGGGAGGAATGCGCAGCACCCGGATCAGCAGGTAGTTCGCGACGCCCACCAGCATGCCCACCGCGAGCGCGACCGCAATGCCGGCCACGATCAGGCCGTCCTGGCCTTTCATCAACTGCACGCCCAGCACGCCGCTCAGCGCGATCGCGGAGGGCATCGAGAGGTCGATATTGCCGGGGCCGGCCGTGATCACGATCATCTGGCCGAGGCCGACCAGCACCATGAAGACAGCGAACACGAGCGCGGTGGCGACGACATTGCCGGCAATCGAGAAGCCGAACACACCGGCAATCACGAGCCAGACCAGCACCGCGCCCGCGAACGACCATGCCCACGGTGCCTCCAGCGAACGAAGGCGCGCGCCGCTATCGTTGCCGCTCATCGCTGGCCTCCGCGTCGTTGCAACAGCACGCGCAGCGAAAGCACGACGATCAGGATCGCACCCTGCATGCCGACCTGCCAGTCGGGCGAAACATTGAGGAAGGCGAGAAACGAGGCCGCGAGCGTCAGCGTCGTCGCACCCAGCACGGCGCCCACCACCGAAACGCGGCCGCCGATAAACTCGCCGCCGCCCAGTATCACGGCAGCAATCGAGAGCAGCGTGTAGCGCAGCGCGAGATTCGCGTCCGCGGAGGTGGTGAGTCCCAGCAGGCAGAGCCCTGAGAGCACGCCGAAAATTCCCGCAATCCCGTACAGCAGGGCCTTGCTGCGCACCAGCGACCAGCCGAAGCGCCGCATCGCGCGCGGGTTGCCGCCCGTGCCGCGCAGCCGCACGCCAAAGGAAGAGCGCATCAGCAGCAGGTGAACCAGCACGGCGATCACCGTGGACCACAAGATCGGCGCGGCGATGAACGGCGTCTGGTAGCCCATGACCGAAGTGAGCCACACAGGGCTCGTGCCGCCCGGCGAAGGCAGCAGCAGAACGGCAAGACCGTTCCAGACGAACGAGAGTCCGAGCGTCACGACAATCGACGGGATCTGCCGGAACTCCACGAGCGCACCCACGGCCGCATACAACAGCACGCAGCCCGCGAGCGCCGCGATACCCACAAGCGGCCGGTCCACCAGCAAAGTCGCGCCGATGCAGGCGACGAGACTCACGAACGGTCCGATCGACAGATCGAGATCGTTGGCGGTGATGATCGCGAGCTGCGCCAAGGTGGCGAGCACGAGCGGCACGGCAAGGTTCAGCAGCAGGCCGATGCCGAAATAGCTGAAGGTGGTCGGCTGCAGAAAGAAGATCGGCACCAGCACGGCGACGAGCGAAAACGCGGGCAGGAGCGCACGCAGGCGGGCGCGGTCGAGCGTCCAGTTCATGCGGGCATCTCCTCGAAGCTCGCCGCAAGCAGCGATTGCTCATTGCACTCGTGGGCGTGCAGGAGCCTCGTTACACGGCCCGCGCGGAACACATAGGTCCGGTCGCAATGGGCGAACTCGTCGTTTTCGGTGGTGTACCAGATGAACGTGCGGCCGCGCGCCGCCTCCTCGCGCACGAGCCGGTAGAGCTCGTGCTTCGTGCCGATATCGACGCCGCGCGTGGGGTCGTCCATCAGGATCAGTTGCGCGTCGGAGGCCAGCGCGCGGGCGAACAGCACCTTCTGCTGATTGCCGCCGGACAGCGAAAGGATGCCGGCGCTCAGTGGCGCGCCGCGTATGCCGATGCGTTCTGTCCAGGTGTTGGCGAGCGAGCGCGCCGCACGCCGGTCGATCACGCGCGGAAACAACGAAAGCGGCGCCCTGCCCCCGCCGTCCGCGTCGCGGCGCCGGTCGAGCAGCGAGCGGATGTCGAGATTCTGGGCGATCGACCACAACGGAAACACGCCGTCGCGCGGACGGTCGCCGGCCACGAAGGCCACCCGCTCGCGGCCCTTCGTGGCCGCTTCGTAAATCGTCAGCAGGGCCTCGCTCTGCCCCTGCCCCGCGAGTCCCGCGAAGCCGATCACTTCACCGCGCGGCGCGTCGATCTGCGCCTGCGCACCGGACCCGAGCGCCCAGCGGTAGCCCGATTGCCCGCGCGCGCCGTCGCGATCCGCTTCGCGGCGCTGCGCCCCTGCCGCCTCGACGTGCAGGTCCTGGCCCATCGCGCGGATGATCGCGTCCTGCGTAATCGCCTCGCGCGGCAAGACGGCGGCCACGCGACCATCGCGCATCACCAGCACGCGCTGCGCCGCCTGCACGATTTCGCCCAGCATATGGCTGATCAGGATCGTCGCGATGCCGCGCTCGCTGGCGCGTCCGATGAAGGCCAGCAGTTGCGCGGCGGTATGCGCATCGAGACTCGAGGTCGGCTCGTCGAGAATCACGAGCTTCACGGGATCGCGCACGACCGTAAACGCACGCACAATCTCCACCATCTGCCGCTGCGTGAGCGTGAGGTCCGCGATCAGCTCGTGCCCCTTCAGGCCGTGGCCCGGAAAGATCGCGTCGAGCTGTTCGAGCATCAGGCGCGTCGCGCGGCGCCGCCAGTCGTGCCCGCTCAGTTCGGGATGCACGATCGGCATGTTCTCGGCGACGCTCAGGTTCGCGCACAGCGAGAGCTCCTGGAACACGCAGCGCACCCCGGCCGCCCGCGCCACGTTCGGATCGTAGCCCGACACCTCGCGGCCCTCGATCGTCATCGCGCCTTCGTCGGGCTGGAACACGCCGGTCAGCACGGCCATCAACGTGGACTTGCCCGCGCCGTTATGGCCGGCAATGCCCACGCATTCTCCTGCGCGAAATTCGAAGCGGATATCGGCCAGCGCCTTCACCCGGCCAAAGGTCTTGCCGATGCCGCGCAGCCCGATCAGCGCCGGTGCCGCGCCCGGCGCCAGATCCCGCTCGGCATCATGAGAGTCGGTCAATCCGTTCTCCTGACTACTTCGCGTCGACGATCTTCACGACCTCGTCCAGGCTGTACAGCTTGTTGGCGATGCCGCCCGGCGGCGTTTTCGCGAGCACGGCGTCGAGCTGGTCGGAGGTGACGGACATAAGCGGCATCTGGATATCGTGCGGCAGCTTCTTGCCCGCGAGCAGTTGCTGCGTGACCCAGAACGCGAACGTCGCGGCACCCGGCGGGATCGTCACGGAGAGCGTCTCGTAGCCGCCGTTCTTGCGCTGCTGCGCCCACCACGCGAGCTCCTCCTGGCGATTGCCGAGGATGATGATCGGCGTCGGGCGGCCCGCCGCCTTGATCGCATTCGCGGTGCCCAGGCCGTCGCCGCCCTGGGTGACCACGCCGTCGATCTTCGGCAGCGTGGGCAGGATGCCGGCCACCTGCTTCTGCGCGACCGTCTGCGTCCAGTCGCCGTGCACCGAGCCGACGATCTTCAGGCCCGGATATTTCTTGATTTCGTCGGTAATGCCGCGATGAATCTCGTCGTCCACGGACACGCCGGCGAGGCCGCGGATTTCGAGCAAATTGCCCTGGCCGTTCAGGCGCTTCGCCATGTAGTCGATCTGCATCGCGCCGAGCTGGTGAAAGTCGACCGCGATGCGGTACGCGCACGGCTCCGTTGCAATGCCGTCGAACGTGACGACGGTGACGCCCGCCGCGCACGCCTGCTTGATCACGCCGTTGAGCGCGGTGGGCGAGGCGGCGTCGATCGCGATCGCCTTGTAGCCCTGCAGGATGAGGTTCTGGATCTGCTGCGCCTGCTCGGTGGCCTGGTTCTCGGCCGTCGTGAACGTGGGCGCCGCCGCAACGATGCCGGCCTTGACGGCCGGGTCGGCCACCTCGGACCAGCTCTTGAGCATGGTCTGCCGCCAACTGTTGCCGGCGTAGTTGTTGGAAAGCGCGATCTTCATCGCCGCGGTGCTGCCGCCGGCCGCCGCCTGCGCATGGGCAGCGCCGGCAGTCACGAGGCAAAATCCGAGAACTGCAGAAGCCAGGTACGAACGCACTTGCTGTCTCCTTGTGGTCTGTTTCGGCTAACTAATATACTAGTTGAACGATCGCATGTGAGGACTTTTTTGTGCCGCCGCAGCTACGGTATTACCCCAGGGCGCGTTCATGCCCGCCTGTCACCCGACTTCTGGCCAGACTTCCGGCGGCCAGCCCGTAGAATGAAATCCCGATTTGGCTACCCTTTCCTGGCTCATGAAAACCGACCGCAACGATCCCGGGCAATTCATCGCCCGCGTGCTGCCCGACCCCACCTCGCTCGATCGCGCGCAGCCGCTCTCCGCACAGATCTACCGTTTGCTGCGCGAAGCGATCGTGACGATGGCCGTCCTGCCCGCCGACGTGATCTTCGAACGCGCGTTGAGCGAAACGCTGGGGATCTCGCGCACGCCCGTGCGCGAGGCGTTGCAGCAGCTCGCCCGGGAGGAACTCGTGACGATCGCGGCGCAATCGGGCACGTTCGTCGCGCCGGTACGGCGCGAGCAGTTCGCGGAAGGGGCGCTGATCCGGCGCGTGCTCGAAAGCGCGAGCATCCGTCGCGCGGCGGAACTGATCACGGCGCGCGAACTCGACACCCTGCACGACATTCATGAGGTGCACCGGCGCGCCATCGATCGCTGCGATCCGGTGGAGGCCATTCGTCAGGACAACCGATTTCACGCGACGGTGGGCGCGGCTGCGCGGCTGCCCAAGGTGCTGCAGTTGATCGAACTCGTGCGGGCGCCTATCGACCGCGTGCGCTACGTAACGGCGCGCGAACCCGAAGAGGGCGCGATGACGCTGGCGCAGCACCAGCGCGTGCTCGAAGCGCTGCTCCGGCACGATCCCGATGCGGCGGAACGTGCGCTGCTCGCGCATCTCGACGACGCGCTGCTGCGCCAGCAGCGCGTGTTCGACGAACACGTCGAACTATTCGAAGGTTAGCTGCGGGCGCGCACTCAGAACGCGCCGGCGACGGCGCAAACCACGCCCAACACGGTGACGAGTAGCAGGATCGCGACGAGGGCGAACAGATACGCGCCGCGCGGGCGCAACCGTCGCGGCAGCACCGTAACCGCCAGCGCGATCAAGAGGCCCATCACGAGCGGCAGCATCAGCGTGTTGACGACCTGAAGGGCGACGGTCAGCGAAACGAGGTCGGGCACGAGCCAGACCAGCACGGCGCTGCCAGCCACGCAGGTTGCGTAGGTGCAGACGAACCAGCGATCGAGCCTGCCGCCGCGCGCGTTGCCGTTGCCGTCGCCGCTACCCACGGCCCATTCGTCGACGCCCCCGGCCAGCGCGAGCGATGCCACGATGGCCGCTACCATCGAAGCGCCCAGCACGCCGACGCCGAACAGCAGGCCGCCCACCTCGGTGCCGAGCGTCGAGCTCAGCATCGCACTGATGTCGCCGATCGTTTCCAGCCGCGGAGCGGCATGGAGTTCGAGGACGATGGCCGCGCTCGCCACGAGCACGGCCGTCGTCAACAATTGGGTCAGCACGGCACCGACCGCCGTATCGCGGCGCTCGGCGCGGTAGTCGTCCCACTGCCGATGCCGGGGCGCAACAGCCGCCTGCTGATAGAAGATCATCCACGGATTGAAGACGGCGCCGATCAGGCCCGCGGCCGACCACAGAAAGGCGCGATTGCCGAGCGGCCAGTCGGTCGCATGGCGCACGACGGTGGCGGGATGCGGATGCGCGGCCCACGCGATATAGAAGAACACGAGCTCGCACAAACCGATCAGGAGTGCGACGCGTTCGATGCGCCGCCACGTGCCGCTCAGAACCACGCAGAACAACAGCGCAGCGGCAATCGGCAGGGTCTGCTCGCGCGCGAGCCCGACCATCTCGCCCACGCCGGCCACGGCGGTGAACTCCGTGATCAGCGAGCCGATCGTCGAGACGGCGAGGCCGGTCATCGACAGCACGGCCCAGCGGGTACCGAAGCGCTCGCGAATCAGCTCGCCGTGGCCGCGCCCCGTGTAGATGCCGAGGCGCACGGTCAGCTCCTGCACCATGTAGAGCGCCGGGGTCAGCAGTAACAGCAACGGCATCAGACGGTAGCCCCACTGCTCGCCGCTCTGCGCCGCCGTGACGACATTGCCGGCATCGGTATCCGCCAGCGCGGCGAGAACGCCTGGGCCCCAGACGGCCAGCGCGCGCCATCCGCCACGGCGTCGCGGCGGGAGCCGCCGCGCCCCGCCCGGCCCGTTCGGGGCCGTCTCGCCGTTTTCTTCGCTGCGTGCCGCCTCCACGCTCTCCTCCCTCGCCAGACGCGTGCGCCGCACGATAAACCTCGCTAAGCGCCGACCGCGCCGGCCCCGCCAGCCGCATCGCGCGCGAGCCCCGCCAGCAGGCCGCTCGCGCGCCGCACCTTCGCGTGCACCGCGCGCTCCAGCACCGACCGGCCTTCGGGCACCGCGAGCGTAAAGAACGTCCGCGCGCGCGTAATGCCGGTGTACACGAGCTCGCGCGTGAGGATCGGACTGTACGTGTCGGGCAGCACGAGCGCCGCGTGCGCGAACTCCGAGCCCTGCGACTTGTGCACGGTCAGCGCGAATACCGTTTCCACGCCCTGCAGCCGGCTCGGCGACACCCATTTCACGCTGCCCGCTCCGTCGCCGGCCGGGAACGCCACGCGCAGCACGGGCTGCGCGCCGGCCTCCACCGGCAGCGCGAGCGCAATGCCGATGTCGCCGTTCATGAGCCCCAGTTCGTAGTCGTTGTGCGTGACGAGCACAGGCCGCCCGGCGTACCAGTCGCCGCGCGGATCGATCAGATTCTGCGCCTGCAACAAGCGCGCAACGCGCCGGTTGAGCCCTTCGACACCCCACGCGCCGCGCCGCAGGGCGCACAACAGTTGAAACTCGCCATGCGCCTTCAGCACGCCCGCGGCCCATTGCGCAAGCGCCTCGGGCGAGGCGCCGGGCGCGGGCTGCGTGGCGCACATCGTCTCCAGATAGCGGCGATAGCCGCGCCGCCGCGCGTCGGGCGCCGCCGCGCGATCCCCGGCGAGACCGTCGACGATCAGCGCGGCGAACGATCCGTCGTCGGCCGTCGAGCAGGCGAGGCGCGCCAGATCGGCATAGCCGCGTGACCAGACCTTCGCAACGCCCACCGCATCGCCCACGTTGACGAGTTCCGCCAGTGCGCCGATGCCGCTGTCGGCCGCGAAGCGATGGCTCTCGCGCAGCATCGCCACGGCCTGGTCGAGCGGCAGACCCTGCGCGTCGAGCATGGCGGCGTCGATGCGCTCGCCTGTGGCCGCTTCGAGCCAGGTGCGCGTGGCCTCGGTGTAGTGGCCTTCGCGGGCACGGTCGCACAGCTCGCCGAGCACCGCGCCCGCCTCCACCGACGCCAGCTGGTCCTTGTCGCCGAGCAGGATGAGGCGCGCGCCCGGCGGCAGCGCGTCGAGCACGGCGGCCATCATCTCCAGATCGACCATCGACGCCTCGTCGATCACGAGCACGTCGACAGGCAGCGGATTGGCGGCGTCGTGGCGAAAGCGCCGCGTGCCGGGCCGCGTGCCCAATACGCGGTGCAGCGTCGCGACCACCTTGGGGATGGCCGCGCGCAGCGCTTCGCCATTGGGTAGCGCCGCGAATGGCAACCGCTCCACGGCGCCCGCGATCGATTCGTTGAGCCGCGCCGCGGCCTTGCCCGTGGGCGCCGCGAGGCGGATGCGCAGTGGCCGCGCGTTCGCTGCGCCCAGCGCGAGCGTCTGCAGCAGCGCGAGCAGCCTCACGACGGTCGTGGTCTTGCCGGTGCCGGGGCCGCCCGTGACGATGCTGAACGCGCTACGGGCCGCGAGCGCGCAGGCGAGCTTCTGCCAGTCCGCGCGGCGCGCCGCCTGCTCGCCATCGCGCGGCCCGAACAAGGCATCGAGCGCCGTGCGGGCCGCGCCGGGAGGCAAGGCGGCTTCGAGTTGCGCACCGCGTGCGAGCCGTTTCTCGATGCCCACGCGCACGTCCTGTTCGTACTGCCAATAGCGCCGCAAGTAGAGGCGCGTGCCCGTCATCACGAGCGGAGTATCACCGCCGGAAACGCCCTCCGTGTCCACCACGCCGGCAACGCCCAGCGCCTCGCACCACTGCGCGAGCGTTACGCCCGCGAGTATCTCGGCCGGCGACGGCGGCAGCTCGGCCCCGGCCGGCTGCGGACCGTCTGGCGGCAGCGAAAGCGCGAACGCGGGATCGTCGAGCGTCGCCTGCAGGTCGAGGCAAACGTGCCCGCGCCCAAGCTGGTGACTCGCGAGCGCGGCGGCCAGCAGCAGGAGCGGCGTCGCCTCGGGCGCCTCGGTCCGCAGAAAGCGCACGAACGCGCCGTCGAGCGAGCGAAGCCAGCCGCGCTCGACCCAGCCCTCGAGCACCTCCAGCATCCGGGCCGTCGATTCTCGCGCCGCATGCGCGCGCGCCGCGGTGCCGGCGCTACCTTCATGGCCGGCGGCCGGCGGCGGCGCGAGGTTCGCGGCATCCTCCAGTTCGAGCTGCGCGAACAGGTCGCCGGTGACGCCGATGGTGTCTTTCGTGCGTCGCTTCGTCATGCCACATCCTCTACGGCGTCATGCTGTGCAAAGAGCGCGTCGAGCCGCTCGATCAGCTCGCGCGGCGGCCGCTCGAAATGCAGCCCCTGTCCCGGCGCATGGGCGCCGCGCAGGAAGAGATACACCGCGCCGCCCACATGTCGGTCATAGTCGTAATCGGGCAGCCGGGCCCGCAGCAGCCGGTGCAGCGCGAACAGATACAGCACGTACTGCAGTTCATAGCGCGAATGCAGAATCTGCGCGCGCATGCGTTCCGCCGTGTAGGCGGCATCGTCGGGACCGAGCCAGTTCGATTTGTAGTCGGCCACGTAGTAGCGGCCCTCGTGCTCGAAGACGAGGTCCATGAAGCCCTTGAGCATGCCGTTCAGGCGCGCGGCATCCAGCGCGGGACGCGCTGCGCCGTCGAGCGTCATCGCGGTCACGAGCGCATCGAGCGCCAGCGTATCCACGCGATGCGCCGCCACCCAGAACTCCATTTCGGCCATGTACGCGTCCAGCTTCTCGAACGTGACCGGCGTCACGCTCCCGCTCTCCCGCGGCGGCAGATGCAATGGCGTCCTGACCAGATGCAGCAGCCATTGCGTGAGCGGCTCGATCCAGCGCGACCAGCCGCGCACGTTGCAGCGGCGCGCGACCTGGTCGTGCACTGCTTCGGGATCCTGTGCAATTACGGAAAAACCTTCGTTCGCCGCCCATTCCATCAAGTCGTGCAGGAAGCTGCCGGCATCCGCGCCTCGCTCGAAGCCGTGCAAGGTGTCGCCTGCGGGCGCGATAACCGGTGCAGCGGCCGGCGCGAAGTCCGCCTCTTCATCCGGCGGCGCGCCTGCTTCGAGCAGTTCGAGGAACACGTCCTCGCCGCGCGTGTCGGGCGCTGCGCGCGCGCCATCGCTCCCGTCCGTGCCGGGTGCCGCGCCCGGGGCCGCTTCCACCGTCTTCAGGCTCGAATAGCTCGCGATCCACCAGCGTTCCCGCTCGCGCATGGGAAATACGCGCGCGGGCCCGCGCTCCGCCGCGGGCCCGCGCATGGCGAAGATTTCGCTCTGAGGTTCCGGTGCAGGCGCGACCTCGATATCCTCGCAGGCGCCGCGCAGCGCTTCCAGCCGCGCCCCGGTTTCCTCGGCCGGCAGCGGCGCGCCGCCGCCCGCCAGATAACCGAATGCGCTCGCCTCCACGCCCGCCAGCGGCGCATAGCCCACCCACGTCGCGTAGCGCGCGCGCGTGAGCGCCACATAGAGCTTGCGCAGGTCCTCGCCGAGACGTTCGCGATCGGCTTGATGCAGCACGTGCGCATCGGCTTCGAGCATCACGCGCAACGCGCCGCTTTCATCGTGCCACTTGAAGGGCACGTCGTCGGGCTTGACCGCGCGGTACGCGCACGCGAACGGCAGGAACACCAGCGGATATTCGAGCCCCTTCGACTTGTGGATCGTGACCACCTGCACGAGCGCGGCATCGCTCTCCAGCCGCAGTTGGCGCGCGTCCCCGCCGCCCCCCGCGCTTTCGTCCTCGCGCTGCTCGTCGAGATAGCGGATCAGCGCATGCTCGCCGTCGAGCTGCGTGCTGGCTTGCTGGAGCAGTTCGGCGAGGTGCAGCAAGTTCGTGAGCGCGCGCTCGCCGTGGCCGGCCTCGGCCAGCAACCGCTGCGGCACGTGGAAGTCGTTGAGCAGGCGCCGCAGCATCGGCAGCACGCCCTTTCTGCGCCAGCAGTCGCGATAGCCGCGAAACTGCAGCACGCGCGCCTCCCAGGCGATTTCGTCGCGGGAAAGCGCGTCGAGCTCGTCCCAGCGAAGGCCCAGCACCGAACTCGCGAGCGCCGTGCGCACGAGGCGCCCGTCGTCGGGCTCGGCGCAGGCGGCCAGCCAGTAGCGCAGATCCTCGGCTTCTGGCGTCTGGTACACGGAATCGCGGTCGGAGAGATACACGCTGCGCACGCCGCGCGCGGCGAGCGCCTCGCGGATCGCTTGCGCCTCACCGCGGTTGTTCACGAGCACCGCCATGTCGGAAGGCTGCAGGGCCCGCAAGCCGCGCTCTCCCGCAAAGCCCGCCGCCCCCGCCTGCCCGAGGTTGAGCAGGCGCACCATGCCGCTCGCGCAGCTCTGCGCCATGGCGGCAAAGTAGGCCGTCTTGCCGAGCGGCTTGCCGTCGTCCGCCGGCGGCAACCACCAGACGTTCAATGCGGCAGGGTCGACGCCATCCGCCACGAAGGTTTCGGGCAAGCCGTTCGCCTCGGCTTCGACGAACGGCAGCGCGTTGTGGTTTTCCTCTGCATTGCGAAACAAAAACGCACCGCTGCCTTCGCGCCGTTGCTCGGCGGCGTCGAAGCAGCGATTGACCGCCGCCACCATCGCACGCGTCGAACGGAAGTTCTTCTTGAGCGTGTAGAGCCGCCCTTCGCATGCACGCCGCGCGCGCAGGTAGGTATAGATGTCGGCGCCGCGGAACGCATAGATGGCCTGCTTCGGATCGCCGATCAGGACGATCGCCGTCCCCGGATCGTTTTCCCCGATGCGATAGACCCGGTCGAAGATCTCGTACTGCACCGGGTCGGTGTCCTGGAACTCGTCGATGAGCGCCACCGGGTATTGCCGGCGGATGATTTCCGCGAGGCGCGGGCCGTTCTCCTGCTTCAGGGCCGCAAGCAGGCGTGTGAGCAGATCGTCGAAGCCCATCTGCGAGCGGCGCGCCTGCTCTTCCTCGAAGCGCCGCGCGACCCAGCGCGCCGCATGACAGAGCAGCGCCTCGCGCGCGTCGGGGCGCGAGGCGAGCGCTTCGCGCAGCGTTTCCATCGCCGCGAAGGCCGGATGCGCGGGCGGCGCGCTGCCCGGCTTCCAGATCTCCGCGAGGCCTGCGGGCGTGAGGCGCGTCCACACGGCGGCCTTTTCGTCGAAACCCGGATGCTCGATGTCGGGATCGTGCGCCCAGGTCCGCAGTTTCTCGATCCACGTCTCGCAGTTGCGCGTGTTCAGTTTGCGCGCGTCGAACTGGTTCTTCGCACGCGCCGCGTCGAGCAACGCCTTCACCTCGTCGATCCACTCGCGCCACGGCGCCTTCAGTGCATCGAGGGCCGTGCGCGCCTGCGTGCGGGCTTCGAGCAGTGCCGCAACGGGTTCCGGCGCATCGGGCAGCAGGTCCGCGTGCGCCAGCAGGCCGCGTATGGCTGGCTGCAGCGCGTCCGGGCTCGCGAACCACGCGCGCACCTCCTGCGCGCACTGTGCATCGAGCGGCGCCATGAACGTGCGCCAGTAGTCGCGCACCACCTCCGCTCGCAGTTCGGTCTGGTCGGTTTCGAGCGTCTGCGAAAAGAGGCTGTCGCTGTCGAACGCGTGCTCGCTCAGCATGCGGTTGCACCAGCCGTGGATCGTCGAAACGGCCGACTCGTCCATCCATTCCGCCGCCAGTTCCAGCCGGCGTGCGCAGGCGGGCCACTGTTCGCGCGCGTAGCTGTCGCGCAGTTCGTGCAGGAGGTCGCCGCCTCCTTCGTCAAATGCCTCCTCGTCCGGGTCCGCGCGGAAAACCTGGGCCGCTTCGGCGAGCCGCGCGCGGATCCGTTCGCGCAGTTCCTTGGTTGCCGCGTCCGTGAATGTGACGACGAGAATCTCGGGCGGCGTGAACGCGCGCGCGCCCTCGTCCGTGGCCAGGTCTTCGCCGTGGCCGAGCACGAGGCGCACGTAGAGCATAGCGATCGTGAAGGTCTTGCCGGTGCCCGCGCTCGCCTCGATCAGGCGGCTGCCGGACAGCGGAAAGCGCAAGGGCTTGAGGTCCTGCACGCCGGCGGCGATGTCGGTTGCCGGGCTCATGCGGTCTCTCCTGCCGGGGCCTTTGTCTGCTTGCCGCTCTCGTCGCCCCCCACGCTCCCGCCGCTTCCGCGCCTCGCGCGCGAGCCGGCCAGCGGCGCGCGCTGCACGGGCAGCAGCAGCGAGGCCGCCAGCGCGATGAACTCGTCTTGGGCGGCGAGTGTGTCGAAGTCGGGGAACGCGCGACGCAGATAGGGGTTCGTCTCGCGCTCGCCCCGCGCGTGCACGGCGCCCTCGAACGCGGCGCGCGCAGCCTCCCAGGCTTCCGGCGGCACCGCGCTCCGGCTGCCGTCGAAGGCCTCGGGCAGCCTGCGCAGCCACGCGAATGCCGTCTTGAGCGCCAACGGCAACGGCCTGCGCGTGCCTTCGTCCCAGGCGCGCATCAGGGCGATCAGATAGTCGCGCGCGAGTTCGGGCGCAACCGGCGCGAACTCGGCCACGCCGACCTTGCTCACGATGACGGTCGTCACCTCGCCCGCGGCCAGTTGCGCGGCAACGTGCGCGACCCAGTACGCCACGAGCCGGTCGCCGCGATACTTGTTGTCCTTCACGAGCGTGCCCGCGTCGAGGATCACGCGGCCGTGCGAGCCGTCCGGTCCCGCGCGCAAGTCGTCGAGCCAGTCGGCAAGCGCGAGGTTGCGACCGCGTTCGCCCGCATCGAGGCGCACCTCATAGTGATGTTCGAGCGGCTCGGGCCAACGCGCCAGCGCCTTGCGGTATTCCGTGAAGAGCTCCGCCATCGGCTGGAGCAGTTCCTCGCCGATCACCTCGCCGAAGCCGCCCGTCACCAGATCGCCGCCGCGATGCATGCGCTCCAGTCGCGCGAGCGCCGCGGGTTCGAGATCGGCCTCGCCACGCTCCATCGCCGCCACCTGCGCGCGGATCAACTCGCCCTGCAGTTGCCAGGCCTTCAGCGCGTCCACGTCGAACGGCTCGTGGTTCTCGCTCGCCGCGTCCGTGGTCTCCAGCGCCACGCGCAGGCGCTGGCGAAAGAAGCTGCGCACCGGATCGCGCAGGAATTCGGCCAGTTCCCCTATCGTGAGCGGCTCGTCGCGCTCGGCCGGCGCCAGCGCGGGCACGCTCGCCTCCATGGCTGCGCGCGGCAGCGGCGCGGGCCGGCTCCACTCGTGCGCGTAGGTATAGAGGCGCGAGACGTGGCCCCGCGCCGGGAAATAGTCGGCGCTGAACGGCTGCAGGCGATGCTCGATCGTCAGGGCATCCAGCAGCGCATCGGGCTCGCCGGACTTCGCGCCCGCCAGCCGCCAGCCCGCCTTCAGATGATCGCGCAACTGCGCCACCAGCACCGAGGGCGGCCGCTCCGTGTTGTCGGTCACGCTGCGCCCGATCCACGAAACATGCAGATGGTCGCGCGCCGAAAGCAAGGCTTCGAGAAACAGATAGCGGTCGTCCTCGCGGCGCGAGCGATCGCCCGGACGATAGTCGCGGCGCATAAGGTCGAAGTCGAGCGGCGTGCGGCTGCGCGGATAGTCGCCGTCGTTCATGCCCAGCAGACAGACGTGGCGAAACGGGATCGCGCGCATCGGCATCAGCGTCGCGAAGGTCACGGCGCCCGCGAAGAAGCGCTGCTGCAGGCCGCCGCCCTCGAGCACGCCCAGCCAGTTTTCGGCCACGATCGCGAGCGGCAGCGGGTCTGCGAGCCGGGCTTCGGCGCAGGCGTCGCGCCACGTTTCGAGCGCGGCGTCGAGACGCTCCAGCGTGTAGGCGTCCTCGCCGTCGCCCGCGTCGAAGAAAGTCGTCTTGAGCGCGCGCAGCCGCTCGCACCAGACCTCGACCGTCGCGGGCTCGCGCAGCGTCTGCCAGGCGGCATCGAGCGCGTCCACGAGGCGCGTGAGCGGGCCGAGCAGCGCGGCGTCGAGACCGCCGATCTGCGCATACGGTTCGATGCCGCGCCAGGCACCCGCACGGTCGCCAACGGCGTAGCCGAGCAGCATGCGCCGCAGCCCGAAGGCCCAGCTATTCGGCGCGCCAGGTTCCTCGGCCGGCGGCAGGCCGAGGCTCGCGCGCTGCTCCGCGTGCAGGCCCCAGCGGATGTTCGCGCCGTCGATCCAGTTGTGCAGCGTCGGCAAGTCCTCGACGTCGATGCCGAAGCGCGCGCGCACCGCGGGCACTTCGAGCAGGTCGAGCACGTCGCTCACGCTCACGCGCGCATACGGCAGCGCGAGCAGCATCTCCAGCGCGCCAATCAGCGGATCGAACGCGCGCTGCGCGCGGTCGGCGATGCTGAACGGGATATGGCGCGGATCGTCGGCATCGGAAAGCCCGAACACGGCCTGGATGTGCGGCGTATAGACCTCGATGTCCGGCACCATCACGATCACGTCGCGCGGCCGCAGCGTCGGGTCGGCGGCGAACGCGGCGAGCAGCCGGTCGTGCAGGATTTCCACCTCGCGCTGCGCGCTGTGCGCGACGTGAAAGCGGATCGATTCGTCGGCTTCGGGATCGACTTCGTCCCAGTGCGTTTGCGTCTCGCCAAGCGGCCGCAGGTCGCGGATATCGTCCTGCAACTGCTGCAGCAAGCTGAGCGGGTCGGCGCCGTCGAACAGGTCGATGCGCTGGCCGATGCGCGTGAAATGCGCGGCATAGCTCGCGCGCGCCTCGTCGCTGTCGTACTCGTCGAGCAGGCCGATGAAGTCGCGGCCCTGCTTGCCCCATGCCGCCAGCAACGGCTGGGCGTGCAGATGCAGCACCGACTCGTCGAGCGCGGCGGGCGCGTTCGGGCGGCGCCGCTGGCGCGCGTGGCTTGCGCGCAGCAGGTCCTTGTCGGCGACGATATCGGCCCAGTAGTGCATGCACGGGTTGTGCACGCACATCAGCACCTGGGTCCAGCGCGCGAGCGCGGCGAGCACCTCCACCGACTGGCGCGGCAGGCTTGAAATGCCGAATACAACGAGGCGGCGCGGCAGTCCACGAGGCCTCGCATCGCCCTCACGCCAGTCTTGCGCGACCGGCATGAAGGCCTCGTGCACGGCCGCGCGGCCCGTGCGCCGCGCGTCGACCTCGCCCGCCACGCCCGCCACGCCCGCCACGCCCGCCTCGCCCGCCACACCCACCACACCCACCACGCCCGGCGCTCCAGCGCCGACATCGTCGAGCAGCGCGCGCCACAGCGCCGCCTGCCAGCGCGCGTCGTCGGGCAGCGGCGTGCGCTGGCTGCGCGCGTCGATCAGCACGTCCTCGTGTGCGGCCCATGCGGCGAGCCAGTCGGCGCGATAGACCTGGTATTGGTCGAACAGATCGGCCACGCGCTCGGCAAGCTGAAAGCGTTTCTTCTGGTCGTCGTCGCGCGCCATGAAGCGCTTGAGCGGCGCGTAGCCCGGCTCGTCGAGCAGCGCCGGCAGGAGGCGCATGAGCCGCCAGGTGAGCCGCGACTTGTCGAAGGGGGAAACGGCCGGCACGGCGTCCGGACCCAGCACCGCGCGATAGGCCTGCCAGAGAAAGCGCGAGGGCAGCGACATTTCGAGGGCGGCCGCGATGCCGCAGCCGCCCTCGGCCGGGTCCGCGGCGAAGGCGAGCTTGAGCCACTGCGCGATGCCGTTGCTCTGCACGAGCATCACTTCTTTTTCGAGCGGCCCGATCGGGTTCTCGCGGATCCATTGCACGATCAGGTCGCGCAGGCGCTCGGGCTGATTGCCATGCACGAGCATCAGTCCGGTGGGGAGTTCGCGCGCGCTCAAGCGGGGCTCCTGCGCGGGGCCGGCGAAGAAACGGAGAGCAACGACGGAGCGGAAAGCGGGGCCACGCCGCCTGCTCTCGCCCCGTTACCAGATGGTCTTGACATGCTTGTACGCAAGGATTTTTTCGTCGCGCGTCACGAGCGGAGCGGCCAGTCTGCGCGCCGTTGCCACGATCATGCGATCGGCCGGGTCCTTGTGAAATTCACCCGGCAGCGCCACGGACTTCAGGCCAATTTCAACGTCCACGGGAATGAAATGTACCGCGTCGATTTGCGCGACCGTGCCCAGCCAGCTATCGACGTCCATCGAGAGCACGAGCTTCTCGCGCTCCACAAGCATGGCAATCTCCCACGCGGATAGGGACGAGATCACGATCTGACCGCCATCCAGCTCGCGCTCGATCGCCCGCCGCGCTTTCGGACTCAGCAAGTTGTCGCCGTTGACCCACCAGACCAGAACATGCGTATCCAGAACGATCACTCCGCGGCCTCCCACGCCACATCCACCGGCGCCGTGGGATCGACGTAGCGAACGACCGAACCGCGCAGCACGTCGAGCGGGTGGCGGTCGCTGCCGCGGTATGGCCGGATTTCCAGCGCCGGCTTGCCGTGATCGGTCACGACCACGCTCTCGCCGGACGCCTCGACCTGCCGGAAGAATTCCAGCGCCTTTGCCTTGAATTCGGACTTCGAGACCTGCTTGCCCTCCATGATTTCCCCATAGTCATGTGACCATAGTCATTATGCTAGCCGATTATGACCAGTTGAACAAGTCAGTTTCACCCGTTAGAAGCGACCGGGCCATGTCTCCTGGGCCCGGCCTGCCCGCTCACGCCAGCGCTGCCGCCGCGAACTTGCCGATATCGGTAGCCGGATCGCGCAACGCGTCCACGTCGAGCGTCTTGCCCGAGCCCACGAGCTTCTTGCCGCAGAGGAAATCGGGCATCGAACCGACGGCATCGACCGCGAGCAGCACACGGTTCTTCAGGTAGTAAACCGCGAAACGCCGCGCCGCCGGGTCGCCGCGCACGACCGTCTCGTCGTAGCCTTCGAGGAGGCCGACCGTCTGCAGCTTGAGATCGTACTGATCCGACCAGAACCACGGCGCGTCGCATGCCGGGCGCGCCTTGCCCACGATGGACGCCGCCGCTAGCTTCGCTTGTTCGACGGCGTTGTGCACGCTTTCGAGCCGCCCCGTGCGGCCGTAGTGCGAGAGCGGCCGGCTCGCGCAGTCGCCGATGGCGTAGATGTCCGGATCGGCGGTGCGCGCGTCGTCGTCCACCTGCACGCCGTTCTCGCAGACGAGGCCCGCCTGCTGCGCGAGCGTCACGTTCGGCGCGATGCCGATTCCGACGAGCGCGAGCGTGGCCGGCACGACCTCGCCGCTCGCCAGCTTCACGCCCGTGAGCTTCCCGCCCTCGCCCACCAGCGCCTCGATGCGCGCGCCGAGCCGCAGGTCGACGCCTTGCGCACGATGCTCGTTCGCATAGAACGCCGAAACCGTCTCGCCCGTCACGCGCCCGAGCACGCGCGGCGCCGCTTCGAGCACCGTCACGTCATGGCCGAGCTGGCGCGCTGCCGCCGCCGCTTCAAGGCCGATGTAGCCCGCGCCGATCACCACGAGTTTCTCGCCGGGCTGCACGCGCTCGCGCAGCACGTCGGCGTCGGCGAGCGAACGCAGCGCCACCACGCCGTGCAGGTCGTGACCGGGAATCGCCA
The DNA here is from genome assembly GCF_046581065.1 of Paraburkholderia yinzeri. Lineage (NCBI taxonomy): Bacteria > Pseudomonadati > Pseudomonadota > Betaproteobacteria > Burkholderiales > Burkholderiaceae > Paraburkholderia > Paraburkholderia yinzeri. The sequence goes on along the minus strand of NZ_JBFOCJ010000002.1, from coordinate 115,684 downwards.
GCGCGCGCGGCACCGAACCCGTCGCGAGAATGAGCTTGTCGTACGCGAGCGCGCTGCCGTCGGCGAGCGCGATCGTCTTGCCCGCGCGGTCGAGCGTCTGTGCCGCCGCGCCGAGCGCCAGCTCGATGCGGTTGTCGTCGTAGAACGCGCGCGGCTTGAGCCAGAGCCGCTCGACGTCGGCCTCGCCCTTCAGATAGGCCTTGCTGAGCGGCGGACGATGATAGGGCGGCACGGGCTCGGCGCCCATCAGCACGATCCGCCCTTCGAAGCCGTATTGCCGCAGGAGCGCCGCGGCGTTGCCGCCCGCATGCCCCGCCCCGACGATCACCACTGTGCTGCTGGCCCCTTCCATATTCGCTCCCTTCTGCCTGCCTGGGCCTGCCTGGCCTCGATGACCAGTCCAGCCTGTTCGTTGTCTCGATCGATTGCGGCGATCCCCGATCGGGCCCGAACCCGGTCCGTGCCGGGTCGAAGTCATCGCCGCCCGGCGCCGCCACTCCGCTGCGCCAGGAACGCGATCATCTCATGGTTCGCACGCGCCGCCGCCTGACAGGCCCGGAAAGACCCGGAACGGTCCTGGCCGTGCCGGGAAGCGAGACGCGCTAATCGAACGCCCGATCGTTCGGCGCCGCGTACAGCGCGCGCAGTTGCGCGCTCATCGGGAAGTCGAAGTCGATGCCTTTCGGCGGCACCGGCTTCTCGAACCACTTCGTATAGAGCGATGCCATGGCGCCGCTTTTCATGAGGCCGCCCAGCGTCTCGTTCACGAGCTGCCTGAACGCCGGATCGCCGTTGCGCATCATGAAGCCATAGGCCTCCGACGACTGCGGCGTGCCCACGATCACCCAGTCGGACGGGTTCGCCGTGAGCGAGCGCGTGCCCGCCAGCAACACGTCGTCCATCATGTAGGCGGCCGCGCGGCCCGATTCGAGCGCCGCGCGACCGTCGCCATAGTCCTTCGCGCTGATGATGCGCATGCCCATGTGCTTCTGCTGGTTCATGCGGCGCAGGATGCGCTCGGACGTCGTGCCCTGGTTCGTCAGCACGGTCTTGCCCGCGAGGTCCGGGAAGTCGCGGATGCCCGAATCCTTGCGCGTAAGCAGCCGCGTGGTGGCGATGAAGAACGTATCGGAAAACGCCACCTGGGTCTGGCGCGCTCTCACGTTGGTGGACACGCCGCATTCCAGGTCCACCGTGCCGTTCTGCACGAGCGGAATGCGGTTCTGCGAAGTGACTGGAATGAAGCGCACCTGCAGGCCGGGCCGGCCGATCTTCGCCTTCACGGCGTCGATCACCTTGCTGCAGATGTCCTGCGAAAAGCCGATCACGTCATTGCGTGCGTCCAGGTAGGAAAACGGCACCGACGCCTCGCGATAGCCAATGGCCATGAAGTTTGCGTCCCGGATCTTGTCCAGCGTCGGCTGGGCCACCTGGGCGGCGGCCGGCAGCGGCAGCACAACGGCGGCGAGAAAGCATCCCCGTGCAAGAAATTTGTAAATGATTTTGATTATCATTATTACCCTTATTGTTCGAGGAAGGCTCCATGCCGCAAGCGGTACGATCTGCCCAGAACGGCGCCGGCAACGCAATCGCCCGGCTCACCGGCCCCGAGACGAGCGAGGCAAGCCGCGCCCGCCGCCTGCCGCGCGGGGGAGATCCGGACCGTTACGATGTCATTGCGCGCTTTTTTCATTGGATCTTCGCCGCCGGCATCATTTACGCGAGCATTGCCGGCTACACGCTGGCCCACCTGCCGGCCGGCCCGGGGCGGGAATGGCTCTCGCAACTGAACATGTCGATCACGACGGTGCTCATCGCGCTCTTTCCGCTGCGACTGGGCTGGACCTTCGTGCGAGCCAGGCCGCGCGCGCTGCCCGGCATCCCCCGCGCCCAGCGGGCCGTGGCGCACCTCGTGCACGCTCTGCTGTACCTGACGATTTTTGCCGCGCTGGCCAGCGGCTTCCTGATGGTCCCCAACGGTTATTCGTTCTTCGGTCTCGTCGAAATCCCCACGCCGTTCGCGCAAGGCCCGCTCACCGAAACCCTTTTCGTCGTCCACCGCGCCAGTTGCGCGCTGCTCGCGGCGCTCGTCGCACTCCACGTCCTCGCGGTCGTCAAGCATCAGTTCATTGCGCGCAACGGCGTGCTGCGCCGCATGCTCTGAACGCCGCCGCGTTCCACTATGTGGGCCGATGTCCCCCGATCTTTCGCAACGCGCCGTGACGGACTAGTCTTTTACCACACCAAACGGACAGGTCCGTGACCGACGCATGGGCGCGGCCGGCCGCCGGAGGAGACATCCATGGAGCTCGAAACCCGCACCATGACGCGCGTGAGCGCGCGCCTCGTGCCGTTCCTGATCGTTTGCTACTTCGTCGCCTATCTCGATCGGGTCAACGTCGGTTTCGCCGCCCTGCAGATGAACAAGGCGCTCGACCTCTCCGCGAGCGCGTTCGGCTTCGGCGCAGGCATCTTCTTCATCGCCTACTTCTTCTTCGAAGTGCCGTCCAACCTGCTGCTGGAACGCTTCGGCGCGCGGCGGTGGATCGCGCGGATCATGTTCACGTGGGGCATCATCGCCGGCGCGATGGCTTTCATTCCGCAACTCGCGAGCTGGAGCGGCGCCTCGAACGCCCATGTGTTCTACGCCTTGCGGATCCTGCTCGGCATCGCCGAGGCCGGCTTCTTCCCCGGCATCATCTTCCTGCTCACGCTCTGGTTTCCCGCGAAATACCGGGCGCGCGTAGTGGGCTATTTCATGGCCGCCATTCCGCTCTCGACGGTGATAGGCGCCCCCGTTTCGGGCTCGCTGCTCTCGCTGGACGGCAAAGAGGGCCTGGCGGGCTGGCAGTGGGTCTATCTGCTCGAAGCGATACCCGCGCTCGTGCTCTCGTTCGTGGTGCTGTTTTATCTGACCGACAAGCCCGCCGACGCGCGCTGGCTCGCCGACGACGAGCGTGACTGGCTCGTCGCGCGCCAGGCGCAGGAGCGCCGCCATCGCGAAGCGGTGCATACGTTCAGCGTGATGGAGGCGCTGATCAATCCGCGCGTGCTCGCCGTGGCCCTCATCTATTTCGGGGCGAACGCAACCAATTACGGCCTGAGCTTTTTCCTGCCGCAGATCGTCAAGTCGTTCGGCCTCACGAATCTGCAGACCGGCTTCGTCACGTCGCTGCCTTACGCGGTCGGCGTCATTTCGATGGTGCTGTGGGGCCGCCATTCGGACCGGCGGCTCGAGCGCAAGCGCCACGTCGCCATTGCCCTGACCGTTGCGGCGCTCGGCATCGGCGCTTCGGCCGGGCTCGACAATCCGGTCCTGAAGATGCTCGCGCTCTCCATCGCCGGCTTCGGCATCTTCGGCTGCCTGCCCGTGATCTGGACGCTGCCGGCCGCGTTCCTCTCCGGCGCGGCCGCCGCCGGCGGCATTGCCGCCGTCAACTCGCTCGGCAATCTCGCGGGCTTCTTCGGCCCCTACGCGATGGGCTGGATCAAGGACAGCACGGGCGGCTTCGGCGCGGGCCTGCTGTGCCTCGCGGGCGCGGGCCTGGTCGGCGCCGGCGCGGCGCTCATCCTGCATCACAATCCGATGCTCGAATCGCCCGACATCTCCGCGCTCGACGACCCCCACGAGGACGGCGAGGTCGTGAGGCTCTGAGGACCGCCGGCACGGTCGACGCGAAACGCATCGCACAGCGCCAGTTTCACCCGGTATCGAATACCGGCGGAACGCCGGCGACGCGCGCCGGTGACAGGCGGATTGCGCTACTATCACGCGATGACCTCCGCCACGCCACGCCCGCTCTCGGTTCTGTTCGTCGACGACGACGAGATTTCCCGTATCCATTTCGCACGTGCCGTGGAGGGACGCCATCCCGTGCATCTCGCGCGGGACGTTGAAGAAGCTCTCGCCATCCTCGGCGAACACGGCGCGGAAATTGCCGTGCTCGTCACCGACTTCCGCATGCCGGTCCGGGACGGCGACGCGCTGCTGCACGAGGTGGCGCGGCACTATCCGCAAATCGTGCGCATACTCGTGACGGCCTACGCGGACAAGGACATGCTGCTGCAGACCGTGAACACGGGCAACGCATTCCGCATCCTCGAAAAACCGTTGCGCAGGAAAACGGTTCAGGACGTGTTGCAACTGGCGATCGCCCGGTACACGGAGCGCGAAACGCGCCGCCGGCAATTGCAGGCCATGGACGAAACGCTCGCTTTTCTCGTTCACGAGCTCAATACCCCGCTGGCCACGATCGCTCTCTTCGCGCAGTCGATCGGCAACGACCCGGCCGGAGAGAACGATCCGCAACAGCAGGACCGGATCGCTCATGCCGCCGCGTCCATGCTGTCCAACACGCAGTACTGCCTGGCATTGATTTCGTCGTTCTGGACCACCCTGCACCGCGACAGCGGCGTGCAGTCCCTTTCGCGCGACGGCGCGCGAAACGTCGACGCCACGCGGCTGATTGCGGCCGTGCTCGACACCTATCCGCTTTCCGCCGCCCAGCGCGACTGGATCACGGTGAACGCAGACGCCGATTTTGCCGTGCGGGTCATGCCCAATTGCGTCGCGCTCGTGCTGTCCTCGCTGCTGGCCAATGCGTTGCGCGCGCTGGCCGACGTCGCCGCGCCACGCCTGACGATCGAGGTGTCGACGGACGCCGAACCTCAGATCCGGTTTCGCGACAACGGGCCCGGCATCGCTCCGGCGGTCAGCGCGCGCCTGCTGCGCGATCCCGTCACCACGCATGCCGAGGACGGCGGCCATGGCATGGGCATGGTCTTCTGCGACCGCATCATGCGGTCGTTCGGCGGCAGCCTGCGCATCGACTCCGTGCCGGGTGATGGCACGACCGTCACGCTGGGCTTCGGCGCAGCCGAGGCCCGGACGCCCGCGCCGGAGCCGGAGCGCCCGGACGCGGATCAGTCGCCGCTCGTTACGTCGCGCTGATCGCGTATGGCCGTGGTCGTGGCCGTGTCGAAATACCGCTGCAAGGCGTCGGCCGAGCGGGCTCCCAGCGCGACCATGCGTTCGGGCCAGTCCATCTGCGCCGGCCATTGGCCGTCCAGAACCTGCGGATAGATCTGCTTCACATACGCGTGCAGCGCTCTCGCGCCGATGTTTCCGCTCACGCCCAAAAGCCGATGCAACGCCGCCTGCGCCGCTTGTCGATCACGCACCCGGACCTGCCCGGGCAACTGCGTCAATAGCACCCTGATCTGCGCGATCCCGTTGACGAACGACTGGTCCAGCATATCGAGCGACGCCAGTTCCTCGAGCTGCGCTTCGTCGAGCAGATCGTCCGGCCCGTCGGGCACAGACATGCCGGCGCGCGCGGCAGACGAAGCGGATACGCCCTCCCGCTCCAGCGCCTGCGAGGCGCTCGCTAGTGCGAACTGCCGCGCGAGACAGGCGTACAACGCACCGACCCGCACGGGCTTGATCATCACCTCGTTCATGCCCGCGGCGAGGCACGAACGCACGGCCTCCATGTCGGAGTAGCCGGTCATGGCGACGATCGGCATCCGGCCGAACACGTCCGAGCGCTCGCGCAGCCATGCCGCCGTTTCCACGCCGCCCATGCCGGGCATGTTCATGTCCAGCACGACGGCGTCGATGGTTCCGCCCGCCTGCAGGCGGGCCAGCACGCCCTGCCCGTTTTCCGCCTCCACGACGGTGGCGCCGCATCGCTCCAGATAGCTCTTGGCGACCATTCTGCTGTAGGTGTCATCGTCCGCGACCACAATCGTTTTGCCGGCAAAGCCGCCAAACTTCGGAGTCCGATGGTGTCGGTCGCCGTTCTCCATGAGCATCTGGAGCGCATGGATCAACTCCACCATGCCCGAGGATTTGCCGATGGTGTCGTCCATCCCCGCGCTGCGGGCCAGCACGCGGGCAAGGCTGTTGGGTTCCGCCGCGTAGCCCGCAACCAGCACGTTGCGGTTCGGCGAGTCGCGTTCGGCGCGCAGCTTTTCGGTCGCGGCATAGCCGTCCAGCCCCGGCATGTCGACGTCCATCAGCACCGCGTCGTAGTGCGACGCCTCCCGCAGCAAGGCCAGCGCCTGCTCGCCGTCGCCGGCCTCCGCAACCTCCGCGTTCACGTCGGACAAGGCGTGGCCGACCCGCGCGCGCCGGCTGGCGTCGTCGTCCACCACCAGAATGCGCTTGCCGCCGAAATGATGCGCCGCCCGCGCGAGCACCTGCTGCCGGTAGGCTGCGATTTCGCTCTCGGCCACGAGCGGGAATTCGAGCGTGAACTGCGTGTATTTGCCGGGCTCCGAACGGCAGCCGATGGTGCCGCCGAAGGAACGCATCGCGCGTTGACAGTAAGCGAGCCCGAGCCCCGCCCCCGCCGACTCCCCCTGGGTGCGGAACGGCTCGAACAGATGCGGCATGAGCTCCGGTGCGATGCCGGGGCCCGTGTCGTGCACGATCACCTTTTGCCGGTCGACGGTCAGAGTCAGCGTCGCTTCGGGATGCGCGGCCATGTGATGCAACGCATTCCTGATCAGATTGAACAGCGTGAAAAGCCAGGCCGTTTCGTCGACCTTGAAGGTGAAATCCTCGATGACCACGAGCCGCACGCGGCTGCGCTCCTTCCGGTTGGCGAAACCGTATTCCTCCAGCGCCTTGCGCGTGATCGCGGCGGCGCTTGCATAGCTGAAGTTGTCCGGTCGCAGCGGCCTCGCGCGGACCTCGTCGAGCGCCATGGCGATGATCCTCAGCCCGCGGTCGATCGCCAACTGTCCATGCGCGAGGTGCCGCGACAGCGCAACGGCGCCTTCCGGCGGCAACGCGGGCGTCGACCTCCACCCTCCCGTCGTCGCGAGGGCTTCCTCGACGCGGTCCAGCACGTACCGCAACTGGCTGAGCGGATTGCGCATTTCCTGGGCAATCGTGCCCGCCAGCGCCCGCAATGCCTCGTTCTTCGCCTGCGCCGTGAGGCCCATCATGTTGCTGTAGCTGAACGACAGGCCGGCGGCGATGCCGAAGGCGAAGACCGGAAGATAGGTATACAGCAGCAGGTGCGCGTCGACGCGCAACGACTCCGGCACGGCAATCCACGCCCACAGGATCGCAAGACCGACGCCGATCGACAGATTGAGCGCCAGCACGAGGAAGGAAGGAAAGATGGCCATCAGGAAGAACATCATCCCGACTTCCGCCATGGACCAGACCATCGAATAGTGGCTGGTCACGAGATAGACCGTGAAGAAAAACGGCAGCGTATAAGCTACGGTTACGAAATAATACCAGGGCTGAAAACGCACCGTCGCGGCCGGCCAGAAACGCCGCAACAGCAAAAGCGCGCAGGCAAGCGTGCCGATCGCGCGCATCGTCAAGCTTTCGTTGGTCTTGGGGTCGACGTAGGTCCACCACAGCCAGTACACCGGATGTCCGATCGTGCCGATCACACCGACCGCGCGCGCGCTCCAGGCCGACATGTGCCAGGTATCGTCAATCCGCTGGTTGAGATTGCGGAGCCATCCTGCCATGGCGTTCATCATGCTCTCTGCATAAAGTTACGGGCCTGGCAACGTATGGCGGCTCGCTGTTCTCTGCCACGGGCATGGCAATGGCAGCACGAATCGATACTGGCACCAGTTTTCGGGTATCAGCATAAATGTGATGTATCCGGCCGTCTATGCCGGCCTTCCCGCCTTCGCCTTTCCCACCACACTACCGCCCGCCGGCTATATCGGCACCCGGCGGCCCGAACTGAAGGGCCTTCAGGGACGGATCCGCCGTGCCTCCCGGCGCCGGGCTAGAATCCTCTGGTCGGTCCACCGGTTCATCGGGCCTTCACCGGAAAACCAGGATCCCGCCATGACGAACGCTCTGCTGCCCCGCCCCCGCGTCTACCTCGCCGGCTTCGACGTGTTCCGGCCCGACGCCCGCGCATTCGGCGAGCGCCTGCGCGAGGCCTGCGCCGAATACGGGTTCGAGGGCGTCTACCCGCTCGACGCCGCAGTCCCCGCCGACCTGGACGGCCCGCGCGCGGCCGCCTGGATCTATCGCTCGAACCTCGAGGCGATCCGCAGCGCCGACCTCGTGATGGCCAATGTCGACGACTTCCGCGGCCCCGGCGAGCCCGACTCGGGCACGGCGTTCGAAATCGGCTTTGCCGCGGCGCTGGGCAAGGAAATCTGGGCCTATACGACCGATGCGGGCACGCTGATCGAGCGCGTGCCGTCGCAGCCCGGCCCCGAGGGACGCCAATGCGAACGCGGCTTTCTCGTGGAAGACTTTGGATTGCAGAAGAATCTGATGATCGCCTGCGCAGCGCGCATCGTGAACGGCGACGCACGCACCTGCCTCGCGGCCATGGCGCAGGGCCACGAGGCGTGAAGCGCGTGACGTAAAAGCGGCATGAACGCGGCGTGAAGCCGCGCGCGCGTCAATGCTGCATCGTGCTCATTGCCCGCATGCGCTGCAGGGCGCGGATGCGCGCGACGGCCGGCCGGTCCGCCACCGCGCTCTGATAGAGCTTCGCCAGATCGCCCTTGAGCGCCGTGCGCGAGGCATTGTCGAGGTAGACCATGTGCCCCGACGGGTAGAAGCGCGCGCTGAGGTTGTTGCGCACCTTCTGGTCGGCGAGCGGCATCTTCTGCAGGTCGATCACGGTCTGGTAGAAGGGCGTGACGAAATCGTAGAAGCCGTTCGCCGAGAGCACGCGCAGGTCAGGATTGAGCGCCATCACGGCGGCCAGATCGCCGGCCGTGTAGAGGATCACGTTGCCTTGCGCGTCCACCCCCTTCTGCGCGCCGGTGGGATCGATGTGGCTGAAGTTCCAGTTCTGGAACGCCTGGTCGTTGAGGTCCGTGAACGACGAGTTCGAGCGGAACTTCAGTTGCTCGTTGAGGTAGCTGTTCCACATCGCCGTGTAGACGCCGCTCACGGCCGTCATGGTCGGATCGTTGCCGCCCGCGTTCGGATCGACATTGCCGGCGATACCCGTGTCGATGGCCGTCACGCGGCCGTCATAGGAGCCCAGCGCCACGCCCTTGTCCTTGAGCAGCGTGGTGAGGAAGAGCGAATTGCCGCGGCTGTCGTAAGCGGCGATGTCGAGGTTCCATGACGAGAGCGTCTGCGTATCGATGCCCGTGTATTGAGCCAGCGTCTTGAGCGCCGCGGCGATCGCCGCATTCTTCGGATCGGGAAACTTCGCGAGCGCCTCGCGGTAGTCCGTGCGCGAGAACTGCGCGACCTGAGCCGCGAATGCCTGGAGGTCCTCAGGTTTCGGACTCACGCCGAGGCGGTCGTGATACCACGCGTCGGCCGCCGCCGTGGGCAGCGCGCCGACCGGGTTGCCGCTCTGGGTGTAGTCGAGAATCGACGACTGCAGCGTGATGCCGTTGAGGTCCACGCCGTCCTCGTGCAGATGATAGGCAAGCACGCAACTGCGCGCCGTGCCGTACGACTCGCCGTAGAGAAATTTCGGCGAATTCCAGCGGTCGTTCGCCGTGAGATAGCGCTTGACGAACTGCTTGAGCGAGTCGGCGTCCTGGTCGACGCCCCAGAAGTCGCGGTTGTGATGCGGCGCGATGGCCGCCGAATAGCCGGTGCCCACCGGATTGACGAACACGAGGTCGCTGCGGTCGAGGAGACTGTCCGGATTGTCTTCGAGCGTATAGGGCGCAGGCGGCGTGAAGCCCGGCATCGAGGTCTTGATGCGTTTGGGCGCGAACGAGCCCAGCAGCACGAACACCGACGAAGAACCCGGGCCGCCGTTGTAGAAGAACGTGACGGGCCGCTCCTGCGCGCTTGCGCCGTCCTTCGTGAACGCCACGTAGAAAATCTTCGCATTGGGCTGCGAGCTGCTGGGGTCCACGGTCACCAGGTGCCCCGCCGTCGCCGTGTAGGCGATCGCCTGGCCGCCTAGTTCCATGGCGTGGTGCGTGATCGCGGCATTCTCGGTCATGTCGGTGACGAAGTCGTCCGGGCCCATGCCGTAGGCGGTGGGATCGAAGCACGGCACGTCCGCCGGACCGCGATGCTTGCCGTTGCCGCTCGGGTTTCCGTGCGTGGATGAAGCGTGATCGTTCATGTCTTCTCCTGGCTCCCGATACGCCGTGATACGCCGTGATACGCCGTGATACGCCGTGATACGCCGTGATGCAGCGTGAATGCGCCTTGAATCGCGCGGAGGGCAGCGCCTCCGCGCGCGCCGCTTCATCCTACGCCGATGCGAGCGCCCCAGCCACCTTGGTGCCCACCGGCGTGCCGAGCCCCGTGCACGCGTCCCATCCCGGGCCGGCCGAATAGTCGCCGTTGTTGCCGCTCGTGATGTCGTTGAACGCAGCCGGCTGCGCATAGAGCAGCGCGTTGGCGAAGCCGACCGGCTTGCCGCGCGCGGCGTTCACCCGCGCGATCAGGGCGGCCCACAACGGAGCCACCGCGCTCGTGCCGCCCACCACCGTGTCGGTGCCGGCCACGCGCACCACGTAGCCCGAGTCCGGGTCCGCGTCGGCCGCGACATCGGGCACGCCGCGCCGCACGAGCGCGCCCGCGCCGCCGTTCTGGCGCACGACCGAAAGGCCCTTTTGCCAGGCGGGCAGCGCGAAAGTCGCGCTCACGCCGCCCCCCGTCGCGCCGCCGCTGCCGTCGTTCCAGACGGTCTCGCGCACGATCTGCCGTCCGCTCGCCTTAATGTGCGTGCCGCCGCAGCCCAGCGCGTACGGGCTCGACGCCGGGAAGTCCACGTGGTCGGCGCCGTCGCCCACGCCATCCGACGACCCGCTGTCGCCCGCCGCCGCGCACACCGTCACGCCCAGCGCGACGGCGGTTTCGAGCGCGTCGTTCAGTGCGGCGAGGGTCTGCTGCGACCAGGCCGATTCCGGCGCGCCCCAACTGATCGAAATGACCGAAGGCTTGCGCGTGCTGTCGTGCAGCGCCGCGCTTACGCCGTCGACGAAGCCCGCTTCGCTGTTCGGCGAGAAGTACACGGCAATCAGCGCGGCGGGCGCTAGCGCGCCGGCAATTTCCACGTCGAGCGTAACTTCGCCGTCGGGGCCGTTCGGGTCGCCCGTGGGCGCGTTCTCCGCACCGTCCACCGGAACGGCTTCCACGGTCGGCATCGGCACGCCGAGCGTACTGAAGTAGTCCTGAAGATCGGCGTCGCTGTAGCCGCCGCCCATTTCGATGAGCGCGATGCACTCGCCCTTGCCGTCGCCGGGGGGAAAGTCGTAGAGCTGCGCGATCTGCAGCGGCGTGAACGATTCGCCCGCCGCCTGCGCTGCGCGGATTGGCGGACGGATCGGCGAAATCATGCGGAAGTGCGGCTGCGCTTTCTCGCGGTTGTCGAAACCGACCACGGCCGTGACGACCTCGCGAACGTCGTCGGGTATCCGCACGGGACTGCCCGGTTGGCGGAAATGCCGGGTGGACTTGCCGATCCGGTGCTCGAAGTGCTGCAGGTCGACGCCAAACGCCGCGTTGTACTGCTGCACCGTGCCGGAAAGCACGACACGGTGCGCCGCGCGGTCGGCCTTCACGACGGTGAGTCCGTGCGCCGCAGCAAAGCGCTCGACGCGCTCGATGTCCTTGCGCGCGGCGCCGAAGCGCTGTTCGTATTCTTCGCGCGAGATCGGCTGCGCGGACGGATCGCGGGCCGTCAAGCTGTCCACCAGTTGGTGAAAAGCCTCGGCCTGCTGGCGCCGCAGCACCACCACGACGTCGAAGCGATCAGCGGGATCGCAGGCGCCCACGCACGTCGCGCCGGCCGGCGCGGGCTGGTCGCTGCCTGTCGGGGAATGCCTTGTCATGGCCGGTTCTCCTTGTTTCTGGCACGCGCCCTCCAGCGGTCCGGCACGCGCGGGTTGAGTCAGGCTCCGCCGTTCCCGCGCGCGACTGGCGTGGGCAGGCCAGGGCGCCGCGGAACCGCCGGTATCGAGTCACTACGCATGACGTATGTTCGGTCCGGGCAATCGTTCCGTTTCGGGCAGTTCATCACATCGGCCCGCCGCGCGTAGCACGTGCCGTTCCCGGAACCGGGGCGGCACCAATTGCCCTCGCTCCTGCTTCCCAGTGTAGTGCGAAGTGGAGAAAGACCGTGGCTGACGACACAACGAATCGGTCGGCGTGAACGCGAACCGGCCGCCCGCCGGCAACGCGCCGCAGAGGCGGAAGAGGCGCGGCGGAAGCGGAGGACGGCGCAGTGCAAAAATGCGAGCCGCACCTGCGGGCGCAAGCGCGGCTGCGCGACTGTGTCAGGCCGCTGCGGCCAGTGCCGCCGGAAGATGCTGCTGCAGATACGCTTCGAACTCGTCCTTCACTTCCGGGTGCCGCAACGCGAATTCGACGGTCGCTTTCAGGTAGCCGAGCTTGCTGCCGCAATCGAAACGCGTGCCCTTGTAACGGTACGCGAGCACCTGCTCTTCCGTGAGAAGCGACTGCATCGCGTCGGTGAGCTGCAGCTCGCCGCCGGCGCCGGGCTTGAGCGCGCGCAGATGATCGAAAATCGTGGGCATCAGCACATAGCGCCCCACCACCCCCAGATTCGACGGCGCCACCTCGGGCGCGGGTTTTTCGACGATGCCCGCGAGCTTGAACACGTCCTCTTCCCACTCGCGGCCATCCACGACGCCATACGACGCGCTGTTCTCGCGCGCGATCGTTTCCACGCCCACGACCGAGCTGTGATAGTGATTGAACACGTCCACGAGCTGCTTCATGACGGGCGTGGGGCTGTAGAGCAGGTCGTCGGCGAGAATCACGGCAAACGGCCCGCCGCCCACGAGCTTCTCGGCGCACAGCACGGCGTGGCCCAGACCCAGCGCTTCGGCCTGGCGTACATAGAAGCAGTCCACATGGCTCGGCTTGATGCTGCGCACGAGTTCGAGCAGCTTGTCCTTGCGGCGTGCTTCGAGTTCGGCCTCGATCTCGTAGGACTTGTCGAAGTGATCTTCGATCGCCCGCTTGCTGCGGCCCGTCACGAAAATCATCTCCGTGATGCCCGCGGCGATGGCTTCTTCCACCGCGTACTGGATCAGCGGCTTGTCCACGATCGGCAGCATTTCCTTCGGGCTGGCCTTGGTCGCCGGCAAAAAGCGCGTACCGAGGCCCGCAACAGGAAATACCGCTTTGGTGACTTTCAACATGATGTTCTATCCCAGATCGATCGTTTGAATGACGGACTCGCGACATGGCGAGTCCGGCGGCCCCGGGGGTTCTGATAGTGAATTTTTTATAGGGAACTCGTCCGGCTTCCGGCCTCTACCGGCAATTATGAAAGGCCAAGGAAATCCGGATAAAGAATTTGAAAAGGATCGGCGGCAATTATTGCCATTTACTGCGGATAATCGGCAGAAATTGCCTGATCCAGATGGCGAGCAACGAATGGACGCGCGTATGAAATCCGATATCGACGAGCGCAGTCTACTCGACATCGTCGGCGGTGGGCAACTTGCCCGAACGCGCACGCACGCGCCGGATCGGCTCATTGCGCAAGGCTTCGCGGTAGGCCGACACCGCGACGAGGATCAACAGCACGGCTACGCCGGCTAGCAAATGCAGGTTCATCGAATTCTCCAGCGACTCCAGCAACCATAAGCAGGCGCTCCCAAACTAGCATCACAAATTCCACAAATAAACTGACTTTTTCGCATCGCTATTTTTTTATGCCATTCGATATTTTTCAAATCGCCAACCGAAAGGCAAGCAGGAATACATTTTGAAAATCTTTTGCATAATTTCGCCGCGCTTCCCGCCTAAGATCGCGAGGACACCCGAACATCCCGCATACTGATGAGCGATCCCGCACTCGAAACCACCCTGCCGCCCGCGTCCATCCTGCCGGCTCAACCGGCCCGCTCCTTGCAGCCCGCCGCGGGCGCGCTTGCCGGGGAGCACCTGATCGAGGCGCTGCGAGGCTTTGCAGCACTGCTCGTAGCCTATTTCCACTGCCGCCAGATCACGTGGGTCGGCATGGAGGCCTTTCACGCCTCGCATGCAAGCCTCGCGAATCCCGGCACGATTGCCGCGTGGCTCACGCTACCGGTGGCCTGGGGATCGGCCGGCGTGCCAATTTTTTTCGTCATCAGCGGTTATTGCATTCATCGCAGCGGCGCGGCGCGACTGCTCGCCAACCCCGGCTTTCGGCTCGATACGCGCCAGTTCTGGCTGCGCCGCTTCGTGCGTATCTATCCCGTGCTGCTGGCCGCCCTGCTGCTCACGTTCGCGGCCGACTCCATCAGCCTCACGTTGCAGCCGGTCAGCCACAAGATTCTCGATATCGGCCCGCTCTCCTTCCTCGTCAACCTGTTTTCGCTGCAGGGCGTGGCCGGCAAGACCTATGGCTCGAACGGCGCGCTCTGGACGCTTTCGCTCGAAGTGCAGTTCTACCTGCTCTATCCACTCGTCTTCGCGCTGCGCCGCCGCTTCGGCCTGCCTGCCGTGATTGCCGGCATTGCGGCCATCAACGTCGTTTCGGCACTGACGCTGCAGCGCCACGACATCATCGTCTTCACCTCGTACTGGTTCTCGTGGATCCTCGGCGCCTGGATCGCCGAAGCGCGGTTGCGGGGCTCGCGCGGCTTTCCGTTCGCCTGGTCCGCCGCGGCGCTGCTCGCCGTGGCCGGCTGCGCCGCGTTTCATTTCGGCCAGTACGGTGCGTTTCAGCTCTGGGCGTGCGCGTTCGCCTGCTATCTCGTCAAGGCGCTTGCGCGTCCTGCCGACGGCAACGGCGGCGGGGTCGTCGTTCCCCTGTTCTCGAAGATCGGCGACTTCAGCTATTCGCTGTATCTGATCCACTTGCCGCTATTTGTGCTGCTGGGCTCGTTGTTGTACCGCTCGGCGCTGCAGACCTCTATCTGGCCTTCGTTCGGCTTCACGTTAGCCGTGTTGCCTGTGGCCTGGATTTTTTACTGCCTCGTCGAGCGCCCAGCGCTTCGGGCTGCCGCGAGGCTGCGGCGTCGGGGGGCATGAGCGATGGAGCGCTTTTTTTAGCGCTTCTGTTTTGGTAGTGGTTCTGCGAGTGTTTGGAAATAGTCACTCCTGGGGTTTGTTGCGGTTCTTGCTGTTTTGGCGTTTCCTTGTGTTCGTGGTGGTCTGCCAGGGTTGCCCCTGTGCGGGGCGGCACCTACTTTCTTTGCCGCGGCAAAGAAAGTAGGCAAAGAAAGCCGCTCACCCCGCCAGTGTGACGCCGTCCACCACTCGCCATCGTGGGTAGTGGTTCCGGAGCGTCTGTCACCTCGCACCCTCCACGTTAGTGACAAAGGGCTCATACCTCCTGCTGCGCGCTACGCGCGCCGCAGACAGGTCTGCAAGGGAAACCGGCCTTGCTTTCAGGCATTTCGGTGTACGTACCGCTGGTTTAAGTTATGCCCTTCGGCGCGCGCAGCGTCGCCGGAAGAATGAGCCCCTTGTCACTCCGGCTAACGGTCAGTGATGGCAGACGCCCCGGAACCACTACCAGGGTAGGCGAGTGGCGGACGGCGTCACACTGGCGGGGTGAGCGGCTTTCTTTGCCTACTTTCTTTGCCGCGGCAAAGAAAGTAGGTGCCGCCCCGCACAGGGGCAACCCTGGCATACCGACACGAACACAAGGAAACGCCAAAGTAGTAAGAACCACGAATCAATCACTCAGCAGCACCCACAACATCACTCCGAGCAAATAAAAACTCTTAGCGCGCCCGCATCACAACTTCATCCAGCACACGCTCCACCGCCTCCACATAGCGCGTCTTACCAAAACGTTCACGCGCCACGGCAAGACCGTTTCCCGTCAACAGCTCGCGCAGCGCCCTATCATCGTGCAGCGAAACCAGCGTCGCAGCCAGTTCCGCCGCATCGCCCGGCGTACAGAGCAAACCGCTGACCCCATGTTCCAGAATCTCGGTCACGCCACCATCGCGCGAAGCCACAACGGGACGCTCGGCCAGCATGCCCTCCACCACCACGCGGCCGAACGGCTCAGGCGTAATCGAGGTATGAACGATCACGTCCATCGCCCGCATGCAGGCGGCAATGTCGTGACGAAAGCCCAGAAAGTGGACGCGCCCGGCAAGCCCATGCGCGTCGACAAACGCACGCAGCTCCGCGGCATAGGCGTCTTCGCCGAAGAGCGGGGCACCCACCAGCACCGCGTGCAAGCGCGTATCGCGCAACAGCGCTTCAAGCAGCACATGCTGCCCCTTCCAGCGCGCAAGGCGGCTAAAGGCACCCACGAGGAACGCGTCGGCCGGCAAGCCAATCTGCGCGCGCAACTGTTGCTGCGACACGCCTTTCAGCGCCCGGAACGGTGCTTCGTCCACGCCGTTGTGCACGATATCGATACGGCCCGAGTCGAAATGCGTAAGCCGCTCGAATTCGCGCGCCGACGCATGCGAATTCGCAATCACGTGCGCGAGGCCCAGCTTCGCACAGCCCTTGATGACGAGACGCTGCACGCGGCCGAAGTGTTCGTCGCTGACGATGTCGCGCAAATGCCAGACCACGGGCTTGCGCGCCAGCCGGCCCGCCAGTACGCCGATCACCATGGCGCGCTGCGTGTTGGCATAGAGCACGTCGACATCGCGCGCGCGGCGGCGCGTCGCGCCCACCAGCCCGGCGATGCCCGCGAGCACGCCCAGGCGCGGCGCCGTGCCGCCATCGCGGCGCACGTGGCGCAGCGCGCCCGAATCGAGCACGTCCACGCGCGCGCCCGCAGCGGCCAGCGCCTCGCGAAACGGCCCGTCGTTGAAGAGCAGCACCTCGATGCGCGAGCGCAGACCCTTCACGACTTCGAGCAGCGAAAGTTCCGCGCCGCCCAGCACGCCGCTCTGGTCGAGGGCGAGCACACGGGGCGCTCCAGGCACGTCGCCCTGCCCTTCCCCATCGCCGGCACGCTGCGCGGGCGCCGCAGCCGATGCGGCCGGGGCACGCGCGACGCCGCGGCGCGCGATCCCGGGCACGCTCTGCGCCACGCGCGCGAACAGTTCCTCGCGAAACCGCGCCGCCGAAAAGCGCTCGGCGTTCGCACGGCAATCCTCGGGGCGTATGCGGCCCGGCTCGCGCTCGAAGGCATCCACCGCGGCGACGATCGCCTCCGCGCTTTGCTCGCCGAAGAACAGGCCCGTAGGCCGCACGCCGTCGCGCACGGTCTCGAGCGCTCCGCCCTTGCCATAAGCGATCACGGGCGTGCCGCACGCCTGCGCCTCGACCACGGATATGCCGAAGTCCTCTTCCGCGGCGAATACGAAGGCCTTCGCACGCCGCATGCGATCGTGCAGCACGGCGAACGGCTGATAGCCCATGACCTCGACGTTCGGCGTGGCCTTGGCGCGCACCTTGTGCATGTCGGGACCGTCGCCGATCACGACAAGCTTGCGCTCCGGCGTACGTGCGAATGCCTCGACGATCAGGTCGATCTTCTTGTACGGCACGAGTCGCGACGCGGTCAGATAGAAGTCGTCCTTCCCGGTCTGCAGTGCGAAACCTTCGATATCGACAGGCGGATACACCACGGCCGCTTCGCGCTGATACACCTTGCGGATGCGCCGCGCGATGAACTGCGAGTTCGCGACGAACTGGTCCACCGAGTTTGCCGTGCGCACGTCCCAGTTGCGGATGTAGTGCAGGATGAGACGCGCGAGTATCGACTTCGGACCGCGCGTGAGATGCGATTCCTGCAGATACTGGTGCTGCAGATCCCACGCATAGCGGATCGGCGAATGCACGTAGCTCAGGTGGAACTGGTCCGGCCCGGTCAGCACGCCCTTGGCCACCGCATGGCTGCTCGAAATCACCACGTCGTAGGCCGAAACGTCGAGCTGCTCGATGGCGAGCGGCATGAGCGGCAACCACGCGCGGTACTTCTTGCGTGCGAGGGGCAGCCGCTGGATGAACGAGGTCGTCACCGGCTTGCCGTGCAGGAACGCACGCTCTTTCTCGTCGACGAAATCGACGACGGCGAACAGATCCGCTTCGGGAAAGCAGGCAATGATCTGTTCGAGCACGCGTTCGGCGCCCGCGTAGGTGACGAGCCAGTCATGCACGATCGCCACGCGCGGCGCGCGCGCGGCGGGAGCCATGGCAGACGCGGCGCGCTTCGCGGCGCCAGGCGCCACCACGCGTTCGCGCCGCAGGGCGGGCACGGCGGCGCTTTCGGACGGCACCGCTTCGTCGATCAATTCGTGACTCATGCGCTTTTCCGTGAATTCAGGCGAAAGAAAAGGGAACGGGCATAGCTGCGCAACATCGGCGTGGTCGCCACCGACCAGACGACGTTCGCCACTGCCAGCACGACACCCGCCCCCACCGCGAACGCCGCGCCCGGCAGCCACCATGCGCACGCCAGCGCGGCGGCAAGGAAGCTCAGGTGTGCGAACATGTCGACGAGAATCAGGCGGGCGTGGATGCGCGAGAGATACAGCAAAACCAGGTAGTCGAACAGCGCGCGTGCGAGCACGGCGGCGGCCGCGCCAGGCAGCCCGAAGTGCGCGATGGCGTACCACAGCAACCCGGCGAAGAGCGGCAGTTCAATGAGGCCCACGCGAGCGGTTGCGGCCGGATTGTTCTGCGCCTGGATCAGCACGCGCGTAACGCTCGCCTGGCCGACCAACCACACGGCGACAATCAGGACGCGGCCCACAGGTGCGCCGTGAGCGGCCAGATCGGGGCCTACCCAGGCGCCCATGAACGGCGCGAGCACAACGATGGCGCCAATGGCTACAGGCGTGAACACGGCATTGAGAAACTGCAGCGACTGCGAGGCGATCTCGTCGGCATGCTCGCGATGCAGCGCCGAAAGGCGCGGAAAAAGCGTACGTACGAGCGCGTTGGGTACGAGGTTCAAGCGCGTGACGAGGTTTTGGGGCACCGTGTAGTAGGTCACGAAGCGAGCGCCGAGACCCGCGCCCAGCGTCATGCGGTCGAGCGAATCGGCCACCATCGTCGTGATGCTCGCAATCAGCATCCAGCCGCCGAAATTGAAGAGCGCCTTCGAGGTGTCGAGACGCGGGCCGCGCAGCGTGCGGATGGACAACACGCGCAGCGCCGAATGTCCGAGCAGCACCGCGGCGATCAGGCGCGCGAGCACGGCCGCGGCCAGCACGGTCTGCAGGTTCGGCGCGATGGCCCAGGCCGCGCCGAGCGGCAGCAGTTGGAACAGAAATGTGCCGATGGTCTGGTTCGTGTTGTAGATGCCGAAACGTTCGGCGCCGTTGATCGCGCCCGCGAACACCCACGAGACGTTGGCAAGCGGGATCGCTACGGCGAGCCACGGCAGCGCGAGATAGACCTCGTGGCGCAGAGCCGGTGTGACGTGCGTGAAGTACGCCGTATAGAGCGCGCCGCCCGAATAGATCAGCAGGCCGCCGATCACGCCCGTCGTGAAGTTGAGCCAGAAGGCGCTCCAGAAGACACGCTCGCAGGCGTCGGCATCGCCGGAGGCGTGCGCCTTCGAAATATGGTTCTGTGCGGCCATGCTCATGCCGAGGTCGAGCACGCTGAAATAGCCGATCAGCGTCCAGACGAGTGCGATCACGCCATAGCGCTCGACGCCGAGCAGGCGGATGTACGAGGGCACCGTGACGAGCGACACGAAGGTGGGCAGCACGAGGCCGAACAGATTGATGGCGATGTTGCGCAGGATTCGTTTGTCCATAACGTTCCAGTAGCGGGGTTGCAACCGGCCGGGGGCGGCCTTCAGGCGGGCTTCATGCAGCCCTCATGCAGCCTTTAAACAGGCTTCCAGCGGTACATGAGCACCTTGCCGCGCGCGTCCTCCTCCACGAAGATCAGGTACTCGCCGTCGGACTGCCGATGCGCGCTGATGCCGAACGGCACATCCACCCAGCCCGAAGCGTTGCCCACCTCGGGTCCCGGGCCGAAGGTGCCGACCTCCTTCGCGCTGTCCTTGTCGTACACGTGCACGTTGCCAGCGGGCTCCACTACGAAGACGTAGCGCCCTTCGACCGTGAGGCCCGCGGGCGTGACGGGCGGCTTCGCCTTCGGATCCCACGGCAGGCGCAGCAGATAGCGTTGATCGGGATGCCCGCCCGACCAATGGTCGTAGCGCACGAGCACCCGGCCCGCTTCTTTCCAGAAGCCCGGATCGTGCGGCGAATCGGCCGTATAGCCGGTCACATAGAGCGAATCCGTTTCCGGTTCGTAGATCGCGCGGTGCACTTCCGTGAACGGCGCGGGTATGTCGTACTTGTCGAGCTTGTCGTAGCTGTAGATCGGGTTGCCCTTCGCGTCCAGACCGCCGAAGCGGAAGCGCCAGATGCCCTTGTCGTCGCGCGCGCGCCAGATGTCGCCGCGCGTATCGATCCACCAGCCCCAGCCGCCGCCCAGTTTCTCGCGGCCCGTGTTGAGCGTGAACTCGTCCTGATCGAACGCACCGTTGCCGTTGGCGTCGCGCCAGATCCAGTCGCCGCCGGGCGGCGCGTTGGGCACGTGCAGGACCGGGCGCTCGCGGCCCGCGATAAAGTCCGAGGGAATCGCGATTTCGCCTTCATGTTGCGGATCGAAGCGATAGATCTTCAGATGGTCCGCATACATGTCCGTGAGATAGAGGAACGTGTGACCATCCAGCTCGCGTGCGGTGGGCAGACCCGGCCACTGGTCCGTGTGAAAGACCGGGTCGTCCGGATAGCGGAAGCGATTGTTCAGGAATCCAATATACTTCCAGTCCTGTCCCGGCGGCTTCGAGAGATCCAGTTCGAAGCGCTTGTTGCCCGTATAGACGCTATTGGGACGCGACGGGTCCATCCACGCGCCGTCCACGAACAACAGGCCCTCGATATTCCAGTTGCGTTTGCCTTCCGGGGTATAGCTCTCGAGCGTCGCGCCGAGGCCCGCGCCGATGCTGTCGTGGCGCGGCCCGATGCCGTTCGTCGAAACGTAGATGTTGCCGTGCGCATCCGCCGCCACGCCGGTCAAGCCGTTGAAGCGGCCAGGACCGGGCCACCCCGGCACGCCCGAGAAGATGCCGCCGCGCTCGCCAAGCGCGCCTCCCGGCGCGTAGGTGTCGCCGTTGCGTGTGTAGATCAGGATCTGCTGGCGCGGGCCGTTATCGGCAATCAGGATGCGCTGCGCGGGATCGACCGCGATATCGACGGCAACCGAGTCGGCGGGAAGCGCGAGCGCTGCATCGGAAATCAGCTTGCCCTGCGCCGAGTAGTGCGCGACGCGCGGCGTGCGGTCGCTCAGCGTGCCGGTGAGCACCCAGAGCGAGCCGTCGCCCGCGATCGCGATGCGACCCGGTTCGTGCACGCTCCATTGCGACTGACGCTGCATCGTATTGGCGTCGTACACCTCGATGCGGTCCATCGCCGTGTTGCTCACATAGAGCGTCGAGTCGGTGGCAGCAAGACCGCCGATGTCGGCACGCGTGCCGCTCGCGACGTCATTGATGCGCAGGAATGCGCCGGCAAGCTGCGCGTGAGGATTGAGCGGATCCGGCGAGGCCTGGAACGCGGCAGCGCGCTTAGGCTCGCCGAGCGGCCGCCGCGTAATGCCGATCCACTGATGCCCCTTCGGCGGCCAGATGCCGTTGCCGACCAGGTGCCCCTTCTCGTTGCCGACGCCCACGGCGGCATACAGATAGCGAGGGTTGACGGCCACGGCGTTACCGCCACTGCCGCCCCAGCCGTGCGTGCCGCCCGCGAAGCCGAGCGCCTTGCCGTCCTGATACTCGCTGATTTCGGCGCCGCTCTCGTCCCACGGCGCGTTCGTATAGACCTTGCCGTCGGGCGTGACCGCAATTGCCGTGATATTGATTTGCACCCACGTGCCCTGACCATCGCCATACGTATTGCCGATCCACGACGTAGTCACATTCAGTTGCGGCGCAGCCACCGTCTGAACCGACGACGTACAGACGAACGCGCACAGGGCGGCTAGCGCCAGCGGCCTGCGCATGCGGCGACCGGAACTCGTTGAGGGCAAGGGCAATCCTCCGTTGGGGTTTACGGCAATCTGTCCGGATCATGCCGTACATCCCATGAGAAAAATCACCCTGCAAAAAGCGAAAATAATTCAAAAAAATTCAATGCTTTTTGAACGCCGCGTCAATATTTCCGCATCGTTCCTGATAGATCCATTCCGGTCAGAAATGCTCGTCTCGCTGCGGTTCACGTCGTTTTTTCCGTTTTCTTCCGGTGCAATTCCACCCATACCGCATTTCCAATTCGATATCGCGACGCATATTCCCGTATCGATCATTTTCATATTCCATTCACGCGTCCATATATTTCGCCGTTTTTACGCATTTAATTCTTTCTAGAATGACCCGGACATTCTGCGCCTCAATTGACCGGATACCCGATGACCGTAACGAACCCGGCAAGTCCCGCTACCTCATCCCATCGCATCGCCCAACTGGACGGACTGCGCGCGATCGCCGTGATGGCCGTGTTCGCGCAGCACGCGCTGCACGCGCCGCTGTGGATGGGGGTCGACCTGTTCTTCGTGCTGAGCGGCTTCCTCATTACCGGCATCCTGCTCGAACGCAAGGCGCGTGGGCAGTCGTACTTCAGTTATTTCTACGCACGCCGCGCACGGCGCATCCTGCCGCCGTACATCCTGCTGCTGGTCGTGTCCTCGCTGCTGTTCGGCTTCGGCTGGGCGCACTACTGGCCGTGGTACGCCTTCTTCGCCACCAATATCGGCGACGCACTGGGCCAGAGCGGGCACGACAGCCTCAACATCCTCTGGTCGCTCGCCGTCGAGGAACAGTTCTATATCTTCTGGCCCTTCGTCGTGCTGCTGTTGCCCGAGCGCATGCTGGCCTTCGTGGCTGCCGCGCTGATCGTGCTCGTGCCGGTGCTGCGCGCCGTCGCCACACCGTGGTTCGCCACCTACTGGCCGATCTATTACCTCACGCCGTTCCGCATGGACCTGCTCGCCGCAGGCGCGCTCCTCGCCGTGCTCGTGCGGCGCGACCGCAACGCACTCGAACCGTTCAAGGTGCCCGCGGTGGTGTTCTTCTGCGCGGCGCTCGCCACGCTGGCGTGGCTGCATCTGCACTACCCGCGCTTTCGCGCCACCAACACGCCGCTTTCGAATGCGCTGCTCTACAGCATTTCGCTCGTGCTCTGCACCTCGCTCGTCATCGTCGCCCTGCAGGCGAAAGGCCTCGTGCGGCGCCTGCTGAGCCATCCCGTACTCGTGTATATCGGCACCATCAGCTACACGATCTACCTCATCCACCTCACGTTCCTCTACGCAGTGTGGCCGCTCGGCCATGGGCGCTATGCGAGCGCCGCGCTGGCGCTCGCCTTGACGCTCGCCTACGCGAGCGCAAGCTGGTTCCTCTTCGAACGGCGCCTCACGCGCGGCCCGCGTGCGCGGCACGGCACGGCGCCGAACGCCGTGTCCACGGCGCGCACGGCTTCCGCTCCCCGCACGCAGGTATGAATGCGGCCCTGAACACAGCCCTGAGCGCAGCCCCGAATCCGAACCCTTTCGACTTCTCGTCATTGACTACAAGGCAGATTCCATGAACGAACAACGCAAAGCCATCATCACCGGCGTCTCCGGCCAGGACGGGGCCTATCTCACCCGGCTCCTGCTCGACAAGGGCTATCACGTCACCGGCACTTACCGGCGCACGAGCTCCGTGAACTTCTGGCGCATGAACGAGCTTGGCGTTCTCGACCACCCGGCGCTCGAACTCGTCGAACACGATCTGACCGATGCGGGCTCCACCCTGCGCCTCGTCGAGCGCGCCCATGCCCTGGAGGTCTATAACCTCGCGGCGCAGAGCTTCGTTGGTGTCTCGTTCGACCAACCCGTCACGACGGCCGAAGTCACCGGCATCGGCGCGCTGAATCTGCTCGAAGCGATTCGCGTCGTAAATCCACGCATCCGCTACTATCAAGCTTCGACCTCCGAAATGTTCGGCAAGGTCCGCGCCGTGCCCCAGTGCGAGGATACGCCGTTCTATCCGCGCAGCCCCTACGGTATCGCGAAGCTGTTCGCGCACTGGTCCACCATCAACTACCGCGAGTCGTACGACATCTTCGCCACGAGCGGCATTCTCTTCAATCACGAGTCGCCGCTGCGCGGCCGCGAGTTCGTGACGCGCAAGATCACCGACTCCGTCGCGAAGATCAAGCTCGACAAGCAACCCGTGCTCGAACTCGGCAATCTCGACGCGAAGCGCGACTGGGGTTATGCCTCCGAATACGTGGAAGGCATGTGGCGCATGCTGCAGGCCGACCGTCCCGACACCTACGTGCTCGCCACGGGCCGCACCGAAACCGTGCGCGACTTCGTCACGATGGCCTTCGCCGCGGCGGGCATCCAGCTCGAATGGTCGGGCCGCGACGAACGCGAAACCGGCGTCGACATCTCGAACGGGCGGACGCTCGTGCGCGTGAACCCGCGCTTCTACCGCCCCGCCGAAGTGGACCTGCTGATCGGCGACGCGAGCAAGGCGCGCAACGAACTGGGCTGGCAAGCCCAGACCACCCTGGAACAGCTCTGCCAGATGATGGTGGCCGCCGACCTTGCGCGCAACGAGCACCATGACACCTTCTGATACGCAGCGCGCTCCACGCGCGCTGATCACCGGCATGGGTGGTTTCACCGGCCGCTACATGGCCGCGCGGCTCGTTGCCGGCGGCTATCGCGTATGGGGCACGGTGCGCAGCCAGGAGCGCGTGCCGCGCGAAACCACCCCCATAGCCGCAGACCTGCTCGACGAGCAAGCGCTTGCCGACGCCGTGGAAACCGTGCAGCCCGATGTCGTGCTGCACCTCGCCGCCGTGGCCCACGTGGCCAATGGAGATATCGCCCGCACCTATGCCGTGAACGTGGTAGGCACGCGCAATCTGCTCGATGTGCTGACACGACAGTCCCACGTGCCACGCGCCGTCCTCATCGCCAGCAGTGCGAACGTTTATGGCAACACGACGCAAGGCGTCATCGACGAAGGCGTAACCCCGCAACCTGCCAACGACTACGCCGTGAGCAAGCTCGCGATGGAGTATGTAGCGAAGCGCTGGAACGCACAGTTACCGCTCGTGATCGCACGCCCCTTCAACTACACGGGCGTGGGCCAGAGCCCCGACTTC
Organism: Paraburkholderia yinzeri; assembly: GCF_046581065.1. Taxonomy (NCBI): domain Bacteria; kingdom Pseudomonadati; phylum Pseudomonadota; class Betaproteobacteria; order Burkholderiales; family Burkholderiaceae; genus Paraburkholderia; species Paraburkholderia yinzeri. The sequence continues at coordinate 90,679 of NZ_JBFOCJ010000002.1, read as the reverse complement.
CTGCTGCCGAAGATCGTCTCGCACTATGCGCGCGGCGAACGCGCGATCTCGCTCGGCAACCTCGACGTGAGCCGCGACTTTTCCGACGTGCGCGACGTGGTCGACGCCTACGCGCAGCTCATCGAAGCCGTCCCCCGCGGCGAAACCTTCAACGTCTGTTCGGGCGCGGGCTGGACGCTGCAAGCCGTGCTCGACGCGCTCGCCAGGATCGCCGGCTATGCAATCGAGGTTACGGTCGATCCGCGCTTCGTTCGCGCCAACGAAGTGCGCCAGCTCGTCGGCTCGCACGCGAAGCTCGACGCGGCGATCGGCCCGATGACGCGCGTGAAGCTGGAAGACACACTGCGCTGGATGTACGAGGACGCCCGCCGCCGCGTCGCCTGACGCCGGCGCGGCGGACGGTCTGGCTTCTCGATCTCAATGCGCGCCGTTCGCGGCGCCGGTCAAACCAATCGCCTCCGCATAGACCGCGGCTACGCGTTTCGCGATCACCGCGTTATCGAAGTGATTGCGCGCGTAGTCGCGGCACGTTTGCGCGTCGGGCAGCTTGATGCGCCCCGACAGCGCCGCGTCGATGCCATCGGCAATCGCGCCCACGCCCGTGGCGGGCAGCACGAGATTCTGCGAGAGCCCCGCCACGGCTTCCGGCAGCCCGCCCACGGGCGTCACGAGCACCGGCGTGCCGGCCGCCAGCGACTCCACCGTGATGAGCCCGAAGCCCTCCAGCGCGACCGTGGGCACGACCGAAAGCGTCGCGGCGCGATACAGCGACGGCAGATGCGCATCGGGCACGAAGCCGAGCAGCTTCACGTTGTCGGCCAGCCCCGCATCGTCGATGCGCTGCTGCAGTTCGGCTTCGAGGCGACCCCGCCCGGCGATCAGCAGCAGCACGTCCGGATGGCGCGAGCGGATCTGCGCGATCGCGTCAATCAGATCTTCGAGACCCATGCGGCGCACGAGCCGCCGCACGGCCAGCACGATCGGCCGTCCCTGCGGCAGTTGCAGCTTCAGGCGCGCCTCCGCCTGCGTGCAGGGCGGATCGAACTGCGCCGTGTCCACGCAGCCCGGCACCACGCGCACCCGCTCCGGGGAAATCGCATAGCGTTTCGTGAGGATGTCGCCGAACGCGCGCGACAGCACAATGAGGCGCGAGGAGCGCTCGTACACCGACTGCTCCAGATAATGCTTGATGCGCTGGCTCAGCGAAGCCGCGCCTTCCACGAAGCTTTCGTCGGCCCACGGTCCCTGGAAATGCGAGACCTGCGGAATGCCGCGCGTCACGTCGAGCCCGGGGAACGTATAGAGCGCGAAATGCGAAGAGATCACGTCGGGCCGATGCCGGCGGATTTCGCGCCGCAGCGCGTGGCGCGCCGCCATGAGGCGCAGCGGCAACGCGCGCGCGGCGGAACCGAAACCATTGATCGCCCCGCCGCTGTCCTGCGCGACCTTGGGCGAGCCGGCCACCACGCCGCGCACGTGAACGCCCGCGCCCGGCAGCGCGCCCACGAGCGAGTAATACATGCGGTCGAGTCCGCCCGCGCGTTCGGGAAACCAGTGCATGCCGATCTGCAGCGAATGGATGGAGTGAGTCGTCATCGCGTGTGTCCTCGTTCTATTCGTATTTCAAAGGGTTTCGGCGCGCGGCAGCGCGGCGGACGTCAGCACGCGGCCCTCGCCCGCGCCTGCCGCTTCTGCCACGTCCGCCGCTTCGTTCACGTCGCCGGCCAGTTGCCGGTACAGCGCAATGTATTGCGCGGCCATGCGCGCCCAGCCGAACGACGTCGCGAGCCGCGCCGCCGCTTCGCCCATCGCATGGCGCCGCCGCGTGTCGTCGGCAAGCTGCTGGACCGCGCCTGCCAGCGCCGCCGCGTCGTCGGGGTCGTCGAGCACGATGCCGCAGTCCGGCGTGATGATTTCGGCGCCGCCCGCCGTGCGCGCGGTGACGACCGGCAAACCGGCCGCCATGGCCTCCAGCAGCGAGAGACTCATCGCTTCGTAGCGCGAAGGAAAGACATAGGCGTCCACGGAGCGCATCAGGACCGGCATCTCGCGCACGAGGCCGAGGAAATGCACCCGCGATTCGATGCCCAGCGACTGCGCAAGCGCCGGATAGGGACTGCCGGGCAGATAGCCCGCCACGGCGAGATGCACGCGCTCGGGCAGCGCTTTCAGCGCATGCAGCACGGTGCCCAGATTCTTGCGCGGCGTACGCAGGTCACCCACGAAGAGCAGCAAAAACGCGTCGGCCGGCAAGTCGAATTTCGCCCGGTTGCCGCTCGCCGTCGAAAAGGCCTGCGTATCGACGCCGTTGTAGATCACGTCGAGACGCTCCACGGGCTCGCCGCCGCAGGCGCCGATCTCGTCGGCCACTTTGCGCGAAACGGCGGCGATCACGCGCGAGCGCCGGTACGCCCAGCGTTCGAGCATGGCGTTTGCGCGCGTATAGACGAACTGATACGCCGACCAGACGCCGCCCGTGAGCGCAAACGGGTAATACTTGCTGCGCGCCCAGCCGCCGTGCACGAAGTGAGCGGTGTTGACGTCCGCGTGAGCCCACGTGATGAAGCCGTTCACATGCAGCACGTCGTACTCGCGGCGATGCCGGCGCAGCCACAGCGCGCTCTTCGCCGCGAACACCTGCTGGCGCAGCAGATTGGTGGGCCACGCGCGCGAGGGCTGCACCTGTACCCACTTTACGCGCGGATGCGCAAGCAGCTCCGGCGCGACGTGCGAGGCCACGAGCGTCACCTCGAAGCCCTCTTCGAGCGCGGCGCGCGCGATCTCGTGATTGACGCGCCCCTGGCCGTCGTTATGGCGCACGACGTGCGTGACGATTGCAACTCTCAATCGGTGATCTCCTTGATGCGGGCCTGACGGCGCGTAAGCTTGCGCCAGTGGCCCGCGGCGAGCAGGGAAAAGACACTGGAAAACAGCAGCAGACCGCCGGTGCCCACCAGCGAGTTCGTGAACACGAGCATGGCGAAGATCGAGATCGCGAGGCTCAGGCACGCCGTGGCATAGCGGTCCTCGGGCATGCGCAGCGCCTCGCGCACGGCGCGCACGATGAGCCACAGCACGCCGGAGAGGTACAGCAGCGTGCCGGGCCAGCCGAGCACGAACGGAACGTTCATCACGCCGCTGTCGAAGCTGCCGTACTTGCTGAGCTGGCCGTTGCTGCTCGACAGCTTCGTCGAGGCACCCGTGGCGCCCAGCCCTTCGCCCGTGACGTCGGTGAAGGCAGTTTTCGCGAAGTCCGCGTAGAACTGGTTGCGCGCCTGGTAGCTCTGGTCGTTGCTGAGGTTGCCGAGCGTGTTCAGGCGCTGCTGCATGCGGTCCGCAATCGGCCCGATGGTGAGCAGCGGCACGCAGGCGCCCGCGAGCACGAGCGCGCTCACGATGATGCGAATGCGCACGCGATTGCTGGACTTCATCAGTTGAATCAGCATGGCGATCGCCCAGCCGCCCCAGGTGGAACGCACGAGCGAGAGCGCGAACGCGAAGAAGCCGAAGGCCGCCGCGACCCAGCGCACGCGGTGCTTCGCCGCCATGACGAACACCATCGCCCCCATCATCGCGAACGCGAACGGTCCCGACGAATTCATCGTGCTGAACACGCGCACGCCGAACGGCACGGGATCGCCCTGCGAGTCCATGTCCGAGCCCATCATCCACATGGCGTCCCACGGCGGCATCACGAAGAACTGCACGAGGCCGTAGGCGCCCATCACGAGCATGCCGTAGATGAAGGTGTTGACGATGGTGTCGCGGCACTCGGGATAGCGGCGCGTGAGCACCATGATGTGAAAGCCGATCAGGAGCGGATAGATCCAGTTCGCGAGGTCGTACGCGGCGGCGGCCGGACCGTTCGCGGCGAGGCCGATCACGAACGCATAGCCGATGCCGGCGAGCGCGAGCAGGAGCGGCAAGCCGCGGCGCTGCGCGAGCAGCGGGTAGTAGCGCACGAGCGAGATGCCGCTGATCATCGTGACCGCGAGCGGCGCGATCTGGATCAGGCTCGTGGGCGTGAAGGCGCCCTTGCCGAAGTCGGCGAGGCGCCGCACCTCGGGACTCAGGAACCACAGCCACCACATGAAGCCGATGTAGCGCACCGGATTCACGAAATAGAGCGAAAAGCCGACCATGATGGCCAGCACCGGAAACGCGAGCGTGAGCACCGTGCCCTGGTGTGCCGCCACCAGCAATGCCGTGAAGACCCACAGCGCCGCCGGCGGCAGCGTATCGCGGCCCAGCGCGCGGCGCAGGCCCGACGGCTGCCGGCTCTGCGCGGGCGAGGCGGATGCGGGGGAGGACGGCTGGCCTGGCAGCAGCGGCCCGGATGCGGCGTAAGGCGTGCGCATCGTCAAAGGCCCCGCGTCAGCCCGCGCACCGCAGGCGCCGCGTCTGCCGCCGCGCTGCGCGCCTGTTGCGCCTCGCGCTCCAGCAACATCTCGCGCGTAAGCTGCACATGCTGAAATGCGTAGTGTTGCGTGGTCAGATCGCGCTCGCGCAACTGCTCGCCGGCCTCGCGCGCGAGGGCCCCGGCGCGCTTCGGATTCGCGGCGAGCGCGCTCACGGCCTCGCGCAACTGCTGTGCATCGAACGGCGCGACCCACGAAACGGCCTGCTCATCGAAGTAATCGTCGAGCGCGCCGACCTTCGTCGCGACCATCGGCTTGCCGAGCGCGGCGGCCTCGAGCATCACTGTGATGCCGGACGCGTGCGTATTGGGCCGCAGCGGCACGACGATCAGGTCGGCCCAGTCGTAGAGCGCGCGCTGCTGCTGGATGCCGGAAACGCGCGCGATCTCGACGTTCGGCGCGCGCGCCGAAGACGGCATGCGCCGCCGCGTGGCGATACGCACCTCGAAGCGCGGGTCGTTGCCGAGCGCCTCGACGAGCGTGGTCCAGTCGCGGTCGCGGTCGTTGCCGATGGCGGCCACGCGCAACGGCGCGTGCGGCTGCCATGGCGCGGGCGGGCTCAGCGGAAAATCGCTGGTGTTCAGACCGTAGAGCACGCGACGCGCGTTGCGCCCGAAATAACGGCCGCACAGGGCGGCATTCTCGCTCGCCAGCGTGGTGAGCATGTCGGCACGCCCGAGCAGCCGGCGATAGAGCGCGCGGCGCAGCGCGCCGTAGCCGGCCCAGCGGTCGAGCAGCCAGACGCTTTGCGCGAGCAGGAGCGGCCGGTCGCCGCCCTTGCGCGCCCGCATCAACAGCAGCAGCGCCACGGCCAGATGCTCCTGCTCCGTATGCGTCCAGATCACGTCAGACTGCAGGATCGCGCGGCGATTGCGCCACGTATGAATGAAATCGAAGCCGAGCGCCGCCTTCAGCGCGCGGCGCAGAAAACGCATGGGCGCGCGCTCGTTCGCGTCCCGCGAATAGTCGAGCGCGAATTCCGGCGATTCGGCGAAATGGTAGCCATACAGGCAGCCGATGTTCTCGCCCTGGCGATAGCGGCGCGGATCCGCTCCGTAGAAAAGATGGACGTGGACTTGCGTACGGCTCATTCGGGGTCCTCCGTAGTATTGCTTCGGCCTGCTTTCTTCGTCTCGCCGTTCAGGCGAGTGCTCGGCGTGCCTCGCGTGCGCCGCCGCGCACGGCGCGCCAGCGCGCGAACGCCGCGCCCGGCTGCTGCCCGCGCAGCGCGCCCATGGCCACGTGCAGCATGCCGGGGTAGACGCGCGTGCCGACCAGCGCGTACCACCACCACGCCATCTCGCGCCGCAGCGGCGAAAGATGGGCGCGCAGGATGAGGTGCAGGTTGAATGCCGCGTTGCGCAGGGAAGCAAGCGTCTGCGCATTGCGCGGATCGTCGCCGGGACGCGGCGCCGGATAGTGGTCCACGGCCACGCGCGGGTCGTAGACGAGCTTCCAGCCGGCGTGCTTCACGCCCATGCTGAACGCCATGTCGTTGTGGGTCTGCGCACCCGTGCCGCGCAGGCGGCGATCGAAGCGCAGGCCCGCGATGGCGGCGCGCCGGTAGCTCATGTTGGCGCCCTTGAGCAGATCGACTTCGCGCGCGGCGCCCACACCCAGGTGATGATTGCCGACGATGCGGCCCGTGCGCTGCAGCTTGCCCACGAGTTCACGCTCGCCGTCGAGCATGCGGCCGTTTTCGTGAACCCAGTCGCGTCCGCCCAGCGCGCCCAGTTGCGCATCGGCCTCGAACCACGCGGCGATGCGTTCGACCCAGTCCGCGCGCGGCGCAGCGTCGTCGTCGGTGATGGCGATCACGTCGCCCGTCGCAGCTTCCAGGCCGCGGTTGAGCGCCGCCACCTGGCCCGGCTCGTCGACGATCGCTATATCCACGTTCAGCACGCGCGGCGTCACGTGTTCCGCAAGGCACGCATGCGTCGCTTCGTCGTCGGCGCGCGCGACCACGACGATCTGTTCGGGCGCGCGCGCCTGGCGCAACAGCGCCGAGAGGCAGCGCGCGAGGTCGTCGGGGCGCCGGTAGGTGGGCACGAGCACGGTCACTTTCATCGCACGATTTCTCCGTGTTGGGTTCGGTCCGGACTGCGTCCCATGTCTCAGGCGCTCAGGTATTCCTGCACGCCGGCATAGCCGTAGCCATAGTTGCCGCGCGCGCGCTGCGGCACCGCGTTGAAGATGCCGCCCTGCACCCGCACGCCGGCGGTGCGCAGACGCTTGAGCGTATCGGCGATCTCGCCTTCCGAATGCATGCCCGAGCGCAGCACGAGGAACGTCGACCCCGCGTGACCGCCGATGATTGCGGCGTCCGTCACGGCCAGCACGGGCGGCGTGTCGACGAGCAGAATGTCGTAGCGCTTCGAAAGTCCTTCGAGGTACTGACCGAGACGCGGCGACATCAGCAGCTCGGACGGATTAGGCGGGCGGCGGCCGCACGAGATGAAGTGCAGGTTGTCCACTTCGGTCGCACGGATGGCCTCGTCGAGCGAGATCTGGCCCGACAGCAGCTCGGAAAAGCCGTTTTCCTGGGGCACGCCCAGATGGCGTTCGAGCGCGCCGCGGCGCATGTCGCCGTCGATCATCAGCACGCGCTTGCCCGAGTGCGCGAGCAGCACCGCGAGATTCGCGGTCATGAAGCTCTTGCCCACGCCGGGCACCGAACCCGTGAACATCACGACGTGGTTGCGCGCATCCATCACGCTGAACTGCAGCGAGGTGCGCAGACTGCGCAGGCTCTCCACCGTGAGGTCCTTCGGGCAGGCGTTGGCCAGCACTTCGCGCAGGCGCGTGCCGCCGCGCGCGGGAGCGCGCTTCTCGAGCGCCACCTGCTCCGCCGAAAGCGGCACGAGACCATACACGGGCAGATGGAACGTGCGTTCGATCTCGTCGGCGTCGACGATGCCCTTGAAGAGGTTGCGGCGCATCAGCACGAAGCCGGTGCCGAGAATCAGGCCAAGCAGCGTCGCCGCGGAAATGATCAGCAGCTTCTTCGGCTTCGAGGGCTTGCCCGGGCGCATCGCCGTGTCGACGATATGCACGTTGCCGCCCGTGCCCACGCGCTGCACCGAAAGCTCCTGGATACGGTTGAGCAGCAGGACGTAGATGTCTTCCGCCACCTTGGCGTCGCGCTGCAGTTGCACCGCCTTCACCTCGGTTGCCGGCAGATCGCGGAAACGCGTGTCGTACTTCTGCTGTTCGCCCTCGAGCTGCGCGAGTTGCTGGCGCGCCGCGATGAGCACCGGATGCTGGTCGCCGAAGCGCTGGTCGAGCGAAGCGATCTGCAGCTTGAGCGCCGAAACCTGCTGCTCGTACTGCACGCTGCCTTCCAGATAGATCTTCGCCTCGTCGCTCGCGTCGATCGAGCCGGACTGCTTTTGATACGCGGTCAGCGCGGCTTCCGAGCGCTCCAGGTCCGACTTCAGGCGCGGTTCTTCGCCGCGCAGGAAGTCGAGCATCTTGCCCGCGTCGGCCTGCTTGGTCTCGATGTGCTGGTGCACGTACGACTGCCCCACCGCGTTGGCAATGTCGGCGGCGCGCTGCGCGTCGGTGTCTTCGAGCGAGATGTCGATCACGCCCGTCTGCTTGCCCTGCTCCTGCACCGTGATGGCATTCTGGAACGCCGTCACGGCGTCGAGATCGTTCATGCGCACGACGGTAAAGCGCGTGCCGGGACGCGCCACGAGCTTGTTCACGAGGAGCGTGATGCCGCTGCCCTGCGCGACCTGCCCCGCAACGCCTTCCAGCAGCCGCCCGCCTTCGGGGCCGCTCAGCGCGTAGCGGCCGTCTCCGAGCGCGGTCATCGTGAGCTTCTGGCCTTCGAGCGAGGGCGGCACTTCCACCGAATCCACGTCGGCCACCTCGCCGCCCCATGCGTACGAGTTCATGCCGAGCCATGGCTTCGCAGGAACGCCCGGCGTGGCGAGCCGGCTCGCGAGACTGCCCAGCACCGGAATCGTGTCGGGCGAGACCGAGAAGTTCAGCTTGAACTGCTGGACCACGGGCTCGATCACACTGCGACTCTTGATCATCTCGATCTCGGCGTCCGTGGGCAGCGAGGTCGAGGAGCCGCTCTTGATGTCGGCGCCCGTTTGCGTCTGCGTGAGCGCCTGCGACGTGTAGTCGGAGGTCTCGACGCGAACCTGGGTATCGGCCGAGTAAACGGGCTTTGCCACATAGCAGTAGAACACCGCGATGGCGATCACGGCCGCCGCGATGGCGATGAGCCAGCCGATGTCGTCGAGAATGACGCGCAGCAACTGGCCGAGGACCACGTCCTCTTCTTCGGTGCGGACCGCTGGGGCCGCCTGATGGGTGAATTGCGTGCTCACGTTACGATCCCCATGTCTCGTGTTGCGCCAGTGCGTTCTGCTTCCGGATGGCCATGCGCGTCACTGCACGATCTCCTTCAGGTAGAAGACGGACTGGATGGTGGGCAGCACCTGCTGCAACAAGCGGTTGAAGGTGGCCGAGGCCGCCGTGCCGACATATACGACATCCATCGGCTGGAGGTCGAAATGCGAGGACAGCATGATGGCGTCCGGCTTCGTCATGTCGAGGCGGTAGATATCGGGATGGGTGGGGTTGTCTTTCATGCCCCGCATCACGAACACCTGGCGCGGGTTGGCGTCGGTGTCGAGAATGCCGCCCGCCGCCGTGAGCGCGTCCGCGATCGTGAAGTCGCCGCGTATCATGCCCGCCTGGGTGGGCGTCTTCACTTCGCCCATGACGAACACTCTGCTATCCGAACGATCCGGCACATAGACCGTGTCGCCGTTCTGCAGCATCACGTCCTGGCTCGTATCGCCCTTTTCGAGCATGCGGTTCGCGTCGAGCACGTAAAGCTTGTGGTCGCGCGTGAGCCGCACGCGGTTGATGTCGGCGTTGTCGGTCGTGCCGCCCGAACGCGTGATCGCGTCGGTCAGCGTAAGCGGCACGTCGCTCATCGCGAGCGGCCCCGGCGTCTTCACGTCGCCCGTCACCTGCACCTTCTGGCTGCGGTACGCAAGCACCCGTACGTCCACCTGTGGATTCTTCACGTACGGACCGAGGCCGGAGGCGATCTGGTCGCGAAGCTGGCCCGGTGTCTTGCCCGCCGCCATCAGGCGGCCCACGAACGGGAAGTAGATCGTGCCGTCCGAGGCGACGGTCTGCCCATAGGGGTCGGCCTCGCCCGGCAGCGCGTTCGTGTACGGCTGCGTGAGCGTCTGCCCCAGCGTCTGCGTGGTGTTGCCGCCCGTCGAGAACGTCGAGCCCTGCGGCGTCGAAAGTTCCGGATGGTCGTACACCGTCACGCCCAGAATGTCCTGCGGCGCGATGTGATAGACGTAGTCAGCCGGACTGCTGTAGCGCGACGGCGGCAGGGGCCGCGGCGGCGCGGACGCGGCTGCCTGAGCCATCTGCATGACGAGCTGCGAGTCGATCAGGTGCACGGTGTACTGCTGCTGCGGCTGATTCGACGGCTGCTCCTGCAGGCTCGAGGTGTCGAGATAATTGCCGGGCGCCGTGGCGCAGGCCGACACGAAGGCGCTAAGCGCCAGTACACAAGCTAGTTTCATCCTTGGCATATTCGGCTCAGCCATCCCTTCACCAGACGATCCATCAACTCGAGACTCTCGCGGTACGCTTCCTCGTGGAGGCCGTGCGGATCCGCGACGTCCGAGTTCTCCCAATTGCCGAGCGCATACACCTTGCCGCGCGCGGTCGGATCCAGCCGCTCCACTTCGGACACCTGACGGCGTTCCGTGACGAGCACGAGATCGGCGGCACGCACGAGCCGGCTCGTGAGCCGCCGCGCGCGATGTGCGCCCATCCCGACATTGACACCGCGCTCGGCGAGCAGGCGCTGCATCATCGGGTCCATGTCGGCGCCCTCGCGCGCGCGCAGGCCGGCCGAGTGAAACGAACCCGGCTGCGGCGCGGCCGCCCTGAAAAGCTGCTCTGCCGCCGGCGAGCGGCAAACGTTCGCATGGCAAACGATCAGCACGTCGTTGAACATGGCACCTCCCTCGTGTTGCAGACCGGCCCGCTCAGGCCGTCACGCCCGCGCGCGCCGCGTCTTCGGCGCGCGCCCGGCTCGCCTGTGCCGCGCTCGCGCGGCCCACCGCGTGATATTCGATTCCGAGCTCCTGCAAGGCAGGCGGGTCGTAGAGATTGCGGCCGTCGAACACGATCGGCGACTTGAGGCGCGCCTTCAGCAGGTCGAAGTCCGGCGCCTTGAATACCTTCCATTCGGTCACGACGACAACGGCGTCGGCGTCGCTCGCCGCGTCCATCGCATCGGCAGAAAACGCGAGGCGCGCGTGCTGTTCGGGCTGCGCCGCGAGATCGAGCGCCAGCACGCGGCGTGCCTCGTCGGTGGCCACCGGATCGTAAGCGCGCACCTGGGCGCCGCGCGCGAGCAGCTCCGCGATCAGCGTGCGGCTGGGCGCCTCGCGCATGTCGTCGGTATTCGGCTTGAACGCGAGACCCCAGACGCCGAACGTGCGTCCCGTGAGATCGGAGCCGAAGCGCGTGACGATCTTTTGCGCAAGCACCAGCTTCTGCGCGTCGTTTACCGTTTCCACCGCGCGCAGAATCTGCAGCGGCTCGCCGAAATCCTCGGCCGTGCGCATCAGCGCCTTCACGTCCTTCGGGAAGCACGAGCCGCCGTAGCCGCAGCCTGCGTACAGGAAGTCGTAGCCGATGCGCGGGTCCGAGCCCACGCCGCGGCGCACCGCCTCGATGTCGGCGCCCACGCGGTCGGCCAGATTGGCCAGCTCGTTCATGAACGAGATACGCGTGGCCAGCATCGCGTTCGCGGCGTATTTCGTGAACTCGGCCGAAGACACGTCCATGTACAGCGTGCGCTCGTGGTTGCGGTTGAACGGTGCGTAGAGGCGCTTCATCAGCTCCTTCGCGCGTTCGCCGGGCACGTCGTCGCCGCAGCCCAGCACGATGCGGTCGGGCCGCGCGAAATCCTCCACGGCCGCGCCTTCTTTCAGGAACTCGGGATTGGACACCACCGAGAACATATGCGACTCGCCGCGCCGGCGCAGCTCGCTGGCGATCGCGTCGTGCACGAGCGCGGCCGTCCCGACTGGCACCGTCGATTTGTCGACGACCACCTTGAAGCCGGTCATGTGCCGGCCGATATTGCGCGCGGCCGCCAGCACGTACTGTAGGTCGGCGGAACCGTCCTCGTCGGGCGGCGTGCCCACCGCCACGAACTGGATGTCGCCGTGGGCGACGGCCGCCGCCACGTCGGTGGAAAACGTCAGGCGTCCTGCACGGCGGTTGCGTTCGATGATCTCCTTCAGGCCCGGCTCGTGAATCGGCACGACGCCCTGGTTGAGCAGGTCGATCTTGCGCGCGTCCACGTCGAGACAGAACACGTCGTTGCCGATATCGGCCAGGCACGCGCCCGTCACGAGACCCACATAACCGCTGCCTATGATCGTCAGATTCATGCCCACCTCTTAAGTGATTGTCCGTTTGCGCCGCGCCTCAATAGGCGTTCTGTCCTGCAAAGCCCTTCCACATCGTCATTGCAACGATCTTCAGGTCCAGCGTGAAGCTCCAGTTCTGCATGTAGTGCAGGTCGAAGCGGACACGGTCGCGCATCTTTTCCACGCGGTCGGTTTCGCCGCGAAAGCCATTGACCTGCGCCCAGCCGGTGATGCCCGGCTTGATGCGATAGCGCTGCATGTAGCCGCGCACGAGGTTCTTGTAGATGTCGTCGTGCTCGAGCGCATGCGGACGCGGACCGACCACCGACATTTCGCCCTTGAGCACGTTGATGAATTGCGGCAGTTCGTCGAGGCTCGTGCGGCGCAGGAACGCCCCCATGCGCGTCACGCGCGGATCGTTGCGGCGCGCCTGCGTGACCTGCCCCGTGCCTTCCGCGTGCACCTTCATCGAGCGGAACTTGTAGATTTCGAACTCGTTGCCGTCGAGCCCCTTGCGACGCTGGCGAAACAGCACCGGCCCGCGCGAATCGCATTTCACGGCGATCGCGATGACGGCGAAAAGCGGCGCGAGCGCGGCCAGCACGCAGCCCGCGAAGAGGCAGTCGAAGATGCGCTTGGGCAGCACGCGCAGGTCGGTGATCGGCGAGGCCGCCAGATTGATGGCCGGCACGCCGAGCAGATCCACCACGGGCTGGCTGAAGAGCGAGAGCGCACGCACGTCCGGAATGAAGCGGATATTCACGAAGTCGTTGCGCAATTCCATGACGATGCGGTGGATCGTGCGCTCCTTCGAGATCGGCAGGGCCAGCCAGAGCTCGCGTATGCCGCGCTCGCGCACCTGCTGCACCATGGCCTGAAGATTGCGCTCCACGGGCACGCCGTCCACGGTGGCCTCGCCATACGCATCGCTGTCCTCATCGAACAGCAGCGCCGGGTGAAAGCCGGCTTCCGGGCGACTCTTCATCTGCTCGATCAGAAAGCGCCCGTAGCGATCGCTGCCCGCCACGGCCACGTCGCGCTGGTTGTAGCCTTCGCGGCGCAAGCCCTTGAGCACCATGTACACGAGCGCCTTCGCGACAATCAGGAACGCCACCGTCGCCACGGCCCACCACATGAGCCACAGCCGCGAGAGCGAATCGGCGCGGTGCAGGCTGAAGCTCAGCAGGATGCCGGTCGCCTCCACGGCGATCCACGCCGCGCAGACGCGGGCAAACAGGTCATAGAGCGACTTGCCGCGCCACGACTGGTAAACGCCGAAAGCGGGGAACATCCAGATCGCGAGCAGGCAGTTGAACGCGAGCGCGACACTTTCCACGTCGCCGAGCGGCACGATGCTTCCGCGATGCAGGGCGGCCGCCGCCAACGCGCCGGCGGCGATGGCGACCACGTCAAGGATTCTCGCTAGAACGCTGAACATGTCCTGCCCCTCGGTTAAATAAATGGAACGCGGCCACGCGTACGAACCGGTGGCAGCGTCTCGATAATCTTGGAAATGCAGCGCTTGTCCCTTCCTGCGCTGCTGGACTGGATCCGAATAAACCCTAATAAACCGCGATAAAATTTATCCCGCAAGGCGCAAAAGTATCTCGAAATGTATCGGGCCTCACGCACCATTATTGGCCTGTTTTTTTCGGCAAAATTTGCGCCAAAGACCTCTGATCAGACCGCCATCGACATCTGATTTCGGCACATTTTTCCTTGTTTCCAGCCAATTTGTCGGGTTTGCGACGGCATTCACAATGAATATTGATTCATTTTTACTTTATTTTTTTCAGAATCAATACCCCCATAAAGTCCTTGAACTTATTTGAAAAGAATATTTTCCGATTTCTTATTTGCATTCCGATTTATTACCGATTTAAGCATGCTACAAATCGCTGGACCGAAACCCCTTTCAGGAGAACGAGATGACGGATACGGGTTCCGCAACGGTATCGATGCGCGCGGCCGAAGTCCCTGCCGATTCGCGCAGCGCGTTGCAGGTCTGCCCTGTGGTGCTCGCAGGCGGCGCGGGCTCGCGGCTGTGGCCTCTGTCGCGCGAGCAGCACCCCAAGCAGATGATCAACCTCGTGGGCGACCATTCGCTGCTCGCCCAGACGGCTTCGCGTCTGGACGCGCTGGCCGGGCGCGTCGCGCTGACCGATCAACTGCTGATCGTGTGCAATGAAGAGCATCGCTTCACGACTGCCGAGCAGGTTCGCGGCGTGGGCAAGCGCGCCCGTCTGATTCTCGAGCCCACCGGGCGCGACACCGCGCCGGCACTGACGCTGGCCGCGCTCTCGGTGGTGAGCGAACAGCAGGATGGCATCCTCGTGGTGATGCCCGCGGATCACGCGCTCGCCGATCTCGACGCGTTCCAGACGGCCGTGGCCGAGGGCGTGCGCCACGCGGCAGCGGGCCATATCGTGACGATGGGCATCGTGCCGACGCGCGCGGAAGTGGGCTACGGCTACATTCACGTGGGCGAGCCGCTGGCCGCGGCCGAGCCCGGCGGCGCGCGGCGCCTGAACGGATTCGTCGAGAAGCCCTACTTCGAACTTGCTCAGCAGTACGTTGCTTCGCAGCGCTACTGGTGGAACAGCGGCATTTTCATCATGCGCGCCTCGACCTGGCTCGCCGCCATCCGTCACTTTCAGCCCGCGATCTACGACGCCTGCGCGGCAGCCACCGAGCACGGCACGCGGGACGGCGACTTCTTCCGTGTCGAACGCGAAGCCTTCGAGCGCACGCCTTCGAACTCGATCGACTATGCCGTCATGGAGCCGCTCGCAAGCGACCCCTCGGTGGCGCACGGCGTAGTGGTGCCGCTCGCGGCGGGCTGGACCGATCTCGGATCCTGGGACACGGTCTGGCAGGTCTCGGACAAGGACGACGCGGGCAACGTGGCGCAAGGCCGCGTGATGTTCGAAGGCGCGAGCGATACGTTCGCGCACTCCGACGGACGCCTCGTCGCCTGCCTCGGCACCCGGGATCTCGTGGTCGTGGAAACGCCCGACGCCGTGCTCGTGGCCGACCGCTCGCGCGCGCAGGACGTCAAAAAAGTCGTGCAGCGCATTCGCGAACAACACGGCAGCGAAGCGCATACGCATCGCCTCGTGCATCGTCCGTGGGGCCACTACGACTGCGTCGACGGCGGCGAACGCTTCCAGGTGAAACGCATCGTCGTCGAACCGGGCGCACGGCTGTCACTGCAGATGCATCATCATCGCGCGGAGCACTGGGTCGTCGTGCGCGGCACGGCGCTCGTCACGCGCGGCGAGGAGCGCTTCATCGTGTCGGAGAACGAATCGGCTTATATCCCGTTGGGCGTGGCGCACCGGCTGGAAAATCCCGGCAAGATGCCGCTCGAGATCATCGAAGTGCAATCGGGCTCGTATCTCGGCGAGGACGACATCGTGCGCCTCGACGATCAGTATGGGCGGCAGTGAATTCAGGCGTAAGCACGAGCTTGCACCGGCGCCATGCGCCGGTGCAAGCGGTCAGCCTGCGTGCGTTCTGGCGTGAGGCCTGAAATGCGGCTCGGTGGCACGACGTTCGTTACTGCATGCAGCCGTGTCCGCATCGCGGACCTCGGCGGCGGGCAAGAGCGTGCCGGACGCGGTATAGCGCTGCAGCGGCGCGAGGCGAACGTTGCTGCCCGCGGGCGGCGCGGAACGCGTCACGACCGTACCGCGCAGCGCCGCGGACGCCGTATGCGACGCATCACAGCACTCGCGCTCGATCCATTTGCGCGCCCAGTCATAGGCGAAATGCTTGGCCGTTTCGCGATCCTGGAACGGCGGTCCGATGAGGCCCGAGCGTTCGACACGCCGGCCGTCCTTGAGAATCTCCACCGCTGCGCGATACATGCGGTTGCGCACGGGCTGCACGGCGAGGTTCATCACATAGCCGCGCCACTCGGCCACCTGCACGGGCTGCGGCGCACTGCTCCCGCCCGGCACGCGACGCGCGGCCGCGGGGCTTTCGTCGTGCGGCACGCCCAACGCCTGCGCGCCCGGCAAAGCCGCCGGTGCAGCCGCAACGTCGTCGGCGCGCGCACGCACGGCCGGCGCGCGCTCCGCGCGATCGGACCTGGCCCGCTCGACCGGATCCGCACACGCGAGCTGGCGCGTCATGCTTTCGATCGGATCGGCAAAAGCCGGAGCGGACGCCGGGGCCGGCGCCTGCCAGGCTTCGGGGCTCTTCCAGTAGACGGCGGGCAGGCCATCGTCCTCGGCAGTCTGCCCGGCTTCGACGGCAGGTGCCGCCGCAACCTGCGAAACAGGGGGCGCAGGTTCCGGGACATAAACGAATTGACGCCCGACCTGGGTCAAGCGTTGAACGATCTCGCCAAGCGTGCCGCTCACGTGCCATTCGTCGAAGCGGCGGCGGCACGTGGGCCCGGACGGATAACGCGCGGGCAGGCGCGACCACGATTCACCCGTGGTCAAAATCCAGAGTACGGCATTGGCCACCACCCTCGGCTCGGCGCGGGGGCGGCCGCGGCGATTGAGCCGGATAGGCGGTTCATCGGCGATGAACGAGGACACCATCGTCCATTCGTCGTCGCTCAGTTCTTCGAAATTCATGCTGTTCTCCGCGCAGCCGGACCGGGGCTGCTGTGACTGGACCTTCACGCGCGGATCGTGGCTGTCCGCGTTGGAATGCCCGGTTGCACCATATGCTTATCTACCGGATTCATTTGCGCCTTACGCTGCACTCGGGCAGTGCGCGCATTCACGTTATTGACGCAAAGAACGTGGTCTCACTCGTGCAGGGGAGAATTTGTGCAGGAAGCATACCACCTGAAACCAGCCGATGAGGAGGGCCGTAATAAGTGTTACGGTTAGAAACAAAGTCCCTCATCGTACGGCGTGAATATTGCTGAAACCGCCTGTAAGCACGATGTTTCCTGCCCATCCAGCTCGCATCGCATCTCGCACGCATCTCGCATCGTCCTCCCCGCGCGGTATGCAAGTGGCCTGCTTCACGTGCATGCGCAATGACTGCTCAATGCCTGGCTCTCCTGCATTATGTTGTGCCCGCAACAAATGACAAGGTGATGAAACCTGCGTATGCACCGGTTGCACCTCGCCTGCCCATAGCGGGTGATGTGTCGCCGCGCGTGAGCACCTTCGCGCGCCCATCGACCGAATCCGTCTATATTACGAGGCACCTATTACACGATGGAGGAAGGAGTATGCAAACGTCTGTGCCTCGCGCCCTTGCCACGCTGGCCATCGCGCTCGCGCTGCCCGTGGGCGTGGCCCACGCCCAGCTCGGCAATCTGCTGAACCAGAGCGGCAACAGCGGCTCGGCCGGCAATGCGCTCGGCGCGCTCGGCGGCAACAGCGGGTCCGGCGGCCTGAGCTCGCTGGCCGGGGGCTCCTCGCTCACGTCGGGCAGCCTCGGCAACGTCACCGGTCTGCTCCAGTACTGCATCAAGAACAACTACCTCAGTGCGGACAGCGCGAGCGGCGTGAAGGACTCGCTGCTCAGCAAGCTGCCCGGCGGCGCGAATACGACCGATAGCGGCTACACCCAGGGCAGCAAAGGCGTACTGACCTCCGGCAGCGGCTCGCAGGTCGATCTTTCGGGCGGCGGCCTCAAGGAAGCCGCCACGCGCCAGGTCTGCGACAAGATCCTCGCCCAGGGGAAGTCGATGCTGTAACGCCGGCAGCCTCCGTGGCGCCTGCCGTTCCGGCGCTGCAGGCGCAGTCGAGGCGCGATGCGCGCGACCCGGATGTGGGCTCGCGCGCACTGCGGCGCAATTTATGTGCCGCGCCGCTTGAACATGAATGGCGTTCGGGTGTCGAATGGGTCATCCCGGGTGTTGTGTAGCAGTCGTGTCACGATCATGAGCCAGCGCCGTACTCCCGTATTCGCATTCTTCGCAGGCCTCGCCGCCATGCTGGCGCCCGCATTCGCGCATGCCGACGGCCTCGACGAGCAGTTCGACTGCCGCTCGAACCCGCATGCCTTCATCTCGTCGCTGATCGACGAGAAGTCGATCGATCCCCGGCCAACCCGGGTCGAGGCAAACTCCGTCAACGCATTCCGCCCGGCACACGGCGGGCAACTCAGCGCATTCGGCTTTCCTATTTACGTGGTAGTCGGCTACGAGCGCGACGACTCGCTCTTTCACCATGGCTCCGGCAAGGAGATCGACTCGCCGCTCTACGGCGTGGTGGTCTCCGCCCCCGCGGACTCGGTGCGGGTGCGCCTGCGCGAGGCCAACAGCGACGCAACGGTACAGACCGTCGTGCCGTTCATGCTCACGGCCATCGTCTGCGGCGGCTAGGGTCGGTTCCCGTCAATCGCCGCCAGCAGCTCGTCAATCCTCGTCAGACGCCGAAGTAAGCCATCGTGCCGAGCACCGCGCCCGCCACCGCAATGCCCATCGACGTGTACTGCAGCCAGCGCCGCCGCGTGAGCAGCGTGATCGCCGTGAGCGCGATGGAAATCTGGATGGCCATGGTGGCCTGAGCCCAGCGATGATGGCCGTGCATGAGCCCCTCGCTGCGCGCGTCGTTTTGCGCAACGGCTTTCTCGAGTGCTTCGGCCTGCGCGCGTATCGGCTCTTTTTGCTGGCGATATTTTTCGGCGTCCGCCGCGAAGCGATTGTGGGCCTCGCCGGTATTGCCCGAAAGCGCCTCGCCCAGTTCCGCGAGATTCTGCTTCTCGCCCTTCGCCTGGTAATACGCCCACTGGTTCGCGGCCTCCGTCTTGAGGATCGCCGCTTCGTTCTTGTAATAGAGCGCGAGATTTTCGCTCGTCCCGCTCTGATACGCGAAAATCGCGCCGATCGACGCGAGGATCGCCGTCATCACCGCCATGCGGCTCGCAAACGGATCCCCTGCCCCACGCGCGCCGTGACCGGCGGCGGCGTGCTCGACCGCGTGATCGTGCGGCCCGTGCACTTCATACTCATCAGACATCCCCACACTCTCCGATAAAACCCGCTCAGGCGCGCCTGCCTTTCGGGAGCGTCAATTATCGTGAGCGCGGCGCACTTGTCCAGTACGCAGCAGGGCATTGCCGTAACAAAAAATACGGGGTCGACGTAACAGAAAGCGAAACGAAGGATTCGCGGCGCCCAACACGGCCCCCTGGCGGGCGCGCAAAAGGAAGCGGCCCGCGAAACCGCCGCTCGACGAACGGAGATCCCGCGGGCCGCTTGCGCGTGCCTTGGCCGGCCATCTAGCCGCCCAGATAGGCCCGCTTGATGTTGTCGTTGGCGAGCAGATTGTCGGCGCTGTCGGCCAGCACCACGCGGCCCGTTTCGAGCACATAGCCGCGGTCGGCCACGTTGAGCGCCTTGTTCGCGTTCTGCTCGACGAGGAACACCGTGACGCCTTCGTCGCGGATCGTGCGGATGATGTCGAAGATCTGGGCGATCACGAGCGGCGCGAGTCCGAGCGTCGGCTCATCGAGCAGCAAGAGGCGCGGACGGCTCATCAGCGCGCGGCCGATGGCAAGCATCTGCTGCTCGCCGCCCGACATCGTGCCCGCGCGCTGCTTCGCACGTTGCTCCAGACGCGGAAACAGCTTGAAGACGTGCTCGAGGCCCGCCTCGATCTCATGCTGCGAGGCGAAGAAGCCGCCCATCTGCAGGTTTTCCAGCACGGTCAGGCTCGGAAACACGCGGCGCCCCTCGGGCGAGATCGCCATGCCAAGACGCATGATCTCGTGCGTGGGCCTGCGCGTGATGTCCTCGCCTTCGAACGTCACGCGGCCCGAGGACGCGCGCGGCGTGCCGCACACGGTCATCATGAGCGTGGTCTTGCCGGCGCCGTTGCTGCCGATCAGCGTGACGATCTCGCCCTTGTTCACTTCGATCGACACGCCCGCCAGCGCCTCTACCGCGCCGTAGTGGGTATGGACCTGTTCCAGCTTCAGCATCAGTCCTCTCCGAGATACGCTTTGATCACGCGCGGGTCGTTGCGCACGGCTTCAGGCTTGCCGATCATGATCGGCTTGCCGTGCTCCATCACGAGAATGCGGTCCGACACGCCCATCACGAGGCTCATGTCGTGTTCGATCAGGAGTACGGAAATTCCGAACTCGTTGCGCAGTCCGTCCACCATCTGCTGCAACTCGATCTTCTCCTGCGGGTTGAGGCCCGCAGCCGGTTCGTCGAGCATCAGGAGACGAGGCCCGGTGATCATGCAGCGCGCGATTTCGAGGCGGCGCTGATGCCCGTACGAAAGCGTGCCCGCCTCGCGGTTCGCCACATGCTTCAGCCCCACGCGATCGAGCCATTGCGCCGCGTGTTCGAGCGCCGCGCGCTCGGCGCGCCGGTACGCGGGCGTCGTGAAAAGGCCGCTCAGGATGTTGCGGTTCACCTTGAGGTGCTGCGCAACCATCAGGTTCTCCAGCACCGTCAACTGCTTGAAGAGACGGATGTTCTGGAAGGTGCGCACGAGGCCGCGCCGCGCCACCTGATGGCTCGGCAGGCCCGTGATCGCCTTGCCGGCGAGGCGGATTTCGCCTGCGGTCGGCTTGTAGAAGCCGCCCACGCAATTGAACACCGTGGTCTTGCCCGCGCCGTTCGGACCGATGATCGCGAAGACCTCGCCGGCGCGCACGTCGAAATCGATGCCGTCCACCGCGAGCAGGCCGCCGAAGCGCATCTGGAGGCCCGATACTTTCAACAACTGTTCTGCGCTCATCGCGGCAACTCCACATGCGGACGGCTCGCGGGCAACAGGCCCTGCGGACGCCACATCATCATCAGCACCATCACCAGACCGAACATCAGCATCCGGTACTCGGCGAAGCCGCGCGCCACTTCGGGCAGGACGGTCAGCAGGATGGCGGCGAGCACCACGCCCAACTGCGAGCCCATACCGCCCAGCACCACCACGGCGAGAATCAGCGCGGATTCGATGAACGTGAACGACTCGGGCGTCACGAGCCCCTGGCGCGCCGCGAAGAACGCGCCGGCGAGGCCCGCGAACGAAGCGCCCAGCGTGAACGCCGAAAGCTTCACGCGCGTGGGGTTCAGGCCCAGCGAGCGGCACGCGATCTCGTCCTCGCGCAGCGCCTCCCACGCGCGGCCCATCGGCATGCGCAGCAGGCGGCTCGTGACGAACAACGTGAACGCCACCAGCACGAGCGCGACGAGGTAAAGGAAGATCACCACATGCTCGCCGTTGTACTCCCAGCCCATCAGCTCATGGAACGTCTTCGCGCCCTCCACGCTCGCGTGACGCGCCATCTCGTAGCCGAACACCGTGGGCTTCGGAATGCCCGAGATGCCGTCCGGGCCGCCCGTGATGCTCGTGAGATTGTTGAGCAGCAAGCGGATGATCTCGCCGAAGCCGAGCGTGACGATGGCGAGGTAGTCGCCGCGCAAGCGCAGCACCGGAAAGCCCAGCAGGAAGCCGAACGTAGCCGCGGCGAGCGCGGCGAGGGGCAGGCACTCCCAGAAGCTCAGGCCAAAGTACTGGTTGAGCAGCGCGTAGGTGTAGCCGCCCACGGCATAGAAGCCCACGTAGCCGAGATCGAGCAGGCCCGCGAAGCCGACCACGATGTTCAGGCCGAGACCCAGAATCACGTAGATCAGCGCCAGCGTGGCGACGTCCACGGCGCCGCGCGAACCGATAAACGCGAACACGAGGCCGAACGCGAGCAGCACCCAGATCGCCACGCGTTGCCGCCGCGCGCCGAGCACGGGCAGCGCGGGCAGGCGCAAGCCGCCGACGTTGCTGACGACGCGCCGGAACGACGGCTTGACGAGCTGGAACACGAACACGACCGCCGCCGCGACCCAGACGGGCCGCCAATGCTGCTGCAGCACCACCTGGTAGCCGTCGAGCGTGAGCTGCAGGCCGAGGATGGGCGCGGTGAGAATGAGAGTGGCGAGGGCCGCCGCGAACGCGCCCTTCACCGTCTGCGACGAAGAAGGACCGTGCGCGGCCACGCGAACCGAAACAGTCTGGCTCATATCGACCTCACACCTTTTCGACGTCCGGCTTGCCGAGCAGGCCGGTGGGACGGAACAGCAGCACGAGCACGAGCAGGCCGAACGCGACCACGTCCTTGTATTCGGCCGGCATGTAGCCCGAAGCGAAGGTTTCGGCAAGGCCCAGCAGCACGCCGCCGAGCATCGCGCCCGGAATGCTGCCGATGCCGCCCAGCACGGCCGCCGTGAAGGCCTTGATGCCCGCGACGAAGCCGATATACGGATTGAGCTTGCCGATCGTGAGGCCGATCAGCACGCCGCCTACGGCGGCCAGCATTGCGCCGAGCACGAACGTGAACGAGATCACGCGATTCGTGTCGATGCCGAGCAGGTTCGCCATCTTCATGTCTTCCGCACAGGCGCGGCAGGCGCGGCCCATGCGCGAGCGGCCGATGAAGAGCGTGAGTGCGGCCATCAGCACGAGCGTCACGCCGACGATCAGCATGCGCGCATACGGAATGGTCACCTCGAAGTTGCCGCCCATGTTGAAGTCGAGCGCGCCGGAAATCAGTTCGGGAACCGAAACGTCGCGCGCGCCCTGCCCGATCTGCACGTAGTTCTGCAGAAAGATCGACATGCCGATCGCGGAGATGAGCGGCACGAGGCGCGGACCGCCGCGCAGCGGCCGATACGCCACGCGCTCGACCGCGAAACCGTAGAGTCCGGTGACGAGCACCGAGACGATAAGCGCCGCGCCCAGCACGAGCGGCAGCGGATAGCCCGCCGTCGTCCCGATCGCCGTGAGCGTGACGAGGCCCACGTAGGCGCCGATCATGTAGATCTCGCCGTGAGCGAAATTGATCATGCCGATGATGCCGTAGACCATCGTGTAGCCGATGGCGATCAGCGCATAGATCGCGCCCAGCGTGAGCCCGTTGACGAGCTGCTGGGTGAACTGCGGAAGAAAATCATTCATGCGTAAGCCTCGCGGCAACAAGGCCATTAAGGGCCGACGGGACCGGTTGGGACACGATTGGGCCCAGCTACAGGCCCGGATCGAAAAACGCCCCGCCCGTCGCGACGGGGAACGGGGCGTAGAGACCACGCGCCGGAATCAGTTGGCGGCGACGGTCTTCGTGGCGTCCTTGTGCCACGTGTAGACGACGAAATGGAACGACTTCAGGTCGCCCTGCGCGTCGTACTCGACCTTGCCGATGGGCGTCTCGAACGCGTGCTGGTGGAGGTACGCGGCAACCTTGGTCGGATCCGTGGTCTTCGCGCCCGCGATACCATCCGCGATCACTTCGACAGCGGCGTAGGCCGGCATCTGGAACGGGCCGTTCGGGTCGCGCTTCGCGTCGGCAAATGCCTTCACAAGCTTCGCATTGGCCGGGTCGGAGGCGAAGTCGGCCGGCAGCGTGACGAGCATGCCTTCCGAAGCCGGACCGGCGATCGCGGTCACGTCCTTGTTGCCCACGCCTTCGGGTCCCATGAAGGTCGCCTTCACGCCCTGCTCGCGCGACTGACGCAGCAGCAGACCCATTTCCGGGTGATAGCCGCCGAAGTAGACGAAGTCCACGCCCTGCGACTTGAGCTTCGTGACGACTGCGGAGTAGTCCGAATCACCCGCGTTGATGCCTTCGAAGACGACGACAGGAATGTGCGCCTTGTCGAGCGCGGCCTTCACCGAGGTGGCGATGCCCTGGCCGTACGACTGCTTGTCGTGCAGGATCGCGACCTTCTTCGGCTTGACCTTGTTGATGATGTACGCGGCGGCGGCCGGGCCTTGCTGGTCGTCGCGGCCGATCGTGCGGAAAATGAACTGGCGCTTCTTGCCTTCGGTGAGTTGCGGCGCGGTGGCCGACGGCGTGATCATCACCACGCCTTCGTTCTCGTAGATGTCCGAAGCGGGGATCGTCGAGCCCGAGCAGACGTGGCCAACCACGTACTGGATGTGCTGCGAGACGATCTTGTTCGCCACGGCGACGGCCTGCTTCGGCTCGCACGAGTCGTCCATCAGCACGGCTTCGAGCTTCTGGCCGTTCACGCCGCCGGCGGCGTTGATCTGGTCGATGGCCGTGAGCGCGCCCGCCTTGACCATGTCGCCGTACTGGGCGACCGGGCCGCTGAACGGGCCGGCAATGGCGATCTTGATGGTATCGGCATGCGCGGATGCACCAAAAGTGAGCAGCGCAGCGGCGAGAGAAATGGAGGTAAGGCGGGTAAGGCGAGAGAACGGCGTCATCTGGAGCTCCTCGATTGTTTTCGGGTCAACCGGTCAGACAGATTGACCTGCGCAAACGAACAGCACCCCAAGGGACTTGCCGAGGAGAACAACAAGGACGGGCCGGAGAAAAGACGCGACGGGGCCCGGCATGTATCAACCGCCTTGTAGCGGCCGAGTTCGGAGAGACTGGGTGGATACCGCCTCTATTGCGCAAGCGATCCGCCTGCCCCGTTCACTGCATTTCGTACCGGAAAGGTGATCCGGACTCAATCAGCGACCCGCGGATGCTAACAATAAACGATTGCGGTCGCAACCAAGGGTTTATTCCGATATCGCGTCGAGTATTGGCGACGGCCAATAGAGCCCGAATGATCGAAGCGCGTTGAAAATGCTGGAGAAATCGGGTGCCGCGCCGCCGATCGCCGACTGACGGGGCTTACCGGGGGTATATAATCCAAGATTGCGGATAATATAAGCGGATCTCAATCGAGACAAGACACCTCTTTTCGGATCGCACATTTTCGAGACAATTAATCAAACCTCGATTTCCATATTTTACCAGCGACAATTAACATAATGGAAAACCCTAAATAAAAATTCGGCAAGCCATTGATTTACAAGAAGAAATATTACAAAATAATTTAAATTGAAATCAGGATTTCACTTAATCAATTTCATACCCTTCTCACTCGCTCCCATCCATTTTTCCCATCGGAAAACGAGAAAATCTTCGTCGCCGCAATACTCCTGTCTAAAAATCCCGCACCCGGGCGCACATAATCCCGGACAGCAGCGTGGCGCCGCCGCACCAGAATCCCTTTCCTCCATCCCGGCGACCCAGCCTCGGTGATAGTCTCGCTGCCTTGCCGTCGGCTCATGCACCATAACGGCGCACAGTCCGCAGGGCTACCGGCACCACAACGTCACCGGCGTCTCGGGCAAACTGCCGCTCGACCGGCAAATCGCCCTCATCAAGCGCGTCGTACCGCATGCGAAAACCGCGGGCAGGGTCGCGCGAGCCCACGCGACTGTTCAGCGGAATTCGCGCGAACTGTACATGGCCATGCGGCCGCCGCGGGACAACACTGCTCCTTCCGCCCCGCATCCGCGCCTTGGGCTGGAATCTCCGCACCAGGCATTTCCCATGACCGAAACCACGTCCCGCACGCTTCATCCCGAATCCGCCAATCCGCAGCGCACCGCCATCCCCGCCGCAGCCGCCGCGCCGGTGCCCTGCCCCGCAGTCGACTCGCTCGACGACATCCTGCCCGACGAGCCCCTGCTCATGATGGGTGCCGGCCCCGTTCCCATTCCGGCCGCGGTCGCCCAGGCAAACTCGGTCGTGATCAATCACCTGGGCGACACCATGGCGCGCGTGATCCACCAGGTGAAGGCGATGGCGCGCTACGTGTTCCAGACGCGCTCGAACTGGGTGCTGGGCGTGGCGGGTCCGGGCTCGGCCGCCATGGAAATGGCCGTCTCGAACCTCGCGTGGCCGGGCACCCGCGTGCTCTCCATCGTGAACGGCTTCTTCAGCCACCGCATGGCGGAAATGGCGCGCCGCGTCGGCGCCGAGGTCACGACGCTCGACGTACCCGACCGCGAGATCGCCTCGTTCGACGCCGTGGCCGAAACCATTGCGCGCACGCGGCCCGCCGTCGTCACCGTGGTCCATGGCGAAACGTCGAATACGGTCTGCAACCGCCAGTTGAAAGAGATCGTGCAGCTTGCGAGAGCGGCGGGCGCGCTCGTCGTGGTGGACGCGGTCTGCACGCTCAGCACGATGCCGCTCGAAATGGACGCCTGGGGCATCGACGTGGTGATCACGGGCGGCCAGAAAGGCCTCTCGTCGATCCCCGGCGTCTCGCTGATCGCATTCTCGGACGCGGCGTGGGCGCGCGTGCGCGAGCGCAGCGTGCCGAACACGCACTGGTGCCTCGACGCCACGCTCGCCGAGAACTTCTGGCACAACGCGGGCTATCACTACACAGCACCCGTTTCGGGCGTGCTGGCGCTGCACGAGGCGCTGCGGCTCGTCTGCACGGAAACGCTGGAGAAGCGTTTCGCGCGCCACCAGCGCTCGTCGCTCGCGTTGCAGAGCGGCGTGAGCGCGCTCGGCCTCGCGCTCTATGCGCCCGAAAACTGCCGGCTGAATTCGGTCGTGGGCATCGCGCTGCCCGAAGGACTCGCGCCGCGCGCCGTCTGCGAACACATTTCAGGCCAGCATCAGGTGGAGATCGCGGGATCGTTCGGGCTGCCTATCGTTCGCATCGGCCAGATGGGCGAGCAATGCCGCGACCATAATCTCTTTCGCACCGTCCACGCGCTCGGCCGCACGATCCGCGATCTGGGCGGCAAGGTCGACCTGCCTGCGGGCGTGGCGGCGCTCGAAGCGTCGCTGTCCGCCGGCGCGCGCTAGGCGCGCCGGGCACGCACGCAGAGAAACGCGGGCGAAAGTTCGAGCTCGGCGTACAGCGCCGGCGCGACAGCCCGCATTTCGGGCGCGGGCCTGGGCTCGACGAGCGTCTCCAGCGTCCAGCCGGCCGCGCCAAGGCCGTTGACGATGTCCGCAAGCGGGCGCCGGAACGCTTCGATCCACGGCTTCGGCTCGCCGAAGCCACCCCAGTGCAGGCCGAAGCGTGTCGTCTCGAAGTAGCTGCGCCCGCCGCGCGTGCGCGTGTCGATCCAGTCGCGCATCGGGTGCGCCAGCGAGAACACCAGTTGCGCGCCGGGCTTCGCCACGCGGTGAAATTCGGCGAACACCGGCGTGAGCGCCTCCACGTAATCGAGTGCGAGCGAGCAGACGATGCGGTCGAACGTGCCGCCGGCGAGCCAGCTAAGCGGCCGGCCAAGGTCGCCCAGCGCTACCTCGACCGGCAGCCCCCCGCAATGCGCCCGCGCCAGCTCGATCATGGCCGGCGTCACATCGAACGCGTGCACGTGCGCGCCGGAGCGCGCCAGCTTCGCACTGAGGAAACCGGGTCCGCAGCCCGCGTCGAGCACGGCGAGTCCCGCGACCTCGCCAAGTAGCGCCGCCGTGGCGGGCCGCTCGTAGAGCGCGTTATGAGGCTTGTCCGCCACGCGTTGCGCATAGCGGTCGGCGAACTGCGTGTAGTTCGCGCGTCCAGGCAGTTCGTTCGGATCGGCGGAGGGTGTCGGCGAGTCGGCGGGCATGGGGCATGTGGAAATTCGGTGGAACGCCATTGTCACGCGTTTTCCATGCTTTGCTCCAGCCCTGCCTGCACCGCCTGCGCGCGAGCCGCCCACGTTGCGTGGACTCCGGTTATCATCGCGCTCCACCCTGGGCCGTGCCGAACCGCGCACGGCCCGGCTGCCCACCCTTACCCGCCCTCTGCGCAGACCGACCATGTCCCACCTTCCCTTCGACGCCGTGCTCTTCGACTGTGACGGCGTGCTGGTCGATTCCGAACGCATCACGCATGAGGTGCTCGTGGCCATGCTGGGCGAGCTGGGCTGGACGCTGAGCGTCGACGAAGCCATGCGGATCTTCGTGGGCAAGATGGTGAAGGACGAGACGGCGCGCATCGCGGCCCATACGGGCATCACCATCGACGAAGCCTGGCTTGCGGGCTTTCGCGCGCGCCGCAACGAGGCGCTCGCGCGCGATCTCGTCGAGATTCCGGGCGCCCCTGCCGCCGTGCGCGCCGTACACGCGGCCTTCGGCGGCCGCATCGCACTCGCCTCGGGCGCCGACCGCCACAAGGTGGAGCTGCAGTTGCGCAAGGTGGGCCTCCTCGACTGCTTCGAAGGCCGCATCTTCAGCGGTCACGAGATGGAGCGCAGCAAGCCGCACCCCGACGTTTACCTTGCCGCCGCGGCCGGACTCGGCGTCGAGCCCGCGCGCTGCGCGGTCGTCGAAGACACCGTGACGGGCGCCCGCGCCGGTCTCGCCGCCGGTGCGACGGTGTTCGGCTACAGCCCGGCGCATATTGGCCACGACAGCGGCCACGACAGCGCCCGCGCCCTGCGCGAAACCGGCGTCGCTCATGTCTTCACGGATATGGCGGATCTCCCCGCGCTGCTTGCGGGCTGGCGCGCCGGCTAAACCCGGGTGCATCACGTATGTAGCGCGTATGACCGTCGCGCAAAACCGACACATCGCGACACGCCGCTCATCTACGAAGCATCCGGCCGCCGACTCGACTACCATCCGACGATGGCGTCGTCAGCCGGAAAAGATAGTTTGCTACCGAATCGCATTCCGCTATCATCCCGCCGATGTCTAATCTTCATACTTTACGTCTGGCCGTCAGCAGCACGCTCGTGGTAGCCGCGCGCAAATGGCGCCGCACCAGCCACGGCGCCCTGGCCGCGTACAACGTCTCCGAAGCCTGCGCCACGCCGCTTCTCACGGCCGGGCGCCTGGGCGAAGCGGTGCGCCAGGTCACGCTGGCCGAGCACGTGGGCATCGAAGGGCCTTCGCTCGTGCGCCTGCTCGACCAGCTCTGCGCCGCCGGCCTCGTGCGCCGCGACGAGGATCCCGACGACCGCCGCGCCAAGACGATCACGCTCACCGACACCGGCCGCGCCGTCACCGAAAAGATGGAAGACGATCTGCGCTCGCTGCGCGGACGCGTCCTCAAGGGCGTGACGCGCGCCGACCTCGAAGCCACGCTGCGTGTGCTGAAGGCATTCAACGCAGCCGAAGCGGCAGACGCCGCACACGACGCGTAAAAGGCGGAGCGAACGGCGTCATGACCTACCCCACCGTGCGCGACTGGCTCTTCTCCGTCAAGACTTTCGCCGCCTCGATGCTGGCGTTGTACCTCGCGCTCTACTTCGAACTGCCGCGTCCCTACTGGGCGATGGCAACCGTCTATATCGTCTCGAATCCGTTCGTCGGCGCCACGCGCTCGAAGGCGCTCTACCGGGCGCTCGGCACGGCGCTGGGCGCCTTTGCCGCGATCCTGCTCGTACCGCCGTTCGTGGAAATGCCCTATGCGTTCAGCGTGATCGTCGCGCTGTGGACCGGCACGCTGCTCTTCCTCGCGATCTCCGACCGCACGGCGCGCAGCTATGTCTTCATGCTCGCGGGCTACACGATGCCGCTCATCGCGCTCCCCACCGTGGCCGATCCCGCCACGATCTTCGACGTGGCCATCACGCGCACGGAGGAAATCACGCTCGGCATCGTCTGCGCGAGCGTGGTAGGCAGCGTCATCCTGCCGAGCCGCCTTGCGCCCACGCTCATCGAACGCGCGGACGCATGGTTCCGCGACGCCGCGTTCTACGGCCGCGAGACGCTCTCGGGCCATCTCGCGGGCACGGCGCTCTCGGCCTGCCGCCAGCGGCTCGCGTCCACCGTCAACGGTCTCGAGTTCCTGCTGAGCCAGTTGAGCTACGACCACACGCATCCGGAAATCCTCGCGCGCGCCGAGTCACTGCGCGGCCGCATGCAGCTATTCCTGCCGATGATGTCGGCGCTGGCCGACCCGCTCGTCGCGCTGTTGCTCGAACTGAAAGCGCGGCCCGAGGGCCTCGACGCGCTGCTCGCCGACGCCGCGAAGTGGTTCGACGCCCCGCTGCCCAAACGCGCCGCCGACATGCAGATCGAAGCGGACGATCCGGTCGCCGAAGAACTGCGCGCGCGCATCAAAGCGCTGCAGCCCGGACGCGAGGCGCTGGCCAGTTGGGAAGGCGCGGTGCTGTCGAACGCGCTGTGGCGCCTCGGCCAGGTGATCGACGTATGGCAGGACTGCCGCACGCTGCGCGCGCTGATCGCGCATCAATCGGGTTCCTGGCTGCCGCGCTACCGGCATTGGCGCCTTGGCGGCACCGAGCGCTTCTTCGACCGCGGCATGATGCTCATTTCGTGTCTCGTGCCGGTAAGCGCGATCGTGGTCGCGAGTGCGCTGTGGATCAGCTCGGGATGGCACGACGGCGCGGGCGCCGTTTCGCTCGCCGCCGTGGCGTGCAGTTTCTTCGCGGCGCTCGACGAGCCGGCGCCGATGGTCTTCAAGTTCTTCGCCGCCACCTGCGCCAGCGTGGTCTTTGCGGGGCTTTATCTCTTCGTCGTGCTGCCGCACGTGCACGACTTCGAGTTGCTCGTGATCATGTTCGCGGGACCGTTCATCCTGGTCGGCACGCTGATCCCGCGCCCGCAGTTCAACATGGTGACGATGCTCGTCGCCGTGAACACGGCCACCTTCATCAGCATCCAGAGCGCCTACGAGGCCGACTTCCTCGTGTTCCTGAACAGCAATCTCGCAGGCGTTGCAGGCCTGCTCTTTGCCTTCCTCTGGACGCGCGCCACGCGTCCCTTCGGCGCCGAGCTCGCCGCGCGGCGCCTCTTGCGTTCCAGTTGGAGCGACGTCGCGCTGGCCGCCTCGTCGGCGCCGCTCGACGATCAGCGCAACCTCGCCTCGCGCATGCTCGACCGCCTGATGCAACTGCTCCCGCGCCTCGCGGCTTCGGACGAGCACCGCCATCCGTCGATCGAAAGCTTCCGCGACCTGCGCATCGCACTGAACTCGCTCGACCTGCGCCGCTCGCGCCACAAGCTCACCGGCGACGTGCCGGCCGCGATCGACCGCGTGCTGGCCGACGTCAGCGCCTACTATGCGCGATGTGCCGAAAAGAGCGTGCGCGAGCCCGCGCCGCAGGCGCTGCGCGACACCATCGACGAAGCCTTCGGCCGCATCCTCACGCACGAAGCCGCACCCGTGCCTGCGGCCCCGGCGCCGGGCAGCACGCCCGCAGGCGAAGCCCGGCGCGCGAGCGCTTCGCAGCGCTGGCTGCGCGACACGCTGCACGCGCTCGTGGGCATGCGGCTCTCGCTCTTCCCGCACAACGCCGCGCAACCACCCGAGGCATGCGTGGAGGCCAAGGCATGAACGCCCCTCTTATCGCTTTTCTTACGGAGTCCGACTCATGATCGGCGAAGTCGACATCTTCGGCGTGTTCGTGCCCGCCGTTCTCGTGCTCATGCTGATCGCGTACCTCATCAACGTCGTGATCGGCAAGGTGCTCATGCGCATCGGCTTCTACCGGCTCGTCTGGCACCGCTCCATTTTCGACCTCGGCATCTACGTGTTCGTGCTGGCCGCCGTCGTCATCGTCTCGCATCGCTACATGCCCTACTAACGTGAAAAAAACCTGGTTCTCCGCAGGACAGATCCTGCTGACGCTCATCGTCGTCGTGGTCGCCGCGCTCGTGCTGTGGCGCATCGTCAACTACTACATGTTCGCGCCGTGGACGCGCGACGGCCATGTGCGCGCCGACGTGATCCAGGTCGCGCCCGACGTGGGCGGCCTCATCACCTCCGTACAGGTGGTGGACAACCAGCAGGTCAAGCAAGGCCAGGTGCTGTTCGTGATCGACCAGGCGCGCTACACGCTTGCGCTGCGACTCGCGCAGGCCACGCTCGAACAGCGGCAGGCAACGCTTGCGCAGGCCAAGCGCGAATATGCGCGCAACCTCACGCTCGGCAACCTCGTGGCGAGCGAGACGCTCGAAGAGAGCCGCACGCGTGTCGAGCAAGGCGAAGCGACGGTTGCCGACGCCCAGGTCCAGGTCGACACCGCGCGCCTGAACCTGCAGCGCACGACGATCGTGAGCCCCGTGGACGGCTATCTGAACGACCGCGCGCCGCGCGTGGGCGAGTATGTTTCGGCGGGCCACGCCGTGCTCTCGGTCGTGGACATGCATTCGTTCCGCGTGGACGGCTACTTCGAGGAAACCAAGCTTTCCGGCATCCATATCGGCGAACCCGTCGACATTCTCGTGATGGGCGAGTCGCATCCGCTGCGCGGCCACGTGCAAAGCATCGTCGCCGCCATCGAGGACCGCGACCGGCAGCCGAGCGCGAACCTGCTGCCGAACGTGAACCCCGCGTTCAGTTGGGTGCGGCTCGCGCAGCGCATTCCCGTGCGCGTCGCGCTCGATGAGGTGCCCGAAGACTTCCGCATGATTGCGGGGCGCACGGCGACGGTTTCGGTGCATGAGCCGGAAACCGGCAAGAAGAAGGCTACGGGCGCGAGTGCCGCAAGCGGTTCGAGCGGCGCCGTGGAAGCCCAGGCTGCGCCGGGCGCGTCAGGTGCGTCTGGCGCGGCCAGCTCAGCCGGAGCGTCGCAATGAAGCGCCGGAGTCTGTGGCGCATCGTTGCACTCACGCCGATGGCGCTCGCGCTCGGGGCATGCATGAACGTGGGCCCGAACTACAAGCTGCCGCAAGAGGCAGTTGTCAACGCACCGCTCGCGCAGGGGCCGATTGCGGGCGCGGAGAACGCGCCGGTCACACAGGGTGACGTGCCCGCGCAGTGGTGGCGGCTCTACGACGACCCCGTGCTCGACGATCTCGTGGAGGAAGCGCTGAAGTCGAATACGAGCCTGCGCGTGGCGGCAGCGAACCTCGCACGCTCACGCGCGGCCGTCGAGGTGGCCAACGAACAGGGCGGCTTCTCGGGCGGCGCGAGCGCCGCATTCCAGCGCGCGCAGGTGTCGGGAGAGCAATATCTGCTGTTCAGCAAAGTGCCTGTCGCCACCCTGGGCGACCTCGGCGTGAATGTCTCTTATGAGTTCGATCTGTTCGGCAAGCTGCGGCGCGGCGTGGAAGCCGCGCGCGCCGACGACGACGCGGTTCTCGCCGCCGCGGACCTCGCGCGCATCACGGTCGTCGCGGACGTCGTGCAGGCCTACGTCGAATCGTGCTCGGCCGCCGAGGAACTCGCCGTCGCCAGGGAGTCCTTGAAGCTGCAGCAGGAGCGCGTGGCGCTCACGAAGCGGCTGCGCGATGCGGGCCGCGGCAACCAGCCAGACGTGACGCGCGGCCAAACCCAGGCCGAAACGGTTGCGGCCGACATTCCGCGCTTCGAAGGCCAGCGCCGCATCGCGCAATACCAGCTCGCCATGCTGCTGGCCCGCGCACCGGCGGACCTGCCGCCCGCCGCGCTCTCGTGCACGCAGTTGCCGAAGCTCAGGCAGCCGATCCCGGTAGGCGACGGCGCCGCCCTGCTCAAGCGCCGCCCCGACGTGCGCGAGGCCGAGCGGCAACTCGCGGCCGCCACGGCGCGCATTGGCGTGGCGACGGCGGAGCTCTATCCTTCGATCAGCTTCGGCGCGGGGGTGGGTACGATTGGCGTGACGGGCGACCTGTTCGGGCCGGCCACCAACAACTGGTCATTCGGACCGCTAATCAGTTGGTCCTTCCCCGTCAACGGCCAACGCGCGCGCGTGCAGGAGGCCCAGGCAGCGACGGGCGGCGCGCTCGCCCACTTCGACGGCGTGGTGCTCAACGCGCTGCGCGAAACGCAGACGAGCCTCGCAACCTATGCCGCCGACGACCAGCGCACCGAAGCACTGGTCGCCGCCTACGCTTCCGCGCAGGAGTCGGCCGACGAAACGCATAGACTGTACGCGGCCGGGCGCGAGTCGTTCCTCTCCGACCTCGACGCCACGCGCACGGTCACGAGCGTGCATGCTCAGGTGGCCGCGGCCCAGGGACAGGTGGCGCTCGATCAGGTGAAGCTCTTTCTCGCGCTGGGTGGAGGATGGCAGGAGTCCCAGCCGAAGTGAGGCCGCACGGCAAGTGCGGTGCGCGCTTCAAGAGGAGTCGGACATCCCGGTGGAATCCGCGTCACGCGCGCCATTGCAGCCGGTGGCCCGATCCCGCAGCTCGTCACGCGGCATGCCCGGGAGACGATTCTTCGCGCTCAGTTCAACCAACGCAAACAGCACGACGACCGTCAACCCTACGACCACGTCTTCGACGACTTTCAGCGTTCCCATGATCAATCAAGTCTCGCCGTCGGTGAAATCAGGCAAACGGGGGCCTGAAGATACCTCACTGCCGATCGAGCCGCCACGGACCGCTTCAACGCAGCCGGGCAAAAGCACAATCGCATCCTGCGAGATCAGCGATGAGGCGACGTGCCCGCCATCCAGCACAATGCCTTGAATACGGAATCGGTGTGGTCCGAGCAATAGCCGGCGAGGCCATGCCATGCCGTCCCGTCGTAAGCGAATGCCGCAAACAGTCCGACAGCGATCAACACGACGGCGATAGCAATCAACAACGCACCGGGACGAAACCGGGATGATTCTCGCGGCCGTTGGGACGGCATGATTGCGGGTTCCGCGCCGAATTGGGGCATGCCCACTGCCGGAACCCCGGCTTTCAGGCCGCGCAGTTCCTCGATCAGTGCCGCGAGACGATGGACCTTGATCTCGGCAGCCTGTCTGTCGACCTGTGCCTGAGCGATCTCAGCGTCAAGACGTTCGATCTTCTTCTGAAGACCTTCCACTTCCTCAACGGTGTGTCGGTGGATGACCTCGAAGTCTTCCACACGAGTAGGCGAGCCGGATTGGCGTGCGGCAGATCCCCACGACGGGGTGGACTGGACGTAGTAGCGGGTGTCGCTGGCGGGCGTGAGCGTTCGTGAATTGATCACGTTCTGGATCGCTTTCTAAACAAGGAAATATGGCGAGACCGGAGCGTACAGGAGTTTGATTCGCCGCAGTAATAGCCATTGTTAAATGTTGAGATCGCTCAACGATGATGCTTCTTTTTTAGATTCGTTCTACGAACTATATTTCTGATCCTGCTTGCACACGCGCGTTCAGTCTGAACGGATTCATGCATGCCCGTAGTTTGGAACTTGTCCGACAGTACGCTCGGGATAACGTTGCTATGCTCATCCCCTTACTGAAAGAGATAGCAGCAGAGATACGTTGTGAGCCCATTTTCCCTGATTGATAGTTCCCGACTCAAACTCGGTACACATTCGACAGTCAAGCCCCTTGGTCAAGGCAAGAATAAAACGTCCGGCACGAGCCGGCATGGTCTTTTTTCCGATCTGAAGCGTCATCACCCGGGCCTGTTAGTCCTGCTGGGTGCCACTGTCGCTGGAATCTCCATCGTATTCCTGACGCTTTCGGCATTTTCCTTTCTGTTCGACTAAGAAGATCGCCGTGAACCCTATCGAGCTGTTCGGCCGGGGCGCTCAGGAAATTCTGGTCAGCATGGCGATTACGGCCATCATCGTCGTGTGCTTCAGATGTCTTGGCATTCCGGCAACGGTCGATCCGGACATCGTGGTGGTAACGGCCCCGGCGGTCGCTGCCGCTGCAGCGCTCCTGTTCGGCGAACTGGTCGTTTCCACGGCCATGCAGGCAATTCGCCGCGATCGCTGGTTTCGCCGGAAAGTCCGGCACGCTACGCTGGCAGGACGAGCAGTCGGCCTGCTTGGCGGCATCTGGCTTGGCGTGGCGTTGATAGCGGGTCCGCGGTAAGACCGCTCTCCTTCCCCATGCGAACCGCGCGCCGATCGCCGCCTACGCCAGCGCTCGCACCGCCCCGCAACTCGCCAGCCAGCCGTCGATCTCATTCGATGGTCTCGCCTCACCGAAACCCCGAACTGCTGGAAACCCCGTAAAAGGCGAACCTATCCGATAGGCAGCCGGCCCCCGATCACACAATAATTCTAGTTAGTAGCGCAATCACGGTGCCCAACCGGCGCCGCGCTCACATTCCCCACTATCCCGATTGATCTGCTGTACGGAAAGACCCGAAGGAAAACAGCGTGTATCTGACGCGTGAACAACGTACTGCCTTGATAGAAGTCGCTCTTCAGCTACAAGAGGGCGATCGCAGAATAGAAGCCATTGACGCGCTCATTGCGCGTTTTCGCATTGAGAACCCCCTGGCTTTTCACTCCCGGGATTCCCTGATCGAACGAATATTCGTCTTCGAACCCGCGACGAATATCCCGCTGCGCGACTTCGTTCATTCCGCAGACGCGAAAAAACCGGCGAAGCCATCGCCGTCTCGTTGACTCTACCGTCCCGCTTTTCAGCGGGAGACGCACCCATGGACAATTTAGTCAAGCTACACAGGATCCCGACCGAAGCCGACACTGCGGATCAGACGCAGAATGCTGACCCGGAGGGCTCGCACCTACAGTCCATGATCGGGATCGAGAATCGCATAGGGCGACTGCATGCCGTGCCCGTTATGCGGGTGCACCCCGATCACGCCAACATCGCGGCTGCAAATATTGAAGAAGTCGAGAAACTCGAGACGGCGGCAGCCCTGCTCACGTTTCGTCAATACTGCTCTTTTGATTACGCGGCCACGCTCTATTTCCACGGCGACGAACGAAACTTCTATACCACGCTGCATGTGGACAACCGGCTCTGGCGTGCGAGCAAAACCGCCATCCGCGGCGCTGCGGAGGCGGAGTTCCAGTATCTGGTAAGTCAGGTGACACGTCTTGCCGAAGAGGAAGCGCAGCGCGCCGAATTGGTTGCCGAAAATGCACAGATCGCGCGTTCGCTTTCGGATGCCGAAGCGCAACTCGAGCGCGTGCATAGCGACGTGCGGCGTAACGCCGAACTGAAGCAGGAAATCGCACACAAACGCCAGGAAGCGCACACGGAAATCGGCCGGCTCAAGGCGCAGCGTGTGGGGGCACAGGCTCAGCTTGGGCGTGCCCAGCGATTGCTCCAGCAAGTTGGTCAAACCCACGCCAAAGCGATACGCCGCTTTCCGGGCCGCAGTGATTGACTCCAGTGGGCTTGCTGCGGCAAGCCCACAACGTGGACTGGTGCGACTGCACCAGTCCTGGGCAACGGACAAGGACTGCTCTCCCTGCCCGCCTGCGTCACGATTACTGGTAGACCAGCGAGTAGGTTACGCTCGTCGACACGCCACCCGCAGTGGCGCCGCCCAACGGCGAAGCGTACTGCGCTGCGTACGACAGGTTGGCGTTGCCACCTGAGGAAAGCGGAACGGCGTACGAATTCTGTGAACCGTCCGGCTGGCTAGTGTTGATGACATGCATACCACTGTTGTAATCCACCAGTTGGACTTCCACTTTGGCGGCCGTGCCGTTGTTCAGCAAATTGCCGTCGGACAGCGTGTTCGCGCCCTGCCAGAATGTACGCACGTTGCCGGTTGCCGGCGTGCAGTCGGTCAGCGCGATGGTGAAGTGGGTGGAACCGGCCGTCGAACCGGCCGCCGATAATGCAGAAGCCGACAGCGCCGGCAACTGGACCGAAAAGTTGTTGGTACCCTGCCCGTTGCCGTTGATATTGCACGTAGCACCGGTCACCTGGCCGGTAAAATTCAGCGAAGTACTGTCTGCGTGCGCGGTGCCGGCAACCAGACCCACCGTAGCGACGAGAGCCGCAATAGCGACCTTTTTCATTTCAAGGATTCCAGAATTGACTTTGAACTGACAGAGCCGAAAGAGAAGGCCCACCGGAGGCGGAACGGTGATCTGCGCACCGATATGTAGCCGGCACCACGCCCCCGATCCATTGCCCCAACTCCTGGCCAACTGAGAAGGATGGCACGTGTAATAGTCGGCCAACGCAGCCCGGTCTGACTACTGGATTAGTCCGAAATACGATCTCATCTGATCCCTCGTAAGCGATCAGATCGTCGGGAAACGACGCCAGGAATTGCCAGGAATCGTCACTTGAGGCGCGAACAAGCAGGCAAAATGGTCGCCCGAAAATCCGAAGCACCCGCGATAAGCCGGGCCAGCCCGGCTTCGCGATCAATGGTGCATGGGCGATGGCGCAATCCCGGGGCGGATGCGCCCCGGGTCGCCGGTCTGATCAGTTGTAACTGACTACGACGACAAGCGGTGTGCCGCCCGGCGTGGCGGACGCGGACTTCAGTTCCATCACTGCGCCGTGTTGGTCCAGCTTGTAGTGCCCATCCGCATCCGGGGTGAGTTGCTTGCCCACGCGGTTCACAAGACTGACTGCAACCGCCCGGGAAACTAGCGGATTTTCCTGCCGCGCCGGATTGGCCGCCATGAGCGCGACATCGGCGGCCGGAGCGCTACCGGGCGACGCAATGAAGGACACGGTCTCACCCGACGCACCGTCACCGTCATACGCGATGCTTCCCGTTCCGACAGCGGCACGCTCGGACGCTACCGCAATGTCGTACGCCGGAGCCACAATCGCGCCGGTAAACGTAATGCGCCCGCCGCTTTGCGCGCAGGCCGGTACGGCAAACATCCCTGCCAACGCGACCAGTCCGGCCGCGCCGGCCAGCCAGCGCATGGTTTTTTGCTTATCAGTTTTCATGACGACCTCCGGATGAACGTCTACGCCTGCCCCCTATGGGCCCTACTACCCTGTGAGGTATTGCGGCATCGTTCTGGAAATCTTTAGGCAGTTATAGACACTGCCCCTTACGAAAACTATTCAGCTCACCTTGCAAATTAATTAATCACCGGAACTAGCGGGCAGCCACACCGGCCGGCGTTCGAACCTGCGGCATCGCGCCTGCCTTCGCCATCGCCCCGCGCACTTCGAAGCGCACCGAATCCGTCGTCTGCCCGCGCGCATCCACCAGTTCGAGCACGTGCCGGCCCGGCCACGGCAGCCACGCCACACGTGCTGCCGTGCCCAGCGGCTTGCCGTCGAGCCGCCACGTCACCTGCGCCGTCGATCCCGCCGCGCGCTCGAACCAGACGCGCTGGCGTGCGGCCGGGATGTCGGGGTCGAGCGCGAAGATCGTGCCGTCCACCGGGTTGCCGATCTGCGCTGGCCCGCCGCCTGCAACATTTGCAATATCCGAAGCATTCGCGGCGAGCCCGACGTAGGGCGTAGCCGTGCCCGCGAGAAACCACTCGCTGCGTGCCGGTTCGAGCGCGTTAGCAAACGTGACGCGCACGCGTTCGACGCCGGGCGGTGCGGCCGGCGCCACGCTCGGCACGCCGCGATGCAGATAGCCGACGATCGCCGCCCACACCGGCGACGCACCGCTCACGCCGGAAACGTCCCACATCGGCGAGCCGTCCGCATTGCCCACCCAAACGCCCACCGTGTAGCGCGAGGTGTAACCCACTGTCCAGTTGTCGCGCATGTCCTTGCTCGTGCCCGTCTTCACCGCCGAAAACATGCGTGTGGCGAGCGGACTGTCGAAGCCGAACGTGCGCGTGCGGGCGTTGTTGTCCGCGAGGACATCGGTGATGATGAACGCTGCTTCGGGGCTAAATACGCGGCTGGGCACACGTGCGCCGCGAGCGGGTACGGCGGACGGCGCCTGGCCGCCGGGCAGTTCGACGATCGGGCCTGCCACTCCGCCGTTCGCAAGCGCCCGATACGCGTTCGTCAGGCTGACGAGTGTAACGTCCGCGCTGCCCAGCGCGAGGCTGTAGCCGTAGTAGTCGCCGCTTTCGTTCAGCGGCAGCCCAAGCGCCTTGAGCGTCTTCGCGAAACGGTGCGGCGTGACCATCACGAGCGTGCGCACGGCAGGCACGTTCAGCGACGACCCGAGCGCCGTGCGCACGCTCACCCAACCCTTGAAGCCCTTGTCGTAGTTCTGCGGCATATAGAGGCCGCCGCCTGCCGCGAGGTCGAGCGGCGCGTCGTCGAGTAGCGATGCCGTAGTCACGCGTCGCTCGTCGATGGCTTCGGCGTAAAGAAAGGGCTTCAGCGTCGAACCCGCCTGGCGCAGCGCCAGCGCCGCGTCCACTTCGCGCGCCGCCGAAAGCGCGCCCGACGAGCCCACCCAGGCCAGCACTTCGCCCGTCGCGTTGTCGAGCACCACGGCCGCGCCGTCCTTCACGTTACGCGAGTGGTCGGGCCGGTTCAGCTCGATCAGCGTGCGCGTAAGCGTGTCGCGCGCGAAGCGCTGCAGGTTTGCGTCCAGCGTCGAACGTACGCGCTGGCCCGCCGCCGGATGCATGGCGCTCGCGACCTGCCGCGCGAAGTGCGGCGCGAGCGCGTCGGCGCCGTCGAATGCGGCATAGTCATCCGCCACCGCCGGACGCGCAAACGCCATCTGCACGAAGCCGTCGAGATTGGCGCAACCGCTCGCGTCGTGCAGATCGCGCAGGATGCGGCACGCACGGGTGGCGACCTTCGCGGACGGCGCGTTCGGCGCGCGGATCAGCGCGGCGGTCACGGCGGCCTCGCGGTCGTCGAGGCCGGAGGGCGCCTTGCCGAACAGCGTCTGCGAAATGGCCGCGAGGCCCACGGTCTCGCCGCGAAACGGCACGAGGTTCAGATACGCTTCGAGTATCTGGTCCTTGCGCCAGCTTTGTTCGAGGCGCAGCGCGTCCACGGCCTGTACGGCCTTCTCGCCGAACGAGCGCTGCCCCGAGCGCTTCGGGCTGTCGTCGAGCAGGCCCGCGAGCTGCATCGTGACCGTGGAGGCGCCGCGCGTGCGCGTATTCCAGAGATTCGCCCAGGCCGCGGCGGCCGCGCCTCGCCAGTCGACGCCGCTGTGTTCGTAGAACCGTTTGTCCTCCGAAACGACGATCGCGTCGCGCAGCGCAGGCGAAACGTCGGCGAGCGCCACCCAGTCGCCGCGCCGCGCCGTGCGCTCGACGCGCGTATGCTGCAGCGGCGTGCCGTCACGGGCGAGCAACACCCAGTCGGAGCTGCGCCACTGCGCGCGGACGTCGTCGTACGAAGGCAGCGCGAGCGCCGGGACCGGCAGCAGTGCGATGCTCAGCACCGCCGCGGATACAAAGCATCGGGCACCCATCGCCGCTCCGCTCATTGGGCTTGCGGCGCAGGCTTCACGACGACCGGCGCATTCGGCAGGACGCCGAACGTCGCGGGCGCGTACAGCGCCTCGACTCGCGTGGGCGGCAGCCCGAACGTGCCCACGTTGTTGAGTCGCACCGTGTACTCGATCGACACCTTCCCCTTCGGCAGATAATCGTAGTACGCGCGATAGCCGTCGAAATCGCGCTCCACGAATGCGGGCCACGGACCGTCCTGCTCCTGCTTTTCGCCCTGCGTGGCCGCCTCCGAATCGCGCCCGAGGCCCGAGCCGAGGATCGTCGCGCCGGCCGGAACCGGATCGTTGACGACGACCCAGGTCATGTCGGTCTGCGCCTCGATGTCGAGATGCACGCGCAGCACGTCGCCGCGCGTGTAGACGCCCTTCACCGCGGGTTCGAGCGGCGTGACGGTCTTCGCGATGCGGTAGCCCGCTGCGAACGGCGCGCGCAGGGGCACGGCGGCGAGGCTTTCGATCGTCGCCCACGGTTTGCCGCTGCCTTCCTGGGTCAGCGCGAGTGTGGGCGTGTTCGTCGCGTCCGAACGCGCCGCCGGCCAGTCGAGCAAAGTGCCGCGCACCGCCGCCGAGCGCGTGGCAGCCGTGGCTCCCGAGGCCGCGCCGGCAGGCGCGGCACTCCACGAGACATCGCGCCCGGTGCCGCCCAGCTGGATCTTCGTCGTGCCGGTAACCGGTACGCTTTCAAAGACGCGCGAGAAACGCTCCACGGCGAGCG
This sequence comes from Paraburkholderia yinzeri, assembly GCF_046581065.1. Classification (NCBI taxonomy): domain Bacteria; kingdom Pseudomonadati; phylum Pseudomonadota; class Betaproteobacteria; order Burkholderiales; family Burkholderiaceae; genus Paraburkholderia; species Paraburkholderia yinzeri. The sequence goes on along the minus strand of NZ_JBFOCJ010000002.1, from coordinate 49,460 downwards.
AGCCGTAAACGTTGGCGGTCGTCGTCTCCCAAGCGCCATTGCGCTGCATTGCCAGCAGTCCGGCCACGAGACGCGGCATCTCGTCCTTCCACGCGGGGTTGTCGACCATCGCCAGAGCAAGACGCGCCGCGTTCACCTGGGTGCCCGTCATGAGCCACCAGAGATCGTCCTCGTCCGCCGTCGAGAACGTGAGCTGCGTGCCCTGATACGTGAGCCGCGCGCGCAGGATCTGGTCGAGCTGCGCGAGCTTCGTCTCGCGATCGGGCACGTCGCGCATGCGCGTGAGGCTCCCGTAGTAATCGATCACGGCCGAGGTGGGCCACTGGTTCGGCGCGATTTCGATGGAGCCGAGGAGTTGCGCATTCGCCGCGCCGTAGCGCGATAGCGCCTCGATGGCCGCGAGCTTGCGCAAGTCCAGATCGCGGCGCGGCGCCCACGTATTGCGCTCGATGCGGCCTTCCACGAAGCGCGTGAGGCCGTCCTCCATCTTCGCGCGCAGCGCGTCGGGAAGGGCGAAGCGCGGGTCGAGCTTCGCCGCCTCGTCCGTCACGGCAAGCAGGTAGGCAGTCAGCGTGGGGCTGCCGTGGTTCGCGCTGTCGTCGGTGGGCGGGAAGTAGTTCGCGAGGCCGTCTCCGTCCAGATAGACAGGCAGGTGCGCGAGCACCGCCTGCCAGCGGGCCGGATCGCGTAGGCCCAGCGCCACCGAGATCTGCTGCTCGAGACAACTGTACGGATAGCGGTCGAGCCAGCGCGTCACGCCCGGCAGGCCATCCGCGAGCTTCGCTTGCAGCGATACCGCGATGCCGCCGCGAACGCGCCCCTGCTGCGTGACGCTCGCGTTCGCGGGCGGCGCCACCGGCAGGGAGAGCGTGCCGTCCACCTGCGCGAGCGTGGCCTGCTGCACCGTTACCGGCAGCGCCGCCGTGACGCGCTGCGTGAGCTTCACGGCGTCGGCGGCATGCGCCCCGCCCTGTTCCGCCGCGCTCACGTTCCAGACCAGCGCGGGCAATTCGGCGTCGGCCAATCCGTCGGGCACCGTTGCCGTCCACGCGACCTCGCGAGACGAATCGGGCGCGAGATCCACGGTCTGCGGCGCGAGCGCGAGCGGCGGCACGTTCGGTGTGACCACGACCTTCATCGCGCGCGCCGTCGTGTTGCGAAGCGTGAACTGCGCGCGGAACGCATCGCCTTCGCGCACGAGCGGCGGCAAACCCGAAATCAGTTGGAGGTCCTGAGTGCTCTCGATCGTCGCGCTGCCCGTACCGAAGCGCTCCGTCCCGCTCGCCGCGACCGCGACGATGCGAAAGCGCGTAATCGAGTCGTTGAGCGGCACATCCACGCGCGCTTCACCCTTCGCGTCGAGCGTCACGCGCGGGTTCCAGTAGAGCAGCGTGTCGAAAAGTTCGCGCGTCGCGGCGTGCCCGCCCCCACCGCCCGCGGGCACCGCCTTGCGGCCGAAGTGGCGCCGGCCCACGATCTCCATCTGCGCCGTCGAGGTGTCCACGCCGTATGGGCGCCGCTGGAACATGGCATCGAGCAGATCCCAGCTCTCGTTCGGCATGAGTTCGAGCAGCGCCTCGTCGACGGCCGCCACCGCGATCTGCGTGCCGGCCGGTACCGGCTGGCCGTTCGGCAGTTGCACGCGCAGCGCGACATGCGAAACGCCGCGCACGGTGTAGCGCTTCGCGTCGGGTGTCACGCTCACGTCGAGCCGGTGCGCCGCCGTGCCCACGCGGATCTGCGCGAGCCCATAACGATAGGCGGGCTTCGAGAGATCGACGAGCGGCGTGGGCGCCTCGTACTGGCGGCCTTCGTACCAGAACGCGCGTGCCCATTCGAGCGGCGCCTTCCAGCCCCATGTGAAGAACGAATACCAGGGCACCTCGTGGATACGCCCGCGCAAGGCAAGCACCGAAACGTAGACGTTCGGCCCCCACTGGTCGCCCACCTTGAGCTCGATGGTGGGGTCGCGGCCGTCGAGCTGCACGACATGCGTTTCGATGATGCCCTCGCGCTCCACGGCGACGAGCGCCGTCGCAAAGCGGAACGGCATGCGCACCTGAAAGCGCGCGGTTTCGCCGGGCTCGTAGCTCGTTTTCTCGGGCAGCACGTCGATGCGGTCGGTGTTATCGCCGCCGAACCACAGTTCGTCCTCGCGCGTGACCCAGACGGAAGTCGTGGCCGTGGAAGCGTGGCCATCGCCATCCGTAGCGGTCGCGATCAGGTCGATGTTGCCCGCCTCATCAAGCTTTGCCTTGCACGTCAATAGCCCGTGGTCGTCGCTTTTCCCGCTGCACAGCGCGCCCAGATCGTGCGTCTGCGTATGGTTGTCGTAGGCGTAGAAGCCGCCCACCATGCGCTTGCGCGACGTGGTCGTGATGCGCGCCACGCCGCGCACTTCGAGCTTCACGCCCGCGCGCGGCTTGCCCTGCAGGTCTAGCGCAAGCGCGGTGACCGGTACCGTGTCGCCCACCGACACCCAGCTCCCCGCCTTGATGCCCGCCACCACGGCGGCGGGCCACAGCGTGGCGCTGCCGCCTATCGTCTGCACTTCGCCGTTGGGATCGGCGAAGGTCGCTTCGAGCGCGAGGCGTTTGGGCGTATCGACAGTGGGCAGGTTCTTCAGCACCAGTGCGCCCGCGCCGTTGCGGTCGAGCGTGAGCGGCTCCTTGTCGGCTACGAGCCGGGCCGTTTCGGTGTCTTCCTGAGGAGTGCTTTCTTCGTCGTCGGTCGCCTCGTCGCCTGCCGAAGCGGGTGTCCACGGCGCGAAGCTGAAGTCGCTGAAATCGTCCGTGAAAGCGGGCGTCAGATCCTTCACGAGCGCCGAGACCTGCACCGGCAGATTCGAGGCAGCACCGCCCGAAACGTAGTCGATTTGCAGCGAGACCGGCGCTTCCCTGGCGGCGACGAGCGGCGAGGTCTTTTCGTTGCGCGCGGCTATCGTCCCCTTGAACACGGGAAGACGGAATGCCTCCACGCGGAAGCTGCCGCTGTCGTAATTCATGTGGACGGCGCCGCCATTGTCTCCATCGCTGTTATCAGCGCTCTCGTCGCCACTGCCGCTGTCCTGCGCGGAGGCGTCGCCGTCGTCGAGCGAGACGTCGTACTCGCCCAGCTTCGCTTCGGCGGGAAGCTTGAACGTCGATACCGCGGTATGGTCCGCGGACCAGGTGAGCGGCAGATGATACGTTTGCCCACTGCCCGTATGGCGGATCGTCACGCGGGTGGGATACTGCGCCGGGAAGGCGAGGCCATGCATCGTCTCCGCGCGGATGAAGTGCTTCATCGAGACGGTCTCGCCCGCGCGAAAGAGCGGCCGGTCGAACACCGTATGCGCGCGCACGGTGGGCTCGGGACTCGTATCCGTCGGCACGTTAAAGCGCCATGACTCGATCCCGCGATTCCAGTCGGACTGCACGAACGCCATGTCGGGCCCGGTCTTCGGATCGTCGATGCGCGCCGAGACGAAGAAGCCGCTATAGCTGTCCTCGCCGCAGGTGCTGCGGTTCGTGAGCGCACCCTCGATGTTCAGGAGTCCGTGCGCATCGGTCCGGCCTTGCGCGATCTGCTCGCCGTTGCAGTCGGATACGCGCACGTCCGCGCCCGGCACCGGCTCGCCCTTGTCGAGCGTCGTCACCCAGACCACGCTGTTCTCGCGGCCTTGCTTGAAATGCACGCCCAGATTCGTGATGAGGACCGCCGTGCGCACGTACATCGGCGCGGCCTTGCCGAGCAGCGACGCGCCGAGCGAAGGCGAAGCGAGCTCGATCACGTAGAAACCCGGTTTTTGCACCGGAATGCCGATCACCTCGAACGGCCGCAACGACTTCGGATCGGCCTTGGGCAGCGTGAGGGTCTGCACGCCCGGTTGACCCGCCAGCAGCGAAAGCGAGCGTACGTCGACGGTGCGCTCTTGCTGGCCGCCACTGTCCGTGTTTTGGTCCGCGCTTTGGTCCGAATCTCCGTCTGCCGAAGGCGGCACCACGACCGGCGACCTTGCGCGCGCCAGCAGACCGGGCATCTGCTTTTCGATTGCCGACTCGGTCATGCCATAGGCGTCGAAGGTCTCGACGAGGCGCATCCAGCGGCGCATGTCCGTGTCCGAGCCCACCGCCAGCTCTGAAAACCGCGCCTCGCCCGCGTTGAGCCCCGCGACGTGCAGATCGGCCTCGACGTTGCGCACCGTGACGGGCACGAGCGGCGGCATGCCGGGTTCCGCGTAGCGTTCGATGATGCCGAAGGTGGACGACGAAAATTTCGCGAGCGGCGGCATGGGCGCGGTGGCCGCCTGCAGCGGAAACAGGTCGGCGTTCGAGAGCGGGCGGCCGCTTTCGTCCTTGAGCGCGTCCGGCACGAGCACCGTGAGCTGCGCGCGCTCCGGCAGCGGCGCCGCGAATTCGACGGTCGTGACGTCGTTGCCGGCCTCGTCCTTCGCGAAGGTCGGCGCGATCTCGCCGTTCGGGCCGCGCAACCGGAAGCGTTCGGCATCGGCATGCGTAATGGCCGCGCTCAGATCGATGCGCACCGGGCGCAGCGGCGTGCAAGGCGCCTTGGCATTCTCGCGCTCGCAACTGAACTTCGCCGTAAAGGGCTCGCGCACCGTGTAGTCGTAGCGGCGCTCCGTGTCGTTCGGCGTGCCATGCGGGCCCGCCACGCCCTTGCCGTAGACGAGCTGCATCTTCGCGCTCGACGGCAGCGTCTGCTGGCATACGAGCGTGAGTACGCGCGCGCTGTCCTTTTCCAGGTGGAAATGCTTGAGGAGCGCCACGCGGGCCGGCACATCCACGTTGCGAACCGGGATGCGGTTGCCGAGCCCCTCGGACTCGCACCACACGTGTCCGCGCACCGAGGCGTCGGTGGCTGGCCCGTTGAGCGTCAGGACGAATGCCTGGTTCTCCTCGATCGTCCCGCCCCAGGGTTGCACGTCCACCGGGAACGGACCGCCGGTCGAGAATGCGTAGCGGCGCGCGCCCGTCACCGCATTGCCGGCCGTCGACTTGAGCGCATCGTCGAGCACGACGCTGCACTGCACGTCGGGCGGCAGATCGTGCCTGAAGTCCCACGCCCAGGTCTTTTCGTCGACCCAGCGGCCCTGCCCCTCGCCCGCCGCCGCGTCGCTGCATTGCACGTGCGCCGGGTCCTTCGCGTTCGCGGCGCCGAAGGCGACCATCGCCTCGTCGAATTTGATCACGACCTGGCGCGCCTGCGCGACCGTGCCGACCGGCGATACGCTCAGCGTGCGCGCGGCATCGGCACGCCAGGCGAAGAGCGCCGTTGCGCCCAGCATTGCGGCAAGCGCCGCCGTCCACCACCCGATTTTCTTTGCGTTATGGGTTTGCATCGACCGATCCCGTTGTTCTCGTCCATGGCGTCTGGCTCGCCAGTCCGGCGAGCGCAGCATCGTACCGCGTGACACGACACGACGCGTCGTAACTGTCCGGCGTATGCATCTCGCCCGCGAGATCGCGGAATCGATATCGAGAAGGACGGCTCAGCCCGTGGTGTCCGCGGGCATATCGAGCGGCATGTCGAGCGCAATGCGCGTCGCGCCCGGCGCCGACTCCACCACGAGCACCCCGCCCAGCCGCGTCGCGCGAGCGCGCATGCTGCGCATGCCGGCACCGCCGTGCGCGGCGTCGCCAATGTCGAAGCCGATCCCGTTGTCGGTAACGGTCAGCTTCAGCGTATCGCCGACACGCCGCAGCTCCACGCTCGCCTGGGAGGCCTGACTATGCTTGAGCACATTGGTCAGGGCTTCCTGCACGATGCGCAGCAGGTCGAGTCCGCGTGCGCCCGGCATGCGGCAGCCCTCGATCCCTTCGAGCGTCCAGCGGCACGCCACGCGCTGGCGTTCGAAGAGCCGCATGAGCCGGTGCCGCAGCGATCCCAGTTGTCCTGCCAGCGCATATTCGCCGAGCTCCTGGCTCGATGCCGCGTCGATGATGATGCGCAGATCGTCGCGCAGTTCCTTGAGGATCGCGAGCGAGCGGCCCTCGGGCAGCACGCCGGGCGCATATTCGTGCTCCGCGATGGCGCTCACGAGCGTGCCGCCCAGACCGTCGTGCAAATCGTGCGCGAGCCGCACGCGCTCGGCGAGCCGCGCATTCGCCACTTCGAGCTGGTGCTGGCGCGCGAGCGTTTGTCCCAGTTCGGCGCGCGCCGCGGCGATGCCGAAATTCAGTTCGTCGTTGAAGCGCTCGACGCGACGCAAGGCGGTGACGAAGCGCCAGGCGAGCATCAGCGCCATCGACACCATCAGCAGTTGCGCGGTCAGTGCGGTGAAGTAGAAATTGTCGTCGAGAATGCCGACGAAGCTGAGCAAGTCGTGCATGCCCGCCGCGATAAAGACCGCGACACTCAGCGCGACGATACGCTGATCGGGCCGGCCGTGACGCCAGGCGAACCCCAGGAACGCGCCGGAGGTCAGGAAGAAATTACAGGCCTGGCCGATCGTAAGCACATCGCGCGTGGCAGAAACAAGACGCTCGGGCACTGCGACCATCGCAATCACACCGACCAGCACCACGGCCCACAACGCCAGTTCGAACCGGGGTAGCCGCCGCTCGCTGTAGCGCAGGATGAACATCGTGAACGCCGCGCTGTAGACGATCAGCGCCACCGAGTTCGCGCGCTCCCAGCCGTTCGTGCTCGCGAACGGCCAGGGGGTGGTCACCACCTGGTTGAGCGCAACCCACCACCAGGTAAACGACAGCAGGCCGAACCAGCCGTAGGCGGTCTCGTCGCGGCGCATGAGCCACAGGGAGAAGAAAAAGCACCCTAGCGTCGCCGTCACGGCAAGACTGAAGAACTGCAGGTCGTAGCGCACGTTCAGCGAACGGGCATGCACCGCCGCCAGCACCGCGGGGTCGCCCAGTTCGACGCCGCCCAGCCCCGGCTGATACGGCGCAAGGCCCGAAACGCGCACGAGCAGCGTGTTCTCGCCGGGATGCAGGAGCGGCGCAGGCAACAGCGCATAGCGCGGCATATTCCACGCGCGCGTAAGCGGCTCGACCAGCGAGGCATCACGCTCTAAGAGCGTGCCGTTCAGATAAACCGCGCCCGCCATGTTCAGATAGTCGATGCCGACGGCGAGCGGCCGCGCATTCGCCGGCTGCTGCCAGGTGAGGCGATACCAGACCACGCCGTCGAAACCCGGCCAGCGCGCGGTCCATTCGTCGGGCAGCGTCACGCTCGCCCAGCCCGTGGCGGGCGGCTGCTGCGCGCGCCAGTCGCTGCGCGCGGCCTCGATATGGGTAAAAAGCGGAGTAAAAGCAGGAAGGGAAGCAGAAGGACCAGCCGGTGCAGCCATCGCCGCATGCAGCCAGCATAGAAAACAGATCAGGGCAGCCAGCCTTGCGTGCGCGCTTCGAACACGGCCTGCGTGCGCGAATTGACAGCCAGCTTCTTGTAGATGTTCTTGATGTGGCATTCGACGGTCAGCCTGGACAAGGACAGCACCTCCGAAATTTCGCGATTGGTGAGCCCCTTTCCCACCAGCCCGAGAATCTCGATCTCGCGCGGACTCAGCGACGGCCCGGGCGGCGTGGCCGGCACCCCGCTGCCGGCCCCTTCCGCCGCTCTCCCGGCTCCCGCCAGATCGAGAATGCGTCTTGCCACGAATGGGTCGATCGGTGCGCCGCCGCGCAGCGCACTGCGGATCGACAAGGCAATCTCGATGTCGTCGCGCTCCTTCAGCAGATACCCCGTCGCCCCGGCCTGCAGCGCCGTGACGATGATCTGCTCGGTACTCCACGCCGAGATTACCAGAATCGGCAGCGCCGGATCATGTCGGGAAAGCTCGCGTATCAGGTCGATACCGCTGCCGTCGGGCAGGCCCACATCGGCCAGCACCATCGCAAACGGCTGCTCGGCAAGTAGCGCACGCGCGGCGGCAATGTCGCCGGCGAACTGCAGGGCTTCGGCCTGATAGCCAAGACCGGTGAGTATGGCAGCCAGGCGCCGCTGGGTCAGCAGTTCGTCTTCGACGATCAGGAGCGGTCCGGGCAGGACGGATTCGGGCAGGTCGGGCAGCGCTGGGTTCATGGCTCCGTGGCGAGACGCGGAAGCGAAGGGCGTGGTGGGAACCCGCGGGTGCGGGCGACGGCGTCAGCTTCGCACAATTGTGCGCGCTCAACGAGCCGCCGTGCTGCCTTTTCCCTTGCCCCTACCTGATTCCAGGTATTGCCGCTCCCCCGCGCTGCGGTTCAAATAGCCCATCGACCCGACCCTCTCATCAGAAAAACAGACCGTCGTGGCCTGATGGCCGTGCAGGCCACGCGAAGACCCAATTCCCTACGGGCGCCGGGGGCGGCAAACCGGTGCGGGCGATACGAACAGGGGCGCCCGCACCGGCGATGTCTGCCAGTGACGAGACCATGGACTATGCAAAGAAAAACCGGCGTGCGATAAGCGCCACCGCATGCGAGGACCAGTACCGCCTGGAGCTGGCGCGCGGCGCCTCGCATATCGCGAGCACGCTCTCGGCCCAGAGCCGGGCGGCGGCGATTGCCGAAGTCGTCGACGGCTTCGTGCTCCAGTACGGCGAGACCGATCTCGCCGTTTTTCTCGAAGTGCTCGCCGACCGGCTCATGCAGCGCGGCGCCAACGAGGCCGCCACGGCGGTGACCGCCGCCCAGCGCGCCCCGAAACGACGCCCCGCCGCCCCGCGCCCTTGACAGGCCAAGGCGGCCATTCGCTCAGCGCGCCGCGCTGCGATAGCGTTCGGCCGGCTGCGACTGCGCGAAATTCGCTCCCATCGCGAGACGTGCCGCATCGAAATCGGCCCATTGCCGTGCGTCCGGCAGCGGCGGAATCGTGATCGTCTCGCGGCGGTCGTAGCCCACGAGCGCGGCGTCCACGAGGTCGCCCACTTCCATCACGCCCGTGAGCGCATTGACGTCCTTGCCGGCGCGCGCCCAGATTTCGGTACGCGTTGCCGCGGGCAGCACGGCCTGCACGTACACGCCGCGTTCGCCGAGTTCGAGGTGCAGCCCCTGGGACAGGAACAGCACGAACGACTTCGTCGCGCCGTACACGCTCATGCGGTATTCCGGCAACAGCCCCAGCACCGAAGCGATGTTGACGATCGCCCCTTTACCCTCGCGCGCGAAGCGCGGCGCGACAGCGGCGGCAAGGCGAGCGAGTGCGGTCACGTTGAGGTCGATAAGCTTGCCCACGGCCTCCGGCCCCTGCTCGACGAAGGTACCCGGCAGGCTCGCACCGGCGTTATTGATAAGGATGCCGATGCGTTCGTCTTCAGCCAGACGCGCTTCCACGCGCATGAGGTCGGCGCGCCCAGTCAGATCGGCGCCGACGATTTCCACCTTCACCCCATCTCGCGCGCGCAATCGCGCCGCCAGTTCTTCCATACGCGCAAGGTCGCGCGCAACCAGCACGAGGTCGTGGCCGCGCTGCGCGAAGCGGTCGGCATAGACAGCGCCAATACCAGTGGACGCACCCGTAATCAGCACTGCAGGACGATCGGACATCGTGAATCTCCTTCGGGAATCGGATATTTATACATGACAATCATCATGTATAAATCTATGATGATGGCCATCATATATAATGTCAAGCATTCGTCGATGCGAACGGGGAGAGAACGATGAGGGTGAGCCGGGAGCAGGTGGCGCTGAATCGCGCGAAGATTCTGGAGGCCGCGAGCGTGCTGTTCCGGGCGCGCGGCTACGACGCGGTCACCGTGGCCGACGTGATGAATGCCGCCGGGCTCACGCACGGCGGCTTTTATGGCTATTTCAAGTCAAAAGACGAACTGATTGCGCAGACGCTGGCTCACGTCTTCGCTCAGGGCGAGGCCGGCAACGCCGATCTCGCACGCTTCGCGGCGGCGTATCTTTCGCCCGCGCACCGCGACGACGTGGCAGCCGGCTGCCCCACCGCGGCGCTCGGCGCCGAAACGGTGCGGCAGACGCCGGAGGCGCGCGCCGTCATGGCGGCGGGCCTGAAAAAGCAGATCGAGCGCTTCAGCGCGGGCCACACCGGCAAGGAAGCCGTGAAGGCGCGCAGGAATGTCATCGGTACCTGGTCGGCGATGCTGGGTGCCGTGATCCTTGCGCGCCTGATCGACGACCCGACGTTATCAGACGAAGTGCTCGAAGAAACGCGGGCCTGGATTGCCGATCATGGCGTCGGAAATTCGCGCTGATACCATGACACGCCGTACTGCGGGCCGCAGCATCGCGCCATCAAATACAAACGCCGCGCGAACCCTGAAGTTCGCGCGGCGCGATGAAGCCTGACCGGAGCCCGAGGCTCCGCTGGCCCCATTAGTGGCCGTTGTACACGCGCACCGGCGCCGAGTAGCTGCTGGCCGAGGTATCGGCCGCGCCGCCGCTTTGCGACGAGCTACCCGTGGCCGAGCCATAGCCGCTCGTCTGGTCGCCGTTCATTGCGTGCACACGCGCTTCGGCTGCCTGGATCTGGTCCGGATACGTGTGATCGTTGGCTTGCGGATGATAGCCAACCGCCTCGAGCTGCGCGAGCTCATTACGCACTTGAACGCGCGTCATCGGACCATTGTCCGATTGCGATTGAGCGAACGAAACGGCAGGAACTGCGAGAACGGCTGCGAGCGCAACAGCCTTGATAAGCGATTTCATGACACTACCTCCGAGAACTTGATTGTCGGTGCAGTTCTTTTCTGCATCCGTTGAGCACAGTCTAGTTAGGGATAGCCCGCAGATAAATGCCAGCAAAATGAAATCACTGTTTTCGCAGAACGGATAATCGGCTGCCTGGCATGCCATGATTTTTATCGCTTTCTCTCATAAGCTTCTGCCTGCAAGGAATAAGGGACACAAAGCAGACGCAGTCCGCGCAGCCGGTGCATCATAGGGGCTCACCGACGAGGGGGATTGCCATGGCCACCTGGAATCCCGATCCGACGTTTTATCCGTCCGCACGCATGGCGAGCGATGCACCGAAGGAAACCCTCGCGTATGTCGCGAGTTTCGACCCCGGCCGGCAGGTTCCGGATACGCTCGACGTCGTCGACCTCGATCCGGCATCCGCGCAATACGGCCGCATCGTCCACCGCGTGCTAATGCCCAACGCCGGCGACGAACTGCACCACTTCGGCTGGAACGCATGCAGTTCGTGCCTGTGTCCCAATGCACCGCATGCGCATTCGGAGCGCCGCTATCTTGTCGTACCGGGACTGCGTTCGTCGCGCATCCATATCGTCGATACGAAGCCCGATCCGCGCAAGCCGCATATCGTGCGCGTGCACGAACCCGAAACCGTTGCGCGGCGCGCCGGCTACACGCGCCCGCATACCGTGCATTGCGGCCCCGAGGGCATTTATGTCACGGCGCTCGCCAATGCCGAAGGCGAGGCGCCGGGCGGCATTTTCCTGATGGACCACGAAAGCTTCGACATACATCTGCACACGCGCCGGCACAAACAGACGCTCGATTTCGGCGCGGAAAATCAGCTCGTGTTCGAACTGCGGCCCGCGCACAATCCCACCCGGCCCTATGGCTTCGTGAATTCGGTGATCAGCCTGAAGGATCTTTCGGCTTCGATCTGGCAGTGGTATCTGGACGGCGACCTCGATGGCAACCAATGGGCCGCGCGCAAGATCATCGAGATCCCCGCCGGACCCGCGGACCCCGACCTGCTGCCGCCCATGCTCAAAGGCTTCGGCGCGGTGCCGCCGCTCATCACCGATATCGCGCCACGGCGCTGCATACGCTCGCCACACTCGCCACGACGGCCGCCATCGCGCTCGCGGCCTACGAGTACATCGGGCTCGGCCTGCTGCGGCGCGGCTGGATCAATTTCGACTGGCTCTGGCGCGGCGCGCTCGTCGCCACCGGCACGCTCGTGATAACGGCGGGTTGAACAGGCGGGTCGAACAAGCGGGTCGAACGAGGCAAACCTCAGGCGCCGCGCAGCGCTCACGCATTCGCGGGGAAATCGGCGCCGATACTCACTTCGCGCCAGGCTTCGATCTCGGCCAGCGCCGCACGCAAACGCTCCGATACCGCCCCCACGCCAAACGCACCCAGCACGAGATGGCGCGGCGTTTGCTCCACTTCGGTCACGCGTATCATCGCCTGCGCCGCGCGCACCGGATCGCCCGGCTGGTGGCCGCTGCCCTCGGCGGTGCGCTTCATGCGCGCACCGGCGGTCTGCTCGTAATCGGCGATATGGCTCGGCGTCTGCACGAGCGAGCGCCCCGCCCAATCGGTGCGGAACGGTCCCGGCTCCACGCAGGTCACCTTGATGCCGAGCGGGCCGACTTCGGCGAGCAGCGCGTCGGAAAAGCCCTCGACGGCATGCTTGGTGGCCGCGTAATAACCCGAGCCCGGAAAACCCACGAGCCCCGCCACCGACGTAATGCTGATCACATGGCCCTTGCGGCGCTCGCGCATGCCCGGCAGCACCGCGCGCGTCAGCGCGAAGAGGCCGAATACGTTGGTGTCGAACTGCGCGCGAATCTCGCGTTCGTCGCCCTCTTCGATCGAGCTCTGGTAGCCATAACCCGCGTTGTTGACGAGCACGTCGATGGCGCCGAACTGCGCGTGCGCGGCCTTCACGGCCGCATCGACCTGCGCGGGGTCGTTGACGTCGAGCCCCACCCGCAGCAGACGCTCGCCGGCTTCGGGCGCGAGGTCTTCGAGGACCGCCTTGTTGCGCGCCGTCGCGACGCAGCGCCACCCGCGCGCGAGGACGGCAAGCGCGAGTTCGCGGCCAAAGCCCGTCGAACAGCCAGTGATGAACCACACCGGAGACTGGGAATTCGTAGCAGGGGTATTCGCAGACATGAATCGCCTCGTGATAAAGGGGGGATGAGGGGCCAGGAAGCGGCCAGTCGGAAAGGAACGCGGCACAGCCGGTCAATCGATCATAGCGGCAGCGCAAGCCGCCTGCCCAAAACCGACCGGAGCCCCCAACGCCTCCGCCGGCCCGCGCCACGCCCGGCGCCGCTATTCGTCGCCCGGCGGCAAACCGGCAGCGCGTGTACCATACGGCGCCTGGCGAGCGCGGCATGGACCCTGCGCCGCCGCACAACCTGAGTGATCCGCCGGAGAAACGATGTCCACCGCGACCCCGCCCGACCGCCTTGCCGCGTCCCCCAATAGCACCCTTGAGGCGCGCTACGGCAAACCCTGGCCAGCACCGCTGCCCGCCTGGAACGCCACGCTCGACACGCTGCTCGCCCACCGCTCGGTGCGCGCCTACGCGGATCGCCCGCTGCCCGCGGGCACGCTCGAAACGCTGGTCGCCGCCGCGCAGTCGGCGTCCACCTCGTCGAACCTGCAAACGTGGAGCGTGGTGGCAGTCGTGGATCCCGCACGCAAGGATCGCCTCGCCACGCTCGCCGGCGACCAGTCGCAGATTCGCGAAGCGCCGCTCTTTCTCGTGTGGCTCGCCGATCTCGCGCGCCTCGAAGGCGCGGCAAAGCGCACCGGCGCGGCGGTGGGAGGTCTCGACTACCTGGAAACGATGCTCGTCGGCGTGATCGACGCGGCGCTCGCCGCGCAGAACGCCGTCGTTGCGCTCGAATCGCTCGGCCTCGCCTCCGTCTATATCGGTGCGATCCGCAATCATCCCGAGCAGGTCGCCGCCGAGCTTGGCCTGCCCCCGCGCGTACTGCCCGTGTTCGGCATGTGCGTGGGCTACGAAGACCCGGCGCGGCCCGCGCAGGTGAAGCCGCGCCTGCCACAGCCGGTCGTGCTGCATCGCGAACAGTACGATGTGGCCGGGCAGGAACCCGGCATCGCCGAGTACGATGCGCTGATGGGCGCTTTCCAGATCGCGCAGGGCCAACGCGCGGCCGGCTGGACGGCCCGCTCGCTCCCGCGCTGGCGCAGCCGCGAGTCGCTGCACGGCCGCGACCGCTTGCGCGAGGCGCTCAACGCACTCGGATTCGAATTGCGCTGAATGCGCCTTTGCCTTGGCTAATGGAGGAAACCGTATGAAAGTCGCCGTCATGGGCGCGGGCGCGGTGGGCTGCTACTACGGCGGCATGCTGGCGCGCGCGGGACACGAGGTCGTGCTGATCGGCCGGGCGCAGCACGTCGAGGCCGTGGGGCGCGACGGCCTGCGCCTCGAAACGCAGCAGTTCGACGAACGCATCGGCCGTCCGCATCTCGTCGCCAGCGCCGATCCGGCCGCCGTCGAGGGAGCGCAACTCGTGCTGTTCTGCGTGAAATCGACCGACACCGAAAGCGCGGGCGCCGCCATGGGCCCGCATCTCGCCGCCGACACGCTCGTGCTCACGCTGCAGAACGGCGTGGACAACGCCGAGCGCCTGCGGGGCACGATCGCGCAAGAAGTCGCGGCAGCGGTCGTGTACGTCGCCACCGAAATGGCGGGACCGGGCCACGTGCGCCATCACGGGCGCGGCGAACTCGTGATCGAGCCTTCTTCGCAGAGCGAAAGCGTGGCGCAGACGCTCGCCGCGGCAGGCGTGCCCACCGAAATCTCCGCGAACGTGCGCGGCGCGCTGTGGGCCAAGCTGATCCTGAACTGCGCGTACAACGCGCTTTCGGCGATCGCGCAACTACCTTATGGCCGTCTTGTGCAGGGCGTGGGCGTGCGCGACACGATGCGCGACGTCGTGGCCGAATGCGTGGCGGTCGCTCGCGCCGACAGCGTGAACCTGCCGCCCGACATCGAGCTGGCCGTGCGCCGCATTGCGGAAACCATGCCCGGCCAGTACTCGTCCACAGCGCAGGACATGGCGCGCGGCAAGCGCAGCGAAATCGACTATCTGAACGGCTTCGTCGTGAGGCGTGGCGAGGCCCTCGGCGTCGCCACGCCCGCGAACCGGCTGCTGCATACGCTCGTGCGGCTCATCGAGGACAAGGCGGGCGGCGCCGTCTGAAGCAGTCTGAGGCGCAGAGCCCCTGGCAACGACGCCCGGGGCGCCGCGGCCGCCGTGTCAGCGTTCGAACACGAGCAGCGTGGAGGTGGCCGTGGCGTAGACCTTGCCGGCCGCATCCGTGAGCGTAGCTTCGGTAAAGGCCGCGCGACGGCCCATGGTCAGCACGCGGCCTTCCGCGCGCACCGGCCCGGTATCGACGGTCATGGCGCGGTGATACGACACCTTCAGTTCG
Source organism: Paraburkholderia yinzeri (assembly GCF_046581065.1). NCBI lineage: Bacteria > Pseudomonadati > Pseudomonadota > Betaproteobacteria > Burkholderiales > Burkholderiaceae > Paraburkholderia > Paraburkholderia yinzeri. Next base: position 34,374 of record NZ_JBFOCJ010000002.1, on the reverse strand, counting down.
AGCGTCGTGTAGCCCTGGGTGACGCCGAGGCGCGAATGCGCCGCGCAGCCGCACGCGGAATCGAGCAACGTGGCCGCATAACCGCCGTGCACCGTGCCAATCGGGTTGTAGACACCGAGCCCCGGCACGCCTTCGAACACCACGCGCCCTTCTTCCACTTCCACGAGATAAAAATCGAGCGCGTTGCCGATCGGGGCGCGGCCACCGACCTGCATCATATGCCGCAACTGTTCGATGCCGGTCAGGCCGGCGGGCAATTCCGCAACGAGGTCCATGGGGTCGTAGTCTCCGTAGATGGCGCGTATTCGGCGCAATGCGGGCGCGGAACGCGCCTTCCGTGAGCAGCATCCTACCTCTTTTAGAACGATCGTGCTTAAATCTGCGGCGCATCCTTCCTGGGCAGAATCTGCGGCATTGCGATTCGCCATCAATTGATACGGCATCCGAATCAATAACGATTTGAAGATCCCGGTATGAAAATCGCGTGACACCCCGCTTCTATGCGTCTCGCATCGGATGCAAACGTTAGCGGCGGGTCAGCCTGCCCGTTGGGCCGGCGACGTTGCATCGGCGCGATACATTGGTGATATCGTCTGGAGTTGCCGGCCCCGCTTAAGGGAGCAAAGCCGGTCCGCGCGACCGGTAACAACAACAAGCCATTTCACCCCGATGACCGTTTCGAGACCCACGCTTCGGATGAAGCTGCGGCGCGCCTGGGCGTCGCTGCCGCTGTTCCTCGTACGCGCCTTCGCGCCGGCCATGCGCAACCTCCAGTATGCGAAGCGCCGCATGCAGCCGTTTGCCGTGGTGGCCTGCGTCGGCTTCCCGCTTTATTACTATGTCTGGAAGGACCTGTTTCCGCAGCCGTACGAGAATCTCACGCTGCGGCTGATCGGCGCCGTGCTGTTCCTGCCGGTTATCGTCTACGACCACTGGCCCCTCGCCGCGAAAAAGCTGCTGGCGTGGTACTGGTACGGCATTACGCTCTATGCGCTTCCGTTCTTCTTCACCTTCATGCTGCTGAAAAACAGCGGCAATGAAGTGTGGGTGGAAAGCGCGCTGATCGCGGCCTTCGTCATGGTGCTGCTGCACGACTGGCTGATGCTCGTGCTCCAGTTCGTGGTCGGCATCGGCCTCGCCGTGCTCGCCTATTGCCTCACCACCGATCCGATCGTGATCGGCGCGAATTACCTCACGCATCTCGCGATTTTTTCGTTTGCCGTCGCCATCGGCGCAGTGGCGAACTACGACCAGGAGCGCATCCAGATCGAACAGGAGCGCGCCATGCTCGCCACCGCCGGCAGCGTGGCGCACGAACTGCGCACGCCGCTTGTCGCGATCCGCGTGGGCGCGGCCGGTGTCATGCGCTATCTGCCCGCCCTGCTGCAGACTTATGTGCTCGCGCAGCGCCACCGCCTGCCCGTGCCGCGCATTCGCGGCGCACACCTGCATTCGTTGCAAGGCGTGGTGGGCCGCATCGAACAGGAAGCGCTCTACTCGAATGCGATCATCGACATGCTGCTCGCCACCGCACGCTTCGCGGGCGGAAACATGCAAAACGCAACGTCGTGCTCGATCACCCAGTGCGTGGAAACGGCGCTCGCGCGCTTCCCTTTTCGCGAAGGCGACCGGCAGCGCGTGCACTGCAATCTGCGGCCCGATTTTTCGTTCCGGGGCTCGGAAATACTCACGGTTCACGTACTCTTCAATTTGCTGAAAAATGCTTTCCGGCACATGGGCAATATTGAAACCGCATATATTTCGATCCGGCTCGAAACCGGTTCGCGTATAAATCGTTTGATTTTCAGCGATACGGGCACAGGTATTTCTCCGGAAATCTTGCCGCATATCTTTACCCGCTTTTATACTTCGGCAACCACCACCGATGACGTCTCACTGGGAGCCGGCATCGGACTAGCGTTCTGCCACGATGTCATGCAGGCGATAGGAGGAGCCATAACCTGCTCTTCGGTGAAAGGCGAGTACACCGAGTTCGTTTTGACATTCCCTGCGCCATGACGAAAGCCCTCACGCCGTTTGCTTACCCCACCACCGTCGCCTTCGTCGACGATAGCGCCGCGTTCCTGTCGAATCTGAGCCTGCAGCTCGATCCGCAACTCGCATTCCGGATGTTCAACTCGCCTTCTCGCGCACTGCGATTCCTGAACCACCGCGAAACGTCTGGCCAGGCCGCCGAACCGATTTTCAGTCCCTATCTGGACCGCACCGAGGAAAACGATGCGCACCAGGTCATCTCCATGCGCGTCGACGCCATTCGCAGCCTCGTACATCAGCCCGCGCGCTTCGAATCGGTCTCGGTTGTCGTGGTGGACTACGACATGCCCGAGATCAACGGCATGGAGTTCTGCCGCCGCCTGTCCGACTCGTCGGTCAAGAAAATCGTGCTCACCGGCAAGGCCGACGAGCACGTGGCCGTACGCAGCTTCAACGAAGGCTTGATCGACCGTTTCATCCGCAAGCACGAATCCGATGCCGTGGAAACGCTGAACCACGCGATTCGCGATATGCAGGACGCGTATTTCGACCAGGCCGGCGCCTCCGTGCGCGACGCGCTGTCGGTTTCCGAATACGCCTTCCTCAAGGACGGCGCGCTCGCCGCGCATGTGAAGCGGATTTTCGAATCGCACGGCATCGTCGAGCACTACCTCTCGTACCAGCCGCACGGCATCCTCATGTTCGACGGCGCGGGCACGGGCTACCTGCTCGTGATCCATACCGACGAAACCCTGCGCGGCGTGCGGGAAATCGCTGTCGAACAGGGCGCACCCACCGGCTTCCTCGCCGAACTCGACGCGCATCGCAGCCTGCCCTATTTCTGGCATACCGAAGGCTATTACCCCGAGCAATGCGTGGAGTGGCAGCCATATATGCATCCGGCATCGATGTTCCATGGCGAGCGCCGCTACACCTACGCGGTCGTCAAGGAGCCGGCGGGATTTGCGCTCGATACCGTCGTACCGTACGACGCATTCCTGCAGCAGCTCGACAGCGAGTTCCAGGCGGCGTGGAACCCGCACTGAGTCCCACGCCGCCTCCGGGCTTTCGCCCTCTCCGCGATCAGGCCGGCACGGACGCCATTGCAAGTGCCGCCGCCGGCTGCGCCCGATGCCCGCGGGAACGGCCTGCGCCGCGCTGCACGAGGCGGCGTGTCGACGGCCAGTTCCACATGTCCACCTCGTCGCGAATCTCGTCGCACACGTCGACGAGCCGTTCCAGTTCCTGATCGCCCAACGCCGCATTCACCGAAATCCGGATCAGCGAGCGGTTCTGTGCCGTCGCCGGCGCGCAGAACACCGAACCGAATATGCCGCGCGCTTCCAGTGCATCACGCAGCACGATGGTCTGCTGCTCGGGGCCCGCTTCCAGCGCGATGATCTGCGCCTCGCTGCCGTTCAGGTTGTAGCCCAGTTCGGCCAGCCGCGTGCGCAGAAACCTGGCATTTGCGGCAAGCCGCGTGCGGCGCCAGTCTTCGCGTTCGATCACGTCCAGCGTGGCCGCCAGGCCCATCACCTCGTGCGGCAGCAACGTAGAGCTGAAGATCGCGGGCAGTGCCTCAAACTTGAAATATTCCTGAAATCGCCGTGAGCAGCCGATGATGCCCGCCCGCCCCGCGAAGGCCTTCGCAAGGCTCGCAGTGCGGAAGTGGACGCGGTCGGTCAACCCCAGCTCGACAACGAGCCCGGCGCCGCGCGGCCCGTGGGTGCCGAGCGAATGCGATTCGTCGACCACGAGCACGCAGTCGTGCTCGGCACAGACGTCTGCGATGGCGGCGAGCGGCGCCACGCTGCCGTTCGTGCTGTAGACCGAATCGATGATTACGACGCCCGGGCCGTTGCGCTGGATGCGCTGCTCGAGATGATCGACCTCGTTGTGGAGGAAACTGACCGCACGTGCGCCGGCACTGCGGACGCCTTCCCAAAGCGACATGTGCGCCATCATGTCCACATAAACCGGCGTCTGCGCGTCCGCGATGGACTGGATGAGCCCGGTGTTGGCCGCGAAGCCCGACTGGCACAGCACGCTCGCCTCGGCTTCCATCCAGGAGGCGAAGCGGTCCTCGAGCCGCAGTTGCGGGCAGTCGTCGCCGTGCAGGAAGATGCCCGACATCAGCAGACCGTTGCCTTCGTCGCGGATGCTGCGACACATCGCATCGAGAATTTCGGGGTGGCGGGCAATCGAAAGGTAATCGTTGCTCGACAGATGCAATGCGTCGGCGCCCGGCGCGCGCCCATGCATGATATGGCCGCCCGCCCAGGTCTCCTGCACGCGCGTCTGGTAATAGCGGTCCACGCGCGCGGCGAGAAAGGACGGCAACGCCGCGTCGTGATGGTGGGCGTTACGCCAGTTGCTACCAACTTTCATCTCAGGCTCCTTGCGGTTGAAGGCCGCCCCCCGAAGGCAACGTATTTCGTCAGGGATCCTTACGGGAGACTGGCCAGTGGAATTGCCTTGACAGGCGCGCCATGCGTGAGCCGGCACGGCACGCCTGCAAGAGGCTTACGAAAGCGGATGACGCAATGGTGTACGCACAGGTCCATCGCGACGCGAAACGGAACATGACCGTTTCGCCAGAATGGGTTTGCGCGCGAGCCGCGCACACAGGAACGGCGGAGGAACGGCGAGGCCGTCGCAGCGCTGCTTCGGCGCACGAACGCGGCGGCGATATCGTTTGCGGCTGCTGGCCGCCCATGGACGGACGCCCCGACATCCGCACGATTCCCGCCTCGCGTAATCGCTACTGGTTATGAAGGAAGAGAAGCTTGCGTGCCGGAAAGCGCGCTCTGGTATCGCGTAGCGCGTGGCATGACGTTCGGTACGAAACGCGGGTCAGCACGCAAAATGCATGTTTGATAATTATCCAGTAAAAACTGCCGCGTAAATCGCTTTACGGCCGTAACTATGCGCAGTGCATTTCAATTTGTTCCGCCGGCGCATTAGCGTGGCGATCCGCTTTCCAAATGATTCGCTGTGCATAGCTTGCGTCCAAAAAACAACAGCGCAGACGCCTCTTCGGCGGCTGCGCTGCGATGCGGCGAATAAATATCTGACGAAATCTGCTGTCCGCGCCAGTCCCTCCGCTGTTTTCTACTTGATGCCGAACCGATGATCGAGCGACAGAACGCCTCCGCCGCGCCCGATCATATAGAGCAACAGGCCCGCCCACGAAAGATGCGTGGGCCGCGCATCGGGATAGACGAACACTTCGATCACCGTGGTCATGCCAAGGAGTGCGAGCGCCGCACCGCGCGCGAAGAGTCCGAGTACAAGCAGTACCGGGAAGAAGTGTTCCGATCGGTGGCGATGTCCCGGGTTGCGTTCCGGGGTGTGTTCATCTCAGGCTCCATTCGTTTCGGATTGCTTCCCATCTCCGGAGGACATGGCGGCGCTAAACGCGCCATCGGCAAACAGTTCAGAGAACAGGACGGCAAGATCGAGTGCGGGTTCGGCTTCGAGCGCCTCCAGCGTCGCTTCCCCTAGCTCGCGCCCCGCCGCGCAGGCGTCCAGCAGCGCGCAGGCGCCTTGACCCAGCGCACGCCACGTCACGCTTGCGCCGGCGCGCAACACCAGGGCGCCCTCGCCGTGCCATGCGAGTTCTTCGGGCAGCGCGACCGCTTCGCGGTTGGTGCGCCAGATCGTGTAGACCGGATGCGCACCGAACCAGGCCCAGCGCGCACTCGCGTGCGGCTTCAGGACCCGTTGGGCAAACGCTTCAGGCGCGTAGCGGGCCACTTCGGCCGCCGCGAGCGCGGGTTCGTCGGCCGCTACGTGCGCCTCCACCCAGAACCGGTCGAGCCGCGCGACGTCCGCGAGCCACGGCAACTCGCGGGCCGGTTCGAAGCCGGCCAGAAACGCCGGGAACGTCGCGCCATAGAGCAGAAGCCGCGCGTCGTCGGGCGGCGTCGCCTGCGCGTAGATGAGCGCGGCCGAACGAAACCAGTCCACGCCGACAAGGCGCTCCACCGTAGGGAAATTCGCCTGCAAGGCATCGACGCAGCCCTTGAACACCGTGTTGCGGTAGACGGCGAAGCCCGGCTGCAGGATGAGCCCGGCCACGCGCGAGTCCTCCGCGGGGGCGCCATGGAGCGCACGCACGAAATCGTCCTGAAAGCCGGTCAAGGTCGGATTCATGTGAGAACCCCCACGCCATCGAGCACGGCCTGGGCCGCGTCGCGTTCGACAAGCAACGCATCGAAACCGGGAATATGGTCGTCGCGCTCGATCAGCGTGGGCCGCGGACCGAAGCGATCGATCGTATGGCGATAAAGCTTCCACACGGCATCGTCAATGGGGGCATCGTGCGAATCGATCAGGAGCGGCGGCTGCGTTTCTTCATCCACGCTGTGTCCCGCGAGATGGATCTCCATCACCGCCTCGCCCGGAAAGCCATCGATCCAGGCAGCGGCATCGAAGCCCATGTTGCAGGCGCTCACATAGACGTTGTTCACGTCGAGCAGCAAGCCGCAGCCTGTTCGCCGCACCAGTTCCGCGAGAAACTCCGGCTCGCTCCACGTGTGCCCGTCGATGCGCACGTAGTGCGACGGGTTCTCGATGGCGATCCGCCGCCCCAGCGCCTCCTGTGTGCGCGCAATGTTGTCGGCGATGCGCGCGAGCGCCGCGGCGTCGCGCGGAAACGGCAGCAGGTCGGGATGATAGTGGCCACGCCAGGCGGACCAGGCAAGATGTTCGGACACGAGCGCCGGCTGCAGCCGGTCCGCCAGCGTGCGCAGGCGGCTCAGATGCGCCGCATCCGGCACGCGGTCTGCCGCGAGCGAGAGCGATACGCCATGCAGCGACAGCGCGTGGCGTTCGCGTACCGCATCCAGCCACGCGAGGCGCGGGCCGCCCGCAATCATGTAGTTCTCCGGATGAACCTCGAACCAGAGTCCGCGCGCCTCGCAGTTGCACGCTTCGTCGTAATGCTGCGGCTTGAGACCGAGTCCCGCGCCACATTCGGTGAGCCTATTCATGATCGTCGGGCGGCCGTGTGCGTCAGGAGCCCATCGGCTCGAGCGAGCCATGGCCCGAGGGCGTCTTGATCGACGTGCAGGTGCCAGCCGGGACGTTCTTCCAGTGCGAACCGTCGTAGTCCATCTTCTGCGAGCCCGCACAGGTCGTGCCCGCCCCTGCCTTGCAGTCGTTGTGGCCGGCCATCGCGACGCCGTAGCACTTTTCCACGCTACCGGTCTGGGCCTGGGCGACGGTGGCGCCGGAAGCGAGCGAGGCAAGAATCAGCGCGGCGGCGGAAAATTTAAGAGTACTCATGATGTAGGCTCCATCGGTTGATGTTGGGACAGTATTCAGATCGTTCGCGGCATCGCAGCGATGCATACCCGATCTGCCTGTAAATACGCATCGGCGGGAGCGCCGGTTACAAGCCGGCCCGCAATCGCGACAAAATATTTTTTTATGCCTGCTGTAACCCGCTGGCCCCGCCATTCGTATACGCTTCGCACACGCCCTGCACCGCAGCACCGCATACTGAAAGCCATCAGAAAGAAAACCATGCCGCAGCTCACGCTTGACGAATGCCCGGAAGGCCCGCGACTATTGAAGAGGAGCCTGTCCACCGCCACCGGAGCCCCGTCATGACCCGCCACGCGCCGCCCGCCTGATGCCCGCCGCAATCCCTTTGCACCCGCAGACATTTCACCCGCGCTGTAACCGGAGTTCGCGATGAGCCGAACTACCGGTAACGAACCGGCACGCGGCACCGAGGAGCGGCTCAGGGCGTTGTTCGTGCGCGGCCTCGCCGGCGACACGACGGCTTACCACGCCTTTCTCTCGGAGCTCGGCTCGCATCTGCGCGGCTTTCTGCGCAAGCGGCTCTATGCGTTGCAGGACGACGTGGAGGATCTCGTGCAGGAAATCCTGCTTGCCGTGCATAACGGCCGCGCCACTTACCGCCCCGAGGAGCCGCTCACGGCTTGGGTACATGCGATTGCGCGCTACAAGCTGACCGACTTCTTCCGGGCGCGCTCGCGCCGCGAAGCGCTGCAGACGCCGCTCGACGACGAACTGGAGATCTTCGCGACCTGCGACGACGAGGCTGCCGACGCGCGCCGCGACCTGGGCAAGATGCTCGACCAGTTGCCGGACCGCCAGCGCCTGCCGATCCTGCACGTGAAGCTGCAAGGGCTGTCGGTCACGGAAACCGCGAAGCTGACCGGTCTCTCGGAATCGGCGGTAAAGGTGGGGGTGCATCGCGGCCTCAAAGCGCTCGCGCTGAAGTTTCAGAACGCATCATGAAGACAGAGGACCTCATTTCCCTACTCGCCACGGGCGCGACGCCGGTCGACCGCCATCTGGTCGCCCGGCGCTTCGCCAGAGCGCTGATTGCCGGCGGCCTTGGTTCGACGCTCCTGATGGCGCTCGTGTTCGGCGTGCGCCCCGACCTCGCGACCGTCGCGGCCACGCCGGTCTTCTGGCTCAAGCTCGCGCTGCCGTTCTTCCTCGCGCTGGGCGCACTCGCCGCCACCACGCGGCTCTCGCGGCCCGGAGGCGCGCCGCGCATGGCCTGGGCCGCCATGGCCTGGCCGGTCGCGGCCGTGTGGCTGGGCGCCATCGCGCTCGTGTCGCTCGCACCGCCTGCCGAGCGCCTGCCGCTCGTCATGGGGCAGACATGGCGCGTGTGCCCGCTCAACATCGCACTCCTTTCGGTGCCGTCGTTCATCGCCGTGTTCTGGGCCCTGCGCGGCCTCGCGCCCACGCGCCTGCGGGTTGCCGGCTTCACGGGCGGACTGCTGGCGAGCGCCACGGCAACGCTGGCCTATTCCCTGCATTGCCCCGAAATGGCGGTGTCGTTCTGGGCCGTCTGGTATCTGCTCGGCATGGCCATTCCGGCCGGTATCGGCGCCTGGCTCGGGCCGCGGCTGCTGCGCTGGTGACGGGCGCCGCCCGGGTACAGCGCCTGCGCCCGGCACGCTGTACCGATACCGGGAGACCGTCATGTATCCCTCCGCCATGTATCCCTCCGTATCCGCCGCAACGGACGCCGCGGCGCGACAGGACTTCAAACGGCGCATCGCATCCGCGATTGCGCAGGTGAGCTATCCCGCACACCCTCTCATCCTGATCGAGACCGCCGAGCATAGTGGCGCGGCGCGCGACGTGGTAGACGCCTTGCGGGCACTCCCCGACGAGGCGTTCGGCAGTTTTTCCGAGGTGGCTGCCTCGATCGAGGCAGCCCGTGGACCCGCCAGCGGCCTGGACCCGAATTGCGCGAGTTGAACGCAAGGCCGGAAATAAAGTTTTACATCCGGCACGCGGCGCACACCCTGCCAACTACGCGCCGCCCTGCGTCGTAGCGGGCGAAAACCCTCGCCACAAACCGCTTTCGCGCCGTGAGCCCCGACGACTGCTGCGCCGCCACGAGCGGGAACGGAACGTGCTCAATGCCGAACCAGGACAGGCGCGATGCGCGAGCGCGCGCGTACGCGCCGGGAACGAAACGCAAAAACATGGGCGCGGGCAGCATCGCGCCTGGCGGGTGCACATGCATGGCTACTGTATTGCTCGTTGACGACGACCCCAATGCGCTCGATGCGCTAAAAGAACTGGTCGTCCAGGAAGGCTACCGTGTTACGACCGCGGCGGACGGGACTGACGCGCTCAGGAGCGCGCTCGCCGATCCGCCCGACGTCGTGATCTCCGACTGCATGATGCCGCGCATGGACGGCATCGCATTGATGCGCGCAATGAGGCGCAACCGGGCGCTTGCCCACGTGCCGCTCGTGCTCGTTTCGGCGCTGGTCACGCCGCCGGCCGACGCCGATGTGGCGGGCTTTCTGCGCAAGCCGTTCGCCGTCACCCAGTTGCTCGACATTCTGCGCCGCGTACAAGCGGCTTGAACAGCATGCTTCATGGCGCAATCGTCCGGCAATATTCATAGCAATCCTCAATACAAATCGAGGAACGCGGGATGCTTCCCTGAAGACATGAATCTTTCGAGGAAGCCGATATGAATCTCCCGCACCAACCCCATCTCGCGCTGAGGAGCGCCATCTCCCTGACCGGCATCGTAGCGATCGAATGTGCGCTCGTGGCCGGCGTACTGCTCGCCCTGCACATCGGCCCGATGTAACGCAGTCCTCAAGAGGAGCACGATCATGAACGCGTATGCAGGCCGCTCGCAAGACGAGCGCGTAGCCCGGCGCAAGCACGAAATCCAGCGCGCCCAGGAGCCGCCGGGCGGCCAGATGGCCGTCTACGGCACCGAGCCGGACCCCGATCACAGCTGTGGCGAACTCTCGCCGCGCGGCAAGGAAATCTGGCGCCGAGGCGCGGGTCTCGACGGTGGCGGCAAAGCCGATTGATCGTGCCGATTGATCGCGCGGATCAGCCCGCGACGCAGCCGTCGCGGGAACGGCCCATGCGCGTCGCAACGCGTCCTGGCCACGCGCGGCGGTCCCGCGCCGCCTCATCCGAAGGAGTCCGTCATGCCCAACCCGGTTCTCTCCCCTGCGCCTGATGGCAATGGTGCACGCATCGTCAGGCGCGAGCACGAATCGTCGATCGGCCCTGGCCCCTATGTCATGGGCGCAAGCACGCTCGATGGCGATCGAGTCCTGAGCGCGGAAGGCGACGAAGTCGGCAAGATCAAGGACATCATGCTCGACGTGCAAAGCGGACGCATCGCCTATGCGGTGATGTCGAGCGGCGGCCGGCTCGGAATCGGCGACAAGCTGCTTGCGATTCCCTGGGACGCGCTCACGCTCGACGCCGTGCGCAAATGTTTTGTCCTCGCGCTGCCCTCGGAGCACGTGAAGACCGCGCCGGGCTTCGACAAGCGCCACTGGCCTTCGATGGCCGACCGCGCCTGGGCCACCGCCGTGCACGAGTACTATGGCCGCGCCCCTTACTGGAGCATCGAAACGGCACTGCCCGGCGAAAGCCGGCGCGGCGATCCCCCGGAAGCGGGCGGCGTGAAGCTTTGAATGAAGTTTGGGTAAACGACCCTCTCACTTGCCGCGCAGGCGCAGCAGCGTCTCCGCCGTGAGTCGCTGCTGCGTCTCGCCATAGCCGGCCCTCGTTAGCCGCGTCGCACGATGCCCAGGACGAGCGAAACGAGGAAGATCACGAGGAAGATGTAGAACAGGATCTTCGCGATGGCCGCGGCGCCCGCTGCTATGCCGCCGAAGCCGAATACGGCCGCGATGATCGCGATAATGAAAAAAATAAGCGCATATTGAAGCATGACGTCCTCCAGTCTCCGGGTCACACCGGGGAAAGTCCCTGCGCCGTCGAAAGCGGTGAGCGGCGCGGCGTAGGCACAGGCCGAGCTATTGCCCAGCCTGCATCTGCGTGCCATGCATCATTCCCGGTTGCTCGGCGCATCCGGGTCCGGCACGTTACGTTTCCCGCAGCAAGCCGGGTGCCCGGAATGCCGCGGGGGTAACGCGTCATTGCGTCGTGTTCGGCGGCGTGGCCGGCATGGCATTGCTGTTGCCGCCGGCCGGATTGCCATTGCCCGAGCCGCCGTTGTAGCCGGGTGCCGTGGTATCCGGCGCCGTGTTGGAGGGGACGCCGATCACCGTGCCGGCTCCGCTGCCTGTACCCGTCGTACCCGGCGAACCATAACCGCTATCCGGGGCCGTGCCCGGAGCCACTCCGGTCGTGCCCGGCGCAGTGCCGGTGTTGCCCGGCGCCATGCCGCCGCCTCCACCGCCCATCCCCGCCGAGCCGCCGGCAGAACTGCCGCCCGCGCCCATGCCACCCGCGCCGCCGGCGCCCCCCGTCCCCCCCGCGGCCCATGCCGTGCCCGAAAGCGCCATCACCAGTGCCCATGCCATTGCGTGCCTCGTCGATCGGTTCATCGTCGATCTCCTTTCGCGTCATCAGGTTCGAAAAAGCGGCGTACACCCGCAGGCCGCGCCGCACGTACACCTGCCGGCGCGCAAGCGATGTGCCGCGGCGCATCGCGGCGGCGCGATACGAACGGGATATCGTCGAGGGAATTGGACTGGTACGCGGCCGGGAACCATGGCCTGGCATTTCAATAAGCATTGCCAGGCAAGAGACGAAACCTGCCGCCCGACTATCCGGTCGGGCCAGCCTTTACGCTTGTGGCGGGTTCCAGCCGTTGCGCCGGAATGCGGTGGAGAAGAACAGCACCTGATAGCCGATTGCATTGGACCAGTAGGTCCAGGTATGACCGCCGGGCCGTTCCGCATAGTCGTGCGGTACGCCGAGCTCGATGAGCCGTTCGTGCAGCACGCGGTTCGACTGGACGAAATGATCGTCCACGCCGCAGTCGATGGTCAGGTCGATGTGTGCGCGCCTGAATTCGCTCGCGCTCGCTATGATCGCGTTGCGGTTCCAGAATTCGGCATTCCGCGCGGGATCGCCAAACACGCGGTCGATGCCGGGTTCGTCTTCGCAGGCGCGCGGGTCCACGGCGCCGCTGATACTGCCCGCCGCGCCGAAGGTATCGGGCCGGTCGAGCGCAATGCGCAGGGCGCCAAAGCCACCCATGCTAAGTCCCGTGATCGCGCGCGCCGGTTTCGCGGCGATGGTGCGCAAATGCGCGTCCACCCACGCGACGACCTCGTTGCCCACGTAAGTCTCGTAACGACTGCGCGGATCGAAGGGGCTGTCGATGTACCAGCTCTCATGGCCGCCGTCCGGCATTACGAGAATCACGTGATAGCGGTCTGCCAGTTCGGCGACCCGGGAATTCGACGCCCAGTCGGTGTGGTCGCCGCCCGAACCGTGCAGCAGGTAGATCACCGGATAACGTTGCGTGCCGCCATCCCGAGCGTAGTCGTCGGGCAACACGACCGTCGCGGCCAAGGTTTGCCGCATGGCGGCGCTGGGAATGCTGACCACGCTAGACTGGAATGCAGAAGCGTGATCGGTGAAAAACAGTGTGGAAACGAACCAGAGTGCAAGCCGGAATGCGCGGGCCGTGTTCATGAGGGGTCGCTCTTGTTTTTGGCGCCACTCTCGCCCGGACGCGGTCCGGCCACGGGCGGAGAAGCGCTTCGGCCCACTCTAGCAACGGCGACTTACAGTCAAATTTCAGACAACCCTACGGATTGCAAGCGAGGCATGGTCGACCTCGACGATCGAATCGCCCCCACCGCCGGATCGAAGCCCTCCGCGCACGGGACTTCGATCCGCTTCGATCCGCTTCGCCCCGTCAAGCGCACCGCTAGCGTGATTTCGCGGTCATGTACGCCACCGCGGCCTTGATCTCGACATCGGAGCAGGCCGCGCATCCGCCGTGCGGCGGCATGGCCTTGAAACCGATCAGCGCGTGCTGCAGCAGCGTGGCATCGCCTTGCGCGATGCGCGGCATCCACGCGGCCTTGTCGCCGACCTTCGGCGCGCCCGCCGCCCCGGTAGCGTGACATGCGAAGCAGACCGAACTATAGACCGCTTCGCCCGAGCGCACCGGCGCGGTGGAAACCGCCTCGGCCTTCGCGGGCGCCGCCGCGGCGGGAATCGGCGTCACGCCGCCGCTATCGCCACCCGCGCCCGCTGCGTCGGCTCCCGCCACACCCCCGCCCTGCCCACGCAACAGACTGAAATACGCCGCGATATTGACGATGTCGCGATCCGAAAGCGGCGCGGCCATCGCGTTCATCGTGGGATTCTGCCGGGTCTTGCCGTCCCGGTAAGCCAGCAGCGCGCCCTCGAGATAACTGCGGTGCTGCCCCGCAAGATTCGGCACGCCCGGAATCTTCGCCACGCCGTCCACGTTGTGGCAGGCAAAGCAGACCGCGGCGCGCCGCTTGCCCGCCGCGACGTCGGGCGCGTCCCCCGACGTCTGCGCATGCGCCGTCACGCAGAACAGCGACAGCAGAACCAGTCCGAACCGGATGATGTTGTTCATGATTTCGACGCCTCCCCGCATCAATTGAAGCTGTCGTGCATCGAGATCGCGATCCCGTACACGAAGAACACGGCAATCCAGACGCCAAGGACCGACACCGCCCCGGTGCCCAGACGCGCCACGGTCCGGTCCGCGCGATACACGCCCTGCGTGCGTCCCGCGCGATACAGCAGCGTGAGATAGAAGCCGCCCACGAGGCCGCCTATGCCGGCGAGCGTCGCGAAGAACAACACCGTCGAAGGCCAGTCGGCATGCACCGTGTAGGTCTGGATCGTGTAGCCGAGCGGCCGCAGGTAATGCACCCGGATGATTTCGCGCCACACCGCGAGCACGCCGAGCAACGCAAGACCGCAAAGGGCGGGCTGATAGCCATGCGTGTCCTTGCCGAGCTGCCGCATCCAGAGCGCCATGGTGGCCAGCGCGCCGACGATGAGCCAGCCCACCGGATGCAGCGCGAGACCGGAACCCGCGGGGAAATCGAACTGCCAGGCCAGCATGGGGACGAGCGCGATCGCGTAGCCCCATTGCGCGAGACGCCGGCCAAGGTCGCTCACGAACGCCCGGTAGGCGGGCTCGCGATCCTCGCGCTCAGCGAAGTAGTGCGCGTAAGCGAGCAGGAACACGCCCACGGCCGGCACGGAGAGGCTCATGATGAACGCATACCGCGGCCACTGGATCGCATGCAGCGCGGCGCCGCGCGTGTCGACCATGCCACCCGGCGCATACCAGTTCATCCATTGCTCGGGCAGCAACGCCTGATACGAAAGCGCATGCATGATCAGCCCGTCCAGGCAGAAGAGCCCGAACGCGATCCATGCATAGACGCCGATGTGCTTCTTCGCCCCTTCGTGATTGGCGTGATAGAAGGCGAACCAGCAGCAGTAGGCCACGATCAGCGTGAAAATGAAGGCGATGGCCCAGCGCCCCGAGAGCACATTCGAGGTGTACCACTGCGGGTCGTAGATGACCTGGGTAAAAAGCAGCGGCGCGACGCCCAGCACGATCAGCAACGACACGGCGACCTTGGCCACCTTCGTCATCGCCATCGAGAGGCGCTCCCAATACCTGCCGGCCGCGCCGTCGGCGCGCCGGTGAAACGCGAAGATCGCGAGCCCCGAAGCGCCCATGGCCAGGTGCACGAAGGCAATGTGCGCCACCCACGTGAGCACCATCAGGATCTGAAACACCACGGGCTGCGCGGGTACCCCGGCGGGGTCGCGCATCGTGTTCATCACGGCACCAATATCCATGGCTAGTTCCTCGACGGCGCCGGCTGCCCCGCCGCATGTTGTTCCTGTTCCGCAACCAGCGCGGCCGCGTTCGCGCCGCTGCTTTTGCCACCGCTCTTGCCGTCATTCGCGGCAGCAACGGCGCGTTGTTCCGCCGCGTGCTGCTGCGCGATCAACTGGTCGACGTTCTTGCCGCTATCCACGGCTGCGAGGTAATGCGCAATGGCGCGAATCTCGTTGTCGGGCAGGTCGATGCGCGGCATGTAGGGCTGCGTGCCGTATTTCAGCGGACCGCGCAGGAAGGCCGCGATCATGTCTTCGTCGGTGGCCATGTGCAGCTTGTCGGGCAGGCTGCGCAGCGGGCCGCCCGGTTCGAGCGAGTGGCAGTTCGCGCAGGCCACCTTGGTCAGCAGGCGGCCCACTTCGAGCTCGTTGGCATCGGTCACGGTTCTCAGGCGGTCCGGCACGAACGGATGCAACTGGAGCAGGCCATGCTCGGCAATGCGCTCGACTTCCGAATGAATGCCCTTGCCGGGCACGTCGCGCGCGATCACCTGATTACCGTAGATGTACTGCCCCGCCACGTACGGCTTGCGCATCGACTCGCGCATGCGCTCTTCGGGCCACACCCCCACCACGGCAATGAACAGGAAGAGCGAAATCGCCAGCGACGTATAGACGCGCTGCGGGAAGGCCCAGGCGAAGCCGAGCCAGAGCGTCGCCACGGCAAACACCGCGACCATTCCCCTGGCGTAGACGGGCAGCAGATGCGTGTCGAGCATTACGAGCGCGTTTTGCGGCAGCGTGCGCAGGTAGTAGAAAAACATCACGACGGCCACGGCGCCGCCAAGGAGTCCCACCGGGGCGATCATGCGCACGACGCTGCGGCGCAGCGCGGGATCGCTCACGCGGCTGGCCACCAGCAGTCCGACGAGCGCCGCCATCACGATCATGCCGCCCGTGCGGGTGCCGAGCTGCGCGAAGAAGTTGACGTTGTAGAACGCCTCGCTCGTCGAGCCGGTCTGGTACCAGCTATCGTGGCCCGGCCACATCATGAACGAGAGCACGCCGACGATCAGCAGCATCGTCGCCCACGAAGCGAGCGCGAACGACCACGTCAGCTTCAGGTGGGTGCGCGCATCGATCTTGCCGATCAGGTAGACGAGCGCGTAGACGCCAATGACTTCAACCGTGAAGTAGACCCACTCGCTCGCCCAGACCCAGACGAAGTTGTGGATCAGCCCGCTCACGCCGCGCGGACTCGCCACGGTGATCGCATACCAGATCCCCGGGCCCGTGATCGAGCCGATGATGTACGAGAACACGAGCAGGAACATGCCGTAGCGCTTGATGAACTCCATCAGCTGCGGCTTGTTCTCGCGGTAGGCCCGCGTTTCGAGCAGCGCGAACAGAAACGAAGCGCCGACCGATGTGTGGGACGCCACGACGTGTATCACGCCGATGATCCCCATGACCCAGGCCGTACCGATGCCCGGAACGTAAAACGTCGGGTACATGCCGAGCATGTCCATACGTCTCCCCCTTCTTCTGTAGATCCGATCCGGATGAGCGGACGCCGCGCGCCCTCTGTGCACCCGCTATGCACCCCTGACTTCCGGATCAATGACGACACCTGAAATTCAGGGAGGGCCATGCTAGCAAAAGGTCCGCGTGGCTAACGCTGCGTAGCAGTTATGTTTGGAATCATGTCGGGAATCGCGCAGACCGGGCATCCACGCACCGCTGCAGCCGGAGCGGCAATGCGGACTGGCCCGCTCGACCGGGGATTTCTTTCATTTTTATTTCGGGCGCCGGCCGCTAACGCACCGGGAAACGCACCTCGTGCTGCGCGCCTTCCGTGCCTTTTTCGCATCACCCGCGGCCCGGACAATTGACGCGGCGAACCATGGCGCATTAACCTTGCGCGCTGATGGTTCCCGGCGACGGGATCAAAAGGGAACGCAGTAAAGGCGCGCCTCAAAAACGCGCGCTTCGAGACTGCGGCTGCCCCCGCAACTGTGAGCGGCGAGTCCATGCCCGCGCGAGCCACTGGGAAACCGGGAAGGCCGGCAGAGGACGCAGACCCGCGAGCCAGGAGACCTGCCATCAACCGAGGTCCATGCAGCCGCAACGGGCGGGGTGTCCCGAAGCGCCAGCGCCGCTACGCGCGGCTGCTCGCTGCAGGGACAGCCCTGACCTCAGCCCCGCACATGAAACTAAAACAATTCATTCTCACGTCGGCCGTGACGGCCTGCGCGTGGCACAACGCCCATGCCGCCGACGACGCGACGCTCGCACAACAGGACCAGACCGATCAGACTGACGAGGCGCACGGCGAAACCGCGCTGCCGAGCATTCTCGTTGTCGGCGACACGCAGCATCTGCCGCAGTCGTTCGACCGGCGCTACGCGAGCACCCAGGTCCTCACGCGCGCGGACCTCGATCGTCTCGCTCCGCAAGATCCCAGCATCACCCAGGCGCTTGCCACGCTGCCCGGCGTGACGGTTTCGCAGAACGGCGGGCCGGGATCGGCGGCTTCGGTCAGCATCCGCGGCTCGTCAGCCCAGCAGGTGGCCGTCTTCATCGACGGCATACGTATTGGCTCCGCCACCACGGGCGAGGCCGAATGGGCCGATCTGCCGACCGAGGCGTTCGACCGCGTCGAGGTGATTTCCGGGCCGGCCGCCGCCTCGTTCGGCGCGGATGCGGTGGGCGGCGTCGTGCAGCTCTTCACGCGCCACGCGTCGAACCAGCCGAACCAGACCACGGTCTCGTTCGGCGGCGGCTCGAACAAGACCTTCGACACGCAGGTCCGCACCTCGGGCACGGTCCCCTCCACCGGGCCGCTGGCCGCGCTGGGCGGCCTGACGTATTCGCTCGGCCTGCACGACTACAACACTGCGGGCATCGACGCGACCCAGCCGTGGGCCTACGGCCACGAAGACGGGCGCAATCCGTATCACGCCCAAGACGTGGATGCGCGCCTCGGCTATGCGCGCGACAACTGGTCGATCTCGACGTTCATGCTCTATCACCGCTCCGATCTGTCTTACGACAACGCGGGCGGCGACGACCGGCAGCTCGATCATCAACTGACCACGGGCATTGCGTTCCACTGGGACATCACGCCGACCACGCAGTTCGATCAGTCGGTGGGCTACGCAACCGATCGTCAGTTCGTCTACGCGAATGATCCGACGATTCCCACCGACGAAATCGACTCCACGCGCTTCAGCACGTCCACGTCGCTCACGCACCAGGAGACGGGCAACCGATTGTTCGGACTGCCATTCACCGGAGAGACGAAGCTCGCCTACGACTTCACGCGCGAACAGGCTTTCCTGCCGGTAGATATCCCGACCGGCGTACCCACCCGCGACGATTCGGCGGTGTCGCTGCACCAGTCGACCACGCTCGGCCCGTGGACGCTGTTCCTCGCAGGGCGCCACGAGATCGTCGAAGGCCAGACGGTGAACACGGGCAATGTCTCGCTGGCGTGGGAGATCACGCCGGTCTACACGGCGCGCGTGTCTTATGGCAACGCCTTCCGCCTGCCAACGTTCGACGATCTCTACTATCCGCAGTACGGCAATCCCGATCTGCAACCGGAACGCAGCGACAGCGTCGAAGCGGCCCTCGATGCCAACACGTCGTTCGGCACCTTCACGGCCGCCATCTACGACACGCGTTTCCACGACCTGATTGCTTACAGTTCGGAGACCTTTATACCGTTCAACGTCGGCCGTGCGCATATCCAGGGCATCGACCTCTCATACAAGGGCACGCTCGGCAAGTCCACGCCGGTGAGCCTCACCGTCGGCCTGCTGAATCCGGAAGACGTCACCGACGATACCTGGCTGAACCGCCGGCCGCGGCAGACAGTCAACCTGAGCGTCGATCACACGTGGGACGAGTTCCACCTCCACGCGCTCAGCACGGGCATCTCGATTCTCTACAACGGATCGACCTTCGACGATCAGGAGAACACAATTTACCTGCCTTCGTGGACGACGGTCAGTCTGCGCGCTTCTTATCAGATCAATCCGCACCTCGCGCTGTCCGCCTCGCTGGCGAATCTGTTCAACCGGCAGTACATGACGGCCTATGGGTATAACAGCCTTGGGCGGACGGCGTTTGGGAAGATTGCGTATACGTTCTGATGGTGATGGGTCCACCACGCGGCCTCGTGAGGCGCTGCCTCGCTCACGAGGCCCCGCAAGTTCCAGCCCTCACGGCCTGCAAAACCTGATCGCGCCCGTTCTGCACCAGTGCGACAAAATGCAGACGCGCGCGGTCCCATTGGGGAGGCACGGCGATATCGCGCCGCACGATTCCGCCCTGCGAACCCAGTGAAACAGGCCCCACCCAGAGCCGCACGACACTGTCGTGCGAAAGCGTCGTGCCGCCGTTTTCGCCTCGCAGCACATGCGAGACGAGCCCGTCTTCCGTAACGGCGAAATAGAGCTGCGCGCCGTCCGCCGGTAACGCACGAGTATCGCGAGGCGTAACCCTCGCCTCCAGCTCGACGGTGTTATTCGCATCGGAGCGCGTCGTCAGCGCTATCTCCACCGGCGCGGGTGTGGTGTTGATCCTGCGGATCGCTTCGGGCAACGTGCCATGCCATGAGCGAATCTCCTCGCCGTTCGCGAAAAATTCCGGCGTGTAGACGAAGGTGCCGTGACCGGCGGCCACGAGTTCGCTCTGGCGGGCGTCGAAGACCTTCTGCGCCATCACGTCCTGCCAGCCCAGGCTGTCCCAGTACGTCACGTGCAAGCCGAGCGGAATCACGGCCGATCCCGGACTGGCTTCGCGCGAGAGCATGCTCAACTCGCGATCGGCCGGCGGGCAACTCGAACAGCCTTCGCTCGTATAGAGCTCAACCACGGCCGCAGTACCGGGCCCGCTCGTCGCGTGGCAAGCATCCGACGCATAGGACGCGTTCGCCACCAGTAAGGCGAGCATCAACAGGAAACCACCGAGCAGACCAACGAGGCGCATGATGTCCCTCCACAGCGGCACGCCCGCGCGGGCGCGCGGGTCAGCGGATCGGTAAGGCGGCACAAGTCGCCTGGACCCTGCTGTTAATTCGGCTGGAAGTTCGGTGGGGTTACAGCAGATCAGGAATTTTCGCGAGCGGGCCGGGCGACAAGAATGCCGCCCGGCCCCAGACTCGCCAATCAGAACTGGTCTTCCGCCAGCGCGAGCACGCCTTGCGCGCCGCGCGCACTGAGCACGGACGCCTCGAAACCGCTCGCGAGCGGCAGCACATGCTCCGCATAGAACTGGGCAATCGCGATCTTCGCGTCATGGAACGACGGGTCGTCCGAGCGGTTGCGTTGCGCGGCCAACAACGCGCGCGCCATTTGCCAGCCGCACAGCACGACGCCCGCCAGCTTCAGATACGGCACGCTGCCCGCGAACACCGCATTCGGATCGGTCTTCGTGTTCGCCACGACGAACGCCACCACGTTCGCCAGCACCTTTGCGCCCTGCTCCAGTTGCGCGCGCATCGATGCCGCCGCCGGACCGTCCGCCTTCGCCAGTGCATCGACCGTGGCGGCAACTTCGGCCAGCAGCGCCTTCGCCACCGCACCGCCGTCGCGCACGGTCTTGCGGCCCACGAGATCATTGGCCTGAATGGCCGTCGTGCCTTCGTAGATCGCGAGAATGCGCGCATCGCGGTAATACTGTGCGGCGCCCGTCTCCTCGATGAAGCCCATGCCGCCGTGCACCTGCACGCCGAGGCTTGCCACCTCGTTGACCATCTCCGTGCTCCAGCCCTTCACGATGGGTACGAGGTACTCGTAGACCGCCTGATGACGTGCGCGCTCCGCAGCGTCCGAATGCCGATGGGCGTGATCGCTGTGGGCCGCCGCCACGTAGGCGAGCGAGCGGGCGCCTTCGGTCAGGGCGCGCATGGTCGCCAGCATGCGGCGCACGTCGGGGTGGTGAATGATGGTGACGGACTGCACCGCCGATCCGTCGACGGGACGGCTCTGCACGCGCTCCTTTGCGTACGCTACAGCTTTCTGATACGCACGGTCGGCCACGCCGATACCCTGCATGCCCACGCCGAAGCGCGCCGCGTTCATCATGATGAACATGTACTCGAGGCCGCGGTTCTCTTCGCCCACGAGGTAGCCCACGGCGCCGCCATGATCGCCGTACTGCAGCACGGCAGTCGGGCTCGCCTTGATGCCGAGCTTGTGCTCGATGGACACGCAATGCACGTCGTTGCGCGCGCCGAGCGAGCCGTCCTCATTGATGAGGAACTTCGGTACGATGAAGAGCGAAATGCCCTTCACGCCGGCGGGCGCATCGGGCGTGCGCGCGAGCACCAGGTGGACGATGTTGTCCGCCATGTCGTGCTCGCCCCACGTGATGAAGATCTTCGTGCCGAAGACCTTGTAGCTGCCGTCGCCCTGCGGTTCGGCGCGCGTGCGCACGAGCGCGAGATCGGAGCCCGCCTGCGGCTCCGTGAGGTTCATCGTGCCGGTCCATTCGCCCGAGATCAGCTTCGGCACGTAGCGCGCCTTCTGCTCTTCGGTACCTGCCGTAAGCAGCGCCTCGATCGCGCCGTCGGTCAAGAGCGGGCACAGCGCGAACGACAGGTTCGCCGCGTTGAGCATTTCGATGCACGGCGTCGCGATCAACTTGGGGAGCGCCTGACCGCCGTACTCGGACGGGTGCTGCAAACCTTGCCAGCCGCCCTCGACGAACTGGCGGAATGCGAGCGCGAACCCCGGCGTCGCCGTGACTTCGCCGTCACGCCAGCTACTGGGCGCGCGATCGCCCTCCACGTTCAGCGGCGCAAGCACTTCGCCGCACAGCTTCGCGGCTTCGTCGAGCACCGCCTGCGCCGTGTCGAGATTCGCGTCCTCGAAGCCCGGCAGCGCAGCGACGCTGTCAATTCCGGCCAGTTCTTTCAGCACGAACAGCATGTCCTTGACGGGGGCGGTGTAGCTCATGATGGTCCTTCCAGTGGTGCGGTAAGAGGGTGGCGCCGCGGCGCGGGTCTCGCCATGGGTCTCGCCGCGGGTCTCGTCGGTAAAGGAGCGGGAACGGCGGGATCTGGGGCAGATCGTAGCGCCAAAGCGGCTTCGCCGACTGTCCAAATCTGCCCACCTGGTGACAAATCTGGCCACGCCGTGCCGGCCAGCCCGCGTGCAGATGCAGGGCGTGGCGCCGCAAGGCGCATCATGCAGCACTGCTGCGATCGATCCGCCCCCCCATCCTGGGTAGGCCAGGCCTCTCAGGCGCGCACGCGGTAGGTGCCGGGCGTGCTGCCCGTCCAGTGGCGGAAGGCGCGGTGGAACGCGCTCGGATCGTCGAAGCCGATGTCGCCGCCGATGGCCGCAATCGTGTCCTGCGTCTCGGTGAGGCGCTGGATGGCGATGTCGCGCCGCAACTCGTCCTTGAGCAACTGGAACGAAGTCTCTTCGGCCGCGAGCCGCCGGCACAGCGTGCGCACGGAGCAATTCAGGTTCTGCGCCGCCGCTTCGATGGTCGGCAGATCGGGCAGCGCGGTGGCCATGAACTGCCGCACGCGATGGCCTGTTCGCTGCTCGCTGAACGTTTCGAAGATCCAGTCGCCGGGCGAGCGCGCGAGAAAGTTGCGCAGATTGCGCTTGCTCTGGCGGATCGGCAGATCCAGATAGGCCGTGCCGAAGCGCATCAGCGTAGCCCGGCAACCAAAGCGCACCGGTCCCGAGAAGAAGTAGCGGTGATCGAGTGCATGGGGCGGTTGCTCGCAGGCGAACTCCACTTGCAGCAACGGGATCTTCTGCCCGATGAGCCAGGAACCGACGCCGTGCGCGAGCTTGAGCATGAGTTCCTGGCCCAGCGGACCGAGGGGGCCGAAGTCGGGGTTCGGACACAGCTCGACCTGCGCCACCGGTCCGATGCGGCGGGACTCGAGACGGAAGTCGTCCAGCACGATGTGGAAGAACTGGCCGAAGCGATGCAATGCCGTTTCGAGGTTGCGCGCGTCGAGCAGGCTCAGGCAGAGGAATTTGAGCGTGCCGCTGCGAAACGGGCGGCTGAAGACGCCGGGCATCTCGTCGTCGAGTTCGATCGCCAGCGCCTGGTAGAGCGTCGAGAACTGCTCTTCGGTCACCCGCGCGCCTGGTTCGCCCAGCAGTTCCGGTGCGATGCCTGCCTGCTTCAGATAACGGTTCGTCACTTCGTCTTTCGCGCCAGCCGCCGCGAGAAAGCCGTTGACGAGGGAGATCGGGACGGTGGCGCTGGGCGCTTGCATTCGGTATCGGAGGGAGTGCGGGGCGGTGGATGCGATATTCTAGTGTAGAAGTTGATGCTGAATTGGGGTGGGGGCCTGCCGGCTCGGTAACGCGGCGGCGCCGTGCTTACTGTGGCTGCGTCTGGTGCGTGTTTGGGATTTGTCGCGGGGTGTTTGATTCGTGGTTCCTGCTGTTTTGGTCTTTCCTTGTTTTCGTGTCGGTCTGCCAGGGTTGCCCCTGTGCGGGGCGGCACCTACTTTCTTTGCCGCGGCAAAGAAAGTAGGCAAAGAAAGCCGCTCACACCGCTAATGCCAGCCACCATTCACCCCGCACCACAATAGCCAGTGGCTCCGGAGCGTCTGTCACCTCGCACCCTCCACGCTATTGACAAAGGACTCATACCTCCTGCTGCGCGCTACGCGCGCCGCAGACAGGTCTGCAAGGGAAACCGGCCTTGCTGTCAGGCATTTCGGTGTGCATACCGCTGGTTCGGGTTATGCCCTTCGGGGCGCGCAGCGCCGCCGGAAGGATGAGCGCCTTGTCACTCCGTCTAATGGCCAGTGATGACGGACGCCCCGGAACCACTACCAAGGTGGGCGAGTGGCGGACGGCGTCACACTGGCGGGGTGAGCGGCTTTCTTTGCCTACTTTCTTTGCCGCGGCAAAGAAAGTAGGTGCCGCCCCGCACAGGGGCAACCCTGGCATACCACCACGAACACAAGAAAACGCCAAAACAACAAGAACCGCAAATATCAAAATTCCAACCCACTCACTTCAAAAATTGAAATTATCGATATTCTGCGCATCGAAAGTCGTCGGCGGCCCGAGTATGACCTCGCCATTCTTGCCGATCGTCCGCTTGCCGAGCTTACCCGCATCGAACGACTCCCCCTCCTTGCCGGTAATATTCCCCGAGGCCAGATTCGCGGCCGCATACGCCGCAAGATACCCCAGTGCACCCGGATCCCAAAGCTGGAACGCCTTCACGGTGCCGTTCTTCACGAACGCACGCATCTGGTTAGGTGTGCCAAGTCCCGTCACGGCCACCTTCCCCTTGCTCGACGACGAAGAGATATAACGCGCAGCCGCAGCAATCCCCACCGAAGTCGGCGCGACGATCGCCTTGAGGTTCGGATACGCTTGCAGCAAACCCTGCGTCTCGACGAAAGACTTCTGGTCGTCATCGTTGCCGTAAGCGATCTTCACGAGCTTCATCTTCGCGTACTCGGGCTTCTTCAGCTCTTCCTGCATCCACTTGATCCAGGTGTTCTGATTGGTCGCATTCGGCGTGGCCGAAAGAATCGCGAACTCTCCTTCCTCGCCCATCAGCTTCGAAACCAACTGGATCTGGCCACGGCCAATGCTCTCGGCATCCGCCTGGTTCACGAAAATCTGCCGGCCGTCGGGCGCCGTATCGGAGTCGAACGTGACGACCTTGACGCCCTGGGACATCGCCTTCTTCAGGTACGGCACGAGCGCGTTCGCGTCGTTGGCGGCAATGACGATCACGTCTTCGTGCTGCGTGATAAGCGTGTTGATATACGACACCTGCGACGATGCTCCGGCATCCGAAGGACCGACCACCTTGCCGTCGCCCTTGAACTCCTTGATCGCGTCCATGCCGCCGTTGTCGGCGATCACTTCATAGGGGTTGTTGATCTGCTTGGGCACGAAGGCGATCTTCAGCCCGTCCTTGATGCCGGCGGCATGCGCCGCCAGGCCTGCACCCAACAGCGTCGCGCACAGCAGCGCTGTGCACATGTGACGTACTGGCTTGAACATGAACGTGTCTCCTCAATGGATACCGGGCGTGTGCCCGGATGGTTGACTGCGTGTTGACGTTCCGCGTGCCTCCTTCCCGACTGGCTGAACCGCCGCAACTGCCGCTTGCTGCCACAACTGCCGCTTGCTACCCGCTTGCTACCTTTACCGCCGCATTTCACTCAACACATCACGCCGCCCGCGCCAACGCGCGCCGGTCCCGCGCCGCGCGCCACCGCGCAGCAAGATTCGGAATCAGCACGGAGGCAAGCAGCAGCGCGCCAGTAACGATCGTGAGCGTTTCGCTGGAAACGTCAGCGAGCGTGAGCGCGTTCTTGAGCACCCCCACGATCAGCAGCGAAAGCAGCACGCCGTACATCGAGCCGCGGCCGCCGAAAATGCTGACGCCCCCGAACAGCACCGCCGCGATCACCGAGAGCTCGAACCCCTCGCCGTTGTCGCCGCGAGCGCTCGTGAAACGCAGCGTATAGACGATGCCCGCAAGCGCGCTCATCGCGCCGGACAGCACGAACAGACGCAGCTTGATCCTGGCGACGTCGATACCCGAGAAAGACGCCGCCGTGCTGTTCGCGCCGATCGCATAGAGGCTGCGGCCAAACGCGGTGGCCTGCAACAGCACGACGAACACCACCGCGCACGCGACCACGATGAGAAACGGCAGCGGAACGAATGTATGGCCCAGCGTGTTCATGCCGAATGCGGTCCACGCCGGCGGAAAGTCGGCAATCGCCTGGTCGCCCAGCAGGACATAGGCGAGCCCGCGAAAAAGCGCGAGCGTGCCGATCGTCACGGCCAGCGAGGGCAGGTTCAGCTTGACGATGACGAGCCCGTTAAGGAGACCCGCAAGCGCTCCCCCGACGATCACGAGCAGCGCCACGAGCGGCATCGGCAGCCCCATGTGCCAGAGCACGCCCATCAGCGCGCTCGACGCGCCCAATACCGAGGCCACCGAAAGATCGATCTCGGCCGCCACGATGATGAGCGTCATGGGCAGCGCCATCAGCGACACTTCGCTGAGGTCGGCCAGGATGTTGCCGACGTTGTCGCCGCTGAGAAACACGGGGGACAGGAGGCGTCCGGCCACCAGCGAGACGATCAGGATTACTACCAGCAGCGCTTCCCAACTGAGCGGCAGGCCGGGGCGGCGGGTCAGCAGAGCGGAATCGGGTTTAGCCATGATCGCGCTTCCTCATCATGCGTTTGGCGACGGAGCGGGCCAGCAGCGTGTCGGCGGCAATGGCCGCGACGATCAGCGCACCCTGAATGGCCTGCTCCCAGAACGGCGAAACATGCAGCACCACGAGCGCGATGCTGATGACGGCCAGCACGAGCGCCCCCAGCGTCGCGCCGAGTATCGTGCCCACGCCGCCCGTGATCGCGACGCTGCCCACCACCGCGGCGGCCACGACCTGCAGTTCGATGCCCTTGGCCGTGCTCGCTTCGACAGTGCCGAAGCGCGCCAGCCACAGCGCGCCCGCCAGTCCCGCGATGGTGCCGCTGATCAGAAAACCCGTGGCGACGCGCCGCTCCACGTTGATGCCGGCAAGCCGCGCAGCCTCGGGATTGGAACCGATGGCGTAGTATTCGCGGCCCGGACGGAACTGCTTCAGGTAGACCGAGAGCCCGACCAGCAGCGCGAGCGCAATGAGCGCGAGCACCGGCACGCCCAGCACGGTGCCGGTGGCGAGCCGTGAGAACGCGTCGGGCAGGCTCGTCGCGTTGATCTGCCCGCCGTGGACCCACGCATAGTCGGCACCGCGAAAGATATAGAGCGTGGAGAGCGTGGCGACGAGCGAAGGCACCCGGCCCGCCGCCACGAGCAGCGCGTTGATGCCTCCGGCGACGAAGCCGATCGCGCAGCCGGCGCCCAGCGCCACGATCACCGGCATATGCGGAAACGCGACATAGAAGCTGCCGACCGCATACGCGCTGATACCGACCGTCGAGCCCACGGAAAGATCGATATGCCGCATGAGGATCACGATCGTCATGCCCGCCGTGAGCAAGGCGACGATCGAGACGTTGAGCAGCACGTCGCGCAGGTTCTGCAAATTCAGGAACTGCGGCTGCGCGAGGGCCGTGCCGCCGACGATCAGCAGCAGCACGACGAAGAGCGTCGTCTCGCGGCTCTTCGCCAGCGCCTCGGCGAGCGCCGGCACGCGGCGGCGCTCGGACGGCGCACCGTCATGCGGCCCGTGCGGCAGCGGCGGATGAGGGGTCGTGGTATGACGCATCATGCGGCGTGCCCCAGGTGGACGTTGGCTTCGCCCAGCGCAGCGCTCATGATGCGCTCTTCGTTCGCGTCGGCGCGCGCGATATCGGCCGTAATGCGGCCCTCGTGCATGACGAGCACGCGGTCGGCCATGCCGAGCACTTCGGGCAATTCGCTGGAAATCATCAGCACGGCCATGCCCTCGCGCACGAGATCGGCGAGCGCGCCGTAGACCTCGGCTTTCGCGCCCACGTCGATGCCGCGCGTGGGCTCGTCGATGATGAGCACCTTCGGCCCCGTGGCCAGCCATTTGCCGAGCACCACTTTCTGCTGGTTGCCGCCCGAGAGCGTGGCCACCGGTGCGTTCAGGTCGCCCGCCTTCAGCCGCAGGCGCGTGCCCCACTGCCCCGCGAGCTGCGTTTCGCGCGCGGCGGAGATGAGGCCGAAACGCACGAGCCTGCCGAGCACCGTCATCGAGGCATTACGCGCGATGCTCAGGTCCAGCGCGAGCCCTTGCTGGCGCCGGTCTTCCGGCACGAGCGCGAGCCCCGCCCGCACGGCCGCCGCGGGCTTGCCCATGGCGAGCGGCTTGCCCGCGATCTGCACTTCGCCCGAATCGCAGGCGTCGATGCCGAAGATCGCCCGCGCCACCTCGCTGCGCCCCGCGCCCACGAGCCCCGCGAGCGCCACGATCTCGCCGCCGCGCACGTCGAACGAGATGTCCTTGAACACGCCGCGGCGCGTGAGCCCACGCACGCGCAGCATGACCTCGCCCGGCGCCACGTCGGCCTTCGGATAGAAGGTGGCGAGGTCGCGGCCCACCATCTTCGCGACGATCTCCTGCGTGCTGAGCGTGGCGGTGGGCGCGTCGAATACCTTCGCGCCGTCGCGCATGATCGTCACGTGTTCCGTGAGCGCGAACACTTCCTCCAGCCGGTGCGTAATGAAGAGGACGGCCACGCCGCGCTCGCGCAGCTTGCGGGCGATCGTGAAAAGCCGCTCCACCTCCGGCAGCGAGAGCGCCGCCGTGGGTTCGTCCATTACGAGCACGTTCGCGTTCAGCGAGAGCGCCTTCGCGATTTCGATCACCTGCTGGTCGGCAATCGAAAGGCCGCGCACGAGACGCCCGGCCTTCAGATCCACGCCGAGCGAGGCAAGCAGCGCGGCCACGTCGCGATGCATCGCGTCGTAGTCGATGCGCCCGAGCCGGTCGAGCGGCTGACGGCCCATATAGATGTTCTCGGCAATCGAAAGGTCGAAGAACAGTGTGGGCTCCTGATAGATCACGGCAATGCCCGCGTCGCGCGCCTCGGCCGGCGTCGCGAACTGGCGCTCGACGCCGTCGATGAGTAGGGTGCCGCTGTCCGGGCGATACACGCCCGCGAGAATCTTCACGAGCGTCGACTTGCCCGCGCCGTTCTCGCCGAGGAGCGCATGCACCTCGCCCGGCTGCAGCGTCAGGCTGCCGTCCACCAGCGCGCGCACGCGCCCGAACGACTTGCTGGCCTGCCTGAGTTCGAGCCGGGGTACGGCGCCGGTCGTTGCCTGGGTTTCCACACGCGTCTCCTGTCGTCCTGCCGGCTAGATCCGGTAAATGCGCTCGGCGTTGCCGATAAAAAGCGCGTCCCGCTCGTCCTCGCTTGCCCCGCTCACGATCTGCGCATACGCCTGCCACAGGTCGTCATAGTTGCCGAACTGCCGGTCCACCGGAAAGTTCGAGGCGAACATCGCCCGCTCGACGCCGAACGCGTCGAGCGTTTCGAGCACATAGGGGCGCAGGCTCTCCACGGTCCATTGGTGATCGAACATCGCCAGCCCGCTGATCTTCACCGTCACGTTCGGGCACGCGGCCAGCGCGCGCAGCCCGTCGCGCCAGGCGCGATAGCCGGCCACGCTGTTGCGGTCCACGAACATGCCCGCGTGGTTCACGATCAACGCGATATCGGGGTGCGCCTGCGCGAGCGCAGCCGCCTCCTCCATCTGAGACGGATAGAGCTGCAGATCGAAGGAGAAGCCATAGCGGGCGACCAAAGCGAAGTTCGCGCGCCACGCGGCGTCGCGCAGAAAATGACGGCCCACATAGTCGTAGAGCGGGTCGGCATGCACGTTGAGGATCTGGCGAATGCCGCGCGTGCGCGAAAACGCGGCATGGCCTTCCAGCACGGCCTGGGCGTTCGGCGCACTGAGGTCTGCGGCGGCGACGATCGCCGCGGGCATCGCATGTTCCCGACCCGCGTCGGCGAGACCTTGCAGCCAGCGCGTTTCCTCGACCGGATCGGCCGGATCGTGATTCGCCTCCACGTGCACGACCTTCAGCACGTCGATGTCGCCGGCCTCGCGCAGCAGGTCGGCGGGCAGGTAGTTGAAGCGGAGCGCGCGCGCGTCGCCCACGAAGGACACGCCCGGATTCGCGAGCCACGGGTAATGATGCGTAGCGAGGTCCCAGAAGTGGACGTGCGGATCGACGACTTGCATAAGAGGCTCCCTCGCGCTCACGCCAGATGAAAGAGCGGCACGAGCGGCGCCTGCACGGGCACGTTGCCCTCGCCCGTCTGCATGATGTCGGCCATGAAATCCCACCATCTGCGCATGATGGGCAGGGTGGGCAGCGTCTCCATCGTGTGATCGTCGCGGCGCTTGAGCACCGCGAACAGATGGTTCGTGGCTTCGTCGAGAAAGATCCAGTAGTCGCTCACGCCCGCTTTCGTGAGTTCCGCCGCCAGCCCGGGCCAGATTTCGCGGTGCCGGCGCGCGTACTCGTCGCGCTGTCCGGGGTTGAGCACCATGCGAAACGCGATAGTCTCCATGCTCGTGTCTCCATCCTGCCCTCTGGTTTTCGTGGATTCCCAGGCAGTTTTCACCGACTATAATTCCCGCATCGATAGCCAACCAATCCGATGTTGGGATCGGGCGATACATAAACCGGATCGCTAATGAACCATCCGACCGCCGTTGTCGCACTCGTCAACCGGCTCCGATTCAAGCACCTCGCGCTGCTCGTCGCGCTCGACGACACGCGCAACGTCCATCAGGCCGCCGACGCCATCAACGTCGCCCAGCCAAGCGGCAGCCGCATGCTCAGCGACATCGAGGAGGCCTTCGGCTTTCGCCTCTTCGAGCGCAATGCGCGCGGCATGCAGCCCACGGCGCTCGGCGTCGTGACGCTCGCCTACGCGCGCCGCGCCCTTGCCGACCTCACGCGCTTCGCCGAAGACCTCGACGTGAAGCGCCGCGGCGGCCACGGCCAACTCACCGTGGGCGCGATCATGGGCGCCGCGCCCGACCTGCTCGCGCAGGCCGTGGCCATGCTGAAGACCGAACGGCCGCTGCTCAACGTGCGCATCCTCGGCGAAACGAGCGATCAGGTGGTTCAACTGCTCCATCGCCGCGAAGTGGATCTCGCGCTCGGGCGCCTCACCACGCCGCTGCAGCACAACGATTTCGGCTTCGAGCCGCTTGCGCGCGAACCGCTCGTGCTCGTGGTGCGTTCGCAGCATCCGCTCGCGCGCCGCGAACGAATCACGCTCGCGGAGCTGATGAACTGGCCGTGGGTCGTGCAGCCCATCACGAGCCCCGCCCGCGAGCTGTTCGAGGGCGAACTGGCGCGCGCCGGGCTCGCCACGCCCGTCAATCTCACGGAATCGGCGTCGATCTTCGCCACGCTGCAACTGCTCGAAAGCTTCGACGCCGTGGCCATGTTGCCCGAGTCGGTCGTGCGCGATCACGTGCGCGGCCGCCTGCTCGCCGTGCTGCCGATCGAGATCGGCAAGAGCCTGCCCGGCTTCGGCGTGCTCACGCGCAAGGGCGAACCGCTCGCGGAGCCGGCCGAGCATTTCGTGGGCCTGCTGCGGCGTTTTTCCCAGCCTTTCAAGGCGGACGAAGCCGTCGCTCATGATCGCGCACACGCGGAAACGCTCGCGCCTCACTGAAGGTTCACGAACAGGCCGCCATCCACCAGCAGCGCCGCGCCCGTGACGTAGCGCGCGCGCTCGGAGGCGAGAAACACCACACATTCGGCCACGTCCTCGGGCGCACCGAGCCGGCCGAGCGGAATGCGCTTCTCGAAATACGCGCGCTTGGCGTCGTCCGCGAGATCCTCCGCATTCAGGTCGGTGGCGATCGTGCCCGGCATGACCGAGTTGCAGCGGATGCCGTAGGGGCCGAGCGCAATGGCGCACGACTGCATCAGCGAGTGCACGCCCGCCTTGGTGGGCGTGTAATGCGTCTGCATGCCGCCGCCCACGAGCGCGCTGATCGAACTCGTCGCCACGATCGCGCCGCCCGTGCCCTGCTCCTTCATCTGCCGCGCCACGGCCTGGGTCACATAGAACGCGCCGTTCAGGTTCACGCCTATCGTGCGTTCGAGCACGGCCGGCGGCATGTCGAGAAACCCATGGAACGGGCAAATGCCCGCATTGCTCGCCAGCACGTCCACCCGGCCGAACTTTTCCACGGTCTCGCGCACGAGGTCGACGCCCGTCTGCGGCGCCGCCACGTTGCCCTCCACGGCAATCGCCCGGCGCCCCAGCCGCGCAATGTCGTCGAGCACTTCGGAAATGGCCGCGCGCCGCCCGTACGACGCGTCGTTGTCCCCCCAGTAATTGATCGCGACATCGGCGCCCTCGCGGGCGCTGGCGAGAGCGATGGCGCGGCCGATACCGCGCGACCCGCCCGTGACGATCACCACCTTGTCCTTGAGCAGCACGTCGTTCTCCTCGTGAATGCTGGCGCGCGGTTAGTGGCGCAGTTAGTGTGTATACGGCCGTGCGAGCGCGCAGTCCGGGTTCAGGCGCACGCCGAAACCCGGC
Source organism: Paraburkholderia yinzeri (assembly GCF_046581065.1). Lineage (NCBI taxonomy): Bacteria > Pseudomonadati > Pseudomonadota > Betaproteobacteria > Burkholderiales > Burkholderiaceae > Paraburkholderia > Paraburkholderia yinzeri. The sequence goes on along the minus strand of NZ_JBFOCJ010000002.1, from coordinate 2,251 downwards.
GTGTCCGGCACCTTCATGCGGCCCTTCACCGGTACCGGCTCGTCCAGCAGGAGCGGCGTGAACATCGGCACGACCTGATCGGCCTTCGGCGCCATCATGAGGAACTCGGCGAACGGCGAGTTGTGACGCGTGACCACGAAGTGATAGCTGTAGACCGACGAACCGTGCGGCACGACGAGCACGTTGTGCGCGTCCGCGAGCGCCGAAATCTTGATGAGCTCGGTCATGCCGCCGCACCAGTTCACGTCGGGCTGGATCAGGTCGCAGCAGCCCATCTCCAGCAGCATGCGAAAGCCCCAGCGCGTCGCCTCGTGCTCGCCGGTGGACACCATCATGCCGCGCGGCACGTTGCGGCGCAGTTCGGCATAGCCCCAGTAGTCGTCGGGCGGCAGGCACTCTTCCAGCCACTTCAGGCCGTACTCGTGCGCGGCCTGCGCGAGCCGCGTGGCATAGCGCACGTCGAGGCTCATCCAGCAGTCGTACATGAGCCAGAAGTCGTCGCCCACGCGCTCGCGCATCGTAGCGAGCTTCTCGATGTTCTGGCGCAGCCCCTCCTCGCCTTCGGCCGGACCGTGCTGCAAGGGCAGCTTGCCGCCAATGAAGCCCATCTCCTTCGCGAGGTCCGGACGCGCGCCCGTGGCGTAGAACACCAGTTCGTCGCGCACGGGGCCGCCCAGCAACTGATACACCGGTTCTTCGCGCAGCTTGCCGAGCAGATCCCACAGCGCCAGATCGACGCCCGAGATCGTATTGAGCACCACGCCCTTGCGGCCGTAGTAGAGCGTCGCGTAGTACATCTGATCCCAGATCTTCTCGAGGTCGGTCACGCGCTGGCCTTCGAGAAAGCGCGCGAGATGCCGCTCGACGATGAACGCGCCGATCTCGCCGCCCGTCGTCACCGCAAAGCCCACCGTGCCGTCGCTCGCCTCCACTTCCACGACGAGCGTGCCCAGCACGTCGATGCCGAACGAGCGGCGGCTCGCGCGATACTCGGGATAGCGCGCCATCGGCGTCGAGATGTGGTCGTCGATCCAGTGGCCGGCGGCCTGGTCGTGGTAGTCGGCGCCGCCGCCGCGCACGGTAAAGGCGCGCACGTGTTTGATGGTAGGCATGGCCATGAGGCGTTGCTCCTTGAAGTGGGTTACCGCACGCGCCCCACGGGCGGCTCGAACGATGAGGCCGCCCGCGCGCCGGCGCGGGGAACGACGATGAGAACCAGCAGCGCGGCCGCGAGACTCGCAAGGGCGAGCAGTTCGAGGCCGGCGCTATGCGAAGCGAAAGCGTGATCGGCGCCGGCACGCAGCATGGGTGCGACGAAGCCGCCGAGGCTGCCGAGCGAGTTGATGAGCGCGATGCCGCTCGCCGAAGCGGCGCCCGCCAGATAGCGCGCCGGAAAGGTCCAGAACAGCGGCTGCGCGGCGATGAAACCGCTCGCGGCGCAGCACAGGCCGATCATCGCCACGAGCGGGCTGCCCGCCGCGCCGGACACCGCAATGCCGAGCCCCGCCAGCACGAGCAGGCGCACGGCCCATGCGCGATGGTTGCCGAGCCGGTCGGCGCGACGCGGCACGACCCACGTGAGCGCCACAGCGCACAGCCAGGGCAGTGCCGCGAGCAGACCCACCTTGAGCCCCACGCGCGCCCCCACGAGCGACGCCACCTGCTGCGGCAGAAAGAAGATCACGCCGTAGACGCTCATCTGGATCAGCGCATAGATCGCCGCCCAGGCCAGCACGCGCCGGTCCACGAGTGCGGCCAGCGCGTCGCGCGGACCGTGAGCGGCGGCTTCGCGCGCATCGACCCTGAGCGCGTCGCTCAAGGCGCGTTGTTCGTCGGCGCTGAGCCAGCGCGCGTCGGCGGGGCGGTCGGTCAGATACCAGAACGCCCATACGCCTACCGCCGACGCGAGTCCGCCCTCGACGAGGAAGAGCCACTTCCAGCCCGCCACGCCGAAGGTGCCGTGCAGATCGATCAGGAATCCGGACAAAGGACCGCCGACGATGAACGCAAGCGGCGCACCGAAGTAGAAGACGCCGATGGCGCGCGCACGGGCGGCCTGCGGAAACCACTGCGTGAGGTAGTAGATGATGCCGGGAAAGAACCCGGCCTCGGCCACGCCCAGCAAAAAGCGCAGCGTGCAGAACGAAGCGGGCGTGTGCACGAGGGCCGTGGCCGCCGAGACGACGCCCCAGCTCACCATGATGCGGCACATCCAGATGCGGGCGCCCACGCGGTGCAGCAGCAGATTGCC